>NZ_CP049860.1:0-2255181 GCF_011301115.1 Erysipelothrix sp. HDW6B | reverse complement strand
ACCAGGCTTTGCACCGGTTGATAAAATTATGCAGGACGAAGCAACTGTACTTAAGTTTCTAAGTTACGGATATGATCCAAATATTGAAACGTATGAAGTCGAACGCTTTGATACCGTTGATGGTATTGGTTGGAAGCACGGGATGACAGGATCTCAAATTCTTTCGCTGAACCGAGATAAAATTGTTAGTAGAGAACAACTCTTACAGCCAGGAACAGTCCTTAATGTAAGCAAGTTTAACTCGCCACTAACAGTCGAAGTTGTTCGAGAACGACGTATTGAGGAGATAGTTTATCCCGAAGACATTGAATATGTAGAAGATCCAGAACTAAAAGAAGGCGTCGAAATAATCGATGTCGTCGAACGTAATGGGTTGCGTGATGTTACGTATAACGATACAACGGTCAACATGCAGTCAGTTTCCTCGAAAAGAGTATCGGAGCACACTACAGTCGAACCAATACGCGGAAAAGTACGGGTCGGTACAAAAATTGAACCTCGCATTGGGAGTGGGAAGTTCCGTTGGCCTGTTACCAATGGATTCATCACTTGTGCTTATGGAAATAGTTGTTATCAAGGACATAATGGAACTGATTTCGTTTACTTTGGAAATGGTGGTTTGGGCGAAATTTATGCCTCTGACCGCGGGGTCGTAATCGAAGCGACATACAAAGACGATTGGGGTAATTATGTATTAATAGACCATGGAAATGGATATCAAACACGTTATGCTCATATGCGTAATCCGGGATCATACGTCCAAGTCGGAGAGGTTGTTACTGCAGGCCAGCCGATTGGGTATATTGGTAATACGGGTCGAAGTTTTGGAGCCCATGTTCATTTTGAAGTTTACCAATCCGGAACACGGATTGATCCATGTTCTGTGTTAGGTTGTTAGTAGGAGGTGGTGTAAAGAAATGAACTATGCAATACTGGCAAGTGGTTCGAAAGGGAATGCATGTATTATTGAGACAAAAGGTACGCGCATCCTTATTGACTGTGGTACAACCAAAAGATACCTTAGTCAAAGTTTTGAATCTCTTGGCTTGAGATTTGATGATATCGATCATGTTTTGATAACTCACGACCACTCAGACCATACAAGCCAATTAAAGCATTTCAAGAACAAATCAGTATTTACATCGTCTCCGGATATGGAAGACTTTACAACAGTCACTCCATATGAACCCTTTGAGATCGATGGGATTCACATCATGCCGATTAAAACATCGCACGATGATGCATATTCTGTAGGCTATGTTCTTGATGATGGAAAACGGAAGCTGGTTTATATGACCGATACAGGCTATGTTAAGGAAACAGATCTCGTCTATTTACGAAATGCAGATTACTATATTTTAGAAAGTAATCATGATCCGGAAATGTTGATGAAAACGATAAGGCCATACTATATTAAACAGCGCATACTGTCAGATGTTGGGCACTTGTCAAATGCTGATGCCGGATTAGTGTTATCAAAAGTTGTTACAGAGAATACGAAACAAATAGTACTCGCTCACTTGAGCGCAGAAGCAAATACCGAAGCACTGGCAATTGAAACCGTGTCGGAAATTGTTTCAAACCCTAGGATAGAAATAAGCGTCGCAAAACAATATGAGATTGTAATGGGAGGCATAAACAATGAAAAACAATGATGGATTTAAACGAACTTTTTTAGGAATACTCGTAATTTTACTTGCTTGGAATGGTTTCTTAACATACCAGCTCTATGAGGTGAATAACAGGCCCGCAACAACACAAACAGAGTCAGGAAAACCATCTCAAGAAGTTGTTACGAATTTTGATATTGATACAACACGCGTTGTCGAAAAAGTTGAGGACAAAGTAGTAAGTGTCGTTAATTACCAAGGTGATCGTGCTATGGGAAGTGGTTCAGGAGTCATCTACAAGAATACTGGTGATACGCTTCAAATCATTACTAACGAACATGTTGTCAATGGTGGAAACAAATTTAGCGTGCGTTTGTCAAATGGTGAAGATAAAGAAGCGACATTAATTGGCTCTGATCCACTGTCTGACCTTGCTTTGCTCGAGGTAAAAGAAAAAACAGATATTGAACCAATTGTACTAGGAGATTCATCGGGATTGAAAGTTGGTGAATTTGTATTAGCAATCGGAAGTCCAATCGATCTTGAATTTGCAAACTCAGTTACATTCGGAGTTGTTTCCGGAAAAGACCGAAAAATCCCTGTTGACATAAACGGAGACGGCCAACCGGATTGGGATAGAGTTGCAATCCAAACAGATGCAGCAATTAACCCTGGGAACAGTGGTGGTGCACTTGTCAACTTAAATGGCGAACTCATCGGAATTAACTCGATGAAATTGAATCCGCAACAAGTTGAAGGAATGGGATTTGCGATTCCAGCAAATGAAGTTCAACGCGTCATCGACGAAATCGCAGCAACTGGAAAAGTGCAATATCCTGTACTCGGAGTATCATCAACATCGGTAGATGCATTAAATCCATTCCAAAGAAGTTACTACAACATTCCAGATGATTTAAAAGGCGGTGTCTTTGTAGTTGAAGTTGTCGACAAGAGTCCTGCAGCATTAGGCGGTATCGAGAAAAATGATGTCATTACAAGTTTTGACGGTAAAGAGATTACAGATTACAAGACTTTTAGAAATCAACTTTACACCAAAAAATCAGGCGACACGGTATCGATGCAAGTACTCCGTGCAGGGAAGACGATTGATTTGGAAGTAACTCTCAAGTGATAAAAATAGTCGCAATTGGAAAAATTAAAGAAAAAGAGATGCAAGCACTTATTGCAGAGTTTCAAAAACGCCTTAAACCGATTCATGTGATAGAGATGATTGAATTACCAAATAGTAATAAAAAAGAAAATGATATTAATGGTATTATTCAAGATGAGTCACAACGCGTTCTCGACAAAATAGATCCTCGGGACCATGTTGTTCTCTTGGATTTACAAGGAAAAGATTTTACTTCTCCACAAATGTCCGAGAAGCTGGTGGATTTGATAGATCACGGAAAAACGGTGACATTTATTATCGGAGGCTCACATGGTGTGAGTGATGAAATACGACAACGAGCAAATATACGTTGGCGAATCTCGAACCTAACATTCCCCCATCAACTTGTCCGATTAATGCTTTATGAACAAGTGTACCGAATGTTTATGATATCTAAGAATCACCCGTACCATAAGTAGTTTGAAATGGTTAGCATTAAAAAGTGCATTAGATTGTATTATTCTCACGAATAGTATAAAATTAAAGAGAAAAAACTAGGAGGAAAAAATAATGAAAGAAATCACAGTAACAGTTATCGATCCAGTTGGATTACACGCACGTCCAGCAACAGTAGCAGTTAACGCAGCAAGTAAATTTAAAAGCGAAATTAAAATTAGCTACAAAGGTAAAGCTGTAAACATGAAGTCAATCATGGGTGTTATGTCATTGGGAATCCCAACTCAGTCAGAAATCGTAATTTCAGCTGAAGGTGAAGATCAAGACGAAGCAATCGCAACTATTGAAGAAGTACTAAAAGCTCAAAAAGTCATTGCTTAATATCATAATTGCATTAAAATAGAAGGTGTAAATCTTCTATTTTTTTTATTTCATCGTGGAGGGACAAAATGACAATTAAAAAATGGTCAGCATTACAAGAAAAATACGACTGGGTAAAATCTGGATTTGATAATTTATCGGAAAGTGATCAACAAGATGCATTTTACAAATCGCTCGAGTTTGGGACTGCAGGAATGCGCGGGCTACTTGGAGTAGGTCCCAATCGAATGAATGAGCTCACAGTTGCGAAAGCAAATGTTGGTTTTGGTAAGTATTTAGTTGAAACATTTCCTAATCAACCTCTAAAGGTTGCGATTGCATATGATAATCGCCACAAATCTAGAAAGTTTTCTGAAGTCAGTGCACGGATTCTTTCGAGATACGGTATTGAGAGCTATATTTTTGAGACGCTAAGACCAACACCAGAGCTTTCATTTGCGGTTCGTGAACTGGGATGCATTGGTGGAATTGTTGTGACCGCAAGTCATAATCCTAAAGAATATAATGGCTATAAGGTTTATGACGAGACAGGATGTCAGCTTGTTGACGATAAAATTGCACGAGTTATTGCATTGATTAATGAAGTTGAAGACGAAACTGAAATTGATCTGGAAACCTTTGACTCAACAAAGATACACGCAATCGATGATACGTTCGATAATATCTATCTCGATGCAATTAAAACGATACAACTTCGACGCGACGAACCGAAGAATATTAAAATTGTGTTTACTTCGCAACATGGAACTTCTTATCCAATGGTCCCCACCTTGTTATCATCGCTTGGATATGACGTAACGGTTGTTGAGGAGCAAAGCTCTTTTGATCCTGATTTTAGTAATACAAAAACTCCAAACCCAGAAGATCGCGATAGCTACGAACTTGCAATCGAATATGGAAAACGCCTGGATGCAGATTTAATCCTCAGCTGCGACCCAGATGCCGACCGCATGGGAATTGTAGTTAAACATAATGGCGAGTACCAATACCTTACAGGGAATCAAGGCGGTTCAATTCTGCAAGAATACATCTACTCAAGTAAAATTGAACTAGGCACAATGCCAACCGATCCAATTATGTTCAATACCGTAGTTACATCAGATTTAGGGGAAAAAATAGCTGCTAAATATGGTGTAACCGTAGAAAAGACCTTAACGGGTTTTAAATATATTGGAAACAAGATTCAACAACATAACGAAGCGAAAGATTACACGTTTGTCTTTGGGTATGAAGAAAGTTACGGATATTTAATTGCTGATTTCGTACGAGATAAAGATGCGATTCAAGCATGCTTAATGGTTGCTGAAGCTGCAAACTATTACTTGAATAAGAATAAGACGCTCGTTGATGTTCTAGATGCGCTTTACGAGGAACATGGTGCACATATTGAATCTCAAGTAGCAATTACTAGAGCAGGCGCGACTGGTTTAGAAGAAATTCAGGAAATTCTAAATACGTTTAGAACTGGTGCGTTTAATTCTTTTGCGAATATTGGGGTAAAATACTTTGACGATTTCCAAACATCGATGCGCTCAAATGGCGAACAACTCGATTTTCCAAAATCGAACGTTTTAAAGTTTTATCTTGAAGATGGTTCTTGGATTGCGATAAGACCATCAGGGACTGAACCGAAATGTAAGTTCTACTACTGCATTGTTGATGAAACCATCGAGAAGGCACAAGCCAAATTCGAACTATTAAAAGCCAACATTAATTCAATTGCAAAAATTTAGACGGGAAACCGTCTTTTTTTGTTTAAAAGCGCTTGGAATAGGTATTATCACACAGAACCTTTTGTGCCTCTTGCGACGTAGCTTTTTGGAGTAATACATTGAAACAAAAGGCAAAATGAGGTACTCTAATACCAAAGGAGCGAAATTATGAAACAGATTGATAACTTAGCAGTAAATGCGCTTCGTGTACTTTCAGTAGACGCGGTACAAAAAGCAAACTCAGGACACCCAGGGATGCCGTTAGGGGCAGCTCCAATGGCATATACAGTGTGGGCTAACCACATGAATTTTGATCCTAAAGATAGTAAGTGGATAAATAGAGATAGATTTGTCCTTTCGGCAGGACACGGTTCTGCGTTGTTATACTCAATTTTACATATGTTTGGATATGATGTGACACTTGAAGACCTTAAGTCATTCCGACAACTAAACTCAAAGACACCCGGACACCCAGAATACGGACATACAGATGGTGTTGAAGCAACGACTGGACCGCTTGGAGCAGGACTGTCGACTGCTGTAGGGATGGCGATGGCACAAGAACACCTTGCTGCAAAATACAATAAACCGGGTTATGATTTAATTGATAACTACACGTTTGTTGTTGCTGGAGATGGATGTATGATGGAAGGAATAACCAGTGAAGCATCTTCCTTAGCTGGAACACTTGAACTAGGTCGCCTCATCGTTCTTTACGATTCAAATGAGATTACTATCGAAGGACGCACCGATTTAGCATTCAAAGAAAATGTCCGCGCGCGTTATGAAGCATACGGATTCGAAACTTTCCTTGTCGAAGACGGAAATGATCTCGAATCAATTGATGCAGCTATTGCAAAAGCAAAAGAAAATACAAAACAACCTTCGCTCATCGAAATTCGCACCAAAATTGGTTATGGTAGTGACAAGGAAGATTCTTCAGCGTCACACGGATCTCCACTAGGAGATGCGTCAATTGAAGCGCTAAAAAAATTCTTAGAATACCCTAGCCTTGAACCGTTCTATGTTCCAGAAGAAGTTTATGAACACTACAAAGAAATCGCAAACGAAGGAACGAAAGTTCATGACATGTGGACAGCTCTATTTGAGGATTATGAAAAAGAATATCCTGAATTAGCACAACAATGGAATAAAGACTTTTCAGAGATTTCATTAGAGTCTCTATTGGAAAATAAAGCATTGTTTGAGTTTGAAGACAAACCACAAGCAACTCGCAATGTTTCAGGTGAAATGATTAACCGCCTTAAAGATACATATTCAAATATGTTTGGTGGTGCAGCTGACCTTGCGTCATCAAACATGACTACAATGAAAGGTGAAACTTCATTTAGTTCGGAGAACTATCTCGGAAGAAACATACATTTCGGAGTCAGAGAACATGCGATGGCTGCGGCGGGCAATGGTATATCATTGTACGGTGGCTTGAAGCCATATGTAGCAACGTTCTTTGGTTTTACGGATTTCTTAAAACCAATGGCTCGTCTAAGTTCTCTTATGAATGTACCGTTAACATACGTACTAACGCACGATAGTATCGGTTTGGGTGAGGATGGACCAACACATGAGCCAGTTGAACAATTGTCTATTTTACGATCACAACCTAACTTCATCACCTTTAGACCAGCGGATGCTCGCGAAACAGCATATGGATGGGCTTTAGCATTGTCATCAAAAACTACTCCAGTTGGACTCGTGCTTTCACGTCAAAACCTTCCGCAACTTGAAATGTCGGGAGAAAATGCGTTGAAAGGTGGGTATATTGTATATGAGCCCAAGACAGTTGATGCGATTGCAATTGCAACAGGATCGGAAGTAGCAATTACACTAGAGGCAGCGAAGAAACTTTCAGAAACAGGAGTTGGCGTTCGAGTTGTAAGTATGCCGTCGACAGAGCTTTTCGAAATGCAAGACGAAGCATACAGGGAGTCGATTATTCCTTCGACGATTCGTTCACGAGTTGCTGTTGAAGCTGGGACTTCGTTACCATGGGGTAAATATGTTGGACTTGATGGTGCAACAGTATCCCTTGATACATTTGGCGCTTCGGCTCCAGGAAATGTTCTGTTTGAACACTTTGGATTCACAGTCGATAATATTGTCGAAGTTATCAAGTCAACGCTGAAATAATAATCGTTATATAGAAACAACCACTTCACGTGGTTGTTTTTTTTCTTTCTTTGTATGCACAAATACAACTTCAGTTTATAAGTTTACTTTCAAAATACTCAATGAGGTTTAAAATTTGACTGGCATTGTATCGCGAGCATCTAACATAAAGTGATTGTGGTACAATAATATAGAGAGGTGAATTATGATTAGATACATGAAAATCAGTGAAATAGACAAAGTTATTGATATATGGGAAACGGTCAATGTTGAAGCACACGACTATATATCGGAACAATACTGGCATGAAAATAAAGAAATGGTTAAGGAAGCGATGGAAAACAGCAATATGTATGTTTATATTGATAACCATGAGATTCTTGGTTTTTCCGGTATAACTGGAGGAAGTTATCTTGCCGGAATTTTTATATTGTCGTCACATCGCGGTAAAGGAATTGGTAAGCAAATGATAGATTTCTTGAAAGATAAATATGATGATATTCAACTCAGTGTTTATGAAAAAAACAAAGGTGCGGTTTCGTTCTATCTAAGGGAAGGTTTTAAAATTGACGAAAGTTCCATTGATGAAGAAACTGGAGAAATGGAATCCTTGATGAGTTGGTCAAAATAGAGTTAATAAGTGCGTAAAACCACCCACATTCACACCGATAAAAATGTATATTCAAAAAGATTAAATTAGTCTCTAAAATGCGTTGACACAAGTGATATAGGGTGGTATTATGTACAAGCGTTCAAGGGAACTTGGGTGCGAAATGGTCTTTGAAAACTAAACAGGAAACGTCAATTTCAAAAGAAATACAAGAAATAAACAAAACTCGTCAGAGTATAAAAATGAGAAAGAATCAAATGGAGAGTTTGATCCTGGCTCAGGATGAACGCTGGCGGCGTGCCTAATACATGCAAGTCGAACGAAGAGCGTAAGAAGCTTGCTTCTTACAATCTTAGTGGCGAACGGGTGAGTAATACATAAGCAACCTGCCTCAATGCCTGGGATAACTGATGGAAACGTCAGCTAATACCGGATAGGTTAAGTCAAGACATCTTGATTTAATTAAAGATGGGATACATCACAATGAGATGGGCTTATGGCGCATTAGTTAGTTGGTGAGGTAACGGCTCACCAAGACGATGATGCGTAGCCGACCTGAGAGGGTGACCGGCCACACTGGGACTGAGACACGGCCCAGACTCCTACGGGAGGCAGCAGTAGGGAATTTTCGGCAATGGGGGAAACCCTGACCGAGCAACGCCGCGTGAGTGAAGAAGGCCTTCGGGTTGTAAAGCTCTGTTGTAAGGGAAGAACGATAGTTAGAGGGAATGCTAGCTATATGACGGTACCTTACCAGAAAGCCACGGCTAACTACGTGCCAGCAGCCGCGGTAATACGTAGGTGGCAAGCGTTATCCGGAATTATTGGGCGTAAAGGGAGCGCAGGCGGTTTATTAAGTTTATGGTGAAAGTTCGGGGCTCAACCCCGTGATGCCATAGAAACTGGTAGACTTGAGTACAGGAGAGGTTAGTGGAATTCCATGTGTAGCGGTAAAATGCGTAGATATATGGAGGAACACCAGTGGCGAAGGCGGCTAACTGGCCTGTAACTGACGCTGAGGCTCGAAAGCGTGGGGAGCAAATAGGATTAGATACCCTAGTAGTCCACGCCGTAAACGATGGATACTAAGTGTTGGAGAAATTCAGTGCTGTAGTTAACGCAATAAGTATCCCGCCTGGGGAGTATGCGCGCAAGCGTAAAACTCAAAGGAATTGACGGGGGCCCGCACAAGCGGTGGAGTATGTGGTTTAATTCGAAGCAACGCGAAGAACCTTACCAGGTCTTGACATACCGCGCAAAAGCATAGAGATATGTAATAGTTATGGCGGATACAGGTGGTGCATGGTTGTCGTCAGCTCGTGTCGTGAGATGTTGGGTTAAGTCCCGCAACGAGCGCAACCCTTGTCTTCAGTTACCAGCATTAAGTTGGGGACTCTGGAGAGACTGCCGGTGATAAACCGGAGGAAGGTGGGGATGACGTCAAATCATCATGCCCCTTATGATCTGGGCTACACACGTACTACAATGGCGTATACAGAGGGCAGCGAAGCAGTGATGTGAAGCGAATCTCAGAAAGTACGTCTCAGTTCGGATTGGAGTCTGCAACTCGACTCCATGAAGTCGGAATCGCTAGTAATCGCGAATCAGCATGTCGCGGTGAATACGTTCTCGGGCCTTGTACACACCGCCCGTCAAACCATGAGAGTTGGTAATACCCGAAGCCGGTGGTCTAACCCGAAAGGGAGGAAGCCGTCGAAGGTAGGACCGATGATTGGGGTTAAGTCGTAACAAGGTATCCCTACCGGAAGGTGGGGATGGATCACCTCCTTTCTAAGGAGTAATAACTTAGTAAGAAGCAGAAGTTGACACAAGAGTTTCCTGTTTAGTTTTGAGAGGCTATTAAGCTTTTCAAAAGAATGATCTTTGAAAACTGAATAACAGAAGAGATAGATAGACATAAAGTTATCAACAGAATATCTTTTCGAATAGTTGTATAAACTAGATTTACATCAAGTTAAACAAACAGTAACTAAAAGCAATTAAAAGCAAAGCGAACACACGTTTATCGAAGCGATAAACACAAAAACTGATTTTAAACAATCAGGCGCGAAATTACATGTGATTAAATATGTAAGGGCGTACGGTGGATGCCTAGGCACTAAGAGCCGATGAAGGACGCGACTAACAGCGAAATGCTCCGGGGAGAGGTACGTACTCAACGATCCGGAGGTATCCGAATGGGGGAACCCAGTACTGGTAATGCAGTATTACATATAGATGAATACATAGTCTATAGTGAGGCAACCTTGCGAATTGAAACATCTTAGTAGCAAGAGGAAAAGAAAACAACAGTGATTCCCTGAGTAGTGGCGAGCGAAACGGGAAGAGCCCAAACCATCTTCGAGATGGGGTAGTAGGACCACAATGTGGGATTAATTAAAGCTAGTCGAATGGCATTGAAAGGCCAGTCGTAGAAGGTGCAAACCCTGTAGACGAAAGCTGCGATTACCCTAGTGGAATCCTGAGTACGGCGAGGCACGTGAAACCTTGTCGGAATCAACCGGGACCACCCGGTAAGGCTAAATACTCCTTAGTGACCGATAGTGAACCAGTACCGTGAGGGAAAGGTGAAAAGAACCGCGGAAGCGGAGTGAAATAGATCCTGAAACCGTATGCTTACAAGAAGTCAGAGCCCGTTAAAGGGTGATGGCGTGCCTTTTGTAGAATGAACCGGCGAGTTACTCATAATGTGCAAGGTTAAGTTGGAAAAGACGGAGCCGAAGCGAAAGCGAGTCTTAATAGGGCGCGAAGTACATTGTGGTAGACCCGAAACAGAGTGATCTAGCCATGACCAGGTTGAAGTTTGGGTGAAACCAAATGGAGGACCGAACCGACCATCGTTGAAAAGCTGGCGGATGAGTTGTGGCTAGGGGTGAAATACCAATCGAACTCTGATATAGCTGGTTCTCCCCGAAATAGCTTTAGGGCTAGCGTCATCGTAAGGCCACTGGAGGTAGAGCACTGAATGTATGATGGCCCCATCTCGGGGTACTGAATATAATCAAACTCCGAATGCCAGTGGAGAAGTAGATGGCAGTCAGACTATGGGTGATAAGGTCCGTAGTCAAAAGGGAAACAGCCCAGATCGCCAGTTAAGGTCCCAAAATTCATGCTAAGTGGAAAAGGATGTGGGGATGCACAGACAACTAGGAGGTTGGCTTAGAAGCAGCCACCCTTGAAAGAGTGCGTAACAGCTCACTAGTCGAGTGACCCTGCGCCGAAAATTTACCGGGGCTAAGTATGATACCGAAACTGCGAATTTGTAGTAATACAAGTGGTAGGGGAGCGTTCTATACAGCGTTGAAGATGTACCGTGAGGAGCGTTGGAGCGTATAGAAGTGAGAATGCCGGTGTGAGTAGCGAAATGTCAGTGAGAATCTGACACACCGATTGCCTAAGGTTTCCAGGGGAAGGCTCGTCCGCCCTGGGTAAGTCGGGACCTAAGATGAGGCTGAAAAGCGTAGTCGATGGACAACAGGTTGATATTCCTGTACCCGAGCCATAAGTGAAGGAATGACAGAGAAGGCTAGGTTAAGCCGGCGAATGGAAGAGCCGGTTTAAGCGAAGGAGCCGTATGGTAGGCAAATCCGCCATATAAAGCAAAGGCGTTATGAGGAGTGAACCCGTGAGGAAGTAGCGAAGTAACCGATGCCAGCTCTCAAGAAAAGTTTCTAGCGTTAATTATGGTTTGGCCCGTACCAAAACCGACACAGGTAGGCAAGGAGAGAATCCTGAGGTGAGCGAGAGAACTGTTGCCAAGGAACTCGGCAAAATGACCCCGTAACTTCGGGAGAAGGGGTGCTCTTTTTAGAGAAGAGCCGCAGTGAAGAGGCCCAAGCGACTGTTTAACTAAAACACAGCTCTCTGCAAAGTCGCAAGACGAAGTATAGGGGGTGACGCCTGCCCGGTGCTGGAAGGTTAAGGGGATGTGTTAGACCATGAGTCGAAGCATTGAACTGAAGCCCCAGTGAACGGCGGCCGTAACTATAACGGTCCTAAGGTAGCGAAATTCCTTGTCGGGTAAGTTCCGACCCGCACGAAAGGCGTAACGATTTGGGCGCTGTCTCGGCAGCAGACTCGGTGAAATCTTAGTACCGGTAAAGATGCCGGTTACCCGCAACTAGACGGAAAGACCCCATGGAGCTTTACTGTAGCTTGATATTGATCTTTGAATTTACATGTACAGGATAGGTGGGAGACTATGAAGCATGAACGCTAGTTTATGTGGAGTCGCCATTGGGATACCACTCTTGTAAGTTTGAAGATCTAACCGCGACCCGTAATCCGGGTCCGGGAGAGTGTCAGGTGGGCAGTTTGACTGGGGCGGTCGCCTCCTAAAGAGTAACGGAGGCGCCCAAAGGTACCCTCAGATTGGTTGGAAATCAATCGACGAGCGTAAAGGCAGAAGGGTGCTTGACTGCGAGACCTACAAGTCGAGCAGGGACGAAAGTCGGGCTTAGTGATCCGGCGGTACCACGTGGAAGGGCCGTCGCTTAACGGATAAAAGCTACCCTGGGGATAACAGGCTGATCTCGCCCAAGAGTTCACATCGACGGCGAGGTTTGGCACCTCGATGTCGGCTCATCGCATCCTGGAGCTGAATTCGGTTCCAAGGGTTGGGCTGTCCGCCCATTAAAGCGGTACGCGAGCTGGGTTCAGAACGTCGTGAGACAGTTCGGTCCCTATCTGTTGTGGGCGTAGGAAATTTGAGGAGCGCTGTCCCTAGTACGAGAGGACCGGGATGGACATACCGCTGGTGTACCAGTTGTCCTGCCAAGGGCATGGCTGGGTAGCTAAGTATGGACTGGATAAGCGCTGAAAGCATCTAAGCACGAAGCCAACTCCAAGATGAGATTTCCCATACGTAAGTAGTAAGACCCCTGAGAGACGATCAGGTTGATAGGTCAGAGGTGGAAGCATAGTGATATGTGTAGCTGACTGATACTAATAGGTCGAGGTTTTAATCACAATAACGACTATTTGAAAAGATACAAAGTCTTCTGTTATTCAGTTTTGAGAGATTACTCTCATGATCTGGTGATTCTAGCAAAGTGGTCACACCTGTTCCCATCTCGAACACAGAAGTTAAGCACTTTAGCGGCGACAATATCTAGCCCAGCGTTAGTGAAGATAGCTCATTGCCAGGTAATTCGACATCCATTTGGATGTCTTTTTTTTATGCAATTGAGCGAAAGGCATAAGCGGAAGAAAAGGATTAAAAAGAAGGGGTAGAAAAAGGATAAAAAGAAAAGGGAAGTCAGGGTAAAAAGGGTGAAGAAAACATGATGAAGTGTGTATAAAAAAGGAGAAATAGAGTGAAACTAGAGAAAGTTAAATCTCTTTTAAATAAATGTGAAAAATGCGTTGACACAAGTGATATAGGGTGGTATTATGTACAAGCGTTCAAGGGAACTTGGGTGCGAAATGGTCTTTGAAAACTAAACAGGAAACGTCAATTTCAAAAGAAATACAAGAAATAAACAAAACTCGTCAGAGTATAAAAATGAGAAAGAATCAAATGGAGAGTTTGATCCTGGCTCAGGATGAACGCTGGCGGCGTGCCTAATACATGCAAGTCGAACGAAGAGCGTAAGAAGCTTGCTTCTTACAATCTTAGTGGCGAACGGGTGAGTAATACATAAGCAACCTGCCTCAATGCCTGGGATAACTGATGGAAACGTCAGCTAATACCGGATAGGTTAAGTCAAGACATCTTGATTTAATTAAAGATGGGATACATCACAATGAGATGGGCTTATGGCGCATTAGTTAGTTGGTGAGGTAACGGCTCACCAAGACGATGATGCGTAGCCGACCTGAGAGGGTGACCGGCCACACTGGGACTGAGACACGGCCCAGACTCCTACGGGAGGCAGCAGTAGGGAATTTTCGGCAATGGGGGAAACCCTGACCGAGCAACGCCGCGTGAGTGAAGAAGGCCTTCGGGTTGTAAAGCTCTGTTGTAAGGGAAGAACGATAGTTAGAGGGAATGCTAGCTATATGACGGTACCTTACCAGAAAGCCACGGCTAACTACGTGCCAGCAGCCGCGGTAATACGTAGGTGGCAAGCGTTATCCGGAATTATTGGGCGTAAAGGGAGCGCAGGCGGTTTATTAAGTTTATGGTGAAAGTTCGGGGCTCAACCCCGTGATGCCATAGAAACTGGTAGACTTGAGTACAGGAGAGGTTAGTGGAATTCCATGTGTAGCGGTAAAATGCGTAGATATATGGAGGAACACCAGTGGCGAAGGCGGCTAACTGGCCTGTAACTGACGCTGAGGCTCGAAAGCGTGGGGAGCAAATAGGATTAGATACCCTAGTAGTCCACGCCGTAAACGATGGATACTAAGTGTTGGAGAAATTCAGTGCTGTAGTTAACGCAATAAGTATCCCGCCTGGGGAGTATGCGCGCAAGCGTAAAACTCAAAGGAATTGACGGGGGCCCGCACAAGCGGTGGAGTATGTGGTTTAATTCGAAGCAACGCGAAGAACCTTACCAGGTCTTGACATACCGCGCAAAAGCATAGAGATATGTAATAGTTATGGCGGATACAGGTGGTGCATGGTTGTCGTCAGCTCGTGTCGTGAGATGTTGGGTTAAGTCCCGCAACGAGCGCAACCCTTGTCTTCAGTTACCAGCATTAAGTTGGGGACTCTGGAGAGACTGCCGGTGATAAACCGGAGGAAGGTGGGGATGACGTCAAATCATCATGCCCCTTATGATCTGGGCTACACACGTACTACAATGGCGTATACAGAGGGCAGCGAAGCAGTGATGTGAAGCGAATCTCAGAAAGTACGTCTCAGTTCGGATTGGAGTCTGCAACTCGACTCCATGAAGTCGGAATCGCTAGTAATCGCGAATCAGCATGTCGCGGTGAATACGTTCTCGGGCCTTGTACACACCGCCCGTCAAACCATGAGAGTTGGTAATACCCGAAGCCGGTGGTCTAACCCGAAAGGGAGGAAGCCGTCGAAGGTAGGACCGATGATTGGGGTTAAGTCGTAACAAGGTATCCCTACCGGAAGGTGGGGATGGATCACCTCCTTTCTAAGGAGTAATAACTTAGTAAGAAGCAGAAGTTGACACAAGAGTTTCCTGTTTAGTTTTGAGAGGCTATTAAGCTTTTCAAAAGAATGATCTTTGAAAACTGAATAACAGAAGAGATAGATAGACATAAAGTTATCAACAGAATATCTTTTCGAATAGTTGTATAAACTAGATTTACATCAAGTTAAACAAACAGTAACTAAAAGCAATTAAAAGCAAAGCGAACACACGTTTATCGAAGCGATAAACACAAAAACTGATTTTAAACAATCAGGCGCGAAATTACATGTGATTAAATATGTAAGGGCGTACGGTGGATGCCTAGGCACTAAGAGCCGATGAAGGACGCGACTAACAGCGAAATGCTCCGGGGAGAGGTACGTACTCAACGATCCGGAGGTATCCGAATGGGGGAACCCAGTACTGGTAATGCAGTATTACATATAGATGAATACATAGTCTATAGTGAGGCAACCTTGCGAATTGAAACATCTTAGTAGCAAGAGGAAAAGAAAACAACAGTGATTCCCTGAGTAGTGGCGAGCGAAACGGGAAGAGCCCAAACCATCTTCGAGATGGGGTAGTAGGACCACAATGTGGGATTAATTAAAGCTAGTCGAATGGCATTGAAAGGCCAGTCGTAGAAGGTGCAAACCCTGTAGACGAAAGCTGCGATTACCCTAGTGGAATCCTGAGTACGGCGAGGCACGTGAAACCTTGTCGGAATCAACCGGGACCACCCGGTAAGGCTAAATACTCCTTAGTGACCGATAGTGAACCAGTACCGTGAGGGAAAGGTGAAAAGAACCGCGGAAGCGGAGTGAAATAGATCCTGAAACCGTATGCTTACAAGAAGTCAGAGCCCGTTAAAGGGTGATGGCGTGCCTTTTGTAGAATGAACCGGCGAGTTACTCATAATGTGCAAGGTTAAGTTGGAAAAGACGGAGCCGAAGCGAAAGCGAGTCTTAATAGGGCGCGAAGTACATTGTGGTAGACCCGAAACAGAGTGATCTAGCCATGACCAGGTTGAAGTTTGGGTGAAACCAAATGGAGGACCGAACCGACCATCGTTGAAAAGCTGGCGGATGAGTTGTGGCTAGGGGTGAAATACCAATCGAACTCTGATATAGCTGGTTCTCCCCGAAATAGCTTTAGGGCTAGCGTCATCGTAAGGCCACTGGAGGTAGAGCACTGAATGTATGATGGCCCCATCTCGGGGTACTGAATATAATCAAACTCCGAATGCCAGTGGAGAAGTAGATGGCAGTCAGACTATGGGTGATAAGGTCCGTAGTCAAAAGGGAAACAGCCCAGATCGCCAGTTAAGGTCCCAAAATTCATGCTAAGTGGAAAAGGATGTGGGGATGCACAGACAACTAGGAGGTTGGCTTAGAAGCAGCCACCCTTGAAAGAGTGCGTAACAGCTCACTAGTCGAGTGACCCTGCGCCGAAAATTTACCGGGGCTAAGTATGATACCGAAACTGCGAATTTGTAGTAATACAAGTGGTAGGGGAGCGTTCTATACAGCGTTGAAGATGTACCGTGAGGAGCGTTGGAGCGTATAGAAGTGAGAATGCCGGTGTGAGTAGCGAAATGTCAGTGAGAATCTGACACACCGATTGCCTAAGGTTTCCAGGGGAAGGCTCGTCCGCCCTGGGTAAGTCGGGACCTAAGATGAGGCTGAAAAGCGTAGTCGATGGACAACAGGTTGATATTCCTGTACCCGAGCCATAAGTGAAGGAATGACAGAGAAGGCTAGGTTAAGCCGGCGAATGGAAGAGCCGGTTTAAGCGAAGGAGCCGTATGGTAGGCAAATCCGCCATATAAAGCAAAGGCGTTATGAGGAGTGAACCCGTGAGGAAGTAGCGAAGTAACCGATGCCAGCTCTCAAGAAAAGTTTCTAGCGTTAATTATGGTTTGGCCCGTACCAAAACCGACACAGGTAGGCAAGGAGAGAATCCTGAGGTGAGCGAGAGAACTGTTGCCAAGGAACTCGGCAAAATGACCCCGTAACTTCGGGAGAAGGGGTGCTCTTTTTAGAGAAGAGCCGCAGTGAAGAGGCCCAAGCGACTGTTTAACTAAAACACAGCTCTCTGCAAAGTCGCAAGACGAAGTATAGGGGGTGACGCCTGCCCGGTGCTGGAAGGTTAAGGGGATGTGTTAGACCATGAGTCGAAGCATTGAACTGAAGCCCCAGTGAACGGCGGCCGTAACTATAACGGTCCTAAGGTAGCGAAATTCCTTGTCGGGTAAGTTCCGACCCGCACGAAAGGCGTAACGATTTGGGCGCTGTCTCGGCAGCAGACTCGGTGAAATCTTAGTACCGGTAAAGATGCCGGTTACCCGCAACTAGACGGAAAGACCCCATGGAGCTTTACTGTAGCT
Source organism: Erysipelothrix sp. HDW6B (assembly GCF_011301115.1). Taxonomy (NCBI): domain Bacteria; kingdom Bacillati; phylum Bacillota; class Erysipelotrichia; order Erysipelotrichales; family Erysipelotrichaceae; genus Erysipelothrix; species Erysipelothrix sp. HDW6B. The sequence continues at coordinate 2,237,715 of NZ_CP049860.1, read as the reverse complement.
TGATATTGATCTTTGAATTTACATGTACAGGATAGGTGGGAGACTATGAAGCATGAACGCTAGTTTATGTGGAGTCGCCATTGGGATACCACTCTTGTAAGTTTGAAGATCTAACCGCGACCCGTAATCCGGGTCCGGGAGAGTGTCAGGTGGGCAGTTTGACTGGGGCGGTCGCCTCCTAAAGAGTAACGGAGGCGCCCAAAGGTACCCTCAGATTGGTTGGAAATCAATCGACGAGCGTAAAGGCAGAAGGGTGCTTGACTGCGAGACCTACAAGTCGAGCAGGGACGAAAGTCGGGCTTAGTGATCCGGCGGTACCACGTGGAAGGGCCGTCGCTTAACGGATAAAAGCTACCCTGGGGATAACAGGCTGATCTCGCCCAAGAGTTCACATCGACGGCGAGGTTTGGCACCTCGATGTCGGCTCATCGCATCCTGGAGCTGAATTCGGTTCCAAGGGTTGGGCTGTCCGCCCATTAAAGCGGTACGCGAGCTGGGTTCAGAACGTCGTGAGACAGTTCGGTCCCTATCTGTTGTGGGCGTAGGAAATTTGAGGAGCGCTGTCCCTAGTACGAGAGGACCGGGATGGACATACCGCTGGTGTACCAGTTGTCCTGCCAAGGGCATGGCTGGGTAGCTAAGTATGGACTGGATAAGCGCTGAAAGCATCTAAGCACGAAGCCAACTCCAAGATGAGATTTCCCATACGTAAGTAGTAAGACCCCTGAGAGACGATCAGGTTGATAGGTCAGAGGTGGAAGCATAGTGATATGTGTAGCTGACTGATACTAATAGGTCGAGGTTTTAATCACAATAACGACTATTTGAAAAGATACAAAGTCTTCTGTTATTCAGTTTTGAGAGATTACTCTCATGATCTGGTGATTCTAGCAAAGTGGTCACACCTGTTCCCATCTCGAACACAGAAGTTAAGCACTTTAGCGGCGACAATATCTAGCCCAGCGTTAGTGAAGATAGCTCATTGCCAGGTAATTCGACATCCATTTGGATGTCTTTTTTTTATGCAATTGAGAGAAAGGCATAAGCGGAAGAAAAGGATTAAAAAGAAGGGGTAGAAAAAGGATAAAAAGAAAAGGGAAGTCAGGGTAAAAAGGGTGAAGAAAACATGATGAAGTGTGTATAAAAAAGGAGAAATAGAGTGAAACTAGAGAAAGTTAAATCTCTTTTAAATAAATGTGAAAAATGCGTTGACACAAGTGATATAGGGTGGTATTATGTACAAGCGTTCAAGGGAACTTGGGTGCGAAATGGTCTTTGAAAACTAAACAGGAAACGTCAATTTCAAAAGAAATACAAGAAATAAACAAAACTCGTCAGAGTATAAAAATGAGAAAGAATCAAATGGAGAGTTTGATCCTGGCTCAGGATGAACGCTGGCGGCGTGCCTAATACATGCAAGTCGAACGAAGAGCGTAAGAAGCTTGCTTCTTACAATCTTAGTGGCGAACGGGTGAGTAATACATAAGCAACCTGCCTCAATGCCTGGGATAACTGATGGAAACGTCAGCTAATACCGGATAGGTTAAGTCAAGACATCTTGATTTAATTAAAGATGGGATACATCACAATGAGATGGGCTTATGGCGCATTAGTTAGTTGGTGAGGTAACGGCTCACCAAGACGATGATGCGTAGCCGACCTGAGAGGGTGACCGGCCACACTGGGACTGAGACACGGCCCAGACTCCTACGGGAGGCAGCAGTAGGGAATTTTCGGCAATGGGGGAAACCCTGACCGAGCAACGCCGCGTGAGTGAAGAAGGCCTTCGGGTTGTAAAGCTCTGTTGTAAGGGAAGAACGATAGTTAGAGGGAATGCTAGCTATATGACGGTACCTTACCAGAAAGCCACGGCTAACTACGTGCCAGCAGCCGCGGTAATACGTAGGTGGCAAGCGTTATCCGGAATTATTGGGCGTAAAGGGAGCGCAGGCGGTTTATTAAGTTTATGGTGAAAGTTCGGGGCTCAACCCCGTGATGCCATAGAAACTGGTAGACTTGAGTACAGGAGAGGTTAGTGGAATTCCATGTGTAGCGGTAAAATGCGTAGATATATGGAGGAACACCAGTGGCGAAGGCGGCTAACTGGCCTGTAACTGACGCTGAGGCTCGAAAGCGTGGGGAGCAAATAGGATTAGATACCCTAGTAGTCCACGCCGTAAACGATGGATACTAAGTGTTGGAGAAATTCAGTGCTGTAGTTAACGCAATAAGTATCCCGCCTGGGGAGTATGCGCGCAAGCGTAAAACTCAAAGGAATTGACGGGGGCCCGCACAAGCGGTGGAGTATGTGGTTTAATTCGAAGCAACGCGAAGAACCTTACCAGGTCTTGACATACCGCGCAAAAGCATAGAGATATGTAATAGTTATGGCGGATACAGGTGGTGCATGGTTGTCGTCAGCTCGTGTCGTGAGATGTTGGGTTAAGTCCCGCAACGAGCGCAACCCTTGTCTTCAGTTACCAGCATTAAGTTGGGGACTCTGGAGAGACTGCCGGTGATAAACCGGAGGAAGGTGGGGATGACGTCAAATCATCATGCCCCTTATGATCTGGGCTACACACGTACTACAATGGCGTATACAGAGGGCAGCGAAGCAGTGATGTGAAGCGAATCTCAGAAAGTACGTCTCAGTTCGGATTGGAGTCTGCAACTCGACTCCATGAAGTCGGAATCGCTAGTAATCGCGAATCAGCATGTCGCGGTGAATACGTTCTCGGGCCTTGTACACACCGCCCGTCAAACCATGAGAGTTGGTAATACCCGAAGCCGGTGGTCTAACCCGAAAGGGAGGAAGCCGTCGAAGGTAGGACCGATGATTGGGGTTAAGTCGTAACAAGGTATCCCTACCGGAAGGTGGGGATGGATCACCTCCTTTCTAAGGAGTAATAACTTAGTAAGAAGCAGAAGTTGACACAAGAGTTTCCTGTTTAGTTTTGAGAGGCTATTAAGCTTTTCAAAAGAATGATCTTTGAAAACTGAATAACAGAAGAGATAGATAGACATAAAGTTATCAACAGAATATCTTTTCGAATAGTTGTATAAACTAGATTTACATCAAGTTAAACAAACAGTAACTAAAAGCAATTAAAAGCAAAGCGAACACACGTTTATCGAAGCGATAAACACAAAAACTGATTTTAAACAATCAGGCGCGAAATTACATGTGATTAAATATGTAAGGGCGTACGGTGGATGCCTAGGCACTAAGAGCCGATGAAGGACGCGACTAACAGCGAAATGCTCCGGGGAGAGGTACGTACTCAACGATCCGGAGGTATCCGAATGGGGGAACCCAGTACTGGTAATGCAGTATTACATATAGATGAATACATAGTCTATAGTGAGGCAACCTTGCGAATTGAAACATCTTAGTAGCAAGAGGAAAAGAAAACAACAGTGATTCCCTGAGTAGTGGCGAGCGAAACGGGAAGAGCCCAAACCATCTTCGAGATGGGGTAGTAGGACCACAATGTGGGATTAATTAAAGCTAGTCGAATGGCATTGAAAGGCCAGTCGTAGAAGGTGCAAACCCTGTAGACGAAAGCTGCGATTACCCTAGTGGAATCCTGAGTACGGCGAGGCACGTGAAACCTTGTCGGAATCAACCGGGACCACCCGGTAAGGCTAAATACTCCTTAGTGACCGATAGTGAACCAGTACCGTGAGGGAAAGGTGAAAAGAACCGCGGAAGCGGAGTGAAATAGATCCTGAAACCGTATGCTTACAAGAAGTCAGAGCCCGTTAAAGGGTGATGGCGTGCCTTTTGTAGAATGAACCGGCGAGTTACTCATAATGTGCAAGGTTAAGTTGGAAAAGACGGAGCCGAAGCGAAAGCGAGTCTTAATAGGGCGCGAAGTACATTGTGGTAGACCCGAAACAGAGTGATCTAGCCATGACCAGGTTGAAGTTTGGGTGAAACCAAATGGAGGACCGAACCGACCATCGTTGAAAAGCTGGCGGATGAGTTGTGGCTAGGGGTGAAATACCAATCGAACTCTGATATAGCTGGTTCTCCCCGAAATAGCTTTAGGGCTAGCGTCATCGTAAGGCCACTGGAGGTAGAGCACTGAATGTATGATGGCCCCATCTCGGGGTACTGAATATAATCAAACTCCGAATGCCAGTGGAGAAGTAGATGGCAGTCAGACTATGGGTGATAAGGTCCGTAGTCAAAAGGGAAACAGCCCAGATCGCCAGTTAAGGTCCCAAAATTCATGCTAAGTGGAAAAGGATGTGGGGATGCACAGACAACTAGGAGGTTGGCTTAGAAGCAGCCACCCTTGAAAGAGTGCGTAACAGCTCACTAGTCGAGTGACCCTGCGCCGAAAATTTACCGGGGCTAAGTATGATACCGAAACTGCGAATTTGTAGTAATACAAGTGGTAGGGGAGCGTTCTATACAGCGTTGAAGATGTACCGTGAGGAGCGTTGGAGCGTATAGAAGTGAGAATGCCGGTGTGAGTAGCGAAATGTCAGTGAGAATCTGACACACCGATTGCCTAAGGTTTCCAGGGGAAGGCTCGTCCGCCCTGGGTAAGTCGGGACCTAAGATGAGGCTGAAAAGCGTAGTCGATGGACAACAGGTTGATATTCCTGTACCCGAGCCATAAGTGAAGGAATGACAGAGAAGGCTAGGTTAAGCCGGCGAATGGAAGAGCCGGTTTAAGCGAAGGAGCCGTATGGTAGGCAAATCCGCCATATAAAGCAAAGGCGTTATGAGGAGTGAACCCGTGAGGAAGTAGCGAAGTAACCGATGCCAGCTCTCAAGAAAAGTTTCTAGCGTTAATTATGGTTTGGCCCGTACCAAAACCGACACAGGTAGGCAAGGAGAGAATCCTGAGGTGAGCGAGAGAACTGTTGCCAAGGAACTCGGCAAAATGACCCCGTAACTTCGGGAGAAGGGGTGCTCTTTTTAGAGAAGAGCCGCAGTGAAGAGGCCCAAGCGACTGTTTAACTAAAACACAGCTCTCTGCAAAGTCGCAAGACGAAGTATAGGGGGTGACGCCTGCCCGGTGCTGGAAGGTTAAGGGGATGTGTTAGACCATGAGTCGAAGCATTGAACTGAAGCCCCAGTGAACGGCGGCCGTAACTATAACGGTCCTAAGGTAGCGAAATTCCTTGTCGGGTAAGTTCCGACCCGCACGAAAGGCGTAACGATTTGGGCGCTGTCTCGGCAGCAGACTCGGTGAAATCTTAGTACCGGTAAAGATGCCGGTTACCCGCAACTAGACGGAAAGACCCCATGGAGCTTTACTGTAGCTTGATATTGATCTTTGAATTTACATGTACAGGATAGGTGGGAGACTATGAAGCATGAACGCTAGTTTATGTGGAGTCGCCATTGGGATACCACTCTTGTAAGTTTGAAGATCTAACCGCGACCCGTAATCCGGGTCCGGGAGAGTGTCAGGTGGGCAGTTTGACTGGGGCGGTCGCCTCCTAAAGAGTAACGGAGGCGCCCAAAGGTACCCTCAGATTGGTTGGAAATCAATCGACGAGCGTAAAGGCAGAAGGGTGCTTGACTGCGAGACCTACAAGTCGAGCAGGGACGAAAGTCGGGCTTAGTGATCCGGCGGTACCACGTGGAAGGGCCGTCGCTTAACGGATAAAAGCTACCCTGGGGATAACAGGCTGATCTCGCCCAAGAGTTCACATCGACGGCGAGGTTTGGCACCTCGATGTCGGCTCATCGCATCCTGGAGCTGAATTCGGTTCCAAGGGTTGGGCTGTCCGCCCATTAAAGCGGTACGCGAGCTGGGTTCAGAACGTCGTGAGACAGTTCGGTCCCTATCTGTTGTGGGCGTAGGAAATTTGAGGAGCGCTGTCCCTAGTACGAGAGGACCGGGATGGACATACCGCTGGTGTACCAGTTGTCCTGCCAAGGGCATGGCTGGGTAGCTAAGTATGGACTGGATAAGCGCTGAAAGCATCTAAGCACGAAGCCAACTCCAAGATGAGATTTCCCATACGTAAGTAGTAAGACCCCTGAGAGACGATCAGGTTGATAGGTCAGAGGTGGAAGCATAGTGATATGTGTAGCTGACTGATACTAATAGGTCGAGGTTTTAATCACAATAACGACTATTTGAAAAGATACAAAGTCTTCTGTTATTCAGTTTTGAGAGATTACTCTCATGATCTGGTGATTCTAGCAAAGTGGTCACACCTGTTCCCATCTCGAACACAGAAGTTAAGCACTTTAGCGGCGACAATATCTAGCCCAGCGTTAGTGAAGATAGCTCATTGCCAGGTAATTCGACATCCATTTGGATGTCTTTTTTTTATGCAATTGAGAGAAAGGCATAAGCGGAAGAAAAGGATTAAAAAGAAGGGGTAGAAAAAGGATAAAAAGAAAAGGGAAGTCAGGGTAAAAAGGGTGAAGAAAACATGATGAAGTGTGTATAAAAAAGGAGAAATAGAGTGAAACTAGAGAAAGTTAAATCTCTTTTAAATAAATGTGAAAAATGCGTTGACACAAGTGATATAGGGTGGTATTATGTACAAGCGTTCAAGGGAACTTGGGTGCGAAATGGTCTTTGAAAACTAAACAGGAAACGTCAATTTCAAAAGAAATACAAGAAATAAACAAAACTCGTCAGAGTATAAAAATGAGAAAGAATCAAATGGAGAGTTTGATCCTGGCTCAGGATGAACGCTGGCGGCGTGCCTAATACATGCAAGTCGAACGAAGAGCGTAAGAAGCTTGCTTCTTACAATCTTAGTGGCGAACGGGTGAGTAATACATAAGCAACCTGCCTCAATGCCTGGGATAACTGATGGAAACGTCAGCTAATACCGGATAGGTTAAGTCAAGACATCTTGATTTAATTAAAGATGGGATACATCACAATGAGATGGGCTTATGGCGCATTAGTTAGTTGGTGAGGTAACGGCTCACCAAGACGATGATGCGTAGCCGACCTGAGAGGGTGACCGGCCACACTGGGACTGAGACACGGCCCAGACTCCTACGGGAGGCAGCAGTAGGGAATTTTCGGCAATGGGGGAAACCCTGACCGAGCAACGCCGCGTGAGTGAAGAAGGCCTTCGGGTTGTAAAGCTCTGTTGTAAGGGAAGAACGATAGTTAGAGGGAATGCTAGCTATATGACGGTACCTTACCAGAAAGCCACGGCTAACTACGTGCCAGCAGCCGCGGTAATACGTAGGTGGCAAGCGTTATCCGGAATTATTGGGCGTAAAGGGAGCGCAGGCGGTTTATTAAGTTTATGGTGAAAGTTCGGGGCTCAACCCCGTGATGCCATAGAAACTGGTAGACTTGAGTACAGGAGAGGTTAGTGGAATTCCATGTGTAGCGGTAAAATGCGTAGATATATGGAGGAACACCAGTGGCGAAGGCGGCTAACTGGCCTGTAACTGACGCTGAGGCTCGAAAGCGTGGGGAGCAAATAGGATTAGATACCCTAGTAGTCCACGCCGTAAACGATGGATACTAAGTGTTGGAGAAATTCAGTGCTGTAGTTAACGCAATAAGTATCCCGCCTGGGGAGTATGCGCGCAAGCGTAAAACTCAAAGGAATTGACGGGGGCCCGCACAAGCGGTGGAGTATGTGGTTTAATTCGAAGCAACGCGAAGAACCTTACCAGGTCTTGACATACCGCGCAAAAGCATAGAGATATGTAATAGTTATGGCGGATACAGGTGGTGCATGGTTGTCGTCAGCTCGTGTCGTGAGATGTTGGGTTAAGTCCCGCAACGAGCGCAACCCTTGTCTTCAGTTACCAGCATTAAGTTGGGGACTCTGGAGAGACTGCCGGTGATAAACCGGAGGAAGGTGGGGATGACGTCAAATCATCATGCCCCTTATGATCTGGGCTACACACGTACTACAATGGCGTATACAGAGGGCAGCGAAGCAGTGATGTGAAGCGAATCTCAGAAAGTACGTCTCAGTTCGGATTGGAGTCTGCAACTCGACTCCATGAAGTCGGAATCGCTAGTAATCGCGAATCAGCATGTCGCGGTGAATACGTTCTCGGGCCTTGTACACACCGCCCGTCAAACCATGAGAGTTGGTAATACCCGAAGCCGGTGGTCTAACCCGAAAGGGAGGAAGCCGTCGAAGGTAGGACCGATGATTGGGGTTAAGTCGTAACAAGGTATCCCTACCGGAAGGTGGGGATGGATCACCTCCTTTCTAAGGAGTAATAACTTAGTAAGAAGCAGAAGTTGACACAAGAGTTTCCTGTTTAGTTTTGAGAGGCTATTAAGCTTTTCAAAAGAATGATCTTTGAAAACTGAATAACAGAAGAGATAGATAGACATAAAGTTATCAACAGAATATCTTTTCGAATAGTTGTATAAACTAGATTTACATCAAGTTAAACAAACAGTAACTAAAAGCAATTAAAAGCAAAGCGAACACACGTTTATCGAAGCGATAAACACAAAAACTGATTTTAAACAATCAGGCGCGAAATTACATGTGATTAAATATGTAAGGGCGTACGGTGGATGCCTAGGCACTAAGAGCCGATGAAGGACGCGACTAACAGCGAAATGCTCCGGGGAGAGGTACGTACTCAACGATCCGGAGGTATCCGAATGGGGGAACCCAGTACTGGTAATGCAGTATTACATATAGATGAATACATAGTCTATAGTGAGGCAACCTTGCGAATTGAAACATCTTAGTAGCAAGAGGAAAAGAAAACAACAGTGATTCCCTGAGTAGTGGCGAGCGAAACGGGAAGAGCCCAAACCATCTTCGAGATGGGGTAGTAGGACCACAATGTGGGATTAATTAAAGCTAGTCGAATGGCATTGAAAGGCCAGTCGTAGAAGGTGCAAACCCTGTAGACGAAAGCTGCGATTACCCTAGTGGAATCCTGAGTACGGCGAGGCACGTGAAACCTTGTCGGAATCAACCGGGACCACCCGGTAAGGCTAAATACTCCTTAGTGACCGATAGTGAACCAGTACCGTGAGGGAAAGGTGAAAAGAACCGCGGAAGCGGAGTGAAATAGATCCTGAAACCGTATGCTTACAAGAAGTCAGAGCCCGTTAAAGGGTGATGGCGTGCCTTTTGTAGAATGAACCGGCGAGTTACTCATAATGTGCAAGGTTAAGTTGGAAAAGACGGAGCCGAAGCGAAAGCGAGTCTTAATAGGGCGCGAAGTACATTGTGGTAGACCCGAAACAGAGTGATCTAGCCATGACCAGGTTGAAGTTTGGGTGAAACCAAATGGAGGACCGAACCGACCATCGTTGAAAAGCTGGCGGATGAGTTGTGGCTAGGGGTGAAATACCAATCGAACTCTGATATAGCTGGTTCTCCCCGAAATAGCTTTAGGGCTAGCGTCATCGTAAGGCCACTGGAGGTAGAGCACTGAATGTATGATGGCCCCATCTCGGGGTACTGAATATAATCAAACTCCGAATGCCAGTGGAGAAGTAGATGGCAGTCAGACTATGGGTGATAAGGTCCGTAGTCAAAAGGGAAACAGCCCAGATCGCCAGTTAAGGTCCCAAAATTCATGCTAAGTGGAAAAGGATGTGGGGATGCACAGACAACTAGGAGGTTGGCTTAGAAGCAGCCACCCTTGAAAGAGTGCGTAACAGCTCACTAGTCGAGTGACCCTGCGCCGAAAATTTACCGGGGCTAAGTATGATACCGAAACTGCGAATTTGTAGTAATACAAGTGGTAGGGGAGCGTTCTATACAGCGTTGAAGATGTACCGTGAGGAGCGTTGGAGCGTATAGAAGTGAGAATGCCGGTGTGAGTAGCGAAATGTCAGTGAGAATCTGACACACCGATTGCCTAAGGTTTCCAGGGGAAGGCTCGTCCGCCCTGGGTAAGTCGGGACCTAAGATGAGGCTGAAAAGCGTAGTCGATGGACAACAGGTTGATATTCCTGTACCCGAGCCATAAGTGAAGGAATGACAGAGAAGGCTAGGTTAAGCCGGCGAATGGAAGAGCCGGTTTAAGCGAAGGAGCCGTATGGTAGGCAAATCCGCCATATAAAGCAAAGGCGTTATGAGGAGTGAACCCGTGAGGAAGTAGCGAAGTAACCGATGCCAGCTCTCAAGAAAAGTTTCTAGCGTTAATTATGGTTTGGCCCGTACCAAAACCGACACAGGTAGGCAAGGAGAGAATCCTGAGGTGAGCGAGAGAACTGTTGCCAAGGAACTCGGCAAAATGACCCCGTAACTTCGGGAGAAGGGGTGCTCTTTTTAGAGAAGAGCCGCAGTGAAGAGGCCCAAGCGACTGTTTAACTAAAACACAGCTCTCTGCAAAGTCGCAAGACGAAGTATAGGGGGTGACGCCTGCCCGGTGCTGGAAGGTTAAGGGGATGTGTTAGACCATGAGTCGAAGCATTGAACTGAAGCCCCAGTGAACGGCGGCCGTAACTATAACGGTCCTAAGGTAGCGAAATTCCTTGTCGGGTAAGTTCCGACCCGCACGAAAGGCGTAACGATTTGGGCGCTGTCTCGGCAGCAGACTCGGTGAAATCTTAGTACCGGTAAAGATGCCGGTTACCCGCAACTAGACGGAAAGACCCCATGGAGCTTTACTGTAGCTTGATATTGATCTTTGAATTTACATGTACAGGATAGGTGGGAGACTATGAAGCATGAACGCTAGTTTATGTGGAGTCGCCATTGGGATACCACTCTTGTAAGTTTGAAGATCTAACCGCGACCCGTAATCCGGGTCCGGGAGAGTGTCAGGTGGGCAGTTTGACTGGGGCGGTCGCCTCCTAAAGAGTAACGGAGGCGCCCAAAGGTACCCTCAGATTGGTTGGAAATCAATCGACGAGCGTAAAGGCAGAAGGGTGCTTGACTGCGAGACCTACAAGTCGAGCAGGGACGAAAGTCGGGCTTAGTGATCCGGCGGTACCACGTGGAAGGGCCGTCGCTTAACGGATAAAAGCTACCCTGGGGATAACAGGCTGATCTCGCCCAAGAGTTCACATCGACGGCGAGGTTTGGCACCTCGATGTCGGCTCATCGCATCCTGGAGCTGAATTCGGTTCCAAGGGTTGGGCTGTCCGCCCATTAAAGCGGTACGCGAGCTGGGTTCAGAACGTCGTGAGACAGTTCGGTCCCTATCTGTTGTGGGCGTAGGAAATTTGAGGAGCGCTGTCCCTAGTACGAGAGGACCGGGATGGACATACCGCTGGTGTACCAGTTGTCCTGCCAAGGGCATGGCTGGGTAGCTAAGTATGGACTGGATAAGCGCTGAAAGCATCTAAGCACGAAGCCAACTCCAAGATGAGATTTCCCATACGTAAGTAGTAAGACCCCTGAGAGACGATCAGGTTGATAGGTCAGAGGTGGAAGCATAGTGATATGTGTAGCTGACTGATACTAATAGGTCGAGGTTTTAATCACAATAACGACTATTTGAAAAGATACAAAGTCTTCTGTTATTCAGTTTTGAGAGATTACTCTCATGATCTGGTGATTCTAGCAAAGTGGTCACACCTGTTCCCATCTCGAACACAGAAGTTAAGCACTTTAGCGGCGACAATATCTAGCCCAGCGTTAGTGAAGATAGCTCATTGCCAGGTAATTCGACATCCATTTGGATGTCTTTTTTTTATGCAATTTATGATATAGTTAGACTATAAAATTAGGAGGATTCTATGAAGTATTTTAAACTTGGAAAAAGTAATCTTGAAGTATCAAATATTGGACTTGGATGTATGCGTATGGCTGGTAAATCATTGGATGAAGCAAAAGAAATCGTAAAAGTGTCAATAGATTCTGGTATTAACTTTTTTGACCATGCTGATATCTATGGTAAAGGTGAATCGGAAGTAATTTTTGGCCAAGCGGTTAAGTCTTTAGATATAGATAGAGACTCAATTATAGTGCAATCAAAATGCGGTATTAGAGATGGTATGTTTGACTTCTCAAAGGAACATATAATTAGTTCTGTTCATGAATCCTTAAAACGTCTTCAGATGGATTACTTGGATGTATTAGTTCTTCATAGACCGGATACACTGTTTGATCCGCTTGAAGTTAATGAGGCATTCAAACAATTGCATAGTGAGGGTATTGTTCGCAATTTTGGAGTAAGCAATCAAAATCCATATCAAATAGAATTGCTAAAGACCGAGTTGGAGTTTCCTATCTTAACTAATCAAGTACAGTTTTCGATTCGTCACACTCCGATGATCGACGCTGGTTTTAACGTTAACATGAAGACGGATGCTGCAGTAGGTTATGCAATGGGAATCCTTGAACATGCAAGAATGAATGGAATTACTTTACAAGCGTGGTCGCCATTTTATAGTGGACACTTTGAAGAGATTTTTTTAGATAATCCAAAATTCGAAGCACTGAATGAATTGCTAACCAATATTGGAGTTAAATATGGTGTTGCAAAAGATGCGATTGCAGTTAGTTGGATTTTAACACACCCAGCTCAAATGCAAGTTCTAGTCGGAAGCATGACTCCTAGACGTATAGAGAGTATTGCAAAAGGTTCTGGAATAGTTCTGACAAGGTCAGAGTGGTATGAAATTTATAGAGCTGCAGGTAATATCTTACCTTAATTTTTAGGTACTATAATGTTGACTTAGTTGTATCAAAAGTATATAATAATTAAGCCTGTTTATAGGCATTTTCGTGTGGGAGAGTGTGCAACATTCGATAACCACACCACAGACAAAAATCAAGGAGGAATGTCGTGTGAGTAAAAAAATTGCAAAAATTGCCAAACTTCAATTCCCTGCTGGAGGAGCTAAACCAGGACCTGCATTAGCTGGTGTTGGAATTAACATGCCTCAATTCACAACTGCATTTAACGATGCAACACGTGATCGCGCAGGAGATATCGTACCTGTTGTTATTACAGTATTTGATGATAAATCATTTGATTTCGCTTTAAAAACAACACCTGCTTCAATTTTATTAAAACGTGCAGCTGGAATCAAAAGTGGTTCAGCAACACCAAGCAAAGCTATTGCTGGAACAATCACAGAAGCACAATTGCGTGAAATTGCAGAGTACAAATTACCTGACTTAAACGCAAATGACGTTGAAGGTGCTATGCGTATTGTTGCTGGTACAGCAAAAAATATGGGTATCGCAATTGAAGGAATGGAGGCATAATTCAAATGGCTAAAAAAACTAAAAACTACAAAAAAGTTGGAGAATTAGTCGATCGTTCAAAAGTTTATACAATCGAAGAAGCATTGAAAACTTTAAGAGAAGCTAACTTTGTTAAATTCGATCCAACAGTCGAAATTTCATATAACCTAAATGTTGATCCACGTCACGCTGATCAACAAATCCGTGGAGCAATGGTATTGCCACATGGTACAGGTCGTTCACAAAAAGTATTAGTTGTAACTCAAGGTGCTAAAGAGCAAGAAGCAAAAGATGCAGGAGCAGATTTTGTTGGTGGTAAAGAAATTCTTGAGGAAGTAAAAAATGGATGGTTTGACTTCGATGTTATCGTTGCTACACCAGACATGATGGGTGAATTAGGTAAACTAGGACGCGTTCTAGGACCTAAAGGATTAATGCCTAACCCTAAAACAGGAACTGTAACTATGGATGTTACAAAAGCTGTTGAAGAAATCAAAAAAGGTAAAATCGAATACCGTGTTGATAAAGAATCAAACATCAATACAATTATTGGTAAACTTTCATTTGATGATTCAGCAATCATTGAAAACTTTAAAGCACTTAACGACACAATCGTTAAAGCACGTCCTGCTGCTGTAAAAGGTACTTACATTAAGAACCTTGTAATTACTACAACAATGGGTCCTGGATTAAAAGTTGCAATTGACTAAAACTACTAAAGAAGCCTCGGCTTCTTTTTTTTATTTAATTTTGAGAAAATACATCATGTAAATATCAATAAATAGATGTAGTTATCGTCATTGAATGTCAATAGTTCCGTATATTTCCTGGACATCAATACAATTTTCATTCGCTAAGGTTGCTGCGTATGCATAAAAAAACCGTACCGTATTGGTGCGGTTTTACTATAAATTAATAGTTATACTGTCTAAATCTCTAGCTAGTTTGTTGAATGAATATATACAAACGTTGAATCATTTGAAAGATCGCGTTGAAATTTGTATCCGTTGACAGAGATTGATTTAAGAGCATTAACTGTGCTTACTTTATTCTTGACGATTTCTTGCACAAATGCACCTCTTGCAGATTTAACATAAGTTGATTTTGCTGTATATTTAACTCCATCAAATTCTCTAAACTCTATATTAATAACGGGACCATCGATTTTTGAAAAGTCTACAGAGTTTGAATACTCTTTTGAGGCTAAATTAACTACAGGCAATTGGAGTGAATTTATATACTCTGTCACATAATCTGTCCAATAGTTATATAAATCTATAGAAATAGCGCTTAGATAATCCAAACGATATGGTGCAATAGTATCAAAAGGCTTATGTAAGCCAAAGAGTGAAGAAAGTATAATTAAGTGTGTATTAGCATATTCAAGATCAGTTTTTGACCATGAATCTACATTCATAGATTTAAATGAAGCACCTTTAAATGAAAATATTGCAGCACCACAAGGATGGTAGTTATTAATCATTTCTAGAGATTTATAGACAATTTTGTCGGAAGCCTTATAAACTTTTTTTGCTTGATTGAAATCAAGTTGATTGAGTTCATTAAATATCAAAAGAGATTCTTTGTTAAATATAGGTACTTGATGATAGTTCAATGGTGACTCAACCATCGTTTTCGTTGGGGAAATTAATGTAATCATTTTTCGAACAACTCTAAGTAATCACTTTCTTTAAATCCTACCAAGACTTTATTATCATGAATTAGAATTGGCCGCTTCACGAGTCGACCAGATGTTGCGAGTAAATCGATAGCTTCATCATCGGTTAAAGTTGGAAGTTTATCTTTCAAGTGTAGCTCTCGATACATAATACCTGACGTATTGAAAAAGGATTTTAGTGGAAGCCCACTTGTTTTTATCCATGAATGTAATTCTTCAGATGTTGGGTTTTCGTCCATTATTTCGCGTAGATCAAAGTCGACGCTAAGTAATCTGAGTAGCTTTTCTGCTTTCTTACAGGTTGAGCATTTCTTATAGCAAATAAATTGTGTTTTCATATCACTGCCTCCAAGCCAGTAACACTATCTTATCACAGTTTTTACTTTGCCGAAGACTGTTTGAGCAATGAAGAAATCAATTATACTGTGGATAAACCCGCCGATACCAACAAGAAGTATGATATTAACGATGTAACTACTATTCTGGGCTAGAGTTTTAGTGAAGTAAAATGGTGTGACTACCAGAACTTCTGAACTTGCGTGGATAATGGCAATGATAATATTGAAAATAAGTAACTGTTTTTTACTTTTGATAAGTGCAGGGTGCTTTTGCAAATATAGAGCACCGATCGTAGCGAAGATAACATGTGATAGAGCACGTGCAGCAATTTCCGGTGTAGTTGTCATAAGAAAGCCGAAGGCTGTCCCTAGAGCCACAGAAACCGCCGTTACGGGGGATATAAACATTGCAATGAAGATTGGCACGTGTGACGCTAGTGTATAGGATGCTGGGGGCAAAATGAACTTAGGCATAAAAGTGGGAATCGCAATTCCCATTGCAATTAAAATGGCACTCAAGGTAATATTCTTTGTTGTTTTCATAGTTTCTCCTAGGTGTCTTGACACCTAGGACTATAGTAAATAAATAAAAGCTAGGTGTCAAGACACCTAGCTTAGTTTGATTCATAAAGAAGATTATGTTTTCTCAGAAGTTTAAGAATACATTGATAGTGTGCATCATCATTGCATGCAATCGTGTGGATATGAATGCCATCTGTAAGTGAAGACAGTAGCGTTCCATTTTTATTAATGAATGCCTCAATATCTTCATGCGTATTGATATTGAGTTGACCAGTAATTTCACCATAAATTGGGTGTTCCACGGTCACATCAATCACAGAAACATCATTGTCGACCAGTAACGACAATTCTCTTCGTGTGTCTTCATTATGGTGTGCGACAGGAATAATATAGTGAGGGCGTTTATCGGTTTGATTGATAATATAGCCTCGCGGTGTCGCTTGGATTTTAACACCTTGTGCTCGCAAAAGTGCGATATCACCTACGATAATTTGTCGAGAAACCTTAAAGATACTGGCAATATACTGGGCACTAAGTGGGCTTTTTTGTTCTCGCATAAGTAATTCAACAATCGAAATCCTTCGTTTTTCTCCGGTCATTATACTCCCTCAATCTTTCTATATAGTTAATGAATTTATCTTCTAAATACAGTAGGATTTTTATCGCAGTTTGCGAATTGACAGTGAAAGTACATAGTGGTACTGTATTAGTAATAATGATACAGCAAAGGTGGTATTTATGAAAGTCTTATTATATCAACGAGGTGAAAAAGCCTTAAGTAAATCAGGAATTGGGAGAGCAATGAAGCATCAAGTCAGAGCATTGACAGAAGCGGGTGTTCCATTTACAACTGATGAAAATGATTCTTATGATATCGTACACATTAACACAGTCGATCTAGCGGCACGTGCTATGGCTAATAAAGCCCGTAAAGAGGGGAAAAAAGTCGTATACCATGCTCACTCAACAGAGGAAGATTTTAGAAATTCTTTCATATTCTCTAACCAACTATCACCACTTTTTAAAATGCATATTATTTCAAGTTATGAGTTAGGTGATTATATATTAACACCGACTCCATATGCTAAAGAAATTCTTGAATCGTATGGTATAGAGAAACCCATTCAAGCTGTTTCTAACGGTATAGACTTGGCTCGTTTTACACATGATGACTCGAAGGTAAAGGCATTTAGAGAATATTTCAACTTACCGGAAGATCGTAAAGTGATTATTTCAGTCGGATTGTATTTTGAGCGTAAAGGACTCCCCGATTTTATGGAAGTCGCACGTGCATTGCCGGAGTACACATTTATTTGGTTTGGACACACGCCACTAGCGAGTGTCACATCTAAGGTTAGAGATGCAATTCGTGAGAAGCCGAATAATGTAATTTTGCCTGGATACATAAAGGGTGACATTATCGAAGGTGCTTATGCATCAGCAGATGTATTCTTTTTCCCATCGTATGAAGAAACTGAAGGAATCGTAGTCTTGGAGGCTTTAGCTTCCCGTTGTCAAACCATTGTTCGTGATATTGGTGTCTATGACCCATGGTTGGTTCATGAGGAAAGTTGTTATAAAGGAAATTCAATCCGTGACTTTGTCTACTTGATTCGAGCATATTTAAGGGATGAATTACCCTCGACAACAGAGGCTGCATATAAAGTTGCCGAAGAACGAAGTATAAAAGAAATTGGAATTCAATTGAAGGATGTTTATGAGCGAGTGTTAAAGGGGGAGTATTGATGGAATTAAAAATTTATGAATCGTCAGTAGATTTGGCAACCTCGTTATTAGGTATTAGTACAGATATTAGACGTGAAAATTTTGATAAATTAATTGATACGTTGCAAGATAGCGGCATTAATATTCAACGTATTGATGATAATCACGCATCAAACCAGTTTAACCTAATATTGCCTGTTCTTGTCTTGGATGGCGAGATTGTTCATTCGGGGGCATATCCTAAAGCTAAGGAATTGTCTGCCATTCTGAAGATAGATGAATCGATTTTTTCTGGAATTGTGGAAAAAAGTGAGTTATTTACTGCTGCAAATACTGGCAGAATCGGTTTGTGTTGTGGTGTAGGGACAGATGTCTATCTAGATCCGTATGACGACGACATGGAGGATTTTTAATGATAAAAAAAATTTCTATCGTTGGTGTTTTTTTAGTCTTATTGATAGGATGTGGCTCTAAAGACCCTGAAATAGTTAAGCCGGTAGAGCCTGAAATCGTTTTGGAAACGTCACTAAATTTGTCTCTAAAAGGCGTAAAGTACGTTCTACCGGCTCCGTATCAAGAGTTCGTTGCGAATGGGTGGGTTCCTGAACAGGATATTGATCAAGTAATGCCGCCAAAAACAAAAATGAGTAATATGTATTTAAGAAATAATGACAATATCATAAAAGTAACGTTTAGTAACGACAGTGACCAAGAAGTGACAATGTCAGATGCAAAAATTGCAGAGATATATGCTGAAAATAGAACTTTTGGCGGCGATGTATCCGTAGATATCGTAGTAAATGAGTTTTTGACATTTGAAACGCCTTTAAGTGATGTAGAAGCAAGGTTTGGCGTTTATGAGTTAAAGTCGAATGAGGTATTTGATGAATATACGTTTATACTGAGTCCTGTTGAAAAACTTGTAATAAGTTATCATAAGGATGGTAGTGACGGAAACCAAAGCCGTTGGATTGGTGTTGTGGATTACAAATAACCCTGCTGACAGGGTTATTTTTATGCTTAGTTTTAGTACAGGGATAGTTATGTTACAATATCTCTAGAACAGAGGTAGTTATGCGATATGTAGGCAAAAATTTGTTGCAATTTGTAACAAACTTTACAGTAATCGATTTAGAAACAACAGGTCGAAGTAATAAATTTCATGACATTACAGAGATTAGCGCAATTCGTTATCGAAATGGTGTTGTTGTGGATTCTTTTTCTACACTTGTTAAGGCAAGAAATAGTATCCTTCCTTTTGTGGTATCCTTAACGGGCATAACAGACGAGATGCTTGAGGACGCACCTTATATCGAAGAAGTGATAGAGGAAGTGGTTGCATTTATTGGTGATGATATTATTCTTGGTCATAATGTGCAATTTGATTACTTTTTGATTTATGACGCTTACAGTGTTTGTATGGATGGGATCATGCGTAATGACTATATTGATACACTCCGTATCTCGAGATTGTTAAATAAAGATATTAAAAACCACAAATTAGAAACTTTATGTGAGTATTTTGGCGTTGAACGAAAGATCGGTCATCGTGGATTTGATGACAGCCTTCAAACAGCGCAGGTTTTCCTTAAAATGAGAGAAAAATACTTAACGTTGCGTGAGCAAAAGCGTGAAAGAGAGGGTTATTATGAACGTATATGATTGGGATAAAACGATTTATGATGGAGATAGTTCAATTGACTTCTACAAGTTTAACTTGAGGAAAGATAAGAAGCTATCTAAGTTATGGTTGAAACAAACGAAAGCAGCTGCTGATTATAAACGCGGTAAAATCAGTAAAACTGAAATGAAAACTGTATTTTATGAGTATTTTAAAGAGATTGAGGATATTGATTTACGTGTTTTAGAGTTTTGGGCAGAGCATAAGCACAAAATTAAACAATGGTACTTTGATCAACGTCGTGAGGATGATTTAATTATCTCTGCTTCTCCTGAGTTTCTTTTGGAACCGATTGTTGTTGAAGAATTGGGATTAAGTTTAATTGCAAGTCGGGTGGATAAACATACTGGTGCTCATGATGGTGAAAACTGTTATGCTGCTGAAAAAGTCCGTCGTATGCGAGAGTTGTATGATTTATCTGAAATGGAGTCATTTTATTCTGATTCTTATTCAGATGACCCATTAGCTCAGTATGCGAAAGAAAGCTATTTTGTTGTCGGAAATGATTTAAAACCATGGTAACAGTTTGAACTGTTACTTTTTTTTTAGGATTTCTATCATAGTTATCATATTTGATAGAGGTGATGTAATGAGAATGTGCTGGAAGTGTTTGGAGGATAACGAAAACTTGATTTCGGAGTCTTTTTGTAAGAGATGTTGCTTTATGCAATATTTTAATCTTGAAGATGAATCGAGTTTACCACATAAAAATGCAATAGAAAAGCGATCTTTAAAGCTTACAAATATACAGCAACGTGCGAGTAATCAGATTATCGATCGTATCTTGAAACAGTCAATCTTCGTTGATGCAGTTTGTGGAGCGGGTAAAACAGAAATCTGTATTCCTGTTTTACGATATCTCCTTGAAAAGGGATTAAATGTTGGGTGGGCAATTCCGAGACGAGAAGTCGTTATTGAACTAGCAGAACGAATTCAGTCGTATTTGGAAGACTATCATGTTACTGCAGTATTTGGTGGATGTGTTGATAAATTGGCGGGTGATTTGATTATTTGCACAACGCATCAACTTTTTCGTTATCCTCAGTATTTTGATGTCCTGATACTCGATGAGCCGGATGCATTTCCGTTTGTGAATGACGCCCTTCTTCTGCGTTTTGCAAAACTAGCTTGTCGAGGGACGTTTTTATATCTATCTGCCACATATGATGTTGATCATGTACATCGTATTGTTGTTCCATTACGACCCAGCGGTAAACTTCTACCAGTTCCTACTGTCAAATGTCGATATTTTCCAATTATTACATTGCTTCAAGATCTTATGAATTTGAAAGGGGAAATGGTACTTATATTCGTTCCAACTATGAAAATAGGAAAGGGTATATCGCGACTCTTGCGGTGTGCGTTGATAACCTCGGAATGCGTTGACAAGGAAAGTATTTTATCAACATTCCGGGAAAAGCGAAATTGGATTGTTTGTACAACAATATTGGAGCGGGGGGTTACCTTCGAAAATTGTTATGTTTGTGTTTATGAAGCACATCACAGGGTTTTTAGTGAATCGTCACTTGTTCAAATTGCAGGGCGGGTAATGAGAGGAATGAAACCATTAAAAGGTACTGTTGTTTTCTACTGTCGCGAGTATTCAACTTCGTTACTATCGTGTGTCGATCGAATCAAAATTGCGAACGATGCTGCGCGGGGTGTTTTAAATCAGTCGATGCAGGAAAAGGCATAATTGACTATTTTTTTGATAATCCGCATTTGTGTGGATTGTGCCAGTTATCAACAAACGTATTGAAATTAAAAATTGGAGAATTTGAGGTGCTCAGTTTCTACAAATACGAAACTACGGTTCGGGTCTTGCTGTTGCGATATAAAGATGGCCGTGATCGTTCATTAGCGAAACCTATCATGTGGCGAGTTAAGAAAAAATTAAAGAAATACACACGTGATAAAATGGTTGTAGTTGTTCCGTCGCGTCGAGATTCTCAAATATCACGAAGTTTTCATCATGTCGAGTATCTTCTTGATTGTGCTGGAATTGTCTCGCACTCTATTTTTGAAAACAAAGCATTGCATGACCAAACTAACGTATCAGATCGAACCGACATTGCTAATAATATTATCCTAGTTGCGTTCACAAAAATAAAAAACAAAGATGTAGTAGTTGTTGACGATATTATTAGTTCAGGATCGAGTTTAGAGGCTTGTATGAGACTTGTTAAGCCTTATGTTAAAAGTGTTAAGGGCATTTCAATTTCATATTCTAAGCGTTTCGAAAAATAAAAGTAAGCGATTTCACTTGTCTTTTAAGTGGCTCTGACGTATAATCAAACATGTCAGATGTAGAAAGGTATAGGATTTGAAATGCAAGGAAAAGTAAAAAAGTTCAATAAGAACAAAGGATTCGGATTTATCACAACAACAGAAGATAGTGATGTATTCTTTCACTATTCACACCTTGTGATGGAGGGGTTCAAGACTATCGAAGAAGGAACTGATGTCGAGTTCGAATTAATGGATACCGAGCGAGGCTTACAGGCACATAACATCGTTAGAATCTAAAGAAAAGTTGGCATCTGCCAACTTTTTTAATGATTTCATATCAATAATGATTATGATACAATAAAAAATGAATGGAGGCATGAAATATGGCTGGATTTTTTAATAATTTATTTAGCGGAGACCGCAAAATTCTTAATGAAGTAGAAAAGACTGCTCATGCTATTGATGCGCTGAAAGATGAGATTCGCGCACTCTCAGACGAAGAGCTAAAAAACAAAACAGAAATCTTTAAACAACGCCTCAACAATGGTGAAACATTGGATGACTTATTGGTTGAATCCTTTGCAGTTGCACGTGAAGCCGCATACCGTGTAATTGGAGAATTTCCATATATTGTTCAATTAATGGGTGGAATCATTTTACATCGTGGCGATATCGCTGAAATGCGTACCGGTGAAGGGAAAACATTAACAGCAATATTACCAACATACTTAAACGCATTAGATGGCAAAGGGGTTCATGTCATTACAGTTAATGAATACCTTGCGTCCCGTGATGCGGAGTGGATGGGTGAGATTCACCGCTTCTTAGGACTGACTGTAGGTACAAACTTACGTCAATTATCTGCATCACAAAAACGTGAAGTATATGAAATGGATATTACGTATACGACGAACTCTGAAGTAGGATTTGATTATTTACGTGATAACATGGTCACTCGTATCGAGGATCGCGTATTACGTCCACTTAATTTTGCGTTAATCGATGAGGTTGACTCGATTCTTATTGATGAATCACGTACACCTTTAATTATTTCAGGTGGTGCTCGTGAAGGTGCTCGTTTGTATGAACAAGCAGATAAATTTGCTAAGAAACTTTCACAAGGTGCCGATTATGTAGTCGATGTTAAATCAAAAACTGTACAACTTACGGAGTCAGGTGTTGAAAAAGCAGAAAATACATTTAAAGTAAATAACCTTTATGATTTAGACAACACAGCATTACTTCACCATATCAACAATGCATTGAAGGCAAACTACACAATGTTGAAAGATATTGAGTATGTTGTTCAAGACAACCAAATCATAATCGTTGACCAATTTACAGGTCGTTTGATGGAGGGTCGTGAGTATTCGGATGGTTTACATCAAGCACTAAGTGCAAAAGAAAATGTCGCTATCAAGCAAGAAAGTGTCACACTTGCTACGATTACATACCAAAACTTCTTCCGTCTTTACAACAAATTATCTGGGATGACTGGTACAGCTAAAACTGAAGAAGAAGAATTCTTAGAAATCTATAATATGCGTGTCTTAGTCATTCCAACGAATCGACCAGTAGTACGTATGGATAAAGAAGACTTAATTTTTGGAACAAAGAAAGCTAAATTTGAAGCACTTATTCAACAAGTTAAAGAAATTCATGAGACAGGGCAACCTGTACTTGTGGGTACTGTTGCAGTTGAAACATCAGAGTATCTAAGTATGATGATGACACAACGCAAAATCAAACATGAAATTTTGAATGCTAAGAACCATGCTCGTGAAGCGCAAATTATTGAACGCGCAGGACGTAAAGGTTCAGTAACAATCGCTACCAACATGGCTGGTCGTGGAACTGACATCAAACTAGATGACGAATCACGTGCACTTGGTGGACTAGCGGTTATTGGTAGTGAACGTCACGAATCACGTCGTATTGATAACCAGTTACGTGGTCGTTCTGGACGTCAAGGAGATCCTGGAATGTCTCGTTTCTTCGTATCATTTGAAGACGATCTTATGATTCGTTATGGAAGTGAACGTTGGGAATCGGTCACATCGCGTCTTGGTGATGTTGCGGTTGAAAATAAAACTCTAACAAAACAAATTAGTGCAGCACAAAAGCGTGTTGAAGGAATAAACTTTGACATTCGTAAAACATTGCTTGATTACGATGATGTTTTACGTCAACAACGCGAAATTATGTATGAACAACGTAACTACATTCTTGAAAATGATGACGTTCATAGTATCATTTTAGAAATGTTCGAACGTGTTATCTCAAATACAATTGGTTCATTTAGAAATATGGAAAGTAAAGATCAGTCAGTCGATATCAATGGTTTAGTCGAAGCGCTTGAAAAACTGGGCCTTATTACTGATGCCGTTAACGAAGCATCTTTAAGTGCCATGAATGTGAATGAACTTCAAGCATTTATTGTTGGTGATGCATGGGGTCGCTACGAAGCAAAAATTGCGGAAGTATCTGACCAATTTACACGCGTCGAAAAAGATATGGCACTTCGTATGATTGACCGTTCTTGGATTGATCATATTGATGCAATGAGCAAGTTACGCGAAGGAATTCATTTACGTTCCTATGCTCAAGAAAAACCACTACAAGCATATGTAAACGAAGGTTTTGAAATGTTTGACGAGATGCTAGGTGCAATCGCTCAGGACATTGTAATGTTCTGCATCAATGTAAAAATTGAATACAGACAGTAGATTTAAAGAATAGATAAGGGTGATGAATTTTGGAATTATTTGAAATAGCTCAAATTTTGGAAGAATCATTAGATTCATTGAAAGCGCTCGGTGATTCACTTTGACTTGGCTCAAAAACAAAGCAAAGTCGAAGCATTAGAAGCAGAGATGGTGGTTGAAGGGTTTTGGGATGATCATAAAAGAAGTGCCCAACATATTCAGACACTAAACCAAATTAAAAAAATAGTTGAAACATATAATCAACTAATAAAAAGAATTGATGATGGCCTTGATACATTAGCATTGCTCAAGGAAGAATTCGATGAAGAGTTCAAAGAAATGCTTGAACTAGAAGTTAAAGATATTGAGAAGGAATTAGATTCGTTCTCAATAATGATTTTACTGAGCCATGATTATGATCAAAAAAATGCAATTGTAGAGATACATCCGGGTGCTGGTGGTACTGAAAGCCAGGACTTTGCGGAGATGTTGTATCGTATGTATACACGTTGGGCCCAAGACAAAAAATACAAAGTCTCGGTTCTTAACTATTTGGATGGTGATGAGGCAGGTCTAAAAGCAGTTTCTTTCTTAGTCAGTGGACCATTAGCTTATGGTTATTTAAAAGCTGAAAAAGGGGTACATCGTCTTGTACGAATAAGCCCGTTTGATTCATCGGGTAGACGCCATACATCGTTTGCATCGGTTGATGTCGCGCCAGAATTTGACAATAGTATAGAAATTGTCATCAATCCGGAAGACATTGACGTCGATACAATGCGCGCATCTGGAGCGGGTGGGCAGCACGTTAATAAAACCGATTCTGCAGTGCGTATTACGCATAAAGAATCGGGAATTGTCGTGACTTGTCAAACCGGTAGAAGTCAATTGCAAAACCGAGAAGAAGCGCTTATGATGCTTAAAAGTAAACTATACCAACGTGAAATTGAGCAACAACAAGCAAATCTAGCGGCAATTAAAGGGGAGCAAAAACTTATTGAGTGGGGATCACAGATTCGTTCATATGTTATGCACCCATATTCAATGGTAAAAGATCATCGTACAAAGCAGGAAACAAGTCAAGTTGACGATGTTTTAGACGGTGAAATTGATGACTTTATTGAAGCATTCTTGAAAATGAACGTAGGTGTATAGATGAAACAATACCAAGACAAAATAACAAATGCGCTCTTATTGGTGCTCGGAAATTTTGTGCTTGCGTGTGGTGTTACATTCTTTATTCTACCAAACAATATTTTATCGGGCGGTGTGGCAGGAGTTGCCGTCGCCCTTTATCCTATTCTAAGGGTGGAGCCAAGAATTATGATGAACATCATAATCGGGCTCGCTTTCTTAATGGGTCTAGTATTCTTGGGGAAAAAGTTTGCATTAAAAACACTAGCAAGTAGCATATTATATCCGCTTTTCGTTAATTTACTGAGTTTAATCCCGTTCAATGCAACACTTGATCCTCTAATCGCATCACTGTTCGGCGGTATTTTTATGGGGATTGGTCTCGGATTAACGTTTAAAACAGGTGCAAGTACAGGAGGGATGGACATACCACCTCTCATTTTATCGCGTTATACTGGAATCCGTGTGTCAGTCTATATTTTTGCAGTAGATGCAGCAACGGTACTCTTGGGATTCCACAGCTACACATTGAATCAGGTTCTTATGGGGTTCATTTCCATTTATGCATCAACTAAAGCTATCGATAAAATATCTCTCATTGGTGGTATTGATGCGCGACAAGTTACGATTATTTCAGATGAGTATGAGTCGATTTTGGACTATCTTCATAACAATATTGATCGTGGTTCAACAATCATTACAGCACGTGGTGGTTATACACAAGATCGCAAAGAAATTGTCATGACCGTGATAAGTAAAAAACAATATAATGACCTTGAAAAGGCGGTTCTTTCGATAGACTCGGAAGCCTTCTTAGTTGTATCGAATGCAACGGAAGTCCATGGCAAGGGCTTCAGGACGGTCTAGTTTCACGCAAACTTCAAAAGGCGTATGCTATAATTTAAAATGAATAAAGGAGTGAGAGATAGATGCTAGTTCTAAAAGACGTATCAAAAAAATATAAAAATGGTGTCAATGCACTATATGACATCAATCTATCTGTAGACCAAGGTGAATTTGTCTACATAATTGGTCCTACTGGTAGTGGGAAATCCACACTAATTAAGCTCCTAGATGGTGAAGAAATTCCAACTTCAGGAAGTGTTAATGTAGGAGACTATAACGTTGGAAAGTTACGACATTCCAAAGTTCCTATTTATCGACGAAGAATTGGTGTCGTATTTCAAGATTTCAAACTCTTAGAACGTAAAACTGTTTTTGAGAATATTGCGTTTGCCCTCGAAGTAGTGAATACACCAAACGCCAAGATTCGATCACGTGTTCGTGAAGTCTTAAGATTGGTTGATCTGAGTGAAAAAGCGAATGCATTCCCTCAAGAGTTAAGTGGTGGACAACAACAAAGAGTTGCTATCGCAAGAGCAATTGCTAATAAACCTCAATTGCTTATTGCTGATGAACCAACAGGTAACTTAGACCCTGAAAAATCAAATGAGATTATTATGTTGTTAGAGCGTATAAATCGAGAAGAAGAAACAACTGTACTTATGGTTACGCATGATGTAGATATTGTAAATAATAACAAAAAACGTACGATTGCCTTAGATGCTGGACATATTGTTGCAGATTTAACATCTGGAGGATACATCAGTCATGAATAGAGTATTAAGACATATTAAAGAAGGATTCTTGGGAATGGTGCGTAACTTTGCGCTGTCATTGTCAAGTATTTCATCTGTTACTGTGACGCTATTAATTATGGCGCTTTTCTTATTGTTAAGTGCAAACCTAGGTGTAATCACGAAACAAATTGAAGAGAGTGTTCAAATCGCTGTTCACGTTAATAATAACTATGAGAGTCAAGAAAACATCGACCGAATCTCTAAAGCGATTGAGGTTATCCCCAATGTAAAATCTGTAGGTTTTTCATCGAAGGAAGAAGAGTTAGAGATGTTTATTAAAAACTCAGGTGAAGACGCAGAGTTACTCTTTGGATCATTTAGGGGTGAATCTAACCCAATGCCGCTTACATTTTTAGTTCAAGCTGAAAAGGGCGAGTATTTGAAACAAATTACCCAGGAAATACTAAAAATCGAAGGTATTGATGATGCGATTTATGGTGGCGATGCGACATCTACCTTTGTGCACGGTTTGGAACAAGTTCGTAATATTGGATTTGCAATTGTCATCGCATTGGGTGTAGTTGCAGTATTCTTAATTTCAAATACGATTCGTGTATCGATTCATTCACGTCGTCGTGAAATCGGTATTATGCGTACCGTAGGTGCTACTAACTGGTACATCAGATGGCCATTCATTATTGAAGGAATGTTGATTGGTTTGATTGGCTCATTTGTTCCAATTCTTATCACAATCTTCGGGTATCAATATTTATTTGAATCAGTCGGTGGATTCTTATTTTCGAAAATGTTTGTATTGGTATCACCAACACCGATGGTATACCAAATATCTATTGTATTGGCACTAATTGGTTCAACTGTTGGAGCAATTGGTAGTGTCTTTTCTGTCGGGAAGTTCTTAAGGTGGACGCGATGAAAAAAATATTTCGAAACACAATTCAAGTAGTGATAGTATTATCAATGATGATCTTAGTGTCAACATCTGTTTATGCTACGTCTGATGATGAATATGAAAATAACCTCACTTACTATCAAGAGCTGTGTCGCGGAATAGAAAGTGAAAGTGTTAAAGCAACTTGTGATGGTTACCGCTCATTTCTTGAACGTCGTGCTGGAAACAAAGAAGCAGAACGTGCTGAAATTGCAAACCGTCGTGAAAAAATAGATACAGATTTAAAGAGTAATTTATCGATTCTTGGTGAGTACGAAGGAAAGATAAAGGATCTTGAAACGCAAATTAAATCGCTAGAGGCTCAAATTGTACAAAATGAGGCTCAAATTGCACTAATAGAAATTCAAATAGCGCAACGATTAGAAGACATTAAAGGTTTAGAGGAAGACATTAAAGCATACATGGTCAAGAGTCAATCAACCATGCGTGTAAATGGATACATCGAGTTCTTAATGGGAGCAACTGATTTCTCCGATATCATTCGACGCGTTGAGGGCTTGAATGCAATTAAAAGATCAAATGAGAAGATGATCGATGCTTTCAAAGAACAACAATTGAAACTTCAAGAAGATCGTGCATTAATCGAAAATGAGAAATTTGCGATTGAATTGAATAAAAAGGCAATTGAATCTGAACGTGAACTCGCAAAAGCATATGAAGCGGAAATTCAGTATGTCTATGCGAAATTATCTGAACAAAAAGACATTTTGGATGTAGCAGATGCCCAAGTTCAAAATGAAATTACAATTAGTAACGATCTAGCAAGTCAAATTGGTGATCTTGTCTTGGTTCCCAAACCAGAGCCTGAAAAACCAGATCCGGAGAAACCGGTTGATCCTGGAAACCCAGATCCTGAAAACCCTGACCCAGAGAACCCAGGTCCTGGAGAAGGATCTACTGATATATATCATCCTGTTCCGGGTACATCATTGACGGCTACTGTATGGCAGTATCCGTGGGGTGGATGGCATCTCGGTAATGATTTGGGTGCTGATATAGGAACTCCATTAAGAGCAATCGGTAATGGTGTCATTGTGGTTGCGCAAGGTGGTTGTGGAAATAATGCTGACGGCTGTAACGGTGGACTCGGAAATCATATTTCAATGATTTTCCAAGATGGTGATCGTTCGTACGGCGCATTGTTCATGCACTTATCAAGCACCGCAGTGGGACAACTTGCTGTTGTTCCTGCTGGAACTGTGATTGGTTACACTGGAAACTCAGGAACATCGACAGGGCCCCACGTCCATATTGAAATTTTCGATTTGGGGCCTGGTACTGTCGTTGATGGATTAAATCTATGGAATAATGGTCATCGAACTGCTCAATTTGGACTTGGTGGATCAAGTGGTGGAAATTCATCACTATGTGATTATCGTGGAAGTTATCCATGCCGAACAAATCCAGGTCGCTATGTATACAGCACATAATCAATAGATGAGGTGAACATGAAACGAATTTTAAAAAATACAATTATTATCTCAATTATTTTGATGATGCTACTTGGCGTACTTGCCCCGATATTCGCTAGTAATCGTGATGATTTCGAATCTAATCCAGGGAAGTATGACCAACTTTGTAGCTCATATTCCGAGTCGTCAGCGCAAGTTTGTCGTGAATACCGCGCTTACTTGTTAGAGCGTGCTCAAAACAATCAAGCAGCAAAAAATGAAATCTCAAATAAACTTAAAGATATTGAGACGAATTTGATGGAAAATCTTGGACTTATTCAAGAGTTTGAAAATCAAATTACTGCATTAGATGCGAATATAAAAACACTAGAACTTGAAATTGCGCAAAAGGAACAACATATTCAAGAACTTCAAGTTGAAATCCAAACTCGTGAAACTGAAATTGCAAAACTTGAGGAAGAAATTAAAACGTATATGGTTCAGAGTCAAATGAACATGCGTGTCAACGGATATATAGAATTCCTTATGGGCGCAACTGATTTCTCCGATATTATGCGTCGTGTTGTTGGAATGAACAGTATTCGTCGATATAATGAATCTCTGATTGATAACTTCAAGTCTCAAAAACAAGCGCTCGAAGAAACAAAAGCTGCGGTCGCAACTGAAATTGAGAATATCGAACTTAATAAAAGTTTAGTCGTTGTCGACAAAGAAAATATTGTATATCTTCAAGCCGGTGTACAAAAAATTTATGATGAATTAGTCATTCAAAAAGTTAACTTTGAAATGCAAGAAGCACAAGTTCAAGCAGCAATCGAACTTGACCAAGCAACTGCTGATGCAATCAATGCAATCCCTCCAACGAATGGCTTATCAAGTCCTGTACCAACTGGAAGAAAGACCGAATCAGTATGGGGATATAGCTGGGGTGGAACGCACCTTGGGGTAGACTTATCTGCTGGTTATTTTGAACCAATCTATGCTGTTGGTAATGGCGTAGTTGTGGTAACTCAAGGTGGATGTGATACGTATTCAAGTTTTGGTTGCAATAGTGGCCTTGGAAATCATCTCTCAATGATTTTCGAATCAAATGGCAAAGTCTATGGTGCGTTGATCATGCATATGGCAAATGGATCATTTAAAGTTGGTCCAGGTAGCGTTGTGAACCAAGGTCAACAAGTAGGCGGTGTCGGAAACTCAGGAAATTCTATCGGGTCACACGCCCATATCGAAATATTTGATTTAGGAGTCGGTTCGGTTTCAGAAGGGGTATCAATGTGGAATAGCACATGGCGTACTGCTCAATTTGGTTTGGGTGGTTCTGACCGTGGTCAAAGCAGTCGTTGTGAATATAAAGGATCAACACCGTGCCGTATTGACCCAGAAGCATTCTTAGGTGTTTAAAAAAAGGTGTATCAATGAACAGTTTAGTTCAGAGATACACCTTTTACTATGGCGTCAACAATTGCTTCTGATGTTGCTTCAAATTGAATTGCTTCAAGATGTGATGGGTACATAAATGTGTTGGCCACGGATGTTTTTAAGAATTCATGAATTCCGTCATAATAACCATCAATGTTTGCAAAACCAACAGGTTTGTTGAAATATTCAATTTGATTTAATGTTATTACCTCAAAGATTTCATCCATTGTGCCACAGCCACCAGGAAATGCAACGAATGCGTCAGACATCTCATTCATCATCGTTTTACGAACACTCATGTCGTCTACAATTACAAGTTCTGTAAGTCCAGGATGCGCAATTTCTTTATCAACTAAAATCTTGGGCATGACCCCAATGACTTTACCATCCAAAGCGATCATCTCATCGGCGATGATCCCCATAATGCCTGAACGGGCCCCACCATACACCATCGTTATATCTTTAGATACCAATGTCTTTGCTAAAATCTTTGCTTCTTTCACAATGTTGTGGTTACTCGTATCGCGCGAACCACAGAAAACAGCTAACTTCATATAAACCCTCCGCTTTTAAGGTCATTATACCATGTGTGAATAAGCATGGTTGATAAAATAGACAATGGAGGATTTAAAATGAAAACAACAATCGTATATACACATCCATGGGATGGAAGTTTTAATCATCACGTTTTAGAAGTGACGAAAGCGCAATTGCTGTCGAAAGGTCACGACGTGGATGTCATCGATCTCCATCAAGACGGGTTTGATCCAGCATTTCATGCTGAAGATTTGAAATTGTTTGGCAAAGGTGAGTACAATGATCCGAAAGCTGAAGATTACATGAAGCGCTTAAAAGCCAGTGATGAAGTCATCTTTGTATTTCCTGTTTGGTGGTATGGAGCACCGGCTATGCTCAAAGGTTTCTTTGACAAGGTATTCTTAAAAGGACATACTTACGACATGGATGAAAATCATAATTTAGTTGGAAAATTAGATATCAATAAAGCTGCAGTTTTTACAACTGGAAACATAAGTAAAGAAATTTTTGAACATATTGGCGATCCAATCAACAAAACAATGATCGAAGCGTTGTTTGGAACCGTGGGTATTAAGAATGTCACGTGGCTACATTGCAAGACAGTGCACATGGAAGAAACACGAAACCAGTTCCTGTTAGAAATTGAACAATACTTGAAATAAATCCCTTAACTGGGATTTTTATTATATGCTGTGATAAACTTAGTACATTGAGGTGGAATCGTGGATAAAGAAGAAAATAACAAACATCAAATTCGTCTAGAGCGTCATAAATGGCCTGACGAAATTAACCGAGAAAAAAAGAAAAAGAAAGTTATCATTGCGACTGCATCAGCGGTGGTTATTGCGTTCTTGCTAGGATGGCAAGGAAATAGGCTTCTTAATAGTATTATAGGTAACGGCAAGAACTCAGAAGCACTTGCTCTTTTTGAGCGTGTATACTCTGATGTTCGTTCAAGTTGGTTTTTTGTGAATGATATGGAAGATCCGGATAAGACGTTGGTTGAAAATGCCATTAAAGGCATGTTGCAGCGTAATGGTGACCAGCATACTGTGTATATGACGGATGAAGAAACAAAAAAATTGAATGATTCGATTAATATGTCTTTCGTTGGTATCGGGGTTACATATATGGAGGCGTCCGATACAAATATGGTAACAAACGTTATCCAAGGATCACCAGCTGAAGCGGGTGGAATCTTGGCGGGTGATGTTATTTCTAAAGTTGATGGTGTTTCTACTTTTTCAAGTGATATCCCAATAAAAGAAATGATTCAAGGGGAAGCTGGACAGCCAATTGAGATGGAAGTCTTAAGAGCGGGCAAACCAGTTACTTTGGAGGTCATTCGTGGTCGTGTTGAGGCGTTAGCATTCGGCGAAGTTTTAGAACCAGGTGTTGGCTACATCGAAATGAAATCATTTGGTCGTGGTCTTGCCGATGTAACGGAGTCTATTTTAAAAGATTTTAAAGCCAAGGGTGTCAAGAATTTAGTTATCGATTTACGTGATAACGGTGGCGGATATTTAGATGCGATTCAGGATGTTGCGCGCCTATTCCTTGATGAAGGGGCAATCGTTTATCAAGAACATTTTACGAATGGTAAAACAGAAACTTATACGGTTAAAAATTCAGTCGCATTAAACTATAAGTTTGACGATATTACAATTTTGATTAATGAGGGGACTGCAAGTGCTTCAGAGGTCCTTACATTAGCCTTAACCGAAAATCTTGGAGCTAAAACAGTTGGTATGAAGAGTTATGGAAAAGGGACAGTCCAAACGCAACGAATCTATGGCGACAGTTCTAACTTGAAAATTACAATTGCGGAATGGCGCAGTCCCAGTGATATTAGTATCAATAATGTTGGTATTTTACCAGATCACGAAGTTAAGTTACCTGATGTATTCTACGCATCATATCCACTCATTGGGACTTCAGAATTTGCATATGATACAGTCAGTATCGCTGCATCCTATGCCCAACATGCACTCACTTATCTTGGATATCACAATGGTCGAACGGATGGTTACTATGATAGTGCCACACATGACGCAATTTTAGCGTATGCAAATGCGGAAACAATAAATACTGATGGAACAATAAATCAAGCACTTCTACAACGGATGTATAGTTCTGTCTTATACAATTGGAATGGAAATCGTGCAGTTGATGACATTCAACTCATTAAAGCATTGGAGGTTGCGAAACATGGATCATAAATTTAAACTAGAATCCCGTTTTGAACCAAAAGGTGACCAAGTTAAAGCAATTAAGGAACTAACAGAAGGTATTCTTGCTGGCAAGAAGGATCAAGTACTGTTGGGAGCAACGGGTACTGGTAAAACGTTTACGATTTCACAGGTCATTCAGAAATTGAACCGTCCTACGCTTGTATTTGTTCATAATAAGACACTTGCGGGTCAGTTGTATTCTGAGTTTAAAGAGTTTTTCCCACATAATCGTGTTGAGTATTTTGTTTCGAACTTTGACTATTATCAACCAGAAGCATATTTACCAGGATCGGATACGTATATTGAGAAGAGTTCGATGATAAACCAAGAACTCGATATGCTGCGTCATGCAGCTCAAAACTCTGTCTTACAACGTCGCGATACAATCATTGTTGCTTCGGTTGCGAGTATTTATGCTACCGCTGATCCTGAGTACTATAAGGCAATGCTTTATGTAATGCGAGTTGGCCAGGAGATTTCGCGTGAAACACTGTTGATGGACCTTGTTAAGCGACAATATGTTCGGAATGATATTGAACAATCACGGGGAACGTTTCGAGTTCGTGGTGATGTCGTAGAGATTGTGCGTGGGGATACGGATGATATCGTTGTTCGTGTCGAATTCTTTGGTGATGAAATTGATCGTATCGTTGAAGTGGATCGTATTACTGGTAATGTAAAGCAAGGATATAAGATTTATGATATATTTCCTGCAAACGAATATGCTCGTGATATGGATCAAATTAAAATTGCTGCAGATGCAATTGAAGAAGAGTTAAAAGAACGTCTGGAGTATTTTGAAAAGGAAAATAAACTTGTTGAGTATCAACGACTTGAGCAACGGACAAAGTATGATTTAGAGAATCTTCGTGAGTTTGGGATAACTTCGGGTATCGAAAACTACTCAATGCATATTGATGGGCGACCACCAGAGCAAAGACCGTACACGTTGTTTGATTATTTCCCAGATGATTATTTGTTTGTAGTGGATGAGTCGCACGTTTCTCTTCCACAGATTCGTGGGATGTATAATGGTGACCAATCAAGGAAACGAACATTGGTTGAATTTGGGTTCCGCTTGCCGAGCGCATTGAATAATAGACCGATGACTTTTGAAGAATTTGAAACTGTCCAAAATCAAACAATTTATGTCTCTGCAACACCGGGTGACTATGAGATGGAAAAGGTTAATCATGAAATTGTCGAGCAAATTATTCGACCAACAGGATTGTTGGATCCGACTCTAGAAATTAAACCAAGTCGCGGTCAAGTTGATGATATTGTTGATCAAATTTTAGTGCGACGCGAGCGTAATGAACGTGTGTTAATTACGACACTTACTGTAAAAATGGCGGAAGATTTAACCAGTTACTTATTAGAAACTGGCATTAAAGTCGCATACATTCATCACGAGACTAAAACGTTAGAACGTATTGAAATCCTTCGTGATTTACGTTTGGGCAAATATGATGTCCTCGTTGGAATTAACTTACTTCGTGAAGGGCTTGACCTCCCTGAGGTAAGTTTAATCACAATTTTAGATGCAGATAAAGAAGGTTTCTTACGTTCATATCGATCGCTTGTCCAAATTGTAGGACGTGCAGCGCGTAATGCGAATGGTCATGTTATTATGTACGCTGATAAAATTACTGACTCAATGCAACGTACAATTGATGAGACGCAACGCCGTCGTGATATTCAAATTGCATATAATGAGGAACACGGTATTACACCAACTACTATCATTAAACCAGTTCGTGATATTATTGCTGGAAAAGAAACTGCTGCTCTAACTGCCAAAGTTAGAAGTGGAAAACGTGATAAGAAAGCAATTGTTGAATTGATTGAACGTCTTGAGAAAGAAATGCGTGAAGCGGCAGCTATTCTCGATTTCGAGCGTGCAGCACAGCTTCGTGATGTTATCATGGAAATGAAATCAGAAAATCTATAGCAACCTTCGGGTTGCTTTTTTTGAGTGAAACATTCTTGAAACATGTAGTATTTATTGCAATTCGTTTTGCGAGCAACATGAATTGACCGTATAATGAAACAAATGGGAATGGAGAATCACTATGCACCAAAATGAACAATTGATGGATATCGTTAAAGATATTGCTGCACAAAGCCCGTACATCTATGTTGTAGCAATGAATGGCTCTCGCGTGAATACGAATGTAGGCGCTGATGCGTGGCAGGATTATGATGTGGTTTATATTGTTGAGGATGTTTCAATCTTTGTGAAAGATCGCAGTTGGTTGGATTTTTTTCCAAAACGTTTAATTATGCAAGTGCCAACGGACATGGGAAGTAATCAACCATGGCCTACTTTTTTGATGCAGTTTGAAAATGGTGATCGTGTTGATTTAATGTTCGTCCCAGTTACAGATTTAGCGACGTATTTGCAATCAGATTCGCTTGTGAAAATAATCATGGATAAAGAGGGTATGTTGGAGGGATATGACTTGCAGGAACCCGATGATTCTAAATACTGGATTCAAAAAGCAACACACTCAGACTATCAAGACAGTGTTAATGAATTCTTGTGGCTCTCTCTCTATGTAACTAAAGGGTTGAAGCGGAAGGAACTTTTGTACGCCATTGATCACCTGTCAATCATGCGCGACGAGTTATTGAAGATGATGACATGGATGGTAGGTAATAAAACAAATCATAAAATCAGTCTTGGTAAGAATCATCGTTTGTTGAAAGTATTCATCGAAGAAGATATGTGGGCACGATTTATGACGACCTATAATTTATCAGATGCAGAATTGATTTGGGATGCGTTAGAAACGCTATTGTCACTCTATGAAATTGTTGCAGACCGCGTAGCGGATAACCAACATTTTACATACGATCGTGGCCAATATCACGCGATTCGAAATACAATTCTTGCGTTGCGCAAGGACACAAATCTCTACTCAATCCATGATATAATAAGAGATGCAAGTTTGGAGGTATTATGAACAACGATAAAATTGTAATTAAAGGTGCAAAAGAAAATAATTTAAAAAATGTAAGCTTGGAAATTCCACGTAATAAATTGGTAATCATGACAGGTCTATCCGGTTCCGGAAAGACCTCACTTGCTTTTGATACGATTTATGCCGAAGGGCAACGTCGCTATGTTGAATCACTTAGCTCATACGCACGTCAATTCCTGGGGAATATGGAAAAGCCTGATGTTGAGCTCATTGAAGGATTGTCGCCAGCAATTGCGATTGATCAAAAAACGACGAGTAATAACCCACGTTCAACAGTCGGAACTGTAACTGAAATCTATGACTACTTACGTCTTATGTATGCTCGTGTTGGTGTTCCATACTGCCCAATCCATGGGATTGAAATTACCTCGCAAACAATCAAACAAATGGTTGATCGCATTATGGATTTTGAAGATCAAGCACGCCTCGAAATCCTAGCACCAATTGTTAAGGATCAAAAGGGAGAGCATAAAGAGCTTCTTGAATCCATGCGCAAAGAGGGATTTGTCCGTGCATACATTAATGGTGAAATGGTTCAACTTGATGAACCTTATACAGTTGAAAAGAATAAGAAAAATTCAATCTCAATTGTTGTCGATCGTATTATTAAAAAAGAAGACAGTCGCTTCCGCTTGAGTGACTCGCTCGAAACAGCAATAAAAATTAGCGATGGAATCGTAAATGTTAAAGTCGGATCGGAAATTCATATTTTTTCTAGTAAATTTGCATGTCCAGTCTGTGGCTTCAGTGTACCGTCGATTGAACCGCGCCTTTTCTCGTTTAACTCTCCGATGGGAGCGTGTCATACATGTAACGGATTAGGCATTACTCAATCTGTTGATGTTGATTATCTCATTCCTGATCCTACGTTAACGATTATGGAAGGTGGCATCCGCTACTACAAAAATATTGTTGGTAGTCAAAATATAGAGTGGCAAACATTCGAACAATTGATGAAATTTGCGAAGGTCAATGCGGACACACCAATCAATAAAATTCCGAAAGCAAAACTCGATATTTTACTGTATGGATCACAAGTTCCAGTGAAGTACATCATCGAATCCCGTTCGGGAAATGTGTTCCATAGAACAGAAGTAATTGAAGGTGTTGTGAATCTCATTGAACGTCGTTTCCAGGAAACAACCTCAACATCATCTCGTGAGTGGTATGGTTCATTCCATAGTGAATCAACATGTACAACGTGCCATGGTTCTCGTTTGAATGAAAGTGCACTGAGTGTCAAAGTTGATAACACAAATATTAGTGAATTTACCCATCAGTCCATACGTGATGCACTTCATTTTATGGAGCATTTGGAACTTGAGCCGATGAAGGCAGAAATTGCAGAACTTGTAATTCAAGAAATCGTAGGACGTTTGTCATTCCTAAAAGATGTTGGATTGGATTACTTAACATTAGACCGAATTGCAGGTAGCCTTTCAGGAGGTGAATCGCAGCGTATTCGACTTGCAACGCAAATTGGATCACGCCTTACAGGTGTTCTTTATGTTCTGGATGAGCCATCGATTGGACTTCATCAACGCGATAATGCCCGACTCATCGAAACCTTGAAAAATATGCGTGATCTAGGGAATACACTTTTAGTTGTTGAGCATGATGAAGAAACAATGGAAGAAAGTGACTGGATTGTTGATATTGGACCTGGTGCAGGAGCACTCGGTGGCGAAGTTATTGCGAATGGACCATTGTCAGAAATCATTGATAATGAAGCATCATTAACTGCTGCATATCTAAGTGGTCGTCGTAAAATCCCAACTCCGACGAAGCGTCGTAAAGGAAATAAACTTGCGATTGAAATTGTTGGAGCAAGTGAAAATAACTTAAAGAATCTAACGATAAAATTCCCGCTCGGTACACTCACAAGTGTGACTGGGGTCAGTGGAAGTGGTAAATCATCGCTAGTTAATGAAGTATTAAGCAAAGCAGTCTACCAATCATTAGGTCGTCAACGTATCAAACCAGGAAAACATAAACGTATTAAAGGACTTGAAAACATTGATAAGCTAATTACGATTGATCAAAACCCAATTGGTCGAACACCACGTTCGAATCCAGCAACCTATACAGGTGTCTTTGATGATATTCGTGATCTCTTTGCGAAGACTCAAGAAGCGAAGATGCGTGGTTATGATAAAGGCCGTTTCTCATTTAACGTAGCAGGGGGTCGTTGTGAAGTTTGTAAAGGTGATGGTGTCAAACGTATCTCTATGCACTTCCTACCAGATGTTTATGTTAAATGTACAGAATGTGATGGACGCCGTTATAACGAAGAAACTCTGCAAGTTCGATACAAAGATAAAACTATCTATGATGTCTTAGAAATGAGCATCGATGAAGGCGTTGTTTTCTTCGATGCAATTTCTAAAATTCGTAAAGGATTGCAAACATTGAGTGATGTAGGACTTGGCTATATTAAGTTAGGGCAATCAGCAACAACACTATCAGGTGGAGAAGCACAACGTGTAAAACTTGCAAGTGAGCTCCAACGTCCATCAACAGGAAAAACAATGTTTGTTCTTGATGAGCCAACAACAGGATTGCACAGTTATGATGTAGAAAAACTGATTGGTGTACTCCAACATATTGTTGATAATGGTGACACAGTCGTCGTTATTGAGCACAACCTTGATGTAATTAAGAATGCAGACTACGTTATTGATTTAGGACCTGAAGGTGGTGACGGCGGTGGAACACTTGTTGCCAAAGGAACACCAGAAGCTATTATTAAAGTGGCCGAAAGTCATACAGGACAGTATTTGAAAAAAGTATTAGATAAGGGGTAGTTATGGAAGAAAGAAAAACAACAACAGTACGTGTACTTGTTGAACATTTAAAGCTTACACAATTAACCGGAGATGATGCATCATTGAATCGTTTGGTCACAGTACCCAATACGAATCGTCCTGGACTTGAATTATCCGGATTCTTCGATTATGCGGAGAATAAACGGATCGTAATCATCGGTAAAAAGGAAACAGCATTTATTAAAGGTTTACCAGAATCTGAACAATTCAAACCATGGGATTTTCTGACATCTGAAGAAACACCGCTTATCTTAATTACAAGTAGTAATCCTTTACCGAAAGTCCTAGCTGAAATTGCGACTGAGAAAAATTTCCCAGTATTTCGTACGGAACGCGCAAGTTCAGATGTCATGGTCGATATGGTAACATTCTTAGATGAAGAACTTGCTCCGACAACAAATGTTCATGGAGGACTCATGAATGTCTACGGTCGTGGCGTACTTATTATTGGTGGCAGTGGAATGGGGAAATCGGAGCTAGCTCTTGAACTCATCAATCGAGGCCACTCATTGGTTGCTGATGATCGTGTTGATATTAGTCGTGTCAAAGATATGATTATTGGCTCAGCACCTGAACTTTTACGCGGAATGTTAGAGATTCGAGGAATTGGAATCATTGATATTACGAAAATGTTTGGGACTCATGCTTACCTCGAAGCGAAAGAAGTCGATTTCGTCGTCGAACTTGAAAAGTGGGACGATTCAAAAGAGTACCGACGCGTTGGCATTGAACAAGATGCTCATTATGATGCCTTTGGGTTACAAATTCCACACCTAGTGTTTCCCGTCCGAGAAGGTCGAAATATGGCCGTATTGGTAGAATCAGCAGTGCGTGATTTTATTTTGAAACAACGAGGCGTTGACACTGCTGCGGAATTTGATGCCCGCGTCATGAACTTTATTCAAAAACAAAATGAGGAGCATAAATAATGATTGAATTTTTTCCAAACACTAAAATATTTCTAGAAATAGGACCTGTATCCATTACGTGGTATGCAGTACTCATTATGACAGGAGCAATTATTGCTTTTGTTATTAGTAAACGAAATTTATTAAAAGTTGGTTATAAAGCGGACGATATCGACGATATCTTTATTGGATCGCTGTTAAGTGGATTTGCTGGAGCACGTATCTGGTATATCTTGTTCTTTGACTTTAAGCAATACCTCAAAGATCCAATGATGATTTTTAAAATTTGGGAAGGGGGACTCGCAATTCAAGGAGGCCTCATTGCCGGTGCAATTTTCTGCTATTTCTATATGAAACGTAAGCGTATTAATTTTGTTCAAGCCGCAGATCTAATTTTACCTAATGTTTTGATTGCACAAGCAATTGGTCGTTGGGGAAACTTCATGAACCAAGAAGCATTTGGTGGTGTCGTTTCAGAATCATTCTTTAATGGATTTCCAACATTTATCAAAGACATGATGTTTATCAATGGGAATTACCACCATCCAACATTCCTTTATGAAAGTGTTGCTAATATCGTTGGTTGGATTCTCATCGTGCTCGTTTTGAAACGCTTCAGTCGTATCAAACGTGGTGATCTAACATTTGCATACCTTATGTGGTATGGTGCTACACGATTCTTTATTGAGGGGCTTCGAACAGACAGTCTTTATTTCTTCAATATTCGTATCGCACAATTAATATCCGTCATATTCTTGCTTGTTGGCTTATTTGGATATCTTGGTGGATTCCAAAAAATTATTGGAAAGCCAAAGCCAATTATCCTTTGGGATTTTGATGGGACACTTGGAAACACACAAGAACTTATTATTAAAACATTTAAAAAAGTATTTGAAATTCATAAACCAGACTATAACTTAAGTGATGAAGAAGTTCGTTCATTCTTAGGGCCTACGTTAGAAGATACGTTTAAGAAGCATTTTGATGCTGATCGCGTGGATGCCATTATTGATGAATACCGTGAAATAAATATTGCGATGCATGCGGATTACGTTACCGAAATGGAACACGCATCAGAAGTCTTAACAGCTCTAAAAAATGATGGTTACCGTATGGGAATAGTATCAAATAAACAAACTGCATCCCTTATGGTCGGTGTTGAACTTCTTGAAATGCAAGATTTCTTCGAAGTTGTACTGGGAAGTGATCTATTCAGTCCAGAGAAACCTGATCCTGCTGGAATTGATCTTGCCTTAGAACAAATGAATGTCGATAAGGGTGGTGTTATCTATATTGGAG
The DNA here is from genome assembly GCF_011301115.1 of Erysipelothrix sp. HDW6B. Taxonomy (NCBI): domain Bacteria; kingdom Bacillati; phylum Bacillota; class Erysipelotrichia; order Erysipelotrichales; family Erysipelotrichaceae; genus Erysipelothrix; species Erysipelothrix sp. HDW6B. The sequence goes on along the minus strand of NZ_CP049860.1, from coordinate 2,196,449 downwards.
ATACCCCAAGTGATATCATCGCTGGACAGCGGGCAGGTTCATTTACAATTGGTTACGTATTTGATAAAATGCGTGAGAAAGAACTTCGTGAGACCAATCCAAATCGTGTGATTGATGACTTACGCGAAGTTCAAGAAATTTTGAAGGAGGATCATGAATGGACAATAACTATGATGTAATTATCATTGGAGCAGGACCTGCGGGATTAACTGCTGCAGTCTACGCTGGGCGTGCTGGTTTGAAAACAGCAATGTTAGAATATGAAGCACCTGGTGGAAAAATGATCAAAACAGATATCGTATGTAATTATCCTGGAGTCGATAATGTTTCAGGTGTAGACTTATCCATGAAAATGTTTGAACATTCCACAGCTTACGGAGCTGAATACATCTATGGTGAAGTATCAGAAATCATCGATGAAGGGGAATGGAAAATCGTTAAAGCGAGTGGCACTGAGTACAAGACACATGCTGTAATTATTGCAACCGGAACCAATGAACGCACATTAGGTTTTGCTGATGATGAACGTCTTTTAGGAAAAGGGTTGTCATACTGTGCAGTTTGTGATGGCGCATTCTTTAAAAACAAAGATGTCGTCGTTATCGGTGGTGGTAACTCAGCACTTGAGGAATCGGTATACTTAACACAATTTGCGAATAAAGTTGACCTTGTAATCCGTCGCGACGTATTCCGTGGTGATGAAGCAAATCAACGTCAAGTACTCAATAACCCCAAAATTAATGTAATCCGTAAACACGTTCCCGTAGACTATATTGTTACAGACGAAGGAAAAGTTGGCGGTATCAAATTTAAAGATGTTGAAACCGGTGAAGAATTAGATGTTGCATCGGAAGGAGTCTTCCCATATATTGGTGCGATTCCAGCAACGGGATTCCTAGCTAATCATGAAGGTATGGTTGATGAAGAAGGGTATTTAATTGTAAATGAGCAATTGGAGACTGTCATTCCTGGAATCTTTGGTGCAGGTGATGTTATTCAAAAGCATCTACGTCAAATCGTCACTGCAACAAGTGATGGTGCGATTACAGCACAAAACGCATTCCACCATATACAAAATCTAAAATCTAAGGTATAACCTTAGATTTTTGCTATAATAGAGGTAAGAGGTGTTAATATGAATCATCTAAATAAACCAAAAATTGTATTAGTAACCGGACTTTCAGGCGCAGGAAAAACCAGTGCAATGGCTGTCTTAGAAGACATGGGTTATCATTGCATAGACCGCTTCCCTGCTGCTTTGATTGATAATCTTATCGATGAAATTATTGCAAAGAAAACGCCTGGATATGAAAATGTTGCATTATCAGTAACTGCAAAAGACTTTTTTAAATTCTATAAACGTTTAAAAGGTATTGATGCCGAACTTACGGTGCTCTTCCTGGATGCCTCAAAAGAACAACTGCTTTTACGATACAAATACAACCGTCGTAACCATCCGCTTGTGGTAGCAGGACTTGCAAATAGCCTGGAAGAAGGACTTGATGCGGAGATAACAGAGTTTTCAGAAATAAAATCATTCGCAAGTATTATCATAGATACGACATTCTTAACAGCGCAAAATTTAACACAAAGAATTCAACGCTTCTTTAGTGTTGAAGGTAAACAAACGCTAAATATTAGTTTCATCTCATTTGGGTATCGTAAAGGTTTACCGCGAGATGCAGACCTTGTTTTCGACGTACGTTTCTTAAACAATCCATATTGGGAAGAATCACTTCGTGAAAAAACTGGAAACGATGTCGCAGTTTACAACTACGTATTGGATGATCCAAAAACTCAAGAGTATTTAGAATATTTGAAACCGTTTTTAGATTATTCCTTTGATAAATACGTGGAAGAATCCAAACATTTATTAACCGTTGCAATTGGCTGTACAGGGGGGCAACACCGTTCTGTGTCAATTGTCAATTGGCTCTATGATCAATACCGTAAAGACTACACATCGTTCAAAAACCATCGTGATGTGAAGGACGAAAAAGCAGTATGAATGTTGTAGTTGTCGGTGGTGGAAAAGGGCAATCTGCACTGCTTCGCGGACTTAAGAACGTTGAAGGAATTAATTTAAAAGCAATCGTAACTGTCGCTGATGATGGTGGAAGTACAGGGCGTTTGCGCGAAGAATTTAATTTACCCGCAATGGGTGATATTCGAAACGTTATGCTTTCGCTTGCCGAGTCAGAAACGTTACTCTCAGTTATTATGAACTATCGCTTTGATGAAGGAACACGCTCGTCACTGGCGGGGCATAATTTGGGCAACTTAATTTTCACCGCGCTTGCAACAGCATCTGGAAACTTTATGGAAGTCATCACGCAGTTGTCACAAGTTCTCAATGTCAAAGGGGAAGTTATCCCGGCATCAATGGATTTTATTACCCTATGTGCGCGTATGGAAGATGGCACCATTGTACGCGGAGAATCCAATATTCCTAAGTATAGTAACACCATTGATCACGTCTACTATGATGTCGATGTGAAAGCAACAGAGAATGCTGTTGCAGCAATTATGGAAGCGGACGTAATAGTGATGGGTGTGGGGTCTGTATATACATCGATTTTACCAAATCTCATCATTCCCGAAATTAAAGAAGCCATTCGCCAAACGAAAGCAAAAAAAGTATATTACTGTAACGCAATGAGCCAACCTGGAGAAACTGATGGCTATACTGCTGAAGATCATGTTAATGCGATTCTCAAACACATTGATGCATCACTTGATCTAGTCGTAGCAGCTTCAGATCCAATTTCAAAAGAAGTCTTGGAACATTACGAAGAAGAAAATAGTTACCCAGTTCTCTTTAGAACACAAAATCATACCTATCCTGTTCTACAACAAGATTTATTGCATTTTGATAATAATCGAATCCGTCATGATCATGATAAAGTAGAAAAAGGATTCAAAGAAGTTTTGGAGGCATTAGGATGTCCTTTAGCAGTGAAGTAAAACATGAAATAACTACCGTCCCGTTCAAGCCATGTTGCGAACGTGCTTTATTGTCTGCATTTTTGCATATAAACTCAAATTTGCTGATTGTTAATAAGCAGATGCAATTACAAATTGAAACAGAAAATGCAGCGATTGCAAAACGAATGTATCAAATAATTAAGAATCGGTACGAAGTTCAAATCGAATTAACAGTGGTACGAAAACAAAGACTCAACAAGAGTAACGTTTACGTCTTGCGAGTTTTAGAAAAGGGCATTGAAATTTTAGAAGATGTGGGAATCTATTCATCCAAAGGGATGCGAGAAACACCGTCTAAAATCATAACGCTCAAAGAGTGTTGTGCAAAAGCTTATCTAGCAGGAGCTTTCTTAGCGAGTGGTAGCATTAATGCTCCTACAACCGCTAACTATCATCTAGAAGTCTCAACGGCTGAAGAATCGCTATCTCGCTATATCATGCGTTTAATGAAAATGTTTGATATCGGTGCGAAGGTTACCGAACGTCGTGGACGCTACATTGTTTATGTCAAAGCAGCAGACCAAATAGCAGACTTCTTAAAAATAACAGGAGCACATTCAAAAACACTTGAATTTGAAGATGTTCGTATTCAACGAGATTTTAGAAATTCTCTAACTCGCCTTGATAACTGCGAAGTTGCGAATGAAGTAAAAACAATAAAAGCGGGGAATGCACAAATTGATGCCATTCAAAAGTTAATCGAACATAATCGATACAGTCATATTGAAGAACGCCTCATTCAGGTTGGAGATTTGCGTATGGAAAACCCTGAGACAAGCCTCAATGAGCTTATCGACCTCTATCAAGAAAAGTATAATGAACCCATTAGTAAATCAGGACTACAACATCGCTTTAAAAAGCTGATTGAGTTAGCTGGTAAAATCGAAGAATCAGAACAATAGGTAGTGAAGTCTTAAGCAATGCTTAAGACTTCTTTAGAATTACGTGACAAGGAGACATCATTACGAAATGATTTTTACATTACGAGAAGCAAAGCCTTCCGATGCCCAACGTCTTTTTGAGGTATCCTGTGACGAGGATGTCATGGAATATTACGGAACGGAAGCATATACAAGTATTGAACAAGCGCATCATGAACTTGATTGGTTTCATGAACTGTCGGCAACAAAAACTGGCTTTAGATGGGTTATTGCTGATGAACATGATATGTACATTGGAAACATTGGTGTTTTTGGATTTGACCCTAAAAATAACCGAGTCGAAATGGGATATCAATTAGATAAAGCATATTGGGGAAAAGGAATCATGACTGATGCAATTCAGACGGTACTTTATCACTGCTTTAATCAATATTACTACAATCGTGTTCAAGCGGTAATTGATCCTTTAAACATTGGTTCGCGTCGGGTCCTCGAAAAAAATGGATTTGTGCGTGAGGGACTATTACGTGATTATGAGTTTGAACGTGGACATTATGTCGATATTGAGATGTATGCAATCCTCGCTAAAGACTACATTATGTGATGGTTGCGTGAATGTTGCGATAAACACTCTGGCATCTGTTTTTTCATGATATAATGTGCGAAAGGTGGTATATTATGAGTTATTTAATTTTATTACTAATTATGGTAGTTTTTGTGATGTTATTGCCGCAGTTAGTGGGAATATTTCTAGTCATTTGGTTAGTCTACACAATTCTGAGAGTTTTTGGCGTAATCCGTCGAGAAAAACAACCACAACAAAATCAACAATATACGCAGTATACAAACAACCAAAGCAATTCACAGTATCAAAATCAATCAACGCAACGACCTAAAGGTGATGTCATTGATGTTGAATTTACCGAACATGAAGTAGACGATAAAAACTAATCGATTTGGAGGTATTCTATGTTGCGCCATGCAAACCCAACAGATCTTGCTGATCTAAAAGCTAAGTTTGAACGAGAGGTCCATGAAAATGTGGATTCGATAGCAATCGGATCCTTTTTGACGCATGACAATACGTTTGTGTTTCAAAATGAATCCAGTAAAATGGGTCATGCAGTTATTATGCCTAAAGTACTCGAACTTCATGGTAAACGGTTGAAAGCTTCATATATCATCGATATAGATGATGAAGATGAAACAATCTTGGAAGAACTTGTTGCGGCATCATCGCATGAAGAGTTGGTGACCTTGCTCCAATCGAGCGACGCACGAAAATATGAAGCTATCGGATTTGAGCCTGTAGTAGAAATAATGGAGTACAACATTCAAGCATCATCGCTTCCTGAGTTAGGTGTTGAGGGAATTGTTTTGGATCCCGTGAATCAAGATTTAGTGAGTGTTTATAATCGTTTTATGAAGCATTTTACTGGATACTTTATTCGTGATGCATCAAGTTTCGAAGCAATGAAGAAAGAATTAGATTCGATTCGTGGTGGGATTATTGGATTTAGCGAAAATGGGATTCTTGTTGGCTATGCAATCTATGAGAACAAAGGTAGTTTCATGAAAATACGAGAATGTATCTATGAAAAGAGTGGACACTTGTTAAGAATGCTGTCATTTCTATCAAGAGGGAAATCGCGGATTATTCTTCAAACATCTGTTTCTGAACATATTAATCGACTCATTCCAGATGCGAAAAGAGTTAAGAAACACTTTCTTTTAGCCCGTATAAATGATAAACAATTATTCGAACGCCTGTTTCACATAAAAATTATTAGTTCATACTCTGGCTTCAATGCGTTCGGAAAGCCACTATGGAATAGGGATTTTTACTAGATTGATAGCAGTATCACAATTGACAATAGATACCAATGGTATATAATATAAAGGTCAATAAGGAGGATTTATAGACTATGGCAGTAAAAGTAGCAATTAACGGTTTTGGCCGTATTGGACGTTTGGCAACACGCTTAATGATCGGTTCAGAAGATATGGAAATCGTAGCAATCAACGATTTAACAGATGCAGCAACATTAGCTCACTTGTTAAAATATGATTCAGCACAAGGACGTTTCGATAAAGAAATCGAAGTTAAAGACGGTGCATTCGTAATCGACGGAAAAGAAATCAAAGTTCTTAGCGAACGTGATCCTAAAAACTTACCTTGGAAAGAATTAGGAATCGACGTAGTTATCGAAAGTACAGGAATCTTCACAACTGAAGAAAAAGCTGGACTTCACCTTGAAGCAGGAGCACGTAAAGTTATCATTTCAGCTCCAGCAACAGGAAACATCAAAACAGTTGTTTACAACACAAACCACGACATCTTAGACGGTTCAGAAACAATCATCTCAGGTGCTTCATGTACAACAAACTGCTTAGCTCCAATGGCTAAAGTATTACAAGACCAATTTGGTATCGTAAGTGGAACAATGACAACAATTCATGCTTACACAAACGACCAAAACACATTAGACGGTCCTCATCCAAAAGGTGATTTACGTCGTGCTCGTGCAGCAGCAGAAAACATCATTCCTAACTCAACAGGAGCAGCTAAAGCAATCGGTTTAGTAATCCCTGAGTTACAAGGTAAATTAGATGGTGGAGCACACCGTGTTCCAGTTATCACAGGTTCAATCACAGAACTTGTTGCTGTTGTTGAAAAAGACGTAACAGTAGAATCAATTAACGCAGCTATGAAAGCAGCAGTTAACGAATCATACGGATATACTGAAGATCCAATCGTATCATCAGACGTAATCGGTATGGCTTACGGTTCACTATTTGACGCAACACAAACTAAAGTTACAACACTTGGTGGTGTAAACTTGGTTAAAGTTGCTGCATGGTATGACAACGAAATGTCATATACAAACCAATTAGTACGTACAGCACACCACGTTGCTTCAAAATTCTAATTGATAGACAATTAACCTTTAAAGATACAGCGTCTGCTGTATCTTTTTTTTGCCTATAAATCCAAAAGAAGAATACAATCAAAGTAGGAAAGATAGACTGCAATGGTGTATACTTAACACTATAGAAATGTATAACGATACATATTACTGGAGGTCCCATGAAACTATACAATTCAAAACATAATAAAATAGAAACATTTAGCCCGATTGAACCTGGCAAAGTGATGATGTATGTCTGCGGGCCAACAGTGTACAATCACCCCCATATTGGAAATGCAAGACCGATTGTTGTTTTCGATTTGCTACGACGCATTCTTGATGCAATTGGCTACGACGTGAAGATGGTGTCGAACTTTACGGATGTTGACGATAACATTATTAAAAAAGCACAACATGAAGGTGTTGATGAAACGGTTATTACGCAACGTTACATTGATGCCTATAATAAAGTTCGTACTGAATTACATGCAGAAGGAATCGATGCAACACCTAAAGTAACTGAAACAATGGATCGAATCATTGAGTTTATCGCAGAGCTTGTCGATAAAGGATTTGCTTATGAAGGCAATGGCGACGTTTATTTCCGAGTAACGAAAGTTAAAGATTATGGAGAAATCTCCTCGCAACGTATTGAAGATTTAATGGTTGGTGCGAGAATCGAAGAAAATACTAATAAAGAAAACCCCCTTGATTTTGCCTTATGGAAGTTTACTAATGATGACGGCATCAAATGGGATTCACCCTGGGGAAAAGGACGTCCTGGGTGGCATACTGAGTGTGTCGTTATGATAAATGATGAATTTAAGCAAGAGCGTATTGATATTCACGGTGGTGGTCAGGATTTGAAATTCCCACACCATGAAAACGAATCAGCACAATCCAAAGCAATTCATAATCATGATTTAGCGAACTATTGGGTTCATAATGCAATGTTGAATCTTGATGGGGCTAAAATGAGCAAATCTTTGGGGAATGTTCAATGGGCTCAAGAGTATATTGATACATTGGGTTCTAATCTTACACGTTGGGTACTCTTATCAACACACTATCGACTCGTCCTCAATATAACTGATACGCTTGTGGAACAATCGCGGAAAGAACTCCAAAAAATTGAACAAGGTCTCAACAAAGCGTATATCGCCTTGGAACTTGCTAATGTTGAAATTATGGAAGGTTATGATGTTGCTTTATATGATGCGTTTTTAGATGCATTAAAAGATGACATGAATGTGGCGAATGCGACAATGGTTCTCTTTGATGCAGTGAAAGTTCTCAATCAAGCCTTACGAACGAAGGAAATTGATGCGCAAGTGGTAAGTGATTATGTACAAACGGTAGAAAAAATGATAAATATCCTGGGGATAAAAATTCCAAGAATCACCCTTACAGAATCGGATAAAGGACTTTTTGCGGAATGGAATGAGGCCAAACAATCAAAAGATTTTGAAGCCGCAGATAATGCACGCGCAGCACTCATAGAACGGGGTTTAATCTAATGTCACAGCTCTCTGGAAACGTTTTAGCATTTATTGGAGATGCTGTCCTTTCGCTTCAAGTGCGCCAACATTTAGTTGCGCAAGGAATCACGAAAACAAAACAATTGCAAGAATTATCAACCCGATTTGTCAGTGCAAAATCTCAAGCATTGTTCATGAAGAACCTTTTAGAAAACGATGCATTAACTGAAGAAGAAATGGTAATGTATAAACGTGGACGAAATGCCAAAAGTACATCGATAGCCAAAAATGCAGATGTGACAACCTATCGCATTGCAACAGGATTCGAAGCACTTTGGGGATATCTCTATGAAACACAACAAACTGAACGTCTGGACCAATTGTGGAACGCGTTCATAGAAACGGTAGAACTATAATGTCAGAATATATCTTTGGAAAAAATACAGTAACAGCATACTTAAAGAGTGGTCAAAAACCCAAGAACGTCTATTTATTCAATAAAGGGAGTTATCCCGAAATTGTAGCGATTGCAAAAGAAAAGAACATCAATATCCAATTTGTGGATAAATTTCGTTTGGACAAAATGGTAAAAGGCGTCCATCAAGGAGCTGTCATTGAAATCCAAGACTATCGTTACGCTGACATTGAAACGATTGTTAAGAATGCAAAACACAAGTTAATTGTTGTTTGCGATCAATTGGAAGACCCACACAATCTTGGAGCCATTTTGCGAAGCTCAGATGCTGCAGGTGTGGATGGTGTTGTTATTGGTAAACATCGAAGTGTTAGTTTAACTGCTACTGTTGCGAAGGTATCAACAGGTGCGATTAATACAGTCCCGGTTGCGCAGGTTACTAACCTAGTTCAAACGGTTCAGTACCTCAAACAACAAGGATATTGGGTTGTTGCTGCTGAAAATGCAGTGGATGCCGTATCGTATGATCAGTTCAATGTTGACATGCCAATCGCATTAGTCGTAGGTTCAGAAGGTAAGGGAATATCCCGACTCATGAAAAAAGAATGTGATATTCTCACTACAATTCCAATGTTTGGTACAGTTAACTCTTTAAATGTCTCTGTTGCAACAGGCATCCTTCTCTTTGAAATCGTCAGACGTCGAAACTTGCTAAAATAAGATAGGAGTTATTAATGCCTGGAGATTATGAATATCTTTACATGATTCGACAGAATCATACAGAAGCACTAACTACATTAATGAATAATTACAAAGGTCTAATTTGGAAACGAACGCACGTTTTTTGGCGAATGTACTCACCACAAGGTATTGGTATCGATGATGTGTTTCAGAATGCGTCATTAGGCTTCATCGAAGCGATTTATATGTATAAAGAGAGTATGGATGTAGGCCTTGCGCATTTTATAGCCATCTGTATCGATTCACACATTCAAAGTAGTCTTCGTAAGTGTCGTGGAAAGTCATACACACTTTTAGATTCAAAGCGCTCCTTAGATATGACAATAAATGAAGATGCGTCACTTTTTCTTAGTGATATCCTCATTGAAAAAGATGTTCGAAAAGATCCGCAATTTATGTCACACTACTATGAGGCACTGAGCGACCTCAATAAAATATTAGATGGACTGAGTGAAGTCGAACGAACCGTTTATAACCTTCGTGAGGCTGGTTATAGTTATGTCGAAATTTCTGAGCTGCTTAATATTAGTAAAAAGCAGATAGATAATACTTTGCAGAAAGTGCGTCGGCTGGTCCATAAGTCATCGGAATACAGTAAAAAATAAAGATGGTGATAAAGGGATAACCTTTATCATCATTTTAAATTATAAAATAAAGAATGATCGTATCAAGATAACGTATCAAATTGACACTCAGTTTCGATTATGATAAAGTTATAGAGCACGAAAGTGGGTTTTTTTATAATGTCAAACAAAAGAGAAAAAGTGATTCTAATTTGTACAGAGTGTCTCTCAAGAAACTACTCAACAAGTCGAAATCATACAAACGCAAGTGAGCGTTTAGAGATTAAAAAGTTTTGCAAACGATGCGGAAAACATACATTGCATCGCGATTCTAAATAGGAGGTTTTAGTTATGAGTTGGTTTACAATTGCAGGAATTAAAGAAGAAATTCGTAAAATCCATTGGCCAAGCCGAAAAGAACTTTCAAGCAATACGGTTATTGCGATTTCGTTTATTCTTTTCTTTGTAGTCTATTTCCTATTCACAGAAATTGTGTCAATCGAAGCATTAAAATTACTTGGAATTGGTGGATAATAAACTATGGAAGATAAACAATGGTATGTCGTTAATACTTATGCTGGTCATGAAAACCGTGTTAAGGAAAATTTAGAACGACGTGTTGAGTCAATGGGAATTGAGGATTCATTATTCCGCATTCTTGTTGCTGAAGAAAAAGAAATTGAATATAAAAATGGTAAAAAAGTAGAGAAGATGCGTAATCTTTTCCCAGGATACCTTTTCGTTGAAATGATTATGACTGATGAAGCATGGTATGTTGTTCGTAATACACCAGGTGTCACAGGATTTATCGGATCATCAGGTGGTGGAGCGAAGCCGTTCCCAGTTTCACCAGAAGAAATTGAATCAATCTTACAACGTATGGGTATGAGTGATCAAAAACTTATCGTAGATTTCGAAATTGGAGATACAGTTCGAATTTTATCCGGACCGTTTGCCGGAATCGAAGGTACAGTTGACAGTATGAATGATGATTCACAGTCAGCGATGGTTCTTACAATTCTCTTTGGACGTGAAACACCTACAGAAATTTCATACACAGATATTGAACGTATCTAATACTAACTCTCTAACCATCTGGCTAGAGAGTTTTCTTTATGTAATTTCATGAATTTATGTGAAGCGATTATTTGTAAATAAAATGATGTATAATAGATACGGATGGTAAATATGAATCAAATTGGAATCGGAATCGCAACAGGAAAAATAATCTTGATTGGTGAGCATGCTGTCGTTTATGGTAAACCAGCAATTGCCTTACCTTTTTATGCTGCGAAAATTGAAACAACAGTAACAATAACACAATCAGAATCAACCATAGATTGTGTCTTTTATACGGGGAAATTAAATACAGCACCGGAATCGATAGAAGGAATAACAGCCTTGATTCATGCTGTTTTAAAATATTTAAATAAAGAAAACGTTAATATTGATATCAACATCAACTCAATGCTTCCAGCGTCACGAGGACTCGGGTCCAGTGCGGCTGTATCTGTATCGATTGTCCGTGCATTGTTTGATGCTTTTGAGATTAAAATTACAGAAGATATTATGAAAGAACTTGTCTTAGTGGCGGAGTCAATTCACCATCTTAATCCAAGTGGTTTGGATGCAAACACAATTACACGTGGTGTGCCAACGTTATTTGAACGGGATAAACTGATGGACTCAATTGCCATGAACATGGATGGTTACTTGGTTGTTGCAGATACAGGTGTACTAGGAAATACAAAAGAAGCAGTTGCTACTTTTGGGACCCAACTGGAATGTGAGCCTGAAAAGATGAAACCTTATTTGGATGAGTTTACACAACTCGCAATGAAAACAGTTCGCGGTCTTGAACTGAATGATATTGCGAGTGTAGGTGAAGCAATGAACCGTGCGCATGAGCTATTGCGCCTCTTTGGTGTGTCAGAAACGACTTTGGATACTTTAGTTAATGCAGCACGTCGTGCAGGTGCAGTTGGTGCTAAATTGACGGGTAGTGGTCAAGGTGGATGCATGATTGCGCTTGCGCCTAATTTAACAGTTGCCTCAGAAATTTCAGCAGTCTTAAAAGGTCATGGAGCAGTTCAAACATGGCAGTATCACTTAAAGGAAATGGTGTAATATGAAAACAGTTCGTGCACATACAAACATTGCGCTGATTAAGTATTGGGGCAAAAAAGACAATGCGTTAAAAATTCCGCATAATTCGAGTTTATCATTGACACTCGATCAATTCTATACTGAAACACGGGTTGAATACGATGCTTCATTAACACAAGACCAATTTATGTTGGATGGAGCATGGGTTGATGATAAAACCAGCCAACGCGTTTATTGGTTTATGGACCGAATTCGTGAGCGATACGGTATTCAAGAGTATGCCCGCATTATATCGGAAAATCATGTACCGAAAGAAGCAGGACTCGCATCAAGTGCGTCAGCTTTCGCTGCGCTTGCTAAAGCTGCGACTTTAGACTTAAATCTTGACGACAGGGAAATATCAAGGCTTGCTCGTTTGGGCTCTGGAAGTGCGTCACGATCGGTCTACGGGGATTTCGTACGATGGAATCGTGGTACTTCTGATGAAGACAGTTTTGCTGAACCAATTACCATGGAGCCCTGGTCTGATTTTAGAATGATTGTTTGTATCTTAAATGATCAGATAAAACCTTTTTCGAGTACGGATGCAATGAACACAACTGTGGCAGACTCACCATATTATGATTCATGGGTTGCATCAACAGAAGCAGATCTCATACAACTGGAAGAAGCTGTCAAAAATCATGATATCGAACGTGTCGGTGTAATTTCACAAACCAATGCATTGAAAATGCATGCCTCTTTAATGGCGGTGAATATGTGGTATTTTGAACCTATGACGGTAGAAATTATGAATCGGGTCCGTCAACTGCAAAAATCAATTCCAGCATACTTTACAATGGACGCTGGGCCAAATGTCAAAATTATGACAACTGCGGCTCATGTTGAAACCATTTTAGAAGCACTGCCATCATCAGTTACAACAGTTGTTTGTAAGTCAGGACCAGGGCTTATCGTTTTATGAGATTCCCTGGGAAATTGTTTTTAATGGGTGAATATGCAGTGATGGAACCAGGGTTTCCATCAGTTGTAATGGCTGTTGATAAAACAATTAATACGAAAATTTGCGCGACAGATGCATTTACAATTGTGAGTCAGTATGGTCAGTTATCCGGTAAGACGCTTTTAACTGATACTGAAGGTATGCGTTATGTATCGGCGGCATTGCGAACTGTCAACCGTTTTTATCCACTTCAAGAACCGTTTCACCTCACCATTGAAAGCGAGTTAGAATCGGTCAATCATCAGAAGTATGGGTTGGGTTCGTCAGGCGTTGTAATTGTTGCGGTAATTGCATCGGTCCTTGATTTTTACCGAATTTCAATATCAAAAACAGAATTATTTAAGATGGCGGTACTGGCACAACTTGAGATGAATGAATTGAGTTCTGGTGGTGATTTGGCTGCAGCGGTCTTTGGTGGCATTATTATCTATGAACGTTATGATGTCCAATGGTTGAAAACTCATCAGGCTTCACCGGATATTCTCCATCTAGAATGGCCCCTCCTTAAGATTGAACCTTTGCAAGATGATATATTTAAAATTCATGTTGGCTGGACGCAGTCCGTCAATAGAACGGTCTCGTATCTTAAAACGTACTATCGACGTGCAGATGAGGATCCTTTGACGTACAGAGCATTATTGTTGGGCTCTAAATCGTGTGTCGATTCATTTATCAACGCTTGGCAAGATAGTAATTATGAAGGAGTTCGTTCATCAATGCATCATTACCGTAAATGGATGCAAGCAGTTGCATCATGGACGCAACTCGATATTGAAACGGCAGCACTAACAGCTCTTATCGAAAAAGCAGAAGTTTTAAATTTAGGTGCGAAAATCTCTGGCTCTGGTGGTGGTGACTGCGGAATTGCAATTTACGAGCCCCATAATTATGAAAAAATTATCAAATTAGACATGGAATGGAAAAAAAATGATATTGTATCATTAGATGTAGAGGTATTTAGACATTATGAGTAGTATACGATCCCAACGAAAAGACGATCACGTCGCACATGCATTGGAACAAAACGGTTTCAAAAACGATTTTGAGTTAGTGCGTTTTATCCACAATAGTTTACCGAATATGAATTTTTCGGATGTTGACTTAAGTAGCCATTATTTTGGTCATGCTTTTGAGTATCCGGTTTATATTAATGCGATGACGGGTGGTAGTGATAAAACACGTGAAATCAATCAAAAACTTGCAATGATTGCGAAGCATTTTGGTCTTGCAATGGCCGTGGGTTCGCAGCATGTTGCCTTAGATGATGCATCACAAATTCCAAGTTTTTCAATTGTTCGTGAAACAAACCCAGATGGATTTATAATTGGTAATATTAATGCGAATGCATCAGTCGATGATGCTATCCGTGCGATTCAAATGATTAAAGCAGATGCCTTGGGTATCCACATTAATATTGCGCAAGAAATTACAATGGATGAAGGGGACCGTGACTTTGCACACTGGTTAGATCATATTGAAGCCATTATTCGTAGTGTTGATGTTCCTGTAATCGTTAAAGAAGTAGGCTTTGGCATGAGTGATGAAACAGTCCGTCAATTGCTTGATCGCGGCGTACGCTATGTTGACGTGAGTGGTCGCGGTGGTACCAATTTCATCATGATTGAAAATGCTCGCTCTGAACGAAAACGTTATGATTATCTTGCGGATTGGGGTTTAACACCAGTTGAATCCTTACTCATGACACAGCCCTATCACCATCAAGCACAGATGTTAGCCTCAGGTGGAGTAACGAATCCCTTGGATGTCATGAAACTGCTCCGATTGGGAGCGCATGGTGTTGGTATTTCAGGATACTTCCTCAAAGCAGCACACTTAGAAACAGATGCAATGTTTGATGAAGTCGAACTTTTCCTTGAGGATTTAAAGAAACTCATGGTGCTGATCGGTGCTTCAGACTTAACAGCATTGCGTAAACGTAAAATTCAACTATTAGAGAGATTGGTGATGTACGATGAAACAAAATAAACCCACAATAATAGGGATTGTCCTTGTTTTAGTTGTGGCTTTATTTGCAACATCGTACTTTGTGATTGCGAACCGATGTACTTTAGATGGACAATCGGTATGTTATGACAAAGAAACAGAACGCTTCTTGATCGAAGAGAATGCAACATTAAAGATTCAAGTCGAAAGTGAAGCATTGGGTGAATATGTCGTTGCGACATGGAATGAGGCACATCCTAATCATATTGATGCCATCACCTACGAAGTTGCAGCCCCACTAACTGCAAAACAATTGAATGAACCCTTTCAAACAGATATCTTGGTAACAAAGCAGAATGATGCAGCGTACTTCCTCGATAAATTCCATGATATGGGTGGGAAACTCGACTCGATTGTTGGATCGAAGATCCCTGTACAAATACAGGATACCATTAACTTAACGGGCTATTATTTTATTCAAAATAGTATCTCGGGTCCGACTTTTGCATACAATGAGACCTTAATGAAATCACTCGGCTATAATATCGAAGACAGTGATACGTCAGGGCTACCGGATGTTTTTGATTCATGGACAAAAATCATGAACCAAAGTAAAACATTGAATGAACAAGTAGATGTTATTTTTCCTTTGACTTTCACCGATCAACAAAGTTTTTATCCAATGTTAACAGCGGGTCGTTGGACATTGAATTTCACCAAAAAAGGATCCAATCCTGGATTTAATACACGTGAGTTCCGAGAGGGATTAGAACTTATTGATGCGATGGGAGATATCGTCTGGGATCGAACAGTTGCTAAAGATTTCCCAGATCCCAATGCGCCAATTCCAACAGAAACAAAACAAGATGATCATACAAATGCAAAAGATGGGGAATCGGATGCTCAAAAACCAAGCACTACTCCAGACAAACCAAGTGATTCTGAAAACACGACTGAAACGAACACAGACCAAGCCACGACAGCAGATGGTGATTCTGATGTGAAAGCACCAGTAGTTCCTACAGTTAAACGAAATGTTGCTGAAGAGTTAACATGGCAATATGAAAAAGCATTCTATGAAAACCGAGCTCTTTTCACAATTATTAACGACTTTGACATGGCCGCACAATATGAGGAAAGCACAGGACAAAAATATGTCTATGCACCATTCCCATCCTATCAAGATCACCGTTTATCACCGATGGCAGAGACTGATGGTTATGTAGTTTCAAAAGATGTACAGTATCCTTCAGCTGCTGCAGAAGTCATTCGGATTCTGCGTTCGCCAGAAGCTGTCTCAATTCACAATACATCCACAGGAAAAATCCCAGTATATCATAAAACATATATCGATGAATTGAAGATTGAAGACAGACATACGAAAGAACGTATTTTTGCTTACAATACAAGCGATACTCCGCCTGTCATGGCATTAGATAACAATCCTAATGTGCTCGCGCGTACGTTGTACTCAGAGGTTGATATCATGCAACCCTTGCGTGACCTTTATAATGGAAAAATAGATGTCAAAAAAGCGCAAGAAGAAATTCAAAAGCTTGCTGACGAATGGATTGCGAAAAATGATATACTAAAAGAAGCGTAAGCTTCTTTTTTTAATGGAGGTATCTATGAGTACATGGCAAGAACTACTTCAAGAAGAATTTGAAAAACCTTACTTTATTTCATTGACGCAATTTGTTCGGGAACGCCGCCTGGAAGTTCCAGTTTATCCGCCCGAACAAGATGTTTTTGCTGCATTTGATGATACACCGCTTGATACCGTGAAGGTCGTGATTTTGGGACAAGACCCTTACCATCAACCAGGGCAGGCGATGGGTCTTAGTTTTTCCGTACATAAAGATATTCCACTTCCGAAAAGTCTCATCAATATGTATAAAGAATTAGAACGAGATTTAGGAATTGTTAACACACACGGTGATTTGTCCTCGTGGGCAAAACAAGGTGTCTTCATGCTTAATACAATTTTGACGGTGGAGGAAAGTCAACCGTTGTCTCATCAAAAAAAAGGATGGGAGACATTTACGGATACAGTTATTGCAACGCTTGGAAGTCAAGATAAACCAATTGTTTTCGTCTTGTGGGGTAAGAAGGCACAAGAAAAAAAAGCACTGATAAAAAAACATCATATTTTTGTTGAAAGCAGTCATCCTTCACCATTGGGTGCCTATCGCGGATTTAATGGATCGCGCCCTTTCTCAACTATAAATCACCATTTAGAAGAACTTGGCGAAACGCCAATTGATTGGAGTCTCAATGTATAACGATATTCATATAGCTTTAGATGCGTTGATGCAACGTAAGAACCAAACATACGGCATCGATCACTTTAGAAAACTTTTGAAAAGTATGGGCAATCCCCAAGACCAACTGCAGACAATTCATATTGGGGGAACCAATGGGAAAGGTTCAACTACAAACTACACACGCTCAATCTTGCAAGAAGCAGGGTTTCGTGTGGGAACATTTACATCGCCACATCTCATTGTTCACAATGATCGAATTCGCATCAATAATGTGCCAATTGCGGACGATATCTTCTTAAACTATATCAATCAAACATATCCTCTATGGGATGAACATCATCTGAGCATGTTTGAGATTGATATGTTGATTTCAATTCACTATTTCTTGGATGAAGGTGTCGATTATGTTATCTATGAAGTAGGTTTAGGCGGCCGTTTGGACGCAACCAATGTAATTAACCCAGAGATATGTGCTATTACGAATATTGGTCTCGATCACCAAGGGATATTAGGTGATACGATTACAGCAATTGCACATGAAAAGGCTGGTATTATCAAAGAGGGTGTGCAGCTTGTCACAACAATCCAAGATCGCGAAGCTTTGGATGTGATGATTAATACGGTGCACGACCACCATGGAAAACTAAAACAATTATGCATTCCTCGTTACAAGCGCGTGGACAAATCCTATTTTTTTGAACATGAAAATGTAGCGTATACACTTACAAATCAAGGCAGTTATCAAGTCGGTAATGCAGCGTTAGCGGCGTCAATCGTTCGGTTCATAATTCCAGAATTAGCGGCCGATGTCTTTCAACGCGGTGTCCGTCTTGCGTCATGGGCAGGACGTTTTGAAGAAATATTGCCCAATGTTTACGTTGATGGTGCACATAATGAAATGGGAATTGAGCGTTTGGTTCAAAGTGCTGAGATTTTACCACGTCCACATGTTGCCGTTTTCGCAGCACTTAAGGACAAAGAATATGAGAATATGGTGCATCAACTTACGGAGGCATTTGATGCAGTGATTGTTACAGAGTTTGATTTTTTCCGTGCTGCTCGAGCACAAGAACTTGCAGAAAATCAAAATGTCCAAACAATGACACCTTATACACAAGCGATTGATACAGCCCTCGAGAATCAAGGAACAGGGAGTATCATCGTAACGGGTTCACTTTATTTTATTTCGGAAGCACGAGAGTATTTAATTAAAAAGGTCAATGAATGACCTTTTTTTTCACGCTAATGGCACAAATGGAATCGGTAATGTTT
Organism: Erysipelothrix sp. HDW6B; assembly: GCF_011301115.1. NCBI lineage: Bacteria > Bacillati > Bacillota > Erysipelotrichia > Erysipelotrichales > Erysipelotrichaceae > Erysipelothrix > Erysipelothrix sp. HDW6B. Next base: position 2,177,888 of record NZ_CP049860.1, on the reverse strand, counting down.
TTGTCGATTGATTCATCGGCTTCTTGGTTGCAATTTTATACGCGTTGTATATAATGAACATGAGGAAAACGTTTTCTCGGAGGTTTGCATGAAACGTATTTTATTACAAAATTTTGAGTGGTATATGAAACCAGAAACGAATCTATGGGCAGAAATTGCACGTGATGCTTATCAGTATGCGCAAGATGGAATTACGGAATCATGGTTGCCACCAGCATATAAAGCTAAGAATGGAATTAATGATGTTGGGTATGGAGTCTATGATTTATACGATCTTGGTGAATTTAATCAGAAGAACACGGTTCGGACCAAGTATGGAACATGTTCAGAATATGAGCAAGCAATCAAAGCACTTCAAGCGCAGCGTATTAAAGTCTATGCAGATATTGTCTTAAATCATAAAATGGGTGCTGATGGCGTTGAGCGTGTGAATGCGACGGTATCACATGCCACGAATCGTCTAAATATGAAACACCAAACTGAGATAGAAGCATGGACAGTTTTTAATTTCGATAATCGTAATAACATGTATTCAGATTTTAAGTGGAACAAGCATCATTTCAAAGCAGTGGACTTTGATCATCGCTCTAAGACATCTGAAATCTATCTTTTTGATGGGAAGTCATGGTCTGAGAACATCGATGTTGAGCTAGGAAATTATGACTACCTTATGGGTGCAGATATTGATGTGTCGAACCCTGAAGTGCGCCAACATTTAAAAGATTGGGGTCACTGGTATACCAAGCGTTTCGGTTTGGATGGCTACCGAATTGATGCTGTTAAGCATATTGATTTTGACTTTTATTATGAGTGGCTTCAGGAAATGCAGTCTGAGGGACCGAAGTTTGCAGTCGGTGAATATTGGAGCCCTGATTTGCGAGCGCTTCATAACTATCTTCAAGAAACACAGTACAGTATGTCATTGTTTGATGTCCCATTACACTTTAACTTTCATATTGCGAGTTTTCTTGGAGATAACTATGATTTACGAAAAATATTCAATGGCACACTCGTTGCAACACAACCTGATTTTGCAGTTACATTTGTGGACAATCACGATACCCAAGTGGGCCAATCGCTGGAGTCGTATGTCAAACATTGGTTTCGTTATCATGCGTATGCATTGATTCTATTACGTACTGAAGGTGTACCGTGTGTATTTTATCCTGATTATAAAACGCATCTTCCCAAATTGGCACGCATGATGCGCGTATCACATCGACTTAATGGTAAACAGTTCGATATGATTGATGATACTCATGTTATTGGATGGAGTTTTGACGGCGACTATCCTGGGGCGGTCGTCATGAGTAACCGCTACAATAGTATTAAAAAAATGTATGTTGGAAAACAACATGCGGGTAAAGAGTTTGTTGATTTAATGGAACACACTGAAGGTGTGGTAACGATCAATGAGAAGGGAATTGGCTTGTTCCCGGTTGCTGCTAAAGTATGCAGCATCTATATAACAAAGGAGAATTATCATGAAAGTATTTTATGATACACTTGGAAAATTAACGTGGCGTGAACCCATTAATTTATATTATCATGGTGTGCTAATTGAAAATGGTGTTGTACCTAATTTAGAATTGGGAATTGACCATGTTGTGACGGATCAATTTGGAACGGTCTATCCAATCATTTATCGTGGTATTGTACATACGACTTGGTTTGATACTACCTTTGATGCAACGCATGAGCGCTTAGGCAGTTACGTTGAAGCAGATGAAACGACTTTTAGTGTTTTTGCTCCAACGGCAATCGCAGTTTATTTACGGATTGATGAAGCTCATATTTTGATGCACCGCAAGGCTAATGGTGTCTATACGCACACGATTGCACAAAATCTTCATGGAACAGTTTATAACTATGAAGTTCATGTTAATGGGGACGTCAATATCACAACAGATATTTACGCAAAAGCATCGATGCCGAATGGTTCTGCCAGCGTGGTGGTTGATTTTAATCAAATGCATCTTGAAACGAATTCAATTGAGCCTCGTTCAGGAGTCATTTTGGAAACTCAGGTTCGTGATTTTTCAATGGACCCGAATGTTGCATTTAAGTATCGTGGTAAGTTCCTTGGCATGTTGGAATCTCATGGCGACTATGGGATGCAACATATCCTTGATATGGGAGTCAGCCATATTCAGCTAATGCCAATCAATGATTTTGGAAGTGTTGATGAACTCAATCCTTTGGAAAACTATAACTGGGGCTATGACCCAATGCAGTATATGGCATTGGAAGGATCATACAGTACCGATCCCAATGATCCACTTCGTGCCATTTCGGAGTTTTCTACATTGGTGAATGGTTATCACAAACACGGTATAGGTGTTAATGTTGACGTTGTTTTTAATCACGTCTATGAAGTCGCACCATCAGCATTTCATCAAACGGTTCCATACTACTACTTCCGTTACGACAATGTCTTCGAACATTACAATGGAACATTTTGTGGGAATGAGGTCGCATCAGAGCGCCCGATGGTTCGAAAAATGATCGTTGATGCGTGTCGCTACTACGTAGAAACTTTTAAAATTGATGGTTACCGTTTTGATTTGATGGGCATTATGGATATTGATACCATGCTCGCAATTCAAGAAGCCGTTCCTAATACAACTCTTTATGGTGAAGGTTGGCATATGGCATCGGGTCTTCCCGATAGTCTTAAAGCAAGTATGGAGAATACCGCGAGCTTGCCAAGTATCGGCCATTTCAATGATCAATTCCGAAATCTAGTAGGAGGAGACACGGATGCTCGTAATTTAGGATATGTCGATACGGGGCTGACGCCACTCATAAAAGAAAGTATTTTGGGAAGTAGTAATCTTTTCGCTGACGCTGCTTTAAGTATTAATTACATTGAATGCCATGATAATTATGCCCTTGCAGATAAAGTTGTTTTAAATCATAAGCAGGTGGAAGCCATCGATGTCTTAAATGCCTTGGTGATTTTATCGAAGGGTGTTCCTTTCATGCAAATAGGTCAAAGTTTCTTCCGAAATAAACAACGCAACCATAACTCCTATAATTTACCAGATGCAATAAATCGGATTGATTGGTCTTTTGTGAAGACATATCGCGATTATCATGAAAATGTGAAGCGATTCATTGAATTTAGAACAAAAAACAAAAATTATTCTATAAATTTTGTAGGTGATGAAATTGTGTTCAAAGGTACTCATGGAGCGATATCTGTAACACCTAACAATGTTATCTTCCACGATGAATAATGTAAACGTATACATTTCCCTCTTTACAAATACAAAAGTCTTGTTATAATATGCTTAAGAAAACGATTTCCTAAATCGTGAGGAGGAAGAAGTAGTGAAACGATTTGTTAAAGTTATGACGGTACTTATGGTATCACTAGCACTAGCAGGATGTTCATCAGGCAAGCCAGCATCCGAAACAATTAATCTGAAAGTATGGGGTTCCCAAGATTCTCAAGAGTTCCTATCAAAACGTATTGAGAAGTTCAAAGAACTAAACACGGACAAGACATACAATATTGAATTAGGTGTTGTCGGGGAACCTGACGCACGTGATTATGTAACACAAGATATCGCAGCAGCTGCAGATGTCTTCGCATTTGCTAATGACCAAATCACAGACTTGGTTGAAGCAGGTGCATTATATGAAATCACTATAGACAAAGAACGTATTGTTAAAGACAATGTTCCGGGATCAGTTGATGCAGCAACAATTGATGGTAAACTCTATGCTTACCCAATGACTGCAGATAATGGATACTTCATGTACTATGACAAGAGTGTCTTCACAGAAGAAGATGTTAAGTCATTAGATTCAATGGTTAAAGTTGCTGAAGAAAAAAATAAAAAAATCTTCATGGACGTTTCAAACGGTTGGTATAATGCATCATTCTTCTTAGGAGCTGGTGGAAAACTTGCTATTGAAAACGGTAAACAAGTCACTGACTTCAATAATGCTCGTGGACTTCAAGTTGGTGAATACATGCGTTCATTCACAGCATCACCAGCATTCTTAACTGGCGATGACACAGTTTTACAAGCTGGTATGGGTGATACAATTGCTGCTGGTGTATCTGGAACATGGGTTGCAGAATCAATGGAAAAAACATTGGGTGATAACTATGCAGCGACAAAACTTCCAACATTCAACATTGGGGGCGAAGATGTTCAAATGGCAAGCTTCGGTGGTTATAAACTCATGGGTGTTAAAACAAAAACAGAACATCCAATTGAAGCAATGGCATTAGCAGACTTCTTAACAAATGAAGAAAGTCAATTAGAACGTTTCAACACATTGAAACTTGGACCATCAAATATTAAAGCTGCAGAAAGTGAAGCAGTTCAAGCTAACGTTGCATTAAGCGCTTTAGCAGAACAAGCACAATTCGCACACAGTCAAAAGAGTGTCCTTTCAAACTACTGGACACCATCTGAAGCATTCGGCCTTGCACTTGAAGATAAGAATCCTGCACCTATGCAAGAACTCTTAGATCAAATGGTCAAACAAATTCAAGAAGGTGTAATAGAGTAACAATTAGGGGCGTAAGCCCCTTTATTTATTAAGGAGAACGTGAAATGGAGAAACTAACTCTACCGTTTAAAAGGTATATCAACGGATTTGTTAAGGGTGATACAGCCACACGATGCGCATACTTTATCATGGGTTCGGGGGCCTTCTTAAGAAAGCAATTTATAAAAGGATACCTGTATCTATCCGCACAAATTCTATTTGTGTTGTATATGCTACGATTTGGTGTAAACCAGCTCGCAGGGCTCGTGACATTAGGAACTAATGTCCAAGGAAAAGTCTTTGACGAAGCATTGGGGATTTATATTTATACTGAGGGTGATAACTCGATGCTTATGCTTCTATTTGGAGTATTTTGTATCTTTATCATTTTAGGATTTTTACTGATTTACTTTATTAGTGTTAAAGGGGCAATTAACAATCAAAAAATGATTGAAGAAGGGCACCCTTTACCAACATTCAAAGAAGAACTTAAAACACTTCTTAACGAACGCTTCCACATTACAATTTTAGCGCTACCAACAATTTTGACCTTTGCATTCACAATTGCACCGCTAATTTTTATGATTTTAATTGCATTTACCAACTTTGATAAAAATCACCAACCTCCAGGTAATATCTTCGGCTGGGTTGGAATCAAAAACTTTACAGATATGCTCTATAATAATAAAATCATTTCTGGAACATTCTTTGCATTATTGAAATGGACCTTTATTTGGGCAATCTTTGCAACATTCTTGAACTATATCTTTGGAATGTTGTTAGCGATGCTTATCAACGCCAAAGGCATTAAAATTAAGAAATTCTGGCGAACAATTTTTATTATCTCGATTGCGATTCCGCAATTTGTAAGTTTAATGATAATGAGTCAACTATTACACGATCTTGGCCCTGTTAATGTCTTGCTACAAAACTGGGGTATCATCAACGAACCGATTCGTTTCTTAACGAACGGTACACTGGCCAAGATAACAGTTATTGTTGTTAACTTATGGGTTGGGGTTCCTTATACAATGTTAATCACATCTGGAATCCTTATGAACATTCCACAAGATATGTACGAAAGTGCACGAATTGATGGTGCCGGACCGGTCCGCCAATTCTTTAGCATTACGTTACCGTACATGTTAAGTGTTACGACACCTTATCTTATTACACAGTTCATTGGTAACCTCAATAACTTTAACTTAATTTATCTATTAACAGGTGGTGGTCCATTATCCTTGAATTACTACCAAGCTGGTGAAACTGACCTCTTAGTAACGTGGCTCTATAAGCTAACGCTTACAGACAAAAACTACGCACTTGCATCAACGGTCGGTATTATTATCTTCATTATCAGTGCAGTATTATCATTAGTAGTCTTTAGAAGGGTTACATCGAAGGAGAGTGATTTCCAATGATCCGAGGTATTAAAGCAAAACGCCGTGCAACAAGTGCAGCAGGCCATACTGTCCTAACAATCCTAAGTTTTATCTGGTTACTACCAGTAGCATGGGTTGTCATGACATCGTTCCGTGGAGAAGGCGGAGCATTTACAAGTTACATTATTCCTAAAACATGGACACTCGATAACTATACACGTCTGTTTACAGATACGACCTTATTTAACTTTCCACGTTGGTTTATGAACACGTTGATTGTTGCTATCTTTACATGTGCGATTTCGACTGTTATTACACTTGCAACATCGTATGCATTTTCACGATTACGCTTCAAATTGCGTAAACCCATGATGAATGTGGTATTAGTTATTGGGATGTTCCCTGGCTTTATGGCAATGATTGCAATTTATTATCTAATTAAAGCAATTGGGTTGGACCAATCACTAGCGGCACTTGTACTTGTTTATTCAGGTGGAGCAGCGATGGGTTACTATATCTCCAAAGGATTCTTTGATACGATTCCAAAGGCCATCGATGAATCAGCGATTATTGATGGTGCGACTCGTAACGATATTTTCTGGAAAATTACGTTACCACTTTCAAAACCAATTATTGTCTATACTGTATTAACATCATTCTTAGCACCATGGGTTGATTTTATCTTTGTAAGTTTTATCATGCGTGATAACTACAATAACTATACAGTCGCTCTAGGACTCTTCGAGATGTTGAAACGTGAGAACATCTATCAATACTTTACCCGCTTCTGTGCGGCAGCGGTACTGATTGCGATTCCGATTACAATTCTCTTTATCTTTATGCAAAAATACTATGTAACAGGTGTTACCGGAGGCTCTGTTAAAGGATAATGAAAAAATTGAGTTTACTTCTAATCTTAGTCTTAATGATTTCAGGATGTGCATCGTCACAAACATCGTATGTCCATCCTGAAGTACCTTCAGTCTATTACGAAATATTTGTTGCATCGTATTATGACAGTAATGGTGACGGTATGGGTGATCTTGATGGTGTTCGTGAGAAACTTCCATATATCCAAGAAACATTGGGGATTTCAAATGTATGGTTTATGCCTGTGATGCCATCACCGTCATATCATAAGTATGATGTCACCGATTATAAGGCAATTGATCCTCAGTATGGGGATTTGGAATCAATGAAAAACTTATTAACCGCAATGGAATCTCGAAGCATGACCTTGATTCTCGATTTGGTACTCAATCATACATCTATTGAGCATCCATGGTTTACCCAGGCAGTTGCTGCGAAACAGACCAACACATGTGATTCAAACAAATATTGTGAATACTACAATTTCAGTGATACGTGGCAAACGGGATATCGTGAATATGCACCGGGTATTTGGTATGAATCGGTGTTCTCTGAACATATGCCAGATTTAAATTTGGATAGTTTAGAAGTGCGTCGTGAAATCTCGGATATCGTTACATATTGGCTCGACATGGGTGTTAAAGGCTTTCGTCTTGATGCAACCAGTCATTATTATGCTGATGATGTAGCGCGTAACAATGAATTTTTAGATTGGCTCAATACTGAAGTAAAAACACATACAAAAGATGCATATATCGTTGCGGAAGCATGGATTCCGAATGCGATTGTAACGGATATGTATGCATCAAATATTGACTCTTTCTTTAATTTTGGTCTCAGCCAAGCCAACGGTATGATTGCAAAGAGCGTGAAAAAAGGTGACGGTCAATCACTTGCACAGTTTGTTGCAGAATATAATCAAGCAATTAAAGTTAATAATGAAAATGCTTTAGATGCACCCTTTTTATCGAATCATGATCAGGGTCGATCCGCAACATACTTTAATGATGTAGATCAACAGAAGATGGCTGCGTCATTATACTTGATGATGCCAGGAAATCCGTTTGTTTACTACGGCGAAGAGATTGGGATGAAGGGAAGCGGTGTTGATGAAAACAAACGCTTGCCTATGGTCTGGTCTCAAAAAGAAACAACGGGTCAAACGAAAGCACCACAAAATGCGGACTATACAGTACCTTTTGATTCGTCAGTTGCGGATCAAGAAAAGGATAAAGCATCGTTACTTAATCATTATGCACACGCAATTAAAATCCGGAATAAGTATCCGCAGCTGGTTACGAGCTCACCCACTGCAGTGACATCCAGTGCAGCATTATACGTCATGAGACATGACGATATTACTGTTATTCATAATTTATCGCAGGAATTACAAACGCTGCCAGGCTCGTATTCCATTCTAGATACCATTCAAGGATCTGCAAAAGCATCGTCAGATGGATTGCAAATCGAAGGCATGAGTAGTATTATCGTTAGAGACAAATAAAACAAAAGATATGTGATACTTGCTGAAAAAAGCGTGATTTTCCACGTATTTACAGTCAGGATGCTATAATTAATCAGTGTAAGGGAGGCAACACATGGCCAGTATAAATGATGTCGCTAAAAAAGCAGGCGTAGGGGTTTCAACTGTTTCTAAGGTTTTAAACAACTACAATAATATTAGTGATGCAACACGTGCAAAAGTACTTGCAGCAGTTGAAGAACTCAACTATGTGCCAAACTCCATTGCATCTGCATTATCATCCAAGCAAGGCAAAAGGGTGGCGTTGGTCATTTTTATCAACAACCACCGCCAAGCAATTGATGAAATTAATATGCAGTATCTCTTTGGGGCGATGAATCATTCCAAAGAACTTAAAATTGAAGTAATACCTGTCTTCTCTAATCTTCTTGAAGGAAAGAATGCGAAAGAAATTCTTCAGCATTTTAATTCACTTCGAGTGAGTGCAGTTATCTACTATGGATTATCGAAAGAAGCTGTCTCGTACAAAGAATTGATAGATATGGATGTGTTCCCAAGTGTTGTGGTTGATGCACCAATCATTGGTCCACGAACTAGTTATGTCATGGTTGATCATGAAACGGCCCAATACGATATTGCCGTCAAAATGATCAAACGTCATAAAGCGAAACGTATTTTATATTTGGCTGGACGTCGTGATGGCTATGTCACAGACTTAAGAATGCAAGGTGTTGTGAATGCTTGCGATGAGTTGGGTGTCACCATGAATGCGCAATATGCAAATTTTAGTGAGAAACGGGCACGTGAATTAGTGAAACAACACGCACTAAAATCAGATCTTGTGATCTGTGCTTCAGACCTTACAGCCATTGGGGCTGTACATGGACTGAAGGAGATCGAAGAATTCCGCCCAGTTTGTGGATTTGACGGGATTACACTATTAGGGTATATTAACTATAAAATTGATACGGTACGTCAAGATTTCTACCAGGTATCGGTAAATGCGATGAATGCAGTGAGCCGCTTACTCCAAGGAAACCCATCTGAGGAAATCTTAATGGACTATGAACTGACTACGATATCATACGATGATGTCATCATGTAATAACTAGGGCGAAAGCCCTAATTATTAACATCTTTTAGAAAACGTTTTCGGAGGAAACCCATGATAAAACAAGAATTAGAACATATTTTAGATACGGATATGCGTACTGTATCGGTCGATAAATTATACGAAGCTGTGCTTGAAATTGCACAAAATCGAATTGCTAAAGTACCAGCTGTGACAGGCGAACGCAGCGTCTACTACATGTCGGCAGAGTTTCTAATTGGAAAACTATTATCCAATAATTTAATGAATTTAGGCATCTATGATGAAGTTCGCGATGTGTTAGCTGCGAATGGTCGCGATATTTCTGAAGTTGAAGATTATGAACCAGAACCATCACTAGGAAATGGTGGATTAGGACGACTTGCAGCGTGCTTTATGGATTCAATCGCAACATTAGGACTGAATGGCCAAGGGCTCGGTTTAGTCTACCACTACGGTCTGTTCCGCCAAGTGTTCCGGAATCGACTTCAAGCTGAAGAAAAAGATACGTGGTTGGACAAACCAGGTTGGTTACGTAAGACTGATTTTACAGTGCCCGTACAAATTGGCGATGTCGCAGTGACGGGTCGTATGTATGAAATTGACGTACTCGGATATAACGGTGAAAAAGCACCGCTTCGTTTATTCGATCTTGAGTCAATTGATGATTCAATCATTACAGAAGGAATTCGTTTTGATGAGCGTGCTGTGGACAAGAACCTCACATTATTCTTATATCCAGATGACTCAACCGAAGAAGGGTTACGTCTTCGCTTTGCACAACAGTATTTTATGGTTTCTGGGGGACTTGCGTGGATCTTAGAAGAACACAAAGACCATCTTGACCGTTTGGATTCTTATGCAACCATTCAAATTAACGATACACACCCATCGATGGTCATCGTGTTACTTTTAAAAGCCTTGTTGGCAGATGGTATAGCATTTAATCGTGCCGTTGAAATTATTTCAAACACCTGTGCGTACACCAACCATACAATTTTGGCAGAAGCACTTGAAAAATGGCCACTCGCATACTTTGAAGCAGTTGATGCAAGTTTAGTACCATTATTACATCAACTTCAAGATCTTGCGGCAGCACGAAGCAATGATGCTCGTACTGCGGTTATTGATCACGAAGGACGTGTACATATGGCGTCACTTGCAATCCATTTCAGTAAATCAACCAATGGTGTTGCAGCCTTACATACAGAAATCTTAAAAAACAGTGAACTCAAACCGTTCTATGATATGTATCCTGACCGATTTAATAATAAGACTAATGGAATTACATTCCGTCGTTGGCTCCAACATACCAACCGACCGCTAACTGAATTTATCGAAACACGTATTGGTGACGGATTTAAGCAGGATGCTATGGAATTATTGAAGTTAGAGCGTTTTGTGGATGATGAAGCAAGCCTTCAAGAATTACTAACAATCAAACATACGAAGAAAGAAGACCTTGCTGCATATATTGAAAAGACGGAAGGCATTAGTGTTAATGCGGATGCTATTTTCGATATTCAAATTAAACGTCTTCATGAATACAAACGCCAACAAATGAATTTACTCTATGCAATTCACATGTACCATGAAATTAAAGCGGGATATGTTCCAACACGGCCACTTACAATGTTCTTTGGTTCGAAAGCAGCACCTGCCTATACGATCGCTAAGGACATTATTCACGCTTTACTCACGCTATCCAAAGTGATTGCGGATGACGAACTCGTAAGCCAATACTTACAAATTGTCTTTGTGGAAAACTACAACGTATCGAAGGCCGAAATGTTGATTCCTGCATGTGATATCTCTGAGCAAATTTCGCTCGCATCTAAAGAAGCAAGTGGAACAGGAAACATGAAATTTATGCTGAATGGCGCTTTAACACTGGGAACTATGGATGGCGCTAACGTTGAAATCAGCGAACTTGTAGGTGATGAAAATATTTATATCTTTGGTGAATCCAGTGATACGATTATCGAACACTATGCGAAAGCTGATTATGTATCAAGAGATTATTATGAAAAGAGCCCTCAAATTAAACAGGCCGTTGATTTTATCAATGGACCGTTAATGCTTGCAAGTGGAACAAAAGAAAATCTTGATCGCTTGCATCATGAACTAATTAGCAAAGACTGGTTCATGACTTTGATTGACCTTGAAGCATACATTGCAACTAAAAACACAATGATTGCGGACTATGAAGACCGCATGACCTGGGCTAAGAAGACATTAATTAATATTGCTCGCGCAGGTTTCTTCTCAAGCGACCGTACGATTGCGGAATACAATCGTGATATTTGGAAGGTATAGTATGACACAGACAAGACGCGCTGGTGTCCTGATGCCGGTGTCCAGTTTTGAAGGGACACTTGGCATCGGTGACTTTGGATCAAGTGCTTATACTTGGATTCAAAATCTCGCAAAAACAAACGCAACTATTTGGCAAATCTTGCCACTAAACCCTGTCGGATATGGAAACAGTCCATACCAAACGTATTCATCGTTTGCAGGCGATGAAATTTATATATCGATCGAGAAGCTATATGCAACCTTGCAACTCGAGTTTGACCAAGAACCTGTTTTTGGCAAGCGCGTCAATTTTGGAGCTGTTCGTACTTTGAAAACAGCATACCTTCGTAATGCATTCCAACATTTTAAGAAAGATGCGTCTTATGATGCCTTTCTTGAAGTAGCGGTAACGTGGCTTGATGAGTATGTGACATTTATTGCTCTTAAAAAATTGAACGATAATGCGTCATGGACAGAATGGAAAGTCATGAAAGTTTCAGAGTCCGAGCTCGAATACGAACGTTTTGTTCAATATGTATTCTACATGCAGTGGATGGACCTTAAAAAGTATGCGAATGACTTAGGTATTCGCGTCGTTGGTGATATTCCGATTTACTTAGGTCATGACTCTGCTGAGGTATATCATCATCGCGATCAGTTTTTATTGAACCGTGATGGCACACCAGCTTGGGTTGCGGGTGTTCCGCCTGACTATTTCAGTACTGAAGGTCAGTTGTGGGGAAATCCTATTTATGATTGGAAAGCTATGGCACATAATGACTATGCGCTTTGGGCAGATCGTTTACGATGGAATCAAGAAATGTTTGATGTGATTAGGATTGATCACTTCCGTGCTTTTGATACCTATTGGATCATACCGGGGGAAAGTGAAACCGCACGCATTGGCGAATGGAAAATAGGCCCACGCAATCATTTCTTCGATGCTATGTACCGTCAAATTGAAAATTTGGAACTTGTAGTCGAGGATTTGGGTGATTTACGACCGGAAGTTCTTGAACTTCGTGATGACTACGATCTCATGGGTATGAAGATAATTCAATTCAATCTCAATCCGCATGAGCTTGAAGCCAACGCCCTTGTTGATTCGAATATTCTTGTTTACACAGGAACGCATGATAATCAAACTATGGCAGGTTGGACGGATGAACTCACCATCAAAAAATATAAAGAAATTACCAAAAACCTTAAGGATCTTGGCCACGATTACCCATCGTTATGGCAACAAGTCGCATCGTATACACTCTCACTAAATGCGAACTGGGCGATCCTGCCGATTCAAGATCTTATGGGACTTGATAATGAAGCACGAATCAATGAACCGGGAACAATTGGGTCTCCTAACTGGGAATGGAAACTCGATTTAAATACCGATCTCACTGATGCCTTTCAATTTCTAGCAACGCTTGTCACAGCGTTTGACAGAGTTGTTGATTAAAAACATACAATCTCCTTAAAAGACCTACACCTGTAGGTCTTTATTATTCCCCGCATAAACTATATAATATAAAAAAAGGGGGCTTTATTTATGTGTACAAGTGTTTCATTAAAGAGTCGTGATGATTTGCATTTACTTGCACGAACCATGGACTTCTCATATGATCTCTCACCAGAAATGACGATAATTCAGCGTGATTATCCACTGAAATTTGGTTTGCTTGATCAACCATTAACCAATCATTTCGCATTCTTAGGTTTATCTAAAAATATTGGTGATCATATTATGGCAGACGGATTGAATGAGTATGGACTTGCAGCTGCAGTACTATATTTTGAAGGATATGCTCATTACAATGATCGAAAAGAGGGTGCACTCAACCTTATGTCCCATGAAATTGTAAACTGGATTCTTGCATCGTATACTTCGATTGAAGAAGTGGTAGAAGCTTTTGGTCGCATTAATATTACCAATGATGCCAATCCTATGTTAGGGATTGCATCGCCATTGCACTGGGTGTTTACCGATGCAACAGGACGCAGCATCATCGTAGAACCGTTAAAAGACGGACTTAAAATCCATGAAAACAAACTGGGTGTTATGGCTAACAGTCCGGATTACGACTGGCATAAAACCAATATTCGTAACTATATAGGAGTTAATCCAAAACAAGTAGAACCTGTTGAACTCTTTGAAGAAACCTTTAAGCCATTTGGGCAGGGATCGGGTACCTTTGGTTTACCTGGTGATTACAGTCCACCTTCACGATTCATTCGTACGCTTTTTGCGAAATTAACACGCGTGCCAAACTATGGCGAGGAAGATCTAGTCAACAGCGCATATCATATTCTAAGCGGTGTTGATATTATGAAAGGATCCGTTGTGACACAACGTAACTCCTTGGACTACACGCAATACACTACATGTATGATGACAAATACGCGTACGTATTACTTTAAGATGTACAACAACTCACAAATCGTTCGTGTAAATCTTAACGACTTCACGCTGGATGGGCAAGATGCCTTAAGTCATCCTGTACCAACCCAACAAGTATTTGGTTCAATAAAATAATAAAGAGAAAGGCCGTAGGGCCTTTTTTGTATGTCTATTTACTTTAAACATGCCCACTTTGCCAATACCATCTTGTGGTATGACATATGCAGATCATCTGTTCTACTTATAGTTAAAAAAAGCAACACATGTCGATGTGTTGCTTGCTTCATTATAAAACTTTACTGAGGAATTCTTGAGTACGAGGACTTGTTGGATTATCGAAAATTTGAGAAGGTGTTCCAGCTTCTTCAATAATACCGCCGTCCATGAACAATACGGTATCACTGATGTGTTTCGCAAAGTTCATTTCGTGTGTTACGATCACAATAGTCATTCCCGAGTCTGCTAATTGATTGATAACATCCAAAACATCTTTTACCATTTCAGGGTCTAATGCACTGGTTGGTTCATCAAAGAGCATAACATCAGGATTCATTGCCAAGGCGCGCACAATCGCTAACCGTTGTTTCTGACCCCCTGATAGTTTCGTTGGGAAAGTATCAGCCTTGTCAGCCAATCCAACGCGCTCTAGGAGTTCTAATGCTTGTGCTTTAGCATCTGCCTTAGAAATACCTTTCTCAAGTGTAGGAGCTAATGTGATGTTCTCAAGTACCGTTAAATTGGGAAAGACGTTGAAGTGTTGGAAGACCATTCCAATTTCTTGGCGAATCTTGTCCAGTGATTTCCCTTTAGCACTTAAGACTTGTTCTTTAAATTCAATCGTTCCATCTGTCGGAACTTCGAGAAGATTCAAGCATCTTAGGAATGTCGATTTACCCGATCCTGAAGGCCCGATAATTGAAATAACTTGACCTTTGTTGATGGTGAAGTCGATGCCTTTGAGGACTTCGAGACTACCATAGTTCTTTTTAAGATTTTTAATTTTGATGAGTTCGTTAGTCATGGTTTGTTTGTCCTTTCTTTTCAAAGTATTGAACAACTTTTGAAAGTGAGAATGTCAGAATAAAGTAGATAACCCCAACAATCATTAATGCTTCAAGTTTCATGTGTGTTGCAGCTGAAACAATGGATTGTGATGTCATTAAACTGTTAATAAAGAAGATAGATGCTAATGATGTTTCTTTAATCATTGTGATAAATTCGTTTCCAAGTGCCGGTAAGATATTTTTAACGGCTTGTGGCATAATAACTTTAATCATCATGTTGCGATCAGAAAGACCCAAGCTCTTCGCAGCTTCAAATTGTCCTTTGTCGACAGCTTGGATTCCAGCACGGAAGATTTCTGCAACATAGGCACTGGAGTTGAAGATTAAGGCAAAGATGACCCACATTTGATCACTAATACCATTCGGGAAGAACTGTGCCCCTCCAAATACAAATAAGTAGAGTTGTAAGAGAATTGGTGTTCCACGTACCAGTTCAATATATGCAGTCGCAAACCATTGTAATGGTTTAAACTTCGACATTTTAGCGAGAGCAAGTACTGCTCCACCAATTGTTCCGAAGAAGACAACGATTAGTGATAACCAAATTGTTCCCAATGTTCCTTGCCAGAAGACATTTCCATAGGCTCCTAACAATGTAAAGACATTTGGTTTAGCGGCACCAAGTTCTCCAACCTGTGCAGATAATGCTTTCGCATCACTTAACCATTGTGTATAAAGACCAGCGTCTTTAACTGCGATAATGCTTGTATTGACTGCTTCAAGTAATTCTGGTTCACCCAATGGCATGATAACCATTGTGCCGATGGCATCGCTAACTGCAAAGAGTGTATCACTAAGTTTAAGTTCTGGATTGTTGGCAAGGAAACCTTCACCTGATTTACAGCTTACCGCAACAGCGTCTGTCTTACCAGCTTTTAGTTCTAATGCACCGTCTTCTAGAGCTGTAACGAATCGAACGTTAGCCCCTGGGAGTTGTTGCTCCGTATATTGTTGTTGGACTGAACCGTTTTGAACGGTAACTGTCGCATTATTGAAATCATCAAGTGATGTGAATGTATTGTCAGAACGAACGAGGAATCCTTGGCAAAGGGATTCGGAGTTATCGTAAGGTTCGCTGAACTGAATAACTTTAGCACGGTCATCTGTATACGTAAAACCGGATAATCCGATATCAAATTTACGTTCTTTGACAGCCGTCGGGATGTCATCAAAATTCATCGCTTTAACGGTTAACTTAACCCCTAAGTCATCCGCAATTTGTTGGGCAAGATCGATGTCAGCACCAACGTATTGATCTTGACCTAATTTTGAAGGATCAATAAACTCGAATGGTGCATAGTCAGGGGAAGTTCCAACAATGAGTTCTCCACGTTGTTGAATTTCCTCAAGCATATTTTGAGGTGGTGCGGTCTCAGTTGATGTTGTATTTGCACCACACGCTGTGAGGACTAACACCATGATGAGACTTAATAATAGTTTCTTCATATTCTTTCTCTCCTTATAATAAAAAAACTCTAGACAAGATTTGTCTAGAGACGAAGTTATCGCGGTACCACTCTAATTGCTAAATATCATTTAGCCACTCTTTTTGGTAACGCAGTATCTGCGGGTTTTGCTACTTCAGTTCACATAACCATCTTCCAAGTGCGGTTCATTATTGTTGAGTCACTAAGCTTCCACCATCCTTAGTTCGCTATCACATCCCAATAATTACTCTCTTGTTCTTTGATGTTATTGATGATCTAGAAATAAAAAAATCTCTAGATATTTGTATCTAGAGACGTCATTAACGCGGTGCCACTCTAATTGCTTATCATGTATGATAAACCACTTTCCTATAACGCTAGGTTGGCGATTAGACCTACTAAGTTCAATCTAATATCTCCCAAGTGCGGTTCGACTTATTGTTTCCTATCAGGCTTCCACCAACCCTGACTCGCTTGAGGCATTCTTAAGTTTACTCTCTTGTTCAACGATTTAAGAGTAATATACTAGGTTTCACTTGGATTGTCAAACTTTATTATTATTTATTTTGATGTGGTTTTTGAGATGACAGATCGAACCATCTCTAAACGAACCTCTTTGTCAGCAATATCTTCGTCAGAATAATGTGTTAGGTCAATGCCAATCACACGGTAGTGATGCTGCAAGTAAAAGTTAATTGCTGGGACATTACACGTCTGTGTTTCTAATACTACTTCGCGACATCCACGTGTTTGTGCAAATTCATACGCGGTGTTCATAAGCAGTGTTCCGACACCTTTTCCACGTGCGTGTTCGACTACCAAAATTTCGGATAACCGTACTCGTTGATGCCAAGTTTCCACACCAACTTCGAGATACCCAACAATCTGTTCATTGTCATCTATTGCCGCAAATACATGGGCATCTTCAAGATGATCTGGAAACAACGCACCTGTAAAGGATTTGTTTATTGGGTTCGTAAACTGTTTTTTAACCAAGCGCACACTAAATAGTTCTTGTGGGTCCACGAGAACATCATAATAAGCATCTGTAGTGTAGTTAAACTGTAAGACGACTCCTTGATATGCTTGCCGGTCTAAGGTAATTATTTTCATAGGGATGCCCCACTTTCTATCTGTACACTAATCATACCAAAAGTGACGATTTATTCACACGTATTTAAGTGTCCTCAGTTATAATGAAGGTATGAAAATATTTCTATTAGAAGATGACGCAGGCATTGTATATGGATTGCGCAAGTATTTTAAAAATAACAACTGGGATCTAACAGTTGCTTTTAGTGTTCAAGAGGGAGAACGGTTATTAAACAATACTTTTGATATCATCATTTTAGATGTTGGTTTACCGGATGGGAATGGGCTTGATTTTGCACGTTATGTTCGAAGTCAGTTTGAAACGCCCATCATTTTCCTCACAGCTATGGATGATGAAATTACCATCTTAGAAGGATTCAGTATTGGGGCTGATGACTATATTACAAAACCCTTTCGCTTAGCGGAATTAGATAGTCGTATTCGCGCGATTGCGAAGCGCTCTTTGGCACTGCGGATTCATGACGGTGATATAACCATTCATTTAAGTAACGCAACAGTGTACTATCAAGAGACGCTCATCATGCTCAGCGTTCAAGAATATCGATTACTTGTGATGTTTGTAGAACATAAAGGAGAAATTGTAAGTCGGGAACGGTTAAATCAGATGTTATGGCAAGGATCGCAATATATAACGGACAATGCGCTTACAGTTACAATTAAACGGCTTCGTGAAAAGCTTGCGAATATACGGGTTATCGAATCCGTTCATGGAAAAGGATACCGCTACTTATGAAACAACTTCGAAATCGTGATGTCAAAAAGTTTTTAATCCAAGTTAGCAGTGGATTTTTTGTTGCAGTTGTTATTGAACACTTATTACCGTTTGCGGGGCTTATTTTTTTTGCTGTATTTTCGACAATCTGTTTCTATCAGTTTGTACGCCAACGAAACCAAGCAATAGAAGGTGTAGTCGCATACCTACGAACATTAAATAGCGGAGATTACCATCACGATATTCAGGCATATGAAGAAGGGGAATTGTCTACATTGCATGCCGAGTTGAATAAAACGATGATTGCGATGAAAGGGACAGCATATCAACTACAACTACAAAAACAAGGCTTGAAAAAAGCAATGGAAGATATTTCGCATCAGCTAAAGACGCCGCTAACTGCTTTATCGATAATGGTGGAGGTCGAAACATTGGAACCAGAACTTTCTGAGACTATGTCCCTACAACTACGTCGTATGGAAAATCTTGTTTTGTCTTTAAATAAAATCGTTCAATTAGAGACTCATATGATTGTATTCAAGCTTGAACGCATTTCGCTCAATAATTTGATGACACAATTACTTACGGCAATAGAACCACAGCTTTATGAAGCTGAACTAACCGTTAATAATTTACTCCATGACATGATAATTCAGTGTGATTATAATCAAACATATGAGGCATTGTCGAATGTTTTAGTAAATAAAATAAGATATGCAAAAACTATGATTACGATCCAAACCCGCAAGAGTGGTAGGGCAACTGAGGTTGTCATCAAAGATGATGGTGTTGAAATTTCACCGCGCGATCGTGAACGGATTTTTGAAAGATTTTACAGTGGGATGAATAAAGCACCAGATAGTGTTGGTATCGGTCTGTCTATGGCTCGAGAAATTATGCACCAGCAACACGGAGCGCTTTATGTCGAAGCTGATAATTCCTTTGTTTTTCGTTTTTTAAGTGTGACGGAAGTGTCATAACTGTAGGTACTTGTTTGACTTAGAATTGGGGTGCGAGGAGGATGTACAATGGAAATACTAAAAATTGAGAATCTAAGAAAAGTATACAAGACCCCTGACTATCACGTTGATGCGCTCCAATCAATATCGCTTAGCGTTCAAAAAGGAGAGTTTATAGCTATAACTGGACCAAGTGGTAGTGGAAAGTCAACATTACTTCATATTTTAGGAGGTGTGGACCAACAAACAAGCGGTACGGTTGCCATTGATGAGTTGCAAATGGATACCTTGGACGACACCAAATTGACACTTTTCCGTAGACGTCATATTGGTTTAATCTACCAATTTTACAATCTTATTCCTATGTTGTCTGTGGAAGAGAATATTCAATTGCCTATTTTACTGGATGAAGGAATAGTGGATACGAACTATTACAATGAGCTTGTTACGATGCTGCAACTTGAAAATCGGCTTAATCATTTGCCCAATCAATTATCAGGGGGTCAGCAACAACGGGTTGCGATAGCACGGGCCTTGATGAACAAACCCTCACTGCTGCTAGCGGATGAACCGACAGGAAATCTTGATCAGGAAAATTCGCGCAGTATTATGACCATGTTACGGTATGCAAATGAAACCTATAATCAAACAATCATTTTAGTCACCCACGATATCGATATTGCACGAATGGCTGATCGTACAATTCATATCGAAGATGGGCAGATCGTATATGATGGTACTAATCAATGAGCATTCTTAACAAACTTATGAAACGACAGTTGGGTCACGATTCGTTCACAGCCGTCATGACTATTTTGAGTGTCGTACTTTCGGTCGCATTGCTGACAATGGTTGGACTGATCACCCAGACAATTTATGATGCTCAGATGCATAATCAGCTGAGTTACACCGAAAAATGGAATGCTCAATTAAACGGAACGGATTTACCCATTACCATAAGTCAAATGGAAGCATCAATTGATACTGTATCTTATAGTAGGCCACTCTTAATCAAACATGGTAACAATATTATTCGGGGCGTAATGAGTGATGCTAATTTTGATTCAATGCGATCTGATAGTGATGTAAAATACAATGGCAATCGGAACTTTATATCGGGTCGTGCTCCACTTAATGAAACGGAAGTCGCTTTTGGTTCTTATTTTGCTGACTCTATGACCCTTGGAGATACGGTTGTTGCAGTGTTGGATAATGGAGAACCAATTGACATGAGTCCGCTGACAGTTGTTGGTTTCTTTGAGAATGATGCGGGTACTGGTTATGGATACTACAGTCAGTTATCCAATCCAATGTATGCAACACAAGCAGATATTATCTTTAAACCGGGTACCCAAAGAATTGATAAATTGGTTGAAACTGCAATCGCAACAAATGGAGATAACATTCTTGTAACTTACAACCAAAGCTACAATCGCGAACTTGGAATGATGCGTGGTGTTGCGCCAGAAAAAATGCTTGCAATCGGTATTGCTGCGGTTGTGATGACTGTCTTCGGCCTTGCATCGTTCACGATGGTCCAAAATGCATTCTTTGCCACTATGAGTCGTCGGCAAAAGGATTTTGGTTTACTTCGAAGTATCGGTGCGAGTAAGAAGCAGATTCATGCAATGATGCGAAAAGAAAGTTATGTGCTTGCCGCTCTAGGAATCATCTTTGGAATTGGTGTAGGAATCTTAATGACGCGAAGTATTCAGCTGATTTATAACAATGCATCCACGCTCACAACGACTCTTAATATGGAAAGTTATGCTCCCTTTCATCTCAGGTTAACATGGCAGTTAATTGGAATCTTAATGCTTGTCGGGTTCATTTCAGTCATGATACCGATTGAATTTATGATTACTAAAATGTATCGGATGACAGCATTGGAAACAATAAAAGAATCGACGCGTTATAAACGCAAAGGGCAATTACCGCTTTGGGCCCGATTGAGCCGCAAAGAACCCATTCGTCTAGCTGGAAAATCAATGCAACGTGACGGGTATAAGTATCGAGGAATTCGAGTCGCAATTGTGATTGTAGTGATGCTTACGGTTTTTGTTGTCTCATTATTTCAAACGGTATTGAGACATGCAGTTCCCCAACCGGATGCTTATAATCTGTTTTTTAGATTGGATAATGGCGGTGAGGTACCAGCTCTCGATACGCTTGCGCAACAAGAGCCGTTTGTTCAAGAAATCGCCAAAGTCTTGCATAACAGCGATCATACCAATCAGGTAGTGATTACACGAACATTTCCAATCAATATATCAGAACTGATGATGGGGGACATCGATTACTCAAAATCCATCTATAATGCAGATTTAAGTGAATCTTATACAGTCGCAAAACAAATGAATTCGACGAAGATGATAGTTCTAGATGATTCGTTATTTGCGTCGGTATTCCAGAAGACTTCGTCAAACGAACCGATGCTTGTGATTGATAATTATTATGAAGGATATCTGGAAAAAGGATCTGAGTACGTTCAATATGCGGGTCCGATTTTGGATTTTGAAGGCATTGAAACGGTGACATTGACAAACAGTGATCATCAAAATGTTAATGTTAAAATTCATCAAGTTATAAATGAGGATAATACAAATTTAGATATACTTAGAATAGGACATGGACAAATGGCCAGCCCTATCATTTTGATAAACATGACAACATTCAATGAGATTAATAAAGTGCTTTCAGGTCCCTCAGCGTATGAAGAGAACTATAAACCGTTCTCCGAAACGATATTTAACATATCCAGTAGCGATGCGATGGCAACCGAGGAATTATTAACGAAACATTTTCCGGGACTTCATATTGATAATAATCAAACGAGGTATGAGTCTCGTGTGATTGTGCTTGCAACAGTGGATAATATCACAAAATTAATTACAGGAATGATTGGATTTATCGTTTTTGCTAATTTAATTAGTATGTCAATGATTCTGTATCGTGAACGTCGCAGTGAATTTGCAATGATGCGATCAATGGGCATGACGCAAACACAACTAAGTAAGACAGTAATGGTAGAAAGCGCAATCGTAACAGTGCGCCCCATGATGATCGGATTAGTGCTCGGTGTGCTTGGGTATTCTGCAATGATCTACATTATGAATAAGGATCTACCTGCAGTGGATCAGATGCCATTTTATCTCGATATTCGAAGTATTGTGTTACTCGCAATTGCAATTGTAGTGATATGCATAATTAATGCTAAAGTAGCCTTGCGCACTCTTGAACGACATAGTATTATCGAAAATTTGAAACGACTTTAGTCGTTTCTTTTTTATGTCATACTTTTGCCCTATTTGATGTGTATGCTTATGAGGAGGTGGATAATGAAAAAACTAACAATATTACTTCTGCTCTTAGTTTTGCTAGTGGGTTGCACCCAAAGCCAAGAAACGGAGCCTTTAGAAGCACCAAAACAAGTCGTTCAAACAAAGGATCATGATCCGTATCGGATTGAATATGATGCAGTCTCTGATACAGATACAACGCATGACATAAAGGTGATTGAAACAACGCAAACATTCAATTCTCAAACTTTAAACCGTTATATGTATACCGATCAAGACAACACGGCATATCCGGCAGGGTATCCAATCGTTGTAAAAAAAGATACAGAACTAACCTTGAATGTTGAGAATCAAACGCAAACGGATACGAATATTCACTGGCACGGTTTATCCTTACCCAATGATCAAGACGGTCCTGCGTTACTGATAAACCCTCAACAGACCTTTCAATATAAGTTCACGCCTGACTATCAAGGGACCTACTGGTACCATTCACATAATCGTCCGGTTCGAGACCAAGTTGATTTTGGGATGTATGGGCCGTTGGTTATTTTAGAACCAGAAGATGCAAAATATACGATAGATCAAATCCTAGTGATTGATGACTGGGCTGTAAATCAAGTCAGCGGTCATATGCAAATTGAAGGTGATACGGATACAGTTAATGGAAAAACAGGGTCTGAAATTAAGCCAATTTCTTTTAACAATTCGGATTTAGTGAAGTTACGATTTATTCAGGCAGCAACAGCGAAGAGTACAGTTATTACCTTTCCATTTGAGGTCAATGTAACGCATACCGATGGGATGCCACTTGAAGCCCCTTTTAAAACAACCGAATTAGAAATTGCACCAGGAGAGCGCTATGATGTTGAATTAACCCATCAAGGAAATACAAATGAGACATTTGCAATCACCAATGATCGTAATCAAGGATTTAAGATTCCTTTGATTTATGAGGCGAAAGAGGAAGGAAATCCTCAAACAACTACAAATCAACAACCATCGCTTTACCAAATCGCGGAAACTGCAATTCCACAACAACCCAATGTATCAATACGAATGGGTTCAACCATGAGTCGTGGTATGGGTCATGAGTGGACATTAAATGATGAAGTTTTCCCCAATACGGAATCGTTCAATCTACAAAAAGATACTGTCTACCGTATACGTTTTACCAATGAAAATCGTATGAACAATCATCCGATGCATATCCATGGGGCTCATTTTAAAATTTTAAGTGTGAATGGCGAAGCCGTTGAAAAAACAGTGTGGAAAGATACTGTTGACGTACCAGCTGGGAGCTCTATAGATATTGCCATCCAATTTAAAAACCCTGGCGAGTGGATGCTTCATTGCCATATTTTAGATCACGAAGATGGTGGTATGATGACGAGTATTATTGTGGAATAAAAAGTACACGAGTGTGTTATGAAAATATAGAAACAACCTTAAATATGTGGTATGATACTTCCACTATGGGTCCGCTTCTCGGTGTGTAATGACCCTTAATTTTGATTTAGAAATTAAGGAGGCATTATGATACAAATAGAGCATATTTCTAAAACATATAAAGTACCCATCCGTGAGGGTGGTATCAAAGAAGCAATCCGTGCCCTTTACAATCGTCAATACCAAATCATTAAGGCTTTAGACGATATTAGCTATACCATTCCCAAGGGTCAAATTGTTGGTTACATCGGTCCAAATGGAGCGGGGAAAAGTACGACGATTAAAATTATGACAGGCATTTTACAACCCGATACTGGATCATGCACCATCAACGGTCGTGATCCTTTTCGTTCGCGAAAAGAGCATGCCAAACAAATTGGGGTTGTCTTTGGCCAACGGACACAGTTATGGTGGGATATTCCCGTTATTGATTCATTTGAACTACTCAAAGATATCTACGAGATTTCCGATGAAGATTACCAGCACCGATTGTCGGAACTTTCGACACTCTTAGATCTCAATCCGTTATTAAAGATACCCACTCGACAATTGAGCTTAGGGCAGCGAATGCGGTGTGATATTGCTGCTGCATTAATCCACAATCCGAAGGTGCTGTTTTTGGATGAACCAACGATTGGGTTGGATGCACCTTCAAAAATAGCAGTTCGCCGATTTATTAAATCAATCAATAAACGCTTTGAAACAACAATCGTTTTAACAACTCACGACATGCAAGATATTGAATCGTTGGTAGACCGAATTATATTAATAGGCAAGGGACGTATTTTATTTGATGGTACTATGCGCATGCTTAAAAATCAGTATGAACTCGAAAAGCAGATCAAGATTCGTTTCAACGGCAGGCTTATTGAGCATTCGAGCTATGTTATCGAGTTGCAAGACGACCAAACTGCAACGCTTCGTGTTGTCGGTGCCGTCAGTGATGCGGTCCGTGTTTTAAGTGGTACCGTTGATATCGTGGATATGGAAATTGTGAGCACATCTTTAGATGATATTATCGTCAAGGCCTACGAGGCATATCAAATATGAAACTGTATCTATCGTTTTTTAAAATACGTTTTAAAGCGGGTCTTCAATACCGTGCTGCAGCCCTTTCGGGAATGATAACCCAATTTGCATGGGGCTTTATGCTTATTGTCATGTTAGGGGTCTTTAACGGTAGTACGATGGCACCCGCCGATTTATCAACGTACGTGTGGCTTAATCAAGCGTTACTTGCCTTAACTGCGATTTGGGCACTGGATAGTAGTGTATTCGAAACGATTGAAAATGGTGATGTCGCTTATGAAGCAGTGAAACCGGTGAATCTTTACACACTGTGGTTTGTTCGCAATGTGGCCCATCGGCTATCGCGTTGTGCATTACGGTTTGCGCCAATTCTTCTGATTGCATTGTGGTTACCAGCACCCTTTACATTACGGTTGCCATCAACACCTACCCACTTCTTAGGATTTCTCCTCTCACTTGCACTTACAGTCACAATTGAAGTTGCGATAACAATGTGGATGTATGTCTTTGTTATGCATACGAAGTCATCATTGGGTATCCGAACATTCTTTGTAGCTTTGTTTGAAATGTTTTCTGGAAGCAGTATTCCCTATGCTTTCTTTCCGATTGCATTTCAAAACATCCTCAAATTAACCTTCTTTTACGGTTTGCAAACAGCTACATTTAATCTTTATCTTGGTCTTGCAGAACCACTTTCAACTCTGAGCATACAATTCTTTTGGGCCTGTGTCCTAATTGGTACGGGGTATGTTGCAATGCAGTACAAACTCAAGTCATTCGAAATTGTGGGAGGATAATATGAAACTGTATTTTAAAATCGTTGCAATGCATGTTAAGTCACAATTACAACATCGAACCGCATTTCTTGCGCTATCTTTAGGACAGGCTTTATTAACATTTAGTGGTATTTTTGCAGTTATAATTTTAGCGTCCAATGTTACGACAGTTGAGGGGTTCAGCACACCAGAAATTTTGCTTGCGGGCGCAGTTGTAACTTTATCATTCGCAATTGCAGAATGCGTCTTTCGTGGGTTTGATACCTTTCCAAGGTTGTTGAGCAACGGTCAATTTGATCGTATCCTCGTCCGGCCTCAAAATGTGCTGCTTCAGGTCTTAGGGAGCACAATGGAATTAAGTCGGTTCGGAAGAATTGTAGTTGCGAGTATCATTCTTGTGGTGGTCTCACAAACTGTAGTGCTATACCATATTTGGTTACTGGTAATCATGGTTGTGTCTGGGATCGTTCTTTTTGGTTCTTTATTTATAATTTATGGATCCTGTAGTTTCTTTACGACTGATTCCTTAGAAGTGTTCAATATTTTAACGGATGGTGGTCGTGAGTTTGGCCAAATGCCGTATGGTTTGTATGGAAAGAATATCCTAAAAGTATTAACCTTCATACTCCCTTTGGCATGTTTTCAATATTATCCGTTGTTGGTAGTACTTGGACGTGATGTTCCAACATACTTTCAATGGACGCCGCTTGCGTGCTTTCTCTTCGTGATTCCTGCATTGGTGATGTGGCGATGGGGACGTAATCATTATCGATCAACGGGATCATAAAAAAGACTGGTGTCACATTACTGTGATTGCCAGTCTTTTAATAGATATCCAAAGTAGTGAATGTCATACCAAATATCGTCGTAGCGGAATGCTTCCCGTTTGGTTCCTTCATGCTTGAAGCCTAGTTTCTCATAAACATGACGGGCTCTCGGGTTGAAGTCAAAGACATCCAACTCGATACGGTGCAGTCCTAAAGTTCCGAATGCATAGCCTAATAGAAGTTGAATTGCTTCGCTTCCATAACCAAAGTTTGCATGTGCTGGATCCATAAGAATCCGAAGATTGCAAATATTCAGGATTTCATCCCATTCGTTCAAGACGATTTCCCCAACGACAATGTCATTTGCGACAATAGCTAAGTCGAGGCGGTCGGTTGCACTTGGTAGTGATTGATACCATGTTGTATAACGTTGAAGATCTGCTTCGGTGGGTGCTTTTTGAGCATCCTTAGATGTAAAAGCACTTCCGGTTAAAAAGGTCACTTCGGGAATGTTGATGATTTCAATCATTCGTGGAATGTCTTCAGTCTCAAAACGACGAAGTTGAATATTTTTGCCGATCAGTGTTGGTTTATGTTCGAAAATCGTTTCGGTTGTTTCGCCATCCATCCGTTTTGATAACGTTAAGATATCGTCAATTGATTGAGCACTTAAATCCATGGTGAGAATTGTTTGAAAGGTTGCCAATTCATTTGCACTCAATACATTAAATTCTGTTGGGTATGTTGGTGAAGTTTCCGGTGTTTCAAGATAATGCTGCTTGAGAACGAGATAATGATACATCAAATTGGGTTCGATATGAGCGCCTTGTTCGATGCGTGTATCGAGTAAATCTTTAATTGTCTTTTGGTGAATTTCTCCGAAAGGAAAAACGTGTTTGAAGTAATCTTGAGCATCTTGCTCTTGTTGCTGTTTGGTTCGAAAAAGTTTTTGTAAGTCCATAAGGCCACCTCTACCTTAAGTATACAAATTATGCACTATGGGCTGCAACATATTCTTGTGCATATGTATTTAAACGATTGAGTGTGCTTATAATATCGTGTTCGGAAGTAGCTGGATTGGTGCTACACATACGAACGACAGTCTTTGATTTTAATTCTGTTGTGAATACGCCCGCAAATCCTGAATCTACAATGGACTTCGCGATGCTTGCATTTAGGGCATCGTTTTCTTCTTTTGAATAGTTGGGGTGATTGTAACGGAAATTGATAATTGCGAAATGTGCATGAGATACAATTTCCCAGTTTTCCATCGTGCTCAGTGTGAGTTCTCCTAACTCTGCTAATGTTTGACCATAATCGACACGGCGGCTAAATTCGTCCGTACCAAGAACTTGCAGTGTGAGCCATAATTTTAGCGCACGTGCGGGCCGAGTTAGTTCAATTCCTAAAGAAGAAAAGTCGACTGAACCACCATCAATATCTTGCAGATATTCCGGCGTTGCACTAAAACTATTGAGAAGGTCTTGTTTGTCCTTAACGATAATCATGGCACAGCTGTAAGTTTGGAACAGTAATTTGTGAGCATCCCAGCTTACGCTGTCTGCACGCTCGATGCCTGCTAAATGATGACGTTGGGTTGTCGATAACAAGAACGATGCGCCATAGGCACCATCCACATGGAGCCAAATACCATATAATGCTGCGATGTCGGCAATGCCATGAAGGGGGTCGACTGTTCCTGTATTGGTTGTTCCTGCGCTCGCAATAATTGTTGTTGGGACAAGGCCATTCGAGAGATCTTGTTCGATCATTGTTTGAAGTTGATGGACGTCCATTTGGAAAGCATTGTTGGTTGGAACAAAACGCAATTGCTTGCGGGTGTACCCGATAATATACAATGCTTTTTCAACAGAGTGGTGTGTTTGGTCGGATAAATATACCACACCAAGATGACGGTTATCTTCGGATAATATTTTGTCACGTGCTGCAATAACACCTGTTAAGTTAGCCATGGAACCACCTGAGACAAAGACACCACCAGCTTTTCCGGTGAAGCCAATTTGTTGAGCTAGCCATTGGATGACGTTTTCTTCGATAGTACTTGCGGAAGAACTGTTAATCCAGTTACTTGCATGTACATTAAACGCTTGAGTCATGACATCACCTAACCATGACAACTTTGATGCAGGTCCGGGGATAAACCCAAATGCGCGGGTATGGTCTTGTTTTAGGATATGTGGATAAACGTCTGTGAGTAGTTCTTGGACAACCGCATCAACGCTTCGCCCTTCCTTGCTAAAGGTTTGGTTTGCGAAGTATGCAATGGTTTCGTCCGGAGCAACACTGCGAGCTGGGGCATCGGTTGTATCATTAAAATAGGCGTTGATAAACGCAAGTGCGGCTTCATAGACCGCTTGATCTTCTGATAGATTTAAATTTTTCATGGGGAACTCCTTTACAATGCTTTCGATTAAATATACCATGTCAGTATACATAAGAAAAATTAAACTAATTAATGTGACCTATAAATAATATTAATAGGAGGTACCCATGGATTTACGACACATTCAATCATTTGTAAAGGTTGTGGAAAAGCAAAGCTTTAGTAAGGCTGCGCAGGAGTTGGGTTATACTCAAGCAGCAATCACAATTCAGATTAAACAACTTGAAGAAACGCTTGGCACGAAGTTGTTTGACCGAATCCATCGCAAAGTGCGCTTAACTGAAGATGGCGAAGCCTTTATTTTTTATGCTAACGATATTTTACGTACATTCAATCGTGCGCGATCTTTCAAGCATGATGAGGAATCGGTAAAGACAATTATTCGCGTTGGGACCGTCGGTTCGTTGGGAAGTCACTTCTTCCCGGATTTTATCTATACGTTTAGCCAACAATATCCGTTAGTTGAACTCAAAATAATTATTGGCACGACGAAAAGTCTGACTGATATGTTACATCGTAACGAAATTGATATCATGTACACGATTGACGAACTCATTTACGAGCCCGAACTTGTAAACATGATGCGAGAACCTGAGCCAATTTATTTTGTAACTAAAGATCCAAACATTAAAGCACAAAAATATTCGTTGGATGCTATTAGTGATTATCCGTTTTTACTCACAGAAAAAGGAGAAGCGTATCGGTATGAACTCGAACGTCACCTTGCACATGAATCGGTTGATCTCAACGCGATTGTTGAAGTGGGTGAGATCGGAATTATTACAAAAGTGCTCAAGAAAGGTTTGGGAATTGCGTACCTTCCATATTTTTCAGTTAAAGATGATGTTGACAGTCATGCACTAAACATTGTTGATGTCGATATTCCCCACGTTACAATGTGGCGCCAAGTTATGGTGCATGAAAAGAAATTTTTAAGCAAAGGTATGAAGGATTTTTTAGAAACGATCACCAAAATATAAAAACACCACTTCATGTGGTGTTTTTACAGTCTTAGTCGCGCTTACTCTCGCGTAGCGTGAAATAGGTTCCGATACCTGCTAAAGCGGAGAGGACGAGTAATCCTTTAGAGTTAAAAATAATGCCAGCACCTAACAAGACTGTTGCTACAGTGCCATTGATTTTAGCGTGTTTCCGAAGGCTTTCGTTGTCATCTTTTGGTAATGTCACGTTGACACCTATTTTCTTATTTATTGCATTTATTTTTTGGTTGATTTCGCGAATCATTTGATTTCCTCCTTTGTGATGTGTGGTAGTGTCGCGCGCAGCAACAGTTCATAAATTTCGTGCTGGGAATGCGTTGTTTGATGATCAATTTTGAGTGTGGCGAGTAGTGTGTTGAGCGTGTCAAATGTAAAAGTATCAGAAATAGTAGACGTAAGATGGCACGTTTTTAATGCTGCTTCAAAGCTGTCATAATTACTCGAAAAAAGTGATTCTACCTGTTGTGGATCAAGTTTTTTGAGAAACAACGAGAAGTCATGATTGTTGAACGTATACAGGAACGGTTTGGAAGCATATTCTTGATACAACATTAAATTTAGAGCAATAAAGCCTTCAGATGATGGTTGAGCTTGGGTTATTTGTTTTGCCCGTTGCGCAAGCTCGTTTTGAATATACATAAAGGCCGCATAGAATAAGTCCTCTTTGGTCTCAAAGAGTAAGTAAAATGAACCGGTTGCTATATTCGCATCAGCTGTTAGTTTTGCGATACTCGTTTTTGAATAACCGTAAGTTGTCCAGAACTGTACGCATGATTGAATAAGTTGGTGACGCAAGATATTTTTATCTGTTTCAGAGAATCCCTTTGGTCCAGTTTTCATCATAATCTCCAATCGTGAATAATTTAGTTATAATATTCATAATCAGAGTATAATCGTAATTCAAGAATATTTCAAGTAAAAAAAACACCCGGTTTAAGTGGGTGTTTAAAAATTAACGTTGTTTGATTGTAGGCGAAGCACTGTATTCATAAAGATAAGGGACGCCATGGACACTAAAGTTAAAAGCAAGTGGATACGCAGACTCTTTGACTACGTCAATGTCTTGAATGTCACGTAAAGGAACATTCAATGTTGTCATAATTTCATTGAGAATGGGGCTATCTGTTGTTTCGAGGTATCGAGCGTCAAATTGTTGAAGTTCGTGAAGGGCATCAAACTCTTGGATGATACCATCTTCATATTGTTTGGCACGAAGATCAAACGCATCAATGTGTTGGATGTATAGTTTTTCCCAGAGGTTTTCCCGGGTTTCGAGTTTCTCATATTCTTGAACAAGAAGTGCGGAGAACGCAGTAGAGAAGGCACGATCATAATAGACGTGTCCCAACATACACCAA
Organism: Erysipelothrix sp. HDW6B; assembly: GCF_011301115.1. Lineage (NCBI taxonomy): Bacteria > Bacillati > Bacillota > Erysipelotrichia > Erysipelotrichales > Erysipelotrichaceae > Erysipelothrix > Erysipelothrix sp. HDW6B. Next base: position 2,146,506 of record NZ_CP049860.1, on the reverse strand, counting down.
GTACCTTCGCCTATAACGACATCAAGAATTTTTCCATCAGCATCTGCACTGACATAATACTCTCCCGCTTCAGAGACTTCATGCTTGACAACAGGATATGTTGCATGAAGTTCATAAGCATGAAATACATTCTCAGTAAAGTAATTATCGGATGAACAAATGTATGTATTCTTTAGTTTATCCAAGACGAGCATTAGTGTTGAAGTGTTATTGTAGCGGTTGAAATCATGGTTAATCACAATGTTAACATTAAATTTGTCACCCAAGTATTCAAACAACTCGTACTTGTAACCAAGAACTAATGTAATATCTGTAATACCAACAGCTTGGAGTTGTTTGATTTGACGTTCAATTAAAATTTCGTCTTTAACTAATAAAAGGCTCTTTGGTTTTTCAAATGAAAGAGGCGCAAAGCGAGAAGCCATTCCCGCAGCCATAATGACGGCATTATCAACTTTATACGGCTCCAGTGCGTTCAAGCCAGCATCGGTAATGTTGAGATCAGCATCAATGAATCCCAATTCAAGCAAATGTTGAGATTGTGAATCTGTGTTGTGAAGTTTTTTTTCGTAAGCATTTCGTAAGTAAGTGAATTCTGTTGCGTTCATAGTAACTCCTTAAGGCATTGCCCATTTAATCTATGGATATCTTACACCAATCAATTATGAACTTCAATGACGCATAAATCACAATATTTGTTATACTATAAGAAAGGAGTTAATCATGAAAATTAAACGTATAGAGTCATTAGATGCACAACAAATTGCAATCTTGGTCGACATTTGGGAACGTGCGGTCTTTGAGACGCATGACTTCTTACAAATCGGGGACTTCCGTAAATATAAAACAATGATTCCTAATTATTTTGAATATACGGATGTTGTTTTAGGCGCTTATGAAGGAGATCAATGTGTCGGATTTGCAGCCCGTAAAGGCGTGAATCTCGATATGCTCTTTGTAGACCCAATTTATTTTGGCAAGGGAATTGGTAAGCAACTTCTTAAAGCAATGGAAGCATTGGGTGTAACAACCCTCGATGTAAACGAAGACAATCCTAATGCTCACGCATTTTATGAAGCAATGGGTTATCGTGTGGTGCGTCGAAGTGCTGTGGATGATGAAGGTAAGCCTTATCCAATTCTTCATATGGAAAAGTAAGCAATTAATTGCTTACTTTTTTTTCGCTGTGGAAGTATTACATATCGTTGAATGTTTGCTGGAATTTTGTGATATGATTATCATACAAATAAATAGTAAGTATTGGGGTAAGAAATATGGGTAAAATACTGAATTCAAAAGGACGCATTGAGTTTTCATTCAATGCATTTAAAAAATGGGCAATAAACTATAAGCTATTTAATATTCTTATGGTTATTGCGGTAGTGTTAATCGGGTACACCCTTTGGGAAGATCGACCCAATTCAATGCGGACACCATTTTACACAAATACGCGTAACTATAATGAAGTAACAGGAAGTTACGATTTTAACGAATTTTATGAATTGCTATCGCAAGAGAAGGGTGCATCGGTTAAAGATGTACATTTTAAGCTTGAGACACCTTATTGTTATGAAATGAATGATGTTTCACTTTGTGTTAAAGGGTACGAACTATTCCAAACAGAAAGCAATGTGCCATTAACATCAGTCTATAAATACAATAAAGCAAGCCACTTTGTGATTTTGCGGATGGAAGTTGCGAACAATCGTGATAATCCAATTACAATTGGAGAATTCCGCCAGACATACGGATCAGTTTCCGACTTTACAAAATCTCTAAGCAATGAAGAATTTGAGATTCCCAACAACATTGGGAGCTTTGGTCGTGACGCACCATTTAACGTAAATCCGCATGAAACATATGATGGCTATTTATTCTATCCACTAACAAGTGAAGCATACCGACAATTATACTTTGAAGGAAGTTACTGGATTGAGATGCCAGATATTCTAGATACTTCGACATTCGATGATCGAAATCTTATGGGAATATCCAAAATGATTGAGCTGCCAATGGTAGAACCTGTCATGGCAGCTTATCTTGAAACGGTCAACAATTTACCGATTGATCAAACAACACGAAATACAAGTTTCTCAAAAGTATCAACACGCTATGAACCACATGTATCGATGATAAATGCTCAAGAGACAATCGCGGTCACAATCGATACGATAGAAGAAGGTTATGCTGAATACCGTCCATATTATATTCATGAACGGAAAAATCGTTCATACCTCCTTGGCAAAACAAACTATCAAGTCGTAAAAATACGGTTGACGAATTTGGGAATGTCATCGATTAATACACAGGTACTCAACGCTTCACTGGATTTAACATCAAGTAATTACAAATCAACGGGATACCTCGTGGCATCACGACTGCAAGTTGATGCCAATGGGACAGCCGATCTTATTTTCGAATTTTTAAGAGATGAACGCGGCACGAATGCTCTTGTTCCAAATGAGACATATCGCTTTATCTTATCAAATGATAGAAAGGAAATTCTGCTTGAGGGTGAATTCAAGCTAGAACAATAGGGGGATAATAAAATGGCAATGATCGATATCGTAAAATATGAAGGTGACAATCAAGAATTCGCATGGAAATTCCCAAATGATGCACTTTCAACAAAATCACAAGTAATCGTTAATGAATCACAAGTGGCAGTGCTCTTTAAAGGGGGAAAGCATATGATATCTTCGAACCCGGACGCCATACTTTAAATACAGAAAATATTCCATTACTCAATACAATCATCAACCTTCCGTTTGGTGGAGAATCGCCATTCAAAGCCGAAATATGGTATGTCAATATGGTTCATGCCCTGGATGTAAAATGGGGAACACAGACACCTGTGAATATTCAAGATCCGAAATATGGTATCTATGTTCCTGTGAGTGCTTATGGACAATTCGGAATGACGATACATGATCCTAAAACATTCTTGAAAAAGATGGTCGGAACCATTCCAAGTTTCGGGCGCGAACATATCACGAAATATTTTAGAGGCATGTATACCAGCCATGTAAAAGATGAAATTTCGACGTATCTTCTTGAAAAGAAAATTCCTGTCTTGGATTTAGGTGCGTACTTAACGGAACTGTCTGCCTTTATGAAACAACAAATGAAACCGGAATTTGATGCCTATGGGATTGAATTACTCAATTTCTATGTTGAAGACATTAGTACGGATGACGATGATGAAGGTGTTGTTCGTCTCAAAAAAGCACTATCAAAACGCGCAGAAATGGATATCATCGGCTATGAATACAAAGAAGAACGAACATTCGATGCATTAGTGGGTGCTGCACAAAATGAAGGAAGCACAGGCGGCTTCATGGGAGCTGGAATTGGTTTGGGTGTCGGAAGTGCTGTGGGTCAAAACCTCGGAGCAGCCATGAACGACGTTACTCAAAGCGTTTTGACATCAGATACGAAGACATGCAGCAATTGCAATCATCCTGTAAAAGAAGGTGACAAGTTCTGTGGAAATTGTGCGCAGATCTTGGAAGAGCCAGAACGACACTGCACATGTGGGGCAGTTGTAGGAGAACAGCAAAAGTTCTGTCATGAATGTGGTCAAAGCCTACATAAGAAATGTGTTGCTTGTGATACACCACTTAAAAACGATGCGAAGTTCTGCCCAGAGTGCGGAAAGGCGGTTGTAGAAGATGAAGCGTAAAGCAGATACAGCCCTAGTCTCGGGGATAATTATTATCGCCTTAACCGTACTTATAGGAGTACTAGCAGATATATTGGGTTCAAGTTATATTGTTTGGGTTTTGGTTGCGGAATTACTTGCGACAGGACTAACCTACCAATCTTTACAAAAAAATACACTGACCAAGATTGCAGTGATGCCAATCATGGTTGTATATGTTTTGCTTGCAATGGTCTTTGCGATAATTATGTTCGCAATTCCAAATTCCTCAGAAGCTATTTTGCATATTGGTGAAGCTGTCCTACTTGGAGCTGTCATTATTGCCTATCTTGTCATTAATACAACTGCGCATGCAAATCATAAGGAATCATAGTCATGGCGAAGTTAAGTGAGAGAAAAAAGGACTTGCGCCGCAGTGAATCCGGTAAAGTTCTTAAAAAACAAGCATTGCGTAATATCGGGATCGCCGTATATGTATTTGGGATGTTTACGTGGTATCAGCAAGCGTTTGGTGATTATTACTATGCATTTGAAATGGGTAAGTACTTTGCCTTTGTATTTATCGCGGTAGGTCTTTTGATGATTTATCGAGCAACGCGCTTTAATCTACAAATTGACATGTACAATCAATATTACTATTGGATATACCAAAACGAAATGTTTACACTTCAGGAACTTGCGAAGGCAAGTGACAAATCAGAAGCGACAATTATTCGAGAAATTAATAGTTTGATTAATGATGGTTTTCTTAAAAACATTCATTTGAATGAAAAACTGCGAACCGTTGAAGGGGCCTTCGTCACATCTGTCAAAGAACAGATTCAACGCAAGGTTATTCGTTGTAGTGGTTGCGGTGCTCGTAATGAAGTCGTTGAAAATGAGACTCGTGAATGCGAATATTGTGGACGCAAACTTGTTTATAACCACAAATAAAATAACCCACTCAGCAATTTGAGTGGGTTATTCTTTTCAACGGCATATAAAAAACACGTGGAAATTCACGTGTTTGAATATCATCATGGGGCGACCGACGGGACTTGAACCCGCGAGTGCCGGAGCCACAACCCGGTGCGTTAACCAACTTCGCCACGATCGCCATGTGCTTTGACATTATAGCCCAAATACCTGGCGGTGTAAACAGATTATTCAAAAAAAATTGATGAACGACAATGAATTCAAAAGTGATGCATGTACGCACCACTTTTGTTGCTCTTTAGACTGTCAAAAAAAGAAGTTTACGACATCTAATATTTGATACAATAAAGAATAGAATGGGGAATAACTATGACTAATTTTGATTTAATCCAGCTCTTAAATGAAGGTGTGCAGTCGGTTCATATTGAATGTGACCACGATACGTTTGTTGAAATTCAGAAAAAACTACCACAAACCAATTTAATTACGATTGCCTTTGATGATGGTATGTACGAGTTTATGAAAGTTAGTAAGCTCCTCAATTTCTATAAAGATATTAATCATTCGCACGTAGATATCTATGATGTGATGACTTGTTTGGATTTACATCGATATGCGCAACATAAAGTATCTCAGCTTGATACGGGAGTTAAACGCCGTTTGATGATCGCACAGGCATTGCTTATGAATCCACAGTTAATCCTGATTGAAGATCCCTTAGCCAATCTCGATAACACGTCGGCGAAAATAATTGTTGGTGCAATCGAATCGATGAGTGAGACGACTCGTATTATTACCACTTCACCATCTTTTCGGAATGTGTGTTTAATGCCCGGAAACTTGTACTACAGTCGTAACGAAACCATTATTCCAATTTATGAATCAGTTCAAAATATCATGCCAAGCATTCAGACAACGAATACACTCGTGGTGAAAAGTAAAGGCAACGAATATGTCATTGATATTCAAGATATTTATTATGCAGAGAGTATCGATTCCGTAACCCACATCTATGTCAAAAATTCGTTAATCCCAACCCAATTTACACTGGAGGAATTAGAGACACAATTGCAAGCATACCAATTTTTTAGATGCCATCGATCCTATCTTGTTAACATTCCCAAGGTTTCAGAAATTCAACAATGGACCCGTAATAGTTACGTACTCGTCTTAACGGGACAAAGCGATGTGGAGATTCCCCTTAGCAAACGACGCTATAGTGAATTTAAAGCAGTGCTCCACTCAGGCCAATAATGCGCCACTCAGAGAATAATATGCAGTATTCACGGGCTTTCTCACGCCATTCGGTGAAAGAAGCTTAAAATCAAATTAAGAACCTCTATACTGGTCTTAGGCAAACAAGCCAGGAGGTTTATGTATGAATAAAATCGTATCAATTAACGATTTATCAATCGCATTTAACACTAAAAAAGTTTTAAAGCATATGTCCTTTGATGTGTACGAAGGAGAAATATTCGGGTTCTTAGGACCAAGTGGTGCTGGGAAAACCACAACAATCAAAGCTCTTACCAAACAACTACGAGTTCGCCCCAATAGTATTGAACTATTTGGGAAACCACTTGAAGATCATAATGCATCAGTTTATGACCGACTTGGTATTATGACGGATAGCAATGATGTGTATGATGCACTCAGTGTGTATGATAATTTAAAATTCTTTGCCAATCTGAAGCATGTTGATTTGGACCAAGTTGATCAATTGCTGAAAGAAATTGGTCTCTATGAGGATCGAAAGACACTCGCTAAAAAGCTATCCCGCGGGATGCGACAACGCCTCATCCTTGCTACAGCACTCATCCACAAACCCGCACTATTATTTTTGGATGAACCAACCGCCGCTTTGGACCCAAAGACAACCGCTGATATCCATAACCTGTTTCAACGGATTAATCAGAATGGAACAACTATCTTCTTAACCACACATTCAATGGAAGAAGCTGATAAACTGTGTGATCGTATTGCATTTCTAGACAATGGAACCATTGTTGAGATGGGGTCATCAGAGGCACTAAAACTTAAATATGCAGAAAATGAAGTCATTGTTCATTACAATGACGGTACACAAAAGCGAGTCACGAAAGATCAACAAGGACTTCAAGAACTTGCGAATGAAACGAAAATTATTAACACAATTCACTCGATAGAGCCTAACTTAGAAACAATATTCTTAGCAGTAACAGGGAGAAATAATTATGACAATGCGTAAATGGAAAGCACTTATTCAAAAAGACTTTAAATTAACATTCAGCAATAAAAGTTTTCTGGTTATTATGCTTATGCCAGTAATCTTTGCTGTTTTTTACACGACGATACTGCCAATGCCACCAGGACCAGAAGCGGATATGATTATCTTAATTATGATTACGGTTTTAGGTTTGATGATGCTCGGATCTTCGGCGATGGGGATGTCGATTGCTGAAGAAAAAGAAAAGAAGACATTGCGATCACTAATGTTGTCTGATGTATCCGGTTTGGAATTCTTAGTAAGCAAGATGATCGTTGTCACGCTACTCTTTACGTTGATTCAAGTTGTATGCTTCCTAATTGTAGGTGTTGCGCTTAATTATTTACCATATTATATATTATTGGTATTTCTGAGTGTACTCTCACTACTATTCATAAGTTCTATTATTGGATTAATAGCACCAAATCAACAAGCTGTTGGAATCTATGGATTACCTGTAATGATGTTGACGGCAGCACCTATGTTTTCGATTATGGGTGAAAATAGTGTCGTGCTAACAATCAGCAAATTCTTACCTACAGGACCGATCACGTTGATGCTCTTTCGTGAAGTGGATCCCAGTTTAGTTTATCCAAGTTGGTTAGGATATGGATCGATGCTCTTATGGATTGTCATTGCCATACTCGCATTTACGACCTATTATAAGCGAAAACAACTCGATAATTAGACATAATAAAAAAGCTCCCTTGTTCAAGGGAGCTTGTATTTTTATCATGGGGCGACCGACGGGACTTGAACCCGCGAGTGCCGGAGCCACAACCCGGTGCGTTAACCAACTTCGCCACGACCGCCATATGCTTTGACATTATAGCCCATAAAAAATCGTTTGTAAATAGGGTATATTAAAAATAACGAAATATGATATAGTTACTGTAATAATGGAGGAAAAAACACGATGAAAATTGCAGTGATCACAGACTCATCCGCAGGAATTTCTAAGGCACAAGCTGAAGAATACGGAATCTACGTGGCACGTATGCCAATAACCATAGACGGGAAAGAATATATGGAAGAAGAAGGGATTTCACGTGAAGACCTCATTGCAGCAATGCGACGTGGTTCAACTGTTGGAACATCTCAGCCACCATTGGGGGCAATGATGGAACAATTTGAAACACTCTTAAAGACATATGACCATATTATATTTCTTCCCATTTCAAGTAAGTTAAGCGGTACATTTCAAACAGTCTCAAGCATTATCGATGACTTTGATCGCCGTATAACTGTAATTGATTCAAAATTTGTGGCAGCTCCATTACTTTTATTATCAAAAGATGTAAAACAAATGGTGGATAATGGTATGACACCCGATGCGATTAAAAGCCATGTGGAACAAAATGCAGACATGTTTGCACCATTGATTCCCGAAGATATTCAATACCTCAAACGAGGGGGGCGAATTACGCCAACGGCAGCCGCGATTGCAAACTTACTGAAAATCATTCCTGTTCTTAAAGTTGCGAACGGTGAAATTGATTTATTGGAAAAAGTACGTACTCATAAAAAAGCAGTAAAAGTTGGTGTTGAGAAAGTAACAGAAGGCCGCAATCCAGAAGCATACCATTGGGTCGTGCTTGACGGAGATTGCGATCCTAAATTACTACAACAAACGATTGATGATGTTGAGAAAATTACGGGACAAACGGTTATTCGTGAGTTGTTGTATCCAATTGTCCTTGCCCATACAGGGCCCGGTTCAATTTCAATCGCAGCTTACAAAAAGATTATTTAAGAGGAGTAAATCATGAATTCAATTGAAACAAATCTAGTCGCAGCGCTAGAAACCATCATAAAAGAAGCATTCGGTATCGATCATGAACCGGGCTTAGTTATGTTAGAAATTCCAAACAAATCTGAAATGGGTGATTATTCATCCAATATTGCAATGCGCTTAACCAAACGTGTGGGGAAAAATCCACGCGAAATAGCAACTATTATTACAGAAGCCATTGCAGCAAACCCAATGATCCAAAAGGTGGAAGTTGCGGGACCAGGATTTATTAACTTTTTTATGAAACCATCAGTATTGGGCGATGTTATCAATACGGTCTTAGATGCTAAAGATAACTATGGTCGCTCCACAGTAGGCGCTGGAAAAAGTGTCCTTGTAGAGTACGTTAGTGCAAACCCAACAGGACAACTTCATGTTGGACATGCTCGCGGTGCGGCATGGGGTGATTCATTAACACGAATCATGACGTATGCAGGTTATGATGTCTTACGTGAATATTATGTTAATGACCTTGGAAATCAAATCACAATGCTAAGCCATTCACTGTATGCACGTTATCAACAAGCGTATGGTATTGAAGCTGTGATGCCTGAAGACGGCTATCATGGTGAAGACATTAAACAAATTGCCCAAGATGTTATTGCACGTGAAGGTGACGCATGGCTCACAAAACCACAAGAAGAATGGGAACCATTCTTTAAAAAAATTGGTATTGAGTTTGAACTGGAACGTATTGAACGTGATCTTGGTAAATTTGGGGTTTCATTCGACTCATGGGTCAGTGAAAAATCCGTTTACGACAATGGTAGTGTTGTCCGTCGCTTAGAAGAAATGAAAGCAAATGGCGAAACTTATGAAAAAGATGATGCATTATGGTTTGCATCCACAAAATATGGTGATGATAAAGACCGAGTGCTGATTAAATCAGATGGTTCATACACATATCTTGTACCAGATATTGCTTACCACCTCTACAAACTAGAACGTGGTTATCAACGTCTTCTCAACCTTTGGGGTGGCGATCATCATGGATATATTCCACGAATGAATGCTGCGCTTGAGTCCTTTGGATATAAAGACGTCATGGATGTCGATATCATTCAAATGGTACGCCTTGTGGAAAATGGGGAAGAAGTTAAGATGTCCAAACGTACAGGAAATGCTGTAGGTCTTGTGGATCTTATTGATGATATTGGTGTTGATGCAGCCCGTTATTTCTTTGCAAGCCGTGCACTACAGACACCACTTGATTTTGATTTGGGTCTTGCCCGAACACAATCAAATGACAACCCTGTTTTTTACGCACAATATGCGCATGCGCGCATCGCATCAATCTTGCGTCAAGCAGGTGATGTAAATCGTGTACCTGTTATTGATTTACTAACACATCAAAAAGAAGTAGAGCTACTTAAACATATTAACGAATTCAGCTCTGTAGTTGCGGATACAGCTAAAAATCGTACCGTTCATAAAATTACAAACTATATTCAAGAATTAGCAGCATATTTCCATAGTTTCTATGGAGAATTAAAAGTCAATGATCCAAGTAATCCAGCTTTAACACAACAACGTCTAAACTTACTTGTGGCAACACAAATTACATTAAAAAATGCACTAAACCTTGTTGGGGTTTCAGCACCTGAACAAATGTAGTTGCACATCCTAGTGTATCAGTGTATTATATAAGTATCACAAGGAGGTCATGGCATGTCGTTAAATAAAAGTACGGTAGCAATCTACCGACAAATAATTGACTACTTTCAATATGAAATAGCATCAGGCCGTGCTGTACCAGGGGAACGTATTGATTCGATTCGTAACTTAGCACTTAAGTTTAAGGTGAATCCAAATACAGTACAAAAAGGCTTAACAGAATTAGAACGTGATGGATTTATCATCACAGATAGAACAAACGGAAAATTTGTGACAGAGGATGAAGTTAAAATTCAAGAATTGAAACAGAAACTAACGCACGATTTAACTGTTGACTTTGTTCAAAGGGCGAAAGATTTAAATATAGGCAGCGAGGCACTTCTAGAAGCAGTCACGCTGGTGTGGGAGGAATAATATGAATCAACCATTCTTAAGTATGCGTAATGTATCGAAACAATACGGATCATATCCTGTGCTTCGAGGCATTAATTTAGAATTAGACGGTGGTAAGATTATCGGTTTGTGTGGACCTAACGGTTCTGGAAAAACAACGATGATTAAATCCATAATGGGATTACTCAGAGATTTTGATGGCGAAATTTTGGTCCAAGGTAATGAAATTGGTGCAATTTCAAAAGCAAAAATCTCATATTTACCTGATGTAGAATATTTAGAACCAACACTTACAGGAATCAATGCAGCAAAACTGTATAAAGATATCTACCCTGATTTTGACATGGCAGTGTTAGAAGACTTGTTCTTAAAACTAAAACTGGATCCAACGATGCCAGTTTCCAAAATGTCAAAAGGGATGCGTGAAAAATTTCAGCTAGCATTGTGCTTGTCAAGAAAAGCTGATATCTATATTTTTGATGAACCGATTGCAGGGGTTGACCCAGCATCACGTGATTCAATTTTAGATACAATTCTTGGTAATTATGCAAACGATGCGTTATTGATTATTGCCACGCACTTAATTGCTGATATTGAGCCAGTCTTGGATGAAGTTGTTTTCCTTAAAGAAGGACAAATTCACCTTCACCGAAACTGTGATGATCTACGTGAAGAGTACAATGCATCGGTTAATGATGTATTCCGTGAGGTGTTCAAATGGTAATCAAACTTGTTAAAAACGAAATTAAAGCAACAGCAAAATCATTCTTGCCAGTGCTTATTATGACAATTATTGGTGCAGTCCTTGCCGTTGTCATTGTGTTCCAAATGAAAGATGTCACAAGTGGTCTTGAACTAACGACATTCGGATCAATTTTCCTTGGTGTCGCGATGCTAGCAATCTATGCCATGATTATTGCATCAATTGTACTAACCTATAAAGCACTTATTGATATGCTTTACAAAGGTATTTATAAGAAAAGTGCTTATCGCTTATTTACATACCCTGCATCATCAACTGAAATTTTCATAGCCAAAACAATTACAGCATCCTTCTGGAGTCTTGTTTCATTTGGAGGAATCTTTGCCATTTACTTTGGTGCAATCAGTATTTTCTTTATCGATGCATCCACATGGCGTCAAATTACCAAAATCTTTAGTTTCTTATTTGGCTCAATCTTTGAAGGGAATGCAACCTTTGCATCATTCCTCATTGTACTTGGTCAATTTACACAAACAATCTTGTGGGTATCCGTATTATTGTTTGCAGGAAGTATTGCGAACTCAAGCCGATTCAGAAACAATCGTGGTTTATTAACATTTGTATTCTTTATCGGAATGTATTTCCTAATTTTAATTATGTCAAATCTCATGTTACCAGGATCTGGATTTGACATCACGAGTATCGAAAATGGCACAGGTGGTGGAATTTCAAATTCATACCAAGTCATATCATTGATTAAAGATGTTATTTTTATCATTATTAGTGGTGTTGGAACGATTTGGTTCTGGAACAACAAACTTGAAGTCTTAAACTAAAACAAATAAAAACTCCGGTGTAAATATCGGAGTTTTTGTGTGCTTAAAAATCTAAGGTCATGTAAGGTTTGTGGTCCAACGTTAGTATTGATATTGATGAATCGCTGAGATATCCGTAAGAATTAGGATGTCCGCCCTTTGGGAGTGCAATTGAACCAGGATTATACATAAGGGTGTTACCGGATATTTCGAGGACAGGGATGTGCGTATGGCCTGAAATAAAGATGTCAGCGTTTGATTGAGGGCCAAACGTATTCGGATCAACCAAGTGTCCGTGCGTAATATATATCTTCTTATTATTAAGTTGTGTCAGGGTGTAGTCTTGCATCATTGGAAAGTTCAACAACATTTGGTCGACTTCAGCATCGCAATTACCACGTACCGCTAAAATAGGAACGGTTACGGCATTTAATAAATCGGCAACAGCTTGTGGATTGTAGTCATCCAAGATTGGATTTCGTGGACCATGATAGAGGGAATCACCGACCAAGATTATTTGATCATAAGGCAGAGGCGTTGCTAAAACCTCCTGCAACCGCTGGTGACTTCCGTGGATATCGGAAATAATTAATGTATTCATCGTAATACCTCCTAAAACTATTATAAAAGAAAATGTGAAGTCGTGTAACACAATTCACGAAATTGACATAAACTACAAGTCTTAGTATGCTAAAATAACTACAGGAAGTGGACATATGAAAAATACAACCAAACAATCAAAAGGACTTGTGCTCTTTATAACAATACTATCACTTGCAATTATGAGTGTTGGGGGCTTTTACATTATGAAGGGATTTCAAGGAAACAAAAATAATTCTGGTGTCGGAACCGTAAGTCAAAATAATTTTTATACATTACGTAAAAATGCAACACCACATCAAAAGGAAATCTATGATCAATTATCGGATGCACTAAATCAAGATGTGCGTGACGATCAAAAAATAGCTGGGCTTGTAGCTCAGAGTTTTGTTGCGGATTTCTATACATGGACAAATAAAACAAAATTTAACGATGTTGGAGGACTCCAGTTTATTCACCAAGATATTCGAAAACCTGTCTTTGACCAGGCACTCGATAATATTTATGGGGATATGAACTATTACCTTCAAAAAGGCGACATTGCCAATACGTTGGAGGTCAATCAGTCAACAACGAAACCAACAACGAATGTTAAATTTTTAATGCAGGAAGAGGAAATGGATGAAGACGGTGTTATCACGAAAGAAGCTATCACAGTTGATGCTTTCCAAGTTGAAATCACATGGACTTATAAAGAAGCAACTGCAGTGAAAACCGGAGACTTCCAAAAATCATCGACCATAACAATCGTGAAAGATACCGATGGCTTATACTCAATCGTGGAGGTAACTGATGGACAACCAACAGACACCAACAACCAAGCCTAAATTTTCATTGTGGGACAATGTATACGTTGGGATGGGCGTAGCGCTTATCAGCAACGGACTTGTTATCGCACTACTCTTTATAGTAGGAAACTACATGAAAATCCATGCAGAGTACTTTACGTGGGCAATAGGAATCCTTGTGATTCTTGCGTTACTTCTTAATATTACATTCCTCGTGGGATATGCAAAAAATAAACGCGTATTTCGCATCGTAACGGTCGTCTTTGGGTTACTCCTAATAACCGTGGGGAGTGTTGCAACATACTACCTTTACCGTACGGATTTCCTCATTAATCAAATTGTTAATACGACAGGTCAAGAGAATGTCGAGCATGTCGTTGTATCTATTGATGGTACACTAACAGAAAATGATTTAGATGGAAAACGTGTTGGATTTGTAACAAGCACAAATCCTGAGTTTGCACCGTTGATGCAAGATACGATTCATCGTTACTCACGGACAGTCGAGTTCGTTGAATATCCAAGCAACAAAGAACTCGTCCAAGCGGCGATTGATAAGGAAATTCCATTTGCTGTCTTACCGAAAAACTATACACGTGTTGCGGAAACAGTGGATGCTCCAGTGAATCCATTTGAAAAATCGAAAGCAATTATTCAATTTTCAACATCGATAACATCAGATATTTCGAGTGTCGATGTTATTAAAGAACCGTTTACCATGCTTATGCTGGGAAACAATGACAACTTATCAGACTCAATCATTCTGGCAACCTTTAATCCACAAACGATGAAAGCAACGATGACAAGTATTCCTCGTGACAGTTATGTTCCAATTGCATGCTACCCTGGACAGTCATCAGATAAAATCAACCATGCTCGAGGTATCAGCCGTGAATGTATGATTGATACTGTGGAAAACTTCTTAGATATCCAAGTGGATTTCTACTTCGAAACAGACTTCTATGCACTCGTTAAGATTGTTGATGCTTTAGGAGGCCTTGAAATTGAATCGCCACATCAATTTGCGGGATCATTCCCAATTGAAGGATCAAATCCTGTGGAGTACGATGATATCACTGTTCCTGCAGGTCTTAATCATTTAGATGGTAAGCAAGTTGTTACCTTTGCACGTGAACGTCATACGTTCCCTGATGGTGACTTTGCCCGTCAACGAAACCAACAATATGTAATTCAAGAAGTTGCGAAGAAGATTATCAACACCCGCAATCCGAATACCCTTGTAAGTGTTCTCGATGGCGCAAAAGATAACATTTCTACGAACATGTCAGTCAGTGATATGACAGGACTTATGGGGTATGCAATTCAAAGTATTCAATCATCACCACTTGAACCTATGGATACCTTCAGAATTACACAGTCGCAAGTTTTAGGCGTTCCGGATTTCGTGGGTGATGCGTCTGTGGTTCGTCCATACTCAACATATGTCAATAACACACGTACATTGATCGATCAAAATATGGAAAAAGAACCTCGATTGCAAAATGATACATCCTTTGGCTTTACACTCTTAAAACCCTATGATGCTTTCACTCAAAATCCAGATTTAGAACCATTTGATGGGCTATTCTGGTCACCGAACGGTCCGACACGCTTACCGGTGTCAGAACGCGAAGAGACAACAGAGCAGGAACAAACAAGAGAGCCACAAACAAATAATCAAAACGAATCTCAACAGAATACACAAACAGAACGTCCGACTGATAACGAAGAAGAAGCGGTGGAAGAAACAAAACCACCAATTACGAAACCAACAGAACCGGAAACCAAACCTGATACGGATAATGAGAACCAAAAACCAGACGATAACTCAGGAACAAATTCAACAAAACCAGATTCAGGTTCATCTGGTCAAGCACAAAAGCCAACGAATAGTTAGCACAGAAATTGTAATTTAATGAAAGCAAAACCGTCGTGTGCACGTCATTGCAGCGATGGTTTTATTTCGATAAGGAGGCAACCGATGCGACACCGAAAACAACCCAAAGCCAAGCGTTTTTTTGATGCACCATTCTATGGTATTCTCATAACCTTTGCAACCAATATTGTAATAGCGATGATGATCGTTCTTGCAGGTAATTATATGAAAATCCATTCGGAGTACTTTACGATGGGAATTGGAATATTGGTTATTCTAGCACTTGTCTTAAATCTAACGTTCTTAATCGGGTATGCGAAACGTGTTCGATTCATGCGAACTATCACTGTTTTCTTTGGAATTGCTTTACTTACAGTGAGTGGAGTTGCTACTTATTATCTATATAAAACAGATTCTTTAATAAACCAAATTATCAACATTTCGGGAGAAGAAAGTATTGACTACGTTATTGTCTCAATTGATGGAACGAAAACAGACAAAGATTTAGCCGGCGCGAAAGTGGGTTATATTCAAAGTGTCAATCCAGAATTTGAAACGCTTATTCAAGAGAATGTACAGAGATACTCACGAACTTCGGAACTGGTCGAATATAAAGATACCAAGAGTTTGGTGGATGCAGCCCTTAACAAAGAAATTCCGTTTGCGGTACTTCCTAAGAACTACACACGACTTGCTGAAACTGTTGATGCACCTGTGAATCCGTTCGAGCCATCAAAGAGTATTGTGAATTTTTCGGCGTCTGTATCTTCAGAAGTATCTAATGTTGATGTTGTACGTGAACCCTTTACCTTACTCATGCTGGGAAACAATGATAATCTATCCGATTCCATCATTCTTGCAACATTCAACCCAAACACGATGAAAGCAACAATGACAAGTGTCCCACGTGATAGTTATGTCCCTATAGCATGTTACCCAGGCCAAACTTTTGATAAAATAAATCATTCGCGTGGTATTAGCCGTGAATGCATGATTGATACTGTGGAGAATTTCCTTGATGTTGATATCGATTTCTACTTTGAAACAGATTTTTATGCTCTAGAGAAAATTGTCGACGCGCTTGGGGGACTAGATATTGAGTCGCCATTACAATTCGCGGGTTCATTCCCAATTGAAGACTCAAATCCAGTCGAATACGAACCAATAACTGTACCTGAAGGTATGAATCATCTCGACGGAAAACAAGTTGTTACATTTGCCCGCGAACGCTATAGCTTCGCAGATAATGATTTTGCTCGCCAACGAAACCAACAGTATGTCATTCGAGAGATAGCGGCAGCTATTATTAATACTCGCAATCCCAATACACTCGTAAATATTTTGGATGGAGCTAAAAACAATATTTCAACGAACATGTCCGTTAATCACATGACATCTCTGATGGGGTATGCAATCACAAGTATCCAAACGTCACCACTAGAACCAATGGAGACATTCAGAATTGTCCAATCACAAATACTTGGAGAACCCGATGAAGCACCGAATGGTGCAAGCGTAATTCGTCCATATACTACGTATGTGCATAATACGCGAACACTCATCGATCAAAATATGGAGACAACTCCGCAGCTTCAAGGCGATACAGCCTTCGGTTTCACGTTTTCAAAACCATATGATGCGTTTACTCAAAACCCTGACTTAGAAACATTTGATGGACGCTTGTGGTCAGAGAATGAGTTAAAGAGTAATCGAGATCGTTCAAAAGATAAGTCCATTGCGAATCAAGAAACCAAGATAAATGGTATCAATGATTCGAAAACATCACAAACGAACTCCAAAAATACGCAGGACTCAAATAGCTCAAAAAACGAAAGCATCGATAGTATGACTGCAAATGGCGAAGTTAAAGTACCAGACTTTAGCACGATGAGTCGTGACGCTATCAATAAATGGGCAACAAAGCATAAAATTGACATCGAATTTGCACAATCAGAACAGAGTTCAGAAATGTTCAATGATGGCCAATTTTGGTCGCAATCGAGTCTTGAGGGTGATGTACTACCACAAGGGTCCACAATTGTGATTCATTATGTTGTGAGAACATAAAAATGTGTTTACAATTGTAATCGTTTATGCAAGAATTAATAGAGAAGGATAAGGAAGTGATGCCACTTCCTTTCGTCTTTGTTGAAAAGAAAGTCGGACTGTACGATAATAGTAACGTTAAAACAGGAGAAGTTTTATGAAACACGTATTTATTATTAATCCAATTTCAGGACTGGGGAATGTAAAAGATGTTGCTGGTTGGGTTCATGAATATTTTGAAAAAAGTAATGAAAGTTATGAAATTCGTTTTACGGAATCTGTTGGTCATGCGCAACGCATTGCATCTGAATATACAGAAGAAGTCGTCTTATATTCCGTTGGTGGTGATGGAACAGCCCACGAGATTCTAAACGGAATGCACTTTGACTCACAACTCGCAATAATACCTGTGGGAACAGGTAATGATTTTTGGCGAATGATCGCAGCGGATAAAAAGGATATTAAAGATGTACTTTATCGAACAATTGAAGGCGAAGTCCATAATATTGATATTGGAATCGCGAATGACCACTATTTCCTAAACTGCCTAAATATCGGAGTAGACGCTGATGTTAACAAACGCGTCAATGCAGTTCGCACAACAATCTTCCCCCGTTCACTTGTATATATCTACAACGCGGTGATTGCACTAGCGGTAAAAAAGAAAACGCATTTAGATATAACGATGAATGGCGAGACACAACGATTCGATACGCTACTCACATCTGTAATGAACGGAAAGTGGTACGGCGGCGGGTTTAAGAGTGCCCCATTGGCAGATATTGAAGATGGATTGTTGGATGTAACCATTGTTAGTGATGTTCCTTTTTGGAGATTGCCGAAATTATTTCCAATGTACTATAAAGGAAATCATCTAGGACTTGATGTTGTGGAAACTCAAAAAGTCACAGAATTACATATTCATGCAAATCATCCAGTTGCAGTAGGGTATGATGGAGAAGTCTTTGAATATACGGATATTGCAATCAAAGTATTACAAGGAAAACTCAAATTTAGAATGCCTGTGGGCAACAACACTTAATTTTTGAGTAGTTGTGGTATAATATACAGGCTTAGGAGGTAATACACATGAAAAACTTAACAAAAGCTAACTTCAATGAAGAAATTTCAGATGGCGTTGTATTAGTAGATTTTTACGCTGACTGGTGTGGCCCTTGCAAGATGATCTCCCCGATTCTTGCTGAACTATCAGAGGTACATGCTGACAAGGCTACAATCGTCAAAGTTAATGTTGATGAGGAAGGCGAGCTTGCACAACGTTTCGACGTTATGTCAATCCCAACGCTTATCTTGTTTAAAGACGGAAAACCTGTTGGTCGCAAAACAGGATTCATGCCAAAACCAGAACTTGAAAAATTCATCACATCAGCTGAATAATTAAAACACCAACAATTTTGTTGGTGTTTTTTTTCATATGTATTGCATTTCAAAAATGAATATGTATAATAAAACTTGTGTTTAAGGTTACTAATATATTTGTTTAGCAATACTAAACAAGCGAGGTGCATATGGAAATCGGGAAAAAACTCAAACAATTACGCATAAAAAACGGATTAACGTTAGAAGAGCTAGCAAGTCGTAGTGAACTGTCGAAAGGCTTTTTATCGCAATTGGAAAATGATTTAACATCGCCATCAATCGCAACGCTTAGTGATCTTGTAGAAGCGTTGGGTACGGACTTATCAGCATTCTTCAAACAAGAAAAAGAGGAACAGATTGTTTTTAAATCAGATGACTACTTTATTGATGAGAATGAAGACCATACAATCCACTGGATTGTTCCCAATGCACAAAAAAATGAAATGGAACCCATCATGCTTGAACTTAAAGCAGGTGGTGTTTCAAATACGATCGAACCCCATGAAGGTGAAGAATTCGGTTATGTACTGCAGGGAAAAATACTTCTTAAGTATGGTGATGAGGAACTCACCGTATCTAAAGGACAAACATTTTATATTAACGGGAGCAAAACGCACGTGATTGAGAATCCGTACCAACAAACGGCTCGACTCATTTGGGTATGTACCCCACCGATTTTTTAAGGAGGAAACGCATGGAAAACAAACCATTGATTCAATTTCGAAATATCGTTAAGAGTTTTGATGACCAACTAGTCTTAAAAGGAATTAACCTTGATATTTTTGAAAATGAATTTGTAACACTACTGGGACCATCAGGATGTGGCAAAACAACATTACTGAGAATTCTTGGAGGATTCTTAGAACAAAATTCAGGAGAAGTTTACTTCGATGAATTAGAGATTACAAAACTTCCGGCCTACAAACGTGAAGTCAATACAGTTTTTCAACGGTATGCACTCTTTCCACATTTAAATGTCTATGAAAATATTGCATTTGGACTTCGCATCAAAAAGGAAGATGAAAGCATCATTAAACAAAAAGTTGAACGGATGCTTGAACTTGTAGGCCTTGTTGGCTATGAACACCGCAGTGTTACCGCAATGTCAGGTGGACAGCAACAACGGATTGCGATTGCACGTGCGCTTGTTAACGAACCCATGGTTTTACTCCTTGATGAACCCTTGGGAGCACTCGATTTAAAACTACGTAAAGAAATGCAACATGAACTCAAAGCTATTCAGCAAGATGTTGGAATTACTTTCGTTTATGTTACCCATGATCAAGAAGAAGCATTAACGATGTCCGACAAGATTGTAGTTATGAATGCGGGTGAGATTCAACAAATCGGAACCCCAACAGATATTTACAATGAACCAGAGAACCGCTTTGTTGCAAACTTTATTGGTGACTCAAATATCTTTGAGGGTACAATGATTCGCGATAACCTTGTCGAGTTTGACGGCACTCAATTTGAATGTGTTGATCATGGATTCGATGAAAATGAAAAAGTTGATATTGTTATCCGACCTGAAGACATCGATATTGTTGATGTTGAACTTGGTAAACTAACAGGTGTTGTTGATTCAATTCTCTTTAAAGGCGTTCACTATGAAATAGTCGTAAAAACAGACAATCGTGAATTTATTATTCATACAACCGATATATCTGAAATAGGAAAAGAAGTAGGCATCCACTTCTTCCCAGAAGATATCCATGTTATGTACACGATGGAGACTTATTAGTGAAAAGCTACCGTAAGTTAATCACACCTTATGCTGTCTGGATGTCACTCTTCGTAGTATTGCCGATGTTTATCATCCTAATCTACGCACTGACAACAAAAGGCAATGATGTTGTAACGCTACAATTATCATTAGATAACTTCAAAAAATTCTTTGATCCAGTCTTTATCAAAGTCTTGCTCGAATCCCTAAAAATTGCAACTGTAACAACGGTAATTTGTTTAATTATAGGATACCCACTTGCATACATCATTTCACGCCGTAGCGAAAAGATGCAAACTCTCTTAATTCTGTTGGTGACATTACCGATGTGGATTAATATGTTGGTCCGAACATATGCTTGGATTAGCATTCTGTCAGATGTTGGTATCATTAATAATATTCTCGGATTCTTTGGGATTCCACCTATTAAAATGATGTATACCGACTTTGCCGTAATTCTAGGTATGGTTTACAACTTCTTACCATTTATGATTATTCAAATTTATACGGTGTTATCCAAGCTGGATGAATCACTCATTCAAGCAAGTCACGATCTTGGAGCAAATCGTTTCCAAACATTTAGAAAAGTTATTTTCCCATTATCCCTTTCAGGTGTTATTTCGGGAATTACATTAGTATTTTTACCATCATTATCAACGTTTATTATTCCGAAATTTCTCGGAGGTGGAAGTTATGTCTTGATTGGTAACCTCATTGAGAACCAATTCATAAATATTGGTGATTACAACTTCGGATCAGCCATTTCACTCATTATGGCAATTCTCATCCTCGTTTCGATGCACTTTGCACAACGTGCCGACAAGTCGAATACTGACGAAGTGATGAAGGGAGGGAAAATCTAATGAAAAAAGAACGTAAATTTGGAAGTATCTTAACACTTGCAGCAATGCTGATCTTCTTCTACGGTCCAATTATCGTTATGATTGTCTTCTCGTTCAATAGTTCGAAATCATTGACATCATGGACAGGTTTCTCAACAGACTGGTATTCCAAACTCTTTGAAAGCCGAGATATCATGGATGCAGTATCAAATTCGGTAAGCATTGCGATTATTGCAACAATCATCTCAACAATCGTAGGAACTCTAACAGCAATTGGTATTTCACGACACAAACCACTCGTTCGTAAGATTTACCTAAACATCAATAATCTTCCGGTGCTTAATCCAGAGATCGTTACAGCGATAGGGTTAATGCTACTCTTTATATCCTTGCCGAAGCTCGGCAAAGGATACATGACAATGCTTATTGCCCATATAACATTCTGTACACCTTATGTAATCCTAACCGTACTGCCAAAGCTTCGATCGTTAGATCCAAGCATTGCCGATGCAGCTATGGACCTGGGTGCAACACCCTTTGCAGCATTACGTAAAGTAATTCTGCCACAACTAACACCAGCCATAATTTCCGCTGCGCTAATTGCCTTCACCATGTCATTTGATGACTTCGTGATTTCATACTTTACAACAGGTAATGGTGTCAGCAATATTTCAATTTATGTCTATACGATGTCAAAACGTATTAATCCAATGATTAATGCACTCTCAACAATTATTGTTGTTATTATCACGATAGCCCTCATTTTAATCAACGTACTCCCACTCATCGTGAAAAAGAAAGATAAACGAAAGGTCGAAACCATATGAAAAAAATTTTAGTAGGACTTGCAGCACTAATTGTGCTTGCAGGATGTGCATCCGGTACATCAAAAGAAACACAAACACTCCGTGTATTTAACTGGGGTGAATACATTGACGAAACCCTTATTACAGAATTTGAAAAAGAATTTAATGCAAAAGTAATTTATGATCGCTTTGAATCCAACGAAGCAATGTATACAAAACTTCAAGATGGTTCAAGTTATGATATCTTAATTCCTTCAGACTATATGACACAACGTATGCGCGAAGAAGGTTTGCTTCAAAAAGTTGATTATTCTAAAATTCCTAACTACGCAAATGTTAATCCAAGTCTAAAAGGACGTCACATGGATCCAAATGATGAATATACAGTGCCATACTTCATGGGAAGTGTTGGAATTGTTTACAATAAGAATAATGTTGATCAAAAAGACTTAGATGCTCTTGGATGGAATATTTTCATGGATCAAAAATATGCAGGTAAAACGTATTTCTACGATTCAGAGCGTGATGCTTTCATGGTTGCTTTAAAAGCTAATGGATACTCCATGAATACGACAAATCCAGAAGAATTAGAAATAGCATACAACTGGTTGGTTGAAATGCGCCAAACAATGTCACCAATTTATGTAACAGACGAAGTTATTGATGGAATGGCTACAGGGGTCAAAGACCTTGCTGTAGTGTACTCAGGGGATGCAAGCTATATTCTATCAGAGAATCCTGATATGGCTTTCTATGCACCGTTACAAGGAACAAACGTATGGTCAGATACAATGGTTATCCCTACAAACGCACAAAACCCAGAACTTGCACATGAATGGATGAATTTCATGATTAGCGAAGATGCATCTACACGTATCTCTGAGGAAGTAGGTTACACAAGTCCGTTACCTACAGTTGTGGAGGCATTAACAGCACCAGGTGCTAAATATGCTGAAGTAAGCTCATACGTGCCACGTGATGGCTATGAGAAGGATGAAGAGTTTTTCTATGATGCAAACATGAAAGTTATTCTTTCAGATTACTGGCAAAAAATTAAAGCTGTTTAAGTAGTAATGTGAGGGTTATGCACAGGAGTTTATGTGCGTAACTCTCGCTTTTTATTAGCGAATCAAAGATCACCAATTAATTCACGAAAATAAATGTACAACCTATTAAATGTAATACATATAAATGTGCGTTTGGCTCGCTAAAATAGCGGATATATTAAATA
Source organism: Erysipelothrix sp. HDW6B (assembly GCF_011301115.1). Lineage (NCBI taxonomy): Bacteria > Bacillati > Bacillota > Erysipelotrichia > Erysipelotrichales > Erysipelotrichaceae > Erysipelothrix > Erysipelothrix sp. HDW6B. The sequence continues at coordinate 2,123,073 of NZ_CP049860.1, read as the reverse complement.
TTCAAATTCTCGATTCAAGAATGAAAAATTCTACTAAATTATAAAAGAATTAAATAATTATTAATCGTATCAGCATACTCAAACGCACTGTTTAGTGGGTTATTGATAGTGTTGGGAAAATATTGCTAAAAAACGTAATTCTTTTTCAATAATATGCTTGCATTTTGTTTCTGTTATTGTATAATGTAAAAGCAGTCAAGGAAACGGCAAGTCAATCGCAAGATTAAAAGTCGCTTAAAATGGTTCCTTAGCCAAGTGGTAAGGCAACAGACTGCAACTCTGTCATCGTCGGTTCGAATCCGATAGGAACCTCCAATATGGGGATGTGGCGGAATTGGTAGACGCAACGGACTTAAAATCCGTTGAAGGCAACTTCGTATGGGTTCAAGTCCCTTCATCCCCACCATTACTTTTTAACTGGTGGATCCACAATTCAATAAACGATGTACATTCGCGCTCGTAGCTCAACTGGATAGAGCACTTGATTACGGCTCAAGAGGTTATGGGTTCAACTCCTGTCGAGCGCGCCATATTAGTCGGGATGTAGCACAGCTTGGTAGTGCACCTGGTTTGGGACCAGGGGGTCGCAGGTTCGAATCCTGTCATCCCGACCATTTTATTTTAAAACACATTTATACATGGCGGGTTAGCTCAGTTGGCTAGAGCGTCCGGTTCATACCCGGAAGGTCGCGAGTTCGAATCTCACACCCGCTACCATTTATCTAAAACAAACTACTGTAGTATTGGACCCTTAGCTCAGTTGGTTAGAGCTACCGGCTCATAACCGGTTGGTCGTAGGTTCGAGTCCTACAGGGTCCACCAAATAAAACAAAATTTCCTTATGGAGGAGTACCCAAGTGGCTGAAGGGACTGGTCTTGAAAACCAGCAGACGTGAGAGCGTGCGGGAGTTCGAATCTCCCCTCCTCCGCCATAAATTTTGCTTGATTTGTTAAGTAAATGTGATATAATGGTGTAGCAGTAAAAATTACATATCGCGGGATGGAGCAGTCTGGTAGCTCGTCGGGCTCATAACCCGAAGGTCGTAGGTTCAAATCCTTCTCCCGCAACCAATGGCCCTGTAGCTCAGTCGGTAGAGCAACGGATTGAAGCTCCGTGTGTCGCCAGTTCGATTCTGGCTGGGGCCACCATGACACAAACGACAACCACTCAATTATGAGTGGTTTTTTTAATCCGCTTAACCATCTTTTCAACTTATATTTTTTGTTATAATTACTACATTCTCATATGCCTTTAAAAGAAAGTAATCTAATAGTAGCAGAAGCGTGTTTTAAGACATACAAATTTTGAGTGTACTTTAATTCTTTAATCTTTAAAATTATAATATTGATTCAATATCTTAGCCTTGACATTCGTAACAAAACTAAATGAGTCAAGTAATTAAAATAAGGATTGGTCATTGTACTGCGGTACCATAGATCAACTTTTATAATACAGAGACGAATAATCACAAGACTGTTTCTTGAAAGGTAAGTTAATGCGACACATGCAATAACAAAAGGCGATTGCGCATCTCTAAAGGAAAACGCTAACTATAGGTTACAATCAAAAGATACTATTAAACCTACCCATTATCTGGGTAGTTTTTTTTGTAATGTGCCATTTTACTTATAATTAGATATAAAAAAGTATTGGTAATATCTTTCCAGTATTCGCATATGATTGATGAATCTTTACCTGTTAAGAACAAATCCATTTTATTGTGTAGAATTTGTACCTTCGCGTTTTGATTTGATCAAGAGAAAGTTAATAGGAAGGGATATAAAAAAGACAATGAAGCTCCATATAGCAACAAAGAGATAGGCAAGGTTTGATAACGGGTCATCGATAAAGAATGGGTCTGCTTGCATCAGAGACTGTGTATCGATATACAAAAATAAAGAAATGATTAGGAAAAATAGAAAACTAATTACTAATGATAGGATTAGTGCACTTGAAAATATGGATCGCTTTGATTTGCTTTGCATCAAAATTACCTCGTAATATCTATAATTGTATCAATTATAACGTGAAGTATAAATAGGGTTTCTGATTTATAGAGGTTTAGGTATTCATCTATTTTGGATATGCATACTTTAGGTTCATTGTCGTGTGCCTATATTGATGTCACATGCCTGCGATTTAAATTACTTAACGAAATGACCAGAAATATGTGGTTAGCGATATTCAAATTAATGTTTAATTGCTAACTTTCGCAAAATTGTATAATAACATCGCTTTTTCAATCTTATTTGGGTATGATAGGAGCAGTGTGAAAATGTAATTTTCTGTGGAGGACAAATGAGAAAGAAATTACTTAAGTTGAGTGTCGTCACTGGAGTTTTAATGCTGACGACCATATTACCTGTATCGGCAACGTCCGGTAAATTAAAGGGCGGAAGTATCATTAGCTGTGGGGATACGTATTACGGTCACCATGGGGATGGACACTGGCATGTAGCAGCAGATCGAGGTTCAGGATGGTATCCTCAGGGAGGATCGTTAGGTTACGATAACCCTTGCGGCGGAAATGCATCGCCATCCCGTTCGGGTGATACGAGAGCGCAAGAACAAGAATCAAAGCGATTAGAAGATGAAAGAGTCGCTGCTGAAGCCGCGGCAGCGAAGCAATTAGAAGAAGAGCGCAAACTTAAAGAAGCCGAAGAAGCGAAGGCAAAAGAAATAGAACTGGAAAAATTAAATAACACTACAATTGATGTAATAAGTTTTGGTGGAACTGAATTTGGCGGTTCGAAGACAGAGAAAGTATCGACGCTTCAACTTTTATCTAACGAGGTTAATTTGGATTCTTTTTTAGTAACAACAAAAAATGGACAAGCCACGAGTTCACTAAGTTTTGAAAAGGATTTAAAGCCGTTTATGGGTAACAATCTACAAGTTAAAGTAGTATCCGAAAACAAAGAAAAGAACCAAATTCATGACTTTAAAGTATTTATTTTTGGTACTGCAGAAGAGTTTGCAGATGCGTCATATGATGCGAAAATATCATATGGGAAAGACAAAACTCTAGAGTTAACCAATACATCAGTTTCAGAGATACGTGGCTCAGATTTGGGTGATCTTGCTACAGGGACGATTACGAACCTGTCGATTAATGGTCACTTAGTTGATGATGTTTCTTATCAGATCAAGCAGACAGATAAAATTGCAATTAAATTGTACAATAAAGATGGCGTGTTCTTTGGCGAAATCCCAGTAAAAGAAAAGAATACTACAGGTGAAGTTGTTCTTGGTACTGCAATTTTTGCGGGTGCTGGGGTTGGTGGATATACCTTAATTCGCAAGCGGAAAAAAGCTAAAAATAACGTATAAAATAAAAATTATATAAATCCAAAGACATCGTGCGATGTCTTTTTTTCTGTAAAACAAAAAAAGTAGTGGACACATAATGTCGTCTATTTAGAGTATAATATTGATAGAAGAAAGGGTGATACTTATGACGTCTGTGACATTTGATTACGATAAAGAACCATCTCGTGATATTCTCTGTATCGATTGCAAGAGCTTTTACGCGTCTTGTGAGGCAGTTTCACGCAAATTGAATCCATTAACCACTAAGCTAGTTGTCATGAGTTATCCCAGCGATAGCGTTAATGAACGTGGTAGTGGACTAATTCTTGCATCCAGTCCCGAGGCAAAAAAAGCTTATGGAATAAGTAATGTTAGTCGTGCTCGTGATCTACCCTTTCCGTACCCAGATGATTTGGTAATTGCTGCACCGCGTATGCACATGTATATGCAAATGCATCGCCAAATTAATGAAATATATCGGAAGTATGTCGATGATAAAAATGTATCGACATATTCGGTTGACGAAACATTCTTAGATGTGACGGATTCTTTAGAATATTTCAATTGTGAGAGTGCGTATCAAATTGCAAAGTTAATTCAGACTGAAGTGTTTCGTAAGACAGGAATTTATACGACTGTTGGAATTGGAGACAATCCACTGTTGGCGAAGTTAGCGTTGGATAATGAAGCAAAGAATAATAAAGATATGAAAGCGGAGTGGCGTTATGAGGATGTTCCTTCAAAATTATGGAAAATTAAAACGATGACGGATATGTGGGGAATAGGACATCGAGGTGCCATTCGTTTACAAAAATTAGGCATCTTCAGTGTTTACGATTTAGCGCATGCTAACTACGATTTATTGAAAAGTAAACTTGGAATATTGGGAACACAACTTTATGCACATGCATGGGGAATTGACCGTACATTTTTGGGTGAAGCATATGCCCCAAAATCTCGCTCTATTGGAAATTCACAAGTATTGAACCGTGATTATACTAGTAAAAAAGAACTTGAAATCGTTATTCGTGAAATGGCAGATCAAGTGGCGACGCGTCTTCGAAAAGAGGGAGTTAAAACGAGTAATGTGAGTCTATGGGTGGGTTATTCGTTAGGGTTTGTTGACCGTGATGGAAAGACTGGTTTTAATAAGCAGAAAAATATCGAGATGACCAATCAAAGTCATAAACTTGCTGAAGTTCTCATTGATATTTTTGAACAACATTTTGACCATCAAACTGTGCGTAATATTGGCATTAACTGTTCTAAGCTAAGCCATGATATGCCGGAGCAAATTAATATCTTCGAATCGGTAGTTCAAAAAGAAAAGAATCATAAATTTGATGAAGCGGTTGATACTGTGCGTGAGAAATTTGGTTTCACTAAAATGGTTTATGCGAGTAGTCTTATGGAAGGCGGTCGTGCCATTGCCCGGAGCTCATTAGTGGGTGGCCATGCTGGTGGTCTGGAGGGTATGGAAAGTGAGGAGCGTATTCGTGACAAGAAAAAGGACAAAAAAGGAATTCAAAAACTACAATGAGTATGAAGATCGACCTTTTGGCCTGAAGTGGGGTACTGCATTTGCGCTTGCTGAGCTTACTAAAACGATTGATGAGGGCAAAAGTGATGCACTTAAAGTAGTACCGGCCCTACCGCAAATGGATCGTGAGGAAATAGATGCCGTTCTACAGTTCGCATTTCTGAAATCAAAGGTGATATCTGTACAAGTCAATATAATGGATGATCATCAGCGCCTTAGAGAAAGCGTAACGGGAAAATTTGCGGGAATGGCGGATGATTCATTTTTCTATATTGAAGGCTATGCGATTAGTTGGGATATCGTGCGGAATGTGGCTGTCGTTGAATAAACATCAATGCTTAAAGTTATGATATGAGTGTTGGAAATAGGATGGTCCTTTCATTAAAGCAAGTTGTTCGAATAGGTTCCCCTTTTATGTATGTATCGATATGTGTTACTATCGAAGTACATTAGGGGGGAACCAAATGAAAAAAATCGTAGTTTTACTTTTGGGTACGTTACTACTTGCTGGCTGTTCAATAAAAGGAAGTCCTTCACAAACGCTTTGTGAGTTGAAGGATAGTGGTCCAATGAGTTATTATTACACAATTGATGCGGAGGGTAATGACGTCACAAGGGTGGAGAATGTATTTAAACTTGAATATACTGCAGATTTACCAAAGGAAGGTTTTGAAATGCTTGCGAATGAGTTTCAAAAAGTCTTTGAAGCAAGTAATCAAGTTATGATTGATACTGCAGGTGGTAAAGATATCCCAGGGATCGAATCAAAAGTAATAAGAACTGACAGTGTGTTAGAATTAATTCAAATTCAGACGATGAAAGATATTGATTTTGATTTAATGAAACGTATCGATTATTATTCAGGATATGATCGTGAAATAAAGGGATTGTTTTTGGATGAAGAAGTAAGTGCATTACAGGACAATGACTTTATTTGTACGAAAAAGTAGAGAGGCAACATGAAATTATATATCAAGCAAAAAGTATTTGCGATTAGTGAGAGGTTTACAGTTAAAGATGAAACTGGAGTCGATAGATTTTTTGTCGAGGGAAGTTTCATGAGAATACCCAAAAAATTTGTGATTCGCAATGAGAACGGCGAAATGGTGTCGGAGATTGAAAAACAAATGTTTCGAATTTTTTCGCGTTATGATATTACGACACCAACAACAGATCATGTTGAACTTGTTCGAAGATTCTCATTCTTTAAAAGTAAATTTGAGATAACTGGCAAACAGTGGGAGTTACGGGGTGATATTTGGGATCATGATTACAGTGTAGTCTATGGTGAACGGCCTATCATGTATTTGAGAAAGCATTGGTTTACTTGGGGTGATAGTTACGAACTTACGATTCCGGATGAACGCGATGCTGTGCTTGCACTATCAATTGCTATTGCTATAGATAAAGAAATTTCGGATGATCAACAATCAAACTAAGATTTCGAAATGTGAAATCAAACTCAAGACAGCACACAACCTGCGCTGTCTTTTATTATGGAGGCAGAGGTAACTACATACCAATGATTAATATGTGAATTCGTTAATTAATAAATTGCACAGAATGAGTCATGATGTATCTTAAAACACAGTTAAACAGAGCTTGTGAGCGATTTATGATTATTATCAAACGAACGGACAATATGTTATTTATAAATAATATGTTATATATTTCACGTCAAATACAATGAATATACACCTCAAATGATAACCACTATTGATATACTTTAAGAGTAATACATTAGATATGGGGATTTGATTCTAATAAAGGAGGTATCTTGATGTATAATCAATGGAATGGTTTCAAAGGAAACTATTGGAAAGAAAATATTGATACGCGTGATTTTATTAAACAAAACTACACAGAGTATCGTGGTGATGATGAGTTCTTAGAAGGACCAACACAAAATACAATTGACCTAATGGAACAATTGGAAACAATGAATGCTTACCAACGTGAGCATGATGGTGTCTACAACATGGATACAAAGATTGTATCTACCGTAACATCACATGGACCAGGTTACATGAATAAAGACTTGGAACAGATTGTTGGTTTCCAAACTGACGAACCTTTAAAACAAGCATTCATTCCTTTCGGAGGAATTGGAATGGCTGTGAAATCATTGGAAAGTAATGGTTACGTTGCTGATGAAGAGCTCGTAAACATCTTTACAAAATGGCGCAAAACGCACAACCAAGGTGTCTTTGATGTTTATACAGCAGAGATGCGTGCAGCTCGTAAAAATAAGATTATCACAGGACTACCAGATGCATACGGTCGTGGTCGTATTATCGGTGATTACCGCCGTGTCGCATTGTACGGAATTGATCGTTTAATCAAAGCGAAAAAAGATGATCTCAATCATGCAGGTTACCGAACAATGACAGATGACGTGATTCGTCTTCGTGAAGAAATCAACGAACAAATTCGTGCGTTAGCTGACATGAAAGAAATGGCAGCAAGCTACGGTTATGATATTTCACAACCAGCTGCAAATGCTAAAGAGGCTGTGCAATGGTTATACTTTGGATACCTTGCAGCTATCAAAGAAAACAATGGTGCAGCGATGTCCATTGGACGTATTTCAGCATTCTTAGATATCTACCTACAACGTGATCTAGCAGCAGGTACTATCTCAGAGCTAGAAGCTCAAGAGTTGATTGACCACCTCGTTATGAAATTACGTATGGTTAAATTTGCTCGTACACCAGAGTACAACTCACTCTTCAGTGGATACCCAATTTGGGCTACACTTTCAATCGCTGGGATGGCATTTGATGGACGTTCATTAGTAACAAAAACAGATTTCCGTCTCTTGCATACACTCATTAACATGGGTCCATCACCTGAGCCAAACTTAACAGTTCTCTACTGTGATGCATTGCCAGAAGGATTCCGTACTTTTGCATCCCGTATCGCTATCGAAACATCGTCAATTCAATTTGAAAATGACGAGTTACTCCGTGAAAAATGGGGTTCAGATGATGCAGCAATCGCTTGCTGTGTTTCCGCAACAGTTATTGGTAAAGACATGCAGTTCTTCGGTGCACGTGCTAACTTAATTAAAGCATTGTTATATGCAATCAACGGTGGTGTTGATGAAATTACAGGTGCTCAAGTTGGACCACGTTACCGCCCAATTTCATCTGAAATCTTAGATTTTGAAGAAGTTAAAGTAGCATACCAAGATATGATGGATTGGTTGGCAGAACTTTATGTAAATACTTTAAACTCAATTCACTATATGCATGATAAATATGCATACGAAAAATCACAACTTGCATTGATGGATTCTGATTTAAAACGTACCTTTGCAACAGGTATTGCTGGAATCTCACACGTTGCAGACTCATTGTCAGCAATCAAATATGCAAAAGTTAAACCAATTCGTGATGAGAATGGTGTTGCGATTGACTTTGAAATTGAAGGGGACTTCCCACGTTATGGTAATGATGATAACCGTGCAGATGATCTTGCAAACTGGGCACTTCAATACTTTATGAAGCAAATCAAACGTCACCATACATACCGTAACTCAACACCTACATTAAGTTTACTTACAATCACATCAAATGTTGTTTATGGTAAAGCTACAGGTAATACACCAGATGGTCGTGGAAAAGGTGTTCCATTGGCTCCAGGAGCTAACCCATCATACGGTGCAGAACGTAATGGATTACTTGCATCACTTAACTCAACTGCTAAATTGGATTATAACTGTGCATTAGATGGTATTTCCAATACGCAAACAATTGCACCAATCTCATTGGGTAAATCAGATCCTGAGCGTGTTGCAAACCTACGTGGAATCATGGACGGATACTTCTCACAAGGAGCATACCACCTTAATGTTAACGTCTTCGATAACTCATTGTTAGAAGATGCGATGGCAAATCCACTCAAATATCCAAACTTAACAATTCGTGTTTCTGGATATGCAGTTCGTTTCGTTGAACTTACAAAAGAACAACAACTCGATGTTCTAATGCGTACAGCTCACGAACGTACAGTTTAAAATTACTTATAATCAATAAATAGTAAAGCTTTTAAATTGATAAAACTTAAAAACATCAGAGTAGACGACCTGCTAATGGGTCATCTTCTCTGGTGTTTTCTTTTTTTTTTTTCTCACATTTTTTGATGTGTAATAGAGGGAATTTCGCAATTGAATTGTATAGTACGGGCTTGGATAATTATAGATTAGGAAGCTATGAGTTAAAGATTTGTTAATATAATCTTAATTATTTAATACAAAAATACGTATTTCTTAACAGTGTTATAATTAATATTGAAATAATAGTGAAGTTAAGAAAATAACTAATAAATATAGACTTTATGGTGTTATTATTATAGTATTCGAGAACTGGAAGTTTAATAGTTGGAATTGTAAGACATTTTCTTATGAATCCGATGGAACGCAATATTTAATTACTGACAGTCCATCCGAATGTATTTGTACTGTAAATTTGAACGAAATTGCATCGTTTGCAATCTTAGTGAAATCGTGACACACGTCAAAAATCACTGAAGTTATCATGGGGGGGAATCCAAGATAAATTTTCAGACTCTAAAAGCATTCGATTTTTATAGAATCGGAAGTTTCAATTAAGGGTCTTTTATAATATTTTGGCTTAGTAACTATTGTTCGAAACAGATATCTAAATACAGTTGTAAATTATATCCCCCTTTATTATTGGTCAACTGCATGCTGTAGAAAAAGTAACGCATGGAGTTTGTCTGGATAATTGAACTTGAAAGAGTTCGGATAAAGGAGAAATTATGAAGAAGTTCATAAGTTTATGTATGGTCATTTTGATGGCCTTTGCGACAGTGCCTATTACGGCAGAGAGCAACAAATTGGATTCAATGTTTTCTGACAATCTACAGGATTATGTTAGAACACATGCGTATTCCAATGCAGATAAATTGCTGACGACGGATGAAGAATTTATTGAATATGTAAAGACAATCGAATCGGTAGGATTTGTTCGTGGTGATAACGTTGAGTTTAATCACATTACAGTCTTTGATTTTAGAGGAATCGAATACTTTGAATCCTTAAATGATTTAACTGTAACGATAAATTTATCGATGTTTTCTGATCCAAATCGTAAGTTAAAAGAGGTGCAAAACTTTACAAATCTACCTCAAAACTTTATCGATAGTGGCAACAAAATAAAAATCAAACCTGGAATGTTCTTTTCTTCACGAACATTATATGTTGCACCACATTTAGTATATGCGTACCGACAAGGTACTGGAAACACGCAACCTGATCGATTTGACAAAATCAAAAATGAATTTACTAAGCAAATGACAACGTTCCTTAGTCAATATCAAGGTGCCCGAATTGGTGCTGAAATAGAAGATTTTGACGTTATCGTGGATGATTTTAATTGGTTAAATCAATTGAATCGAAATGTCGATTTATCGATGAGTTTGGAAACTCAAGATAGAATCCAAATTGGAACGGTCCATAATGTCCCAGTAAATGATAAAGAGTATTATGAATTTGATATTGATAGTAGTCAAATTCCAGATGTCATTGTTGCGGACGGGAACCAATATCGTGCAGCAAGTCCCAATGAGAAAACAATTGGTATTGATTATGAAGCAACCAAAGCTTATGTTCAAAACTATTTAACACCTGCTGGAGCGCCGCTAACTAACTTTGAAATTGTTGCAACATTAACTGATGGACGAACCTTTACTGCAGACCAAGACTTTACACTTGCAGGAGATGGTAGCGACACGGATAAGTTCTTTTCAAAGGGTGCATCTTCAGATGGTCTAAGAGGAGCAATCGATGTTGTAAAACTCCGTTTTGAAAAATCAGACGCTGTTAAAGCTATGATCACTACTCAAGCAGCGGAATATGAAACATTTAGAACGAGTGAATTTTCGATAATTACAACAGATTATTCGAAAGATATGGCTCTCAATCCTGATGTAGCTATTAATCATGAATTTTTTGCTGATAAATTGGGCCTTACAATCCAATCTTATTTCGTGAATGATGATAACACGTTGCGCATCAACCCGTTCGGAATTAAGCCAATATTTGTAGGTTTCTTCGGTGAACCTTATACTGTTACTTATAACTATGACAATGGTGCAGATCCATTAGTTCTTACAGAACAATATGAAGGGACTCATCTTACTAAACCGCAAACTCCGATTAAAGATGGATTTAAGTTTGATGGTTGGTACACAAGTGCAGATTTCACAACTGCATGGAACTTTGACACAATGCAAGTTACAGATGATTTAAACTTATATGCTAAATGGACGACAAGTGACGTCACAGTGACGTTTGTGGATGGTGGTGTGTCTACACCAGTATCGACGAAGCTTGATCAACCCTTAGATGCAAGCAAAATCCCTGCTACGGTTAAAGAGGGTTATACATTCAAAGAATGGAACACTCAAGCCGATGGCAAAGGAACTGCATTTGATACCACAGCGGTAGTTAAAGCAGATCAAACAGTATATGCAATTTATGAAGCGAACAATGTTACTGTAACGTTTGTGGATGGAACTACATCAACACCAGTCGTTACAAAATACGACCAAGCGTTAGATGCAAGCAAAATTCCCGCTACGGTTAAAGAGGGCTATACATTCAAAGAATGGAACACTCAAGCCGATGGCAAAGGAACTGCATTTGATACCACAGCGGTAGTTAAAGCAGATCAAACAGTATATGCAATTTATGAAGCGAACAATGTTACTGTAACGTTTGTGGATGGAACAACATCAACACCAGCCGTTACAAAATACGACAAAGCGTTAGATGCAAGCAAAATCCCTGCTACGGTTAAAGAGGGATATACATTCAAAGAATGGAACACTCAAGCCGATGGCAAAGGAACTGCATTTGATACCACAGCCGTAATTAAAGCAGATCAAACAGTATATGCAATTTATGAAGCGAACAATGTTACTGTAACGTTTGTGGACGGATCTACATCAACACCAGTCGTTACAAAATACGACCAAGCGTTAGATGCAAGCAAAATTCCCGCTACGGTTAAAGAGGGCTATACATTCAAAGAATGGAATACTCAAGCCGATGGCAAAGGAACTGCATTTGATACCACAGCGGTAGTTAAAGCAGGTCAAACAGTATATGCAATTTATGAAGCGAACAATGTTACTGTAACGTTTGTGGACGGATCTACATCAACACCAGTTGTTACGAAATACGACCAAGCGTTAGATGCAAGCAAGATTCCTGCAACGGTTAAAGAGGGCTATACATTCAAAGAATGGAATACTCAAGCCGATGGCAAAGGAACTGCATTTGATACCACAGAGGTAGTTAAAGCAGATCAAACAGTATATGCAATTTACGAAAAAAATATTGTTCCAATTCAAAAAGTAACGGTTAAATTTGTAGTTGGAACACTAACAAGCGAGGTTACAGTTGATATTAATACTGTAATTCCAACAAATAGAATTCCTTCAACAATTAAAACTGGTTACACCTTTAAGGGATGGAACACAAAAGTAGATGGACTTGGAACGAAGATAGATTTCACAAAAGCTATCACAGAGGACCAAACAGTCTATGCAATCTATGACAAAGATGTTGAACCTGTACAAAAAGTAACCATCACATTCGTTGATGATGAAACAACAACTCCAGTCGTAATTGACGTCAATACTGTAGTATCAGCTGATCAAGTTCCAACAACAGCTAAAGCAGGTTACACCTTCAAAGGTTGGAATACACAAGCTGACGGCAAAGGGTTAATGATTGACTTAACACAACCAATCACTGCTGACCAAACAGTTTACGCGATTTACGAAAAGAACATTGTCCCAGTAGAAACAGTAACCGTGACATTTGTTGATGGAAGTATTAAAACACCAGTTGTAGTTGCGATCAATACGGTATTACCAAGTGCAAAGATACCAGCAACAGTTAAAGACGGCTACACCTTCAAAGGTTGGAATACACAAGCAGATGGTAAAGGTCAATATTTCGATACATCAATCGCAGTAGCTGAAGACATCACGCTTTATGCAATCTACGAAAAGAATGAAGCAAAACCAGTCTTACCTGCAACCGGATTAGCATCAAATTCGTACATTTTAGTTGGCGGAGCAGCATTGATTGTTAGTGGACTCTACCTCTCACTAAAAGGAAAGAAACAAGAGAATAATTAGCAACTAAAAAAAAGAACCGCAGCTCTCAACCGAGTGGCTGTGGTTCTTTTTTACGCTTTTCTGTTTGCGAAGTAGTTTTTTCGATAATCACCAGGTGTTTCACCTGTAACTTTTTTAAAAGTTGTCGAGAAAATGATTGGGGAACTAAACCCAACCATTTCTGAGATTTCGTAAAACTTGAGATTCTCATTTTCGATAAGCTCTTTTGCTTTGATAATTCGAACTTCATTAATATATGATACGACAGATTTTCCGATAATCTTCGGAAAAAGACGGCTCAAGTATGATGGTGTAACATCAACGTTTTCCGCAATAACCGTCAAGTGGATATCTTCATGGTAATGGTTTTTAATATACATCATCGCTTTATTGACGACATAGTTTGAGGAGCTTGCAAGTTCTTTGTCTTGCATCGGTAGCATAAAGTCTCGAAGTGTTGTTTTCATCATTTCCAGACTAGGCATCGCAGTAAGATTGAAATTTGGAAACTCAAGTTTTTTCTTTTCAATGAAAACGTAAAATGCATTATGAATCATGAGTGCAAACTGATCATACGTAAGGATTATTTTCTCTTGGAAAATTTGTTCGATGTACTGATCCATAACTAATTCAATTGACCCAAAATTTTCTTGGTCAAAGGCAGCGTGCAAATCACTCAAGAATTGTTGGCTACCTGCTTGCTTCGAATCGTTGATAAATGTGAATTCTGAGATGTTGTGGACCGTTGTATCATCCTTTAGGCGATGCATTTCGTGCAATGCTTCAAGATTCTGGAATGTTTGTTTAACGTCATCAAGTGCCACAACCTCATCAATATAATAGACAGAATTCTGTATGTCTAAAAATTTGTTGAGGCTCTTATGGAGTTGATTTGCCTTGTCCTGGATTGTCTTATTGAAGTCACCAAAAAAATAAGAATTGTGTAGATTTAATAGAATTGCGTAGGCGCCTGATTTTTCAGTTACGTGCAAGAAGGTACATTCTAAAAAAGTATTCTGAATAATATTCTTGAGAACAAAGTCAAACTCAAGAATATCACGCTCGGCATACCGTTCGAGAACGTGGTCAAAATTTTCAATAGCAATAATCATTGGAAGGTAGTGTGGTGTTTGTTGTGGAATATCAATTACAGATAAATCTGGCATGGTATTACTGCGTTGAAACAACCAATGCTCAAATTGTGCGAGTGCTTCGTTGTATTTTTCTTTGATTTGATATTCTGCTATGAGGGAATCTTTTTCACCGTTGGTGCGTTTTTTCTCATTATCCGCACTGACGCCATCAATCATCTTTATGATGTTTTCACGTGAGATATCCGTTTTTAGAATATAGTCGTGAATGCCGTAGAGCATTGCTTTTTTAACAATCTCGAACTCATCATGAGCTGACATAACGACTACACGCGTTGCAAAGTCTCGTGTTGACATCCACTCAAGGACATCTAATCCAGTCATAACTGGCATCGTGATATCCAAGCACATGACATCGATATTTTGATCTTGTAAAATATCGATAGCCTCTTTTCCATTGCTGGCGGTTAAGAATTCGTAACCGTGATCGTCCCAGTTCACCAGTATCTTCAGATACTGAAGGATTTTTTGTTCATCATCGACAAAGAGTATTTTCATAATTAAGCTTCCTCCAGTGGTATGTGAATTTCAAATTGTGTATAACTTTGACCATCACTTTCAATCGTTAATGCAGCAACCTCACCATAGTGTTGAATTAATCGTTGATTTAAGTTGTTTAATCCAACTTGGGTGCTTGATGAGTTGCGTTTGCTCGTAAGTGTTTCAAGGTTAGTTGTCGGTACCCCTTTACCGTTATCGCGGACTTTAATAATCATCTCTTGGTCGTGCTTCATGATTGAAATTTGAATCACTTGATCCGTTTTGTCGTCGCTAAATGCATGAATATAAGCATTTTCGATGAGTGGCTGAAGGATGAATTTCATGATTTCTATGTCAAAGGTCTCTTCATCGATATCATAATCGATATCCACCTCATCGGAATAGCGAAGGCGCATAATTTTAATATAGCTTTCGAGTAGTTCGAGTTCTTCAGCAACGGTGTTGGTACTACTGTCGTTGCGAAGAATTGATTTGAGATAATTGACGAGTGCTTCAATTGAACCTGCAAGTTCGTACGCAGATATTGATTCAGCTTTCCATTTAATAGCATTAAGTGTGTTGTATAAGAAATGTGGATTTACTTTTGTAAGAAGTATCTCATAGCGTAAGGCACTCTTATCTATTTCCGCTTGACGAATATCTTCAACCTGAATTTCAAGCTGCTCCATCAAGCTGTTGAAGGCATCACTTAGTTCTTGGAACTCACCTTCAAGTTGAGGGCTACGGACAGATAAATCGCCATCCATGGCCTCACGCATATCATTCTTAAGACTTAAGACCGGTGAGGCAATTGAGTCAGTGACTTTTGTAATGTTTCGCATCACAATATAGATTAATAGAATAAACCCCGTTAACAAGATGAGTGATTGAACTGCAAGGACTGTAAACATTTTGCTGTAGTTGGTTATATAAGAAAAATAGAATCCAGGGTAGGTTCCTTCAAATTCGGTAATAACAAAGAAATCTGCAGTATTAGGAACTTTCACAATTTCCCAGTCAACTAACGAATATTGTAGGTTCTCATCACCAATTCCGATAATTATAAAATCATCAGGATTAATTAACGCATTGATTGCAAAACTCTCAAGTTGTTTCATATCGACATCTAGTTTTAAAACACCAAGCGTGTCTTGAGTAATTGGATCATTGATACGTTGGATAACGGAGAGATCCTTACAATCGTCACAACTCTTATCAATGTGTAAAAAGTATGATTGTTGGCTTAGTGCTTTTTGATACCATTCGGATGCGATTGCGTCTGTATATGTAATGGCATTAGCGGCAGTAATATCAAGTGCACTGCGGTATACTTCTTGACGGTTCGCGGGAATTAGTGAAACATTTGAAATAGATATATTGGCATTTAAGATTCGATAACGGAGCTGTTGATTCATTTGAATCGTATCAGTTTGATTTGCCCAAGCATCATCAATATAGGTTGATGGGTCTTGGCGTAAAATATCCATCATCTCTTGACTTGCGTATGGTGCCTCAAGAGACTTAATTGATTGGCGAAGACTGGTATCTAACATATTATCAATTTGATGCAAACTGATATTGCTTGTCTGAGTTATCCGCTCTGTAAATGTTTTAATAATCGTATAAAAAGATAAAACAAAAACTAATGTCAAAATCGGTATGATCATTAGGAGTTGTTTTTTGATAATGTTATGTTTGATTGTATCTTTTTGCATCGGTGTAAGTGGGGGTATCGAATCGATATCGTGATGTCCCAAGGCCTCCCTATCTTTCGTTTGAAATAAAGCGTCATAATAAGCATCGAAGAACAAATATGACGAAATAAGTATAAAGTCTTGAAATACTATTCACATTATAACACAGTACACATTTAGGTGTGCAGTAGACCCACATAATTGAGACGCAAAAAATACCAAGGATATAGGTTGTATCCTTGGTATCTTAAGTGCTTGCACACTTGTAAATACGATATCTTTTCTTCATTGAAAGGCGACCTGGTAGGAAACCAGGTATTACCGATGAATGTTAGCCCCCCCGACCCAACAATCATTGGTTTTGTAGAATGTCAATCGTGCTTAGATTATGTTCAAGTGTCCGACGCATTCGATGTAGATTTAGCATAACCTTGTATGATATGTTGCAAGGCGGATTCGATAAGCATTAGCCCCCCCGACCTAATGTTTATTTAACTAGTAATTCGCATCATGATATGTTGATGTGATGTGCTAGCTGTCTTCTAAATCTACTTAAATTATAGTTAATATAATGCGTTTTGTGCCCCTTTAATAATTGCATTTTCTTAATTATTTTTGCACTTTTAAGTAAGAAATATAAAGAATATTTGTCTAAAGACACAATTTATACAGAAATGACAAAATTCATTAATGAAGTGCAAATATAGAGAATAAAAGGAAGCAACTATCTATATTATACTTTTTATAGAAGATGGAGATGTGTCATGCGAAAGAAAATCATATCTTTATTTATTGTACTGATGCTGATCATTACGGGATGTTCAACAAGTAAAAAAAATGAAGATAAAGAAAGTATAATCGCTGTTGCGTATTGGGGAGACGTAAGAGAAGATTTAGTATATCAAACTGCAATTGAAGGCATCGAAGATGCTGTACCGAATACGCGTGTGGAGTTGCTTAAATATGAGAGTGCGACGGCATTTTGGAATGCAATGGTTAATCGGGATGAAACTGTCAAAATTCCAGATATTATTTCGCTTACGAATGAAAATCATTTGGAATACATTGAGGCCGGTTTTTTGTTGCCGTTGGATGAATTTAATATTGATCTAGAAACGTCCAAGCCTTCGGCTGTGAATGCATGGAATTATAAGGGAAAACAATATGGAATTCCATTAACGGCCTCCCCAGCTGTTATGGCGATTAATCGTGATATGTGGAATATGTATAATTTGGGTGCTTATCCTAAAACGTGGAATGAGGTGCGTACAATTTCCCAAGAAGTTGCCAAGTATGGTGTCAATGGTTTAATCATTAATACAGAAGATGCGTTCCATTTGACGCAATACATGAATTCCTTTGGAGGAGGGTGGCGTTTTGGGTCGGCGATTAATTCAGAAGCGAATCGTGATGCCCTCACATACATTTTTTCAATGTTTGATGATGGTCTTGCAATGAATCCAAAAGATGAAGGATATACATGGGATGGCGATGCTTTCGCAGATGGTGCTGCACTCATGACAACTGCAGGAACGTGGTACATTGGGCTTCTTCAAGATGAAGCGCCTAATATGAATTATGATTTAATCCCGATGCCTTCGCGAACAGGACATGAGAATGGAACATTATATTCCAATGCCCTCGCGATACGTAAAGATTCAAAGGATCCCCAAAGAGCTGCACAAGTCGCTCAATACATGGCACGACCACTGTGTCAAAAAGAATTTGCGCGTGTTATCGGATCAGCTCCAGCAGATATTGAAGAAAATAATGACTATTATCAAGAAAATCCCCATATGGATCATTTGCAGTCACGCTCTGCAAATGCAGAACCTTTCGCATACCCCAACCAATCGACACAATTTCAAAAAAACTTAAGTGATGAAGTTGCTGCGGTAATCTATGCGCCCCATCCGATAGATAATAGACTCCGTGCGCAAGAGATTCTAAGTCGTTTAGAGCGTGCGTACAAATAAGGCGAGTCCTTCACAATGTCGTAATCAAAATCGTATCCTATGGGGTACGATTTCTGTTTCTGGGTGGCGTTGCCGTGAATCGAAAACAAGGTTTGTGAGGGAATGTCATTATCCTACAAATAAACGCAATAAATTACGTTTGAAATCTCACGAACCATTGACAAAACACACCAAAATAGCTATAATTTAGACATAAGTTAGAGCTAACCATTCAAAGTTATTTTTTTAGTGAAGTACCATTAAAAAGTAATCTTTGGGTGGTTTTTTTTCATATTCAGGCGATAACTTAGTGTTCTTATCAATGAAAAATGCTGGCGCAATATCTGTTAATTTGTTGGGAAGTTGACATATATTAAACGTAGATAATATTCAAAATATGCTATGGGGGGGTATATGTTGCTTTTTACTGTGGACTACAGGAGGAAGTAGTATGAAACATGAAATGGTAGCAATGATTTTGGCGGGAGGGCAAGGAACGCGTTTGGGTAAATTAACCAAAGAAACTGCGAAGCCTGCTGTTCCGTTTGGTGGCAAGTATCGAATTATTGATTTTACATTAAGTAACTGTGCGAATTCAAATGTTTTTGATGTGGGTGTGGTCACACAATACCAACCCCTTGAATTGAATGAGCATATTGGAAATGGTGCATCATGGGGACTCTCACGACGCAATAGTAGTGCCAAAATACTACAACCTTTCTCAAGTCAAGATGGCGAAAAATGGTTCCGTGGAACCGCTAATGCAATCTATCAAAATATCAGTTATATTGATTCTAAAAATCCTGATTATGTATTGGTATTATCAGGGGATCATATATATAAAATGGATTATGAAGCAATGCTTGATTTCCATAAAGAAAACGAAGCAGCATTAACGGTCGCCGTTATCGATGTTCCTTTGGAAGAAGCTTCACGTTTTGGCATCATGGAAACAGATACATCAGGTCGTATCATTGAATTTCATGAAAAACCAGAGGAACCTAAAGGTACATTAGCGTCAATGGGGATTTATATCTTCGATTGGCCTAAATTACGTGCCATGTTGGTCCATGACCAAGCAACGGAACGGAGTATGGAAGACTTTGGTAAAAATGTCATCCCTGCGTACATTGCGAATGGAGAGCGAGTCTTTGCGTATGCCTTTGAAGGGTATTGGAAAGATGTTGGAACCATTGAAAGTTTATGGGAAGCTAACATGGAATTCTTGGATTTGGAACATAGCTTGAATATACGTGATAGCCATTGGCCAATTTATACGAAAGATACCATCTCACCACCACAATACATTGCTAAAAACGCATATGTGAAACATGCAATGATTGGTGATGGGTGTTATATCGATGGCACGGTTCAACATTCTGTGTTATCTCAAGATGTTAAAGTGGGTGCTGATAGTTCGGTCTTGCAATCAATTGTTATGGCTGGGGCGTCTATTGGAAAAAATGTCAATGTTGAATATGCAATTATTGGTGAACACGCAGTGATTGCGGATGGCTCTCAAGTCATCGGAAGCAAAGATGAAATTCAAGTTATTGGATATCACGAAGTTGTGGGGGTAAAGAAATAATGAAAAAGAATAGCGTATGCGCAATTATCAACCTTGCGGGTCATGAAACACGATTGCATCCGTTAACGAAACAACGTCCAATCGCGGCATTGCCTTTCGCAGGACGTTACCGAATTATTGACTTCTCGTTATCGGCAATTTCATCGGCACACATCAACTCGGTAGCAATTTTTATTGAGGAAAGTGGACGTGCTATTTATGACCATGTTCGTAGTGGTCGTGAATGGGATTTACACGGTGCAGTTAGTGGTGGAATCTTCACATTCTCACAACAACGTCGTAAACTCGCTGATTTCTTGATGCTCGAGACTGGAGAACGATACTACGAAAATCAACGTATTTTCATTGATCGTTCCGAAGCAGATTACGTCTTAATAATGGAAGGGGATGCCGTTCATAATGTTGATGTTAAAGCTTTGACGAAATTTCATCAACAACGTGATGCCGAAATAACAATTGCTTATAAATCAATCCCTACAGAAAAAACAAAAACATACAAAGCGGACGAGTACTACCGAATTGATGATGAAGACTATCTTGAAGGCGTTATGTTAGGGAATACCAAAGAGGAAGAACGTCATGCAATCGATGGTCATGTCTATCTTGTAAATAAAGAAGTCTTGTTTGATATTTTTGATCGCGCTGAGGCAGGAAATCTCTTTGTAGATATTGGGTCACTAATTCGTAGTTATTCACTCTTGTATCGCACAAGTATGTATGAATATACCGGATATTTAGAAGTTATTAATTCGTTATCTTCATATTATGCAGCAAATATGTCGATGCTTGAGCCAACCAACCTTAATGCTTTGTTTAAAGGTAGTAACACGATCAATACACGTTCAAAGAGTGGGGTTCCGACCTATTATGCTGAAAGTGCATCCGTTCATAATGCTGAGTTAGCAACAGGATGCATTATTGAGGGAAGCGTGGATTCGTCGATTATTTCGCGAAAATCTTCCGTTGCACCGAATGCGCACGTATCGAACAGCATTATTCACTCAGGCGTTAAAGTGTGTGAAGGTGCGCGTGTTGAGTATGCAATCATTGAAAAAGGTGCTGTTGTACAACCGAATGCGGTTGTAGTTGGAACCAAATATGCACCAATAATTATTGGCAAAGGTGCATGTGTCGAATGCCAAGATACCCTGTAATTTATTGATAAGGAGAACTTTTATGAGTTTTGATGTTACAACGTTTCCACAGCAACTCAGTCATGATGCGTACCGTTATTTTGGTGCGCATCTTGTTGAGGGTGGTGTCGTTTTTCGTGTTTATGCACCCAGTGCTGCAAAAGTAAGTCTTGCTGGCGCATTCAATGGTTGGAACTATTATCAAGATTGGATGCACCGTATCAATGATGCTGGCGTCTATGAATTATTTGTGGCAGGTATCGGAGAGTGGACGGTCTATAAATTTGGTATCTTTGACCATCAAGGGGCATATGTCGAGAAGTCGGACCCTTATGGTTTTTATCATGAATTAGCACCGGGGTATGCCAGCAAAGTTGTTGATATCAACCGATATCAATTCAATGATGATGCATGGATGACACAACGGACGACGAATATGGACAAACCCATGCACATCTACGAAGTGCATTTAGGGTCTTGGGTTCATGATGGTATCGATACCTACGAATCGCTTGCATACAAGCTTGTAGACTACTTACAGTTTATGCAGTATACACATGTTGAACTGATGCCGATTACTGAGCATCCATTTTTAGGGTCTTGGGGATATCAGGTGACAGGATTTTTTGCTGTTACAGAACGGTACGGATCACTTGATCAATTTAAAAAATTTGTTGATGTCTTGCATCAACATGGCTATGGCGTCATTTTAGATATTGTGCCCGTTCATTTTGTCAAAGATGCGCATGGATTACGCCAGTTTGATGGCAGTGCACTCTATGAAAACGTGGATGAATCAGAGTGGGGAACTTTGTATTTTGATTATTCTCGCGTCGCAAATCAAACATTCTTTTTATCGAGTGTCGCTTATTGGATTGAAATGTGTCACATCGACGGACTTCGAATGGACGCCGTATCCCATTTAATTTATTATCAAGGGAATCGTGACCATGGCGTTAACGAACCAGGAATCCACTTCCTAAAAACAATGAATGCTTGTCTCAAAGCAAACTATCCTACGGTAATGTTGATTGCTGAGGATTCCAGTGATTATGGTAAAGTAACCCATCCGGTTGCGGAGGGCGGTCTTGGCTTTGATTATAAATGGGATTTAGGATGGATGAATGATACCCTTCGTTACTATATGCTGGATCCAGTTTATAAAAAAGATCACCATCATGCGATTACATTTAGCATGGCGTATTTCTATAGTGAACGATTCTTAATGCCGTTATCTCATGATGAGGTTGTGCATGGTAAGAAGACCATTGTCGATAAAATGTGGGGCGATTATGATCAAAAATTTGCATTAGCAAAAAATTTATACATGTACATGCTGACGCATCCTGGAAAAAAATTGAATTTTATGGGTAATGAATTGGCTCATTTCCGCGAATGGGATGAGGAAAAACCACTTGATTGGTTCCTGCTTGACTATTCGCGCCATGATGCTTTTAGACGATATATGCGAGATCTTAATCATGTTTATACACATCATGATGCCTTATATGAAAAGGATTATACCTTGGATGGGTTTAAATGGATTGAGGTTGATAATAGTGACTTGAGTATTTTTAGTTACTATCGGGCTGGAACAACAAGTACCATTATTGTAGTTCTGAATATGACACCAAACGCATATGAAACTTATGACGTGGGTGTCCCTGAAGCGGGAGTTTACCGTGAACTTATTAATTCGGAGAAAGCAATTTACGAAGGCTGTGATATGACAAACTATACGACGCTATCCAGCAGTACTGAACCGCTACATCAATTAGATTATCGAATTCGGACACGCATTGCGCCTTTTGGGAGCATGATGTTCATCAAAGAATCGTAGTAAGCAGTCCGAAAGACTAAAGGAGACAGAATGAATATATTATTTGCCGCAAGTGAAGGCTTGCCTTATGCCAAAAGTGGGGGACTTGCAGATGTTGTTGGTTCACTCCCGGCTAAGTTAAAAACACGCGCAGTAACTGTTTCGGTGATTATGCCGTTGTATCAAACAATCATTGAAACAATGATGCCGGAGTTGGAGTACGTTAAGACAATTCATGTGAAGCATGGTATGTTTGACAGCGAATCACGTATTTTTGCGCATACAATTAGTGGCGTTACGACATATTTTGTAGAAAATCGTGAGTACTTTGAACGCGATAACTTGTATGGTTATGTTGATGATGGTGGTCGTTTTGCATATTTCCAACTTGCTGTTATGAATTTCATTTTAGAACATGATACTGCGTTTGATGTAATCCATTGCCACGATTGGCATACTGGAATGATTCCTGTACTTGGAAAAACATTGTTTAAATGGCACGAACGTATTGCTCATTTAAAGTATGTTTATACCATTCATAATTTGGCATTCCAAGGTAATTTTCCCAATAGTGTTTTAACTGATTGCTTTGATCTTACAATGGATCTCGTGTACGACAACAGTGTAAACTTTGATGATGGCATTAGCTACATGAAAGGTGGCATCTTTTATGCCGATAAAATTACAACTGTTTCCCAATCGTATGCACGGGAAATTTTAACACCAGAGTTTGGTGAGCGGATGGATGGTGTACTTCGTCTTCGTGAACCGGACTTAGTGGGTATCGTTAACGGTATCGATACAAAACTTTGGAATCCTGCGAAGGATACCTTATTGACGTCACCGTACGATCTGGATTCCCTAGACTTGAAAGCACCCAATAAATCATCGTTACAATCAAAATATGGTTTAACCGTAGATGCTGACATTCCACTTTTCGGTATGGTCACACGCCTCACGGATCAAAAGGGTGTAACGCTTTTAATTGATACGATGGAAGACCTAGTCCGAATGGGGACACAAGTGATTGTATTAGGATCTGGAAATCCGCACTATGAAGACCGTCTTGCGTATCTGGCATATCAGTATCCGAAGAATGTTTGTTTCTATAAAGGCTACAATGAAAATCTTGCGCATGAAATATATGCTGGAAGTGACTTCTTCTTGATGCCATCTGCATTTGAACCATGTGGTATTTCGCAGCTCATTTCAATGCGTTATGGGACGTTGCCAGTTGTGCATGAAACAGGTGGATTAAGAGATACAGTAATTCCTTATAATGTTTATACAGGTGAGGGAACAGGTGTTTCATTCACATACTTCAACAATGATGAATTCTATAGTGCAATAGAGCGTGCTGTGGGTGTCTTTGGGGACAAACGCTTCATGAAAACGCTCCAAACAAATGCCATGAAAACAGATGTTGATTGGCTAGAATCAGCCCGAGCTTATCGTGAGTTGTATCGCAGCTTGTAAATTAAAAACCCACCATCGAGTGGGTTTTTTTATGAATATGTGCACTGTGCGCCTAATTTTAGGGGTTTTCATAATGTCCACATTTCCTTGATTTTCACATAACATTTGCAGTTACTTAATACCGTATCCGATGTAATCACGATATTATAGGTATAAATAGGTTAGAAATGTGGGGAAGTTACAGTCTTTAATCAATAAAACCAGATTTTGAAATTTAATATGCATATCAATACAACCTCTAATGGATCCACATCTCACACTATTGTATAGAAACAGATGTTTCGAATTTGAGGAGGGGCAAATGAAAAGACAAAAGAAGTTAGTTCAAGTTTTGCTTGTGTTGTTAATGATAACAACAGTATTTATGAGTAACTTAAATTTGGGGTTTGCGAATGATGACACGCGAGCAATCAATAATCGCGGAGACATTTTGATTTCTGAGAAATTTAGTAATAATGTTCAGTTTGAGGTGGCGGCCGTTGTTCGGCGTGCAGATACAAAAGAAAAGGTATCTGAAGGCGTCGCATTACGAGGGTTGTATTATGACCAGGAAGTTGGCGGAACCGTCATTAAAGAAGAGGTTTACACAACAGGACCCGCAGACACAACCTATAACTTCAAACAAAAAATGAGTAACTTAAGTAATGGTGCTAAACGGGTGGATGTTGTCCTCGACGAAAGTCTAGACTATTCTGTGGAACGTGGTTCGGCATCGTACAGTCCTGTTTCACCAAAGACCATGCGTTATGACGCAGCTGGTGGAATGTTTAGCTCAGGCTATGAATTCAACTCGATTCGCCAATATTATGGTGAACCAATAACACTTTATGATGATTACGAAATTCCAACCCGTGATGGGGGAACTTTTTTATATTGGTTAACCAATGATGGAATTGTGTGGAATGAACTGGATAACCTTGCGGAAGGGAATGCACCTTTTACTGCAAAATGGGAAATGGAAACCTATACGATTTCCTTTGAGGCAAATGGTGGAACACCGGTGAACTCACAAAACAACGTCGAACATGGAAGCCTACTCGTTGCACCAGAACCGCCAACTAAGGTTGGGCATACATTTTCCGGTTGGTATCATGACGAAGCGCTTACGCAACCTTGGAAGTTTGATACAGACAAGGTTTCCGGTGCTATGACGTTGTATGCGAAATGGACACCAGAGGTATATACAGTACGTTTTGTCAGTAATGGCGGAACGACCGTCCAGCCCATAAACAATGCGCCCTATGGCCAATTGTTGGTGGAACCTGACGAACCATTCCGTGATGGATTTGGATTTGGAGCATGGTACAAAGATACCCAACTTACGGAAATTTGGGATTTTGATAAGGATATTGTGACCGAATCGATAACACTGTATGCATCGTGGAATGAATCCATCTACACAGTTGAATTTGAAAGCAATGGAGGAACCCCAATTGCCGAGATACCGGGTGTGCACCATGGCACCACAATTCAGGCACCAACACCACCAACACGTCCTGGTTACACCTTTAAAAATTGGTATTCCGATGTAACGCTAAAAACAAAATGGGACTTCAAAAAACATACAGTTACCAATGATATGACGCTATACGCAGCATGGAATGAAGTGAAATATACTGTAACGTTTGAAACTGATGGTGGGACTCCCGTTGCACCAATTAAAAATGTAAAATACGATCAAACGATAAAGGAACCAGCAGCACCAAGTCGTGAAGGATATGGCTTTGATGGATGGTTCCATGATGCAACATTCACGCAAAAATGGAACTTTACAAAAGACACGGTGACTGAGGATACGGTCCTGCATGCACTCTGGGATTATCAACGATATAACGTAATGTTTGAATCCCATGGTGGAAGTTCGGTGGCGACTCTAGAAGACATCAATCATGGAGAGCAAGTTCCTCAGCCCGATGACCCGACGAGAGAAGGGTATCAATTTGATGGCTGGTATCTTGATGAAACATTGACACAGAAGTGGGATTTTAATGCTCAGGTGGTTACGAAAGACACAACGCTTCACGCTAAATGGCTACTAAATTCCTATGATATTCATTTTGATAGCAATGGCGGTACTACGATTCCAAGTATAGTCGCAAATCACGGAATGCCGATTCCAAAACCGATAGATCCAATTCGCGTCGGCTATATTTTTGATGGTTGGTATCAAAATAAAGATCTCACCACACGTTGGAACTTTGATCAAGATTACCCAATAAGTGAAATGACATTATACGCAAAATGGAATGTTAAGACATATCCGGTTACCTTTGAAACGCATGGGGGATCAGTTGTTGCTAATACAACTGTTTCACACGGTGAGAAAGTCTCACAACCAAATGATCCAACCCGTGATGGTTACCGTTTTGTGGGATGGTATGAAGATGAGGATTTGGTCGTGCTTTGGGATTTCGAAATGAATCCGGTCAACGAAGCATTAACACTCCATGCCAAATGGGTACTCGCAGATTCTGAAAGTGGAAGCACTGATGGTGATGTTGCGGTTCACTTTGATAGTAATGGCGGATCTGCCGTTCCAACACAAACCGGTCTTAAAAAAAATACTCGCATTCCACAACCGAATGATCCACAACGAGACGGCTATACTTTTGAAGGTTGGTATACCGATACAACGCTCACACGGCCATGGAACTTTGATGTGGACACTGTCCATCAAACGATGACACTCTACGCGAAGTGGCGTGCGGTTGATAAAGTATCGGATGCCACAGCACCGCAGCCAACCCTTCCAGCAGCAGGTGTACACCCAACGTACCAATTCGTGGCGGGATTAGTACTAGTTGTAGTGGGGATTACACTGTTACAAGAAGCACGTAAACGCCGTAATGTAAATCGTTAAGGGAAAAGCGCTTCGAATTCGAAGCGCTTTTGTTAAATTTTAGAAAGAAAATAATACTGCTTATGGTAATCTTAAAGCACATATGGTACAACTATTATATTGTGATAGGGTCGCTTAGAATGCATCAGGGGATGGAAGCCACGCTTATCGCGAATAGACCAAATAAATATGGGGGAGAATTATGGATAAAATCATAAGTTTTGTGAATGAAAATCCAATGATATGGTTATACGTTGGATTTATGTTTATTGCGGTTGTTTTTTCAATCGTTTCCATGAGACGTGCAAAGGCGGGAAAGGTCGATTTCTTAGACAATCATCCAGATGCTGCACGTATTCTATTGAATCAACAAGGATATATCAGTACAACAACAATTCATCTGTATGAAGTAAACGATGAGCACGTCCAACTGGACTTTAAGACATTCAATAAAGCAACAACCAAAGAATCACAGTATTACTCCGAAAAGATGAAATATGGCGTACTTGTAAAACCGGGTGTAAACAAGCTCTTAGTAAGTTATGAGAATACCAAGCCCGGTGTCGTTCATAAGAGTGTAACGACGTATTCCGATCCAGTACATGTTGAAATTAACTGTGCGGCAAACACAACATATCGTTTAAGTTATGACTTAGACACAAACTTATACAGTGTGGAGGAAGTTACAAAATGACAAATCGCGTCTTTAAACGTACACCAATAAACATTATTAAAAATCTATTGTACACTCTTTTCACGCCTGTCTTTATTTATATTGCTGCATATTTCTTGCTCCAATTTACAGGGCTTGAAGCAAAAATGCAAGAAATGATTGCGATAGGACTATCTGCATTAATCTTCCTTTGGATGTTAAAAATGCTAGTCGTTGATGAAAAAGTAGTCGTAACAGTTGATGACACAGGACTTACTTATAAGTCTGGTTCAAAAGAATCACGCTATAATTTTGAAGATTGCCAATTTGGCTATAAAACAGTATCAAGCCAAGGTTCAACCGATACAATTAATTTGTATGTTTACCAAGGCGATCAAGAAATAATGTTGAATTGCGAACCACTTGGTCCACGTCAGTTTGACGAATTATTTAATATTCTCAAAGGGCATACCGTTAAGGATGAACCACAACGCTTAAACTAATATTTAGACCACTACGAGTAGTGGTCTTTTTTGGGGTCTAAAAAATTACTAGGGTCGTGAAGATGCTTTACTTTTGAATATAAAATCACGGAAATAAATTGTGCATCGTCAGATAAAATCATCGGAGCTAACAAAAATAACGTTGTACCATCTTCGAATGTAAATGTAAAATCGGCAGATTCAGTCCGTATTGCCGGGCCGAAGGTTGCGTAACCGACGGGTTTCATAAACCGGTGTTTTACAGATATATCGACAGATGCAATGTCTTGGTAGGACTTTGTACCATACGCTGGTTTATGATCAAGTATACTTCGAATAAAGCGTATGTTGTTGAGGAAACCGGCATTTTTATAATAGTTGATACCAGTTTCAGTAAATTCAACATAGTCAAAGCGAGATGCTGGATAGGGCGCACCACTTCCTAGCCGGTCATCGAGAAAGAGGCCAATTCCTACAATAAAGAACCCAACAAAAATAAGTAAAACAAGTGCGTAGGACTCCTTAAATCCAAAAATTTTGGTTGTTGAAAAGTAGAGTGCACTAGTAAGAACACAAATTGCGAGTAAAATTGTGATCAAAGTTCGTGTTAAATATCCAACGGTTACAGGTCTACCGAGTGCAACTGTATCCGTGCTTTTCCAATATCCCAATAGCGTATCAATGGATTTTAAATTGAATGTTGCGAGTTCTGGAATTAACGGTAGATTTTTTTGTTTGATAAATTCAATGTGATCTGCTAATTCTTGATGTTTGTGAAGTAAGTCTGCGATACTGACTTGCTTATCGTGTAAAAGTTCATTGAGACTTACTTTCTCATCAAAAAGTCGTTGAATGTCACGGATTGAAAAATCAAGATCTCGTAAGTACTTAATAAGTAGTAAGGAATCAATATTTTCTTGAGAATAGTTTCGGTACCCATTTGTATCGCGTTCTACAGTTAGAAGCCCTTTGGCTTCATAGAAATGCAACGTTTGTTTTGGAATATCTACAGTTACTTCGACATCTCGTGTCTTCATAGAACTACCTCCCTTATACACATAGTTAACACTATATAGTTACTATAGTGTCAAGAAGATTACAAAAAAACGGCCCAAAGATTAACTTAGGTCGTTTTTTTGGTCGATCACATCAAAAAGTACTGATTCGATGTGATCGATTGCTATTTGATCGTATCCAGCAAGTGGAAAACGACGTTGTGTTCCGTTTGATTTTTGAACAATTGTCAAATACAAGAGTGGCGCGAATTGTTGCTGGTAAATTGTAAAACCACCAATACTGCCATAAAATTCAGAATCATTGCGGGTAAAAGTATGCGTTTTACCGAAAATTGTGCGAATACATACAGAATCATCTTCAAGCTCGATGGTGTTAAATGTCTTGATTACTTTATATGCAATATAGATGATTGCAATAGGTAAGGCAACTGCCATAATCTGCTCAAACTTATCGGGTATTTTCTTTGTAAGTACGAGTATCAATGACACGATACCACCGATGCCTAATCCATAGACTGTATATCCAAAAATAATTTTTGCTTTCTGTGTTGCTGATTGTTTCATTGTAGTGTTTCCCCCCTACGAATAAATTCTATCACATATATTTCAAAATGTATTGAGCGTAAATATTTGACATCTCTAAATAAACGCGTTACCATAAACATACCGATTGAATGTTTGAGAATAATCAAAACATTCTGAGGAGATGGAAGGTATAAAAATGGAAAAATTTTGGAAATATTTTAAACGAATCGTAATTGGAATTGTGGTAACTGCCCTTGTGTTGTTATCATCAATGTTTATCTTTGGAAAAATTGGTAAAGCATCAGACCGTAAGAAAATTGAGGATTATGGTGAAAAAGTAGAAGTCTTTGGTAACAACATCAACATGTACATTACCGGCGAGGGTGAAGGAAAAGAAACAATTGTCTTGTTACCGGGTTATGGAACAATTGCTCCTAAAATAAGTTTTGATCCAGTTATTGAAAAAATGAAAGATGATTATCGCATTGTTTTAGTAGAACCGTTCGGATACGGCTTAAGTGATCAAACGGACCGCGAACGAACAACTGCTAACATGGTTGAAGAAATTCATATGGCGCTTCAAGCGAAGGGCATTGATGACTTTATTTTTATGGGGCACTCAATTGCGGGTATTTACATGTTGAGTTACATCAACACCTATCCTGGGGAAGCGAAAGCATTCATTGGTATTGATACAAGTGTTCCTACCCAACCGATGTTCTCAATGGATACTAAAATGTTGCGTATGGCTGATAAACTTGGCTTCTTACAACTTTCAATGACACCACCATTTGGTAAAGCACCGGTTCCAGCATTTGTACCGGAGAAAGATGTGGACCAATATGTTTACTTCACCCGTAATACGAGTTTGAACGATACACTATTGAATGAGCTAGAGAACTTACCACAAATCTTTGACGATGCCAAAGGCTATTCATTACCGAAAGATATGCCTGTTTATCTGTTTGTGCAAGAGTTTAATGATGCAATTCCGACATGGCAAGCATTGCATGAGGAACAAGCTAATTCAGTAGATACTTCAAAAATGATGCTTATTGATGGAGATCACTTCCTACACTTTGAACACTCAGAATTAATTGTTAAGGAAACAAAAGCATTCTTAAACGAATTTGTTGTTAAAAACTAAATTTACTTTAGAGACCTCTTCGAAGGTCTCTTTTTATTATAGTATTTGTCCGAAAAGTTATGATATCTTGCGAATTGTTACGATAAATTGTCATTTGTCAGAACAAACTTATTATTTTAAACAAAACACATAAAACCGGAATTAAAATCGCAAAATTGATTAATAAAGTGCAATTATGGAAAGTGCACGCCAATGCAAGAAAACGGTATAATTAAGATAGCTTACCGGCAAGGATGTAGCTTTGATTATGAGACACATCTTCGTCGGAACTGATTTTTTCTACAAATTTGCTGAAGGATTAATATGTTGGGCCACACTTCAACAAAATCTTACCATAGGGGGTAAAGTATGAAATATAGAAAAAAATTCGCAGCATTATTGCTGGCGTGTGTATTGATGATAACTGTCGTAATTGGTAACGGGAACGGCATCAGCACGATTAAAGCTGAAGCATTGACTCCTAAGAACACTGTGTTATCCAGTTATGGAATCTATGAAGAGACACCCGGCTTCTTGATACGTGGAGAACTTATTCGCCGTGAAGATTCTAGTCGCGTAAATGGCGTTAAGCTCCGTGTTGAACACTACGACCAGATAAATGGTGGTAACTTACTTGATTCGTATTCAATTGTTTCGGGAAATGAAGTCGACAATTTTTACAATGTATTCATTCGCACTGATGTTTGGAGAACTGAAATAAAACGTATCGATGTTGTTCTCGATGAAGATGTAGCAGACAATGTTAGCATGCCATCATCATCAACAAATGTTGGACGTATTAATGCACGTTACATTGCTGAAGGTGGAAAATTTGAGAATGGAACAGATTTAAATATTGTTCCATCATACATCAATGGTAAACTTCCAATGTTTGAGGGATATGAAGTACCAACTAAAGAGAATGCTGAATTTAGCCATTGGGCTTTAGTGAAGGGATCCACCATGATTCCATGGGATGCCGATACAATGGTCATTCCTGAATCAGAACGACGTTCAAACACAATTATCTTCAAAGCGGTTTGGATTGATAAAATACCTACTTATACGGTTGATTTTGAATCCAATGGGGGAACACCAGTTACATCTTATCTTGACGTTGAACAGGGAACAACAATTTCTAAACCAGAAAATGTTACGAAAACAGGTCATGTACTCGATGGATGGTTTACCGATGCAGAACTCTTAACACCATGGAATTTTGACACCGATACAGTAGAAGGATCTATGACGTTATATGCTAAATGGACACCGGCAAAATATAATGTTAAATTTGTTGATACCGCAAATACACTTCTCGTAGAATTCAAGGATGTCATCTACAACAATTCAGTACCAAGTTCCTATGTCAATGCAATTTCGAAGTTAGGCCATACTTATAAAATCTATATTAATCAAGCTCTAACGACACAATGGGTATCTGAAGGATATACCGTTTCTGAAGATGTTATTTTCTATGTTGATTATACGAAAGAGCGATTTACACTATCATTTGAAACAAATGGTGGTTCGACTTTAGAACCGATGAATCTTGAATTTGGAAGTCTTATAGGTAATAGCCATATAACAACCAAATCAGGCTATACCTTTGAAGGATGGTTCTTAGATAGTACCTTTACAAATCCAGTAACAGCCTCAACAGCTATCAATGAAGATATGACGATCTATGCACAGTGGAAAGAAATCCCAATCTCGAAAAAAGTTACCTTATCGTTTGAAACTAATGGAGGAACATCGATTGCCCAACATGAATTCCAAAAAGGAAGTCTGATTGGAACGGATTACACTACCACTAAATCAGGTTATACTTTTGACGGATGGTTCTTGGATTCAGGACTTACAACACCACTTACCAATACAACTGTAATCAATGAAAATATGACGATTTACGCACAGTGGAAAGAAATTCCTGTCACTGAAAAAGTAACGTTAACATTTGAAGCAAATGGTGGTTCTGAGTTAGCACCAATTGTGTTTGAAAAAGGAAGCAAAATAGGCACGAATCATTCAACAACTAAAAAAGGATATACATTTGGCGGATGGTTCATGGATGCTGAATTAGAACAAGCTGTTAACAACGAAACAACAATCACCGAAAATATGACAATCTATGCAAAATGGAACAAAAATACGGATGCAGTGTTACCTGCAACTGGAATGAGTTCTAGTGATTATATCTTTGTCGGATTAGCAATCGCATTTGTTGGATTCGGGATTACGTTTATGTCTAAAAAGCGAGATGAAAAATAGTTTGAATAATTAAAAGAGAATTATGTGTTTAAACCGCACCCCGAATCTTGAGAAGAGACAAGGTGGTGTGGTTTTTTCTTTAAGTACCGAAGACCGAGTCGCAACCACTTGACATTCCTAACAAACAGACGATTATACTGCAAAATTTATTAATAAAGTGAAAATATAAGAAGGGCACATTTTAAAGATTTGAATCTATAATTAAAGAACATAGAAGATTGTCTTGAGCGCTTTAATAAACCGTGAAAGATAGCTTCTGTCCAAATGGGGGGACAAAAATGAAAAAGACATCTATTTTAGGTGTTGTTCTCTTTCTTATCATGGTGATGATGCCAATCAGTGCCACTATTGAAAAAGAGACCAACGAAAACCAGAGTAAAGTCGCTGGCGAAGCACAAATCGCTGAAGTATCGAATACAGACAGCAATAAACAAGAAATAGATAAAGATTCTTTGAACGTTGAAGACCAAGAAAAATCATTGGATCCAAACGCGATTGAAAATACTAAATCATTTGAGGAAGCAGATAAGGATGTTTCGAAAGATGACGTGCCACAAGCTGTCATTAGCGAAAATGATAAAGTTGAGGTTGCTGTCGAAAAATCGCTACAACCTGAAGTAGTCAATGCAGCTGAATCGAAAACGCTTGGAGAATGGTTTAAAAATCCATTAAACCAACAAGTAGTTGGTGCAAGATTAAGCAAGACAAGTAAAGACATAGTCACGCAAGAAGAGCTCAATACGATCCAAGCACTTGCTTTTGAAAGTGTTGACCTTCTCAATCATGACTTTTCCGAATTATCATCATTAGGGCGTTTACGAGTTTTAGAATTTATGAGACTGAAATCATTTGGAAATGTGAAAGGGCTCGATAAGTTATTGGCACTTGAGTCATTCAGACTCATGGATTCACATGTTAATAACCTAAATGGCATGCAAAATGCCATTCAATTAGGAGGCTTCCAAATTTCTGGTGGAACTGTTGAGCACACACCACAATTCTTAGAACCAATCTCAAACTTGAAGCTAGTGGATATTACGTTATCGGGCGAAGGTTTTGATGATAAACAAGTCGCATCGATTAAAGATATGACGACACTCGTTAATATTCGTATTTATGATTCAAAATTTTCCGATACGACACTTCTTGCAAACATGGTGAATGCAACTGGAATTGATCTTAGAAGTAATGAAATCAAAGTAATTACACCACTAGCATCACTACCAAATCTTATGATGCTCAATGTTTCAAATAATGATCCATATTACTACAGTGGAAATCAACATAAGAACATGATTCAAGACTTTTCAGCATTCAAAGCGAAAGGTACAAACTTGAGCACACTCTATAATGAAAATCAACGGATTGAAACAACGATTAATTTTGACGAAACGACCCAACAGTACTTTGTTGATGTCTCAGGTGTCAAGAATCGCGGGGGTCATCCAACAGCTCAAGCAATCTTATATGGTAATAATAAGAATGAATTAACTTATGACAATGCTAAGGGACGTGTTATCGTACCGGCACCACTTGCGCAAAAATGGTTAGCAATGGATTATAACCGCGAACAATTCCCAAGTCTATTTGGAATTTCATTCATTGCAACTGATAATTCTTACCTTGGAGAGTTCCACTTCTTCCAAGGAGAAAAACAAGAAGTTAAACATAAAGTAACTTATGTGACGAATACAGAACCTGCACGTATTGAACTTAATGACGTACTACACAATACAACAGTGACTGAACCTACAACCTTAACGAAAATCGGTCATACGTTTGAAGGCTGGTATACCGATGCAACATTTACAAATAAATGGAACTTCGAGACCAATAAAGTAACTGATGATGTAACGTTGTATGGAAAATGGGTTCCTAAAGTTTATAATGTAGACTTTAAATTCAATAACAATGTAATCCATACATCCAAAGTAAAACATGGTGATACAATCCCAATGGAAGATATCTTTGGTATCGTCATTGAAGGCCATATGATCGAAGGTTGGTTTACCGAACCCGATCTCATTAACATTTGGGATATGTTTGACGGAAAAGTAACGCAAAATATGACTTTATATGCTAAAACTGAAGTCGAACAATTCAAAGTGGATTTTGTTGATATAACTGGAAATATTATCACTACAGTGAAAGATGTGCCATATAATACAGTAACGCCAAATGCATACAAACAGCTTTTAAGTAAAGTAGGATACACATACACACTTTATACTGATGCTTCATTGAACGTAGTTTGGAATCAAGAACAACGCATTAAACAAGATACAGTTGTCGTAGTCGACTACATAACGAATAACTACACACTATCTTTTGAAGTTAATGGTGGTTCACCACTAACGGCACAAACGTTATCACATGGAAGCCTAGTAGGCTTGAATCACACAACAACACGTGAAGGTTATACGTTTGAGGGTTGGTTCTTAGATGCAGGGTTTACAGAACCTGTAACGGCTGCGACGACTATCGCCTCAAACATGACAATCTACGCACAATGGAAAGAAATTCCAGTTGTACAGAAAGTTATCTTGTCATTTGAAACAAATGGCGGAACGACACTTGCACCGATTGAGTTTGAAAATGGAAGCCTTATTGGAACGAAATATGTCACAACAAAATCAGGCTATACCTTTGAAGGTTGGTTCTTAGATGCAGGATTTACAACACCTGTTACGAGCGAAACAACCATCACTACAAATATGACAATCTACGCACAATGGAAAGAAATTCCAGTCGCGCAGAAAGTTACATTGACCTTTGAAACAAACGGTGGATCAACAGTTGCACCGATTGAGTTTGAAAAAGGAAGCCTTATTGGAACGAAATATGTCACAACAAAATCAGGCTATACCTTTGAAGGTTGGTTCTTAGATGCAGGGTTTACAACACCTGTTACGAGCGAAACAACCATCACTACAAATATGACAATCTACGCACAATGGAAAGAAATTCCAGTCGCGCAGAAAGTTACATTGACCTTTGAAACAAACGGTGGATCAACACTTGATGCAGTTGAACTCGAAAAAGGAAGCCTTATTGGAACGAAATATGTCACAACAAAATCAGGCTATACCTTTGAAGGTTGGTTCTTAGATGCAGGATTTACAACACCTGTTACGAGCGAAACAACCATCACTACAAATATGACAATCTACGCACAATGGAAAGAAATTCCGGTTGCACAGAAAGTTACATTAACATTTGAAACAAACGGCGGATCTGCATTAGCACCGATTGTCTTTGAAAAAGGGAGCTTGATCGGTGTCGACCATTCAACAACCAAGTCTGGCTATACATTTGGTGGCTGGTTTACAGACGCTGAATTCAAAAATGCGGTAACGAATGAAACGGTTATAACCGAAAACATGACAATCTACGCTAAGTGGAACAAGAACCCGGATGCAGTCTTACCAGCAACAGGGATGTCAACCACAAGCTACGTCTTTATCGGAGTTACAGCTGTGATTATTGGTTTGGGTGTAGTTCTTTGGTCACGAAAAAAAGATGACGAATAAGCAATTACATAAGATATAAAAAGACTGTTCGAAAGGACAGTTTTTTCTACGCTCGGGACTGGAAGATTGAAGTGATAAAAGCTATAATACAAGTCTATGATAAAGTAATGGAGTCCATATGAAAAAAATTGTTTTAGTCTTAGCACTGGTTGCTTTTTTAGGGGTAGTCTACTATGCGTTTAGTTCATTACAAGATAACTTAGCGCAGCAACCCAACCCAATTGTATCTGTAGATGCAAGTATGGGAAATCAATACATCAGTTTTGAAGAAATGCAAAATGCTCCCATCGTTGACAACTGCAAGACTTCAAAATTGAAAAAAAATACAACAGTTAATATCTCTGCATCCGGAGAATTTGCATATTATGCGAAAACAGACGATCAAGGGCGCGTGAAATATATCTACGCACCAGAACTCTTTTTCGCAAATTATGATGAACGCTACAATGGCAATAAACGCCTCTGCGATCGACAACAAAAAACTCCTGGAGATACTAGCAGTGATGATGCTGGACACATGATTGCGAACCAATTAGGAGGCAATGGGTCGCTTTACAACCTTGTTGCACAAAATGAAATTCTCAATCGGAGCGGCGGATGGCGTAAAATGGAACGGAAAATTGTGGAAGATATGCAAAATAATAATCCGGTCACAAACTATACTGTAGTGATAAATTATAATAACGATGAACTGCGTCCAGATCGCTTTACGGTAACGTATGATGTAGATTATCGAAATCCAAAAACAGGTAAAAAAACCTACGAACATAATTTTAAAAATAACGGCACCAACCAGAATTTGCAGCAAGGAAAGCCAAAAGCTTAATACGATCCACTGCGTTAATAAACCCACATCTGTGAAAGATGTGGGTTTTTACACATTTAAATTGCGAAGGTCGTAGAATTGATTTATATATTAACATTTTTTTAATTTCAGTAGTGTCGTCAAAGCGCAGTAATTGCTAAAAGGGTGCTATGATTAAAGAAAAGTGAGGGAACATCATGAAGTTAAGTATCGATGAAACGTTTTATAATATTGTACAAAAAGATCCGGAACTCCGTAAAATCCTAGTCGAATTTGGTTTCAAACCCATGAAGCATGACTTGCAATTTTCCACAGTCGGCAAAGTCGTTACAATTCGCAAAGGACTAAACCATTTGGATAAAGATCTGGATTCCATCAATGGGTGGTTAGAAGAATCCGGAAGCACACATATTTTTGTTGATGAGACCAAGCAAGAAACAGACGAAGTTACAACCCAAAGTAAGACGCTTGGAGCACTTATTAAGCGTCTGCATGAAGGTGAAAACCCATCCGATGTTAAAAAAGACTTTCAAGAGCATTTTGGTAGTGTCCATGCGTCAGAGATTGTCGCGATGGAACAAGAACTTGTGAAAGATGGCATGCCCATTGGGGAGATTCAACGCTTGTGTGATATCCACGCAGATGTCTTTAATGGATCCATTGAAGCGATTCATGCTAGCATGAATGATATCGATATTCCAGGTCATCCAGTTCATGTTTTAAAGGCAGAAAACAAAGCATTAACGGATTTGTTGGAAACCTTAGATAAAACACTGCGTGCTTATATAAATGGTGCCGATGACTCCATTAAATTTGGAATTTTGATGCAAGTCAATGAGCTCTTCGATATTGAAAAACACTACAAACGAAAAGAAGAATGCTTCTTCCCACTCCTAGAAAAACATGGATTCACAGCACCACCACAAGTTATGTGGGGTGTTGATGATGAAATAAGATCTGATTTAGCTGCTTTTCATAAATCAGTATCAGAACAGTCAGCTTCAGAAGTGTATGAACGCTTTATAGCATTGCGGAAACGTATTGAAGATATGATTTTTAAGGAAGAGATGATTTTGTTACCAATGATAATCGATGTCGTCACTGAAGATGATTGGCTCAAAGTCGCACATGATTCCAAAGAAATTGGATACTGTCTTGTGAGTCCGACTCAAGAATGGATACCAGTACGTAAATCATTTTATGACCGTGTCAAAGATGACTTATCAGTTCGTGATAATTCCCTTCATTTTAAAGTTGGAACGTTGCGGTTTGAAGAGTTAGAGGCTGTTTTGAACTTGTTACCAATAGATATTACATTTGTTGATAAAAATGATACTTTTAAGTATTTTAATCAGACCAAAGATCGTCTTTTTTTCCGTTCTCAGGCACAGATTGGACGTCAAGTTCAACATTGCCATCCGCCGAAATCATTGGATATAGTAGAAGGTATTCTGCGTGACTTCAAGTCTGGTGAAAAAGATGAAGAAAGTTTTTGGATAGAAATTAAGGGAAAACTAATCTATATTTCGTACTATGCGGTGCGTGATCAATTTGGAGCCTATATGGGAACATTAGAAGTCTCTCAAGACATTAAGCCCTATCAGGCAATTAGTGGTCAAAAACGATTACGCGACTAAGGAGGCTATGATGGATAAGCTTGATGATTTACGCACACAAATCAAGAATGATTCCGAGAATAAACCATTCACTGATAAGGGGTGGGAACCTATTTATATGGTTGATGCACGCGCCCGGGTCCTAATTATTGGACAAGCTCCAGGTGCTAAAACCCAGGAAATGAAAGGTGTATTTCATGATCAAAGCGGTGTACGATTGCGATCATGGTTAGGTGTCGATGAAGCCATGTTTTATGAGAGTGGACTGATTGCAGTGCTACCAATGGATTTCTATTTCCCAGGTCATGGGAAACAAGGGGATTTACCACCACGACCAGAATTCTACCAAAAGTGGCATCCGCAATTCCTTGAAGCGATGCCTCATGTCGAACTGGTTATTCTCGTGGGAATGTACGCACAAAACGTCTATCTTAAACCCAAGGCATTCAAAACAATTACAGAGAATGTTCTCCATTATAAAATGTTTCTACCACATTACTTTCCATTGATTCATCCGTCACCACGTAATCAGGTATGGATGTCGCGACATCCTGAATTTGCAGAAGTAATTCTGCCTGACTTGAAAAAACATGTTCAAAAAATATTGAACACTTGATCTAGGTCAAGGTATCGCATTTCAAAAGCTCTATACTATAAGTATGGAGGTTGAAAGACTATGGAAAAGAAAATTAGATTAGAAACGCTCACATGTCCTTCATGTGTTGCGAAAATTGAAAAAGGTGTAAGCCAAATGGATGGCGTTGAAACTGTTGATGTAGGGTTTAACACATCGACTGTACGCGTCAGCTTTGACGAAGAGAAAGTTGATGCGAATGCAATCGAAGATCGCATAAAGGACTTAGGGTTTGCGCTTCGATAAGAAGTGGCTTCCATTTGCCCTTGCCCTTGTTTTGCGTATCAGCGCTGCAGATACATTCATTGCACAACTGATCTTTGGAATGGTAGGAATCTTTTATGCTTCCTACTTTTCAATACAAAGTTTTCGTAATCTACGATATCGCATTGTGGGAATTGATTTACTTGTTACGTTGGCTGCTCTTGGATCACTATTTATTGGTGAACCATGGGAAGCTGCCTCAGTAACATTCCTGTATGTATTCGGAAAGCACCTCGAATCACGAGCCCTTTACAAGACGCAAACGGAACTTAAATCGCTCATTGACTCGATGCCAACAACTGTGGTGGGTGCAGACGGGATGACCTATACGATGGATGAAGTATTTCCAGGTATGAACATCAAAGTTGTTGCTGGAAATGTTATTCCAGTAGATGGCAGTGTGTATGAAGGAATCGGGAGTGTGGATGAAGCATCGATTACCGGTGAATCAAACCTACAACAGAAGACTGTTGCTAGTCAGGTCTTTATGGGATCGATACTTAAAGAAGGTTACTTACTGATTCGGGTTGAGCGTACGAGTGATGACACTGTCTATGGTCAGATTTTAGATTTGGTTGAGAATGCTCAAAATAAGAAATCTAGAGTTCAAAATTTTATTGACCGTTTTTCACAATACTATACACCTGCGGTGATTGGGATTGCGATTGTGGCGTATCTTTTGACTCAGGATATTCGGATGGCATTATCTTTACTTGTTGTATCATGTCCAGGCGCTCTAGTTATTGCAATTCCGATTGCATCTTCGGTAGCGTTAAGTCATGCTCTAAAACATCATGTCTTAATTAAAGGTATCGATATCTTTGAAAAACTGAACAAAATTGAAACGATCGCATTCGATAAGACAGGTACATTGACATTAAATACACTGAGTGTTGTCCGTGTTGAATCCCACGCACAGTCACAAGAAATAGTGCTTCAAATTGCTGCGTCGTTAGAACATTTTTCTGAGCATGTCATTGCATCCGCAATATTGGATAGAAATACATTGCCGCTTAAAGAGGTATCAGACTTTGAAGTAATCGCTGGTATGGGTGTCACAGGAACTATTGACGGCGTATCTTATCGTGTAGGTCAAGAAAACCTCTTCTCCTATGATGTCCCACTAGTTTCATCAAGTGCGGTATATGTAGGGACAGAAACGGAACTCTATGGTATTGTTGTTTTAGAAGATACATTACGCCCAGAAGCACCTGATGCACTTGATCAACTTCAAGACTATACACTGATGATGTTAACGGGTGACAACGCGCAGAGTGCCCAAAGAATTGCGGATATGGTTAATATTAGCCATGTTGAGAGTCGGTTATTACCTCAAGAAAAACTCGATATCATTAATCATCACGATAATATCATGATGGTTGGAGATGGTATGAATGATTCGCCATCATTAATTGCGGCTGACTTAGGAGTCTCGATGGGTGGATCGGAAAATCGTGTTGCGATGGAGTGTGCTGATATGATTTTGGCACACCGTGATTTAAACCAGTTGCCAAAAATGTTCCGATTGGCACGCCGCGTTCGCAATGTTATGTATCAGAATATTGTGATTGCATTAGTTACTGTTGCTGTGCTTTTTATTGGAGTGCTTAATGCACACGTATCGATGTCATTAGGTATGGTAATTCATGAATTATCAGTATTAATTGTCATTGTAAATGCAATGAGATTGCGAGGATAAAATGGATCAATATAACCGTTGTTTACTACAGGTACCGGTGTTTCAAGAGCTAACTGAGGATCGACTAGTTGCGATATCTGATTTGATAGAACCACGCCATTATCATGCAGATGAGACCATCTACTATGAAACAGATGTGATCGAAACATTAGGGGTTATTCATCGTGGGTCAATCAAGTTACGAAAAATTAATGAAGATGGGAAAGAGCGGATTTTGAGCATCCTTTATCCAGGTGATTATTTTGGTGAAGCATCCTTACTCATTTCGAAGGAAAGTCAATATGACATTGTTGCGCTTGAGGAGAGTGCCATTTGCACGATTGAATTGGACGCATTTCGGGCGATCATGAAGCGTGATGAAACCATGATGCTATCTATGATGGATTCTTTAATTCAAAGAATTGCGAGTCGTGACGATCTCGTAATTGCTGAGAGTTTAGTGCCTGCAAAAGAACGTGTTCTCAAAGCATTAGCACACTATGCAACACCTGAAGGATTCGT
This sequence comes from Erysipelothrix sp. HDW6B, assembly GCF_011301115.1. Classification (NCBI taxonomy): domain Bacteria; kingdom Bacillati; phylum Bacillota; class Erysipelotrichia; order Erysipelotrichales; family Erysipelotrichaceae; genus Erysipelothrix; species Erysipelothrix sp. HDW6B. The sequence goes on along the minus strand of NZ_CP049860.1, from coordinate 2,080,816 downwards.
TCAGTTGCCACTTTCTAAAAAAGATCTAGCGAGTTCGTTGGGTATTACACCCGAAACAATGAGTCGCGCAATCAATACTTTAGTTCGAGAGGGTATCCTTGAGAAGAAGGAGAATGAACTTTATCTTACTCTTTAAAATGTAAATTATAGGGAGCCATCGCATTTTGTTTATATAAATACAAAAGCAAACACTGTTTAAGGTGTTTGCTTTTTATGTGATATTTCCTTGGAAATTTTCCACAGGTAAATTGAAATAATACTGCGGTAGGGAGCATAGGGAGAAAGAAGTTGGTTATACTGTGATTCATCAATGGAATCTAATTGGTACCATGTGACAAGACCTCTTCGAAGGGCAACATCAGCGTAACTGGTCATATCCATTCGACCATATCCGTGTAATGCAATCATGCGTGCACTCCAATCGCCAATACCAGGCAAGGCAACCAAAGCACTGATTAGGTCGGCATCATCGAGTGTATCTAAGAACGCCAAGTTAAGTTCTTTTAATTTTATTTTTGTAGCGATAGCGTGAATTGCTTTAGCTTTGTTGTTTGTAAGACCAATCTGCTTCAGATTTTCAATACTATCCCTTGCAACAGCTTGATAGCTAGGATACGCATCAAGATAACGCGCGTAGATACTATCAGCAGCTTTCACAGAAATTAGTTGTCCAATAATCGTTGATACGATAGCATCAAAAGGGTCGTTGATTGTAGGGCGTGACACAAAACCATATTGGTTAAAAACTAGAGCAAATCGTTGATCGATTGTGCATAAATGGTCGATGTGATCGGTATTGTATTGAAAGATTGGCTTTGCAAAATGTTCAAGAGGATCAGGGTCACTAACTTTGCGTTTGCCGTAAGCAACGATTAAAGCATGAAATTCTTGATACAAAACGACATCATGGGGAAGATGCGCCATAACGTAGTCTTGGTATTGGTGATATGTGGAAAACTGGGGAAGATGAACGTGCTTGAACAGGCGTTTCAGATAAGTGTCCACTACAAAGAACGGTTGATTAAATGCATAAAGAAGGATGGCATCTGCAGTTTCGAATCCGATTCCTTTTAATGCAAGCAAGTCTTTGCGTAGTACTTCGAGATGGGCGTCATCAAAATCAAAGTTAATGTGCTGAAAATAGTCGACGAGATTTTTAATGGCTATTGATTTGGCACGGTAGAAACCCGCTGGACGAATAAACGTTTGCAGTGTTTCTAGTGACATAGCATCAATCGAAGTAAAGGAAAAATCATTGTTAAAGTTAGACAGTGCTTTCTCAACGTTAGTCCACGAAGTGTTCTGTACGAGTATTGCTCCAAGCATCATTTCTTCACGACTTTTGGCAGGCCACCAGTTTTGAGGACCATAGGCGCTATGTAATGCTTTGTAAATATCCATTAATTTCAACATGATTGATACCTCACTGCCTTAATTATACAAAAAAAGCCCTCCAAGAGGGCATGATTAACATTAATAATTGATATCTGGAATTGCTCCTTGTTTTTGGACAACCTGTGCACTAACAGCACTTGCGTGTGCAATCGCATCTTCTAGATGAGTTTCTAACCACGTATCAAATGAAACGTTTGAGAGCGATAGCGATGCTAAAATCATCGCAATATAACTATCACCGGCTCCCGTTGTATCGACTTGTTGTGCAATTTCTGGTTTATACGTGATGCGTTCACCATTAGGTTTAAGAATCTCTGACCCTTCAGCTCCAAGAGTGCAAATAATTAGTTGCTTGTTAGTTTGTAGGCGTGCCATCCCGATAGTAACGTCTTGAGTTTCCGTTAGCCAAGCTAATTCAGTCTCATTCACTTTGATGATATCTGCATGTGGAACGAGTGCCATGACGGCATCATAAGCAGCGTTTAATGATGGCCACAACCGCTCGCGAAGGTTCACGTCAAAGCTTACAATACCACCTGCGTTTTGACATTGTTGTATTGCGTAATGATGGGCAGCTCGTGTTGTGCTCTCTGCCACAAGTCCCAACGAACAAAAGTGTAAAATATCGGCGGGTTTGAAGACAATAGTGTCAATATCTTTAACGCTTAAAGATAAATCTGCCGTATCGTTACGATAGAATTGGAAACTGCGATCCCCATTTTGATGCGAAACCAAAGCTAAGGCCGTATTCTTGTGACTGCGGGGTAATGGTAGTAAAATATTGTGTTCTTTGAGTGTTGTGTGTAAGAGGTCACCCAAGGTATCCGTACTAATCTTGCCAACAAAGACGGCATCGGCCCCTCGTCGACGGGCATGGGCTGCAACATTTGCCGGAGCGCCTCCTGGATATGGTACATAATGGGAACCTTCTTGCATAAAATCAATGAGCATTTCGCCTAAACTATAGATCATGATTAACATCCTCCAAAGTGTAAAGTGTTTTTATTGCTGAATCGTTAAGTGTCTTAATTTTAACATGACCTTCAATATGTTGCGGGAAAAATCGTAGAGACATCGTGTATCGTCCTTGGTTAATAAAAATTTCCAAGGTTGATGTGTCACGGAAAACATGAAGATCTTTAAGGGGTTCATCGAGGCAAAGTGTTCGGGTTTCGCCACGCTCTGTAGCATATGTGTTTTTAAGTGCACTACGATCGAGAATCAACGTCTGTGTTGCAGTATCATAACGAAGATTAACACACTCATCTTGATAACGATAGAGATCTATGTCCAAAGCACCCTGAATCGTGTCAAGAATCAGCTCGTAGGAGCATAACGAGGAATTAATGGGAACGGCATCTGTACGAAGAGCGACGAGATTAGGGTGGGGTTGTTGATAGAGATGGTTGTCGACCAGCGTGAGTACGCGAGGTAGTGTTAGAACATGAGCCCAGCCATACTTATCGCTTGGATATCCTCCTTCAGCGGCTCCCATCCATGCCATTAGCACCCGCTGCCCCTTTTGGTCAATAAAGGTCTGTGCGGCATAAAAGTCGAATCCATAATCGAGTAAATGAGGATGGGTATGATTGCCCATATCAAAATGATCCGTATCATAATTTCCAACAATGTAAGCATTGGGATAGATGTTAGTATTCGATCGTGGTGAATTCATGGCGCCTTGAGGACAAAAAAGCAAAATTCCTTTTTGCTCTAACTCGAAGTAGTCAGGACATTCCCACATGTAACCAAAAGATTCTAATGACGTCGTCAGTTCTTTAGCAAAGTGCCACGCCTTGAGATCAGTTGACGTATATAACAAAGCAGTTCCAGTCATATCTTGGCGTTGTGCTCCAAGAATCATCGCGTATCCGTATGCTGTTGTGAAAACCTTAGGATCACGAAAATGGTCGGTGTATCCTGATGGAATATGGTCAATAATAACTGTTTTGTCCACAATGCCATCTGTTGCTAAGCGTGCGTTGAGTTGGTAGGGAACACGAATATCGTTAGAAGTCCGTGTGTTTCCGGTGTAAAAAAGTTGCAGCGTACCATCGACGACGAGTGCAGATCCTGAATAGGCGCCGTGACTATCATAAATGGAGTCTGGTCGAAGAATTCGTTTATCTGGAGTCCAATGAACGAGATCGGTTGATGTAACATGATTCCATGACTTTAAACCATGTGTTGGACCGTCAGGATGCCATTGATAAAAGACATGATAAACGCCTTCATGGTAAATTAGTCCGTTGGGATCGTTAAGAAGTCCAGTTGGGGGTTGAATATGAAATTGTGTGCGCCAATGATTGTTGGTGCTATGATTAAGAGTATGTTTTGTATTTTTCAATGGATGTACCTCACATGACAATGTATCGTTTTAATGGGAACGATACCGCATATTTAGCCTACCATATCTAGATGGAGAGTGCAATGGCGGTGAAAAAATTGTTGAAAGGGCTTGCTTTATCCTAAAAACGGTGTTAATCTGTGGGTGTAAACGTGGTAACGATACCACATTGTAGGAGGAACGATATGAACTATCAAGATATTGCAGCACGCATCCTTGAATCAGTGGGCGGCAAAGATAATATTCAAAATTTTGAGCACTGTGCAACACGTCTTCGTATCATTGTAAAAGATGACACAGCGATTGACGGTGCGAAAGTTGACGCATTAAAAGAAGACATTGGTGGGTACTTTTTCCAGTCGGGACAACATCAATTTATAATTGGAACCGGAAAAGTCAACTATGTCTATGAAGAATTTCAAACGCTCATGGGTAAAAGCCCTTCGGATTCTAACTTTAAAGAAGACGCTTATGCAAATATGAAACCTATGCAAAAACTAATGCGAATCTTCGCTGATGTTCTCATTCCCTTAATTCCTGCCTTAGTTACTACTGGGTTATTAATGGGAATTCGAGGTATGCTTACTAACATGGGTGTCGAAATGTCTGTCGAATTCGCAACCTTGTTTGGAATGTTGACAGATATTGCCTTTGCATTCTTACCGGTATTGATTACTTACTCTGCAACTAAACGTTTTGGTGGAAATCCAATTCTTGGAATCGTTGTTGGATTAATGATGGTTGCACCGCAATTACCAAACGCTTGGGCAGTTGCTACTGGTGGTGCTGAACCAATGGTAGTTTCGATTTTCGGACTATCGATTAATATTGTAGGATACCAAGGTTCCGTGTTACCAGGCATTTTTGCTGGGTGGTTAGTTGCTTGGGTTGAGCGTCATGTTCGTAAATATGTACCTGCAATGATGGATTTGATTATTACACCATTCGTTTCCATTCTCGTATCAATCACAGTCGTACTTTTCGTCGTAGGTCCGCTATTACATGGTGTCGAACAGTATGCTACACATGGGGTTGTATTCTTAACACAAATTCCTTTCGGGATCGGTCAAATCTTCTATGCTGCAATTCAACAAGTGATTGTTATTACAGGAATGCATCATGCGCTTAGCGTTATCGAAATTCAACTGATTACTGAAACAGGTGTTAATATTCTACAACCATTGGGTACTGCATCAATGGCCGGACAATTTGGGGCGGCGATTGCTGTAGCAACATTAATGAAGAATAAGAAACAACAATCGAATGCAATATCTGCATCCGCATCAACGTTGTTTGGAATTACTGAACCGTTACTCTTTGGTGTCACCTTGCCCAATCCCAAAGCTTTCGCAATGGGAATGGTTGGTGGAGCAGTTGGTGGGTTCGTAACATATATCCTTGGGGTAGCACCTGCAGGGATGGGTATTACATTCATACCAGGACTTCTACTTTATACACAATCTTTCGGAGCAATGATTGGTTATCTTTTAGTGATTGCAAGTTCATTTGCAACTGCATTTATCTTGACTCGGATGTTTGTGAAAGTAAATCAATAGTAAAAAAACACCACTCTTTCGAAATGAGTGGTGTTTTAATTTTAATCTTTAAGAGCCAATAGGGTCCTTTTATTTACTGGAGTTACGTTCGATGAGTTCCAAATGAACTTGTTCAATCGTGTAGGTGAAGTCTTTTTCTAGCAGAGCTAACATTGCATTCGCTGCATTACGACCTAACGTCTGATAATCAATATGTAGTGTTGTAAGTGTTGGATGGATAAAGTGACTTAAATCATAGTTACCAATTCCCACAACTTTTACAGTTTGAGGAACATTGATTTGTTGATCGTGCAGATAACGCAATGCACCAATCGCAATATTATCTGTTGCTCCAACTATAATATCAAATTTTACAGTTGCAGACTCACGTTGCATAACTTCAAAGGCATCGGTTTGTTGGAATCCCGTAACAAGCGTGCGAACGGGTTTGTTTAAATGCTGTAAGAAACCTTGTTTTCGAGATACTCCTACCGCATGATCGCTTTCAGATACAGAGAGGTATAAGACATTTTGAACATCCAATGTATTGACGTATTCAGCAACCTTTTTGCCAATCTCGAAATCTTCTAAAGTAATGGAACGGGTCTGGGGGTGATGCTGTCCCGTAAAGATAATGGGGGTTTGAGATGCTTTCGCAATCGCGACATGATCATCCGTAATGGCATGTGCCATTACAATGATGCCATCAAAGCCTTGGGTTGTAATTCGGCGAAGATATGTAATCTCATCTTCTTCAATCGTATTTTTAGGGACGACAACCATTTGGTAACCGTAATGTGATAAAACAGTATTCATGCCATTAAGTGATTGAATGGATGTAAAGGAATCCAAACGTGGCAAAATAATTGCAATCAATTTACTTCGGTTGGTCTTTAACCCACGGGCAAAAACATTAGTTTGATAGCCTGTTTCTTCGATTGCTCGACGGATTTTTTTACGGTTTTCATCGCTGACATATCCATCATTCAGATAACGAGAAACTGTACTTTTAGATACCCCAGCTACTCGCGCCACATCATTAATTGTCATGCTATCACCTCTTCGTTTAACTCTATTATACGCATCTTATGTTTAAAAAGCGATGTAAAGATATTCAGGTGATCACTTCATTGTGTCCTAATCGACGTCTGAAATTATTGGGACATAGAGTGCATGCAATGAATATCTATTCAATACTGTCATACGTTTTCAAAAGAGGCCGCCTACAAATTCAATATCGTTAAGTATACGTTCGCAATTCTTAAGAAGTTCTAACTGTCTACCAATAGTTTGTGTTTTACTGTTTAACCTATAGATACCATGTTAATTAATCTTGCATTTTAATTAACGCTATTGAAAACAATAATATTCATAGTTTATCACGGTTATACATCCTACGATTGAGAATACTCTAATAAAATGCACTGACCGAGTATTTCTCTTTTGGTCAAAATCCACTATTTCATATTTCAAAAAAGACGCTTATGCGTCTTAAAGGATCATGTAAAGTTACTCATTTTTGCATGTCAAATTTGCCGGCTTCATCTTGAACTAAGTATGTAGAATTCGTATAATTGGCTTATTGAAGGCCGCCTATCCACTAAATCAAAATTTCCGAAGGAGACTTTAGATGAAAACAAAAAAATTTTCAAAGCCAACAATTTTAGTAGTTTTAACTTCTGCCGTTCTCTTGGTACTAGTTGGAATTAGTATATTCCTTTTTACAAAAAAAGACGCTTCTCATTTTAATTTACAAGTGAATGATAGAATCTATTTCGAATATGATGTAGATTATGATAATCCAGTAACAATTAATAACAAAATATTCAAAAACATAACTGAAACAGATTCCTTGGAATTAACTTTCGAGTACAATTTTTCTACTGAAACTAAATCTTTTAATTACCATTCAAGAGCTCAAAGACTAGATTGGGATAAAGAAGGAAAAGAAATTGTTCCAGGATTTACAAGCGTTGGTGCTGTGACATCATTTTACAATACAGTAGAAGGAAATGATGCAGCCTTTGATGCATTAATTGGTGCAAACGATGCTAAATTTATGCCAAAAGCACCCCATAAGACTGGTCAAGTTACAGTTTCAGATGGGATTGGCTCAGAGACATACGAATTTGATTACTATGTAATTGACGTGATTGAGAGAAATTATTCTTATGATAAAAATGACACAAGTCCCAAAAGGTAAATTGGACTTGTGTCATTTATTTTATTTCTTTATCCCCAAAAATAAGAATACGTGTGACTTCAGTAACTAAAATTATAAGAAGCCGTGATCTACAATAATATCAAAAGCATGGAAAATCGAGAGTCTCTGTCTTGGTTACTGATTGCCACATTAGGTTGAAAACTGGTTAAATTAGGGATCCAGTTTCTTCAATCTGCGCAAACGCATATGCTTGATATGCATCAAATAACTTCCGGGCACGTTTCGTGTCTTTTGTTTTTAAGGCAGCAATAAACTCAGCGAGTTGTTGAATTGTTGTTTGTGGTTTGGGGTGAATGGTGTTCCGATAAGTTGGGTTAATGTAGACCGCAGATGTCATTGTTTGAAGTGAGACGCGACGGGAGACATTTAAAATGGTTTGGTTATTGAGTGGTTCCATCAATGTAATATAAATTTCGTGGATGGTTTCAGCATAGGCGACGATATCGTTGGCATCGCGATACTGATATCCAAGCGTACATAATTGATTAAGTAATGAAAAGTTAACCGTACCTTTACCAAGAAGTAACGGTTCGATTGCATTTGAAACAAATAGAAGTAGCATTTGAGTCGCGTCCTTAACCTCTGAAGGTGTTGCCTGTCGGATACGAATGCCTTTGTTCCGATGATAAGTTATTAAGCAATCTTGTTCTAACTGTTTTAGTGCATAACGTACGGGTGTACGGCTGATATTTAACTGCTGAGAAAGGGTGACTTCCGAATGATATTGATCCCTTTTTAAATCACCATTTAAGATCATTTGACGTAAAATTTGATAGGTATTTTGTTCAGTATTCATGTATTTTCCTCTTAACTTTCTTTTAACAGAATCATTACGGTGAATCCAAAGACATAGTGTTATGATGACCTCAGTAGTATCCTATTGATAAACAAATACTATACTATTTCCATTATAAACGGGAGGAAAATATGAAGATTTCAAAAATTATTGCGGGTGGTCTTGCACTCTTTGCCCTTGTTGGCTGTAGTTCTCAAGCTCAGGATTCATTTACGATTGCATACTTACCAGTTGAAGACTCAATGGCAGTTCAAGAGTTGAACACAGCCTTTCAAGAAGATTTATCGAAAGCAATCAATATGGAAGTTAAATCGTATCAAACAACAAGTTATTCTGCAGCGATTGAAGCTGTTTCAAGTGGCAAAGTTGATATGGTGCAACTGACACCATTCTCATACGTGGTCGCACGAAATAAAGGTGGCGTTTCATTAGTCGCAAATGTGGAGATGCCATCCATGGCTAATGATAATGGATATGTTGCATGCTTCATTACATCTCAAGGTTCGGATATTCAGTCTTTAGATGATGTTAAAGGAAAGACGATTGCTTTTGGTGATCCAGCATCCACAACAGGTCATCTTATTCCTAAATACAAGCTATTGGTTGAATCTGGTGTTCCATTAGAAACATTGGAATCTTCGTATTTTAAACAAATTCAATTTTCAGGTGGACATGATAAAACAGTTATTGGTGTAGCCCAAGGAACGTATGATGTTGGCGCAACCTATTGCCAGATGCCACAAATTCTTGAAGAGAATGGCGTGATTGATAAAGATAGCGTGCGGGTTATCGGTGGTGCAGGAAGTGAGCTAGGTGTTGATATTAGTGCAGTACCAGTCGTTGTTCGTGAAGATCTTGATGCTACTGTGAAACAACAAGTTCAGGATTTCTTACTGGCATATTCCAATCCGGATTATTTCAAAAATCTTGGCATGAAAGGTGGTAAGTATGGTGCACCAAACGATGCATTATATGATGGACTCGAAACTATGTCGAAAGAACTCAAACTCACTGAAGAAGCGATGTCGCAATGATTCACACACTTAAAGATAAATGGCAACCATTACTGGGATTGGGCCTCTTTGTTGGGCTCTACATACTTGCAAGCCAAGCGATTGATTTTAATCTTGCGGTCTTTCTGACATCGATACCTGGTTTTATTCGCTTTATTATCGTGGAGTTTTTACCACCAAACTTAACCGCATTACCACTCTATGTGGAGCCAATTCTTAATACGATCTTTGTTTCCATTCTTGCAAGTGTCATCGGTGCACTTCTAGCATTTGGATTTGCATTGTTGATTGCGAAACGGACGACACCGTTTCCGAAAGTCGCAATTGTGATTCGTGGGGCTCTTGCCTTTGTCCGAAATATTCCAATGATGGTATGGGCATCATTATTTGTCATCATTGTGGGAATTGGTATAACGGCTGGAGTTGTTGCACTTGTCTTTTTCTCAGTATCGTTTCTTAGTCGTGTCTTTGCAGATGCACTCGACGATATTGATAAAGGAACATTAGAGGCATTGACTTCCAATGGAGCATCCAAGTTAGCATTGATTCATCATGTTATGATTCCGGAGTTTCTTCCAACCTTTTATGGTTGGGTCTTGTTTCTTTTTGAAATCAATATTAAAGCGTCTTCCATTTTAGGATTGGTTGGAGCAGGTGGATTAGGGTACGAACTCAAGAAATCATTGGATTTATTTAAGTACCATGATGCAAGTGCACTCATCCTTGTGATTGTTGTACTCATGATCACGGTTGAAATGATTTCAAACAAAATTAGAAAGGCCATTTTATGAGACCAGAAGACTTAACCTTAACAACATCACAACAGGCCACAGGAAAACGCATTCGCGTGAAGCATGGTCCAACGCAACGGCAAAACCGTCGCTTTATCGTTGGAGCAACAATCCTTGTTATTGTGTCCTTGTGGTATGTCAAACTCGACTTCTCTATGTTTGTTGCGAACATTGATAAGACGTATGGGATTATCGGTCGGCTTTTGAATCCAAACTGGACCATGGCGCTTCCGTATTTTACGAGTTTTATCGATACACTTGCGATTGCATTTGTCGCATTATTGACGGCATTATTATTTGCACTCCCCATTGCTTATCTGACAGCATCCAACACTGCACCGTTTCCAAAGTTGGCGCGTGTTTTACTCACACTCTTTTCATTAATTAGAGCAGTACCGATAACAATTTGGGGATTAGTCGGCGCTGCAAGTATCGGATTTGGATCCCAGGCGGGTGTTCTTGGCCTCTTTCTTCCAACGATTTCATACCTTGCACGAATTCTAGCACAGCGTATTGAAGAAGCAGGTTATGACATTATTGAAGCCATGAGTGCCAGTGGAACGCCATGGATTGTAATGGTGTTTCGTGGCCTTACCCAAGAGTTAATGCCGCAATTGATTGCGACCGTTGCACTACGATTCGAACTAACAACATCAGAAACCATTTCACTTGGAATGGTTGGAATTGCAGGCATTGGGTATACCTTAAATATGTCGATAGGAACCTATAACTTCGAGAATGCAAGTATGGGTATTCTAATTATCTTTATGGGAATGTGGATTACTGAATATACGACCCGACGCATGGTGTCGTGGATTAGAAAGGAACGTTAGCATGGAAGCAGTTTTATCAATGCATGATATTTCAATGGTTTATCCGAACGGGACTCAAGCCCTTAGGGATGTAAATCTTACAATATATGAGGGGGAGTTTATTGCGATTATTGGTCCTTCTGGATCTGGTAAATCCACCTTGCTTCGCTCAATTAATCGACTCGTGACACCAACATCTGGCACTTTAAATGTGAAAGATATCGAAGTGTTAACGGCTTCGAAACAGGAATTACGAAATGTTCGATCACGCATTGGCATGATCTTTCAAAATTACAATCTCGTACACCGATCAAGTGTTCTAGAAAATGTGCTTCATGGCCGTTTAGGTCAGATGTCAACCTTTAAAGGATTTATGGGACTGTACTCCGAAAAAGACAAACGTCATGCCATCCGACTGTTAGAAGATATTGGCTTGGGTGAAAAAGTGTATGCCCGTGCAGATGCCTTATCGGGTGGACAGATGCAACGCGTCGGAATATGCCGTGCATTATCGCAAAATCCCGATTTGATGCTGGCGGATGAGCCCATTGCATCGTTAGATCCGAAAGCATCGAAAGATGTCATGGATACATTAAAACGCGTTAATGAAGCTCAGGGAATTACGACAATCGCCAACCTCCACCAAGTCGATGTTGCGAAACACTATGCAACCCGAATTATTGCATTAAAACATGGACGCATTGTGTTTGATGACAGTCCGGACAAATTGAGTGATGCACTCATTCATGATTTATACGAAAATATCGAGGAGAAACACTAATGCAAAAACGTTATCGCTTTAAACAGGTTCATAACTTCCGTGATTTGGGAGGTTATCCTTTAGCAGATGGATCTCAAACAAAATGGAATACACTCTTTAGATCTGATGATATGGGTCTTTTAAGACCGGAAGAAGTTATGTATCTTGAAAAGCGTGGCCTTCAAACTGTCATCGATTTGCGTCATCAAGAAGAGCTTGCACAAAGTCCGAATCCTTTTGCGGTTCATGCTACTATTGCATATCATAATCACAGTGTTTCAAACTTGGATTTAAATCCTGATCCAAGTTACAAACTAGGCGATATGTATGTCATGATGATGGATGATCATGCCTTTGTTCGTAGTGTTTTTAAAACAATTGCAGAAAGTGATGGGCCAGTCGTCTTTCACTGTTCGGCTGGAAAAGATCGCACGGGAATTATTGCAGCAACCCTACTGGGATTAATGGGCGTTGAAACGCGAGATATTATCAATGACTACCAGCAATCTTATATCAACATTAGAGATCGTTTTCAAACCATGGATCCTGAGTTAAATCAACGATACATGAATTTAATGAAATCAGAACCAGAAGCAATAGAACAGTTCCTTCATGCAATTCATGATCGTTATGGCTCCTTTGTATCGTATCTTTCCACAGTAGGCGTGGATGTCAGAGAACAAAATCAAATTGTGAAGAAATTTACCTCAAAATAAGCGAAAGACCACCAATTGGGTGGTCTTTTTTACATGGAAAGAGTCAAAATTGACATACATTGTGAATCTAGGTATAATATACATAGATACACATAGGTAGGAGGGATACGATGAAACGAAATCGAGAATGGTTACGCACGGGTGCAGAATTTATGTTACTGGCACTCATCCAAGAACAAGATCGTTACGGCTATGAAATCATTAAGGAACTGGAAGCACGTTCTGAGAACACATTCGAAATGAAGGAAGGGACGCTATATCCAATTCTGCACCGAATGGAAGCGTCTGGATATTTAAAATCTTACATGGCAAAAGGGGATAATGAAAAGAAAAGGAAATATTATCGCATTACAACTGCGGGACAGAAACAACTTGAAGAAGAACGCGCTATTTGGGAGCAATTCTCAAATTCCGTCAAACGTGTTGTGAATGCACCGCAAACAATCACGTCGACATGACACCCCGACATGTTTTCTTACAAACCCTTATTGCCCAGGTTAAATATCCATTTGATCGAAAAGCAATCCGTGCTGAGTTTGAAAATCACCTTGATGAATTGACGGAAACTTTTACGGATCTAGGAATGTCTTTAGAAGATGCCGAGCTAGAAGCAGTCCATCAAATGGGGAATCCCGAAACCATAGGCAAACAATTGAATGCGGTGCACAACCCCATCATTGCATGGTTATATTTCGGTTTGAAAATAGCGTTTGTAATATTAATTGTTTATATTCTTACAGCAATTTACCCATCATTAAGTCGCACAGTTGATCTTATTAGAGCACCCAAACCGTCATTAACAGAGGCGTTGGAAAACGAACATCCAAACTTTATCCAGCCGGTCAACGCGTCAATGACAATCGCGAACACGGACTATGTATTTCTTAACTTCGCTCACCTCGATGACAACACGTTAGTCATTACAGTGCGTAAAGAAACACCACCGTTGACTGTTTTTAGTACGAATATACAATACCTTGATTGGACGATGTCATTCGATGGGAAGCAACTCGATCAAGGAAATCACAGAATCCATACTATGCCAGGAATCCCTGAAGGCGGGTTTGTGGCACTCGATACGAAAGAATCATTGACACTCAAAGTTTACTCGCAAACTGAATTTTATATTATCGTTCGTAACGTGACGGAAGCACCTGAATCCATAAAAGTAACGGTTAACCGTGACGATGACGTTGCGATTTCGACCGTTTTAGAAAGAGAGTAAAACATATGCGCCGAACTCGTAAAATAATAATTATTTTGCTCGTAGGTCTTATCCTTTCAATCTCTTATCTCTATTTATCAGGGTGGAAACTATCGGCGAGCGCCTATATCGAAGAATTATGTTTTGGTTTAACGGTACCTCAATGTGAAGTAGTGGTTAAAGAAGACATTAATCAACGTGATACATTATATATAATCGAAACAGAAACGCGATATTTACCCATAATTTTTGAGCAAATGGGTCCTTTGAGTCGTCCAAAAATACTTTCTGGAATGACCTTGTTGGAAGCAAGACCTGTCATTGATTCACTGCGCTTCGCTTCTAAAACCGATACGTATCCCCGAAGTGCAATCACATCCCAGCACACACAGACGGTGGCACCTGTACTTGCATTTCCAGGAGAAACGGATAAATACTACGAAGTCGCAATTAGAAAAGGAGAATACAATTCGGATAATCTTCAACAATTTTCCTTTGATGACATGTACGAACCAGCTCAAACAATCAACAAACATAAGGGATATTACATACATGTACTCCCTAAAAGTTCCGTAAACGGTTCAAGTAACTATGTCGTTACAGAGTATAAAACGGATGGGACAAAGGTAAAGACTACAGGAGATTACTTTATAACTGTGACGGGTACAGTGATTGCATCGAACACCATGGCAAATGGAAAACGCATCACAGAGCCAACCCCCATCTATTTTAATGGACTATTGCAAAACCGTATCCATGATCTAACATTGATTAAAGAGGCTCTTGAAGCCGAACCCCTCACATTGCTTGTATTTGCCGATGCAAAAATTGATGATGTCCCAGTGAATGACTTACAAATAACACGTTATCCACTCAGTGAATGGGAAGCTGTGTTGAAATTGGAATGGACCGACCAGACTACAAATACCAAACAAACAGAATACACTACAACCTGGATTGGATATGATTTTATCAATGAATTATTTGACTTCACGAAAGAAGGATAAGCAAGCATCCTTCTTTTTTTGTGTCGTCATATGTTAACAATATGTAATAAAATCACATAAATGACATAAATTTAACTCTTCGATTTAACACGAATTATCTGAGATGGTAAAGTTTAAGCACATAACATCTTAATGTTGTGCCATTCACGTGTGAGAGCACGTGAGTGACGAGGAGGCAACCATGAAAAAATTAATTACCATGACGGCATGCGCCTTATTATTAATGCCACTATCAGTTCAAGTAACACACGCGGATTCGCAATCCTACAATAATGTGACAAATCCAGATCAAATAAAAGTACCAACACAATTGAGCGATGATGAAATTCGAGCACAGTTAAGCGATGACTTTCTAACACTTTATGAAATCGAACGCGATAATCAAATGAGTGGTAACGGTGCAGCAGATTTCACACTGCAAGAGTTTATTGCACTCGAACGCATTGCATTTTACGATGAAAACGAAATTTGGAATTCAACTGAAACAGTTAACGATTATACAGGCGTCTTTGTTGGACGTGATTTAAAAGGAATTGAATTGTTTTCAAATCTTTCTGAGTTTTCATTGATGCTTGTTGGACCACAAGCAAATTACAATTTTGAACCACTGCAAGCAATGACCTCACAAAATGTAAGCTTAACAATTGGTTATGAACCCAAGCTACTATCTGACCATGCAATGGCACCTCATTTTGTAACACAATCCTTCTTGTATGATGAAACGCTAGAACAGGATTTGGTGTCATACCTGAATGCAATCAGTGATAACATAATGGAAGGAACGATTACCGATTTACACCTCGGGCATGGTATGAGTCATCTTCCGCGAATGTTTGATTATTCGTGGTTAAAGGGCTTCTTTAATAAAGGAGTCGGCGTAACAATGATGGAACAACGGGGTCCGTTAGCACCGTACCTTGTTTCTTATACCATTCGCTACATTGAGGCCGATAATAAATATGCATTAGACTTTGAAATGGATAATCCGTATAAAGGCGTCGTGTTATCTGGAAATCAATACGAGACGGTTGATTATTTCCCCAATGTTTATACTCATGAAGCCGATATGTTTGATACATTAATCGCGATTGATTCAGATGGAAATACATTTGATCTCAAAGCAGATGATGGTCAAGGAATTGATAAGCTAGCCAAGGTACAAGGAACCTTGATTCTTGATGACGTGAAAGATCAATACTACGATGAAGACGGATTACCTTACTCCAGTGGTCCTTACAACATTCTTCCGACACGAATTATGGGATTTGGAATGGATGAAGAGTATATGACGTTGGATGTGGATGGACAACAATCCTTTAGTTTTATCAATTCTGAAGTATCAATGCACATGGACCTACCGTTATACGTAGACTTTGAGAGCAATCCGAATGGCTATAATGTCGATACCAGCGACTTTACAGCACAATCACTTCATCAATTGGTACGTAATGGCGAACTCCTTGAGAAACCTAACGGTAACGAGGTACAGTCTGATTATGTTCTAGAAGGTTGGTATTTTAGTCCGACATTTGAAAGTCAGACCAAATGGGATTTTGACACAGATGTGGTGTCCCACAATGTAACCTATTTTGTCGCAGATGACGCCGATACACCTTATCCAGAAAGAACCCCCGCTACGCTGTATGCTAACTGGGTGCCAATTGCCAATTATGCAACGGTTAAATTTGAGAGTAATGGCGGTAGTGCCGTTGAAAATCAATTAATTCTAAAACAAACAGTTGCTATCGAACCCAAAGCACCCACACAATCCGGATATGCATTCGCAGGTTGGTATGCAGATGAAGCCCTCACAACGCCATGGGATTTCACAACACCAATCACTGATGACACAACGCTGTATGCGAAGTGGGACAAAGTAGCCGTAAATTACACGGTATCATTTGAAAGTAATGGCGGTAGCGATATTGAGAGCCAGACGGTGTTAGAAAATACGGTAGCCTTAAAACCAACTGATCCAACACAATCCGGATATACATTCGCAGGTTGGTATGCAGATGAAGCCCTCACAACGCCATGGGATTTCACAACACCAATCACTGATGACACAACGCTGTATGCGAAGTGGGACAAAGTAGCCGTAAATTACACGGTATCATTCGAAAGTAATGGCGGTAGCGATATTGAGAGCCAGACGGTGTTAGAAAATACGGTAGCCTTAAAACCAACTGATCCAACACAATCCGGATATACATTTGCAGGTTGGTATGCAGATGAAGCCCTCACAACGCCATGGGATTTCACAACACCAATTACAAAAGATACAACGCTGTATGCGAAGTGGGAATATAATGAGAGTGTAACACCGATTGACCCTGAAGACCCAGCGATTCCAGTAGAACCAACTCATCCTGTAGTGCCCGAAACTCTGGAAACACAATTACCACAAACAGGTATGAATAACATGATGAACAAAGTGGGATTAACAATTCTAACTCTGGGCATTGGCTTGTCAGGAGTCGTTCTAATGAAACGAAAACGTCATCAACAATAATTAAATCGAGAGGGATGAAGGAACATCCCTCTTTTATATGACATTATTAAGTCTATTTCAGTCTGTGAGTCGTCTATTAAGTGTGGGGTGATTGTTTTGAATCAATTTGAAGAGAAGCTGCAACGTTTATTTTGTGCCGATAAACGTGAGTATATTATTCCTAAACGACAGAGTACGAATATTTGGAATAAGATTTTGTTGCTGTATTTGCAACAGGACACAAAGACAATCTCAGAGAAGTCACAACGAAAGAAATGATTCCGCTTCAGTACAGCGATTCATGCTCTGATTACCTTTTAAAATGTGGACTCCCAAGTACTATCGAGGTAAAAACAACGTTGTTTTCTAAAAACTGGATCAGGCACATTTAAAAACTATTCGAGATTTAAAGTTTACTCAGAACGTTGGTTCGAACACTGATTTTAGCCACCTCATTGCAAGGCGTCATTGAAAGACTTGCAGCCACACAAACAATATCAGCTGTTTTGATATAACGATACTTTCTCCATCCCCATTAAGATCAAACCCACGTGGTTCTGATTTGCAACAGGAAGTTATCGTACCGTATTTTGTATCACTACGGGTTTGTGCATAAAATCGACTTTGCAAAACACAGGTTATGCGCACCATGCCGATGTCTATCGAGCACATTAAAAAGGGATCCACATGTGCCAAGGTTATGAGATAACCATGATATGGGCACTGAAAAACACACTCAACGAGTGTGTTTTTTAAATCTAAAGGCGATGGCGTCGTCATGGTATAATGAAATAAATACATGTTAGGGGGAAATTATGGATTCATATATACAATATGTCGACGTCTTTTTGAAGTTAGTAATTGGAATTGCGTATGCCATTCTTGTCATGAAAGTGTCGGGGAAAGCTAATCTTGCACCAATGGGACCGCTTGATCAAATTCAAAATTACATTCTTGGGGGAATCATTGGTGGTGTGCTTTATAACCCTACAATTACGACACTTCAGTTTGTGGTGGTTATGACAATTTGGGCAATTTTATCCATCAGTTTAAATCTATTGCGAAAACATAATATTCTTGTAAAGCGACTTATTGACGGTGATATTATCAATGTCATTAAGAATGGTAAAATTACACGAAAGGGAGTAGAAAAAGCTCGCCTTCCAATCGCTGATTTGTATCTCAAACTTAGACTCCAAGGAATCCAAGATATTGCACATGTCGCTTCTGGACAAATAGAGCAAAACGGTTCGCTCGTAATCACCACGCATGAAAGCGAAACAAAATACCCAATACTTTTAGTTGTTGATAAAGTCATCTATAAAGATAATCTGGAGCGCATTGGGAAAAATACATCATGGGTATACGAGTACATAAAAGAGCAAGGTTATACTTCATTGGATGATATTGCTGCGATTGAGTATTTTGATGGAAACTATCGAATTATTGAGTGGAACACCTAAATTCCAGGTTTCATCATGAGTGCTAGACGTTCAAGATCATAAGCGATTGAATAGCGAAGTGGATACGAAATCTCAGCATCTTGCGTGTAAACATTACCGTTTGATACTGTGAAAGCAACATCGTGCTTGTTAACGACTTCAAAGTCGTTTACGACATGATATCCATCTTCTTTTAGCCAAGCAACAGCACGTTCAAACCGGTGCATATCTGTGTTGGGTGCGAGTGGTTCAATAACAATATACTTCATAAAATCATCTCCTCTCATCCATACTGTAATGGATGGAACGCGTTTCATGTCAAGTTAAAACTGAAAATGTGGAATCCCTTCCACATGCAAAAATACGATACACTAAGACTAATGGAGGATTACAATGGCAAACATTTATGATATTGCGAAACATGCAAATGTTTCCCCAGCAACAGTTTCTCGAGCAATCAATAAATCGGGATATGTATCGAAAGAAACCTATGCGATTATTATGAAATCGGTAGAGATTTTGGATTACCGAAAAAATATTCATGCTGTTCACCTTAGTACAGGTTCAACAAAAGTTATCGGTGTGATTATTCCTGATAATACCCACTGTTACGATACATTTGTGAAAGGCGTCCTTCAAGAGGCAATCAACAATGGTTATGAAATCTTACTGATGCCAACCTATTTTGATGCAACCATTGAGCTAGAGCATCTTAATAAACTAAAAGATAAGCGTGTTGATGGCATAATTCTCACATCACGTAGTAATGATATTGAGGTGCTTCAAGCGTTCAATGATGAAGGGTATCGCCTGATTGTTTGCGAGCGAGACCTTCCACAAGGAATTGCCTCCGTGTTTACGAAACGCTATGAAGTCTATCGAGAAATGTTTAAAACATTTCAAGCTAAGGGTAAGAATCGGATAGCGATTACCGTAGCTCGTGAGTCACAGTCACTTAAAGAATTAATGCGAGCCTTTCATGAATTTTATACACCTGAAAACATCGTTTATTATCGCAGTGATGCGCATCATTTCGACGATGGGAAAGCGTGTGCACTTGAGATGTTTCGATCGCAACAAGTACCGGATGCAATCTACACGCACAGTGATGATCATGCAGCAGGAATTATTACAGGAGCATTATCGTTAGGGTATCATGTCGGCAAAGATTACATAATTGTGGGTGAAGATAATTTAACGTTAAGCCAAGTCATGGACTTTTCCACAATTCAATTGAATCTTGATACCGTCGGTGCGACAGCGGTACAAGCATTGTTGAGTGGTGAAACACAATCTGAAGGCATCGAGGCAGAATTCATTCCCCGCAATATTTAAGAGAACAATCACCGAACTCACAAAATGAAAGCGTGTACATTTTCTTGTCATGTGATAAAATAAAGATAGGATAAATAGTTGTTGAAATAATCCACAGTTAGCAAAGGGGGACTAAATTATGGATGACTTCGAAAAACAATTATCACAGAATGAAGAAAAGGCCAAGCAAAAGAAACGTAACACGCGTATCGCGCTTGTCGTTGTTGGTGTTCTTATTGTTGGTATAGGTGTCTGGGCTCTGATGCGAAAGCCTAAACCTGTTGTTCCACCAATCATTGATCCACCAATTGTTGAGCCGCCGGTAGTTGATAATACCGATCCTGTGTATGCGTTCGAAAAAATGTTCGAGCCTATCGCATACAATCAGTTATTCTTCTTTGATCCATCAGGCGGGTCTGTGATTGAAGATAATGGTATGGTAAAAGCAATTGATAAACAAGGGAATGCAACCAATGTAGTTGAAACATCAAAAGTAAATATGTTCAACTACAAGTATGATAATGGTCAACGTTACCCAACCTTTATACTTAAAGATTTAGAATCACAGTACACTGTAATGTTTAATGATGATGGAACACCACAGGTTCTTGAGGAACCGCTTTATGGTGGTGATTACTATGCAAGTACACAAATATACGCCGTTGAAGATGGTGTTTTGTACCAATACGAATATTCAGTTGACTCATTGGTTGAAGGCGTAATTCGAACAGAAATTAATGTTGACTACATTATAGAATATGGACGCTCGAACTTAATACCAATTCATCAAATTGTAGCAACTGAAGGCCAAGCATATCATGAAGATGGCCAAGCGGTTACTTTTGAGTCAATAACTGTCGGCGATAAAGTTGCGATAGCTTTATTACAGGTAGGAACACCTGTCGATATTTCTAAACTAGATTTCAAATATGACATTGTGACAACTCCACGTCATGATTTCCAAGCTGATAATAAAGCTATTGGCGTCATCGAAAATGGCAAGCTTGGATACATCAATACGCAAGGTGAAACAGTTATCGCAAGTGAATTTGATTTACCAAATGGTTATGAAATTGTAGAAAATAAAATTATGCGCTTTAACTGCGATTCAACACCGATCCGTAAGTTTACTTGCTTTGATGGGTTCCCAGAAATTGACGCACGATTTAAAAACTACCGCAAGATTGCGGAACCAGACGTGACACTTTCAACGAATCTGTCATTCCAAACACCATTTATGATTGTTGGGAAATCTGGTAAAACACACCTAATTGATAGAACGGGCAATGTTTCAAAACAAAGTTTCGATAAACTGTATTTACATGATAACTACATTCTAGAGTTCTCTGATACAACGTATACAGTTCATAAAGTTACCGTAAAATAGAGAAAAGGTATCCCCTTGGATACCTTTTTTTATGAATCTTTGAATACTTTACGGATTAGATACATCAGAAATCCAACTACTGTTGTGAGTGCGCCTATAAGGAAGAGTAAATTTGAGGAAAATAAAGCGGGTTTGTCGGGTGCTTTAACGACAATCGATTCTGAGCGAACATTGGTTGGCGTGGTTTTGCTAGTGGAAGTTGATGCTTCAGGAACGTGAGCATAGAATTTTAATGCATCCTGTACGTTGTAGAAATCAAAAGGACCATAAGGAGCGCCGGCAGAAATGACCATATATGACTTTCCTTGAATTGATGCGGTTGAAGCTAACGCGGAACCCGCCAATTCGGTGTATCCCGATTTTGCACCCGTCAAAGGATTTTGGGGGTCAACACGATTCGCAAATTCAAGGTTCTTATCGACCCAAGTATATCCTGATTCTTTGTAATTGGTTGGCGCAGAGTGATACTCAGATGCCGCAAATATTTTTTGAAATGTTGAATTTTTCAGGGCAGCTTCAAGCATGATTCGTAAATCATGTGCAGTTGTTAGATGATTCGGATGATCTAAGCCACTTGTGTTTTCGAAATGCGTATCCTTGAGACCCAATTCATGCGCTTTTTTATTCATCAAGTGTACAAACGCTGCCTCACTGCCACTAATGTAATCAGCAATTGCTCGAGTTGCATCGGCACCTGACGGAAGCATGATGCCATACAAAATATCGATTATTCTAACTGTTTCTCCAGCATCAAACCCTGCGACAGAAGCATCCATCCGGACTAAATCATTAAAGATTTCATGGGTCATCGTATATGTATCTTGTAGTTGTGATTCATCCATCATTTCTAATGCAACATACGTTGTCATAATTTTGGTCATAGATGCGGGATGAAAAGGCTGGTCTGCATTTAACTGTTCTAAGATAGCACCACTTTCTCGCTCAACAAGTAAATAGGTCGTCGAATAATAATTTTGGGATGCATAGACATCTGTTTTCATTTGGAAAAAGACTGCAATAATCATTAAGACAAAACTTAATTTTTTCATAATTGTCACCTCATGCAAGGATGATACCGAAGACTTGTAACCAAAATGTATCCAGCCAGAAAAGACACATGCTATACTAAAACAAAAGGAGCGCTTATGAAGATACTTGTAATTGAAGATGACCCACATATACGTACAATGGTTGTTCAAACGTTAACAGATCAAGGCTATGAAACGGATAGTGCATATGACGGACAGATGGGGGCCGATGCCATCGAGCTTAATGCGTATAACCTAATTATTCTTGACGTGATGCTTCCAATTCATACTGGCTACGATCTCATGCCTATGATTAAAGACTATAATATTCCGGTTTTAATGTTGACAGCATTGGATTCCATCCAAGATAAAATAGCAGCTTATGACCTTGGCGTTGAGGATTACTTGACGAAACCATTTGAGACTCCTGAATTACTCGCACGGGTAAAAGTAATCCTTCGTCGTTATCATAAAGAAGCAGAGCAAATGCAATATTATCATCTCAATATTGATACGTTGGCCAGCACTGTAACAATCGCAGGTGAGGTAATATCACTGACGCCAATGGAATACCGCTTGCTCCTATTTTTAATTGAGAATACTGGAATTGCGCTCTCGCGCGACTATCTGTTAGAGCAGATTTGGGGTGGTGAACATACCGAAACACGAACCCTCGATTTACATATTCAACGGCTGCGTAAAAAACTACAACTCGAAAGGAATATTCGAACGATTTTTAAGTTTGGCTATATACTGGATAAAAGCGTATGAAACCTTATCTTAAAATATTCACAATATTACTGGCGACTTTTGTGACGTTCATTTGTGGTATTGGCCTGGCATGGTTTACAATCGCATCGCAAAGTTTGATGCAACAAGCACAAGAACGAGCTCTCGAGGAACATAAATCTTTGGCATATATAACGACACAACGAATCTCTGACATCGAAAAAGATGCATCTCGAGAACCGCTGGAAAACGACCTGCGTCAAACGCTTCAAAGTGAATATGTCATAGGTTCAACTTCGGGTGCGATTTTGCTCAAATCAAAGGACTACGAAGCCTTTGGACCTTTAGAGATTATGAATAATGTTCGCTATGATGCGGTATGGGTCAAAACTTACTCGTCATCAGACGAGACAGTGCTTGTAACGCAAGAGTTTATCGAAACAGCATTCAGTCCATTAATAATTAGTTTACGATATGACTTGACCAGCACGATTCAAATTATTGATACCCTCTTTTTAAATGCTGTCAGTGTTATGGTTTTCGCAGCCATAGGCTCAGCTCTCATATCATGGCTCCTCGCGCGCTATGTCGTCAAACCGACAGAATCGCTAACCCAAGCGATGGCCGAAGTACGCGCAGGTAACCTCGAGACAACGGTACGTGTCGATGCGATAGATAGTGACCGGGTTGCGGCAGTAGCTCATCAATTTAATATTATGATGGCGAGTGTGAATCAACAACTCTCAAGTTTGCATGATACGAATGCCTCACAACAAGAATTCATTAATTATCTGTCTCATGAAATCAAAACACCACTCACCAGTATATTGGGGAATACCAACCGTTTACTATCGCAAAATAAAGACCCAGAAGTAGAAGCAACGCTCGTAGCAATCTACCAGGAAGCATATCGACTAAAATCATTATCAGTGTCACTTCTTAAACTG
The DNA here is from genome assembly GCF_011301115.1 of Erysipelothrix sp. HDW6B. Classification (NCBI taxonomy): domain Bacteria; kingdom Bacillati; phylum Bacillota; class Erysipelotrichia; order Erysipelotrichales; family Erysipelotrichaceae; genus Erysipelothrix; species Erysipelothrix sp. HDW6B. The sequence goes on along the minus strand of NZ_CP049860.1, from coordinate 2,056,878 downwards.
TATAGCCAAAGTACGGAAGTACTCTCATATGTGACACAGGATACACAGTGGCTATCTGAGTTAATCACCGGTATTGCCGAACCGACCCATCAAGCACTTTCGATTAACCTTGAACCGTCTACACTTGATATTGACGAAGGCCTATTCCATATCGCGATTCTCAATGTGATGACAAATGCGATTGAAGCAACGATGGACCGTTCGATACCGATACATATTTGGGGAATAGATACACCAACGCACTACACGTTACATATTACAAATTCAATCACGCCGATGCGTTCATTCGCATCAAAATCTGAAAACTTTGGAATGGGTTTAGCATTGACAGAAAAAATTATGCACCTTCATAACGGATCACTTACATCCCATCACACAGAAGCGCATTATGAAGTGGTACTTACACTGCCACATCGAGGTTACTATGAAACAGTATAGACATTACGTAATCATGCTTTTACTCTTACTTACGCTTTTCGCATTGAGTATTGGTATTCTCAATGAAATTCGACATAAAACAATCGTTGTTGATGAAATTATTACCCGAGTTGAGTGAGCATGTTGCTTGCATGAAATACCGTGGGTGGTATATTTAAAGTCAATGAGGTGACCTATGATACGAAACTACATTACCAACAATAAATACAAATTTTTTGGATTTTTTGCTTTCTTTTTACTCGTAAATGTAATTATTGATAATTTAAATACGAGCTATGGTGAAATGCAGTCGCTATATTCACTTGGGCTTGTCATAACTAATATCATCCTAAACATCGTTATGGCAGGTATATCTGCTTACTTAATGATGATTAGTAGTTTGCAATTCAGCATCATCGGTAAAGAGAGTAAAAGTCAAAATTTCAGTTTTGTGTCGATAATTTTTGGCATCTTGACCTATGGCTGTACTCCTTGCGTGATTGCTTTCTTTGCATCCTTTGGTGTTGCATTTTCAGTTTATGCCTTGCCACTTGCGAATTTACCTTATAAAATAATATCATTAGGAATTCTTGCACTGGGTATTTGGTTTACACATCGTGAACTTCATAAAACATGTAAGATTGGGTAAGGTATGAATAAAGATTTAGTTGCTTTTACAGGTGCATATTTCGCAAAGTATATGGATCAACACCAAGACGTTTCAAAAGTGTTTGATAAAACGTATACGACATTTACAGATGCAATTGAGTTTGGGTCGCGGACGTACCGCAATGATTACACATTTTACATTCATGTGGAGATCGTGAACGAAGGGAACGAGATTGTCATGCTGATCCATGATTTCGGTGGTACTGCAGCATACTTTGAGAGCGATGGTTTTTTCGAACTGTTAATATCTTATTTTAGAGTCCTTAAGAAAATAAGAAACGTGAGCACTGTTCGCTTCACTCAGAACACTGACCATTATTATAGATATGATTTACTTGAAACATTACGCTAATCGGCTTCGGCCGATTTTTTTATTACGATTTTGAATGTGAAAGTTGCTTAACAATTGGTTTGGCTTACAAACTATTGATTGTGAAGAAATCCCCACTGTTCACAGACTAATTCATACTCTAGAATGTAAATATTTACATCGTGAATATGTAAAACTTTACAATTTGTGATGAAAATGTTTGCAATGAGCTTGCGTTATGTGATAAACTCGAGAAAACCAGTGAAGAGAAGGAGAACAAATATGAAATATCGCAAAAAATTATCGATCATTATGATCGCAGCATTCGCATTATTTTTAACTGCATGTTCAAGTGGATCAAGCCAAGGGGCAAAGGATTCACTGATCATCGCATCTAGTGCTGATGCCGTAACATTTGACATCCAGAATACCAATGACCAAGCAACAACACGAATTGCGCGTCAAATCTATGAAACACTGATTAAACAAAATGAAAAACTTGAGTTAGAGCCAGGACTTGCTGAGTCATGGACAGTCATCGATGATACAACTTATGAGTTTAAACTTCGAAAAGACGTTAAATTCCACAATGGGGAAGCATTTACAGCGAAAGATGTTGCATATACCATGAACCGTGCAGCTGCATCTGAGCAAATTGGACACATTGTCGGTGCCGTTGATCCTGCGAAAGTAAAAGTAATTGATGACCACACGATCCAAATTGGTACGAAAGAACCGTTTGGACCATTCCTGACACACCTTGCCCACCCAGCAACAGCTATCATGAATGAAAAAGCAGTTACAGATGGTGGTCAAGATTATGGAACACAACCTGTGGGTACAGGACCATACAAATTCACGAACTGGACAGCAGGTAGTGAAGTTAATGTGGAACGCTTTGCCGATTACTGGGGGGAAAAAGGCTTAGCAGAAACCATTACATTTAAAGTTATCAAAGAGAACTCTGTTCGACTCATCGCTTTAGAGAATGGTGAAATTGATATTGCATTTGATGTTGCACCATCAGATATTGCAAAAGTTGAAGAAAATAAAGAGTTAGCACTTTACCGTGATCTTAACTTATCAACAGGATATGTTGGTTTCAACACTCAAAGTAAAACACCAGTCAATGACGTTCGCGTCCGTCAAGCTATTAACTATGCTATAGATGTTGATGCAATCGTTAAAACGGTATATCAAGGTGTTGGTAAAGCCGCACAAGGACCTTTAAACCCACTTGTATTTGGTGCAAATTCAGAATTAGAACCGTACAACTATGATGTAGATAAAGCAAAAGCATTACTTGCTGAAGCTGGATATGCAGATGGTGGATTTACATTGAAACTTTTAGTTGGTGATAACAATGCTGAGCGTATTAAGATTGCGGAAGTTGTCAAAGAAGAACTTTCAAAACTTGGTATTACGGTTGAAATTAGCCAATTAGAATGGGGAGCATACTTAGATGCAACTGGAAAAGGCGAGGGTGATATGTATATCTTAGGATGGACAACTGTCACAACCGATGCTGATTACGGTCTGTATCCATTGTTCCACACATCACAATTTGGTAAAGCTGGAAACCGAGCATTCTATAGTAATCCTAAGGTTGACCAATTATTAGATGATGGTAAAACAACAATTGATCCAGCAGCTCGTGAAGCACTTTATAAAGAAGCACAAGTCATCATTCGTGATGAAGCACCTTGGATTTTCATTCAAGATGGTGAAAACGTCACTGCAACACGTAAAAATGTTCAAGGATTTAAACACCATCCAACAGGTTCATTCTTCTTGAGCCAAGTTAAAGTTGGAGAGTAATTAACACTGAGTGGGGCGACAATCTCCCCACTCTTTTTTTAAAAGAAAGGATGAGTACAATGTACAAATATGTTCTAAAAAGACTTCTGTGGGTCATTCCAATTCTCTTGGGTGTATCATTGATTGTCTTCGCAATCATGCATTATTCACCAGGAGATCCCGCAACCTTAATACTCGGTGAATCTGCAACACCTCAGGCAATTGCTCAATTAAGAAGTGAAATGGGGTTGGATCAGCCCTTCCTCATCCAATATTTCAAATATATTGGAAATGCGTTCTTAAAGTTTGATTTGGGTCGCTCATTTGTCAATAACCGTCCCGTTTTCACTGAAATTATGACGCGTTTTCCAAATACAATGAAACTTGCTGGATATAGTATTTTACTAGCTGCTGCGGTTGGGATCCCATTGGGAGTTCTTGCAGCCCGTAAACCTTATTCAGCTGTGGATAATGGAACAATGTTTGTATCACTTTTGGGTGTGTCGATGCCAACATTTTGGCAAGGACTACTCCTCATCATTGTCTTTTCGTTACAACTAAAATGGTTCCCGTCAACCGGTTTCGAAACCTGGCAGCAAATGGTCCTACCAGTTATTACCCTTGCATCGAGTTCAATTGGATCGATTGCCCGAATTACCCGTTCAAGTATGCTTGATGTGATGGGGCAAGATTTTATTCGTACGGCTCATGCTAAAGGGGTATCTCAACGAGGTGTCATTTATGTCCATACACTACGAAATGCATTACTCCCTGTTGTAACCGTGATTGGATTACAGTTTGGAGCATTACTTGGTGGAGCAGTGTTAACAGAGACCGTATTTAGTATTAATGGTCTTGGAACATTGATGGTTAATGCAATTCGTCAACGTGATCTAATCGTCGTTCAAGGTGGTGTCCTCTTTATTGCATTTATCTTTACAATTGTGAACTTGAGTGTTGATATTCTTTATGGCTATATTGATCCACGAATTCGTTCACAATACAAATAGAAGGGAGATCCAATATGTTTAAACGTAATAAAAATCAAGACATCGTGGTTGCTCCTGAAGGATCATTTCGCGATATATGGCGTGCATTAATCAAGAATAAACGCGCAGTTATTGGCTTAATCTTTATTGTTGTTCTTGTCTTTGTTGCTATCTTTGCAGACAAAATTGCCCCCTTTGGGATGACAGAACAAAACTTATCAAATGCACTTCAACATCCTAACAAAACGCATTTGTTAGGGACTGATGCACTTGGACGAGATGTCCTTAGTCGTATTCTATACGGAGCCCGTGTATCGGTCACCATCGGAATCTCTGCTGTTATTATTTCATTATTCTTCGGTGGTATTTTTGGATTACTAGCAGGTTATTACGGCGGTAAAGTCGATACAGTGATTATGCGCTTTACAGATGTCCTGCTTTCAATTCCATCGATACTACTCGCAATTGCGATTGTTGCCTCGTTTGGTCCGAGTTTGATGAATTTAATTTTAGCAATTGGTATTGGAGGAATTCCGAGTTATACCCGTATCGTCCGATCAGCGGTTATGTCTGTTCGTGAGAAACAATTCATTGAAGCGGCTCATGCGATTGGCTTATCCAATACATCAATCATGATAAAACACATTGTACCAAACGTTTTATCACCGGTTATTGTTCAAGCAACCATGGGTGTTGCTTCCGCAATTTTATCGGCAGCTGGACTTGGATTCATAGGTTTAGGAATCGAAGCATCTGTTGCCGAATGGGGTACCATGTTAAGTTTAGGACGCGAACATATTCGTACACATACTTATCTTACAGTGTATCCTGGACTTGCAATCATGCTAACTATTTTAGCCTTTAATTTATTGGGCGATGGGATACGTGATGCAATTGATCCAAAGATGCGTGATTAGGAGGATTCAAGATGACAACACGACAATTATTTAAAATACAAAACTTACAAAAGTACTACCCTGTCAAAAAATCCAGTGTCTTCCAACGTCACCAAGAGTATGTGAAGGCAAATAAAAATATTTCCTTGGAAATATTTGAAGGTGAAACGTTGGGAATTGTTGGTGAATCAGGGTGCGGGAAATCGACGTTTGGTCGCACACTGATTCAACTTCAGGAACAAACAGGTGGAACAACCATGTTTTATGGCGATACCATTGAAAATCTTATGCCTTCCTACGTCAAGGAAACCTATGATTCAATACCGAAAATATCAGGCTCATATGACAAAGATTTTGCAGAGTTAAAAGCTTTGGAAGTGCAACAAAATGATGAAGCAAGTATCGATATGTACCGTCTTAAGGAAATCGACTTTAATAAGAAGTACGGCAATGTTCTAAAGCTAGCAGGTGGCTTGCTAGTGCATGCTGATCTTAACTTTGTGAGGCAGTTATTGATTAAACGATACAGCGCAGGTTCAAAGTTAGCACAGATTCATCAAGATTTATATATGACACAGGCTCGCTTGAAAATCGTCGGAACCGATGCAAAATTAGAAGCTAATGAAAAACGTCTTCAAGTTCAATTTGATGCTGAAACACAAGTTTTTGAGGCAATCGAAGCTGAAGTTGAAGCTGTGAAAGAAACGTTACGCCATCATGAGCGTTTTGCATACTTTGAATCATTTTTAGATCATGGTATTGACTTAACGTCGTTATCAACGAAAGAGTTACGCGGATTACGTCATAATATCCAAATCATCTTCCAAGATCCTTACTCATCGTTAGATCCGCGCTTTACAGTCGGAGATATTATCGGTGAAGGGTTGATTACACATGGTGTCTTCGAAAGCAAAAAAAGTGAAGGTTACATCGAATACATTGAAGATGTCATGGAAAAATGTGGCCTCAGCAAATCATTTCGAAATCGTTATCCACACCAATTTTCAGGGGGACAACGACAACGAATTGGAATTGCCCGTGCGGTTGCACTTAAACCTAAATTTATTGTTTGTGATGAAGCGGTTAGTGCATTGGATGTCTCGATTCAATCACAGATCATTAACTTACTTCAGGAGTTAAAAGAGAAAGAAAATTTAACGTATTTATTCATTACTCACGACTTGGGTGTGGTCCGTTATATTAGTGACCGAATCGGAGTTATGTATTTTGGGAACCTTGTGGAGTTGGCGCCTGCAGATGAAATTTTTACCAATCCACAGCATCCGTATACAAAACGTCTCTTAGATGCAATCCCACGCTTAAATGCCGATGAGGCATTGTATGAATCTCGTGAAGATACACGATTTGAATTCTTATTTGATGAAACTGGCGAAGCTGATAAAGATTGGTTTGAAGTATCACCAGGCCACTTTGTCGCATGTCATTTGAAAGAAAGAGGTGAAGCAGCATGAGTAGCATTTTAGAAGTTAATAACTTGCACACATACTTTACAACCCGTCACGGACTTGTAAAGGCTGTCAATGGTGTTTCATTCAAAGTTGAAGCTGGAAAAACATTGGGAATTGTGGGGGAATCCGGAAGTGGTAAGAGCCAAACTGCGATGTCAATTCTCCAATTGTTTACAGCCAATCAAAAAATTCACGAAGGTACCATAACCTTTGAAGATAAAGCCATCTCGACGATGCCGGAAAAAGAACTCCAACAAATCAGAGGGAATGAAATATCGATGATATTTCAAGAACCGATGACCAGTTTGAATCCTGTTTTTACGGTTGAGCGTCAAATTAATGAAGTACTTATCCTCCATCAAGGACTATCAAAAAAAGAAGCGTCGCAGAAATCACTTGAGATGTTGGAAGCTGTCAAGATTCCGAATGCCAAACGGATCTTGAAGTCTTATCCCCACCAACTTTCAGGAGGAATGAGCCAACGTGTTATGATTGCGATGGCCCTTGCATGTAATCCCAAATTATTAATTGCGGATGAACCGACAACTGCATTGGACGTAATTATTCAAGCAGAAATTTTGAAACTGATGAATGATTTGAAACGTGACTTTAAAACATCCATTATGTTTATTACCCATGACTTGGGTGTCATTAGCCAAATGGCGGATGATATCATTGTTATGCACGGGGGAAAGATTGTGGAAGCAGCACCGATTGCGGCTCTCTTCGATAAACCAACCCATCCATATACGAAACGCTTAATTGCGGCATTCTTAAAAACAGATATCGCGGGGAAAAAACATGAACGTCATTCCCTTGACTATTTCTCAGGCGAAACAGATGTGTTTGATTTTAGAGCTTTTAGAGAAGGAGATATCGATCCGGATTGGTATGAAATTGACCCCGGACATTTCGTAGCAGTAACACTTAAATAGTTTATATTTTTCAAGCCTGTACGATGAAGAAGGAACATTGTACAGGCTTTTTATGTGGCGTATCATTTAATACCGTCTTAATACCGTATGTGGTATGTTTGGGTTGAGGTGATACAGATGAAACGTGGAAGTCTAAAAATATTTCTTGGTTATGCCGCAGGTGTTGGTAAAACCTATGCGATGTTGGAGGCAGCCCATGCTTTAAAAGAAAATGGGCATGATGTCGTTGCAGGTTACATTGAGCCACACCAGCGTCCCGAAACATCAGCACAAATTAAAAACCTTGAGATGATCGAACCGCAAATAGTGTATCGACAAAACTTAGCATTACAAGAGTTTAATCTTGAAGCTGCATTAGTGCGTCATCCAGAGTATATTCTGATTGATGAGTTGGCGCACACAAATGCTCCAGGGGTTCGTCATCATAAACGATATCAAGATATCGAAGAACTTTTGCATAATGGCATTAATGTGTACACTACGGTTAATATTCAGCACATTGAAAGTCTGAACGATGTCGTTGAAGTTATTACCGGTATCGTTGTTAATGAACGTGTTCCAGATCGAATTTTTGATGAGGCCGAAACAATCGCATTAATTGACATTGCCCCTCGTGATCTTATGGACCGTTTACATGCAGGTAAAATATACCAAAGTGAGCAAGCCAAACGTGCATTGGACAATTTTTTTACAGAGGAAAACCTTGTGGCTTTACGTGAAATTGCGTTGCGTAAAGCAGCTGATCAGATTAATCAAAACAGTTATAAGACTTCTCCATACTTTACGAAAGAACATATCCTGGTGTGCCTTTCGGCATCTCCTACGAATGAGAAAGTTATCCGGACTGCAGCGCGAATGGCAGATGCTTTTCACGCAACGTTTACAGCAGTATATGTTGAAGATGAAACCGACGAAATCGATGATGTTTCACGTCAACAGCTCAAGGCCAACATACGTTTGGCGGAAGAGCTAAATGCTCAAGTATCGCTCTTATATGGTGATGATATTGCACTACAGCTTTCAGAGTATGCCAAAATTAGTAATGTATCTAAAATCGTGATTGGCCGCAGTATTCGCAAACGCAGTATCTTTAAAGGACAAAGTATTATTGATCAACTGTCAGAATTTGCGCCAATGATTGACATCTATGTGATTCCTGATCAAGCGTCTTCTTATTACCACCGTCGGTCAAGTATTATCCAAAAAGAATATTTTCAATGGAAAGATGGGTTTGTTGCATTTGGCATCATCGTTCTTGCAACCGCTATGGGTGCTATTTTTGCAGAACAAGGATTCAGTGAATCCAATATTATTGTTGTGTATTTGCTAGGGGTGCTCTTCATTTCTATTTTGACGCGGGGGCGTATTTGGTCATCACTAGCATCGGTGGTATCGGTGTTAGTTTTCAACTATTTCTTTACGCAACCACAGTTTTCCTTGCAAGCTTATGATACGGGCTACCCCTTCACCTTTTTGTTTATGTTTATCGCTGCTTTTGTTACAAGCACACTCACGACAAAACTTAAACAGAAAGATATTCAATCCGCTAAGAAAGCATATCGTACGGATATTTTGCTAGAGACAAGCTTGCGATTACAAAGTGCGTCCAACCGCAGTGAAATCATTGATGCTCTTGGTCACCAAGTGAAGAAACTACTTAACACATCTGTCATCATTTACACTTTGGAAGAAGAACAACTTATTCCAACGGTGTATAGTGATTTGAATTCAGATTATATTCATGATGTGCTCTTAACGCAACAAGAACGTGCCATTGCACAATGGGTATATGAGAATAATAAACGCGCAGGTGCCCAGACTAATACGTTGTCCAATGCAAAAATGACATATCTTGCAATTCGCTCTGTCGACAAAGTTGTCGCTGTTCTTGGTTTTGAGAATCACGAAGAAGGGATGGATCCTTTTGAGAAGAATCTACTTGTATCGTTGATTAATGAAGGGGGTCTTGCTTTAGAGAAAGCTTCGCTCGATGAAGATCAAAATCAGAATGCGTTATTGATTGAACAGGAAAAACTGCGCTCTACAATACTTCGGACGATTTCTCATGACTTACGCACGCCGCTCACTACGATACTGGGAAATATGGATTTGCTCCAACAATCGTCCTTAGATGCAGTTAAAACGCATGCGATTTATGATGATGTCCGAAATGATGCCTTGTGGTTGATTGATTTGGTCGAGAATATTTTAGCAATGACGAAGATTGACCAGGACCACGTGATGTTACATTTGGAGGGAGAAATTCTCGAAGATTTAATTGATGAAAGTGTCCAGCGTGTTCGTACGAAAGCAAAAAACCATGCCATTGAAATTGTGGATTCAGATGTCCTCGCAACTGTTAATGTCGATTCGAAACTCATGATTCAAGTGTTCACAAATATATTGGATAATGCTTTAAAATATACGCCAGATGGTACTTCTATTAAGATAACGACAGAAGTTGTCGATCGTGAATGGGTAGCAGTTCATTTTGAAGATCAGGGCCCAGGGATAGTTGATAAATCGCGGCTTTTTGAGATGTTTTACACGCAAAATCAGGACAGTCGCCGTGGTATGGGTCTTGGTCTCTTCTTAGTAAATGAGATCATTCAAGCCCATAAGGGACGAATTACAGTTCAGGATGTTATGCCCCATGGTGCATGCTTTAGTGTTATGTTAAGGAGGTTTGAAGTCGATGAAACCACAACTATTAATGATTGAAGATGATCCTGTAATACAAAATTTGATGCGGAATACCCTCATCCAAGATGGGTATGCTGTGACCGTAGCGAAAAGTGCTCGCTTAGGTATGAAGTTGTTCCATGAAGCGGTGTTTGATTGCGTGATTCTTGACTTAGGACTCCCGGACAAAGATGGGGTTTGGGTCGTTACGCAAATACGTAACAGTTCGGATATACCCATTATTATTGTGAGTGCACGAGCTGAGGTAAAAGATAAAATTGAAGCGTTGGATGCGGGTGCTGATGATTACATAACGAAACCGTTTCAAGCGGATGAGTTGATGGTTCGAATTCGGGTTTTGCAACGGCGAATGCGTCGTCATGAAGATGAAACCAACATCTATACTAACCGCAATCTTGTAGTTGATAATGATGCGAAAACGGTGAGTGTTTCAGGTCAAGATGTTCACGTAACCCCAACCGAATACAAGTTACTGTTGCTCATGGTTGAAAATATGGGGAAAGTGATTACATATCAAAAAATACTTCGCGAAGTATGGGGAATGTATTCCGACAACATTCCTGCACTCCGTGTTTTTGTAACGACACTTCGTAAAAAAATAGAACAGTATGATCCTGAAACTCGATACCTTCAAACCCATGTAGGGGTCGGATATCGCATGATAAAGTATGAAAAATAAGACCGAAAGTTACGGTCTTTTTTTATGTCAAATTATTAATGTCACCTTAATACCCCTGATGCTAGAATTGGGATACTCAAGAAACGGAGGATTTTCGATGATCTTACTGAGTATTGTAATTATTGCTATTTTTGCATATCTCATTTATGCATTAATTCATCCAGAAAAATTCTAAGGGGAATGGTTATGACCTATACATTATCGTTTTTTATCGTAGCGGCTGCAGGAATTTATTTAAGTGGTCGTTATTTATACACTATTATGAACAATACATCACATCGTGGAAACAAGGTGTTTTCTAAAATTGAAGCGCCACTCCTCTTGTTAAGTGATGGGACCAAGGAGAATATGTCATGGAAGGCATACTTTTGGTCATTGATTAAAGTAAATATAATTGCTGTTGTGCTTGGTGGTCTTATTTTATGGATAACATCGAACATGAGTTTGACCCAAGTCATTCATACACTATCCAGTTTTATTACGAACACCAACTTACAACATTACACTCCAGAAACAAGTTTGACGTTACTTGGACAAATGTTTGTCATTATGGTCATGATGTTTCTCTCAAGTGCCTCGGGCATTGCGGTAGGATTTGCGTTTATTCGTGGATTATCCGGACAACCCCTTGGAAATTTCTATAAAGACATGACGCGAGTTCTAATTCGTTATTTAATTCCGGTTGCTTTTGGTCTGGGGTTATTGTTGGTTTGGCAAGGGGTACCACAAACCCTGATTGCAAGCCAAACAGTCCATACAATAAATGGCCAAACTCAAACATTGTATCTTGGTCCAGTGGCTGCATTTGAAGCCATCAAGCATTTGGGAACCAATGGAGGTGGTTTCTTTGCCGCTGGTTCAGCTGTACCGTTTGAGAACCCAACCCTCATCAGCAATCTCATCAATATGGTAACGATGACATTGGTTCCAGGTGGCATGTTATTAGCTTTTGGTTTTAATGTCCGTAAACAACATGGTAAAAAAGGTTGGCTTGAAAGCACACCGATTTTGATTGCATCATTTGTATTCTTCATGCTCGCATTTGTCCTGTTGGTCTATGCTGAGTATCGCGGTAATCCATTGTTTGCGCACTTAGGGTTAGACAGTACCATGAATTTCGAAGGTAAAGAAATGCGTTTTGGAATTGTGCAGTCAGCGCTCTTCACAACTGTATCATCAGCATTTACAACAGGTTCAGTAAATAGTATGTTGGACTCCATGACTCCGTTAGGTGGAATGGTACCAATGGTTCTCATGATGCTTAATGTAGTGTTTGGAGGGTCTGGTGTTGGTCTCATGAATGTGATGATGTATGTGTTCCTAACGGTCTTTATGTGTGGTTTGATGATTGGTCGATCGCCGTCTTATCTTGGTAAAAAAATTGAGAGTCAAGAGATGAAACGTGTTGCGATGGTCATTGTGATTCATCCCTTACTAATTCTCGGATTTACCGCACTTGCAGTGATGCTTATGCAAGGTTCGGGTACACACCATAGCTTGTCTCAAGCCTTGTATGAATTTACATCTGCTGCTGCGAACAATGGATCTGGTTTCGAAGGCTTGGCTGATAATACTGTCTTTTGGAATCTATCGACAAGTTTCGTTATGCTTGTTGGCCGTTATGTCACGATGTACTTGCAGTTAAGTATTGCAGGGCTTATGTTGAAAAAACAAAGTATGAGTGAATCGATTGGAACACTAAACACGAATACACCCTTGTTCACGATTGCATTAATTGTAATTATTGTCTTAATTTCTGCACTTACATTCTTCCCAGCTCTTATTTTAGGACCCATCGCCGAAGCGGTTAGTATGGGATTATAGAGGTATCATATGAATAAAAATATAATCAAACGAGGAATCCTGGATAGTTTTAAAAAATTGGATGTTCGCTACATGATTAAAAACCCAGTTATGTTTGTGGTTGAGATTGGTTTCTTTTTAAGTGTTATTTTAACGGTTGCACCGACAGCGTTTGGCGATCCAGACGCATCGATGCAAACAATTAATGCGATTGTTGCGTTTATATTACTGTTGACATTGCTATTTGCCAACTTTGCGGAATCGTTGGCTGAAGGACGTGGAAAAGCACAAGCTAACACGCTTCGTCAAACGAAGAAAGATATGATGGCAAATCGCATTATGTCTGACGGATCAATTGAGCAAGTTGCTGCAGCGATGTTGCAACGAGGTGATCGTGTCCGTGTCGTTGCTGGTGAAACGATACCGAATGACGGTGAAGTGATTGAAGGTGTAGCAACGGTAGATGAATCTGCAATTACCGGAGAATCTGCACCTGTCGTAAAGGAACCAGGCGGTGATTTTTGCTCTGTGACTGGAGGGACAACGGTTACAAGTGATGCCTTGATTATTGAAATTACGTCAGAACCAGGAGCATCATTTCTCGATAAAATGATTGCGATGGTTGAGGGTGCATCTCGAAAGAAAACACCGAATGAGATTGCATTAAGTACACTTTTGGTTTCTCTGACACTTATCTTTGTGATTGTGATTGTGAGCTTGAAGCCATTAGCAATGTATGTAGGTATCACCATTCCTACGTCAATTCTTATTGCTTTGAGTGTCTGTCTTATTCCAACGACGATTGGTGGGCTGTTGTCCGCAATTGGTATTGCCGGAATGGATCGTGTGACACGCTTTAATGTCATCGCAATGTCAGGCAAAGCGGTTGAAGCTTCGGGTGATGTTGATGTCATGATTTTGGACAAAACCGGAACAATTACCTATGGAAATCGGATGGCACATGAGTTTTTACCTGTGGCAGGTGTTTCCGCTAAGACACTTGCTGAATATGCGATGATTGCATCAATGGATGATAATACGCCTGAAGGAAAATCGATAGTTGCACTTGCTTCTGCACAAGGTATTCACAATGACTCGACTTTACGTGAAGGTGCTACATTTCAAGAATTTACGGCCCAAACTCGTATGAGTGGCTATGAGCGGGATGATCTTACAGTCATGAAAGGGGCAGCTGATGCAATTAAAACGTATGCTCTCAACCGTGGTCAAACAATACCTCAAGATTTAGATGAACACGTTAACGCTATCTCAAAACTTGGCGGTACGCCTTTAGTAGTTATTAAAAATAATGAAATTCTGGGTGTCGTCTATCTCAAAGATACAATTAAAGAAGGGCTTGTCGAACGGTTTGCACGTTTAAGAGCCATGGGTATAAAGACTATTATGTGTACTGGTGATAATCCATTAACGGCAGCAACAATTGCTCAAGAAGCAGGTGTAGATGGTTTTCTCGCAGAATGTAAACCGGAAGACAAAATTGATGTGATCAAGCAAGAACAAGCACAAGGCAAAGTAGTTGCGATGACGGGTGATGGCACCAATGATGCGCCAGCACTTGCCCAAGCTGATGTTGGAATCGCGATGAATAGCGGTACGATTGCAGCGAAAGAAGCAGCGAACATGGTTGATTTAGATTCTGATCCTACTAAAATTTTAGATATTGTTGAGATTGGGAAACAACTACTCATGACGCGTGGTGCTTTAACTACGTTTAGTATTGCGAATGATATTGCCAAATACTTCGCGGTTTTACCAGCTCTTTTTGTGGCCTCAGTGCCAGCGTTGGAAGTCTTAAATATCATGCATTTAAACTCAGCGACTTCCGCAATTCTTAGTGCTCTCATTTTCAATGCTTTAATTATTCCAGCATTAGTACCTATTGCGATGAAAGGTGTAAAGTACCGACCAACGAGTTCAGATGCTTTACTCACGCGAAACCTTATTGTCTTTGGATTAGGCGGCATCATTACACCTTTTGTTGCCATTAAACTTATTGACGTAATTATTGCACCCATACTCTTAATAATGGGAATCTAGGAGGTTGTATGAAAAAAACAATAAAAAACTGGATCTTTGTCATCGTACTTACACTCATGTGTGGGGGTATCTTTCCCTTAGCACTTACTGGTGTTGCGCAACTTACAATGTCGCATCAAGCGAATGGTAGTCTTATGTATGAGGATGGTGTCATTGTCGGATCAGAATTAGTTGGGCAGAATTTTGAAGAATCAACGTATTTTTGGGGACGACCATCCCGCGTCTTCTACAATATGCAGGGCAATGATTTTGGGTCGGGATCGAATAACTACAGTGTTACCGATTCGGAACTGAAAGAGCGCATTGAAACGCGTCTGGTAGCTTTATCACCAGAAAAATTGGTGCCGACGGATTTGGTCACAGAATCGGGATCTGGGTTAGATCCACATATTAGTTATGAGGCTGCACGCTTTCAAGTAACTCGGGTGAGCGCGGCAACGGGTTTATCAGAAACGGATCTTCTTGAATTAATCGATACACATACGGATAATCACAAGCTCACGCATGTACTGGCGCTCAATCGGGCTCTATACGAACTGCAAAAATAATAAACGCGGGACTATTTCAATGGGTTTTAAAGTATCGAAGTGGTACCGTATTCTAGGGGCATGATATAATTGGACTATAGATTTAGGCGTAAGCCTTTATAAGGAGATCACCCTATGCATGATGAATTTTTAGCAACAATGGAAGATGTACATCAACGGGAGAAACTGGCGTCAATTCTGACATGGATTCAAACCCGTTATCCACAACTCGAAGCAGTTGTTAAATGGAACCAACCCATGTTTTTAGATCATGGAACATTTATCATCGCTTTTAGTGTGTCAAAACAACACATTGCTGTTGCACCAGAAGTCATAGCGATGAAGCAATTTGAACTCTCCATTAAAGAGGCAGGGTATAAGGCAACAAGCAATCTCTTCCGAATTAAATGGAATGATGCGATTGCATGGGATTTACTTGAAGAGATTATTACATTTAACATCGAAGATAAAGCAACCGTAACATCATTTTGGCGCTAGATTTTCTTAACAAAGCATTTACACAAAAATGATGTCACGAAAACAATAATTATCTATACTTTCAAGGTAGGGATGAACACTACACATTATTCTGGGATCATACCACACGAATCATTGTTTCTCTTCCTTGTTCTCAATTCTGCGTGTGGTTCGAAAAGATTGTTTAATAGCAATCTTTTTTTGTTTGCAAGGAAATCCATGATATTTTCTACGAATCTTACAAAATGTGAATATTCAATGATAATGATAACTATTATCATTGACTTTGACTAACGAACGCGAGACAATGTTTGTAGCGGGGAAACCCAAGGAGGATAAAGTATGTCATTAATTGGAAAAACAATTGAACCATTCACAGCGAATGCATATCATAACGAAGAATTCATCAGTGTCAGTGATGAAAACTTTAAAGGGCAATGGAGCGTTGTATGCTTCTACCCAGCGGACTTCACATTTGTATGTCCAACGGAACTAGCAGACCTTCAAGATCAATATGAAACGCTTAAAAAATTGGGTGTTGAAGTGTACTCAGTATCTACTGATACACACTTTACGCACAAAGCATGGCATGATCATTCAGAAGTAATCAGTACGATTGAATATATTATGATTGGTGATCCATCACATCGTATTTCTCGATTCTTTGATGTCCTTAATGAAGAAGAAGGAACAGCGCAACGTGGTACCTTTATTATCGATCCAGATGGTGTCGTTCAAGCAATGGAAATCAATGCCGATGGTATTGGCCGTGATGCAAGTACACTCATTGATAAAATTAAAGCCGCACAATATGTTCGCAAAAATCCAGGTGAAGTTTGCCCAGCAAAATGGAAAGAAGGAGAAGAAACGTTAACTCCAGGACTTGACCTTGTAGGGAAAATTTAATCATGCTTGATGCCACAATCGTTAAGCAACTTGAAAGTTATGTTGCCTTACTTGAAGGTGATGTTGTCTTAACCCTCAGTGTTGGTAGTGATGAAACGTCTCTCAAATTAAAATCATTTGTGGAAGAAGTTGCTGCATTATCACCACGAATTTCGGTAGTTTCTGATACTTTATCGCGAACCCCAAGTTTTGCGATTGGTGATACAGGTATTGTCTTTGCTGCAATTCCATTAGGTCATGAATTGTCATCGTTTGTCTTGGCATTAATTCAAGCTAGTGGACGTGCTCCCAAAGTTGATGCAAGTCTGATTCAAAGAATTCAAGGTATTACAGATTCATTACATTTTGAAACGTATGTTAGTTTATCGTGTCATATTTGCCCAGATGTTGTTCAAGCGCTCAATATTATGGCAGTACTCAATCCGAATATTAGTCATACAATGATTGACGGTGGTATCTTCAAATCAGAAATTGAAGCGCATAACATCATGGCTGTACCAACTGTCATGTTGAATGGTGAAGAATTCTCTGGTGGTCGTATTACTTTAGAAGAAATTGTGGACAAAGTAGGCGGAAAAGCTGCAATTACTGCAGATTTATCGAAGCCTTACGATATTCTTGTGATTGGTGGTGGTCCAGCCGGAAGTAGCTCTGCTATTTATGCAGCACGTAAAGGACTTCGTGTTGGAATGATTACGGACCGGATGGGTGGTCAAGTCTTAGAGACGCTCTCCATCGAAAACTTAATCAGTGTTCCACAAACTGAAGGACCCAAATTAGCAATGGCTTTAGAAGCTCACGTTAATGAGTATCCAATCGACATTATCAAATCCCGGACGGTTGCGTCCCTTCGTAAAGACGACCTTTCAGTCGCAACGTTAGAAGATGGTACCGAAATACGAAGTAAAATGGTTATCCTTGCGACAGGTGCGCGTTGGCGCAATGTAAATGTCCCAGGTGAACAAGCATTTAAAAATAAAGGGGTTGCTTATTGCCCACACTGTGATGGACCTCTTTTTGAGGGCAAACGTGTCGCCGTTATCGGAGGTGGAAATTCAGGAATTGAAGCAGCAATTGATTTGGCAGGAATTACCAAACATGTAACTGTTGTTGAATTTATGCCTGAATTGAAAGCTGATGAAGTGCTTCAAAAACGTCTTGCAACACTTGAAAATGTAACCGTTGTGACCAATGCTCAAACAATGTCGATTGAGGGTGCGGATAGTGTCAACGGCTTACGTTATAAAAATCGAGATACAGACGTGGAAAGTCATGTTGATCTTGAGGGCGTATTTGTCCAAATTGGGCTAGTACCGAATACAGAATGGTTGGGCGATTTTGTTGAAAAGACAAAACAAGGTGAAATTATTGTAGATAAACATGGTGCAACAAGTGTTCCTGGAATCTTTGCAGCTGGGGACTGTACCGATAGCTCTTATAAGCAAATCATCATCGCGATGGGGTCTGGTGCCACTGCTGCATTGGGGGCTTTTGATGCACTCATTCGCGAATAATTTATAGAGTTCGAAAAGGTGTACAATGTGTGCATCTTTTTTTGTTATGTCTAAGTTGTATGTATTGATGTCTAAATGGACAAATATTCTTAAATGCTTGTGAAAATATGAGTTTTATGTGTAAATTATGCATTTATCATCACATTTGGTTTGAAAGACAACGTAACATGAATTAAAATGAAAGTATATGTATATCATGTAACTAGGGGGTAGGAACATGAAGAATTTGTTAAGTGCAAAAACATTACGTTATCTTAAGATTATCGACATCACACGCGAGACCGGTGTTGTGACCTTCGATATGATTCAAACTGTCAATAGTTCTAGTAAAAATACAGTGTATGCCGATTTGGAATTCATGCGTGAACAATGGGGCGAGTTTCTAGACATTCGCATTAATAAAAATAATATTTTCATAACGAACAATGCAATGCAGGATTTTATTGAGGTGCGAAAGGAACTGTTCCGTAATGAAATTGGAATTCGTTTTTTGCTCAACATTTTTGAAAATCCAACGCATACAATTGTCGATCATGCACTTGATTTGTCCTACAGTGAATCACATTTGCGAAAAATTGTGATTGAAATCAACAAGTTCATGAAACAGTTTAAAAGTGAAGTGGTTTATAATCAAAACAATGCCCTCGTCTACACGACAACGAGCGAAGGGCATCTTAACTATGCCATCGCAGAGATCATCAAATTTTCGGATTTAGAACCGACGCTTCCTGCAGTTGATCGAAAAGCTTTTGCGGAAGTCCTAAACTACGTTTCGACCTATAAAAATGTAGAGGCAGTACACATTGTTGATAATATTGAAATGATTATTCGCGTTGCGATGTATCGCATTCAAACACATCAAACAACCGAGGCTGCAATTATTGACCAATTCCGTAATACAGTTTTAGCCATTGATCATGAAACGTTCCACCGTGATTATGTTGCCTCAGTCGAACGTAACTTTGATGCCTTATTTGATCGTTCAAAAATTGATGCGGATTCGTACGAAACATTCCTTGAGACCCTCTATATTCTAGTTATTTGGGCACGTACTTTCCCTGTGAAAATCGATACGATCATGAGTCGACATGCAATTTTTTACAAAGAATTTAAACGTCAAAATTCCTACTATGCTAATTATGTTGAATTAGGAACCCAATCGTTAGGAGAAGATTTAGGAATCGATTTGCTACCATTTGTGGATGACATGGTTTTCCACATCTACAACAACATTCCTCATCTGCGCAACTACAAGCGTTTGGACATTGCGATTTACAGTGATTTGGGTTCGCACCATACCCAAGCGATTATTGCATTTTTGACAAAGTACTTTAACACACAACACTTCTTTGAATTTGACCCACACAAAGACTTTGACCTCGTATTGTCGACGACAAGTCGTATTTTCGAAGGTACACCTGTAATCAAGAAGTTGTATCCTATCTCAGATTTACCGAATGATCGTGATATCCAAAATATATTCCGGCTAATTCAATACACGCAAAAAGTTTAAGGTATAATAGGACTAACACCGTTTAAAGGAGATCGCATGAAAAACTTAGTACTCACGTCATCATTTATAGATTTTGCCCCAGAATTAGAAAAACTGGGAATTAAGAGTGGAGACAGGCCCTTACGTGTTGCCTTTATTCCAACGGCCTCGTATGTGGAGACCGTAGACTTCTACGTCGATGACGCAAGACAATGGTTTGAGTCGCATAATATGACACTCACGAATCTTGAAATAGGTGCCTTACAGGAAGCTGAGATTACGTCCATCATTGAGGCAAGTGATATCATTTATGTATCAGGAGGAAATACATT
Source organism: Erysipelothrix sp. HDW6B (assembly GCF_011301115.1). Taxonomy (NCBI): domain Bacteria; kingdom Bacillati; phylum Bacillota; class Erysipelotrichia; order Erysipelotrichales; family Erysipelotrichaceae; genus Erysipelothrix; species Erysipelothrix sp. HDW6B. The sequence continues at coordinate 2,036,905 of NZ_CP049860.1, read as the reverse complement.
TTACTTACTTCAGGAATTACGTAAGAAAAATATCGATAAGGCGATTGAAAATCATGTTGCACGTGGGAAATGGTACATTGGTGAGTCGGCAGGATCAATTGTATGTACACCGAACATTGGCTACATAACGCTCATGGATAATGAAGCTGCGGCAACAACGTTAACGAGTCATCGCGGCTTAAACTTGGTTGATATTCATATCGTTCCGCATCAAGGGAATGAATATTTTGATGCCGAAGTCGATGAGATTATTGAAACATACAGTGACACTTATAATTTATGTGTTATTGATGACCAACAAGCAGTTGTGGTAATTAATGATGAATTGAATATTATTACGGCCGGTGTTCCAAAGTGAAGGTAATCATTGGTGCTGGAACAACCGATTATCCTGGATGGATTGCAACGAATCACGAAGATTTAGATGTGCTATCATCGGACAGTATGCACGCTTATTTTTCAAATGAAAAGGCTCAAGCATTTCTGGCTGAGCATGTTTGGGAACATTTTACCGAAGCAGAAGGGATTTGTGCTGCAAGGCTTTGCTATGAGTATTTACAACCAGGTGGGTACATTCGCATAGCAGTACCAGACGGGAATTTGCAAGATGCATCGTTTCTAAAACTCGTTGGGGTCGGCGGTCCGGGTCCCCAAGATCATCCGGCATATACCCATAAAATTCTATATACTTATAAGCAACTTATCGCTGTTTTTGAACGCGCAGGATTTAGTGTCAATCTCTTAGAATATTGTGATGAAAATGGTGATTTTCACTTTAGTTATTGGAATCCTGACGATGGAATGATTGGGCGTTCTTTGCGCTTTGATAGTCGCAACAGTCATGAAAAAATAGGGATGGCGTCTATTATTATAGATGCATATAAGCCGCTAATAATAAAGGCTCGCTAAATAGCGATCTTTTTTTTTACGGAAAAAATGACTGATGTGTGTATGCTATAATTATTAAAAAGGTGATACTATGTACAAATTCTTCAGTAAACATACAGGATGGCGCACACTATTGGATTGGTGTGTGCTACTCGGATCTGCTCTGGCTATTTTTAGCCTTTTTCCCAATCTAGATTTATCAACCGCATGGTTTGTGCCAATTTATGTTAATCTTTTTGTGATCGTCATGTTTGCGTATGTAGACAGGATCCACGAACCGCCAGAAAATCGCATGGATAGCATCCAATGGCTCAACAATATTCGATGGATAAATGGCATTGCCTTCGTGCTACATATGACCATTGGATTCTACAAGCGGTATACGAATGAGCGTGTTGTTGAACCGTTATGGATGCAAGCTCAGTCAAGTATTGTTGCGACAATAGCAATCTATGTCTGTATGATTGTGGTTCCTTCAGTGCTTATTTATTTGTTAAAACAACATCGTTAGATGCTTGAGTCTCTAACTAAACTGGAAATATCTACACAGCGAGTCCATAAATTTTGGTAGGATAATAATTCTTTCCAGTATTTCGTTAGAAATTTTGACGATTTATATCCGGAACACCGTACGCGATACCAAGCGTTTTAATTTGTACATTTTTATGCAAACCTTTGCTTGTGATTGCTTGACTTAATGCTTCAAATAAATTACGATATTCCTAACAGAAAATCCTTTAAGTAATGTCCAGAGAGGCATTCAAGGAAAGACTTTAAGAAACATCACACGATGAGTCTCTTTCCTTGCACGAAAGAGGCTCTTTTTTGTAAAGATGGAGGCTTAAGATGATGCATCGCTTAGAGACAGTTGATATCAATCTAAAAAATAAAATGCGAATAAAGAAGACATTCTTATTCCACAATAGAGAATATATCAGGTGATTTCACTTTAATTGGATCCAGAGAGACCAAAAGCGAGAACACTTCTTTAAGTCATCTTGCTTGGTCATACGATCAAGCTTTTTTTATGGAGGGACGAATGGGACATTTTGTCAATGTGGAAGATTTATCTTCCAACCAAGTTATGCATTTAATTGATCGCGCTATCGCCTACAAAAAAGGTGAAGTGAAACATGTCACCGGTCATGTTGTGAACATGTTCTATGAAAACAGTACTCGAACTAAACATAGTTTTGAGATGGCGCAGTACCGCTTAGGTATGCACATCATTAACTTCGAAGTTCAAACGAGTTCAGTACAAAAGGGCGAATCCTTATACGATTCGTTGTTGACGATGAAAGCATTAGGTGTTGATACAGCGGTTATTCGTCACTTTGATGATAACTACTATGAACCCCTTATGAACCTTGGCATAAATATTGTGAATGCCGGATCTGGTTGTGGATCACACCCATCACAATCGCTTTTAGATATGATGACGATTTACGAAGAATTTGGGAACTTTGAAACGCTAACTGTAGCGATTATTGGTGATTTAGTGCACTCGCGGGTTGCTCATTCAAACATGCAACTCTTAAAAGCGTTGGGGGCGTGTGTATTGCTGGTAGGTCCTAAATGGTATTTCAACGAGCGCATGTTGCAATGGGGCGAATATGTAGATATTGAGACTGCGATTGAAATTTCAGATGTTGTGATGATGCTTCGCGTACAACTCGAACGTCATGATGATGTGATGCTCATGTCGGCAGAAGGGTATCATGAAAGTTATGGTTTAAGTCTTGAACGACAAAAACGAATGAAACCACATGCAATTATTATGCATCCAGCACCCGTAAATCGAAATGTAGAAATCGCGGATGCATTGGTTGAATGTTCGCAATCACGGATTGTGCGACAGATGGAAAATGGTGTTTATATGCGCATGGCAATCTTAGAATCAGTGATGGAGGGGTAAATGAGACACATATTAAAAAATGCATGGATAATCACAAAAGGTAATGAGGGCGAACGCCGCGATATTGCGATTGAAAATGGCAAAATTCACGAAATAGGTACTGATTTACATGGGGATGTAGAAACAGATTTAAACGGTCAACTTGTCATGCCGGGTTTAGTTGATGTCCATGTACACCTTCGAGAACCGGGATATACACATAAGGAAACGATTAAAAGTGGAAGCATGGCTGCGGCATCAGGTGGTTTTACAAGTATTTGTGCAATGCCAAATACAAATCCAGTTCCCGATACTGTTGAAGTGATGAATCAAGTCTGTGAGATTATTGCGCGCGATGCTGTTGTTAATGTGTATCCCTATGCACCCATAACAACTGGATTAAAGAGCGAAACGCTCATTGATTTTGGAGCAATCAATGCTATTGCTTATACCAATGATGGTATTGGGGTTCAAACTGCAGATACGATGTACCAGGCAATGAAAGTTGCATCAGAACAGGATGCGCTCATTGTTGCACATACTGAAGATGAATCCGTGCTTCATGGCGGCGTTATGCATGAAGGAGTCCGAAACAAAGCATTGAAACTACCGGGTATGAGTAGTTTGAGTGAATCAACGCAAATTGCGCGTGACGTGGTGATTGCGAAACATACGGGTGCACGATATCATGTCTGTCATGTTTCGGACACCTTAAGTTTAGAGGCAATTGCGTTTGGGAAACGAATGGGTGCACATGTCACTGCGGAAGTTACTCCACATCACTTAATTCTTAACGAAATGCACATCACAGAAGATAATGCGAATTACAAAATGAATCCTCCATTACGATCTGAGAGAGATCAAATAAATCTCTTAGAAGCACTTCATAATGGAACCCTTGATATGATTGCGACAGACCATGCACCGCATGCATCCGATGAAAAAGCGGGAGGGTTTAGAAACGCACCGTTTGGCATTATTGGAAGTGAATTTGCATTCCCTCTTATGGTCACACATTTTGTAAAGACGGGGAAAGCGACTTACGAAGATTTAAAAAACTGGATGAGCATTCGACCTCAAGAAATCTTTAGGTTACCAGGATGTCAGTTAAGAGTCGGTGATGTTGCTGATCTTGCAGTCTTTAATATAAACGATACGGTAACACTGGGACCTGAACACATTCAATCGAAGTCGCAGAATACGCCATTTCTTGGAGCACGTGTGACCGGAATGTGTACACAAACCTATGTTGGAGGAGAACGCGTATGGAACGCATAATTATACTTGATGATAATACAGAATTTATCGGATTTGGATTTGGTTCACGCGGAGATGTATCAGGAACGTTCATGATTGACCAAAATGCGTATTCGTATAACGCATCAATGCTAGAAAACGACATAACTATCTTTACGTATCCTGAAATTGGAATTCAAGGAGTTAATGAATCAAAGCTCCAAAAAGGCATAAGTCCATACCGCGCAATTATTGTTTCTGAGTTAAGTGCCGATAGTGCACACTACGAGGCAACAACTTCATTAGAATCATATTGTGATAGGTATCAAGTTATTGGTGTTCGAGGCGTGGATACCCGCGCATTGGTTCGACATATTGAAAAACACAAGAATAAATCATTACGTATTGTTATGAAAGAGGGCCAGGAATGAAACGAATCTTAGTTATAGGATCAGGACCCATTGTAATTGGGCAAGCAGCAGAATTTGACTATGCAGGAACACAAGCGTGTTTAGCTTTAAAAGAACTGGGATATGAAGTTGTTTTGGTTAATTCAAATCCTGCTACAATCATGACGGATGCAGATGTTGCGGACAAAGTGTACATTGAACCACTGACTGCGGAATTTCTAACGCGGATATTAGAACATGAAGCAATTGATGCAATACTTCCAAATTTAGGAGGGCAAACTGGTTTGAATTTAGCGGTATCCTTATACAAAGCAGGAACCCTAGAACAATTCGGTATAACACTTTTAGGAACAAAGGTCGAGGCGATTGAACAAGCTGAAGATCGTGACCTATTCAAACAGTTGATGCTAGAACTTGACGAACCGATTGCGCCCAGTGAGATTGTCCACAAAGTGGACGAAGCAATACAAGCTGCACAACGTATCGGTTATCCAATTATTGTTAGACCGGCCTTTACAATGGGCGGTAGTGGTGGTGGACGGTGTGAAGATGAAGCAGCATTAGTAGATGTTGTGACCCAAGGTCTCTTGCTCTCACCCGTAAATCAATGTTTGATTGAACAAGATATTTCGGGATTCAAAGAGATTGAATATGAAGTGCTTCGAGATAAAGATGATAACTGTATGGTGATTTGCACCATGGAAAATTTTGACCCTGTGGGAATTCATACTGGAGATTCAATTGTCTTTGCCCCTGCCCAAACATTGTCCGGTGACGAACTTGATATGCTTCGCAACTCAGCATTTTCAATCCTTAAAGCCTTGAAAATAGAAGGCGGCTGCAATGTACAATTTGCTTTAGATCCATTCTCCAAACAATACTATGTGATTGAAGTGAATCCACGTGTGTCACGATCTTCTGCACTTGCAAGCAAAGCAACAGGTTATCCAATTGCGAAAATGACTGCGAAGATAGCAGTAGGACTGACGCTACCTGAAATTGAACATCCCATTCTCGAAAACACGACGGCATTCCACGAACCGGTCGTTGACTATGTCGTCGCAAAAGTACCACGTTGGCCATTTGATAAGTTCCTAAGTGGAAACCGTAAACTGGGAACCCAAATGAAAGCAACGGGTGAAGTTATGGCTCTAGGACGTAATCTTGAAAGTGCCCTACTGAAAGCAATCCGCTCACTCGAACTTGGCATTCACCATATTAAACTCGACAAGCTTGAAGATGTAGATACAAAATCACTTTATGATGGTCTATCCGCACAAACGGATGAGCGCATTTTCTATATTGCAGAGTTACTACGACGAGCAATCAGCATTGAGACAATTTACGAAATGACACGCATTGATCGCTTCTTTCTGAATAAAGTGGCACATATTGTTGCACTTGAAGCAAGCGAAGATACCCTTCAACAAAAACGTTATGGTTTTAGCGATACAGTCGTCAAAGATCATGCTCATAAACCTGTTTTTAAAGCGATTGATAGTAATGGCGGGAAATCAGAAACAACTGCACCATACTTCTATAGCGCGTATGAACATCACAACGATAGCGTGGTGAGTTCAAGGCCATCCATCGTCGTCTTAGGATCTGGACCAATTCGAATTGGTCAAGGGGTAGAGTTTGATTATGCAACTGTTCATTGTGTTAAAGCCATCCAGGCGAATGGTTACGAGGCGATTGTCATCAATAATAATCCCGAAACGGTGTCCACCGATTTTGAGTTAGCTGACAAGCTTTATTTCGAACCACTGACATTTGAGGATGTAATGGCTGTCATCGAGTTTGAAAAACCTGAGGGAGTCATTGTCCAATTTGGTGGACAAACAGCAGTCAATCTCGCCGGTCAACTTGAGCGTGCTGGCGTCAGAATTCTAGGAACACCAGTCCGAGCAATTGATGCAGCCGAAGATCGCCACCAATTTGAACAATTACTCAAAAAACTAAACATTGCCCAACCGCTTGGATCCAGTGCTCAGACTAAAGAACGACTAATCGCAATTGCCCAAGAAATCGGCTACCCAGTGTTGGTCAGACCAAGTTTTGTGCTTGGGGGTCAATCAATGAAAGTTGTTCATACAGAAGCTGCGCTTATAGAACATATCGATACTCTAAGCTTTAAATCACCCATTCTTATTGATCGATACATCTATGGTACTGAAATTGAAGTTGATGCCATTTCAGATGGAACTCATGTCATAATTCCCGGCATGATGGAACACATTGAGAAATCGGGCGTTCACTCAGGGGATTCAATGGCAGTATACCCACCACAATCACTCAGTCAAAAACTTAAAGAAAATATTATTGATATTACAACGCGACTCGCATTAGGACTTGAGACGATTGGGTTGATAAATATTCAGTTTATTGTTCAAGATGAAACAGTCTATGTCATTGAAGCAAATCCACGTGCATCTCGAACCGTGCCGTTCTTAAGTAAAGTCACTGGTATTCCAATGACGCGACTTGCTAGTGAAGCAATGCTTGGGAAAATGCTTCCAGAACCCTATGGATATCAAAAAGAAGTTGCGGGTGTTCATGTTAAAGCACCGGTATTCTCGTTTGCGAAACTACGGAGTGTGGATACTGTTTTAAGTCCTGAGATGAAATCAACTGGGGAAGTAATGGGATCGGATTTCGAACTATCACAAGCCCTCTATAAAGCTTTTGTTGCAAGTGGACACACAATTCCATTACGTGGAACTGTCTTAATAACTGTTGCTGATGCAGATAAGCAAGAGGCACTATCACAAGCACGTTTTCTCCAACAACGTGGTTACAAAATCATTGCAACAGAAAGTACAGCGAAGTACTTCAATGAGAACAAAGTCTGTGCAAAAAGCATTGCTAAAATATCCGAGACCTCTGATAAGGGAATCCTTGCAGCAATTCGCAATAAAGAAATTCAAATGGTTATTAATACCGTAAGCGGAGAGTCACAAACAATCACCGACGGTTTCCTTATCCGTCGTGTTGCAACGGAGCAAGGAATTCCACTTTTCACATCATTGGATACATCTCAGGCAATGCTACAAGTCATTGCTTCAAAGATAGTAACGCCTTGGGAATTAGGAGAACGAAGATGGCAATAATCAAAGATATTAGAATTGTTCAAAATCAAGAAATTGCACATAACATTTATGAAATGATTCTTGAGAGCAAGGAACTTGCAGAAACATCAAAAGCAGGGCAATTTCTTCATTTAAAGCTGCATGACCAAGCTAAGACCTTGAGACGCCCAATTAGCATTGCATCAATCGATAAGGAACATCATCGAATCGTGATTCTGTATCGCGTTGTTGGGCAAGGCACATTGGAAATGTCGACGTATACGCATGGAGACTCGATTAATGTAATGGGCCCTTTAGGAAACGGCTTCGATACTTCATCCATTAAAAAAGACTCAAAAGTTTTAATTATAGGTGGCGGTATTGGGGTTGCTCCTTTATATGAATTGGCAAAACAAGTAAGTACGATGACAAACAATGTAACGATGTGCTTTGGATTTACTACACACAGTGATATCTATTATGAAGATGTATTTAAGCAATTTGGTCACGTCATATACACAACTAATGATGGCACTTATGGCCAACAGGGATATGCACTTGATGCTCTGAATAATAAGGAGTCGTTTGATATGATTTACGCATGTGGTCCACATGCGATGAACGTAGCAATTCAAAATCGATTTAAACATCACCAAAATCTATTCTTGTCTTTAGAAGAAAGAATGGCGTGCGGCATGGGGGCGTGCTACGGATGCGAGACCAAAGATAAAAAGCATCGTGTCTGTAAAGATGGACCAGTATTTAATGCGAAGGAGATCCAGTTATGAATCGATTAGAAGTACAATTACCGGGGATAACGTTAAAAAACCCAATCATGCCAGCAAGTGGTACGTTTGGTTTCGGTGAGGAGTTCGCTGATTATTATGATTTGAGCGTATTAGGGGCAATCATGACAAAAGCCGCAACGTTAGAAGAACGTGTGGGAAATGATTTGCCACGCGTTTGTGAAACAACCAGTGGCATGATGAATGCGATTGGTTTAAAAAATCCAGGTTTGGATATTATTATGAAGGAGAAATACCCATTTCTTGAAGAATTTGACGTCCCGCTCATTGCGAATGTTGCGGGATCGACTGAAGAAGAATATGTTGAGGTTTGTCGCCGTGTTGGTAATGCACCAAATGTGAAGGCCATTGAATTAAACATTTCATGCCCAAATGTTAAAGAAGGTGGTGTAGCCTTTGGAACGGATCCAGATACTGCGGCGCGATTAACGCGTAAAGTCAAAGAAGTGGCAACGGTTCCTGTCTATGTTAAACTCTCTCCCAATGTTACTGATATTGTAGCGATTGCGAAAGCAGTCGAAGCAGCAGGAGCAGATGCAATCACAATGATTAATACATTTACCGCAATGAAAATCGATATTAAAACGCGAAAACCCGTGCTTGCGAATGGAACCGGAGGCCTATCAGGGGCTGCAATCAAACCAATCGCAATCCGAATGATCCATCAAGTTTCACAAGCGGTATCTATTCCAATTATAGGAATGGGTGGCGTTGAAACGGTTGACGATGTGCTAGAAATGATAATGGCAGGTGCGAGTGCGGTGGCCGTTGGAACCGCGAATCTTCATAACCCGATGATTTGTCCGGAATTAATCGAAGCCCTCCCAGATCGAATGGCAACATTGAAAATTGAATCCATAGAACGTTTGATTGAAGAAGTTCGCGCTGCTAAAATCAAATAGAGGACCCGAAAGGGTCTTTTTTCTCGAAAATTGATTATTTAAAAACAATTGTTGAAAAGTATAAAATGCTTAAATAGAGCGGTTTTGAAGCGATGATAACGCTATCAACAAAGGTGCGATAATATATTTTGTTAGGTATACCTAATTTTATATTGAATTGCACTTAACAAAGTGGTATTGTATAACTACAAAGGAGAGAGATTATGATAAAAATTAAAGATTTGAATGTTGATTATTTCGGAAACCCCGCACTCTCCAATGTTTCAGTAGAGATACCATTTGGATATTCTGTAGGAATTATTGGACCAAACGGTGCCGGTAAATCAACATTTATCAAAGCACTTCTAAATATCGTGAAAGCAAGTTCTGGAGAGGTTACGGTTGATGGAGAACCAATCAAAAACAAACAATCCAAAATTGCATATGTTCCACAAAAAAGTGATGTGGACCTTAGTTTCCCAATTACTGTCGAAGATACGGTCTTAACGGGAACATACCCAAATATTAAACTATTCAGACGCCCTGGTAAGAAAGAACGAGAAATCGTAAAGACAGCCATGGAAATGGTGGATATAACCAATTTAGCAAAACGTCAAATTAGTAATTTGTCCGGAGGACAATTACAACGTGTGTTCATTGCACGAGCACTCGCGCAACAAGCAGATGTATTCTTCCTTGATGAACCCTTCGTCGGAATTGACTTAGTCAGTGAAACGATTATTGTGGATCTTCTCAAAGAACTTCGGGCAGAAGGAAAAACAGTGGTTGTTGTTCACCATGATTTGCACGAAGTCGAAGCATATTTTGACAAACTGATGATTCTCAATAAAGAACTCGTAGCATTTGGTGATGTCAAAGATGTCTTTAATACAGAAAATATTCAGAAAGCATACGGCTCATCACTGGGACGTATCGAAATAAAAGGTTTAGGTGATACATTATGATTGAATATCTATCGCAATTAACCAATATTCCAATCTATATCTTAAATGCTGGACTTTCAGCGATTATTTTAGGTGTTGTATCCGGAATAATTGGTAGTTTTATTGTTTTACGAAAAATGGCATTAATGGGAGATGCACTTTCTCATGCAGTTTTACCAGGTGTTGCCATCTCATACATGCTTGGTATCAACATGCTCGTTGGAGCATCCATATTTGGATTAATTGCAGCAATCTTAATCCAATTTATCTCGGCCCGAAGTACATTAAAAAGTGATACATCGATTGGGATAATCTTAAGTACATTCTTTGCACTAGGAATCATCTTGATTACACGTGCACAAAGTGGTATTGACTTGAACCATGTTCTCTTTGGAAACATTCTTGCAGTACCTAGTTCAGAACTGATGCAATCTTTTTGGGTCATGGTCGGCGTCATTGTGATTGTGGTCTTGTTCTATAAAGAATTGTTGATTAGCTCATTTGATCCAATTGTTTCAAAAGCATATGGATTAAATACAACATTCTACCACTACCTATTAATGTTCCTATTATCAATCGTAACAGTGTCCTCCCTATCACAAGTTGGTGTAGTACTTGTTATTGCGATGTTGGTTATTCCAGCAGCAACAGCATACTTGTGGACAAATAAACTGTCGCATATGATTGTTTCAGCATCAGTTATTGGAGCAATTATCGGAATTGTTGGAACATACATTAGTTTCAACTATAACCTTCCTACATCAGCAACAATCGTCCTTGTGGGAGCGACTTTGTTTGCCCTAGCGTTTTTAACATCCCCTAAAAATAACTTCATAAAGAGAGGCGTAAAAGCATGAAAAAAATATTAGTGAGTTTAGTTCTAGCACTGGTGGTGCTAACTGGATGCCAACAAGCATCTGGCATTGAAAAAAGTGATAAATTACAAGTTGTAGCAACATATTCAATTATCGCAGATATGGTAGAGAATATCGCTGGTGATAAGGCAGATGTCTACAGTATGGTACCAATCGGAACAGATCCACATATGTACGATCCCCTTCCAAAAGATACAGATAAAGTATCTAAAGCAGACTTAGTGTTCTATAATGGTTTAAATCTTGAAACTGGAAAAGGTTGGTTTAATGACCTATTAAAAGTTACAAACAAAGAAGATAAAGCCTTTGCAGTGACTCGTGATGTACAACCAATGTACCTTTCAGAAAAAGGAAAAGAAACTGAAGAAGATCCTCATGCATGGTTTGATGTCCAAAACGCGATTAAATACACAAACGTGATTGCAGAGCAACTCATTAATGCTGATCCAGCAAATAAAGAGACATATGAAGCTAATCATGCAGCTTATGTAAAGGAACTAGAGGCATTGGATACGTATGCAAAAGATCAAATTGCTACATTACCTGTAGATAATCGCACATTGGTAACCAGTGAAGGTGCGTTCAAGTACTTCTCAAAAGCATATGACTTACACGCTGCATATATTTGGGAAATAAATACTGATAATCAAGGAACGCCTGAACAATTATCACGTATTATCCAAATTATTAACGATGAAAAAGTACCGGCACTATTTGTTGAAACAAGTGTAAGCCCAAAAACAATGGAAACGGTATCGCGTGAAACAGGTGTAGAAATTTATTCAAATGTCTTTACCGATTCACTTGCAAAAAAAGGTGAGCAGGGAGACAACTACATTGACATGATTAAATGGAATGTGGATCATGTTGTTGAGGGGCTCAGTCAATAATTATGAAAAGGTGTTGATCTAATCAACACCTTTTTTTAGTTACATCCTTGCAATGTGATATTACAGAAGATTTAAGCTAATTTATTCAAGTACACCCTCAAAAAGCAAATATTTTACCACATTTATACAAATAAACTTAACTATTTGCATAATAACATAGATATATATTAAGTATAGTCATATAATGTTCATTGGAATATCACAATTTCATACAATATATAAAATTTAAACACATTATAAACGTATTTTAACTTTGAGGGAAGATGAATATGACACAATATAAGAATAAACTGCGGAATAGAATCATTCTTTTAACTGCGGCACTCGTACTGACTACTTTAAGTATCTTTACGGTATGGCAGGTTTTTGCTGTAGGAAATCAAAATATATATAATTTCGATTTCACTGGTACTATGGAAACCTTTAAGGTTCCAAAAGCAGGGAAGTATAAAATTGAAGCTTGGGGTGCCGAAGGAGGTACCGACAGTCATCAAGGATCGGGTGGAAAAGGTGGCTATACATCTGGTGAAGTCTATCTCGAAGCCGGTGAAGAACTGTTTGTGACGGTTGGTGGTTTTGGTGACAGTATCGCTCAAGGTTACAATGGTGGTGGAAAAGCCTGGACCAACGTTAGTGGTGGATCTTACGGTGGCGGTGCTACCGATATTCGAGTTGGTGGAACGGGCTATTTTAACCGTATTCTAGTTGCTGGTGGCGGAGGATCAAGTGTCCGTAACTATACTGGTGGCTACGGAGGTGGCGTCATTGGTGCTAGTGGAACAGGTGCTTCTGGACAATTCGGAACGGGTGCAAGTCAAAGCGCATCTGGTGGCGGTGGATTATCCGGAAGCTTTGGAGCTGGTGCAAGTGGGGGTCAATCTACTGGCAGCACTGTAGATTATGGAGCCGGTGCCGGTGGTGGTGGCTGGTTTGGTGGCGGAAGTGCTTCCAACTATCGCAATACGACAGGATCTGGAGCTGGTGGGTCAGGTTATGTCTTAACTGGTGATACGATTAAAGATGGTATCAAAATCAATAAGTCATACCGTCCAACAAACTATGCCCCCGATGCTAAATATGAATTCACGAATACTGAACTCTTATCAGGAAATGTGAGTTTCTTTGGACCCGATGGTGTTCGTGAAATAGGACATTCAAATTCGGGATATGCGCGAATCACTTACTTTGGAGAAAATACCCAATCATCAGCGAATCTTGAAGGGATTCGTATTAATGGAAAAGTCATTGATGGCTTTGATCCGGAGGTAACGGAGTATACAATTCCAATTGCCAGCGAATACATGGCGAAAGATGAAATTACAGTTGATAAACAACATCTTAGTCAGATAGTCGTTGGTACAGGATATCTCGAATTCAAAAAAGGCAATCAAAGCCAAACATTAACGGTCTTCTCGGCGGATGGAAAAACGAGCAAAGTATATACTTTGCATTTTCAACGTGAAGCGTCAACGAAGTTATTCAACTTAAAAGTAAAAAATCATGCATTCAATAATAATGCAGTGTTTGCGTGGGATACGTATACCTATGATGTAAATAGTTACCAAACTGTCGGTCTAAAGATTGAAGCAGAAACCTTTGATGAAAAGGCAAGCATTAGTGTGAGTGGTTTGGACTCTCTCAAAGTTGGAGACAATACCATTCGAGTGAGTGTAACGCGTGAAGGGGTTGAACCTACTGTTTATACTCTTAATGTGAAGCGAAATCTTGCTTTGAACTTCGATTACAGTGGGTCAATGCAACGTGTAGTTATTCCACAAAGTGGTTATTATAAAATTGAAGCTTGGGGTGCCGAAGGAGGTACCGACAGCCATCAAGGATCGGGCGGAAAAGGTGGCTATACATCTGGTGAAGTCTATCTCGAAGCCGGTGAAGAACTTTTTGTGACGGTTGGTGGTTTTGGTGACAGTATCGCCCAAGGTTACAATGGTGGTGGAAAAGCCTGGACCAACGTTAGTGGTGGATCTTACGGTGGCGGTGCTACCGATATTCGAGTCGGTGGAACGGGCTATTTTAACCGTATTCTAGTTGCTGGTGGCGGAGGATCAAGTGTCCGCAACTATACTGGTGGCTACGGAGGTGGCGTCATTGGTGCTAGTGGAACGGGTGCTTCTGGACAATTCGGAACAGGTGCAAGTCAAAGCGCATCTGGTGGCGGTGGATTATCCGGAAGCTTTGGAGCTGGTGCAAGTGGGGGTCAATCTACTGGCAGCACTGTAGATTATGGAGCCGGTGCCGGTGGTGGTGGCTGGTTTGGTGGCGGAAGTGCTTCCAACTATCGCAATACGACAGGATCTGGAGCTGGAGGGTCAGGTTATGTCTTAACTGGTGATACGATTAAAGATGGTATCAAAATCAATAAGTCATACCGTCCAACAAACTATGCCCCCGATGCTAAATATGAATTCACGAATACTGAACTCTTATCAGGAAATGTGAGTTTCTTTGGACCCGATGGTGTTCGTGAAATAGGACATTCAAATTCGGGATATGCACGAATCACTTACTTTGGAGAAAATACCCAATCATCAGCGAATCTTGAAGGGATTCGTATTAATGGAAAAGTCATTGATGGCTTTGATCCGGAGGTAACAGAGTATACAATTCCAATTGCCAGCGAATACATGGCGAAAGATGAAATTACAGTTGATAAACAACATCTTAGTCAGATAGTCGTTGGTACAGGATATCTCGAATTCAAAAAAGGCAATCAAAGCCAAACATTAACGGTCTTCTCGGCGGATGGAAAAACGAGCAAAGTATATACTTTGCATTTTCAACGTGAAGCATCAACGAAGTTATTCAACTTAAAAGTAAAAAATCATGCATTCAATAATAATGCAGTGTTTGCGTGGGATACGTATACCTATGATGTAAATAGTTACCAAACTGTCGGTTTGGAGATTGAAGCAGAAACCTTTGATGAAAAGGCAAGCATTAGTGTGAGTGGTTTGGACTCTCTTAAAGTTGGAGACAATACCATTCGAGTGAGTGTAACGCGTGAAGGGGTTGAACCTACTGTTTATACTCTTAATGTGAAGCGAAATCTTGCTTTGAACTTCGATTACAGTGGGTCAATGCAACGTGTAGTTATTCCACAAAGTGGTTATTATAAAATTGAAGCCTGGGGTGCCGAAGGAGGTACCGACAGTCATCAAGGATCGGGTGGAAAAGGTGGCTATACATCTGGTGAAGTCTATCTCGAAGCCGGTGAAGAACTGTTTGTAACGGTTGGTGGTTTTGGTGACAGTATCGCCCAAGGTTACAATGGTGGTGGAAAAGCCTGGACCAACGTTAGTGGTGGATCTTACGGTGGCGGTGCTACCGATATTCGAGTCGGTGGAACGGGCTATTTTAACCGTATTCTAGTTGCTGGTGGCGGAGGATCAAGTGTCCGAAACTATACTGGTGGCTACGGAGGTGGCGTCATTGGTGCTAGTGGATCGGGTGCTTCTGGACAATTCGGAACAGGTGCAAGTCAAAGCGCATCTGGTGGCGGTGGATTATCCGGAAGCTTTGGAGCTGGTGCAAGTGGAGGCCAATCTACTGGCAGCACTGTAGATTATGGAGCCGGTGCCGGTGGTGGTGGCTGGTTTGGTGGCGGAAGTGCTTCCAACTATCGCAATACGACAGGATCTGGAGCTGGTGGGTCAGGTTATGTCTTAACTGGTGATACGATTAAAGATGGTATCAAAATCAATAAGTCATACCGTCCAACAAACTATGCCCCCGATGCTAAATATGAATTCACGAATACTGAACTCTTATCAGGAAATGTGAGTTTCTTTGGACCCGATGGTGTTCGTGAAATAGGACATTCAAATTCGGGATATGCACGAATCACTTACTTTGGAGAAGATACCCAATCATCAGCGAATCTTGAAGGGATTCGTATTAATGGAAAAGTCATTGATGGCTTTGATCCGGAGGTAACAGAGTATACAATTCCAATTGCCAGCGAATACATAGCGAAAGATGAAATTACAGTTGATAAACGTCACAACAATCAAAAAATTGTGGGCGACGGAAACGTCGAACTTAAATATCACAACTTACAACATAAGGTTACCGTCATTTCAGCTGATGGAACGCATACCCAAGAATATACGCTGAACTTCCAACGTTCTGGAAGTACTAAACTGTATAGCCTTTATAGTGATGAGTACACTCATGCATTTACGGAAGCATTTAAGCCTAATGTGTATGAATATGAGTTTAAGTCGTACTTGTATGGTGGGATTAATTTTAAGTTTCAAACTTTTGATTCAGAAGCATCTGTCAAAATCGAAGGGGCTGCAGAAGAAGAACTGTTGCCAGGTGAAAATACAATTCGCATTACTGTTTCAAAACCAGGTCTTGAAAGCACAGTCTATATTATAAAAGCAACACGAAATCGTGATATGGAGTTTAGTTATACTGGTAATATTCAACGTTTCAAAGTTCCTTATACCGGTGTGTATAAATTTGAAGCGTGGGGTGGTGAAGGTGGCACCGACCAGAAAAATGGTGCTGGTGGTAAAGGTGGTTACGCTGTTGGAGATGTTTTCCTTGAAGCGGGAACTGAGATGTATGTCACCGTTGGTGGTGCTGGCGATGCTACAAGTCGCGGATACAATGGTGGTGGAAGTGCATGGACCAACGTTAGTGGTGGATCGTACGGAGGCGGGGCTTCTGACATTCGTGTCGGCGGAACCGGTCTTTTCAACCGTATTCTAGTTGCTGGTGGTGGTGGATCAAGTGTTAGGGGATACACTGGTGGCGCCGGAGGTGGCTTAGTTGGAATTAATGGAACTGGCTCTACTGGACAATTCGGAACGGGTGCAAGTCAAAGTGCATCTGGTGGCGGTGGAATGTCTGGAAACTTTGGAACGGGTGCTGGCGGCGGAATTGGAAGCGGTAGCTCAATAGATTATGGCGCCGGAGCTGGTGGTGGCGGTTGGTATGGTGGCGGTGCCGCTGCCAACTATCGCAATTCGACAGGATCTGGTGCTGGTGGATCTGGTTATGTATACAGTGAAAAGTCATATAAGCCAACTAACTATCGACCTTCTCAAAAATACATGATGCATAATGATAAACTACTCGATGGAACCCAATCAATGCCAGGTCATGAAGGGCATACAATCGAAGGAAATGAAGGAGACGGATTTGTACGGATTTCTTTATTGAATAAATACTCATCAGATGCGACTCTCAGTTCTGTGACCTTCAGTGAGGGTACTTTTGATGTGCCGTTCACACCCTCAATTAAAAATTACAATGTTGCGATTGATGCTGATACGACCAAACTAAAAATCGCAGCAACAACTACAGATCGAAATGCTGTTCATAATTGGGATAATGATCAAGAGATTATGATTCAACCAGGAACTACAGCATACCCAATTACGGTAACAGGTCAGGATGGAACCTTGAATGTCTATACGTTTAATGTACAAAGAAACCCATCAAATAATGCGGATGCATATGCTATATCAGTTAACGGTGCAGTACTAGAAGGCTTCAAAGAAAATATCTACGACTATGTCTTAGAACTTCCCTACGATGCAGATCGTGCTGTTGCAATTACGGCAACCACAAATCGTCCCAAACAAACTATAACGGGATTGGGTGATCACATTATTGAAAACGGCAAAACACTGGAAATTAATGTTACATCTGAGGATGGGAACAAACAAAACGTATATCGAATTACACCAAAAATTGAAGATTCAAACCGACTTAAAACACTTGAGTTAGATGAACTAACGTTTGAATTTAATCCGGAAGTTTTCAACTACGATGTGCAAATTCCGAATGCTACCGTTTCGCTGAATATCACAGCAATTCCATTTGATCATGAGGCAACGGTGAGCATCAGCGGTAATGGGTATTTGCGTAAAGGAAAAAATACAGTACTAATTACTGTTGACGAACCAAATATTGGGCAACAGGTTTATACCTTGAACGTTAACCGCGGTGATGCTGGAGATGGCGCCCAAAGCATTGCTACAGATTTTGTTTATACAGGTAAAGCCCAATATTTTACAGCCCCTTATACAGGAAACTATCAACTAGAAGCTTGGGGAGCTGAAGGTGGAAACCGAGGCGGAAGTTCAGGTGGACTGGGCGGATATGCAACGGGTATCGTACCTCTAAAAAAAGGTGAAGAAGTCATAATCTACGTTGGTGGTGCAGGAAATTCGCTAGCGCGGGGATGGAATGGTGGTGCATCATCAGGGACGTCTAATGTCTATGGTGGTGGTGCATCTGATATTCGTGTAGAATCAGATTCACTCTTTAATCGTATTTTAGTTGCCGGTGGTGGTGGGTCTGTTGGTGCAAGTAACAAACCAGGAGGTGCCGGAGGTGGTATCAACGGCGTATCTCGAACAGAATCATATGGTTCGGGTGGTCAAGGTGGAACCCAATCTAGTGCTGGAAACTATGCAAGTTTTGGTGTCGGTGGAGCGGGTAGTTACTACAAAGATGGTCGTGGTGGTGCCGGCGGTGGCGGCTGGTACGGCGGTGGTGGTGTCTATCCGGATTATTCACGTGATGATGATCGTGGAGGTGGTGGTGGATCGGGCTATGTTTATACTGATAAATCATACAAACCGTCTGGTTATGCACCTGCAACACGATTCATGCTAAAAGACACGGTATTGCTAAGTGGAAATCAAAATATGCCGAATAAAGAAAGTGGATTTACACAAGGTAATAAAGGCAATGGATTTGTTCGCGTAACGGCACTTAAAAAAGCTTCGGAAGATAATCATCTATCGCGTCTAGAAGTAAGCAAAGGAACATTAAGTCCTACATTTGTAACAGAAGAGACAGACTACACGCTTCAATTAGGTAAAGATGACACGGAACTAACGATTAAAGGAATTCCGATGGATCCATATGCATCAGTATCCGGAAATGGAACATTTGACATTCCTGCGGGAACGTCGACTTTCAAAATTCCAGTAACAGCTGAAGATGGAACAATCCGGATTACGACTATTAAAGTGAATCGCGGTGCGTCTGAAAATTCACTTCCCAAAGATGTTGTGATTAATGGGTTAATACCTTCACTTTGTGGTGTATCTGACGAGTACTGCAAGTTATCACCAACATTTGATCCACATAATGATTTAAATTCGGACGGTGGTCATTATACGATGATCGTACCATCTCGTATTCGTTCACTTGAGTTTTCGGTCATAAAGGATCATGCATACCAAGTCGTTACAGGAGAAGGGATATTAGAATTACAACCAGGCCCTGACAACACGCAATACATTGATGTTTTAAGTGAGGATGGGTCAAGCTACCATGCATATACGTTCGCCATTGATCGTGATATGACAGGTAATGCAGATTTTGAAGCCTTTGCACTTAACGCGCCGAAACGGGATTTAGAGTTTAACCCAGACATCACTGAGTACTACGTCTCAGTACCTCATGAGTACACAAAATTCTCGGAAATCGATGTCCACTATCAAACGATGGATCCAGAAGCTAAAGTTACCATTTTAAAAGATAAAGATGATTTAGATTTAGGGTTAAATAAAGTTATTTATCGGGTAACAGCAAATAATGGGGAGACGAAAGATTATACTTTAAATATTTACCGTGAGGATAATGCAAATACCTTCTTAAAACAGTTAACTGTGAAGCATAACGATACAATCCTGCCGTTGTCCCCGTCTTTCCAAAAAGTAATTTCAAATTATGTGGTAACAGTTGATAATGCTATCGATTTTGTCGAAATTGAGGCATTAGCCGAAGCCGAAGAAACGACAGTTTCTGGAGCAGGAAAGCATACCTTAAGTGTAGGCTCAAATGTTATCAACATTCAAACAAAAGCCCAAGATGGAACTGTGCAAACTTACACTCTTAATGTCGTTCGAAAACAATCAAGTAATTCGAAAATAGCGAGTCTTAAAATTTCTGGTGTTGAGATGACCGAGTTTTCATCGGACGCACTTCGTCAAACACTTAGTGTTACAGATACCGTTGTGAAGCCGGAAATTGAGGTAAAACTTCAAAGTGAATTTGCCTCATATTCTATAACTGGAAATACGTCTCGTTTTTATCCAGGAGACAATACCGTGAATGTCCGGGTAACAGCAGAAGATGGAAGTGTTAGCCAATATGTAATTACAGTTACAAAACCATTCGCGACAAACAATAATCTAAGTAGTATCACGAGCAGTATGTTTGAAATTGAAGCATTTGATCCAGAGGTAGAAACCTATTCTGTGGATGTACCGTATACAGAAGAAGCTCTCAACCTTGCCGCTACAGCACAACACCCACTCACACGTGTAAGTGGAGTAGGTAAAGTTTATTTGGTTCCAGGTGATAACACCATCAGCATCGTTGCAACAGCTGAAAACAATGAACCTAAAACATATACAGTTCATGTCAATATGGCGAAAAACAGTGATCCATCACTATCCTCAATTACAACAACACCTGCTGCAACATTTGATCCGTCATTCGATGCTCAAACGACAGCATATAAGATTAATGTTGGTAATGAGGTAGAGACGATTACAGTCAATGCAAGTCCGAAGGTTACCTCGACTACGATTCAGGGGACTGGTGAGACGCAATTAGAAGTTGGATCGAATACAATTACGATTCAATCTACTGCAGATAGTGGCGCAAGTGTAGCTTACGTTCTAAATGTTGTTCGGGATGCTTCTACTAATGCTGATTTAGAAACTTTGATTGTTCATGAGGGATCTTTAAACCGCGGGTTTAAACCAGATGTCATTGAGTATGATGTCATGGTACCAAAAGGGACATCGCGAATTAACCTAGAAACAGCAACACAACACCCCGAGGCACAGGTCAGTGTTTTAGGAAATGAGGCACTGAAAACAGGGGCAAATAAAGTAACGGTACGAGTTCACTCGGAGGCAAAAGATACTTTTAAAGACTATACGTTAAATGTATATGTACAAGATGCACCAAGCGAAACAATTCATTTATCAGATTTGACGGTATCATCTGGAAAATTGATACCTGGATTTAGTCCGGATACCCAATTTTATCGTGTTCATGTTGGCAATGACATCGCGACATTCAACGTTAATGCAAAAACAAAAACAGCAGATGTCGTACTTTCGGGTGTTGGGAGTCATCCATTAGAAGTTGGTAATAATTTAATCAATATCCGTGCAACAGCAAAAAACAATATTATACGAGATACGCAGATTTTGGTTTATCGTGCACCATCCAGTGATGCCACATTGAGCCGACTGAATGTGTCAGGATTAAAGAACAACAACATCAATTTTAAACCGAATATATTCACCTACACCGGAACGACTGAAAATACCCAGTTAGGAATCAGTGCAACACCGACACACAATAAAGCGACAGTCGAAGTTATTGGTAACCACAGTTTTGTATTTGGTACTAAAAATGTGGTCATCGTTCGTGTAACAGCGGAAGACCGTATTACAGTGGAAGATTACACGTTGACAATCAATAAAGAACCGTCAAAAAATGCAAATCTTCGTAGCTTAACAATTAGTGGTGTTCGTTTGAATCCTGGTTTCTCTGGCAATCAAACAGTTTATAAGGCGAATGTTGGACATGACGTAACGCAAGTTAATGTTGACGCAATCACATCTGATCCAAATGCTACAGCTCAGTATGGACAAGTTCAAACACTCAATGTTGGTGACAACTACGTAGATATCAATGTGGCCAGCGAGTCTGGTCTACGAAAAACATACACAGTAGTCATTCATCGAGAAGGCGCAGATGACAATACATTGACAGATGTATTTGTGAATGATCAACATCAGGAGGATTTCTCAAATGACGTCCGTAGTTATACATACCGCTTCCCTTATGAAGTAGAGACGTTTAAATTGGACGCTCATGCAAATCATGAAAAAGCAACGGTTTCTGGTCTTAAAGAATACCCGTTAACGGTTGGTGAAAATACAATCATCATGAATGTCACAGCAGAGAATGGAGAAGTTGTGACGTTTAAGTATTCAGTGACACGTGATCCAATTAACAGTGCAAAACTGAAACAACTTAAGGTTCAAAATTACCCATTTGAAAATGGATTTGATCCAGCGAGAACCCATTACATGTTGACTGTGGATAATGAAATGACATCCTTACAAATGGATTTTGAGAAAATTGATCCAAAGGCGAAAGTTGTGGTCCGTGGTAATGAAAACTTTATTGAAGGACGTAATGTTGTTGAAATAGAAGTAACTTCAAGTGCTAAAGATAAAGTCGAAACGTATGTATTGGAAGTGTATCGTCAAATCTATGCCAATAACTTCCTTGAGTATCTATCGGTTGATGCTGAGTTGATAACTCCACAATTCTACAAAGGCATCATGGAATATCGTGTTGAAGTTCCTTATGATCAAGAAACAATTACATTTGATGGCGAAGCAACGTTATCAACATCAACCGTGTCTGGTCTCGAAAAATTCGGACTTATGTATGGGGAAAATCGCTTTGTAATTACAGTTAGTTCACGAACCAAGATTGAGCGAAAATATCACGTTGTTGTGAATCGTGCTCATTCAAATGATAACCAACTCACGGACTTGTCGATTCAGCTCAAGGGTGAAAATATGGCATATTCGCCGACATTTGATCCCCAAACTGACGTTTATACCGTGAATGAAGAGGTTCCTGTAGGAACTGAAAGTATCAATATTTCGGCGACAAGTAAAACCGCAACTGTTACAGGTGATGGTCAACAAAAACTTCATGTAGGAGAAAATAGACTACCAATCGTTGTAACTAGTGATTCTGGTATTCAGAAAACATATACGGTTGTCGTCAATCGACCGGCCTCAACGAATAATGCACTTACAAACATTACGCCAAGTAATGGTTCGCTAATACCGAACTTTAATTACACCAAAGACGTCTACAACTTAACGACCGAAAGTACGACGAACTACTTATCCTTTAATGTGAATACAGAAGATCGTAATGCCAAGGTTACAGGTCATACACGTCAATTGTTGGAACCTGGAAAAAATGTTCGTGAAATTGTAGTAACTGCAGAGAATGATGAAACGAAGACGTACACAATTAATGTTACAAGACCACAAACAGACGAAACGAGATTAAAAAAACTCGCTGTTACTGGCTATGAATTCGAAGAGAACTTTGACGCATCGATTTTTACATACCATCTCAAGGTTCCAAACAGCAAAAAAGTACTCTATGCAAGTGATATTAAATTTGAAACAGTAGACCCTAATGCTCGTGTTGAGACGAGTGGAGATTTAGTGTTGAGTACTACAAATGAAAATATATATGAGTTAAGGGTACGGGCAGTAGACGGTTATACGATTGAAACTTATCGTATCCTGATTGACCGAAGTTCCGGGAATGATTCTACGATTAAAGAATTACAGTTTGAGTCGGGAACCTTGAATCGATCGTTCAATCCAAACGTATTCACTTATGACTTGGAGATGAGTGGTGATGTGAAAACATTTGACCACACTTATATCAAGAAACTTGTTACAGCTGATGATAAAGCAGTCGTAAGCTATGAGCCAAAAGAAGCAATCAACCTCGAAGTTGGAACTGTGAAACCATTTAAAATAAAAGTTACAAGTGAGGATGGAACAACAAGCACTACATACACCTTTAATGTGACTTATGTTCGTTCCCGTAATAACAAGTTATCTTCGATTGAAGTTGACGGAAGTATCTTTAAAATTCCGTTTAACCCAGATGTCTCTGAGTACGAGGTTGGAGTAGAAGCGGGAACAACGTCAGTTGTTATTCGTGCATTTACACAAGACCCTAAAGCGAAAATTCTTTCATCGATTGGAGATAGAGAGTTGATCGGAGATGCAACGAAGGTGACAATTGGTGTCGAGGCTGAGAATGGTGATGTACGTAATTATACGCTTATTATTAAACGTAACTTATCGCGCACACTTGATCTTGAAGATGTAACACTAACTGACTCACAAAATGCTGCCTTAGATCCATCTTATAACAATGCTGCCATTCAATTTGAAGGACAGGTTGCTCGCGAAACAGATCGCGTGGGACTTGTTGTTAAGAAAGGCCATGAATCTCAAACTATTAACGTATATGATCGATTCAACAATCCTCTTGATATAAATAACATTCCGCTTAAAATCGGACGGAATGACATACAAGTTGAAGTTGTTTCACCTTTCGGAACGTCTCGTATCTTTAACATTAAAATAATGCGTGCAGGCAGTGATGATGCAAGTCTCAAATCCTTAAAGATAACAAACCCAAGTATCGAGCTCCCATTCGAATCAGACGTGACAACGTATCGCACAACTGTTGCATCAGAGTTCGACCAATTGGGCATTGAAGCAGAAACAACGGATCCTAAAGCGCGTTATGAGGTACTTAACAATGATTATCTTACTGAAGGAAATAATGACGTAATTGTTCGTGGGATTGCGGAAAATGGAGAGACTAAAGATTACGTCATCCATGTTTTACGTGAGCCACGTTACAACAATTATCTTCAGACAATTACCGTGAGTGAAGATGGGGTCATTATCAGTAAAGGCGAAGATTTTTCACCTAAATTTAATCGCGCAATGATGAACTACACCGTTAAAGTATCGTCTGCTACGGATAAAGTATTGGTTCAAGGTGTACCCCAAGTTGAAACAACCTTAGTAGCAGGATCATCACCCAACGATACTGGTAATAAGGCAACAAATGGTGTCGAAGTAAAACTCAAACCGGGTATGAATACAGTTAAACTGATGGCAACTGAAGCACAAGAAGGAAATGTCGCAATTTATACGATTTCAATTTTTAAAGAAATGTCAGATGATGCGTCCCTAATTGGTCTAATACCGTTTAGAGAAACACCTTCGGGGCCTGAAAATCTGAATTTCAATGAGGGTTCATTTGATCCACAAAAGCAACACTATTCTATCAGTGTTGGGGAACATGATTCTAAACTGGGTATCAATGCTACACCAGTTTCTCCGAATGCTCGTGTCGTTATTCGCGGTAATGATCCGTTACTGAATGGAAAGAATATGGTAACGATCGTCGTGACGAGTGAAGATCGAACGAAGACTAAAACCTACTATGTCAGTGTGGACAAAAAGTTATCGAACGATACATCACTTGCTTCATTAAGTGCGGAGCACGGCGATATAAGTCATACATTTGATCTGACAGAGAAAAATCTATCCTACACGGTCGACATGGGGGTTGACCATATAAACCTAAAGGCGACATCAATGGATCCTTTAGCAAATGTTGAGGGAATCGGTGAGTATGCACTTGATTTTGGTGCAAATGTCTTTGATATCAGTGTTACAGCACAAAATGGTGACATTGAGAAACGGACTGTCACGATTCATCGTGCATACGATAATCGAATGCAAACGATTCAACTAAGTCATGGTGAACTCATGCCTCAATTTGATATGGAAACGACCGAATACACCGTTTGGGTTCCGGAAAATGTCGAACGGATTTCCGTTAAGGGTGTGGCATTAAATCGTCCAGTCGCGAAGGTGACCGGAGGGGGATGGATTGATCTCGCGCTAGGTGAAAATTCAATTCCGCTCACAGTTGCATCACCCGACGGGTCGTCACGAATTTATACAGTTAAAGTTATGCGTTCAGCGTCCTACAACAACTACTTGTCTGCGCTCGCACTCAGTGAAGGATTACTGAGTCCAGAGTTCGATAAAAATCGTACAGATTATACGACCTATATTTCTGACATTCACGATGTTGTGACATTAACTGTGACTCCAGAAGATGCGAAAGCAACGTATGAAGTTCTTGGATATCCAAGTGTACAAGATGATGAAGGTAATTTAGTTGTCTCTGGTGTTAAACATGGTGAAAATCATTTAACAATTCGTGTCACCGCTGAAAACGGCGATGCACGTGATTATACCTTAAACGTTATTCAACAAGAATCATCAATGTTTAGCAATCGTTTGAAGTCCTTGTCAGTAACGCCAAGTAAAGGTATTGCTCCAAGTTTCAAACCGGATACGACACGTTATGTTGTAAATGTGGACACATCAACTACTGAAGTTACGATTGACGCTACAAAAGAAAGTGATGATGCGACAATCATTTCAGGACTTGGAACATTCCCAGTTGCATCAGGAAGAAACTCATACAAGGTAGTTGTTCAAAGTAAAGATGGTCTTTTACGAACCTACGAAATTATTATTAATCAAGCATTATCAGGAGATGCGACGCTAAGTAAACTCAGTTTCGAAGAAGGGCTCTTAACACCTATCTTCTCAAAAGGGAGAAAAGAGTATGCATTATATGTAGCAAATGGTGTTAGTACATTGACCCCATCAATTACTCCAAGTGCATTAGGAACAAAATGGGTCATCACAGGAAACGGTATTGATGCGCCACTTGGTGATGACAACAATACTGTGACTATTACTACAACTGCTGCGAATGGTAAGAGTACAGATACCTATACAGTAAAAGTATATAAATCTTCACAATCGAGTATTTATCTCGATGCAATTACAGCCAACGTTGGAACCTTCAAAGAACCGTTCGATAAAACAAATGGCGGACCCTATACACTTATGGTTGATCCAAACGTGAAAAGTGTCATGATTGGTGCGAAGCCAGAAGATGAACATGCTATTGCCTCTATTGAAGGTGTTGGAATAGTCGATGTTTCGGACAGTGCTGGAAAGAATGTCGATATTGTAGTAACCGGTAAGTCGGGTGCTTCAATTACCTATACAGTGAAAATTGTAAAGGCACCACGTAACAATGCTCGCTTGTCGTTTATGGCAATTCAACCAGGTAAACTCGAGCCTCAATTCAGTCCTTTACGTTCGGCATATGTTGCAAACATTAGTCATGAACAAGAACGTGTTGAAATAAGTGCAAAATCCGAAGATCCAGAAGCGATCATCTCGGGAGCAGGCATCAAGGAAGTTGCCGTTGGCCTCAACGAGTTTGATGTCGTTGTGACAAGTAGTAATGGTGACGTGGGAATCTATGATGTTGATATTACTCGTGAGTCGGAAATCAGTTCAAAAGCAACGCTAATCCGCTTCAAAGAGGCTCTAATCGAAAATCCAAACTTCGACAAAGAAATCGAAAATTATGCACTAACGGTTCCCAACGAAGTAACCAAATTAAATCTCGATACTGTGATTCTTGAAGATCCAACGCGAAGTACTTACGAAATATTTGGAAATACGAACTTAAAAGTTGGTGATAATACGGTTAAGGTTGTTGTCAAAAACAGCGAGAATATTCCGGATACAGTTTATGTGTTTACGGTTAATCGTCAGATTTTTAGTAGTAATTTCTTGAAAAACTTAACGACCAATAAAGGTCATGTCTCACCAAGTTTTGATAAATACATCAACAATTATGATATTACAGTACCTTTTGAGGTTCATGAAATGGATTTAATAGCAACCCCTGAAGATGCGAAATCCATGATAAGTGGAACCGGAACAGTGCGTGATTTAGAAGTTGGCGTGAATGTCCATAAGATTGTCGTAACATCATCGGAAAATGTTTCGCGAACTTATATTGTTCGTATTAACCGCCTACCTAATAGTGACAATACACTTCATGAACTGAACGTGGAGGGCGGGACGCTTGGACAACCATTTGATCCACAAAATATAGGTCCTTACGTGGTTACAGTTGCTGAAGGTCGTGCGTCTGTTGAATTTAAAACAGTCTTACCTGAAGGAGCAACAGTTGTTGGAGATGGCATCGTAGAAATTAGTGCTGGTGAAACAAAACATAGGATTACGGTCACTAGTCAAGACGGAAACGAACGTCATTATGAGTTTGTCATTAAGCGACCTGTCGCTCATGATGCATCAATTACGAACATCATACCTCAAACTGGTGTGCTTTCTCCAAATTTTGCTGCAGACATAAGAACATACTATGTTACTGTTCCTGATTCAATTATGGAGATGGGGTTCGATGTCGAAACATCAAATGCGCAAACAACGGTAACAGGTCATGAAGTCCGTACCATACCGTACGGAGAAACTAGCTTCACCGTCGTTGCGACAGCAGAGAATGGGATTACTCAAGAGTCGTATACGATTGTTGTTGTCCGAGAGCGTGATATTCGATCTATTGATGTTGAGTCAGCAACTTTAATTCTTAATGTTGGTGAAGTCAAAGGAATCAAGGCAACTGTAAACCCAGAAGATGCAACACATCAAGGATTGGTGTGGAAAGTATCGGATCCGGAGGTCTTGAGTATTGATCAAAGCGGCGTTGTTACTGCACTTAAGCCAGGTGGTGCAATGATTGAAATAAGCAGTGAAAAAAATCCTGGTATTAAAACACGCATTGGCGTAACGGTGATGAATTTAACTTTATCCAGTGATTCGCTAGATGTTAAACGTATAGATGCAATGGAATCGCCTGTAGAAACACTTAAAGATTTCGTTGTCGGTTCGGAACCATCAACTACGGTTGAATCATACAAACAGATGTTTATTAATGAGCAAGATGCTTTAAAAGTCTATGACAAAAACGGTATTGAACTTACTGATGACAGTCAATTGGTGGGTACGGGTATGGTATTAAAACTTGAATATGGAGAAACCGTGTACGATCAACTTGTCATTGTAGTGATGGGTGATGTGAATGGCGATGGTATTGTTAACGTTTTAGATGAGGGTGATATTATGAACTCTATTCTGAAGATTGTAACATTTGATGATTACCAAGGCATAGCAGCAAACATCAATCATGATGAAGTCGTAAACGTTCTTGATCAAGGATATATCACCAACTATATTTTAAAGAAAATAAGTACATTAAATGGAATAGGAGGATAAGATGAAAAAAGTATTTAAACTGATAATGGTCTTGTTGCTTTTTGGAACGATGTTCGCGGAAAACTATACCGTCTCAGCAGCAACACCTAACAAAGTCAGTCTCAGAACCTATGATGAACAAACTTATCCATATGAAAATATCCAAGATTCCAAGCCGTTACCGGCTGGGTCTACAGTTAAACCTGGAGATGTTTTCCGATTTGACGTTAATATTGAAACGAATGGTGATAATAATATTGCCATGTTTCAATATGAAATCGTTTATGATGATAAATTGGTCGAGCCAATTGTCATCGATAACCAAGAAGTTATCTACCCGCTTGATATTGAAGGTGGTGCCTTTACAACAATCCGTCAAGGTCGAAACGAAATTCTTGGTTGGGTAGTTAATCATAATATTATTGATAGTACGGTCCAGTATACTGGTCAAACAGTTCAGTACCCAGATCGTGCATTAAAAGCAAGTGGGTCAATGATGACCATGTATTTCAAAGTTAAAGCAGATGCTGAAGCTGGAAAAGAAATAAATTTTAAGCTTAACGATTTGATTTTAGCTAATAACTTTTCGAATCAAAGTGTCGTTCCAAGAACACTCGACCCAACATTAAAGCTAACCGTAGCTGGAGAAGCACCCGATTTGGGTGCTACACTCCAATCGGTAAATATTTATGCAGATGGTTCAGATGTAGATGGACATGATTACATGGAGACATCTTTTAAGGTAGAGAACGATAGTTTTGATTTAGTTGTCCCAAGTCAAGTTTCAAAAATTCGTGGTGACATCACCTTGAAAGAAGGGGCACCAAGTGGAATATCGATGGTCCTTGGAAAACAAGGAAATATTAATGATCGAAGTCTTGAACTTGGAAATAATAAATTTGAAGTCGTTATCAAGCACAATGGAAATACGCTAAAAAGTTATGGCGTTAACATTCTCAGACTTTCTGATGATGTGTCCATTAAATCTACGACAGCGATGACGGATGATGGTAGTGTATTAACATTCGATAATACTAATTCAACAAACGTTAAACAAAGCACTAAAACGGTGACGCTCAATACAGTATTGAATGATCCAAATGGAAGCATTAGTTATTTGTCGGAAATTCCTGTAGAAGGAAACATATTGACACTTAATCCAAGTAATGTTCAAAAAACGCAATTGAGTATGAATGTTATGGCACAGTCATCACAACCGCAGTACGCAAAAGTATTTGGAAATAAAGGGTCACAGAAAAAACATGAGTATACATTCAACCGAAACTCTAGTGATGTGACATTGTCTAAATTAATTGTTGGAAATCAGCCAATTGTATTGGAAGAGGGCGTGCGTGATTATACGATTACAGTTGATAATGCAGTGTCAGAAGTTTTAATTGAAGCTACGACTAACTTTGATGCTGCTCGTGTCTACAGTGATACACTCAAAAACACAAGCGAAAACCTTAATACATTTTCGGGATTACTGGAGCTGATACCAGGTTCAAATAAAACAACCCTGGAAGTACGTGCTCAAGACGGAACTCCTGCCAAATATACGATTACGGTAATCCGAGATAGAAAAAAGAACAATGATTTACATTCGCTGAATGCACTTATTAAGAATATGGAGATGATTACTGCTTTTGATGCAAATACGACGTATTATGATTTAGGTTCAGTTCCGTATAGTAAGAATGAGACCATCACAATCACAGCATCAGTAAATCCAGATAATGCTTCCCAAATTGTAAATCAAAGCATGCTCGGAACACATGCATTAGTTACTGGACTGAATTCGTTTGAAATACAAGTTGTAGCAGAGAATGAAAGTATTAAAACATACACAATTCAGGTCACTATGGAAGCAAACACTGCCACGGAGATTACAGATGAAACGGGCGGAACAGACAATCCTTTCACTCCTAAACCAGATAGCGGTATTGAAACGATAAAACCTGATCCAATGGGGCCGGATAATAAACCTTTAGATCCGGATGGTCAAGGTGACGGTATCGCCAAAGATAAGATTATTAGCGATAATACTGCGATATACCGATATACAGTTCACGTGCCCAACGCAGTCACAACATTCGGTCTTGATAACATGGATTTTACAATACCTGAAAATGCGCGAATTGAAGGTGGGGATGCCATCGATTTGAGTACGGGTTTAAATACATTTACTTTTAAGATAGTTTCCAATGTTGAGGGTAGTTTACAATCGCAGTATATCTTTTCAGTGATACGGGCAAAATCTTCAGAAGCAGCACTCAAAACTTTATCAAGTAATGTTGGAACATTGACTCCCGAATTTTCTGAACATACAAACGCATATACATTAAATGTTGGTGCGGATATTAATGCAGTCATCTTTGACGCAACAGCCAAGGCTAATGGTGTGATTTTAGAAACGATTCCGCATACAGTAAATGTCGAGAAGGAAGCAACCCAAGCAACTATTACGGTTTCTTCAGAAGATGGAACGTCACAGCAAGTTTATACAATAATCATTAATCGAGCTAAATCCGATGTCAATGATCTAACGGCGCTTCAAATAGATGGTAAGGACATTTTGAAGAGCATTAAAGACAATGTGTATACGCAAACTGTGGATACATCTCAAGAATCGCTAAGTATCTTCGCCGAAAAGCAACATGATGGTGCAATACTTCTAATCAATGGAGAAGTCGTTAACCAGAAAGATGTTGTCTTAGACTATGGTGTGAATACGATACTAGTTGACGTAGTCTCT
Source organism: Erysipelothrix sp. HDW6B (assembly GCF_011301115.1). Lineage (NCBI taxonomy): Bacteria > Bacillati > Bacillota > Erysipelotrichia > Erysipelotrichales > Erysipelotrichaceae > Erysipelothrix > Erysipelothrix sp. HDW6B. The sequence continues at coordinate 2,005,450 of NZ_CP049860.1, read as the reverse complement.
GAGTCAGGAAAGAAACAAACGTACACCCTGACAATCACAAGGACATTAGATCATAATGCAAACCTGAAGTCTCTCACAATCAATAATGAAGATTTTAAAGGCTTGGATAAGGATGTACTTAGCTATACTCTTGAAGATGTTGAGAATGGAGTGACGCACTTAAATGTAGCTGCACTTGCAGAAAATGCAAATGCAACAGTACAAATTGATGGAACATCAAATCTAAAGGTTGGTAAAAACTACATTACAGTTACTGTCACAGCACATGATGGTAAAACAACTAAAGTTTACACACTTGAGGTATCTCGAAAAGTGATGGACATTGGCGTTGATGGCTTCGTTCCTGGGGATAAAGTTGAACGCATTGAGAACGATGATAGTATTACGAATCCGATTCCTGGAAACTACTATTATGTCGTACATGTTCCAATCAATATGAAAGAATTCAGTAAGAAAGATATTTCGTTGGCCCCAATTGCAATCGAGAGCGGGTATGTGATTTCAAACTATCATAACGATCCACTCAAACTTTCGCGAACCCAAGACAATATCTACACGTTTGATGTTTCAACACAGAGCGGAGAACTGGCAGGTACCTATCATATCCGCGTTGTTTATCCAGATGTGATGCCACCTCAAATTGAATCACTTAAGATTAATGGAAAAACGGTTCCAGCTTACGCAGGAGAGACTGCATTTACGATTAATCTCGATGATTATCTTGCACATCAAGATACATCTATAACCTTTGAAATTGTACCGGATGTTGCAACAAATATTGCTGAGCCACTTGAGTATACATTTACAATGAAAGGTATTGCTACTAAGCAATTACCAATCACGTTGACTGACTCTGTAACGACATTGGTGAATACATATCAGTTTACCTTTACGCGTTCGTTGTCAAAAGACGTATCGTTGGAATCATTAACAATTGACGGATATAAATCTAATGGAGAAACGCTACCATTAAAACTCAATCATTCGATTCATGATGAACCGTACGACCTCTTTGAAGTTTTAGATGTGCCAGCGGATGTAGATACAATTACAATTCACGCGACTCCAACAAATGCAAATGCACAAGTCCAACAAGGACTCGGTGAATTTGAACTTAAACCAGGTAAAAATGTATTCAGTATTCAAGTTCAGGCAGAAGATCAATCGGTACCTGTGCAGCAGTATCAAATCGTTGTAATACGAAAACTGGGATTGCTTGATTTAAAGGTAGGATCACATGTTATTGATTTATCCAAACCAAGTACTGATTGGGACGGAAGTCAAGTTTACAGAATTAGTGAACCTTTTGATGCGATCGATTTTACGCATGAACTCAAGGCGACGCCAAATCACGCCTCAGTTATGCTCAGCGGTAATATTAATCGTACGTATGAGCTCGAACCTGGGACGCACCGTATTTCGTTCGAGGCTAAAGCTCAAGATGGAATTACGAAGCAACAGTACCACATTGAGTACACCCGAACACCATCTATCGATGCACGATTAAAAACATTGAATCTCAATGATGCAAAAAATAAAATTGAGCCTGCATTCAATCCAGATATTTATGAATATATCATCGATATTCCAAGCTCTAAAGATTTCTGGGATTTAAGTGATTTTAAAGTGGAAGCTATGCATCCTAAAACACGAGTTAAACCAAATGGAATCGTAAAAATCGAAGGTTATGACGAAGTTCTTTATGAAATTCAAACGGAATCCGAAACGAAAGCAACACTAACCTACACATTCAAGATACGAAAGGAAAGTTACAATTTCCTAAGTGACTTGCATATTGGGCAAAATCAAGGACTCATCGAACCAGAATTTAATCCAGAAGTGATGACGTATCAAGCATCTATTTTCCCAGGAGTGGAAACCTTCAGAGTTTACTACACACTTGATGAACGCTTTGGTGCGACGGTGGAAAATGCAAGTGAGTTGGAATCTATTCCAGTTTCGAGTCTTCCACGTACTGTCGATATCAAGGTTAAGGCTAAAAACGGAGACCGTCGTACTTATCAAATAGATGTTGATCGAGGATTATCCTCAAGATTGGCATCACTTACATCCGATAGTGCTGACATTCTACCACCATTCGAACCGGGTACACTTGAATACGATGTTTATGTTCCACAAACAACACATACCATTTCACTGAATCCAACGACAGAGGACCCTAAAGCCACACTAAGTGGGACTTATAAAGATGTTGCACTATTAGATGGCATAACCCCAATAAAAATTACAGTTACTAATGGAAACTACAAAACGGACTACACCGTTCGTGTCCACAAAGTGAAAGATAAGACAGCTCTAGACACAGTTGAAGTTGTATATGGAAGTCAACGTTGGAAAGCATTGTGGAATGAACAAACCCAACAGTATGAGTACACTGTGCCTGCATCGATAGATCTTGAAGCTATCATGATTGCGGCTAAACCACAAGATCAGGAAGCAACGTACGAAGTAAGCAATCCCGTCGATGATGGTGCAATCAAACGCTTCATCATCAAAGTAACGGATTCTTTCAATATTACAAAGACTTACAATGTCGCTGTGGACAAATCATTATCCGAAAACGCGAATTTAAAATTGCTTCAAGTCGATGGTATTGATGTTGTAGGGTTCAATAAAGAAACCCTCTCTTATGCTTACACGATAAACCGTGATACAGCAAATGTTACAGCAATCCCAGAAGATAACAATGCACGCGTTGAAATTACCTATCCAAAATCATTTGCTGACAAGGACGTTATTACAATTACCGTCACCGCATCACAAGGAAATCAGCAAACATATACGATAACACTCGCACGTGATGCAGATAATACTGCGCTCCTGGATAGTTTAAGTGTTCAAGAAGGGGTCATTAGTCCTAAATTTAATCCCATCCAAACAGATTATTACTTGACGATTCCAAATGAAATTAATCAAGTAACACCGCTTTATACGAATCCAGTAAATAGTCATGTGAGTGTGGAAAATCAGTCAAATATTGAAGTCGGAAACAATCATGTAGTAAACGTTATCGTGACCGCGCAAAATGGTGACAAAAATACGTACCGCATTCATGTTAACCGTCAAGCACCATCTCAAAATTATCTCGAATCGCTGCTTGTAAGTGGCAACAATCACGGCACGTACAATCTCTCACCACAATTTTCAAAGTTCGGAAATACATATCTGATTGATGTTCAAGATGGTGATAGTGAGTTTACATTCGAAGCAACAGCCACGAACAATGCAACTATAACCGGTCTTGGGACAATCCCAGTTGTATCATTCCCATACTCACATGAAATTCGTGTCGTAGGAAAAGACAACTTGCCACGAATCTATACAATCATGTTTCATAAAAAAGCTTCGTCAAATACTGCAATCAGTAATCTATGGACAGATGTTGGTAAATTAGATCCAGTCTTTGACATTAACAAAACTGCGTACAACCTCGATGTTGATGAAAGTGTAGAAACTATCGAAGTATTCGGTACGAAAACAGACGAGAAGCAAATTATTAAAAATCTTGGAAAACACTCGCTTAAACCAGGGCGTAACACAATTGAAGTTGAAGTAGTTGCTGAAGATGGAACAAAGGTAACTTACACACTGTTTGTAAACAGAGCACAAAGTTCAAATTTTGGTTTAGATACCTTAACTGTAAATGAGGGAACATTGTCTCCATCATTCAGCACAGGTGTCCGCCAGTACTATGTCGATGTTGATGGTAGTGTCGATACTTTAGAGATTAATGCTACATCAGCCTTTGAGGGAGCTTCGATTGAAGGAACGGGAACTAAAACACTGAAGTTAGGTGTTAACATTTTCGAAATTCATGTAACACGTGAACGAAACGAGAATGCAACATATTTCGTTGTTGTTAATCGTGGAAATACGTCAAGTAATCATCTTTCATACCTTCAATTAGAGGGGCATACAATGGATCAACCATTCGATAAGATGACTCAAAATTACACAACATCAATCATCAATAATGAACCGTTAACGTTACCTGTTGTGGCAATATCTGAGGATCCAATGGCGAAGGTATCAATTTCAGGCAATAAGAACTTGCCCGCTGGTGACCATACCATTTCAATTACAGTTCATCGTGAAGATATGGAAGACAGAATTTACACGATTGCTGTAACAATTCTAGAAATGAAACTTAAGTCCGATATTCATACAATTGAACCCAAGCATATTCAAACAATTCATGATAACCAATCGGTTCTCGATGTGAAACAACAGATGACAAATCCTCAAGAACACTTGGTCTTCTATCGCAATGGTGCAAAACTTGAAGATACAGATTTAGTTGGAAGTGGCGTTATTATCAAACTAGTTGTGGACAATCAAGAGTACGATGAGAAAACAATTATTGTAAAAGGGGATGTGAACGGTGACGGACGTATTGGAGTTGCTGATATTATTAGCGTCCGTAGCTATGTTCTTGGCGGAACACTTACCGATTGGCAATTACTGGCAGCAGATGTCAACAATGATCAAAAAGTTGGTGTCGCTGATTTAATTGGTATCCGAAGTCATATTCTCGGAAGTAAAAATATATTTGAAAAGAACGAGGATGAACAATGAGAAAAATAGCAACAATGTTTAGAAAAAAAATTAAGGTCATTGCCGTTCTGTTCATGGTAGTGACCATGATAACCATGCATTTGGTCATGCCATTATCTGCTAATAGTCCTAAGTTGACTGTCTTACCTTCGACACAGAAGGTAAGTCGGGGTCAGCAGATTACAGTTGAGATTCAAGTCAATCATACGGAATTACTCAAAAGCGGTGTTGATGGCTACTCTGGAACACTAAAATATGATCCATCCGTATTATCGTATGTTGAATCGAAGAATAGCATTAAAGGTTGGGCGTTTTCAAGCACACCTTCAGCAGGTACATTGCGTTTTGTTGGCTACGATGATACTCCACCTTCACTCGCACAAAAAAGTGATGTAGTTTTATTTGAGGTTGCTTTTGAAGTCCTCGCAGGTGCTCCAGACGGCGATACTGCTGTAACACTGGAAAATGCATCCGTTGCAGACGCTAACTTTAACGAGCAAAATGCAATGGTTGAAGGTGCAACCCTGACAATTGGAGACCCTGAAGTTCCAAGCGAACAATCTAATAACAGTAGTTTGGCGCGGTTAGAAATTAAGAATGGGGAATCCGTAATTCCACTTGATCCAGCTTTTGATCCGAAACATAAAGAATACACAATTACGGTTGGCCAAGATGTTGATGCCATTGATATTTCGGCGCTAGTAGATGATGCAAACGGAACAATCTTATCTGGAACAGGTAATCATCAACTCAAAGATGGAGAAAATCTGATTGATATTGTTGTCAAAGCAGAAGATGATTCCACTTCAACGTATACAGTGAAAATTATCAAAGGGAAAAATCCAAATGATAAATCATCGAACACTCAACTGTCGTCACTACTGGTCACAGACAATCAAAAACCTGTCGTTTTAACCCCAACTTTTAAGTCAGATGTCTTTGACTACAAAGCAACGGTCTCTGCAACGACGTCGACTGTAGATATTAAAGCAGTCCCCGTAGATGCTAAAGCAAAACTTATTTCTGGAAATGGCACACATGATCTTAAAGAAGGTATAAACTTGATCAAAGTGATTGTAGAAGCAGAAGATGGTACGCGTCGAACTTATACAGTTGAAATTACAAAAGAGAAGCCAACTGACCCAACAAATCCGATTAAAAAAGACGCACTCATCAATCTTGAAGTATTTAATGCCGACGCAGCGTTACCGCTTAATCCAATTTTTAAATCCGATATAAAATCGTATACTGTCAATGTTGATAAATCGGTTGTGATTGTGACGATATTACCAACCCTTGCAGATAAAGAAAGTAGAATTATCTCAGGTGAAGGGGTTCAAGTGTTAAAAGAAGGAAAGAATACCATTACCGTAGAGATTCTTTCAAAAGAAGGTGTTCGAGATACCTACACTATTGTTGTTAATCGAGAAGTCAAAGGTGACCCAGGAACTGATGGAAACAACGGCAACAACGGAGGCAACACTGGAAACAATGGTGGCAACACTGGAAACAATGGTGGCAACACTGGAAACAATGGTGGTAACACTGGAAACAATGGTGGTAACACTGGAAACAACGGTGGTAATACTGGTAACAATGGTGGCAACACTGGAAACAACGGAGGCAATACTGGCAACAATGGTGGCAACACTGGAAACAACGGAGGCAATACTGGCAACACTGGAAACAACGGAGGCAATACTGGCAACACTGGAAACAACAGCGGTAGTACCGGTAGCAATGGTGGTAACACCGGCAACAACGGTAATAACGGTTCCAACCCTGGCAACAACAGTGGTAATGCCGGAAATAATGGTAATTCAGGAAATGGTACTCCAGGTGCTAACAACACTGTAAATGTTTCTACAAACAATCATATTAGTGCTATAGAAGGTCTTAATTTAGTGCCTGCGTTTAGTCGTGATGTGACACACTATCAAGCAACTGTTGGAAAAGAAATCGTTAACTTGAATCTAAATGTCATTAGTGAAGATCCAAATTCAAGAATTGTAATCGAAGGTGCAAATAATTTAAAACCTGGTCATAATATCGTAACTATAAAAGTGATTGCAGCAGATCAGTCAGAGCGCTCAATTTCAATTGATGTCATGAAGGGAACCGCAGAAACTAGTGGTAAACTTTCTGCTTTAAGTGTAGGAGCTTACGCAATCAATCCTGGATTCCAAGAAGATGTGTTATACTACACGATGAGTGTTGAAAACTCCGTTACAAGCCTAGCAGTAACGGCAACACCAAAATTTGGAAATACAAGTGTAAATATATCTGGAAATCAAAAACTGTACCCAGGTATGAATTATATTAAAGTTCATGCGACTGGTGCAGATGGTGTGATGAGCACCTATGTTGTGGAGGTAAATCGTGAGGCGTCTCCGTCATCAAATATATCAATACACCCAGCATTTATTTGGTTAGGTTCGGGCATTGTAGTCCTCATTTCTGTAATTATTATATTGGTAGTTACGCGAAAGAGAGAATATTACAACAGTTCGAATCCAGGTGCTAGTAATTCAAAACAATAGGAGAATACAATGAGTAACGAAAATAGCAATGAGAATAAAATTGAAATGAGCAAAAAGAGTAACAAGTTTCAGAAAATTGCAATCACTGTAATTGCAGTACTACTTCTCGTAGTTGGAGGTTTTTCCATCTACAAATTTATGGGCAAACAAGCCAGAGGTAAGGACGCGCTTGAAGCGGATCTAATCAAAATGGGATCAGATTTCTATGAATCATTCTATTATGATAATGTCACGGACGGCAAAACCGATGAAGAAAAAACAACGTTTCTTGAAAAATTTCAAGAAACTGGAATTAAGATTAATTTAGATAACTTGGGTCGTTACAATGACTCCCAAAATGAAGCTGTTATTGCAGGTTTCAAGAACAATAAAACAGATACTATTTGTGATGTAAATAATACACGTGCTGTTATCTTACCGAAAGCACCATTTGGCAAAACTGATTTTGAAGTTAGAGCTGAATTGGATTGTGGATTTGAGGAAGCAGTTACTAATTAAGTAAAGAAAAACTAATGGAGACCATTAGTTTTTTTTACATAAGCAGCCAATTTACCTTCCCTTGACGATATAAGGTTATCAAACTATAATTATTAAGATTAAGTACCTATTGTTAAGAATATGTGTGTAAATAAAATCGGTCAGGATATAAGTAAATCTTCTATTCTTATAGATTTTAGAAGCAAAATATTTGAATAAATAATATTTTGTTGGTAGTAAAAAAATTATTATCAGCATTAATAAATAAAGGTGGGGACCATACACAATATTTTATCGATAAATAGACTCAATCTAGAGGACGGTAAATTATGAAAAAGATAGGAATATCCACATTACATACCGGATATAATTATGGATCTGCGCTACAAGCCTTTGCAACAAAAAGCCTGTTATCCGAGATGGGTTACGAAGGAGAAATTTTAACCTTAAAAGGCAGTCTTGTGAAAGGACGCGATGTACGCTTAATAAAAATGGTATCAATGGCATTTCGTGTTTTGGTATCACGTAGAGAAGTTTCAAATAAAGTTAATGCGTACGGGGCTAGTTTGAAAAAAGAATACAGTTACACAACACAGTCTAATTTTGAACATTTTACACAACAGTACATTAGACCTCATTATTCTTCATGGCATGAAATGAAACGAATTGGGAAGTGCGAAAACTATGTCGCATTCGTATGTGGAAGTGATCAAATATGGAGTGGCGATACGCTTTACGTAGATCCACAATATTATTTAAGATATGCTCCTGAACAGAAACGAATTGCCTTTGCACCAAGTTTTGGTAAAGATACAGTTTCAGAATTCAATCAGAAAAAGATAGCAAAGTATATCAGCGAAATTCCACAGTTATCTGTTAGAGAAGCATCTGCGGTAAAGCTTGTTGAAGAATTAACTGGTAGAGAAGCAAAGCAATTACTTGACCCGACGTTATTACTGACAGATGAGGAATGGAATTTAAACCTAAAATTTGAAAAAGAGGAAGCAACTGAACAAAACTATGTGTTGGCATATTTTTTAAATGAACCATCCGAGAGGGCCAAAAGCGCATTACAACATATTGCAGAAACTGAGAATTTAAAGATTATTGCATTACCTAGTAACCACAATGAAGCGGACTGGTTTGACGAAACAAAAGATGCAGGGCCAAGGGAATTTGTAGAATTAGTAAAGAATGCATCCTTTATATGTACCGACTCATTTCATGGAACTACATTTTCGATAATCTATCGAAAGAATTTCTATACATTCAATCGAAATTATGGCCAAGGAATTAATCAATCAACGCGATTAACATCACTGTTGTCATTATTATCATTAGAATCACGCTTTGATCCAGATGAGGCACAATTTGAAAGGGAAATAGACTATCAAATTGCATCACAGATGCTCGAAATCGAAAGAGAAAGTGCTAAGGAATATTTGATCAGATCCATTCAAATAGTAGAGGATAAACCTGATGGGCGATAAGAACGTAATGAAACTGAAGCAACCCATCGTTTCTGTTATCATACCCGCATACAATGTCGCTAAGTATATCGAGATAAACCTCGAATCAATTTGCAATCAGACAATTAAAGATATTGAAATTATCGCAATCAATGATGGATCAACCGATACAACATTGCAAATTTTAGAGATGATGAAACATAAAGACAGTCGTATTCAAATAATCAATCAAAAAAATGCTGGTGTTAGTGTTGCGCGTAACTCGGGGATTGAAGTAGCAAAGGGACGATTCATTGTCTTCGTAGACGGTGATGACTATGTCGCGGCTGACCATCTTGAATACTTACTTAGTTTAGTAGAAGAAGGGCAATATCAATTTGGCGTATCAACGAAAAGCTTTGTCTTTAAACATGAAGTTCAGAGTGCTGATTTATCTATTACTCCACATACATCGACTCAAGCAACTGCACTCCTACTATCACCAAAAGTTATTGTAGGTTGTTGGAATAAAATATATGATCGAAAAATGCTCATCGAAAAGGGGATACGTTTTAATCCAGAACTATTTTATGGCGAGGGGTTATCGTTTATTACAACTGTTTCTCAACACGTCGAACATGTAGCGGTTGGAAATCGAAAAACCTATTTCTATCGAAGAGATAATGGTGATTCTGCAACAACCAAGTTTGATATTACTAAATTAACGAATGGAGAAATTTCCTTAAACAAAATTCGTGATAATTTTATTCGCTATGATCGTGAAGTTATCTCAATGTTTAATTTACATATGTGCATGTATTCTTTAGGTGCAATCGTAAAAATAAATGAAGCGAAAATGAAACGACAACACCGAAATGAATACAGACATTGGAAAAAGCACTTAATGAAAAACACTCCTAAGTTAATACGTAATCCATATGTTAGCAATTACCGCAAACTTATGCTCATTGGTGGATGCATAAGCCCGTGGGTTGTCACACAGCTAAACATTCGCCGACGCAAGCGAATCGTAGAAAATAGTGTACTATGATGAAAGTTAGACCGTATTATCAAAATGGTTTTCTATCTACATTCTTTCCAATTTATCTGTTTATTCTGATCACTGCATACCTTTCGCTGGTGGTTATTTCTGCACTTATGGTTCCCAAATTTAATACAACAACTGCGTTTGTGCTCATGAACGGAATGATTTTTGCGACCAATAGTATAATAATTACCGCATACTTTATCCTTGGAAAACAACTGCCGCTAAATCGGAAATTGCTCATTGGAGTGCTTGTTGCACTTGTGGCGTCGATTGCAACTTTAATTTCTTCGCAACTCCATGGATTTGAAATAGCAACCTTTGACTACATCTTCGTTCCTGTCAAACTCATTAATTTAGGTATGTTATTCGTTATCCCTGCATCTATAGCAATTTCGAAAAAAGGGCTAAAATCATTTGCTAAACTAATAATGTTATTAGGAGTTCTTGCAGCACTCTTTAACATGTACTATAACTATTCTGAAATTCTAAGAATTAATACAATCAAAAGTACATATGCAGTGAACTTTCAGTCGTTTTTTTTGAATAGAAATACGTTTGGTCAGTTTATGGCCTTATCACTAATTGCCCATGCTATCTATTACGAAAGAAAGCATTCAATTATGAGTGTCCTAATTATTTGTCTATTGATACTAAATCTTGTCTTGACGTTTTCTCGCGGAGCCATTCTGATGGCAAGCATATTTCTTACGCTTTACTTTAAACCATGGAAGCTTTCTAGAATGAGTAAAAACAAATACATTATTGGGATCACTTTTTTAGGCCTAATTTGCATTGCGATGCAACCCAATGTCATGAATTTTATTTCGTCAATTGTAATTCGAAAAGAGAGTGGGCTAACTGGTAGAGGTCTTGCGTGGGAAACCGGATTCGGATTAATCTCTAATACAAATCTCATTTTTGGAGTGGGAAATTTTACTGCAAAAAATGTTGTCTACGAACTTCTAGCACATAATGAGTATCACAGTTTTTATATCGAAACATTAGTTTCTGGAGGTCTTGCGGAACTCTTCTTATACGGATTGTTATTTCGATTCATGTATTCAAGAATTAAACTAATACGATACTTTGACATCAATGCATTCGAGGTCTATCAGGCAGCATACATTGCAATGCTAAGTTATGCATTTATTGAAAGTGTATCTTTCTTCTCGATAGGATATGTAGATACAATTTTTCTGGTGATGTTTATTACAATACCACTTATGTACTCTAACTTTAGTACACATGTTGAACGTGATGTGAAGGAGGTACAATTATGACATACGTTGATAGTTTAGTATCCATTATTATGCCGGCATACAATGCCCGGTCGACCATCGATGCATCGATCCAATCAGTCTTGATGCAAACATATACAAATTGGGAACTTATTATTACGGACGATGGATCTAATGATGGTACTCGATCATACTTAGAAGCAGTAAACGATTCACGGATCAAAGTATTTTTCAATAAGCAAAATATAGGTGTTGCGCAAACACGTAATTGCTGCCTCAACCATGCGTCAGGGCGATATATCGCCTTTTTAGACTCTGATGATTTATGGACACCAAAGAAATTGGAAATTCAACTGAGTCAAATGGTTGATAAAAAAGCATACTTTTCTGCTTCAAGCTATGCAATCATTGATCAAAATGGCACAAGTATGCACCGATATCTCTTTGTTACCAAAGATATAACACTTGATGAAATGTTACGAGGATCTAGAATTGGATGCCTGACAGTAATGATTGATCGAAATGTAACCGGAGATTTTGCAATGCCAAATGTTAGGCATGAAGACTATGTGACATGGATAAATTTAATGTTGAAACATGGATCAATCCTAGGGATAAAAGAAGTGCTTGCAGAATATCGAACTTTTGGAGAAAGCGTAAGTTCAAATAAAATACAGACTGCAGGGTGGCAGTATGATATTTATCGTAAGTACTACAATTATTCACATCTTAAATCAATCTATTATTTTATTCATTATGGCATCAATGGCATGATTAAATACAAAAGTATCTAAAAAACACAACCGTGAGACGCGGTTGTGTTTTTTTTGTTTATAAATGTATTAAGAAGAGTTGTTTGGAATTTAATTGTTTTCTACTAAGTCGTCTTTGATAAAGATCATTGTGATAATGAAACCTGCTACATATGAAATAACAAGTCCGATGAAGAAGTTTAACATCATTTGAGGAGATTGCATTAATGGGATAGCAACAAGTCCTGAAGGACCCCATGCTCCAGCCATAACGCCTGTTAACATAACCCAAGCTCCACCAAATCCAGCACCGATACCAGCTGTGATAAATGGTTTACCAAGAGGTAATGTTACTCCGTAGATTAACGGCTCACCAACACCCAAGAATCCCGCAGGAAGGGCACCGATGATTGTCTTTTGAAGACGTTCGTTTTTACGACGTTTTGCTTTGATGTAAAGTGCGATAGCAGCTCCAACTTGTCCGGCACCAGCCATAGCAAGTACTGGGAATAGTGAAACACCACCAAGTTGTTCTAGTTGAACAGCGTAGATAGGAATTAATCCGTGGTGTAATCCAAGTAATACCATTGGTAAGAAGAGTGCAGATAAGATGAATCCAGATAAGATACTTACAACAGGGTTTGTTGAGCTAATAAAGATATTTAAGAAGCTTACAAGTCCATCTGATAAGAATCCAGCAATTGGCATAACACCAAGAACAAAGATAATTCCTGTAAGTGTTAGTGTTACAAGTGGTGTAACAATTAAGTCAAGAACATCAGGGACCATTTTACGGACACGACGCTCAATCATTGACATAATCCAAACTCCGAAGATAACACCGATGATTCCACCTTTACCTGTAGTAAGAACAGAATTCAAAGGAACATCTGCATTGTATAATCCGAAGAATGTTGAGATATCAACAATTAAAGGCATGATGCTCATTGCACCAATCATACCACCAAGGGCTTCGGTACCACCGAACACTTTAGCAGAGTTGATACCTGTAAAGATTGCAAAGTAGGATAAGAATGCACCACTGAAAAGTTGGAACATTTTTAGAATTAAGAACCAGAATCCCTCAGTAGGAGCGATTGTTTGACCAATTAAACTTGCAAGACCTGAGAAAAGACCTGCAGCGATGATTGCTGGAATCAATGGAATAAAGATATTTGAGATTGTCTTTAAGCCAGTTTTAAGTTTTGATTCTTTTTGGCCTGATTTCAAGGTTGCTTTGTTATCTTCCCATGAAGAAACATCGCCACCAACAGTTACACCATAGTCTTCAACGACAATGTCATAGACTTTCTTTGCGCGTCCAGGACCTACAACAATTTGTAATGTGTCACTTTCTACGACTCCCATGACGCCTTCTACCCCTTTGAGAGCGTCAATTTCAACTTTGTCTGCGTCTTTAATGTTAAGACGTAAACGTGTCATACAGTGAGCTGCACGTCCGATATTGTCGGTACCGCCCACGAGATCAATGATATTCTTAGCGAGATCATTGTTATTCATATTGCTTCCTCCTTCTGTGCAAAAGAAAAAGAGCCAAAGCGACATCAAAAAATGTTGCTTTGGCTCTTGCTCCGTTAGATTGCACGCCTAATACAAATATACCACGTTGAAATATAATGTCAATGTAAACGCTTAAAAAATGAAATATTAATTCTCTAAGACATTAACAAGGTGTATTACAAGATATGCTAACTCATCCTCAGCAAGTCCAACTCCAATTTCTTTTTCAATGATTGCGATGATATCTCGTGCATAGTCGGCATAAACAGGATACGTTTCAACAATTGTTGTGCTAACAACTTGGTTTAATGCTTTCTTGTTAGATAATGTTGACTCCACGATAAAGCGAATATGAGTTAGAAGACGGGCATAATGAATAGAATCTTTGTTCAGTTCATGTCCATGCTCAATCAAGTATTGCTCGAGTTCAATAACGACGACATGCAGTTGCTCTAATTGTCGTTTTGCTCCGGCATTTCGTAGATTTTGGATATAAAGTGCAATATAGGCAATTTCCGCATCGGGAATTTCTACGCGATAATTTCTTAAGATAACTTCGCAGAGCTGCTGTGCATGTGCAAATGATTGTGGATAAAGTGCTTTGGTTTCGTGCGAAAAATAAGTAGTTACAGCAACACCACTTTCAATGCGTTGAAACATTGCAGCAAGATGATCCGCTAACGTAATCAATTCTTCAGTTCCAAAACTTCCAAAGTCATGCTTGGTAATCTGCCGAATTGTTTCCATGACCATGACAACAATGTCGTCACTATAGCCACTAATAATTCTATGGAACTCATTCTTGTGAATGGTTAATTTGTACGATTTATCGTATTCAGTACCTTTAACTAGTAATTCTCCTGGTTTTTGACCAAAACCAATCCCCCGTCCCATGAAGATGACTTCAAAGAACAAATCCTTGACGATAACAGAACTATTATTTAATACCTTCACGATTGTATAATTTTTTTCGGTCTTCATGTTTCCTCCTCATGTTTAAAGTTATGATACATTAAATTAAGCAATGATGAAACTAAAAAGAGATGAACGTTTGTACTGAACGTTCATCTCTTAGATGGATCGAGCCGCATCGAACCATCAACGCGCTAGCGATTCAACGGCTGTTTTTCTATACTAATTCAAGGGATCATAAGAATTAATTCGGGAAAACATACCAGGAGGTTGGTAGTTGTAATCACCGCTAGAAGTCGTAGCGCGCCTCATATTCTTTTTTAATTTGGTCAACACGATTCTCAACTTGACGTGCAAGATTGCGAAGGCGGAAATGAACATCGTCTTCAATTATATCTTCTTTGAGGAAATCACGTCCTTCGATGAATACATATTTTTCCAACAACGCAGCCTTCATGTATGTTAAGACTGGTTTGAGTTGATATTCTGCAACAAGATAGTGGCGTGGAGAACCAGCAGTTACGACGATTCCGACAACTTTGTCTTTAATCGAATCGACGGGTAAAAGATCAAATACGTTTTTTAAAGCCCCAGGGATAGATGCTTGGAAGACTGGTGTTCCCACGATAATTGCGTCCGCAGCAATAATTTTCTCAACTAATGTTCGCGTATCTCCTTCAAAATCTCGAAAGTCACGTCCATCTGCAAACATGATATCCAATTCACTCAAGTCAACAATTTCATAATCAACACCATCACTAAATTTGATATTTTGCATAGCGATGCGTGTTTTGGTTCCGAATACAGAACCGACAATACCTAAAACTTTCATCATTAAGCCTCTACTTTCGCTAATTGACGTTTGGCAATTTCTTCACGCACACGAGGTGCAATAACATTACCAATCACTTCAATGTTGTATTTTACTTGTTCCCAAGGCATGCCCCCAAGATCAAGTTGTAACATGATTCGATCGTTGTTATAAACGTCGTATTGGTACAGTATTTTTTCAATAATGGTTTCAGGGCTTCCAACTAACATTACATTACGTTTATCTAATGCATCAACATATGCTTCGCGGTTAAATCCGTGACCATTTGCACTTAAGAATGTGTGGTTGATGTATTTATAGAAGTTCTTAAACGCTTCTTGATCAGTTTCTGCTGTATGGAATAGATTTGTAACACCAACAATCATATTTTCAGGGTCATGACCTGCTGCGATATAGTTATCGCGGTATGTGCGCACAGAGTGATTAAAGAGCGTTGCTGGACCTCCTAAGGTCGCAAGCATCATTGGAACGCCTTGTTGTCCTGCTAAGACGGCACTGTATGGAGGACCACCGACTGCACGCCAAATTGGTAAGCAACCTTTAAGTGGTTTTGGATATAAAACTGCATTTTCTAAGGGTGCACGGAAACGGCCACTCCAATTAACAACACTTTCTTTATTTAGTTGTAATAACATTTCGAATTTTTCTTCAAACAATGCTTCGTAATCACGAACGTTGTAACCTAAGAGACTAAAGAGTCCGATTCTTGATGCACGTCCACCGACAATTTCGGCACGTCCGTTAGACATTAAATCAATTGTGGAAAAGTTTTCGTATACCCGTACTGGGTCAGATGTTGAAACGATTGTTGCAGAACTGGAGATTGTTATGTTCTTTGTTTCGCGCGCTATACCTCCAAGAATAACAGCGTGAGCTTGTGATATAAAATGTTCTTGATGTGATTCACCTAATGCAAATACATCGAGTCCTAATTCGTCAGCAAGTTTAGCTGCTTGGATAATTTCTTCGATGCGTTGTTGCTCCGATACAATCGAACCTGTAGCAGGATCTGATAGATAATCTCCAAGTGAGTAAATGCCAATTTCAAATTTCTTCATAGTGTAGAACCACCTTTCTGATAAGACAAGTATGCTATAATATTTTTAGCTTGTGAAGTAGGCACTTTTAAGTGCACTAGTTCCCAAAAAGATACTATTGACGGTATCAAAAAAGATACTATTAAGTGGAGTGAGGGCGAATATGTCGAAAATTGAAAATGTTGTTTTTTGTAAAGTTGATGATGCTTTATCAATTATTAGTGGTAAATGGAAGCCAGCCATTTTATTGACGTTAATTTCGAAGGGTTCAATGCGTTATGGCGAATTAAAACGTGAACTTGTTGGCATCACACCTAAAATGCTATCCAGTCAACTCAAGGAACTTGAAGATGAGGGGCTCATTCTGAGGGAGGAATTTCCAGAAATTCCACCTAAAGTTGTTTATTCGATGACACCATATGGAATGACAATCGAACCTATTTTGTCCCAGTTACACGAATGGGGAATCAATCATGTAAAGAACGGTCCAAGATGACCGTTCTTTTTATATGTATCGAATTCGTACCAAACGTAGATCCATTCACAATTTACGCTAATCTTTGTCTAATGTGAAATTAAAGATTGTGAAATTATCGGAAAAACTTTTTGAAACTAATGTTGTGACACGTATTCATGGTAAAATTAAGGTTAAAGTTACGAGGTAACCTATGAAAAACAAAACAAAAAAAACAAAAGAGTCTATTATAACCCGCAATAAAACGATATTTACGATTCAGCTTATTGTTGGTTTATTTACTGTTGGCTATATTTATTACACAGGCCTATTGCCACTAAAATACAATGTCATTATTGCAGTAATACTTTTAGGTGCAATCGCAATCAGTGGTGTTGTGCTATTCAAGTCACGTGGTTGGTTTAATAATTTCGTGAAGATCATGAACATGGCGCTAAGTTTAGTTCTGGTCATTGGCTGTTTCTATGCAAGTAAAGGTGTGTCGTTCATAGATGCAATTACCGGAGCTGAGTATGAAACGCACGTGGTATCAGTGATTGTTGATGCGAACAGTCAATATATGAAGCTTGAAGACGTTAAAGCATTTCCATTCAGTGCAAATACAGCTCAAGATAAAGTCAATGTGGATAAAGCGGTCGAACTATTCGAAAAAGAACACAAGTTCACGCCGTCTATTGATCCTTATGAAACCTACGAAGGACTACAAAGAGACTTACTAAATGGAACGACACAAGTTATGCTTCTCAGTGAGAACCATCGAATGATGGTTGAACAAGTGAATCCTGAGTTTAGTAAACAAACACGCATTATCGAACAAGTAAGTTATACACAAAAAACAAATGTCCGAAATACGGGCGCGAATGTTTTAAAAGATACGTTTACGATTCTAATCTCAGGAATTGATACGTACGGACCAGTATCAACCGTCGCGAGTTCTGACGTAAATATGTTAGTTACAGTTGATCCAAAAACAAATCAAATTCTCCTAACAAGTATTCCACGTGATTATCATGTTGAGTTAGGAACAATTGGAGAGATGGATAAACTCACATATTCAGGAATATATGGTATTAATGAGACCGTGACGACTGTCGAGAAATTATTGGACATCGATGTTGACTTCTATGTCAGAGTAAACTTCAGTTCGGTTGAGACGGTTGTGGACGCACTCGGTGGGGTTACGGTTGAATCTAAATTCAACTTCAATTCTACCGTGGATCCATCACTGCACTACAATGTTGGGAAAAATGACTTAAACGGCTATGAAGCGTTAATGTTTGCGCGTGAGAGAAAAGCCTTCCCGCGAGGAGATGAAGATCGTGTCGTGCACCAACAAGAATTGATGAAGGGAATTATCAAGTCCTTAACATCACCGTCATTTTTATTGAACTATACTCAGGTACTATCAACAATTGGGGATAGCATAGAAACAAATATGAGTGACGATGACCTCACACGTTTAATCCGAATGCAAATCGACAAGAACCCATCATGGGACATTCAACAAAATCAGCTAGTTGGAACGGAAGCATACAGTATGACGACACATTCCATGACAGGTTGGAACCAATATGTATTTGAACCAATTCCAGAATCAGTCGCTCAAGCGAAAAAATATATTGAAGATATGGAAGCGCACAAAAAAATAGAAGTAAAACGATAAATTAATTCGCATCAATCAAAGTGATGTAAGATACTAACAAATCAATTAATGCAGTAATACTCGCCTGGTTTGGCTTGCAAATTAGGCGAGTATTTACTGTGAATAGACACAGGGAGAATTAAGTGTGAAAAAGAGAAACAGTTCAATCGATATCATTCGATTGGTAGCTTTATTTGGAGTCGTAGGTGTGCATTTTTTCCTAAATACTGGGTTTTATGAAATCCAAGTTTCGGGTGCAAAGTTATTCTTTGCAATTACAGTTAGATCGTTTTTTATGTACTGTGTTCCATTGTTCATAATGATCACGGGTTACTTGATGAATAAAAAGACACTTAGTCTGAAATATTACAAAGGTATCATTCATACTTATATTACATACGTCGTAATTTCGATAATCTTATTAATATTTTCCAATATTTACTTCAAAACGAATTATTCAATTGAAGATGGTTTTTTCAAAATATTAGACTTCTCAGCAGCAAATTATAGTTGGTACATCGAGATGTACCTCGGATTATTCTTACTTATTCCATTTATTAACCTGATGTACCACGGACTTGAAAGTAAGAAACATAAGCAAATCTTGATTTTAACATTTATCACATTAACAGCACTTCCGTTATTGCTTAATTATAATGAATACAGAAACTGGAGTTGGTGGCTACAACCCGCTAAATCTTATGATTATGATAAAATTGTTCCTCAATTTTGGGAAATTCTTTACCCACTAACATACTATTTTATTGGAGCGTATATCTGCGAGTACCAACCAAAAATTAAAAGAAGTACAAACATCATGCTCCTAATTCTTGCTACACTAGCAGCAGGAGCAATTGGCTATTATAGAAGTTTTGGTGGCGCATTTAGTAATGGTCAGTATCAAGGATGGGGCTCCATTCAGTATATTCTAATTGCTTATTTTTTATTTGTTCTGCTACTCAATATTGACAGTTCAGGATTGTCACAAAGATTTAAAAATATTCTAAGAATGCTAAGTAACGCATCATTGGGGGCGTATCTAATTTCATACATGTTTGATAAACTCGTTTATACGCAACTCAATAGTGCCGTAACGAATGTAAATCAAAAATACATGTGGTTTCCAATAACGACATTGTTAGTATTCTCACTCTCACTTGTATCAGCACTAATTATAGATGTAATTATAAAACGACTTGGTAAATTGATTGATAGAAACAGGACTAAATAAGATGGTTCATATTTATTTGGTATTATAGAAGGAAATGAAAGTTCAAAAAGATATAGATTATGGCATCAATACAGAATATATACATTAGGGGTAGACTAGCTGAAAACTTGAAAAAATGACGAAATGTGCTATCCTTAATATGCTAAACATATAAACGAAGTATGATAATAAAAGTGTGGGTAATTAATCGGGGGGATAGATACACAAAAAGTTAGCGAAGAGGGGACTATGAACGTTGAGATGAATGAAGAAATTAAAGTTAAACCGACTGGATTTTTAGTATTTAAGAGGATTGCGGATGTCGTACTTACGATACTTGCTTCACCCTTTATTATTATCTTGGTCGCAATTTTTGCAGTGGCAGTAAAAGTGGACTCGAAGGGTCCTGCATTTTACACGCAAATGCGTATAGGTAAAGGTCAAAAAGAGTTTAAAATTTACAAATTGAGATCAATGAGAATCGATGCGGAAAGTGATACTGGTGCTGTTTGGGCAGAAAAAGACGACCCAAGAGTAACCAAAGTGGGACGATTCATTCGTAAGGTGCGGATTGATGAATTACCACAATTTCTGAATGTCCTTATCGGTGATATGAGTATTATCGGTCCTAGACCTGAACGTGCAGATTTAACTTGGCAATTTGAAAAAGAAATACCTGGATTTATTAATAGGCTTTCAATTCGTCCTGGAATTACCGGATGGGCTCAAGTTAATGGTGGATATGATATTTCACCTGCTGAAAAACTAGCCTACGATACTGTATACATAAATAATATGTCATTGAAGCAAGATATGGTGATCGTTGGGAAAACAATTGGAGTAATTTTTACAGGTGACGGCGCAAGGTAATGAAAAACATCAAATCTAACACAAACTAACTCTGATTTTATTCAGTTAATTATTCGTGGTAAAATATCTATGTAGTAATTAGTACAAAAGTGAGGAAACTTATGAGTAAAGAAAAAAATAAGGAATTTATTCTATCTAAAAAACCTGTGATTATAGGGATTCAAATGATTGCATCTATAATTACTGTATTTTTTATTTATAGAGTAGGCTTGCTGCCAATGAAGTACTTTTCAATTATCGTTGGCATTATCTGCGTGTTGCTAGTATTATTAGGGATTTTTGTTTACAAATCTAAAGGGAAAATGAACTGGTTTGCTAAGGTATTAAGTCTTCTCTTGAGTCTTTTTTTAGTGATTGGAAGTGGCTATGCCATGAAAGGTGGAAATCTTCTATCTAGTGTTACAGGTGCAAGTAAAGACACTCATGTTATATCAATCATTGTTAAAAAAGACAGTAATTATAAGACTTTAGCAGATTTAAAAGACTTAAAAATTGGTGCTAATGTACAAATGGATAGACCCAATGTTGATAAAGGATCAGAGTTATTCAAACAAAAACACAAGTATGAAGTAAATGTTGACGAGTATACAAGCTATGAGAACATGAATAGGGATTTACTGGATGGTACAATTCCAGCAATTATGATCAGTGAATCACACAGAGGCTTTTTAAAAGAATTTAATGAAAACTTCGATGCTCAAACGAGAGTAATAGAGTTTGTATCCTATGAAGTTGACACAAGTATTAAAAAGGCAAATGCTAATGTAAGTGAAGATACATACTCGATTTTTATTACAGGGATTGATACATATGGACCTGTGTCTTCTGTATCGAGATCGGATGTAAATATGGTTATGACTGTAAATCCAAAAGAGAATCAAATTCTGTTAACAAGTATTCCCCGGGACTATCATGTAGAACTAGGAACGATTGGCGCAATGGACAAACTTACTCATGCTGGTATTTATGGTGTTGGTGAATCTGTTGCGACTCTTGAAAAACTCTTAGATATTGAAATTGACTACTACCTCAAGGTGAATTTTAGCTCTGTTGAACAAATTGTTGATGCACTTGGTGGTGTAGAAGTTTATTCCAAGAATACTTTCGTAACAATGACGCCTCCAAATGTACAAATTCATGAAGGAATGAATCAACTGGATGGGCCAGAATCACTTGCGTTTGTGCGTGAGCGTTACAATTTACCCGATGGAGATAATGGGCGTGTCCGTAACCAGCAAGAATTGATTAAAGGAATGGTAAATAAAGCTATTTCTCCAAAAATCCTAACAAATTTTGACGGAATCATTGCTAGTGTGAGTGATAGTATGCAATTGAGCATGTCAGATAGTGATTTAAAGACTATAATTCGAAATCAACTAGATAGTGGAAAAGGTTGGGATATCCAACAATATCAACTTGCAGGAACTGGTGCTACAAGTGCAACAACCTACTCAATGCCAGGATGGAATTTATATGTTATGGAGCCTGATTTTGAAACTGTAAATCAAGCGAGTGCATATATCCACCAGATGGAAAAAGGTGAAGTTATTTCTGTTCCACAAAGGTAATAATTTTGAAAGTATTGGAGAGTAAGCATGAATGATCGTAAAATAAACATTAATTATTATGTTTATACATTAGGAGGAGGGGGTGCTGAAAAAGCACTCCTAAACCTTGTCCACAATATGGATAAAGATAAGTTTAACGTAACCGTAACAACAATAATAAATACTGGAAAGTACATTGATGAGCTTGGTGATGAGATTAAGCACAAATCAGTGATACATATACCAAAGATTTTTTTAAAGAAATTTGTAAACAATACTGGAACATTACAAAAAGATTCCGGTCAAATGAATACTTCTAAAGAAAAAAACGATACAAAAATGAGTTTTGCAGTGCGAGTGTATACGTTCTTTTGGAAGTATTTTTCATGGCTATTAATTCCTATTGGATTTTTTCAGAACATTAAAAACGATGTAATTGTTTCTTATCTTGAAGGACCAACACAAATATTCGTGAGTTCAATTCCATTAAAAAGAATTAAGATTGCATGGATTCATGTGGATTTAAATGCAGAGAGAAAGTCTGAAGTGTTCTTCAGAAATATGAAGCAAAATCGAAATACATATAAAAAATTTGATCAGGTAATTGCAGTGTCAAATGGTGTCAAGAAAAGCTTAGAAGATTATATGAAAATTGATACCACTATTCCAATTTCTGTTAAGTATAATGTCTATGACGAATCTCAAATTAAGAGTTTGGCACAGACTGGAGTGAATGCAAATGTGTGTTCAGATAAATTGAATATAATATCGGTGGGGAGATTATCTAAGCAAAAAGGATACGATCGGTTAATAGAAGCTGTATCAATGCTTGATGCAAATTTGCTGAATAAATTCACAATTAGAATCTATGGTGATGGAGAAGAAAAAGAATCACTTTCGTCAATGATAATAGAAAGAGGATTAAGTGGTGTAATTCGTTTGGAAGGTTTTACAGATAATCCATATTTTGAAATTGCCAATTCGGATTTATTTATAGCTCCGTCACGAACTGAAGGTTTTAGTACAGTAGTGGTGGAGTCGGTAATTATCGGAACTCCAGTGCTTGCAACTGATTGCAGCGGTATGGATGAAATACTCAATTATGGCGAATATGGTTGTCTAGTAGAAAACTCAGTAAATGGCGTATACAATGGAATTTTTCAATTAGTCAGTGATAAAGATAAAATGGAACAAATTAGTAAGAGTATCTTAAATGCAGAAAACATTTTCAATAAAAAGGATTTAACTGCACTGACTGAGCAGATGATATACAGCCTCATAAATAAAAAAAGTAATTAGTAAATTTAAGGAGAGTACAATGAATAAAGGAGAGAATTTCAAAAGTAAGTTGTTTTACTGCACTTTTTTTCTTTTTATTTTTCAGATGATAAATAGAGAATTCGTGCCGATTATTGATTTACGATTTGTGATTATTGGGTTATCAATAGTTTTAATAGCAATTGGTGCAGATAGTCTTAAAAAAATCAAGGATTCATTTACGCAGATAATGGTCATACTATTTTTTGTTTATAGTTTAATTTCGATAACTTTTATTTTTAGAACACCATATGTGACAGATAAAATAATGAGCATATCGAAGAATGTGGCAATACTTTACGTTTATATGACTTTGATCACTCTAACAATGTATGTTTATAAGGATAAAATTTCACTCAGTTTATTATACAAAAGTGTTTTAGTATCCATGATATTTAATTTTGCAACATCAATTGTGCTATATATAAATATGGACGCAAATGGTGCATCAGTAAAACTTCCGTTTACTGATATAAAAGGATATGTTTTCGGAAAAAATAACTATAACGCATTCGGGCAGAATTTTAGGCTTGCAGGATATTCAGAAGATGCAAATTATCTCTCAATAAATAGTGCGATATTGATTCTGCTTACTCACTTATATTTCCAAAGTAAGCCGAAAAACATCAGGATACTTAGTGCAATTCCATACGGCATTGGGTTGATACTTCTTTTGTTGGCTGCATCAAAGACAGTAATTGTGACTCTTGTAGGAGTAATAGTTCTTCTCATACTAATTAGAAGATTTAAAGGACTTTCTCGTTTAATGCAGAAACTTAACTTCACACATGTTATTTTATTGTTCTTGGGTGCCACAGTAGTGCTAGGCATGATGTATAAACAATTTAGCGTCAGTGATTCATTAACAAATAGGTTCTTACTATGGAATAGAGGATTATCACTCTTCACTCAGTATCCAATATTTGGTTCGGGTGCATCTGGTTATCGACATTTTGGAACAACAATAAATTGGGTGGTTCATCCACATAATACATACTTACAGGTGATCAGTGAGTTAGGGTTAGTAGGAATTGTCATCTTTGTAATTTCATATTCGTCTGCACTCAATGGCTTACGAAATGAGGTATTGAAAAGTACTGCGATATTATTCTTAATTAGTATGATGACTTTTGATATAAGTGTGGTTGTTTACACAGTATTCCTACTAGTCATCATTCCAATTGTTGACAATAACTTAAGAAGAGTATCAGATGAAACGACAGTAGTAATGCTCTCAAATGGACTTTCAAATGGTGGTGCTGAAAGAATGGTCTATGATTTATGTGAAGGGCTGTCGGATAACATGAAGTATCAAATTCACCTAGTATTAACCGATCCAGACGACCCAAATAACACAGTGAAAGATTTATTTGATCGGGAAAACATCAACTTTACAATACATGAAATTAGTACAAAGAAGCATGCTGTTTTATCTAACAATTTTAAAATATCAAATATAATCAGAGAAATAAAACCGGATATAGTTCATACACATCAAATTACACTAATCTACTGTATAATTGGTTACATCTTCAGTGGAAGTTTTATAAAAGTGCACACAGTTCATAATGACTCGCATCTTGAATTTGGTTCAAAGGGCTTTAGACAAGTATATCACGTGCTTTTCGTGTTGTTTAGAATCAATTTAGTTTCAATTTCTGAGTACATTATGTCGACAAGTATGAATGAATATAATCATTTAGACAACGTATACCATCACAACATCTATAATGGAAGAACAATCGAAATTGATAGAAGTAATAGATCAGATTTATTGAATAGTAATTTTTTTGAGGTAATAATGGTTGGAAGACTAACTACTGTGAAAAACCACGTAGCAGCAGTCGAGGCAATGAACTTAATCGTCAATGATGAAGGAATCCAAAGCATTCGATTAAAAATCTACGGGGAAGGCCCGGAGCGCGGTACAATTGAAGATCAAATAAGTAAGTACAAGTTAGAAAACTATGTTTTTTTAGAAGGCGTTACGTCCGAAATACCTCAAAAACTAGAACAAAGTGATGTTTTTCTAATGACATCTGTACATGAAGGATTCCCTATATCTGCAATTGAAGCGTTGACAGCGGGACTGCCATTAATACTATCTGAATTTGGATCTGCTTTTGAGTTGATAAAATCCAATGGATATATTGTTGACAGAAATAACTATCGAGAAATTGCCCTCAAAATAATGAACCTAAATGCTGATACAGATTTATATGAACAATACTCGAAAAATTCTAGGGAACTAGCTAAAAAGTTTGAAAAAAAATCTATGGTTAGTGAATATAGTGATCTGTATCAAGCATTGATGAGGAGATAAAATATGACATACTCTGTTATAGTTCCAATTTTTAATGAAGAGGAAAGACTGATAAATCTACTTGAAAATTTCACGAGTGAATTTAATGAAAATGATGAAATTATCTTAGTTAATGATTTTTCTACGGATGGGTCAGCAAGCATAATATTAGAATGGATTTCTAATTGGTCAGAAAAAATAGACATCCGGTATATTGAAAATGAATCAAATATGGGCGTGTCATACTCTCGTAATGTGGGTATCAGAGCGGCAAAAAAAGACTACATTCTCTTCCTAGATGCTGATGATACAATAGTTTCAGACTTTAAATCAAAAATTGAACGATATGTATCACTTTACGGCGAAATAGATTTGGTTAGATTTAATCATAATCTATCAGATATGAGAGGTTTCGAGGCAAAAGTGTTTAATGCATTTGAGAGCATCCCAGATGAATTTATTAAATCGTACTATTTACACTCATCGTGCACTCAAATCGCAAGAAGATCTCTTTTTGAAGACGTATTGTATGATGAATCTCTAGTTTTCGGAGAAGATATGCTTTTAGTCTATCAACTAATCAAAAAGGCAACATCAATACTCGTTTTACCGGACGTTTTATACATCTACAACTTCAGTACATCGAGCGCAACGAACAGTATGACACCTGAACAAATTCTTAAAAGAATTCAATCAACTGTCAAATTTTATGATAGTATTTTGTGCGAACCATCGAAATTTTCTCAGATATACCAGAATAAAAAACTTAGGGAAATGGGACAGCAATTAATGAAACTAAGAATAGTCGATAAATTCTCTTACAGTAAAGCACTAAATAGTTATATGTCAGATTTCACTGGAAAGTGGCACAATAACGGTGAAAAAATGGATATATTTGAGCGATTTGCGAGTTCACTTTCCCAAAATAGAATGTATGTTGCATCTATGTATGCGCTAATTTATAAAATAATTAAGGCGGCAAGATAAGTATGAAAAAAACACTAATTTATGGTTACTTTACAAAGAACTATGGGGATGACTTACTAATTTATAGTTACATAAAAAATTTCTCGAAGTCTGATAATATCTACACACTGTACAACGTCTTACCCCAATTTAAATCGGAGATATTCAGGGAATTAAACGTTGAAGTTTATGAGAAAACGACGATGAAGAGAATATTAAATAAATTTGATCCTTACAAGATTTATGTAGAATCAAAACTTGCTAATGAATTTGACGAGCTAGTCATTATTGGTGGATCAATGTTTATAGAAGAAAGAGAAGATTTACACCTTTACAGAATGATGTCAAAGTTCGTTGAATTGGGAAAAGAGGTAAAGGTATTAGGCGCGAATTTTGGGCCGGTCAAAACGACTGATTTTGTCAAAAAATATGATGCGTTATTTAAGAACTGTACTGAAGTAATTTTTCGGGACAAAAAGAGTTTTGAAACATTTCAAGGAGTCAATAGTATTTCTCTTGGAACTGACTTAGCTATGCTTTTAGATATTGAACATAATAAGATCAAAAGTTTTGAAGATATTGTGGCAATTATTCCTGTTAGTTTAAAAGGGAGACGCGAACTACAAGAATTTGATTCAAAGTATAAGAAATATCTTGATCACCAGATTGAAATGTATCAGTCTAGCGGGAAAACCGTGAGAGTATTTGGGTTCTGTGCTTTTGAAGGTGATGATGAAATAATCACATACCTATCCAGTAAACATTCAGGTGTCGAGCCTATACTGTATGATGGTGATCTACTTAAGTTCACAAAGCTTCTTGGTGAATGTTCAGTAATTATTGGGTCAAGATTTCATGCAATAATTGTTGGTATTCTGATTAATGCAAATGTACTATCAATTTCTTATAGTGATAAAAACAGTAATTTCCTCCTGAGTATTTCTTCTGAAATTTCAAATGTTGAAATAAGAGAACTAGACAGTACTATAAACGTGGTTCCTAGATTAAGCAATCACGATATGGATATTTTGAGTTTATATCAAGACGTGTATGCTTCTGAAAAGTCGCGGAGTAATTAGTAATTTGGATAATATTAAAGGGTTTGCTGGAAATTAAGATTAAAAATGGTCATAACTCGACAGGTAAAGATCTACAGTCGAACAGTAAAATATACATACTATAAATGAGAATGTGTATGCTGTTCAACATGTGGGTCTTTTTGTTAATGTAAAAGTATGGCGGTCGAAAATAATTTTAAGTAATTCGAAAAAAATTACTACCGTTGTTATAAACGGCAATATTTGGTTCGTGGAAAATGCTATTATCCCTTTAGGAATCTGCACTAGAAAGAGAACACTAATTGGTTCTTAGATAGAGATAACCATAAACTTGATCAAATTGTACAGTTATTGCAGGAAATCCAGCAATAACTGTAAATATCAACAGTATTGATAATTGAAGGAAATTAATAGAATTTGTTGAAATGTGGCAGTTGAGAAAATTAGTAGAATTAGTAAGGGTTAAAATTTGCATTTTCAATAGTTAAAAAATGATTCAATCTGTGTATAGTGATATTTGATTGCAGCTCAATTGGAAAATTATGATTCAAAATTTTTATGTATTTCTAAGTCAATCACGGCATCGGGATGACAAAGGTGAAAATCTATTAATTGGATTCTAAAGACGCTGCATGAAAGGTGTGATTTGTCACAATTCAAAACATCACTAACTGCAAACTATGTTTATAAAATTGGCGTTTAAAGTGATAAAAATATTGGTTAATTCTAGAAAAGAAATACTTTTGTTCAGGTGACTCTGTCTCTTATTTTGGCAAAGGTACTTAATATTTTATTTAATTTGAGTCAAGGAAAAGGAACCAAACGTGTTAATTGAATTATTTTAATCCATTGGTGCTCTGTTAGTTAGAAGAAGACCCAAAACTGTCACGAAATGAGATGACAGTTTTTTTTAATTTGAGTTGCAGTTTGAATGTAATAACAAATCGAATTTTTTATTTAATGTTAATCCACACATAATTTCTATATTGATATAAAGTATGGTAAAATATAGAATGATTGTAGAACCCATCTACAACGTAGAATATAAAACGTAATGTAACAAACCCGGAAGGATTATTTATGAAATCAAATATTAATAAATTGATAATTGTAGGATTAAAAGCAGTATTGTATGTCTTGTTAGGATATACATTTTTTGAAGTGTTCGCACTTCAAAATGTCGGACTGAATTATATCTCACGAACATTAGGGACAACAATGATGACGTTTGCTGTAGTTGGAACCTTGATGCTCACAGTATATGGTAACTTTGAGATTGGAAAAAAGAAAAGTAAACCCATTATTTTCTCAACAACTGTTGCTGTAATGTTTACTGACTTTGTCTCATACTTACAACTTATGATTATGAACACGAATCCCAACAACAATCATTCATTCCGGTTGGAACAACTCGATCTCTTATTGATTGTACTATTGATTCAAATTATTGCGATAATCATCTTTGCTTATTTAGGAAACTGGATTTACTTCAAAATTAATGATCCAGTGAATGCACTAATCATTTATGATGGGAATCACCCTGAGGTAAGTGTACGAAAAATTCAACGCTATATTTCACGCTTCAAACTTCAATATCGCGTGATTGACACAATTGATGCATCACAATGCGATTTAAGCAAATATGTGGATAAAGTGGACTATGTTATTTTTTCAGATTTACAAGAGTCAGTGCGTAAACCATTAGTGGATGTTTGCTACGAGCATGCAATTAATTTTACCTTTGCGCCATCAATTACAGATGTTATTCAATTAAGTGGAGAACATATTACCTTTGATGATAAACCAATGGTAGACGTTAATGTATCAGGGCTTACTATGGAGCAACGTTTCTTTAAACGAGTTCTTGATATTGTTGCAGCGCTCGCGGGTATTGTCATTTCATCACCAATTTGGATTGTATCAGCGATTGCAATTAAGCTGGGTGATGGTGGAAAAGTACTGTTTACGCAAGATCGATATACCATTGATGGCAAGATCTTTAAAGTTTATAAATTTAGAACAATGAAAGAAAATGTGGAGAATTTCTCTTCCACAGAAAATGATGATCGAATCACTAAGGTTGGACGTGTTCTGCGTAAAATCCGTATGGACGAACTTCCACAACTAATCAACATTCTTAATGGTGACATGAGTCTCGTTGGTCCTCGTCCTGAAATGACGGAAAACGTAGATAAGTATGAATCAGAATTACCTGAATTCCGTTACCGTCTTCGTGTTAAAGCTGGACTTACAGGTATAGCACAAATTGAAGGTAAGTATAATACAAGTCCTTATGATAAATTACTTATGGATCTCGTATATATTGAAAACTACAGCGTTTGGTCTGACATTCGCCTCATTTTAAGAACAGTCATTGTTCTCTTCAAATCAGATAGCACTGAAGGTTTTGAAAGTAACGATTAGCTTAAAACATCACTTAAAAAGTGATGTTTTTTTATGCGTAATTTTAAATAGTCTTCATATAAAACAGTCGGACAGAAACATTTTCAAGTAGTTTCTGTAAATAGTTACATAATGTGTGAAACTATGTTACAATCATACACATTACAAAGGAGAAAGTGTATGCAACAGATTATAAGTAGCTTTACAGAAAACAATAGCTTATTCTATTTTTTTATAATAATGCTAGTGTTTGGGTTCGCCGATTTTATGGGCGTTTTTACGAAGGCTAAGGTATCGTCAGTCTTCGTTGTTATGGTTGTTTTCTTGGTTGGATTTATGACGGGAGTATTTCCAACCGACATCGTTGAGCAAGCGTTTTTGACACAGTTTGCATCAATGTCAGCAGCAATCTTAATTTTCCATATGGGAACAATGATTAACTTAAAACAACTGCGTGACGAATGGAAAACAGTGGTTACAGCCGTCGCGTCAATGATCGTTGTAATTGTGACGTGCTTCATCTTAATACCCATCATTGGAAAAGAAAATGCGATTGTCGCCATTCCTGTTCTAAATGGGGGAATTATCTCAACACAAATTATGAGTAGCAAAGCTGCAGAATTGGGACTCGTAGTTCCTGCCGCTTTCGCAGCCATCCTCTATGCAGTCAAAAAATTTGCAGGATCATATCCAGCATCGTATGTCGGTATGCAAGAAGCGAAAACAGTTCTAGCGGCATATCGTGATGGAACCTATGAATCTAAACAAACGCAAGGTGCTGATAAGAAGCGAAAAGGACTTGCAACCAAGCACACTAAATATTTTACAGATTTTGTATGTTTGATGATTGCAGTTTGCTTTGCTTGGATTGCAGTTTCTCTAGGGAAACTTATACCAAGCATTAACTATTCAATTTGGTCATTGTTATTTGGAGCGATTCTAGGTTATTACGATGTTGTACCAACACGTATTCTTGAAAAAGGAAAAGCATCAGGTGTCTTCTCAATGCTCGTTTATGTCACCATTATTCCATCTTTGGGAAAAGTAACATTTACAGATCTTATGGCGTTGGGCATGAATATCGTTGTGACGTTAGGTGTTACCATTGCGGTTCTATATGTCGTATTTGCTATTTTACCGGGATGGAAACTTCTAAAATCTAAACATCTAGCTTTTGGTGTTGCCTTAGCACAGTATCTTGGATTTCCAGCAACATACCTGGTCTCACAAGAAATTTCAAAAGCAATTACTGATGATGAAATAGAACAGCAAATTGTCTTTGACCACATCATGCCAAGTTATGTGGTAGCGGGAATGACAACTGTAACGACACTTTCAATTGTTGTTGCGGGAATCTTTGTCGCATTCTTATAGGAGGAAACATTATGATTAACTTTGATCCATATATGCATCGTTATCCATCGCGTCGTAATCTAATTTATGGGCGCAAGGGAATGGTTGGAACGGCAAGTCCGTTAGCGTCACAAATTGGTTTAGAAATTCTTAAGCTCGGAGGGAATGCGATAGATGCAGCGATTGCGACTGCTGCGGCACTAACTGTAGTTGAGCCTAGTGGTAATGGTTTGGGCGGTGATTGTTTTGCTATTGTATGGCATGAAGGTCAGATGTATGGACTGAATGCAAGTGGTGCAGCTCCTGGACTGATGACGAAAGATGCCATCACTGCGAAAGGGGATGAAGCAATTACATTATTTGGCTTGGATCCAGTGACGGTACCAGGGATTCCCAGTGGATGGGTGGCTTTATCTCAAAAATTCGGTAAACTTCCGCTTGAGACGGTTTTAGAGCCAGCAGCGCGTCTTGCGGAAGAAGGGTTTCCTGTTGCCCCGAATGTCGCACGGTTGTGGGAAAGATACTATAAAATTTATTCCAAAAACGTTGATAAATATCCGGTCCTTAAAACATGGTTTGATACATTTTGTCCTCATGGTCGAGCAATGCGTGTGGGAGAGATTTTTCATGCCCCAGGTCATGCCAAGACCATTCGCGAGATAGCACGCACTGAAGGTGATTCTTTCTACAAAGGAGAGATCGCTGACGCGATAGATGCATTCTCAAGAGAAAATGGTGGATTTATTCGTAAAGAAGATTTAAAGAAACATCAGGTTGAGTGGGTAAGCCCAATGTCCGTCAATTATAAAGGATATGACGTGTGGGAATTACCGCCTAATGGAATTGGTATTATGGTACTTATGGCATTAAATGTACTCGAGAATCTTCCGCTAACGGGTAAAGATGAAGTAGATACGTACCATAAACAAATTGAATCATTAAAACTGGCATTTACTGACGGCATGAAGCACATTGGTGAGCCATCATTCATGCGCAAGGACTGGGAGCAGTTACTATCCAAAGAGTATGGTGCTAAGCGAGCAGCAACTGTAACGGATAGTGCAATGGAACCAGCACCAGGGGAACTTGATAATGCAGGGACGGTTTATTTTGCGACTGCTGATAAAGATGGGAACATGGTTTCATTCATTCAAAGTTGTTATACAGGGTTCGGATCGGGAAGTGTCGTTCCAGGATACGGGATTGCATTGCATAATCGGGGGTCACAATTTACACTTGACGAAGACCATCCGAACTGCTTAGAACCGGGAAAGCGTCCTTTGCATACGATTATCCCAGGTTTCATTACCAAAGATGGCAAGCCAGTAGGACCCTTCGGAGTTATGGGAGGACCATTACAACCGCAAGCACATATGCAAGTTGTAAGTAGTATGATCGACTTTCATCTTAACCCACAAGAAGCATTGGATGCACCCCGTTGGCAGTGGACTCATGGTAAAAAAGTTCAAGTTGAGAACACGTTACCGTTCCATATTGCAGAGGGCTTGATGCGTAGAGGTCACGAAATTGAAATTCTAAACGAGACTATTATGCTTGGTCGCGGTCAAATAATTCTTCGTGATGAGTCGGGTGTTTTAATTGGAGCAACAGAGTCACGATCCGATGGTCATCTTGCTGTGTGGTAGCATTGAAATTATTTACATTTTAGATTGAAAACAGTTCCATAGTCTGTGAAAGTATGTTACAATCTAACAAATCGGTGGGAATCGTTTTGAACAGATTCTAGACTCTACACGATTGCGTCAATTTGTATTTGTAAAATGCATGAAAGGTCGTAGTGTCACTACTCCTTATCATCAATACAAACATCAAACAATTACGGCCTTGCTGAGCACATGTACGGTACGAATGATGGAGGAACAAATTGATAATGTGTGCTATTTTGTAGAGTCTTCTAGATGTAATGAGCGATTGATTAAGGCAGTGTACACATTCACTGCTTTTTTTATTTATCTTACGAAAGTGTAACCCTAGTGTTAGATTATCTGTGTTGTTCGTATGATACAATGAGTGTGTTACACGAGGCATACAGCCAAGGAGGATACACATGAAAAAGAATAAATCAGGCGTGTTTTTAGCCGTAGTGGTACTTGCAGTGGTAGGAGTCGGGGGATTCTTCCTTAAAGACTATTATGATGGTCGTTATAAGAAATCCGATACATTTTACGTACTTG
This sequence comes from Erysipelothrix sp. HDW6B, assembly GCF_011301115.1. NCBI lineage: Bacteria > Bacillati > Bacillota > Erysipelotrichia > Erysipelotrichales > Erysipelotrichaceae > Erysipelothrix > Erysipelothrix sp. HDW6B. Next base: position 1,971,732 of record NZ_CP049860.1, on the reverse strand, counting down.
TACCCCAATCACAAGAAACAACTGTAATTGATATTAAAGATAGCAACGGAAAAGTTGTGGATCGGGGTCGAGATTATACATTCACTGGATATAACGAAAAAGGGAATGCGCGTGAAGTCAGTTTTTCATATCAGACAACCGATGCTTCAAAATTACTGCAACCAGGACAATATCTAGCAGTTGATGTGAGCAAGACAATTGTGATTGGACAGGAAGTCGTTTCTGAAAGTAGTGTTCCTGAAGCGGTCAAACCATTCTTAAAATAATAAATCAAGGTATGAGTGTGCTCATACCTTTTTTAATGTAAATGTTCATATATTCACAAAGTCATTATAAATAAAATTGTATTTCTTAATTTTAAGGGAAATATCGATTAATTATTTCGGGATTGCCACTTCAAAAAAGTAGAAGTGCTACACTATTAGTATACGAATACAAGGCGAAAGGAGGGGGGGTTTTTGTATTCATACTCACTATATCGAAGAAAAGAGGCATAAAATGAAATACAATAAATTATTAACTGTGATATTAACTATTGCTATGTCGTTTGTTTCTTTTGGAGTTGGACCAAGCACTTATGCAGATACACCAGAGGTTCAAACCGCAGGAAACTTCTATGAAGACTATCCGGAGGCAAATAATCATGTTTTAGGAGCTGCGGGATATTTTCATCTATTTGCACGAGACGTCGTCGCAAATTCACATACAAATGGAAACATTGCTGCAATTCATTTTACAGGTCAAGGAGATATTGGTACAAAGCAATATAACATGACAGGAAATATCGACGTGTCATATCTTAGAAGCTATACCCACTTGCAAAGTGGTTCATTTCCAACACGTGACAAAACGAAATTTGTCGTTGGAAGTGGTATGAGTGTTGATTTAAGCAATACAAATCAACCACGAATTAATGGTAGTACATTAGATAATCTCAGTGCGGATACAATTTTTCAGGATCCAGCAGATCATTTCTACATTGATATTGAATCAGAACTAAATGCTCTCGCAACTACGAGTGCAGCACTATCTCGTGAAGTTGCAGATCTTACAATTACAAATGATTCATTTCCTGACCGTAATAATCGAGTTATAGATGTAACGGCTATTGATAAAAATCAAATTTTCGTTAATCTTGATGGTAGTGTATTGGACCTTGAAACACCAATCGTTGTGAAAGGTCTTGAAAAAAATACAGGTGGTTCATTCAAGCAGGTATTTATAACCGTTGACTATAAAGGGGCACAATCTGCAACGATTCAGTCAACAGTCTTACTGGAATATGCTGATGGGTCACGTCGTGGTAATAAGGAATCTGTCGATTTTTCGGACAGTACTTTATTATGGAATTTCACAACTAATGGCGCGCCGATGCCAGGAACAATTACATTTAGAGGAACGTGGATTGGTTCAATTCTTGCTCCAAATGCGCATGTTGTTAATGAAAAGAATATCGACGGATCAATTATAGTTGATTCCTTTACGAGTACTGGAGAAACACACCGTTGGGATTTTCAAGACCCAGAGCCACTCTTGATCCGTTTACGAAAAACAGACGCTGCAGAATCAAGTAAAGTTCTCAAAGGTGCTATATTTAAACTCGTGAATGCGGCTGGAACCGTCATTTACGATAATTTAACGACAGACGTTCTTGGCGAAATCAAAGTGTCGGTTCCTAAAGCAGGAACGTATTGTTTTATAGAGACTCAGGCACCAGAAGGTTATACTTTGGATTCAAAAGAAAAATGTATCACAATTACAGAATCTATGATGTCTAGTGCGGAGATATTAGTAGAAGTTACTAATGTGAAAACACCGGATAAACCCGATCCAAAGCCAGAACCACTACAACTACGTTTACGCAAAACAGATGCTAAAGACTCAAGTAAAGTACTGAAAGACGCAGAATTTAAGTTAGTAAGTGAAGATGGAACCGTTATTGCGGAAGGTCTCACAACAGATGCATTGGGTGAAATCCGTGTAGATGTCTCAGAAGCAGGAACGTATTGCTTTATCGAGACGAAAGCACCAACAGGATACACTTTGGATAAAACAAAAAAATGCATAACTGTGACAGAAACAATGATGACACAACCCGAAGTACTTATTGAAGTAACCAATACAAAGACACCGGATAAACCTGAACCCAAACCGGAACCACTACAACTACGATTACGCAAAACTGATGCTAAAGACTCAAGTAAAGTACTGAAAGACGCAGAATTTAAGTTAGTAAGTGAAGATGGAACCGTTATTGCGGAAGGTCTCACAACAGATGCATTGGGTGAAATCCGAGTAGGTGTCTCAGAGGCAGGAACGTACTGCTTTATCGAGACGAAAGCACCAACAGGATACACTTTGGATGAAACAAAAAAATGTATAACTGTGACAGAAGCAATGATGACACAGTCCGAAGTACTCATTGAAGTCACCAACTCACGAATCCCTGAAAAACCAACACCAGAAAAACCAACACCAGAAAAACCTACTCCCGAAAAACCAACACCACAGGAACCAGAGAAACCTGAAAATGTAATTTTACCAAAAACAGGACAGTCTAATACACTCGTTCAGTGGGGATTAATTATTGCTGGAATTGGAGTTGTTATTGGTGGATTCGTACTCTATAACAAAAAAAGAAATAATGATAAATAATTAAAAACCTTCGAGAGAAGGTTTTTTTAGTATTAGGCATCAATACTCTGAGTGGTTCAAAAAACAATAATCTAAGTAAGGTATAAATCGTCACGATAGACCTATAATTTGTACCTTTTGTAAGCGGTTAACGAAAGCGTACAATAGCAAGGTATAGGAGGTAACACATGAAACGACTGTTACAATGTCTCATGACAATGGGACTTTTGCTTACGAGTTTAGTTTTACCAGTAATGGCAGAAACATCAGGGGAAGATGGATCTGTACAATCAAATGATGGGATTCCGGTAATTGAGGACCGCCCATATTCTTCATTTTTCTTTCCAAATGATTTCTTAGAATGGGATTTTAATACGGATCCGGATGCAATTCATAATGTATCGAAAGTTCCGTTACAAAAACGCGTCAAAGGTACGCCTATCAATCCGGATCAAAATCCAGATGCAAAAGTAGTATCACTACCAATCGCAAACAAAAACACAAGTGGTACACCATCTCAAGGTTCGACAGAAAAAGCAATTTATAACTTTACAAACTGGCAATATGTTGATGCACTTGTGGGCTGGGCAGGCTCTGCTGGCGAAGGAATTATTGTTCCACCAAGTGCTGATTTAGTGGATGTTGCTCACCGTAATGGAGTACCAGTAATGGGAACTGTTTTCTTTCCTCCTAAAGCATACGGTGGTCAAAACCAATGGGTTAGTGAGTTCTTAGTTAAACGTGACGATGGTAGTTTTCCAATGGCAGACAAACTTATCGAAATGGCAGAACTCTATGGTTTTGATGGATGGTTTATTAACCAAGAAACCAGTACAGGAAGCTCTGAACATGGTCAAGGATTCTTAGATTTTTTAGCCTACTACAACAATAACAAAAAAGACCATATGGAACTCGTATGGTATGATTCAATGCTTGAAAGTGGTCAGGTTAGTTGGCAAAATGAGCTGAATGATCGCAACAAGCGCTATTTCCAAAATGATGACCAACGAACATCAGACTATATGTTCTTAAACTTCTGGTTTGGACCACAGATGGTAGCGGGTAGCCGCGATAAGGCAATCTCGCTTAATCGCAGTCCTTATGATGTATTAGCAGGATTCGATGTTCAAGCAAATGGTGTCAATAGCCGTGATAAACTCTCTAATGCAGTTGGAAGTGACAATAAAGTCATGACGTCTGTAGGACTCTATGCACCGGACTGGACATTACGCGATGGTGGTCAATACAATGTGGAAAAATATTGGCAAAATGAAAGTGACTTCTGGATTAACAAAGCAGCGGACCCACGAGATACAACTCAGGGTAAAAATACATGGCAAGGAATGTCCCGGTACTTTGTTGAGAAATCACCAGTAACAAGTTTACCATTCCACACAAGTTTCAATGTTGGAAATGGGGATAACTACTATCAAGATGGTGTTATTGCGAAGACAGGAACGTTTAATAACCGTTCAGTTCAAGATATTATGCCAACCTACCGTTGGATTCTTGATCAAGATAATAACGACCTTTCTGCATTTATCGACTATAGCCGTGCGTTTAATGGTGGTTCTTCAATTGGACTAAAAGGTGCAATGACTGAAGGCTCTACAACACGTATGGATCTGTATGCAAGTGACCTTGCACTTACTGCAAACAATAAAGGTATCGTCCGTCATCATGGAAATGCAAGTGTCGATTTAGTGTTAGATTTTACGGATGGAACACAAGACGTAATTAAAGGAACACAAAAATCAAATGGCGAATGGATTGAGACATTATTTGATCTTTCAAGTCTAAGTGGCAAAACAGTTAATAAAATTGCAATTGATATTATTGCGGATGAAACGATTGCATCGGGATTAATTAATATCGGTTATTTAGGTATTGATGAAAATACAACTCAAGCAGTTTCAGCAGTAAGTGACGTAAAAATTGTTGGTAAAAATGTTACAGATAATGTAAGTGCAAACTTACGATTAACATGGAACCATGACCAAGTAAATACACGTCAATACGATATTTATCGTGTAGAAGATGGTATCCGTTATTATGAAGGAAGTACCGCAAATACAGCATACTATGTTGAAAATCAACGCAGACCAGAGAGTGGAGAACTTCACTATGAAGTAGTTCCAGTCGATGCAACAAATGGCAAACACTTTACGAAAGCTGCATCTGTTGACTTTAAGTTTGATGCAGTTGGCTTACCTTCTGGTGATTTTAGAATTTCTTCAAGTTTCGTTAAAGTGGGTGAAGATGTAACACTTACTGCAGTACCGTCACAGTCGACAAAAACTGTAACATGGCTTGCAGAAGGTGCGGTTACTGACCGTCTCGAAGGTGTTGAGGCAACGGCTTCATTTGACAAAGCAGGTGTCTATAGCATCACTATGTCGCTAAGTAATGAAGCAGGAACAACCGATGTTCGCAAAGAGAATCTAATCTATGTTTATGATGATTCTCTAGCAACAAAACCACAGTCACTTTCAAATCTTGCACAAAATTTTAAAGTATCAAATTCATGTGCTCCGAGTGAAGGTGCTGCACAGGCTTTCGATGATTCAAATGCAACGAAATGGTGTGATAATAAGACAGAGAAACCATGGTTGGAAGCATCATTCCCACAAACGGTAACACTCACTGACTTTGAACTGCATCATGCAGAAGCAGGTGGCGAAAATAAAGAATGGAATACACGCGACTATGAAATTCTAACAAGCATGGATGGCGAAACATGGGAAACTGCTGTCACGAGAACATGGAATACAGACGCAATAACTAAAGACGCAATTCCAGCAACTCAAGCAAATCATATTCGTCTTGTGCTGCATAAAGCTGAAAGCACAGGGAATGTTGCGAGAATTTACTCATTTAAAGTAAATGGTATAAATGGTGTGGATATTGAAGTGCTTCCAAATCAAAATGAAATAAGCGCACTTCGAAGTTTACAGTATGAGACAGATGTCGATTTATCGAAGTATACAGATGAATCTGCAAGTGTTCTTGTCAGCGCACGAACTCTGATGGGTGATATTCTTTCTAACAATGGAGTAGGTACTGATAAAGAAACAATTCTGAATGCAATTGCGGCTGTGAAGGATGCATTTGCAGGTTTGAAGTTGAAAGAAACTGATCCAGTTGATCCAGTCGATCCAGTTGATCCGGTTGATCCGGTTGATCCAGTCGATCCAGTCGATCCGGTTGATCCAGTCGATCCAGTTGATCCAGTTGATCCAGTCGATCCAGTCGATCCAGTTGATCCAGTCAATCCAGTTGATCCAGTTGATCCAGTTGATCCTAAACCTATTGAACCGGAAGTCGTTACGCCAAAACCGGAAACGAATGAAGGCAAACTACCAGCTACAGGAATTGGGAATACACTCCTAATTTCGGGAGGATTCTTAACCTTAGTAGGCGTTGGTGTCTACGAAGTAAACCGACGTCGTAAACAATAAAATTAAAAGCATGCATACATAATGTGCATGCTTTTTTTTGTATGTTGAAACAGACCGCAACGATGACGTTTTGACAATTATCGTGAAAAGGTGTTGACAATTGAAACATTATTGGTAATAATAGTGAAAAGCGATGAAAAGGAAAGTAACTTCATGAAAGTTCTTACAGAGAATCTACGTATGGTGAGAGTAGACGGACGGAAACGAAGCGAAAATGGCCTTGGAGCAATGATGCTGAAACACGAATAGTGGTTTAGGCACATCGGGAGCGCCCGTTAAAGCGCTAGAGAATGATAGTTCTTGAAGAGGTTTATGATCGTGAGACATAAACGAATTAAGGTGGTAACATGAGCAGCGCTCATCCTTAGGGATGGGCGCTTTTTATATGCTTAGGAAGCAAAAGGGAGAAAGAATATGACACACAAAATTGATGAATACGTAAACCAACAACATGAAGTATACAAAAAAATCTCGTTAGATATTCATGCGAAACCGGAAGTAAGTAATTATGAATTCTTTGCCAGTGAAACTCTTGCAAGCCAGCTTAAAGCAGAAGGCTTTGAGGTCAAAATTGATGTTGCAGGACACCGTACAGGATTTGATGCACGTTATGTTTCAAACAAACCAGGACCTGTGATTGCGTTTCTAGCTGAATATGATGCGCTCGTCGGTATCGGCCATGCGTGTGGGCATAACCTCTTTGGTGCAACATCATCCCTGGCTGGAGCGGCTTTAAAACAAATCGTAGATGAAGTTGGTGGTGAAATTCGAGTTTATGGAACACCTGGAGAAGAAGGTGGCGAAAACGGCTCCGCAAAAGGAAGCTTTGTTCGTGAAGGATTCTTTAACGATGTTGATGCTGCTTTATGCGTTCACCCTGGTCATTTACATGGTGGAACAACATCGGGACTTGCTAATGATCCAGTTGATGTTGAATTCTTCGGACGTGCAAGCCATGCATCCGGCAATCCGCAACACGGAATCAACGCCCTCGATGCCATCATCCAAGTTTTCAATAGTGTGAATGCGCTGCGCGAACACTTAACGGATGATGTTCGAATTCATGGGATTGTAACTCATGGCGGTGATGCTCCGAATGTTGTGCCAGAATATGCGTCGGCACGTTTTTACCTTCGTGCCAAAAGTCGGACAACATTGAATGATGTCTATCAAAAATTTGAGAACATTGTTAAAGGAGCAGCACTCGCTACGGGATGCACTCATAAGTTTGGACTGTTCCAAAATAGTGTTGATAACATCATCCTTACCCCATCATTTGATGCAATTTATGAAGCAAAACTTGGAACATATGGCGAAGTGTTCACACCCCGCAAAGTGACCGGAGGTCAAGGGTCATCAGACGTCGGAAATGTAAGCCAGGTTGTTCCAACAATTCAACCCTATATTAATATCAATAATACACCAATGGCTGGTCATAGTATCGAGTTTAGAGAAGCATCTAAAAGTGAACTTGGACTTGACTCCATTGCACTTGGGGCTAAAGTTCTTGCCCATACGGCTTTAGAGCTACTCACAAATCCTGAACTGCTAGAAGCAATTAAAAAAGAACATCGAGAAAATGTGGTATTGCAAGGAGAATAATAATGATTGAATTTCAAAATGTATCAAAAACATTTCAAACAAAGCAACTGAATGTTCATGCGCTGCAAGACGTCAGTTTCAAAGTCACACCGGGAGAAATTTTTGGAGTTATTGGATTTAGCGGTGCAGGAAAGAGCACGCTTGTCCGCTGCATTAATTTACTAGAACGTCCAGAATCGGGAAAAATTATCGTAAACGGTATTGATGTGAAGTCGTTGAACCCACGCGAGCTTCGAAATGAACGACGTAAAATAGGCATGATATTTCAAGGCTTTAACTTATTAAACTCCCGAACTGTTTATGAAAATATAGCATTCCCATTACGTTACAAAGGTAAGACGAAGTATGAAATTAAAGATAAAGTTGAGTCACTCCTTGAACTCGTTGGAATAGCAGACAAACGCGATGCGTTTCCATCACAACTATCTGGTGGGCAAAAGCAACGTGTAGCGATTGCGCGTGCATTGGCGAATGATCCAGATATTCTTTTATGCGATGAAGCAACAAGTGCTCTAGATCCGCAGACCACCCAGACAATCTTGAAATTGCTGAAGGAAGTTAACGAACGTTTGGGAATCACGATTGTAATTATTACGCATGAGATGGCCGTTGTGAAAACAGTCTGCGATCGTGTGGCGGTGATGGAAGACGGTCATATTAAAGAATTGGACGCAGTAACGGAAATATTCGCCAACCCAAAAGCGACAATTACCAAAGATTTTGTGGATACGACAACAAATCTTACCTCACTACAAGCATTGATCGATGAGAAGCCGGAAATTTTAGCACTTGATGCGGAACAACAATTAGTCCGTCTTGATTTCCGGGGGAATATTACGCAAGAAGCGATCATCTCAGAAGTGAGTTTACGTTTCAATGTTAAAGCAAGTATTGTGTTTGCAAATGTTGAGATTGTTCATGAAGAGGTGCTTGGAATTCTCGTAGTTATCCTGACTGGCGAACGTCAAGTTGAAGCCCTAGAGTTCTTACAAGCGACAGGCGTGAAAGTAGAGGTATATGAAAATGACTAACGTACTTGAAACCTATTTACCCAATTTGATGAACTATCAAGATGAGTTTGTAAAAGCGGTTTGGCAAACAGTTGAAATGGTGATTCGGAGCGGTGTCATAGCATTTGTAATCGGAATTACATTGGGTGTGATTTTAGTTGTTACCCGTGAGGATGGCATACTTGAAAATAAACTTGTCTATCAAATTTTAGATAAATCAACCAACTTATTGCGCTCGATTCCATTTGTTATTTTGATTACCTTTATAGCACCATTAACACGAATTATTGCTGGAACTAGTATCGGTATTGATGGTGCGATTGTGCCACTCGTGATAGGATGCGTTCCCTTCCTAATGCGTCAAGTTGATATGGCTTTATCGGATATTGATGCAGGATTGATTGAAGCAGCAACCGCGATGGGAGTGTCACCTTTAGGGATTATCTTCCGGGTTTATCTAAAAGAAAGTATTCCAGCACTTGTTCGTGCAACAACCATTACGATTGTAAGCCTCATTGGCCTTACCGCAATGGCTGGTATTGTCGGAGGCGGCGGTCTTGGAGATTTTGTGACACGCTATGGTCATGCACGTTATATGCATGATATTACCAATGTTTCGGTCCTTGTAATTTTAATTATGATCAGTGTTGTGCAAGGATTAGGAACTATTATTATTAAGAAAACAACACACTAAGGAGAAAAGATATGAAAAAAATTGTAACAATCCTCATCGTAGGATTATTGGTTTTAGTAGGATGCGGATCAAAATCAACGCCAGCAACAGGTGATGAAAAGGTCGTTAAAGTGGGAATGATTGGGAGTGATTCGGTAGTCTGGAAACATGTTGCTGAGGAAGCTGCTAAGGAAGGTATCAAAATTGAAATTGTGGCTTTCAGTGACTATACACAACCCAATGCTGCGTTAAATAATGGTGAGATAGATTTGAATGCATTTCAGCATCAAGTCTATTTAGAAAATGAAGTTGAGACGAATAAATATGACCTAGTCTCAATTGCGAAGACATCAATTGCACCACTTGGTCTTTACTCAAACAAAATTACTGATTTGAAAGACGTTAAAGAAAATGATAAAGTCGCGATTCCGAATGATGTCACAAATGGTGGTCGTGCTTTACAACTCTTACAAGCAAATGGTTTTATCAAACTGAATGATGCGAAGTTCCCAACACTAAAAGATATTATAGAAAATCCATTAAACTTGGAGATTATTGAATTGGCAGCTGCGCAAATTCCAGCATCGCTACCGGATGTTGCATTTGCGGCAGTAAACTCCGGAATTGCAGTTGATGCAGGGCTTAACCCGGCAGAGAAAGCGATCGTTTTAGAAGATGTAAGTATCTCGCAAGAAAACCCTTATGTGAACTTAATTGCGGCTCGTAGCGAAGATAAAGATAATCCAACGTTTAAACGTATTGTTGAATTATATCAAACAGATGCTGTAAAACAACTTGTAATTGAAGACAGTAAAGGTGCCTCAATTCCAGTGTGGTAAAATGATAGTGCTTCGGCACTATTTTTTTTTTGCAAAAGAATCCCTAAAGAGTGACTGAAATGCACTTTGTTAAAAATAATTTCCAATAATTTCCGGAATATAGTGAAATAATATTTCTAATGTGTATAATGAATGTAAGCGCTATAGGAGGAAAATATGAAAAAAACTTTGGTTTTATTTCTAGCACTTTTTTTAGGTTTATCAACATATCAAGTAGGAGCATCAACCTCTGAACCTCTGTACAAGTATAAGAAACTTGCAGATGGAACTATGGGTTATGACAACAATGACCCTGTCATGTATTACAATGGCAGTACGGAACAAATTGAAGTTCCAGTTGCTTACAATCAAGAACAAACACAATTTAAATCATCGTGGATTGGTACGATTTTTAACCTACACTTCCCACAAATAAGTGACGAAACGGCATTCAAAGACATGTATGAATCACGTCTTGATGATTTTGAAGCATGGAATATGAACGCAATGATTTTCCAAGTTAGACCTTTATTAGATGCATTCTATCCATCAACCATTAATCCAACATCAGAATTCCTGAGTGGTAAACAAGGCCAAGATGTGGATTTTGATCCACTCGCGTACATGGTTGATGCTACACATGAACGCGGCATGGAATACCATGCGTGGTTTAATCCATACCGTGTAACAAATTCAGATATCATGTCAGCAGGTGTGCTTACAAAACTAGCTGCCGTTGGTTATAGTAAAGAAGATGTTGCGGTCATGACAACAAGTGAACGTGTCGCTGCACTCAACAAAGCTGGTGTACTAGCCGATACAAACTTCGCAGTTAAAAACCCAGAATACGTTCTAGAGTTTCAAGGAAAACTATTCTTAAACCCAGGAGAACCTGAAGTTATTAATCATGTTGGCGATACCATTCAAGAAGTTGTAACAAACTATGATGTCGATGCCATTCATTTTGATGATTACTTCTATCCATATAAAGGGGCAGTCCTCAAAGATGAAAATGGGGTCGATATTCCCGGTAGTGAAATTTTCGGAAGTAAAGGCGAAGATCGCGCAACATTCGAAAAATATGGAAATGACTACGAAAACTCAGAAGCAGGAATTGAGGCGTGGCGTCGTGATAATGTCACAAAACTCATCGACAAAGTCAATGACGTTATTGGAACACACAATAACAAAACGGAATCGTCAGTTCAATTTGGAATCAGTCCATTTGGAATTTGGGAGCACAAGTCAATTGATGATCGTGGATCAAATACCCCTCAAGGTTCATCCAAGTCATACTCCCAAACGATCTTTGCTGATACTTATCAATGGATTAAAGATGGCAAACTTGATTATGTAGCACCGCAAATTTACTGGGCATTTGGTGCTGGAGCAGCCCCATATGGTGAACTTGCCCGTTGGTGGGACAATGCTGTTGAAGGTACACAAACAAAACTATATATTGGACATGCTAACTACAAACATGTAAATAACTCGTGGGACGGCGATTGGAAGAATCCTGAAGAAATTAACAATCAAATGAAGTTCAATCAAACACTGCCAAATGTTGCAGGGAGTGCGTTGTATGGCTATTCAGACATTATGCCATCAGATTTAGATACCGTTGATCCGGCTAAACGTGATGCACACGCAGTTAAGAATGAAAGTTTAGAAATCCTTCGTAATGATTCATTTGCGAAAGCGTCATTGTCACCAAGTCATCCTCAGTTATCACATGGCAACGTCGTCCCTTTGGAAACGGTTGAACTCAAAGATAATACCCTTTTATGGAACGAAACGAACAATACAAATGCACGGATGTATGTCATCTATGGTGGCCAAGAAGGTCAAAGTATTGAAGAAATCATGGCGTCGGGTACCATTCTTGGAAAAGTAAATTTTGCAGGAAAACAAGACTATGTATTTGACGTCTCGAATGCTCCGCATGATAAATATGTTGTGAGTGTTCTAGACAAAGCATACGTTCAAACCGAAGGAAAAGTAGCGGAAACATTCGTATTTGATGCGACTGTACAAAATCTTACACTAGAGATTAAAAAAGATACAACATTAACAAAGCAACAATTCTTAGACTTGCTTCAAATTCAGGCAAATGATACCTATCAGGTTGTTACAAACTTTGATGAAATCTTCGATGCAAGCAAACTCGGGACAGTTCAGATTTCAGTCACATTAACTTCAGATAAAACCGGTGCAAGTGTTCCATTTACTGTAAGCTTAAATGTTGTGAAAGCCGATACTAATCCGGAAACAAAACCAGAGCCAAAACCTGAACCTGAAACAAAACCAGACGGAGATAATAATGAATTACCAACAACCCTACCAGCAACTGGTGTTCAAGAATATCATCTCGGATATAGTATTTTACTCGCTGGATTTGTGCTTGTAATTTTTGGTAAAATACGTCATAAAGACGCAAAATAATGGATAAAATTCATACATTTCTGTAAACAGAATAAGAATGTATAAAATGTCATAATCCTCATAATGTATTATCGAAAAACCCCTATCCACATGCCAATGGATAGGGGTTTTTATGTGGATAATTTGATATAAAAATCGCTAAAAACCATAGAAAAAGAGTATGTGAGAATCAAAAAGAAAATTAGTGTATAATATTAAAGTAGGAATATTAAGATATTAAACATAATTAGAATTAGGAGTACACATGGAAGTAGGATTTTATTTTAGAGACTATATTTATAACCGCGGTGAAACGCTATTAGAAGAATCAAAAGTTCAGATTATTGAAGATACTAAAGAAGTGATTCGAGCACGCGTACAAGGAAGTGATTTGTACATTGTTCGGATTGAAATTACAGGGAATGCAGTGGATTCGATGTATTGCTCATGTGAGCATGCGAAAAAAGGCAACAACTGTAAACACATGGCTGCAACTATTGCGTCATCGATTAAAAACGGAAACATCCACAATTTTAGTGTTGAAGCACTTGAAACATTTGATGACTATGCTTCAGACTTGGATATGCAGGAAGGCACTTTGACACCAGAATTAATGGTTGAAGTTGGGCACCTCTTATCGCTGTTATCGCACGATAATTTGATAGAATATTTAATCGTGTTATTTGAACGTTACCCTCAATTAGCACAACAGTTTTCAGAGTTTGATTTTACATTTGATGGACAAGGCGAAGACTTGTCATAGGAGCCAGTATGAAACGTAAAAGTTATATTCAATTAGGAATTGTCGCTATATTCGCGTTATATGCAATTTACTCACTCACAAAGATTAAAACACCTGTGGAGTCAATGCAGGAAAAAATGACGGTTGAGGTGGGAACAATTATCGATATGGATGCCATTGCTAAACAACAGAGTATAGAATTCGGTGTTGTTGAGGTGAATGGAAAAGTCGCTGAAAATAAGCAATATACAATTAATAAACCGGAAAAAGTAAAAGATAAGAACCTTGCGGTTGTCATTTCATCCAAAAAAGAGAATCGGGTGCATCGTTTTGATATAGCAATCGTTGAAAATCGTGATGTTGCGTTAACTGTACGCAATAACGATCAAGTATTGAAAGATCAAGAGCGTGTTAATGCGACTGAAGGTTCACTCGTTGCAAGCGCAGATTATATTAAAGCGTATGATAAAGTTGCTGCGACGGTGACGTCAAATCTGGATACAGTCGATTGGGACATGGATGGTGAATATCCTGTAACTTTTGAGACAAGTGCCGAAGGGAAAACTCAAACGCTCACTATTACTGTTGTCGTTGGCGAATTGGAAGAACGTGATACAACAGAAGATGTTGCAGTAAAACCCGAACCTGAAACCAATGAAGAAAAACCAAAAGAAGAATCCAATGAGAAACCACAATCAGAACTTGCAAGTGTTACCAATGCAGGTTCTGAACTCGTTTTGGTCACCAAGCAACGAGCATTGCCTGCAGATTATGTACCACCACTTAAAGACATTCCTGAAGCATATGCGGTAAGCACCGGTTATGAGGCAACGCCTGCTACGGTTGACGCCTTTATTGCGATGGTAGACACCATGAAAAGTGAAACGGGAATGTGGATGTATACGACATCATCATACCGTGATTACGACTTTCAAAATGAGTTGTATACCAATTATGTAGCGCAACATGGTCAGGCGGAAGCCGATCGAATGTCTGCTCGACCTGGGACATCTGAGCATCAAACAGGTCTTGTTATTGATGTTGTAACACCAGGTGGTTATATGTTTGATTTTGCGCAAACTGAGCAGTCAACATGGGTTAATAATAATGCCCACAAGTTTGGATTTATTGTGCGATATCCTGAAGGAAAAGAACACATTACGGGCTATATGCCTGAGGCGTGGCACTTGCGTTATGTTGGTAAAGATATGGCCACAAAAGTTAAGAACTCAGGATTAACCTTCGATGAAGTGTTAGCACAAAGTTAAAAATAAATGATTAAAAAATTTGACATCTTAGAAAAAATTACGTAAGATGGCAATAACGAACGAAAGGCGGTGTGGCAATGTACAACTCATCCTATACAGCATAAATAATCAAAATAGGAGGAGTTTGCCATGCTAAATTTTAATATTGGTGTGAAGTCACCACAAGGGCGCCAACTAGTAGCGCCTTTTTCTATGTCCGTTCACGAGAACGAAAAAATTGCAATTATCGGAGAAGAGGGAAATGGGAAAAGTTTATTCCTGAAAGCCTTACTGAATCATCCGTCTTTAGATACATTGGAAGTAACCCGGAGTGTCTCATCGAAAGTACTTTTCGGTTACGTATCCCAAGATATTGCTGCCGAGGACCTTCTACGCTCAAGTAGAGACTACATTATTGAAGATCAATGGGAGCGTTATGAATCCTTTGGATCGGTACATCAGGATCTCTTACCACATTTTACGGATGATGATTTTGATAGACCGTTACAAAGTCTGAGTGGTGGAGAGCGTGTTCGAATTCAACTTATGAAAATTCTGGTCCAAGATGTCGATGTGTTTCTACTCGACGAGCCAACTAATGATTTGGACATTGAGACATTAATGTGGCTTGAATCATGGATTTTAAGACAAAATAAGCCAATTCTCTATATTTCTCATGATGTTAAATTACTGAAAAATACAGCAAATCGAGTCGTTCATTTTGAACAAACGCATCGAAAAACACGTTCGCATATTACGGTCTTCGAGGGAAGTTACGATGACTATGTAGAAACCCGTAATCTCGAAATCGCAACGCATAATCATCAAGTAGAACGTGATCAAGCAGCACGTGCTAAACGATATGATCGTTGGTTACAATTGTATCAAACGGTTGAGCATCGTCAGCGGACACAAACCCGTCAAGACCCTGCTAAAGGGCGTTTATTGAAGAAGAAAATGAAAACAATTAAGTCAATGGAACGTCGTTTTGATCGCGAAACTCACGAAACTAAAATAGATACGGAGTCTGCGATTTCCATACGTTTTGACAACCAAGAAAAAGTACATCGTAAGAAGATTGCTGAGATTGACGTCGACACCCTTGAAGTTGCGGGTAAGACATTGGGGTATAATTTTTATTTGGATATTTACACTCCAGACAAAATCGCAATTATTGGTCGAAATGGAATTGGGAAGTCGAGCCTCTTGAAACAGGTGTTCAAAGATCATGATGCAATGATGCATCAAGATTATCGTCTCAATCTAGACTTTGAAAAATCGCCGATTGATAATTGTGTACGAGAAGGGTCACGTGAAGAACGAGGGCTTATCACAAATCGTTTGGGAAGTTTAAAGTTTACTGAAACAGAAATGAATACGCCCATGCGTTTACTCTCTGGGGGACAAAAAGCGAAAGTATCCCTTCTCAAGCTCGTGCTTCAGAAGCCTCAGTTTATTATTTTAGATGAACCAACCCGAAACCTAAGCCCACTTTCTGTTCATGAAATCTATAGTATGCTTCAGGGATTCCAAGGTGCTATACTTTGTGTAACTCATGATCGTTCCTTGATTGAGAACGTATTTGATACGGTCATTGTTATGACCGAAGATGGCTTTGAACCGGTGAGCGAGTAAGGATTTAAAGCTCTGCGAGGAAAGGATATCCAAACCTATGAAAAAGAAACTTAGTCTCTACGGATGTTACTTAGTATTGGTCGGGATTCTCTATGGCATCGAGCATGGCCTTGGATGGTTTGTTTTCAGTAATTATATTGGAATCGGGATTGGATTGGCACTACTTATAACATTGTTTACATCCGTACCGTTATTCCACAATCATTTTGAGACTGTAGGAAGCATCGCTGATCGAGCAAAAGAAAGTACACCCATTATGTCGATAGGAACTGCGATTGCACTTATCATGCCGCTGGTAATCTACATATATTTATCGTAAAGAACCGACTCAGATCGGTTCTTTTTCTGATTGCAATGCAGAAGTTATGATTAGACTCGTTTTAAGCGTTCAAAACGACAACATAATCACTGTGAGTCGTCTTATAGAAATTAAACGGTGTAATAAAAATAGGTAGAAAGGGAGGGGTTTGAAATGAATGGGACACTTATGGTGTATCATTCGCTTCTTGAATTTATACGAAATATAGATCCGGTTATTGTATTTACAATCAAAATACTGATAATCATCATTTTGATACAAACTGTTATCCTTCTTCTAAAAATGAGTAAGAAAATGCATGAATCATAGAAGCGAAAGACACGACAAAACGTGTCTTTTTATTACAAACTAATGAAAAGTGGTTACGAAGCCTTCGTGTTACGGGACTGTTATCCAATGAGACAGGTTCGTCGTATTCACAATGTGGCTGAAGATTTGGTATAATTACATAAAGGTGGTATGGCTTATGTGGGAAATTCTAGGAATCGATGCAACAACAGATATAGAACAAATATTTGAGGCGTATGCTTCGAAAGTCGCAGCAAATGGAGAGTCGGATGAACTAACAAAGGCTTATGAAGATGCGCTTGTTTATGCGGAAGGTACATCCGATACGCGGTTTGACGATCTAATGCAAGAACTATCCTTGATGGATGTTAAAGAGCGCTTTGTCTGGCAAAAATGGTTTGATGCCTTAGATCGGTTAGAAGTGTATGAGCGTTTTGAGGATGTTGAAATGCTCAATGCATCGCTACAACGGGTGGATGTTCGCTTGATTCCAAGTGGTGTCATGTTTGAAATTATCTTACCGCATTTGCGAAAAATAGCACATTATAATAATGATAATGAAACCGAATTAAAAATGACGATGGACCACTTTGAATCCTACGTCCGTTTCCGTGAAGAAAGTCGTATCGGGTGGCGCGATCAGGGGAAATCAAAACGCAAGAATCAGTCGAATGCGAAACAAGTATGGTCCGTTGTTCAGATGATTGTGCAGTTTATCGGATGGGTGACTGTATTCTTGTTGATATTCCAATTGTTAGGTGTTTTTAATATCTTTGGCACACGTCAAGATACACGGAAACCAGAGCAAGAAATTACGCCACCAACCAGTGAGTTTGTGCATTATGACGCGCAGTTTTCTGATGCGTTGGTTGACGCAGTTCAAGAGGGAGTCCGTGATCAGTCACTTCAAGCGTATCTTGATTTTGATTCTTTGAGTCGGTTAGAGACGAGTTCATGCTTCGATCAAGGTGTCGCTTTCGATGCTTGCGAAGGGGCATTTTTGTTAGATCTAACAGAGCGACAATATAAACGAATGATGACAGAATCGTATCTTCAAGAAGGGTTAAATGATGCCTTGTACGATGCTTATCCGGCTGAAAGTATCTTCTATTATGAGACGTATTATGATGCTTTTGCAGCGCATCTTAAGAATAATAAATCCTATACTGTAAATGAAATTACACAGGAGTTGCATCTCAATGAAGCACTCTACGAGGAAGCATACCAGGCACATTCTAATGATGTTTATGACATCTTCTTCAAGCAGCTTGTGCAGGAGAATCACAATATAAACTTGCAAAGATTTACCAAGGATGCATTATAATCATTGACGTTAGGAATATAAAACGTATAATGAAGGCGTACAATTGAATCCATAAATACAAGGGGTGCCCGCATTAGCGGCTGAGACTAAACGCACGTTTTAAACCCTTAAACAGGAAGTCCTGTTTAGCACTTGATCCAGATAATACTGGCGGAAGGATGTATATCGTAGTCGTTTATTAACGTATATACATATACCTCTTTTCGAAATGAAAAGAGGTTTTTTTTATGAAAGATGGAGGATTTGCTATGAATGCAAGTATCGCAATACAAGTATTACCCCACGTAGATGGGAACCAAGAAGTCGTTCGCATTGTTGATGAAGTTATTGACTATATTAAAGGAACAGGACTACATTACACGGTTGGTGCATTTGAAACTGCAGTCGAAGGTGATTATGATACCTTAATGGAAATCGTG
Organism: Erysipelothrix sp. HDW6B; assembly: GCF_011301115.1. Taxonomy (NCBI): domain Bacteria; kingdom Bacillati; phylum Bacillota; class Erysipelotrichia; order Erysipelotrichales; family Erysipelotrichaceae; genus Erysipelothrix; species Erysipelothrix sp. HDW6B. Next base: position 1,953,142 of record NZ_CP049860.1, on the reverse strand, counting down.
AAACAATCGCAAATTATTGCACATCGTGCAGGTGCTGATAAAGTTTCAGCATACGTAAAAATCGTGTATGCACCTCAAGGTGAGATGCTCACAATTGATGAAAAAATTACGAAGCACCAACAATAAGCGTTATGCGCTTATGTCGGTTGGTCTTGTCATAGTACTGTGGCAACTCATAGTATGGAGTGGTATTGTGCCCCAATTCATGCTTCCAGGTCCCGCATCAGTTATTATGGCATTATATGAAGACCGTGCATTGTTATGGATGCATGCTCAAACAACACTTCTAGAAGCCTTTCTTGGGCTTTTAGGCGGTGTTGGGTTGGGAATCACGTTAGCGCTACTGATGGACCGTTACGATCGCGTTTACCGTATGGTTTATCCGCTGATGATTCTCACGCAGACAGTACCAACAGTCGCTATTGCACCACTTCTTGTATTATGGTTAGGATATGGAATCTTACCGAAAATTGTACTCATCGTTTTAACATCATTTTTTCCAATGGCCATTGGATGTTTCCAAGGTTTGCAGGCTGTCGATCGCGACAGTATTCAACTTTTACGAAGTATGGGTGCGAATACGGTACAACAGTACCAGCATGTTCGAATTCCAGAAAGTTTATCGCCATTTTTTGCCAGTCTAAAAATAGCCGTTTCGTATGCTGTTGTTGGTGCTGTTATTGCAGAATGGCTTGGGGGAACAAGTGGACTGGGAGTCTATATGACACGTGTTCGAAAAGCCTATGCCTTTGATAAAATGTTCGCAGTAATTGTACTTATTTCACTATTAAGCCTACTCTTAATGGGGTTGGTCAATATTTTGGAACATAAAACGATGCCATGGAAAGATGTGGAATAAAGGAGATATTATGAAACGAATGGTAGTGAGTTTATTAGCTTTGCTAGTTTTAGTGGGGTGCAGTACATCCAAAGATACTCAGAAAGTACGCTTCGTACTTGATTGGACACCCAATACGAACCACACAGGCCTCTACGTAGCGCTTGAAAAAGGGTACTTTGAAGAAGTGGGGATTGCCTTGGAAATCGTTCAGCCCCCTGAAGATGGTGCTGTAGGACTGGTTGCTGCCAATGGTGCAGAATTCGGTGTCGGATTTCAAGATACTTTAGCACCAGTATGGGCGCGTCCAGAACCTTTACCTGTGACAGCAGTCGCAGCAATGATTCAACATAACACATCTGGAATTGTCTCGTTGAAAGACAAAGGAATTGATCGCCCATCTAAAATGGAAAATCATACTTACGCAACATGGGATATTCCTGTTGAACAAGCAATCTTGAAGTATGTGATTGAACAAGACGGTGGCTCATTTGACAGTGTAGCGTTAATTCCAAATACTGTAACGGATGCTGTGAGTGCGCTCCAAAGTAATATCGATGCTATTTGGATTTATCGTGGTTGGGATGGTATTGCGCTCGAAGTAGCGCAACAGGAGATTAACTACTTTGCTTTTGCAGATTATGCGAAAGAATTGGATTTCTATAGCCCTGTAGTCATTGCAAATAATGAGTATCTTAAGGAGAATCCTGATCAAGCAAAAGCGTTCTTAGCAGCGTTGGGTAAGGGATATCAAGATGCAGTTGCGAATCCAGAAGAAGCTGCACAAATTCTTATGAAACATGTCCCTGAATTAAAAAGTAATGAAGCGTTAATCGTTGAAAGTCAAAAATACCTTGCAGGTGAGTATATGCGCGGTGAAGCGCAGTGGGGGAAATTTGATGCAAATCGCTGGAATGCATTCTACAATTGGCTCGGTGAGAAACAATTAATTGAGCAACCGATTCCTGCTGGATTTGGCTTTACTAATGAATTCCTTGCTTCATGAAACCGCTCTTAAAAATTCGTAATCTTAATAAATCATTTGGAAATCACGTAGTCATTGCGGACGTAAATTTTGAAGTGTATCCTGAAGAAACCGTAGCCATTTTGGGGCAAAGTGGTGTCGGAAAATCAACACTATTTCAGATTGTAGCGGGCTTAAGCCAACCAGATACTGGTGATGTGCTGCTTGAAAATGTGTCTATTGTGGATAAACCAGGATCACTTGCGTATATGCTGCAAAAAGATTTATTACTGAATCATAAAACTGTAATGGAAAACGCAGCACTTCCTTTGACCATTCAAGGTATGGATAAAGCCACACGACATGCGAAGGTTATGCCATACTTGGATACATTTGGTCTTGCGCAAACAGAAAATAAATACCCCCGTCAATTATCAGGTGGTATGCGTCAAAGGGTTGCATTTCTTCGTACTTACATGATGAATAAACCGATTATGTTACTGGATGAACCATTTAGTGCGTTGGATCCGATGACAAAGCACCAAATTCATCAATGGTATCAAAATCTAAGTCATCAATTTAAAATTACGACATTGTTTATTACTCATGATGTTGAGGAAGCTATTAAACTCTCTGATCGTATTCTCATTTTGAATGGGGCCCCTGGACGCATTCAGGAAACCATCGATGTTGCATCGATAAAGAAAAGTCATCCTGATTTTTTACAAACGGCTGCCTTCTTGGAATTGAAGGCATCAATTCAGGAAAACTTTATGATGAAACCTTAATAGCGTATTGAAACAAAAAGATGAGCCCTAGGGCTCATCTTTTTGTTAGATTATGACACGGTTATTGATGCTAAGATGTAAAATTTCAGCTTGCTCTGCTGAACCATTCCAGAGGAAAATCAACTTGGAAATGTTTGGGCGACCCCGTTGTACGGGTTCTTTAATAATGACAGCAATCTTGTTTGGTCCTTGGTTATCAAATTGCCATTGACTGCGTTCAGGAGCGGTAAAACCATAATTAGCAAACGTTTGAACGACAAATTCATCTTGTGTTAGACCGACAGGCGTTTCGAGTGGTACTTCTTGAGGTTCCTCAATGGGTGCTTCAACGACTTCAGGTTCTGTAACTTCTGGTTTCGTAGCGGGTTCTTGTACCGGTTCCTTGGGTGTCTCAACGATTTTTTCGACGGGAACTTCAGCAGGTGTCTTTGTACTGCATCCTGAGAGTAAAGCAGCTACGATAAAAAATACTATAATACGTTTCATATTCTATCCTCATTTCTTTCATCGCAAATCACAACCTTTAGGTTGCGCAAGAACATTTACTATACGTGTTTTAATATCAAAACACTCAAGGTGTGCCTAAAGTGCATGATTTGTGTTCCAAAATAAAAGGGCAGTTATTTGTAAGTGCCCTTTTGTCCTTTATTGATCTGAACCAAATTGAGTGGTGTTGTTTATCATAACATGAAGTAATTCGGCAGATTCAGCATCATCATTCCAAAGAAAAACAAGTTTTGAAATATTAGGTTTTCCTTGTCCGACGTTTTCTTTAATAATGACCGCAACTTTATGAGGTCCTTGTTGGTCCACAATCCACTGAGAACGCTCAGGTGCTGTGTAACCATACTGGGCAAAGGTGTCAATGATGTATGCATCTTGTGCAGTGCCATTCTTGGTGGCACCTTCACGTGTTTCTGTTTCTTTAGCAGGTGTATTATTGGGTGTTTCTTGCTGTGTAATTGGTTCTTTGGATTTCGAATCATCAGCAGGTACGTTCACACTAATACATCCCGTTAGCAAGATTGTAAACAGTGCTAAAGTGATTAGTTTTCGCATGATGTGTGTCCTTTCTAAGAAGCCCTGGACATAGTGATACTATGATTCGACTATTTATAGACTTTATCATATAATTAAGAATGATTAAAGGATAATCCTTAGGAGGCACTATGAAACGTTGTACTTGGTCGACACATACAGAAAATGAAATGGCATATCATGACACAGAGTGGGGTAAGCCAAATCACGATGACCGTTATCTCTTTGAAATGTTAAATTTGGAAGGCCAACAGGCGGGTTTGAGTTGGTCAACCATCTTAAGTAAACGCGATACGATGCGTGCGGCATACGCAAATTTTGAACCTTCAGAATTAGTTAAATTTACGGAAGCGGATGTTGACCGTCTACTCTTAGATGCTGGCATTATTCGTCACCGTCTCAAAATTCAAGCTGTAATCCATAATGCGCATGCATATCAAGATATAGTTGCGAAGCATGGAAGTTTGGATGCTTTTTTATGGGCATACGTTGATAATGCGCCACTTGAAAACAATGTACAACATTACACGGACGTACCTGCAGAAACAGATCTATCGAAACAAATTAGTAAAGACTTACGAAAACTAGGTTTCAAATTTGTAGGACCCACTACGGTGTATGCTTTTATGCAAGCCGTTGGTATGGTGAATGACCACGAGAACGATTGTGCTTTCCGCCACAAATAAAAAATAGGTCAAGCGACCTATTTTTTTTCGTTTTTATGTAATTGTTGTTTGTGAATGTATGCATCATATCGCGCATCTAATTTGTCCACATGCATTTTGAAGATATCCTCAAATGAAAGATCATAATGATTTGCAATAACCATGAGATTTCCAAGCACATCACCAATTTCTGATGCCAACTCAGCCTTTAAATCTGTATCCACACTTTCGTGATCTTCACGACCAAGTTCAATTGCTCGAACAGAACGGGCAACTTCACCTGCCTCTTCAAATAAAAAAGTAACCCGAATAAAAATATCAAGATCCGACCACCCACGTTTTTTGTAATAGGTATCAACCCATTGTTGGAATAATTCGACGTTCATATATACCCTCACATTCTTTCCGAAATTATACAATTATTTCCTTCATAAATAAATTAATTTAGTGGTATTTTCACGAGAAACTGATGTCTTCGGTGTTGTTACGGGTCTAAGTTTGATACAATATAATCATAACTTAGCAAAAGTCTAAGCATATAGGAGGTATTATGGATTTAAGAAAAAAAATTGACGACATCTTTGCAGACTATCAAAGAGATTTAGGGCGTCTGGTTTCAATCCCTAGTGTCCTAGAAGAGGGCGGCGATGCACCGTTTGGCGCAAATATCCAACGTGCATTAGAAGAAGTATTAAAAATTTCTGAAGAACTCGGATTTAGAACTTTCATTGATCCAAATGGATACTATGGTTACGCAGAAATTGGTGAGGGTGATGAAATGTTCGGTGTTCTTGGACACATGGACGTTGTGCCTGCTGGTGATGTGAAAGCCTGGGATTCAAACCCATTTGAGTTAGTGGAGAAAGATGGTTTCTTGGTAGGACGTGGATCGTCTGATGATAAGGGACCAACACTTGCAGCTATGTATGCTCTTAAGACTTTATTAAATGAAGGAAAAACACTTAACCAACGTGTTCGATTTATCTTCGGAACCGATGAGGAATCACTATGGCGTTGTATGAACGCATATGTTGAAAAAGAGGAATTGCCAACAAAAGGATTTACTCCTGATGCAGGATTCCCACTCATTTATGCAGAAAAAGGCTTAATCGAATTTATGTTATATTCGCATCAGATGTCTGATGTTCGTCTCGAAGGTGGTGGAGCACTTAATGCCGTTCCTTCACAAGCAACAACGGACTATGATGCTGATGTAGCAGCTGCCTTAGATGAATTAGGATATACCTATACAGTTGATGGTAATGATTTGACTGTTGAAGGGATGGCTATTCACGCTAAAGATGCAGACAAAGGTAAAAATGCTATCGTTTATCTTGCTGAGGCATTGCACAAAGCAGGTAAAACAAATGACATGATTCGCTTTATTGTTGAGAAAATGTCGAATCCAAATGGAACCCTTGTCTTTGGTGAAGTCGAAGATGAAGTTTCAGGTAAATTAATGTTGAATGTTGGTAAAGTCAGTTTCCGTGAAAATGTTCAACAAATTGGTATCGATATTCGTTTCCCAGTAACCTATCCAGTGGAAAACGTCAAAGAACTCTTAACTAAAGATGCACATAAATATGAAATTGTTGTTGAATTGTACGACTATCTTAAATCAATTTATGTTGAAAAAGAATCTGACTATATTCAGTCACTCATGAAAGCATACCAAGATATTACCGGTGATACGGTATCACAACCAATTACAAGTGGTGGGGCAACGTATGCTCGTGCGATGGATAATGTAGTGGCATTTGGTGCTTTACTTCCAACAGGATTAAAGACAGAACACCAAGTTAATGAACGTATTAGTATTGAAGATATGAAAGTCGCTATGCATGTTTATGCACAAGCATTCTTAAACATCGTCATCAAATAACACGTGAACGGGGGAAATATTGATGGAGAAGAAAAAGAAATTTTCGATGCCGAGTTCGTATACGATTGTGTTTATCGCATTAGTCATCACGGCAGCTTTGAGTTATTTTATTCCACAGTCAGTATTTGATAAACAGTCTGGTGAAATTGTCTTTGATGCAATTTTCGGACCACAAGGAGAAATTCTTCAAGGACAAGGAATGCAACCTTTTGGACTGTGGGATGTCTTAATGGCACCAATCAAAGGATTTCAATCAGCAAGTGATGTTGCTATAGGAATTCTATCAGCAGGTGGGTTCTTAGCCGTCTTAAATCATGTTGGCGCGCTGGAAGCGGGAATTGGAAGTCTTCTTTCCAAATTTAAAGGAAATGTACTGATTGCGATTATGATGTTTGTTTTCGCAGTTCTTGGAACATCCTTTGGATTCTGGGAAGAAATTACAGCCTTTGCAGTTGTCATTATACCGATGTTTGTATTAGCTGGTTATGATGTTATGACTGGTCTGGCAGTCCTCTTTATTGGAGCATCAATTGGAAATATGGCAAGTTTGGTTAACCCATTTTCCACCGGAGCTGCTGTAGCAGCAATCGGAAATCCAGATCTTTCAATTGGATCAGGAATTGTGCTACGATCAATTATCTTTGCAGCACTGTATGTCGTTGGAACAATAATGGTCATTGGATATGCATCTAAAGTTAAAAAAGACCCAAGCAAGTCAATAACCGCAGACTTGGACAACGTCAATACACTGGTTGATGCAAAAGAAACCTTGCCTGAATTTACAACACGTCGAAAATGGTCAGCGTTTGTCTTGATCATGGTTGTTATTATTGTTATTTTAGGGTATTTCCCTTGGGCTGATCTCTTAGGTCAAGGTGTCTCGGATGCAATCAATGCACCGTTTACGATGCTCGCTAAAGTACCGGTTCTTGGAAATCTACTCGGAGCTGGAAACATTACACCCTTAGGAACATGGGGCTTTGATGAATTTGCCTTCCTATTCTTAATGGGAGCATTCTTACTCAAGGTAATCAATGGCTTGGGTGAAATGGAATTTATCAACAAATTTATCGAAGGAATGAAAGATCTCTTCGGAGTTGTTGTAGTTCTTGCGATTGCTCGTGGAATTGCAATCATCATGGGGAGCTCAACTGAGGGGATGTCAATTACCTTCATTTACTGGATTTCAAATGCACTATCAAGTGTACCGTTATGGGTATTTGGAATCTTCGCAATTGCAGCCTACGTCTTAATTGGAATTTTCTTGCAATCCACAAGTGGTGTTGCGGGAATCTCAATGCCAATCTTGGGAGCTGTTGCAGCTGCACTCTTTACTTCAAATGTCATCGGTGCCGAAGGGGGTCAAATTATTCTTATTTCAGCCTTTGTCGCAGGTGTTAACTTTATGTCCGGTGTTTATCCAGGAGCAACCTTGATGGGGACCTTGGAACTTGTTAACGTCCCGTATGACAAATATTTGAAGTTTACATTAAAAATATTAGGAACATTATTATTCGTCGCTGCAGTCATTATTGCAGTCGCACCATATATAGGAATCGTACGATAACATGAACATTACATATAAAAAATTTACACAAGAAGATATACCGTTTTACTACGCATGGCGTAATGATCCAGAAGTTGCACAATATGACCAAAGTGGATTCTTACGTCCAATGTCGTTTGAAGAAGTCGAAGAGTGGAGTCAAATCCTTGTTAATGGGATGACATATACTGTTCTTGCAGATGACAAACCCATCGGAACAGTTGCATTCATGAACCTTGATCAAAGAAATCGCCATGCAGAGCTTGCAATTGTCATTGGTGATAAGAATTATTGGGGACAAGGATTAGGTCCACAACTGATGAAACAACAACTTGAGTGGGGTTTCAATGGTTTAAACCTAAATCGCCTCTATCTTCATGTTTTTGCGTTCAATGAACGCGCCCAAAAACTTTACAAGAAAATGGGATTCAAACATGAAGGAACAAAACGTGAAATGCTATTCCGTGACGGAAAATACCAAGACGTTGAAGTCTATGGCCTCTTGCGTCGTGAGTGGGAAACTCAAAATTAGATTTATCCAAAAGCACATTCGAATGAGAATGTGCTTTTTCTTTTCCCTAAAAATAGGTGTTCTGGGTTATCTGGGGCATCGAAACGTCATCTTGGAACATTATGTGCCTTATATGAAGATGCGCTTGATAACATTAACGTATAGTTGTGTGCGAGCACAAAGAGAGGAAAAGAATATGAGGAAACATATAAAAAGTATAATTGCGGCGTCACTTGTTGTGGGAGTCACATTGGGGTCACTTCGAATTCACGCTGATGATATTACAACGTCACCAGTTACTCAAACAGAAGTTGCAGATGAAGCATCTGTAATTGATCCTACATTTGATGACATCGTGGATGTTCAAGAGCAAAAAGCAGAAGACAAAGAACGTGATAAAGCAATTTCAGTCGATGCTGATAATCATGAAGTTGCACAACGTAACCTTGATTTAAATAATGAAGACAAAGAGGTAACAACAACTGATGAGTCAGAGCAGGAAAATCAAGTTGCGGTTCCAACGGAAGTTGTGAAGCATACTGCACGGCTTCAAGTACTTGCTGAGGATACAACCTTAGAGGTTGGGAAGACAGTTTCTTATCGTATTGTGTTTGGCGTCGATGGCGGTAATAACGTGATACCTAATCTTGATTTGACACTGCAGTTACCATCAATTGTTGGGGAGCAAGGCGTCATCTTTAACCAGGACCTTGAAACACTCGCAATTCGCGGTGTTGTTCCAGAATATGATGCGGTTACCAAACAAATTACCTATCATTTCCAAAACATAAGTGGTGGATTTGATACATCAATGATTCTAAAACTTGAAACAGAAAACGGATCTGCACTTAACTTAGAAAATTTGACAGTTACGGCATCCGTTGCGGGTTCAACGATTTCAGAAGTTACAAGTGAGGCAACGACTACTTTGATTGCCAATCAAAACGCTTCAATTAGTAACAAACTTCGTGGAATTATTGTTAATGGAGTTCCAGTAGACCGATCAAGCATTCGCTATTTAGATGATGCAGTATTTGCGGTTGGTTTTTCCATCAGTAGATTTGAAACAGGAACTGTTGCTCCAAGTACTGAGGGTACCATGCGCTTCGATTACACACTCCCTGAGGGTGTAGATTATGTTAGTGATACAAGTGGTGTGACACCAGAAATTAATGGTAAAACAATCACATGGCATTTTGACGCAAATCAAAATGCTGACGAAGAGTATTACTTTAATGTGAACTTTAATATTGTCACTAAAGTGTCTGGTAATTTAGCGCTTTTTAGTACAGTCGATACTGTTGCATCATCTAATGTATCATTCATAGACGGCAGTTCAAAAGCATTCGAAACGAAAGCAAGTGTTATGATTTCACCAAACTTTGAATATGCACCAGATGCACTATTTGGTGGTGGTCCTTTAACATCTGTATTTAGTGGACCTGCGGATGGAATCGGTGGTGTTGGCTGGATTAATAATGATGATCCAAGTGTTACTGATGGTGCTACGCTTGGATGGCGTCTCTATCTAAGTTCGCTTGATGCAACAAGCCCAATTCATGGTATTAATAGTTACGACGCGTTTTTCATGCCTGATGAAGCACTCAACGTCACACAAATCTATACCGGAACATTCTACCAACGTCCATCCAGCGCTTTCCCAGCAGGAATCCCAGTTGAAGAAGATGTCTTCTTTTCATTGAGCTACCGTTATGTTGGTGAAACAGAATGGCAACGTTCTGTTGCTGCCTTACAACCAGAAAGCTACTACCATGCTGAAGATATTGGCATTGATCCAAACAAAAAAATATCTGAGGTTTGGTTTCACTTTTACGACGGTGAGCACAATGTATTTGCCGATACGGTAGATTTTGATCGAGATTCAATCTTTAAACTACCTAAAGGTCTAACGAACATGAACTTAACAATTTTTACATCGGTTGACCAAGGGTATGTGGGTCCGATTCAATCCAATGCAGGTATTGCATATTCAGGGTGGTATCCACAAAAAGATGACTTAACGAACTCGTACCGTACCGACCAACAATCAAAATATGTACCTGAAGACGTAAAAGTGAGTTGGTACTCCGACGTGAATAGTCAGTATGAATCACGATTGGCACCGAAGACGGCTCAAGTTGTAACGGCACCTGAAGGCATCAGTCGATACATCAAATCCAATATTTCACTCAGCGATTCAAAATATAATTTGATCAATAGTGGTGATAACTATTTACGCTTGGATATCAACAATGATGTTGCTTCAACACAGGCATTAAGTGGACCATTTACAATGTATGCTCTCATAGACCATGGCGTAACCGTAAAAGATTTGGAAGCAATTCCAAATGCGACTGTCACGGTTGTTGATGAGAACTATCACGATGCAAATAAAACACTGTTAAAAATTGAAATGGCTGTCGATCGTCTAGAAATAAACCGCCGTGCAGTGGTTCGTATTCCGGTTCATATTGCGGAGAATGCGCCAAATAGAATCAACGTTGAACTCTTTGGTTATTTAAATGAAGATTTCTCGGTATCGGATGTTTCAAATGTTGACGGATCATTCACGATTCGTGAATCAGACCGTCACGATTTTAATGGAAACGGAAATGTTGAGGAACTTATCTATACGACCAAAAATACATATACATATCGAAATGCGTATGACTTTGTCGCTACCAATACTGTAGACAGCAACGTTGTAACATCCGTCAATCCGAATTCGACCCAAGTCGTTGATCTCACAGTATTTAACGAGAAAGATACACCGTTTACGAGTTTAGAACTTATTGGTGTCTTACCAAGTATTGAAGATACATTTGTACTCAGTGATACTGAACGTTCATCGAAGTTTGATCTCTCATTATCAGGTCCGATCATCTTACCTGAAGGTTATGAAGATGCTTTCGATGTTACTTATTCAACATCAAAAGAACCGAACATCGTTAATGTACTAGATCGTCATACTGATGCCGATTTAAAACCAATTGATTACCCATCACAAGTAGATGATCAGCCATGGGTCGATGCATCGGAAGTATCAGACTTTAGTACCATTAAGTCTTTCAGAATAAGTTTGAAAGCGGGTGCTGGACCGATATCACAAGACGCACTTAATTTTAAACTACCAACGCAAGTGCAAACACCGCAACTTACGGGTGATGAAGCACTGAACGACCGTACGGCTTTCTTAAGCTTTGCAGTTGGTGCAAACCAAGCCAATGTCTTTGAAACCCAAGCATTGTCCTTTGTTTATGAAAAAACGCCGATTTATACGATTGAGGGTGACAATGTCACGATGTATTTAAAAGATGTGCAAGCACATGTGGATTCAGGAAACTTGATTTCAAAAATCATTGAATTTGCGAATCCTTTAGTTCAAAAAAATGATATTACGATTCTCAACCCGAATGTCGGTGCAGTCATTATCAATGCACCAGAAGTTTATACGGCAGGAGTTTATGAAGTGCAATTAAGTTATTACGATACTGCACGTGCAGCACGCGTTCAGACTACGATTACCTTAACAGTTCTTGCGGATCCTACTGCTCCGATTGAACCTATCGACCCAACAGATCCAACCAATCCAACAGACCCAGTTGCACCAACGCAACCGGAAGTTGGTGAAGATGTGTTACCAAATACCGGTGTCGCATCAAACAATGTGGGTTACATATTGGTTACGCTTGGTTTGGGAATGATTGCTTTCACACTCATTAAACGAAAATATCAGTATCGTCGATTTCAAGCTTAACGATAATAGGAGTTAATTATGAAGAAAAAAATAATGTGTATCGTCGCCGTGGCGATGCTAGTTTTAGCGGGTTGTACCTCGAAAAATATCGGATACGCGATTGCGGAATCGATGAATACAGAAGATTTAGAAACAATCTTAAGGAATTCTTCCGTGACCCCAAATGTTGGAATTTTGGATACCGATTCTTTGAAAGATGTCTACGAAGAACTTGCATTTGAATTGGATATGTTTCAAGACGAACTCCAACTGTTGGATCCTGAAGATATGGAAGCATTGGATGGTGAACTTCTAATCGATGTTTTTTCATCATTGGGAGACTATACAGACCATGTTATTCATCTTATGGATTTGGATCCAAGTTTTAAAGCATTTTATCTGGGTGATGATCGTGATATGGATGCAATCTATGGTATTTCAGTCTTTATCTTTTCAGAAGCTATTTCATTCGATAATGACCTTATTGATTTTATGAATGAATTAGCCAAAGAAGAAATCGGTGAAGCTGTATTAGTTAAAGATAACGTTATGGTTATTGCTGAGTCAGATTACATTACGGATGTAGATCAATTTCTGACGCTTGCAGAGAAAGCAGTAACCAAGCATTTGAAATCCTAGTTTAGATACGTAGGTGTTACTAAGAGTGTCGGCATGTATTGTTGTGTCGACGCTCTTTTGCGTCATTTTTGGATATGCTATACTTTATGAGAGTGTGATGTCTGCATGTAAATGCATAGGAGGACATCAAGTCGAGACCTACTAAAGATTTAGGGGAAAATGGGGGAGTTATTAATGGCGTTTTTAATGAGTATTGGTGCATTACTTTTGGCCATGAGTGTGGTTACTTTGTTTTTCTATGGTGTCGTCAATGGCTGCTTATATTTCATGAAAAAGAATACGTCAATGGACCCATCAAATCGCAAAGTCAAAATCCGACAATCTTCGAGTATAAAATGTCTAACGAGTTTCGTTTTATTCGTCTTAATCGCGTTTGGGATCCATCAAACGATGACTTATTACTTGAAATCAGGAGTATATTTTTGGTTTGTTATTTTTACCTTTGGCTTGCTCTTAATCATGTATTATGCGCCGTTAGGAGCAATCTTGATGCCGTTTGTAAAAAAAGAATACAAGACTTGGCACCGTGTGTCCAAGTTCTTTTGGTATTATGTCGGAGGGACGTCGTTGTTTTGGGGAATCTTACTGATTATGGATACAAGCACTAAAATCTATAGTGACGAAAGTGGATCAAATTTTTATTATGGAAACCTTCCATTAAAAGTCATGGGCGGCATCAGCCTAATCATTGTCGCACTCTATATGGCATTAACCTTGGCATCCAAGAAATATACAGTCGACACAAGGGACAACATTTAATAAGTAGCACCTACATAAAAAAAGCCGAACTCGAAAGTCGGCTTTTTTTGATAGAATTCTAAGATTGCGTTTATTCGGCTTTAGTGAAGATTGCTTCAAGGAGTGTCATGAGCAGAGCAACGACGGGAAACATAATCCATCCAATCGCAAAGAAGTCACGATTGACAATACCGATACCTACATAGACCATGGCTGTAAGACCCATAAGAGCACCCGTGATCTTGCCGAATTTTTTTTCTTGTGCCGTTGTGTGCATCGTATCACCGTGATTCTCAGGATTTAAGAATCGGCTTGGCATTTCTGCTTTAATAGGTACTGAGATTAGGAAGAAGACGCCAAGGGCAACAAACAATAGTAGTGCTACGCCCGATATATCATCCTTGATACCAAGTTCTTCCATTACGACGGCGATAAGAACTCCCAGTAAGATCAATGCGATACCGCTTGGAATTGCGATAATCATTTGTTTCTTGTAGGGTTCTTTAAAAGCGTTCACACGGTCTCTGTCTTGTGGCGTAAGTTCAGAACCAATGATTTCAATATTTGCTAAACGAAGTCCGTAAACGATAAACAACGAGACGCCAATAATCACAGCGGTTAAGAAAACCACATAACCGATAATTTCAAGATGCAAATACTCGAAAAGTGGAAAGAGTGCCGTTCCAGCGATAATCGTTGAGACCCCACCTGCGACTGCTGTTGCAAATTTCGGAATATAATTTAAATATGTTTCAACAGTTCTTGAATCAAACGCATCAACAGCTGGTTCTTCTAGGTTTAATGCTTCTTTTAAGTCATCGATTGAACCAAATTCTCCAATAACTCTACCGATAGCTGTTGCTTCATTCATCCCTTCTTGGCGGTATTGCTCATATTTAGTCTCCATGGAATCTAAGATGTTAGCTTTAATGCTGAGGACCTCTTGTGTTTGCGGTAACGATTTAAACATTACGTCCACATAATCTCTAATTTGTTGCATAATCCTTCTCCTTTGTATCTGTAAAGATATCAATGACTTCTTTTACCAGTTCCCATTCCGCTTGTTTTTCTTTGAAGTATTGGCGACCTGCATCTGTAATACGATAGTAAGTACGAATGCGCCCCTTTGTTTCATCGCCTTCGTACGATGCGATATAGTCATTTTTTTCCAATCGCGTAAATGTTGAGTAAAGTGTTGTCTCTTTGATAACGTATTTCCCTTGACTCATGGTTGCGATACTTTGTCCTATTTCATATCCGTAAGAATCGTTGTTGAGTAAGATGTAGAGCACGATGGTATCGTTGTAACCACGAATAACGTCACTACTGATCATGATTGCCTCCTTTACTTCATCTGTCGTAGTAATCGTAGCACAAAGTACTACGACAGGTAAAGTGCTTTTTTTAAAATAGTGATAAAAGGTGCAAAAAGTGAATGTTTACGATAGAATATAAATGGGAAAAGGGGAAGAATATGAAAAAATCTATTATAAGTGTCCTACTTGTGACACTCCTATTATTTGTAAGTGGTTGTACTCAAGCTGGAGATGGTTATAAAGTTGCACGGACAATGAATACTGATGCTTATTCTGCAATTGTTGTGGATGATGCAAAACAAAATGTAGGGATTCTTGATAGTCAATCGGTCATTGATGCCTATAAAGAAGCATCGTCAAACCTTGATGATATTTACATGGAATTGGATGACGAAATGATTGAAGAAGGACTTGATTATGTTTTTGCGGCCATGGGCTACTATTATGAGACAGTCTATCAACTACTCATCGGGGATTCCAATTTTGAGGCAGTGTATTTAGGTGATGATTCAAACCAAAATTCAATCGACGGTGTCACCGTGCTTAAATTTACAGAAGCACCAGAAATTGAAGTAGAACTTATCGAAATCATGAATGACATCGCGCGTGAAGAAATTGGCGAAGCTGTTTATGTCCAAGATAACTTCATGGTAGTTGTTAACGCGGAATACATTAATGATGTTGATGCATTTTTAGCATTAGCGAAAACGGGCGTTGCAAGCGTCATAAAAAAATAACCTCATTGAGGTTATTTTTTCAATCAAACGTTGGATAATTAAGAATCCGAATGGAAAGTTCTACGACAAAATCATCGACACTTGAGACGGTAATCTCGTTTAGAAGTAAATCTTCATAGAAATAAGCATCCAATTTGAATTGTCGACTTTGAGCATATTCCAAAATTGCATCATAGCCCACATAGAGCGTATCGAAATCTCCGTGGTGATAATAGGTGATGTAGTGGCCTTCAGGTTTTGAAGTGATGTTTGGTGTTGATTCAGGATCAAGCGCGATAAAATAGAAATACGAGTGATTGCGATAGTTACCATTGGTAATATCTTCGAGACTGGTCATTGTTCCGATAGAGTTTACAAAAGTAATATTCTGTTCTTGGGCAAACTGCGTGTACTCAGAAACAAAACTACGATGACTTCGTGTTGGAGACGGGTCACTTTGGACAAGCCATTCCTCATGAAGATAGGTGACACACGGTGTATTCGCTGGCGCATTCGCTGCCACATCAAGATTCGCTAAGGTTTGATCAATATAACGTTGACTTAAAAGAAGATGATGAATTTGATCTTGAAGTGACTGGCGTCGTTGGGCAAGAAGATCGGTAAGATGTTGTGGTGATCGATGATCAAGATAATTTTGAATATCACTCAATGACATACCCATCTCTTTAAAAAAAGAAATAACTGAAAAAGCATAATATTGGTGATATGCGTAGTAGCGATAGCCATTTTCAGCAATGACTTCAGGCTGAAAAAGTCCGATTTCATCATAATAAAATAAAACATGTTTTGGGACCCCGGCAAGCTTTGCAAATTGTCCGGTTGTTAATTTATCATTAATTCTATTCATAATGCATTAATCTCCTTGACTATAAGGTTACCTTATACTTTATTATAATGCAGTTATGAGTTTTCGTACAGGAGGAAAAATATGAAATTAATCATTAAATATTTAAAAAAGTATAAACTACTATTTATCCTCAATCTTATTGCGATTATTGCTTTCTCTATCACAGAGTTAGGGATGCCGACAATCATGGGAAACATGATTGATGAAGGTGTCGGAAGCGGTAATCTTGATATCATCAGAAATCAAGGTTTGATACTGCTCGGTGTCGCATTTATTGGGGGATTGGGTAATATCTTACTTGGATTTACGTCGAGTCGTATCGCGACATGGATGACACGTGATATCCGTAATGACTTGTTTAAAAAAGTTCAAGAGTTATCTCATTCTGAATATAATGAAATTGGAGTATCATCATTAATTACACGTATCTCAAATGATGTTTATCAACTTCAATTGTTTGTACAAATGTTTTTAAGAATGGGTTTAAATAGCCCAATTATGATCGCTGCTTCAGCGTGGATGATCTATGATACCAACCATGCACTTGCATTGATCGTTGCAGCAAGTATTCCGTTTATTCTTATTGTTGTGACCTATACAGGACTGAAATCAGGTCCGATCAGTCGCGCCCAACAAAAACTAATGGACGTTCTAAACCGAATTACGCGTGAGAATATTACGGGTGTTCGTGTTATTCGCGCATTTAGAAAAGATAAGCATGAAACAGAACGTTTTGAAGCGAAAAATGATGACTATACCCGTACCTCGAAGAAACTATTCTTTATGATGTCACGTGTTGAACCAATTTTCTTCTTCATTCTAAACGTTGCCGTACTCTTTACAATTTTTGTGGCCGCACAAATGATCGATATCGGTGCGCTTGAAGTCGGTAGTTTGGTTGCATTCTTGGAGTATCAATTCCATGCATTGTTCTCCTTATTACTCTTCTCAATCGTATTCGTAATGTATCCACGTGCAGCAGTTAGTGCTCGTCGTATTCAAGAAGTTCTCGACAAAGAACCCCTCATTGTGAATCCAGAAAATGGAGTTACTGAAGGAACTGAAGACACAAGTATTGTCTTCGAAAATGTTGACTTTGCGTATCCTGATGGTGAAGCAAACGTTCTAACAGATATTTCATTTACAGCCAAAAAAGGTGAGACAATTGCTTTTATTGGATCAACTGGATCGGGAAAATCGACACTGATAAACCTAATCGTTCGTTTCTATGATGTGACCAAGGGTCGTGTCTTAGTGAATGGTGTCGATGTGCGTGATTATGATATGTATGCACTTCGTGACAAAATTGGCTTTATCCGTCAAAAAGCATTGCTCTTTAGTGGTAGTATCAATGAAAACATTCGCTATGGAAAAAAAGATGCCGATTCAACGGAAATTATGGCCAGTGCTGAAATGGCAGCAGCCCGTGACTTTATTGAAAAGAAACCTGATCAATATGAAGAATGGTTAAGCGAGGGTGGAAGCAACGTTTCTGGAGGACAGAAACAACGTCTATCCATTGCACGTGCATTAGTCCGTAAACCAGAAATCTATATCTTTGATGATAGTTTCTCAGCCCTAGATTATAAAACCGATGCACTCATTCGTAAAAACTTACGAGAAGAAGTGCAAGATTCTGTAATGTTGGTTGTCGCACAACGTGTTAGTTCAATCGTTGATGCCGACCAAATCATTGTTCTTAATGAAGGAAAAATTGTAGGAAAAGGAACACACCTTGAGCTTATGAAATCTTCCCCAATCTATGTTCAGATTGCAGAATCTCAACTCAGTGAAAAGGAGATGGCAAAATATGAGCAGCTTGCGTAAAATGTGGCGTTTTTTAAAGCCCTATAAAATTAAATTAATCCTTGCAATCACATTCATCTTCATTGCCGCTATCTTAACTGCAGCAGCACCAGCGATTGAAGGTTTCGCAACAACCCAACTTGCAAAGGACGTCGCAGCAATCAATGCTGGCGTTGCAGGTGCACATATCCAATACGATATCATTTGGAAAATCATTTTTATCTTACTTGGAATTTACATTGCGAATGCAGGTTCGCGAATGCTTTATCAATATCTTATTACAGAGTCTATTCAATCTTCAGTTTATGATTTACGAATGGCTGTCAAAGAAAAAATGGTTCGACTCCCAATTCGTTATTTTGATGAACATGCGGCTGGAGATTTAATGGCACGTATGACGACCGATATCGAAGCATTATCAGCAGCCTTGCAACAAGCCTTTGCGCAAGTTGTAATGGCAGCCTTAAGTCTAACCATGGCTGTCATCATGATGTTTGTGATTGACTGGCAAATGGCTCTTGTAGGGTCCTTAATTATTCCAATTAGTTACTTCTTTGCACGCTATATTATTAAGCAGTCACAATCACTGTTTGATGTACAACAAAAAACATTGGGAGATATGTTTGCGGTGGTTCAAGAGAAACTCACTGGGTTCAATGAAATTAAACTGTATAACTATCAAGAAAATGCAATTGAAGAATTTAAAGAAACCAATAGCAATCTCTCTGAAGCAGGTTTCAGAGCCAACTTCATCTCAGGACTGATGAGTCCTGGTGTAACACTCGTAACGTATATTGTTATTGCGATTTCTGTCTTCATGGGTGCAATGAAAGTGGCTCAAGGCGTCATGGCTGTTGGGGCACTCCAATCGTTTGTTCGCTATATTTGGCAAGTAAACCAACCTTTAGCACAAATTACACAATTAGCACCAACCATTCAGTCAAGTATTGCTGCAATGGACCGTGTCTTCGAGTATCTTGAAGAAAATGATGACGTCGCTGACGTTGCGAATCCCGTTGTTATTGATTCCTATCAAGGAGCAGTTTCGTTTGATCATATTAACTTTGGTTACGGCGAACGTCCGATTATTCAAGATGTTAGTGTTGAAATTAAACCGGGTGAAATGGTTGCGATTGTTGGTCCAACAGGAGCTGGTAAAACGACCATTATTAACTTACTCATGCGTTTTTACGATGTTGATTCAGGATCAATTCGTATTGATGGCGTCGATATTCGTGATATGAAACGTGATGATTTACGTTCCTTGTTTGGAATGGTACTTCAAGACACATGGTTGTTCAGTGGTAAGATTAAAGAAAATATTGCTTATGGAAAACCGAATGCTAGTGATGAAGAAATCATTGATGCAGCAAAACGCACGAACGTTCACCACTTTATTACAACATTACCTAATGGTTATGATATGGAACTCAACGAAGAGTCATCAAACATTTCCAATGGTGAAAAACAATTGATAACGATTGCTCGTGCCTTATTGAGTGATCCTCGTATATTAATTCTTGATGAAGCAACAAGTTCAGTCGATACACGATTGGATGCGATGATTCAAGAAGCGATGGCGGAACTTATGAAAGGTCGTACATCATTCGTAATTGCCCACCGTTTATCAACAATTCGGAATGCTGACAAGATTCTTGTCATGCGTGATGGTAATATTATTGAAACAGGAAACCATGATGAACTTATGGAACAAGAAGGCTTTTACGCTGATCTTTACAACAGTCAATTTGCAGAAAACTAAACCAGCTTCGGCTGGTTTTTTTCTATTAAGATTTGAAAAAAGCCAGAGGATTCTCTGGCTTTATATGTTGATGTCACGCGTTTTAAAGTGATGAAGACCGAAACTAAAGATTCCTATTGTAAGGATTGTCCAAAGACCAATTGAGAGACTGTTAAAAGTTCCGGCATAGATTTGATCAGGCATGGTAGTATGCAAGATGGAAATAAACTTAAAGGATGAAAGTGCATCGACCATTTGTGCCATCATACCGAGTACATAGGGGATAAAGACAATTCCCATGGCAATACCCATTGTTGATAATGATGTGGGAAGGATTAAGGAGAGTCCGGTTCCAAGTACTAAGAACAATAATGCAAGCAACCAAAAGGATGCGAAGACAGGTAGCGATCGGATTAGTAAATCACTGAATACTGTTCCAGCAGGAAGAAAAACCCCCAATGCGAAACAACTGACAAGAATCATGACACACGACACGCCGGTTAGAATCAAGATATTTGCGCTCAATTTTTGTACGATAAGCTCTGTTCGTGTTATAGGCTGAGCGTAAAGGAATTCAATGGTTCCATCAGTAACTTCTTTGCTAAATGTATTCAAACCTAAGACAATCGCATAAACTGCGATACCCATCATGATATACTGCATGATGTAGCCGTAAAAAACATCAATTCTACTGAAATCTGGAAAATGCTCAAAACCAAGGACTTGCAGCATCGAGTCAGGAACACCTTGAATTAACGCTTGCATTGATGTGTCGGCCATAGTTGGGTAGAAGGCCATGAAGCCAATAATCATTGTCGATAATGTAACCATCCATACGATCATACTCTTATAATTAAGCTTAACGTGTAGTTTCATGAACATCCTCCTTATAGTACTCAATAAACTGGTGTTCAATGGATACATCTTCGATGACTAAATCATCAATCGTACGATTTTGAAGAATCTGGATGAGATCGGGTAGTGGTATCGTGAAAATCGCTGCAATGCTATCTTCAGTTAGTGATAGAACTTGGGATGCGAGGTGTTCAAGCCCATGAATATCGCCCTTAAGCTTCACAAATTTTCCCGAGAGTTGCAACGTGTTTAAATCTATTGATTGAATGATTCTTCCTTGTTTAATAAAAATAACACGGTCACAATGTTCTTGGATCTCTCTCAAGTTATGACTTGAAATAAGAATGGTCGTTTTGTTTAGGGCTGCTTGCTTTGTATATTGAAACAACACTTTTTGGATCAGTGGATCAAGTCCATTGGTAGGTTCATCCATAATAAGGACTCGAGGTTCAATCACCAAGGCACTGACAATAGCCACTTTCTTTTTGTTGCCAAGAGATAGTTCTTTCATTTTCTTATGTTGATCTACGTGGAAGTCTGCACATAAGGTGTCTCGAAATGCAGTATTGGTGCAGCTGTGCATTTGCATCGTGTAGTTAATGACTTCTAATGCGGTGAGTTCTGGGTAGAAATTAACTTCGCTTGGGATATAGCCTAAAGTTTGTTTGATGTCTTTGGCATGCGTGATGCAAGACATGCCTTGTATTGAAGCTTCTCCCTGATCGGCGAAAATGTAATTGAGTAAAATTTTAATAGTTGTTGATTTACCAGCCCCATTAGGCCCTATGAAACCAACGATTTCGACAGGTTTTACATCAAACGATACATTATCTACTGCTTTCACTGACTGGTACGACTTGGTAATGTTTTGAATTGAAATCATGCGCGTTCCTCCTGATATTTTCATTATAGTCCTACGTCCATTTTTTACAATCAATTTCGTGTTTTGAGGCATAACGGAAATGATGGATTTTTATTAAGAAAACGTATACAAAGATGTAGTTTATGCAGTTAAATACAATTACCTAAGAATAATGTGATATTTATGTGAAATTAGATGTGATTTACTGTGAATCATAAGGGTTTGGGTTTATGATAGACATATATAAAAGGGGGAAAACAAAATGGAATATACAAATGAAAAAGATAACAAATTGAAAAGTGTTATTGTTGGTATCTTATATGTAATCTTCGGAATCATCGTCGTGATGAACCCAATGACAACACTCTTATCAATTTCACTTATTATCGGGTGGGGAATGCTTGCAGTTGGAGCAGTCCTAGTATTAAACGGAATTCGCTTACGTGCGTTCCCACAGATTTCAACAATGAATACAATTGAAGGAATCTTGTTATTACTCTTGGGGGTTATGTTCTTATTTACAGACTTCATTAAGAGTACACAAATTCTTGCATACCTTATGATGTTCTGGATTATTACAGATGCTGCTTTACAATTACAGTTTGCATCCATGATCCGCACAGCATGGGCACGCTATGTTGTAATTATTGTGGATATCATCGTGATTGTTTATGCCGTTTCAATGTTATTCAATCCATCAGCAGTTGAGAGCTTCATGGTTCTAATGCTTGGATTTGGATTTATTGTTCAAGGTGTGAACCGCGCATTATCATCACTTTAATCGATAAATAAAAGAGGAAGTACATTCGTACTTCCTTTTTTTTGTGGATTCATTCAAAGAATTTCTGGAACTTCAGCTGTTTCTTATTAGAAAGATAACCATTGTGCTGATAAAAACCGTGTGCGTTAATCCGGTTTTCTGACGATAACAAACGGACGCCTTGCGTATGTTGTTCTTGTGCCCATTGCTCTGCAGCATCAAGTAGTATCTTCCCGATACCTTGGCCTTGGTAGTTATGATTAATCGCAATAGCCATGATATTAGTCATTGCAGGACCAAGCAATGAGTCATAGCGGTTCACATGAAGATAACCGACCACCTCATTTTCAAGTGTTACGACCTGAATCTTATGGTTTGAATCATTTCGTAGCATTTGGAAGGTAGACTGAAGGGTATCAAAATCGTGGTCGTATCCGAGTTCAACTCGCGAGAGATTGTGAATGGCTGCAAGATCTTCCGGGGTTGCAGGCCGTAGAAGTACTGTATTATTCATTGATAAGCCTCCATATTATGTATTACTATTGTAACCCAATTTGGTGTGAATCGCGACCCTAACAAAACGGTAACTTTCTGAAATCATTTCACGCAATACTCACATAAAGCGGTTACAATTGAACTTGCA
This sequence comes from Erysipelothrix sp. HDW6B, assembly GCF_011301115.1. Classification (NCBI taxonomy): domain Bacteria; kingdom Bacillati; phylum Bacillota; class Erysipelotrichia; order Erysipelotrichales; family Erysipelotrichaceae; genus Erysipelothrix; species Erysipelothrix sp. HDW6B. The sequence goes on along the minus strand of NZ_CP049860.1, from coordinate 1,930,230 downwards.
GAACAAACTTGTTAAAATGTATGAGCATTAAATACACAGTTTAATACAGAAGCGATTTACGCAGAGCTCAAGTAGTTCTTTTTCAGTCATAAAAGGAGAAAAATATGATTAGACAAGCAACGAAGCAAGATGCAGAAGCCGTTAAGCTTATTGTCATGCTCGGATGGGAACAAGCGTACAGCGACCTCATTCCCCAAGATGTGCAAGAAAAATTTATGGAACGATTCTATACAATCGAAGCCATCAAAGAGCGCATTGAAACTCAAGAATTTATCGTAGCGACCCAAGACGACTATGTTGTGGGATTTGCGAACTATGATATTCGTGAGGAAGACACCCGTCTTTTATCCCTTTATGTGTTACCGACCCACCAAAAAGATGGCATTGGAACACAACTTATGAACTATGTTGAAAATGACCCCCGCGTTCAACATCGAATCCTTGTAGTAGAACTCGAAAATGGTAATTTTATCGGTGAAACGTTCTATAAACGTAAAGGCTTTGAAGAACTTGAATATTTAGCAGATGATGTTTTCGGACATCCTGTTAAAACGATTATTCTCAAGAAAACAATTAAATAACTAGAAACTAGAGGAAACTATGAACAAATTGGTTCGATATGGGTGGCTCGCTTTAGGGGCCTTTTTGTCTGGATGTGGTATTGCGATTGCAATGAATACAGGTTTGGGTGCGGATCCAATTACTGTATTCTTTGATGGTTTATCCAAAACGTTTGGGATAACGGTTGGCATGGCCAGCAATTTTACGATGATGGGTATGGCACTGATTGCGCTTATCCTTGATCGTAAACAAGTAGGGCTAGGGACCCTGATGACCCCATTCTTTGTTCAAGCGGGTATTGATCTTACCATGCCTCGTTTTCCTCAAGTTCAAATGTTACCGTGGAATTATGTCATGATGTTTACAGGGTTGGCGGTATGTGCATTTGGAATTGCGATGGCCATCTATGCAAATGTCGGACAACAAGGGACAGATGCGATGATTTTGTCTTTGAGTCATCGCCTCAATCAACCGTATCATCGGATTCGATGGGGAACTGATTCGAGTCTTTTGCTTATTGGTGTGTTGTTAGGTGGGCATTTTAACCTTGCAACCGTGTTAGCGACGTTAAGTCTTGGAAAAATGATCAGTTTCATCTATTCTAAAGTTTTTGATCGAAATCATACAATTTAAGCACGTCCACGATAAGGTCGTGCTTTTTTATGTGTGGAAACGCAACAAACGTTAACGCAGAATTATCAATGTTTTTTCTTTGTATTCTTTGACTATACAAGGTTCATTTGATAGAATTATAGACATAAAGGGAGTAGAAGCCTGTCATACAGGTCGCGTTGTCGTCAATACGACTGAGAAGTCCGGGAGCGCGTTCAATTCGAGACTTTATCCATGTATTAAGGGCGCGGATAGAGTTTTTTTTATTGCTATCCAAGTTGAAAGAAGGAGGTTGCCCATGGAAGATAAAAAACTATATACGAAATCCTTAGACGAATTGTCAAAAGAGATGGATCTCGTAAACGGTTTGACTGAACAACAAGTCATTGAATCCCGCGAAAAAAACGGTGAGAACAAACTTGTTGAGCCAAAACGTCGTTCACTAGCAATGCGTTTTATAGATCAGTTTAAAGATGTAATGATTATCATCTTACTTGTTGCTGCTGTAATTAGTGGTATTGCAGGTGAAGGTGCTGATGCAATCATTATCATCGCAATTGTTGTGCTAAATGCAATTATTGGTTTGGTACAAGAGGATAAAGCAGAAAAATCATTGAAGGCACTACAAGATATGTCGACACCACATGCGAAAGTCATTCGCGGTGGACACGAACAAACGATTAGCTCACCAGAATTAGTGGTTGGTGATATACTCGTTCTCGATGCAGGGGATTTAGTTGCAGCAGATGTTCGCGTCATTGAATCGAACTCATTACAGGTGCAAGAAGCATCCCTTACAGGAGAAAGTGTTCCTGTAGAAAAAGAAGAAGATATTGTACTTCCAGAAGATGCCGTTTTAGGAGATCGCAAGAATATGGCGTACTCATCAGGAACGGTAACTTATGGTCGCGGTCGTGGTGTTGTATCCGCCGTTGGAATGAATACCGAAGTTGGTAAAATTGCGACACTTCTAAACGAAACAAAAAATGATCCAACACCGTTACAAGTTCAACTGAACCAATTAGGTAAAGTACTGGGTATTGGTGCTGTGATTGCATGTAGTGTTATTTTAGTTGTTGGGGTGTTGAATAATCATGACCTACTCGAAATGTTCCTTACAGCTGTTTCCTTAGCGGTCGCGGTTGTTCCTGAAAGTTTACCAGCTGTTGCGACAGTTGTCTTAGCTTTAGGTGTTAACCGTTTGGTTGAACGTAATGCTATTGTTCGTAACTTACCATCTGTTGAAACACTAGGATCTGCAACAGTTATCTGTAGTGATAAAACAGGAACGTTGACACAAAATGTCATGACCGTTCAAGAGTTTTGGACTGAGAACACGCAAGAAGAACTATCGCGTGGATTACTCCTTTGCAATGACTCACGCAAAATTGATGGAAACTGGGTCGGAGATCCAACTGAAACTGCACTTTCTGTATGGGCAGAAGTAGTTGGTCTTGATGCTACTGGACTTCTTGCAAAACATACACGTTTAAATGAAGTACCGTTTGACTCAGGACGTAAACGTATGAGTACCATTAACGATATTGACGGTGTTAAAACAGTCTTCGTTAAAGGTGGAGTAGATGAAATTTTAAGTGTTGTGAAGTACATGGAAGTGAACGGAGAAGTTCTTCCAATTTCTGATGACTACATTGCACGTATTCAAGAAAATAATAAAGCAATGGGTAGCAAAGCACTCCGTGTTCTTGCACTCGCTAAAAAAGTTGTGAATGATTCAGACCTTGAAGCATCCGCAATCGAGTCTGACCTTATCTTTGTAGGGATTGTGGGAATGATTGACCCTCCACGTCCAGAAGTTACAGAAGCTATCGCATTAAGTAAAAAAGCTGGAATTCGTGTTGTCATGATTACCGGAGACCACGCAACGACTGCGGAAGCAATTGGTCGTGACATAGGCTTATTAGAAGATGGCCAAATGGTTGTGACAGGTAAAGAAGTTGATGAAATGTCAGACGATGACTTATTCAATCAAGTACAACACATTGGTGTTTATGCTCGTGTTTCACCAGAACATAAAATGCGTATTATCTCAGCATGGAAACGTCATGGCGATATCGTTGCGATGACCGGAGATGGTGTTAACGATGCACCTGCATTGAAACGTGCTGATATTGGTGCGGCAATGGGCGTTGTTGGAACTGAAGTTGCGAAAAGTGCAGCTGATATGGTCTTAACAGATGATAACTTTGCAACCGTTGTTGTTGCAGTTGAAGAAGGTCGTCGTATTAAAGACAATATTATCAAATCAATCGCTTATCTCTTATCATGTAACATGGGTGAATTAATCTTACTCATGGTTGCAATCTTAATGAACTGGGATTCACCATTATTACCAATTCACTTATTGTGGATTAACTTAGTAACCGATAGTCTTCCAGCATTAGCACTTGGTGTCGATGAAGCTGAAGATGATATTATGGATCGTGCACCTGACCGTAGTAATTCAATTATGTCAAAAGAGTTAATGTGGCGTGTTGCATACCAAGGTATCGTAGTCGGTGGTGCAGCATTGTTTGCATACATGTACGGTGCTGGCTTACTTTGGGAAGCAGGTAATACGGAAATGGGACGTACAATGGCATTTATCACATTGGGATTCTCTCAATTAATTCATGCATTTAGTGTCCACTCAAAATCAAAATCAGTATTTACATCATTCTGGAAAAACAAATACCTCATTGGTGCAGTTATCTTAAATGCCGCAATGATGTTAGGTGTTCTCTTTATTCCAGCAGTTAATGATATCTTCTCATTGGGTTACTTAGATGGCCATCACTGGCAAGTCGTTCTTACAATTATGTTTACACCACTCGTAATTGTTGAGATCATGAAGTTACTCAAATTAAACGGAAACAAATAATCAAACCAAAAACACCGCATAAAGCGGTGTTTTTATCATATTTAAGAGACTTACACGGATTGTTCATTCCAAAATATGTGATTCTATAGTATAGTGTATGTTCATATAGAATCCTGGGGGGGAAACAACATGAAAAAAATATTACGCAATTTTCTGTCATTTTTTCTTGTAACGTTGATTGCTGTCTCATCACTGAGTGGTGTTGCAGCAGAGTCAGCAGCAACAAAAGATACAACTGTTAATGTTCGATTTACAATACCATCGGACATTGCAAAGAAAAAAGCAAATTATACATTCTCAATAAGAGAAAAAGGTACAGCAACATGGACAAACCATGGCTTGTATGATATTGAAGGTGGCATTCAAGTTAACTTGAAACTAACACCAAAGACTGATTATGAATATGTTGTAAACTATTTCGATAACCGAACCTACTACAAAGTTATTGGTGACAGTTTAAGCATCAACAGTAGTAACGAACTCACGCATGAAACCCAAGAGGCTTCGCTTGTGACATCAGAGTATGTGACCAATCAAAATGAGTCTTACTGGAATCTGACGCAAGTCAAACATCCTGAAATGAATCAGTTTGATGCAAAGAGTACAGTGTTCTTTGGGGTCGATCCAGATAATGTCCAATCATACTTCAATCTATTTGATTATGATGGTACTTTAATGCCACTTGAAAAAGAATTCCGATACACTTTCTATAAACCACTATATCCAAATATGACGGATGGTGTCGATTTCAAGTATGAAATAAAAGCACCGGGATATACCGAAGCTACGGGTACATTACACTACGATAAAGGCAGTGACGGCAATGGTTCATTCATTGATGTCGTTGGCCATGAAGCAAAACTCATGGGACCTTTCGCAACATTAACATTGCAAAGAGGTCATGAGAGCGTGGATGTTATTGTGCCAAACTTGATAAATAATACAACAGTAGCTACAGCGACCGGTAAAGATACCACAACAGTTATTTTTGAACAAGACCGCTTTAATATTGATTTAGGTGGTGAAGCTGAAGATCGGATTACGATGCGCTTTACACTTGAAGGGTATGTTCCGGTTGAGGTGGTTGTGGATGTAACAGCGGACGGAACCGTTACCGTTGTCAATCAAACACTCTTAGAGACAATGGTCAAAAATCTAACTATTGACGCAAATACCATCACCTTTAATCAATTACGTCAAAGTCCAATTACGCAACATGAAGATGGATCAGGGTATGCAGATTTTGGGAGTCTGAAAGAAATGTTTGGACATCTTGGAAGCGTTACTCCTGGTGAAATTCGCTCACATCAATTCCGTATTACGAATCCAACTGAATATCGTTACCGCATCATAGGCGCTGAATTGATTCCAAGCATTGAAAGCATTAATGCAAACGGTATGTATCGTACCGGTTCTGAAGTCATCAAGTCATACTATGAACATTTTAATCCATCGTATGAAATAAAAGCAGGAAGTGCAGCCTATCTCTTTGACTTTGAAGCCGTGAATGGGATATCGCTCTATGATGGAATTTTGAAAGAATACCAACGTACGATGCCTGAATTAAAACGTCTCGAAGACTTACCAGCTTCAGAAATGCTCAAAATATTTACCATGGAAGATGGTTTCAATACGGAAAGTTGGGAAGGGGATCCTAATGCTGACTATGCCGTTCAATTATCGCCAAGTCGTTTCGCGATTCGTGAACAAGATCCCAAAATGTTAGCGCTTGGTCAACACCACCTCTTCAATAATGCGTTATACCTTTCATTTGATAAAGATGCCTATCCATTAAGTCCAGTAGGTGAAAACATGTCACGCGCATTACAATTTACATCCTATGTTGAACGAACATCTGAAAATACCGCCATGCTGCAGTCAATTTTTGATGAAGTGGGTATTATTGATGGGGAATCATATATTGATTTTGATGCCTTTGGATATGTACTTGATGGAAACATGGTACCGAATGCTTATAAGCCAACATTTAATGCCTTTGACTTTGGTTTTAAACTTAAATTAGGCATTGTTGGTATCGACGGTTATGCGTTCCATGACCTTGATCGTGATGGATACCATGATGATGTTGAAACAGTTATGGCGGGTGTCGATCTTGAGTTACTTGCGAACGATACCGTCATTGCAACAACTCGAACATCTGAGAATGGTTATTATGCATTCCCAAATGTTGATCCAGGAACGTATCAAATTCGTGTTAAAATTCCAGCAAATTATGCAGTGACGACTCAGGTGAATGATTTACTTGGGAACCGTTTTGATGCTTCTGGGCTAACACAAGCGTTTACAGTCACGGATGATGGAAATTATCATTACCGCGTTGGGTTTGTGCAATCTGAAGCAGCGGTAGAAAGTAATGTCGTAGCCAAACATGTTCTCGTGGATCAAGAGGGGACTGTTACTATGACATTGGATACTGAAACCATAACGGGTAAAGTAGGAAGTAACTATACACTTTCTGCAAAAACGTATCCATTGTTTGAATATGTACGCCATGAAGGAGCACCTGCTTCGGGAACGTTCATTGAAACAGACCAAAGCATGACGTTCATCTATCGTACAAAAGACGCAGTCCTAAAGGTTAATTATGTTGACCGTGATGGGTATGCTGTTGCACCATCCACATCCAATGTATATCCATTAAATGAAGCTTACAATGTGACGCCATTAGCAATTGAAGGGTATACATACAAAGAACTTCAAGCTGGATCAGCGCCAATGAGTGGAACATTGAGTGTCTTGGAAACAAGTGTTACGCTTGTTTATGATAAGAATGAAGGTCCAGTTATTGCTGAAAAAGTCGTACTTGAAGTGAACTACGTTGACGAAGACGGTGCTGTGATTGCACCACAAAAAACAACGTCTCATGAGATTAACGCAGCATATACGGTAACACCAATTGAAATTAAGGGATATACCTATAAAACGGTTAATGTGTCGAACGATCCATTACAAGGAAATCTTACAAAACCGAAGACTGTCGTAACGTTAATTTATACAAAAAATTCAACGACCCCAGAGGGTGAACTTCCAAATACAGGAGTTGCCGCATCAACAATTGGGCATGGAATCCTACTCATAGGAGTGATGTCATTGGGGGCTGGCTACATTTTTAAACGTCGCCAACAATTCTAATCACTGGAAACAAGATTAAATCTATAATATACTTGCTCAAAAAAAGTGTATCGATGCGATACACTTTTTTATTTGAAAGCTGAATAAAGTCATAATACCAATCATAAATAAACCCGACACTTCATATATAAAGTCTTTATAAAATAGGAAATTTTGTTCAAATCATAATTTGTGGAATTCACCAAATTCGCATATAGTTTATATATAAAGGAACTGGTGAAAATATGAACATGCAAAGAAGTAAACATGCACGTCAATCTGGTTTACTGACTATCGTATTGGTTTGGGTTGTGCTTCTTACGTATCATTATTCATCAGTTTCGGCCAAAGGATCTGATTCGAGTAATGTTACGGTTTACACCATGAATAATCCCAATCAAGACGAGGACCCGCTTGAACTTGATCGCATTGTCATTATTGTGACGCTGGGTATTGCCATGATTGGCGTTGGTCAGTATCTCATTTCTCATGGGAAATATCGGATTCGATAAAAAAAACATAGCACTGCTATGTTTTTTTGTGCTCATGAAGAAATGTAGTGAGTGGTGTTTCAATGTCTTTGAAAGCGATCGTATCAATCTCATGAATGCGTTGGGTGCTGTGATGCAACTCGGCTTGGGGAGCATGGTCAACGATGTATTTGGATTCACGGAACGGTACATCGGGGTCGAAGATACTGTGCCAAAGAAAGGTTGGTGGCAAGTCTGTGGGGTCAATGGATGAGGGTGTAGTTTGGAGTTGTTGTAACCATGTGCCAGTTTGTCGGGCATTCACATACAACGCGTATCGCGATTCAATGGTTGATCGATAGGGCGGAATCGTTTGAACCATACGTGCTAATGATGCGGGGTTTAACGTTGGGTATTGACTGTAATGTTTGTTAGGCTCTAGGAGCCATTGACGATCACTAATCGTATAGCCGTAGAATGAGATAATAAATTCAGGGGCAAAATAACGGTGTAATTGAAAGGCGAGAAAGGCACCTGCGGAACGCCCAAAGAAACTATAATGCGTGAGGGCATAGGTATCGATACATAATTGGATCGTATTTCGTAATGATCGTATGATGTCATCGAGTGTTGCTTCAGGTGCAAGCGGATAATCTACTGCAAGAATGTTATATCCTTGATGATGCCAATAATCTCGAATCTCTTGGGGTAAATCATCGCGATTACCAAACATCAGTCCACCACCGTGAAAGTAAAACAGCGTTGCGTGTGCATGAGGTGCACGATCATATGTTGTGTGATTGAGTATCATAATCCAAAACCATCCTTATACCCGTTATCATAATCCTAATACGAGTGAATGTCCTTAGCCATTTAAGGGAAAATTTCGGGATATATTGCATATTATGAGCAATGACAGCATGATTTTTTAGCACTAGTGTATAATAAAGACTAAGGACAGGTGATTGTATGATTTATAGAGTCAAAGATGTACTTGATATTCCATCACTCAAAACCGCAACGTTACTCTCGGGTAAAGAAGGTTTATACAATGAAGTTAGTGATGTGATTGTCATGGAGGCGCATGATATTGATAACTGGCTAAAACCCGGGCAACTTGTGTTAAGCAGTTTGTATTCGTTGCAAGAAAGTACACGTCAGGAATATACTGATTTTGTTGCGGGATTGCGCAAACATGGTGCAAGTGGCATTATCGTTAAGATGGGTCGTTTTATCGATGAAATTCCTGCAGGGCTCATTGAAGGGTGTTCAGATCAAAACCTTCCATTAATTCAAATTGATGCAACCGTGTCATATCGCAACATTATTCTGGAAATCATGCAAAACTTGATAAATCAGAAAGCAGATATGCTTGATGTATACCAAAATGTCCATCATGAGTTCAAATCGCTCGCAATGAAAGAACCAGAATATGTTGATGTTATTAAAGTACTAAAGAAAATAATAGGGCGTGATGTTTCAATTTATGATGAAAACAATCATTGTCTTGCATCGACGGAACTTCACCCCATTGACTTCGAAATCACCAACGCTCGTGAACTATTCCCAGAAAAATACATGCATTACGATTACTCACGTGAATTGGTTATGGTATCGGATACCCTGCAATCACGTCTAATCTGTAAAGTACCGGGCATGGACGGGCATACTATCTTTTTAGCCATTCGAGAAGCTCAAACTTTTGTGGAAATGATTGATTATATGGCGATTGAAAATGCCGCAAGTACCCTTCAGTTTGAAAGTATCAAGCAGGTTGCGTTGTCACGAGAAAAAGAAAGCCATATTAACGATGTCGTTGATCATATCTTAAACGGTAAGTACAAAAATACTGAAGAATTGAATGAAAATGCACTAATTCTCAAATTATCGCTGGATAAAAAATATCGAGTTGTAACATGGCAACATTTCCAAGGGAAAGTTGCCAGTGGTAAACGTTCCTTCCAAGAGCATACCGATTATATGGCATGTACGACAGGACTCATTCATGCCATCAGTTCAATTTGGCCCAAAAATGCATATCGCATCTTCTCGAATCGGATTACGTTAATTGTCGAGGATAATTTTACGACTGACCAATCCTTCAAAGATTATGTTCAAGAAACGCTTAAACCTATTTATGAAAATCATAATAAGGGAGATCTTGTATTACGGGTTGGAATTAGTGATCAAGGACAACTGATAGATATTCCTAAGCTTGCAGCACAACCGTTGCGCGTCGTACAGTTATCAAACATGATTAAACAAGATGCCTTTGTCATGCTCTATAAAGATCTTGGGATTTATCGAATCCTACTGGAACTATCGAAAGAAAATGACCTGAACGATTATATTTCCGATAAGATTCGGATGCTTCAAGAATATGACCCAGAATACTTTGAGACGGTTCGTGTGTTCTTGGATTCGAATCAAAACTATAAACAAACATCAGACATTCTCTTTGTCCATCCCAAAACGGTACGTTATCGTATCGAGAAAATTAAAGAGTTAACCCAACTTGATTTTGATAATCCCGATGAAATGTTGCAAGTGATGATTGGTATTCGTATCTCTCAACTTTTAGGTAATTACAATAAAGACTGAACTGTTCATGATTGAACAGTTTTTTCACATTATCCATAATGGACAAAAAAGAGTTTTTTTTTATCTTAATACGGAAAAGCAATAGACCAGTACCTAGGATAGAATAAAAATACAGAACAAACACTATGTCTCTGTAGCGTTATGAACTCATAACAAAGGAGGAATTTATGAGACTCAAAGGGAGAAAGTTGTGGATGTCTTTAACTCTTGTCTTTGCATTAACTTTAATTTCGATGCAAAGTGTGCTCGCACTTGAAATTAGTGAAATCGGTGCACCTACAGGAATTCAAGCATTCCTAGTATTAATACCACTTATTCTGGTATTGGTGCTACTGTTTTTAAAAGTTGATATGGTACTTGCGGGTGCGATATCAGCAGGGGTAGCGATGCTAATTGGGGGAATTACAATAGCCCAAGTGAATAAAGAGGTATTGTCAGCGATTCCAACCATGATGACAATTACAGTTCCAATTATTAACTCTGCTGTCGCGATGGCAGTCTTTACAGCTGGTAGTTACACATCATCACTGGAACTTGTTAACCGTGCTACAAAAGGAAAAGTGGAATATGTTTCCGCATTCTTAGTTATCTTAGTCGCTGCCGCAACTTATATGTCAGGTATTGGTGGTGGTAGTGCAATGGTTATCGCACCGCTTGCTTTCGCAGCTGTTGGTGCTGTACCAGAGCTTATTGCTGCGATGTCTATCGCTGCTGCTGTATCGTTCACGACATCACCAGCGTCGCTCGAATCAAGTATTACATCACAATTAGGTGGTTTTGAAGTTTCGACATATGTTAGCACCATGATGCCATACTGGTTGCTCTTCTTAGGACTTGCTATTGTCTTAGCATTCTGGGGAGCAAAACGTCGCAAACTGGGATTCCGTAAATCTGAAGACGAAACGTATGCAAAAATGTCAAACGGTCAACTCTTCAAAAATACTATTCCTGCAATCTATTTACTCTTTGCCGTAATCTTTGGACCGCTCGTTGATAAAGCTACAGGGTTCCCACTATTCTCACCTGTAATGTATATGCTTGTCACTGTTATCCTAATCTTCGTATGTACGGATACAGGGATTAATAAAGCATTTAGCTCAATGATTGACGGATCAAACTATATTCTGACACGTCTTTTCCAAGTGGGTATCTTCTTAGGATTTATTAATGTTATTGCAAGTACTGGTACGTTTGCAGTTATTGCTAACGTTGCATCAGCAGCGCCTGCTGCATTGGTGGTTCCAGTTGCGGTACTCACAGGGATTCTTATTGGTATTCCTGCCGGTGCGTACGTTGGATCCATTCTAACCTTGGTGCTGCCAGTTGGTGTGGCATTAGGTTTCTCCCCACTTGCACTTGGATTTGTAACCATGGGTGTCGGAATGGGAAGTCAAATGAGTTTTGTTAATATTACGATGCAAGCCTTGTCATCAGGATTCCAAATTCCGATTCTTGATGTTGTTAAAGGAAACGTTAAATGGGTATCAATTGCTGCAGGGATACTCATGGTTATTTCATTTATTGCAGTTTAATTTAGAGGAGGACATGAAACATGGATTTAATTTTTAAACAAGTTCGTATTGATCAAGATGGTGCATTGAAAGATGTTGCAATTGAAAATGGTAAAATTGTTGCGATTGAAGATACAATCGATGCTAGCGCAACACGTGTGATTAATGGCGAAGGCCGCGTACTCGTTCCAGGATTTGTTGAAAGTCACATTCACTTAGACAAAGCCTTGATTGCAAACCGCAAACCCAATTTATCCGGTACCTTAAAAGAAGCTATCGAAGTAACAGCATCACTCAAGCCAACATTCTCAGCTGATGATATTTATACACGTGCTAAAACAGCACTTCAAGAGCTCATCATTCCGAATGGTGTAACATTTATGCGTACGCATGCAGAATTCGACCCATCCCAAGGATTTACAGGATTCGAAGTTATCATGAAACTCAAAGAAGAGTTTAAAGATTACATTGATATCCAAGTTGTTGCATTCCCACAAGAAGGTATTTTTAAAGCACCAGGAACAGAGGCAATGATGGTTGAAGCAATGGAACGTGGCGCAGATGTAGTCGGTGCAGTTCCTTACAACGATCGTGATGCAAAAGAGCATATTGACTATGTCTTTGAACTTGCGAAACGTTTTGATAAACCACTAGACTTACACCAAGACTTTGCTGATGATGCTGATAAAATTTCAATTGAATACCTTGCGAAGAAAACAATTGAAAATGGCTATCAGGGAAAAGTATCAGTTGGTCACTTAACCGCTATCGCAGCGTTACCACCTGAAGAACTACAACCGATTCTTGAATTAATGGCTGAAGCAGGGATTAGTGTTATGGCCCTTCCTGCAACAGATTTACACTTAGGTGCTCGTAATGATACTTACAATGTACGTCGTACCGTAACGCCAATGCGTAAACTTCGTGATGCAGGGGTCAATGTATGTATTGCCACAAACAATATTCGTAACGCCTTTACACCTTATGGAACTGGCGATATTGTCCAAACCGCAATGTTAGCAATTCCAGTTGCCCACCTAGGTGGTGCTGCCGACTTACCAACAGTCTTACCAATGATCACATCAAACCCAGCGAAAGCATTGGGTCTTGAAGGATATGGTATTGCAGTTGGCAATAATGCCGATATGGTGCTTCTTGATACAACATCATATGGTGATGCAATTATCGATTTACCCATTAAATCGGTCGTTGTTAAATCAGGTCGCGTCACAGTTGAAACAGAAAAAACTGTTCAATTCGGTCTTCAATAATCAAAAGAAAAAGACGTTCTCGGTTTCCGAATCTGAGCGTCTTTTTCTCATTTTAGATAGCCATATTTTCTAAACAAATCGTCGATTTCGGATAAGAATTGCCCATTTGTTTATCTAGATTGGATAATGACTCATGTGCATTGACCGATTAAGATTAAAGTACATAAAGCAGGAAAGGACATGTGCTATGTTAAAAACAATTATTAAAAAGAATGCATATAAAGATTCAGTTGTACTCATGTTGTTGACAAATGAAATTGCCGCACTTGAGGGTGTCAATCGTGTGTCAATCATGATGGCCACAGCTGCCAATAAAGATATCTTTGGCCAAGCTGATCTCTTAACAGAAGATGTTGCGAGTGCTGCAGCAGATGATATCGCAATTGTTATGGACGTCAATGAAGCAGAAACTGTGGGTGTTGTCATGGATGCAATTGAAGAATTTCTCAACAAAAGTGATAAAGAGGATGGCGCAACGCAAACGACTGTTGTTCGTAATTGGGACAATGCACTCAAAGCGTTACCGGATGCAAATTTAGCCGTATTCTCGATTCCAGGGATATATGCTGCTGACGAAGCGGATACAGCATTAGACAAAGGCCTTAATGTATTTTTGTTTAGTGACAACGTTTCGCTCGAAGATGAAGTGCGACTAAAAGAAAAAGCACACCAATTGGATCTGCTTGTTATGGGTCCAGATTGTGGAACGGGAATTATTGCTGGTGTTCCTATCGCCTTTACAAATAAAGTTCAACAAGGGACAATCGGCGTTGTTGGTGCATCAGGAACGGGAATTCAAGAAGTAACAACTCTTATCGATAAAGCGGGCGAAGGTATTTCAAGTGCTCTTGGAACCGGGGGTCGTGACCTTAATGAAGCTGTTCAAGGTATTACAATGCTGGATAGTATACACCATCTTCAAGCACAAGCTGATACAAAGGTGATTATGGTAGTATCCAAACCACCTTCAAAAGTCGTTCAAGAAAAAATTGAAAACTACTTACGTACGTTAGACAAACCGGTCGTCACACTATTCTTAGGGGCGAAACCAACGCATCATGAACGTAATATCTATCATGCGTATACCTTGGAAGAAGCTGCGAAAGCAGCAGTCGCTTTGTCTGAAGGTAAAAATCCACGTGAATTGGATATGAACCGTCCTGCTGTAGCACCGATCGCAAGCTTAGAAGGATCTGTCATCAAAGGTTACTATTCTGGCGGAACGTTAGCATCGGAAGCAGCAATGCTAATTGAAGAAGCACTCGAGTTACCAAAAGGTGGTAAAAAACCACACGGATTCATGTTGAACCATGATGGCTTTGAAGTTATCGACCTAGGGGATGATGAATATACCCAAGGGCGTCCGCATCCAATGATTGATCCAAGTAAACGGATTGAATTAATGAAAGAAGCGGCTAAAGATCCACGAACAGGTGTTGTATTGTTTGATGTGGTTTTAGGGTATGGATCTCATGCCGACATGGCTGGTTCACTTGCACCAACCATTCTTGAATTAATGCAAGAAGCACGTCAAGCAAACCGTGATTTACAGTTTGTTGCAACAATTTGCGGTACACAACGTGATCCTCAAGACCTTGCTGCCCAAACTCAAATTCTTCAAGATATCGGTGTTTTTGTCGCAGAAAGTAATGCTCATGCAGTCTTGACATCATTACAATATCTTGGCTTTAACGTTCAATACACACAATTACCAGTCGAAGAGAACGCAATTACCGAAAAGATTGAGTTACCATATTCAGAAGCTATCACTGACCTTATTTCAGCATCACCTAAAATTATTAATGTTGGACTAAAAAGCTTTGCAGATAATCTCGAAGATGCTGGCGCAACAACCATTCAATTTGATTGGAGACCGTTAGCTGGTGGTAATCCCAAAATGATTAAAGCACTAAAATTCTTAAATTCATATCACTTTAACTAAGGAGGCCTCACATGACATTTAAAACAATTGAAGATGCAAACCAGGCAGTTATCGATCGTATTAAAGCAGGAAGTCCTGTCTTAGTCGATGTTGTACCTGCTAAATCAGTAATTAATGAATTAAACGGAAAAGTACTCTTACATGCGGGTCCTCCAATTGAGTGGGCAAATATGCCTGACCCAATGCAAGGATCATGCGTTGGTGCTGTTCTCTTTGAAAAATGGGCAGAAACTGAAGCTGAAGCACGTGAGTTATTAGCAACAGGACGAATTGCCTTTATTCCATGTCACCATGTGAATGCAGTAGGTCCAATGGGTGGTATTACTTCAGCAAATATGCCAGTGCTTGTTGTTGAAGATCGAAAACATGAAACAACAGCATACTGCCAAATGAATGAAGGAATTGGTGCTGTCTTACGTTTTGGAGCGTATTCCGAAGAGGTTATCACACGTCTTGAATGGATGCGTGATGTTCTCGGGCCAGTTCTTGGTAAAACGATTCGTGCGATGGAAGATGGTCTCAGTGTAAACCCAATGGTTGCACGTGCGATTGCGATGGGTGATGAGTTCCACCAACGTAACATTGCAGCATCACTAATTTTCTTAAAAGAAGTAACACCTGTTATCGCAACACTTGATATTACAGAAACAGAACGTGCCCAAGTGCTCAAGTTCTTAGCCGATACCGATCAATTTTTCCTAAATATTATGATGGCATCTGCAAAAGCTGTAATGGACGGTGCCCGTCAAATTAAAGAAGGCACAATCGTTACAGCAATGTGCCGTAATGGCGAAAACTTTGGTATTCGTATTGCTGGAATGGGTGACGAATGGTTCACAGCACCAGTTAATACGCCACAAGGTCTATACTTTACAGGATATTCTGGTGATGATGCGAGCCCTGATATGGGAGATAGTGCGATCACAGAAACATTTGGTGTCGGTGGAATGGCGATGATTGCAGCCCCTGCAGTTACCCGTTTCGTAGGAACTGGTGGTTTTGATGATGCACTTCGTATTTCAAATGAAATGGATGAGATTGTCATGGATCATAATCCTAACTTTATTATTCCAACTTGGAATTTCAAGGGAACACATTTGGGTATTGACGCACGTAAAGTCGTTGCCACCGGTATTACACCAGTAATTAATACAGGAATTGCGAATAAGAAAGCAGGCCTTGGTCAAATCGGTGCGGGAACAGTACACCCACCAATCGAATGCTTTGAAAAGGCAATTGCTGCATATGCACAAAAATTAGGAATGGAAGGATAGTTATGATTCGCTTAAAGGCACAGTCAGTATCACAATCTGTGGCTATTTGGTTAACACCAATCCCACTCAAAATAACGGTACACAGTGTTTTTAAGCATGGTTTTAACCTTCTTGTGAATGAACGTTTAATCTTTATCAGTGAGGCATCCGTGCCTCATGGCATCACGCTCATGAAAGGGTCGATGTCAAAACTTGCAACGGTAGATCTTCAAACTGTGGTCCTTTATACCCACAACAGCCTTCACTTTCGTAACATGCTTACACCGATTGTGATTGACTTGCAAGATGTACCAATTGAAACCTATAATCCACAACCGCTTGTACCAGCGCGTGCCACGCTAAGACAGCGGTACCAACAAATCGTGCATTACCCATCAATGACCGGATTTGACCAAACAATAAACGATACATTACATATACCCAAACTCCAATCGATAGCTCCAGAAACTTTTGATGATGTTATTGCATGGCTCCTTGGTAGAGGGCGTGGTCTAACACCAACTGGAGACGATATTCTCTTAGGTCTATCCATAGTCCTACATACTTTCAATAATCCGTATCGTAACGCATTTGATGCAGCCTTAACATGCCAATTAAGTCCCTCTGCAACAACTGCTGTCTCGTTTGAATATTTAAGCCATGCGTCAGAAGATATGTTCAGTCATAGTCTCCTTAACTTTATATCAATCATGAACGATGATGATGACGCTGCGTTCCAACGTGGCCTTCTTAATCTCAAACATTATGGTCATACATCCGGCATTGATACACTTACAGGCATTGCAATAGGACTTGCAATGCTCTTATTTTAGAAGAGGTATTTATTGTGAAACAAAAAATAGTTATAGCATTAGGGGGAAACGCCCTCGGGGATAACCCTCAAGAACAAAAAGATGCGGTTGCAGTTGCAGCGCAAAGTATTGTTGATTTAATTGCAGGTGGTGACGAAGTCATGGTGGTTCACGGGAATGGACCACAGGTAGGAATGATTCATCTTGCATTTGATGAAGCACACCATGCAAACAATGCCGTACCAGAAATGCCATTTCCTGAAGCTGCTGCAATGTCGCAAGGTTATATCGGGTATCATCTTCAAAACGCGATTGCGAATGAGTTACGCCGTCGTGATATTCAAAAAGATGTTGCAACTGTATTAACACAAGTAGTTGTTGATGCAGACGATCAAGCGTTTACAAATCCAACCAAGCCAATCGGACCATTCTATACCGAAACACAAGCACAAGCATTAGCCACTGTGAATGGCTACACGTATGTAGAAGATTCAGGACGTGGATACCGTCGTGTTGTACCATCACCCCAACCAGTAACTGTTGTTGAGCGTGGTGCCATCAAAGCCTTGATGGATGCTGGAACACTAGTTATTTCGAATGGTGGTGGTGGAATTCCAGTCCTTGATCAAGATCGCAAATATGTCGGTGTAGATGCAGTGATTGATAAAGACAACTCAGCAGCTAAAGTTGCGGATGAAATTGACGCTGACATTCTTGTTATCTTAACTGGAGTTGACCAAGTAGCCATTAACTTTGGGACACCGGAACAAAAATGGTTAGAGACATTAAGTATTGCTGAAGCAAATCAATATATTGGAGAAGGGCATTTTGCGCCAGGCTCAATGCTTCCAAAAGTTGAGGCATCGGTCCGCTTTGCGGCATCGAAACCATCTCGTAAAGCAATCATCACATCTTTAGAAAATGCTCATCTTGCAGTTTCTGAAGGAAAAGGAACCATTATTCAATAAATATTTTAGGAAGCAATCACCCAGATGGTTGCTTTTTTTGTAACATTTCATATACTTGTTGCAAAAGTTCCGCAACAAGTATTGACAAAACCAGGGTGAATTTGTAATACTGTTGTTGCGAAACTTTTGCAACTAACTGAAGAATCGATAGGATAGAGCTCATTCTACCGATTTAAAGGAGTCACTATGAAACGATTATTTGCCCTTCTTGCAACAGCATCCCTCATGCTTATGACGGGTTGCCAAGCACAACAAAAGCCGGATATTACGGTCACATCTTTTATTGGATACGATATTGCACATGCAATTGTCGGTGACAAAATGACGGTTGAAAACATGATGCCATGGGGATCTGAAATGCATAACTTCGAACCCTCTGCACGAAATATCACAGCCATCAAAGACTCAAAACTCTTTATCTTTGTAGGAGAAGAACAAGAGCCATGGGTTAAAACACTTGGAACACAAGACCACGCCCTAGACTTATCAAAGTCCTATGAATTAGCAGCCCATAATCATGGTGCTGTTGAAGCTCATGAGGGTGAGGAACATCACCACGATGAAGAAAGTCACACACATGAAAAGGAAAATCACACCCATGAAACTACGGACGCTAACCATTCACACGAAGGAGACCATGCACATGATGACCACGATCATGACCATGGAAGTCTCCATTATTGGACCGACCCCACTACCTATGTCCAACTTATCGAAAGTGTTAAACAAGAAATCATAAAAATAGATCCTAGTAATGCGACGTATTATGAAACCCAAGCTGCTGCATACAGTACCCGAATTATGACACTACATACAGAGTTTGATCGTTACATGCAGAGTCAAGATCATCCTACGGTTTATTTTTCGGGACACAATGCAATGGATGCCTTTGCCGACCGCTACCATTTAACGATTGTCTCTTTAACTCAAGATTATCGACCTAATGCTGATTTAACCGCACA
Organism: Erysipelothrix sp. HDW6B; assembly: GCF_011301115.1. NCBI lineage: Bacteria > Bacillati > Bacillota > Erysipelotrichia > Erysipelotrichales > Erysipelotrichaceae > Erysipelothrix > Erysipelothrix sp. HDW6B. Next base: position 1,911,254 of record NZ_CP049860.1, on the reverse strand, counting down.
ACAAATTCTTACGCTTAAAACAGCTTTAAAAGAAGCCAATGCGGAAACATTATTCATCGAAGAATTAGTAGAACCACGTGTTGCGAAAACAATTCAAGATTCTCTAAAACAAGACGGGATGGCACTTGAAATCAAAGAACTACACGGGTATCACAACATGAGTCAAGATCAATTCAAAGCGAATGTAAGCTACGCTGATCTCATGCAACAAAATATCGAGAACTTAAAACATGCTATCAATCATTGAAGTTGATAATGTTTCGTTCTCGTATGGCAAAACGTGTATTCTTCATAACGTAAGTTTTTCCATTCAACAGGGAGCGTATGTCTATATTGTTGGCGATAATGGTGCAGGGAAATCGACCTTAGTCAAACTATTTATGGGATTATTGGATGTGTCGAGTGGTCACATCAATCTCGGCTCGCGTACCGTAGCGTATGTACCACAACTTAATACAGAGACGAAAATACCATTAAGCGTTTATGATGTTATTGCATTGGGACTGAAACCAATGTCCTGGTTTCTGAGCAAAAATGCGAAACAACGGATTGTTGATGTTGCCCATCAGTTTGGGATAGAAAACTTATTGCATCGTAAAATTAGCGATTTATCGGGCGGTCAAAAACAACGCGTATATCTTTCCCGTGCTATGATTTCAAATCCTGATATTTTGATTCTTGATGAACCCTTATCGGGATTAGATAAAGCATCTCGGGCTCAGTTTGAAACGATAATCGATGGTCTTCACCAAGCGGGCACCACGATTCTCAATGTTACCCACCATTTAACCGATAATCCCCATAAACATCGGAGTATTTTAGATGTTGGAGAAGGCCATTGTGTCTTTAGAAAGGATACTTATGTTTCATGATCCATTTTTAATGAATGCGATGGTTGTAGGACTGCTGCTTGGAATTAGTGCAGCCCTTATGTCTCCATTTCTCGTTTTCAACAATAAATCGATGATAGCGGATGGACTGTCTCATGTTTCCTTTACTGCCATTATTTTAGGATATCTCTTTTCAAATCAACCATTACTCTTTTCGATTCCATGTGTCGTGATCGTCTCATTCCTCTTAACACTGCTTATAGAAAAAACAGCGATCGAAGCAGACGCTTCAATTGCAGCTGTCTCAGCAGTAGGTCTAGCGATTGGGTTAATTATTGCAACGGTCATGCCAGGCTTTAACCGATCCATCGAATCACTACTCGTGGGAAATATTCTTACCGCTAGTGCCGATGATTTGATTGTGAGTGTAATCATCGTGGCCGTAACCATAACGTTTGTGTACACCTACTATTGGCAACTTATTGCGACCGTCTTTGATACGTCGTATGCGAAATCACAGGGGATTCGTACCTTTCGAATGAATGCTTTGATTAACGCGATGATGGCGATTTTTATCGTTGTAGGAATTCGAATCGTTGGAACACTATTAATCTCATCGCTCGTTGTTTTTCCAGCATTGATTGCCTCTCGCGTTGCCCAAGATGGCAAGACGACACTCATGGTGAGTGTCATTGCATCAATCTTAGCTGTTATTACTGGAATGATTTTATCTTTTCAAATTGGGTGGCCAACGGGTCCAACGATTATTGTGGTTTTCGCAATGTTATTCATAATAGCAATGCTCTACAGTTAAAAACAAGGATTAGAATAAAGGGACTACAATCCCTTTATTTTTGATTTAAAGCCTTTAAAGACCCTTAATATGAGCATCTAAATATGATATAGTAAGAGAAACACATTTTGAGGTGAAGTATGAAAAAAACTAAGGTTCCACACGGATATCAATCAACATTAGGAATTTATGAAACACAAACGGCTATTGGATTTATTAAGCGTTGGTTCGAAGAAGCATTAACGGGTTCTTTAAAATTGAAGCGGGTCTCAGCACCATTATTCGTTGCAAACAATTCTGGTTTAAACGATGATTTAAGTGGTGTCGAACGAGCAGTTCGATTCGATATACCGGCTATTTCCGGTACAGAAGGTGAAGTTGTTCACTCTTTAGCGAAATGGAAACGCAAAGCATTGCACGATTATGATTTTCATGAAGGCAATGGATTGTACACCGATATGAATGCGATTCGTCGCGATGAAGTACTGGATAACTTGCACTCAATCTACGTTGACCAATGGGACTGGGAGCGTGTCATAAATCGCTCACAACGGACGGAAACTTATCTACGAGAAACAGTTCAAGGATTGGTGAATGCGATTGTAGAGACATCCAGTCGTATTCGTACGAAGTTTCCCGATGTTGACGTTATTATCTCGCCAGAGGTAACATTTGTGACCAGCCAGGAACTCGAGGATCTTTATCCAAATTTAAGCTCAAAAGAACGCGAAAATGCATTTGTTAAAGAACATCCAACAACCTTTATTATGCAAATTGGTGGTAAACTAAAAAGCGGACAACCGCATGATATGCGTGCTCCAGATTACGATGATTGGAGTATGAATGGGGATCTCATGTTCTGGCATGAACCACTTCAAATGGCAATGGAATTATCAAGTATGGGTATCCGTGTTGACCGCGAAGCTATGCTAGAACAACTCGAACTTGCAAATGCGATGCACCGTTTGGATTTTGATTTCCATAAAGGGGTCGTTGATGGCACATTACCACTCACAATAGGGGGTGGCTTGGGTCAATCAAGAATGTGTATGTTACTTCTTGGTAAAGCTCATATTGGTGAAGTTCAAGTATCTTTATGGGATGATGAAACCTACGAAACCTGCAAGGGAAACATTGAATTATTGTAAACAAAAAACACGACGGGAGCTCCCATCGTGTTTTTTTAGAGCTGAAATGTGGGAATACTGTAAATGCGAAAGTTTCTCATTTACATTTCACGTTGGTCTGTTATAAAGATACGGAAGGGAGTCAGATTATGACCAAACGAATCCGTTATCTCGTAATAATGGCATTGTTGATTGGAATTATTTCCATGATGGATAATCCTACAACCATCAATGCTGAGGGCGCCTATGCCGCTTACTGTGAAAGCAACAGTACTGATGCAAAGTGCCAAGATTTTGAATCCTTAAAAAATACGAAAGCCAGTCTTGCAGATATTACTGCGAAAATTGATGATTATGCATCATCTTTAAATGAGTACCATTTACTAGTTGCAGATTTAAATCATAAGATTGAACAGACAGCTACTGATATATCTACATTGGAAACAAAGGTAGCATCACTTCAAGTTAATATAAACGAGCAGGAGCATGCAATCACGAATAAACAAGATGATATGAAAAACTACATGCGTGCAAGTCATGCTACAATGCGACTTAATGGATATATTGATTTTATCGTCAATGCTAAAGACTTTTCCGATATTTTCCGCCGTGTTGAAGCGGTAAAGGTAATTCGTAAGTCCAATGAGAACACTATTAATGAATATCGTACCTTGGTAACACAGTTGAGTCAGGACAAAACTGAGATGGAACAAACATCACTTGATCTTAAATCAAAACAAGATACGTACCAAAAGGAACTTCATGAAGCTACAATTGCTCAAGACAATATCAATGCTATCATGAGCGTCCTCCAACAAGAAAAAGCACACCTAATGATTGAAGAAGAAATGGCGGTCCAAAAAGTTGCAATCGCCGAATCTAACTTCGCAGCAATTACACCCCCAAGCAATCCTGGAAGTTTAGGATATCCACTTGCCGCTAACTATTGGGTATCGGCAGGAACTTGGTCTTATCCTTGGGGTGGAACGCATCTTGGCGTAGACCTTGCCCCCACAAATGGAACGGTTGGAATGCCATTGCTTGCACCGCAAAATGGCCTGGTTGTCGCATATCAAGGGGGATGTCCCACATGGGGAGGATATGGTAGTGGCTGTAATGGCGGCTATGGAAATTATATGAATCTAATCGTGACAGATGGTACAACGGTTTATGGAATTCTTTATGCTCATCTACATCAAAATGGTGCGGTCGCATCAGTCGGTGATGTCGTAACAATGGGACAGACAGTCGCAATTCTCGGTTCATCGGGAAGTTCGACAGGACCTCATGTTCATGCGGAAGTCTACAATCTTGGAACTGGTACGATTCAGTCTGCCTATCAGCAATGGAACGGCAGTAACACCTTTGGTACGCTCAGTGCATCCAGTGGTGGCATTCAAGCCATATGCGAAGTTAAAGGCGTGCCTTGCCGTGAAAATCCCGCAACGATTTGGGGTTATCAATATGGAAATCGCTACTAAAAACAAGTATCAAATTTGTGCATACAGAAACGAATTTTTAGCCGATGTTTGTGAGAAATTATCCATCTCGTACAATATACGATAATATTCAGATATTATTAATGCAATGTTAGCATTGTTTGTTTGTGATGAAGACGAAAACCTCAAATACTAAAGATAACTTCTATAAAGTATAGGTATACGGGGGGAATACAGTATGAAAAAATTATTAGTTGTATTTGCAATGGGGATGCTACTCATCACAGGATGTACATCTACAGGTAAAGAAACAGTATATGAATGCAAAGGTGCTGATATGCTCGGACTACCAGCAAAAGTAACACAAACGATCACAACAAACGGTGATAAAGTTAAGACTCAAAAAATTGAAACAGTCTTAGACATTAAAGCTCTTTCGGAAGTTGCAGGATTACCAGTTGAGGATACAAGTGCATTAATGCTTGAACAAGTTAAGACTGTTCATAAAGAACTTGAAAAAATTGAAGGTCTTGAAGTTTCCGTTGATGTTAAAGATGCAACACTCACTGAAATCAATATCATTGACTACTCAAAAGCTGACTTGAAGAAACTTCAGGAACTACAATTGGTTGAAGGTCAAAAGGATAAAGAAGCAAAATTTGTAAGTTGGGAAGCAACGCAAAAAGTACTTACTTCAAATGGCTTTACATGTTCAGAGAGTAAATAAAATATAAAGCTCACGAAAGTGAGTTTTTTTTTCTAGGAGGAGACAGGAATGAAAAAATGTATTATCTTTGCAACGTTAGCACTCGTATTGTTGAGTGGTTGTACGAAAGAACCAGAAGTAAAACCTCAAGAGGTTGCAACGCAACAGGACAAGGTACCAGAAGAGAAAATTGAACCCGTCGAAATTATAGAAAACTATGTTTGTAAGATCGAAGTTCCCGTAGATGATATTCAAAGCCAAGTTACAACTGAATATGAAGTTAAGGGCGGTTTTGTAACGAAACAAAAGACCACAATATCAATGGATCTTTCACCAATTCAAGGGGATTCAGACATCCCTGTAGAAGATGTGATTGCTGGAATGAATTTGGAAGAGATTTATGATGATAATGAGTACCCAGGAATCACAACTACAGCTTTCTTTGAAGGAACGATTTTTACATACGTGATGTCAACTGATTTTGAAATTGCGAGTGCAGATGATTTAGTGGAAATTGGCCTGTTTAATGAAGGTGCTACTGATTTTGATCGAAAACAATCTTGGATTAGGACACTCATGTCCGAAAAGCAAGAAGGAGCGACTTGTGAAGCGGTTCAGTAGAAACTATAAAATATTCGCAATTGCAAACATGTTTGTAATCTTAATATTTTTACTTATAAATGCAATCCTTGATAATCGTCAGGTAGCGCTAAGAAGTACGTATGCTAAACTGCATATTGGTTTTATGTTTGTACCCCTTATGATTTTAGTTGGATGGACAATTTTTAGTCTGATCAACACGAGCCAGAAATTACCAAAAATGATGGGATGGCTTCTCAAAAGTTTCGGGGTTTTGGTTGTGCTCGGTTTCTTAAGTACTTTTAGCCTCTATTGTATTTATTCGATAGAGGACCCAGAAACGATTGACGGCGAGCTCTACGTCACTGACTACTATTCAATGTACGAACGTACCCAAGTCCCGCGTTTTTACACAAAAGTCATTAATACTTATCTAAAAGAAAACACGTATTCGTACTACTATTGGCCCGATCAACCGGAAAAGATTGATCAAGGGCAAACGCATGCGCCATCCGTACCCAACAATGAGTAGTTAACTCAAAAGGATACTCACAATCGGTTTATTAGTTAAATAAAATGCACCTTTTATAGAGGTGCATTTTAAATATTTCAAAGATACTAACAGTAAAAATTAGAGATTAAGATTGGAAACATAAAATCACCAATCGACGCTCGTAGAAATGGATGTTCAGTGTAAAACGAATCAATTCCCGAATAGATTTCAAGATTCTTAAAATTGTTGCAAATTATCATTGAGTTAGGCATTCGGCTATGGTATCATATGAGAGCAAATGGACCATTAGCTCAGTTGGGAGAGCGCATCCTTGACGTGGATGAGGTCAGCGGTTCGAGCCCGTTATGGTCCACCATTTATATGATAAACAAACACCTTGAAGTGATCTATTCACACATTTTGGTGTTTTTTTTATGGTCATAATAAGTTAGTCGAACTATTACCTGAAGTTCGCTTTATCGTAAAATGATAAACCAAACACTTTGAGACTTAACCAATGTTCTAGTCTTGATTAAATGTGTTGTATGCAATATTTTAAGTTACAGTTCTCAATTTAAATGGTTGTATAAACCTTAAGATTTTATAGATTTCTTTACGGCCGATAGATACGTCACGACAAAAAGTCGGTCTTTTTATTTATGATTCTAAGTTCACTATTGTAAATAAGGTGAATCTAGATTACTTTAAGTCGTTGTTTGAAGGACGTACAAATAACGATTACTCACTAAAGATACTGGTCGATTCTTTTGGAATACAACACTGCTTATAGCTTCTTATGTATTCAGTAACTGTTTGAATTTACCGTATAATACCAGTTAAAGTCAGATCTGTACATTAACAAATCAAATGTAAAAACCAATCAAATTTACTTTTTCTTAATCTAAAATGATTGGTGGTGAGTGATTAACTTGATGATAAAGATGCTAATAACTATTGATGAAAGTAATGTTATCAAATCTCACGATCAACAAATGTGTAACATTGTAAATAGCCTAAAATCTTGATACGATACAAATAATGACGCAACCGATATAAGGTATAAGACGATTACCCTAAAGTATTACTGTGTGTAAAATAAGGAGTATGTATGAAACCAAAACGAAAAAATATTATATTGATGATTTTATGTATTTTAGTAGTTATTGGTGCGTTCTATGTGTGGAGTCAGCAAGCTACACCAGCACGACAATTTACAGTGGAAGTTGTGGACAGCAATAGTGACGTAGGAAATAAAACTGATGAATGGCTAAAAGCTTATCTTAATCAGTATAAAAACCCAATGAATATGAATAATAGAATCAAGGATTACACTTTAGAACAAATGAACGATCCATTTTCATCCTTTTTGGACGATAAAGAGGATATTATCGTAGAGTATGAGATTCGTGTAGAAGCACAAAAAGAGCCAACTACGCTCTTTGATATAGCACCGACACACGACAATGGAATGTGGACTTATGATATGGTTTTAACATTTTCAAAACGAGAAAGCGTGCTAAAGTATATCAAATCAGAAACACAAGTGAAACGGGAAAAAGAATCGCTTGCTGCTTTTAAGGAAATTGAGAAGAGTGACGAATCAGACCCTCTCGAAGACTTATACAGTGTTGATGATATGAATTTAAAGATACGTGCAAATTCAAAAGAATCATGGATTCAAACACCAATTCCTTCATCCGGTTTTTCTACTCAATTCCAAAACCATTATACAAAAGATAAACGCATTGAGTTTGAAGGGCAAAATATCATTGTTTTTCACAAAAATCAAGGACCAGCCATAACAAGTTCTCAAGATGGAGGAGTGAGTTGGAATACGACATCCGTTATTCCAGACAATGATCTTGGGAATCAACTGCGAAAGTTTTCGGTGTCATTTGCAAATCTTAGTTTTGTGGGGGATGAAGGATACCTTGTGCTGGGAAGTCACGTCGCAATCAACTCGGATATTTTTACGTATCATCATACTACTGATGGAGGACTGAACTGGACTACTGGTGAGATACCCATGTACAGTGAGCATGTTATTGATGCTTCACATATCATTGCTGGTAAACTATTTGTTACATACGAAAAAGATCCAAGCTTATATATTAGTCAGGATGGTGGCGAGACATTTGATGAAGTAATTTTACCAATTGATGATATTGGTCTATATACCGATATTCCTAAAGCATCTGGAATTAGCTGGAATCAAATCTTTTTACAGGCAGAAGCACCGAAATTAGAAGATGGCATCCTAACCATGTTAGTGAATCAAGGTGAGCATGGTGATTTTAATAGAAATGTTGATGCAAAGTTTGTTAGTCAAGATGATGGATACACATGGCAGTTTGACTCATTTGTCGAGAAGCCATTGCCGAAATGGAAGACAGTCAATTAATTCCTAAAGACTAAGGTATGAAAGTGGATTAATAATTTAAGAAACAAATACATTTTTCTTATCATCAGAAACATAGTAAGGGTAAAAGTCTAGAGCAGAATAATCGTCCCTACGCTAGAGTCTATTGAATAAACTCTTTCAATAATCGAATAGATGTTGGCTTCGTATAAGTTATCGGTATCTTAGATAGCTTTATGATTTTGAAAAGAGTAGTAGAATCATTGTCACAGTATTTAAATGCGATAGAAATTAGACATCGAGTATGAATGAGGAACATACGTGCAAAATACGGAATCTATATTTGTGTATGCAATAGAACGCACAAAATCATAGTAGTTTGTAAACCTGTTGCTCACAAAAAGATAAAAGAAACTATATTATAAGTGATGGATTAAAATACAGGAGAAAACAATGGCAACAGAACTCAACACTGGCTTTCCTTTTTATGTTGTAATCTACTTATTTGTATGCGTAAAATTATGGAGAAGAAAAAATATTAGAGATTTTTTTTGGTTTTCGTCTTTCTTGATATATATATTTATGGTAATAGATATAACTATTTTTCCGATCCCAACATCTCTTGCACGAATTGAGAACAATTTTATAATTAGGCATGGTGAACCAATTTGGAACTCGGTCCATTTAATTCCCAATTTGACAATCCGGAATTTTTTGTCTCGAAACTTTGTTCTAAATATGATTATGTTTGCTCCTTTTGGTTTCCTTGCCAATATGGTTTTTATAGTAAAAAGAAGATTTCTTGAAACATTTTCTTATTCATTTGTATTTACAGTCTCAATTGAATTTACACAATTTGTATTCTTATATTTTTGTGGATCATTTAAAATTGTAGATATTGATGATGTTTTTGCGAATGTAATAGGTGCAATGATTGGTTTGCTAATCTATTTGCTAACAACATTTGTTCGAGGGAAACATATTAAACAAAAAGTTGAAATTTAACCATTACGTAGGAGCCAACTCGTTTGGTTAATATGCTTATCTTTTTCTGAAAAAAGTACTTAAAGATACTTATCTATGATTGTGTATAGATGAGTAAGAGATCGGCTGGTTTGTAAAAGAAACGCAAAGCGTTTCTTTTTTTTATAAACCTACCTAGAAACTCCAAAAGTGAACTTTTAAATATGAAAAATTGAGAATTAACAGGTATTTTTAACAATGAAATAACAATATTTTAGTTGTATTAAGGTGTGATCGGAATGTGGGTGAATTAGATTGGATTTTCGCTTGTCTAATCAAAGTTTCGTATATATGATTGAAAGGTACGAATAATAAATCTCTTTTTGGGGAAAGAAGATATATTGCTACACTCAAGAGAGTCATGACTTTTAAGACATTGTGTAGTGAAATAAACATAGATTTACTGCCAATTAAACTGATTGACTTAATTAGTTCGTGGCAACAATGAATATCTCATCAAGAGAAGTATCTACAATTGTGATGTGTGTGCGTAAGCAAGTAATCATCAATTTTAATCGTGGGAGAGGACGCTACGTGGAGAAACATAATCTGAAAGGAGTTATGTGAAATTTGGCGGACAATGCCAACATAAAAGTAAACACGTAAACGCTAATGCTATATGATCGATATCGACCATTTTTTTATTGTGGAAAAATAGTTTGAATTCTAAGAATACAGAAAGATAGCTTCTGTATTTTGGATTCAATGTCGTTAGGTATCAGAAGCTGTCCCATCCGCTTACATAATGTAGAAACTCCATTTTTGTACACAATAATTGCGGTTTACTGCATAGGGGGAAATATGAAGAACAAATTATCTGATAATCAGAAAAAGATAATTAAAATTATTCTTGGAATAATTATTATAGTTATCTTACTTCTATTATTAAAAGCATGTGTTCAGGATAAAAACGATGACACATCTCATCTACCAAAACAAGAGAAAGTTGAAATAGTAAATAAGAAAGAATACGAGACAAAAATAAGTGATATTGAAGGATTATACAGCAATTATGAAGGTAATTTTGGCGACTATCTGAAAACCACAGATCCATATATTTGTGACGAGAATACCGCACAAGCATTCGATTCGTTTGCTAAGTACTTTAAAAATCTCTCAAACAATTACTTTAACATTAAATATGTTGGTACAGAGCCATATGCCGACCAAGTGTATTTTGATGCCAAATACAAGTATACTTATGAATTTGGTGAAGAACTTGAGTTGATGGCAATAGCAATGAGAAGCAATGATACACAGTCTGTGTTAGAAGGCTTTGATGCCTTGTATTTGATAATTGAGGTAATTCAAAATGGGGAAAAATCATGAATATAATTCGTAAAGTAACTATACAAGTACTGACATTTTTAATACTATTGACACTTGTCGTCGTCAATCCAAAACAGAATATTCAAATTTATGCTGACGAATATGGTCCATACTATAACGTATCGTTGAATGAGAAAAGTAGCGCAGAAGAAAAGGATGAATTGTCTCATAGTAGTATCGCAATTCCAAAAAGAAACGTACCATCGAACGTGACTGAAACAACAATGGGCATAGAAGGTTTTTTTGAAGATGCTACACGTCGTGACGCATATACTAAAATTTATGTTAATCACGATACGGGAGAAGAAAAAATAATATATTATCTAGATCCTGTTCATGAATTGGTGAATGGAGTCTGGAGAGATATAGATTTAAAATTTGATGAAAATAAACAAAGAAGTGATGAACGAAAATATTCTAGTGAAACAACATATCGAAGCATTACGGTAGAAAATGACAAGGCTTCGTTGGATACGATTGGTACTGTTGAACTTCAAGAGAAAATAGTATCTGTAGAAGACCAAGTGTTGCTGGATAACACTGGGCCTAAGGTAATATCAACAAATTATGGTCTTGTTGTGCGGCAGGAGACAAACACAGAGTACATTCCTGTGGTAGTACAGCTTGAAGATGATGTAAGAGGTGAAATCTCTGAAACAGATAAGCAAGTTAATTTATTTGATAAGAACAATAAAATAATCGGAATAGTGTCACCTAGAGGATTAAGTGATGGAAAGAACAACCAAATTGATGAGTCTATACAAGTAGAAACTATCAATCAAGATGGTAATATTTTAGAAATAAAATTTAAAATTCCAGATAACATAAGTGAGGCATATAGTAAGCCATTCAATGTCGATGTTGAGATGGAAAAGACTGAGAACTATGGGAAAGGAGATGTTCTTCTTTTTGGTGTTCGAGGTGGAGAGTTATATAGAAATCATAGTTATAACCCTGGTAGCTCATGGGCAAGTGAAGATCGTGTAATAACAGGTAATGCGAACTACAATTACGGTGCAATGCTCGGAGGAACGAGTACGCAACCCCTTGAGAGTATTGATAACCGTGCGATTTTATACTTTCATAATGGAAAATCAATGACCGACATTATTGGATCGGGTCGTGTTGTGAAAAATGCAAGTTTTACCACAAAACATAATACAGGATCAACGGCCGTTAGTCCCAATGGTGTTAAATTCCATACATACATGCTTGATCCAGAGAAGCATTTTGATATAAACAATGTAGATGGAATTACTTATAATAATTATATGAATTATCTAAACAACTCAAACGCCGGTGTCAGAGGTACGGGTGAAGTAAATACACGAGGGGCTCAGGATACAACCCAATTTGTTGACATGACTTTTGATATTACAAATATTGTTCAGTCATGGCAAAATAGCGGTACGCATCATGGGATTGAAATTCGAGGGGTGTCCAATGCTAATGGTGGGCCTTTAGAATCATCAATTGCTATCTTCAATCATCGAAGTGACAATGCTGCTGGCGCTTGGCAAGAATTACGCCCTTCAGTAACTATTACAACGATAAAAGAAGAGCCGATATCCCCGATATTTCCACTCGAGGATTCAGTTTTATTTATGCGACCATTCACCAGTAATGATCGAAAAAATAATGTTGTTCATTTTGGGGCGCTTGGATTTGATGCAATGGTTAGACCAGGATCGACGCTAGAAGTCGAAATTCAGGATTCTGGAAATTCTACTGTATTTAATAGTAAAAATACAGCACTTACTGGTTATCGAAAGTTTTCTCAATACACTAAAGAACTGGGATACAATCTGGTGAGCAATGCACAAACATATTACCGATTAACCTCAAATGTGCAAGTGCCTGAATTCTTTTACAATTCTACGTCACTCAAGAAAACAACGCCCTATACAGTTAGATATCGAACAAGCGATGCCAGTGGAACTTCTAAATGGAAATCGGGTGATACCTTTATAATCTATAAATCAACAGGGTATGACCGTATCAGTCGCTTGCTTGCATTTTATGGTGTGAGTGATAAAGAGCAGTTTATGCGGGATAATAATCTTTCAGATGAGCTACTCGTTGCAGGTAACGAAGTCATCATTCGTAACCCAACTAAAAATCAAACAAAACAATATCAACCTTCAGCTTTAAGTGAAGCAGATAAGAGAATGATTGATGCAGATTTACTCGGTCGAAACCAGCATTGCGAGTATGGGTACGAACCTATTAATTTAAATACAGGTAATTTCATTTATGACAATCCGGATGTTGGATATATTGAAAATGACAAAGAGCATATATTATCGCGACATTACGATAGTATGGGTCTTGGCAAGGATGGGTTATTTGGTCGTAACTGGACGATGTCTATCAGTGAATCGCTCTACTTTTTAGAAAATGGCACCATTCAATATCAGGATAGTACTGGGCGAATTTATACATTTGTCCGTAATGAAGATGGCACCTATAAGACACCCTATGGATCGAGTTATCAACTAAATCGAAGTATATCCGAAACGCGAACATTTACTCGTGATAGTGATTATTATGACCAAGATGATGCTCCAATTAGAGAAAACTACGACGTTGATTATTATCAATATGAATTATCACAAAGTATTAATGATGAGAAAAAAGTATTCAATCACTATGGTGATATCACGGAACATATTTTAAATAAAGAAGGTTTAAAAAATACTTATACATATGATTCCAATAACAATTTGAGTATTTATACAAGTGCTTCTGGCAAGAAGTTCTCTTTCGAATACAACAATTCATACTATGTTTCAAAAATAACTGCACCAAATGGGACGAGTGTTCAATACGGATATGATAGTGACGGTAATTTGACTAAATATGTTGACCAACACGGATTCGTAATTGAGTATGAATACGATAACAATAATCGTATGCTTTCATTTACAAGTCGTGAAGATGGAACAAAAGTCGTTGAGAACGTCTATGACTCAGAAGGCAGAATTAAAAGTCAAAAAGATGCGTTAGGAAACAAATCAACATTTACCTATGGCAATGGATATACAGAGATTACCGACTATAAGGGAAATACAGAGCGTATTACCATTAACAGTCGTGGATATACAGAAAAAATAGAAGATAAAAACGGCTTGGTTATGCCAAAAGAATACGATGAACGTGGTAATTTAGTTTCAGAAACCAAAAAGGACGGCAAGATCTATACATACAGCTATAATTCAAGCAATCTTTTAACGAGCGAAAATAATGCGTTGGGTCAAACTAAATCATACAGTTATGATTCTCAAAACAACATTATTGAAGTCGTGGATTTTGACGGAAATACTATAAGCTATCAGTATGATGACAAGAATAATTTAATTCGCACAAATTTTGCAGATGGGACATTTTCAGAGAATAGATTTGAGAATAGTCTCAAAGTATACTCACGAGATATTTATGGACTGGAAAAGACATATGCCTATCTTGATGGTAATTTAACTCAAGTAGGTTACGCAGACGGAACAACCGAGACGTACTCTTATGATGCACTTGGTTTCTTAGTGTCGGAAACGAATCGTCAGGGTATCACAAAGTCATATACCTATGATCAACGTGGACTCTTAGTATCCGAAGGATCCGGTGATCGCCAGACAGTTTATCACTATGACGGTGATGGTCAAAAAATTGGTGTTACCGATCCAATGGGAAACAATACAGTGTTTGTTTATGATGCGTGGTCGCGCGTTATTTCTATAGAAAATAGTCTTGGTAAGACTTATAAAACATATGACGAAAATGGTAATCAACTGACCGAAACAAATGCTTTAAACGAAACCACTTCATCGGTATATAACCACCTTGACCAAAAGGTCAAAAGTATCGATGCGGCAGGGCGCGAAACAATTTATGAGTATGATACGTTGGGTCGTAATATTAAAACAACGAACTCTGACGGGAGTGAGGACTCTCAAGTATTCAATATGTTGGGTCAGTTAGAGTCATCTACGAAGAATGAGAGAACAACTTATTATGAATATGATACTTTAGGCCGCCAAAGTAAAGTTATCGATTATCTAGGTCGTGAATCAGTCAATAGCTATGATGGTGAAAATCGACTTATAGAAACTATCGATAGTAATGGGGATAAAACGCAGTATCAATACCAGGGTTCTCGCATTACAGCTAAGATACAGCAGGATAGAAAAGAATTATACAACTATGATACAGAAGGAAATAAGACATCAAGTCTAAATTCATTGAATCATGGTAGTTCAAATATATTTGAAGCGGGTGTCATTAAGGAAACAACGCTTGCGAATGGAATAAAACAATATTATGAATACAACGCGTATGGAGAGATTGAGGCCATCCTAAATGAACGCGGTGAAGGAATAACGTATGAATATGACAATAACGGAAATGTCATAAGGGAAACAGATGCGAATGGCAACATCACTCAAAAATTTTACAATGCGGCTAATCTTTTAGTTGAAGAAATCAGTCCGATTGGAATAAAAAAAACCTATGCTTATGATGCGTTAGGCAGACGTGTCGAAACTACACTCTATGACAATGTTAACAACGGTGAATACGTTGAAACAAAAGTATATAATGTGCTCGGACAAATTCAAGAAGAAATCGATGCGCTGGGTCGAAGTATTAAATATACCTATGATGAGGCAGGTCGAGTAATTGTTACTGATACGTATGGACGCAAAACATACAATGAATACGATAAGTATGGCCGTAAAACTAAAGAGGCAATGATTTCGAAAACATTGTCCTATGAGTATAATGAAAAAGATCAAATGATTGTCGAATCTGACTCGAATGGATATAGAAAAACATATGTCTATAATGAAAAAGGTCAGTTGATTGAAAGCCACGATAATCGTGGTAAATCTACTGTACATGAACTGGACTCATTTGGAAATATCTTGTCAACAACGGATGAACGCGGATTAAAAATAGCGCGAAGTTACGATTCTGAAAATCAACTAATTTCAGAAACTGATATTTATGGTAATGTCACCACATATGATGTCAATAAAATTGGGCAAATTACTCGAGTACAATCAGATACAAAATTTGATGAAACATTCTTTGATGAGATTGGTAAGGTAAGCGGTTTAAGCGACATAGTTAATGGTGAGAGCAAAATAAAACATGACTTAAACGGTAATGTTTTAAGTGTCACAAACGAACTCGGAGAAGCAATCCAATTTGAATATGATGGTGAAAATCGTGAAACAAAAAGAATCGATGCCTTGGGTAATGTGACTACATACGAATACGACGCTCGAAATAATCAAATTGAAATTGTATATCCAGATGGTTCAACTGTACAAAATATCTACGATGCCGGAAACCGGCATATTGGAAGTATTGATCAACTGGGATTCAAAACAGAATATGAATATGATGTATATGATCAAAAAATTAAGGAAATAGATGCTTTAGGTAATTCCTCAAAGATAATTTATGATGAAAAGGGTAATGTAATTGAGCAAATAGACAGTAAAGGAAACACTACGCGTTCAAATTATAATGAGAAAAACCAACTTATTGAATCCGTAGATGCCATTGGAAATAAATTACAATATTTTTACGATTCAATGGATAGAAAAGTCAAAGAGATTAAACCAAATGGACTCGAAGTGATTACAGAGTATAATGAATTCGGTGATGTGTTGAGCCAAGGAACTGGTCCGGAGCGGAATCATGATTTTGTTCAAGACTATGATGAATATGGCCGCATTGTATCGAAAAGAGATTTAGCGGGTATTGAAACGCGATATGAATATGACCAGCGAGGAAATGTGATTAAAACGTATGTCAATGGCCAACTTATCTTAGAATCAAAATATAATGAGGCTAATCTAGTTTATGAAGAGATTGACGAGCATGGCTTGAAATCTACGATATCTTATGACGAACTTAGTCGGCAAAAACGCATTGAAGTATCGAATGGAAGATTTAGCGAGAATGAATTTGATGCAAATGGAAACATTATTAGTGTTACTGATAATTTAGGCACAATTTACTATGAGTATGATAGTAATTCACGTCTAATTTCAGAAACAGATCGTTTGGGTAGAAAAAATCTTCAGGTGTATAATGAACGGTCTGAAGTAGTTGAAAATGTTGACTACAGGGGAGTCAAAACCTTTACAAAGTATGATGAACTTGGTCGCCAAATTCTTGAAATTGATGAACTTGGCCGTGAAACACGATATAAGTACGACTCGCAGAATTTAGTAGCGATGGAAGACACTTACGGTCGTTATTTGGAGTTTGAATACGATGAACTTGGTCGTGAAACTAAAGTGAAACTTCATAAAACAGTTGTTCGAGACACATCATATGATGAAATGGGTAATGTAATTTCTATCCGGACACAAGAGAATGAAAAAGATTCATATATATACGATAAGTATGGAAAACTATTAGAAAGCAATGAGTCTGGGGCGCTCGTTAAATACGAGTATGATTCAAAGGGCCGAATCGTATCCAAACAATCTGATGATAAGATCAATTATAGTTATGACCATGAAGGAAACTTGACATCCGTCAAGAATTCGCAAGGTGAAACTACGATGTCATATAACCAATTGGGTGATGTCTTATCTGTAACAGATGAAAACAATAAAACAATCAAATATGGTTACGATGAAAATGGTCATCAAAATTTAATTGAATATCCGAGTGGAAAACAAGTCTATAAAGAAATCGACTCATTTGGGAGAATTCTAAGCATTTTTGATGGTACAGAAACAATTAAGTATAAATATGACGCAGAAAATCAGCTACTAACTTCGACTAATCCATTTTCGAAGACAAACTATTCATATTCTGAACGCCATGAACTTGCCTCTCAAATCACGACATCGACCCAAGACGAAACCATTATTGATGAAATCTACTATAATTATGATGACGCAGGCAACATTACGAATATCAGCTACCCAAAACGCGACATAACTCAGGAATACAAGTATGACAAGCTTGATCAGATTATCGAAGTAAATGAGCTGAAACAGGGTTCTGAAACAATTCGTGAGTTTACATATGATGATCGGGGTAATCGAACGCTTGAAGTAATCAAAGATACAGATGGCCTAAGAACTAAGAGATATGTCATAGGTCAAAATGAACAATTATTAGCTGTTGAAGATACACAAGACTACGATATCACGTACAGATATGATAAGAATGGTAACGTTACTGAAAAAGAATATGATAATGGATTCCGAGAACAATATATTTATAATTCTGAAAACCAAATGATTAGAATTGAAAATAGTGATGCGCGTATCATAGAATACTCGTATGACCAGTTTGGTAATCGAAATGGAAAAAAAGATACTTACTCATATGATTCAGTTGTAAGCAGTAACCGCCCAAGCTGGGATGGTGAATCGCTTAATCTAGCCGACTCAATCAAACATGCTAAGGATTCCTACCGAGATTCACTTACAAATGAAAAATCCTGTACCTTCACAAATCTTAAAGAAAACGAAGTAACAGTTGAGGAATTATATGTGCTGGATTTAAGTATGGAGTATCCATCTGTAGTAGAAAGCTATAAGAATGGAAAGCTTGTAAATAGTACATTGTATAGTTTTGAAGCTGCTATGCATGATACAATTGACGAAACTGAATATTTAGTGTCAAATATAAAAGATGATATAGTTTTAAGTGTTGCAAGCCAGCAAAAAATACAAATGTTTGATTATGACTTCTTTGGAAAGCCGACATCACTGTCGACTCAAAATCTAGGATATAGTGGAGAAATTCACGATGGTGCAATTCAGTACCTACGTGCCCGTTATTATGATACTGAAACAGGAGTATTCTTAACGAGAGATACTTATCATGGAGATTCGGAAGATATTGGATCTCAAAACCGATATATTTATGTACAAAACAACCCGATTAATCGAGTTGATCCAAGTGGTCACTTCTTTAAAAATCTATGGAATTCGCTTAAAACGGCAAATAGTGGGTCGGTATCGGCGCCGATAATAAGTAAAGGTATTTTAGAAGGCGTTTCAAATTTGACGGGGTCGCCAATTAAGAAATCGTATGAGAGTGCCAAGTGGTCATCGGTGGTATATGGCTCAATCGGTCTAACGTTCGGATCTAAGATAACCGAGAAAATTAGTAAGAAATCTGTTAATGCGCCGGCACCGAAAATTATTACAAAGACTAGCCTTCAGTTAGCAATAGAGGCGAAGCAAAAATCTGCGAATGCTCAACTAACTTTAGATCAGAAAATAAACTTAGAAATCGATGAGTGGAGAGCACGAGGCTTAACTGAAGAACAGATTAAGAAAAAGAAGATTGAGTTTATAAAAAAATATTGTGAACAATTGGGTATGGAAGGAATTAGTTTTATTAGAGCAAATTCTCAACTTACGAAACTTAGGGCAGAAAATGATGCAAATGATAAAAAAGAATACTCTTTCTTAGATTATATGTCTCGTTTTATAAATGCCGCAGGGGACAGAGTAGTTGGCTTTGGAGATTACTTATATAAAGCAATGCTAAATAATGCTGCAAATGATTTAATTAAAATTTCTGAGTATTCTGAAAAATATGGTTATTATGGTGTACAGTACTATATGGATGATAAAACGAGAAAAACTGGTAATGCAATCTTAATTAGTATTGTTGAAACACCTTTTAGAGTAGTAAATGACGCGGGATCTGGACTTGAAAATTTTGCATCCGCAGTGGATAACGCACTTAATGGAGAATGGGGTAAAGCAGGTAAACATGTTATTCAAGGTACGATAGACCTTTCAAAAGCTGGATCTGATGTGTTATTTTTGATCTCTGCAATCGGAAGCGGTGGGAGTAGTACAATCATTAAATCTGGATTAACACTTGCACTTACGCAAGCTACTAGCTCAACGTTATCATTCACAGTTCATATCGTTGAAGAGGATTATGATTCTGCATATAATGAAATAGGTAATATCGTGAGCGGGTTCATTAAAGCAAAGTTCTTTAAATCACAATTACAGGGGACGGGGAATGTTAGTGATGATATAAAATTTGGAAGTGATACTAAATCAACGACAAAATTGAATAATCAGATGAACCAAAGAGGATGGTCAGAACAATCTGTTAAGAATACTGTGGATAATCCGTATACAACAAGAACTTCCACAAATCTATCTACTGGAAATGCTTCTACGGTTTATTACACCAAGGATGGAGCATATGTAATTATTGATAATATTACAAAAGAAGTAGTACAGATTAGTGATGCATTAAATCCTGCAAGTTGGATACCCGATGCCAATATCATTGACCCATTTTTACCATAAGAGTTAAGGAGGAACTATCATGAAAGAAATGATACAAGATATAATGAAAAAAAAATCGAATGTTAGTTTAAATGGTAGTACTTATATTTCGCCCAAAAACATTTGCGGACTGTTGGATATAATTGAAGAAAATAAAACGGTTCCTAGTATTCTTATTACTCCATATTTGATAAACGTGGAGGATTTAAGAGTTTATGAGTTACATGATTATGAGTTTGACATTGATGTTACTGAAGGAGAAACAATAGTTTTAAAATACAATAAAAATAATAGTTTACCAGATGAGTTGACAAAAAGAATAAATCCTGGAATTAGAGTATCTAAAGATAATTATTCGTTTGCCATTAACGAGTTAAGGAAATATTTAGATGCTATGGAAACAATGACATTTAATGATGTGACAAATACCTATTCATTTCTAACAAAAGAAAACTTGTACTATCAAATTTTTTAATAGAGGACAAGTAGTCTGTAATATGACTGCTTGTTTTTTATTTTGGATTCAAGTGTTATAAGCGGCTTAAATCCGTTGAATAAGTATTTGTGATGAAAAATAATTAAAATCGCACACAAGCGATTTATGCTATGATATATGCGAAATTAGTCGATGGTACGAGGTGTTGAAATGGCAAAAAGAAAAGGACGCTCAACAGTTAAGCGTCTTAGAATGTATAAGTTTGATATTGGACATAAGTTTGAATCCATAGAAGAAGCCAATAAAGTAGTAGAAAATCTTGTAGGGTTTATGAACTACCAATGCAAAGAACGAAAGTACTTCTGTCAAGCAGTCATTGGCATTAGTGAACTGGATGCAGAAAATACAATAGGGATAAAGACGGAGATTACAAATAAGCGCGGAAGACCTAAAACGCTACCCGTATTCACCAGTACGGAATTCAATGATTGGGAGAGTGGAGTACTAGACCACGTTGAACCGAGAGAAATCAAAGTAAAACCACATATTCACATGTTGATATTATGTTGCCCGGGAGAATCATTTGCGAAGCGGATAAGAAAATATCTATTAGGTGTATTAGCACCACTTGACGCAGAAGGCAATGAAACATCAGTCTACAAAAAGCCAAGTAACATAGACCACGCAATGTACATCTTCAAACAATCATCAATACGATATACGCCCAACTACAACTACTCACCAATGTATCAAGACTTCCCAGAAGAAATGACAATGGGAAACCTATTCACTTCGTACCGTCGATTATCAGATATGAAATTGAATACTGACAAGCAATTACCAACTTACAAAAAGCAGAAGAAAACACATTATGAGTTTCTAGCCATACGTAATTTTTACGCTACGATTGTACCCTATAAAACCACGAAAAAGGATTTAGTTCCAGAATATAAAGTGATAAAACCACTCAAAAGACAATACAATAAGCCTTTTAAACAGCGGAAATATTGAAATATAGGCGGGAATAACAGATTTACTCTAAAATAATAGTATTTTTGTTTAAATACTCATAAAACTGTAATATGGACAATAATACCAAAATAGAGCATACACTCATAAATAATCATAAAAAAATACCCAAAAAAGTCATAACCTTTCTTGAGTACTTATTAGTGTTCTTCGTTTCGTCAATCAATGTATTCCTAGTAAACAAAAATGATTAACGTTACGTAAAGAGGTTGCGTGTACCTTCAATGGCATAAGTAATCGTTTTTACGTTTCATGGTGATCCGAATATATTCTTGTTTCTATTCCGCGCTTGAAAAAGATTTCGATTAGTAAGACCTTACTTCTTCATAAAGTTTATCCACGAATGAATCCGTAAAACTGTTGATATTTAAATCAAGTTCTTTTTGACTAAATGATTCAAGTAAGGAATCTGTAACTCTTAGAGTTGAGAACTTATTTGGTTCTTCTTCAATGGCTGTGAATAACTTATCTTGTACTCTAGTGCATACTTCGCCTACAATCACTGCTTTTAATGCTTGATGTCATAAGTGTTCACTCCAATCTGTAAACACAGTGTAAGACAGCGTAACGTGGTTTGTAGAGTGACAAATATTGACTGTTGATAAATGTATACTTAAACCAACACATGATATCTCACGATATTGTGTGTTTTTTTGTGTTGGTAATTGTGATGAATCAGTTTAATCAATGTTGGTTATGTATCCCTGAGATAAACAAACACTTTTATGGGTTCCCTTTACAACCATGGTGAATGAATCATACAGTACGTTAAACGAAGGAGGTACCCCATATGAAAAAACGCACCTATGGTTATGCACGAGTCAGTTCGCAAGACCAAAGAAGTGATAGACAAGTATCACAGTTTCTAGAGTATGGCATTGATGAACCCCTTATCTTTGTGGATAAAGAAAGTGGAAAAGATTTCAATCGAAAGGAATATCAGTTATTAAAGCATTTACTCAATGAGGGTGATGTGTTAGTGATTGCAAGTATTGATAGATTGGGTCGTAACTACGACATGATACTTGAAGAATGGCAAGCCATCACTAAAGGCATCAAAGCAGATATCATTGTCCTAGATATGCCACTGCTGGATACAACACAAAACAAGGATTTGTTGGGTTCATTCATCAGTGATTTAATCTTACAAATCTTGTCCTATGTTGCAGAACAAGAAAGGTCAGATATTAAGAAACGACAACGAGAAGGAATACAAATCGCAAAGTCACAAGGCGTTCAGTTTGGACGTCCACAAATAGAAAAACCAGAAAACTTTGAAGAAATATTTAATGAGTGGCAAAGTGGTCGAATAACCGCTAAACAAGCCATGATTGAGACAGGTCTCAAACGTAATACATTCTATAAAATGGCTCGTTTAGCACTCTGATTGGTAAGTGCTATCGACGAATTCCGTATAATAATTGTGAAGACCCAAAAATCTTAAACTTAGAGACGTGAAAACTTGAAGACTTTCGTCCCCTTGCGGGCTGGTGAAATATCCAGTTATCGCTATATACTTGAGGCTGTCACGGGGTGTCCGTCATAAGAAAAGGAGGCATAAGATTATGACAACAAGAGCAGAGTACTATGTAGGAATTGATACACACAAATTTTCCCATACTGTAAGTGTCATAAACTATGACACCGATAAGATATTAACGTTTTCATTTGAGAATACACCTGAACACTTTGAAAGTGCATTGGGTCGTATCTTAGAAGTTACAGAGAATGAGCCATTAATATTTGGATTGGAAGATGTGAAGTCATTTGGCTTTATGTTTTCAGAGTTTTTAGATGCGCGAGACTATACCGTTCATCATGTCAATCCAGCACTTGCAGACTATTTACGACGTTCTTCGCCCAACTATAAGAAGAGTGATGATTATGATGCGTATTGCGTAGCACGTGTATTGAAAGATAGTCATAAAGAATTACCATTATTCAAACATAAAGAAGAACAAGAGTTGTTTTCTAATATTCGTTTACTCACCAATCTTAGAAACATGCTTTCAAATCAGAAATCAATCAATTATAGAGTTTTACATCAACAGTTAGAAAAAGTATATCCAGGGTATGAGAAGTATTTTTGTAATCTGCAAACAAAGAGTGCACAAGCCTTTTACAAACAGTTTCCATCACCACGTCATTTAGACGGATATACAACAGATCAACTAGTACAAGAAATAAAACAATACACACGTATCTTTAGAGCAACAACTGCCGATAAGATACTAACGAGTATCAAAGCGAATATAACCGCACACAGAAGCATTTATATTGAGGAGAGCATTGTAACGCTGATTGAAACGATACAGCGCACAAGCGAGGAAATAACCAGCATAGAATCGAAATTAGATGTATTGATTCATGAAACTGGTCTGAAGTTACAAACAATACCCAATATAAATACTGCTACAGCAGGAAGACTCATTAGTGAGATTGGTGATATCAATCGATTTAAGAATGAAAAGCAGTTAGCAAAGTTTTGTGGCATTGCACCAGTATCATTAGGTAGTGGTGGTAAAGATAGAGATTTTGTTTCTAAAACAGGTAACCGTAAGTTGCGTTCTACATTTTATTTCCTAGCAGTAGGTATGATATCGACGGATATTCATAGCAATGCGAAACAACCACAGTTTAGAACGTTTTATGAAAAGAAATTGAAAGAGGGCAAGAGTAAGTCTCAAGCCTTAGTTTGCATTATGAGACAACTTGTACGAATTGTATTCATAATGATGCGAGATAAGACAGAGTGGCGTCCTTTAGAATCAAATAATTAGGTTTTAATGAAGTATCAAATGTGTACATAGTAACTAATTCTAGGAAAACTTAGAATTGGTTAAGTACCTGTGGTAAAATTAAACATAAGGGGACGGGGAATACAAGTTGGTATAACGAAGATGGAAGTATAAACTATCCGCCCAATGATGGTGCTGTACCTGGAAGTGAAAAGACTGTAACGCTTAACACTGGAGAAAGTGTTGGAAGATATGGTGGAATTGGTGAAAATAGTAAATTTGTTACACAATCTGGTGCTTCATCAGACTCACTTTCGCTACCACCAAATACGGATCCTTCTACTTATCAAAATATAAAGATACTTAAACCAATTGAGGGGGTTACTCAATCAATTGTAGCTCCATGGGGTGATTCAAGTGGAGGCGGATTACAATACGTTTTACCTAAACCAATACAATGGTACATAATAAATGGTTATATGGAATAGGAGGATAGCATGCTTTTGACAACTAAAGATATTAAAAGGAAAGTTCAAAATTTAATTTTAACTAGTCCTTACTCATCACAACTAAATAGTTACTTGGATAATATGTATCACTTTACAAATCAAATCACTTTTCCAGGAGAATATATTTACTCAGATTCAGAGGGTTATCATCATGTATCAGTTCAAGAACGTGGTAACAAAGTAAATATCCAGAACACGTTAGATTTAGATTCGATAATTTCAGAAATTTTGTGGAATTTATCGTTCAATGTTTCATTGGTAATTTCAAAAAGAGACACTGAGAATTTTAGAAGTAATCTTCTTAACAATATAGTCAGTATTATTGAACCTCTCGGAGATATTTATGTTGACTTTGCCAGGAAAAAAATATTGGATTCTCTAGAGTAAGTTGTAATAGTCTGTCCTTTTTGGTGATTTCTTACTTGAGTTTAATTGAAATTAACATAAGGGGACGGGGAGTCATGGATACAATGGAAGTCGAGATGCCAGTGCTGACTTCAAAAATGGAAGTTCACTTGATAAACATTTCGGAGACCATGGTTCAGATTTCGGTTCACAAACTAGTCAAGACTATTTAAACAGTGCTAGAGATTTCTTAGATAATCCACCAAATGGATCAGAGAGTTTTACATCAAATGGTGGAACATACTTCCAATATGATGCATCTACTAACACTTTTGGAATCATCAACGAATACGGCGGAATATCTACATACTTCAAACCAGATACAGGAATAAACTACTGGTTAGAACAGATATCAAAATTTAAACCATAAAACCTATGAAGGGAGAAAGCTAATGAAAAAAATAGAATGTCCGTGCTGTTTTAATTATACAATTGAAGATTGGGGAGAAGAGATAATTGTTGACATTTGTCCAGTCTGTTTTTGGCAATATGACATTGTTGGTCAAGAACAAGTAGATATTGCAATTGGACCAAACAAAGTATCACTTGTAGAAGCGAGGAAAAACTATAAAGAATTTGGTGCTTCCTCAAAGAGATTACTACCAAACGTAAGAAAAGCCTTTAAAGAAGAGCTACCAGAGAATAATCGATGATGTGATTAAGCGATGTACTATCGCTTTTTCTTTGTTGGCGAATTTCAAGCAATTTAAACAAGGTACTTCATCAGAAGCAATAACTGATTCGAAAAACAATTAAAGTTGCACACAAATGATTTATGCTATGATATGTGCGAAATTCACATAAGGGGACGGGGAATGTTAATAGTAGTGATGTGACATATAATGATAGTTCGGTTGATAAGGCATTTAGTAAACATAGCGGAGATTTTGGAAGTTATCCAGATGGTAGTAGCAATAGTGTAAATAGTTTCAAAAATGATTTATCTAGTTTCATAGATAATCCTGATAATATTCAAAAACCAGGTACATGGTGGGGGAGCGAAGGAACTCATATTTTTAATCCCAATACAAATCAATGGGTATTTATAAATTCAGATGGAACTTTTAATACTGCATTTAAACTGTCAATTGAACAAATGAAACATTTATTAGAAACTGGAGTGGTTAAATAATGGGAACGTATATTTTTTCTGTTTTAAGTAAAGATGAAATCGAAAAAAAATCAATAAATCTTATAGTGGACAAACTACATAGTGAGTATTCGGATTTCGTAATTAAACATGAGAGATATAAATATTCAGAAAGAAGTTATATTGAAAATGATTTCGATATTGTTGGCATAGATTTTGACAAAGAACTTATAACACAGCAATTAGATGAGTTGATTGAAATAATAGTATTCATATTTAATAATATTTCGACGGAAATAGAAATTATTGGTGGATTTAATGACACTGAAAATGCTATTAGTCAGTATGAAACAGATAGATTAAAGAATTACCGAAATTGGAATCTTTTTGCATCAAAAAGTATTACTTCAGAAAATGATGCTTATAAAGTAAATGATGACATCTACATTTATCAAAGTTTTAAATATGATGGAATGGGAATCATTTTTGACTAACAATTGAAATTGTCAATTGAGATGAAAACGATGAAATTGCAACCTGAAATATGGTTGCTTTTCTTTTGGTTTGATTTCGGACTTTTAAACAATAGGATTTCTTTAGAAGAGTATTTGTATTGAAAAACAATTAAAGTCGCACACAAGCGAATTATGCTATGATTTAGATAGTTCAAAGGGTTTCCGTAGTGAACATAAGGGGACGGGGAATCTTGATACTCCAGTCAATGAAAATGATTTAAAACACGTCTTTGAAAACCCATCCCATGACCATAAATTAGATGGTTTTTTAGAATCATTTAAAGGCAATCAAACTCAAGCTTATAATGCTGTACAGCAAGCTATGCAAAAAATGGTTGATGCAGAAGGCTTAGCTGGAATGATAAGTGATATGGTTATAGATGTGAATGGATTTGACATTACTGTACGGGGGATGATTGTTGATGGGATATTTAAAATTGGAACATTCTTTATCACATAGAAAATTAGAAGGAGGATATATGAAAAAACTAGTTTACAAAGCAATCGAGATGTTACTTGATGGAAATAATGATGTATTGGATTGTCTGAGAAAACAATGGAAACAAGTTGAAAAGTTGGAGTATACAGATACTGGTGTAGGGATGTTTGTTTCATTTAGTATTTCTACCCAAGTAAATATATTAAATAATAAACATGTAAAGGATACGTTTCCATTTGGTGATGTATTCGGGACTGTTGATGGATTGTTTGGAGCAATAGGATTCATTATTTTTGTTGAACACGGATTTTTAAAAACACTAGAAATATATTCAATTGGTCAAGAATTTTGGGAGAAAGTTACTGATGAAACTGAACTATCATATGACAGTACACCTAGAGATATAAAATTACTTGAGAACTCTTGGAAAAAGTAATATGAATAACTAAGCAGTTCGAAAAATGAACTGTTTTTCTTTTGTTTTGATTTAAGCAATTTAATCAACATTCTTGCCTAACCCGAGTATTTGTATTAAACGAAATTAATGTCGCACACAAACGAATTATGCTATGATTTAGATAGTTCAAAGAGTTTCTGTAGTGAACATAAGGGGACAGGGAATGTCTCCGCCGATGACACTGAATTTTCTGACAAGTTCAGTAAACCTGGTTATGAAAACCAAGTTTCCGATAGAGGGTGGAGTAATCAAAAAATTGTTGATATAATTAATAATCCTTATAAGACATCGGATTCTATAAATACATACACTGGAAATCCAGTAAAGGTATACTATGTTGATGAAATGCACTATGTTGCAGTTGACACTGTTACCAACAAAGTAATTCGAGTTTCAGATTTATTTAGATCCGACTGGGTATTTGATTTATTTAGATAGGAGAAATAATGGCTGAAATTAATGAAAAAATGAACCACATTATCTATCGATTCACAATGTTAGATGGTGGAAAAATACGAAGATATATATCATTCAATGAATTGATTACTTTAGTTGAATGGCTTAAAAAATCAAATCAAACGAGTAAGTATATTAAGATAAATCCTTTTTACGTTAATGGCAAGATCCAAAGGCAGATTGAGTTCGATGACTTTATGTTCTATCTTGAATTTCGCGAACATCTAAGCGAAGAAGAACTAATGAAACATTGGAGTAATGTTTTAGGAACTAATTTTAATGATGCTCAATTAAGCGAACAATATAGAATAAAAACATCTTTTCCTCTTTGTTTAGAGGGAGATATAGCCGCGTTTAAAGAAGCGATTGATAAGTATATGGATTATCTTGTGGCAGAAATTCCTCAACTACTTCATAGAGCAATTAACTACTTAAACATTGCCCCTGACGATTGTGCGTTTGGGAATTTTTGCTTCGAAATACAGAGCAAATAGGAATAAAAAAGTGATTGC
The DNA here is from genome assembly GCF_011301115.1 of Erysipelothrix sp. HDW6B. NCBI lineage: Bacteria > Bacillati > Bacillota > Erysipelotrichia > Erysipelotrichales > Erysipelotrichaceae > Erysipelothrix > Erysipelothrix sp. HDW6B. The sequence continues at coordinate 1,882,697 of NZ_CP049860.1, read as the reverse complement.
TGTTTAAGAAATCTAACTCTTATAGAGAACAAGAAAATACGGTATGAGGTTCCTTTTGTACCCAATATATCTGTGTTGAACGAGTAGTTTATATTGAAAAACAATTAAAGTCGCACATAAACAATTTATGCTATAATACATGCGAAATTAACATAAGGGAACGGGGAATGTTAACACAGATGGTCTACCAGAAAACGACAAAATTACAGGGTATACCAAACATGGAACTGAGCAAGCCTTGGGTAGAGATGGAGGAATTGGAGTGTCTAATGAAGCAATTTTGGATGCAGTTAATAACCCAGTAGAAATTGTGAACCAAACGAGTGACTTAGGACCTACAATAAAGTACATTGGTGAAAATGCGACAGTAGTACTAAATGAGCTTGGAAAAGTCGACAGTAGTACTAAATGAGCTTGGAAAAGTCATTACTACATGGGCAAATGGAAGTGGAGGAGTTAGACCGTGATTAGACTGAATGAAAAATCGCTGATGCTTTTAGAAGACTGTCTTAATGAATGTAATCCAAAGTTAATTTCAGTTGTGAGAGATAATTCTATACATTCTTATACTGATGAGTTTTATAATGAATTAAGACAGTGTGTAGGAAGCATTCTAGTACAAAAAGGGTTTAATAAGGACTACTCTGTAAATTCTTACGGTCAGCAATTGGAAGATTTGATTGATGAAATAGGTAGACTTTTTATGTAGTATCTATCTCTTAGAATTTAATTTTCATTGCTTGATTTATTATCGAGATAGTTCAACAGAATTGCAGTTTTTAACAGAACTGCTTTTCTTTTGGTTTGATTTCTGGGTTTTAAACTACAGAATTTCTTTAGACGAATATTTGTGTTGAAAAACAATTAAAGCCGCAGACAAGTGCTTTATGCTATGATATATGCGAAATTAATAAGTGTCGGAGTAACATGTATGTCTGCTTGAGAACTTAAAATGGTTAATATTCATATAACCCATAAATTCGCTAGTATTGAGGACGCTCAAAGTATTGAAAACAGTCTTATTGATCATATTAGCGATACATATATAAAGCATGAGCCTTTCCGATTGAGGCTTATTGGTGCTAGTGAAATTAAAAGTCGTTTCGTAGAAACAGCAGATACTGAGATTACTAAAAAGATTGGTTCCAGGGAACCAATCTTTCTTTTTTATACGTAACACAATGTAAAACTGCTAAGACTATTCATTCGTAATCGCTTCATAAGAAGCAATTGCAATGGCAACGTCAAGGACACATGACCCGACGCTTTCGTACAATGTTATTTCTTCATCGTTTTCACGTGCGATAACATTACCAGCAAGAACATCACCGACGGATCCGACGACTTTTTCTTTACTTATGAGTCCTTTTTCGACAGGAATGATGACATCCCCAGCGGCGGCCCACAATCCATCAACATGTTCAGTAATAATGCGGCTTGCTTTGACAACAACATCTTCCTCAATCTCTTGCATGTATGGTGTAAATGATCCGATTGCATTTACATGAGCACCTTCACGAAGCGCTTGTGCGCTGAATACTGGTGTATGTGAGGTTGTACATGTACAAATAATATCAGATGCTGCGACACAAGCATCGGCACTTTCTGCAGCGATAATTTGGTAGGGTCTGTTCTGAACAGTACGAATGCGCTCAATGAAGGCATTGATATATTCTTCCTTAATGTCATAAACATAGACTGCTTCAAGTTCACGAACTTCTTGAATAGCAAGGACTTGCGTAAATGCTTGTAATCCAGAGCCGATGATTCCCAATGTTCGAGCATCTTTACGAGCCATTACATCAGTAGCAACACCAGCGCTTCCGCCAGTCTTAATTGCAGTGAGATAGTTAGCTTCAAGTAATGCTTCCAATTCCCCCGTTTGATTGGAATAAAGACTTATCGTAGAAATTACACTAGGTAATCCCTTATTCAAGTTTGCTGGAAAGACTGAAGAAAACTTAGAGCCAAAGTAGGGTTTTGTTTTGCTAATAGCTGTGAGCCATTGTGCACTGTTTTCAACATCAATAATCGGCATAACAATACGATCCCCCGTATAAATAAGACCTTGTACATTTTCTAAATAGGCTTGACGAAAGATATCAAGCGCCATCGGCATTGTAACAATTTCTTTAATTTGAGCTTCTGTGATATATTTCATGTTAGTTCTCCTTAGCATTGTTTTCTAATGCGTCTAATCGTTCGTTACGTTCCATATATTCATCCCATTTCTTACCGTCATGTTTAAAGAAGGCAATGAAGATTATCACAATAATAACCATCGTTAAGATTCCGGTAGAGAGACTGATAGTTTGAATAGGTCCCAAACCACCAATGAAAATAAGAACAAGTCCTAAGGCCCCAAGTGCAATTGCCCAGAATATTCGGTTGGTACGTCCAGGTTCCTCATTGGCAGGAAGATCGTTCGTTGATACGATTGCGAGTGTATAGGCAGCACTGTTAATAACTGTGACGGTTGATACGGCCATAACTGCGAGCATCACTACGAGAACGACCGTTGCTAGTGGCATTGTTTTAATAATGGCGATAATAGCATCAGTAATTCCTTGGGTTTGGAAAATTTCAATGACATTTACAAGTCCTGTTTCATAAGCATTCATGCCATAGTAACCAAGAATAATGAAATGCAACCAGCAACCAACGCAAGAAGCACCAGTCGCACCAAGAACAAGTTGTTTGATCGTACGGCCACGTGAGATGCGAGCTAAGAAAATACCTGTGTTTAAGGCATATGCTGACCACCATGCAAAGAAGAAAATGGTCCATGATTGCGGGAATGTACCAGCAGAGTGTGGCTCAGTGGTCATCATCATGCGGAAATAATCACTGACAAAGGTTCCCATACTATCTGTAAAGTTGTTTAACATGTATGATTTTGGACCTATTAAGAATACAAAAGCTAGGAGTCCGATGACCATTGCAAGTTTGATATTACTGATCAATTTCATTGATTTTTGTAACCCACCATAAACTCCAAATACAAAGAAAATAGTAAAGAAAATTAGAATTCCGGCATCAATCCACAACGTATATTGAATGTTGAAGAGATCAACAATGATTGCACTGATTAAAGGTGTTGAAAGTCCAATCGCTGCCGATACAGCACCAATGATCCCCATCATATAGACGATATCAATTACTTTTCCGAGTAATCCTTTAGCGTTTTTCTCTCCGATAACGGATGCACAAGCAGTACTCGGACGGTTTGTGTTTTCGCGTTTAACAAAGAAGAAAAAACCAAATACAACTGCTACAGTTGCATATAGACCATATGCTGAAGGTCCCCAGTGGAAAAAGCTGTAGGTTGACGCATAGGTCATTGCTTCACGTGACAGTGGCACAATGTCGAAAGGTGGTGCCGTTGCGTATTGGAACCATTCGCTAAATCCCCAATAGATAGCGACCCCCGAAGTTCCAGCAGCAAAGAGCATTCCGAGCCAAACTGGTGTGCTAAACTCTGGTTTTTCGTTTCCGAGTTTCTTGTTGCCATATTGGCTGAATGCAAGGTAAACCATAATAAAAGTATTGGCTAGGAAGAACCATTGCAGTGCCCAACCAAAATTACCCGTAATGACTCCAAATATTCCGTTAAAAGCATTTTCGGATGCTTTTGGGAATAGTGCAACTAATGCACAAAATACAATGACGATAGATAAAGGTATGAAAAATAGACCTTTATCGATACTCGCCTTTTTCTTGGATTGTGTATCCATATCTTCCTCCTTGATAGTTTTCTCTCAAACTAATCACATGACCATTATATAATCAAGTGATTATAATATGAGACAATATTCAAAAAATAGTGAAATATATCACATGTTTTTTGGAAAAACGGCGATTTAGGAGGGCGTTTGTTTGAAAACCATAAGATTTCACACTGTTTTTGTGTTTGCATGCATTCAACTGCTATAATTAAACAAAGAAAGAGGCTGATTTATGAATCCGAAAATTACAGTGAGTAAGCAAAAGTATCGAACGATGCGCTATTTCATTGATGCCACAAAAGAAATTGCGGCCGTCGAAGGAATTGATAAACTTACAATTCGCAATATAGCCGACCGGGCTGGCTACAACAGTGCCACAATATATAATTATTTTGAAAACCTGGATAGCTTGGTTGCACTTGCAATGATTGATAGTGTGACTGACTATCTCTATGGATTTGATCGAATTCTTAATAGCGATTATGATCCGATTATGGCACTTTTATTATCGTGGCGAGTCTATGCTGAGTGCTCATTTCCAAATCCAGAGATCTATGAGTATGTCTTTGCTTCAAAACACTCCGATTATGTATTATCAAAACTGGAATTGTATTTTGATACTTTCCCAATTGAAACGCATCATGTTAATACAATCGTCACGAATCAAGATATGCTGACGCGAAATCGTTTGCTTTATGCACCATGCTTTGAATTGGGTTATTTTAATCCGGAAAAAGAAGATTATATCATCGATTTTTGTTATATTCTCCATGGTGGATTTTCCAAGCGTATTTTTACAAAAAATCAAAGCATTGAGCAAGCGGTGATGCTTATGCTAGAATATTTAATTGAGTTTCTAGCAAACCACATTGAACGAGACGACATCCAATGCCCGACGCTTGATGAAGTTTTAGCGATTGAATACTAATCCCATTTTTAGTTAAGAGCTCGCACGTTACTCTGAACGAGCGATGCATTATTATACTGTGCAATATGTACACAAACAGAGGAGGAACTTTATCATGATTAAAGTAATTTCGATTTACGATTTGTTCAAAGATTATAGGGGTGGCTCATTTGAGTCAGAACTCATTGATTTTGGTGAGGACGTTGGCAATGAAATCATTGATTTTGGAAGCGATGCCAACAATGAAATCACAAAAGATCAGGTTGATAAGAAGAAAGACTGCTAATATTCTTGGCAGTTTTTTTCTTGCTTAAGAGTTCAAAATAGTTGCAGTATTATTTAAAATGCATAATTTTTCGATCAAGGTTCTATTCTCCCATGTCTGTATTTCAGTATGTACGAAGTGATAACATAAGCACAACTAAAACTAGAATAACAGAGAAAGAAAAAGAATGGATATAAGCTTAGTCACAATGACGAAGAATGCAGTTCAATGTTTATATTGAAAAGGGCACAATTCGATGATGTCGCAATTATCAAGTTGGAGTGAATGCCGATGATGAGTGAGTTGCGAATTATAGCTGTGCAACTCCCTTACAAATAGATTGGTGGACATCATAAAGATAACCATAAGGGGTAGACTAACTTAATTCGTGTTAATTTTTCTATGATTAGGATATTTCATAGTTTTTATATAGCGAATATGAGGTTTAACCTAATAACTGAGAGAACTTCAAAATTAGTGTGCATATCCAACCAAGACTGCTACGTTATGTAGCGTTTTTTTTATCATATAAATAAATACGAAATATGCAGCTGAATTTATGGAACGCCATTCTATGTATTTTAATAAAACATCCATATTTTAATTCTCTGGTACACTGTTTCATTCTTCTGTAACACTGACGAGATCTCATTCTTTGCTACATTTTATAATTTAGGTAGATTCATAAAGAACATTGAAAGGAGATTATGATGAAAAACGTCAAACGAAATACATTTATTGCTGTTGTTATGTCATTCTTATTGGTATTTGGATTAACACCAATTCATGCGAATGAGAAAAGTACAATTCAGACTGTGGATGCTTTGAAAGAAGCAATTGCAAATGCAGACGATGGCACGATATTGCAACTTGATACTGCATTCGTTTCAAGTGATGTAGATATCGTTCTTAATGGTAAAACAGTAACAATCGATGGTAATCACGTCGTATGGGATACGGGAGGTATTACTATAAGTGGGAATGGCTCACTAACAATTACTGACCTAGATATGGAGGGGAGCGCAATTCCTAACCGACTTATTACAAATAAGTTAACCAGTGGAACGTTAACACTTCAAGGATTAACCCTTCAAAATGCAACACAAGGTGCATTAAACATAGACACCCAAGCAGATGCAAAGACAGAAATTGTGGATACCCATATATTTAATAATACTGCCGGAAGTGGACCTGCGATGTACTTAGGAACAAACTCCAATGTCTTGATTTCATATTCGACGATTGAGAATAACTCAGGAACTGCAGGTGGATATGAAGCAGGAGCGATTGCTTCAAAAGGATACAATGCAAACCTTCAAATTCAAAATACAATATTCCGCAACAACATTAACAAAGCTGCCTTTACAGGAGTGTTTGGCGGTGGTGGCGGGGCAATGTCGTTACACTACCTAACAGGTAATGTCTCAATTGATCAGTCATATTTTATTGGTAATGAAACAAATGGAAATGGTATAACCCCTCAGAAGACATTTGACGGTGGTGCTATTTATGTTTTTGATGGCCGTGATGGCGCTGAGTTTACGATCTCGAATTCTACGTTTGCCTATAATATCGCCTATGATGATGGTGGTGCAATCATGTTTCAAGGAACAGGTAATCCTGGTCTGACAACAACAATTTCCAACAGTACGTTCTACGAAAACAAAGCATATGGATTAGATGGTGCTGGTTATAGTGGTGGAGCGATCCAGTATTTTAAAAATGGTGGTTCATCTCGAATGACGAATACGATTCATGCGTCAACGTTTGTTGGTAATCAAGGGGGAGACGAAAACTCGTCACTTGAACAACGTGGTGGTGCAATTGGCTTAAGTGGTGCGGGGACATTTGCGACAGCAACCGTTTCAAGAAACAATAGTTTATTCCTTGGTAATAGAGTCTACAATAATGATGGAGTTTTAAATCATTCTAGTAATTACAAAGATATTTCAAACAATCAAACTACTCAAAAAGGCACTGATAACATTATAAATGTGGATAAAGGAGTAGACTCAACCCAACTCCTTCAAGACATTTTGGGTATTAACGGGAGTTTACTTGTACTAAACCAAACAGAAATAACTGCAGGAGTAGAGCGTAGTGCAGTTCCTACAGTGCCGTATAAACCAGAAGGAATGGCGGATAATACGTATACCGGTAAAGGTGAACTCTTATTAAACGATCAACGTCTTAATAATCGGTATAAAGCACATGGTGCGGTTCAAGCATCATGGATTAAATACGATGCGAATGGCGGAGCTTTTGGATTAATGGCGATGGATTCCTTTGATGGTACAACGTACTATGAGGCAAATGATTCATCTGTCGTATCAAGCTATTATAAACTAGGGTTCATTCATAAATTGGGATCAATCATTGATGATGAATCTGTGAACCTTAGTCGTGAAGGCTATACCTTTAGAGGTTGGTCAACTGATGAGAATGCCACGGAAGCGGATGTGATATATGATCCGTTTAATGAAATTATCTATCCCCAACAAGGGGTAACCTTGTATGCGGTCTGGGATGAAGTTGTGCCTATTGAATCGTATACAGTTACGTATACCGACGGAGTTGCTGAAGCGGAGATATTTGAAGATCAAAGCTATACAGTCGATGCCGGGACCACAACACCTGCCTATCAAGGAACATTTGAACGTGAGGGCTATACCTTTACAGGATGGTCCCCACTTCCAGAAGATACAGTTACGCAAGACCAAGTCTATACAGCTCAATGGGCAATTAATAAGTACACGATTTCATATGAAGCAAATGGTGGAACGCCAGTTAATGAAGAAACCGTTTCTTATATGGATGTGTTCAAGGAACCCGTAAACCCAACCTTATCAGGGTATATGTTCGAAGGGTGGTATCGTGACGAAGCCTTAACGCAACGTTACAATTTTACGACCCCAGCGATTTCTGATGTTCACCTTTATGCCCAATGGATTGCGAAAGAAGAACCAATCACTGTTTATACCATTATTTATGAAGATGGTAGTGCTGACGCATCAATATTTGAGCGTCAGCAATTCAAGGCAGCAATGGGTGATCCTATGCCACAGTTTGTCGGTACACCCATCCGCGAAGGTTACACATTTATTGGATGGGATCCAGTGCAAACAGAAACCGTACAAGGGAACGTAACGTATCGTGCACAGTGGAAAGCGGACGTACTTCCAATCGATCCAACTGACCCTGTGAATCCATCCGAACCCCCTAAACCAGAGAGTCCGCACGAATCAGAAGATGCGTTACCATCTACTGGCGTTGCAAACAATCCAATAGGACTTGTTTTGATGATAAGTGGTCTTGCATTATGTGGTGTAGCGATTCTTATCTGGTTTAAATCAAAGCATGAGAGATGACGCCTTTTTATCTTAGGATTATAATAAGAAAAAAGGAGGCCTATTATGCCAACAATGGTATTTGTTAATTTTCCCGTAACACAACTGGACCGTTCTATACACTTTTATACATCCCTTGGTTTTAAGCAAAATTTGGAATTTTCAAATGATCAATCTGCCGCAATGATGTGGGATGATAATTTTTGGATCATGCTTTTGACGCATGAATTCTATAGCAAATTTATTGGTTCGCGTGCGATAGCGAATACCCAAACTCATAGCGGTGCCCTCATTGCTTTTAGCCTTGAAAGTGCCAATGCGGTCAAAGAATTCGGTAAGTTAGCAGAAACCAATGGTGGAACGGTATATCAAGTTGATATGGGCATTCCGGAATCAGTCATGTTTGGATTAGAAGTTCAAGATCCTGATGGTAATATGCTCGAACCATCTTGGATGGACATCAACGCTTAAACTAAGCAACAAGAGTTATTGCAAAAACACCCTACTCAGATTTAAGGCACAATGAGTTAGGGTGTTTTTGCTTTACTTACTAAATGTACCTTCGATGTGAGTACCGATAAGCAAGTGTCTTCAAATTATAGGTCTTCTCTACTTTCTATAGCACTTTACCTGAAACCGTTTACAGTGTTCAGGGAGGGGTGTACGATTATGATAAACAATAGGAGGTAGTTATGAAAAAACTAGTAAAAAAATTTTCATTGATTATGTTTATTGTACTGATGGGGATGGGGAGTTTAATTCCAATACATGCACAAACCCGTGGGGTGGGTCCAGAAATGAATTACGACGAACCGATCATGATGGCTTACTATCGAACATGGCGTGATGCTGCAATGCCACACGACTCTAACTCTAACTTACCAGACGCAAATGTCATCAAAATGACAGACTTGCCTGCAGAAATTGATATCGTATCGGTCTTTCACTACGTTAATCCAGGAACAGACCAAGACCTTTTTTGGGAAACATTAAAGAATGAATATGTACCAACACTACATGAGCGAGGTCAGCGTGTCGTCCGTACATTAGATTATAAAGAATTACTGAAAATCAAGACGACAACGGGAAAAGACAGTACAACCTTAACTGATGCAGATTATCATGCATTTGCCCAATCGTTAATCGATACCTATATGACACCATGGAATCTTGATGGGCTTGATGTTGATATGGAAACAAATCTTAACAGCGAAGAGGTTGCGGTTATATCCAACGTCTTTATCCAACTCTCAGATATCCTTCAAATTAAAGAAGGCAGTGATAAACTTTTGATTTATGATACAAATAAAGATAACCATGACCTTTTTAGAGAGATTGCACCGCATATTTCTTATTTGTTCATTCAAGCATATGGTCGTAATCCTCAAAGTCTAGATCGTACATGGGAAACCTACCAGTCTGACATTAGTTCGACGCGTGTTCTCTTTGGAGTTTCGTTTTACGAAGAACAAGATAATACCAATTGGAATGATGCTCTGGGTAAGTTTAGCGAAGAAAAATATCTAGCAAGCCGTGCATATCAATATGCAAAATGGCAACCTAAAAATGGCGAAAAAGGTGGTATGTTTGTCTACGCAGTTGATCGTGATGGTAAAGACTACCGAGAAAATACAATCAGCGAAACAGATTTTGCATGGACCAAGCGTATGATGCAAACACTCGACGAAAGTCGTGTTGAGAAAATTGAAGACATTACAATCGAATTTAGAAATTCACGAAATGAACTTCTTAAATCGGAAACATTAAAAGCGGTTTACAATTCAGAGATATCAATCGAGATTCCGACCCTAACAGGATATGTATTCAACGGGGATTTGGCTTCCTTGAAATACACTGTTAAACAAGGTCCACAAACGGTTGTAGTCAGTTTATCACAACTATTTGATGTAACGTTTGAGGTTAATGGCGGTTCAACTGTATCAAGTCAAAAAATAGTTGAAGATGGCGTGGTGACAATTCCAACAGAACCAACACGTCTGGGATACACTTTCGATGGATGGTATACCGATATGGCATTCACCAATCGTTTTGATTTTGATCAAAAAATGAATCAAAATACGACGCTATATGCGAAATGGAACAAACAAGCAGTTTCCTACACATTGTCATTTGAAACGGGTGAAGGAAGCAAAGTTTCACCACAAACAGTTTTAGAAAATACAACTGCATTAGTACCAGCGAATCCAACACGTGAAGGATATACATTTGACGGTTGGTATACAAGTGCGCAATTTACAACTAAGTTTGACTTTGGAACGCACCTGACTGCGGATACTACAGTCTATGCGAAATGGCAAAAAGTCACCCCAATTGGTCCAGTGACTCCAACGAAACCAAAAGAAGTGCTTCCAGCAACAGGAGCATCAAATACATTGATGAATTTCGCCGTTGCAACGAGTATCATTGGTGGGTCGTTACTAGCGATCAATATGTTATTAAAACGTAAATCAGAAAATTAAAAACTAAAAGCCAGACAAATGCAAAGGTGTCTGGCTTTCTAACGATGTATACGTTTGCTTCCAAACTTGAGTAAAGAAGTATAACTTTAGAATTTTAAAAATAGAAGAGTATATCACATAAAATGTACACATCATCTAATTTAATTGTCAATTCTTATATAAATACATGTTTAGAGGATAAGTTAGTGTATAGATTCACATTAATTTGCTACAATGCAATTACTAATACATTTTGGGGGTGTATAAATTGAGAATGAAAGTAAGAAAGTCCTTACTTTTTTTATGTATGATTGTGATTCTGGTTGGATGTGGTGCGGTAACCAAATATAAAGTTACAGTGGAGCCAGAATCAAAAGAAATTGTACTCGCTGTTGAAGTGGAAGTGGCACATGATGACTACAAATATTTAACAGGTGGGAAAGAGTCATTGTTATCTATTATTTCATCAGAAATGCCTTTAAACTACACGTTTGCACAGGTAGATGAAACGAGTAAGGATATTTATAAATTTACCGTAAAGTATTCGACTTATGCAGAATACATCAGTACATACGAAGCGTTAAGCAATAAGAAATCGCAAAATGAAGCAGTTGTAGAACCATATTCAAATAAACATCCTTTTCATTCGTATTTTAATATAAAATTTAAAGATAATCCGGATGTATTTATGTCTTGGTTAAAAGATGGCGTCGTTAAATCAGGAAAGTTAATCAATACTACAGAGTCATCCTTGATTTCGTCATCTTCCACCTCTTATTCTATCTCGGGAAGTAATAAACAATCGTTTGATACTCGAATCGATATTGATCAAGTTCAGAACATCGACGCTGTAGTTTTTGAAGTGACTGCCAAAAGGGATAATCGAGTCGATTTGAGTTTGGCATTTAAAACTACTGATCAATACACTGATTTCGATGAAAATCTGAATGGATTTCTTAAGGACAAACTAAAATTGGTTACATTCCAACATCAAAGCAATGGGGAAAACCACTCAATTTACATAGAAGATGTTGATTTGTTAAATCCAGAGATGATGTCGGAAGTAATGTCTGTATATGGATCATCATTTATGACAGTTGATCATAAAAGTAATTTCGAATCATCGTTCTTTTTTGACGAACATTACCAATCTACCATTATAAAGTTGAACTCTGATTCGTTATTTAATTTAGAAGGTACGATGCCAATTAAAACTGAGGCCAATTATGAAGGTGTTGAGCGCGGGTTAGAAAATTCTAAAAATGAGAAAAACTCTAATGATAATTTCAACTCAATTACACTTACATCTTCCTATAAATCATTTAAGGTTGTAGCACTCGCTTTGATTGTTGTTGCCGGAATATCACTAATTGGTCTAACTGTCGCAATATGGTTAGTAATTCGCAAATATCCGGAAGAATCTAAAGCGTTGTGGAAAAAGGCGAAAGAACAAGCAATCAGGAGCTTTAGATGGTTGAAGATGAAAATTGTTGAGGGACTTAACAGACTCGAATCAAAGCAACAACAGAACTATAATCCAATTTTCTCGTACGACAGTTCATGTTTATCAGTTCAGGGTCAGCTAATTCATAGCAAAACAATAACATGTACATCAATGACAAGACGTGGTTTGGTATGGTCAGAAATATTTGAAAGCATCCTAGTTATGCTCATAGCGCTTGTGTTTATGCAAAGAGGCAATATGATTGCGTATGGCGCATTATTGCTGGGTATAATCGGATTATTTAAGACGATTAGAGAAAGGACCCTTGTGGTTATTATGATTGAAACGACTTGTGCAACAAGGAGTTTTTATTCATTTACCAATGATAAGGTTGATGGCGAATACCGTAGACTTGTAGAACACATCAAAGGAGAAGATTATGAAATCAAACATAAAACGACTAAAACAGTCTAAATTTTTAATTAACGAAGGTGTAATTGAGTACAACAATCATCTGATTCAAATTCGTAATATAACCCGGATAGCTTGCGGTAAACTAGATATTTCCATCCCATACTTCCGAATTATTTTAGGGGTGATTTTAGGAATCGCATTGGTAAAAATGCCAACACCTTTTAGTGTTGCTGGATTCATGCTAATGGTAGTATCCAGTATGATTGCTGGATACTATGCTTATATGAGGTCATTCTCGTCCTTAAATTTCCAGCTTGCCTCAGGTGATATAGTAGCATTTGAATCTCAAGATTTAAATTTCCTGGAAAAAAGCTATAATACAGTGAAAAAAATTATTGAAGAAGGGGGTAGGTCAGTTCAAAAAGTAGAATTCGACTTTACTAATGCAACAATAACGAATTCGAATATTGCAGCGGGAGATGTAACAGAGTATCGTGACATTAAAGGTTCAACAATAAACTCAACAGTTAAGGATAGCGTCGTATCGAATGTGGGCGGTGATGATAAATCTAACCACGGTACTATCATCACGGAATCAAGTATTGGCAGTATGGGAGACATATCCAATATAAATATAGATTATGTGCAAGTGACACATGATTTAGAGTTATCATTAGAGCAAATAACGGATTCTGAAGAAAAAAAGAAAATTGAAAAAGCAATTGCGTTCTCAAAAGCAAATGATCAGAAAGGTTTATTAAATGCAATGAAAAATCTTGCAAAACCAACAATAGAAGTATTGAATGGTTTGGCTTCGCTAGCTACAATTTTATCATTCACAATGTAGCTATCTAATCAATAAAAAAGTGATACATGGGGGATGTATCACTTTTTTTTTGTAAGGGCTATGGGGGATAACTCTTACAATGAGGAAATAATATCTCGAGGCTCGTGAAATGTATTGGTAGTGTAGATATGGGGTTCATTTCAATTAATTTGAGGTTTCGGATTACAGGGGTATGCTCCGATGTGTTAATAAGCTGAGTGCTGAAACAGTGTGTAAGCAAAGTTCCAACATATTATTGAGCCGAAGATAAATCTATAAGTATAGATATTATAGCCGAGATATTATTAGGAGTTATAAATGCTGAAGCAAGCGAATACATGAAATGTTTGGGGCATCTAAATGTAATGATAAATTTAAGTGCTTGCTTCAACAAGGACATCATACCAATCCAATCGGATGCTGTGGTTGATTTGTCATGAACCAAGCCCATTTTGTCATGAAATAAAGATGTTATAAATATATGAAGTGTATATGTATTCAAATTAAGAATTATTAATTAAATCTTAATAAACACGTCGAGAATACTTGTTTTAGCTCGTAAATCGATATTTATGAAATGTGAAAGTGTCGTAAAAATCTTGTGTTATCACAGGTGAGTTTATGCATGTGTTCGAGAAAAGTGTTAAGATTAAATCACAAGGAGGGTAATCATGAAAAAATTAGGATACGTAGTTTTGGGTGCAGTTGCGGGTGTCGCAATTTATGAAACACTACGCCAAGCAGGTTATTTAGATGAAATAACCGGTGCAGTGAAACGCACAGCAGGAGAATACCTTGATGATCCAATGATGCAAGTTGATGGTTGGATTGACACAGGAAAAGGAAATATCAAGAATGCAATTCACAAAGCGGATGATGCCATCTCTGACTTTGTAGAGGACGTTAAAGATACAACTGAAACCGTTCAAGAAACAGTTGAAGACGCTGTTGAAGAAACTGTTGAAGAAACATCGGATGCTGCATAATTGCATTTCAAAAGTTGGCGCTAAATTTATGAGTCGCCAACTTTTTTTGTGCCTAAATTGTAGTGAGGTTAATGATTCTTTTGGCGTATTGCTTCATCAAAGCATCATTGTGAGAGATAAAAATGATTGTAATTCCAGTATCATTTAATGCTTTTAAGTGATCCATAAAGGATACAGCACGAGCCTCATCAAGAGCACTCGTAGCTTCATCAACGAGTAGCAAAGTTGGATGAAGCATTAAAGCGCGCACAATCGCAACACGTTGTTTTTCACCACCACTCAAGGTTTGAGGGAATTTATCAGATAGATTAGCAATTGCATAGTGATCCATCAATGAACGTGCTTGTATTTCAATTTCTTGGATGTTTCGGTCCTTCTTATGTGATGGCGCTAAGATAATGTTTTGCCAGACATTCAAGTGTGGAAAGAGTTGATAATCTTGAAAAATCATACCTGTGTGTTCAAAAGAATTAGTATAGGATCCGGAGGTGGGGGTCTGTAGCGATGCAATAATCCGTAAAAGTGTTGATTTTCCAACGCCACTTGGACCTGCTAAAGCTACAAAGTCCCCTGGTTGGACCGTCAGATTTAGCCCTTCGATCACTTTATTTTGGTGATACGAAACACTGAGATTTTTTATTTGAATCATTGTTTAGACCTCGACCTTCCATTTTTGAGAGAGTGATTTTACCGTAACTACGACGATTAAAGTAAATAATAAATAGAACACACCACTGAAGACAAGAGCATCTACACGTGTATCACGGGAGAGTGCTTCTTTGGATACCATGAGTAAATCAGGTAAGGCAACGGTGGCAAGGAGTGCGGTATCTTTCACCAGTGTGATGGCTTCATTTCCGATGACATAAATTGTATTTGCAAATACTTGCGGAATAATGACTGATTTTAATGTTGTCCATCGCGAAAGCTCAAGCATCAAAGAGACATCCCATTGCCCAGGGTCAATACTTGCGAAGCCGCCTTTAAAAATTTCGATAAAATAAGCCGCATAATTAATCGTAAACGTTAAAATAGCGAAGAGAAGACGTTTGTCTCGAATGGTAATTTGAAAAAGAATGGGTAATCCATAAAACACAAAATAAAGTTGAAGCAATAAAGGTGTACCTCGAATTATCCAGGTAAAGACATCGATAATTCGGGTTAGACCCTTAATTTTCGATTGTGTCAGTAATGCACCAAGAAAGCCAAGTGGAATCGAAAGCAAAAGCGTTACGACATAAACAATCAGTGTTAATTGGATGCCGGACAAAAGTATAGGCAGCAAATTTGAAAGGTATGCCATCATAGGCTAAGGTCCTCGCCAAACCACTTTATACTTAAATCACGCAACGTCCCATTTTGACGTAATGTTTCGATTGCTGTATTCAAAGATGTCTGAAGTTCGGTGTCGTCCATTCGTAATCCGATACCATATTGTTCGGCTGTGAGTTTTATGCCTTCGACAATCCTGTAATCATCACTTTGGTTCATGACATAGTTAGCGTAAATAGCATCAGTTACAACAACATCAATGCTTTGTGCCTTTAAATCCAATAATGCTTCATTAATCGATGTGAACCGGCGAATGTTTAAAGTATTGATATCAAACAAAGACTCTAACGTGTGATAACCACTGCTTTCTGATTCGACACCTATGGCGACTGTAGATAAATCATCAAGAGATTGAAGTGTCGTGTTATTTTTGTTGGTGATGAGAACGATCGCATTATCAATGTAGGGTTGTGTAAATAACACTTCTTTTTGTCGTGACGGTGTGATGCTAAAGCCATTCCAAATTGCATCAATATTACCGCTGTTTAATTCTAAAATTTTAGTGTCCCAGTTAATGTATTGGAATTCAATAGTGAACTCCATTTCATGCGCTACAGCACGTGCTAAGTCGATATCAAATCCGACAGCTTGCCCCGATTCATCACGGTACCCCAAGGGTGGAAAATTTGTATAACCAATCGTTAGGGTATCGCTTTTTGTCTTAGCACAACCGGATAAGACTATTAAGACTGAAATCATCAGTAGTAGTTTTTTCATAAGTAGTATCTCCTTGCAGCTATCATACACTAACACTTTATTTCAGTAAAGTGTTAAAGTGAAAAAAGCAAAATAAAACGTCGCAAAGGACGTTTTTTCCATGTTTTATTTCGAACTGTTTGATTTCGGATTGAGGACTTTTTGGTATCCACCTGTACCATAGTTTAGGGCTTTGTTGACACGTGCGATGGTTGCGGTACTCATTTTGGTTTGTTTGCTGATGGCATCATAGGTTTGATTTTCATGTAACAATTTCGCAACAAACAAGCGTTCCGAAAAATCTAATAATTCTTTGATGGTGCATAAATCAATAAGAAAATTGCGGACATCGGTCTCATTATCCAGTGATGCCAATACGTTTACCAATTCATTAAATTTTTCGTTATCCTCAAATACCATACTATTGACCTACCTTCATTTATAGTCAAATTGTACTGAATCCAGCTTGAATAATCAATAGAATCCCTTGGTTGCCTCCTAAAGTAAGCGTTCTTAAGAAAATCTTAAGAATTGTCATAGCCGATTCCTAAGAATCCTTTGCGATAATAACAATCGAAAGGGGAATGGTATGGATACACTATTTTTAGTTCTATGCTTAGCGCTTACTGTATTTGGCGCAATTGTACATTCTGATCAATAATAACTATAATATTTATAATGGAGGCAACAGTAATGACACATACTTTATTGGTGGTTGAAGATGATTTGGGAATTCGCGAGGCCATCGCAATTAATTTAGAGAAACAAGGGTACACGGTACTGCAAGCATGCAATGGTAAAGAGGCATTAGACATCGTTACCAAAGAAACCATTCATCTAGCAATCGTAGATATTATGATGCCAGAAATGGATGGTAGTACGTTTACGATGCATGTTCGCATGAAGCATAACTTTCCCATCATCTTCTTAAGTGCAAAGTCAGAAGAAGTTGATAAAGTTCAAGGGCTCAATCTTGGGGCCGATGACTACATGACAAAACCATTCAGTAGTATAGAGTTACTTGCCCGGGTGCGCTCGCACTTGCGTCGGTATGAGCAGACACTGGATTTACATGCACAACTAAGTCGTAAGACAAATCCGAAATTTTACCAAGTTGGTGGTCTGGTACTCATGCCTGAATTGAAGCATGTCGAGGTGGATGGAGAGTCGGTTCACTTAACTCCAAAGGAATACCAAATCTTAGAACATCTTATAAAGCATCCAGGACATGTTTTTTCAAGTGATGCGCTGTATGAAGCAGTATGGCAAGAAACCGCAATTTCAAGTGAGACCATCATGGTTCACATCCGCAAGATACGCGAAAAAATTGAAATTGATCCGAAAAATCCACGCTATCTCAAAGTAGTTTGGGGTGTAGGCTACAAAATAGAAAAAGATACCGAGTAAACTTATGAAAAAGAAACTATTATTTACAACATTGTTATTAATTTTAATCGGAGCGTTGGGATACGGTTCAAACGTCTTAATCCAACCCAATGCCACCATCCGTCCGATTGCGACCAATGAGTTGATGAGTCGTTATCCACATTCAATGACGATAGTAGCGGCGACCTATTCACATGCAAATGATACACAGACTGAGGTGCTTCATGATGTGAAGGCCGCGAGCCAAGATTCCAATTTTGAACGTATTGTCTATAAGAGTATGGAAGATGTATCCAAACAGTTTGTGAATGACCCTGCCATCCGTTTTTGGCTGGTAGATAAAAACACACAAGAAGTGGTTGCAGGTTCAAATGCGGCTGATTTTGCGAAAAGAGATGATAAGGATTTGTTTCAGTGGTCATTGACGGTCTATGCACCTGAAGATTTCCAACCGTATATGGATACGGCACGGTTTCCATACGAACGTTTAGGTGTTCGATATCCAGATAATCCAGAATTTCAGGGTTCCTATACATTCAGTGATAAATTCGATTATGTATTCGCATTATCTGCTAATCAGACAGAACTTAAAGAGTCCGAAATCGCAACTACTATAGCGTCCAATTACCGAATGTATCAAAACACTGCAGCAACGATTTTGGTTGCTGGCATCATGATTTTGGCGGTGTTCTTTCTAATTTACCCAATTAGCATCTCCAGTTCAGTTTCGCCATTCAAGAATTTGTGGAATCTCAAGCTTGAACTTGTGGTAATATTCTTGGGAATATTGGTGAGTTATGCGACAGTTTTCATATTATCAATAGGTTCTATCTATGCGTATCGTATGGATGACATATTTTTAACACTTTCTATGGGTAAGGCGATTTCATATGGTCTTATTGCATCACACCTGTACCTCGCATGGGCGGCTGTCTATGCTATATATGCGCTCTTACTATTTTATGTGAAACGCGTTCTAACATTCGGAATATTTAGAACCTTAAAAGAAAAATCCTATACAGGTCGTATCTTATGTCGGTTAAAACAAAATTCGGATGAGATTTTAACATCGCCTCTTACACCAAAATTCAAAAATCGAATTATGGCTTTAGTGGCAATTAATACTCTAATTATTCTAATTCTAATTGGTATGGGTTCGGTAGGAGTCGTGTTTGCACTCATCTATGGCGTCGTCTTGGCGTATTACAGTATACGTTTGTTGAATGGTGTGAAACGTGATTATTTAGCACTGCAAGCACAAGCTGCGCATATTGCACGTGGTGATTTCGATACCGTCGAACCAATGCAAACAACGATATTTAGGCCAATTCTGGATGAATTATCAACCATTAATAAAGGCTTCGATCACGCCGTTAAAGAAGCAATGCAATCACAGTTAACGAAAACAGAATTAATTACAAATGTCTCGCATGATCTAAAAACACCACTAACAGGCATTCGTAATTATAGTGAACTCTTGCAGGACGATACATTGGATAATGCCACACGTTTGGAGTACACAATGCGCCTTAACAGTTATACCGAACGTCTTACAAAACTGATTGAAGATTTGTTCGATATCAGTAAAGCAAGCTCAGGAGAAATTCGATTGGAATTTCAAGAACTGGATATCGTGTCTCTGGTTGAACAAGCACTTATTGAGCATCAAGATACACTCGAAAATCGTGATATTCAAGTTGTAACGGAAATCGCGGATCAACCATTAATGGTTAATTTGGATGCCGACAAAACATTTAGGATTTTCGATAACATTATTCAAAATGTTGTGAAATATGGAATGGAGCATACGCGTTTCTATGTCGATGTATCAGTCCATGAATCAAATGTACGCGTTTCAATGAAGAACATCTCTGCATCACCTCTTAACTTGAAACCAGATGAAGTTGTTGCACGGTTTGTCCGTGGTGATAAGTCTCGAACGGAAACGGGAAGCGGGCTTGGACTAGCAATCGCACAGAGCTTTACACAAATTCAAGCAGGACAATTTACCATTGAAATTGATGGCGACCTGTTCAAGGTTATTATTGAATTCCCATGTAACCACTAGAAACCGCCATAAGGTGGTTTTCTTTTGCTATCTTGACGAGGGCGTCATTTATGACTAAACTGAAAGCAATTGGAGGAAGTACTCATGATTGAAAAAAAATACTTTGGATTGGATCAAGTTGCTGATGAAATTCGCTATTTGGAAGCTAAAGAAGGGTATATCCTCAAAACATTTGATGGTGAACGCTATACGTTTGATCCGACCGATAAAGGCCCATTAACGTATGCGGTCCATTTCTCGGTAGAACCTGCGTCACTTCAGGATTATACTGATGCTGGATTCGTGATGTGTTGTGAATATTTGGGGAGTCAAGGAGGCTATTACTACTTCTTTGCTCGCCCACAAACGATAACACTGCCAGTTCCCCAAAATTATGATGATCGCAAAGATGCGATTCAACTTAAAGTGAATCGTGTTGACCGATTCGTAGGTGTTGTGTTGATTGCAGTCATCTTTCTATATGCCTATTTCTTTATGAAAGATTTGAATGGCTTGTATCTGCTAGTCCTGATTCCAACACTGGGATTGGCTGCATATGTCTACATTGTACGCCAACGTTATCAACGTTTCATTAAAAACAACTAGATATTTTACTAAAAATTTACTATAGTGATATCAGGAGGCATAATTTATGGCTACATTAAAAGATATCGCAAAATTAGCGAAGGTAAGTACATCAACCGTTTCACGAATTTTAAATGATGATCCAACGCTAAATGTAAAAGAAGAAACACGAGAAGCAGTTTTACTTGCTGCACAATCTCTAGAATATAATACAAAGTCAAACATGATCAACAATTCGATCGCTATTATTCAATGGATATCGAGTGAAGAGGAAGAGGAAGATCCGTACTATTATGCATTGCGGAAAAGTGTGGAGAGCTTTTGGATTAAAGAACGCTATCGCGTACATCGATTTTATAAAGATAATATGGAAGATGTCTTTACCCAACAATTTGATGGCTTAATTTGTCTTGGAAAGTTCTCGATGGAGCAAGTAGAGTCGCTATCACAAGCTAATTCAAACCTTATCTTTGTTGATTCGAATCCAGACGAAACACGATTCACCTCGGTGGTCCAAGATTTGGAAATGGCTTCAAAACTGGCTCTACAACACCTGTGGTCGCTTGGACATACAACAATTGGATATATCGGCGGGAAAGAGTTTATGGGGCCAGAACAAGCACCATATCAGGATAAACGAGAAAAACATTATATCGAAATGATGGACCAAAAGGGACCATCCAATTATAAAGAACACATTCATTTTGGAACATTCAATGCGCGTACAGGATATGACGCAATTATTGATGCAGCTAAAACCAACCGGTTAGCGACTGCATATTTTTGTGCATCTGATACGATTGCGATGGGTGCCATTCGCGCGCTGGGCGAACTAAAAAAATTGGATGTGGTATCGATTGTTGGTTGCAATGATATCGCAACATCACGCTATTTGAATCCACCACTTACCACCGTTCGCTTAAATACAAAGTTGATGGGAGATATCGCGTCATCACTTCTGTTAATCCAAATAAACACTGGACATAACACCCCAAGTAAAACCCAAATAGTTCCGAAACTCATTAAACGTGAATCTGCGAAATTGGTAAACGTTTAGTAAACTTCGTTGACAAAAGCGCTTACATTGCATATTATGAACGTACACAAGCAATATACTTTTGTCAAAGGGAGGACAATAGAATGAAGCAATTGAAAAAAGTACTCGTCATATTATTTGCGTCTGTACTGCTCGTAGCGTGTGGTGCAAACAATGCCAAGACCGATGGGTCTACAGGTTCTGGAAAAACATATAATGTTGGTGTTGCGATTTATCGATTTGATGACAACTTCATGACACTCTACCGCCAAGAGCTAGAAAAATACTTTGGTGAGTTGGGTGCTAAAGATGGTAATACTTATAAATTAGACATCCAAGATGGTAAACAAGACCAGTCAACACAGACCGAGCAAATCAATAATTTTATTGCTCAAGGAAAAGATGTCATTATTGCTAACTTAGTTGATCCAACTGCGGCAGCATCTGTAATTAATGCAGCCAAAGCTAAAGAAATACCTGTTGTCTTAATTAACCGTGAGCCAACCCCTCAAGACTTAGAAATTTGGCCAGGTAAAACAACCTATGTTGGCGCTGATGCAACACAATCAGGAACAATTCAAGGTGAAATGATTGCAGGTCTTCCAAACAAGGGAGATATCAACGGTGATGGTAAAATCTCATATATTACATTAATGGGTGACCCTGCAAACGTTGATGCACAGCAACGTACTGAATATTCAATTAAAGGATATGAGGCAAAAGGTGGAACTGTAAACCTACTCGCACAACCTTACCAAGCAAACTGGGACTCCGCTAAAGGACAAGAATTCACAGCGAGTGCGTTGGAACAATTTGGTAAAGATCTTGAAGTAATCTTTGCAAACAACGATGGTATGGCAGTTGGTGCGGTTACTGCAATTAACGCTGCTGGACGTAAAGTTGGCGAAGATATCTATATTGTCGGTGTTGATGCAATTCCTGATGCACTTGAATTGCTGAAAAATGGACAATTGACAGGAACAGTCCTCAATGACCACTTTAACCAATCACACACCGCTGCAGATGTTGCTGTTGAATTAATGCAAGGTAAAGATATTGAAGCATACTACTGGCATGATTACGTTGGTGTAACGAAACCTGAAGATGCAGAATTGAAACGTGTGGATGCACGTAAAGAAACGATTGCAGAAATTAAAGTACGTTACGCGGAGCGCGGATAGAAACATTAAAGTGTGCTTCGGCACACTTTTTTAATAGGTAGGTAAATTATGGAAACAAACATACTCGAAATATCAAACTTAACAAAATCATTTCCTGGTGTTAAAGCTCTAGATAACGTTCAACTGGCACTTAAGCCTGGGACCGTGCATGCCTTAATGGGTGAAAACGGAGCCGGTAAATCAACGTTGATGAAATGTCTCTTCGGGATTTACCATCGCGACGCTGGAACGGTTATCTATAATGGCCAAGAAGTTGAGTTCAAAAATGCTAAAGAGGCCATGGATGCAGGATTAGCAATGATTCATCAAGAACTTCAACCGATTCGTAAAATGACGATTGCAGAAAATATATTTCTTGGGAAATATCCATTGAATCGTTTTGGCTTAGTTGACCATAAAAAAATCAATGCTTGGACTAAAGATTTACTTGAAGAGGTTGGTTTAGACAAAAAGCCAACGGCACTTTTAGAGACGTTAACTGTTTCGCAGATGCAGTCGGTTGAGATTGCAAAAGCGATATCGCACAATGCCAAAATTGTCATTATGGATGAGCCCACATCATCGCTAACAACATCAGAAGTTGAAATGCTCTTTAGTATTATTGATCGTTTAAAGAAAAAGAATATTGCGATCATCTATATTTCTCATAAGATGGATGAAATCTTACGTATTTCCGATGAAATTACCATTATGCGTGATGGACAATATGTTAACACATGGTCCAGTTCTGAAATGAGTGTTCAATCCATCATTAAAAATATGGTTGGTCGTGAACTGACAAGCATGTTTCCCGAAAAAACCAATGTGCCACATGAGAATGTCATTCTACGGGTTGAAAACCTTACATCAACTGATCCTTTATCCTTCAAAGAATGCTTCTTTGAACTACAACAGGGTGAGGTACTGGGAGTTGGTGGACTTGTTGGGGCACAACGGACTGAGCTGATGGAAGCGATCTTTGGCATCCGTCCTATTGAGCAAGGCTTAATCAAAATTAATGGAACCCAAACGATTATTAAACATCCAAATGATGCCATTGCCAATAAAATAGCGCTGGTAACTGAAGATCGCCGCAGTACTGGAATATTTGGGGTTTTGTCTGTTGAAGATAACATCGCAATTACATCCATTGATGATCATATTAAATACGGAATAATTAATGATAAGAGTGTGAATACGATGGTTACGGATTCAATTGAAAAACTCAGAATCAAAACCGCATCGAAACGTACTAAAATCGAAAACTTGTCTGGGGGAAATCAACAGAAAGTTATTTTAGCCCGATGGCTTGCAAATAATCCAGACATCTTAATTCTGGATGAACCAACTCGAGGGATTGATGTTGGCGCTAAATTTGAAATCTATCAAATAATCAACGATTTAGCAAACCAAGGAAAAAGCATCATTATGATTACATCTGAAATGGCGGAGTTACTGAACGTATCCGATCGAATTATGGTTATGTGCGAAGGCCGTATATCTGGATTCCTTGATAGCAAAGATGCTACGCAAGAATCTGTGATGACACTCGCAACCAAATTTATGCAGGGAGAATAGTATGACAACTAAATTATTTAAAAAAGATAAAAAAATAGATATTCAAAAAATACTTACCGATTACTCAATGTTCATCGTGGTAGCGGTTATGATTATTTTCACGGGGACTACCCAAAGTAATTTCTTTACCATTGGAAATGCATCAAACATTCTCGCTAATACGTCAGTACGGTTTATCATTGCGCTTGGTATCTCGGGAACATTGATTATCCGTGGAACCGATTTGTCTGCAGGTCGAATTGTTGGATTCTCCGCAATTTTAGCAGGAACATTAGTACAGCAACCTGATTTTGTTGGCAAGTTTTTTCCGAATTTACCAGATTTACCAATCTTTGTGCCACTGCTAATCGTTATCGCAGCATGTGCATTGTTAGGATTAATGAATGGTATCATTATTGCGTATTTCCACGTTCCACCATTCTTGGCAACTTTGGGAACACAAATTATGATTTATGGATTCAATATGCTCTATAGTGGTAACCAACCAATTGGGACATTTAAAGACTCGTACATTCAAGTTGGTCAAGGGAAACTGTTTGGGACCATCCCATACTTGGTAATTATTGCAGCGATTGTCGGTATCGTCATGTGGGTTCTTTATAATAAAACCCGTTACGGAAAAAATATGTACGCAATTGGTGGTAACGAACAAGCAGCTGAAGTTTCAGGAGTTAACGTGCCACGCACTAAAATCAAAATCTTTGTACTTGCAGGGGCACTTTATGGACTGGCTGGTTACTTACTATCCGCAAAAACAGGATCCGTAGGACCTTCATCAGGTACAAGTTATGAATTAGAAGCAATTGCTTCTGCTACTATTGGTGGGGTATCAACAACAGGAGGACAAGGGACCGTTCCTGGAATCTTACTTGGGGTCTTTGTCTTTGAGCTATTGAAAGTGTGTTTAGCATATTTAGGGGTTAAACCAGATATGACAAACGTTATCCAAGGGATTGTGATTGTTATTGCAGTAGCGTTAGATATTCGTAAATCAATGCGTAAAAAATAAGCTTAGGGAGTCTTTTTAGGAGGGGCATTATGGAATTATTAGAGAATAAATTTGAGTCGGTTTTTGGGAAAGAATATGATTACGCATTTTTTGCACCAGGTCGGATTAACTTGATTGGTGAACATATTGATTACAGTGGCGGTAACGTATTTCCATGTGCAATTACAAATGGTACCTACGCTTTGGTGCGTATCCGCGATGATCATAAATTTCGCTTTGTATCACTCAATGTTTCGGATACAGAGGTCTTAGAAATTGACGCATCAGACTTAGCATATGATGAAAATCATGGTTGGGTAAACTATGCTAAAGGGATCATTGCAACCATTGCACAAAAAGGACTATCTATCGATACGGGATTTGAAG
This sequence comes from Erysipelothrix sp. HDW6B, assembly GCF_011301115.1. Taxonomy (NCBI): domain Bacteria; kingdom Bacillati; phylum Bacillota; class Erysipelotrichia; order Erysipelotrichales; family Erysipelotrichaceae; genus Erysipelothrix; species Erysipelothrix sp. HDW6B. The sequence goes on along the minus strand of NZ_CP049860.1, from coordinate 1,857,129 downwards.
TACTTTACTATGGTAATATTCCAAATGGTGCGGGATTGTCCAGTAGTGCGTCGCTTGGGATTGTGACGGCAGAATTTATTCGTAAAATTAATCAATTGCCATTAAGTGATCTCGATCTTGTGGTTGTTACCAAAGATTCTGAGAATCAGTATATTGGGGTAAATACGGGAATTATGGACCAATTTACGGTTATGTTTGGACAAAAGGATACAGCATTGCGTCTTAACACCGAAACACTTGATTATGAACGCGTACCGGTGCAATTGGAAGGTCATAAAATCGTAATTATGAACACGAATAAACAACGGGCACTCGCTGATTCAAAATATAATGAACGTTTGGAGGAATGTGCACGCGCTTTATCAATCATTCAGAATCATTACGATGTCAGTGAACTATGCCAACTCAACCGCGAACAATTAGAAGCTATTGTGGATGCCTTTAGAGATGATATGGTTGCATACCGACGTGCCCGTCATGCCATCAGTGAAAATGATCGTGTTCATCGTGCGGTTCGTAAACTGCGTCATGGTGAACTTCTTGCATTCGGTAAACTGCTCAATGCAAGTCACAAAAGTCTTAAAGATGATTATGAAGTTACAGGTAAAGAGCTTGATACCATTGTTGAAGCAGCATGGGACGAAGCATCATGTATTGGTGCCCGCGTAACAGGCGCTGGTTTTGGCGGGTGTGCAATAGCAATTGTTACTACCGATGCCATTCCAACATTTATCAAAAACGTTGGAAACAAATACAAAGAAGTTATTGGTTATGAAGCAAACTTTTATGTCGCAGAAATCGGTGACGGTTCTCATGAAATTAAACGTTGAAGTTTTACATGAGGCATTTACGGATGTTATTGCATTATCCAATGGTATCATCGATATTCGTGTGTTAACGTACGGTGCAACACTAATTCATTTTGGATTTGTGAATGAGCCTAACTGTGTTGTTCGCTACCAAGACCTCGATTTGTATGAATCCAATCCAGTGTATCTTGGTAGTGTTGTTGGTCCAACCGCTGGACGCATCAAAGACGGTCACTTATGTGTGGATAAAAAAGAATATGCACTTTCAATCAACAATCATCCGAACCACCTTCACGGTGGTTACCAATCACATGCTTTTAAAACATTCTCATACACAATAATAGAGGATGGCATTCGGTTTGAGTTGGAGGATACACCACATGATGGTTATACATTAACATTCAAGACGACAATAACCTACCAACTCCAAGATGCACAACTCATTGTTACAACATCTGCCCTTCCGAGCGAACCGTTTCCAGTCAACATTACGACACACAATTACTTTAATTTAGATGGAAGCAATTCTCTCGCAAACCATTCTTTAAAAGTTGAAGCTAATGAAATTTACACGGTTGATGCGAGTTTAGCGAATGATGGTGTTACGCTCAATGTTGCGCATACCGCATTTGATTTTAGAGCTTGGAAATCAATCGAAGAAGCATTAACACAGAAGCATCCAGAATTTAAAAAAACACGCTTTATTGATCACGATTATCGCCTTGATGGAAAACTCTATCTAAAAACGCAAACGCGGATGTTGGTGTGTGAAACATCACTACCAGTTTTACGTCTTTACTTTGCGAATTATTTTGATGAAACCTTTAAACAGGAACATGGTGAGGACGCACACAATTTTAGTGCCCTTGCAATCGAGCCGCAGTTCCCTGCGAATGCGATCAACTTTGGACAAGGCGACATTTTTTCCGCAGACACTCCTTATACCTCACGGTCGTCTTATACGTTGTATCGCCTTTAAAAGTCACTTTGTGACTTTTTTTTATTTGGTAGGTTAAACAGACTGTGCTATAATATCGATAGATGATATCGTTGGTCGATATTGGAGGTGTACATGACAGAAACAATGATTTATGTTCTTATGGCACTGCAACATCGTGATATGTTTGGGAAAGAAATTGTAGACTGGGTAGCAGAGAAAACGAACCGTCGTGTTGTCTTGGGACCAGGAACGCTGTATACAATACTTGCGAAGTTCGAGAGTGATGGCTATATTTATGAAACGAACCGCGAAGGTCGTGCTCGTACCTATACAATGACAACTAGAGGAACCTCTGCGCTCCATAATGCGATTGATAATTACAAGCAAATAATACTTGATGCCCAAGAGGTGCTCAAAGAAAATTAGAAAGGAGGGTTGAAATGCTTGAATTTCGAAATGTAAGTCCTTCTGCATACGTAGCGTATGAGGCATACTTGAATGAGATGGTTACGAGAGGGTATCATCTCAAAAGTTTCTATTCACTCTATCAACGATTTGAAAAAAATAGTGACATTAACGTTCGATATGAAATCATTCCCAAAGCCCACCGAAGGTATAAAGGATTTCTAGAAAATAATCGTGAGTTTAAAGCATTCATTGAATCATTTGATCGTAAATTTATCGCTTGGTTCGGTCCTTTTGCTATTTTTGAAACATCGATATCAAACATTTCAACACGCGACATCTCGACGGACTTAGACCTTGAACCACTTCAAAGACACATTCGCCAAATGCGATGGAATGGAAGAGTGCAGATCGGAGTCGTTGTACTTATATTGATTCAAATTGTACTTGCGACAGATCTCAACATTCTCACCAATTCCCTAAAAGTTTGGTCGCTATTTCTATTCTCGTATACATCCATTACTGGTTTTAAAACGCTAAAAGATACGCGACACGATCTCGAACGGCTTCAAAATCGGCAATTTGTTCGCTTTGTACCTGGTTATCGTTATGAAGGCATTGCTTCAGTACTATCTTTTATTACTTTTGTAGGACTCTTGGTTATTGGAATGTTCAACTTAGCCAATCAGTGGGAACTAGTATTGGGTCTTTGGCTTTTGATAGGTGTGCATACTTTCGACACTATTTACCGTTTAAAATCTTCGTCCCAACAAACAACGTCAAAACGCACCAAGTTTATTGGTGTCAGTTGTATTGGTTTTATACTTGCAATCGGAATACTCTTGGGGATGCAACCCTATAAAGAAAAAGTTGTTCATGCACACCCAAGCTATTATGAAACGGAATCAGTCGTTGCTACGTATAGTGAATCGGTGTTCGCATCACGATACACATTGCGCGACATGCAATCTAGAGAGGGTGGGGAAGCAATACTTGAACCAACTTCAACGGTTATCGTGATGCGGTTGCATGCGCCGATGATGCGTCCGTTATTAGATTATGAGATGTTGCGCTATTCAACGGAGCATGATTTCACCATCATTGAAGCATCGACGGATGTCTATGTGCTTCACAACAGCACTGAACCAAATCAAGAAATGATAACAATGTTAGCCCAAGAGGGAATCTCAATGGAGGAAAGTTATGATTGAATTCAGACGTATCAAATTGTCCCAGTATAAGCATTACGAAGCCTATCTTAATGAAAAAGTACAAGAAGGGTATCATTTAAAACGTTTCACGCTCTTCTTTCAACAGTTCGAATCTAGTGATGATAAGACCCTTCGATACGAATTGATTCCGATGCCATCACGTAATTCTAAAGGTTGGGGTAATAATGAATATGCATTTCGTGAATTTATGAAGACGTTTGGCCGAACTATCGTGGGCTGGATTGAACCCATTGCGATCCTCAAAACGCACGAACCAGCATTCGATGAGGCTCATAATATTCAGGAGTTAGAGCTTGAACCGATTAAAAAGCGCTTAAAACGGAACGCACTATTTTACTTAATGTTAATTGGAATGTGGATGTATACGATGTATACCTCAACCCAAGCAAAGTACATGACGATAACAAGTCAGGCAAGTCTTGGAACATTTATACTCTATCCATATTTGATTTTGACGTATTCAATCTATACCTATTCTTATTTTAAGGAGTATCAAAATTTGAAACATGGTCGATACTCTGATTTCAAACCAGGTAAAAAATATACGAACTTGATCAACGTATTCGCAGCACTTACCATCTCATTGTTAATTATTAGATGGAGTGGCCTGTTTGAGAATATAGTCAGCATTAAAGGAATCTTATGGGTAATCATCATTTCCGCAGTCGTTTTAGGAGTTGTGAAGATTATCAAACATACTAAGATTCATAAATACCTGAAATATCTAGCGGTTGCTGTCTCTGTATATTTGATATTCGTGATTTCGTTTAACGTGTTGTTTATGAGCACCTTGACATCACTTGGAAACCCACGTGAACCCAATCCAGAGCATTCTGAAAATATCGGAAGTTGGTTCGAGGAATCTGTAATTGCCTCGGAATATCGGGTTTACGATATTCTAGAAAAACCGAGCCCAGATGATAGATCATATAGTGCCGTTGTCCTTCATTTGAAAACACCATGGATGCGTCCGATTTTTGACTACCAAGCGAATCGTTATGCAGAATACTTCAACTATAATCTGAAGAAAGTCGACGATACGCACTATCTTCTTGAGAGTGGTGAGAATCCAACACCCGAGATTCGAGCGCTCATTGGTAAGAAACTTTCAATAGACTAAACAAAGTATCTCTTGATAATTGCTATCGCATTTTTCGTTCGAATTGATAAGTACCTTGTTGGAAGTACGGACTCTGAGGTAAGGGTTCGTATGTAGCGTATAAGAATTGTTGATTCTAAATAAAGGAGTTCGTAATGGTTTACAGTAAATTACAAAAAAAAGAGGGTCTTTCACCGGTACAAAGCCACATTGCCGATTATGTCTTAGAACATACAGACCGCGTATTAACAATATCAATGCATGAGCTTGCTGAAAGTACGAATACATCGACAGCTACAATAACTCGTTTCTGCAAAAAACTTGGTGTAGAAGGGTATAAGGAATTTCAAATCAGTTTATTGCGATCTGTGAATGTTCACATGATGATGACAGAAGAGCAGATAATTATTAATGAGAAGAGCAATGAAGTGGAACTTGTGGATAGTATTGGAACACTTCAAAAAAGAGCCATTACCGCGACCCAAATGTTATTAACGAAAGAATTAGTAAGTGAGACAATCGCGGAAATAAACAAGGCAGAAAATTTATATGGCGTTGGAATTAGCGATAGCTTTATCAGCGTGCATGACTTTCAAAATAAACTTTTGAAAGTATCGAAGTTTGTACGGATAGCATTTCTTCAGCCAGAGCAGACATTTCTTTGTGCACAAGCAACACCCAAGGATGCAGCAATCATAATATCTTATAGTGGCAAAAGTGCAGAAGTCGTGAATGCATGTCAAATTCTAAAAAAACGAGGAGCTAAAATTATCGCTATGACGTCCGACGAATCAAGTCCCGTGGGTCGTCTTGCAACCCATATTATTCCATTGCCACCGCTGCGTGAAGAAGATGAATTGGTTCGAACTGTATTCTCGTATGCCGCAATATCTTATGCCATCAATCTCATATTTGCGAGTATGTATCGTTTTGAGTACAGCAAAAATCAGGATTACATTGTTAAAATAAAAGATGAATATTTAAACAAATAGTCGAAAATTACCGCAATTTAAGCACAAATTCTTAAAAGAGCGGTAATTTTTTTCTCTTTACGAACAAATTGTTGTTAAGTAAGCGGTTACTTGGTACGGTTTATGTAGTTCAGAGCGAGGTTGAAATGATTATGATAAAAGATAGATTGATTAAAACATGTTTAGCGGTGATTCCGGATGAACAATCGCACTACGCAATTTCTCCTGAGATTGCGATGACATCCTCTTTCTATTCAAAGAGCTATGAAGCATATGTTGCTGCAAGCAAGGATGAATTTAACAACTATGTTTATACACGTGGTTCTAATCCTACAACGCATAAACTTGAAGTGCTCCTTGCAGAGCTAGAAGGCGCACAGCGATGTAAAGTTTTTGCATCGGGAATGGGCGCAATAAGTGCAACATTGCAGTCCTATGTTATGAATGGCAGTCATATTGTTGTTGTTAACTCTATTTACTCGACTGCCATGAAGTTTATCAAAAGTCTCGAAAAATTTGGAGTATCTCATACTGTTGTTATGTCAGTTGATACCCAAGAAATTGTAAGCGCAATTCAAGACAATACCGACGTAATCTATCTAGAAAGTCCTTCAAGTCAGAAATTTGAGATTGTTGATTTAAAAGCAATCGCAGATATCGCGAAATCGAGACAGATTACTACAATGATAGACAATACGTGGGCAACACCTATGTTTCAAAGACCTCTAGAGAGTGGGATTGATCTGATTCTACACTCTTGTTCAAAATATATCGGTGGGCATTCTGACATTGTTGCAGGTGCAGTATTGGGAACAACTGAGGGTGTAGGCAGAGTGGAACAAAATGGATACCTAATGATGGGATCAACATGTAGTCCTATGAATAGTTTTCTAGCAATACGTGGAATCCGAACACTCCCCATTCGTATGGAAAAACATAACAGTAACGTCAAAGCGGTAATTGATGCACTCAAGGATGACCCTCGTATTGAGAAAATATATCATCCATACATTCAACAAGCTGAACGCAGTGAAAAATATTTAGATGGGTATGGAAGCCTACTTGCAATAACCTTTACGGATAAAGATACTACCAAACTTCAAACCTTTATTAATACATTGGAAACATTTTTAATAGGCGTGAGTTGGGGTGGTTATGAAAGTATGGTTCTTCCAGGATACAAGTTTGATAATCTTGAGACAATGAAGGCCAGGGGATTGGATATCACCCATACGCGATTGTTTATCGGGTTGTTGGAAGCTCAGATGACAATCACAGATCTTAAGCAGGCACTATCAATTGCATATGATTAAAGTATTGGAATACCATTTAAACTTAATATAGAAGGGGTGATTTAAGTGGGAAGTAAGATTAGTAATTTTATGGATAATAAGGTTTTACCGTTGGGGATCAAAATAGGTGGTCAAAGACACCTTCTCGCTATTCGGGATGGTATGGCCGCTTCAATTCCATTGATAATTGTTGGATCAATATTCTTAATTATAGGTAATCTACCAATTCCAGGGTATACAGAATTTGTGTCTGGAATATTCGGTCCGGATTGGGTTACGAAACTAAATTATGCTGTGGATGCTACATTTAGTATTATGGCCTTGATTTGTGTGTTTGCAATTTCTAACAGCCTTGCGAATAAATATGCAGTGGATGGTGTGTCAGCAGGATTCATCTCACTCGCAGCTTTCTTGGTGGTAACACCCTTAACAGGAGACGGTGGAATTCCACTTGGTTATTTAGGAAGTAAGGGACTCTTTGTAGCGATTATCGTTTCATTAATCAGTACGGAAATATTCCGTATTATGGTCCAAAAAGATATCGTCATAAAAATGCCGGAGAATGTTCCGCCAGCAGTCAGTAAATCATTTGTTGCCCTAATTCCGTCGATTCTGACGATTACGTTATTTTGGGTGCTGAGATTGGTAATCGAATTTGCTGGTTTTGGAAACATGCATGAAATCATAGCGGTAATCCTTGGGAAGCCATTGTCTTATCTCGGGGGTGGATATGTTGGTGGTTTAGTCGCAATATTGATTACATCGTTATTTTGGACAGTAGGTATTCACGGTTGGGATCTTGTCTTAAGTGTGATGCAACCAACTTATATGCTCATGCTTGATCAGAACAGAATTGCATTCCAAGCAGGCCAAGAAATTCCAAACATCATTAACTATTCATTCTTCAATGTCTTTGTTTGGATGGGAGGAAGTGGTGTGTTAATTGCAGTCGCCATCTTGCTGGTACTTCGTAGTCGCAGTAAGCAAATGAAAGAGCTGGCGAAAATTGCCGTTCCACCAACTATTTTCGGTGTCAACGAGCCGGTTATGTTTGGGTTCCCGATTGTTATGAACCCAATCATGCTTATTCCATATGTACTTGCTCCACTTGTTGTTTTCACTGTTTCGTATGCAGCGATGTACTTCAAGATTGTTCCAATGACAAACGGTGTCATGGTTCCATGGACAATGCCACCACTTATTGGTGGGTATCTTGCCACAGGTAGTATCATGGGATCTATTTTGCAACTCGTAAATATAATTATCTCAGTCGCAATCTACTATCCGTTCTTCAAGGCAGCAGATGATAATGCTTATCGTGGAGAAAATCCCGACAAGACGACCTCATAATCAAAACTACAAAGCGGTGTCTTATTAAGATATCGCTTTTATGTTAATTTGATATTTTTAAACTTTTTAGAATGTCCTGTGTAGCGCTAAAAACGGCATAAAAAAATGGGGTCAATGTGATAGGATAAGTGTATAAGTGAGGTACATTATGACAGAAAAAGAAAAAATGATTCAAGGTATGCTTTACGATGCAGGTGACCCTGAGTTGCAACGCGATACAACGCGTGCACGCGAGATTGTGATTGCTGCTGCACAGATTGCAGATAATCACAAACGCAGTGATTTATACAAACAGATCATCAATGCAAAAGGATATGCCAGCTTTGGCGTTGGACTCAAATTAGACTATGGCTACAACGTAACTGTAGGCGATAACTTCTACTGTAATTATGATTGCGTGATGTTGGACGTGTGTCCGATTACGTTTGGTGATAATTGTATGCTAGGACCTGCTGTTCAGATTTACACGGCAACGCATCCACTCGACGCAACCGAACGCAACAGTGGTCTTGAATTAGGTAAACCAATTACGATTGGTGACAATGTTTGGATTGGTGGTGCTGCGGTTATTTATCCTGGAGTGACACTTGGAGATAATGTTGTCGTTGCTGGGGGAAGTGTCGTCACCAAGTCATTCCCTAATAATGTGTTAATTGGAGGAAACCCTGCCAAAGTGCTTAAAGAGGGTATCTAAGCATATAAGTTGAGAACAAAAATCATAAAATATATAATAACATGGTAAGGAGGTAGGTTATACTATGGAAAGAATTTTAGGACTACATCATGTTTCTTCAGTCGTTAAAAACGCACAAGAAAACGTTGATTTTTATGCAGGAATGCTCGGAATGCGTTTAGTTAAAAAGACATTAAACTATGACGATATTGAAGAGTACCATTTCTATTATGGTAATCATGATGGCAGTACAGGCTTATCCACCTATTTCCCAATTTCAGATTCTAAAGAAGGCGATATTGGAGATGGTCAGGTTGGATACGTTACTTATGCAGTGAATACAGGAGCACTCGACTTCTGGAAAGAAAGACTTGATCACTTCGATATTTTCAATTATTCCTATGAAAGATTTGGTGAGCGTTATTTAGCATTCTCAGATCGTCATGGATTGGATATTGAGTTGGTAGAAACACCGTTAGGTCCAAACAGTCAATGGGCATTCAATGGTGTACAACCAGAGACAGCGATTAAAGGTTTGTATAATGCAGCACTCTTCTCAGAAAGACCTGCTCAAACGCTTTCGTTGTTTACCGATCTCTTCGGATACTCGGTTGTTGCGGAAGACGATGAATATTATCGACTCCGAATCCACGAGGGATTAGGCGGGTTAATTGACATCCGTAAACATACAACAACAATCGGCACCAAAGGACACGGAACGGTTCATCATATTGCATTTGCAATTGAACGTGGAACCGAAGAGGCATGGCGTGAAAAATTGCTCAGTGCAGGATACTTCCCAACAGAAGTTAAAAATCGCAAGTACTTTAATGCCATTTACTTCCGTGAGCGTGGTGGGATTCTAATTGAATTATCAACTGTTACACCAGGAGTCACTGTTGACGAACCTGTAGAAACATTAGGTGAAGCGTTCATTATCCCAGAACATTTTGAGGCACAACGACTCATTATCGAAAGTAAGTTTATGCCAGTATTCGTTAAAGAAATAGATACCCTTGAAACATATGGATATCGAAACCGATACGAGTACGATATGATTACCAAACGAAATGAAATCCGTGAATCGATTAATGCGATAAAAGCATTTGAAAAAGAACGACCATTGACAGATGATGAGCAAGAGCAACTCAAAGCACTTCGCAAAGCATTTATCAAAGTACGTTAAGATTTAGAAAGAGGACAATTATGATAGTACATGCAAAACATGATGGTTCTACCGATCGCGTTATCTTTATGCTCCATGGAACTGGTGGTAATGAAAACGATTTGGTAAACCTTGCACGATATATTGATGAAACAGCAACACTGATTGGTATCCGCGGTGCTGTGGAAGAACAAGGAATGCTTCGTTATTTTAAACGCTATGCGGATGGAAGCTTTGATTTAAAAGACTTAGCGAAACAAACAACAGCACTTCACGAAGGAATGCTTCAACTCTTGGAGTACTATAAACTCGGTGATGCTGTAGTATCCGTTATTGGTTATTCTAATGGATCGAATATTGCGATCAATCTTTTCAAAGAGTTTGAGACTGACTTTACGAGTGCAATGCTTTTTCACCCCTCATCAGTAAGACCGGGTGTTCCATTCAAAACACAACCGAGTCTTAATGTCTATACAACAGGTGGTAAAATTGATCCATTCATCGCGTTTGAAAAGTTCGAAGAAGCTGTTAAGGAGTTTGAAGATGCAGGGATTCCTGTAACAACAAATATACAACCCGGTGGACATCAACTTGTTGATGCGGAAGTCATTGAAGCAAAAAAATTCTACGATACTATTACTCAATAAGGTTTAAGAAAGAAGTAGCGACAATTACACGTTTCTATTTCTTTTTTATCGATGTAAAGACTTAGGTTAATATATATGCGTATACATGCATAATGTGGTAAAATGAAAATAAATTAATAAAGGGTGGGGAATTATGAAAAAAATTAAGAAAATAGTAACGGGACTCATAGTCGTTGTGTTACTTAGTGTGAGTGTAAACTTACCGATATATGCTGAGCAAGGACTCAGTCAACAAGAGAATGAGACGTCACTACTTCGTGCAAGCACAGAGTCCACATTGCTTTTTAAATATGTGAATAAATATGGTGAAGAACTCGGTCAACAACAAGTGACAGGCAAAAAAGGAACATCTAAGTTAGTATTACATTTATATTTTGATGGATACATGTTTATCAATCCAGAAAACTATACATTGCCAGATGAAGACAAAACGGTCGAAATTTTGCTTGAATATGATACAAGTTATCTATCGTGGCTTAGTATAATTCCTGTTGATGAATCCGGGAAGCAATTAACAAGACCGGTATTGATTAGCGGCGAAAATGGATCGACTACGGATATTCAATATCCTAAGATAAAAGGCTATAAAGCACCCCAAGAGTCATTTACGCATCGATTTAAATATGCACCTTACGAATATCAACCTGATGAAATGAAAGTTGTTTATGAACAAATTCCATCGACAGTGACCATCGATTTTTACGATGAGATTTCTAATGAAAGCATCATCACCGTAACGAAACAATTCTTTGCAGATCCGTCTAAAGTCATTCAAATCCCATTTCCGGAAGTACCAGGTTATGGGCGATACAGTGATAGCATTTCTTTGATTATAGCTGGCGATCACTTTGTGCGTATTCCATACTATCGAAAAGATATCAATATTAATGTAAATTATGTTTTAGAGAATGGTGTTCCAATCCAAACTCAGATGATGACATTACTATACTTGGATCCTTATGAGATTGAATTAGAAACATTTGATGCATACGATGTAGTTTCTGTTGATACCAACGGTTTTGGGCTCGTCGGTACGACGCCACCAGAAAATCAAACATTCACGGTCACACTGAAACTCAAAACGATTACCAATACTGTAGTGTTTCACGATGATCAAGGTAATGAAATCTATACAACAGAAGTAACCGGTAATTATGGTGAGACTGTTGAGGTTAAGGCTCCAGAAATTGCTGGGTATGACACTTCATCATTAATTGAAACAGTAACGTTTAAGGAACAAGGAAAAGTTATTCAAGCATCTTCGGTTGCACAGCGGAAACCATTTACGATTCTAGTTGAATATATTACAAAAGCAGGAAACGTTATTCAAAGTAGAAGCTTTACGACGACATTCCTAGATGCATATGCAATTAACATTGAATCTGTCGTAGGGTACAAGTTTGATAAAATTTTAGGTGATCGTTTATTAAGTGGAACGATGCCTGCAGAAGATTTCAAGATTCAAATACTATTAGAAGAGGTACTTCCCGACACCTATCAAGTCGTGTTTGATACGCAAGAAGGATCTGCTGTAGAAACGCAAAGTGTTGAGGTACATCAAAAAGTAGTGAAGCCTCAGGATCCTGTTAAAGATCAGTATCAATTTGCTGGTTGGTATCGCGACCCTGAATTGAGTGAAGCATGGAACTTTGATACACCTGTAACGCAGGATACAATCCTTTACGCAAAATGGATCAAACACAATATTGAAAAACCCATCGAACCTGCGAATCCAACGGAACCAACGAGTCCAGTTACATCAGATAAAACAGACACACTACCAAAGTCAGAAAGTCAAACACTTCCTGCAACGGGATTGTCAAATAACAATAGTTTTATGATCGTGGCAGTTGCTTTAGTAAGCGTGGGTCTCTCATTCATGTTTATTGATGTACGAAGACTGTTCAACAAGCTCATTAAAAAATAACATCCGTTTTCAAAAAGAAGAAGATGGCGCCAAAAATCAATCGATAATTAAAACCGCAAATTTTGCGGTTTTTTTATGTATTGCTGAAGAATAACCAAAAGGTTAATAAAAACAATAAAGTTCGATTGAACTTTAATGGCAGCTTAAACATCAAGAAACACCATCTAAACCCAAAAGAACGAAATTAGCCCTAGATATGGTATTTTAGAATAAAAGGGAGCTATTATGAAACAAAAAGAAAGTATACAGAATTTCTTAATTATTTTCGCAGGGAATTTACTGATGTTTTTAATCTTGTTTTATAGAAGTATGTCTTTATCAGAAATACTCATCAATGCATTGATTATCACCGTCGTTTATATGATACTAAAAAAAATATATTTATTCTAAAAAGAGATAATACTTTTGAAAATACAGACAATCTATGAAATCAAAACTTAAATTAGTGATGTGGCATCTGATATTTTAAGGGTGCAATAAAATATGCACTATAGGTTCATGTTCTGAAATTCTTAAATATTATGGAAATCACGATCAGGTTTTCCATTAATAAAGATGATATGAAATAAGCAAATTTCTTATAAATTCAGTCATGAATGCTTCCTTACTACAAGAAGCGAGTGACGCTTAAATTTTGAGATAATCAGTAAAATATCTGAGTGAAAAAGCCAACCTTATAGAAGTGTTGAGTCTAAATATTCTTAAACGAAATTGTATTGTGTGTGAAATGAAAACTATAGTATGTGGATAATGTACTATAGTTTTTACCTTAAAAAATAAATCATATCCTCTATAATAATATTGTAAGCGTTTACCAATTTATTGTTTATTGAGGAGAAAATATGAAGAAAAATGAAAATACACGATTTGTAAAATCGCTTTTTCGTAGTGCCTGCATTGGTCTAACAGCAACAACACTTGCCTTCACAATGTTCGCAAGCAATATGACAATTCAAGCTGCAATTACCGGTGATGGTACCGATGCAGTGAATGAAAACTATGAAAATGGAAAATCACTACAACCACTCGCACCAGCGTTTCGTCTGGAAACATTATTAAAATGGTCACCCGAAACAGACCCGGATGCAAAACTTAACCGTTCAACAGTACCTTTAGAATCACGTCGATTCCAAGGTCAACAAATCAATAAATTGGCAAATCCTGAGGCAAAGATTACATCTGCAGCAATCTCGAATGCAAATCATGATCAATCGCCTTCAACAGGAGGGGAAGACTTTAATATTTATGCATTTGATAACTGGCAATATCTTGATTCCATGATCTATTGGGCAAGTTCAGAAGAAGGTGTTATTGCGGTACCTTCACCAGATATCGTTGATGCAGCACACCGAAATGGTGTTCCTGTCTATGCAACACTTCATTTCCCATGGGGAACGGGTCATTATGATTCACTTGAAGAACTTAAAAATATGTCTGTTCAAGATGAGGAAGGTAATTACCCTGTTGCGGATAAACTCATTGAAATCGCACAATACTTTGGTTTTGATGGCTACTTCTTTAATCAAGAATCATATGGCTCTACCGAAAAAGTAGCCCAAAGTACGCACGACATGCTTGTCTATGCACGTCAAAAATCACGCGAAATGGGATATCCAATTAATATTGGATGGTATGACGCGATGGCTAACAATGGATCAGTGTCACACCAAGACGCCGTTAATAGCAAAAATGACATTTGGTTAAAACGTGGCGCAGATAATGACTATGCCGTGGATGAGTTCTTTATGAACTTTAACTGGAGTGCACAAAAAATAAAAGGTACGAACGATTATATGCGCAATACATTAGATCGTAATCCTTTTGATGCATATGCAGGATTCGAAATTCAACAAAATAGTTATAAAACTAACATCAATACGAAAGCATTGGTAGACGAGAATGGTCAAGCATTGAGCTCTATCGCACTTTATGCACCAAACTCGACTATGGGATTCGCGGCCAGTGCCGAAGAATTCAACAAGCATGAGCAAATTCTTTATACTGGTCCTCAAGGTGATCCAAGTTTAGCGGATGATTCAGCGGATTGGAAAGGAATGTCTCGTTTTGTAACGGATAAATCAGTCATTGAAGGAACATCCTTTGGAACAAGCTTTAATGCAGGTCATGGTAAAAAATGGTTTGTTGATGGTACAGAAGTTCGTGATCGTACATGGAACTACCGCTCAGCACAAGACATTATGCCAACCTGGAGATGGTGGATTAAAGATCAAGTTGGAACACGTTTAGACGTAGATTACGACTTTAACGATGCCTATAATGGTGGTAACTCTTTGAAATTATCAGGCAATTTAGCTGGCGGAAGTACCAACAATGTCATGTTATATAGCACAAAACTAGACGTGACTCAAGATACCGAACTTGCGGTTACTCTAAAAGGAAATACAACAGCTAAAATTGAACTCGGCGTTTCGTTTAACGAAAACTATGTAGACAATGATTTGACGTATTTCCCAGTTACAAGCAATGACGCGTGGAGTACTCAAACGGTAGATTTAGGTGCCCATGCAGGCAAAACAATCTATGCAGTAAGTGTGCGAGTAACGAATACGGATGCAGAAACCCTTAATCTAAATATTGGACAACTTACAATTGATCGTAAGAATGCAGGTGTCCTTGCGAATACCGCTAATGCCCGTGTGGATGAAACGCTCGTTAAAGACGCACGAGAAGCAAGTGCACGATTATCATGGGACGCAGTTGAAGGAACAGACGTATACGAAGTTTACCAAGTTAACAACGATGGTAAAGAAGTATTGTTAGGGGCAACACCAAATACAGCTTTCTATGCTGACAAGATTACCCGTACCGATGCCAACGCGAAATCCGATGATACAACTACAATTCGAATTCGTACACTTGATGCAAGCAACAATCGTTCAGAAGGTAAAGACATCACATTTGAATGGGGTGTTTCACTGGACGGAAGTGATGAAAATAACGAAGTTGCACCCGTTAACGTTGCCTTGAACGCACAAGTTACAGCTGTATCATTTGAAAACGATGCAGAACCAGCATCTAAAGCATTGGATGGAACAGCAACTGGAAATAGTAAGTGGGCCGCAACTAATAAAAAATCTGGATACATGGATATCAAATTAAGCGAACCGCAACGTGTTTCCAGATGGCGTGTTGAACATGCTGAATATGGTGGTGAAGCAAACAACATGAATACGGTTGATTTCTCATTGCAATATAAAGATGAAAACGGTCAATGGCAAATAGCAAAAGCAATCAAAGGAAATACTAAAGCAGTAACAGATGTATTATTGGATACACCAATTACAGCTCAAGAATGGAAATTAGATATCACCAATTCAGGTACATCACCTTGGGGTGCTATTCGTATTTATGAATGGCAAATGTTTGATGGTGGTTTCACCAAAACTCCTATGGTATCCCAATATCAAATTAAAGCCGATTTTGAAGGCAAAAAAGTAACAGTATCAGAAGTTGAACCCAAAGCAACAGTACGTCTATACGATGCAATTGCTGCAACTGAAGCAGTTTTAACAGGTGTCGCAAATGATAATGGGGTAGTGACCTTTGAAGATGTAGACTTTACTAAATTTGGCGAACGCATCTATGTTACAACCCAAAATGAAGGTATTGAAGAAAGTCTGAAAAATAGTATTCAAAACTATGTTAGCCGTAAATCAGAAAACATGTACATCCATGCTTATGTTGGTGAAATGGGCTTGAACACAACTTTTGATGTAATTGACGCAATGGGTAAAGTTAGAAATCTCGGTGGAACATCCGATTCAGGACTTAACACACAATTACCGGTCGGTACATATGATCTTGTTCTAACATCAATCCCAGTGGGTGTTAAATATGATGGTCTACCTATTCCATTCACAGTCGTGGAAGGCGAAACAAATGAATTAATAATTCGCTTAAACTACTTCGACAATTATGAAGCACTCGGATTACGTATCTATCAAGCAGGTTCATTGAAAGAGGCAGATTACTCAGCATCATCCTTTGCAACCTTAAAAGCAGCAATCGAAACTGCAAAAGTAGTTCATCAAAATCAAGCGATTGAAGATAA
The DNA here is from genome assembly GCF_011301115.1 of Erysipelothrix sp. HDW6B. Classification (NCBI taxonomy): domain Bacteria; kingdom Bacillati; phylum Bacillota; class Erysipelotrichia; order Erysipelotrichales; family Erysipelotrichaceae; genus Erysipelothrix; species Erysipelothrix sp. HDW6B. Next base: position 1,840,547 of record NZ_CP049860.1, on the reverse strand, counting down.
TACGTATACCGATGCATTGAGTGCATTGAATGAAGCTATTGATGGGCTTGTACCAACTGTCGATAAAGCAAAACGTGACTTGGATGCTGCTGTAAAAAATGCAGAAAAACTCAAAGAAAAAGATTATTCAAAAGCAACATATGCAAATCTTGTAGCAGCAATTACAGATGCTAAAGCAGTACTTGCTGATGAAAATGCAACACTTGAAATGATTCAAAACGCACATACTGCACTCGATCATGCCATCGATGCTTTAGAAGCAAAACCAGAATTGATTGACAAAAAAGAAGTTGTTGCACTCCTTAACACTGTGGAAGCATTAGATAAAGAACAGTACAATGAAGCATCACAAGCACTTCTAGAGACATTGATTACCGATGCGAAAACAATCATTGCAGATGATGAAGCAACACAAGAAGCGGTTGATGGAATCATCGTACGTCTTCAAACGATTGAATCACAACTTGTTAAGAAAGTTGATAAGTCACTTTTAGTATCGTTAATTGCTTCAATTGGTGATGTTGATGCAACACAATATACAGAAGCTTCTTATGGAGTTTTCAGCACACAACTCGCAAATGCAAATGCCGTATTGGCGAATGAAACAGCAACCCAAGCGGAAATCAATCAAGCGTACGATGCACTTCACAAAGCCTTTACTGGACTTGTAGATGTGAAGACACCACAAGCAGATTCTATTGCACTTTTAAAACAAAAACTTGCAGATGCAAAAGCAATTGAAACTGACAAATATACTCAAGAGACTGTCTTGAATCTTGAAACAGCAATTGAATTTGGTGAGAATGTTGTTAATAACCTGCCTGCGGATGTTGCGGAAGATGCAACTATGTTCCGAGTAGCAGTTCGCACAACAAGTACCCAACAAGATGTCTTAGATGCCATCGAAATGTTAGATAAGGCAGTAGCTGGACTGAAGGAGAAAGACCCAATCGATCCTGTAGATCCGGTCGATCCAGTTGATCCGGTCGATCCAGTAGATCCAACAAATCCAGTCAAACCAACAACACCCGATAAGACAACGGATAAAGATAAACTACCAGCAACAGGTGTTGCAGACAATAATACAATGATGCTGTCATCATTAATTGTCGGTGCCGGACTTGTTACTGTGCTTGTATCAAAACGTAAACGCAAAGAAACAGAATAAAAATTTGAAATAACGTTTTATCCATATTCTAAAATAAAAAGGTTCTAAGCTATCGTAGCTAGAACCTTTTTTATGGGTAGATAATATTGTTAAGCAAACCTATGTGATGATGTTAGGCATCATGGGTGTTGTCACGAAGCATCATAAATAAGTAAACGAGTCCGATTGTTAAAATAATATGCCCAAGTCCTGCCATTCCGGAAATTGCTGCATTCATGCCTTTGGATAACTCGGTGCCAAGAACTTGTGTTGTACCACGCGTTAGCATCATCAAAATTGTTAGATGAAGACCACCATTGTAAAATCCCATAAATTTCTTGAAGTTCTTATGACGGTGAATTTTAAATGTCTTCGCAAGGACTAACACCATCAACATCATAAACATACCCAACATTAAGATGTGCGTATGTAAAATGGAAAGTTGTGTTGTACCTGTAAATGCCATATATTTCGTAAATTCGCGGTAGAATACACCCGCAATTAATCCTAAAGCAAGGTAAATTGTTGCTTGTCGTAAAATCTTTTTCATGCTTTCTCCTTTATTGTTTCATATATATCATGAACGAGTTGGTGGGTGATTAATGCATCATCCAAGGTAAATATGTCGGATTGCTTCCCAGTTTTGACACATTCAATGAAATGGTCAACAATTTGCACAAATCCCCGTTTTTCTAGCGTTGGGACCCAATCCCCAAATCGCTCTGTATGGTGCCCTTGATCTGAATGGATCAGTAACTCATTCATATCCACGCAGCGGTAAAACCCAGTGGGTGACATTACTTCCACAACTTCACTGCGACCACCAGAATGCATGTTAATGGTTGCCATGCCTGTGACATGGTCACCGTGTAATTCAAGGTGTGCGTGGCTTAGAATGCCTGCTTCAGTTACACCACGGATGTGATGGGACACGATGGGCGTGTCCATGAGATAAACCAACGTATCAACAACGTGAATCATCATATCGAAGAGCGCAAATTTTACATCTTGATCTGCATGTTCTCGATGCTTTTGCACAAGAATCATATTCTTTTGTGCGATATCTTTTTGTTGTTGATAGAGTGGTGACATCCGACGGTTGAAACCAGTCATTAGAACACATGATTGCGCTTGGGCAAGGGCGACAAGTTCTCTAACTTCAAGAATATTTTCGCTAATAGGTTTATCCACATAAACATGGATACCATGGTTAAGAAATTTGCGTATCAAATCCCCATGAGTTTGTGTCGGAGTGTGAATAAAAACTGCTTGAATACCGCTCGCTATCATGGCATCAATATCGGTATGTGTGTTACTAAAGTTATACTGACGGGATAAAGCATCAAGCTTTTCTTGGCTGCGTGAATAGAGATGCCATTCGACATCATGATTTCGTGCAGCATAGACAGGAATATAGGCTTTTTGCGCAATATTACCAATCCCGAGGACACCTACTTTTATCATAATATAATCTCCTTGTGAGCTAATCATAGCATATTCGCAAAAATAGGTTAAATTATGTAATTAAAACTTAAATAAATGTGTCAAGCGTGGTATGATAATCGTGCATACGCCCGTGGCGCAACGGATAGCGCGTTTGATTCCGGTTCAAAAGGCTGCAGGTTCGATCCCTGTCGGGCGTGCCAAATTAATGTAGAAGACCAGTGGTCTTTTTTTTTCGTTTTTGTGATCCAAACAAAGTTGTGTTTTCTGATGATTTAAGAAAGTCGTGAATTATTGAAACTTTGTTAATAAATTAGCATAGAATTTCAAAAGTGGTATACTATAGGTAAGCATCAGGAGGGGGAAATTTTTGATGAAAAGAAAAATAAGTACTTTAGTGTGTTCATTGATTCTGGTCTTATCTTTAGGAATAATACCAGTATCCGCAGAGAATGATCCGTTTGAGGGTGAAATCTATGTAATGGAAAATTTAGTAAATATCTATTACGAAGATGGACATGTTGCTGGAATTAGAGCGACACCGCCCTCAGTAGGAAACTGGTCGAATGTCTTATCAAGTGACAGTCCTACATGGGTTGCACATAGCGATGAGTCACTCATTAATGAAGTGACTGAAGGGAATCTATTCCGCATCACTGAGTATACTTACTATGGAAGCTCAATTTGGTATACGGATGGATCGAAAGAGTTGTCGTATGAAACGACGTTGACATATGATCAATTACACCAAAAAGAAATTGATACAGGCAAACGTATCGATCAAGTCCAAACATATTTTGGACCCAAATCAAAGTTAACACTCAACGTTTACCTTGTAGGAGCAGATGGCGCTGAGACACTTCTGACATCCGACGTGTCTTATGGAAAATTTGATACTGAATATATGCAAGAATTTAGCGTTGTTGGTGAAGCTTATGATATAAGCGATTTCATGTCGAAATTTATCCCAGTCACACCAAACGTCAGTTTACGATATGACTATTTAGAAGCAGATCAAGTTTTTGACATTCGTATCAAACTACCTCGTGTATTGGTCAAGTTTGTTGATGAAAATGGTAACAAGATTCGAGATGATGAGATGAAGCAACTAGTAGTGGATGAGATTTTTAAATTCACAGCACCAAACATTGATGGCTACACGCTTGTATCTTCGGAAAATATCGAAGAAGCTTACAGTCCTGTCGATAAAGAATTTACGATTGTTTATAAAAAAGATACTGTTAAACCCGTAGATCCGGTAAAACCCGTAGATCCTGTGACACCAACTGAAGTTGTAAAACCGGTTGAACCAACAACTACACCAGCAACGTTGCCGAACACTGGAATTGATAATAATATGGTTAATGTAGGAATTACTTTTATTGTCGGAGGGCTTGCAGTTCTTTTGTTGAAAAAAAGAAATGCTAAAAGCAACTAGTTAAAAAACTCTCGAAGGAGAGTTTTTTAATTTTGAGATTTCCCGATTATTTTGGATTCATGATATGATAAAAAAAAGAAAGCAGGGAAGCTTATGGGGCAAGATATTCAGAAAATAGAAAACAATGCATTACTGGGGATATTGGTAGGAGTGATCATCATGTCATTACCAATTACGAACTCTACAATTATATTAGTGGGGTCGTTGGGGTTACTATTGTATTCCTTGTACATGCTCAGAAAAACACCGTTGTGGAATCGATACTTTAAGATGGCGCTAAATCTTCTAGTAATTTTAATCGGGTATACAACATTGGGAATGCTAGGTCTTATGTATATAGTTGTTATTATTCGACCAGAAATTATTGCAGTAATTTATGCTGTTATTGGTCTCATCATTTCATTTGCAATGTTCTACTACATTTATCTTGCAGGTGATTATGATTTCGTTGTGCAGACAAAACAAACAGTTGCAATTATCCTTAGCATCATTATCGCAATTAATTTATTGAGTACGCTAAGAATTGGCTTTGGTGGATCATTCCTCGCTATGCTGTCACAAATTGTCTTTAAAATTTTTGTGATACTTAGTATTTATAAGTTATATCAGAAAAATCACGGATAGAAACCACACGTTGCGTTACAAAATGTAGAAAGTTGACTATGCTTTAGATAGAAAGAGGTGGCACATATGTTACTGAACGAATATCTAAAATACTACCGTGAAGTGAATGGCTATACGCAAGAAGAACTCGCCGAGAAATTGATGATCTCACGTCAAGCAATCTCAAAATGGGAACGCGGGGAATCAATGCCAGATATTGAAAACATCATTATGCTTAGTGATTTGTACGATGTTTCAATTGATCAACTATTGCGAGGATCCAAGCACTTGAAGAAGCCTTATCAAATTGGGGAACGTAAATTGGGGCGTCATACGCTCATTGGATTTATACTTGCACTCTTCTTCGGTGCGACAATGACGATACGTCCTTACATCTGGACATTCTTCATCTTCTTTGGTTTCTTTATGTTTCTGACATTAATTGTTGTGAAGGAAGGTCGGATTGTCATCGGTAAGCGGGATATTGTTGCGACCAAGTATCATTCATGGTGGGAGCGCCTAATTGCAATCTTTAAACCTCAGCAATTCAAGAAAACATATGCATTTGATGATATTGATGTCTTTAAAATTAACTATATATCACGACCACGAATCGGAATTGGTGATTGGGGACCCGATAGTTTCAATATTTCGCTCGTAACAAACGATGGTGCGGTGTATACGCACGATGTTACTGCAACGCTATCCAAGGATCTTCCAATTCTGTGCGATTACCTTGGAAAAAAAGGAGTAGCAATTGAAGATAATGACGATATTATAACGATGATTGTAACTGGAAAAAGTATTTATGATGAACAACAAAAAAAATACCGCTCATAGAGTGGTATTTTTACGTTTTGATTATAAATTGATGGAATCACCAGCGTTATGTGCTAGAGCTTTTTCGTAAATGCGACGTGCATTCACAACATCCATAACTGCAGACCCTGTTGATTTAAAGACGGTGATTTGTGAAGCGTCTTTACGTCCAACAACTGTGCCGTTGACAACATCGCCTAATTCACCTGTGATAATTTTGTTGGTGAACATACCTTCTGAAATTGGTTTTATGAAATCGCCAGCTTCGTTCAGAACACCATCAAATGTATCAACATAGACGCCATCAGCATTTAAAATTGCTTCAGCAGGAATTTCTTGCATTTCTGGAGTGTACGATCCAATGCCGTTAACATGCGCACCAGCTTTGAGCCACGAGGCATCAAAGAGTGGACGACGGGTTGTAGTAACACACGTAATGATATCTGATTGACGAACAGCATCTTCTGCTGATGCAGCAGCTTCTGCTTTCACGTGATGCTTTTCAGCAATGTGTGCAGCAAATGCTTCACGACGGGCTTCGTCAAGATCACAGACATAAACCTGTTCGATATCACGAACTGCTAGGACTGCATCAACTTGGCTCTCAGCCTGACCACCAGCACCAAAAATTGTAAAGACTTTACTGTCTTGACGGGCTAATAAATCTGTTGCAGCACCCGCAACGGCACCCGTACGTACTTGTGTTAAATATGTACCATCTAATAAGGCAATAACTTGGCCGGTTTCGTCATCAATTAGGACCATTGTTGAAGGGACACTTGGGATGCCCTTCGCAATATTGTTAGGATAAACTGAGACAATCTTTACACCCAATGCATGTGCATCGGCAGCATAACCAGGCATGTATAGACTTTGCCCTTCGAATGCAGTTACGTCAATGTTAGTCCGTAATGGAATGATAGACCCATTGCGTGAATAAATTGCAAGTGCATCTTTATTAGCTTGAATTGCATCAAGCATTGTATAAACGTCATCGATAATTGCTTTGTTAATAACTTTGATTTCCATGTGTTAAGCCCCCTTACGAACAGATAGAATCATCTGTGTAGCACTGAATAATACAACTGCAACAACGACCCATTGAAGTAATGCGACATCTAAGCTTTGAACAACAAAGACAGCAACGAGAACGCCTAATGAACCAAAGATTGCAGCAAACAGTGTAATTTTACGTGAATAACTGTCAAGTTTAATAAATTGCATTGAACCAATAGGAACTGAGAATGTACATGCACCCATCATGATTGGGAAAGCAACCAGTGGGCTCATTCCTAAGGCATAAACAGTTGCAGAAGTAAGGGCATAAGAACCGATACCAATATTATTGACAGCACCATATACAAATGAAAGAACGCCTAATAAGACAAGTTTGAATCCTGAAAGACCGGTTGCAGTTCCTCCAGCAGGGTAAAGTCCAACTTTACCTGCAACAATTAGGCCACCTGCAATAATGAGTCCTGTTGCAACAAACTTTTTAATTGTATTAACGGGTAATTTAACGACATAACGTGGTGAGATATAGGCACCAAGTACTTGTGCAAAAATAGCGACAAGTAATGTTGTGAGGTCAACTTCAATGACAGATATGTAGGATAAAGCCATAACCGCAACTGGAATAACACATTGTGTATTAAGCGTTCCAGGAAGTTTTTCATCACTAACCCATTTTGATTTCGGATAAATAGCTGCCCCAATTGCAAAGTCAGAAATACCAAAAGTAGATAATAAGAACATAAAGAATTCGGTGATTGCCATTACAATGGGATTTCCCGGTTCCTTCATGACGGAATCTTTATTTTTTGCTAAGTCACGTACTAATGTAATCGCAAAAATTCCATTCACGACAGCGATTAGTACTAAAATTGTTGTTACGATATTCATAATTTCCTCCTATTGGAGTGTGTAAATATCACGAAGTTTCGCAATCTTAGGACCGTATAGTGTGTGTGCGAGTTCACCCATATCATCAATCAGTCTTAAGCAGAAAACATCATGTTTCACATATTCAGTTGAGAACCAAATCATACTCTTGTTTGTGGTATGAATTGCGGTTGCTTGCTGAATATTAGGAATGGTAACATATATCATTTCCGAAGCATCTTTAACGCACGTTAACCACCGCGCATTATTCTCATCCAAGAGATTATCTTCGAAACCGTGTTTATAGACATTTTTAACATCAGTTTGATACGCTTGCGTTTCATCGTATAAAATAACCGCAATCTTAATCGTACCTTCGGCTGCAAGAATCGCTTGCTCAATACGAGGCATTAACTCGGGTTGCCATATTTGAATTAATAACTCGTGCTCAGCTGTGCGAATCATTTCCTCAACACGCAGCAGAATATTATCGTATCCTGATAAATGCCAAATCTGATCGTCGTCTCCAGTTTCACTTATTTTGCCGGTCTCTTTTCGTAACGCTTGAAGGTTGCGTTGGAGATCCAAGGTTGCCATATCTTCTAGGCGGGATACAGGTTCAGCTTTGTAAATGACATTTTTGCCATTATGAGAACTTGTTAGTATGCCACGTTGTAATAGACGTTCAAGTAGGACGTAAATTTTACTGCGTGGAACACCGCTTGACTTGCTAATTTCATAACCGTTTTGCGGCCCTGTCTTTAACAATGAGATATAGATCTTTGCTTCATTTTCTGTGAAACCAAGAGAATTCAAGACTGTAATCAAATTTTCCATGTTCGACTCCTTCAATAACAAATCGATATTTGTCATCTCCACTTCTAGAATATCGTGGAATTTGAGAAAAAGAAGGGTAAATTTCACAGATTTAGATAAAATTGAAGTAAAAATTAAGTATTAGTTACTCGGGGTAACCACGCTTGATAAATTAGTGATACATTTCACATTGTTTCTTCAAGTTGATATTCGAATTGAATCGTACTATGATTATTTCACGAACTGGGAGGGACTATGGATAAATATTTTACAGCACGCGGTGCGACGATGGGACTAATCGTTAGACACCAGCAGGAAACGATAGAACTATTGCTTCAAAAAAGAATGAATACAGGTTTTATGGATAACCATTGGGATTTTGCGGCAGCCGGACATATTGAAGCACACGAATCAGCAACGATGTGTATGCGTCGCGAATTCATGGAAGAAATCGGAATTGATGTCCTAGAGAAAAATATGAAATTTGTCCACCTTACGCATTTATATGACCCAGATCACGATAACACCTATTTTAATTGCTATTTTTGGATTGATACGTTTTCGGGAACCCCACAAATTAAAGAGCCACATAAAATAGCAGAACTTGAATGGTTTAAAATCAACGAACTACCAGAAAGTATGATTCCGTCACGTTATGATGTACTTCAAGCAATCCTCACAAACACTTGCTATTCCGAGCAAGGCTTTCATATATGAAATTTTAACGAGGAATTGTGAAGAAAATTGAAAAAAAGTGAAATAACGGTATACTGTACATAGATATAAACAAGAATGATAAGAATAGGTGATGATTATGACCCCTCGTATTTTCTTTATTGGTAATACAGAATCCGGTAAGGGGATTCCAACGATCAATGATGCTTCATACGCCCACCTCAATATTGTTTCGAAAGAATCCATTCAACAAGATCCAGAAGCCTTGATGGAGCGCATCAAAACTACAGACTTTGATGTCCTAGCGGCTATGGGTGGTGATGGAACCATCAGTGCGGCATTTACAATGGCAGCAGCGTTAAATTTAAAACAACCAATTCTGATGCTTCCCAGTGGTACAACGAATGATATTGCAAAGAACTATTATGAAACCGTCAATATTGAAGAAATACTTACAACAACAGACTTTACAACAACAATTACTACGGACTTAGGTGTTGTTAATGATAAAGTATTTTCGTATGCATTAACCTTTGGTTACTTGTCCAATGTACCCTATACGACTGATCAAAAACTGAAGAATAAATTTGGCTACTTTGCCTATATGTTGCGTGGTTTTTGGGAAATTTGGAAATTAAAGAAATACCGTCTTGACGTTAACGTGGATGATGAAATTGTAAAAGGGAAATTCAGTTTTGTATCCATCACCAATACAAAAAAAATGGCAAACTTTGTCCGTTTTCCTGATTCGACCGATTTAGCAGATGGCTTGTTTGAAGTGATGCTTGTTCGAACACCCAAAACACCGGTTTAACTCGTTAAAGCACTTCATCAAATCAATACTCAGAGTTTTGAAGATGATAGCATCATCTTTAGACGTGCAAAAAAAGTTACAATCAACAGTGAGTCAACGGTCGAATACGGCCTTGATGGCGAATTTGGAGGCAAGACCAAGCATATTCAGTTCGATGTAGAACCAGAACCTATTACGCTTGTTGGCCCCTTGAAATGAGGAAATTAAATGTTAAAAAATAAAAATTGGAAACGATGGCTAGCCTATAGCGCAACAATTATAGTAACTGGAATTGTTATGAGTGTAGTCTTTCAACTCGTAACGACAGCAAGTTTATTTAAATTTGACTATGATCTCGTTTTTGAATCAATTGCATACTCAACACCAGCATATGTGTTTAGTACTTTAGTGTTGTTTATTGTGTTTATACTGCTGGTACTAATCTTTAATAATATTCTTTTTGTAAGTATTGGATATTTAACGGTAACTGGTATTGTTGCTGTTTTAAATTATATTAAATTAAATGTATTAGTCGAACCTATATATCCAGCTGATGTGAGCTATCTTCGTAATACCAAAGATCTTCTCTCAATGATTACGTCACGTCAACTTAAGATGATCATCCTAAGTGTGGTAGTACTTGTGGTTCTTGTTGTTGTGATGGTCTTCTTAAACCGCAAAATCGGTATTTTCAAACCGGTCTACAACAAACACATTCGTGTAGTGACTTTAATCTCAGGACTTGTGATATTAATGTTGGGGTCATCATACATGATGTCCTACAATAAACATGACTCACGTTTTAGAAGTTATGCTTTAAATAATAATTTCTTTCCGGAGTATTCAATTTGGAATCAAATCGATAATTATCAATATTACGGTTTTCTGAATGGATTTGTTGTAAACATACCGGGTGATAATATGTATAAACCGGATTCGTATTCAAAAGAAACTGTCGATAAAATTATGGACCATTATACAAAAGATGCGGATGCAATCAATGCAAGCCGAAGTCGTGAAAATTTTGAAGATATCAATGTTATCACTATTCTTAGTGAATCGATGAGTGATCCTAGTAACTTGGATGGTTTTATACTTGCAGAGGAACCACTTGAATACTTAAAAGATTCATCTGATAAGGTAGCAGTGGGATCGATCATTTCACCAACTTACGGTGGCCAAACACCCAATACCGAGTATGAACTCATAACAGGAATGAGCTATGGATCACTAAGTCCAGCAGTTGCGACCGCATTCCAGTCATTCACATCGACCAATGATCATCTGCCATCAATTTTTAAATCGATTCAATCTGACGTCGAACGCGATACGCTTGCAATCCATAGTTATGGATCACAGTTCTTCAAACGAGTTCCGACATATCGAAACTTTGGAATTGATACAAGCATCTTTGAAAATGATATGCAGCATAAAGGGCTGCTGGTTATGTATGGATATATCTCGGATGAGTCTGCCTACAATGAAGTTCTTGACCATTATCGAACCAATGATAATCCAATGTCGATTCACTTAGTAACGATGCAAAATCACGCACCGTACCCTAACGATTTCCCAGATAGTATTTATGAGGTCGAGAGTGAACTATTATCAGATGGTTATAAAACAGTCGTCAAAAATTATAGTGAAGGAATTCATCGAACAGATGGCTATACGAAAGAATTTGTAACGGCTTTGAATGAAGAAGAAAAACCATATATTCTCTTTTTCTATGGGGATCATCTTCCGGGAATTTACAACAGTATCTTAAACGTCAATACACCTATCAAAAAATATCAAACCAATTACTTTATGGCGACAAACCTTCCCGATGCAAGTTTGGAAGCTTACAACACAGACCTAATCTCTTTGACAAATGCACAGAATTTAATTTATGCAGTTGGAGATGTCAAAATTAGTCCATATCAAGCTTTGGTTCAAGAGGTCAACGAAACATTCATTAGTATTCATAGTACTGGTTATTACTTGTATGGTGATACAAGTCCACGAAGTTATGAGCAATTGACTCCCTATCAACAAAAACTACTGACAGCTTATGAAGTGATTCAGTATGATTTAATTGATGGTTCAGGTTATGCATTGCCCTATCTCAATCAATAAAAAAATGTCTGATTAAAACTCAGACATTTTTTCTTGGCTTAACTGATACACACGTTCACCTAGCGTGCGATAGTGCACTGAAATGGCAGTGTTCTCGATTGAAATATCGAGAGTTTGTTGTTGCTTTACGGCATCTTTTAGTGCAGTCACATCCTCGCGGAAGGGCTGTTGAGTAACGGCTTCAAATTCACGGGCGTGGTACTTTGATTGACGGTAAAACTGTTGCAATGTTGGGTCGGTAATTGCCGCAGGATTATCATCGAAATATTCATCATAGACGACATCATAGATTGACTGATCCTGTTTGTTATAGATGACACCAAGACGGGCATAGAGGCCATCTCCTATAGATTCGGTAACCCCAATATAATATAAATTGGATGGCTTTTCGACGCGAGGTGCGATTTTTTCGGCAACGGGCTCAAACCCACCACGAAGACTGGTTGAAGAACCCGCAGGTGCATTGAACTCACCTACAAGGCTGTTTTGGGTTATCATTTGATACTCAAGAAACGTCATCGCATTGACAATGGTAACAAGCGTCGTATCGGTACGACCATTATCCATTTGCCAATTCGCATACCCGGAGGTACGTTTCGTACGGTTTGCCCATTCAGGCGCATAGTAGTTTTGTGGTGAGATTTCATCAAATTCAACAAGTTGCAAAGCATTGTTTTCGGTGACAACTGTCACAGTTGCAATATAGCCACCGTTGAAGTCGAGGGAATCAAAATAATAATCCCCAGTAACAACACCAATTTCAGGGCGTCCTGACCACATCATACGTTGCCATTTTTCATCACCTGTATAAGCGGTCCCTTCATGCCTTCCATTCGTAGCTCCGGATACAACATCAAACGTATAATCATGATTGTTGCGTGTCATCGTATTGGTTGTTGCGGCTGGTGTTTTGGGTTCTTCGGGGGTGTTAACACTACACCCAGTAATAAACAAAAGACATAGATTTAGTATCATTAATTTTTTGAACATAGGAATTCCTTTCGTTGCTTCGCACTTTCATACTTAAAAAGAAAGTGATTAAGCGGTAACTATTTATATTTAGTTTACGGTATTGAGTCATGTCCAGACAAGTAATGTAACCGCTACAGGTGACGTAAAATAGCGATTTAGACAGTTTGGCTAATTTATCGCTTCGACATTAGCCAATAAAAACGAAAGATTCACGCCTTGTTTCGCGTAAGCTGTTTCTGTAAAATAACTCCATCTACAGGAAAAAAAAGAAATTAAGGAGTATTTATAATGCAAAAGAAACTTGGATTTACGAGCATCGTATTGCTTGGTATTAATTCGATTATTGGTTCTGGCGTCTTTTTCTTTCCACATATAACGAGTAAAGAAATTGGCCTGGGAAGTCTTTGGACATTACTTTTTATCGCGATTGTGGTGATGTCGTTGGCAGCATGTTTTGCTGAAGCAGCCGGTATTTATTCACAAAATGGTGGGCCCTATGTTTATGTCCGTGACGCATTTGGAGAATTTCCAGGATTTGTTGTTGGCTTTAGTAAGTTAGTGGTTCAAATAATAACATGGGCTTCGACAGCATGTGCCTTAAAAGTTGCTTTGGGCGCAATATGGAGTCCAGCACGTACGGAAACAGGTGGTGCACTGATTGTTATCGGGACACTTGTTGGATTGGGTATCGTAAATTATCTCGGAGTTAATTTTACGAAAGTCTTAAATAATGTTGTAACTGTTTCAAAAATTATTCCAATCCTTATATTTATCGTTGTGGGTGTTTTCTTCGTTAAGGGATCTCACTTTGAACTTGTCATGACAGATACGGCATTCAAATGGAGTAAATTTGGTGCAATTAGTTTGATGTGGTTCTATGCGTTTCAAGGATTTGAATCATTAGCAATTGCATCTGAGGATATGGAAAATCCAAAACAAAATCTACCACGTGCAATTATGATTGTCATGTCGGTCATTACCGTATTCTATATTGGCGTTCATGTTCTATCAATCGGAGTATTGGGAAATGATTTAAAGACGGAAACAATGCCTATTCAAGCCGCTCTATACCGTATGATTGGACCTACAGGCCTGATGATTGCTTGTACTGGTACTTTGATTTCAATTGCTGGTATTAACATTGCCAATTCATTCATTACGCCACGATGTATGGTCGCCCTAGCTGAAGATAAGCTTTTACCATCGTGCTTTGCGAAGGAATCACGTTTTGGTACCCCTGGCTTTGCGATTGTTGCCTCAACAATCATTGCAATACCGGTCGCCTTATCTGGTAGTTACCAAATGCTCGTAACGCTCGCCGTAGTTTCAGGCTTTATCCAGTACATTTCGACAGCGATGGCAGTGATTCGATTGCGAAGTACAAAAAAAGACGTTGTACGCCCATTCCGATTACCCTTTGGGATCTTGATTCCGGCATACAGTATTGTGGCGTCAATATGGCTTCTTTTACAAGCACCACCGCTTGAGCTTGTTGCGGGTCTAGCGGGTTTACTTTTAGCTGTGCCTTTTTATCTCGCAATGAAGTATCAGCAGTCATAAAAAAAGCACGATTAACGTGCTGTAGCAAAGAGTTCAGTTTCAATTGAAGTCAAGGCATCCAATTTTTCTTGGACCAATTTATGTTTTGATAGAGTGAGGAGTTTGTAGACAAATTTGCCATTTTTCTCGTTGGAAAATTCAAAATTCCCCAGTTCGCGGATTATCGCAAATTCCTCGCTATTCAACTTACGATCAGCCACGATTACAAGACTGATGGCCTTTGCAACATCTATTGAGTTGGTAGAGTCTAAAAGCGGTTTGAATACCGTTTTATAGAATGCACGATAACTGACAAAGCGGTGCAATAAAAATAAGAAAATAACAAGGAACAACCAGCCCGTTAAAGCAGCCGGAATGATATTAAGGAACATGAGCGCATACAAACCAATCATGACGTAAATGCTTAAACGCAACGAAACATGACTGTACAGAGATTTTTGATGTTGATAATAATCAACAAGTAAAATGTCAGAAATAGTATCTTGTTTCTCATCAACACCCAAGCAATAGGTTACAGTAACATTGGGTTGGGTAAATACGGTTTTATCGACGAGATACTTGCGTTCTAAAGCAGTTTCGCGCTCAACAAGGTATGCCGCAGCTTTGGGAGTTTCTTCCTTTTTAAAAAAGCGAAACCCAAACTTTACTTTATTTAACGTATAGCCTTTCGCGAAGGCTTTATCCAATTTTGATTGGACTTCTTGGGGTGAATTAAGGTGATTGATTAACTGAATCATAAGGATGCCTCATTTCTAGTAAACTCAACTTATCATAATAAAGGATAAGATACTACATTCGTATTTGCATTTTTAGTGTATAAATTTCAAAAGTGTGAAAAACAACATAAAGTATTTGTGAAAATAAGAAAAAAATTTGGTATACTAAGCGTGCTAATATAAATATAGAAAGTATGATGCCCATGAAAAAAATTGCAATCGTTTGCGACTCATCCGTGTCGTTCACCCCTGAAGAAATCAAGCATTTTGATGTAAAAATTGCACCATTAACTGTTATGAATAATAACCATGCATATATTGATGAAGTGACAATTACGAAAGAAGAGGTTAATAACTTACTTCGTAATAAAGAACGTGTGACAACATCCCAACCAAGTATTGGATTTATGATGGAGTTGTTTGAATCGATGGTTGACGAAAATTATGACCATGTTTTCGTCCTAAGTATTGGAACGGCACTGTCCGGATCTTATCCATCATTCCAACAGGCAGTGAATGAAAGTGGACTTCAAAATACCACAGTTATAAATACCCATACGATTACCGGACCTGTACAACAAGCTGTCCGTGGTATTCGAGAATACAACGAACGTGGCGAATCCATTGAAACAATTCAAGCAATGCTCGACAAGATTTTCTCGGACACAATTTCATATGTCTATCCAGAAACACTAGACCAAGTTGTGCTAAGTGGTCGTATGTCCAAGACAGCACAAAAAATTGCATCATTACTTCGTGTAAAACCGATGCTCTATTTAGAAAATAAAGGTGTATCGATAGAAAAACGGAGTATTGGACGTACTGATCGAAAAGCGTTCCAAGCACTTGTTGATGATATGATTACGTATCATGTAAAACCTGAAACGCATGATCTTTATTTACTTGAAAGCGAGGGGATGGCAGTCCTAGAGTCATGCCGTGATTACCTTTTTGAAAAACTAGGAACCTTTAAATACTATATTATCCCCCTTCCGGCAGCGGTTGCAACCCATGCAGGGTTGGGAACTATCGCCATCCAATGGGCACCCAAATATTAATCACCGCAAGGTGATTTTTTTTGTATACATAAAAAAAACATACAAAACCGATTAAAAACAACGAGTGGAAGTAATGCGTGGTAAGATATTTGTATAGGAGGGATCTATCATGTTCCACAAACACGTACATCAAGCGTTTAAGTCTACCGTTGAAACCGCGTTCTATCATAATCACGTAATTCCGGTTAAAACCCGTGAAGCAGCATATCGCATGGCGGAAACTGCACCTGCGACCATTGTTACAGATCTTGTTGTGAATCATACAGAAGCACTCGGACTTCCTAGCAATGCAAAAGTCCTCGTTGATAACAACGGTTCTGTAGTCGGAAGAACTGCACGTGCACGCCATATTATTGACAGTCCCAAAGACATGGCTTTTGTAAAGCTTGTTCAAGATATCATCGAAAGCAATCATCACCGGACATTTTACAGTTCATGTGTTTATGTTGGGTTGGATGCAGATTTTCAAATGAATGCCCATATCATGCTGCCTCAAGGACACGAGAATAATCTCTATAATACAATGATAAACTTTGAAGCAGGTTGTATTGAAAATCCTAAGGGCGAACAATTTATATATGTCGATCCAGAATGGCGTCATCCAGACTATCCCCATGGACTCGTCCTCCTAGATCCTCATGAAGATGTTGCTGTTATTTTAGGTCTAAACTATTTTGGCGAAATCAAGAAAGCAATTCTTTCACTCGCATGGAACGCAGCGAAACGCTACGACTATATCCCATGCCATGGTGGGTTAAAATACATGAAAGATGGCGAGCATGAACAAGTCATGGCTGCTTTTGGACTGTCTGGATCTGGTAAGTCTACAATTACGTTTGCTCAGCCCAAGGCAACAACTGAGGTTAAAGTCTTGCATGATGATGCGTTTATTATTCATGAAGAGACCAAACGGGCGATTGCACTCGAACCATCTTACTTTGATAAGACTGCCGATTATCCGATGGGACACGATGCCATTGAATCATTCATTACAGTTCAAAATAATGGCGTTGTACGTGATGAAACTGGAAAGCTTGTTCTGCAGACGGAAGATGTTCGCAATGGAAATGGTCGCACCATCAAATCGAAATATTGGACAGATAATCGCATCGATGCGATCGACTCACCACTCAAAACAGTTTTTTGGATTATGCGTGATGATGCTTTTCCACCGTGTGTGCGATTGGACGACCCAGTCTTAGCGGCTGTTATGGGAGCAACCATCAGTACAACCCGAAGTAATGCTGAAAATACCGACGAGGTGGGTAAATTGGTCATTGAACCGTATGCGAATCCATTCCGACTCTATCCACTATTGGAAGATTATACACAGTTCAAAGCGTTATTTGAAACAGGTGATGTCACAGGTTATATTTTAAATACAGGATATTTCAATGGTGAAAAAATAAAACCCGAAGATACAATGAAAGTAATTCACGACATTTTAACGGACACTGCAGTGTTTGAGCCATTCGGACCCCTTCCAAAAATGTCATATGCTGTATCCAATTCGTTTACACCACAATTTGCTGATATCGAATATTTAGAGAAGCTCCGTCGTACATTTACCCTGCGCGAGAAATATTTATTGGATGCTGATGAATGGCATTGGCTTCCGAAAGAAACCTATTCCATCATCAAAAACATCCTTCAAGAGATTGACTAATAATCTATTTTTTCACAAGTGTTTTGCAAAAGCTTGCCTAAGCGGAACCTCAAAAAGCCACTCAAACGTGGCTTTTTATGTGAAAATGTGGCTTAATAAGTGAGTAATCCCATAGTGTACCCCAAGTGTATAGGGTGTTTATTGAGTGTTTTTTGGGCTGTTCAAGTATTGTTGTAATCGCTTTCTGGCATTATGATGAATGTACATTCTGATAAAGAATTATCCACAGGGAGGAGAAATATTATGCCTATAGCACTAACAGTGTTGGCGTGGGGAATGATCGCTGTATTCCTATTCTTGATAATGAAGAAAAAATTATCACCATTTACAGCTTTGATCATCGTACCACTTGTATTTGCATTAGCAGGGTCTTTCATGGGACTCTACACGGATCAAATAGTTGAGATTAAAAAACTAGCTGATCCATCAATGGTCACATTCATGGACCAAATTTGGATTCTAGGGGACTTTGTTCTTGATGGAATTAAGAAAACATCAACAACAGGTATCATGTTACTCTTTGCGATTTTCTACTTCGCATTGATGCTCGATGCAGGGATGTTCGATCCAATTACTCGAGTCATGATTAAATTCGCGAATGGAGATCCATTAAAAGTCTTATTCGCTACCGCAGTTGTTGCGGCTACCGTATCACTGAATGGTGATGGAACGACAACAACGTTAATTACATGTACCGCATTTATACCGCTTTATAAGAAGCTGGGTATGAAGATGATGAACTTGGGTGTTCTTGTTATCCTCATGAACACAATTATGAACTTACTACCATGGGGTGGTCCTACAGCCCGTGTTATCTCAGTTCTACCTGAACTAAACGGAATGGACTCAGAAGTCCTTCGTGCAGTTGCACCAGGAATGATTCTAGCTGTTATCTACATGTTAGGTGTTTCAATCTACATGGGATTCCAAGAACGTAAACGTATTGGAATCAAAGTATTATCAGAAACAGAATTACTTGAGCTTACATCAACAGATGATGAAGAAATCTTAAAAATTCGTCGTCCACACTTATTCTGGCCAAACTTAATCCTTACATTAACAATTGTTACATTGCTAATGATGGAAGGAACATTCCCATCAGTATTCTTGTTCCTTGTAGGTACAGTTATTGCATTAATGATGAACTATCCAAACCTTAAAGATCAAAAAACGCGTTTACACGAAAACTCAGGAGACGCAGTTGCTGTTGTTATCTTAGTACTTGGTGCTGGGGTATTTACAGGATTATTTACAGTTTCAGGTATGTCAGATGCATTAGCAATTAGTTTAACAAAAATTATTCCTGCAAGCTTTGGTCGTTTCTGGGGTCTTGTTGTTGCCTTCTTGTCAGCACCAGGTACTTTCTTCCTATCAAACGACGCATTCTACTATGGTGTGCTACCAGTGCTTACAGAAGCAGGTGCAACATACGGATGGACACAAATGGAGTTGGGAGTTGCTTCACTCTTAGGACAAGCATTCCACTTACTCAGTCCACTCGTTGCCTTCATCTACTTACTCTTACAAATGACAGAGTTAGATATGGGTGAATGGCAAAAAGAATCCGCAAAATGGGCATTGGGAATCTTCGTGATTTTCATCCTCGTGGCTGGATTCACAGGTGCTGTACCATTTATTAAATAACAAACTAAAGCTGGTATTTCGCAATACCAGCTTTTTGTAACTATTTACAACGACTCCGATGATGTAGTTTGCGATTGGGTAAAAGGTAAAATCTTGGTTTGGACCAAATAACTAAGTCCCATTGATAAGCAATCAGTCGGTAAGAAGATTAACCAATAGGTGACGAGTAACTTTGAAAGTGGAAGCACCGTTCCGGTATTTAACTTCAGATTGAAATATAAAATAGGAAGTGCCACAGCATAGAGTGAAAGGCTTCCAGCAATGAAGGCAAGCCAACGTTTGCCTTTCGGTAGTTTATGGAATAGTGTGTTGATAATGAAGACCATGGGAATGAATCCAAGAATAAATCCAAATGATGGAGATAAGATAACTTGGAAACCACCACGACCTCCAGCAAAAACAGGAAGTCCGATCAAACCAACTAGGGTATAAGTCAAGATGGCAAAGAGTGCCTGTTTACGCGTTAGGCAGATAGCCGTTAAGCTAACAGCAAATACTTGAAGCGAAAAAGGAACGACAGGGAGTGGAATGACGATATAAGAGCTAATTGATATAAAGCCTGCAAAGAGTGCAGCAAGTGTTAAATCTTTAGTTTTCATTTTTGAAACTTCCTCCAATGCTGACTTCGCCAGCGTTTAAGATATGACGGTTGTGTTCATCATCTTCAACGATGAGATAACCATGATCGTCGATATCAATAGCAGTATAAGACTGGTTCGGATCATTATTAACATGAACGACTTCACCCAAGACAATGCTAGATGCTTTATATTCGTGCAACAATGCATCTCGATTCTGGGGATTCCCTGGTAAATATCATAAAAATTGTTAATGATCGCGCCGACCAATTGATTTCGATCAATGGGCTGGGATACAACAGCATCGAGGGCTGTGTAAATGCTTTGAATCGAATCTGGCAATTGGGAATCTGTATAAACATTAATACCAAGTCCCAAAATTAAATAACGGTAACTGCTCGACTCAAGGATGATTTCACCTTCGGTCAGAATGCCGCATAATTTACGTTTGTTACTATAAATATCATTAAGCCACTTAATATCAACATCAACATCATAAAGTTGCTTGATACTTTGGACAACAGCCACCGCGGCAGCAATCGTTAATAATTGCGTATCTTGCAGGGCTAAGTTTGGTCGTAGGATGAAACTCATGTATACCCCATTTTTAGAAGGGGAATAAAATGAGCGTCCCATGCGGCCGCGGCCATCGGTTTGAAGGTCAGAAACAACAACATAATCTGTTACGTCACTATCTTGTGCAAGCAATTTGGCATACGTATTCGTTGAATCAACCGATTCCAAATACTCAACATCACGAATTAACGCGTCGTGAACATGTGTTAGAATTTGTGATTTCGATAAATTACCGTTTAAATCAATAAGGCGGTAGCCTTGATTGCGAACTGACTCAATTCGGTAGCCTTGAGCCTTAAGTTTTTGGATTTCTTTCCATACATTAGCGCGTGTCATCCCAAATTGGGTAGCAATCGCTTCTCCGCTGATAAAAGAACCCATATTGTTTTCAAGTATTTCTAAAACTGATGGCGTCATAAAAGCCTCCTTATGCATGCTAGAATATCATGCAAATCAGGCATTGTAAACTTAAATAAATAAAATAGTTTACAATAGGTGTTTTTTGAATGTTCAGACACGTAAAAAACACCATAAAATCATATATCCAGAAGTGTATACATTATAATAAGAGTGTAGAAAGAGCAGGTACTGGCATGTTTTGGAGAAAACGTAATAAAGTAGAACCCGTTGAAGATAAAACTGTAGCACCAACGCCAGTTGCCGCACCTCAAATTCCATTGGTTGACTTCACTGAAGCAATCACAGATCAAGAGGAGCACGATACGGTAGCTGTCATTGCTTCTGCAATTTTATCTACAAGCTTTGATGATGCGACAGTTAAAATCAAATCAATTCGTCGTATTGATCAAGACAAAGAAGCTGCAGCATTGATTGCAGCAAGTGTCCTGGCACACGATAAGCCAGAATCAACCTTTAGGTTGGTAAGTATTACTGAGGAAGGGAGCAATTAGAATATGCTTAGAAAATTTAGAGTAAAATTAAACGACAAAGAATACGTTGTTGAAATGGAAGAAATTGGAAATCCAGAAGGTTTATCATTTACACCTGCTGCACCAGTAGCAGCACCTGCACCAGCAGCAGCCGCAGCGCCAGTAGCTGAAGCAGCACCTGCACCAACACCAGCAGCTGCACCAGTAAGTGTTGAAGGCGGAACAGAAGTTATTTCACCAATGCCAGGAAATATCTTATCAATCGCTGTTAAAGTTGGTGACGTTGTTACTGAAAACCAAGTATTACTTGTTCTTGAAGCAATGAAAATGGAAAACAATATTGTTGCACCAAAAGCAGGAACTGTTGCTGCAATTTATGCAGAAAAAGGAACTGCTATTGACGTTGGACAAGTCATGGTCGTCATTAAATAGTAAAGGAAGGAAAGACATATGGATATTTTAATTCAGGGGATAATGCAAATCACATTACCACAGATTATTATGATGGTAATTGGATTAGTACTCATTTATTTAGGAATTGTTAAAGAATACGAACCAACGCTTTTAGTACCAATGGGCTTGGGTGCGATTCTTGTTAACTTCCCGAACTCGGGACTTATTACACAACCAGGAGGGCCAGAAGGTGTTCTAAACATTCTTTTTGCCGCAGGGATCGAAACAGAGTTGTTCCCACTCCTCATCTTTATTGGAATTGGAGCAATGATCGACTTTGGACCATTACTACAAAATCCATCAATGTTACTCTATGGTGCTGCTGCACAATTCGGAATCTTCTTTACGATTGTGGTTGCAGTTATTGCTAACTTTACATTACCACAAGCCGCTACTATTGGAATTATCGGTGCTGCTGATGGACCTACATCAATCTTCGTTGCAAATAAACTTGCACCAGAGCTCTTAGGGCCTATCACTGTTGCCGCATACTCATACATGGCTTTAGTACCAATCATCCAACCTGCCGCAATCAAATTAGTAACAACTAAAAAAGAACGCGCAATTAAGATGAACTATAAAGCATCCGGTGTATCAAAACGTACGAAAATTCTTTTCCCAATCATTATCTCAGTGGTTGCTGGATTTATTTCACCAGTTTCATTACCACTTGTTGGATTCTTAATGTTTGGAAACTTACTTCGTGAATGTGGAGTTCTTGATCGCTTAAGCCTTACAGCACAAAACGAATTAGTAAACCTTGTTTCAATCTTACTTGGTTTCACGATTGCTATGAAGATGACTGCTGGTGAATTCCTTAATGTTCAAACATTACTCATCATTGCATTTGGTCTTGTTGCCTTTATTATGGACACAATCGGTGGTGTTCTCTTTGCAAAATTCATTAACTTGTTCCGTAAAGAAAAAATTAATCCTATGATTGGTGGTGCTGGTATCTCAGCCTTCCCAATGTCAGCACGTGTTGTTCAAAAACTTGCTACAGAGGAAGATCCACAAAACTTCGTACTCAACTACGCTATTGGAGCGAACGTGTCGGGTCAAATTGCATCAGTTGTTGCTGGTGGAATGATCCTCATGTTCTTCGCTTAATAAAGGAGTATCATTATGACATTAAACTTAAATATGGCTGATATTATGCCAGCATTGGAAATTATGGTAATTGGAATGGGTGGTATCTTTGCCGCATTATTAATCATCTATGCAGCAAGTGCCGTCTTACTTAAAGTCTTCCCAGAAGACAAAAAATAATCGAAAGGAGTGCGCCAGATGTCAGAAATTCGTCGAATGCACATCAAACGTTATCGTGATGAATACGAACAATGGGTTTCGTTCTTGAACGATGCCAATATCCGTCATGAGGACAACGTCGATTATACTTATGGAGTTTTTGAAGGGGATACGTTAATTGCGACGGGATCCATCTATCAAAATATTCTAAAATGCATCGCCGTGTGTAAGAAATACACTGGAGGTGGAACCTTGAACCAACTTATCTCATTCTTAATGAATGAGGTGTTGGACAATGGTTACACTAATGTGTACGTTTACACAAAACCAAGCGCTGTTGAATCCTTTAAATATCTTGGATTTAAACAAATTGCCGCTGTTGGTGAAGACCTTGTATTCTTAGAAAAAGCAATGAATGGTTTCGATCGTTATCTTGAACGCATCGAGCCGTATCGAAAAGAAACAGGCGTTAGTGCAGCCATTGTAATGAATGCAAATCCGTTCACCAAAGGTCATCAATACCTTGTTGAATATGCAACGTTACATGCTGATCATGTCTTTGTGTTTGTTTTATCAGAAGATGCGTCCGCATTCCCTGCGCATGTGCGTCGTAATCTTGTTGAAAAAGGAACAGCACACTTTGCAAATGTGACAGTGTTAGATACTGGGAACTATATGGTTTCCAATCAAACTTTCCCTTCATATTTCCTTAAAGAAGACGTCAGTGTCACTGCAGTTCAAGCAGCTTTAGATGCAACCATCTTCAAAAATATCGCGAACGTAATGAATATTACCAAACGCTTTGTTGGTGAAGAGCCGTACTCTGAAGCAACAGCAATCTACAATCAAGCGCTAAAATCTGTTTTAGAACCTGAGATTCGTCTAAGTATCATTCCCCGCAAAGAAATTACGGGCAATGTCATTAGCGCGTCTTTGGTCCGTAAAGCGCTTTTCGAAAATGATTTAGAGCTGGTTCAAAAGCTCGTGCCAACGACCACCTATGACTACTTAATGTCAGAGGAAGGTCAAACACTCATCAGTGAGATTCGAAATGGAGGAACATCAATTGGCAAAATTTGAAATTAAAAATCAAGCGGTAGCCGGTACGCTGGAATCATCAGATTTACAGATTATGATTGACCAAAACGCTGGTAAAGGAATTGAAATTGACCTACAAAGTAGCGTCGAATTCCAATTTGGAAAACAAATTCGTAAAGTTGTCGAGGAAACACTTGCGAATCTTGGAATTACCGATGCAAAAGTATCTATTGTTGATCAAGGAGCATTGGACTGTACCATAAAAGCACGTACCATTGCAGTTGTTCACCGTGCGTCAGGTATTACACAAAATATCGATTGGGAGGCATTAGAATCATGGAACGTTTAAGAAGAACAATGATGTTCATTCCTGCAAGTAATCCAGGAATGCTACGTGATGCAAACTTATACGGGGCTGATTCCATTATGTTCGACCTCGAAGATTCAATTTCACTTAAAGAAAAAGATACATCACGTTTCTTAGTTTACCAAGCAGTAAAAACACTCGATTTTGGAACAACTGAAACCGTTGTTCGTATTAACGACTTAGCACAGGGTGGTCGTGATGATATTCATGCGATGGTTCGTGCAGGAATTGACGTTATTCGTCTTCCAAAAACTGAAACTGCGCAAGATGTTATTGATGTTGAAGCAATTATGCTCGAAGCTGAAAAACAATCCGGTCGTGAAGAAGGATCTACTAAAATCTTTGCTGCAATTGAGGGTCCAATGGGAGTCCTCAACGCGTATGCAATTGCAACTTCAAGTCCACGAATCGTGGGAATCGCAATTGGGGCAGAAGACTATGTTACTTCAATGAAAACACGTCGTTACCCAGAACGTAACAGTGAGGAGCTATTCTTTGCTCGTTCAATGATTGTACATGCTGCACGTGCAGCAGGTGTAGCTGCGGTCGATACGGTCTTCTCAGACGTCAACGATCCCGATACACTTCGCCGTGAGACAGAATTAATTCGTCAACTTGGATTTGACGGAAAATCTGTTATCAACCCACGTCAAATACCTATCGTTAATAGCGTTTACCGTCCTACAGACAAAGAAATTAAAAATGCAAAAGACGTTATTGCAGCAATTGCTGAAGCTGAAGCAAAAGGTTCAGGTGTTATTGCACTAAACGGTAAAATGATTGATAAACCAATCGTAGAACGTGCTGAGCGTGTCATCATGCTTGCACGCGCTGCTGGAATCGATGTAGACGGGGAGGTACGTTAATATGCCAAAAAATAAAGTCGGACGCGAAATTCCTACAGAATACGCAGAAAAATTTGGAATGTTTGTTGATCAATTTGATCGCAAACCAACATACCAACGTAATGCCGCAACTGTAACTGCAGTATTACCTGGGGAATCAAAACTTCGTGAATCCATTAAAGATGTTATTATTGAAACAGGTTTAAAAGATGGTATGACCGTATCATTCCACCACCATTTCCGTGAAGGGGATAAAGTCCTCAACATGGTTATGGAAGAAATTGCAAAACTTGGAATTAAAAACTTAACATTAGCATCAAGTTCTATCGCAAACGTTCACGAACCAATTATTGACCATGTCAAAAATGGTGTGATTACAAATATTACATCAAGTGGACTTCGTGATAAAGTTGGAGCAGCTGTTTCTAACGGACTCATGGAAAACCCAGTTGTGATCCGTTCACACGGTGGTCGTGCACGAGCAATCGAAATGGGCGATATTAAAATTGATGTTGCCTTCCTTGGAGCATCCAGTTCAGATGAATATGGAAACTCAAATGGATCACATGGTAAAGCAGCGTGTGGATCATTAGGATATGCACGCGTTGATGCAGAATTTGCAGAAAAAGTCGTCATTATCACTGATACACTTGTACCATACCCAAATACACCAATTAGTATTCCACAAAACCATGTCGATTACGTTGTTGTCGTTGATTCAATTGGTGATCCAAATGGAATTGCTAAAGGCGCAACACGCTATACAACAGATCCTAAAGAACTTCTTATTGCAGAATATGCAAGCAAAGTTATTCAAGCATCACCATACTTTAAAGAAGGATTCTCATTCCAATCAGGAACAGGTGGATCATCACTTGCAGTTGCACGTTACCTAAAAGACGCAATGATTGAGAAGAACATTAAAGCAGGATTTGCTTTAGGTGGACTTACAGGCCACTTAGCAGAAATGCATGAAGAAGGCTTAATCGATACATTAATTGATACTCAATCATTTGACCGTGGTGCGATTGATTCGATTAAAAACAATGAAAAACACTACGAAATTAGTGCTTCAATGTATGCGAACCCTGGAAATAAAGGTGCTGCTGTCAACATGCTTGATGTGGTTGTACTATCTGCATTAGAAGTTGATACTAAATTCAATGTCAACGTTATGACTGGTTCTGATGGTTTAATCCGTGGTGCTTCAGGTGGACATAGTGATACCGCTGCAGGTTCAAAACTCAGCATTATCCTTTCACCAGTAGTGCGTGGTCGTATCCCAACAATCGTTGATGACGTTAATACAGTTATTACACCAGGACAATCGATTGATGTCGTTGTTACGGAAGTAGGGATTGCAATTAACCCATTACGTCAAGATCTAATCGAACGTTTCAAAAATGTTGATATTCCGCAATTCACCATTGAAGAACTTCGTGATCGTGCTTATGGAATCGTTGGAACACCTGAGCCAATCCAATATGGAGATAAAGTGGTTGCATTAATTGAATACCGTGATGGTAGCTTAATCGATGCAGTGCGCCAAGTTAAACGTGACTAAATATCACATTGATCAGAGTGTAAAAGATGCTTTTGAAGTTGGACCAGTTCCTACGCTTGAGGCAGTTCTTACACATCGTGATCATCGTATTCAGTTCCAACAACAACTTGTGTCGCTTTATCCGGATGCAGTTCTCATTGCATTAAAGGTCAATATGCCAGGTCCTGTTAAAAACAATGAACTGATTCAAACACTTTTAGAACTTGGAATTGAACGGTTGCATGCAGCCTTGAGTGCTGCAGCACTTGAAACGCTTTATACGAAAACTGTGAATGCCATCACAGGGATCGAATATTTCATTGTCGTCAATACATCACAAATTGACTTCGTAAAAAAACTCACAATTCAACTTGAAGATCAAAATGCACTTGGAAGACTCTATGACTTTGATGTTTATAATTCAAATGGATCGCTTTCTCGTGAAGATCTTGGATATGATGGCCGTCGTTGCTTGATTTGTAATGAATCAAGCAAGGCGTGCGGTCGTAACCGAACACATACAGTTAAAGCATTGCACAAGGCAATGCAAGATATATTAATAAAAGAAGGGAGTGTGACGTTTAATGACGAAACACGTTAAAATCACCGATACAATCTTACGTGACGCACACCAAAGTCAAATTGCAACGCGCATGACAATAGAACAAATGATTCCAGTATTGGAAACACTTGACCATGCTGGATTCGAAAGTCTTGAAGTATGGGGTGGTGCAACTTTTGATGCATGTATCCGTTTTTTAGGAGAAGATCCATGGGAGCGACTCCGTACAATCCGCAAACACGTAAAAAATACCAAGCTCCAAATGCTATTGCGTGGTCAAAACCTTCTTGGATACAAACACTATCCAGATGATGTTGTGGATGCTTTCATCCAAAAATCCATTGAAAATGGTATTGATGTCATCCGCGTTTTCGATGCTCTAAACGACTTACGAAATTTAGAACAATCTGTTAAATCAATTATTCAACATGGTGGACATGCACAAATGACAATTTGCTATACAATTAGTGAAGTTCATACAGATGCATACTATGTTCAATTGGTTAAAGATATGGAAGCAATGGGTGCTCATTCAATCTGTATTAAAGATATGGCTGGAATCCTGACTCCAGCTCGTGCTGAAACTTTAGTCCGTCTTATTAAAGAAGTGACAGCATTACCTATTCATGTTCATACACACTCAACAAGTGGTATTGCCGAAATGACATACCTTAAAGCTGTTGAGGCAGGAGCAGATGTTATTGACACAGCAAACTCATCATTTGCTGGAGGGACAAGCCAACCCTCAACAGAATCCATGGTTATTGCGTTACGCGAACTTGGATACGACATTGATGTGAACCTCGAAGACTGCCAAATTGTCGCGGATCACTTCAAAGCTGTAAAAGAAACATTCAAAGAGAGTGGTGTCTTTAATCCTAAGGTTCTCGAAACGGATCCAAATACGCTTATTTATCAAGTTCCAGGAGGTATGTTGTCAAACCTTCTCTCACAACTTAAAGAAGCAAAACAATTGGATAAATATGAAGAAGTGCTTGCGGAAGTTCCAAGAGTGCGTGCAGATATGGGATATCCTCCTTTAGTTACCCCATTATCTCAAATGGTTGGTACACAAGCCGTTATGAACGTCTTGAGTGGTGAGCGCTACAAACTAATACCAAACGAAATTAAAGAATACGTTAAAGGTTACTATGGTAAATCTCCAGCTCCGATTGCTGAAGAGATTGTTGAAAAAATCGTAGGTAAAGATGCAGAAATCGTAACTGTCCGCCCAGCTGACCTCCTACAGCCAGCTATGGCAACATTTGCGAAAGAAGCGGAAGCATTTGCAACGACAACAGAAGATGTCTTGTCTTATGCATTATTCCCACAAATTGCTACTCCTTTCCTTAAGAAAAAACAAGATCCATTCTACGATGTACCAGAACAAATCGTAACGATCGTAATCTAATCACACGCCAATAATGTGTGTTATACATCAAGACCAATGACCTTGATGATACCTTGAACACTGCACTTTTCCCTGCAGTGTTCTTTTTTACGGCAAATAAAAAAGCACCACATTGTGGTGCTTTCGTTATTCAGAAATAATGATATCGAGTAAAGGTGCATACTGCTGCGAGCCATGCATATCACTTTCACCAATGCTTCCCTGTGCCCAAGGACGTGGAATGGTAATTTTCAAGCCCCGCGCTGGGTCAAAGTATTCAAAGGTAATGACATCTTCTGGGCTTAGGTGATACAACGTTGCAAAGGACTCTTTAGTAAGTGCTTGACTGTTTTTAAAGTGATTGTAGTCAGCTTCGCTTTTGAATATTATATCAAAAGTAATTTCAAAAGGACCCGAGTTTTTACTCCGTATAACTTGTGCAAAATCTTTAAGTTTCATTATAAAGTAACCTCCGTAATTCGAGTTGGGAATTGTGCAATTGGATCGGTAATATCCATTAAATGATAAACATTAAAGGCACATACAGGACCGAGTGGAATTTCTAACGGTGTAAAAGGCATTCCAATATTTCCTGATGTCGCGATACGGCCAGGGTAATGGTAATGTAATAATGTAGTACGGACGCGGTTGGTTACGAGTTGTGCTATTTCTTGTGTTGGGCCAGTTACCTCAGCGATGACGCATACTTCATGGGCACTTGGGCCATTATACGATTCGAGAGATTGCATGATACCGTTTCGTCCATACTCGTGCATGATGATAGTACATTGGGAACTTTCATCAGGTAAAGCTTTCGCAACTTCGGTGCGCACATAGTTTAGGACGTCATCGAGTTGACTTAAAAGAATTGGGTCGCGAAGTCCCATTACCGTAATTGAACGGTAACCGACAATTTTCGCACCTTCAAGCTTGATACGATACTGTGAGTCGGGTGCAAACTTGCTTCCCGCAACACGAGCAACGGAATCAGTTACTGCACTAAAGTCACAATCATTGAGTAAAAGCTGACCACCTGGTCCTGGAAGGATGCTGGGACTACTTTTTTCATACATTGTATGTGCTGCAACGGTATGTGGTTTAGCTTGAGAATTTTCATTCATAGGTTCAATCGTAAAGTGGTCATGGTAAAGGGTTCCGATGACACTCTTTCCTGAAGGAACAGCACACAATGCGCCACATTCAATGATTTTACCCATATGCCATGCTAGTGCAGGATCGAAGCCATTCATGATCCCAATCGCTGCAGTAGGTGCTGGATCATATGTACGACCACCGATAATAACATGTGGTGGATTTTCAGATTGAAGAAGATTGATGTAAGGTTCTGCACCCATTTGAGCTGTAATAACCGTTACATCATCAATATCTTCGAACGTTAAATCTGGAACATTTGTCATTGCGCTGACCTTATTATTTTTGAGTGCTTCGCGGACTGTATCTTTCGGAATATCACTATAAACTGCAGCAATTCGAATCTCAAGTTGATGTGCTTTCGCAACGGATTCAGCAAGTTCCATAAACAAATCAACATGCTCATTGGTTCCGTCACCGCCTGCAGATGTAATAATCAGTGGTACCTTTGCTTTAACTGCAGCAGGGATAAGAATTTCCATTTCTTTCTTATATGCGGACGCAGGGCATGTCATTTCACCAAGTGCTAACTTTTGCGGACCACTGTCGGTTGATCCTGCATCCAATACAATTGCATGTGGTTTATAAGTTAAACCACGTTCAAATTCCTTAATCGGAAAACCATACCCCATCATTGGTGTAGGTACTAAAATACGTAAAGAATCCATGTAATGCCTCCTTATTCATAAATATAGTGTACAATGATAATGAGAAATCGTCTAAGACTATTAAACGATAAATGGTATCGCTATTTACGATAGGAGAATGTATGCGAACAAAACAATACGAATACGTTATTGCGCTAGCAGAAACACAATCGTTTTCGCAAGCAGCAAAGAATTTATACATAGCACAATCCTCATTAAGTCAGTATATTCTCAATTTGGAGAAAACATTGAATGTGACGTTATTTGATCGATCTCAAACGCCAATACAGTTGACTCAACACGGAAAAATCTATCTAGAGACTGCTTATGTTATCATGCACCTTGAAGATAAATTAGGGACGCAATTACAGACTGTCGATGCACAGGCGACTTCAATTTTACGGATTGGTACCACACGCTATTGGAGCGGCTTATTATTGCCTCGAATTTTAGGACGTTTTCAAGATAGTTATCCACATATCAAACTTGAAATCAGCGAAACACGCACCTTTGAACTTTCTGATAAATTAGAACACAAGGACGTGGATGTCGCATTCTTTTCACCTCCAGTCGATTTGTCGGGAACGTATGCGAACTATAGTTGTGAGCGTTTGTTGAAAGAAAAGATTGTCCTAGCGATTAACCGTGACTTGAAACGGTACTATGGGATTATGTCCAATGTTGTGGATCGTGAAACTATGAAGCAATTGCCTTACATAAGTTTGAAGCGGGGTCAAAAGATGCGGCATTTTTCAGATCAACAATTTACGGAACTGGGCTTTGCGCCAAATATCGTTCTTGAAACGGAAAACATTGCTACAGCGTACAAACTTGCAGAGTCGGGCATTGGTGCGGCTTTTGTTCCTGCACACATTTATGAGTTTGCACCGAACTTAGATAATATCGTTCATTTTGACTTGGAAACGCCACGATATTGGTCATTGTATGGCTATATTTCGGATTCGCTTGAAAATCAAGAGGCGGCAAACTATTTAATTACGCTTATTAAAATGGAAGTTTTGAAATTGGACAAATAAGAAAACATCGACAGATTAATGTCGATGTTTTCTTTTATGATGATTGTTCTTTATCGTATAGATATAAGAAGATTGAAATGGCAAGTAAATCAGCACTGCCTCCTGGACTTAAATTTCGTTGAACAAACATGCGATTCATGTAACTCAGATGATAGTCGAGATCATGATAATCCATTGCTGCCAATGATTTTCCATAATCAAGTCCTAAGATGCCTCCGCGTTTGACCATATTTGCATCATCGTTGGTTGCGATGAGTTGAAGTAAGGCAAGTTTGAGACGGTGGTCATAGGGAACTGAGTCATCTTGAAGGATTGGAAGTGCAAGGTTAAAGGCATGAGGTATCCCGGCTTCAACCTCACCGCGAATGCCTGTAAAACCGTATTGTTCATACATTTTTTCGCCATGTGTTTGAAAATGGGTCAGTGAACCAAGTTCTGCTTGAACCAATCCAGTTGTCATGGTTTGAATGCTGGTTTGTAAAGTCTCTAAGTCTGGGTAATCAAGATACGCGATTGCTGCAATTAGGATACCAAACATGAAGTTTGCACCTTTGTGTGTGTTAACATTCGCTGTAGCTGTAAACATTTTAGCTTCATTATTGATGCCGGCTTGGCGAATACTTGCGAAGAGTTCAGGTAATGTACCGTGATGCTGTGCTCCTATCTCATAATAAACGTGAAACCCAGGTACTAATGCGAAACAGCTGTCAATAAAGGTAAAGGCATCCATATCAGTATGTGATCCTGGGTGATAAGGATCAACAAGTCCTGGTTTTGGTGTTAAGGTAACTTCTTGAATGAGTGCTTTAAGTGCAAGGGCAACGAGTTGATCTTTACTCATGCGTGTTGTTCAGATTCCATTGCTAAAATAATAAACTCTTCGGATAATGCAAGGTGTTCTGTGATCACAAGTTTCATTTGTTCAACATCACCGTTCTTAAGGCAACGATAGATGAGTCGGTGCTCTGCCAAAGCTCGCTCACGACGTGGTGCAGCTGTGAGTGAAATATCGCGGAAGCGTGTTAGATAGTCACGAAGCCGATTCTGAATGGTTTCAAGACGCGGCATTTCTGAGAATTCATAAATCATCGTATTAAACTCTTTGGACATTTGAATGACACTGTTGACGTCATTAGCTGCTTGAGCGGCGTCGGTGCGATCTAGTAACGCTTCCATACGAGCAAAACGCTCGTCATTCATTAATTGCATGGCATTGGTTGCCGCGAGAATATCCAGTGCTGTACGAATCTGATAAATTTCGCGAACATCGTCTAAATTAAATGTTGTAACTACAATTCCGTAATTTGGAATGTATTGGACAATGTCTTCATCTTGAATCCGTCGTAATGCTTCACGAACAGGTGTTCGGCTTACGTTGAGTGATTCAGCATAGAATTTTTCATTGATACGTTCCCCCATAGGAATGACACCACTAATGATTGCGGTACGAAGTCCTTCGTAAATGATTTGATTGAGCGGTAAATTTTGGCTCAAGTCAACCAAGTCAATAACTCTATCCATGTAATCTTTCATATATTTATCTCCTTATTTGCTTAGTAAGCTCATGGTTATTTCTATTATATGCTATTTTTTAGGCGTAGGTCAAAATAGTGTATACACTGTATACACATCATATTGTCCATATAATCACTAATGAGTGCGTTTACATTGGTGAATTGTACTGGTTTTTCTGATGTTTTTTTTCCATAATTAGAAAAATACATCACCGTCATAGGAAAAAGATACGGTAATTCATATTTGATAACAGGAGATGATATACATGAATTTAGAATTACCGATGCATTACGAATTGATTGAACACCACGAACGAATCAATGGAGGTGATGGCCAACGCTTTTTCAATAACCTTCGTGGACTTATCTTAGGTGTTCCGTCAGCAAATCGGGCACTCAAAGCGATTGGAATTAACACAAGTAGATTGTGGGGTGTAGTTCGAATGGGCTATGGTGCCGCTTATATGAAATTTGGCACTGCTGCTCTAATTGCGGGTGGTGTTGTTGGTGGGGCGTTGGCAGTGGGTGCATTTGCTGCACTGTGGAATATCCGGATGTTCTATTAAAAAAAGCAAGCGTAAGCTTGCTTTTTAAAGGGGATTATTGTGTGTTTGTGCTAACGAATTTTAACGCAGCATTTAAGACAAGTTCTGCTGATTCACGGTGGAGACGGCGATAGTCTTCATCATTGGTCCATTTTTCATTTGTGCGACTGACATGAACGACAAGGCAGTTCGCTACCGGAATGTTGTAAAGGGATCCGAGAAGATATAAAACGGCAGTTTCCATTTCACAGTTGATGATGCCGCGAGGCTCCCAATATTCGATAAGATTAGGTGTTTCAATCCGTGTTTTCAGTGCTGGTGTGCGGCCTTGTCCGAAATAATATGTTTCCGATGTAAGTCCGATTCCAACATGTACAGTCTTGTGATTTGAAGTTAATTCATTGTGTATTTGTGATAGTAGCAATGGGTTTGGAACCGCAGGATAAACTGCAGGTACATAGGCTGATAATAGACCTTCAGAACGAGCCATCCCGCTATTTAAAATAATATCACCAGGATTGATTCCTTCTCGCCATGCACCACAGCCACCACAGCGAATTATCATTTGTGCATCATTCTCAAGGAGTTCTGTAATAGCGATTTCTGTAGAACCAACTCCGATACCTGTTGAACAAACAGAAACGCGACGTCCTTGATATTCGCCAACATACAAGACAAATTCACGACTGGTATCAACAACTGACTCCACGTTCGTAAATAATGATGATATTAACTCAACCCGACCTGGATCGCCAACGATGAGTGTTACTTCTCCTAAATCGCCAGGCTTTAATCCTTTTAAATGTATGCTCATAATGTTACTCCTTTGTATTTATTTTCAATGATAGTACAGTAATTAAAGAAACACAATACAGTCCTGATAAGAAAAGCATTGCAATTGTTAGTGAGTAGTTATCGAGGAAGAATCCAATTGCTACGGATGAGAATCCTCCAACGGCACGGCCAATGTTAAAGATAATGTTATTAGCAGTTGCACGAATACGTGCTGGATAAAGGTTTCCAACGATTGCTCCATAACCTGCATTCATCCCATTTGCAAAGAATCCAACAGCTGCACCACCAATTAGGATACCAAGGTTAGAGGATGCGAATGAGTAGAGATAAACGGCGAGGGCGGATGCAATTAAGAATGAAGCATACGCTTTTTTAGCACCAAGTTTATCCATAATTTGACCAAATACGAGCATTCCTAAGGACATCCCGACAATTGTTGCAATCATCCAAATTGAAGAACCCGAAATACTAATACCAGCTTTTTTCTGTAAAATTGATGGTAACCAGTTCATTAATCCAAAGTAACCCGCAACTTGAGCAGTCGCCATAATCGTTAATTTGATCGTTGTTGCTGCGCGTCCTTCTTTGAATAATTCAGAGATACCAATTTTTTCAGCTTTTTCAGTAGATTGTTGACGTTGCTCTTTCCATGATGCAGACTCATCCATGGTTAGGTAAACATAAATTGCTAAGAAGATTGGCAATGCACCAAAAATAAAGAGACCTTTCCAACCGAAGCTTGGCATAATAATGGCTGCTGCGATGGCTGCAATGATACTACCAACTTGACCTGCGATGGTAACAAAAGAATTCATTCGTCCGCGTTTCTCTGCGGGGAAGGCATCAGCGACTAGTGACATTACGACACCATATTCACCACCACCACCAACACCAACGAGGAATCGTAAGAAGTAAACCATGGTAATATTTGTTGCGAATGCCATCATTCCTGTAGCAATAGAGAAAATTGCAACGGTGATTGCAAAAATCTTGATTCGCCCGTATTTATCAGCGAGTGTCCCGAATATGATACCTCCTACAAGCATCCCGATATTCGTGATTGTGGAAATAAATCCTCCAGCAGCACCATTGATTCCAAAATCAATAATCATGGAACTGAGTGCGAATGATAACATCATTGTGCTCATGCTTTGTAATCCGAGCCCGGCCATCGAGCTGAATAAAGCTTGACGACGATATGACTTGTTATCGTGTGTTTCTGTTACTGTATTCATATTTGTCTCCCTTCGACTTTGAACGCCTTAACTATAACAAACACTCATTGAATAAAATATTGTGGAATCACACATAAATATCGAAAATTATTGTGTTATAATACAATTGTTTGTAAGCGGATACCGCTATATAATGAATGCGGAACGGTAGCGCTCTCAGGAGATTGCAATGATTAGTTTAAAAGAAATATACGATGCACTGAATCGACGATTCGATATTATATCGCTGAATAAGCGTGCAGAATACGCGGAACATGCATCCGTTTCTTCAATAACCGTAATGGAAACGGTAAATGTTGACCAGTGGGTAAAAGGCGGAGAACTCATACTTACAAGTAGCTCAACATTTCCAAAGTCACACGAGGACCTAACATCATTAATTGAGACACTCAAACAAAAGCATGCAACATGTCTTGCGATTAAAGTCATTGAGGAAGATCGCCCGTCTCAGGACGAGCTCGAAGCTCTTACCGAAAATCTAGAATTCCCAATCTTATGGATACCCCACAGTGTTACATACCTTGAGATTATGAATTATGTCAATTCCATGCTCTTTAATATCAAAGAATACAATGATTTTAGAGAACGTGCAGCCTACAATATTATTTTTAACAACGGAACAATAGACAGTCTAATTGTTGACTCATTTAAGTCATATGATGTCGATATTACGAATTTAGACTGCTTGGTTGCTAATTTTAATTTCAAGGCAGACTCAGAAGACAATCGTATTAATGTTCATTTTGATGCATTTTTTAAAACAGTCCAACTTATGTGTTCGGATTTAATTAATACATCGAAGATTGCAGAATATTTGTTTGTTCGCCAGTTGAATAGTTTTATTATCATTTTTCTTGGGAATCGAGAACAACTCCAAGAACTGAAATTAAAGCACTATTCAATCGAAGCATTGGATCAATACAAAGAGAATTTAAATGTGCTGAGTGTAGGACTGAGTAACATAGAGCATATTAAATTTATGCCGCAACTTCTTGATCAAGCCCAATTTACGTTGAGTTTTACAAATCACGATGTTGAAGGTGGTTATATTGAAGCCTATGAAAATGTCGAGTTTTACCACATGATTTACAAGGGCATTGGTTCGGATATGGATACATTCCTAATGTCCACATTACACACTGTGCGCAAAGGTTCGATTCTCTATGACACATTACTGATGTATTTCCGTTGCAATGAAAACCTCCAAGAGACGAGCAAACAACTGTACATCCATATCAACACCTTGAATTATCGTTTAAAGCGAGTTCAAAATGTGACAGGATTAAATTTAAATGTGACACAAAACAAAGTGAAGTTATACTTAGCGGTCATTGCTGAGTACAACCAATAAGGGAGATAGATTATGTCAAGTAAACGTATTGTCAGTGTTCAAAATCTAAATAAAACATTCGTAAACCAAGCGAATGAAACGATCACGGCACTCAAAGATATAAATTTTGAAATCAATAGTCAAGAGTTTGTTTCAATTATCGGT
This sequence comes from Erysipelothrix sp. HDW6B, assembly GCF_011301115.1. Lineage (NCBI taxonomy): Bacteria > Bacillati > Bacillota > Erysipelotrichia > Erysipelotrichales > Erysipelotrichaceae > Erysipelothrix > Erysipelothrix sp. HDW6B. Next base: position 1,803,288 of record NZ_CP049860.1, on the reverse strand, counting down.
CCATCAGGATGTGGAAAATCTACATTGCTTCGGATTGTATCTCAACTTGAAACATACAATAGTGGTAACATTGAATACTTCACAGATGGTCCAATAGCTGATAACATCGGATTTGTTTTCCAGGAATCTGTGCTATTTCCGTGGAAGTCCGTCTATAAAAATGCAATCTTTCCACTTAAAGTAAAAAAAATGATGACAGATTCTCACCTCAAATATGTTGATCATCTTTTGAAAACGACAGGATTAGAAAAATTTAAAAATGCACTACCCAAAGAACTATCTGGAGGAATGAAGCAGCGAGTTTCAATCGTGCGTTCATTATCCTATAGTCCCCAGTTACTATTAATGGATGAGCCGTTTGGAGCTCTAGATGCAATTACTCGCGATACGCTCAATTTAGAATTGGCACGAATTTCTCGTGAAGAAAAAATGACTGTCGTATTCGTAACCCATGACATTGATGAAGCAGTATTCCTTTCATCGAAAGTCATTGTTATGTCAGCTCGCCCAGGCGAAATTAAAGAAATTGTTGATATAGATCTTCCATCAGATCGTGATTTATCCATTCGTGCTGATGAACGCTTCACTACCTATGCGAAACACCTCAGAGGGCTGCTCAATGAAGACAATTAGAAATACTTTTGATAAGCACCCGTTACTAAATACCATAGCGTCTATCACGGTTTTTATTCTGATCTGGCACCTTTATGTGACACTCGTTCAAGTGCCACACTTCATGCTTCCAGCACCGCTAAGTGTGCTGAAAGAGTTGGTCTATCAGTTTAGTGGAAGTAGTATTTGGCTTCATATTGGCATCACTTTGTATGAGGTTTTGGTCGGATTTATTTTGGGCGTTATTGTTGGAGCGATTATTGCCTATGCAATTTACAAATCAGAAACGCTCAGTGATTATATAAAACCAATTTTGATTTTTCTCCAAGTTGCACCTAAAATTGCGTTAGTACCGCTTTTTGTTGTTTGGTTTGGACTTGGCCTGACGTCTAAAATTATAGTTGTATTTTCGATGGTCGTATTCCCAATTATAATTGGGATTGAATCTGCTTTACGTCAGATTCCGTCATCTTATTATGATTTGTTACACGTCGTTCAGTCGCCAAAGTCAAAAACAATCGTTGATTTAGAAATTCCGTACATTCTACCCGAAGTGTTTGCATCGCTTAAAATTGCAATTGTTCAAGCAATAATCGGTGCAACAGTTGCAGAATGGATGGCAGGACAATATGGTCTTGGTTATATTCAATCCTTTGCATCATCCACATTCAATACACCACTGTTAATCGCAGGAATTGTAGTGACGATTATTCTGGGTGTGATTCTCTATCAGATTATCGAAATACTTGAGCGCAAGTATGTCTTTTGGAAGTAGGTCGATTATGAAACGAATTATTACAATACTCTTACTAACAGTAATGCTCGCAGGTTGTGGGCAAAAAAGTCACACATACACACCAAATCAAGATGGTTTGATAGATGTAAGTGTTCAAATTGACGGTGCAGCAGTTCCGTACTATGCACCAATGTATGTTGCTCAAGAACGCGGTTTTTTTGCCGAGCAAGGTCTTAATGTTTCGTTCTATTATGCTTCAGCGGCAGAAATTGTAAAAAACGTTGGATCTAACAATATAGAATTCGGTTTTCCGAATGCAGATCCAGTTATCATTGGGCGCGCAAATGGCGTTCCTGTAAAAATAGTCCACACAACGTTACAAAATGGACTGGGTTCAGTCATTTTTAAAGATGCATCTGGAATTAAAGTACCGAGTGATCTAAAAGGGAAAACAATCGGGATCACCTCCTATGGTAGTCCTAATTACAGTCAACTAAAAATGTTGCTCGAGACAGAAGGACTTACCATTGATGATGTCACAATCAAGATTATTGGTACTGGTGCTATTGTGAATGCACTTATAACAGATCAAGTGGATGCTATCAGTTTCTCAATGCTACGTACTTATGAGCTCCGCGCAAATGGAGAAGCTGTATCAGAATTTAGATCTAACGAGTTTACAACTACCTACGGAAATGTTGTTATAGTAAGTGACACTTTCTTAGAAACAAATCCTGAGCTAGTTGAGGGCTTCACAAAAGCACTCAACAAATCGCTCGAATATATTACGGATGGCAATCTTGAAGATGCCGTCGACTTATCCATTGATAACTATGCTCAATCAGCTAAAAACTCTCGAGACAAATTCGTGACGATAATGGATGATGCCTATGTTAACGGATTATGGCAAAGTGAGGATACGAAAATCCATGGATTTGGTTACAATAATCGTGAGCGATATCAATTGTTCATCGATGATCTTGCAAAATTTGGTATTATCTCTAAATCATACGATGCATCGGAATTAATCGTTGAAGGAGGTGCTAACCATGAATAAAAAAATTATCAGACCTATGATTCTCACAGCTATCATTCTTGTGATTTGGCAAATTGCAGTTCAAGTTACGAAGGTGCCGAACTATATTATGCCAAGCCCAGTTGAATTGGTTCAGTATATGGGCAATCAGTTTGCAACAGGTTCAATTACGAAACATATTTTAACAACACTGCATGAAGTTATCGTTGGGACATTCTATGGAATTCTTGTTGGGATTGCGTTGGGATATGCAATTGCGAAGTCGAAATTGGTGGACCGATTAGTGACACCTATTATCTTGATTCTGCAAATTGCGCCAAAAATCTCACTCGCACCGCTCTTCCTTTTATGGTTTGGCTTAGGGGCAACGTCTAAAATTGCTTTAGTTATCTTAGTTGTTTCTTTCCCTGTTATGATTGCACAAAGTACAGTCATCAAAAATATTGATAAAAATTATATCGACTATATGACGGTCTTAAACGGAAATGCTTTACAACGATTCATTCATGTAGAACTACCGTATTCATTAACAGCAGTTTTGAGTGGGATCAAAGTTTCTGTGACTCAAGGGATGACAGGAGCAGTCATTGGTGAAATGATGGGGGCTCAAGCTGGTCTTGGGTACCTGTTGGTCTATGGAAGTGAAATGTATGATATTAAAATAATTCTTAGCTCAGTCGTCATTCTGTCTGTCCTTGGACTTATCTTATATTATCTTGCAGAGTATGCTGAAAAGAAAATCATTTATTGGAATTAAAACTAAAAAAAGCTAGCAATTATGCTAGCTTTTAATTTGTTTTAGAATGCAGGTGCAAGTGTTTTTGAGTTTTCTTCGTTTGTTAAGAAATCTTTAACTTCTTTACTTGTCATTGCTTCTTTTAATTTATTGATTTTTTCTGAATCTTTATTATCTTCGCGTGCTACAAGTGAAATTGCATAGTGTGTTGATCCGGATGTTTCAAGAATTAAAGCATCTTGTTTTGGTGTTAATCCAAGTGCCTTGATGTATGTAGGGTAGTTGTATACTAAATCTACTTCATCGTATGCTTGTGTTAATGTGAGCAAATCAACTTCGATGAATTGGTAACTTGTTGCTGCAACATCTTTTAAAGTTGCATCGTGTGTTTTTCCATTCAAATTGATAAGACCAGCAGCTTCGAGCATCATTAATGCACGTGCTTGGTTGACTTGATCGTTAGGAATGGCAATTTTAGCATCTGTTGGTAAATCTTTGATGTCAGATACTGTTTTTGAATAGAACCCAACGATTGCATCATAAATTGGTTGAACGCCAACAAGTGTGCCATTGTTAGCGGCATTAAACATTGTCATGAACGGAACATGTTGGAAGAAGTTCGCGTCAATCTCTTTATTGTTTAGTGCAATGTTAGCTGCAGCATTATCTGATACAGGAACAAGTTCAACAGTATAACCATCTTTCGCGAGAACTTCGCCAGCAATTGTTACGACGGTTGTCATCGGTTCCATGTGTGATGCAACTTTGATAACTTTGTCTTCTTTAGAATCCTTAGCAGTGGTGCCACATGCTGTCAGAACTAATAATGCAAGTGATGAAACTAGTAATTTTTTAAACATATTCTCAATCTCCTCATCGTTTATCTATTTTTCGTGCGATGGTTGTTCCAACAAACTGAATTGCTTGAACAATCACAATCATGACTGCAACTATCGAATAAAGTAAAAGATAATCGAAGCGTTGGTAGCCATAACGCATTGCAAAGTCACCGATACCCCCGCCGCCTACTGCACCCATAACGGTAGAGTAGGAAACGAAACTAATAATTGAAGATGTGAGTCCAAGAACAATTCCGGACCGTGCTTCTACATAAAGGAACTTCGTAATGAGTTGTGGAACGCTTGCGCCCATAGAAAGTGCCGTATCGACAATTTCTTGAGGGACATCTAGTAATGATTGCTCGACGAAACGGGCAAAAATTGCTACGGCAACAAAGGAAAGGGGAATGGATGCAGGAATGGTTCCAAGCGATTTACCTAAAAGAAATCGTGTTACTGGAATCATTGCTACGATGAAAATTAAAAATGGAAAGGAACGGACAACGTTAACATAAAGATTTCCTAACGTGTAAGCAATGCGATTCTCAAGGACACCATCTTTACGTGTTAGATAAATAAGTGTTCCTAAGGGTAATCCAACGAGAATTGCGAAGCATGTGGAAATTCCAATGAGAATTCCAGTTTCGCCTAATGCTTTAAGAATCTCAGCTTGGTATTGAAGGATATGTGCCATCATCGTTGAAGCACCGCCTTAGCATGTGCGACATACGAGGTATCTGTCTCCATTGGTAGATTGTTGACAGTGACAACATCTTTTAGAACGCCACGTTCCATGACTGCAACTCGGTTACAGATTGCTTTTGCAACCTCCAACTGATGCGTAACCACTACTATAGTCGTTCCAAAAACTTCATTAATTGATTTCAAAACATCAAGTAAGTCTGCGGTTGACTTCGGATCCAGTGCAGAAGTGGGTTCATCACAAATCAAGATATTTGGATTTGTCGCCAATGCGCGCGCAATTGCAACGCGTTGTCGTTCGCCTCCAGATAATTGATTGGGATAGTGATCCTTTTTATCAAGCAAATTTACAAACGTTAAAACCTCTTCGACCCGTGCATTGTCGTTCACGTTGCTAAGTGTTAATGGTAGGGCAACATTTTCAGCGACTGAACGGTTTTTGAGAAGGTTGAAGTTTTGAAAAACAACTGAGATTTCTTTCCGTATGGTACGAAGGGCTTTTGCAGTGAGGGTACTCATATCGGTACCATTCACAAACACCGTGCCAGCATCGTGTGTTTCGAGTTGATTCACCAACCGTAACAACGTCGACTTGCCAGCGCCGCTTTCGCCAATTATTCCAAAGATTTCTCCACGGTGCACTTCAAAGCTCACGGAATCGAGAACTGTGAATGCATCATAGGCTTTGGAGACATTTTCAAATCGTATCATTTCTTCACCAACCTTTGACCCGCGTTCATTATAAGCCTTAATGAGAGCGATTGCACGTATTGTGCGGGCATCTGGTTCAAGTTTTTAGATTTAATTTGTGATGCGGTTCGCATGCAATAAAAACCTATCAAAAGCCACTGTTTTAAAGCAAACAAGATAAATATTTCTTATATGTGTGCTAGAATAGGGTAAAGAAAGAGGTGCTTTAAATGAGCGAATTGTATAAAACATTAGCAGTCAACGATTCCAAAATGGAAGACGAAACACGTATTGAAGGAGAATGGAAGATTAAGGTTGCGTCTCCCACTTCAAATCAAGAAGGTGCAAACCCTGAACAATTTATGGGGATGGCATGGGCGACTTGTTTAAATAAAACCGTGCAAGCGCTGATGAAAGCGCGAAGCTGGGATAATGAGAGTCGCGTCCGTGTTGAAGTAACACTCCATCCACAACCAGAAACCAAAGGCCTTTACTTTGCAATGCGTGCATTTGTGGCAGTTGAAGGATTAGAAATGGATAAAGTTGAACAACTTGCAGAGCAAGCACACCGCCGTTGCCCTGTTTCAAAATTAATCCAAGCAAATGAACATGTCTTTGTCGAAGTTGAAACATACTAATTCATAATAAACTAAGAAAAGCGTACCTCGGTACGCTTTTTGTTTGGTGTTATTTGGTTAATACACGATTTTGTCGATGTGTCATGTCCATTGAGGTTTGAAATGCGTCGTGGGTTGTGTCATATCCTGTGATTTCGTAAGTTGAATCGGTCCGGCGTTTCAGTTCATCAATCATTAGTTGCGCGACTTGAGGAACCGTAAGTGTAAGCCCTGTGAGTGATGACAGTGTACCCATGAAGTCTTTATGCACCACTACATCATCATAATCCATGGCTTCATAAAAGCCTTGTACTAAAGAACTACGCTGATCTTGATTACCATTAACACCGATGTAACATACCAATGCCACACTATCCAAACGTTTGCGCTGAGCAGTTCCGCAGAACTTGCGCCCGTTGATACTCATATCAGAATTTCCGGGGCAATATGCGCCAATTATTTCTCCAGTATCAATTACATGGGTAATAGGGGATAAAGCATCGCGGATAAACTGATCCAAATAGCGGTAATTATCATACATATTTGCATTTGACTTCAAAACAAGGGACATATTGAGAACGCCTGAGTCTGAGACAATTGAACGACCTCCAGAATTACGGACAATTACAGATGCATCATGATCATGATAGTAAGCAAGTCCTTTTTCAAATGCTGGTATCTTAGTATCATCTAAGCCCATATTGACACCTTCATGCTGAAAGAGGTGTAAAATAAGTGTCTCTTGATCTACTGTTCGAACTGAATAATCGTCCATTGCTGTTGAATGCATTGCATTTTCGGGTTTCCCCAATTCATTAATGATTAAGCCTTTCATCGTATACCTCCATGTAAATAATCATAGTCCTTAAGATGTGATAGGTAAAGGTATTTGTTCATACAGAATTCAAAGAAATGGGTATGAATTATGCTATAATGCTCCTATGACAGAGGTGAATGATGATACTATTAGAAAATGATATTTTAAAAGTAACGATTAACCCAATGGGAGCAGAGTTACGATCCGTCTACCACAAAATTAAAGAACGCGAATATATGTGGCGTGGCGACGCCAAGTACTGGGGACGCGTTTCTCCGGTTTTGTTTCCTATCGTTGGACGCGTAAAAGATGGCTTTTATGTTTATGATGGTCAAAAGTACGAGCTTTCACAGCATGGATTCTTACGTGACCAACAGTTTGAGGTTATTAGCAATGACGCATCCTCAGTAAGTTTCCAATATGAAAGCAAGGGTTCGAAGTTAGCGGTTTATCCGTTTGAACACGCTGTTGTGATTACGTATAGTTTAATTGCGGACGTGGTAAGTATTACGTGGCAAGTGTTTAATAAAGACACTAAAACAATGTATTATGGTATTGGTGGACATCCTGCATTTGCATTAGATGCTGATGGCGATTATGAGTTCCGATTTGATGCTCAAAAAGATGTGAGCGAACTAACCTTAACCAAAGGACATGTTGATCAAGCAATTCCGATGGAAACACTGAATCCAGTCGCAGTCACATTTGATACATTTAAAAATGATGCAATCATCTATACGAATGTTGATGCGGTTGAGCTTGTTAATAAACGCAATGGTGATACAGTTCGTGCCGATTTCCCAGGCTTCAATTTTGTGGGACTTTGGACTTCCGTTGTTGACGACGCACTCTCACCATTTATCTGCATCGAGCCATGGATCGGTATTACCGATAGAATTGATGCAAGTGGCAAACTTGAGGAAAAATACGCAATCGAAGAATTGGAGGCAAATACGGATAAATCGTATAGCTATTCGTTAAGATTTATATGAGACAAAAATTTATGCAGTTCATGCGCGGTCGATATGGAACGGATAAGTTAAATACACACTTATTGTACTTTTCGTTGGTACTTGCGCTCATAAGTATGATTTTCAACATTAATTGGCTTATCTTTATATGGGTAGGGATTATGGCTTTTGTTTACTATCGAATGTTTTCGAAGCAAACGACCAAACGATTCCAAGAGAATCAGGCGTATCTCTATATATGGCATAAGTGGCGTGCAAAGGTTCGTAAAGTAACACAACGTATCAAAGACTTTCCGAAATACAAATATTTAAAGTGTCCTGAATGTAAAACCGAAATGCGCGTGCCACGAGGTCGGGGAAAAATCGAAGTAAAATGCCCGAAATGTGCAACGAAATTTGATGCAAAATCCTAAACTTACCAAAGTTAGTTAATTATTTCACAATGTAAACGCTTTACACAAAGCGTTTATTTTTTTATATCAAATTATTAATCAAATAGGCTTGCAAACATTCGCCAGGAACCGGAAACAACGATATACTAACAATGTGAAAGAAATAACAAGGAGGACTTTATGACAGACAAAAAGACAGTCATTGACAATGAGGTAAACGAACTCGTTGCAAAAGGACAAAAAGCATTAGAAGAATTCTTAAAGCTCGATCAAGAACAAATCGACTACATCGTTGCGAAAGCAAGTGTTGCAGGTGTTGACCAACACGGTTACCTTGCACAAGTGGCTATTGAGGAAACAGGCCGTGGTGTATTTGAAGATAAAGCAACTAAAAATATGTTTGCATGTGAACACGTTATTAACCATATGCGTCATCTTAAAACCGTAGGTATCATCAGCGATGATGATGTTACAGGTATTACTGAAATTGCCGATCCAGTCGGTGTTATTTGTGGTATTACACCAGTAACAAACCCTACTTCAACTGCAATGTTTAAATCATTAATTTCATTAAAAACCCGTAATCCAATTATCTTTTCATTCCACCCATCTGCACAAAGATGTAGTGTTGAAGCAGCGAAAGTTATTCGTGATGCAGCTGTAGCTGCTGGAGCTCCTAAAGATTGCATCCAATGGATCGAACGTGGATCAAAAGAAAAAACAGACGAACTTATGAACCACGAAGGTGTCGCAACAATCTTAGCAACTGGTGGTAACGCCATGGTTCGTGCAGCATACTCATGTGGTAAACCAGCGTTAGGTGTTGGAGCCGGTAACGTTCCAGCATATATTGAAAAAACAGCGGATATTCCACAAGCTGTTAACGATATTGCACTTTCAAAAGCATTCGATAATGGTATGATCTGTGCATCAGAACAAGCTGTTATTATTGATACGGAAGTTTATGATGAAGCCGTAGAACGATTCAAAAAATACGGTGTTTACTTCATTAACAAGGAAGAAAAGAAAAAAGTTGAAAAATTCATGTTTGGCGTCGCATCAACTGATAAGAACTATGCTGATGCAGTCTTAAATCCAACCGTTGTTGGTAAAGATGCAACATGGATTGCAGAACAAGCAGGTATTAAAGTCCCTTCAAATACAGTTATTATTGCTGCTGAATGTGCTCAAGTTGGACCTAAAGAAGTCTTGACACGTGAAAAATTATCACCAGTTCTTGCAGTTCTAAAATCAAAGAGTACAGAAGAAGGAATCGCATTAGCACGTCAAATGGTTGAATTTAATGGAATGGGTCACTCCGCAGCGATTCATACGAAATCAAAAGAAATCTCAGAACAATTTGGAGAAGCGATTCCAGCAATTCGTATTATCTGGAATGCACCATCAACATTTGGTGGTATCGGAAATGTTTACAACGACTTTATCCCTTCATTAACACTTGGATGTGGATCATATGGTCATAACTCTGTTGGTGATAACGTGGGTGCTGTACACCTCTTAAACATCAAAAAAGTAGGGAGACGAAATAATAATATGCAATGGTTCAAAGTTCCTCAAAAAATCTATTTCGAACGTAACTCAATTCGTTACCTTCAAGAAATGCGTGATGTGCAACGTGTCTTCATCGTAACAGACAAATCCATGGTCGATCTTGGATTTGCTAACCTAATTACAGAACAATTAAACCTCCGTGCAAACCGTGTTGATATTCAACTCTTTGCCGATGTTGAACCAGATCCATCAATCGAAACAGTCCGTAAGGGTGTTGAGATGATGCAAGCATTCCAACCTGATACAATCATTGCTTTAGGTGGTGGATCACCAATGGATGCTGCGAAAGGTATGTGGATCTTCTACGAACACCCAGATACAGACTTCAATGATCTTAAACAAAAATTCATCGATATCCGTAAACGTGCCTTTAAATATCCAGACTTAGGACAAAAAGCACAAATGGTATGTATTCCAACAACATCAGGAACAGGTAGTGAAGTAACACCATTCGCTGTTATCACTGATAAAGTGGCAAACAAAAAATACCCACTTGCAGACTACTCAATGGTTCCAAACGTTGCAATCGTTGACCCAATCTTTACGACAAACCTTCCAGCATCTGTTACTGCAGATACAGGACTTGATGTCTTGACTCATGCTACAGAAGCATTTGTATCAAACTTTGCTAACGACTATACAGATGGCCTCTGCATTCAAGCGGTTAAGATGGTCTTTGAATACCTCGAACGCTGTGTTCATGATGGTAAAAATGACTTAATTGCACGTGAAAAAATGCATAATGCATCAACAATGGCTGGTATGGCGTTTGCTAACGCATTCTTAGGAATGAACCACTCATTGGCTCACAAAATTGGTGGACGTTTCCACGTACCTCATGGACGTATCAACGCAATCTTGATGCCACATGTAATTCGATATAATGGAACACATCCAGAAAAACCATCATTATGGCCAAAATATAATGTTTACCGTGCACACGAACGCTATGCAGAACTTGCACGAATCTTAGGATTAAAAGCAGATACTGTTGAAGAAGGTGTCGAAAGTTATGCTCAAGCATGCCACGACCTCGCAGTTCGTTGTGGTGTCACAATGAATCTTAAAGCACAAGGTGTTGATGAGAAAGAATTCCTCAAATACGAAAAAGAAATTGCTTACCTTGCTTATGAAGATCAATGTTCACCATGTAACCCACGTCTTCCAATGGTTGAAGATATGCGTACAATCTTAAAACAAGCATACTATGGCGAATAGTTGATCAAACATAAAACACGATGATTCTATCATCGTGTTTTTAGTTGGTTTGAATAAATTTTCATTCGTTTTCTGAAAACTGTTGCAACAATCTTTTAACGTGCTATAATCACTGTAATAAATATCAAAAAGGAGGATATTATGAAGAAACTAAACCAAGAAAATGAAGCAGAATTGCGAGCTTTCTTAGCCGTTGAACCTCACTATAATCTCTTCCTCATCGGTGACTTAGATGCTTTTGGATTTGATGATGCGATTCAAACATATTATGGTGATTATAAAGATGGGGAGCTTGTAGGAGTAATATTTCGTTTTCGAGATGATTCAATTCATATCTATGCTACAGAAGTTCAAGACTCACTGATTGCGAAGATTGACACATTATACAAAGGCTTGCCTTTTAAACGCATTATGGTCACGCAGCCAACCATGGACTTACTCGGAAATCATATTTTGCCCTATATCCAAGAACCACGTCCAACAACCATGTCAGTCTATACACCGAATGGCCTTGATGTAGACACACATTTAGTTCAAAAGTTAGATTCGACCTATGCAGCACAAATTGCGCATATCGAAACACTGGCATTTGCGAGTGAAGAAAGTCGCGATGTTGATCGTATTCGCACAGGCATTGAATCAGGAGAGCGCGTTGTCTACGGTTTCATTGAAGATGGCAATGTTGTTACTGTGGCAAGCTATGTTGCCCAAACAGAATTCAGTGCGATGATTGTAGGCGTCGCAACTCTAGATAGTGCACGTAATAAAGGCTATGCAACACAAGTTGTTAAAAAACTAAGTGACGATCTGTACGCAAAAGGGAAACAAGGTGTGCTCTTTTATGATAATCCCAACGCGGCAAGAATTTATGAAAAAATGGGATATGTACCTTTAACACAGTATTATATGAACGATGTGAAACGTTAGTCTTATATCTATTGCCACTTTCATGTATAATAAAAATAGATGATGTCAGGAGGACAATAGATGGCAACACCACATATTAATGCAGAACAAGGACAAATCGCAAAAGTCGTACTTATGCCAGGAGATCCATTACGTGCCAAGTTTATTGCAGAAACATTCTTAAAAGATGTAAAGCAATTTAACGAAGTTCGTAATATGTTTGGATATACAGGAACTTACAATGGGGTAGAAGTATCCGTGATGGGTTCAGGAATGGGACAACCAAGTATTGGTATCTATTCATATGAACTTTATACACAATTTGGCGTTGAAGCAATCATTCGTATTGGTTCAGCAGGTTCATATAAAGAAGGACTTAATGTTTATGATGTAATCATGGCAGACAGTGCATATAGTGAATCTAGTTTTGCGAAGGTCGCTTTCGGTTACGAAGAAGATACGTTGAAACCAAGTGCAAAAGTTAACGAATCATTGCGCGCAAGTGCCGTTAAACTTGGAATTCCAATGCAAGAAGATCGAGTTCACTCAAGTGATGTATTCTACCGTGATTCTGGTGAAACATGGCAAGAACTTCGTGATAACCACGGCGTATCATGTGTTGAAATGGAATCATTCGCATTATTTGCAAATGCACAAAAATTAGGAAAACATGCAGCATGTATCCTAACAATTTCAGATTCATTTGTAACTTCCGAAGTTACTTCAGCTGAAGAACGACAATTGTCATTTACTAAAATGATGGAAATTGCGTTAGATACAGCATCAACCATTACATTCTAAGAGTAGCATAAGCTACTCTTTTTTTTGTTTCGGTGTTGAGTATTGTGTGTGCCTCCTATATTATAGAAATACAAGGAGGTACACCCGATGGACCTATCACCTGCAATAATCGCAAGCATAATTTTAATGATCACAGGTATTTTTCTCGCACTCATCGTGAGTACCTTTACTGCACCTGAACACAGTAGATTCCGCAAAATACAATATGGAGTTTATATTGTAGCTGGATTACTACTTACAAATCTTGGATTGACGATCCTTTTTTGGGATGTATCGAACCGCTTAAAACTTGCTGATATCATGTTTATGATGGTTGGAATGTTTGTGGTAGGCTACAATGTCAGAAGTCTGATGAAATCTTTTAAAAAGTAACCCTTGAATGCCAAATCTTGAAGATAATACTCGTTGTAAACGTAATATAGAATATATGTTTTTTATAATCGTAGAAGTCTTAATATTTTAATAGCAATAGTTTTTAGAACTGGTTTATTTGTTTTCGGATAGACATAAAAAACAAGATGCATCAAAAGAAAAGACGGTGATCGAATCAATGAACCTTATAAAAAAGACTTATAGTTTTAAGAGAACGATTCATGTAGCGCTTTTTACAGTCGCTATCTTTTTTAGTGCCTTTATTTACAACTCTTACACGGGAATGATCCGGAGTCAGAAAATTCTAAATAATTTCAAAGAGACAGCATATTTTTGGGATGCGATGTATGACATCGAGAAACAATCCGATATCGATATGAGTGGCGATTACTCAAATCAGATTGATTTGTTAGTTGCAAAAGAAGGTATTCGTGATATTGAGACAAAGTCATCGATAAATCTTATGAATTATATCGATGATACATGTTTTGCTACGAATGATAGCATTTGTAACGCGTTAATTGTAAGTCGGCTCTTGCGCTATGAAACCCCTGGAGTTGCTTTTGATCAATTGTATGCTTTAGATTTTCAAATTGCACTTGATGAGTTGCGTTACTTAAAAGATCGCCAAAATATTGAAATCATGCAACCCTACTATCCTGAATATAATCCTTTCATCACAACAACCTACAACCACGACGTCGAGCGAATAGAAACAATTATTCATGACTATGGGCGCCCATATGATTATGGGTTATATACTGTTTGGAATTTGTTCATTACGAAAGGAATGCTATTTGTGATAGTAGTAATTCTTTTCCAATCGAGCATGTGGATTATACATGAACTCAAACGAAAAAAATCATCACTACTTATGCTCAACACAGTAAGCACTTCTAAGGTGTATGCGATGCATACCTTCTATGCATTTAAGCAAAGTATGGTAATTTTGGGATCATCGATTGCTGTTTTCTTGATAGGGACAAGCATCGTTGGTCGCTTAGGAAGTTTTGATTATCCTGTCACAAAGTATATGAAAGGAACCTATCCGATTGATAATGTTCCCATATATTTTCAAGAGTATGTCAAAATGTTTAATGTCGATTATACGTTTCAATTCATAACACTGACAGCGTATTTGTTAAGAAGTATTGGGCTCACCGTAATTTTATTCTTGTTTTCATTTGCAGTAATTAATTTGCTGAATTTATGTTTTAAAAATCAGATCAAAAGTATTATGAGTCTGTGCTTGGTCGTGTTCGTGAGTATACAACCACAATTTTTCTCGCTTCTTAATCCGTTTTCATATTTTGATGTTAATAGTATCATTACACAGTCTTATACCATTGTACGAAACTACGATAGCATTCACTATACACTGGGAATTGGATACCTTATTGTCGTTACTTTAGGACTCCATGGTTTATCATATGTGCTGTTTCATAAATTATTTGTTAGGAGGAAACATGGTAATGCACCTACACATTCATGACTTAACTTTCTCGTATCATAAACAAGCAATTTATCATAATGCTAATTTAGAAATTGATCAAGCGGGTATTTACGGACTCATCGCCCCAAATGGTTTTGGTAAGACAACACTTCTAGATATCATTGCTGATAACATTAATACATACGCCGGTTCGATTGATTACGCAACATCACGGTTATCCTATGCCCAGGATATTGATGTTTTGTATGATGACTTAACTGTTTGGGATCATATCGAATTTATACTTGGAGTTCATAAAATTTCAATAAATGATCCATTTTACCAAAAGTATCTGCATCTTCTCGGTATTGAAACGTATAAACACAAAAAGGTCAAAGCATGTTCCTTGGGCATGAAAAAGAAATTATTGCTTTTCTTGGCAATTTTACCCAATCCGGACATTCTCTTACTCGATGAACCGCTCAATGGGTTGGATATTGATAGTGTCATCATTATTCGAGAATTACTAGCATCAATTAATGATGAGCACCGGATGATTGTGATTGTATCTACACATAATCTTCCAGAACTTGAAAAGCTATCGAATTCAGCAATTTTTATACAA
Source organism: Erysipelothrix sp. HDW6B (assembly GCF_011301115.1). Taxonomy (NCBI): domain Bacteria; kingdom Bacillati; phylum Bacillota; class Erysipelotrichia; order Erysipelotrichales; family Erysipelotrichaceae; genus Erysipelothrix; species Erysipelothrix sp. HDW6B. The sequence goes on along the minus strand of NZ_CP049860.1, from coordinate 1,788,214 downwards.
AATTCTAAATTATACCTAAAAGAAAATATAGATAATATGGAGGTTACATATCTCGATGAATATCAGAGCAACCTTCCGATTTAGATTCAAAATGATTGTACGCAGTTATGGACGGTATCTTATTATCATTGTTTTTTTGATAAATCTAATGTTTAACTTTCAAGAAGCACATACTGCAAGTCTGAAAAAAAATCGGTACATCGAAATACTTGATACAAACATTGGAACCATACAAAGTCAAAAAAATTATGAGGCAACACAGAACCAAAGACCTTTATTAGAACTTGAATCTGAAATCAGTGATGTTTTGATCAAAGAACGACGTCTTCTAACACAAACAACAGATGAAAATAGCGAACCATTTCTAATTTATGAAACAAAATTAAAATGCTTCACAGTGTATCAGGAGCAGTATGCTTCGGAAGCAACGAAGCTCCAATTTAATCTTGAGACAATGGATGAAGAATTCCAACGCGTTAAATATATAGAAGAAAATCAGCTTGAATTTGTACCTTTGTTCAGTGATGCTACATTTCCGTTAAACTACTATAGGTTCGTACAGAAAATAAGTCAGCCTTTATGGATTTTCATTGGTGTGGGAATTCTAACGATAATGCATGCATCGGATTTATTATTTAATAAACGAACATCCAATTTTACACGACAATATGTAACGTCAATTCATCAATATATAGCATTAGTTGCAGTGAATGTCGCGTTTGTAGTTCTATTTCTATTTCTAAATGCGATTGGCTTCGCACTGAATGGTTATTTTGTTTATGGTATACATAGCTTGATGACGCCAATTATCTTTGGAGTCAATAACTTCCAAACTATTATTGTCGGTTTGATGGTGCAGATTGCGTATATTGTTATGGGTGTCATCGCGATATCGGTCATATTGTATGGGCTAATTTATGGTATTAAATTTATGCTGCAGTTACGTAAGACAAAGCAGTAACATCACCATCAAAACAATTCATCAAAAGTGACAAAAAACACATAATACATTATAATGAATATATCAATACAGAGATGGTGCGTGCATCATATCTTTAAAATGAATGCACCACTTGTCATAGGAGGGAAACATGACAAAAAATGGGAAATTTGTTTTGAAATCGCTTCTCATGAAGGGATTAGCGATTGTTAGTGTTATCAGTGTGGGGCTTTACACTTCACCCTATAGTGTAGTCTTTGCGGAAACAACAAAGAAAGAAAATAGTATCTTTGGAATGTCTTCTGGTCAATTTACGTCAATACTTTTAGTGATCATTGGTTTTGGCCTCCTCATGTATTTACTTGATCGATCAGCGCGTCGAAATGATGAAATCGATCGAAGTGAAGAAGAGATTAGTCGCAGCAAACAGGATGAAATGTAAATTTATGCATGATAAAAGAGCTCTTTGAATTTAATACGTTAAAGCAAAGAGTTTTTTTTTATTACTAGATAATGCGTTAGAAATCCACTTAAGTGGCGTTATTGCCATCTTCATAAAACAGATGTATACGTAAAAAATATTAAAATTTTGTGAATTGTGCAAACTTCTTTTGCATTATAGCGAAGATAGATTATAATTAGAGTATCCTTAAGTAGGGTACGAGACGCGAACACAACCCCCCCGTGTTCGCGTTTTTGTGTGCGCATTTTGATTTTGATTACAAATGTAAACTATTTGAAGTCAAACTCTTGCAATTCCCGAAAAACAATGATAGACTACAAATGTAAACGATATAAAACCAAGGAGGATTTACCATGGAAAAAGAATTTAAAGTAACAGGAATGACATGCGGAGGATGTGTCCGACACGTAACACATGCTGTACAAGATATTGTGGGTGTTGAAACAGTCGATGTTGATCTTACATCAGGAATTGCGAAAGTTAAAGCCGATGCGTCTGTTACCGATGCACAAATCATTGCAGCTATAAATGAAAGTGGTTATTCAGCACAATAATCCACCATCTTGGAGGAAAGACTATGAGTACTAAAACATATGAAATAACAGGGATGACTTGTTCTTCATGCCAGCTACACGTTGAGAAAGCAATTTCGAAGGTTGCGGGTGTTGAGGCGGTCGATGTAAACCTTGTAACCAATAAAGCATCAGTGACCATGAATGATGATGTTTTAGAAGCAACAATTATCAAAGCTGTCGAAGACAGTGGCTATGGAGTTGCTGAAGAAGTATTAACGAAAAGTGTAGACCTAAAAATTACGGATATGACATGTTCATCATGTGTTGCGAACGTGGAAGGTGCGCTGAGTGCGGTTCCAGGAATTGAAAAAGCAACCGTGAATCTACTTATGGAACGTGCTCACATTGAATATGATCCCAATCAAGTGAAGCTTTTCGATATTATTGAAACAATCAAAGGCCAAGGCTATGGTGCGGTTCGCATGGAAGAAGTAATTGAAGATGACGATACGCTCATTAAAGCACAACGTAAAGAACGCCGAGGTGTCATTGTTGGATTAATTTTAGGTGCGATTATGCTCTACATAACAATGGGGCAAATGTTCTCAATAAAATTACCACAACCTGCATTCGTAGATATGATGGAAAATCCATTAAGTTATACCTTATTCCAATGGGCAATCACAATTCCTGTGGTATGGGTTAACCGAGGTTACTTTATTCGTGGATTCAAAACATTAATGAAACGTTCTCCAAATATGGATACCTTGGTAGCTATAGGAACAGGGGCAGCCATTGTCTACAGTTTCTATGGAACCGCACGTATCTTCATGGGTGATGCAAGTTACGCTCATCATCTATACCTAGAAACAGCTGTTGTTATTTTAGCGCTCATTAGTCTTGGTAAATACTTCGAATCAATGAGTAAAGCAAAAACATCATCAGCAATCAAAGCACTTCTAAATTTGAAACCTGCAACAGCGATTCTCTTGCGAGATGGCGTTGAGGTCGAGATTGACAGTGACGAAATTAGTATTGGTGATCACTTAGTCGTGAAACCAGGATCATCGATTCCAATGGATGGAATTGTTATTGAAGGACACAGTAGTGTCGATGAAGCGATGCTAACTGGTGAAAGTATGCCAGTTGATAAAACCGTTGGTGATAACGTTGTAATGGGTACAATGAATATAAATGGACGAATGATCGTTGAGGCAACTGTAAGTAATGAAGATACTGCACTTGCCAAAATTGTCCAACTTGTTGAAAATGCTCAAAACGAAAAAGCACCAATATCGAAAATGGTCGATAAGGTATCGGGTATTTTTGTACCAATCGTTATTGCAATTGCGATCATTTCGGGAGTGTTCTGGTACTTCTATTCCGGTGACGTTGAATTAAGTATGACCGTGTTTGTTACAGTACTTGTCATTGCTTGTCCATGTGCCTTAGGATTAGCAACACCAACTGCAATTATGGTTGGAACGGGTGTCGGTGCACAAAATGGTATCTTCATCAAATCTGCTGAATCATTAGAAGAAGCGTCTCATATTCATACAGTTGTCTTTGATAAGACGGGAACATTAACATACGGTGAACCCGTCGTAACAGATATCGTGTCTCATGACCTTGATGATGTAACCTTGATGACGATTGTAGGATCAATTGAACGCATGTCAGAACATCCTTTAGCGCAAGCCTTAGTCAAAGGTGCTGAAGATCTCAATGTTGTCTATGATGATATTGAAGGATTTGAAGCATTGGTGGGACGTGGTGTGCAAGGATTTTATCAAGGAAAACCACTCTATATCGGAAATGAAAAACTAATGCGTGAGCAGGATAGTGATATGTCTGCATATCAAAATGATGTGAATACATTTGCGAAGTCTGGAAAGACGGCCATGATTGTCTCGTTAGATCATCGTGTTGTCGGTGTCGTTGCCGTTGCGGACACGATTAAAGATGAAGCAATTGAAACAGTTGCAGCGTTGCAAAAAATGGGGCTTGATGTTGTTATGATGACAGGTGACCATAAGGATACGGCGAAAGCAATTGCTGATCAGATTGGTATTTCTCATGTTTTAGCAGAAGTTTTACCCGACGAAAAAGCATCCAATATTAAACGCCTGCAAGAAGGTGGCGAAAAAGTAATGATGGTTGGGGATGGAATCAATGATGCCATCGCGCTTGTTCAAAGTGATGTAGGAATTGCTGTTGGAACGGGAACAGATGTTGCGATTGAATCTGCTAAAGTTGTCTTGATGCGTGATAACATCAAGGACGTTGCAAATGCGATTGCTTTAAGTAAAGCGACAATGCGTAATATTAAACAAAACTTGTTCTGGGCATTTGCTTATAACGTTGTAGGAATTCCATTTGCGATGGGACTCTTCAAACTCCTCTTCAACGGACCATTATTAGATCCAATGATTGCGGGGGCAGCAATGGCATTCTCATCAGTGTCCGTTGTTACAAACGCATTGCGTCTTCGTAAATTTAAAGTGAAGCATTAAGCACATTTCAAAATGCTTTCATTGAAAATTGTGTCGCAAAAACGTACAATGGCACTAAGAGGTGTTTTCATGAAACATATAATTTTTGTAAAAGGATTAACAACTGAAGAAGATCGTGAGAAAGTACAATACGAACTTGAAAATACACGTATTGAGTTTACGATTAGTACAGCAACAAGTAGTGTTACGGTAAGTGGCTCAAACGATGTTATTCACAGTGCCAAACAAGCAATAATTCAAGCAGGCTATGTAATTCAATAGCCTGCTTTTTTTCTGTGATATAATAGATGTAAGAGGTGATTTCATGGAACCATTTGATTTGGCTATCATTGATAAAGCTGCAGAACGTCTCTTTGAAATCGAGACATTGCTTCAAAAACCGGCATACCGCTTAAATGCAATTACCTATACGGTTTCGTCACAGCATGTGAAAGCCAAAAATATTATTAAGATTCTAAAAGTAGAAGTGGAAACATTAATGCCACTGTTGGAAGCCGTCGAGAATGAATTTGAACGGTGTCATTATGCGAATGCGTTGACCTACCAATACGATGCAAGTTATCGCATTCTTCAACGTTTTGATGCAACAACAATCAATCATACTAAGCGGCAAATTTATAAAGCAGTTTATGGGATTGAAGCAGTGTTTGCCCGTCTCTATCGAATCTTGACAATGATTGAACAAGATATTGTCGTCAACCATACCGCTTAGCGGTATTTTTTGTGATGGAATTGAAACTTTTCGCAATCAGTCAAAATATAGGTGACAAATTATAAGACTATTGTGAAAACGAGAACAAGAGATGTTGATATCATTGTTTATCCAGTGTTTATTTGCTATAATAGTCAACGTATATAAGGAGGCAATTATGACAAAAAGAACTGTCACAGATTTGGATGTTGCTGGCAAACGTGTCATTGTACGTGTAGACTTTAACGTTCCGTTAAAAGATGGCGTCATTACAGACGACAACCGTATCAATGGTGCATTACCAACAATCAAATACTTGGTAGAAAATAACGCAAAAGTTATTCTTATGTCACACTTGGGGAAAGTAAACCATAAGGACGCTGAAAAAACAGAAGCTGACAAAGCTAAAAACAACATGGCTCCAGTAGCGACACGCTTACAAGAGTTAATGCCTGAAACAAACGTTACTTTTGTTCCTGTAACACGTGGAATCGAATTAGAAGACGCTGTTGCAGCAATGAACGATGGTGACATTGTATTAATGCAAAACACACGCTATGAAGCAGGTGAAAGCAAAAATGATGATAATCTTGCAACGTATTGGGCAGGATTGGGTGATCTCTTTGTAACAGATGCATTTGGATCTGTACACCGTGCTCACGCATCAACTGTAGGTATTGCAAATCACTTACCTTCAGCACTTGGATTCCTTGTGGAAAAAGAAGTCAAATTCTTAACAGAAGCAATCTACTCACCAAAACGCCCATTTGTAGCGATTTTAGGTGGAGCAAAAGTTAGCGATAAGATCAATGTTATTGAAAACTTGCTTGATGTTGCAGATAAAGTTATCGTTGGTGGTGGAATGGCTTATACATTCTACAAAGCAATGGGACGTGAAATCGGAACATCACTTGTTGAAATGGATCGTATCGACATTGCGAAAGCTGTTATGGAAAAAGCTGGAGATAAATTAATTCTCCCAGTTGACACAGTGGTTGCCGCTGAATTTGCACCCGATGCAACACCAGTTGTTGTATCAGCAGATGCTATTCCAGCAGATATGATGGGGCTCGATATCGGACCGAAATCAATCGAACTATTCAAAAATGAATTACAAGGCGCTAAAACAGTAGTATGGAATGGACCAATGGGAGTCTTCGAATTTGAAGCATTCGCAAATGGAACATTAGAAGTATGTAAAGCAATTACAGAACTTCCAGAAGTCTTAAGTGTTATCGGTGGTGGTGATTCAGCTGCTGCAGCTATTCAATTAGGATTTAAAGACCAAATTACTCACATCTCAACAGGTGGTGGTGCAAGCTTGGAATTTATGGAAGGAAAAGAATTGCCAGGAATCGCTGCAATTCAGGATAAATAAAAAATGAGAAAACCAATTATCTTCGGAAACTGGAAAATGAACAAAACAAATGCACAAGCACAATCATTCTTTGACGGTGTTGATGCATTCGCAACAGACAAAGCTGACTTTGGTGTTGCAGTACCTTTCACAGCATTACATACATCTGTAAATGCTGCGAAAAATATTCACGTTGCAGCTGAAAACGTACACTGGGCACCAAATGGCGCTTACACAGGTGAAGTTTCAGTTGAAATGTTGAAAGAAATCGGAGTCAAATGGGTAGTTTTAGGACACTCAGAACGCCGTCAATACTTCAACGAAACAGATGAAGAAGTCAATAAAAAAGCTGCTGTTGCTATTGAAGCAGGAATGACACCAATCATCTGTGTCGGAGAAACATTGTTCGAATTTGAAGCTGGTAAAACAGAGTCAGTAGTTCGTAAACAAGTTGCGGGTACATTAGCTGGATTAGCTCCAGAAGCTGTATCAAACTTAGTAATCGCTTATGAACCAGTTTGGGCTATTGGAACAGGTAAGAGTGCAACAATTGAAATTGCACAAGATACATGTGCATTAGTTCGTGATGAAGTTCGTAACATCTTCGGTGATGATGTTGCAAGCAAAGTACGTGTACAATACGGTGGATCTGTAAAACCAGATAACATTGCAGAATACATGTCACAAGAAGACATTGATGGTGCTTTAATTGGAGGCGCTTCATTAGAAGTTGACTCATTCAAAGCAATCATTGATGCAATTAAATAATTAGATAATCAATATAGAGGAGGACATATTAATATGCCATTTATTATCGATATCCACGCACGTGAAGTTTTAGACTCACGTGGTAACCCAACAATTGAAGTTGAAGTAGCAACAGATTCAGGTGCTTTCGGACGCGCTATGGTACCATCAGGTGCATCAACAGGTGAACGTGAAGCATTAGAACTTCGTGACGGAGACAAATCACGTTACGACGGAAAAGGTGTTTTAAAAGCAGTTGAAAACGTAAACGAAATTATTGCTGACGCATTAATCGGATTTGACGTAACAGACCAAAACTTACTTGACTTAACAATGATCGAATTAGACGGTACAAAAGATAAGTCAAAACTTGGAGCAAACGCTATCTTAGGTGTATCCATGGCTGCTGCACATGCTGCTGCTGATTTCTACGGAATGCCACTTTACAAATACTTAGGTGGATTCAATGGAAAAGAACTTCCAGTTCCAATGATGAACGTTATCAATGGTGGATCACACGCTGACTCATCAGTTGATTTCCAAGAATTCATGATTATGCCAATTAGCGCAAAAAATATCAAAGAAGCAATCCAAATGGGAGCAGAAACATTCCACGCTCTTAAATCAGTTCTTAAAGCTAAAGGACATGTTACAGCTGTTGGGGACGAAGGTGGATTCGCACCAAACTTAGCATCAAACGAAGAACCATTAGAAGTTATCGTTGAAGCTATCAAAAAAGCTGGATACGTACCAGGAACAGACATCGTCTTAGCAATGGACGTAGCTGCTTCAGAATTCTACGACACAGAAAAAGGTGTTTACGTATTAAGCAAATCAGGTGGAGAAGTATTAACATCTGACCAAATGATCGATATGTACGAAGGATTTATCGAAAAATACCCAATCGTTTCAATCGAAGATGGACTTGGAGAACGTGACTGGGATGGATGGAAACGTCTAACAGACCGTATCGGAGACCGTGTACAAATCGTTGGTGACGACTTATTCGTAACAAACCCAGCTATCCTTGCAGAAGGAATCGAAAAAGGAATTGGAAACTCAATTCTTATCAAAGTTAACCAAATCGGTACTTTAACAGAAACATTTGACGCTATGGAAATGGCTAAACGTGCAGGATATACATCAGTAGTTTCACACCGTTCAGGAGAAACAGAAGATGCAACAATCGCTGACATCGCAGTAGCATTTAACGCAGGTCAAATCAAAACAGGATCAATGTCACGTACAGACCGTTTAGCAAAATACAACCAATTAATCCGCATCGAGGAAGAATTGGGAGCAGCTGCTAAATACTCAGGTGCTAAAACATTCTTCAACATCAAAAAATAATTGATGAACATACAAGACATCCTTCGGGATGTCTTTTTTTTGTGAAGCAAACCAAACACCATGATTGATTTGAAAAAAACTTGCGAGGTGCGTATAATTAGAAAGTCAAAGTACATGGGGGAATTTATGAAATTAAAACTAGATAAGCAGTATCTTACCGAATTGATGCAAACATATGGGACACCAGGCGTCGAATCGCATGCCATTTATGCAGTTCAACAAAAAGCATTCACGGTGACGATGTCACCTAAAATACTAATACTAGAACCAAATGTTATCGTGATTCTCAGTCTACATCCATTTTCACTTAAAGTGAACTCTGTTGAAACATACCGTTTAGACGGAAATACACAAGTTATCGCTAAAAGAGGAATTCTATTCTATAAACTCAAACTTAAAGTAAATGGAAAAAAAGTTTTCAAAGCGAACGTCAATAAGACAGTTATGGGCCTTAATGACATTCAAAAACCAGGAATTCAAGCATTGCTCAAATACTAAGACACGGCTATCCGTGTTTTTTTATGCGAAAATGTACATTCGTTTCTTGAATCGAATAGCCATGATATGATAAACAGGATTTTAAGGAGGTCTTGATGAATAAAAAATTAAAACGATTGTTTGTGGTGGGAGGTGTAATTGTCCTATTAATTGTAATGAATATGATTCTCAATAGAACGGTTAACACTACACTCGAATCACTTAATCAGACGACACAGGATGTGCTCCTTGACTTTGAGCGTCTGAAACAAAGTGAGAAAGCGGATCCAATTTGGGATGGTTATAATTTAAGTAGTGCGCCAATTATTTTTGTCGATAAAGATAGCTGGTTTAATAATGCCTACACATTCAATATGGACGAACTTGAGGGTCTCAATACAATTGGTTCTACCTTAATTACAAATACTGAATCATCTGTATATCGGTTTGCGAGTACAAATCCAGCGACATGGTTTTTAAATCTTCCTTTCGGGAATTTCCCATCGATGAATCAGCATTATCATGTTGGTTCCTATCACGATGTTTATTATACAAAGTATAGCAATCAAGATATTAAACAAGCATTTGATCAACCTGAGTCCTATCCAACGTCATTTTTTATGCATGAATATGCGCATTACAGCATTCAACGAAACTGGCCTGATGCTGCTGATTTCTTACAACCATTATCCGTCGAAGGACAAGCACTTGCACTATTGCAGTATCGTATTTATGATGCCTTGATTTTGGAAATGAATGGAGCGGGTCGTGAAGCGGTCCTTGCACAATTGTTAGCGGATTGGAGTGTAGTTCAAACTGCGCGAAGCACAGACAATCCATCGTACGTATCTGATGAAGGTGTAAAGCTAACGCTTGAAGGTGTTGCGACCTACATTGGGCGTGAAGCTTCCTTGCGAATCGGTCAACCTTTTCATTACCTAACTGCTTCTGATGGAACACCTGCGACCTATGAAATGATTATCAGTGCAATCGGTGATGGACTTATGGACGCATCCTACATTTCTAATAGTGGTCTCTATAATACAGGTGCAGTTTTAGGGGATGCTCTTGATACCGTATTTCCAGAGTGGCAGATGATTCTCAATGGTATGACACTGGAAAATCCTGTTTCAGTCTATGACTTAATATATAGGTTTGTTGATGGCCAACAACTGCAAGGTCAACGTTTGGACGATCTAAAAGCTATTTACAACTATGATTCATTATTATCTGTTTCCCAAAAATAAATCACAATAAAGATAAGCATTTTTTTCGGACATTGAATGACGAAAGCAAATGCTTTTTTTGTTGCTTTGATAATCTGAGGCATTAATCAACCCCTTGGTTTTTTTCTCTCATGTTAAAAAAAATACAAGTTTTTTGAGTTTTGGAACAAAAATTTTCACTTTGAAAACGATGAGGACCAATTTCTATTAGTTAAATATTAATATTTATTTAGTTAAGTGTGTATTTTAGGATATTCGTTAACGGAATAAAGAAATGTTTCAATTTAGGGGGTTCCATGATTACTGTTTTTATATATGAAGATGATGAATACTATCAAGAACGCTATTCGAGAATGCTTGAAGCAATAGCTTTAGAGCAACAAATGTATCTCTCCATCACCGTTTTTGATAGTGCTGACAAACTTATTGAAGTTCTAAAAGCGATGACACATTGTCCAACAGTAATCTATTTAGGTGTTGAGGTGAAAAGTATGAATGGCCTTGAGTTAGGAAATAGATTGCGAGAGCAGGGCGTCAACTCGGAGATTATTTTTATCTCGAATGCTACTGAGTATGTTTTCGATACATTTGAAATCGGTCCGTCTAATTTCCTAATTAAAGATCGATTGACGTGTGATGGGTTTAAGACAGAGTTCTTAAATGCAGTCGAAAAGTATCGACCAAACCGCGAACAAATTTTTGCTTATCAAATAAAAGGAACAACTTATGCGCAACGGATGTCCAAAATTGTATCAATCGAGATTAAGAAACGAATTATTATTCTCAATATAAATGATGGTCAAACAATCGAGTTTTATGGAACAATGTATGAACTCGACCAACAGATTCGAAATACAGTTCTTGTACGGGTTCATCGTTCATATATTGTCAATATTACTTACATCGATAGTTATGATAAGACAACCATTACACTTAAAGATGGTACTGAAATTCCTATAGGAAAATACTATATGACAGTCTTAGAAAATGAATACATTGCGTATGTTGGGAGTCATCGATGATCATCAATCTCGTGTTATTTACTGTCTTAATGTTCAGTGGTCACTTATGGTTAAGGATTGTATCTCATTATTATGTAAGGCGTGCAGTGCCGGAAGTTATTGAAGGTCTCTTACTTATCATCTATGGGGTCGTCTTTGCTTTAATCAATCGTTTTAGTTTTACACATTTAGGTCCGTTTATCATGTTTTTGTATCTTATGTTCATGGCTCGGATACTCTTTATAATACCGACGTTGAATGTTTTGACTATTAGTTTTTTGCCTGTCGTTTCGTTCTATACGATCCGTGGATTTTTAGCAGCAACAACTGCAATGATTTGGCAAAAGACAACATTTTTTGTTTTATCATATCCATTGACGCGATGGACAATCTTTTTAGCATCCTATAGCATTCTCGCAATTTTAACGTATGCTCTTTCGCAAGTACTCGATGTTAATATGAATATCAAAATGTTTCTACGAAATACCATGAAATTAAAGCATATTCTCCGTATCGAACTGATTATGATGGTGTATCTTTTAATAGTGAATGATGGTCGGTTTTTAGACAACGAAATACATTGGTTTAATTTATTATATGCAAGTGCTTCAGTTTTTATTTTTGTGATATTGAGTGTGTCTTGGAATGATGCCATTCGTGGTGCGTCATTATTAGAAAATGCCCGGTACACTGCGAAAGTTGAAAACCAACTGAAGATGCAAGTCCAGCATTATGAATCGTATCAAGATTTACTGGAAGAATATAAGAAATTTAAACATGACTATCGCGCAATGCTTCAAACAATCCAACATTTGATTGCTGAAGAACAAATTGTTGGTGCAAAAAATATCATTCAACAGTCTCATGACTCCTTTCAAGAGACGCAGGCTTTAGAGCCGTATTCTCAGAGTCACTTGCTGGATGCAATCATTAAAGATTTTAAAGTGCGTTGTGATGACTTGGAAATCAACTATCAGTTGGATTTGCAGCTACCAGATACTTTTAAACTCACGGAACTCAACATGTTGCGAGTTCTTACGAATATTATCAATAATGCTATCGAAGCATCGTTACCCATTTCAAATCCTTGTGATCGGTGGATTAAAATTAGAAGCAGGGTGAATCATCGTTGGCTGTCTTTAGAGGTTACAAATCAATACGTGACGGAGCCAATCTATAAGCACGGTCAATACTTGAGTACTAAAGATAGTCCCGATATTCATGGTATTGGCTTGCAAATTGTCCGGGAAATTGTAGAAAAATCTGAAGGAATTCTGAAAATAAAAACCGATCCCGTGTTGCGGCAGTTTCTTGTGAACATCACAATTCCATATTGATTACAATGAATATGGAAATTAAGGGAGCCTGTCGTTGACACACTACATTTACAGTGTTACCATTACGCTATGAAAACTACCATATAATTCTGGAAATAAGGTCCGGAAGTCTCTACTCATGACCCGTAAAGTCGTGTACTATGGCACTAGTTTCAAAGGCGTTTTTACGTACCTTTTGATACTACTGCCTATTGGCAGTTTTTTTGTATTCAAAAGGAGGAGACTATGAAAACATGGTTGAATACGTATTTTAGAATTGAGGAATCAGGGTCAACAATCAAACGGGAATTTGCAGGGGGTCTTACCGCTTTCTTGTCAATGTCTTATGTTATTTTTGTGAATCCGATTATTTTGGGGAATGCAGGTATGCCCGAAGATGCAGTCTTCATGGCAACAATACTCTCATCGGCAATTGCAATGCTCATTATGGGTTTGTATGCACGCTTTCCGTTAGGATTAGCGCCATGCATGTCCATGAATGCTTTCTTTGCATTTAGTGTTGTATTGGGAATGGGGATGGCGTGGGAAGTTGCGTTAGCGGCAGTACTTGTTTCATCTGTCTTGTTTATCATGCTTTCATTCTCAGGAATTCGTGCCAAAATTATTAAAGGTATCCCACTGCCAATTAAACAAGCTGGGAATGTTGGATTGGGATTATTTATCGCATTTGTTAGTTTTAAAAATGCTGGGATTATCGTTCCTGATTCAAGTATGTTTATTACGTTTGGTGGATTCCACAATCCTAACGTTGTCATTGCGATAGTAGGTGTACTTACAGCCGCATTCTTCCTCGTGAAGAAGAATCAATATGCCGTCTTCTTTGGAATGATTGGTGCAGCTGTTTGTGGTCTTCTGATTCGCTTAGGTGTTGATATGGGATGGTTATCGATGGCACCAGAAATTGCGGCAACCTTGCCACAATTGCCAGCAGGAAGTCCGATTGTCGTGCCAGTGGGTCCGATGCAATCGATGATTGATAATACATTGTTTGTTGGATTTAAAAATCTTGGGGAACTTTTAAATCCACAAGCAATCATAGTTGTCTTAACGTTTCTGTTTTTGGATTTCTTTGGTACAGCAACGACATTATCAGCGGCTGCATCACAAATTCCTGATTTGCCTGCGGAAGCATTTGAAAACAATCATCGTATTTATGTTGCGGATGCAGTTGGAACATTTGTCGGAGGGGTTTTAGGGACATCGAATCTCTCTACATACATTGAATCCGTTTCCGGAATCATCAATGGTGCGCGGACAGGGCTTATGGCAGTCGTCACGGCTTGTTTATTCCTATTGTCAGTCTTTATCTATCCATTGCTATCTTTAGTTACTGCGTCAGTCACAACGCCGGCTATGGTCGTTATTGGGATCTTCATGATGCAAAATATTGTGAATATTGATTGGCGAGGTGGTTATGAAGTTATTGTGCCGTCTTTCATCACAATTGTCATGATGCCGTTAACTGGGTCTATTGCATTGGGTCTTACCATGGGATTTGTATCGTATGAACTTTGCATGATTTTTGCAGGAAAACATAAAGAATTAGGTTGGATTATGCATGGGATTACATTAGTTTCCATTGCATATATGATTACACTTTAGAAAGAGGTTAGAAATGGAATTGTTGAAACAACGGATACGCGAGGCGGGAATCGCGCGAACTGAAGAAATATTAGATGTGAGTACGTTTTTTAATGCTCAAGTTGATGCAAGATTGATGCAAGCAATCGGTGATGACTTTGCAGAGCACTTTAAGGACCATGATTTTGATGTTTTTGTGACCGTCGAGAGCTCCGGGATTGCACCATCTGTATTTGCAAGTTTGGCGGCTCAAAAACCACTTGTTATTATTAAGAAGTCTCAAAAAGTTATGGATGATCCACGCTTTGTTCAACAAGCATCCTTCTCGTTTACAAAAGGTAATGCATACCATCTCACAACGCAACTGGAATTTATTAAAGGCAAACGTATTATTTTAATCGATGATTTCTTAGCACAAGGTAGTGTCGTAACCAATGTAGAGACCTTATTACATAAAGCGGACGCAACACTTGTAGCGACCGGAATCTGCATCTCTAAGGATTACCAGCCTGGGTATCAAAAATTATCTGCCGAAGGGAAAGACGTTTACTGCCAAGTGCATGTCACGGCCCTTGAACCGCAAACGAATGCCATCCATATAAAATAGTTATTTCATTATTTTGCATAAAAAGCGTATAATAGCTTTATAAGAGGTGAAAATATGACACGATTATTAGAAGTAGTGGGTCGCGGTTTCTTAAAAGCAGAACCAGACATGATGCGTTTTAACTATGAATTAGTTCAGGATGCACCTTCCTATGGTGAAGCATTTGATAAACTATCACACCAATTTGATGCACTCGTCAAGGCATTTAAGTCTGTTGGCTTCAATGTTTCCTTGATTCAAACATCATCCATAAATGTTTCGATTATCCACGAAACTGATGTTGAAAAGAAAAAATTCCGTGGAAATCAAAGTCTAATCTTTGAAGACCGCATCAATCTAGAGAAAATGTCCAAACTTTTGGACGCACTACGTTCCGAGGATGATTTTAACTTCTCACTATCATACTTTATTAAAGATGCAACGAAATATATCAATGACGCACTTATTCTTGCGATTAACGATGCGCACGATAAATCGAAAGTGATTTCGGACAGTGCCGGCGTTCGCCTAGGGGGGATTACAAATATTTCATACGAAAGCGCCCAACAGAATCGCCCATCACTGATGCGTGCCTATGCGTATGATCATGGTGGATCTGATATTCATGCAACGAATATCACAATCGAGCAATCCGTAACAATGTCTTGGGAAATTAAATAAAGCATAGAAAAACGACCCCATTATTCGGAGTCGTTTTTTTTATGCAATCGTGAATTGACTTTCATACAAGTCGGCGTAAACACCACCCAATTCAAGGAGTGATTCATGATTACCACTTTCAATAATATTTCCGCGATTCATCACGAGAATGATATCGGCATTACGGATTGTTGATAAGCGATGGGCAATCACAAAACTTGTACGATTTTCCATTAGAGCATTCAGTGCAGTTTGGATTTTCTGTTCGGTGATGGTATCAATATTGGAAGTGGCTTCGTCAAGAATCATCACTGCAGGGTTAGCAAGGGCTGCACGCGCAATCGTTAAGAGTTGTTGTTGACCTTGAGATACAATCGAGGCATCACTTGAGATGATGGTATCGTAACCCTGAGGCATCTGCATGATAAAATCATGACTTTGTGCGAGTTTGGCGGCGGCAATAATCTCTTCACGTGAGGCATCTTTTCGTCCATAGGCAATGTTATCGGCGACAGTTCCTTCAAACAACCACGTATCTTGAAGTACCATCCCAAAAAGATTTCGTACATCTGTACGTGTCATTGATTGGGTGTCGACACCATCAAATAAGATTTTACCCCCATTAATATCATAGAAACGCATTAATAAGTTCACAAGGGTTGTTTTACCAGCTCCAGTTGGACCCACAATGGCGACGGTCTGTTTGGCACCAACCTCAAATGATACATCTGTCATAAGTAAATGATCTGGACCGTAACCAAAGGCAACATTTTCAAAAGAAATTGCGCCTTCTGGATGGTCTATTTTCGGTGTGACACCTTCATGTTCTTGTTCGTCGTCTAAAGCTGTAATATCATAAACCCGCTCTAGCGATGCAAGAGCAGCTTGAAATGAGTTAATAATAAAGGACGCTTCTGTAATTGGCTCAGAAACTTGGGATACGTATTGGAGGTAGGCTTGAAGAATCCCGACACTAAGTATTCCACGTAATGCGAAATATCCTCCAATCACAGCACTGGCAATAAATGCTAGTTGGTTTAGGAAGCGAACTGCTGGATAGATTGCGTAGTTTAAAAACATGGCCTTAAGATGTGCTTTTTCGTGACGTTCATTTGAAGCAACCACTGTATCCATTGCATATGCTTGTTTATTGTATGACTTGAGAGTAACATTCCCTGTAAAGTACTCTTCTACCAAGCTATTGAAATCGGCAAGGGTACTGAAATTGTCGAGAAACGATCGTTGGCTCTTCAAGGAAATAATATAAGTCACAAACCCACTAATAACAATAAGAGCGAAAATTAAGAGCGTCAATGAGCTTGCAATTTGAGTCATGACAATCAAACCAATCACAATATTAAAGAATGATGAGATAAATTGATTGAAGCCAACGACAAGAATTTCGGCAACTCGTTCGATATCAACAGAGACACGACTTAAGACTTCTCCTACTTTCACATCGTCATAAAATCGTAGCGGAAGTGTTGTCATTTTATCTGTGATAATTTTTCGAAGATGGGTACCAGCTTGTTCACTGATCGACGCCATGATGCGTTCTTGAATGAAAGAAAACAAGAAGGAGAAAAAAGATGCAAGGACCAACCATAGCAATGGCTGGATAATAACTGCTTCAACACTAGCAATGGATAAGTTATTGGTGCTAATTAGCGTTGCGACAGCATCAATCGAGAGTCCCATAATCCAAGGGATAATTGTATAGGTAATACTACCGAGTAGGGAAACAAGCAAAACTAAGGCGATGTGTCCCTTCCAATTTAATAATAGATTAATGAATAATTTGAAAGCATGCTTCATGTTCGAAGGTTGCTCTTGTTGGGTTACCTTCTGAACTCTAGTTTTTTTGTGCTTAAACATTTAAGGGTTCCTCCATGTCATCAAAAATATGTTGGGACTGAGCAAATTGACGGTAAATATCGCTTGTTTGCATGAGGGATGCGTGTGTTCCGATACCAACTACATGTCCTTTATCCATCACAATAATTTGATCTGCATTCATAATGGTGCTCACGCGTTGTGCAATAATTAAATAGGTTGCTTCGGGCATATCTTCTTTTAAGGCTTTGCGTAGTACCGCATCCGTTTTGTAGTCAAGGGCAGAGAAACTATCATCGAAGACATATAAGTCAGCATCCTTATACAAAGCACGCGCAATACTAATACGCTGTTTTTGTCCTCCAGAGAAGTTCATCCCGCCACGAACAACTTCGGCATCGTATTGTTTCTCAAGGGATTCGATAAAGGATGCAGCTTGTGCTGTTTGTGCGGCCTGACGCATTGCTGTGTTACTTCCATTGGGTTTGTGGAATTTGATGTTCTCTTGAACGGTACCACTAAACAAAAACGACTTTTGGGGAATATAGCTGACAGCATCACGAAGGGCATGTTGCGAAATACTTTGAACATCGCTATCTTGGAAAAGAATTCGTCCGTTTGTAGCGTCGTGGAATCGCATAATTAGTTTCGCAATCGTACTTTTACCTGATCCTGTAGCACCGATAATCGCTGTAGTTTGTCCTTTGGGTACAAAGAAACTGACATCTACCAATGCATCACCATCTTCGCCCTCATATCCAAAGAAGACATGTTCAAAACGAACAATATCATTGCTTCCATGTGTCAAAGGGTGAACTGTTTGTGAATCTAATACTCCTGGTTCAATCGCAAGGAGCGTGTCAACA
This sequence comes from Erysipelothrix sp. HDW6B, assembly GCF_011301115.1. Lineage (NCBI taxonomy): Bacteria > Bacillati > Bacillota > Erysipelotrichia > Erysipelotrichales > Erysipelotrichaceae > Erysipelothrix > Erysipelothrix sp. HDW6B. The sequence continues at coordinate 1,770,071 of NZ_CP049860.1, read as the reverse complement.
CGACTCAATGCCGCTAACGCACGAGGGATCATAACAATTACCAAGGCTGCCATTATTAGGGTTAAAATGGTGAGCGTTGTGTATTCAATGACGGCTGTAACTTCACCTAGTTGCAAAATACCACTTGGAACTTCAATCAGTCCAAACCAAAGGATTGCTACCATCGATAATCCTAAAAGCGCATACGCGATGGGAGACAAGAAGGCGAATAAACGGTTAATCTTGATCATGTTTTCAGCGTGCTCTTCAAAGGTTTTATCAGTGCGTTGGCGTTCAAATTCGGAGTTGTCAAATGCTCGAATAATTCGTACTCCAACAAAGAATTCACGCAAAACAAGAATCATGCGATCAAGGTAATGTTGGATTGCATTCATGTATGGAACTGCTAATTTTGTAACCAAAATAGCAGCACCAAGGAAGACAAGAATACTGATTAGTGCCACCCATCCTAAAGTTGGTGAAATCATAAAGGACATAATGACACAGACAATACCGATGAGGGGTCCAGGAAGAATCATCTGAAATAACATGACAACAACTTGCTGGATGTTGACAACATCAGAGGTAATTCGAGATACGAGCGATGAAGTACCATAATCTTCAACATCTTTAACGGAGAGTACCTGGACTTTATGGAAGACTTGAAGTCTTAGGTCGGTACCAAATCGTGTAGCAATCACGGACGAGTAATAACTGCATGCGACAGCTGCAATCACGCCAATAATAGCCACAATCAGCATTTCAAATCCTAAACTGTAGATGGTATTAAGATCGTTGGCTAAAATTCCATCATCAACGATATGAGCAACCAAATACGGAATGTAAAGGGTAGCCGTTAATTGGATCAAGAGTAGGATCATTGTTCCAGAAACGAGGGCGAAGTGCTCTCGTAAAAACTTTTTAACTAATTTCATAGGGTCTCCTTCTTCTAAAAAATAAAAAGGACGTCATAGATGCTTCTTCGTATGGCCTACGAAGCATCAATAACGTCCTAGAGTTGTCCGGCGAGAACTCATAGGGAATCTTAGTTGCCAAGCAAAATAAAAAGACGTCTTGAAGTATTTCTTCGTATGGCCTACGAAATACATGTAACGTCCTGGAGTAATCCGGCGAGAACTCAAAGGGATTTTGCTCACTCGATAATAGCACACCCCAATTTTGTTGGCAAGGAGTTTTGTCTAAAAAAGTGCGAGGTGGTCTCTTTGGGGACGATGGTGTGATTTTGAAAGGTTTCACAAAAGTCCGATACGTGCGTAAATATGTATATGTCGTTTTTTGTTTTAATGGTACAATATGACAAGAGGTGAGACCATGTCTAAACAAGATTATACATCAGTTTTTGATATCATTGGTCCAGTGATGACTGGACCCAGCAGCTCCCACACTGCAGGTGCCGCACGGATTGGGAAAATCGCACGTGAAGTATTTGGAAAGACTCCCGAATCCGTAAATGTTTATCTTTACGAGTCATTTGCGAAAACGTACCGTGGTCATGGTACCGATGTTGCGATTGCTGGTGGAATTTTAGGAATGGATGCTGATGATGATCGGCTTCATGAGTCTTTGTTGATTGCTCAAGCTGAAGGTGTTGACATTAAATATATTCCTTTAGCTGAAGCAGTTAGTCATCCCAATACCGCGAAGTTAGTCATGCGTTCGGGTCATCAAAAAATGACAGTTATCGGGGCATCTATTGGAGGCGGGAGTGTCAAAATTGTAAATATTAACGACATTGATGTTGACATTAATGGTGGTATACCTACAATCCTAATCTTTCATCAAGACCTTCCCGGTCTTATTGCACGTGTTGCAACCATCTTATCCGATTTAGAAATTAATATTAGTACGATGAAAGTGGACCGTGATACGAAAGGGAATAATGCTTACATGGTTATAGAATTGGATCAAGAAGAATTACATACGTCGCTAGACGCAATCCGTGAGATACCCTATATTAAAAGTGTTATTTATATTGGGAGGAATTTATAATGTTTGATTCTATCGAAACGCTTATCCACCAAGCAGAATTACAAGGGTCGATTGCGGAAGCGGTCATTTGTGCAGAAATTGAAAATTCAGGCAAATCACGTGAAGCAATTTTGACACTGATGGGGAAACAATTGGATGTCATGTTACGTTCTGTTGAACAAGGAATACAGGGTGTACAATCTAAGACCGGATTAACAGGTGGAGATGCATTAAAACTGCAAACGTATCTCGAAAGCAATGAAACGTTGTGTGGTCCGACCGTAGTTCGTGCAGTTGCAGGCGCTGTAGCCACAAACGAAGTTAATGCGGCAATGGGACGAATCTGTGCAACGCCAACGGCAGGTAGTGCAGGTGTGGCTCCTGGCGTACTTAGTGCATTAATTGAACGGTATCACTTAACCCGTGAACAGCAAATCAACTTTTTGTTTGTTGCAGGGGGCTTTGGCTTAGTTGTTGCAAACAATGCATCCATAGCTGGTGCGACAGGGGGATGCCAAGCTGAAATTGGCAGTGCATCTGCGATGGCATCAGCAGCAACCGTTGAAATATTGGGTGGCTCTCCACGTGAAGCTGAACAGGCATTTGCAATGACCATAAAAAATATGCTGGGCCTCATATGTGATCCAGTTGCCGGATTGGTTGAAGTACCTTGTGTTAAACGTAATGCTTTGGGAGCTGCGCAGGCTCTTGTTTCCGCAGATATGGCTCTAGCTGGGGTACGGAGTGCTATCCCAAGTGATGAAGTCGTAGCGACAATGTATAAAGTTGGGAAAGAATTACCCCGTAAATTCAGAGAAACAGGCGAAGGTGGCCTTGCTGATAGTCCAACAGGTCGTCGCTTCGAAGCAGAAATATTCGGTGAGTCAAATTCTAAATTATAAAATCTAAAACTGTACACAAATATGTACAGTTTTTATTTTTTCTTGACGTAATGTCGAAGTATTTGTATTGTAAGTACAACCATAAATACGTTATAAATAATTGTTATATCGTTAAAATTGCGTTACTATTAATACAAAGAGGTGGGACCATGATAACAATTTTTCTGTGCGATGACGATCCTGAAATTAGAGAGAAATACGCGAAACTCATTCAGTCAATTGCAGAAAAGCACAATCTCTACATTTCAATTACAGCCTTCGAATCGGCGGAGGAACTTTTCTTTATGCTTGATGATATAAAAGTGTTACCCGATATTATTTATCTTGATATTCAAATGGGAGAAATGAACGGACTGGATGCAGCCGCCAAACTTCGAAGTCTTGGTATCCAAGCTGAAATCATTTTCTTATCAAATCTTAAAGAGTATGTGTTTGAATCATTTGATGTCATGCCAGCCAATTACTTACTTAAATATGCAATCACTGACGAGCGCTTTGAATCTGTCTTGATGAAGTCTATCGAGAATGTTAGCATCACACGTGATCAATTGTTTATGTATGAAATCAAGGGGATGTCATACACACTCGTAATTTCGGATATTATCTATATCGAAGTTAAGAAGCGCATTATTGCAATCAAAACACGACAGGAGCAAATCATTGAATTTTACAGTACGATGACAGAGGTGGAGCAGCAAATTCTGGGGAGTCCTTTAGTCCGTGTCCAACGTTCATTTATTGTAAACATGACCTACATAAAAACTTTTGGAAAATCAGAGATTGTTTTATTAGATGGTAGTGTAGTACCGGTTGGTCGTACGTATCAAAATGCGCTTGAAAACAGTTTTGTCGATTTTATCAATCGTTAGGGAGAGACTATGATGCTTTTTATATTTTTACCACTCTTAGTATTCAGTGGCAATTTATGGATTACTAATTTATCCAAAGTTTTTGAGAAACGTTACAACACTCGAAAACTTGAGTATTTATTAATTCTTGTCTATGCCTTGGATTTTATATTTGTTGATCAATTGGATGCTGTGCGGATGAGCACCTTTTATCTTTTAGCCTACTTGCTCCTGATGACTCAGCTCGTTTTTATTGTGTCTCCACTCAATCTTGTAACGATTTCTTTGTTTCCAATCCTCTTTATTTATACCTTACGGGGGTCGTTTGCAGCATTCGCAGCCTTTGTTGCTGGCACAACAACTCACCAAATTCTTCTGACAACATCCTTTCGATGGATTATATTTGTTCTAACCTATGTTATCTTTAACTGGTGTGTTTGGGTTGGTATGAACAATGAGGAAATTGTTCAAAAACAAATAAAACTTTTTAGAAACGTTATGAAGACCAAACATCTCTTACGTATTGAAGTGATTATGCTGTTTTATATTATGATTGTGAACGATGGACGATTCCTTCAAAACAATGTTCTATGGTTTAATACGGTGTACCTATCTTCATGTCTATTCATCCTCGTAATTCTATGTGTTTCATGGAGTGATGCCCTTCGAGGTGCTGATCTATTAGAGAATGCAAGGTATACAGGTAAAATTGAAAACCAGCTAAAAATGCAAATTGAGCATTATGAATCATATCAAGATTTAATGGCCGAATATCAAAAATTTAAGCATGATTACCGTTCTACCTTAACGACCATTAATGCACTTATAGAATCCAATCAACTGGTGAGTGCACAGAATATCATTAATCAAACGAATCATTCCTTTGCAGATACCACCTTGTTGGAACCTTATTCCCAAAGTCATCTTTTGGACGCAATCATTAAAGATGTTGAAAAGCGATGCATTGATAACGATATTAAGTATGATTTAGATCTTCAAATTCCGGAGATGTTTCGACTTTCAGAACTAGATATGTTACGTGTCATCACCAATCTTATTAACAATGCCATTGAGGCCTCATTAAATATCGAAGATCCGACAAAGCGATACATTCAAGTTTCGAACATTATTCATAAAAATTGGTTATCGTTGACCATTTCCAACCGCTACACAATCAAACCGATTTTAAAGTATGGTGTATTTAAAAGTACCAAAGAGGATGCAGATATTCATGGTATTGGACTTCAGATTGTACGCGAAATCATTGAAAAATCAAATGGGATATTTAAAGTTGAAGTTGATGAATCAGCCCATATGTTTAAAGCAACCGTTTTGGTTCAATATGAGTAAAGCACCAAGCGGTGCTTTTTTTTATACCCAGCTAAGCAATCTTGAAAAACTTGAATTCTATGACATCAAACTTGCAGTCTGTGCTGCAAGATGCGAAAAATGGCTAAAACAATATATTCTTAAAATATAAAGGAGTTAACGAAATATGAGGAAAAAGAATATTATTGGATTAATCGTATCAATTACATTGATACTACCTTCATTGCCCATTTTTGCAGAAGAGCACAACACACCTGTTGTTCCTGTACATGAGCAAGAGGTTATAACAGAAACTGTCACAAACAAGGATGATGCGTTGATAAATGACAATACTGAATCAATCGAAGCATCTCTCGACGCACCTGCCGTGGCATCGGATGATGTGATTGAAAACCAAGAGACCGAAGCACTGAATGTTTCGTCAAATGAAAAGGATGATTCAAAAGAAAACGCTGTATCGAAAAAAGAAGAAAAACCCCAAGCTCGTGCTGTAGGTATCGATTCAGAAGCATTACTGACACAAGCATTAAATGAAGCAAGTGGGGATGCGGTGATTGAAATTGTTGGGGGAACAACCATCAACTTAACAAAGCCCCTTTCCATTAACACTTCGAAAGTAACGCGTATACGCATTCAATCTACAAATGACGAACCAGTTACTCTAAATCATGCAAATAACCAACGCCATATTGCAGTTACTGGAACAGGTGTTCTAGACCTTACAATGAATAACGTAATTTTAAGTACGGATGCAAATCATGGTACAAGTAAGGGTGGACTTGAACTTACAAACAACCTAATTGGTAACAAGATTTCAGGACTTGATGTGAGGGATAATCCTGCAGTCGCATCAGGGTGGAATTCCGGTTTCCTCGTCTTTACAAGTAATGGCGGTAGTTTGGATCTTACCAATTCAACATTCATCAATAATGGGATTAATGTTCGGAATGCAGTTTCATCTGCATTTGTAATGATTGACACACAGAATGCGGATGTTAATTTTGATAACGTTCGATTTAGTAATAATAAGAAAATTAATCAAAGCGGTGGAATGATTAGCATTTACGCTAAAAACGGTGCAATCACGATGAATAATGTCGCCATGATTGACAATGAAGCTGCAAGTAACAGTGCTGGTGTCTTCTTCACCGGAAGTGGAACCGCGACTTTAGCAATTACAAACAGTAACTTTGATGGCAATACCAATACTGAGGGAATGGGTGGGGCAATTAATTTACGTCTCAAAGATAGTTCAGCGACATCCATTTCTCATTCAGATATTTTGAACAACCATGCGGATCGTGGTGGGTCGGGAATTAATGTCATGCTTGAATCAAGCAATGGCCTAACACTCGATACAGTCACCGTTGATGGAAATACCGCTTCACGCAATCTGTACGATCCCGAAACAGAAGAGCAATCAGGAACCTCAAGTAGCGGTGGAGGAATCTATGTTGAACAAATGCGCGAGCATGGTTATGTCAACATTCTTAACACAACCATTTCGAATAATATTGCGGGATCTGGAGGCGGATTCTATCTCTATACAGATTATAGTGGTAACACAGAAGTATCCATCACAGATTCAATTATTACTGGAAATATCGCGGATTATCATGCAGGTGCATTAGATTTTAATACTTATGGAAACTCAATGGATGAAGGACTCATTAGCATTAAGAATACTCAAATTACGAAAAATACAGTAACCGGCAATGATCCAGGACCAGGATGGAATCAAGGTGGTTATGGTGGTGCCATCCATTATGGCAACTTTGAAAACAGCCCGGGTGCTTTACAATTGGACGGTGTTACTTTCTCAGAAAATAAATCAGCATATCCTGTTGAGTGGTCATTAAGTACACAGGCAGATGATGCACTCACCACAGTTCATCAAGAAAGCATCTTAAATACGACATATTCAGCATCACAAAATCCATTCATGCCGCAATACGATAATGCATATAACGGTGATGATATCTATTTAGGACACTCTGCAATTGTGTATTTTGATCCGAATCCAGATATGATAGAGGGGCTTGATGCACCAGACTACAGTGAGTCGCTAAATTATGCCTTAACAGTCATGGGTCAAAAAATTCAAGAACCTACGACACCGTCAATCCCCGGATACCGTTTTGTCGGTTGGTTTGATGAAGCCGACAATCAATGGGACTTCGCAACAACACGCATTCAAGAAGTGCATCAATATCTCCATGCAAAATGGGAAAAAATTGAAACATACGTTGTCTCATTTGACTTAAATGGTGGCGATAGCATTCAACCGGAAAGTCAGAACTTGGAAGCTAATGCACTCGTTACAGAACCGGAAGCACCAACCCGTTTGGGATATACCTTTGTAGGTTGGGGTTTAGGTAAGAATGATAGTAACAATCTTTGGAACTTTGCAACCGACGCAGTCGGTCAAGAGTCAGTCGTACTCTATGCTCAATGGAAAGCTATTATTCCTCCTGTTGAGATGCTAACAGTAACCTTTGATTTAAACGGTGGTTTGGGTTCGTTTGAACTCTCACAAGTTGTAACAGCGGGATCAAAAGTATCACGTGTCGTGAATCCAACCAGAGAGGGTTATACATTCCTTGGCTGGAAACTTCAAACAACAGCCCGTCTAAATCAATTCTGGAATTTTGACACCGATCTTGTAGAACGGGACATTGTACTTATTGCTCAATGGGAAGAAAATCCCGAAGTGCCAGAAATACCAGAAGTACCAGAAGTACCAGAAACACCAGAAGTTCCGGAAGCGCCAACAACGAGTGAAACGCTACCTGCAACAGGTGTTGACGCATCGTATGGAGTCTTGTTGGGTTCAATGATTGTATTCGTTGGACTCGCAATTATCATCGAAACAAAACGTCGTTCAGTAAAATAGTCATAAAAAAAGAAAGTCAATTCACGGACTTTCTTTTCATTTGGAATCTGTTAATGCTCACGCAATTTGAATGTTTTGTGGGCAAATAATCGAACGAGAACGGTACTAATGATAATTACAATGATACTAAAAACAGTAATTACGATATCTGCGGAGGCTAATGACGCAACCATGTTGTTACTATAAACAAAGATGATGATTGCAAATTCTGCTATATGATAGGTGATACTTTTAACTTCCATATCACGGTTGTACGGTTGCAAGATGTAATAGAGAAAGAGATGAACCGTTGTATACAACGCTGATAATGACAAGAGACTCACGCAAAGCGGAATGAAGTTGGCAAGTTCAAAACTGAGTAGCCCTACCATATTCCATAAGATGAGTCCAAGTAAGACCGCAATGACTGGAACAAAATTGATAACAATTAAGATTCCAAGACGGGACAGATATTGCTTCCAAATCGTTTCTTTCCGACGGTAAAAAGCATAGTGCAATAAACTGTAATCAGCATTTAAGAAACATGCGCGTGTAATTTTTTTAGTCACATTCAAGAAATAGAAGATGAGCATGAATTGACTGATTAAGCTGCTGTTTGAGCCGATAATGGTTTCAAAAAAATTAGGGCCAAATAAGTAAACCGAACCCATTTTAATAACCACGCCTCCAACAACAAATGCTGTGATAATTCGAAGCATCCAAATAAGCGGCTTGAACCACATTCGACGGTGACGCATAAAGAACGCAATATTGAGGAGTTTGTAGCCTGAATAGCGATGACTCAACTCAGTGGTTTGATTAACGTTTAAGTCATCAATTCTTAGTTCCTCTTGTGTCAATTCTTTAACCTTCTGAGAGGTCTCCGTGCTCAGTGTCATGTTTTGGGTCATGAAACGGTTTACGGCTGATGGATTCGCATTTTGAAGTGTGTAGCGGTAGCATACATATAGGGAGACAATCAAACCGAATGAAATTAAGCCATAAATCCAATTAAGAGATGTCGGAATGAGCAGAAGGGCCATTGGGATTGCTCCAAAAAGCAATGACACCATTAATTCATAACGCATTCGCATTTTCCGGTTATGCCGGTTAAAGTAGTGAATCATCATTGTTTCGCCTAAAAATACTGTATGCAGTGAAATAATCAGAATCAGGAGCATCATCAACAAGCTCATTGCTTGAAGGTCAGGCCAAAGACTGATTCCGGTTAGTATGCTCGCCATGATTCCTAAGAGTAAGCGATCATAGCTACGTTGCTTGAGTGCATAATCATAATAGTCGTCGCTTGGTGTTTTGAAAAGTGTTATTAAGAGCCATTTCGTTTTCGAATCTTCAAGAATTCGAGTGTTAGCAATCGTAAAGAAATTAAATGCTGCGAAATAGACTACAAAGGATAGTGCCGTGTCATTAAAGATGGCAAGTGGCACAGTATTGGCAAGCAGCATAAGAATGGCTAGATAGGCTGCTTTTTTGGCGACACTAATAATGAAGAGCACGACTTGAGCAACTGTTGCAAGTGTTTTCTTTAAGTCATCGTTGTAATAAGCGTATGGGCCAATAACATCTTTCAGGAAAGGAATCTTTCGAAGGTAAAAGATTGCCTGATTCATGAATAGTGTCGCTCGAATATTAGAAAAAACTTTGTTATTCATGATCTTCGCTGAGAATTTCAACAATTTCAGCTTCAAATCCTTCACTGTGGAGCTGACTGTTATCGAGTTGTTTAAGACTTCCTTTATGTAAAATAACAACTTCATCACATATATCTTTCGCAATTTGTAAAATATGGGTGGAGAGAATCATAATACAATCGTGTTTCAATTCCAACAATAAATTCTTGATTTCAATGGATGCAATCACATCAAACGAAGTAAGGGGTTCATCAAGGAAAAGGACTGTTGGTTTTAACATGATGATACTAATCATCTGTAGTTTATTCCGCATACCGAAAGAGTATTCTTTAATGAGTTTATGACGATCATCTGTGCTAAACTGAATTCGATCGAAGTAACCATCAATATCTTCACGCTTTAAACCTTTATCTTTATGAATATCTACAAAAAAACTCAAAAACTCATATCCAGTTAAAAATTCGGGAAGCATTGGCATCGCATAGACATACCCAAAGTCTTGTTCGGATATGGATTGAGTTTCGTCCAAATAGACGCGACCTGAGTCCGCTTGCATTTCCTGGCTGACACAATTAAAAAAAGTAGTCTTACCACTACCATTACGTCCCAGTAGGGCATAGATTTTTCCTTTTTCAAACGTAGCATTCACATTGCGAAGCACATGATTTTGGTCAAAACGTTTGTTTAAATCTTCAATCACAAGTTTCATAAAAAGCTCCTTTGTGTTATATTGTTGATACAATGATACGATAATGCATGAAAGCAGTCAAGAAAATATCTAAAGTATCCAGAAAGTGATGATGAGAATTTATGAATATGAATGAAAGCGTTAAAAGATTGTTAAAGAAAGCGTCCTTTAATCAGGATGTGGAAGCGTTATGGATTGAACAAAATCCGACAACAACAAGTGCTACCAATCTTTTGAATATACTCTATGAGTTGGCTGCCTTAGAAGAAAAATATCGCGTTCATGGCGTACCAGAATATATTTTAATCGATAGTTTATCCGACCTTCGTTATCGTGTTGAACGTTTTAAAGCAACCCATGGCAGTGTAGGGCTTTCCGATCATGATATCCATTGGCTTCAAGATTTTCTTAATTTTAAGATGTTTGATTTAGGATCCCTTCGCTTTCAAATTTTCCCATTTGATTTGACGTATATTGAACGTTCTGGTGATGATGCGTTGCCACTGACAGCAGTTCAAAAAGAACGATTTCAAGCAGGATCAATCTATCTCAATATTCATATCTTAAAGGGTGCTAACTTGTCTGTGGATGCGGTCTTCGATGCTCTTGAACGAGCCCGCGTTTTCTTTCGAAAATACTTTGGTCATCTCAAAATTGAAGGTTTCATCACACGAACATGGCTTATCTATTCTAAAATGGAAATCTGGCTTCCTGAAGAGAGTAATATTGTGCAGTTTGGGAAGTGTTTTGAAATCATTCACGAGGCACCCATTCGCTATCAAATCCTAGAACGCGCTTTCGGTACGCAAGATCTCTCAAAAATTGCAGCAATGCCTAAAAAGACGTACCTTCAGAAGCATGTCTTGGAAAACCTCGATAACATTGGCGTTTCCTTTGGATACATTCCTTTTAAAATCTAATCAATCTTTTGTATAATATAGAGAGACAAAGGAGCCCATTATGAAGCAAAAAGAATACTTTATTGAGCATCTGAAATTACAAAAGCATGTAGAAGGTGGGTGGTATGCGAAGACGTATGCATCGGATATCACAATTAATGACAAATCGATTGCATCTAGTATTTATTTTTTACTTGATGACACCAATTTTTCAGCATATCATAAATTAACTTCTGACGAGATTTGGTACTATCACTATGGATCCAGTTTACATGTATCCATGATTGATCTCGAAGGAACGCTCCATGATATCAAAATTGGACCGAATCTTGAGGAAGGCGAAGTACTTCAATATACGGTTCCTAAAGAGTGGATATTCGCATCGTATGTCGAGACAGGATTCAGTGTGGTTGGATGCATGGTTGCGCCGGGATTTACATACGACGATTTTAAACTGTATTCGTATCCTGAACTCGTAGAACGATACCCCCAACACCAGTCGATGATTCGTAAATTGACACGTTAACGTTAAGCTTGCACAGCAAGCTTTTTTTTATTCAGTTTTTGGATAAGTAAGACCATAAGATTTCAGCAAAAGTTATGTGTTAGTGATTAAAATATCATGAAATATGATACGATAACTGCAAAAGAAAGAAGGCAATCATTCATGAAAGCAATAATTACAGTTGTAGGGACAGACCGCGTTGGTATTATCGGAAGTGTCTGCACTTACTTGGCAGAAGAAAATATCAATATACTCGATATTAGTCAAACAATACAAAGCAATTTTTTTAATATGTTGATGGTTGTGGATATTACCGCAGTGATCGATCATTTTGATACATTACAAAAAACTTTAAAGGCACATGGACACGAGATTGGTGTCGAAATTTCAATGCAACGGGAAGAAATCTTCTCATCGATGCATAGATTGTAGGGTAGAGATGATAAGTACAAAAGAAATTTATGAAACACAAACCATGATTCTTGAGCAAAACCTTGATGTTCGGACCATCACAATGGGTATAAATCTTATGGATTGTGCAGATGAAAGCATCGATGCTTTTAATGAAAAAATTTATGCTAAAATTACACAACGTGCGAAAGACCTTGTTACTGTGTGTGACACGATTGCTCGGGAATATGGAATTCCAATCGTGAACAAACGTATTTCCATTACGCCCATTGCGATTGCGGCATCTGCATGCAAGACGGATTCGTATGTTTCAATTGCGCAAACACTCGACCGTGCGGCTAAAGAAGTTGGTGTTGATTTTATTGGAGGATTCTCAGCACTTGTTGAAAAAGGAATCACACCATCAGATCAGATTCTTATCAATTCAGTTCCTGAGGCACTTGCCGTAACTGATCGTGTTTGTTCAAGTATTAATATTGGCTCAACACGTGCGGGTATCAATATGGATGCATTGCTACAAATGGGAAATCTGATTGTCAAGACGGCAGAGTTGACAGCGGATCGCGACAGTATCGGCTGCGCTAAATTTGTTGTATTCTGTAACTCAGTCGAGGATAACCCTTTTATGGCCGGAGCATATCATGGTGTCGGATTAGCGGATACGGTCATTAATGTCGGTGTTAGTGGACCTGGTGTCGTTAAGAAAGCGCTAGAGAACGAAGATATTTCAAGTTTTGAAAACCTTTGTGAAACAATCAAAAAAACAGCATTTAAGATTACACGTGCTGGACAATTGATTGCTCAAGAAGCATCCCGTCGTTTGGGATATCCATTTGGGACGATTGATTTATCACTTGCGCCAACACCTGCTATTGGTGATAGTATTGGGGAAATTTTCCAGGTTATGGGACTGGAACAACCGGGCGCCCATGGGACAACCCTAGCCCTTGCATTATTAAATGATAATATCAAAAAGGGTGGAGTTATGGCATCATCTCATGTAGGTGGCTTATCTGGTGCCTTCATTCCTGTGAGTGAAGATCATGCGATGATTACTGCAGTCGAAAAAGGCGCATTGACTTTGGATAAATTAGAAGCAATGTCAGCAGTTTGCTCAGTCGGTATCGACATGGCCGCCGTTCCTGGAAAAACGACTGCAAATCAACTCTCTGGAATTATTGGCGATGAATGTGCGATTGGATTTATTAATAATAAAACGACAGCTGTTCGTATTATACCAGTTATCGGTAAAGATGTTGGGGAATCAGTAGTCTTTGGTGGATTACTCGGGCATGCGCCAATCATGCCAATAAACGACTTTAACAATGATGCGTTTGTATTGCGTGGGGGTCATATCCCAGCACCAATTCACAGTTTTAAAAACTAATAAAAATGGACTTCAAACGAAGTCCATTTTGTATAAGTCATTACTCAAGTGAATCCACATTAAACTTTGTGCGTGATAAACATTCGCGTGCGAACAATCCTGCTAATAATCCAACAATACCTACGCCTAAAGTAGCATAAACCATCGTAAATATCTTGCCTAAGGCTGTTACGGGAACGATATCTCCATAACCGATTGTCATTAATGTGACAAAACAGAAGTATAAGGCATCAAGCGGCAACATTCCTTCATATAATGTAAAGAAACCTGTACCTGCTAGAAGAAGTATGAAAACAAGGACAATAATTGCTCGAGTTTCATGTCGCCTTCCGATGTTTGTAATAATTTTCCAAACTTGTTTAAATCCTAAAAATAGTGAAATCATAGGATATCCCCCTTATTGACAGACAAAATAGAAAACTCACCACAGGGGTGAGTCGAATTGTGAATTGGTGTTCCCACTCGGGATCGAACCGAGGACCCACAGATTAAGAGTCTGTTGCTCTGCCGGCTGAGCTATAGGAACACAAATAAACACGGCATCAAACAACTACTTGGTGTCTGTTTATAGTTTTATTATACGCCGATTTCATGAAATCGCAATCGTTACAGACAAACTATTTCGTTTATTTTAAGACAAAGGTCGACTATAATTATGATGGATTTTAAGTTGTGCACAAAATGACAGGTATCAAATCGATTAAAACGCTAGAATGGGTTTAGGAGGTGAAGGGATGCAACTGATAGTACAGAAGATTGTAGATACCATCGAAGCAAATTTGGAATCAATTTCATTGGATGATCTTGCGCAATCATTAAACTATTCTATCTTCTATTTGCAAAGGCTATTTGCACTTGAGACAGGGATAGGACTTAAGACATATATACGATTACGACGCCTAAGTCGTGCGGCGTTTGAACTCAAAGAAAGTGAACAACGCGTTATTGATATCGCATTAAAGTATGGTTATGAGACTCCGGAGTCTTTTACAAAATCCTACAAGCAACAACACAATCAAGCGCCATCAAGAACACGACTGGATAATCAACCACTTCGCATCTATCCAATGTATCGTCATGAACCTTCCAGAAAGCGGGAAAATATGATGAAAGTAAGAATTGAAACACGAGAAGCATTTGTGATTTGTGGTACAAAATATGAAATGAGTATTGAAAACAATGAGAATTTAAAAGTGATTCCTGGGCTATGGGATGAACTGAATGAATCAGGGCGTGATCAAGTTCTCTTTGAAATGAATGATGGAAGCATCAATGGCATTGTAGGTGTATGTGTTCCGAAGGATGAATCAAAGATGGAGTACTGGATTGGTACGGTAACTCAAAATGAAATGTCGGGCTATGATGTGTTGCACGTTCCGGCAGCGCGATTCGCTGTTTTTGAGGCGAAAGGACCCCTTCCAGAAGCTATCCAAACAGCATGGCAAGAAATTATGAATGACTGGATTCCAACCAGCGGCTATCAGATTGACGGGGAATTTGACTTCGAAATGTATCCGAATGAGGACCCTAGCAGCGAAACACATACTGCAGAAATTTGGATTAAATTAAAATAGAGATATCTTCGGATATCTCTATTTTAACGTTTTTAAGAGTGCTAAGAGTTCTAAGTGGTTTGCAACATGGTAATCAGGTTGCGGTTGTTGATGGGATGTTTTGGTGCTTAACCATATTGTACGCCATCCAGCATTATGCGCTCCGATGATATCCTTTTCGTAGTCATCGCCAATATAATACGTCGTCTGATCGGGAAGTTTTGTATGCATACAATCAAAGATTTCACGATTGGGCTTTGCGACACCAAATGCTTCGGATACGATAATGCGATTCTCATCAAACCAACGTCCGAGTTTTAAATTTTTGATTTTTTGTGTTTGATGCGCAGTGTTACCATTGGTAATAATACCTCGAGGAATATTTTGACTTTTGCACCAATCTAAAAGTGCCACAGTGTCCTCGGAAAGAGTTAGTGAATACTGATGCTGTTCATAGGCATGTTGCCATATGGCCGCATCATTATCAGATATTTTAACACCCTCAGCACGAAGTGTTGCTTGAATTCGCAGTAGTCGCATGGTAGTGAAATCAATGAGTTGCTGTTCATGGTGTTCAAAGTAAACAGCGCTAAAATGCTCAAAGTGTTCAAACAAAGTGCCAACATTCGATTGTGTTAAGTCAGGAAAGACATCTCGTATCGCATTTGCAAATGCTGATTCACGAAAATATAAAGTATTATCTAGGTCAAAAATAAGATTTATCATACAAACTCCCAAGAAAGAGACACTTAAAGTGTCTCTTATAAAATTAAATGCGATCAAATAAATTGATAAGATTGAAGGCAACAGCATAGTTGTGAATTGGCTGTTTGATGGATTCGATGACATACCGTTTACCGTCGATGCCACACTGACTTAGATTCTGGTAGAGAACGGTTGTTTCTCGAATAATATCCGGATCGTTAAATGTGTAGTGACCCGCAATATCTAAAATTTCAAGGGATAGTTCAGGGTCTTTTTTGATTGTCTCTACTGTGATGTTTGGATCAATAACCCATTTTTTCCAGCGCTCACTGTCAATAGCTTTCGTAAGCAGTATATCATACAACTGCGAACGATTGGTAATCGCACCTTTGTCATGAAGTAAGGTCTCAACGTTTGTTAAAGTGATCAATGCTCGTGTTTCTTGAGTCCCATATTGTGGTGCAACGTTCACTGCAGAAATCATCGTTGGTCGGTGTAACAATAATGTTTCATCAGAAAGATAGTCGCCGTTGTGTTCTTTTAAACTAACGCCGTAAGAAGCGGCCATTGTAGCTAGGTTTTGTGCATTATTGAAGTTAAAGGTTCCAACTTGCTCAGTCTTTCGCGTTAACGTTCCAGTTTGACCGACAATAAATGAAGGATGTGGTAATCCCTGTGCATCAAGACGCCGGTTCAATTCTTGGATGAATTCTTCATAGCGATCCGTACTTGTGAGCCCACCATTTGTCTCTTCTGTACCAACTTCATACGCAATTTCTGGAAGGTTTCGTTGGCGGCGTTCTGATTCACAATACTCGATAAGTTCAACAGTCATGTCGATAACAGCTTCCAAGGGAATAACTTTCCCAACCTCAAACGGATCTTTAGTAGGGTCAATCATTAATAAATCAAATCCAGCTAGGATGTCTTCAAGGTAAGATTGTTTTGCGATAGCCATAGCTGTTTCTTTTGGGATGTGATTGTTGCGTTCTTCGTCCCGTTGCCACGGTCCACCATGATCTCGACATAAGTAATACGAACCGGTAAATCCAATATCATTCGCAATGTTTTGAATATCTTGAGCAAAGCGATCTTGATTCCATCCATTAACATAGCCTGCTCCAAATTCATCAGAATCAACCTGATTTCGGCTTGCTATAAACATAATTGGAAAGTTACCATCTCGAGCAAGTTCTAAACTTGCAATAATAAGATTAGAAGACATGGGACCAATACCCAACAGTGTTGCACCCTTACCTTGTTTCTCAAGATCTAGCAAACTGGTGAGAAGTGAGTTAAGTTGTACCTTCATAACTATTTCTCCTCAACATCAGGTCGTAGAATATGTAGAATTCCTGCAGTAACACAGGCACCAATTAACATATCTAGAACAAACCATAGCTTATTGGTTGCTGCAGCAATAACAATTAAGCCACCATGAGGCACAAATACTTCGACATTATGAATCATACCCAAGCCGGCCCCAACAGCACTACCGATGATGATTGCAGGGAGGACTGTCTTGATACTCTTAACGGCAAATGGAATAGCACCCTCCGTAATCCCAATAAGTCCCATAAAGAACGCAGATGCACCCAAGTTCTTCTCTTCAGTAGTATATTTCTTTTTAGAAATAAATGTGGAAAGTGCAACACCAAGTGGTGGAATAGCAACAGCGATTCGGAACGCACCGTTAGGTCCGTAGATGCCTTCAGCCATGAGTGCTAAAGTAAATGCTGATGCAGTTTTATTGATTGGTCCACCCATGTCGACAGCGGTCATAGCTCCGATGATGACACCAAGAATAACAGCTTGTGATCCTTCAAGACTTGACAATAAATTCATTAACCATGCCATCAATGAACCAAGTGGTGCAGCAAGAACATACATGTATGCCATACTTACGACAAATGTTGTAAGCATTGGAATAATAAGAATTGGCATAATCGTACGAATTGTATTGTTTACTTTCCAGGTTTTCATCCAACGTGCAAAGTAACCTGCCAAAATCCCAACTAACATTGCACCTAAGAACCCCGTGCTAACATTATTTGCCCCAACAGGATTATTCGCGATGAATCCAGTAATCATACCTGGTATCAATCCAGGTTTACCTGCTAAAGAATATGCGATGTATCCGGATAGTATTGGAATCATCATTGCAAATCCAGCTTCACCTATTTTAAGTAAATTTTGGAAGAATGGGTTTGTAACAACCATTCCTGCATCGGTAGCTTCTCCAGTTGCGAGTGCAGCAGCAAGGAATATCCCGCCGACAACGACCGCTGGCATCATATAGGAAACACCGGTGTTAAATGCCTGCGTTAAATCTTTGAAAATTTTATTAGGTTTCTTTTCCATGATTCTTTCTCCTTTTATGTTTATTTATTTATATTTAATGTTGCTTCAATATCATCAAACACAGCACTGGCGTTTTTGATGACAACAGATGGATCCATATGGAAGACTTTACCGTCTTCTTTTTTCTGATCGAACCGTTCTGGCATTTCGATTCCAATCGAAGTGGCCATAATTACATAATCTGCGGCTTCTATCTCGTCATCAAATAACTCATTATCAATTCCCATACCACCTTGTGTTTCCACCTTGTAGTCATAACCACGTTTTTGTGCTTCTACTTCAATGGCCTCTTGACCCATATAGGTGTGCGCGATACCAACGGTACATGCAACGACTCCAACTATTTTCATTATGAATGCTCCTTTTCTGTAAATAATGTATAAATTTCATGAATAGATGCTGCATCGTGGAGTTTCTGTCTAAAGTCAGCGTGAATTAACATCTTACTGATTTCGGAAATATATTTTAGATGTAATGTATCACTATCTTCAGAAACACCAATGAGGAAAATAAGTCCTACTGCTTCGTCTTTTGAATCATCATCCCATTGGATGGGATTGACAGGGCGAATCATCGCAATAAATGCGTCTGAAACACTCTGAGATTTTCCGTGTGGGATGGCAACTCCTAATCCAACATTGGTTGAGATGCTTGCTTCCCGTTCTAAAACAGCGGTTTTGAACATCTCTGAGTTGGAAAGATAACCCGCGCGATGCGCAAGGTCTATTAAATAATCGATAGCATCATTCTTATTGTTAATGGCGACATCGATTGCAATCAGCTTTTTACTAAACATTGTAATCACCCCTCAATATACTGATAACGTCATTTTCGGTTTGTGCTTGTCGTAATTGACCCAGATAATCTGGATTATTTACGAGTGCATATATTTCTTTAAAAATTGCTTTAACATGTACGACATCACACTGTTTAATGTGAATTAATATAATGATGGTTATGTCTTCTTGATCCCATCGAAATTTACGCTCATTGATCAAAATGGAAAGTCCTGATACATAGACATGGGATGGATCACCGTGAGGAATCGCGACTCCGGTCTTTAAATCGGTTGGACCTTTACGTTCACGCTCCGTAACTGAAAGTGTGTACTGATCATCAACGATCTTTTGATCTGATAAACGATCGAGCATAAACTTTAACGCATCCTCACGTTTACTAAAAGTCGTATTAAGATAGATGCGTGATGGATTAACAAGCTTTGAAATCCATGGCAACACTAAGACATCCGTGTGAGTATCTCGCATAGAACTTCGAATAAAATGTTTATCGTAAAAGTTCAAAATATTTTCCTTGTCATCGTTACTCAATAATGTCGAAACAAGAATGACAGGAATATGGGTGATATCTAACTTAATGGTCGAAATAATAAAATCGATGGTTGATAGATCCAAGGATTGGATGTGGGCACTTGAAGCGATATGAGTAATGCTAAGCGGTGGTAATATTTTTTGAACTTCAAGGCTAAGAATTTGTGAGGCAGAAAGTCCTAAAGGACATACAATCAATATATTTTTGCGTGTCTTTCTGCGTTCAAGAGCTAACTGGAAGTAAATCATCAAGAATCCAATTTCGTCTGAATTGAAGGAAACCTCGAGCTCTTCCTCAATCTGTGGTACAGAAAACCACAAAATATTAAAGACTAAGAAGTAATCACGCTTTAACTGACCTAAAAAAGGGTTAGGATGTGAAATGTTGTTTCTAAGTCTGTTAACCATTGGCTCGAAGTGATTACGGATATTCTCTTTTAATAAGGGATCATCCGTTAAGTCAGTATCAATCAGATTACTAAATGTCATAATGAGCGATTCTATAAGACTTTCAAAGTTGGTCTCTTGCACGGCTGTAAATTTATTGGCCTCAAGATAAAGTGCCAAGTAGGTGATATCTGTATCCTTATAATTAAACATTAGCCGATTTGATAGTGTATCGAGCATAGAATGTGCTACTGACATGGTTTGTGGAATGTCGTCTACAATCTTGGATGTTATGTCATCGGATTGGTGTTCAATATGGTTCTCTTGTCTGAGCTGATAACAAAGAACAATCAATGCATTCATAACATTAGAGATGTAAAGTTCATCGATGACTTGAAGGTTGTTCAAGACGTATTCGTATAAAACATCGTGGACTGAAACATAACACTCGTGTCCGTAGAAATAAGAATAGAAGGCTGCGATTAATGTATCGTCAGAAATCATGCTTGGAATTTTGGCAAGACAATAATCGTTGAACCGTATCATCGATTTTTGAATTAAACTTTGGGTGCCGTCAAGCCGCGTGCCTTTTGAATCACTGACCAGTAACGATGGAGTTGCCAGCAAATGATGCCGTAAAGCATCAATATCATTCATAAGTGATCCGTGACTGATAAACAATGTGTTTGATAAATCCTTGTATGTGACCGTTTCACGCTTTAACGCTAACGACTCAAAAATTTGCAGAAGTCGCTTATCAGAAGTGCTAAAGAGATCATAGACATTCGATTTATGTTTCGTCGGCTGATTCAGGTCATAGGTCGGTATCACTGATATTCCCGTATGATCTCTATTTAAGGTATAGCCAAGTTTGGCTAAATAATCTGCGACGTTATCCAAGTCATTGTAGATTGTCCGATCAGAGACACGATAGAGTGCACTATAATATTTGATGGGTTTCGATTCGTGTTGCTTAAGAATCGCAATCGCAAGCTTTTGTTGACGGTTATTTAACTCCATAATTCACCTCCTTGGTACCGCTTACAACCATAGTATAAACGGACACCAATCTTTCTAAAATGATAAATGTTTGCAACATATTATGAAATATATTGAATGTAAATATCATTACCCTGTTATGGGTAGAAGTCAATGAACGTCAAATTAAAAAAGAAGCTACGATTGGTTTTAAAAAATATGCGTAAGGACTACATAAAAAATCTAGTTTTGGTATTATATAATGTACAGGTTAAAAGGAGTGTCGTTATGATCAAAACAGATGCATTAGTAATTGGAAAAGGACCAGCAGGAATTCAGGCTGCAGTTTATATGAAACGGGGGAATATCGATCCTATCGTTATAGGAAAAGGTATTGGAGCATCAGAGCAGGCTCGTGTTATTGATAACTTTTACGGATTTGAAACAATCGGAGGGCCAGAACTCGTACTACGCGGTATCGCTCAAGCTGAGGCACTCGATATCCCTGTAATATCAGACGAAGTCTTATCAATTACTTATGATACCGAAGGTTTTGTAGTTAAGACGACAACCGAAACATACCTTGCATTAACGGTGCTTATTGCAACTGGATCACACCGAAACATTCCACGCGTCAAGAAAATTAGAAATTATGGGGGTAAAGGGGTTTCCTACTGCGCCGTATGTGATGGCTTCTTTTATCGTAAAAAGACAGTAGCTGTTATAGGAAGTGCAGACTATGCGGCCAGTGAAGCTGCTGAGCTTGTCGAGATTGCAGAGAAAGTGGTCATTCTAACAAATGGTGAACCTGTGACAGGAACATTTGACCCACGATGTGAAATCATTACTGACAAAGTTATTTCAGTTTATGGCGAGGGAAAAGTTCAAGGTGTTGAACTTGAGACAGGACAACTCGAATTGGACGGTATTTTTGTTGCAATCGGATCAGCAAGTTCAACAGACCTCGCAACAAAAATGGGGATTGAAGTCCAAAATGGACGCCTCATTGTAAATGAAGAGATGGAAACAAACATCCCAGGTATTTATGCAGCAGGCGACTGCATTCCTGGAGTACAACAGATCGCCAAAGCAGTTTCAGATGGCTGTATTGCTGGATATGCAATGATCGCAGCCGTAAGAGCAAAACGAAGAGAGGCAAACAAATGACACATATATTTGCAAGTGACTTTGATGGCACATTATACAAAGACCATATTATAAGAGATTCAGATCTTGAAGCCATTGCAGCATTTCGTGAGCAAGGACATAAATTTGGACTTGTGACAGGACGAAGCGTAGATTCTATTTTGGCAGAGGCAGAAAAACATAATATTCCCTACGATTTTGTCATTGGAATTAATGGTGGTGCTGTGTTGACCCATGATCACCAAGAAATTTTTAGTAAAACATTGTCACAAGAAATATCGACCGAGTTGGCTCAGAAAATCGATGATTTTGGAATTGAGTTTTATGGGGTAACAGATGGTTACCGATTGGCACGCGTCTATGGTAATCCTGAAGCGCGTGATTCCTTTGAACCGAATATTCAAACGACACCTGTAGAAGAAATTCTTGAAGTTGGCGCACGTGGATTCTATGTCAATGCAGGTTCTGAAGATCATGCACTTGCACTTTCAATCGAGATAAATGCTCATTTTAAGAATCGTGGTGTTCAATGTTTCCCTAATGTGTCCGCAGTCGATATTGGCGTTGAAGGCGTTACGAAAGCAACTGGTATTCAATCGATTATCGACCATTATGGCTATGATGGAACCGTCTATACTATTGGAGATAGTTATAATGACCTTCCAATGATTAAAGCATTCCATGGGTTTGCAATGGACAATGGTGTGGATGCTGTAAAAAAACATGCACAAGATGTGGTTGAAACTGTTGGTGATGCCCTAAAAAGTGTTACAAGATAGCGCATCATGGATGAGTCTTTGTGAAAATTTTGGTATACTAATATCAAGAAGGTGAAAACATGGAACATAAATTAATGACTGTGGACGAGCGTAAAGCGGTCCAAGAAACCTTACATTCTGAAAAAAACTATACGGATTTATCGATGCTTTTCAAAATGTTTGCAGATGCAACCCGCCTCAAAATATTCACAGTACTCTCCCAAAAAGAAGTGTCCGTCGATGATTTAAAAGAAATTTTAAATATGACCCAATCAGCGGTTTCGCATCAACTCGCATCACTTCGAAAACTCAATTTGGTTAAAGTTACAAAAGTGGGAAAATATTCCTATTATTCGCTAGCGGACGATCACGTAATGGAAATCTTTAAGCAAGCATTGGATCATGTTCAAGAATAAATATACATTCTCAAAATCAATAAATTATTCAGGAACTTGAAACTTTTACATAAACCGAGGAACTATTTACAATTTATGTAACACACGTTATAATGTCATAAGATATAAGAGAGGTAGATTCGATGCAAGAACTATTAAACAATGGCTATTTCTGGCAGAAAATCGACTCACTCGTCTTGTCCACGAATGTCGTTATTTCCCAAGATAAAGGATCACGTCATCCAAAGTACCACAACATGGTGTATCCGGTTGATTATGGTTACTTAACGGATATTGAACCGATTAAGGTTTTTAAAGGAAGTGTCAAACGTTCTACGATAGATGCGGTGATGATCGTTGCAGATATACTCAAACGGGATTTAGAAGTTAAACTCTTATGGGGTTGTACTCCTGAAGAAGAGGAAGAAATATTGCGATTCATCAACCAAACAGACTACCAAAAAGGAATCTTGGTAAGACGTGGTAATGAAATGCCTGAGTGGGCAATAACAGATTAATACAAGACTAACTAGAGGTTAAGCTAGATAGTCAAACAAAGGGGCATTCCAAGCGGAGTGTCCCTTTTTATTGCGCCTCCTTAACAAACCTAACATATATTAAGTTGTTTTGAAATAACGTTAACATTCCCTTAATAGATTGAATAAACATACATAAGTTTGTATCATTACATTCGTGTGTGAAATATTTAGGTGACGAAGAGGAAGAAAATGAGAAAGAAAAAGCACAAGTTTTTTAGTTTTATCGTTTTATCATTATTAATGAGTTTAATGACTGCACAGCCCATCCGTGCAGAAGAAGCACAAACCGTTTCTGAATTATTTCCAAACCCATCGCTTGCACAGTACGTTACAGACCATCCCCAACTCAATGTTGTGAATGGAAAAGTTACACAGGCAAGTCTTGATACTGTTGAATTTATTGATCTGAGATCCAGTGTGACGATAACTTCTTTGGAAGAATTAGCACCGTTTCGAAATGCAACTGAAATTCATCTTCGGGAACAAGCAATAACAACCTTAGAAGGGTTGAGCAACTTCCCAAAATTGACCGACTTATTAGTGAATTTTAGCGCATTGCAAACCTTAGATGGTATTGAAGCAGCAACTAATTTAACAGGATTATATGTTTCAGATAGCAATTTGGAGTCACTTGATGGCCTTCAACATCTAAAAGGATTAAAAGCTCTCACCATCTTTAATCCTTCCCACAAAATTGTTGAACAAGGGACACAAATGCTTGAGTCCATCCGTAATCTACCCATTACAGATTTAAGATTGCATAACATCGGATTAACAGATGCAATGATGGATCCAATATCAAGCCTTAAAGAACTCCGTACGATTCATTTGAATTCGTCATTCTTTAAAGATAAGGCAGATGCTCGCGATCATGTAACAAAAACAACCGATGCACTCGCAAACAAGATAACGAGTTTGAGTCCGCTCACGACACTAACTGCACTTACTGATATCCAACTGAATAATAACCGATTGACTAGTTACGAAGGCATTGAATCATTTACCAGTCTTCAAACATTCTCGGTAAATACGGATCTTGAATACAGTCCTTTACTCAATCATGCTGTTGATTTCAATCGATTTATCTTTGCCGAGCACCCAACAGCAACCAAAGGTATTACAGGTACCATTCGTGATAGCATCGTTAATAGTTCGTATACTTTAGATTATGATGCGCAAACAGAGACGTATTCAGTCTCGTTAAGCAATATTATACCTCCACGAACCATTAATGAAACCAGCGGAAAGGTTTATGAAGGAACCATGCGACCAATGATTGGTAATAATGATTTACCGATCATTGCATTCAATGGTAAATTCGATAAAGAAACCAATCGTATCACTTGGGATGCGTCAGATCTTGAAGGGAAAATCGATACCACACACGTCGAAATTTTCTCGTTTGGAATTTTTGATATGGATCCATTTGAAGGGGAAACAGTTGGACGTACACGTCGTTTCGAAGTCATCGGATATGGACGCATCGAAGCTCGTGACGCAGCGGATGTCACGGTGAATTATCTGGATACCGAAGGGAACACACTGGAAGCATCGCAAGTTTTAAGTGGTTTGGGTAAATTAAACAAAGATTATGTTACCCAAGCGTTAGAATTTGCCAACTTCAATCTAGTGCGCGTTGAAGGACCCAAACAAGGCACCTTCACAATGGAACCAAAAGTTGTTAATTTTATCTATGCTCGAAAAGATGCAGCTCCAGTAGTTGTTAATCATATTGATGTTGCTGGTAATGACTTAATATCAGCAGAGCTGCTTGACGGTACTGGCCAATTGGGGAACCCATACGCCACACAAGCACAAGTCATTGAAAACTATATCTTAACCGTACAACCGGAAAACGCAGCGGGTATCTTCACGGATAGTCTTCAAGTCGTAAATTATATCTATACGCGTCGTGATGCTAAAGATGTAACCGTCCATTATATCGATGTAAATGGAAACCCACTTACCGATGATATCGTACTTTCAGGTACAGGAAAACTTGGTTTATCGTATCAAACAGATAGTAAGCAATTCCCATACTATACACTTACAGAAGTACCTTTGAATCATACAGGTACATTTGAAACTGAAGCACAGACTGTCACTTACGTCTATGCAAAACAACAAGGTACAGTGACGGTGTACCATGTTGATCAAGATGGTAAGTCCTTAACAAGTCCGCAATTCATTACTGCAGATGTTGGTACGGCGTACCAAACTTACCCTAAATCCTTCTCAGGTTATGATTTGATTGCCATGCCTGAGAATGCAAGTGGACTGATGAGTGAAGCATCCCAAAGCGTAACGTATCGATATTTGGGTGCTGAGGTCTTGGGCGTTACGAAGCCACCCAAAGGTAAAGATCCCCTTAAGCCAACAAGCCCTAATGTTTCTGAATCTCATGAAAACGCAACATTACCTGCAACCGGAATGGTATCGTCAACATTAGGTTATTGGGTGTTCGGGTTTGGACTACTCAGTGTTATGATTGCGAAATTCAAACGTAAAGAAGCATAAATAAAAACCGTATGATTTCATCAACGAAACTGATTGAAATGTCTGCATGATTTTTAAACTAACCTATATTTCACATAACTAAAAAACACAGTGATGACAATCACTGTGTTTTATTTTAATTATAGTAATTCGCCATACTTGCGAATGAAGTAATGTTTCGCAATGGTTGCAAGAATCATGTAAGCAAGAATGGTTACTGCGAGCCAAGCAAAGTAGATGCCAGGAACAGGAGCAAGTCCAATTGAAAGACCGAAATTTGTGAATGGAATAACGGTCAAGATTCCAATAGCTGCGAAAGTAAGCAGGGTTAACGAAGCCGAAGCACGACTTTGAATGAATGGAATCTTTGGTGTCCGAATCATGTGGATAACCAATGTTTGTGACCACATTGACTCAATGAACCAACCAGATTGGAATACCGCAATAAACAATGCGATATCTTGAGGGTTTGTTAATTGAGAGAATTGTTGGCCACCAACGACCATTGGCGAAATTACGAAAAACATGAGAAAGAAAGTCGTTATATCAAAGACGGAGCTTGTTGGGCCAATGATTAACATGAAATTCTTAATTGAGGTTGCATCCCATTTTCGTGGAACTTTGAGATAGTCTTCATCAACATTATCCCAAGGAATTGCAATACAAGAAATATCATAAATGAGATTGAGTAAGATTAAGTGTAATGCTTCCATTGGTAGGAAAGGCAAGAAGAAACTTGCGACTAAAACGGAGAAGACATTGCCAAAATTAGAACTTGCGGTCATCTTGATGTACTTAATCATGTTTGCATAGGTTTTACGGCCTTCGATAATTGCATCTTCTAGGACAAGTAAGTCTTTTTCGAGAAGAATGACATCGGATGATTCTTTCGCAATATCAACGGCTGTGTCGACAGAAATACCAATGTCTGCAGCCTTCATCGCAGGAGCATCGTTAATGCCATCACCCATAAAGCCAACAGTGTGGCCAAGATCACGAAGTGTATGAACAATCCGTTGTTTTTGTAGTGGTGATAATTTTGCAAAGAGATCGTAGGTATTCACAGCTTCCTGTAGTTCTACATCACTCATTGCATCAATATCAGATCCTAAGATGACATGATCGTTTTCAAATCCAATTAATTCAGCAATGGATTGTGTGACGACATCGTTATCACCGGTAAGAATCTTTGTTGTGACACCATATTCTGATAATTTTTGAATGGCTTCAGCTGCTGATTCTTTAGGTGGATCAAGAAACGCTAGATAACCCATTAAGACCATTTCACGCTCATCATCAGTACTGAAATCGACTTTTCCATTTGGCTCAGTTTTGCAAGCAATAGCAAGTACTCGCAAGCCTTTTTCATTTAAGCCATGAGCAGTTTTAAGGATGGTTTCAGTCAACGCATCAGTTAAAGGTAGAACCTCATCATTAATCATGACGGATGTTGAGATTTTAATCATTTCTTCAACGGCACCTTTGGTAATCATTTCTTTGTGATTTCGACTATCGGTGACAATAACACTCATGCGACGACGGTTGAAGTCAAATGGGATTTCGTCGAGCTTATTGTATTCGGTATCAAGGTTACGCAATTCTGGACGTGTTTCCTCTAGGTCTTCACGACGTTTAATAACTGCTCGATCCATAAGATTCTTTAGACCCGTTTGATAGTAACTGTTGAGGTAAGCATATTTAAAAATTCGGTCATCTTCGGTTCCCATTGGATCCATGTGATATTGCAACACGACATTATCTTGGGTTAATGTTCCTGTTTTATCAGTGCAAAGGATATCAATGGCACCCAGGTCTTGGATGGCGTTGAGATTTTTAACTATTGTCTTTTTCTTACTCATCGTGACAGCACCTTTGGCAAGGGATGTCGTAACAATCATCGGTAACATTTCTGGTGTAAGACCGACTGCGACGGAGATTGCGAAGAGTAATGCTTCAGTCCAGTTTCCTTTACCAAATCCATTAATGACAAACACGATTGGCACCATGATTAGCATAAATCGAATGAGTAACCAGGATACAGAGTTCACACCTTTTTCGAAGGATGTCTCATCTTTTTTGCCTGAAGCACTGTGGGATACTTCGCCAAACATGGTATCATCGCCCGTTGCGATAACAATACCACGAGCACTACCACTAATAACATTTGATCCCATGAAGACAAGATTTTGTGTTGCAGTTAATTGTGCGTCAAGCGCTTCAAGGTCATGGCTGAATTTTTCGACAGGTTCACTTTCCCCCGTAAGTGCAGCCTGTGAGATAAAGAGGTCTTTGCTCTCAAGAATACGCATATCGGCAGGAATCATATCACCTGCTGAAAGAATAATGAGATCGCCCACAACGACTTCGTGTAATGGAAGTTCTTGGGGTTCGTTTGCTTTACGCGCAACGAGTGTGGTGGTTTCCACAAGCTCGCTTAGTTTTTTGGCTTCATTGGAAGAGCGGTATTCTTGGATAAAACGGAGTAGTCCACTAAGGCTTACCATGACAAGAATGATAATAACTGTCACAGGATCTTCTTCCCCAGGTGAGACCATGGCAATATCTGTAATATATGAGAAGCATGCAAGTCCGATTAAAATAAGTGTAAACGGATTAATGAATGCTTGGATGAATTTCATCCATGTAGGTGTTTCTTTGTGGCTGCTAATAGTGTTATCACCGTATTGTTTGCGGTTTGATTCGACACGAAGTCGGGTCAAACCTTGTGGTGATGATTTGTAATGTGTATAAAGTTTTTCGGATGATGCAGTTGCTGCATCAACGTAACGACGTGTGTCGTTGGTGTAAGTTGTTTCTTTCATAGTAGTCTCCTCGTTTCTATTCAATTGAGGACGACAAAGCGATTACAGATTGGATGCACATGTGGCATCAATCAAGATAAAATTATGTGTGTAAATCCAATCGTCATCATCAATGGCGTCAGTAGTTTCTTGCATATGATGTCACATCCTTTCTGTCTGGCAATATAAAAACCACGCATGCTTGAACAGACGTGGTTAAAAAATCACATAAATCGTTCAAGCTTTAACTCAATAGGGCAATGTTATTACACTAGTTTACGCCTTCGTGACGTATACTGTTGACCAGCGCATAGTGTCTCCACTATTTTGCGGTAGTAATCCGTATCCCTAAAGTAGCCTCACCTACCGTAGTTTTTATTTACTCAATAACCATACTTTGTATTTTTAGGAAATGCAAGGCTTAAAATTATAAAAAGAGTTCATTTCATAATTTTATGAGTAAAAAGAGCCACTGTACAAAGGCTCTCAGACAAATTAAAAATTTCGAAAAAAAAAACTATGCATGTGTGCTAAACCATAAATATACGCACGATTAAGGATGTATCCCCAGTCAAAGATTGACGTACTATGTATATCTAGGTATAATATACATAGATATACATAGTATTGTTTAACAGACTCTCATTGCTGTCATTTTAAGTTTATCGACCATAATACGATCAACGTTCAGGACATAATCACAATAAGGAGATTCGCACATGAATCGATACCACACTTTCTTAGATAAATTGATGAAAGAAATTAAGTATCCATTTGTTAGACGGAAGATACGAAACGAGTACACAGCACATCTTGATGATTCCTATGAGGCATTCCTTGCGCAAGGAATGAATCCGAAGACAGCTGAATCTTATGCGATGGCGGCCATGGGGAATCCTCAAGAAATTGGCCAGATGCTCAATAACGTGCACCATCCGATCTTCAGTTGGTTGTATTTGGCGAGCAAACTCTCTCTGATTGTTACAGTAATGAGTTTCTTACTATTGTTTGGGCCAAGCCTATGGCAACGAATCTCAACATTTCAAGGATATTCATCGATTACTGATGAATTGCAGGCATTGGAACCACTATATTATCAGCAACTCGATCAGCAGGTAATTGTCGGTAATACTGAATTTTCGTTTCAAGATTTTGCATATACTGAAGATGGCATGGTATTAATTAGCGTAAGACACAAAAGTTTAAACAGTCGAAGCCCATTTCTAGGCAATTTATTTACCTATGATTTTGAAACAATTATTGATGGAAACCCTATTGTGCTTACAGGATCGAACTTTACAATTATTTCGGGAATTCCAGATGAAGGACTTTATTATGTTTTCGGCAACAGTCCCACGTATACGAAGACATGGTCATCTCATGTTGTGCTTGTCTACAAGGGAATTGAAGAAGTACCGCAAGAAGTCGCAATAAATTTTAAAACATTGGATGGGTCTACGCGTCAAATTCAAGTTAAAAGGGGGACATAACGATGTCGAAGAAACGTAAAGCGGCGCTATTTGTGATTGTATCAAGCCTACTGATTGGTGTGGCTGTGTACCTTCAGGGGTGGTATCTTTCAAAAGCACGACTACTTAGCGACTTTTGCGAAAGTGCTGGGGTAGCAAACTGTAACATTGAAGGCCCAGTACCTGTTTATGAAAATGAACGTCTGTATATATTTGAAAGTGACACTCATTATATCCCGATGATAGTGGAATCATGGGGTCCGTTCTCCCGATTTTCAATTCAGAACAACCATAACTTGGTCAAAAGTTATGCAAATAATGCAGGTAATCTTGATCTTCGGTGGACACCAAAGCAAACACCGATGGAGGATATGACGCGAGTGAAAGCATACCACGGTCGCGAATGGGTGGTTCGAAACTATGAGGTACTTGTTATCTACCGCCCAGAGAACGCACAATTTGGATTTGGATATGATAACCGTAATGGGAGTGATGGAAAACAACCAACCACCGATGCACTCTATGCGAAGACAAACCCCATGAATACGGTTGGAAATTATGCCTATGAAATTATGCCGCTGATTGAACAAATGTATGACCGTACGTACCGAATTGCAGAGTATGATGCAAATCAAGACGTGCAAAAATACTACTATCCATTCACGTTCCAGCGCTCAGGAACACTAAAGAAAGCAACGGATTTTTCCTATGATGTGTCTATAAATTTTTATGACGATTCGTCGTTATATTTACAAACAGGGCCGCTCATCAAAAATACCAGTGATTTTGAAGTGCAAGTATCGCAAACATTTTTCGATATGCCTGTAGAAACCTATCCCTTACTTTTGGATCTGGAGTTAATGGGTGTAAAGATTGAATTTATGGAACTAGACCAGATGCGGATTCGTTATTACCAATACACAGATGATACAGTTATTGTTGAATATATATCCGACCCTATTGGGTATCAAGAGGTGTTTGTTGCGCCTTATCACGTTTATGAGACAATGAGGTCGTCAATTTTTGTAAATAGGTCGTAAACAAGATAAACAGTTCAATTGCTAATGGATCCATACGTAACAACTTAGGATTATAATAAAGCAAATCTTTAAGTATATGTTGATTCGAAAGCGTTTGCAATATATTGATTTCGATTTCTCCCTAATGATGAATTAAGATCACGATGTCTTGTTGTGATGCAATTTATCATGTGATAAAACAGGAAAATATCACAAAATACACCAATTTCAATATGAAGATTGTTTAGAAGGGTTAACATAACAGAATTATGTGGGCGGATTGTTTGTTATATGAATATAATGATGTTAGTGTTGAATTATATGAGGGGGAAATCATGAAAAAGAATCATACTTTTTTACGTGTGGGCACATTGTCCATGCTTATAGCTGCCATCGCAGCAACACCAATTATTGCGCAGGAAACAGCGGACCCGCAAACATCTGAAGCTACCGCAACTTTTACGGCACCAGATACGGACAAACCAGTTGTTCCAGTAGATCCAACAGATCCTACAAAACCATTAGATCCAATCGATCCAGAGGATGGTAAAGAAACAGGATCTGTAGGTCCGATGACCATTGACTACGTGCCGCACTTCAAATTTAAGCCAACCGCTATTGAAGAGAAAGCACAAACCATTCAATCAATTTCGATGAACCCATACGTTCAGGTATCTGACCGTACGGCTACTGGAAAAGGGTGGACACTTTCAGCACAATTGGGTGATTTTACTAATACGATGCAAACACCTGAAACTACTGATGACCATACACTGAACAGTGCAACAATCACATTGACAAGCGGTGCTGTTTCATCAACAGATGCAACAAACCTAAATAAACCAGTTGGACAAACACCGATTGTATTGACTGCAGGTGGTGGTCAAGTCACAATCATGCAAGCAACAACACACAATGGTATGGGTACCTGGTTGATGAGTTGGTTAGGCGATAGTGCACAAACTGAAAATGCGAAAGTAACACTTAATGCTGACACAAAGGGCGCTCGTGTCGGAGATTATAAATCAGAAATCAACTGGACTTTAAGCCAACAACCTTAGACCAATATGTCTTTTAGTAAACGAAACATTAACGTAACATCACGAACAGTTATTTTTACATTGGTTGCGATGCTTATCACATTGTTTATCGCACCACAGTTTTCTGCTCATGCAGAATCCTATGGTGCGTTTTATGTTGAAGCCAACCTTCCAGAAAATCAATACGATCCCAATGTTGGATATTTTGATTTAATGATGGAACCCAATATGAAACAAACTATTTCTTTTGATGTTATTAACCAAGGGAATCAACCGATGCGTGCGTCCATCAATTTTCAAAATGGAACCACAATATTAAACGCTGAAAAGTCCTACATCCATGAAGAAACACCAGACGTATCGATGAAACACCCGATGACAACAATGGCTGTTCTTAGAACGCAAGAAGTCATTATTCCAGCAAATCAAAGATCCACCATTGCTATTGATGTAACGGCACCCAGTGTTGCATTTGACGGTGTAAGTGTGGGTGGTTTTTCGGTGACTGCGGATACGATTGAAACACAAGCTGACACATCAAAAAAAGCAAAAGGTGAGATTCAAATTGAAAGTCGTACCACATATTTAATTGCACTCCAAATTCGCATGAATGAAACAAAGGTAGAAAAAAACCTTAACTATGTTAAAAGTGGTGCAGAAGTTGTGGATCTCAAACCTCAGTTTGTATCAACACTTCAAAATGATCGTGCGGTTGTAATGAATGATATTAGTATCAATGGTACCGTGACTCCTGAAGGTTCGGACCAACCCATTGCGCGAATTCAGAAACAAGTAGGTGGAATTCTGCCGAATACGCAATTTCCAATTGCCTATCCGGTCCAATCACAAAAACTCGAACCGGGTACCTACATCATTGATTTAGAAATAAAAAGTGGTGAAGAAGTGTGGCATTGGCAAGAAGTTCATACCGTTGAGCCTGATACTGCTGATGCTGTGAATGAAGGATCTGTTATTCCAAAGCAAACCAATTGGATGCTAGTACTCGTCGTGGGACTACTTCTAATCATAGTAATACTTTTGGTGATTATCCTTTATATGCGATATCGCCAACAACGTGAAAGACGGAACGCATAATGCGCCGGAAAAGACTGCAAAAATTGAGTTTAGTAATTGTGCTAATGGCAGTGATGATCATTGGTGGTTTTGTTGTGAATAAACCGTCTACTTCGAATGGTAAGGTTTATGCCGATACCGCCACAACTGCGCTTACAGTTGCGCCAGAGACAACGACTCAAGACGTATCGAGTACCAATGAGGAATCATCTGAAGAACACAAACCAAAAGATGAAACGAACGAATTCATTGACAATGTACCTGAAAGCGAGAGCCCGGTTAAAAACTCAGAACTGCAGGACGAACTCACAACGGCGCAAGAATCAAATAGTCTGCAAGCATCCGATTCGATTGACCCACCAATTATCCATCCACGTGAAGATACAGTGCAACAGGTTCGTGCAACACTGCAAGCGCATGAGAAAATCGTTTCCGACTTTAGCGAGCTAAAACGTCTCATTGAGGCGCAAGGGATTGAAGGGGTCAACCAATACACCACATATTATCTCAGTGCTGATATGCATGCACTGGTGGGTGGCATTAAGGTTCCAAATAACTATTCTTTTATTGTTGACGGAACCAATCCGGAAACGGGAATCCGTCATACATTTAACGAATACAAGTCAGCCTCATACTCCGATACCATCCATTACACTGGAAATGGAAACGGGAATGAGCGGGCCATGACATTTCGAAATATCGCCATCGAAGGCGAAAACTACTACGGAACGTTATCGAGTATTTACCAAAATACCCTGATTACTTACGATAACGTTGAGTATTATGGACCGCAAATCACCCACAACATTAGAGGAACGGTGAAAATTCACAACTCCAACATCTATATTATTAGAGGACGGGCAAGTGCTGCCCATGAAGTTATGGAAGCAACCCATGCTATGTTCACCGGTCAAACTTATTTGATTGTGGATTCGGCACTCAATGAATTTCTGAATGTAACAGGATCAATCACATTTAAAGAAGACAGTACTACCACCATCAGTTCCAATGTATCAATTGTTGATGATACAGGTGTTGATGTCGTTATCGAAAAGGATGCTGTGGTTGACTTTAACCAAAATACGAGCGCCTCGGGTAATCCTAACTACGGAATTCAAGCCAAGACCCTTGACAATGCCGGAACATTGAATTTAAATGCGAATACTTTTGCACTGTCAGGTTTAAGGACATACGATAAACTCTTGAATAAAGGGTCGATAACCATAGATGCCAAAGACATTGTTTATTATGGGATCAACGTGGTCAACAATGTACCCAATTCATTTGTCAATGACGGGGGAAAGATTCATCTCAAAGCAGATAAGATAACCGGATTTAATGTTTACTCTTATACACTCTACAACTATAATGGCGCAAGTTTTATCATTGATGTTGACAATGCGGTTCCTGGATATACTTTTGAAATATATCGAGAAACGGTCTTTGATAACAGTTCCTTTAAAGCGACGATGGGCGATGTGAGTCTCAAACCAACCAATCGAGCGGCATTCCTACATTCACCCATCATCTCGTTCGTAAATTCGAATGTAGATATCAATATTTCGGAAGCCTTATACAGTCATGTCTTCCATGCAACGACGTCATGGGATTATCGAACAACACCTACGCAGCCCAATTATCTTAATTTTATTGACCGCACACGTAGCACTAACTTCGTCTATTCAGGCAGTGCAACGATAGAAACCCAACAAATCAATACCTGGGATACAATTCCAAGCCAAGTGGGATATCCCGATGATACCGTTTTTGGTGCTAATCGTTACATTATGGACACGTATGCCCACTATTCTCTCAAGGCTGCGATTAATACGTCAGGGAATTGGAGTGGTACCAATATTAGTTCAAGTAGCCCTGGAACATTGCCGAATATAAATGGAATTAGTTTAAGAAATAAGGGAACAATTTCGATGGGGAATATGGTTCTTGATACGCCGGTTCAAAAAGAAAATGCAAGTATCTTAGAAATTACGACCAACCCCAACGCGATTGTCCGGTTGGCAACGACACCGGAAGCACTCCTCATCGCGCCAGCTGATGGACACTTACGAGAAACGTTGTCGACACCTATTGATAATGGGACATATGGAATTGCTGCCTATGGTGATTATCTGTATCGATCCAGTTGGGTAACCTATGATGCCGAAGGACCTTTAGAGATTCTAACAGTCCCTACGACTTTATCATTTGGTAATGTCCAATTATCCGAAGATCCAACAGTCTATCCAAGAACAGACATCGCAACAATTCAAATACGTGATGGTCGCAATGTAAAAACAGGATGGCGTTTGAGTGTGCGTGTGACAAAGCCATTGCAAATTGAGGGCAATTTGAAGAGTATTTTGAAAGACGCCTTCTACCTCAACCAACAACCAATTCCTGAAGCATCCCAACAAGCAATGGTGGTTTACGAAACATCAAGCACAACATATGGAAAAGATACAACCATCGAATGGACTGCCAATCAAGGCGTCCAGTTGTTTATCGAGAACTATCAGCGAGTCTATGCGAATACGCCTTATCAAGGCCAGTTAGAATGGATACTCGAAGCCAAATAAGCGAAAAAAAAGCAGACAGACGTCTGCTTTTTTTTTCGGTAAAGGCAAACTGAGTAAAAAAAACGCCCCCGAAGCGGAAGCGTGTGTTATACCTATAAATCAAAAAGTGATTCAATGGCATGGGCAATACCATGGTTCTCTAAATCTGTTGTAACGAACGTAGCGACGTCTTTAACGTGTTCTGGAGCATCACCCATAGCAACACCAATTTCAGCTGCAGAAAGCATGTCTACGTCGTTGTCGGCATCACCAAAAGCAATGACTTCGTGCCAGCTTAAGTTGAGGCGTTCTAACACGACTTCAATGCCACGCATTTTACCAGCGCGACGAGAATAAATATCAAAGGCATCGGTATAAGCTTTCGAAATGCGCGCATCGGAAACAAATGAATGGGCTGATTCAATAAGTGATTCATCACCCATCATAAAAATACCTTTAGGCAATTCCTGTCCTTCAACAAGTAAAGGTGCTTGTGTATAATCTTTTAAAATATAGGCTTTGGGACTTCCTTGAAGATAAACGTCCGTAAAAATTTGATAATCACTGTAAATATGCATTTCCTCATTTAACTTGTAACCAATACCCAAATGATGTTTACGTGCAAATTCAGTCAGTGCGTTGACCTCCTCAATCAACATGGGGACTTCGTGAATAACATGCTTATCAATATCATAAACAGTTGAGCCATTAACTGTGACATAAAAATCAGGATGCATCCGTTCATGGATGTCATCTTGAATAAAATAAAAAGCTCTTCCTGTTGCGATTAAAACTTCAACTCCTGTATCGCGGAGTTTGCGAATTGCGGTGATGGCACTTTCTTCAATCGTCGTTTTCCCGCGTTTTATCAGCGTTCCATCGATATCAAAGATGGCTAATTTAATGTTTTCATGGTTCATACGAACATTTTAGCATATTTCACTAGCATATTGGGTAGGGTTTCTGTATAATAAACTACAAGATTTAAGGAGGTAGAGGAAATGAATGGTAAAGTAATTAAAGAAGCATATACATTTGATGATTTATTGTTGGTACCAGCAAAATCACAAATTGTACCTGCTCAAGTTAAATTACAAACGCGTTTAACTGACAAGATTACATTGAATATTCCGATTGTATCTGCAGCAATGGATACAGTTACGGAAGATGGCATGGCAATCATGTTGGCGAAGCTTGGTGGTATGGGTTTTATTCATAAGAATATGCCTATCGAAGACCAAGCGGCGATGGTACGTGTGGTAAAAGAAACAACTGTAGAAGAAACATTCGAAGATGCAAATGTCGATGGACAAGGACGTTTGCGTGTCGGTGCTGCAGTTGGGGTTGGTGAATCGTCAATAGAACGTGTTCGTGCATTGGTTGCAGCAGGTGTTGATATGGTTGCTGTTGACAGCGCACATGGCCATTCAGAAGGTGTTATCAATACCGTGAAGGCAATCCGAGCAGAATTTAAAGACTTGGATATTGTAGGTGGTAACATTGTTACGGCTCAAGGTGCTACTGACTTAATTTATGCGGGAGCCAATGTTATTAAAGTTGGTGTTGGTCCGGGATCAATCTGTACAACACGTGTTGTTGCAGGTGTTGGTGTTCCCCAACTGACAGCGGTTAATGACGTTTATTCTGTCGCAAAACAATATGGTGTTGGTGTTATTGCTGATGGTGGTATTAAACTATCGGGCGATATTTCCAAAGCCTTAGCAGCTGGCGCAAGTTGTGTCATGCTTGGTGGACTATTAGCAGGAACTGAGGAAACTCCTGGTGATGTCATCGAAGTATTTGGTAAGAAAGTTAAATCTTATGTTGGAATGGGATCATTAAGCGCAATGCAACGCGGCTCAAGTGATCGTTACTTCCAAGGTGGTGTTAAGGAACTTTCAAAACTTGTACCAGAAGGAATTGAAGCAACTGTGCCATTTAAAGGATCCATTACAGACGTTGTGTATCAAATGTTAGGTGGAGTGCGTTCAGGTATGGGCTATTGTGGATGTGAAACAATAGAAGACATGCATTTGAAAGCACAATTTGTTAAAATAACAGGGGCAGGCTTAAAAGAAAGTCACCCACATGACGTAGATAATGTTAAGGAGGCTCCAAACTACAATGGCAAATAAGATTATTGTATTAGATTTTGGATCACAGTATAACCAATTAATCGTGCGCCGTATTCGCGATTTAGGTGTATATAGTGAACTTCTTGATAACGAAATTACTGCAGAAGCAATTCGTGCAGATAAAGATATCGCAGGTATCGTGTTATCAGGAGGACCAAACTCTGTTTATGAAGACGATGCATACCACATCGACCAAGAAATCTTTGAATTAGGATTACCAATTCTTGGTGTATGTTATGGGATGCAGTTAATGGCGCACCAAAATGGTGGCGTTGTTGAATCTCATGACAAACGTGAATATGGTTTAGCGCCTATTAATGTTAAGAAAGAGAATGCAATTACAAAAGGATTACCAGCTACATACAACGTATGGATGAGCCATGGTGATCAAGTTAAAGCAGTACCTGAAGGTTTTGAAGTATATGCTTCATCAGACAATACAGAAATCGTCATGATGGGTAACGAAGCCAAGAAACAATATGGAATCCAATTCCACTCAGAAGTTCGTAACACAGAAAACGGAATTGATATGATCCGTAACTTCGTGTTTGATGTCTGTGATGCTGAAGCGACATGGTCCATGGAACATTATGTTGAAGAACAAACAGCATTAATTCGCGAACAAGTCGGGGATGAACAAGTTATTTGTGCATTATCCGGCGGTGTTGACAGTGCTGTAGTTGCAGCGTTATTACACCATGCAATCGGTGATCAACTCGTATGTATCTTTGTAGACCATGGTTTGTTACGTAAAAATGAAGCAGACCAAGTTGTTGAAGTATTCCGTGATCACTTCAAGATTAACTTAATCAAAGTCGATGCACAAAAACGCTTCTTAGACAAACTTGCAGGTGTTGATGATCCTGAAACAAAACGTAAAATTATCGGAAATGAGTTTATTTATGTCTTCGATGATGAAACGAAAAAACTTAAAGATGCGAAATGGTTAGCACAAGGTACAATCTATGCTGACGTTATCGAATCTGGGACTAAAACTGCACAAACAATCAAATCACACCACAACGTGGGTGGATTACCAGAAGATATGGACTTCAAACTTATTGAACCACTCCGTTCATTATTCAAAGACGAAGTACGCCAATTAGGATTGGTACTTGGTTTACCAGAACACATCGTTCACCGTCAACCATTCCCAGGTCCTGGAATTGCGATCCGTATCATCGGTGATATCACAGAAGAAAAAATCAAAATCGTTCAAGATTCTGACTGGATTCTTCGTGAAGAGATTGCAAAAGCAGGCCTTGATCGCGAAATCTGGCAATACTTCACCGTGCTAACAAGCATGCGTTCAGTAGGTGTCATGGGCGATCAAAGAACCTATGATTATACACTTGCACTTCGTGCTGTCACATCTGTTGACGGTATGAGCGCAGACTGGGCACGTATCCCTTATGATATTCTTCAAATTATCTCAGTACGTATCGTAAATGAGATTAAAGGGATTAACCGAGTAGTGTATGATGTAACCTCAAAACCACCAGCAACGATTGAGTGGGAGTAGTTGCGTAAAGTTTAATGAATACAGAAAAACCGCTTAAATTGGCGGTTTTTTGTATGTCGAAATTGAGAATAGTGAAAAAATAGGGCTAGTGATGTCAAAATGATGTCAAATAATTGAACAATGCATTAAGCACTCCTAAACTTAAGCTAATCCAAAACGATTAGTATTTACTTCATTTGAACAAAAGTGGACTTGATTCTGATTTGGAATGGCTATAACATTCTAGATGATACATTCTTGGAATGCATGTTTATGGTTTGAATTGCTCTAAAGAAAGCATAAAAATCCACCAGTAGGTGGATTTTTACCGTTTCTCAATACAGTTGCTTGAAGTCTGAAAATGACAACAAATAGACATAACGAGAATTTGATTTACAATACTCAATTGTAAATATCAGTAAAGATGTGGAGCAGTCATGTCACCTGTGTTATTTTCCTTAATAGCGGCGACAGCCACTTCTGTTGTCAAGAATAAGGAAGCAATGGATGCTGCATTTAACAGAGCATTACGAGTTACTTTAGTTGGATCCACAATTCCTGCTTCATTAAGATTTGTCCATACTCCGTTTTTAGCATCAAATCCAATATTCACTTCTGAACTGAGTTGTTGTT
Source organism: Erysipelothrix sp. HDW6B (assembly GCF_011301115.1). Classification (NCBI taxonomy): domain Bacteria; kingdom Bacillati; phylum Bacillota; class Erysipelotrichia; order Erysipelotrichales; family Erysipelotrichaceae; genus Erysipelothrix; species Erysipelothrix sp. HDW6B. The sequence goes on along the minus strand of NZ_CP049860.1, from coordinate 1,729,737 downwards.
TAACAATCTCATCTCCATCAAAACCAGCATTTTCGGCTATCTGCCATAACGGCTTCAAAATTGAGTTCATAACTGTTGAGATACCGCGATTTTCATCTTGAGATTCCGAAGTAATTGCTTCATTTAACTCTATATAAGCGCGAGCCAAAGCATAACCGCCTCCTGGGACTGTCCCTTCTAATACAGCTGCTTTCGTGGCGTTCAAGGCATCCTCAATTCTAAGTTTCTTTTCTTTAAGTTCAGATTCCGTAGCAGCACCGACTTTGATAATCGCGACACCATTCGTGAGCTTTGCGAGACGTTTGCTTAATTGATCAATATCACTCGTATTCTTCGTGATTTCTATTTGACTACGTATTTCATTAGTACGTGCTTCGAGGGCATCGCTATCTCCTTTGCCACCGATAATTGTTGTTTCATCATTACTAATTACAATTTTTGATGCGGAACCCAGATTATCAAGAGTAACATCTTTGAAATCCATTCCTAAGTCTTTACTAATGAATGTTGACCCAGTAACAATTGCGATATCTTCCAAAGTTCGCTTTTGATTGTCTCCAAAGCTTGGAGCCTTAGTAGCAACAACATTAAATGTACCTCGGAGTTTATTCATTACAAGTGTCGATACGACGTCTTGGTCAATATCCTCTGCAACAATAAACAATGGTTTACTTTGTTGAACAATTTGCTCTAGGATCGGAAGTATTTCTTGTACGGTTGAAATTTTACGGTCTGTGACAATAATATAAGGGTCTTCAAGATTGATTACCATTTTTTCTCGATCTGTTACCATGTACGGCGAGATATAACCCTTGTCATACTGGAGTCCTTCAACGACTTCTAAAAATGTTTCAGATGTATTGGACTCGTCAACAGTGATAACACCATTTTTACCAACTTTATCCATTGCATCTGCAATAATATTCCCAATTTCATTGTTACCTGCGCTTATTGCTGCAACATTAGCAATATCATTACGGGTTTCAATTTTTTTACTTTGTTTTAAGAGATGATCTGAAATAACTTTTGCGGCTTTTTCAATGCCATATCTCATTAATACTGGATTTGCACCCCGATCGACATGTACAATTCCGTTGTGAATGATAGATTGTGCAAGAATTGTAGCAGTTGTTGTTCCATCACCAGCTACATCATTTGTTTTGTTTGAAACTTCATAAAGAAGTTTTGCTCCCATGTTTTCGAAAGGATTTTCGAGTTCAATTTCTTTTGCAATGGTTACACCATCGTTTGTAATTAGGGGAGAGCCATAACTTTTTTCAAGAACTACATTGCGTCCTTTTGGTCCTAAAGTTACTGCTACAGCATCTGCTAGTTTGTCAATACCTTTTAGTAATAAGTCTCGAGATTCGCTTCCATAACGTACGTCTTTAGCCATTATTTATCCTCCTCTACGATTGCTAATATATCTTTACTCTCAATTATTAGATAATCCTGATTTTGATATTTTATCTCGGTTGTTGAATATTTTTTATAGACGACATGATCACCAACCTTAATTAATGTGGGTGATTCTTTATCTGTAGACTCTCCAACAGCAACAACACGAGCAACTGTAGGTTTATCTTTTGATTCAGGTAGTAGAATACCACTATGAGTAATTGCTTCTTCCTGAATTGCTTCTAACAATATACGGTCATACAATGGTTTAATCATGATCTATTCCTCCTATTCCTGTAATTGACCTATGTAGCACTCTTGTATCATGAGTGCTAACGCCAATATTCTAAAATTGAAAGTAAAATTTGTCAAGTCATCAATTTAAAAATAAATTACTTAATAGTCTCGATCATTATTGGATTAGAATTACTATTAGTTAATGTATCATTGAGTTGATTTGAAGCAATCTGATCTAAGAATGATGCGAGATGGTATTGTTTATTCGGGTATAGGTGTGAATAAGTACGAAGTGTCGTTTCAATCTTTTCATGTCCAAGTCTATCTTGAACAATATTGGGTTGTATGCCTTGTTCGATGAGTAGGGATGCATGAGAATGTCTTAAATCATGTATTCTTATTCGTTTAACATTCGCATTCTTAGCATATTTTTCAAGCTCTCTAGAAAGCCGACTCTTGTTAGTCATAAAGACTTGTTCTTCCATATCGATAAAGTAGTATCGATCAACATAATCTTTTATCATTTGAGTCAGAAACTGAGGTATTGTTACAATTCGTTCTGACTTTTTTGTCTTAGGCTTGGTGAAGATATATTCACCATTTTCATATTGAGCAGAATGTCTTATTTCAATATGACCTCTTTTAAAATCAATATTCTTTAGTCTAACCGCAATCAGCTCACCAACCCGAATTCCTGTATAGAATAGAACATTGAATTGTAATCTTGATGATTCATCGTGTACAACTGCTATAAACTTATCAAATTCCTCTTTTGTCCAGAAGTTCATACTTGAAGGATGTTTAGACCCAATTGCAGTAGTTTTCTTTAATGGATTTCTTTGAAGTTCATAGAAACGTTCTGCATGATTAAAGATAGCTACAAGTTGATTGTTGATGGAACGTGCATACGTATCTTTAAACTGAAATCCTAGAATCGTATTTTGCCACTTGATAATATCAGGTGTTGATATCTTAGTGAGTTTCTTAGATCCGAGATAAGGTTGGATATATTTATTATAAATCACTCGTTTATTCTTAATGGTGTTATAACGGAGTTTATTTGAAATATCACTCAGATAGACTTGGTAGAATTCATTCAATGACATATCGATTTCTACTTCGGTACTTAAGTTGCTGAGATATTCGGTTTCCCATTCTTTAGCTTCACGTTTGGTTAGGAACCCCCGTTTAGCGCGTCGCTTCTCTTTACCGTCAATATCGGTATAACGCAATGTTACAACCCATTTACCAGTTTTCTTATCTTTATACGCTGACATGCTGGCTTACCTCCGTATTATGAATGTAGTAGTTTTCGTAGAAGAATTTACGGGATGTCTTTCCTTGGACAATACGATATCCTTTTTCTTTGAGAGATTGATTCAAGTCGGATATAATGCGATAAGCACTTGACCTACTAATTCCAAAAAGAGTCATAATTTCATCTACCGTTATTAACATAATTAATTCCTCCATTTCATTAAAAAACCAATCGACTCAGTCAACTGGTGGTAGGGTGTGTGGTTCAAGTAATTCTGACAATGTGATGTTAAATGCGCGTGCAATTTTCCCAAGTACATAAATGGTAACGTTACGTTTACCCATTTCTACATCATATAGATACTGTGGGTGTAGTTCTGCTTGTTTTGCAAGTTCTGCACGTGGTAGCTCTCGTTCTGAGCGAAGAAGCACAATCTTTAAACCAATATTAGTTACAAGTTGTTTTTCTTCACCCATCATTTCTTTAGTTGCAAATCCCATAATAATCACCTCCTAGGACAGTTGGTTTTCGCAACACAACACTACCACATGTATTTCAACATATCTATCAGAATATGACTTAATAACACAAGCGAGTGATCCAGTTCAAAAAGGACTGAATCACTCTATCTGTTATCAAATCAAAAGATTTGTTTTAAAAAGTTAAATCGATATATTCGTATCTACGAAGGAATCATCTTCGTAGCATTGTTAGGCGTAGTTTGAAAGAACTACTTCACTGGAGTTTCACCACTCCCAATCAAGGAAGCACCTATTTAGCCTGCGACGGTCTTTTCACGCTCGGACGTCCATAGGTGGAGTATCATTGTCACTATCAAAGTCATGGCATCATAGTTTTTCAAACTATGTGATCATCTAAGTTTCATCGCTCACTAGGTTTCTTAAGGTCGCAGCGCACTGATGAAGGTTGCTCGGTTGATAGATAAAGTCACTAACAATGGCTATAAATTGTCAAAGAACAGTCTCACTAAGTTGAAGTGAGAAGAGGGGGAGAAATAACCCCCTATATAGTGATAAGGAATCTCAGAGCGTTTCTACAACCAAAAATCAGAAATTTATTAAATTCTTTAGTTTTTTCAGTATTTTCTTATGATTCTTACTAATTGTTTGTTGAGATTTACCAATGTACTTGGCATATTCAGTTTGATTAAATCCGTCAAAGTAAAGAGAAATTATCAAGTTCATTTCATCTTCAGTTAATTGTTTAATAGCATTGTGCAAAGCTTCATATTTATCCATTTTGTGTGCCTCATTTCTTGTTGGGTTTTTGTCCTGGATTAGCTTGTATTCAAGTGTGTTTGTTTCATACTCATCGAAAAGATGGTCTAAATAAATCCAAGTCTTTCGAATTAGTTTTGTAAGGTATCGCTCATGTTCTATACTCTTCCAATATTCTTTATAGACTTCCTTACTAACATTAATGGCTTGTTTATTAACGTAGATCACATATTTATTATTCATATTTAGTTCCTCCTATTCCTGTAAACTTTTTTGATTTGAAACAGGTTGGTGCACGAATATGATGTATAAAAAGACCTCCTTAATAGCAAGAAGGCAGATTAAAATGGTAATAAATATTTTTTAAAACAGCCTTCTTTAACGAGGATAGGATTCTCCGATTGTCTATTGATGCTTGATTTTCTTGGAATTACTGTTTGATCATGTATATGAGACGAAATTTCAGAGTATACACGATATGATGTGATGAGATTATTAATACAACCTTTTAACTTGTAAACTAATGATTTACAGAGTACATAAAACGAAAGTACTAATCTTTCTATTAAATGTTTATTTTAGTTAGTGTTGCTTATTTATATAGTAAATTGTATAATGAACATTGATATAAGTGAATGTTAAAACAGTTAACGATTATTTAAGAAAAACTTAAAGGAGGGAAGATGTCTCTTAATAAATGGAGGATATATATTACCGCAGTTGATTTTGGTAGCCTTTCTAAAGCTGCAGAAAAAATGGGGTATACACCATCAGGTGTTAGTCAAATGATAAGTTCACTCGAGGATGAAATTGGGATACCTCTGCTTGTCAGAAGTAGTAGAGGGGTTATTCCGAGTAAGGGTGCTACAGAACTACTACCAACAATTCGTGATTTGCTTAAAGCAGAAGAAAAATTGTCTCAGGTGACTTCAAGCATCAGAGGCATGAAAAAAGGAAGTATTACTATAGGGTCATATCCAAGTATTGCAATACACTGGCTTCCTAAACTAATTAAGGAATTTCAAATTCAATTTCCTGATATTGAATTTAAAATCATGGAGGGATTAAAACAGGAAATTGTCAGCTGGTTGGAAGAGGGTATTACAGATATATCTCTCATGACATTAGGGGAAGGAATAAACTACGATTGGATTCCACTCGCAAAAGATCCAATGATTGCAGTTTTACCTAAAAATCATGAGAAAGCAAAATATACTTCTTATCAATTAAAATGGTATAAAAACGAGCACTTTATTATGCCAGCAATGGGAAGAGATGATGACGTTGTTCGTCTATTAGAAAAGTATCAATTGGACGTCAACATCGCACATTCAACACTCGAGAATATTTCCACACTTGCTATGATTGAACAAGATATGGGAATGAGTATTATGAATGAGTTAATTACAAAAAGATGGGATTGTGATGTTGTAAAATTGCCGTTAGATCCACCGGAATATATTGAATTTGGTATTGCTTTTAAACCGGCTTCTATTGTAACTCCCGTGACTGAAAGATTTGTTAGTTTTGTCAAAGAGAATATTGAATTGGTAAGTGAAAATTATTTAAAGAGAAATGAGGACAATAAAGATGAAAAGAATTCAAATTGATAAAGAATTAAAAGAAATAGTTAATAGCGCTGCCCTGCTCGTGATTGAATATGAAGTAGATGTTGAGAAAAGTAATGAAGAACTTATTTGTTATCTGGAATCAAAAGTTTCAGAACTAAATGAAAAGTATACACTCGCAGATTTGGCTGAGTTAAAGCACATTAAAGATACACGAACTGCCTATCGCTTATTAGGAAAATCACCATCTGCTTACCGTAATGCAGCAGAGGCGATGCTACGCCGTATTGTTAAAGGAAACGGTTTATATCAAATTAATAATGTAGTGGAAGTAAATAACATTATATCTGTGTCTACTGGATATTCTGTTGGATCTTATGATTTGGAATGCTTGGAAGGCGCATTAGTTTGGAAAAAATCTCCTGAAGGAGAGGTTTACAAGGGAATTGGTAAGGCAGATGTTAATATAGAGTTTTTACCAACTTTATATGATGATTTAGGAGCGTTTGGTAATCCAACAAGTGATAGTCGACGCGCCATGATTAATGAAGGAAAAAGAAAGATAATGACTGTCATTTATTCATTTTCTGGAACAGAAGACCTTGAAAATTTGTCAAAAACGTATACAGAACTACTCAATGAATACAGCAATGCAACGAGTTTCAATACTTATATTGTAGAATAGGGGAGAAGTTAATAATGCACCATTTTAAGGCAAGTGAAATATCAGTTAAGCAACAGTATAAGTTAGTGATTGGAGGGGTTGTGCCTCGTCCAATTGCTTGGGTTGCAACATTGGATAAAAGTGAAAAAGTCTATAATGTTGCACCCTATAGCTACTTCAGTGGTGCATCCAATGAATTACCGCTTCTAACAATTGCAGTTTTACGAGTTAACGGTAAAATGAAAGATACCGCTAGAAATATTCTTGACACGAAAGAGGCAGTTGTTCATGTCGTTGATGTTGAAAATGCAGAGGCTATGAATTTCACATGCACGAGTTTGCCTAGAGAAGAAAGTGAACTTAAACTAATTGATGTGGAGCTAGAGGAGAGTAAATCAATCAAAGTTCAGCGCATTAAAGGAACAAAGATTCAATACGAAACCGTTATGTATCAGTATGTTCCAATAAATAACGAACAGGGCGAAATTATTACAGACTTTTTTATTCTTAAAATCGTTGACTTCCATATTGATGAATCAATATACGATCTAGATAGTCAATATATAATAACTGAAAGATTGAGGCCAGTTGCCCGACTAGCAGGAAATCAATATGCAGTTTTGGGTGAAGAGTTTTCACTTAAGAGACCTGATTAATATTTTGCACTTTGTTTTAAATTCTTTTGTTAGTATGATGGGACACGATGACCGTATCCATAGGACAGCAGGAAATTATACCACTCCCTTTACATTCAACTATTTTAAAATTTCGTACAAATTGCTTGATTTTGCTCCATTGGCTCTGTAGCGATGAGTACGAAGAATAAATCTATTAGATTCGAGTTCATTAAGTACTCGTCTGACAGTTCTATCTGAAATGTTTAAGTTCGAAGCAATGGTTCTGATTGAATGGAAACATTGCTTTTTTCGTGCACCATGTCTTTCGAGGTAGAGGTATACAAGTACCCCATTAGAACTAATCTTTGAGTTGAAAATTTCAAGGTGATTATTCAAGTTTTATCTTTCCTTTCCTTTCAGTAACTTGTATTTGAGGAGTTGTGGTGACTGCTTTTAATATTTCAGTTTTTGAGACATACTCAACTTGCTGTTGCGTGTTCTCTTTAATATTGTAAGGTTCCTCAAAAACAATACCCCACTTAGTGAATAGTTCTAACTTTGACCTCATTGGGTTCGATCCAGTTTTCATTACAATAAAGTTACCTTTAGGCATAGATTTCAATTCATCAGGAGTCATAAGCGGTCGCTCTATCATTTGAAGACTTTGAGATGAATCACCTTTACCTTTACTCACTGAACCGCTCATGATAGTTTGATTGCCTAGATTCTTAGATAACACATCTGCAGTTTCAGAGTTTGGTGCAAAGCCACCAAGGATTGAAAGTTGACAGTTATCGACAATAATTTCTGCCCCATTTTTATCGTAGTTCTTTTCAAGTTGCGCTAATGACTGAATAATTGCTACAATGGATAGTTTTCGAGATCGTGATGCACTAAACATCATTTCAATGCTATCAATTCTAGGGATAGTTCCAATCTCATCAAGATAAAACATAACTCTGTTTTTAAGAGTTCCACCCATGTCATCTGCTACTGATAAGATTTCACGATAGAGTTGTTGGATGATTAGGGATATGATGAAATGTTTAGTATTGTCTTCTTCAGGTAGTACTAAGAAGATTGCTGAATTTTGATTGCAGAAGGTTTCAGCATCAATGTCAGTGTCAAAACAAAGCACTTGTTCAAGTTCTGAATCAATAAAGGTATTCAGACGAGCAAGTGCGGTTGATAGGATAGATTGCATAGATTGTTCAGAGGTATTGAGTGACGCGCCTGCAAACCAACGTGCTTTATGATTCTCGGGTAACAAATCAATAAGTAGTTTAAATTCGTTTGATTTATTAGCAGCTGGAGCCATTAAGTCTTGAATGAGTTTAAATACAGAAACAATATGTCGTTTCGATGGTTCTGCATACTCTGCAATTATAAGTATTGTTGCAGTTAGTAATCCTTCTGCAGAGTCATAGAAGAATTGATTTTGACCAAAGTTCATATCTGAACCACTCGAGTAAATGACTGTTTTCGCAATGATCTTTGCATATTTCTCAGCTTTAGCTTTAATAGAGACATCTGCTTTATTTATAAGATACATATCCATATACTTATTAACCAAGTGAAGCATATTGAAATGATGACTTTGTAGTGGTTTTCTTAAATCAATCACGGATATCTTATATCCATAGTATTTTTCTGCAATGGTGGCATAGTTTCGAAACAGATCACCTTTTGTGTCGGTGCATAGGAAAGACATCCCACTAGCACAAGCAAGTTCTAGATTTGGATAGAGGAAGTAACCTGTTTTACCGACTCCTGCTGATCCAATCATAAGGGTGTGAACATCGTTATCATCGACTAAAGCATAAACTTTTCCATATTTCTTCTGATATCCAACAATAACGCCCTGTGAGGGCGATTTGACGCCTTGTTTGCGCCATAGCTCTGGAGTATAAGTGATTAGTCGATATGTCCTTTTAACCTCGTCTAGCGTTGCAAAACAAGCGGTGCCATGTTGTCCTTGTCCTACACGTTTACTTTGTATGCTGTTGAGATTGTAATTTCTGTTGGAAACAAAAGCGATGATAACAAGACCTAAACCAATAAGAGATAGAATGACGATTGCTTCAGTATCCATTATTCTTTAAACTCCATATCATAACTTACTTCTTCTTGTTTAAAATCAACTTCAACAGGTTCAACGTATTCAGTAATGATATTGAGTGCTTCTTCATAACTATTTGATTCAAAGACTCTTGCAGACATTTCAGAAGCTTCTTTGGACATATTATTTTCCTTTAGTGTTCTTGAATCAACACCAACAAGATTGAAGATATTTCCATCTGCTCCAATTAGTGGAGATTTGGGTTTTTGATTATTTGTCATTGATGATTTTCCTTTCATTTAACGATAAAAAAACATGAGTATAGATGCATCGTTTTGCAAGACTCATGAGTGCTTCTATTAATTGATTTTTCTCATCTTCGGTAAGATAAATTTTGGTGATAAATAGTGTTTTGATGGTGTCGAGTTCTTTTGTAAATCCAGCAAGTTTCTTATCATGCTCACAGTATTTCATAAAGGGATCAGATTCATCTTTGAGAAGGTCAACCATGTCATCCATTGAGTGTCGTATTTCAAAATGACGGTATTGTTGCCGAGCCAGCATTAAGGCGTTTCTTCCGCTTTCAAGAAGTACATTTCGATATTTCTCAATTTGTTTTGGAGACGTAAAGTTAACACCGTAGTAAACAACTGAAATGCTATCCATTAGATCCTTAAGCGATTTATCCTTTTCTTTATGAGATAGTTTCACAACTGTCTGAAGTGCATCATCTACAAACTGATAGAAGGGTTCTCTAAGTCCAAGCGTAACGGGTTGGTTATGAATGAATTTAAGGTCCTCATTAAAATCTTTAAATCGTGGGTATTTGATTGATATTTCAATAGCAGAGTTTTCTCGCAATTCATCTTGAAGTTGGGAGGTGATCTCTTGACCTGCACTATCATTATCAAGACAAAGAACAACTTTTTTAATTGATGGTACATCATTTAGTATTCGATGAATTGCTTGTGAGGAGAGTCCGCATAATGCAACGTAAGAGTTCTGTTGCCAATTTTCGTTATTTAAAGTAATGTATGACAGCAAATCAATCGGTGCTTCAAATACAAAGAGTGAATTATTAGATCCGATCCAATTGAATGAATAGCGACCATCAGATCCATCAAGATTTCCTTTAAGGTCTATTTTTGAAAGATGGGTACTATGGCGATGAATATGCTTTACTGTACCATCGATATCTTTGCCAACAAAGATACAGTTGTGATACTTACGATCTTCATAGATAAGCTTTTGGTTGATAAACTCATCAACAATTGAGTTATCAAGAAATCTGAATTGCTTAAGATATATTTCTATAATTCTAGAATTACTATTTTTAGGCGGTGGTTTGAGTAGTATATTTGAATTCAAGTCGTCTACTGTTACATCAGCAAGTTCAAATTTACTAAGAATGAATGATATTGCATCTTCTTTAGAGTAATTAAAAAACGTGGTAAGAAAATCCACAGGAAGTCCACCACGTTTTAGAGAATGTTGATACCATAAGTTATCATTGATTGATACTGAATTATGTTTTTCCCATCGAATACTTTTACCGATTTCCTTAATAGGTTCATTCAGCTTTATTAAAAGTTCTTTGATAGGTATGGTGTTTGCTTTATAAAGGTTTTGCTTTGAGTGCATGTGTTCCTCCGGTTTCTATGTATATTCGTAATATAAGTGATATTATATTGCCTAACTTTTATGTGTATCATTTTCATGTTGACCTAGTGTGATTTTCTGTTTTCTTATTTTAAGAATGAGTCTGTGGTCGACTTGATAATTGTGAACTCGCTTCATCATTGAAGATTCAAAGAGGTTACTGATTTGATAGAGTAATCGTATACTATCGGATGTCATCATAGAGTTGTTTCGGTTAGGTGATACGTATTGAATATCAGACTGAGTGCCTTTTCTTGAATAGGTTTCTATTTCGCGAACATCTTCAGATTCTGGAGGTATTAATAATACGGATTCTTCAAAATTTCTCTGATCTTCCTCTTTCATTTCCTTCACTGGAATAGGGGTATCAATAATAATTTTAGGTATTTGTTCAGTTGTTTGAATTTCTTTAGCTAGTTTGATAATGGTATTCTTAATGGATTTAAACTCATCGAGATCTGAAAGATGGTGGATTTGTTCTTGTTTATTGGTATAGGTACTGAGTATTTCATTTCGTTGTTCATACCACAAGTCTAAAAGCTTCTGTACATGAAGGTTTTTTGAAAGTTCATCAACAATAGCATCAACCAATCTTTTTAAAGGTTTTTGGAGGTAACCATATGATTGTTTCCCTTTCATAGATTTCAGTTCACGATGTAATTGCAGGAGTAAGGAATCAATCTTGGGGTCACTTTCAATATTTTGATTAAGAGAAGTAATATGTTCTTGAATAAGTTCTTTACTTACAAGTTTCAACTGGTCACGATGTTGAGTTTGTTTTTTATAAATATGAAGATGTTCATCTTTGAACATCTCACGGGCAAAGACAAAACGTATTTGATCCATTGATTTTTGATTGAGATATCCTTGTTTTCCATCTTTAGCAAACATAACTAAATGAACATGAGGATGATGAGATTCATCATGAAATGCACCATACCACTCGAAGTTTTCTGTGTCGATTTTCAAATATCTTGCGACATCATTCTGTTTGCTTCGAACAAGTGATTTCCATAAGTTCAAACTGTCATAGCCAAGACGTTTAGCATCATTTCTTTTGAGTGAAATAATTGCTGTCCAAATATTACCAGGGTGTTCTTTTACGACTTCCTTAACATGTTCCAGTACCAAAGGTTCATCGCTTATAGAAAAAAGACCATGATGTCCTTCTTTGACAACGCGTGGTCTTTCAGCAATGTATTGAACGTATTCATCTATATGAGATAGTTCTTCAATCATTGTTTCTTCAACATAAGAAATGAATTCTGATGTAGATGCAATTGACTTCTTAGTTAGGTATTCTTGATAGAGTTCATGTGATTGCATGTTTGGATATTTCTTCAAAAGATTTGTAATTAGATTTTTCTGTTTGGATGTTGATGGCTTATGCCCAAAGGAGTGGATATTTTTAATGACACCATCACGCTTCGCAATGTATTCAATAAATCCTGTACGATTCTTTTTATTGGGCTTCATATATCCAAACTTTATAATGAGCTTAGTCATCATCCACCTTGCTACTTTGATATTTCATTACTTCTTGAAGATTGAGAGTACCAATGGTTGATTTTATATCTTTAATACACTTGACTCTTAGTCTATCTAACGTTACATCATCAATTTCAAAGCTAGCACCAATAATATTCATCATCATACTTGTTTCAACGGTAAGTTTGAACAACACTTTAGCAAGTCTGTCTTCTGTGAGTTGTATTGATGATTTTATAACAGACTCAATAGTTTCGTTAAGAAATGACGTATTGTGTTCAGTGTTGAGATAACTAACATAGAACTTTACTGCTTCTTCAATGAAATCATTTCTTGATTTCACATTAGCAAGGTCTAAGTTATCATCGCAAAGTTTAATAATTTCTGGGAACATCATAGTTCCAGTTTTAATTCTTGGTTTCATATTTAATCCTTTCAAATTTGAACTAATGTTTGTAATTTTCAACACTAGTTTATTATTGATAAAATGTACTATACCTTTTAGGTGTTTTTGCTTATACTTTAATTAATAAATAAAGGAGATGAATAATGAATGATAAGGCTAAATTTATTAGTGATTTAAAAGATTTTATCATGTCTGATGGAAAGGGTGTCTTAATAACTGGAACACATCAATACTCGAAGCACAAAGTAATTATTTCTGTTTTGAACGAAATGTATAAAAATAAAAAAATCTTATTTAGATCTAACTCAATGAATAATCTTTCTAATAGTGATTTTGTTGGTTTTGCAGGTATCAATAAACAACCAAAATCTAATCAATGGTATAAAGTAGGTAATAACTACTATATGTTTGATTCATTTAATAATTCGAGAACCAACGCTTCTCGCTCTAATCAGTTTGATTTTGCAATAGTGTATCCGATTGATGCTATGATAAGAGAAAAAAAATATAATAGAATGTATGATTTGGATTCTCAGTATAATCTAAAAAAAATATTCTATGTGTCGTGGACAGATCGTTCATCTTACGTTTATAATGATATTAATGATTTGTATCAAAATCACTTAATATATGATGTCGAACAAGAAGATCCTGAGTATCACAAGAGAGTGTTAGAAAATGTTGATTAGGTCCCGATACTATAACCCCAGAAGAGTTTTTCGTAATACTTGCATACTAAAGCTAAATTTACAGGTTTAGAAGGAAAAAAAACTAAAAGTTTCAAATGTAAAATCAGAAAATGACGATAAAAAATATGGTTTGTGATTACAAAGAACTGAAAAAGAATAACTGAATTATAATCCAGAACTTATCGTTATTGTATCGATTAGTGATAATTGATTAGCAGATGATTTGATGAATAATATTGTAATGATTTAAAATAGAAAGGATATTTCAATGGATGCTACTGAATTAATTAATGCGCTTCAATCAATTAAGGATAAGTTTTTCACAAACAATAATATGCCTAAACTTGTTGTTGGTTCAGGATTGTCGATTTCTTATGGGATACAGGGAATGGAAGAACTTCAAGAGCATTTAAATTCTAAAATGCCAAAAATACTAATAGACAAACCAGAATGTATTGAAAAATGGGATGTTATTAGTAAAAGATTAGAATCAATGGATTTAGAAAACTCACTTGCTGTACTTGATGCCAGTAAAGATCAGCATTTGCTCACAGCTATTACAGCAGAAACTTCTAAAATATTACTGAACACCATGCAATCTAAGATGGTGGATATTTTTAATAAAGATTCAGGATTTAAAAAAATGATATCATTTCTTAGTAAATCCTGTAGTAGTAATAATAGAGTTTTAGATATTATGACTTCAAACTATGACATGTTAATCGAGTTAGTCGCTGATGGGTTGGGAATACAATGCATAGATGGATTTGAAGGGAATATACTTAGTAAATTTAATGAGAATGTTTTAAAAAACCCAAGCGCAAAGTATAAAACAAATGGGAGTCATCGTTATATAAGACTGTTTAAACCTCATGGATCTTTGAATTGGATCAAAGCTGGCAATGACTATATGAAATATAATGATATTAATTCATTATTGCTTGATATTGACAAGATATGCATTGTTGCTCCTGGAGGAGCAAAATATAGAGCAGGATTGACAGAAAGATGTTTCAGATCTAACCGAGAGATATTTAATGAACTAATAGCTTATGATTTCAAAATACCGTTAATCATTTTTGGATATGGGTTTAATGATGAACATTTCAATGCTCTTTTCATGGACAATCAAACTAGACCATTATTAGTTATTAGTAAAAGTATTTCTCCGGATATTGTAGAGAGACTAAAATTATCTAGTGATAATGTAGCAATATATTTTGATGGAAAATGTGGGTTAAATAAGCTGTTGTATAAATCTCAAATTTATACGGTTAGTGATGATTTATGGAATTTGGACGTTTTTGTTGAAAGAATTATTGCCTAATATAAGGAGGAAATTATGAAGGAAAAACTATCAGATTATTTAGTTAATTCATTTGGAAATGTAATAGGTGTTGATACCAAGAAGATAACGGTTGATATTGAGAAGGAAGAAAACTTAAACCTATTAAAAATTAATGATATAGTGATACTAAAGGGAAGAAATGATGACGAAAAGTTAATTGGATTAATAACAAAAGTAGTAAAGAAGTATCTTGATGAAGAAGATGACGAGATGGACTTTTCTTCAAGTAATCTAGCCATTGTTTCATTAGTAGGAACTTTTTTTCAAATATTCAAAGGAAAAAACAATGTTTTTAAACGGTCAATAAGTAGTTATCCAGAAATTAATAGTAATGTATTTCTTGCTGGTAACAAAGAGTTAAGTATAATTATGAATTCACTAAATGATTCTAATTCAAAGAATCCGCTTTTAATCGGTAAGTATGCGAGTAATGAAGATGTAAATGCTATATTAAATGGAAATAAATTTTTTCAACGTCATGCTGCAATTGTGGGCAGTACAGGAAGTGGAAAATCGTATACTGTTGCAAATATTCTAGAGAAGATAACTAGTCTCCCACATAGTAACGCTATTGTATTTGATCTACATGGTGAGTATAATGAGTTAGATTACGCTGAACAAATCAGAATTGGTTCAGGCGAAAAAGATATGAAGATTCCTCTTTGGTTATTCAATTATGAGGAGATCCATTCATTATTTATAGAGTCTTCTGAAGGAACATCATCTAATCAACGTGCTGTAGTAACAGAATTTATTTTGAGAGAGAAAAAGAAATATATTAAAGAAAAGATGAAAGATATCGATACTAGTATTGTTACTGTTGATACTCCTATTCCATTCAGCTCAAATCTAATGTGTGAGTATTTAGTATCTAGAGATACAGAAATTGAATATGGAGAATTAAATAAAACTGGGGCAAATGCTGGAAAACCAAAAGAAAAACAAGGTCAATATTATGGCAAGTTAACAAACCTTATAAATAGACTTCAAACAAAAATTGATGACAAAAAATACTCGTTTGTTTTTAGTGATGATAACATTCTAGATGTTGGTTATTTGAATGCTTTCGCAAAGAAATTATTTGATAATTCGAGCAAAAGAATTAAAGTAATTGATTTATCAGAAGTACCTTCAGATATTCTACCTATTATTATTGGAATAGTGACAAGAATTATTAATGATGTACAATTTTGGATGACTCCAACAAAAAATAAAACAAGATTACCACTAATTATTGTTTGTGATGAAGCACATATTTATATGATGAATGACACTTCTAAAATGAAAGCTGTTGAAAGAAAATCGTTACAGATATTTGAAAGTATTGCAAAAGAAGGCAGGAAATATGGGATTGGGTTACTAATTGTTTCTCAAAGACCTTCGGAGTTGAATACTACAATTGTTTCACAATGTAACAACATTATGAGTCTTAAAATAACGAACGATAGAGACAAATCCGCTGTCGCTAATTTGTTGACAGATTCACTTGAAGGAATTGTCGACACTCTACCAAATCTGGATATAGGTGAATGCATTGTCGTTGGGGATGCAATTATGCTTCCATCAAAAATAATCTTAAATGAGCCAAAGCAGGCTCCAAAAAGTGCTACAATAGATTTTTGGGATAAATGGGAAGATAATACAGGGACTGTATTTGAAGTTGATGTTGCCATTAAGAACCTTATTAAGCAACAACGATAAAATCGCCGAGCGTTGCGCGGCGAAGTAATTAGGAGCGGAGTACTACCGCTCCTTTAACCTGCTTCGGATTATTCTTTGGTCTGGAATCGTGACGATAGGCGAAATCTCTTGAAATTTACATACTTCGCAAACAGGCTCACAAATCGATGAATTTTACTCGAGTTGGGTACTTGTTCCACTTCGATGAGAAAGAGCCCACAGCTCGCCAACAAACCGGCACAGAATTTGAATTACATCTAATATTGTATCGGTGATAGTGCTTAGACACAAAATACGGTACTAATTGAGGTGAAATTAGTAGTTAAATGAGCGGTACCACGCAAATTTTATGTGGTACCGCTTTTTTGTACTATTATTTCTGTGGTTTTTGAGTGATAGTTTTGTTGAATTTTGGAATAGAAGCTGATGCTTTCTTCTGTTCATTGTTTAGCTTTGACTCTAAATAGTAACGTACTTCACTCGGTACAACATCTTCATAATGTTTTTGGATTGTATCATTCAAAACTGATTTTAAGTCTTTGCTTGATTCTGAACTGTATAGATTGATTGCATTCAATCGTTCATCATCAATTTCAAGTACAAATTTTACTTTTTTCATTATGACCTCCTAATATTGTATTTCGTAATGTAAGTTCTCGTGAACTTCAGATTGATCAATCATTTCTAAAGAATTAAACTGTTCTGTATATTGATTGATATCTTCACGAGAAAGAGAAGTGAAGTGTTCACTGCCATCATTTCCTACAACAATGAAACGTCCCGCAATCAAGTCTTGATCCAACCGTCTATTCGCTGGTAAGTTCATCATCTTACCGTTTTCGTTACAGAGAAGTTCTGCTGAATGACTGAGTGATACAAGTTCTAAATCACCACCGACCATCGCTTGTAGTGATTCAAGATTATTATCGAGTATCGCAACATAGGGTTTAGTTTGTGGTTCAATTACTAGTACTTTGATTTTTGAATAGCTATCCTCATAGTTACTTGTTGTGTAAGTATGAGTATCTAGCAAATCATGAACGTTGGTTGCAAAGCCTTGATATCGTGCGTAATTGTAACCTTCAGATTCGATCACAATTCCATCAAGTTCTTCATCACAATAGACGAGGATACTATGGTTCTGTCCGTACTCGTCTTGATCCATTTCATCAAGATGGTCAATAATGTAATCACGATCTATAGTCGGATTATCCAATAGATCGTGGTAATCACTGTAAGATACTTTAATTGCAGTCTTGATAATGTTCTTGATTGGATCAAGTCTTTCCTTACGGACTAAGGGAGTATTAATTTCAAGATTCACAAATTTCTTTTCATAAGTTTTGGATGGTGATTGGATAACTTGAAATTCATCTTCACCAAAAATAAGACCGAGAGATTGTCCGTTATCCCAAGAGACATGGATGGTTCCCATATCATCCACAAAGCTAATCGTACCTTGAGTTCCAGAGGGCACGGATTGTGGATCATTCATTTCTATGCATTCGATACGCATTCCTGTTTGGTAGCGTTCCTTAAGTTGTTTTGTATTCATAATCAATTCCTTTCATTGTAGTCATTCAGACATTGTTTTAGCTTTGTTTTGAGTGCGTATTCAGAAATCATATCAACCTCGTCAGGATCATAAAGTGTGATAATTCTTTGATCCAATAAGTCATCGATATCAGTTAGTAGCTGACTTTGATTTGATGAAAGCTCGAGAAGCAAATCAAAACTATCGGATTGCGGTTCCGTAATTCTATCTTCATAATTTGAGACAATAGTATCAAAATCAATCTCACCTTCAACATAATCTGTGATCCATTCGAGTGCTTCTTTAAAAATATGTTGTGCTTTTTTATATGGCATAAACAGTTCCTTTCATTTTTTTAAGTGAAGTCTTGGGTTAACATATTGGCGGTTCACAATAACTTCAAAGTGAAGGTGGGCACCAGTACTGTATCCAGTTGAACCAACCTCGCCAATTTGTTGTCCTTGTTTAAGGACTTGATATTCAGTGACATGTATCCGGTTCATATGAGCGTAGACCGTGAATACTCCTCCGCCATGATCAATCACACAAAAGAATCCAAGTCCTTCATCGGTGTATCGGACGACCACAACTTTGCCATCACCTACAGCTAAAAGAGGAGTTCCTTGCGGTCTTCCTAAATCAATACCTGTATGATAATTACTTGTTGTTGAGCCATCTGGTAAGGGTATCGGTTCACGAGGACCAAATTCTGACGTAACATACTGTTTCCAATCGTCCTCTAGTGGACTCCTAAAGACACCACCAATATATGAGGTCTTTTCGGAAATGATATAAGCATTTTCTAGAAGAGTTGCCATTGGAACATAATCATCCAGTCCTTTATTTATACCCGTCAACGCAACGCGGTATATTTCATAGATTGTTTCAGTTTTTGATTCAATGTTAATCTTAAGATAAGAAGATGCATTACGAATTACAGTATCTGTTGATGGTATGGATTTGTGTACTGGAGGTGATTTATCACTTGGTTCATCTGTTATGTAGAAACACTGTAAGTATTCGGAGATATTTAGTGATGTCAAGAATTGATTGTTGTCATAATCGATGGTTGCTCCAAAGAGAATACTCTTGATTAAAGTTGAATCCAATCGTCCTTCAGATATTTCAAGAGTTGCTAGTTCATCATCGATTTTTTGAAATGTTACTTTGTAGTTCTCAATAAGTATTCGATATTCATCAGGTACAGACGGGGAGATTTCATGATTCATAAATACCACATCAATGAGATGGTTGTTATGCTTTGAAGCGCCATCAGCACCACTGACTAGAAATATCATGATTAAGAGAAGCGGTGATACTGCAATAATTGTGAGTGATTTAAGAAGCTTTCGTCCTTTCTTACTTTGAACCAAAGTCAACAGTACTTTAGCAATCTTCGCTCCCATTATCGACCACCCGCTAAACCAAACAATCTTTCTTTATATTCTGGTGCATGAACTTTTAAATTAAAACGTTCATTCCCACATCGATATAAACACACACCCCGTTGCGGATATCGAATGAGTTCATATTCAGATTCTTCAAGTTGCAAAGCATCCATATAAAACTTCTTATCAACACTTCCGGCATTAAACAGGAATTGATGTGTTGGAATAGAGAATAGGGGTTTGGTATATTCTTTAATTTTAGGAAGGTTGAAGTCTTCAAGGTTTTGAGATGCAATGATGATGGAACTTTCTTTTTTGCGAACTCGTTTCATGAAGTTCCGGATATATTCCACAGCGGTCAGATTAGTTAAAAATAAATAGAATTCATCCAGTGCACCTACAGTGGAGCCTTTCGTAAGAAGCTCGTTTGACATATATGATAAGACATTAAATAAGAGCGCATTTTTGAGATTTTGATTTGAATTAAGAAGCCCTTTAACACCGAATGTAACCAGTGAACCATGTGTGATATTTGTATGACCATTAAAGTACTGAGATTCTGAACCCTTACAGATGGAAAATAGCGCAAGACAGATCTCACGAAGGCTTTCTTCCGAATAAAGATGTTTTTGTCCGTTATCGTAGTTTTTAAACTCGGTATCTATTAAATCGTAGAGATTAGAGAGAATCGGATAATCCGTTGATTTAAATCGTGATAAATCTGATTCATCAGTAATCTTGAATGAGTCATACAGTTTTTTAATCATGATCTCAATGGTATCAATATGTGCTTCAGATAAATCCTTATAACTTTTAAAGAAGTCTTTAAGGAAAGAAATATGCTGAGAGAGTTTGTTGGACTTCTTAAAAGCAGCAGGGACACTTTCATCGTATTGCTCTTCAAGAAGCACTTCATCTGACCAAAGCTTGGGTTCTAAAACATTGATAATATGCTGACCATTGGTTAAGTCAATATAGTCACCTTGTAAGTTATGGGTAAGTTCTGCATATTCACTTTCGGGGTCAAGCACAATAACGCGCATTCCTGATTCTAGAAGATTACAGATAATGAGTTTCAGTAAATAAGATTTACCTTGACCCGAATTGCCTAAGATGATGGTATTGGCGTTGGTTTTATCTTCGGAACGTTTGTTGAAATCTACAATGATATTCGAACCATATTTATCGCGACCGAGGTAAAATCCATTTTCATCAGTTTTACCTGAGTAATTAAAAGGGAAGAAATTTGCGACTGATGAAGCGGGTAGGACTCGTTCAAATTCTTCTTTGAATTGATTGCTACCTGATGGAGCAACAGATAAGAATCCTTCTTTTTGTCTTAGTAACAGTTTATCGACATTCATTTTTGAGCGAACCAGTTCAGTGAGTACATCGGTTTGAAGTACCTTTAGAGATTCTAAATCCGATGCAATCATTTCAATGAATACTGCGCAATGAACCAGTGGTTCTCGAGAACGATGCATATTCGCAATCAATACCGTTAAATCTTGAATATCTGCTTGTGCTTCAATCGTATCTTGAACCTGTGTTGAAGACGTGCTTTTCATCTTATTCTTATTGGAAGCGTTAGTGATAATCTTCTTTTCCTCAAGCGGTGTTACGAGTCGAGAATAGATTTTCAGTGTGATGTTCACTTTTTCACCTAAGTAACGAAGGAGCGCTTGTTCTTCAGTTGATGTAGGATATTCTCTTAATGCCCAAACTGAACGATACGTATTACCACAAATGAAATGGTCTGTATAAAACTTAATGATTGAAGGAGATACCATATCAAGAAATGTTTGGGTACGATTTTCATCGGTATGTACTTCTTTCTTTTCAAGAAGAAATTTGAAATTGAATAATTTCATAAGTTTTGCCACCTTTCACCGTCAATATCTTCAAACTTATCCGTGGTAACATTCTGTTCATAATAAACAGCCAACATTGTTTTGAGTTCGCCCTTAGATAAACGACTGATTGAAAAACCAAATTGCTTGAATGCTTTCTCCAAACGATTCAAGGAGTGCTCTGAATCGTTTATTTGAGACTGACGAATACAGATTAAAAAAGACCGGGCGGTTGCGGTCTTGACTTGAATTTCATCAATATACTGAAGGTCGCGTTCAAGTAATTTTCTCACTTGAGGATTTGTTTCTTCAGCAATGCGCCATTTTATATGACTTTTATTAAGACGGAAATTCTCACGACTATTGAGACAGAGTATTTCGACAACTTCGGTTGTTTTTATTAAATTCATAAGAGTAAATATTTTTGCTTCAATATTCTCATCAGACAACACCGATAAGTTATAGGGGGCAATTGCATAATAGGTCAGTTGGTGATTGTTGTAACCAAGAATACTGGATTCTCGGAGTGACTTCAGATTAAGAAGTCGACGAGTAGAACTAGAATGTCGCTTCATTGCATCACCTGTTCATAGCAGTAATCAGTTTCATCAAAGATTATTTCTTGAGGTTCCGCATCACCCTGTTGTAGAGGAATCAGTACGGGTAAGAGTTTATTTTTCAGATATTCTTGATTTGGGCATTGATCCACAAACCCTCCAACTACTGAAGTAAGAATCAGTGTATCAGCAGTATCAGTTATAGTGCAATTGTGTAAACTGTTCTGGGTGATGAAGTTGGCGATATTTTCAGGTGTATCCTCAAAGTAATGTTTCTTGTCATACATACCATCAAAGTTGAAGATATATCCAATGACTTTGTTCTTAATGTTTTCCATGGTTTTCCATCCCTTCTTTTTTCCATGTAAAGGTTTGAGGTTGAGATATAAAAAAACGACATGAGTAAGTGATAAAATCGAGAATACTCATGTCGTCAAATCTTAAGGTGAGCAGTGCATAGACTGCAGTCCCCACTAAGAAGTGAATCATATTTAATTGTGTGTAGATGAATACTGAGATTAAGGTTAAGATTCCAATAATTACAATATCCCTCATATACCAAAACCATAGTATGGGCTTGGATTTCAGGTTATTTGGATACAGATACATAATACCTCCTCTATGTGATTATACTAAGCATTTTTTCGAACACGGTATAGTTATTAACAACTATAATTGCAAGATTTTCTCTAACTCTAGTTAAGCCCTGAAACAATAATTTATAATATAAATAATCAGGATTTGGATGTTTAATCCCTACTAGCCTTCCATCTGAGTTGTAATAAAAGGCTTTATCTATTATCATAACAACTTTGTCAAATTCTTGACCTATTACCTGATGGGTATTGAAATCGTATCCGAATTGATCAGTACTTCCTGATTTATAATTTGACTTTGTATAGTTAATAAAAACATACTTTTTTGTTTTAAATGCTCTAATATAGGTTTGAGCGATTTCATCAGTTTGAGCGAAAACAATTTTTATAGACGAATAATCTGGTAAAATATCGTTATGATTCAGATTAAACATTCTTCTAATAAATGAAGCAAGTTGCCGATTAGTTCTAATCTTATCTGTTAGTTTGTATTCTTCAAAATATTGGAGATTTCTAACTACTCCGGTGACATCATTATTGTTTTCTGTTCTGGAAAGGGTTTGATTTCTGTCATAAGAAAAAACGCATTTAAATATGCTCTTTGTTGCATCAGAAATAAGCTTCTCAAGTTGGCGTTTATAAAATCTATGTGCTTCATCAACGAAAACAAAATCAAATTGCTCAAAATTAGTATCCTCAAATTCCTTTGCAGAAATTATTCTAATGTTACTGCTTTTTCTATTTATAACATGGTGACCATCGCATAACATTCCGCAGTGAATAATACAAATTTTGCAAGTGATTGACAATTCCATAGCTAAATTATAAAGTGTTAAGGTTTTGCCTGTCCCCGGACCACCAGTAATACCGAAATAAATAGTTGAAGAAGAATTGTCAGTGAGATGTAGGATGATAGAGTTGGTAATCTCTTCTTGGTGGGGAGTTAAAAAATAGTCATTTCGTAAGAATTTCAACGGAGTATTTAGTGGAGATACTAGATAATTCGATGCTCTAAATAGTTCGTCTAGATCTCCATTGAAATAATCTTTCATTAGCAGTAAATATTTGACCAGCTCGGAAACGGTTGTTTCTATGAGACGATTATTATCATCTAAGGAATAAAACGTTTGACTGCTTGATATATATGTAAATTGATATAATTCTTTCCTTAAATGACTCAGATAATACTTATTACGCTGAAGTTGATTGCTCAGCTTTTCAATAGTAGTAAATTCACTTTTAAGTTCTATATTAACGATGTTGTTCTCGTTGATTTTTAATAAATCGAACTCTTTTCCTATCTGAGGAATTTCGTAAGAAAAATAGAATCCATCAAAATCATCGTGGCTCAATTTATTATCTAAAAGTATATTAACCAAAGAATGAAAACTATTAACTTCATGTATCTTTGCTTTTTTAATTTCACGCCTATTAGATAATAATTGTTCGTATCTCTCGAAAATGGCTATATTAACTCCAGATTTACTTAAATCGAATAAATTTAGTGAATTCATTTGTTTATCCCCCATCAGAATACTATTAATAATATTTTATCATTTTGTAGTAATTAACTCGAGATTAAATAAATCATTAATTTTACGGAACTAGAAAAGGAGATTTGTAGTTATTTCTTTATAGAAATCGTTTTAACAATATTTAAAGCACTTTGGGTTGCATAAATCGTTCCCATCATATTACCACGTGTTGACGTATCAAGTCCGAATTGATCCGCGATGCGTGGTATTTCATTTGCTGACATCATCAGACCTACTCCAAGGAGTAAGTTATCCTTAAAAACCATTAATCCTGCAACCAAGAAAACCGACTGTAGGAATGTAGTTAGACATAATGCTACAATCTGCTTACACCATCCAATGAATCCATCGGTAAATCCACGAGGCACTGATAGCATGTATAAACTTCCTACAGCTATTTGAGTAAGGAGTATACCACCGCGTTTTAAATTACTAAAGAACACTTTAATGACAGCATACCCTAAAGCGATGAGTAGGAATATTGAAAAGATGGCCGATACAGACAGGGTACCGACAAATCCAATTGATGAGGTTGCTAGTTCACCAATGGTCCCTGTACTATTGGATAATCCTGCAATGCTAACGGATAAGGATGTTTGCATTGAGATTGCAAACTTAAAGAGTTCAATGGGTAAGGTGGTTATCAGTGATGTCGCAATAAAGCCTTTAAGAATATTCAGGAGGGTATTGCTAACATTACCTTGACCATTCTGATAGGCAATGGCAGTTTCAAAGACGGCGAGAATCAGTCCAACTGCAAACATTGCCCAAGCAAGGTAGTTAAAGAATATAACAATTGCTTGAACCCAAACAAAGTCAAAGAGTTCTGCCCCCATATTGTTAATCATGCCGAAGAACTCGCCGAGAAATGAAACAATTTGTGCATGGATCCAATCGGTGATCTGACCAAAGATCTTCTCGGCGATAAAATCCCAAATAAACATTACAGTAACCGCCAGATATAGGTTGGAGCAGTAAGGGTAAAGACAAGACAGACGAAGAGAATTGCTGGGGCAGTCCACTCAAAACGATCATTATTTCGTTTGTAATCAAAATATGAGCTTCCCAGTTTCACAAAGAAGAAGATGGCAAGAATAATACTGAGTGCAGGAAAGATGACATTATTAACGACCTGTCGAATCTGACTTTCTGCATTATTCCATGTTTCTTCAATAACTCCTGATACATTCCCTTGTGCATAGGTAGGGTGTGCAAATATGAAGAACAAAAAAGTGATGAAGAGTAGGGATAGAATCCACTTCATCACTTTAGGATGTGTTAACTTTTTAATCATTGGTTTGGTTCCTTTCTAGTGTTTGTAAGATTATTTTCGCAACCTTAAGCTGCTTTGATTGTGGTAAAGAGTTTAAAGCATTTTGAATGACACTCTCAATGTCTTGGGATGATTGTGCATCATGATCAACAATTCCAACTTTTCTTAAAGTAATGCCTTTGGTATCGGCAATAATCTTAATCACATCACCAGGTTGTAATGATGCAATGTCACGGTGTTCTTTTGGAATTACAACACGTCCTTTATCATCTAAGACTTTAAAGACAGAAATATCAGTTTTCATAAGGTTCCTCCCAGAGTGTTTGTTGATATGGATGTTGGTTTTGATTTAAGGAAATGTCATAATTTGCAATTAGTAGTTCAGGAAAGGTACTACCAGCTTCATAACGTTGTCGTAAGTTGTTTAATCTGCTGACAGGAACAATCATAAAGTCTCGATATAAATCTCGAATATATTCACAGTCGTTGTAGGATAATAAAAACAATCCTTTGCATTGTTTTAAACAATCACGCAGTTGTTTATGATCTTCTTTTGAAAAGTCCGCATCATAAATCTTTTCAGTTTCAAAATAAGGGGGATCACAATAGAAGAAGGTACTATCCGAATCATGAGCTTGAATCAAATCTTCAAAATCTCGGTTCTCAATGACAACGCGCCTTAAACGATGACTGGCTCTCATGATGGTTCGTTTTAAGTTCTGTAAGGTTAAAACTCGACTACCATAAGATTTACCTCGTGAACCGTAACTCCAGATAATGGCTTTATAGAAAAGAACAGCACGTTTCACATCATGCTGTTCTGCTTTAGTGGTTAATAGATTTTTGATTTCTTCATAACGTGGAGGATCAAAGACTTTCTTTGCAATCTTCAACTCATCTTTTACAAATAAGGTATCTTCAAGTTGTCCACTAAGAATTTCAAGAATGATTTTGTATTCATCACGAGAGTTAAGAGGAAGATATCCCATCGTATCAATAAAAGCAAGCGGACGATCTCGAACAACTTGAAATAGATTAACGAGATCCTTTTGATAGTCGTTGTAGACTTCTTGTCGTGAAATTGGTTTTCCAAAGAGTACTGAAGCGCCACCACCGAAAGGTTCGACATACTTGTTGATAATGGATGGAAGTCGTGGGATGATTTCATGAAGCAACGCGCCTTTACCGCCAATCCAAGGTAAGTATGATTTCATAACTTTTCTTCCTTTGTTAGAGAGTTTTCAAAGAAGTGGCTATACTCCTCAGGAACCTCAAGAAATCCGTTTTCTGTTTGAACAATCGTATTGTTATCTATCATAGTTTTACCTACCGCATCATAGTCTATAAAATCATCAATCCATTTTTGGCACTCAACCCAATTATTTCTTGCTAACTCCTTGAGTTTTATAGAGGCATACTCTGCTTGGGTATTAATCTCAGTTTCCACGAGTTTAAAATCATGAAGTGACGCCAGTATCACTTGTAATTGACTCTGGTCATCAACATGGATGTAATCTAAAACTGTATTGAGACATTGAATCTCTTTATAGTGAAGCTTATTAATGTTTGAGATAAAGCTATTGCTCAATTGAATATTAGACTCTAGAAGGATGGGTTTGATATGGTTGAAAAGTTCCCCATCAAGATTCATATTTTCAATAGACAGTGTTAAATCATCGATGGATTCCACATCCAGTCGTAAACATGATTCTTCAAGTTCAGTGTCATCAAGACAAAGTGGCAATCTGATGAATGATTGATTTGTTGGATTGGTGACAGTAACTTGAACTGATGGTTCTTCTAGCCATCGTGAGTGGTATAGCTTTTCATTTTCGGGAATTGAAGGGAGTTTGTCATTAAGAACAAAGAGCCACCCATAATCGGTTTGATGATGTTCAAGATGCTGTTTAGCCCAGTCACCGTCATCAAACCATTCAGGTTCATTATCCGTTCCAATAATTCCATCCGGGACTCCATTAGGATAATGTTGTACAAAGAGTTCTCGAGCAAGGTTATCTGAAACGGTATAATCGTCAAAGTTATTGATGAGACCAAAGTAATGAAGGTACTGAATATGCTGTGTTAGTTCATTCAAAGTGAGTGAGGGGTTTAAAGATACGATTGCGTTTATCTTTTTTTGTTCAAAGTCAGTTAAACTCTCATATAACCTTACAAATGCGTTTAACTCATATGCATTGAGTGTTTGATGATTCCGAGTATTAAGCCAGGGTATGAATTTTTCTTCAAGCAGTTCAATGGTTCGATTCGGAAAGAATTCTTTGAGCTGTGTTAGTGTAAGTGGGAAGTCATACGATCCGATGTCACCATTGTTCATTCTAAACCTGATGTTTGTCATAGTGTTGTTCCTCCTGAGTGGGCTTTAAGAAAGTCTGAATAATATCTTCAGATAATTCTGCATACTGTTTTTGAGTAATGATCATATGTTGAAGTTCGATAAAATCATCATCATGCTCCAACATTAGCCAACCCGACTCATCCAAAGGAAGAGGAACTCTAGATACTAGTGTTCCCCAATGATTGACATGAATGGTTGGTTTAATGGCAGAAGGTTCAAAACCGTCATCGCTTGATTGAATATCGTACTTATATAGACCTGCATTTAATTGATCGTGCTTAATTCTTCCATAAGTGAAAGCGACCAGTTGACCTTTGCAGATTGCCAGTTTTAAGTTGTGATCTTTCATAGTGAACCTCCATTTAAAAAGTTTGGTGGATTGAAGATACCATTGATTTTCAACCATATAAGAACTAGAACGAAAATGCATAATCCAAGAACTGTGAAGAGGGTTTTAACTTTAATCTTCCAATGTTTCATGATTTGATTCCTTTTTCTTCATAATGGTGGATACAATGAGTAGAGAAGAACCGATTCCCAGTAATCCATAAAGTAGTATCGGATTTAAGGTCGATACGCCAGTATTGGGAAGCTTAGGAATTTTCTCGTTTTTAATGACAAGTTTAATTTCATGGTCTAGTTCATTTCCAATAAGTTTAAGTGTACGCTCAGTATTATCAAGACGATAACCTTTGGGTGATTGCGTTTCTTTTAAAATATAAGTGCCTGTAGGTATTAAAAAACGAGCCAATCCTTGCTCGTCTGTTGTTCTTTGGCTAATCGGTTGATTAACTTCATCAAACAAGGTGAACTCTGCACCACTTAATGATTGATTGTTCTTACTATCTACTTTATGAACAATCACTTCAACTAATGAAAAGGTTTGATTCTTATCATTGATATCTTTGTGTTCTGCAATGAGTTCATCACCAAGATAGATTTCTTCAAAGACTACGTAATCACTCTTGGAAAGTGTTGATAAATCAAGTTCAAATTTCATTTCAAGCGTTCCTGATTTTGACTTGGGTGTAAAGTCTAATTCAGAAGATATTTCTTTGTTATCTACTAAAAGAGGGAGTCCTGTCTGTTTATCCATTACCCAACCTTTGACGCGATATGTTTGACCAATAGTTAATTGCTTATAGTACACTACATCTATCAATGATAGATGATTAGGATTCGAAGGGTCTAGTTTCTTAAGACTAACTTGTGTATCAATTGAAGGAATATTAACGGTTTGATCTTGGTTAGTAATATCAGTGTGTGTAGCAACTTGACGTGTTCCATGATACAAATCTTCAAAGACGACCAATTCTTTACCAAGAAGGGTTGAACCATCGAAGGTAAAAGTAATGTCGATGGAACCATCTGGACATTCAGGTATAAAGGATATGTCACTTTCTGCAACAATATCTTGAGTATCTGTTGTTAGTAGTGTTCCTTTCAGTGTGTATTCTTTGCCAACAATCAAATTCTTATATGTGACCCTATCAATGACTGTCATTGATTCTGAGACTTGGGATTCTTTATTTCCTGATTCATAAAAGGCTTGTGTTTTAATTTCAGGTTCTAGCTCATTTAATACAACGACACTTTGAAGTTCATTGGTTTCTTGAACTGTAAATTCTAAAGGTTCAGCTAGTAGGTAGCCAGATGGCGCAGAAACTTCCTTTATAATGTAGCTTTCTCCAATTTCAAGACCTTTAAAGAGTATTGGTTCATCACCTGAAATCCATTCTTGAATGAGTTTTCCTGACACTTTGTGGATAAGTTGTAAGGTTGCGCCAGAAACAGGTTGTCCTGTATTTTCAGAAAGTTTGATGACTTCAATTTGAGTAGGTTGGTTACCAATCGTTTGAGTTGTGGTATATCCAATCACTGGTAAATCGACATACTCTGTGCTTTGGTCAACTGTAAACTCAATAGGAGCTGATTTCAGATAACCTTTAGGTGCTTGTAATTCAACAAGTCTATACGTTCCTACTTTGAGGAATCCACGTGTTAATGCCATACCATTTGAATCTGTCACAAGTTGTGTTTGTGTAACTACTTGATTGGTATCATCTAGGTAATCAAATGAAACGACATTGTTATTTGTATCATGAATTTCAAAAATTGCACCCGATAATGGAGTACCTGTTTCTATATCTGTTTTAAAGATTTGAAGTTTTATTTCG
Source organism: Erysipelothrix sp. HDW6B (assembly GCF_011301115.1). Lineage (NCBI taxonomy): Bacteria > Bacillati > Bacillota > Erysipelotrichia > Erysipelotrichales > Erysipelotrichaceae > Erysipelothrix > Erysipelothrix sp. HDW6B. Next base: position 1,700,162 of record NZ_CP049860.1, on the reverse strand, counting down.
ATAGATTTGTTGGGAATGTATTTAACAAGAGTTACTCCATTTTCTAGAATTGAAATAGGATAGATTGTTTTATCAATCCAAAATTCAAACGGTGTTGATTTTTCTTGGATAAAATATTGACCATAACGTAAGTCATTGGTGAAAGCAAAACCATTTTCATCGGTCGTAATTTCCTCTATGAGATTACCATTGATGTCTTTAACTGTGAACACTGCTCCTTGAATTGGTGTTTGTTGATCCTGTTCAACTTTCACAATCTGAATCTTACCTTTTATGACTTGATCCTGAACACCAAGATTCTCAATAACTATCTTGGTATTTTGATCTTGATAGTTAAGGTTGACAGTGTAGACATTTTCATTAACCAAGTAACCTACTGTAGCTTTGGTTTCTTTAATATAATAAGGTCCAAGAGGAAGGGTTCGAGATTCAGCAAGACCATTTACATCTGTCGTTAATATTGCAACAATCTTTGTTAATGCTTTGTCACTATAAACCGTATATTCAGCATTTTGAAGTAGGTCACCAGTTTCGCTGTCTTTCTTCTCAAGAACAATTCTTCCTTTAGCCACTTCATTGCTTACACTTACTTCTGTTCGTTGTCCTGCTTTAATTTCGACCTTTCGAAAGGTTCTATCTACAATGAGTGGTTCAGGCACAGCTACTTCTCTGTAATAGTAAGTACCAGCATCAAGTTCAATGTTATCGGTGAATCCGTTTGTACCGGTTGTATAGCGAGTAGCATTCCCCATGTCTTCATGAAGTGATAATTCAAATGTTGTGTTTGGGACTGGAGCCTTTGTTTCGGCGTTCACTTTACCGATTTGTAATGTTCCTTTATGTTCCACTTCAACATTTACATAAAATGGAATTGGATCAGGATTACCGCCAACAATCACATCTTGCATGTTTGGATGCGAGTAAAGAAGAGGAGAAGATGAAGCGTTGTTTGGGATATTTCCATACTTCTTAAATTCAATTTTTGTTTTCTCTGGTGATGAAGGATTTGCGGTAAGTGACATTTTGTTTCCTGAAATGGAAACATCAAGTCCGCCGTTACCTGAAACACTTGATTGTGATATTGCTCCATTGGTGTCTGTTAATGTGATTGATTCGCCTGTTTTAAGTTTAACGGTAGTGTTATGGAAACTGGCGCGATCATTATGACTGTTTACCTTGTTCCAAACCGTTTGTTTTTCAGATTGGTAATCAAAACCTTCAAATCCCCATGATCCATTAATATCAAGATCGTTTCGGATGGAGGCGATGTACTCCCACAAGACATTTTGGGTTACCACATAGTCCTTGCCAGTTTTGGTTGTGTTGTCGTAACCATGATAGATGATGCGGGAAAAGATTTCGCGCTCATCATGGGTGAAATCAGAAACGGTATACCCGTCACCATCACCTCGTTGTATTTCAGGTTCGATACAGAAGGCAATAACTCCATTCACGTAGATGATGTTTGAGTTATGACCTGACTTTCGTTGCACAGCCCAACCACGGCTGTTGACTGCTTCATAGTATCCAGTGGATATGATCCCCGATGGTTGCGTGGTTATATGAATGCTATTAGCTAATACTGGTGTAGCTTGTATTAAAGTTGTGATAGATAACAACAGTGTCATTATAAATGTTGTAAGTTTTCTATTTAGTTTTTTCATAATGTTTCCTTTCGTGACTTAGTGGATATAAAAAGAAGTCCTGCAATTTGGACTTCCACGAATTTGATTAGTGATCACCATATTTCCTTTCTTGAAATAAAAAATACTCGAAGAGTTTCTTTATATAGTAGTTATTTAGAACTAGACTTCATGTAGGCAAAAAAGAACGCAGTTCAATTGTTGTAAAACATATTGACTCTTGTGAAAATATTAAATATAAAATTTTGAGTTAATCATTAATCTCAGCCATTAATTAGTACTTACGATGCTTGCGCAATTTATTAATTCTTTATTCAACAGATATTAATAATTGAATAGATAGTTTATAATTATCCTAACTGTATTACATTGATCTAAAAGAAACATAGATATAATTGGAGGGTATAATGTCAAAAATAAATGAGATTCAAAAAGCTATTTTAGAACTAGATGGAGGCTCCTATCAAAAACTGCTAGATATGTATCTATTTGAGAGATATTCTTATGATAATATACAACCAAGAGGAATGCAGTTAGGAACCAATAAACCCGTAAAGGGAATTCCAGATTCTTTTGTAGCGCATAGTGATGGTGAGTACTCATTAATAATGTATGGGACTGTACAAGCACAATCATTTAAGAAAATGAAAGAAGATATTTTAAAATGTTTAGATGTTAAACAAACAGGGATTTCAATTGAGTATATTAAAGAAATAATTTGTTGTTTCACGTCTACCAATTTATCGCCAGGTGAACACAAAGAATTAATATCATTGTTCACAGTTGTTAAATTGATAGGAATTGGGGAATTAGCCACAGATTTATGTTTAAAATATCAATATATTGCTAAAACTATGCTTGGAATTGCATTAGATACCGATCAAATACTCCCCGTTTCTGAATTCATCAGACGGCATTATGAATCACCAATATCTACAGAATTAAGTAGAGAATTAATTGGTAGAGATAAAGATTTGGACTTTATTTTAAGTCAACTTAATACTAATGATGTTGTATTGATTAAAGGACAATCTGGAATTGGAAAAACAAATTTCGCTCTAAGAATTGTAGAGATGTTTGCTGAGAAAAATAATTATATATTGAAATGCATTCTTAGCAATGGCCTATCAATATATGAGGATATCTCTGTCCATTTTAAAGATACAAATGATACCATTATTTTAATAGATGATGCAAATGCTTTGATGCACCTTCCCCATATTATTCGATTGACAACTGATTCTGCAAGAAAATCAAAAACAAAAATAGTGCTTACGGTTAGGGATTATGCCTCGGTAATCGTAGAAAATGAAATAGGAAAATTTGCGATTCCATATGTTTATAAATTGAGTGAGTTAGAGAAAGACGATATTAAAAGGATTCTATCCTCGCGATTTCAAATCAACTCTATTGATTTAGTTAATAAGATATTGAATATTGCGGCAGGAAATATCAGGATCGCTATTATGGCTGGAGAAGCGTATAAAAGAAAAGAATACAATAAGATAGATAATGCAATTGATATTTATAAAATGTATTATCTAGATTTTGTTAATAAAATGAACGATATTGATTTGAAAGTTGCAACAATTATTGCATTATATAAAGTGATTCAAATAAAAGAGAATCACATAGGTTATGAACTAGCATCACTATGCGGAATCAGCGAAAATGATTTTAAAGAAGGCTGTTATAAGTTGCATAAACAAGAAATTGTAGATATTTATCAAGACTTAGCAGTTAATTTTTCAAATGAATCTTTGGGTAACTATTTAATGTATTACTCGATTTATGAATCAAAAGAAGTTCCAATTGAAGAAATAATTAGTATTTCGTTTCCGAAACATAAGGAAAGACTAATTTATATGTTTAACACAGTTGCACAATTGTTTCCGACTCAGGAAAATATAAATTATATGTGTAATGTAACTAAAGATATTTGGAATAGTAAATATAAAGATAGCGAGTTACAGGCGGAGTTTATGAAATCATTTCAAGGCTTAATACCTCTCGAAGGACTTCAATATATCAAAAATTCAATTTCTAAACTTTCTAAAGAAAAAATAAATCTTGTTGACTATAATTTTTCAAATGTAAACAATAATGACATTAAATCAGATTTAATTAACATGCTTGGGATTTATAAGCATTCAGGATATCTGAAAGAATCTGCAGAACTTTTGCTACAACATTTAGACTATATCAATGAGGATAATCTAGTTGTTCATGCTTATCAAAGGGAAGATTATGATTCAAAAAGAGAAACTGCTCAAGATATATTTTTATTTATTAAAAATAGCTGGACAATCGATCAAAACTCACATAAAAATGATTATATTAATGAAATTGAGCTCATAGATTTTTTATGGAATTTGTTTGAAGTAAATGAGGATTTAAATGTAGGGACTATTCTGATTTGGCTTTGTGAGATATATTTGCAGTTCAAATTTAGTCACGTTGAATCAGATGGTAATAAAGGTATTATTTTCTCAGAGTTTGGGCTACTTTCTACAAACAATTTATTAAGCCTTAGAAAAAATTGTATTGTCATATTAGGAAATCTATATTCTAATATGAGTTTAAAGTCTCAGGTATTCAAAACACTCTTGAAGTATAAACCAATTCTAAATGAGAGTGGAACAAATAAAGATATAATCATTTCTGATTTTAAAGAATTTAATACTATTATTGATAATGTTATTCTTGGTTTGGAATTTGACGAGTGTGTTATTTACTATCATTATTTTACCGAAGCAAATAGAGTAAATGAAGATACTGATAAATTAAGAAAATTTGAGAAGAATCAGTTATTTATAATATATTTAATACTATCAATGTCATACCATGATGGCTATTTCACCTCTAAGGATATTGGCTACGATGATTTTGAGATTTTCAAAAGAGAAAAAATAAGAGAATTGATTAATCAAAATGACAATAGTGTATTTACAAAAATGATTGCTTTTATGCAAAGTAAGAATAATGCAGAAATCAATTGGGAATTTAGTGGGGGAGTTAGATATTTACTTGAAGAACTTAAACTGAAGAATATTATTTTATCACTAGATTTCTATAAACAAATTCTTTATATAGTAAATGATGGGTATAATAGTAGTTACATTGTGAGTTCTATAGAAAATCAGTTAGGTTTTGAAAAAGCATTAGAATTTTTTGATAACCCATCGATACCCAATAGTCAAATGCTAAAAACCAAATTGATTCTATATAGTCAAAGTCACAAAAAACAAGAAAAATTAATTGAAACATTAGACTACGAACCCAAAGAAATAAAGTACATTGTTTCCATCAATGAACTCTTTGAAATTTGTCATGATAACACAAAAATCATACAAGAATATGTAGACAAGTTAGATAGTTTAAGCAAGAAAAATCCAAACTTTATTAAGGAATTTTTAAGACCGCTACAAGTGGAGGGCGATGAACTTGATAGATTTTTTGTAGAAATTAATAGTGGTCACGATAATAAGAAATTTCAAAGAATTTTTCTTTTTGCTATCATTCATGATGGTAATTTTGATTATAAAAATAGGATTCTATCATTTATTCTAGAAAAAGATGATGAATTTTTAGGTGAATATGTTGATTTAGCACTAAAAAATAATATATCTGATATGTTTGGAAAACTTAGTGTAATTTGGAGCATGCAAAATTATATCAAACTTGCAGATTGTATTTTCGAAAGAATTAGTGCAGCTGATAAAAAGGAAAAAATATTTTTATCTTTTGGAAAGTATAATTCATTTTTGATTGATAGTGATAGCTGTAATAGTTGGATACTATCATATATAGATACTAACAACAATCAAATTAATTTGATGCGGTTATTGTTTAATCTGTTAAGTTCTCTAAATTCAGATAGAAGAAAACTATTTATACTAAAGTATTTATCGCTTAATAAAGATTTCAATCATTTTAATCAAATCTATTTATTACCTATGTCAAAAAGCTGGTCAGGTAGCGAAGTACCAATTATCGAGGAAGAAATTGATTTCATAAAATTTATTAGAGATTCGTTAGATGGTATCGATTATATTGAACATAGAGTTTACTTAGAAGGTATTATTGATAGTAAGAATAAATATCTGAAAAAGGTTTTATATGAAGAATATCTTGAGCACTTATAGGTGTTAATAATGATATATTATACAAGGTATACAGCCACTATTTCATTAATACGAAATGAATCTTAAAGTTGAGTTGATGTCAAAATGATGTCAAAAACTTTGAGAACCAAGAGACAAGGGAGATATATGAGAAAAAAAGCGTCGAAATATCCTTCAAAATGGTAGATTGAGATTGGTGACACGTTTTAAGTCGTAGAGTGGGAGTAGGAAATTTATGTAAAATTCGAAAGTCCGCTATTTAAGCGGACTTTTTGTGTGTCTTTTTTGAAAATATTGAAAAATACGGTTTAGCGATGTCAAAAGGATGTCAAAAAGTAATTTAGTGAATCGAGATCTAAGGAAAATGAGAATTTCCAATTTAGAGAAAGTAATTCAAATTGTTGCTATACTATGAGAATCTCCAGTTTAGCTGAATTTGAGAATGATGGGATTCACAGTAAAACGCTCTATACCATTCAGATCTGTCAGGATCTGTATTGAGATGTTTAGCGAACTCATATTCCTTTGAGTGAACTGGTGACTTAAAATTATTCAAATCAACGTAGCTAAGATGCGATGCATATTTATTTTTTTAAAGATAATTGACATCCGAATGTTTAAAAGATGGATTTGAACCTCATTCTTAACATGTATAAGTAGGGCGGGTCATCATGATTACTAAAAAGACTATGAGTTTCATCTTTAACAACTTGATGCCTCTGTGCGATGTATTGTACGTATTCATGAATATTGAAGAGTTCTTCAAGTAATGATACCTCGATGCGAGTAATAAGCTCGGAGCAAGAACCGATGGTTTGGAATTCATGAGGGTAAAGATTAAGCCCTGGATCAGTCATTTTAGGAAACTTCACAGTAAGTTTTTTAATAAGGTAGCTTTGCTTTTTAGTCACTAGTTTGTAATCAAGAATGTATATTTTACTGTCTGCATCTCGTTTTTCTCGGTTCATTGTTGTTAAAGATCTGTCCATAGTCATAATTCTAGAACTATGTTAAAATGATGTAAGTAAAGTAAATATTGTACGGAGGGAAAAATGTTTACAGATAAAGAAAAGGTAATGATGTTTGATGAGATATCAAGGAATTACTTCGAACGGAATTTTGGTTCCATGACAAAAGCTAATTTCGAACTTTTACTTTTTAAATTCTATTATGAAAAATTAGTTGAAAGTTCAATAGAACCAGATGGAAAAAATTTTTTTAAGTTTTCTGATTACGAAATTAGTAAGGTTTTGGGCATTACGCAAAGTCGAGTAAGAAATCTTAAAGAGCGTAAAGAACTAGTATATCCAACTGATTACGATTGGATTAGTGATTTCACGAATCTTATGCATAACGTTAGGTATGATGATAATTCTTACATGGCCATCGTTAATATACCAGATCCCAATCTATTTATTGAAATTAGAAACTACATTGAAAATATTGGGGGGTACGTTGATTTTCGATTAAACAAGAACATCCTTAAAATTAGGGTAGAATATCTTTTAGAAATCGTTTATTTAATGCACGAAGATATGCAGGATGCGATAATAGAAGAGATAGAAAAAAGCTTTTCAATTCATGATATTAGGATTGATAAAGATTTAAACTTTGTCGAAATGGTTTCTCCGCTTGTAAAACATGGCGTAGAAATCGTCGCCCTACTGGCAAATATCGCTACAATAGTAGGTTAAATAACTACATAGTCACTTCAGATGCATTTTCGATTGATTTTCATTACTAAAAACATCAAATGTATTTTTGAATAAAATCGACAATTTTTTATTCATCTTTCAAATTTGCGAAGGTAGAGCACTTATCAGCCATTACAAGAATTACAAGAGCCCATTAATAAAACGTAGTTATGTGGAGTTTATCTAAGCCTAAAACCAATAGATAGAATGAAGAGGAAGATGAAGCAACTTAGTGAATTTGGTTGTCGTTTGTTCAGTATCCCAGGCACTTTACTATTTCCTTTTCGCAACGGACCATTCTTATTGGATTAATAGCGTGATGTTCAATTACAAAAGTTTACACCTCGGGATAGTTGTTAATTCCTATTACTTTATTCGTAAATAGCGTTATGAAAAATAGATTAAGAGTTTAATCACTCAAAGTAAAAAAATGTGTAGATTATTTTTACATATTTTCGTTCTAAGTATTTGACTGGAAACGAGAGGCTGTAAAAAAAGTAAAATGTGGGAATGGTATCATTTTGTATGAAATATACTTCAATGCACTGTATGATGGTAATTTTAGATTGTCTCTAGTATTAAAAGTAAAATGTAAACTGAGAGTAGAAGCTGGCCAGCAAGATTTCAGAACAATCTTCGAAATTGATTTATCCGCATAGGTAATAACAGCTGATCCAAAAAGTGTTCCAATATTGTAATTAGAACTTCAATTTCAAATTTTACAATTCACCACGATTTCGACGTGTAAGGACAGTTATAAGCAAAATATAACAGTGCGTATTTGAGATGGATGCTACGCCACCAGAGTACGTAGATGGATTTACTCATGATTATGTTATAGACTCAGTTTGTCTAAATAGAACAAAAATCGATCCGGTCAAGAGTTTAACTTTATGAATATTGTGTATTCAATCGATTATATAGAGAATACTTACTCGCTAGTAAATTGAAGTGTTGCAGTGTTTCATATTATTTTTTATGTGGACTTCCGATAAATCATTAAGGGCTGCCATACTTATTTTTAGATAGAATGATTGAACAATACATTCCAATTTGTAAATATTTCATGTATTAGCGCGTTGACGATTAGATACATTACGAGTACATTTTATTATAAATAACGATTAATAGGAGATCTGTTGATGAGAGAAAATGATAGTAGTTTTATAGAACGAGATAAAGTTGAAGAGATTCTGGAAAGAAATGAAAAAATTTTTAACATACCCAACTCTTCTTCGGACTACAGTGGAATATCTTCGCAAGAGTTTAGAAGATTGTACTTTGGTCCTCATATCGAATCAATTAATGTTATAACAGGAAAGAATGGTACAGGAAAAACGACTGCTCTTAAAGCTATCTCTAAAAGCATATATGTTAAGAATATCGATAATACAGGGTACACACTTTCGATGACAGAGGATCGAGTTAATTTCATAAATAATTCGTCTAATTTTTCAGAAGCAAGTATATCAGATGAATTGCCATCACAGTATACAAAAAATCTACTAGCAAACATACTAAAACTATTTGAAATAGAGAGTGATAATTTACAGATTTCAGAGTATTTGAATCCATTGATATTAGGAAAAAAACAGCAACAAGTATATGATTGGATGAAGTCGAAAAGAATGAAAAACATATATTCGTTGATCTCATATTTCCCCTATCTTATTGAAATTGATGAGTTTAGTAGAGCAAAAAGAAGCAATAAATTTGAGGACAGAGGGTCTTCTAATTTCAATCAATATTTTGGCGTCCAATCTGGAAAATATAAAATATTTGATGACTTATGGCGAATTATTTTCGAACAAATGCCAATGAAGGATACCTCAGAGTCTATTTTTGACAATGAACAATATTTTAAGGTGATGTGCCTCATATATGAAGTTCTTGACATATATAGAGAGGATTACTACAATTTTTTTAAGTTACATGGCGAAAAAATGAGTAATAAAAATGATAATATAAATAAGTTTAACGATATTTTACAAAAAATCAAGAAATTCTTACGAGCACGGCAGTATTATTTAAATCCTAGTTACAGTAGTAAAAAAGTTAATAATTTTGATAGTATTATGTCAATTGATATGAACTTTGATGATCGCTTAGAATTCAAAATCTATTTGAGTGAATATTCTTTTAGTGATTATTTATCGAAAGTTGACACTGATGATGTTAGCATTAGAGATTTGCTTTGGTATGATGTTAATCAAGAAGTAAGTAAGGGTTCAATCGGAGAAGTGAAAGCTATTCAATTTTACTTGAGGCTATTTTCCCAAATTCATCTACAAAGAAAATACAATCATCAATTGAAAAAAGTAACGATACTAATTGATGAACCAGACAATAACTTTCATCCAGAATGGTCTAGAAAATTCATATACTCATTGATTTATAGCTTAAATACCATCGGATCGCAACTAGATTTAATGTTTAATGTTTTTGTTACAACGCATTCCCCTTTTATAATCTCTGATTTACCACATGCATATGTCTTTAGGTTGGGCAATAAAAAACAAGAAGAAAATTCTAATGAGTATTCATTTGCAGCTAACATTCATTCACTTTTAAAATCAAATTTCTATTTGGAAAATACAATTGGATATTATGCCGAGTATGTGATTAAAGTGTACGGGTTAGTATCAGCTGTAAGTAGTTTTGAATATTCGCTAGATAACGGTGACAAAGGAATTGCAGAATTTATGAGAAAAATTGACGGAGACATGTGGGAGTCCTTAAATGTGAAAGACTCAAAAATGTACACTCAAAATTTAAGGAATGTATTATTTCCGGTGATAGGAGACGAGATTACACGGTTACTACTAAATGGTGTGTCAAAATGATTAAAATACCATATTATGATGCCGATGTAGTATCTGCATATGATGCAAATGTACGAATACTCCTTACGGAGCACAAAAGGAAACTAAAGTCAGGAATTGAATATAAAACGATACTGGAAAAGTATGATGAACTTCATAAGAAGTTGGTGGAAAAGTTTAAGTTAGATGAAAGTATAGAACCATCGGTATTTACTTATACTCCAGAATCGATGGATAAAATTGAAAGATTTTTATCTACTTATGATGTGAAAAATAAAAATACTAAGCTTGATTGCGAAATATATAACATCTGTGTGTATATTTCAAGTAATAGCGAAGGATTGTATAATGGACTAAAAACGAAATTCAATAAAACAGCAACGAAAACTCTAATACAAGAATGTATAAACAAATCCGATATATATCCAATGTTTTCAATTCTACAAGGACAATTTACAGTCTATGATTTTATCTTATATAATATCAAAACTCGTGTATGCCCTTATTGTAATCGAAACTATACTTTTGCGTATATTTCGGGATCATCTTCTAAAAGAATTGCCTTTGATATTAATCTTGATCATGTATATCCTCAAGGGAATGTTACTGAAAATATTTTAGCGATTTTTTGTATATCAATTTATAATCTTGCCCCTGTTTGTCCAACATGTAATTTTAGAAAGAGTGATAATGCCTTCGGACATTTCAACCCATTCATGGATAGAATTGATGTTGATGTATCCTTTTCATCATCGCGATACTCAAGTTTTGATAGCACTTCTTTTGATGTTATTGCAAAAACTGGAACTAATCATCAAAGAGATAGCCAAATTATAGACATATTGGATTTAAATAGGATTTACAGCGGACATTCTCGTGAGTTCTTAGACCTTTTAGAAAGGTATAGAATATTTGGAACAGCAGATAGAATTAGAGAAATTTCAAACTTAACAACGGTGTCAGTAGATACATTATTAGCACTTATTTATGGAAATAGTGACTATGAAAATGAGAGTTTAGGATATATCAAGAAATTAATTATTGATAAATTGAAAGGAGATTTACAGTGAAAATAAGTTATGTTAAAGAATACTTCGAAGCAATTAAGAAAGAGTATCCATTTTACTTTAATAAATTTAATTCAAATGTAGATGTTGAAGTTTCCGAGGATGATGGGCCAGGTTTCAAAATGTTCTTTTTGAGATCAAACGACCTGACACTCAAAAATGAGATAGAGGAGAAAATATTTGTTTGTGTATTCGACACAAACACAGAAATAGATGAAGATTTTGACATAACGAGTAATGTAATGGAATGGATAAAGAAAAAAACAAAAACATTATCAGTTAATGATCAAACAGTGAATTTTATTATATTTACAAGAGATTATGAATCATATAAAACTATCAATTTATTGCTTGCAAAAAGCACATCAAGAAAACGAACACAAATTAAGCTAGTATACTATCCATTACCAGAATCGAAAGCCGACGAATCAAATTATGTTCGACTAAAAGTTATGAATTCGTATAATCGAATTGAAATTTTCAATAACTACACAGACAATGGAATCGTGGGTGGTTTCGTCTATAATGTTTCATTATTTTCGTTGTTTTCACTATATAAAGAATATGGTCAAAAACTTTTTGAAAAAAACGTAAGAGCAGGACTCAAGAATGAAAATAAAGCAATTACCAGGACATTGGACGATGATGAGGATATTAAAAACTTTTGGTTCTACAACAATGGTGTAACACTAACTGTTTCTAATCATCTTATTTTCTCTAACGACGAAATACTTCTTTCAAAGCCAAGGGTTTTAAATGGTGCACAAACGATTCATACTATTTTTCAAAAGGAATTGATGAACGAACACCATGGTTTAAAGGAGAATGCTCATTATTTGGAAGAAGCTTCTGTCCTTGTTCGAATAATTGAATTAGATACTAGTACTGATTCAACGTCTTTGTCAGAGAGAAAAATAACTAACTACTTAAATAATCAATCTCCAATTAGAGCACAGGACCAAGTATCAAATAGTGAGTTAATGATTTATGTAATTAGTGAAATGAATAGATATTTAGACGATTCGTTGGAGATATACGCTGTTCGTGAGGCAGATGAAGAGAACATTAGGACAACAATGATGTCGTTGAGATATAGTACAATTGTTCGTCTCTACATGGCAGGAATTTCCAACTCTCCTGGAAAATATAAAAGACAAGATTTCAACAAATCTTTCATCGATTTTTCGGAACAGTGGATTGATAGTGATTATTATGTAAATGAAATTAGTGACGATGAAAAAAAAGATCCATTAACATTTGTTCTTATTTCAAATCCTGAATATAAAAAACAAGAAGAATTAAAACTCAGCATTCTTCATTCCTCTATTTGTTTTTTTCTATATAGCTCTTTAGAGGATATTTTAGGAGTCGACCACATTAGTCAAACAGACTATTCTCGTGGTGAATTTTATTATGTAATTTTTATTGCACATTACTTGCAATTTGAGATGTTGCAAAAATATAACTCTATAGAAAAAGCAATTACAAAGATAGCGGACCTTACTCGTGATGAAATTTATGAAGCATTTAATTTTGTTCATGATAAAATTCTAAAGTCCTTTACCTATAGGTCAATTGGAGAAACTAACTTGTATCATGAAGATTTACTGTCGTCTGAATTGATAGCGATTATCTTTTTGAAATGGTCCGAAATGGATTTTGATGATAATCAAATTGCAAGTTACTACAAAAACATATTCAATTCTAATGTGATTACTAAGAAAAATGTTGGCTTTATCGTTGATGATATTATGAAAACTAAAGAGTTGAAAATTGATGAAAACGACAAAAATGTGCTTACAGATTTTAACCGAATTGTAAATGATGTGAATAGAAACTTAGACCTGTATTACGATGAGAAACAAGGGAAGATATTTATTATTTCGTTGACAGTCCAATTGACTTCAGGCAGTACGTCTAGAAAAATAGATAGCAGTGCTGATGATATGAACTTAATTATTGAACGAATAAACAAAGAAGTAGATTTTTCAACTATAGACGTCAAGTTAATTGATTTTATCTATATTTACAATACTGAGATCTCTGATGTAGTAAAAAGATTCAAAAAACTTGAAGAAAAATCAATTCAAGATGATTTGATAAGTAAAGTTCTTTTTGAAAGAAAGTTCATCGGACTGAGCTTAAAAGGTGGTTCGATAGAGGAGATTACTGAAAAGATTGGTGTGTTATTGTTACAATAAGGTGAGTTAACTAAATAATAGCTATTAAACAGTAATTATACATGGTCTTAATATGATTCTTAAGTACAAAAACAACCGCACCACCAAGGTGCGGCTGTTTTTGTATAATTAAAGGGAACTGCTCGATTAAAAGGAACTCCCATATAAACTATTTGCAATTAAGTAAAAAAAGACCAAATCAATATTCTATTGAGTATACCATATCCGAAGCGACAAGTTGGTTGCAAACTGAATATTTCATATCCAACTTTTTCAAGGTATAAAACCAATCATTATTAGAAAATAAAATTAATAATTCGACATAAGACAACTTTTTAATCGATTACCACAACCTTCGTTATAAACCAAGTGTCTGTACTATCGATGTTTTCCTAAACAACAAAAAAAAGGTACTATCCAAATAAGTCCTATCTATCCGTTCAACGAGTGAATAACGAGACAAACAAAGGAAAACTTACGATTGACCTTTTCAAGATGTGTTTCTGCGAGTGCAAACGATAGGATGAACGAGTGGAATGATGAACCACTTTAAATGGTATTTGGAGATTCTTACTATTCTTCCAATTAGTTTGTGACCTAAATATATAGAAGGTAGAGATAAATTGGCAATCTTGAAATTGATTCAATACTCGGGAAGAAATACGAGAGCGCAGCAATAATATCAATCGTTTTTTCTTGTTAAGATGTAGGTAAACCATCTCTTATGCTGTTTATCAGTAATATTACAGTTTAAAGAAATGATTAGGGGTTTAAGCAACAGATCACTTGACAGAATAACATACTAAAATTTACATGATACTAATTAGTTTTAACCTCTCTAAATGTGTTACTTGACATATTATTAAACGATTAGAAAACGAACTAAAAATTGTGCATTAATGTGCACAATGTGCTATTATTGTTTTAGGTGATAAATATGGAATTATTAAAGCAGTTAGGAATAAGAATTAAAGATGTAAGAGAAGAGAAAAATATTTCTCAAACAAGATTATCCGAGTTATCTGGAATTGTAAGAGAGCAAATATCTAGAATAGAAAACGGTCAGATCAACGCTACAGTAGAATCTGTTTTTAAGTTAAGTATGGGTCTGAATACACCCATTCAGGAGCTGTTAAACTTTCCTGATGCGATAATGACTAAAATTATTGAGGCAGAGAGACCAAAGTCAAATTTGAAACCGATTGTTAAATGGGCAGGAGGCAAAACTCAACTACTTCCTGAAATTAAAAAGTTGATGCCCTCGGAATTCGATAGATATTTCGAACCCTTCACAGGAGGAGGTGCACTACTGTTTAGTTTAAAGCCTGAGAATGCTGTTATTAATGATTTTAATTCCGAATTAGTGTCAGCATATCGATGTTTTGAAAGTAAAGAGAGTTTTAATAAATTAATTTCGATTCTTCAGTTTCATGAAGCTAATCATTCTGAAGACTACTATTTAAAGGTTCGTGAGTTAGATAGAAGTGAGGGATTTAATGCATTGTCCAAAGAAGAAATTGCTGGAAGGTTTTTATATTTGAACAAAGCATGCTTCAATGGACTTTACAGAGTTAATTCAAAGGGGTATTTTAATGTTCCTTCTGCAAAACGCGAAAAGGTTAAAATATACGACGAAAATAACTTTAATGGCTTGCTAGAGTATTTCAGCAATAATACGATTGAAATTTTGAATACTGATTTTGAAAATGCCGTTGAAAGTGCTCAAGCAGGTGATTTAGTATATTTTGATCCACCCTACGATACTTATGATGATAAAGACACATTTACTTCATACTCAAAAAACGGATTTGGCAAAGACGAACAACTTAGGTTAGCTAATCTTTTCAAATCTCTAGACAAAAAAGGAGTCAAAGTTATGTTATCGAATCACAATACCCCTTATGTCAACGAACTATATGATGACTTTAATATCAATGTTGTTTTAGCAAAAAGAATGATTAATTCAAAAGCCAATGGTCGCGGTAATGTGGAAGAAGTAATAGTGACTAACTTCTCGGTAGAATGATGGAAAATGTAACTATAAGCAAGAAAAAAAGAAGAATCAATGATAGCAGTTTTGTTTTGGTTCATGGTGATTCTTTTAAAGAAATGAATAAAATTTCTAATAAGAGTATTGATTTAATTTTTGCTGACCCACCTTATTTTTTATCAAATGGAGGAATAAGTGTTCATGCTGGCAAAATGGTTTCGGTGAATAAAGGATCCTGGGATGAGGGCCTAAGCCCTCAAGATAAGTTAAAGTATAATAGACGTTGGATAAAAAAGTGTAGGCAGCTACTTAAAGACGATGGAACTATTTGGATAAGTGGAACAATGCATAATATTTATTCAATCGGTGTAGCATTAGAACTCGAAGGGTTTAGCATTATTAACAATATTACTTGGCGAAAGCTAAATCCTCCGCCAAATATTTCATGTCGTGCTTTCACTCACTCAACAGAGACAGTATTATGGGCACGAAAGCAGTTAACTCCTAAAAAGAAAGGAAAACACGATTTTAACTATTTAGATATGAAAGAGTTAAATGGTGGAAAACAGATGAAGGATGTTTGGGAGTTTGCACTCACTCCTCAAAGAGAAAAGAAATCTGGAAAACACCCGACTCAAAAACCATTAGCATTGTTAGAGAGAATACTACTAGCATCAACAAACGAGGGAGACTTAGTTTTGGATCCGTTTAATGGTAGTGGTACAACAGGGATTGCTTGCTCCATGTTAAATAGGAAATATATTGGGATTGAGCAAGATGAAGCGTTTATTGAATTAACAGTAAAAAGATTTCAATCTTTGAAGGAGGATAACAAATAAATGGAAAGAGATTTTGATGAATGGATTTCAGGGTTTAAAGACTCGATTGCTACATGGGAATACTATGTTGATTTTCCAAAAGTATATAATAACGTTGAAAAAATTAAAGTAGAACTAAACTTACTTAACAGTCTTATTGGTTCTGAAGATATTGAAAATGAATTTAAAGATTTACTATCAAGATATCCGGAGATTATCAAAGTAATTCCGATTTTAATTGCTAAGAGAGAAAAAGAAATTAGAATTATTGATGTGGAAGGTGATTTCAATTTCAATTTTAAGCAAATGAACTACACTGTAGATGAATACTGCTTGTTTATGAGGAATACAGGTATTTTTGATTTGCTTCAAAGGCATATAATTAGAGATTTAACCGACTATGTCAAAGGTGTAGAAGTTGGCATGGATACTAATGGAAGAAAAAACCGAACCGGACATTCAATGGAAGATTTAGTAGAAGGTTATATCCAAAGAGTTGGTTTTATAAAAAATGTCAGTTACTTTAAAGAACTGACAAAAACTAATATTGAAAAAATGTTTGGCTTGGATTTATCTAATATTAGCAACCAAGGGAAATCTGAGAAACGCTTTGATTTTGTTATAAAAACAGATAATTCTATATATGCAATAGAAACAAATTTTTACGGTAGTGGCGGATCTAAACTTAATGAAACAGCACGAAGCTATGAAATGCTTGCGACTCAGAGTGCTACAATTGAGGGTTTGAAATTTGTTTGGATTACGGACGGAAGAGGTTGGTTAACTGCAAGAAATAATTTAAGACAGACGTTTGATATGTTAAAAGATATTTATAATATAGCTGATTTGGAATCTGGCATTCTTAATACTACTTTAATCTAAGCAATAATCTCAAATTAAGCCGTTATCTACCAAATGGGAAAACAACATTGCTCTTCCAGACCAATTCCAGTAGGTAATGTCCTGCTCAATGAAAAGCCACTTTGCTGCTAGGAGGATCACTTCAATAGGATGTTGTACGTTATTACGATCACGAAAGTATCCTATCGGTTCTTGATTGCTGAATGATACATTTTCTCCTTTATATATACTGTTAATAAGAGGTCTGATTATTTCTATATAGATATCTTCATTTAGACCAGAAAAATCAGAAAGAATTGTAGATATATTACTATGGGAGGGATTCTTAAGCATTCGCATTCCCGATTTTGAAGGGAAAATATTTAAACTGTCAGGTGTCTCTACAGACACAATAAAATCGAATCCTTTATTTAATGGTGCTGGTCTTTTGAGTAAGATGTTGTATCCCAAGTAGCTTTCGACCTCGTAAATATATTTACTACTCAAATCTTTTCTTCCAGTTCCAGGAACTTCTTTTTTGAATAAATCAATCATTTCATTTCGAATAGTTGTTCTATCGGATGATTTTAAGTTATATTCTATTTTTCTAATTGGCATAGGAAATCCTACCTTTCTTATTTAATCATGACATATTTAAAAAATAAGACAATCGTTATATAATATACAGATTTTTTTTAAAACTGGAAAAAGTATTTAATTATATAATGATGTAAAATGAATGAATATTTTTTTGTGAAAATGAGTGAGGGTTAAGAGGAAGATGAAAACCCTGATTTCCTAATTCTAGAAAACTAATAAGGTTAAACTATAAAGAGAAATTCGATAGGGATGTACTACAAAAAAGCGTAGGTGTTTAAAAAGAGTATGATTACGGTTTGAACTTAACAGATGGTTGAATAAACCATAGTACACTCTCATACTCGAAATTGATTCCTTACTTTTCTTTTAATGTAGATGGGAATGAGTTATTGTAAAAAATCTACACAGAGAATGAAAAGGATTAATTTATAACATCTAAAAATAATTCAGAACAATGGAAGAGTTCTGCGAAAGAGTATAAACATTTAAGTGCAGGAATGAAATATAAAATCATTACTCTAATTCCATGATAGACGACCGTTGCCGCATTACTACTGAATATAGTGAATCAATCGTATTTGTTAATAACTGAGTTCGTGATTTTTGCGATGAATACCAATCAACACAGAAGAAATAGGTAAATTAGTGTTTATGGAAGAAGTACGTAAACCTCCGTCAAAACTATTATAAGCAGAAAAGGAAAACGGCTATTTAAACGAGATAACTAGATTACTTGTGAAGCAAGCAAGTAATCTATAAATTTAATGATCAGTTTAAACATCTCAAGTTGAGAATGTTCAAATATTGCATGTAATAGTTAGGCTTGCATGTGTATAATAGTCTAATAACTGTATGAGAGGAATCGGATAATAATGATTAAAGTTGGAAATACATACAACAATAAACAATTAATGGAAATCTTTAAGGTTTCCGGACAAGGGGGAATGAGGAAGAGTAATACAACTAACTCGCTTGTACTAATCTCCAACCGTGTTCAAAAGAGAGATCTAAATCCTTATGAGGATAAGTGGATTGGTGATGAACTTCATTACACTGGGATGGGGATGTCGGGTGATCAGAGTATCCAGTTTATGCAAAACAAAACTTTGTATGATTCGAACAACACGGACATTAAGTTGTATTTGTTTGAGGTCTTCGTTCCAAGAGAGTATATTTATTTGGGTCGAGTTAAACTATCAAAACCTCCTTACACAATTAAAGAACGTGACAATGACGGTAATTTACGAAATGTAATTAAGTTTCCATTGAAAGTTCAGAATGAATTACCAGAAATTCATGCTTCCAAAATTATAGAAAATGATAATAAAATTATAAATAAGTTAAAGAAATTAGAGACGGAAGAATTAAGGTTAGAGGCAATAAAGGTTGATGAGATAAATCGTCAAGTAATCGGTCAGGAAAGTAATCGTCCGAAGGCAACTCGAGTATCGACAAATCGTTTTTACCGAGATCCAGCAATTTCAGAGTATGTTAAGAGGATTTCAAATGGTATATGTGCGCTATGCGATAATTTAGCACCGTTTAATGATAAAAATGGGCAACCATACCTCCATTCACATCATATTGAATATCTGTCAAACGGGGGATTAGATGTGATTGAAAACTGTATTGCAGTTTGTCCTAACTGCCATGAAAAGATCCATGTCTTAGAGGACGCTAAAGATAGAAATAAACTTCTAGAAAAAGTACGGTTACGTTAAATGAAGTCTATTGAAGTTGTTGCGGCAGCAATCGTAAAAGATGAACGTATTCTAATTGCAAAACGGGCTTCAGGTGAATTTGAAGGACTTTGGGAATTCCCAGGTGGTAAAATTGAGTTAGGTGAGAGTCAGGAGACAGCGCTGAAAAGAGAAATTGACGAAGAACTGAATTTAATGATTTCAGACCTTAACTACGTAGACACCATTTTTTATGACTACCCAAGTTTTTCACTAGTCATGCATCTCTACAGCTGTACAGCTGACACCGAAAATATAATTAAGCATGTTCACTCTGAACTCTGGTGGATTCATTATCAACAATTGGACTCTGTAGAATGGGTTCCAGCTGATATTGGTCTGTTAAAGTCTGTGGTAGACTATTTAAGTAAAGACTAAAATGCATAACACTAAAAAATTGACCTTAGTATTGTATGCAAATCGTAATGAAAAACGATAATAAGTAGGAGTAACAATACTCCATTCTTATTATCGTTTTTTATCGAATATCAAATCAGATAATACTTTAGGTTTTGGGACTAATCTAAAGTGTGTGATATCTGACTAAACTATTTCGTCATAAAGGCTTTCATCTTTAAATATTAAACGCTCGCGTTTTCCAGTGATGAGATGTACGTTATTTATCAAAAAATTCCAGAGTAATCCGTTTGCTTCTGATGGGCAATATCCATTCTCTTTTAAAAGTAACATTAAAGTAACGTAAGTACTATCAGACATTACGCGGGTGTGTTCGTTGGCTGTGTTGTTCATAATCTTCTCCTAAGGTATTGTTTTGCGATTAAGCTTTTTACTGTAAGTGGAACTGCCCCAAGAAAAACTCAGGACAGTTTTAGTGCGTTTTGTATTGGTTGAAGGTTTATACGTACCTTTCTAAAGAGTTTTAACGTGAGGTATAGCTAATGGTTCCATATCCAACTTTGTTTGTATCAACAGAGCCAGAAGTAACTTGTAGGTAATAGCGTTTACCTGAGTCACCTACCTCCCAAGAAACATCAAAAGGTTTACCAGTACTCCAGTTGTAGTTATCATTTGAGTTTATATGACCAACAAAAAATTTGTCGTACTTTACCGAGAAGGGCCAATTATCACGTCTAAGTTGCATGTTAATATTTGCTTCGCGATAACCTCTTGAAGCAATCCAATGTCTACCGCGAACCCTAATTGTTCCTGGACCGGCATACCACATATCATTCTCATCATAGCCATTGTGGGTATGCCCTGTAAAACTAGCATAGTAAGTACGTCCAGATTCAGATGCATGAATATCATTACTAAAGAATAGTAAAGATGAAATTGTGCATAAGGTGAAAATAAGGCATATTTTAGTGATTTTTGATTTCATAAATTGAGGCTCCTTTTGTGATTTTTGTATAGAACGGGGAAAGTACATATTTCAATAAAAGAATTCCAATGATTCCACCAAGTGTATTCATGATGACATCGTAAATATCTGCAGTTCCCATCGGAGCATAAAGGATGAATCCAAAGACTAACTGAGAACTTTCGAGAGTAACCGAAGTAAGGAGTACAATCCTAAACATTTTTCTTAAACTCAAGGTATCTCGGAATAGTGCAATAAGCATACCAAATGGAATAAAGTAGTAAATACTCAAAAGCCAATTATTGATAACACGTGCGTTAAGATTTACAAGTGGGGATAGTAAATCGAGAGGATACGTGATATGTAAAAAATTGAAGTATCGTTCACTCGTTGAAAACATTTGATTAAAGTCTAAAGGAAAGTATGTTCCTTCTAAGATAACGGAGACGTAAATTATCGCCATCGTTACAACGATCCGATAAGATACTTTTCGTTTTCTAAGAAAGAAAAGTACGAAGGGGATGATGAGCAGCGTAAAGGGATAGATTGATAAAATCTCCCATCCTCTACGATTGGTCAGTAAGGTGCCGATTAAAGTAGTTCTAACAATGATATTAATCCTTCCTTTCTGTGCAGAATTAATGTGGGTAATTCTGAAGTGTGTAAGATTCAATTTACCTGATATAGAAATGCTATTTTTGTGACGGTTGTGAATATTACACTGCGTGTGATTGATACGAGTTATTTTGATCCCTGCCTTTCTGCTTATGTAAAAAATTAAATCAATTTATTAACTGATTGTTAAGACTGTAAATCACTTTTTTTATGTGGTAAAATCGTAGCTGTTTTTAGCAAGATAATTTTGAAGAGAATGGCAATACAGTCACTTATAAGTGGAGATAGAGCAACTTTATAATGATTCATTTTATACAAAATGTTCTTCGGAATTAAGAGTGAAACGTGTCTAAGTGGTAACATGAAAATTTTCACATATTTAAGAATGCGTTTATCAACAAAAAATTGTTTGGGATGGTAAGGAATAATCGTAATCAAACTTTGGAAATATTTAAAATTTAGATAGAGAAGTTTAAGGATAGATTAACTGATTAAAGAATCGGAGCGTATCATTCAATCGAATTTTTAAGTATACTTATTATAGAACTACGATTCCGAAAGTATATCAGAGTACACTGTGTTCGGGTTAAAATACTAAGCTTTATTGATAACGTATTGAGGAGATGTTGAACTATGCAAAAAAAATATATTATTGCGCTGGATCAGGGAACGACAAGTTCACGGGCAATCATGTTTGATCGTGATCAAAATATTATCGCAGCTGCACAAACCGAGTTTACACAATTTTATCCAAAGCCAGGGTGGGTTGAACATGATCCAATGGAGATATGGGCAACACAGTCGGCAGTACTGAATGATGTCGTTGCACGCTCGGGTGTTGCGATTGAAGAAATTGATTCGATTGGAATTACGAATCAGCGGGAAACTACGGTTGTTTGGGATAAAAAGACAGGGCGTCCTGTTTATCACGCTATTGTCTGGCAATGTCGTCGTACATCGGGGATGGCGTCAAAACTTGTGGCCGATGGTCATAAAGAATTCATTCGACATAAAACAGGTCTTGAAGTTGATGCATATTTTTCAGGAACCAAAATTCAGTGGATTCTTGATAATGTTCCAGGTTCGCGTGAACGTGCACAGCGTGGTGAATTACTATTTGGTACCGTTGATAGCTGGTTGGTCTACAACCTTAGTAATAAACAAGTTCATATTACTGATATGACCAATGCTTCACGAACGATGTTGTATGATATTCATAATTTACGTTGGGACCCTGAATTGTGTGCACTTATGAATGTTCCTATGAATATGTTGCCAGAAGTCCGAGGAAGTTCGGAGATTTATGCATATGCAAATATTCAAGGTCATGAAATCCCAATTTCAGGAATCGCTGGAGATCAACAAGCAGCACTCTTTGGTCAAACTGCATTCTATGAAGGAGAAGCAAAGAACACCTATGGAACTGGCTGCTTCTTACTAATGAATACAGGTGAAAAGCCTGTGACTTCCAATAACGGTTTACTTACAACAATCGCTATCGGATTAAATAATCATGTACAGTATGCTTTAGAGGGTTCGATTTTTGTGGGTGGAGCAGTAATCCAGTGGCTTCGTGATGAACTTGGTTTAATTCGTACTTCAGGTGAATCTGAAGTATGTGCTAAAAAGGTTGAAGATAATAATGGGGTTTATCTCGTTCCTGCATTTACTGGTTTGGGTGCACCGCATTGGGATATGTATGCTCGTGGTAGTATCTCGGGACTGACACGGGGTTCAAACCGTGACCATATTATTCGCGCTGCATTGGAATCGATTGCATATCAATCGTATGATGTAATCAAAGCAATGGAGAAGGATAGTGGTGTTAAAATTCAAACACTTCAAGTCGATGGTGGTGCTTCATCGAATGACTTCCTCATGCAATTTCAATCCGATATCTTAGGTGTTGATGTGCGCCGTCCGACTGTATCAGAAACAACGGCTTTAGGGGCCGCGTATCTTGCTGGGCTTGCAACGGGTTTCTTTAAAGATCAAGAGACTATTCGAAAGATGCACAAGTACTCGCAAACATGGCAATCGAACTTGGATGAAGATCGTCGTTTGAGATATTTAAAAGGGTGGCATAAAGCTGTGAGCCGCGCGGTTGACTGGGAAGAACACGAGTAATACAATAAAAAAAGGTTATTCAGGAATCTCTGAATAACCTTTTTTTAGAAGTTATGTTGATTTGGATTAAAAGTCATCACGGTATACGATAAGCCATGTCGGGTAAAGGTTGTGTCCGTTGGAATAAAACCCAAGCGTTCGTAGAATGGTACTTTTTCCAAACGTGCATTTAATACAATTGGTCGTGATTCTGACACAAGAACATGTTGAATTAGGGTTGTTCCATAGCCTTTATTTTGATACTCCGGAAGTGTTGCGAATTTTCGAATTTGGACAAAATCGTTATCTTCAAAAATAGATAGGACACTGACACAGGAATCACCAAGGTAAAATCCAAGATGTTGTGCTGAATCATCACCATTAACTTGAACGAAATCGCGGCTTTCGTTGGGATACATTGCGTGGTGTCGAATCGTATAGACCGTTTCTAAATCTACAGGTTTTATCATAGGTAATTCCTTTCGTCTCGTGGTGGTAGCCTCATTATATAAGCTGTGCTTCGAAAGCTCAATATAATGACTGTAATCTTCGCGCTTGTGTATCGAAAGCGAGACTTTAAATTGTTATAATGAATATACATGAGAGGGGGCGATATTTATGTCCTATCAAAACTATGCAAATTCTAAGTATGTGTTTTTGATTGGTAATGGAATAAATCGTATTGGCGGAAGTCATGATATAAGTTGGCAACAAATTCTTGAAAACTTTGAAGTTAATTCACAGCTAAGTTATGTCGATGGGTATCCATTACCGGAGTTTTTTGAGTTGTTGTCATTATACAATCGAGATGGTGTCGATACCCTCCATCGAACACAATTTGTTGAAGCAATTGATGCGTTGGTCGGAAATGATTACCATAAGGAAGTTTATCAATTCTGCAGTCGACATCACATTGATATTTTAACAACGAACTTCGACCATGCGTTTCAAAAGACCAATAATTTAGTAAAAACTAGCACACGCAAACTGGATAAGAAATTTACTGACTTTTATCCATGGCAAGTTTTTTATACTGAACAAGGCAATAAAAACTCTGATCAAGGAATTCGTCTCTTTCATATCAATGGAGACCAATACTACAAACGGTCATTAAAGCTTACGGTTAAAGATTATGCGGGAAATATAACCTATTTCAATCGCCGTTATAATCCTTTACAAAAAAATTCGAAGTATGCCAATGATGAAACATGGATCAACTGTCTCTTTGATAAAGACGTCATTATTTTTGGTCTTGCATTAGGTGATGAAGAAATTTTTATTCGTAATGTCTTGATCCAACGGGCGCTTTACCGTAAGAAAATGAAGATGAACGGAACTAGCGGCTATTATCTATACTGTACCCAAGATTTCAAAGATGATACAACGTTGGCACAGTATACCTTGTTTTTCAAAGCGGTAGGGATTGCAATGGTTCCTTATGAAACCTATCATGCAATTTATGAAAGAAAGTGAGAAGGTATTATCGATGATTCAATATGTTGCATTTTTAAGAGGGATTAATGTTGGTGGAAAAAATAAGGTGCCAATGAAAGACTTAAAGAAATTGTTTGAGGATTTAGGGTATGTTAATGTTAAAACCTACATCAACAGTGGTAATGTTATCTTTTCAAGTCCTGAGGAAAATCAAGGGATTCTAATAGGAAGTTTGGAGCCTATCTTACTCGAAACATTTAATTTTGAAATTCCTATTACAGTTGTGAGTGTCGAGACATTGCAACGCGTTTCGGATAACGCACCAGAATGGTGGGGAGACGGTAATAAGGAATACTATCATACAGCGGTTTTTGTAATTCCGCCAAAGGATGCATCGGCAATTATGGAAATTATGGGTGCGCATTTAGATGGTAAGGAATATGTAGAGGTCGGTGAGGCAATGATCTATTGGACAGCGGTGGTTGCTTATTTTTCTCAAACAAAGTGGTCTAAAATTGCGAGCACGGATGCACGTAATTTTGTAACGATTCGTACGGCCAATACAGTGCGAAAAATTCTTGCACTTGCAGCCACAATGACTGCTTCTGCAAATGAGGATTAATGATGACAATCAAAAGAATCCTAAGTATTGATATAGGCACGACAAATATAAAAGCAGCTTTTTTTTATGGTAATCGATGCATTGATATACAAACTAGGGAAGTAACAACTTACAGCAATGGTCGCATGCAAACCCAAAACCCGAAAGATATTTTAAAAACGGTTCAAACACTTATTGAAGCAGGTGTTGATATTCATGACATTACGGATGTTGTGATTACGACCGCGATGCATACGTTAATTTATGAAACTGAATTAGATAAGTTTTCCGAAATGATTATTTGGTCGGATAACCGTTCTGAAGCAGTAATTGAAGTTCTTCAAACAACGTCGATACCTTTTTATCAGAAAACAGGAACACCGCTCCATCCGATGTCCCCTCTAACGAAGTTGTATCAAGCGCGTAATGAGTCCGTGTATCGGATTCATGATTTAAAATCATACCTTATGATGCATTTTACAGGTCTTTTCCTAACAGACGTCTCGAGCGCATCTGCATCGGGGTGTTTTAATATTCATACACACTGCTGGGATGGTGAAATTCTAGATATCATTCAACGAAGTACAACACAATTTCCAGAAGTTGTTGCTGTAACGCATCAAGCACGGATGACTAACTCTAAGCAGGGCATTACCATAACGATTGGGTCAACAGATGGCGTAATGGCGTCTCATTTTTTTCGAGAAAAAGCATATCTTGATAAATCTCCCTATGTCATGAGCATTGGTACCAGTATTGGTGTCCGCTACTATGCGCAGCAACCCGTTTTATCCAAGACGGGAAATACGTTTTGTTATATCCTTAATGAAGGGTCCTATCTCTGCGGGAATGCATCAAACAATGGTGGAAACTTGTACCAGTGGGTGAATCAAACCTATTTTAAGAATACCTTATCATTTGAACGGTTAATTGAATTACTCGAACTTGCCCATCCAGATGAAATGGAACTTTACGCTAAACCTTATGCTTTTGGTGAACGTGGTCCTTTTTGGAGGATTCACCAAAGCATGAAGCTTAGTTTTGAATCAAATTCAAGCGAGCAAATTGCACAGGCTATATTTCTTGGAATGCTTGCGAACATTGATTTAATGTTAGAGAGTATTGCATTTGAACGACATATGCCGTTGTTTGTTACTGGGGGATTTTTAAAAAATCAACGTATGGCCCAACGTGTCGCTGATTTGCTAGGGGTGATACTCATTCAAGTAGCAGATGAGAACAGTGTCTGTGAGGCTGCTGTGCGGCTTTTAGACGTCAATTTACCATTGAAAGCAATGACGACAGTCGTGCCGCAATCCTTGGACACTAATCTTGCAAAACAAAAAGCGTATATTGTAAATAACTTATAAAGAACAAAGGAGGCGGTATTATGGATTTAAAAGCATACATTCAAGCACTAGAGGCAAAAACAATCACCCCGAAGCAATTGGTAGCGACATCAATAGAAGCAATCAATGATCATAATGCAACAATGAATGCGGTTGTTCATACACGCTTCGAGAAAGCTTTAGCCGAAGCTGAGAATGATTACAGTCACACAATATTTAAAGGGATTCCCATTCTACTGAAGAGTCTAGGCCATAGCTTAGCGGATGAACCAAGTACGGCGGCATCCAATTTATTTAAAGATGCCACGGCACAGCATACGAACAACTTTGTGCAAAACGTCTTAGATCTTGGTTTTATTGTTATCGGACAAACAAACAGTCCAGAGTTTGGATTTAAAAATATCACAGATTCAAAGTTATATGGTGTTACCCGCAACCCACGAAATCTTGAGACGACTCCAGGTGGATCGAGCGGTGGTGCGGCGGCAGCGTTGGTTGCAGGCTTTACTCCTGTCGTTGCGGCAAGTGATGGTGGTGGTTCAATTCGCATTCCGGCAAGCTATACGGGTTTGGTAGGTCTTAAGCCGACACGAGGCAGTATCCCAACGGGTCCTTATATGCATCGTGGATGGCAAGGTGCATCGATGAACTTCTTTTTGACAAAGACAGTAGGCGATACAGAACTTCTCTTTGAATCTATAAAGCAGAATACAGTTGCTTCACCATTTAATTATGTAGCAGGAAAAGCAATTCCTAAAAAAACTTTAAGAATTGCTTATACTGATGTATCACCTGTCGGTAGTGTTGTTAGTGATGATGCGAAAGCCGCATTAATGCAAACTGTCCAACAGCTTGAGGCATTGGGTCATACATTGGTCTATGAGACTCCTGATTATGACGGTATGAAACTCATGGAAACATACTATATGGTAAATGGTGTTGAAACAGCCGCGATGTTTAAAGATATAGAAACAACGCTTGAGCGTTCGGTGGCAATGCATGAAATTGAACTCATGTCATGGGTTTTGTATCATTATGGTTTACGTGTTCAAGGGTGGCAAATGGTAGATGTCCTAAATTATTGGGATCGAGTGAGTGATATCATGCATCAATTCCACCAAAAATATGATTTATATTTAACACCTACGACGGCTAAAGCTGCACCTTCTATTAATCATGTTTACCATACCGATACATTTGTAAAGCGTATGGAAAGAATTGAATCAGATGAAAATCCGTATCAAGTCGTGTGGGATATGTTTGAAGAGTCCTTATCTTACACACCATTTACGATGCTTGCAAATATTACTGGACAACCTGCATTGAGTATTCCGTTATACCGTAATCAAAACAATGAATATTTTGGGACACAACTGATGGCCGCTAAAGGCAACGAAGCTTTGTTATTTTCAATTGCGAAGACACTAATGAATGAAAAGGACTGAGATAAACTCGGTCCTTTTTAGATTTCTACTTTTTGCACGACATCTTCGAATGTTGTTTTTTTTAATTCATTGATCATGGCGTTTTGAACATCATCAAGGTATCCATCAAGTACCGTGTGAACTTGTTTTCCGACGGGACAGTTAGGATTCGGATTATCATGAAAGGCAAAAAGATCATCTTGGATGCTGTCAACCGCAATGAAAACATCATAAAGTGTGAAGTCAGATAATTCCGGAACGATATGTGCCCCGCCGGCACCACGTTGAACTTCAACGAGTCCCGCTTTTTTCAATTGTCCGAGAACATTTCGGATGATAACAGGATTAACATTGACGCTTTCAGCGATAAAATCACTGGTGATTTTGTGCTCGCCATCGAAAGTATGAATACATATTAACGAATGTAAAGCAATGGTAAAACGACTACTAATTTGCATAATATTACCTCTAATTATCTTTAGTATAGGATACGAACCGTTGTAATGTCAATGATTACAATAATTTGTTGTAACTATTGACATTACAACAAAACAGGTATATTCTTTAGTTGTAAGTGTTGTGATTACAACAAATAACCAGGAGGACTTAAAATGAAAATAGCAGTAATTGGCGCAAGTGGAAAAGCAGGAAGTTTGATTGTTGATGAAGCAATTGCCCGCGGACATGAAGTTACAGCATTCGTCCGTGATGCAAATAAAGTCAAAAATAAAAAAGCGTTCGTATTTGAAAGCGACTTGTTTGATTTAAAACCAGAAGATTTGGAAGGGTATGATAGTGTTGTTGATGCATTCGGTTTCTTTGGAGACGATCAAAGCGTGCATGTTACATCACTTAATCACATCGCAAATCTCGTAGCCACAACACCCACACGTCTTTTAGTTGTTGGTGGTGCGGGAAGTCTTTATGTGGATGAGGAATTAACAACTAAATTGATGGATACAGAAGGATTCCCGGCTGCATACCTACCCATGGCATCGAATATGGGAGAAGCGCTCAAACAACTTCGAATGAGAAGTGATGTAAAATGGACATACTTCTCACCGGCAGCAGATTTTAGAGCCGATGGTGAACGCACTGGATCCTATACTCTAGCCGGCGAAATACTAACATTAAATAGTAAAGGCGACAGTGTGATTAGTTATGCTGATTATGCCATTGCAATGGTCGATGAAATCGAGCAAGCACAACACATTCAAGAACGTATTTCTGTCGTTTCTAAATAAAATTTTTCCCCAAAAAAGAGTATCAAGAATACTCTTTTTTTCTATTTTCAAGTCAAAAGATTAATCTTAATACCGTCTTAATACCGGTGGTGTTAGAATACTTTTATCTTTTGAAAAGAAGGGGAATAAAATGAAGAAATATGACAATGACTCAGTCTACAAAGTTACGCCACAAGATGTCTACGAACACCTTGATGTTGATCGTAATGGATTAAGTACTGATGAAGTAAAAAAACGTCAACACGAATACGGAAAAAATGTACTAAGAGAAGTGAAAGGGGAACCAATGTGGAAGAAATTTCTGCATCACTTTTCCAGCTTGATGGCTATTTTGTTATGGTTCAGTGGGGGAATCGCAATCTTTGCTGATATGCCACAACTGGGTATTTCAATTTGGCTCGTCAATGTCATCAATGGTGTCTTTGGTTTCTGGCAAGAATTCCAAGCAGGGAAAGCTACGGATGCGTTGAAAAAAATGTTGCCTTCATTTGCACGGGTCATTCGTGATGGTGAAGAACAACAAATTCTTACTGAAGAATTAGTTGTGGGTGATATTTTAATTATTGCGGAAGGCGATCGTATCTCCGTTGATGCGCGTCTTGTTGAATGCAGTGATTTGAATGTCGATCAATCAACTTTAACCGGTGAATCGAATCCTGTTCGTCGGAATGCTGATGCTGTTTTAGGTGATGATTTATCACGATTTGAAATTCGCAACTTAATTTTCGCTGGAACTTCAGTCTCAAGCGGAACAGGAAAAGCAATCGTTTATGCAACGGGAATGAATACGGAATTTGGAAAAATTGCGGATCTTACCCAAAATATGAAAGAAGAAAAAAGTCCACTCCAACAAGAACTGGATGTTCTTACCAAACAGATTTCAATTATCGCAACATCCATTGGAATTCTCTTCTTCATTATCTCGGTATTCTTTGTACAGGAAACACTTGCGAAATCATTTATCTTTGCATTAGGAATGATTGTTGCATTTATTCCAGAAGGACTTTTACCTACTGTCACACTTTCTTTAGCAATCGCAGTTAAACGAATGGCTAAAGAGAACGCATTAGTTAAAAAATTATCAGCTGTAGAGACACTGGGTTCGACCTCAGTTATCTGTTCTGATAAAACGGGAACATTAACTCAAAATGAAATGACTGTCAGCAATGTCTGGACATTAGATCATGAATATGATGTCAGTGGTTTAGGATATGCGCCTGAAGGTCAGATTACACTCGATGGTGAAGCAATTAAAGTGTATGACCATGCAAACCTTCAAACAATTCTTCGTGCTGCTGCATTATGTAGTAATGCGAAAGTAGTCGCTCCGAATGAAGACAATGATCGTTATACCGTCTTAGGTGACCCAACAGAAGCATGTTTGGGTGTTGCGGCACAAAAGGGTGGCATTAATCTTGATTCCTTAACCACAGAGGCTTTACGTCTTCGTGAACTTCCTTTTGATTCAACACGTAAACGAATGACAACGATTCATGATTATTCCTACAAGATTCATGGTGATCAACGTATTGCTTTTGTAAAAGGAGCACCTCGTGAAATTCTTGAAATCTCAAATCACGTAGAGCGTAATGGCGAACGTGTAGCAATGGAATCAGCGTTCTTTGATGAAGCAATGGAAGCAAATGATATGTATGCTCGAAATGGATTGCGTGTTTTAGCAGTCGCTTATCGTGCTTTAGATCATGAAACATCTCTTCCCAACACGATGAGTCAATATACACCTGAAATTATTGAAGATGATCTTACATTCTTAGGACTTGTCGTTATGTCAGATCCAGCACGTCCCGAAGTTAGTGATGCCGTAAAAATCTGTCATGATGCAAGCATTCGTATTATAATGATTACAGGAGACTATGGACTTACTGCTGAAAGTATTGCTAAGAAAATCGGAATTGTTAAAACAGAACACCCACGTGTTATTACTGGATCTGAACTTTATAAGTTATCAGATGATGAACTCAAACGTGCATTAGAAGATGAAGTCATCTTCGCTCGTGTAGCACCTGAACAAAAATATCGTGTTGTTGCAACTTTACAAGAATTAGGTCACATCGTTGCGGTAACGGGTGATGGTGTTAACGACGCTCCAGCACTTAAAAAAGCAGATATTGGTGTTGCCATGGGAATTACCGGTACCGATGTTGCGAAAGAAGCAGCCGATGTCATCTTAACCGACGATAACTTCGCATCAATCGTTAAAGCGGTTGAAGAAGGTCGTGCGGTCTATAGTAATATCCGTAAATTCTTAACCTATATTCTTAACAGTAACATGGCAGAAGCCATTCCTTCAGTTGCATTTCTATTATCACGTGGTGCAATTCCATTGCCACTTACAATCATGCAAATTCTTGCAATTGACCTTGGAACCGATATGTTACCAGCACTTGGACTTGGAACCGAACAACCGGAAGAAGGTATTATGAACAAACCGCCACGTAAACGTGGTGAGGCTCTCTTAAACAAAAAGACCTTCATTATCGCATTCTTCTGGTACGGTCTCATCCTTTCAGCCTTTGCAATGTTTGGTTACTTCTTTATTTACTTTATGCACAGCAACTGGCCACAAACAAGTTTACTTGCAAATGGCAACGTGTACCGCCAAGCAACCACAATGGCACTTGCAATGATTGTCTTTGGTCAAATTGGAATGGTACTCAACTGTCGTACAGAAAATCAATCAATCTTCAAACGCGGTATCTTTACCAATAGCAAAGTTCTAATTGGTATCGCTGTTGAAATAATCTTGATTGCATCGTTAATGTACATACCAGCATTACAAAATATCTTTGATACTGCGCCTTTGGGTTGGATGGAATGGATGATCTTAATCCTTGTTCCAATTCCTGCTATTTTATTGGATGAATTACGTAAAAAATATATTCGCAATAACATCGTGAAAGGATAATTGATGATGAAAATTATTATAATTGGATGTGGACGTATGGGAACTGAGCTGATCCACACATTAAGTCAAGACAACAATGATATCGTAGCTATTGATACGAATACGGATGTTTTAAATCGCTTACCCAAGTACAACAACGTTACGTATATGTCAGGTGTTGGCTTTGACAAGGAAGTTCTTGAAAATGCAGACATTAGTCACGCAGATGCTGTAGTATCATGCACGGATAGTGATGAAACCAATGCATTAATTGGTCGCATTGCTCGTAATCTTTATTCGGTACCAAAAGTCATAGCACGTCAGTATAACACTAAAAATGCTGCGATTTATGCGATGCTCGGTGTTCAAACCATTTCGACTACGGAATGGGGGACACGCCGTGTTGTTAAGTTGCTAACCAAAACTGATATGGACAGTATTGCAACAATTGGTAATAGTGATGTTGAAATTATCAAACTTGCGGTTACACCGTTATTAGTTGGTAAAAACATCGAAACCGTCAATAACTTAGGGGTTCAAGTAGTTAGCGTATTACGAAATAATAATGCATTCATTCCAGAGCGCGGTGCTGTACTTGAAGCCAATGACGAACTTTATATTGCAGTTCAAAATAATGATCTAGACACACTCAAAAGTGTTCTAGGTCTTTAGGGGGAAAAACGATGAAAGCGATAATTATCGGTGGTGGCCAAGTTGGGTCATATGTAGCAAAGTTACTCATTCAAAACAATTATGAAGTATCGATTATTGAGAATCGTGAAAAACCATTAGAAAAAATAAGACATGATTTTACAGAAGAAATGTTAGTTCGTGGAACAGGGAGCGATCCTGATACCTTAGAACGTGCCGGGATTAATCAAGCTGATGTCGTGGTGGCGGTCACAGGAGAAGACCAGGTCAATCTTGTTGTCGCAACGATTGCAAAATATGAATATGGGACTAAACGTGTCATTGCTCGGGTTAACAATCCGCGAAATACATGGTTATTCAACCAATCAATGGGTGTGGATGTTGCGGTCAATCAGGCAGATTTAGTATCACGTATCGTTATGGACGAAATTGATATGAAGAGTTTATCAACACTTCTCAAAATAAATAAAGGGAAGAACTCAATTGTTCAAATGGGTATCCAAGCTGGCTCACGTGCGGAAAATAAAATGATTAAAGATCTACAATTGCCAGAAGAAACTGTCTTGATTACGTTAATTCGTGAAGACGATGCAATTGTAATTAACGGTAGTGTCGAACTCAAAGCAGATGATACAGTCATTGCACTTACCAATGAAAAAGGGCAATATGCCCTCAACGATTTATTTTCAAAATAAAAGGACCTTCAAGGTCCTTTTTTATTAATGGTTTTTGGTAGCACGTTTAAAGTATCGTGATGCTACGATTGCAAGTCCTGAAATAACAAGGAGGGATCCAAATACTCGGAATGTGGGATCTTCCATACCGGTATTGGGTAATGTTTCATCAGGTTCTGGTGTTGGAATCTCTGGTATGATTGGATCAACTGGGTCGACTGGATCTATTGGAACAACAGGGTCAATTGGATCAACTGGGTCAACTGGATCAACTGGATCAATTGGATCAATTGGATCAACTGGATCAATTGGATCAACTGGATCAATCGGATCAATCGGATCAACCGGATTGCTCTTAGTCCATTGAGCGTATAAAATGATATCTTCGTTTACTAAAGTTGCAAAGTCATAGGGTGTGTCAAAAGCTGTAGAAGTATACCATCCACCAAAGGTGAAGCCATCTTTTGTTGGTGCTTCAGGAAGCTCAGCTTGCGTGTCGATGGTAATAGTTTGGCTCTCGACATCCGATCCGCCTTGGCTGTCAAAAGTGACTGTAACGGTCTCAACAATATCATTGAGATCAAGGACGAGACGATATCTTGAATCGATAAAGATATTATCATCAGGTAAAAGCCCCCCACCTGATTGTGTTGCCTCATAAGGAATGTCGGTAGCTGCCGTAAAGGTTCCTATTTGTCCTGGGTGGTTAATAAAATCTACTGCATCACCAGCTAAATCGAATTCTTTTTTCATCATTGAATATTGTAGTTCAGTTAAGTAGAGGTTTAGTGATTTAAAATTAAGATCATGTTCTTGATTTTCTGAATCGGTTTCGATGATAGAACCGTCAGGTAAAACATACTCAAGAAGAATCGGTTCTTGGAACGCCTGGAACTCATCATCGCTCACATCAAAGCTAAAATTTGGATAGGTATCGATGGATGACCATGTTTTATGGTAAGTATAGTCCGCATCCAATGAAAGATTGTTGTTTTGATCAAGATAGACGAAGACATTTGGATTCGGCATTGTTACTTGGTACATTTTGCTTCCATTCTTTTCAACAACTACTGGTCTTGCATAAATCGTATTATTAATCTCTCCAGCATTAAGCGTAATGTTCATAGCAACGTTTTGAATCTGCCACTTCATTAAATACGTTTGATCCAATAAACTAAGACTATAATCAAAGTTTAAGTATAAAGGATAGTCACGGTCATTGGCTTCGAAATTCATGGCATTTAGATATCGAACAATCTCATTTTCATAGAAAGCAACGTTATCCTTATTATTCAAATTGGCAGTGACATACCATTCATAATCGATCCAGTCTGATGCGCGTTCGGAAGGTATAATATCCTTGAATGTGAGATACTCGATTTTCTCGAGTTCGCCAAGATAGGCAAGTGAATCGTTTGAAATAGGGTGCTCAGCATCAATACCAATTGTCAAATTTTGGATGTTAGAAAGGTATTGAATGCCTTTGTAGTCGTAAACAGATATATTTTCATAGTTATCGGTTTCTGGATTATAGTAGAAATCTGATGAATCAAATGTATTGATGTCTAAGAGTTCCAAATCACTAATGGGTTCTGATACACCAAAGTTAGATTCAAGAATTTTTAGTAAATCATCTGAAAATTCGTCACGGCTTATTTCAGTACCCCAACGAGCGTACAGAATTGTATCCTCAGTTATACGATCCCAACCAAGATACATTGTTTCAAAATCTGCATCTGTATACCACATGAAAAAGAGAGACCCTTCTTTTGTTGGTTGATATAGGCTGGTATCCACCGTCGAATTTTTTGGGATTTCAATGGAAGACTCAGACATTTGTCCGCCATTCAATTCAAATGTTACAGTTACTGTATCTGCACGACTGTTCTGACTGTCAGTATCATCAAGATGATTTGGTTCAATAACGTCATCTTCGATGATATCTTTTTTTATATCATCTTGCACTTTTTTATCTGCAAGTACTTCGGTACTTGCTTCAGAAATTACAGGTTGTTCTGGCGATTGTTCGTCAGCCATTAGTGTCGTGAAATTTGCACTCGCGAGAATAACCATACACACTGTACTCGCGGAAATTATCAGTTTTTTCATATTCTTCCTCCATCAAATTCCGAACAAACCATGTTTAACTTTTCACATTGTTTGTATCGATGTAGAAATATTAACGCAAAATGAATTATGTGTGCTATTGATGTAATAAATGTTGTATTTAATGTCATGAATAGAACTTGCATATTTTAAATGATGCGATACGGTACTTCCAATATTAAGAAGGCACCAAGAGATAGTGGAGGTAGGAACGTTTTTATTACACACACATTTAAACGTTTCTCTATTCAAATGAGGACACTTTGATCACTTGTGACATAAGACAAAAAGGAATCCAACGCAAAGGTTTTAATATCGAGAATTCTTGAAACAACAATTTAACGTATGCATACAGCAATCATTTGATAGCGGTTTCAACACTAATTTCGATACAATATCGGTGCACAAGCGTGTTAAGGAGGAATTATGAAGTTTAGAAAATTGATGTTATCCCTTATGATTTCATTCATGATGATGGGAACATTTGTACCCGTTGCTGCTGAAGAAAGCACCAACACGTCACAAACAATCTACTATATTGATAATTTACTTGGAAATGATACTAACAATGGAACTGCACCAGATCAAGCATGGCAATCCTTGGAACGTGTGAATGAGCATGTGTTTGAACCAGGTAATCAAATTCTATTTAAACGAGGCGGAAACTGGAAAGGGGGACTTGCACCTCAAGGAAGTGGAACCCAGGGCAATCGTATTGTTATTGGAGCCTTTGGCACAGGAGCATTACCACGAATCGATGGTAACGGCGTCGAAAATACCATTCTCTTAAAAAATCAAGAACATTGGGAAATTGGTCATTTAGAAATAACCAATGAAGATCTAAATGGCTTAGCGCCACAATCACCACGACGTGGCGTTCATCTTTTAAACGTTAATTATGGCGGTGAGAATTTAACGGAGCATAATACAAAAACTACCACAACCTTGAATGACTTCTATATTCATGATTTATACATTCATGACGTCAAAGGTGAAGATAAAAAAGATGCGAAAGGAAGCTCAGGAATTCAGGTTACTGTTAATATTCCGGATATGGTTGATGGAAAAATACATAACAAAGATAGCATTAACCAACGGACAACCTTTGACAATATTGTGATTGAAAATAATATAATCGAAGATGTCCATCGTTCAGGAATTCTATTTTGGACTGACTGGAAAAACAGAGATTTACTCCGACCAGAAGACCCTGCTTTCAATGAAAATTCAGTGACACCATGGACACCAATTACAAATGTTAAAATTCGTGGAAATAAACTTTACAATATAGGAGGCGACGGTATTGCACCGCATATGACGAAAGGTGCGCTTGTAGAGTATAACTTCTTAGACGGTTATAACTTAAAATCAACAGGTTATAATGCAGGTATGTGGGTATGGAACGCAGATGATACATTGTTCCAATACAATGAAGTAACCGGAGGCTTCTCAACACGAGATGGAATGCCATGGGACTTTGATCAAGGCTCTCAAGGCGTCGTTTATCAATACAACTATTCTTACAATAATGATGGTGGTACGTTGCTATTATGTGCTGAAAGCCGTGGCGGTGTTAAAGATGGAACTTTTAGATACAATATTAGTTACAATGATAAGTATCAAACATTTACTGTTTGCCAAGGAAACAATCTTGAAGGCATTAATATCTACAACAATGTCTTTTATATTGATGAAACAATGAATACCGCACCTCTTGTAAATCAAGGGGGAAATGTTCAAGCAAACATTTACAATAATATTTTTGTTAATAATGGACGTGGTGGTTATGCAACAAAAGCACGTTGGGAGTACTCCAATAATATCTTTGCTGGAAGTAATGTTCCGAAACCTAATCAAATTCCAGGTAGCAATCTTGTGGGTGTTGATCCAATGTTTACGGATATAACTTTCCCAGGTACAGTTCTTGATAAAGATATGGAAACCCGTGATATTACCGATTGGTCTGCACTTGATGGATTTAAAATTAATGCTGCATCTCCAGCAGTTAATGCAGGTCGATTTGTAAGCCTTGATATCAACAAACATCCTGGAACAGCAGGAACCGATTTCTTTAAGAACTCCATTCATGATGGAAATGTTGTTTATAACGGGTTACCAGATATTGGAGCTCATGAGTTTTCAGACACTAAGTTTGAGAATGTAACACCATTTATACCGGCAGCAGAAATTGAACCTTCCATTCCGGCGTTCGAAGTAAAGCTTGAGAATGGAACATTTGAAGATACAACGAAGCATACAAATAAAGATCCTTGGAATTTCCAATGGAATGGCGCAATTACTACCAATAATCCATTTGAAGGTAAATATGCAGGTGAAATAAAGGCTGTGAATGGTGGTGCCTCCATCGAACATATTATTGCTGTTGCACCAAACACCGAATATCAAATTGATGCGATGACGATGAGTGGCGATCCAAGTCAAAAATTGACGCTTGGCGTGAAATGGAAAGATAATCAAGGTAAAGAAGATAAGCAGTTTGTTGAAATTAAGCATACTGAATATCAACCAAGTACCATAACATTCACGACACCTGAAGGTGTGAATGCAGTGACTTTGTATTACTATAAAGCATCAGGACCTGCGGTAGCGTCGTATATTGACAATGTATCAATTGAAGCAGTTGTTAAAGTTGATACCACTGAGTTAGCAACATTAATTCAAGAGGTTGATGCGATGAATACATCATTGTATACTCCAGAAAGTATGGCGGTCCTAAAGGCATTAACAGATAATGCACAACAACTGTTGCAAAGTGAGTCATTGACTCAAGATATCATTGATAATCTAATTTCGGAAATACAAAAGGCAATAAATAATTTAGTTGAAATTGATCCAGTTGACCCAATTGATCCAGTTGACCCAGTTGATCCAGTTGACCCAGTTGACCCAGTTGACCCAGTTGACCCAGTTGACCCTGTTGTTCCAATAGATCCAGTCGACCCAGTTGATCCAGTTGACCCAGTCGATCCAGTTGAGCCAGTTGACCCAACTTCTCCAGTTGCTCCGGTAGAACCGAGTGACCCAGAAGTACCAACTACGAGTGAAAGCACAAAAGCGGATACACATACATTACCAAATACGGGTATGAGTAACATACTTCCAATTAGTGCCCTAACACTCTCAAGCCTTGGTGTTGTAATAGCAGTTGTAGCAAGAAGAAAACATAAATCATAATATCAAAAGGGGCTTATCTGCCCCTTTTTTGGTAGTTGAAAACGTCGTTTCAACGCCCGAGCAATGCAAATGTGCTAGAATGAATAAAAAGGAGCCGTAAAATGGATAAACATAAAGCATTTATGATGGAAGCATTAGCGCTTGCAAAGCAGGCAATGCAATGTGGTGATGAACCTTTTGGAGCACTCCTCGTGAAAGACGGAAAGTGCGTTGCCACATCGATGAATCGGATAAAGTCGGTCACAGATCCAACAATGCATGCGGAACTTGCATTGATTAGTGAATTCTGCCGTCAAAACAAAATCACAGATTTATCAGAGTATACACTTTACACGAGCTGTGAGCCGTGTTTCATGTGCTCTGGTGCAATGGTGTGGTCAACATTAGGAACACTTGTATTCAGTGCAGGAAGTCGTGATTTGAATTTTATTTTGGATGAACCACAGGTTAATAGTAGCGAAACAGTCTTTATACATTCACATTATCAACCTGAAGTCATTAAACATGTTCTTCATGAGGAAGGTATCGCAATTCTAGCGTCTTATTTTAAATAGTGAAAGGAAAATACTGTAATGTGTGTACATTATTACTTGGATAGGTATTATGACACGATGCCATCGCACATTCAAAAATCATTGCAGCAAACCATTCTCCACCGTGAGACAATTGCTTTGATGTCAGGAGATCCTCTTTATTATGAAGGCGAAAATCCACCACTTGCAGAACGCGAATGGCTGCTTCAAGCGGGTATTGAGTTTAAAAACTATGTTTTTGTTGATAATAAATTAAGTACTGAAGAAGCACGCAGGGCGGTTAGTCAAGCATCTGTTGTGTTTATTCTTGGTGGTTACAATCTTGAGCAAAAGAAAATGATAGATGACCTTGAACTTGATGATGTGATTCGCAATCACGAAGGTGTAATTATCGGAACCAGTGCTGGTGCCATTAACATGAGTGAAAAATGGGTGTGTTCACCACGAAATAAATATGATGTTAAGGAAGCATCACTTCAAGAGGGCTTAAGATTAAACAAATTATCATTCGAACCTCATTTTGATTTAGAAAATCATGACTACCTTGATATGGATCTGATGCCATTTTCATATGAACTTCCAATTTATGCTCCTACAAAAAATGGCGCAATTAAAGTAGTAAATGGCATTGTGGAGGTACTTGGAGACGTCTATTTATTATCAAACGGACAAATTCAGAGAATCAAATAAAAAAGGGAATTCAAATTCCCTTTTTTATTTTCTAACGTAGATAAGTATCAAACAAAGCGTCATTATAGGCGTCGGCACCGTCTAAGTTTGAACTCTTGAATACGAGTGGAACGATACTTTTACGTACAAGTTCGTCTACAACATTCACAACAAGTGTCTGTGCAATCGTTAAACCGATAATATTACTTAAGGCACCGGTTGGGGTTTCGAATCCTTCGATGTAGAATGCAGCATCGCCTG
The DNA here is from genome assembly GCF_011301115.1 of Erysipelothrix sp. HDW6B. NCBI lineage: Bacteria > Bacillati > Bacillota > Erysipelotrichia > Erysipelotrichales > Erysipelotrichaceae > Erysipelothrix > Erysipelothrix sp. HDW6B. Next base: position 1,659,557 of record NZ_CP049860.1, on the reverse strand, counting down.
CGGGTGAAAGATTATCAATAGTAATATCTGCGATTTCAAACATTCGAAGGCCACTCTCATGACGGGATGTGGTGTGACTGGAGTGTTTCATGGATGTAATTGCAATAACATGCATTCCTAAGGCTTTGGCCTCTAAGCACATTTCGACTGGTACATTATTTCTACCAGAATTGGATGTAACAATAATAACATCTCCAGCGCGAGGATTATGAAGTTCAAGTATTGGTTTGGCATAACCAGAGATGCGTTCTATTTGAGTGCTTTTTCCGACGGTACCGTGAAGCATAAGTTCTGGTGGTAAAATTGCTTCAATCGATGCAAGTCCCCCAGCACGCGCATAGAATTCTTCGGCAATCATATGAGAGTGACCACTCCCAAAAGCGAAGACGCGATTTTCGCGAGCAAGTGCATCTGCAATGCATACGCTTGCCGCATCGATTGCATGTGTTTGAGTTGTTGCGAGTTCATTGATAGTTTTGTTTATATAGTCAAGATAAGTGTGTGTTTGCATTTAATGTGCCTCCATAGTATTTTTTATAAAATGTATCATGCGTTCTGCCTCACCACGATCAATTACACTCGCATACGATTCATAGGTTTTTTGGTCAAAGGATTCGCATGAAGTGAAATAGGATAAATATCCGTTAGCAAGTGTCACAATCTTTGTATTGTCTAAGGTGAAAGCGTGTGATAGTTCTGCGGGTATTGAGACGATACGTAAATTCTCGAGCTCGATAATTTGAAGATGTAAGGGAATTACGGAAGGTGGGTTTGATGATAAGAAACTACGTTCTAGTATTAATCCATCTAATTGGGTAAGTATGTGTGGATTTTCGGATTGTTTATACGCTAATTGGAGTTGTTCAATTTGATGGTTGTGATTCGAAGAGGGTGATTTAGTTTTCAAATCACAATAGAAGTCAACGACATCAATATGATTCAGTGTGAAAGGAACAGCTGAGGATCTCAGTTTAATAATCTGTTTCCACAGTATGTGTCCCATTCGCTCGATTTCGGAATATGAGGATTCCTGCCGGGTGAATCGGGTGCTTATATCAGCCGAAGGTCCATTCATAAACAAGAGAATATCTATATCTTTCGCAAGATCAAGACCATAGAGAAGATCTTTACTATACAGTTGATTTTGATTGTTTAATACAGTTGGATGACAAGGGAAAGAAAGCATCATAGTTGTCTTCGTGGATGTTTTAAACTCAATAAACCATAATGAATTGTTGATTGTATTTTGAGGATTGATACGATGTGTCCACAAATTCTCAATAGCCCCTTCAGCAAACGTTGCTTCAAATGGTTCCATCGAAGATAGCGATTTGTCGATAGCATCGAGGACTTGCTGTGTCACAAACTCAAGGTAAGTATGATCTATATCTTGAAAGACATTTTGCATTCCGTAGAGCACTGATGATGTATCTAATGTTCCAACCGGACCTGCATGGGTGTGTGATGCAAAAATAGAGATTGTATATTGATCGGGTAACTTGCGCTTAATATTACGATAAAGATTATCGTCAATACCAATTAGGTCTAGTGATACAAAGATATGTGTATCGATAATGACTACTGTTGCATTTAAAGAATCATGACTACCTAAAGATGGGCGGTGACCCATGTAACCGGATAAAGGTAAAAGTTCATGCGGAACAATGGGATTTACTGCGGAACCTATTCTCATAAAGTACCTCCTAAAATCATCATATACAGTTGTTTTCAACTTGTCAATACAAGTTGACTTGAAGTGTCGAAGTAGGGTTGCTATAATAGATCTATGAAAAACAAATATGAAGTCGTAATAGACTATATTAATCAAAGGATAGATTCAGGTTTCTACAAGGCACATCAAATGATTGACTCAGAGAATGAGCTAGCAGAAATCCTTAATATTTCACGAGTTACAGTTCGGCGGGCGATTGATGAACTTGTAAGTGAGCGGGTTTTATATCGACAACACGGACGCGGTACTTTTGTTCGAAGTATGCCATCATATAAAGAATTTCGTAATGGTGTTGGATTCACACGGGAAGTACTTCGTCGTAACGAAACACCTTCCTCTAAAGATGTTGAGCTGCGTCGTGTTTTTGCAAATGAAGGTATTGCACATCAGTTACAAATTATGGTTGGAGATCCTGTATGGGAGGTTAGACGAACACGTTGTGCCAATGATGTTCCAATTGTCTGTGAACATGTGTACTTTCCAGAAAAACTTGTCGGAAGTCTTGTCGAAGAGGATCTCAGTGGTTCGCTCTATGCGCTACTAGAGTCGAGAGGTATTCAATTCGATTATGCTGATCAGTCACTTCAAGCAATCCTTGCTGACGCATCGTTATCGGAGCAGTTGAACATTGCAGTCGGTGATCCTTTAATCAAAATGGAAGTTATCGCATATATGGAGAATGGGACGCCCTTTAATTCTGGGAGTTCATATTATCAAACATCAAGTTTCAAGCTTTATCAAACTGTTTTTAATTCTTAAAGCACACCGAAAGGAGTGTTTTTTTTATGATTGAACATAGGAATAAACCACTTAATCACAAAAAAGTGCCTCAAAGACATTTTACGAATGTTATACATTGGGAACATGATAATATACGAAAGGAAAAAGTTTAAAAAGAACATATTTGATACTAGAGAGGTGAGTTATGAAAAAAAATGTGATAATAAGTTGCTTGCTATTAACAATGATGACTGGACATATTTCAGCAGATAGTGGTTGGTATAACGAAGGATGGTCGAACATAGATTTTGCTGGCAAAGCGTGCAATTCCAAGACAACCGTCTATAGCCCAAACTACGAATATATACGGACATGGGTAAAAATGGGGAATCGACGACATACCAACACAAAATATTTTCCAAATGAAGGTGATTCGGTTCATACCTGGATTGTTGGACGCTTCGACCAAACATGTGAATATGGTGTCGATGCAGATGATTAGATAATCTGAACGTAGAATGACTTTTTGGGAGAAAATATGAAAAAACATATAGGATTATGGATTAGTAATTTAATAGTTTCAAGTGCAGTTATCACATCAACGTTTGCGCTCATTCATCTTGGAGTGAAGCACTGCACTAGAGACTCTATAGCTCGAAGTTCGTGTTCAATATTTACGTTTATAAATGAACAGAAGCTCCTTTCTCTTTTGATTGTTTTAGTGATAGCATCTGCAGGTTTGTTTTTCTTCAAAGTTTTAGAGTATTGGATTTTTATAACAAAGGATATCTATAAGGTACAACGGCTCGTTGGATACAGTCTCTGTGAACAACGGAGGTACATGGTTCGAAAAATAATCATACATTATCTATCTAGTTTTGCAGGCGCATTTATGGTGTTTATCATCATAGTTCGTCCAGTTGTAAGTACTGTAGTGATTAGCGGAATGGTTGCTATCGTGATAGAAAGTGTTGCTACATTATGGGGAATTACCAAAATTTTGATTGAGATTGATAAGCCAGAAGAGCACGTAAGCTCAGGATCCATGCGATATATATCGAAATCGTTTACTGCTGGATTAAATATCATGCAAGTAATATTAGCCTTAGTGGTAATTGCGTTCTTTGCAACTGTGCTTGAAAATAAACTAAAAGATACAAAAGCATATCAGCAGTACAGTAATAATGAAAACCTACATGCTATACGCTTAATCGAAGATAAAGGTCCTAACAATATGTTCGTTCATAAACTACGTAAGCAGACACCAGAAGAGAATGCATCGTTTCTAAATAATTTTAGAGCAATGCTTATCGAACACGAACAGGATATGTTCACTTTTTATGAACCTGCTGGTACTGCATCGTCAACCCTTAAAGTGAAAGTTGATCATTACTACAGTTCCAGTGAGTATGTAATGAAAGCCAATGAGATTCAAGTCGCTTCAGGAAGAATGATCAAAGATGACGATTTTACAAGCATTAGAGAACCAATCCCAGTTTTGATTGGAGCTGATTTGTCCGACAAATTAGTCATTAATCAAATGTATCAAATGATGGGAAATACGTATCAAGTTGTAGGTATTATGAAAGCAGGAGAAACTGTTTTCGCACCAAGTGACTTTAAATCAACAACGGTAAATAAAAGTATTATTGCACCGTTCAATCCGCGTTTAATTCGTGATGATACGCTTAAGTATCATGAAGCAATCTATAATAATCTTTATGTCAAAAATATGGACATATCGGAACTAGAGTTCAATATTAAAAAGATATCGATGAGCTCGTTAAAACATGAAGCTTTAGATATTAAAGACTCAGTAACGAAGACGCATCAAGCTGCGTTGAAAATTGCATATTTTTGGTTAATGTTAGCGTTGGTTTTCTTAATATTTGTACAATTCACCTTTACGAGCAGTGCAATTATGGATATAGATAAAAAAGCATATCGAAATGCTATTTATCTGAAATTGGGATATCGCGTAAGGTATATCATCTACAAAACAATAATACCAACTATAATCTATTGTTTGGTGGGGTATATCGTTGCAGGTGCACTAATTACTGTCATGGGGATTTACTCGGTTACGTACGCATTTTTAGCGATTTTTGTATGCTTCACAATTATTGGAGCAACGGTTATATGTCTACAAATCAAATACAAGAAGCAATCATTGATTAATGACATGGTCGCACATGAAGACTAACATAAAAATGAATGTAACCGCTATCGAATTTCATTGCATGACTGATGGAGACATAGTATGATTGACACAATAAATACGTAACAAGAAAGGATCTACTATGAATCGGATAATAGAAAAATTTGATACCTTAACTGAAAGTGAACGCCGTGTATGTAATTACATCGTGCAAAATATGCATGAGGTAGAAACCATCAATATTAATGAATTGGCTGATAAATCATTAACCTCAAAAACAGTTGTAATTACAATGTCTCAGAAGCTAGGTTTTTCGGGTTTTTCGGATCTAAAGTACTACATTAAGACCTACAATGCGTCTCAACATGAGCATATTACGACGGAGGCTTTCAACGATTCAGTCATTGCGCTAACAAAAATGACGGGTAACTTAGTGAACTATAGTAATTTACAAAAATCTGCTGAAGCGATACTAAATGCTAAAACGGTTTATATTGCTGCAAGAGGAACATCAAAATCAGTTGCACAGCATCTTAATCATTTATTATTAACTATTGGACTAAAATGTATTATTCTAGATGACTATAATTTGCTATCCATTATCACGCCGACAATTGATCCTCGAGAAGTAATTATTTTAATTTCATTATCAGGAGAAACACGAAAAATAGTAGAAGCAGCTAAAATTGTAAAGTCACGAAATGTTCCTATCATTTCCATTACATCGTTCACACATAATGTTCTTGCTAGAATGTCTGATATTAACCTGTACACTGCATCAGATTCAGTGGCTACAGCAACGAATGATGGAATATCTCGAGTTGGGATGTTTATGATTGTCGAGATGCTCGCAAACGAAATTTTGTATCAGAAAAATCCGACCTAGGTCGCAAGACACGACCTAGGTTTTCTAATGCGTCCAATTCCGTGAGAATTATAGAGTAAGCGGTTACGAAGTTTTGTATTATGGTCTTAGAAACGTGAAATACGTTACAGGAGGAAGAAGATGTTCAAGAAGTATAGTAAGCAAATTCAGACATTTGGTCGATCATTGCTTCTTCCAATTGGAGTTTTAGCTCCGGTTGGAATGATTCTTGGTATTAGTGGTGCGTTCGTACAACCGTACATGATTGATAAATTACCATTTCTCGGAAATGAAGTAATTCAAACAACGCTGAAAAGCACACGCACGATTATGAGTGTTGTCTTTGACAACATTCCGTTACTATTTGCAATGGGGGTTGCATATGGTATGAGTAAACGCGATAAGGGGATCGCGGTCTTTGCATCCGTTGTTGCCTATTTAGTCCTTATCATTACGATGAGCGTATGGCTCACGGTTACTGGAAATTTAGCAGATCCAGAACTTATCTCGCAAATGGGGCAAATCAAAGTGCTCGGTGTTCAAACCATGAACTTGAACACAGCAGGTGGAATCTTTGCCGGATTAATGGCAGCATGGGCTACTGACAAATTCTACAACTTAGAATTACCGATTGCGTTTGCCTTCTTTGGTGGAAAAAAATCCGTTCCAATTATTACATCAGCACTTATGATTGGATTTGGTTTGTTAATTCCATTTGTGTGGCAGTTCTTTGTCCAGATGTTAACGCATCTATCGGTTGTCATTCTTAGTCCACTCGGACCACTCTTTACAGCTGGTGGAGAACGCTTGTTCATTCCATTTGGTTTACACCATATCTGGAATGCAATGTTCCGCTTTACCGAAGCTGGTGGAACATATGTCATTAATGGTACAACCTTTGTTGGTGTTGTTCCTGCGATGCAAGAAATTCTATTCAATCTGGGACCTAACAGCGAATATTGGTCAATGATGCCGAGCCTTACACGTTTTATGGCTCAGCAACAAATGTTGGTTACGTTGTTTGCTTTCCCAGCAATTTCATTGGCGATGTATCATACAGCAAAACCAGAAAATAAGAAATTTGTAAAACCATTACTGATTACTTTATGGATGACAGCGTTGCTTGGAAACGTCACTGAGCCTCTTGAATTCACATTCGTGTTTATAGCTCCATTCTTATATGTAATCTATGCACTCATAATTGGTATAAGTGCAGCAATACTACCACTCTTCAATGTTGCGATAGGTTATATTCGTGGAACTATCTTCGATTTTGCAATCTTTGGATTAATGTATGAAGATACACAATGGATTTACTTTGTTTTAGTGGGATTAGTGATGGCGGTCATCATGTATTTTGTATTCCGTTGGTACATTCTCAAGTTTGATATTAAGACACCAGGACGCGAAGATGAACAAAATCTCGACAATACACTTATCAAAGAAAAAAATTATAAACGAATTGCTGAATTAGTAGTTGAAGGGCTCGGTGGAAGCGGAAATATTGCCCATGTTGATAACTGTATTACTCGACTTCGCATTGATGTTGTAGATACCCAATTAATTAACAATGATATCTTGAAGGAATCTGGAACGACAGGTATTTTCCTTCCTTCAAAAAACCATATACATATTGTATTTGGTCCATTAGTAGAGTTTGTGCGTAATGCAGTAGATGATGAAATTAGAAAGTAGTGATAATCGTGAGACAAGCATATTCAATCACAATAGTAGGGGCAGGGAGTTCCAGAACTCCCGCTCTTGTAGGATCAATAGTGGACTACAAAGAACGTTTTCCACTGAAACAGGTAGTATTCTTCGACATTAACAATGATCGTATGAGTAAAATGGATGATTATATTCGATTGGTGTTGGCACAAGAAATGCCGGATACTGAAGTTATCTTTACTACCGATAAAGCAGTTGCCTATCAACAAGCGGATGCAGTACTCGTACAAATGCGCGCTGGCGATACTCACATGCGTAGTTTGGATGAGAAAATTCCATTACAATTTGGTCTTGTTGGCCAGGAAACATGTGGTCCGGGTGGCTTTGCATATGGAATGCGATCCATCGGTGCTATGGTTGAAATGGTTAATGACATACGAGCTGTTAATGAAGATGCATGGATTTTAAACTATACGAATCCAGCAGCTATTGTTGCTCTCGCTCTCCATAAAATCTTTCCGAACGATAAGCGATTGCTGAACCTTTGTGATCAGCCGTACTCAATGATGCGCTCATATGCAAAAATTCTAGATGTTCCGCAGGAAACTTTACGAGCAACCTATTTTGGGTTGAATCATTTTGGATGGTTTACAGACATCTATGATACTGACGAAAATTCACATTTTGATGTCTTAAAAGCATTCTTAAAAGATAATGAATTCAAACCATACAATGCCGAACAACGATCGGCGTCATGGCTTGAAACATATAAACGAGTCAATAAATACCTTCAATTTTTCCCAGAATATTTACCGAACACTTATCTTCAATATTACTTCTTTCCAGAAGAAATAGTTGCTGAAAGTAATCCAACATATACTCGTGCGGATGAAGCGAAAGATAGTCGTGAAAAAGAAGTATTTGAACTGTGTGCTCAAGCAGTTGGTCGAGATACACTCGGTGATCTTGAAATTTTAACTGGATCTGTTTTCGGTAACTTGATGATTGAGATTGCGGAGTCGATTCTGCATGATCTGAACAACGAGTTCGTGATTATGGTTCCGAATGATGGATTAATTCCAAATTTCCCTCAAGAAGCAATTGTTGAGCTTGCGGGAAGATTAGGCTCTAATGGTCCAGTATGTAAACCTTATGGTGACATTAAACCGTTCTACAAAGGGTTAATGGAAGGGCAATATGCTTACGAATTGTTAACAGTGGAGTCATGGATCGAGCGTGATTATACTAAAGCACTCCAAGCACTAACCTTAAATCGTAGTGTGGTTGATCCGCAAAAAGCCAAAGCCGTTTTAGATGCACTCATGGAAGTCAATAAACCATATTGGACTCTTGAAATTAAATGAGTAGAGCGTTAGATTTACACGATAAACTTCGCGGAAAACTAACTGTTGAGGCAAAGTATGATATACAAACAGCAGATGATTTGGCGTTGGTTTACTCACCAGGAGTAGCAGACCCATGTCTCAAAATTAAAGAAGATGTGGATCAAGCCTATACCTATACATGGAAACAAAATACAGTTGCAGTTATTTCTGATGGTAGTGCAGTTCTCGGGTTAGGAAACATTGGACCCGAAGCCGCATTACCAGTTATGGAAGGAAAAGCTGCTCTTCTCAAGCGTTTTGCGAATATTAACGCAGTTCCAATTGTTCTAGATACTCAAGATACGGAAACGATTATTGAAGTATGCAAAGCGATTGCTCCTGGATTCGGTGGCATCAATCTTGAGGATATTTCCGCGCCTCGCTGTATTGAAATTGAACAAAGGCTAGAAAAAGCACTTAAGATTCCAGTTTTTCATGATGATCAGCATGGAACCGCGATTGTGACGCTTGCAGCACTCATTAATGCGTTAAAACTCGTCAACAAATCTGTAGATTCAATAAAAGTCGTTGTTAGTGGAACCGGTGCTGCAGGGAGTGCAATCATAAGACTCCTAAAGGACTACGGTATAAAAACTATCTATGCATTTGATGTTCACGGAATCGTTGCTTTAAAAACTGCGACCACAGAGCATCAAAAGATGATTGCGACCTTAACAGAAAATCAAAATGATTTGTTTACGATGGACGAAGCGCTGGTGAATGCGGATGTATTTATTGGTGTATCCGCTGGAAACATCATAAAAACATCAATGATTAAAAATATGGCGGAGCACGCAATTGTCTTTGCAATGGCTAATCCAACACCTGAGATTTCCTATGATGATGCGCTTGATGCCGGTGCCATGGTTGTTGGAACAGGGCGCAGTGACTATCCGAATCAAATTAACAATGTTCTCGTATTTCCGGGTCTTTTTAAAGGGCTACTTAAAGTTAAAGCGATTTCTGTTCCGCAATCAGTGCATATTGCAGCAGCCCAAGCAATTGCAGAATGTATTGGTGATATAGAACTAAGTGCAACAAATATCGTGCCTTCAGTGTTTGATCCACGCGTTGTAGATAATGTAGCGGACGCCGTTGCTCGTACGGTCATGACACTCAGAAAAAAAGGAGTGAATATATAATGTTTAAGAAATTATTTGGCAAAAAGGAAGTTGAATTTTTTGCACCCGTCACCGGGAAACTTGTTCCATTAACCGAAGTATCAGATCCTGTTTTCGCATCCTTTGCAATGGGGGATGGATTTGCTGTAATTCCAACGACTCATGAAATCTATGCACCTGTTTCAGGGACTGTTGTTGCTGTATTTCCAACGAAGCATGCGATTGGCATAAAAACACCGGACGGTACAGAAGTGTTAATCCACATTGGAATTGATACAGTGACACTTCAAGGAAATGGGTTTAAAAATTTCGTTGATGTTGGCGATGAGGTCACAGAGAATTCAATGATTGCAACGGTGGAATTAGCGCTGCTTCAAGATAAGAACATTGAGGCAACGACAATGGTCATTGTAACGAATCAACCGACCTCACGGTTTATGGTTGCTGAGAATCATCAAGATGTAAACCAAGGACAACTAATTAACCTTCAAAAAATGTAAAAGGACGGGCTCCACATGCCTGTCCTTTAGTATTATTGTTGCCAAAAAAAATCGAGAATGGTATGATACAGAAAATGCAGAAGGAGTTGCTGATGAAACGTATCAATAAATTATCTTTATCATTTGGAATCAGCAATATGACTGCTGTTTTCTTCGAAAAATCCCACTAAGATGGGATAAGTGCGTCCAAACTAAGCCGAAATTGCACTCAGCAGGATTAGAATAGAGGACAAATAATGAAAAAAATAATAAGAAAAACACCACATAATGTAAATCAACCAGTCGGCAAGTACGCACATATTACGCGTATTCCCGCAGGTCTGGATACCATTGTATTCTCAGGACAAATAGGTGTCCAAGAAGATGGAACACTACCAACTGATTTTAAAAAAGAAATAGAACAGATGTTCTATAATATTCGCGATTTACTCAATCATGAAAGCATTACACCTGAAGACATCACAAAAGTAAATATATGGTCCGTTAAGGAAATAGATTGGGACCATTTCTATGCTACATGGGACGACTTCTTTAGTTATGATTATCCTTCCATGACAATCGCATATATCAGCGCTCTTGGTTTGCCGGAAATTAATATCGAAATAGATATTTGGGCAGCTAAATAGTTATAAAGGCTTAGTTTAATTAGGTTACCCGTGGGTAACCTTTTTTTGTGCGGACGGTTATTTAAGTAACCTTTTATACAAAAAAATATGCCGTTTATTATCAAAATGTCATTCATTTAAAATAAAGTGATACAGTGACGAGGTAATTGCTGGAAAATCATAATTTCATGAACACTTAAAATAGAACAGACGAAAGGAGATTAAAGCTAGGGTTTTATATCTGTTGAAATGACATTATGACTTTCAGTTTTTAGGAAATAGCTCAGGAGATAAATTAATGAATCTTAATAAGTCAATTAAACTAAAGATACTCATGTGGGCAAATCAGTTTATAACCTCGATACTCTTCATTTGCATTATCGAAGTTATTATGTCAAGTTTTGGAGATCACTGCTATCATCAATCGAAAAGTACACCTCCACAGGTATGTACGATGCAAAGTTACATTATGGAACAAGGATTTATCTTGATAAATGTCATTGCGTTGGTAATTACTGGTGTGATAGCTTTGAAGCTCGTCATTAAATACTGGATCTACTATCATGCTGATATTACAAAGGTGCTTAGACTTGTTGGATATTAGACTCTGGAGCAGGTTCAATATCATATCGTTTCTCTTAGTTGGATCACCGTAAGTTCGTACTTAGTAAGTACTTTGGTAATCTGGTTTCATTACGGAAGTTTGAAAATTAACATTCTTGTTGCATTATTTCTGAGTTTTTTGATTATTCATATTTTAACGTACATCAAAGTACTTTTTTGCGTTAGAAAAGAATACATTGAAGTGGCGGCAGGTATAAACAAAGACAGGAATCGATGTATTAAAGTGCTTGAAGGTGTCATGAGTATAATTCAAATTGCAGTTCCTCTGACATTTAGTATGTTTCTCGTTATAAATATGCTAAACGCATATACTGATTTTCAAATGCAGCAGACGTTTAGTAAAAGTAAATCATTAACTTATTTTGAACCAATAGAAAACGATGCATTTAATGAAAGCTTCGAAGGTTATATTGAGAAACTTAATGACACGCAGTTAAATCAGTATAAAACGCGAATAGAACATTTACTCAATCAACATGAGAAGCAACTAGTTCTACTTTTTGAGCAAGTTGATCACAAAAAATTTAATTTGAGAGCGTCCATAGAAAAATATCGATCGATGAGCAAACTGGTTGGTGAGTTCAATGACTTAGAAGTAGTAGCTGGAAGGGGTTTGATTGAAAAAGACTATGAGTTTAAAGATGGAAGAATTCCAGTATTGGTTGGACATAATTTGAGAAATAGTATTTCCTTAAATCAGACATTTGAGAAGGATACGATGCAGTTTGTTGTAGTTGGGATTATGAAACAACATCAAACAATTACATCGCCTCAGTACTTTCTACCAGAATCTATCGATAACGATATTGTGATTCCGTTTCATCCAAAACACATCCAAACAATGGATTTTGAAATAAATCATCACATTTTGAAAAATATAATCATCAATGATTTATCCGATTTTCAAATTAAGCAGGTGCAACAAACGTTGAGTTATTCGCCAATTTCATTTAAAACGATCGATGGACAGGTAGAACTTGTTGAGGCTTTAAAATCGAAACTATCCTTTGCAATGGTTTGGGTATATACGGGTCTATTCACATTGTTTTATGCGCTACTTTGTTACTTTATATCTATCTTTCTTGATTTGGAAATCAACAAATACAAGTATGCGGTTATGCAAACCGTTGGTTACTCAAAAAAACAGATCACGATTCATCTAATCATGAATAAGCTGGTACAACTCATCATGGGTTTATTTCTTGCACAACTCATCACGACAGGTATGGGTGCTGCAACGAAAATAGGCATCCTCACAAATAGCATTATTGCACTAACGATAATTGTTGGGATTTGGTACCTTGCGTGGGGGAAAATTGCGAATCTAGAGATCACTAAAATCATTGCCGGAAAACGATAGCAAGATAGAAAAGGAAGTTTATGAAAATTTATGAAGTTAGACGCTTGGAAAAAGTGTATGGTAAAAACGCTGCTAGAGGAATAGCGTTAGATGGCATTAACCTAACAATAAACAAGGGCGAAATGGTCGCAATCGTAGGAAAATCTGGGTCAGGGAAGAGTACACTTTTGAATCTACTTGCCGGACTTATCCCATTGACACAGGGAAGTATTTTATTTAAACAAGAAAATATGTCTGAATTTAAAGATAAACAAATGGCATCATATCGAAATAAAAACATTGGGTACATCGTACAAAATTTTGGACTTATTTCAACAATGACTGTACTCAAAAATGTCCTATTACCGATGAAACGTAAAAAAGACGTAGCGAAAGCACTTGTTATTCTAAAACAACTCGGAATGGACGAGAAAGCAAACAAATATCCTTATGAGCTCTCAGGCGGTGAGCGTCAGCGTGTTGCGATTGCGCGAGCTCTCATCAATGATCCTGATGTTATCTTGGCTGATGAGCCTACGGGTGCCTTGGATAGTGAGAATGGTGCCAATCTAATGAAAATATTTAAATCGTTAAATCAAAATGGATTAACACTTGTTATTGTGACCCATGATGAAGGAATAGCATCGCAATGTAATCATCGCATTAAGCTCAAAGATGGTAAAGTCATCGAGGATATAGTGGTAAACCAATAAAAAACTCAACAGAGCCGGACCTTAAGATAGATTTGGCTCTGTTGAGTTTTTTATTAGGTAGTCGATGAGACTAAGAAGTAAGATTCGCGTAAGTATGAACTTTGATACTTCACGGCAAGTTTATACAGGAATTTTGTGATAGATTGAATCGTAACCGTTTCCGCTCTTAATCCGTCCAAGTAGGAGAAGAAACGCTTTTGTTCTGTAGAGGAAGCATGATGTTTAAAATATCCCCACGCATGTTCCAAAGCATTGATTTGAGTTCCAATTGTAGTAGGACCTGAAAGTGTTTGATCAACAACACGATAAAATGCTACAGGATTAACGATTTTATTTTCTCTAAACAGTAGACGAAGTTCGTTGTATGCGTGTGTTGAATAAGACATGATTAAATATTTATAGCGACCCCACTCTTGTTCTAGTACTAATTGAGATGGGTTAAAGTATTGATTTACTTTCATAAATGAACGGTTCTTATCTTTGACTTCCAACATAATATCAAGGTCAAATTGTGAATATAAAAGCTCATAGTCATCAATGAATTGATCTAAGTTGATGGTATCAGTATGGGCTCCCGGTCGCTTGTTGTAGGCTTGTTGACTGTAGTGGACTTTCGGTGTTCCATCATTGACTTTCCATGTATCGATGACTTGAGCAACAATTTCATGAGGAGCGAGCGAGTCTAAAGAAGGGTTGATGAGATGATGAAGGTTATCATAAATTAGCGGTACCCCCGTCATTTTCGAGAGATAGAGTATGTCAGCTACCGAATAGAGGCGATCATCATTTTCAATCGCCAAAAACTTTTTAATAGCTTCTGGCAAACGGTGATTGTAAACATCAATGAAACGATTCATCGCAGCTTGTTTATCGCCATAAACACCACCAACATGAAGAATTATTTTATGATTAGGGTTTCCCGATAACAGTTCCATAAGGTGTGTATGATACCACAAATCTTCGATGGAAGCGGCAACTACCGCCTCATTTTGAGCGTTGAGTACTGTATATTGCCCAGGGTGACAGGAAATTCGGATCTGATGCGTTTGTATCTTTGTACGAAGATTGGCGAAATAATCTGAAAACTCATGGGCCCAATCAAGGGTATTTAGGGGTGATGAACCAAAAGGAATAAGTGAAGAAGAAATTCTGAAGAAATAATTCTTTTGCTTAATGTTATAATCGAGCATTGCATTTAAAGTATCCAAATTATCGCGAATTAAATCACGCAATAGTGACTCTGTGAGGTCGTCTTTACGACAGGTTCGGAACCGCGCATGCGTATCGATATTTAAACTCGCATATCCAATTTTGGGTGTGTTTATCATTAGTAGACCTCGTATCTTAATTAATTCAATAATATCGTAAAGATTCACTCCATGCAATGACGGAAAGCCTCAATAATCTAGCACAGTTTATATGCAATCGGCATTCGGTGTGAATACTCAATTTAGATAAAATGTGATACAATAAAACAAACTGTGAAATAATATTCACAATATAGAAACTTAAATAAAATGAATAAAGGAGCGCTCAATGTTTAAAATTGCGATTGTTGATGATAACCTACAATTTAGAGATCAAGTATTTCGGTTAATTTCAGAATCATCCGACACTCTTAATATTGCTACAATTGACACATATGAGTCGTCAGAAGCCTATATTAATCGTTCACCATTAATCATTTATAATTTAGCAATTCTAGATATTGAGATGCCTGGTTTGGATGGCGTATCGCTGGCAAAGCAAATCCAACAAACCGAACACGCAACAAAAATAATTTTTCTAACATCCTATGTTCATTATATGAAAGATGCGTTCGGTCTAAATGTTCATAAATACATCATGAAAGAAGATGTTGCTCAAGAGTTGATTCAAGCTATTGAAGAAATACGAGACGTGTTTGTTAAGTCAAAAAGTAAGAAAATATCACTCAAAACCAACAATAAAGAAATTCAAGTAGATGTGGATGACATTATAATTATCGAATACATCGATCGTCACCCTTATGTCTATACGGAATCACACAAAATTAAAGTGATCAATGCATCTTTAACAGATATATACAAACGTTTGGATTCACGTTTTTTTGTGCGACCAAATAGTGGTACTATAATCAATTTACTTCATGTTGATTCGGTGTCATCTAAGAGCCTAGAAATGCGCTCATTTGATAAAGAAATTAGCATATCACGAGGGCGATATAAAGATATCATTCGCGTTTATACAGAATATCTCATGTTGGGAGATACCCTATGACACTCGACATAATCCTACGTACTGGCATTGAAGTGATGTTATGTTTTGTGGATATTATATTACTTGACTTCTACTGCAGTAAACTCGCAACTAAAAAAGACATTCCAACACCGTTTAAAGCAATTGTAGCAATTCTATCTGCAGGTTTATTATACTTCGCAACGAATACCCTTTACTCGAATGAAGGCACAATTTTTTCACTACTGCTGATGCTCAGTTACGCATTTGTGTTATATGAGGGGAGTAATACCAAAAGAATTTTTGCAGTCTTTGGCTATTATGTGCTAAGTGGAATTGTAACTTTGTTAGTAACATCCCTTGCATCATGGATTTTTAACATATCCTATGCCGAACTCCTACAACAATTTAGTGTTTGGGTTGTCGTAGCACTGATGATCAAGCTAGTGATGTTAATTATCGGTATTATTCTGAGCACGACGCTTTTACCAACGCAGACACGCCGCGAAAATCTAATCGGCATTGCACAGTATCTAGGTGTCTCGTTTATCGTTCTTGTACTCCTCTATGATTATTTATTTATCAATGCACTAACCCATATTGAAAATATCATTATTTTAATGACACTCACTTATGTCGTAAGCTTTGCACTTATTCTCGCGTTGATTACACGATACTTTAAAGAAAAAAATGAGCGCATGCTCATGGAATCAGCGTTATTTGAAGCCAACCAAAAAAATGAGGCGTATATTCAAAGTGTTCAAGACAAAATAGAAACAGCAAAGCTCAAGCATGACTTAAAAAATCATCTGATTACGCTTCAAAGTTTTATAGAAAATGACATGAATGACGAATCCATTCGATATATTAAGACGCTACACGCTTTGCCTGAACTTAAGTCCTATGTTAATACCAACAATCTCACGATTAATGCAGTTTTAAATTCGAAAATATCGTCTTACCCGAACATTCGCTTTAAGGTACGTCATGACGATGGTCGCTTTGCGATTCCGCATGATAAACTAACAATCATTCTAGGGAATGCGATTGATAATGCAATAAATGAAACACTGCTGTGTGCACAAGATCCAAAAGAAATCCAAATTGTAATTAGCGAAAATCATCAGTATATAAAAATCTATATTGCGAACAAGCTATCACATCCAGTCACAATGGTTGATGGGAAACCAATTAACAAATCTGGAAAACGAGTAGGGCTTGGAGTTGATAATATCTTGGATGCTGTAAGATCATTAGATGGAAGAGCAATGTTTACGAGCGAAGGGGATACGTTTCAATTTAAAACTCTCATTCCACTTTCAAATAAATAACAACAAAATTGACAACTTAAGCAATGAAAACGACGATATAAACCAAAAATCTTTAAACAAAGTTCGTTTGGACGTATTATAGATTCGGTGGGGGTATGCCATGGAATACATTTCACGAATGATTAGCAAATCGTTTTGTAAATTAGGCTATATAGAAGCAAGTCAAATTGAAGATTTGCGGTATGGATTAGAGGTCGTAATCTCTAATGCTATTACACTTCTTTCAATTTTAGTATTTGGGATTGCCATCCATAGATTTACCGAGACAATGATTTTCTTCTCGATATTCATTGTTTCACGTAGTCTTCGTGATCGCTATCATGCAAAAACATTTATGTCCTGCTTCATGATGACATTCGGTACGTACTTACTTGCTCTGGTATTATCGTATGTGATTGCAGCAGAAGTCCAAATGTATTGGGGAATATATTTGGTGCTCTTAAATTGTTTAATTGTATACTATACCAATGTATTGGGAAATGACGACCCAGAGAAACACAGTGATAAATTTGATTATTTCTTCTATGTGTTAAACTGTGTACTCTTATTAACTAGTATTCTCGCGCCATCTCAACTAACTGTTTTCTCGAGTGTCGTTACCCTAGTGATTGCTTCTACATCCTATTTCAATGTTGAAATGATAAACGAAAACGCATAATGTTTCGTTATCCGCGGTATTAACATCACGTTCATTTGGCGCTGTTTTAAAACCAAAGGAGGAGAGCAATGAAGTTCTTCATTAATGCGTTGTTGGGTCTCGCAGAGCGATCCACAACTCTTTCTATCTGGGCGTTCTACAGACCAAAAAAGTAGAAACTCTATAATATTAATTCAAAAGGATGGTGTGATTGCCATCCTTTTGCGTTTTCAAGGATGAAACAAAAAAATACCATGTTATAATTTTGTAAAAGGAGGCAAACAATGACACAAGATATCGAAATAAATTTTGTTGTATCAGATAGCTTGAATGCACTGGAAACATATCGAAAGATTTTCGAGGTGGATATCCTCGAAGTAACCAATTTCCCTCAAGGCAGTAATGAAGCAATCTTCACAATCTATGGTATGAAATTTCATATGCTTGATGAAAATGCTGAGTATGGTCTAATAGCACCATCTGGAGAAATTCAAGCGACAATTTGGTTTAATGTAACAGTGCCAAATATCATGCAAACCCATCATAATGCGCTTAGGAATGGATGTGTGGAATTGCAAGCTGTAACACCGATGTTGGATTATGGTGTAAGCAATTCGTTGTTCAAAGACCCGTTTGGGTATCTTTGGATGCTTCACGAGCAACACGAGCACGTTGCCGATGCGATGCGAGATGATATTCTAGCAGAGGTTTTTGAGTGATATTTACATTAATCAGATTTCGTGCTAAACTATAAAAAAATAAGGAGGTGATGACTGTGTCCATCTGTATGATTAAAAATATTAATAACAATAATGATACCATCAAGTACTTTGATGCTTTTAGTCGTACAGTTACTTTTACAACTCTTTCAATAACAAAGGGACGAGTGCGTCCAATTTAATTGAAAGAAGTGTAAGAACAGTCATTATCATGGCCTAGTTTACGCTAGGCTTTTTTCTTACCCTTCTTTAAGAAAGAAGGATAAATATGAAAATAAACTTAAATAATATAACAAAAATCTATGCTGATGAAGCAATTCTTGAGGCGTGTGACCTCGAAGTAAAATTAGGAGATCATATCGCGATTGTCGGTGAAAATGGAAGTGGTAAATCTACACTCCTCAAAATAATAGCAGGTCTTGAAAACTATCAAGAAGGTCAACGTATCGTACCGAAAGATATCAAAGTGGGATATATGAATCAACAATTTCCAAGGTTTGAAGGTACTGCCCATGCGTATGTTATGGATCAATTTGGTGAACTTCTGGAGTTAGAACGAAGAATGCAAATCCTTGAACAGGGATTTGCAACTAGTGATGATCTCGATTTGGATCTTGAAAAGTATGAAAGAGTAACCCATCAATTTGAAGCACAAGGTGGCTATCAAGTGGGTAATGATATTCAACGCATCGCTACAGGTCTTGCAATCAGTAATGTTTTGGAACGGGACTATAATGAGCTTAGTGGAGGACAAAAAACGAGAATAGAGCTCGTCAAATTGTTAGTCTCAAATGTAGATGTACTGTGTTTGGATGAACCAACGAATCACCTTGATTATGATGGAATCCAATGGCTTGAGAATTATTGTAAATTTCTACGTAAAACATTAATCATTGTGTCCCATGATCGCGAGTTTCTGAATCAAGTTGTTGCTGTAATTCATGATATAGAAGATGGGAGTATCGTGACCTACCATGGTAATTATGATAGTTTCCAAATTCAAAAGAAAGAGCGGTTTGCACGTCTCGTCCTCGATTATGAGGCCCAGCAAAAAATAATTCAAAAACTCAAATTAGCGATACGACGATATCGCCAATGGGGTCACGAAAGTGATAATGAAGACTTCTTTAAACGTGCGAAGGCAATTGAAAAACGTCTTGAAAAAATGGAGAAATTACCAAAGCCAGAAGAACTTGAACGAAAATTGAATTTGAGTTTTGATCTAAAAAATCGTAGTGGAAAACAAGTTCTTGTTGCTCAAGCACTTGATGTTGGGTATACACATCCGCTGGGTAATCCGAAGAATTTGAATATTCTTTGGCAAGAGCGAGTTGCACTTTTAGGTGCAAATGGTACTGGAAAGAGCACACTTATAAAAACGATAATGGGTGAAATTCCGGCGTTGGGCGGAACCCTGAAAATTGGCGAAAGTGTATCAATTGGTTACCTGCCACAACAACATGTCTTTGAAGATGATAATGAACGGATTTTAAGCTTTACGCAACGCTCGTTAAGCTTGAGTGAGTTTGATGCCCGACGTATGCTTGCGCAATTCGGGTTTTACCAAAGTGACGTGTATAAACCAATTCGTTACCTTAGCGGTGGCGAAAAAGTACGTATTAAACTGATGGAGATTATGCATCGTAAACATAACTTGATTGTGCTTGATGAGCCGACTAATCACCTCGATATTCAAAGCTGTGAAATCCTTGAAGATGTGCTCATGCAATACCAAGGAACACTCATTGTCGTAAGTCATGATCGTTATTTTTTACGACGACTTAATGTCAAAAATATCGAAATTTAGAAGAGAGCCATGCTCTCTTTTTCTTGTGATTAAAATAACGTTGTACAAATTAACACTTTGTTTACACAAACGAAGAAAGCACTTACATAAATTTTGTGACTCGCTATACTAAGAACTGTAAGAGGAAAAACTGATTACTATTTATTCAATAAAGTGTTAATAGGGAGGACATATGTTGAAAAAAAGAATTCAAAAGTTTTTAGTAGTTTTACTATGCTTAGCAATTTTTCCGTTCGTAACGAATGATCTGCATGCAGAAGTCGTTACAGATTTTGAAACTAAAATAGAAGACTCATCAGTTGGTGAGGGACAATTCCAAGTTAAATATACAGGAGGCTGGTCACAAAGTACCGGTTATCCTGATCGCTTTAGTAATGGTGATGAGCATTGGGTCAATCTTAAACCCGGTGACAAACCTTATTTAGAAGTTAATTTTATTGGGAATAAAATTGATGTTGTCGCAACAAAAGCACCAAATCATGGAATCTATGAAGTACAAGTTGATGATCTAGATTCTGTCCGCTTTGACGCTTATGCGCCAACCAAAATGGACCAACAAGTACTCGGAACCATCGCAGACTTAGATGAAGGTCCTCATACATTAAAACTTACAGTAACAGGGGATAAAAATCCGCAAGCAAGTGCCAACAGCGGTGAGATTGACTTTTTTAGAGTTTATCACAAAGCCATCAATCCAGAATCACTTGATTTAATTCAAAGCAACGAAGTTCTTGATAAAGGTCAAACTGAGATTGTAGATGCTACCGTAAAGCCATTCTATGCTACTAATAAAACAATCGAGTGGGAAAGTTCAAATCCTGAAATTGCAACTGTCGATGCACAAGGTAAAGTGACAGGAGTCGCACCGGGAACAGTAACAATTACAGCAACTATTCCTAACACAGACTTGATCCAATCAGTTACATACGAAATTATTCATGATACACGTACATTCAATGCTTTCGTAGGAGACAGTAACCGTCATTACTTACAAAGTGATTACAACGCAATAAAAAATGGAACGAATAAGTCATACCATGATACAGCATGGCGTAATGATGTACTATCATCATCAATCGTTGTAACTACACGAAGCAGTGCAATTGAAGGTCTTGATGCGACAGTTTCTGACTTTTCAAATGGAACAGATACATTTTCAAACGAAAATATATCTATAAAAGGACTTAAAGAAACAAATGCATATATTGGACGTGGTTTTAATTGGGGAAGTGTACCAACAGGACCAAAAGAAATGGTTCCTGATGTTATTCATACAACATTACCAATGAATGTTGCAGCAGAACGTGTTCAACCGCTTTGGGTTTCAATTGAAATTCCAGAATCCACAAAACCAGGTACGTATACGGGAACCATTCAACTAAATGATGATTCAATGACAGAAACCATTGAATTAGCTTATTCATTTGAAGTTCTGGATTTAGTTGTCCCAGACTTGAATAGTACTGAAGCGTATGATTTTGGAATGGATATCTGGCAATACCCATATACATCAGCACGATACTATGGTATTGAAGCAGACGATTTGTTTGGTCCATATCATATGGAAGTACTCACCAATCAGTTGAAATCATACAAAGAAAGTGGTGGCGATACCATCACTGTTACGATTGTTGAGGATCCATGGAACCAACAGACAACAGATAAATACCCATCCATGATAAAATGGACAAAATCTGTAGACGGAACCATGACATTTGATTATGAGCACTTCGATAAGTATGTCGAATTGGCAATGAGTCTTGGTATCGATAGACATATTAAGAGTTTTTCAATGATTCCTTGGGAAAATAGAATATTCTATTTTGATGAAGCACAAGGCAAAGAAGTTCAAGTAAAACCTGCACCAGGTTCCGAGCTTTGGAATAAGCTTTGGGATGAATTTTTGGTCAGTTATGTCGAACATTTAGATTCTAAAGGGTGGTTTGAAAAGACATATATTGCAATGGACGAACGCCCATTGTCGACAATGCAACCAGTCATCGATATTATCCAAAATCATCCAAATAAAGATGGTAAAACACTAAAAATTCATGGAGCGATGAACTATAACTCTGTCTCAGCAGATATTCTTGATAAGATTGATGATATTTCAATTAATCTTGGCCATACGAATCACGATAGTAACGAACTTCGAGAACTCTCAGAACACCGCCGTAGTTTAGGGCTAACAACAACGATCTATACATGCGTTGGTGACTATCCAAGTAGTTTTGCATTCAGCAATCCTGGTGAGAGTGCATGGACAATGTGGTATGCAGAATCTCATGGTGTGGATGGATTTATGAGATGGGCTTTTGATGCATGGGTTGCGAATCCATTAGAAGACATTAGCCATTGGTATTGGGAAAGTGGTGATCCATTCTTTGTATATCCAAGAGAAAAAGGTCAAGATTCAACTGTACCATATACAACACCACGCTATGAAAAACTTAAAGAAGGAACACGTGATGTTACGAAAGCACGTTACTTAAAGAGTCTTGATCCAACGTTGTCCGAAGAAATTGATACATTAATTCAATCTATTGGTCGCCGTTATGGAAAAGGAAACGGTTATGGTGCGGCTGTCGCTTCAAGTCAAGCTGATAAAGATTTTATTGATGCTGAAGTACAACGCATGCGCGCAGGTATCAATGACATATCTCGAAAATATATTGAACAAGAAAATACAGTTCGTGAAATCATCATTACTGATCTTAAACATTCTGTTGACTTGAAAGATCGCGAGCAAGTTGTTCCAAGTGATTTTGTGAAGGCTGAATATCGCGAAACATTACCAAATGGTACAGTCACAGTTAATGAAGATATTACAGAACGTGTCGTTATGAATTTAGATAGTGTCAAGAATGCTGTTCAAGAAGGAAGTGTTGAAGTTGTTGCAACTGTTGAATATGGGGCATCAAATACAACTAAGACAATTCCAGTAACGCTCTATGACAGCACACGCACATATGCTATTAAAATGAATGATAGTAAAATATCACTTTCAAAAGCGAAACTTCAGGAACTCATTAAGGGCGGTAGTCTTGAGTCATATCTTGCGACAACACTTGCAATTGAAGGTGTAGTAACAAGTGAAGTTACCGGTACTCATACGATGCCTGTGACACTTGATGTCAAAAACCTGTTGTTGGATAATGTGACGGGAGATGTCGCTGTTACAGCGTCTATCCTCTCGCAAGACCTCCAGGTGCTGACAACAAAAGAATTCACTGTAACAGTTATTAATCCAACGGATCCAGTTGATCCAGTCGATCCGGTGGATCCTGTAACCCCAGTTGAACCTACGAATCCAGGTGAGGGAACAGAACTACCAAAAACAGGAATTAGTAATACGTTTATGATGTATGGTAGCATCATACTCCTTGGAGGAATTGGAATCGTCATGATTTCAAAACGCCGAAGAAAATCATAACGTTCAAAGAATCTCGTAAGAGATTCTTTTTTTACAGTATCAAAGAGTTATAAATTATGAAAAAATAGACCGGTATGGTAAAATAAATTAAATGTGAGGTATAAGAATGATTGCAGTAAAACAGTTAAGTGATGTGAATTTTGAATCACTTGTAAAAACCATCAATGAAGCGTTTCAAGATTACCCAGTACCAATGGAATTCACCCAAGAGACCCTCAAAACGAAACTTGAAGGTGTAAATACCAATTTAGATTATTCATTCGGAGTCTATGATGAAGAAGAACTTGTTGGCTTTGTAATCCATGCCTTGAACGGTGCAGTAGCTTACAATGTGATGACTGGAATCGTTTCTCGTTATCGAAAACAAGGATTGTACACGATGATGTTTGAAGCAGCATTGAGTTATTTTAATATGTTTGGAATTGATACATATCAGTTAGAAGTTCTGAAGGATAATACCAATGCCATTAAAACTTATAAGAAAAATGGATTTGAAGTCACAGCGACTTACAATTGCTACAAAGGGAGTGTAAAGACAAAACCTACGACTCCGTATGAATTGAATTTAGACTTTGGGTCGGATGTATCGTCGTTACGTCATCTTGAGAATCATCATCCATCATTTGCTAATTATATTGGAACACCGCAAAATCAAAATATTTACACGATTCAAGAAAATGGTGAAATCGTTGCTTTTATAGCGATGCTCAACAACGGATCCATTCGTCATTTTGGATATTCCCATCCTGACCAATTACAAGCATTACTATTTAATGCATCAAATATGTATGAAACACTAACCATCAACAATATTGAAACGTATGCCGAAGATGTTATTAAGTTGTTGGAATTATTTGGATTTAATGCATATACATATCAATATCAAATGGAATTGACAATCTAAAGGAGTATCCTATGAAAAAAGCATTGAGTATTTTTATTGTTATGATCATGGTCATTACGACAGTTGCGCTTGTTAATCTTGTAGCGGCTCAGAGTCTTGTTAAGAATCCAGAAACGATGTTTCCAACAACTGAAATTGTCGAAAAACTTGAACCAACCAAGCTCATCGAACCAATCTTTCAAAATGTTCCTGTTGAATATCGGGACACAGTCACACAGGTTGTTGAACAGATTTCCAAAGATCCTGAAATTGAGGCGGCTATTAACCAACAAATCGGTGGCGCGTACCAAGACATTTTAAATGGAACCTCTTCTTTTAATGAAAAAGAACTTTTGGATAATATGAGTGCAATCATTGGGAATTATTCGAAAGAAATTGAAGCAGTAACGGGTCAAACGATTACGACTGAAACGATCCGAACAGAAATGGAATCAGTGCTTGTTGGTTATGATGTGAAAACGGTCTATGACACGGTTCTGACTGAAGTAACCAAAAATCTAACGCCTCGCCAACAACAAGTGCTTGAATTAACCCGCTGGTTTAATTCAAACAGTCCACTTCTCATTGGTGTTGCTACCGGTGTTCTGATAGCATTAATGGTGTTACTCTTTGTGTTAGAACGTCATTATTTCTGGATTCCATATATCGTGGGAGCATCAATCGCATCAGCAATTTTGTTGTATCCAACGTATATTGTTGCAACGATGATCACAAAATCAATGATTTCCCGACTAGGAGTTCAAGTTTCATCATCAGTAATTTCTAACACCCCTTATTTGATTACTATTGGCGTGTTAGTGGTTGTTGCGATTGCAGGTATAATTTTTACCAAAACGTCAACATACCAAGATGTTGTATATGAAAATTAAAAGGGAAGGCGAATGACTCGCTTTCCCTTTTTATTTACTGATTTAAGAAATCTAATGCTACGGTTGCTAAAGAAGCACTTGTGACTTCTAAGACTTCGTCATCCCATGCAAATTTCGGATGGTGATGAACCGGCTCGTCGTAGCCCTCACGGTTGATGCCGACATTATAATAGGATGCAGGTACTGCAAGTGTTAAGAATGCAAAGTCCTCAGCACCAAGTGTCGGGAACTCTTTTTCAATAACTTGGTCAGCACCAAAGTACCCACTTAAGCTATCCTGAACTAAAGCCGTCATTTCTTGATTGTTAATTAATGGTGGATATGATGGTAGGAAACTGAATTCATACGTTGCACCGTGTAGTTCACAGGATGCATTTAGAGTTTGTTCCAACATTTCTGACACAATTGCTCGTGTATCTGGATATAATGTTCGAATTGTACCGCCAATCCGGCATACTTCTGGAATTACATTTAAACCATCACCAGCATGTATTTTTGTGAAGGAGATGACAGCAGGTTTAACTGGATCAATGCGGCGTGTAAGGATGTGCTGTGCGTTTTGAATAAACTGAACTGCAATGCTGATTGGATCAATTGTTTGTTCTGGACTCGCCGCATGACCACCACGACCACGAATTACGATTTCAAATTCATCAGGAGCTCCATACATTGCACCATAACGGACTTGGAGTTTTCCATGTTCTACGTCACCCGCGAGATGTAAACCAAATGCAGCATCAACGTTTGGATTTAGAAGAATGCCTTCATCAATCATCGGTTGTGCACCACCATCTGTTTCTTCAGCAGGTTGAAACATGAGTTTAACATTACCATGAATAGAATCTTTCATTTCATTTAGAATCATCGCTGCTCCTAAAAGACCGGCCGTATGACCGTCATGGCCACAAGCATGCATTTTTCCATCAATACCTGAACGATAGGGAACATCTGCCTCTTCATGGATTGGTAAAGCATCCATATCTGCACGAAGTAGTACAGTTTTTCCAGGGTTTGCACCTTGAATAAGTCCAACGACACCGGTACCAAATAATTGATGATTCTCGATTCCTAAAGCATCAAGTGTTTGTTGAACATATTTTTGAGTTTCATATTCTTCGTGTGCAAGTTCGGGGTTTTGGTGGAAGAAGCGACGTGCCTCTTGCATTGCTGGCAAAAATTGATGTGCATATTTTTTGATATTTGAATGTGTCATTATTGAGCTCCTTGGTTTCTATATCTTGCTAAAAAAGCTTGTGTACGTACTTCTTGAGGGTTATTGAAAATTGCTTCAGGGGTTCCGGATTCAAGCACAACGCCATTGTCCATAAAGACAACGTGTGATGAAACATCGCGTGCAAACCCCATTTCATGAGTGACAACGATCATTGTTAGTGATTCATTGGCAAGATCTTTCATTACTTGTAATACTTCACCAACCATCTCAGGATCAAGAGCACTTGTTGGTTCATCAAATAACAATACTTTGGGATTCATCGCGAGTGCACGTGCAATCGCAACCCGTTGTTTTTGTCCTCCTGATAGTTGAATGGCATTTTTATTGGCAAACTGTTCCATACCAACTTTACGAAGTAAATCGAGGGCTGTTGCCTCAGCAGCTTCACGTGTACGGTTTAAGACAACCATTTGTGGCTTAACACAGTTCTCAAGTACTGTTAAATTATTGAAAAGATTGAAGTTTTGAAATACAATCCCGACGCTTGTGTTGAGTTCGCGTCCTTTTAATTGACGAATTGAGGTTCCACCAATGGCGACATCACCATCATCAAAGGATTCCAAATCGTTAATGCATCGTAACAATGTCGATTTTCCTGAACCTGATGAACCAATAATGGATACGACATCACCCCGATTGACATCGAGCGTGACACCTTTTAATACCTCAAGGGATCCAAAACTTTTATGTAGATTTTGAATGGATACCAATGGTGTTTCTGTCATAAGATTACCTGCTTTCTATATATTTTGTCCATCAGTAATTGATGATGGATAGCTACTTGCCTCAGTTTTTGTTTTATCAAGTTTCAATTCGATAAAGCGAAGTAATAGCGTTAAGAATGTAGTTAGAACTAAATAGATTACTGTCGTAATCGTGAATGTTTGGAATACTTGATACGTCGTAGATGCAATTCCATTTGAAACGAAGAAAAGTTCGGTTACTGCAATAACATTAAGAACGGATGTATCTTTAACATTAACGATTAATTCATTACCTAATGCTGGGATTGCATTTCTAATTGCTTGTGGCAAGATAATGTGACGCATTGTCTCCCAGCGCGTAAAGCCAAGGCTTTTAGCTGCTTCAAACTGTCCATCATCAATGGCTTGAATACCACTTCGCATAGTTTCAGCCATATAAGCACCGGTATTGATGCTTACAATGATAATCCCTGCAAGTATGTTACCCATTGGTAAGTTAGACCAACGGAATCCTGTAAACATCATTGAAATTCCATAATAGAAGACTAATGCTTGTACCATCATTGGGGTTCCACGGAAGACGGTAATATAGACTGAGGCAATTGCATTCGTAACTTTTGTGTTTCGTGAAATTGCAACGAGAAGTCCAATAATAAATCCAATCAATGTTGCGGTAAACGAAATCCCAATAGTGGTAAGTGTTCCACGAATTAAAGCTGGATAATTATGCGATAAAATGGTCATTACTTGTTCAAAGAAATTTCCAGTTGAAAAATCTCCTGCATTCACCGCTGTATTCATCAAATCTTTTTGTGTGTCACGGGAAATAAGAGCGAGTGCATCATTAACTTCATTTAGAAGTTGGGTATCATCTTTACGAAGACCAATAGCAACCCCAGCCATTGATTCAGTGACCGTATATCCTTCAGGTCCATCCAACTGGATATACATCAAGTCTTTATTAGTTGCATTAATACGGTCGCCAGTACCACTATCAGCAACAAATCCATCTAATTCTCCAGATTGTAGGGCAACTGTCATTGTTGGAAAATCTTTCATGGCTTGTGCTGCATCAATATTCTCAAGTTGTTCCAATAATTCAGTGTGGAATGTACCGACTTGCGCAGACACACGCGCATTTTCGAAGTCTTTTAAGGTTTTTCCTTGGCTAAAGGGGCCATCCCGTTTGACGACAATACCAAATGCAGTTTCGTCATCAAGATAATAGACATTGCTAAACGCAACTTCTTTTTTACGCTCATCGGTTGGAGACATTCCCGCAATGATTGCATCAATCTCTCCGGTTTGAAGGGAAAGGATCAATCCATCCCAACTCGTCTTACGAATCACCAATTCTTTATCCATTGATGCTGCTACACGTTTTGCAATTTGGACATCATATCCTTCACAAAACTGGTTGCCATCAATCGCAACTGCAGAATCATTTGATTCTGATTGAGTCCAGTTATACGGTGCATAACCACACTCCATACCAACTGTAAATGTTTCCCGATCTGTTGGTTTTACACCACAACCAACTAATACCAGAAGCATTACAGCAAATACTGTTACTATCCTTCTCATAGTAATCCTCCTATCAAATTGAATGATGGTTGGGGGAATAAAAAAACTCTAGCGGTTGGCTAGAGTTTTAGTTTCATAGTGCCAATCCGAATGGATCGAGTGATAGTGATATTTTCACTAACCCCATAGGTTAATTATGTCTAATTAATCTATTCGGCGATGGTTACCTTTCTGAAGCGTCAACGTATACCTACTCGACTTCATACTCTGATGCACCGCTACCTCTATATTCAATTTCATTAACCATACCGTTTAATGTAAAGATAGTCAAGCATAATGATGGTTTTTCAATATTAAGTTGTTTGTTTCAGAGTTTTTCATTGAAAGACCCCTTCTTAATAGACACATTTTTAACCTGAATATAAATAGATATTTTGAAAATGTTATCTTTGAACAATAATTCAGATAAGAAAGCGTATCCAATTCATGAAATTTGTTACATCTTCAAGTCGTTCTTTCATATCAATCCCACACATGATAGAATAGTACAGGAACAAGAACATCTGTTCTCAGTATAAATACTGTTTCTATGAAAAAAGAAAAGGAAGGTATACTAACATGGGAAGAAAAGTTGGTACAGTCTCACGTGGAATTCGTGGTCCAATTATTCGAGAAGGAGATGACTTAGCGTCGATCGTAACACAAAGCATCCTCGAAGCAAGCAAGAGTGATAATTTTGAGGTTCGTGATCGTGACATTATTGCGATGACAGAATCAATTGTAGCGCGTGCTCAAGGTAACTACGCTGATGTAGATGCGATTGCAAAGGATATCCGAACCAAGTTTGGAACAGATACAATTGGAGTAATTTTTCCAATCTTATCACGAAACCGTTTTTCAATGTTACTCAAAGGAGTTGCACAAGGTGTAAAAAAAGTTGTGCTCATGCTCAGTTTTCCATCCGATGAAGTCGGTAACGAATTGGTTACGCTTGATCAATTAGATGAAGCTGGAGTTAATCCTTATAGTGATGTTTTGACACTGGAGCAATATCGCGCATTATTTGGCGAAAACAAACATTCATTTACTGGTGTAGATTATGTTGCATATTACGGTGAAATAATTGAAGCAGAAGGTGCAGAAGTTGAAATTGTATTCTCAAATCGCTGTGAGACAATCTTAAATTATACAAAGCATGTTCTGGCTTGTGACATTCATTCACGTGCACGTACCAAACGTATCTTAAAACGTGAAGGTGCAGAACTCGTTCTTGGTTTAGATGATATATTGACTGAGAGTGTTGATGGAAGTGGATACAATGCTGAGTTTGGTCTTTTAGGGTCAAACAAATCAACAGAAGATTCTGTTAAGTTATTCCCACATAATAGTTTTGGGCTTGTTGAAGACATCCAAAAACGTATGCTTGAAGCAACTGGAAAACATGTGGAAGTCATGGTTTATGGAGATGGTGCATTCAAAGATCCAATGGGTAAAATTTGGGAACTAGCGGATCCTACTGTTGCTCCTGCATATACAAAAGGACTTGAGGGAACACCTAATGAATTGAAACTCAAGTATTTAGCAGATAATGATTTTAAAGATTTAACAGGTGAGGCTCTTAAAGAAGCTATCGAAGCTTCAATCAAAGAAAAAGGCGATGACCTTGTTGGCCAAATGGCTGCGCAGGGAACGACACCACGTCGTATCGTAGACCTCGTTGGGTCACTATGTGATCTCACAAGTGGCTCGGGTGACAAAGGAACCCCGATCGTATTTGTTCAAGGTTATTTCGATAATCTTTCAGACGAGTAACATACAGAAAGCCCTGGATGGGGATCCAGGGCTTTCTAGCATGTGTGTGTAATAAACTGTGCACGTTGAGTGCATTGATATAATATCTCACATGGACAAAAAGGTCAAGCGATTTACCTTGGTGTTTACGGGTTAAAAGATAAAATAATAAAGAGTATAATCAAATAATAGGAGGATCAACGATGTTACATAAATACAAAGAAATTAAACGCTTTGAAGTCACTAAAGATTACAGTCAAATCCATATGACAAATTTTATGGAAAACTCAATTGTTAAAGGATTACCTGGATTTGAATCAATCGAAATGGGACTAAACTCAAGCAATCCAGATTATGATTTAGTTGTTATCTCGTTTACTTGGGAAAGTAAGGAAGCATTTATGAATTTCAAGAAAAGTGATGCGCACTTACAGTCTCATAAAAAAAGAACACCGAATCCCAAAATCTTGAAGTACAGTGCTACGCATTTCGAAGTTACGGATGAATGGAGTCAATAGGTAAGAAATAAAAAGCTCTCACAACTAATTGTGAGAGCTTTTGTCATTATAACGGTCTTACGTTACTTGCTTGAGGACCACGTTGTCCTTCAACGATGTCGAAGCTAACTGCTTGTCCTTCGTTTAAAGTTTTGTATCCTGTTGATTCGATAGCTGAGAAGTGTACGAACACGTCTTGGTTATCTGTATCATTTGTGATGAAACCGAAACCTTTTTCAGCATTAAAGAATTTAACTTTACCTGTTTCCATATATAGTGCCTCCTGTCTAGAATAAGGTTTAAACAGTTTAATAATAGACATTATATAAACGTTGAGTTCTTATTTCTAGTATAATCATAGGATAATACCTATGGTTTGTCAAATGATTTTCCGGTAGGTGACAAGACATAATTTAGGAATACATCATATGTCTAAAATATAGCATGGAAACGTTCAAACGAAATCAATCTTCACAACTATTTTGCAAATTATTGTATATATTTTGGAATGCTATAGAAGTTTGGAAACTACTCCTCGAAGCGTTTGTAGTGTTTTAATCTCATTTGCAGGCGAATGGCCGAAATAATGTAGATGACTGCGAAAACAATACAACTCCAAAAGACGAATGTTGTGAATACAGTATAGAAGTCAGGAAATAGGTGACCGAGTAAATAAAGGCCGCCAATTAACAATAATAGTGTAAATTTAGAGTGTTTATTCATACAAAGTACCTTCCTACTATAATGGTATCATTATTGATTGGAGTTTTTTCTACAACCTAAACACCAAAATGCGCAGGTTAGCCATTTAATAACCGAAGGTGCGATCTAGGCGATAAAATCATCAACCTAATCGTACATATCAAAAAAAGATGGAAGACACTGCTATAATGCAGATATATGGGTGTACTAAGGTATTAGAGGGAAGAGAATGGTAAAAAATATAATAAGAAACTATCGTGACAGCATTATCATTGCTTTTGATATTTCATTCTTCTATATAGTTTTGAGTAGTGTTAAGTACGATGACTCTGCTGCAGTGGTTTTAATGCTCATCTTAAGAGCAGGATTTATCATTTTGAGAAATTCTGCATTACATAATAACCAAGATTCAGATACGTCAAGAAAGCCCTTTGTTACTGCATTTGCAATCGCACTTGATCAAGTCTTATTCTATTTCATTTTGTCGACAGTATTTAGCTTTGAAGATATGAAGATAATCTTTTTAATGTTGTTAAGGGCATGTCTTGATATTCTCTTATTTTCAGACGGAACGACAAAATACAAAGATTTTAGAGGAAACGTCTGGTTTCGGATTATTGTTTTAATATTTCTGGATAGTCTTTTCTTTTTTGTGGTGTTGTACCAGATTTATGATGGGAACGTACTCCCTGTGCTTGGATTACTTATGTTACGCGAAGTGACCACCACTTTGGTGATTTATTGTAAGCTTAATTAATTATTTTCGTGAACTAAATAAAAAGAACCTCGAAATTGGTTCTTTGTTTTAAAATTTATGGTGCGGATGAAGGGACTCGAACCCCCATGCACAAGGCGCTAGATCCTAAGTCTAGTGTGTCTGCCAATTTCACCACATCCGCATGTTTGCTGTATTTAATTCCTTAGTGCCTATAGATAATAACATTCATTTTACAAAAGCGCAATAGGTTTTAACATAAAAGTTAAAATAATTAAAGGCGGATATTTTCCGCCTTTAATTAGATATAATAGATCTTCAAATTACCGAATGAAACGTCTCCATTGAGTGTTAATGTTGGACCCGATTGTGGCATATGATGTGTTGAATCTGATATACCACCAAGGGTTGTTGTGACGTTGTTAATTACATTCACAGTATGAGGAATGTAGAGGACAATTTGTCCAAAATTACAATCGATATTTAGGTGTGATCCATTAGGATTAAATTTTGCTTGATCAAAGTATACGCGTAATGATGCGAAGTTACACTCGACTGATCCGTCTGTAAAGTTCTCTGAGCGAACATAACGTGTGCGGTCAGTGAAGGTTGCTTCCATTCTTATAAAGTCCTGACGTGCGTCATATTGCTTTTCGTGATTGTTTTCTTTGTTGAAGTTTGTGCCTTCTTTGGTTCCGTCAGAACTAAAGGTGAAATTTTGCTTGCTACCATCTCCATTTTCAACGTTTACCTCAACGTCAATGATATCATCATCGTTGAAGTCGCGACGATTATAGTCGGATTTTGGTGCATCATAAGTTTCACTGAAGAACTCAAAGTTGTGCTTTTTTCTTGGGAAAAGGGAATGTAATCCGATACTTAGGAAGATACCACCCCAAATGAGCCACCAGATGTTTCCTCTAAAATAGAAGAGATCATCATTTAAGGCAAAAGCAATGATAAGTGGCATAATAATTCCACCATAATTTAAATCCTTCAAATTGCTAATTGCAAATGCAACCAGCATTGCTGTTACAATAATTCTAAAAATACTGTTTCCTACTTCAAAAAGGTTAAATGCGGATCCAAAAATAACAACCGAAATAACTATGAAGAAGAAACCCCAGTAAAGACTACCGCTTTTTCTTTTCATTATAAGCTCCTTTCGTCCAAATGCTTTTTCACATTTGGGAAGTACATACGTGATACGTACACTATTTTGTGAGAGTCAAAGAACTGAATGGACCGTGCAGAGGTAATGTTTCGTTCAATCGCTGCCACATGATTAATATTCACAATGGCTGATTTAGATATTCTTACAAATGTATTGGGTAATTTATCTTCCAATTCATACAAACGATATCGTGTTCGGTAAGAATCTCGACTCGTATGAGCGAAAACACTCTCTGCCTCAGTTTCAAAGAATAGAACGTCATCTGTGTTGAGTGTTACATCACGATCATCACTAGATACGACGATTGCTTCTGTATGAAACTTTTGAATCCAACTTTGAATCTCAGAAGTCAGCGCATGACATTCGACAATCACGTCATCATCTGCTAATTCTGGATTTTCAATGATTCGAATTTTCATGTCTGCCTCCTCTATGTGTATCGTAGCAAAAAAATGTTAAATAATGTGGTAAATCCGGTAAGATGAAAGATACATGCGTTAAGTTGCATTATTTTCGGTTTTGACGGAGTAATTCAATTTCTTGACGGTAACCATCGTTATCGTCCTGTGGTGTTTCTAAGTAAAATGGCAAATGGCGTAGTTTGGGATGATTTATAATATTTACAAAGGCATCCAAACCAAGTGACCCTTGACCAATTTTTTCATGACGGTCTTTATGCGATTTAAATGGATTTTTGCTATCGTTAATATGTATTGCGTGAAGTTTGTTCAAACCGATAATGCGGTCAAATTCTGCGATAACTCCATCAAGATCGTTGACGAGATCATAACCTGCATCATAGAGGTGACATGTGTCCCAGCAAACGCCGAGTTTTTCTTTGACTTCCACACGGTCAATAATTTCTTTGAGCTCCTCAAATGTGCGTCCAACTTCAGAACCTTTACCTGCCATTGTTTCGAGTAGCACAATTGTTTCTTGGTTTGGATCAAGTACTCGATTGAGCATATCTGAAATCATAACAACTGCGGGCTCAACCCCTTGACCAACATGACTTCCGGGATGGAAGTTATAAAGACTCCCTTTGATAAAACTCATACGATAAATATCATCCCGCATTACTTCCTCAGCATATTCTCGTGTGTGTGGCTTATCGCTGCACGCATTCAAAGTGTAGGGTGCATGTGCCAATATATGTTTAAAATCGTTCGCTTCAATAATGGCATTGAGTTTCGCAACATCATCTAAATCGAGTGGTTTCGCTTTACCACCACGGGGACTACGGGTAAAGAATTGGAATGTATTCGCTCCAATGTTCAAGGCTTCTTTTCCTAAACCTTCATAACCTTTTGAAAATGATAAATGACTTCCTATATAAAACATAAGAACCTCCTAATGATGTATTTATTCTATCATATTCGTCTTGCGAGAGTATGTGAGAATACTATGATATAATAACAAGTGAATATAGAAAGAGGTGTCGCATGGAATTAAATGGAAAACGCGTTCTAACAATCGTAAGCCCAGACTACGATGATTTGGAACTTTGGTATCCGATTATTCGACTTCGTGAAGCAGGTGCTCATGTAGATATTGCAGGTGAGCATGCCGATACAACGTATAAAGGGAAGTATGGCCTATCTGTAGTATCCAACCTATCATTCGATGAAGTTGATATTACTCAGTATGATGGTATTTTGGTGCCTGGAGGTTGGGCTCCCGACTACTTAAGACGTTTAGACTCTGTTCTTGAGTTTATTCGTTACATGGATAAAGAAAAACGCGTCATCGGTCAAATTTGCCATGCAGGCTGGGTTTTATCTTCAGCCGGAATTCTTGAAGGAAAAACGGTAACAAGTACGCCGGGAATTAAACATGATTTAATGTATGCTGGAGCAACATGGGTAGATGAACCAGCAGTTGCGGATGGTCATGTTATATCCGGGCGTCGCCCCCCAGATTTGCATATCTATTTGCCACTTGTAATTGAAGCGCTAAAAAAACAGTAAACTCTCGAAAGAGAGTTTTCTTACGATAATGATAGTCTATGTCAGAGCAATCCACCGTATAATGAATTAGAAATGAGGTGGATTATGACATTCGCAATTACAATTATAAAAGGCGTTCTTATTGGCGTTTCATTTTTAATACCCGGACTGAGTGGCGGAACGATGATGTTAATATTGAATGTTTTCGATGATGCAGTGCATGCTCTTAACGAACTCTTGCATTTTCGTGCATATCGCCTCAAATATTATCTTGTTATGACATTGGGGATTGGTCTGGGTATTCTCGCGTTCGCAGGTGTTATTGATTACCTGCTGATCAATTTTAATACACTCACAATGTCGTTTTTCTTAGGGGTAATTTTAAGTGGTCTCATAGAGATTGATAAACAGATTACAAACAAAGTAAAATCAATCAAAAGTCTCATTCCGTATCTAATAGGCATTCTGTTGACGGCAGGTGTTTACTTCTTACCGTCTCTTACGATTCAGGTAGACGCTAATCTATCGCTTCAAAATTGGCTTCAACTTATCATAATCGGTATTCCAATTTCTGTTGCACTAATCCTTCCAGGACTTTCGACGTCATATTTGTTGTTGGTGTTTGGTTTGTATGAGCGTACCTTACGAGCAATCTCAACCTTGGATTTTATGTTTTTGTTACCCCTCATTATTGGTATTCTTATTGGGGTAGTCTTATTTACAACGCTGATTGATTCAGCACTACAGAATTATCCCAACCTTATCTACAAGATTATTTATGGACTCGTTTTAGGATCAGTCTATGGAATTGTTAAGGAACTTGGTATTCAATCATTACCAGAAGGCATGATAGCCATTGGAGTCGCAATTATCGGTTTTGTATGTGTGATGCGGTTCAAAAAAACTGCGTTGAAACTCGAGGAAGCCTCAGAAATGTAAGCAATTGTAGCAAGCAATTGCTTTTTTCGTGTGAACTCATGTGAGTAAGTGTTAACGCCATTGAAAGATGCTAAGATGAATTCTACAATAAATAATAGAACTGTAAACATGGAGGTTGCATGGATGCAAGACAATAAAAAAGATAGTCGTGAAACTATCGATACCAATACAGAAGATAATATACTGGGGAAGGACTCGCAAGAACTAGCGGATGAGATGAACCTTGAAATGATAGAGGGTGAACACTTTGAACAGGAATCAGAAGATGTATCTAAAGAATCTATAAGCAATTCAAAAGAAAATAATTCTGAAAGAACTTCGTCGAGTCACTCAAATGGTAAGTCGAAAAAGCGCAAGCAAAAACACCAATCAAAACGAAAGCCAAAGGAAGATTCTCAATCCAAAGAGAAAGATAGATTTAAGGACAGTGTTGAAAAAGAATCAAGGAATCGAAAGCAGGAGCAACATACAGAAAAACGGAATATTATTCCGGTTATCCTAAGTTTAATTATAATGACAGTCATCGCTGGTGGTGGCTACATTTTTTGGAATCAATACATGAATGAAAAACAATTAGATTTCTTATCACTTCGAACAATTTCATTGACTGGTTCAAATGGTGCAGGTCACTATGTCGATAATCGTGAAGCAATGATTTTTGATGGACCCGATCCGGTAAAAGAAGTTTTAAAGGCAGTCAAGGTTGAAATTACACCAAATGAAAACTTGAAAAATGGCGATGTTGTTTCGATAAAAATTGCCCCCGATGATTCCCAAATTGAAATATTAAAGGAACACCGCTACAATCTTAAGTTGGGATCACAAACGCTGACTGTCACAGGCTTGACGGACGATAATACCATTGATTTCTTCGAGAATGTCAGTGTTTCCTATATAACAGAAGGTGATTTAATTGCCGTAAACACAACCATCGACCCTATATTTGATAATGTTGATGACACGCAAAATACAATTCTAAAACAGATTAAGGTTAAACCAATTGAGACAAAAAAATATCGAAACGGTGATACTCTTCTATTAGAATTAGATATTCCAAATCAGACTCGAAAGGCACTTCAACAGCAGGATGTGACCTTATTATCTGAAACCAAAACAATTACGATTCAGGGCTTAGTCGAAACACCACGAACCATTGGAGATATTGATACACTTGATATGATGAAACAACAGGCGCAACTTGGTATTGAATCAGATTATAAAACGGGTCAAGAAGATGCTCGAAACTTCAAAGTTGTAAATACTTGCTATACAGATACAATTACAACAAATGAAAATTTTGAAAATTATTCGAATGGATCGTTAGTATTTATATTTGAATTTGAGCAAGATGCCGAGGCAGGTCCTATAAAAAAATACACAAGTTATCACTTTACAAACATCACGTCTTTGAATGGCAAGGTTCAACAAGATTCCGTAGTTATTAAAGGTACGCAAGCAACGCAAGAGAAAAAAGAGTCAGTCGTAGATCCATTACGAAACGTTGGATTCTCATGCAAATAAAAACAACGTCAAATTTCTGACGTTGTTTTTTTCTGATTGGCCAAATAAGCAACACCAAGCAAATGTGCATGTTGTGGATTTTGAAATCGTACAATTTTTGTACTGAGTGGTGGTGTATGGAAATACTGTTGCACGATTTCAAGATAAGCGTACTCAATGCGTTGCACAAGGCATGAGTTATTCGAAACACCACCACCAATTGAGATATGTTGCGGGTTATATGCTATACTCACCTGAAGTAAGGAATGTGCAATATCAGCGATCCACTGGTCAACAACGTGAGCTGCATCGTCGTTTATTTCTGCAGCCTCGATGATTGCCTTAGCAGAAGGCAGTGGACGTTTTGAATATGCATGGTAACGATGATAAAGTGCACTTGCGGAACAACGCGTATAGGTCCATATTGGTTTATCTTCGTTAAAAGATAGCGGCATCATAGAGATGTTGGCAGCATAATTGTCGGTGCCTTTCTGAATCGAATCACCAATCATAAAACAACCACCAACCGCAGTTCCAATAATATAGGTAAATGAACTGCTAGTGTTTTTGAGTGAACCAAAATGAAATTCACCCATT
The DNA here is from genome assembly GCF_011301115.1 of Erysipelothrix sp. HDW6B. Classification (NCBI taxonomy): domain Bacteria; kingdom Bacillati; phylum Bacillota; class Erysipelotrichia; order Erysipelotrichales; family Erysipelotrichaceae; genus Erysipelothrix; species Erysipelothrix sp. HDW6B. Next base: position 1,620,887 of record NZ_CP049860.1, on the reverse strand, counting down.
GCAGCTGCATACGCATCATTACATGCAAAAACCGTTAAGCCGGTTCGTTTGGTAATTTCATGCGCGACATTTGTGTCATACAATGATCTCACTCGAGGGGATGCCTTGGAAAGGATGTCGTAGGTATCAGAAACAATACCTGGTAGACAAATCGCGATCTGTTTGACGTCTTGTAGATTCCCCATATTAGCAACTAGGGAATCATAAAAAACTGTGGCATCCGTCAGTGCGAATGTATCTATGATCCAGGATGCTTGCATTGCGTAATTTTCAGTAAGACGCGCAAACTTTATAAATGTGCCACCAATGTCAATGCTAAGTAACATTACTTGGTATTGATAAATAAAACACTAACTGGTTCAGGCGCATGAATGTCTTTCTCAGCTAAAGAAAGGAGTCCTGTTTCGGGGTCGCGGTCAAAGAGTGTGAGATTGTCTGTGTGTAAGTTTGCTACGACTAAGAAACGATCATCCAGACTTAAGTTAAAGTCACGTGGATGTTTTCCCTCTGTTGAAACAGTGTTTAAGAAAGTTAATGTAAAATCTTCATTAACTTTAAAAATAGCGATTGAGTCATGACCGCGATTTGATGCATAAACATAGTTTCCGTCTTTTGAAATACGAATAGCTGCACCGAAGCTTTCAATCGATGTTTCAGGAAGCGTCGAAATTGTTTGTAAATGGATAAGATCAAAATCATCATCTTGCACAACGTCAATGGTACTGTTCAATTCACCAAAGATATAAAGAACAGGCTGTGTTGGATGGAATGCAATATGTCGAGGTCCCATTCCGGTTGCCGTTTTATAGGTCGCGATTTCATTCATTAAACGGTATTTATGAACTGTATCATTTCCTAAATCACAAACAAAGACATCATCGGTTTTAGGATCGTAGTCAATGTAATGAGCATGCGCACCATCTTGGTAACGGATTACTTTATCTTCAATCTTATTGTGAGTTACGGTTATCGAACCGGCATGATAATTCGCTTCGTAAATTGATTTTTCAGTGTCATGATAGCGAACGTAGCACGGTTGGACACCTTCTGTCATTCGTGTGTAGTCTAGAGTTGCATGGGTACCGTCAAAATCCCAAACAGCAATTCCGCCCAAAGAATCTTCTTGATGAACACTGTATAGTTTCCCAGTATTAGCATCAAAATCAAGATAGGTTGGGTTTTGTGCTGGAGCAACCAGGTTTAAATTCTCTAATTTTTTTGTATCTTCATTGAGGTCAATGCTGTAGATACCCTCGCTAATGCGTCGTGTATATGTACCGATTAGTATTTTTTGCATGATTATAATCAATCTCCTTTTTATCATGATACCATAGAATCTATAAAAGCGAATCATGGTAATTATTTTCATAACCAACGTAAAAAAACAATGATATGTGAAAACCTGTGACCATTTATCACAATAAATTGAAAAGTAGAAAATTTGTAGGTACAATATCAGTAAATACAGGAGGACAATTGTATGAGTAAGAAACTTAAAATTGTTACAATCGGTGGTGGCTCAAGTTATACCCCAGAACTTATGGAAGGGTTTATCAACCGTCAGGATAAATTAGATATTAGTGAATTGTGGTTAGTAGACGTTGAGGCAGGACGTGAAAAATTGGAAATCGTTGGAGCAATGGCACAACGAATGGTCAAAGCTGCAGGTCTTGACTGGAAAGTTTTCTTAACAACAGACCGACGCGAAGCATTAAAAGATGCTGATTTTGTCACGACACAATTCCGTGTTGGTCAATTGGAAGCTCGTGTTAAAGATGAACGTATTCCAGGTAAATATGGACTCCTAGGTCAAGAAACAAATGGTGCTGGAGGAATTTTTAAAGCATTCCGTACGATTCCTGTCATTCTTGATATTATCAAAGATATGCGAGAATTAGCTCCCAAAGCATGGTTAATCGATTTCACAAACCCAGCAGGTATTGTTACTGAAGCAGCAATCAAAGTAGGTGGATGGGAACGTACGATTGGATTGTGCAACATTCCAGTCGGTGCAACAAAAATGAACCACGAAGCAATGGGATATGATAAAGACGCAAGTATTCTCTTTGAAAAATTTGCGGGTCTAAACCATTTCCACTGGCATCGTGTGTGGGATAAGGATGGAAGCGAAGTTACATCTGAACTAATTAATGCATTCTATAACCCAGAAAGTGAATACGCAAAGAGCAAGCAAGCAGAAGTTGCAAATATTGCAAATATTAATTATAGCTACGAACAACTTGCAGACTTGGGATTATTGCCATGTCCTTACCACCGTTACTATTATGTAGAACGCGAAATGTTGGCAGAAAATCAACAAAACTATAAAGATCATAAAACACGTGCGGAAACTGTTAAGGCAACCGAAGAAGAACTCTTTGAACTCTACAAGGATCCAAACTTGGATTATAAACCAGAACAACTTACAAAACGCGGTGGTGCTCACTATTCAGACGCTGCATGTGAAATCATTTCATCAATTCATAATGATTCACGTACCGTTATGACCGTAAGTACACAAAACAATGGCACAGTAACTGATTTACCATATGACTGCGTAGTAGAGGTTACATCAGTAATTACATCACACGGTGCAGAACCATTTAACTGGGGATCATTCCCACCTGCAGCACGTGGTCAACTTCAATTGATGAAAGCTATGGAAGAGGTCGTTATTGAAGCAGCTGTTTCAGGTGATTACAATAAAGCACTCCAAGCATTTAATATTAATCCACTTGTACAAAGCGGAATTTATACAAAAGATTTATTGAACGAAATGTTAGTAGCACATAAAGATCACCTTCCACAATTTGCAGATGTTATTGCAAAATTAGAAGCTGAAGGCGTTACATATATTCCTCAATAAGGAAAATTATTACTCGAACAGTAGGAATCTTCCTACTGTTTTTTTTATTAGAAAGGGATATTATGATTAAAGTATTTGTATCAGATTTAGATGGAACACTTTTTGACGAAGATCATCAACTACCAAGCAAAACGCGAAGTCTTATAACAATGTTAAGACAGAACGGCTATCGATTTGGAATTGCTACAGGTAGACCAAGAATGTCAGCAGAAACAGTTATTGAGGACTTAGAAGACCTCGTTGATTTTGCAGTGTTTGAAAATGGTGCAGAGGCATATGATTTCACGAATGGAACGCAAATTTTCCAGTATCCATTAGACAGAGTATCGGCACTAGAGGTCATCCAAAATGCCCGCAAGTTTAACTTGAATCCGACATTAACGGTTAATGATAAAATGTATACCGATGATGGTTCACGATTTGAAGGGTACGATTCGAAAATTCGAAATATCCTTGTCGTTGGTGATGTAACCTTGGCAGTCCAAGAAGCACAGGCAAAAATTCTTGTTAACGGAACACCGGAAGCACTGCAACCTTTGATTGATTATACAAAAGAAGTAGGAAATCCAGCTTACAAAGCCGTTAAAACAGCAACAGATCTTCTCGAATTCATGGATCCGCGTGTGAATAAGACTTTAGGCATCCAGTGGTATTTAGAGAATCATGGTTTGACAATGGAAAATGTCGTCGCTTTTGGTGATAATGATAATGATGTCGAAATGATTGAAGCTGCTCAAATAGGTGTAGCCGTAAAAAACGCAACAGATTCCGTTAAGGCTGTTGCGCGTATGCATTGTGATTCTAATATAGAAAACGGTGTTTACAAATTTATCACACAGTTTTTAGAACAATAGTCTATCGGATTATTGAACTGTCTTCAATACGTGTTTGATTCATTTCATAGTCAAACGAGAAGACAAGTGCATAAATCATGTCTAAGACTAATTGGATTGCTGTTCGAGAAGAAAAAGAAGCCATCTTTGTCATGAGTTCTTCTTGAGGCGCAACATGAATGACTTCATCGGCGAGTGGAACTAAAGGATTATCATTTGGCCCGGTAATTAAAACAATCGGAACGTTTCGATCTTTAAGTGATGTCATGATACGAAGGTTATTGATGCTGGTGCCGTAGTAAGAAATAACGATAGCGAGACTGTCTTTGGGTTGAGTGTGGGTTTTCATAAACTGAAAGCCGACAGCTGACTCGAGGTTACAGTCTTTTTCTATGCGGAATAGTTTATACTGGAAATCCTGACACAAAATTAATGATTGACCTGTTCCATATAGATAGATGTGCGGTGACTGATGAATTGCCATCGCAACACGATTTAGTTGCTGTTGATCAATCGAGTTATAAGTATCCTGCATCGATTGGTAATTCAGGTTTAAGATACTTTCTAGAATTTGGTTTGGAGATTCGTTCTTATCAAAAGGTAAATCATCGCGAACGCGTTGACCACGTGGCGATGTGCTCAATTCTTTGGTTAATCGTACTTTAAAATCAGTGAACCCATCCGTTTGCATCTTCCTACAATAACGCGTAATTGTTGCGGTAGAAGTAAAGGTTCGCTGTGCTAATTGTTGAATACTTAAGGAAATAACTTCGTTGGGGTGGGCTAGTATATACTCTGAAATCTTGATTTCAGTTTCTGATAATCTATCAAAGTCGCGGATTCGGTTTATTAATAACATAATATCCTCCAATTTATTATATTATACATTGTTTTTGCCAGAATATTTATGTATAATGAGAAAGCAGTTGGAGAATTGGCCGAGTGGCTTAAGGCACCATCTTGGAAAGGTGGCGAAGCGCAAGCTTCCGTGAGTTCGAATCTCATGTTCTCCGCCATATGAAATTATACCCACTTAACAGTGGGTTTTTTATTTGTCTGAATGTTGGAAGTACCACAGAAGTACCACAATTTCAAAGGTTATCAATTGTTTCAATGACAGTTTCTTCTTTACTATCCAACAAGTGTGTGTAGACATTTAATGTTGTTTGTATATTTGAATGTCCGAGTCTCTTCGAGACAGAAACAATATTAACACCGTTATTTATTAAATTTGTCGCATGCGAATGTCTGAATCCATGAATGGTTATTCTGGGTAGCTTATGGAGACCTCTAGCAGCAAGTCTACTGTGTTCTAGTCAATGTAAATTGCTACAGTAAGGTTGAGTTGATATAGATTTGATTGGGTGATAACCCATTATTATATGTATGAGGGCGTTGGCTATTATACCAATCTTCCTCAAATTTATCCATAATCTCATCCATCCTTTCTTTTGTAGTAAATGTATAATGGTTCGTACATTCGTGTTTGAGTGTGTTGAAGTATCGCTCCATGACTGCATTGTCATATGGACATCCTGCACGACTCAAGCTTTGCTAGATAACACGTTGCTTACAGAAATCACTAAATAATTTACTTGTGAATTGACTCCCTTGATCGCTATATAAAATTAATCCCTTATCTGGATAATAGCGTAATAATGCTTTATGCAACGTATTAATAGCTAAACGAGAATTAATCGAAGTGCTATTTTGAGAGGCAACCACTCTGTGATCATATACATCAATTATCGTGCAATTATATCGAGGTGTTCCATTCCTCAAGTACAAATAAGTGAAATCAACACACCAAAGACGATTTGGTTTTATTGCATGAAAATTCTATTGAATAAGATTTGGAAACACTTTATGTTGTTTGCCTGTCTTGATTGGTTGCTTTTTACGCCGAATAATTGATGAAATATTAAGTTCCTTCATATATTTTCGTATAGTTGCAAGGGAGTAGGAGTATCCATGATTAGCACAATAAAATGTCATCATTTTAGTTCCCATCGTTCCGTTACTTCTATGGTATGATTCACTAATAAAGCGTTATACTTTAGCTTTTTGCTCACAGTATGGCGCTTTTCTCTGTTTCAGATAATTGCAATATGCGTTCATACTCACTTTAAATTTACGACATAACCAACGAACTCCTAGGTTTTTACCATGTTCTTGAATAAACTGATATTCACTTAATTGATTTCCTTTGTAAAGAATGCCACTGCTTTTTTTAAGAATTCATTTTCCTTTTTAAGTTCTCTAATTTCTAGAATAAGTCTTTTTGATTATTCGAGTGATAATGTGACTTCTTCGATATAAGGGTTGTTTTGGCATTCTTTGCGAAGTTCTCTAAGCCAGTATTGTAGTGTTCCACTTCCAAGATGATACTCTTGAGTAAGACTTTTAATCGTTCTTCCTTCTTTAAGATGTAATCGTATGACTTCATCTTTTGTTTCTTTACTATAATTTTTCATAAGTTGCTCCTTGATTTGATTTTATCATTTCTCAACCAAGGTGTAGCAACTTTAGTTTACTAGAACACTACCCGAATCGAGAAGGTTTTGTTATGATTAGATTATATAAACAGGAGGGCTATTAAATGGCGACAAAAAAATATATTGAACCAATTGCTTTGCATAGTGGCGGAGTCAAAGTTAAGAAGATACTTCATGATCAGGGCATGAGTGATGATGAAGGGAAAAGATACTGTCTCGCATTAGTTGAATATGATGGTACAAACCGCTATGCTATCAGATGGAATGGTAGTGCTAAGGAAACATGGGGGTTCCCAAGTGTTGGGAATACATCAACATGGTTTGTGTTGCCAAGTGAAATAGATATTATCTTATTCATGCGATCGTTGGGATTCTCGAATTCTCAAATATCAAATTCTTTAATTAAATAATCAAGAGAAACGGTTGTAAAGAGATAATATGACCGTCGCGCCCCGCTTTTCGGTGATATTATGTTAGTGTGGCTTTCAAGCTAAAGAAGCCATTTACGCAATGTTTATTTCCCCTTTTATGTCTGCTGACCCTATCGAACTTCGGTAGGGTTTTGTGTATAATGAATGTACATAATGTGTGTGGAGGATATACATGATATTGAAGATTCTTAAAATCGACTGCGAAGATATGAGTCGTAATAATAATGATTACTCAGCCATAGCTGATAGAATTAAAGAACATAAGTCATTCGATTCAAATATGATTCATATATACTCAATGTATATAAAAACAAGTGGCAATTCGATTGGGGCAAGAGATAGAAATGAAGGGAATTATGAAGGTTTAACGATAGTAATGGATGAACTTGAATATGATTTGGTTAAGTGTCGATTTATTATAGTAGATACCCGTAATTGTAATGTGTATTATGATGGAAATCTAACAGATGTTACTTTGATTTTAAAGGACTTTTTTAGTGTAAACTCGAGTCAAATCTCTCATGTAATTGAAAGAGATGATCTTGAAAAGATTAAATCGTTAAAACTAACTACTAAATCAGAGGGGCAAATGGTATTGAATGAACCAGTTAATCCGGAGATGGAGATGATTGATTCAATATTTGAGAGTGAGAGAATCAAGACGAGATCATATGAATTATTCTTTGGTGATGAAGGATCAAGGTTTATACATAGAGATAGATTTAACAATTTGATGGATGATAGTGCTGGTTCTAGAACTATTATTACGGCAAAAGGTTTTGATGCGGAAGGTCGACAAGTAGTTTTGGGGTCTCAAATATCAAAAAAAGTTGAGCTATTGAAAGAATATAGTAGTTGGAATGATAAAGTTACTCTGCCGCTTGAAACTATTTATGAAGAATTAAGAAGAGAAGTGACACTTTGATGATACTCAAGTCTTGTAAAAAAATTGTTCTTATGTACAGGGATAGTTACAAAGTGGTGCAATTTTCAATTTTTCTTGCAACTATCGTAGTATACTTTACAATCTTAAGGTTTGTAGATAAATCAGTAATAGAGAAAAACTATGTTGATGTTTTAAATGGCTTCGGAGTGATGACAGCATTCTTTATTCTTGTTCTTGATAAAATAGATATGTCTGTTATAAAAAAACGAATGAACTTCCTTGTACCAATCGGAAAAAAAGATCAAATTCTGATGTCAAAAAGAATCATTAATACTATTTTTTCATTGATGATTTCGATGTTTATTATTTTAGGAAGCCAATATTTATTGCTGATTTTGGGAGTCAAAAGTTCTTTTCTTCTAATTAATATGTGCTTAATGATTTTTTTTGGTTTCGTCTTTTTAATATCGATTTGGCATTGGATAGATTCAAAACAAAATTAGTAAGCTTCTAGTTAATAATGGAGAAGGACCGAACCTGTGACATTATAGTTTTAACAACATCAAGGCTTTGACTCACTGATCCGAGTTTTGAAATCATTTTTTCTTCTTTCTAGCTCGAACAACTAAAACCCTACTAGTATCTCAGGTAGGGTTTTGCTAAGATTAAATTATTAATCTTAGGAAAGGGAAAGGTTGAAAAATACATCCGGTCGTAAACACAAAAGAATTAATAATAAATTTAAAAATGATGTAAATAATAAAGAAGTAAACAATATGGATGGAAATTACGAAAAAAATACTTGGTCGAAGTAACGAAGAAAGAAAAAACTTATTTAATTGTATAGTTGGTCATTGTACCTTAAAGTTACTATGCACTTCTAGTAAAGAAACAATAATTGTTTGTTCTGGAGAAATTAATGGTGGCAAAAGTAAAAATACAATTGTCGCCCAAGGAAATAAGGTAACACAATTAACTAACGAAAACACTGTCGATATGAAGGAAATGTTGGAACTTGCTGAATTACCTGTTGATGACTTGCCATTATTAATGGAATTAATAAAATCAGACTATACTAGTTTGGAAGGTGTACAATACACCTCTGAAATAAATGGTGAATCAATTGTTTCTGATACGACAATAATTGATTTTAAAAAAGATTCATTGAAAGAACTATATGATGCCGATTTAATTGATACTTCTGATGTAGATTATCTAAGTGTTAAAGAAACGCAAAAATGATTTGAATCTCTTGGATTAACATGCGAAGCGCAGTAACAAAATAAATTAAGACGCATATCGCGTCTTTTTCTTTGGGTAAAGTTAGGAAGGGTTCTGGACATGGAAAAAAATCGCAAAATCATTTTACAATAGTAGAACATGGAAACAGTGCAGAGCCAGTTACATCGACAAATTTCACTGCCTTTGCGAGCGATGTCGATTAAAGGGGAAGGTAACTCCAGGATTCATTGTTCATCATATTGACTGCATAAGACCAAGTAATATAAACAATCCATTTGTAACTTTAAATCATGATAATCTAGAATATCTTTGCTTAGATTATCATAACGAAGAACACATCTGAAAAAATGAAAGAACAGCAAGTGGACTATCATTTGATGATTACGGGAATCTTGTACAGAAATGAGGACATAGGTATGGACTACGAAGCGGTAAGAGAATCACACATAGAAGAGTATCAAAGATTACCGACTCAACATGAATTAATTGAATATGCTTTTAAACAAAATAGAACTAGTTTGAAATAAAAACAAGAGTGGCTAATTGAAATAGAACAGGATATCCCCCCCTTCGAAATGACAAAGTAGAGTCACCCTAAAGACCGTATGCCCTTCGCATTTTAACACACGCCTTGCGCGTTAACCTTCTACTCCAAAAGAGAGGGGAGATATCATGACAACAGCGAGAGAGCCACCTACAAGAGACAAACGCATAAAAAAAAGAAATCAAAAGACTAGGTAAAATCTTTGCAGAATTAGGCCAAGATAAGCACGATGTTGTTGAAGGTTTGATTAGAAGAGCTGAATTTATGCGTGTAACCTTAGAAGATTATGGGGTAGATATCAATGAAAATGGATCTATTGAACAATTTTCGCAGTCGGATTAGTTAGAGCTATACGATAAAGGAAGGCCTGTTGTTGGGTTTATAACACCATGAATAAAAACTACCAATCAATTACCAAACAACTCAGTGATTTGTTGCCTGACAGTGCTCTAAAAGAAACAGTAATGGTATCGTTTGATAGACCACAATGAATCCAATTTTTAAATATTATAATCAGATAAAAAGTGGGGAAGTTACTGTTGGTCGAAAAGTTATAGTTCTCTATTGGTACATTTGTGAAGTATTATGGTTTAATTCAAAGTTTGAATATCGACAAGAGTTGGCTCAATATGCACAAGATTTTATCGAAAAATATTGCAGGCATTCCAAAGGTAAAATGGGCGGAAAGCCTATTATCTTGGAATTGTGGCAGACTGCGATTGTACATGTCGTGTTCGGAATCGATAGAACTGGAACAACAATACGTAAGTGCAGAGTTGTTATGCTTATCATTGGACGTAAAAATGGTATGTCAACATTTGCGGCAGCAATCAGCTTCTATCTTTTGATAGCCGACGACGAGGCAGGTCCTGAAGTTTATGCAGTCGCAACAAAACGTGACCAAGCAAAATCATATGGGAAGAAGCAACGAAGATGATTCGGAAAAGCCCGGTGTTAATGCAGCAAGAAAAGACAAAAGTCTCAGAAGTTGTATCATTTAACAACGAAGGTTCGTTTAAACTACTTGGAAGAGATAGCCAGTAACTTGATGGTCTAAACCCACACGGAGCTTCAATGGATGAAATTGAAGCATGGACAGATCTGAATATGTATGATGTCATTGTTGATTGGGCTTCTGCACGTGATAATTGGCTAGTATTTATGACTTCTACAGCAGGGTTTATACGTGAAGCTGTGTGGGATGATTTCTACAAGGATGCTACGGATCAGATAAATGCATATACAGAATATAAAGAACTTGATGAATCAATTCTATTTGTTGTGTATGAACTCGATTCAAAAGACGAGTGGCAAAATTCGGAAATGTGGTACAAAGCAAATCCAGGTCTAGAGTAAATTAAAAAAATCGACGAATTAGAACGTAAAGTAAATAATGCGATGCGTGACCCCCAAAAAGTTGCAAACCTAGTTGCTAAAGACTTTAATATTCCTGAAAACTCAGCTAGTTCATAGTTGAACTTGGAAGATATACAAGTAAAAGATGAAAATGGAGATGTTATTCGTCGTAGCTTTGTGTTAGCCACACATGAACCAAACAACGAATTGCATTAAAACCACTTTATGTAATTGGCGGTGTTGGTATGTCCATAATAACAGACTTAACGCGTGCAACGGTCTTATTCAAAGTTCCTAATGATCCGAAGATATATGTCAAGCAGATGTACTGGACTCCAGAGTCAGTTATAGAGTATAAGGAGCATAGTTATAAAGTTCCATATAGGATTTGGGAACAACAAAGTTACCTAAGACTTGCGCTGGGAACCAAATTAATTACTTAGATGTTTATGAATGGTTTGTTGAAGTTCGTGAACTTGATGATATTTGGCTTCATAAAATTGGATATGGTGGTTTTTCCTTCGCAGCTTTAAGGGATAAGTTGATTGAGCATTTTGTTGAAGATGTTCCTATAGCGGTTTATCAAGGTGTAAAAACTCTCTCGTCACCGATGCACTCACTAGGAACAGAAATTCGAGATAAAAATATGATTTATGACAGTCCAATTCTTGAGTGGTGTTTAGCAAATGTTGAAGTAAAGCAAGACGAGAATAAAATATAAAGCCAATCAAACCTAAAAATAGAAATCGAAGAATTGATGGATTTGCGTCATTACTTGATGCGTATGTAGTCTTGGTTAACGATTATGATACGTATATGTCAAAAATCCAGAAAGGGAGAGTATGGGATTATTTGATAGATTTAAGAAAGAAAAAGACTGAACAACTCGATTTGAAATGATCCATGATGGTGACTTTGCAAACTTCCAGTTTGTAAATAATATCTATAAATCAGATATTGTAAGAAGTGCTATAAGACCAAAGGCGAGGGCATTAGGAAAGTTAGTTCCTAAGCATGTACAAGAAAAAGACGGAGAAATGTTGTTCTCGTCATATGAAATTTTACCCACTAAACAGTGGGCTTTTTATTTATTTGGATAATAAAATACCATAATAGTTCGACACATTTCGATGGTAGATGACTTAAGATTCAATTGAGAGGACTAAATAAGCAATCGTGACATCAAACTCACGAATCATAATTTCAACATATTCGCATTACAAACTATGGTCATTTAATAAAATGGTGTGAAAAGCTTCGATTTATGAATTGTCCAAAATTGTTGTGTTAAAGTGAATATAGGAAGACAGATTATAAGGGAGGGGAAATCATGTTCAAACGAAATACGCGGAAAAAATTAAATTATACTCGTGATGGTTTCATCAAGCTTGATGTTCGACACCTTATTGACTGGGATGAACCTACAGGCGATGGTTGCATTGTATCGGATATGATTACAAAAGAAGGGTGGAAGGTTGGTTACATGTTTAGAGATGAACCCAACCCCGATTATCCGGACAGTGGGTGGCGTTTTCTAAAAGGTGACGAAAGCAATGAGTATATGAGTCATGCTAGCAATCATCATGTGTTTAAATTGAATACAGTCTGTAATTACGATCAAGATATAATTCCATACTTGACAGCACCGGTTGGTACACACTTAATTCGTACCGAAAATGATTTGTTTATTGTCGATGATGAACAGTCAGGAATTGTCATGAGTCTGCAAGATAGATAACAAGCCACTTTAACTAAAAGTGGTTTTTTTATTGAAACTGTCACCTTAACAAACATAACAAATACTTAAAATAAACCTAAAATAAAACCACTTTCCCATTGTTAATGAGAATAAGTAAGTTATAATAGATACGTTAAACGATGCTGCAAAGCATTAAAATGCGATAGATAATGGAGAAAAGAATGAATGAATTTGAGAAGCAACAAACCCAAGATGTAGAGATTTCGGAACTGGTAAATGCAGTGAAGCCACATAGCTTACTTATAATAATGGTAATGGCGGGTGCTGCAATCCTTAGTCTTCTTTACACCAAGATAGCAATAACACCGATTTACGAAAGTAGTGCAACCATGATTGTCAACAATCGTCAAAGTGAAGGAAATCGTGGTATCACAAATGATGATATTAATTCAGCGAAAGGTCTTGCGAATGTATATGGCGTTATCATTAAAAGTGATTCCGTAATGGCTCCAGTAAATGATAAACTAGATCTTAAAATGACGACTAAGGCACTCAGTGAAGGTGTTAAGGTATCGTCGGTAGATAATACTCAAGTGATGAGAATTTCGGTACGTCATAATAATCCGGAAATGGCCCAAGCGATTGCAGGCGCAATTGTAGAGATTGCGCCCAATAAAATTGTTGAGATGGTAGAAGCGGGTTCTGTTAAAGTAATCTCTAATCCAACAACGCCATCAAAACCTGTTTCTCCAAACACAATGCGAAATGTAATGCTCGCATCAGCCGGAGCAGCAATACTAACAATTGCTGGAATCGTCATACGACATCTTATGGATAAGACATTTAAACGTGTTGATGACCTTGAAAATGCACTAGATTTACCTGTACTTGGAGTAATTCCAGATGTATCGGTTTCGACACGGAAGTAGGAGACACAATGTTCAATAAAACGAAACAACCCCTAAAAATTAAAAATAGAACTGAAATTATTAATGATAAATCACCATTCGCATTTGTCGAGTCATACAAAACATTGCGTTCTGGATTAAGTTTCATGGGTTTTCAAGATGAAGTCAAAACCATTATGATAACCAGTTCAATTCCAGATGAAGGAAAGAGTACAGTAGCCATCAATCTTGCTAAGGTGTTGGTAGAAGCAGAGAAAAAAGTATTGTTGATTGATGCTGACTTAAGAAAACCTGCACTCAGAGAATATTTGCGCGTTAAGAAGACAGGTAATCATGGATTGTCTGCGGTTCTAGCAGGGAAAGTTCAAGCAGAAAACGCAATCTACCTGCACACAATATACCAATTTGATGTTATGCTATCCGGAATTATACCGCCTAACCCATCAGAGCTTCTCGGAGGGGCAAACTTTGCACCAATGTTAGAATCTTTAAAAGAGACTTATGATTTCATTATTATTGATACTCCACCAGTCAATGTAGTAACGGATGCGAGTGTAATGGCTCCTCATATTGATGGTACATTGTTAGTTGTACGACAAAATTTCGCAGAAAGAGATGTCGTGTTAGCTGCAAAGCGCAAGCTCGAGCAAACACATGCGACCCTCTTAGGATCAGTTATGAATTATTACGATGACTCGAAAGTTAAAAGCGGAGCAACGCCATACTCATATAATTACGAATATGGAGAGTAATCATGATTACAGATATCCATACACACATTCTTCATGATATTGATGATGGCCCCGAAAATCTGAATGCAGTTGATGGATTGTTGCGATGCCACCTAGCGCAAGCTACGCATCAACTGGTTGCAACCCCGCACTTTAATCTTGAAAAAGATGACATAAATCATTTTGTGAAGGTTCGCGAAGTACGTTGTGAAGAAGTTCAGTCTTTAATTAAAAAGAAATCCTATCCAATAACCTTAAAATTAGGTGCAGAACTCTATTTCTCACCCCAACTCGCAACTGTACAATTGGATGACTTGGTTATTGAAGGGACAGATTATTTACTCATTGAACTTCCGACCCAAATATATCCATCACGATTAAAGGATACGTTGCGCGATATCATTTCGAACGGATATACGCCAATTTTGGCGCATATTGAGCGTTATCCATACTTATTAGCGTCCTCTGATATCTTGATAGAGCTAATCGAAATGGGCGTTCTCATTCAAATGAATGCAGCAACTTTTGTGGACGCACACCAACAACAACTTGCAAAAATGATGTTAAAAAAAGATCTTGTCCATTTAATCGCGTCAGATGCTCATAACTGTGATCGAAGAGCACCCAATCTTTCCGATTTACAGAAACAATACTTTGGTACAAAACTATTTGAGAATTTACAACGTTGTTACGAAAATGCACAGTTAGTTTTTAAGGGAGAGTGCGTTGTTGTTCATCAACCACGACCATTTCGAAAAATATTCGGTCGATATCTGTAAAAAAGAGCTTAAGTAAAATCTTAAGTTCTTTTTTATGGCATAATACTGCTAAGAGGTGATGACATGGAACACATTGAGCAACGCTTAGTACACATAATTTCAGAAATTGTTGGCAGTCCTGCGCAGGAATATCATTTGGGAAAATTTGAAGGTCTCGCATGGTATTTGAGCAATGCCGAAACACCGGTAGTGAGTTTGAAAAAATACGATAAAACGGTGAATGTCTATGCCATGACATGGTCGCAAAATCAAGAATTAGCAAAAGCCGTAGAAACTACGTTTGGTAAGACTGCGATTGGAAAATCATGTATCCGAATCCGCAAACTTACACCTGACCGTGAACAAGTTCTTAAAAACGTAATTCAATTTGAAATCGGTCGCTAATTTCACACTAATTTCTATGTTATGGTGCTACAATAGAGGTAAGAGGTGATACAATGGACAAAGAAATTCAAATAGAGATTTTAGATAGAGTAAAATATATTGCTGAACATTTCGAGACGTTAACACTCATCGAAATTGCAACCCTATTTGTTGCTGCGGCAACCCTATTTACAGATACAAAGAATCAATTTTACTATTCGTATCTCAAGGTAATGCAACAAACTCTAGCGGCAAAACAAACAAATCGTCAAATGGGTGATGAAGTAAAACAGCTTGAGTATCATATGCGTTTAGATATATAAAAAAATCTGTGGAAATCCACAGATTTATTTTTTTGTAAGTGCAATGAATGTTTCAATACGTTCAGCAACGACTTTCAAGCTGGATTCCCAGAAAGTGACACTGGTAACATCGATTCCAGCCAATGCGGCAACATCTTCACATGAAGCTGTAGTTGTTGCCTTAAGAAGTTCTTGGTATTGCGGAACAAAAGCTGCTCCTTCTTCCTGATACTTCCCAAACAATCCAAGTGCGAATAAACCACCAAATGCATATGGGAAGTTATAGAAGCTCAGTCCACCACTATAGTAATGTCCTTTGTTGATCCACATGTATGGATGCATGTAGTTTTGATCCAACCCATCGCCATAGGTATCCTTTTGTGCCTGAATCATAATTTCTTTTAGATCTTTAGCAAACAGAAACTCAGTTTTGCGACGTTCGAAAACTTCGCTCTCAAATTTGTATCGCGATAGAATATCAACGGTTATTTGTGCTAAGTCAGAAATGGAGTTCTCAATCAAAACCAACTTCTCTTCATCACTTGCTTCGACAAGAGCAGCGTTGAGAACAACATTTTCGCAAAACGTTGATGCTGTTTCAGCGACAGGCATCGTATAATCTGTATTTAAAATTGAAAGGTCCTCAATCAACATTCCATGGTATGCATGTCCTAATTCATGAGCAAGAGTAATGATATCAGACATACTACCGTCAAAATTTGTGAGGATACGACTTTGCTTGATTTGAGGTTGATTTGAACAAAATGCGCCGCCTCGTTTTCCTTCGCGAGGTAAGAAATCAATCCATTTTTCGTCATAGGCACGTTGTGCCATGTCATGAAGGTCTGAAGAAAATGTTCCGAAGCTATCAAGGATCATGGTTCGAGAATCTTCAATGGTATATGTTTTAGGATTCTTTGTTTCGAATGGAGCAAACAGATCATACCACGGTAAGCCGTTTTCATGACCAAACAGTGTTGCTTTGTGGCTAAAGTATTTTCTGAATACAGGTAAGTACGATTCGATTGCCGCTATAAGAGCATCCAGGGTTTCTTTTGACAGACGAGAATCCGCGAGTGTTTTTTCTAACGCTGACTCATAACCACGCATCTCAGAGAGTGTATTGACCTCGCCCTTAATACTATTCAATGCGAAGGCAACCGCATCCTCTATACCTTGATACATTTCGAGTTCCTTCTCATATGCAATTTTACGAGTTGCAGCATCGGGACTGTATGCAAGATTTCGAATTGATGATAATGTATATGTTTTTCCATCAATTTCAGTTGTTATTTGTGAGGTGAGGTGTCCCTGAAGTTTGCTCCAGTTTGAGGATGCGTTCATTTTCATTTTAGCAATGACTTCTTCGACATCGTCATTCAATAAATGCTTACTTTCACTTGCAATTTCACGAAGCATAAATGCGTGTTCTGCAATAAGTGGGCTTGAAGCAATCCAAGATTCAAGTGCATCACCATGATGTGCAATGAATGCTTTAAATTGAGCATAAGGTTTTGACATTTCGGTGACGAGTGGTTGTAACTTACCATATGCGTTATTACTTTCTATATCAGTCGTATTTGTAGACAAGCGTAAAGAAATATAGCTAAATAACGACTGTGCATTTGCACTGGTTTCAGCATCGAGTTTAAGCCAAGCCTCCAAATCCTCCATTGTTTCTAAAGATGCAGCACTTTCTTGCATTGCTTGAATCTGGGATTTAAGACGGTTTACGTCGTTATCGAAAGATTCATTAAAATCTGAATATAATGCGTCTAATGACCAAGTATACATAATTAAGAGTCTCCTTTTACTGTGTAATTATACCACTAGAATGAAACAATTATCACTGATTTATGAAAATAGTATTGAAACAAATGTAAAATAATGTTAATCTTTCACTAGAAAGGTTGGGATCTTATGGTCAACAATCACAATATAACAAACATTAGCTTTTTCTTTTTCTTTAGATAATCGGTTAATTTCGCCAACGAGATTAACCATTTTCTAATGGAAATCGACTTGGCTAACTCACAACGTGTATTTCAAAGCCATGTCGAATGATATGGCTTTTTGTTTGAGAAGGAGGACGTATGAAAAAATACACTGTGATTCTATTAACTATGGTGATGCTCTTGTTTACAACAGCATGTAGTCAAAACACTGCAAAATACAAAATTGGAGTTATTCAATTGGCAGATCATCCTTCACTGGATGCTGCATATGAAGGAATGAAGCAAGAACTTGAAACACAACTTGGAAGTGAAACAGTATCGATTGATTATCAAAATGCGCAAGGTGATTTACTCAATGCCGATTTAATTGTAAATAAATTTGTATCTGATAAAGTTGATCTAATCTATGCTATTGGAACAAATGCAGCACAAGCGGCAATGAACGCGACATCAGGAACAGATATTAAAGTCATCTTCAATGCTGTAACAGATCCTGTAGCAGGAGCTTTAGTACAAACACTGGAAGTTCCAGGAGGAAATGTGAGCGGCGTTAGCGATATGAGTCCACTTGAAAAACAATTGGGAATCATTAATGAAATTACACCCAATGCCAAAAAAGTAGGTGTCCTTTATAACATTGGTGAGATCAACTCCCAAGTTCAAGTCGATTTATTGAAACAGACTGCACCTAAATTGGGTCTAGAAATTGTTGCTAAAGGGATTTCAAATACGATGGATGTCTCTACAGCGGCAACCCAATTAGCGGCCGATGTCGATGTATTCTTTAACATCACTGACAATATGGTTGTAGCAGCAACCGCAACACTGATTGATGTTGCAAATCGATCCAACAAACCTGTATTTGCGAGTGAAGATGGACAGTTTGACCAGGGGATTCTTGCAACAGCCTCGTTAAGCTATATGACATTAGGGAAACAAGCAGGTCTTATGATTTATGATATTTTAGAAAATGGCACAGATATCACAACGCTCCCAGTATATCAATCAAAAGAAACGGTCTTATACGTCAATCAAGATGTGGCGATCCAACTCGGAATTGAACTATCCGAAACTGTGCTCGCAAACATTTCTGAAAGGTAACACTTGTTTTCTGAAATACGATGTGATAAAGTTACATTAACAAAAGAGGTGTCTTATGTACATGAAACGATGGAGCAACAAGCGAATTGAATATTAGGGCTAAGCAGTAGCCCTTTTCGCTTGGGCACACCGATTCTTAGTAAGATCTAAAGACTACGTGGTTTACGCGTAGTCTTTTTTTGTGTATAAGGAGGAAATTTATGAAAAGATTCATGATAGTTTTAGTGGTTTTGACGCTCTTATCAGGGTGCAGCAGCAATTCGGAACAGAAGGACAGGCCAACAATTGCTGTATTGCAATTTGGAGACTTTGCTTCACTAAATGATACGTATCAAGGTATTGAAGAAATATTTGAAGAGCAAGGTGTTAATGTTGTATACAAAAATGCCAACGCAGATACTTCAGTCTTGATGATGAATGCCCAAAGTATACAGCAAGAGGAAGTAGATGCAGTCATTGGAATAACAACCCAATCAGCACAAACGGCAATTAATGTGTTTGAACATGATAATATACCAATCATTTTCAGTGCTGTCAGTAATCCAGAGGCTATCGGTATTACCGACGCAATGGACTTTGTAACAGGTGTTACCGATACAGCACCTTATCTTCAACAATTGCAACTTATCGAAAAACTAACACCCGATGTAAAAAAAGTTGGCATCGTTAACCGTATTGGAGATGTGAATGGAATATATCAGGTGGAACAAATTAAAGCTGCGGCAGCCAGTACACAATTAGAAATTGTGAATAAAGGTGTTAATGACGTTCAAGAACTCGGTGTTGCATTACCAATGCTTACGCAAGAAGTTGATGCCATGTTTGTGATAACAGATGATCTGAATGTTTCTGGTACATCTTTGATCGTCGATCATGCCAATAAAAAATCAATTCCTGTCTATGCTTCCGAAGATGGTCAGTTAGAAGAAGGAATTCTTGCAAGTGTTTCGATTAATTATGTTGAAATCGGAAGACAGACGGCAAAACTCGCACTTCGCGCTCTTAACGAAAAAAAATTAAAGATTGAAACACCAGAACATAAGGTTACTAAAATAAACCAAAAAGTCGCTACAGAATTGGGTATAAAGATTCCTGAAGAGTTTTCAGAATTTACATTCTGATGAATAAATTTTCATATAATTGAGTAAGAGGGTTGTCAACCGAAATAAAATCTGTTAATGTGTGAACAGAAGAAAGGTTGGGAACAACAATATGAAAACTCAAAATATCAATAACGTTACACGTGCCCAACAAATGAGCAACTATTATTATTTTAGATAACCAGTTAATAGCCTTTAGGATATTAACTATTTTGTGTTACTAAAATATCTACGAGGCTCATTGAATCAATAACGGTTATTAAACCCTAACTTTTGAAACACTAAGCCACGTAGCGTGGCTTTTTTGTTATAACGTTAGGAGAAAAGAAAATGAAAAAAATTATAACAGCAGGAATTATTGTATTACTAGTATTAACCGGATGTGCTTCAAAGCCGACATCGGAATTCAAGGTGGGAGTTATCCAGTGGGGTGAACACCCAGCACTCAATGAATCATTAGAAGGAATGAAAGAAGGCTTAATCGAAGCTGGCGTTGCCGATACGATTACAGTCGAAGTTAAAAATGCAAATGAAGATGCTAGCAATGCATCCATGATTGCAAGTCAATTTGTAAATGACAAGGTAGATTTGATCTTTGCGATTGCAACACCATCAGCACAAGTTGCGATGAATGCCGTCGAAGGCACAGATATTCCAGTTGTATTTAGCGCTGTTTCTGACGCTAAAGCTGCAGGATTGGTAGAAAATCCAACCGCACCCGAAGGTTCCATCACAGGTGTTAGTGATTTACCGCCACTCGCACAACAAGTTGCATTGATGCAAGAAATGTTACCGTCAATGAAAAATATCGGAATTCTCTTCAACACCAGTGAGGTAAATGGTCAAAACCAAATTAAAGAAATCAAAGAAATTGCGAAACCGCTCGACCTTGAAGTTGTAGAAAAAGGCGTTAGCAGTCCGAATGAAATAGCTCAAGCAGCAACTCAAGTTGCACTTGACAGTGATGCACTCTTCATTGTTAACGACAATATGATTGCAACAGCAACAGGACTTGTTGTCCAACAAGCACTAAAAGAAAACAAACCAGTCTTCATGGCTGAATCAGGACAGTTTGATCAAGGAATCTTTGCAAGCGACTCAGTAAGCTACAAAAAACTAGGAATTCAAGCAGGTCATATGATTAAGGAAATCTTAGTTGATAACAAACCAATTAAAGAGATTCCAGTACAAACTGCTTCAAGTACAGAGTTGTTTGTAAGTGAAAAAATGGCAGATCAGTTGGGACTTACGATTCCAACGAGTGTCTTAGAAAGAGCGATAGTTCGATAATGTTAGGATTTGTAATAGATGTTTTAATACAGGGGTTACTTTATGGCATCATGTCGATGGGAGTCATGCTGTCCTATAAAATTTTAGATATACCAGATTTAAGTGTTGATGGTACCTACCCATTGGGTGTTGCCATCAGCGCAATCTTAATTATTAATGGTGTAAACCCATGGGTTGCACTCTTGGCATCAATGGCCGGTGGGTTCTTGGCTGGTATTGTAACGGGCGTTTTCCATGTAAAATTTGGAATTTCAGCACTTTTAAGTGGAATATTGGTGATGACAGGACTGTACTCAATTAATATGATGGTGGCAGGTGGAAAATCAAACCTTCCATTATTCAAATACGACAATATTTTTTCAACCACCTGGTTAGAAAATATGGGGGCACCATCATTCATAGTTGATAACTTTCAGATAATCGTCATGATTATTCTCGTAGTCCTTATCAAATTAATGATAGATGCGTTGCTTACGACACGTGTAGGATACTTATTAAAAGTCACAGGTGATAACGAAGGACTTGTTACATCACTTGGACATAATGTGGGCACGGTAAAAATACTTGGCCTTGCACTTGCGAACAGTATTGTAGCCTTAAGTGGTGGTGTCGCAGCTTCAGTAGGTCGTTACTTTGATGTTTCACTCGGAACAGGAATGGTTGTACTTGGACTTTCCTCCGTCATACTAGGAACCACACTTTTTGGAAAATTGAAGTTCAAACAAACCACTAAAGTTATCTTAGGAGCTATTGTATACCGATTCATCATCGCAATTGCACTACGATTCAATATGGATCCTCAACATCTAAAACTAGCAACTGTAGTAATTTTTGTTGGTGCAATTCTACTCAACCAAAGCAAACTATCAAAATACTTAGGGAAAGGAAGCGAAGTAAATGCTTAAACTCAACAATATTAAGAAAAAATTTAATGTAAATAGCATCGCAGAAACAACGCTTTACGAAGACCTAAGTGTTGAAATTGAAGATGGCGAATTTGTCACAATTATTGGTTCAAACGGTAGTGGGAAATCGACATTGTTAAATCTTGTAACGGGCCAAGTGACACCTGATTCAGGAGAAATTTCATTCAATGAAGAAGACCTGTTAAAAGTTAGTGATTTCAAACGATTTAAAAAGATTTCACGTGTATACCAAGATCCAATGTCAGGGACGGCACCATCTTTGACAGTGCTCGAAAACCTATCTTTGGCAGTCGATAAGGGAAACTTGTTCAATCTAAAAAAGGCAATTCGACGTGATAAAGAAGCAGAATTTGTCGCGCAATTAAAGACATTAGATATGGGTTTGGAAGATAAACTTCATGTCCAAGTTGGGCAATTATCGGGTGGCCAACGTCAAGCACTTTCATTACTTATGGCATTGATGAACAATCCGGAAGTATTGTTGTTAGATGAACATACAGCGGCACTAGATCCTAAGAGTTCAGAAGCGATTATGATGCTCACGGATAAGATGATTGCTTCACGTAAAATAACATCGATTATGGTGACGCATAATCTTCAACATGCACTTGATTATGGCGACAGGTTATTGATGTTTCATGGTGGGAAAATTATCTTTGATGTTAAAGGTGAGGCAAAAGAAAAATTAACACGCGAAACGCTTATCAAATTATTTGTGGAACATGAGAATGCATTCGAGGAAACAATTTGAAGAAAAATGTGACGGTCATCCATGATCGTCTTTTTTTATTTATGGAATCAAAATTGTAGGCCTTAATAATTCATACACAAATGAATAATTACATATAATAAGGATAGAAAAAAATGCTGAAATAAAATTACAAAAAATGTGCGAAATATGTGTTGATTCGGTTGACAGGTCCTTATGCCAGTGGTATTATGTACAAGCGTTCAAGGGAACTTGGGTGCGAAATGGTCTTTGAAAACTAAACAGGAAACGTCAATTTCAAAAGAAATACAAGAAATAAACAAAACTCGTCAGAGTATAAAAATGAGAAAGAATCAAATGGAGAGTTTGATCCTGGCTCAGGATGAACGCTGGCGGCGTGCCTAATACATGCAAGTCGAACGAAGAGCGTAAGAAGCTTGCTTCTTACAATCTTAGTGGCGAACGGGTGAGTAATACATAAGCAACCTGCCTCAATGCCTGGGATAACTGATGGAAACGTCAGCTAATACCGGATAGGTTAAGTCAAGACATCTTGATTTAATTAAAGATGGGATACATCACAATGAGATGGGCTTATGGCGCATTAGTTAGTTGGTGAGGTAACGGCTCACCAAGACGATGATGCGTAGCCGACCTGAGAGGGTGACCGGCCACACTGGGACTGAGACACGGCCCAGACTCCTACGGGAGGCAGCAGTAGGGAATTTTCGGCAATGGGGGAAACCCTGACCGAGCAACGCCGCGTGAGTGAAGAAGGCCTTCGGGTTGTAAAGCTCTGTTGTAAGGGAAGAACGATAGTTAGAGGGAATGCTAGCTATATGACGGTACCTTACCAGAAAGCCACGGCTAACTACGTGCCAGCAGCCGCGGTAATACGTAGGTGGCAAGCGTTATCCGGAATTATTGGGCGTAAAGGGAGCGCAGGCGGTTTATTAAGTTTATGGTGAAAGTTCGGGGCTCAACCCCGTGATGCCATAGAAACTGGTAGACTTGAGTACAGGAGAGGTTAGTGGAATTCCATGTGTAGCGGTAAAATGCGTAGATATATGGAGGAACACCAGTGGCGAAGGCGGCTAACTGGCCTGTAACTGACGCTGAGGCTCGAAAGCGTGGGGAGCAAATAGGATTAGATACCCTAGTAGTCCACGCCGTAAACGATGGATACTAAGTGTTGGAGAAATTCAGTGCTGTAGTTAACGCAATAAGTATCCCGCCTGGGGAGTATGCGCGCAAGCGTAAAACTCAAAGGAATTGACGGGGGCCCGCACAAGCGGTGGAGTATGTGGTTTAATTCGAAGCAACGCGAAGAACCTTACCAGGTCTTGACATACCGCGCAAAAGCATAGAGATATGTAATAGTTATGGCGGATACAGGTGGTGCATGGTTGTCGTCAGCTCGTGTCGTGAGATGTTGGGTTAAGTCCCGCAACGAGCGCAACCCTTGTCTTCAGTTACCAGCATTAAGTTGGGGACTCTGGAGAGACTGCCGGTGATAAACCGGAGGAAGGTGGGGATGACGTCAAATCATCATGCCCCTTATGATCTGGGCTACACACGTACTACAATGGCGTATACAGAGGGCAGCGAAGCAGTGATGTGAAGCGAATCTCAGAAAGTACGTCTCAGTTCGGATTGGAGTCTGCAACTCGACTCCATGAAGTCGGAATCGCTAGTAATCGCGAATCAGCATGTCGCGGTGAATACGTTCTCGGGCCTTGTACACACCGCCCGTCAAACCATGAGAGTTGGTAATACCCGAAGCCGGTGGTCTAACCCGAAAGGGAGGAAGCCGTCGAAGGTAGGACCGATGATTGGGGTTAAGTCGTAACAAGGTATCCCTACCGGAAGGTGGGGATGGATCACCTCCTTTCTAAGGAGTAATAACTTAGTAAGAAGCAGAAGTTGACACAAGAGTTTCCTGTTTAGTTTTGAGAGGCTATTAAGCTTTTCAAAAGAATGATCTTTGAAAACTGAATAACAGAAGAGATAGATAGACATAAAGTTATCAACAGAATATCTTTTCGAATAGTTGTATAAACTAGATTTACATCAAGTTAAACAAACAGTAACTAAAAGCAATTAAAAGCAAAGCGAACACACGTTTATCGAAGCGATAAACACAAAAACTGATTTTAAACAATCAGGCGCGAAATTACATGTGATTAAATATGTAAGGGCGTACGGTGGATGCCTAGGCACTAAGAGCCGATGAAGGACGCGACTAACAGCGAAATGCTCCGGGGAGAGGTACGTACTCAACGATCCGGAGGTATCCGAATGGGGGAACCCAGTACTGGTAATGCAGTATTACATATAGATGAATACATAGTCTATAGTGAGGCAACCTTGCGAATTGAAACATCTTAGTAGCAAGAGGAAAAGAAAACAACAGTGATTCCCTGAGTAGTGGCGAGCGAAACGGGAAGAGCCCAAACCATCTTCGAGATGGGGTAGTAGGACCACAATGTGGGATTAATTAAAGCTAGTCGAATGGCATTGAAAGGCCAGTCGTAGAAGGTGCAAACCCTGTAGACGAAAGCTGCGATTACCCTAGTGGAATCCTGAGTACGGCGAGGCACGTGAAACCTTGTCGGAATCAACCGGGACCACCCGGTAAGGCTAAATACTCCTTAGTGACCGATAGTGAACCAGTACCGTGAGGGAAAGGTGAAAAGAACCGCGGAAGCGGAGTGAAATAGATCCTGAAACCGTATGCTTACAAGAAGTCAGAGCCCGTTAAAGGGTGATGGCGTGCCTTTTGTAGAATGAACCGGCGAGTTACTCATAATGTGCAAGGTTAAGTTGGAAAAGACGGAGCCGAAGCGAAAGCGAGTCTTAATAGGGCGCGAAGTACATTGTGGTAGACCCGAAACAGAGTGATCTAGCCATGACCAGGTTGAAGTTTGGGTGAAACCAAATGGAGGACCGAACCGACCATCGTTGAAAAGCTGGCGGATGAGTTGTGGCTAGGGGTGAAATACCAATCGAACTCTGATATAGCTGGTTCTCCCCGAAATAGCTTTAGGGCTAGCGTCATCGTAAGGCCACTGGAGGTAGAGCACTGAATGTATGATGGCCCCATCTCGGGGTACTGAATATAATCAAACTCCGAATGCCAGTGGAGAAGTAGATGGCAGTCAGACTATGGGTGATAAGGTCCGTAGTCAAAAGGGAAACAGCCCAGATCGCCAGTTAAGGTCCCAAAATTCATGCTAAGTGGAAAAGGATGTGGGGATGCACAGACAACTAGGAGGTTGGCTTAGAAGCAGCCACCCTTGAAAGAGTGCGTAACAGCTCACTAGTCGAGTGACCCTGCGCCGAAAATTTACCGGGGCTAAGTATGATACCGAAACTGCGAATTTGTAGTAATACAAGTGGTAGGGGAGCGTTCTATACAGCGTTGAAGATGTACCGTGAGGAGCGTTGGAGCGTATAGAAGTGAGAATGCCGGTGTGAGTAGCGAAATGTCAGTGAGAATCTGACACACCGATTGCCTAAGGTTTCCAGGGGAAGGCTCGTCCGCCCTGGGTAAGTCGGGACCTAAGATGAGGCTGAAAAGCGTAGTCGATGGACAACAGGTTGATATTCCTGTACCCGAGCCATAAGTGAAGGAATGACAGAGAAGGCTAGGTTAAGCCGGCGAATGGAAGAGCCGGTTTAAGCGAAGGAGCCGTATGGTAGGCAAATCCGCCATATAAAGCAAAGGCGTTATGAGGAGTGAACCCGTGAGGAAGTAGCGAAGTAACCGATGCCAGCTCTCAAGAAAAGTTTCTAGCGTTAATTATGGTTTGGCCCGTACCAAAACCGACACAGGTAGGCAAGGAGAGAATCCTGAGGTGAGCGAGAGAACTGTTGCCAAGGAACTCGGCAAAATGACCCCGTAACTTCGGGAGAAGGGGTGCTCTTTTTAGAGAAGAGCCGCAGTGAAGAGGCCCAAGCGACTGTTTAACTAAAACACAGCTCTCTGCAAAGTCGCAAGACGAAGTATAGGGGGTGACGCCTGCCCGGTGCTGGAAGGTTAAGGGGATGTGTTAGACCATGAGTCGAAGCATTGAACTGAAGCCCCAGTGAACGGCGGCCGTAACTATAACGGTCCTAAGGTAGCGAAATTCCTTGTCGGGTAAGTTCCGACCCGCACGAAAGGCGTAACGATTTGGGCGCTGTCTCGGCAGCAGACTCGGTGAAATCTTAGTACCGGTAAAGATGCCGGTTACCCGCAACTAGACGGAAAGACCCCATGGAGCTTTACTGTAGCTTGATATTGATCTTTGAATTTACATGTACAGGATAGGTGGGAGACTATGAAGCATGAACGCTAGTTTATGTGGAGTCGCCATTGGGATACCACTCTTGTAAGTTTGAAGATCTAACCGCGACCCGTAATCCGGGTCCGGGAGAGTGTCAGGTGGGCAGTTTGACTGGGGCGGTCGCCTCCTAAAGAGTAACGGAGGCGCCCAAAGGTACCCTCAGATTGGTTGGAAATCAATCGACGAGCGTAAAGGCAGAAGGGTGCTTGACTGCGAGACCTACAAGTCGAGCAGGGACGAAAGTCGGGCTTAGTGATCCGGCGGTACCACGTGGAAGGGCCGTCGCTTAACGGATAAAAGCTACCCTGGGGATAACAGGCTGATCTCGCCCAAGAGTTCACATCGACGGCGAGGTTTGGCACCTCGATGTCGGCTCATCGCATCCTGGAGCTGAATTCGGTTCCAAGGGTTGGGCTGTCCGCCCATTAAAGCGGTACGCGAGCTGGGTTCAGAACGTCGTGAGACAGTTCGGTCCCTATCTGTTGTGGGCGTAGGAAATTTGAGGAGCGCTGTCCCTAGTACGAGAGGACCGGGATGGACATACCGCTGGTGTACCAGTTGTCCTGCCAAGGGCATGGCTGGGTAGCTAAGTATGGACTGGATAAGCGCTGAAAGCATCTAAGCACGAAGCCAACTCCAAGATGAGATTTCCCATACGTAAGTAGTAAGACCCCTGAGAGACGATCAGGTTGATAGGTCAGAGGTGGAAGCATAGTGATATGTGTAGCTGACTGATACTAATAGGTCGAGGTTTTAATCACAATAACGACTATTTGAAAAGATACAAAGTCTTCTGTTATTCAGTTTTGAGAGATTACTCTCATGATCTGGTGATTCTAGCAAAGTGGTCACACCTGTTCCCATCTCGAACACAGAAGTTAAGCACTTTAGCGGCGACAATATCTAGCCCAGCGTTAGTGAAGATAGCTCATTGCCAGGTAATTCGACATCCATTTGGATGTCTTTTTTTATGGGTTTGAATGCACTACTGAACTTGTGATTATGGTATAATATTTAACATGGTGATATTATGAAAAATATAAAAGAATATAAAACAAATTCCGTCGATGAAACAATTCAGTGCGGAAAAACATTAACAGAAGCATTTACAAAAGGAGCGTTGATTGCTCTTGCTGGTGATTTAGGAGTAGGGAAAACTGCATTCACAAAAGGAATTGCATTAGGACTTGATATTACTGAAGCAGTAACGAGTCCGACTTTCACGCTTCTCAAAGAATACGAAGGACGTCTAAATTTAAAACATATTGATGCCTATCGATTGGAAGGTATCGACTCTGACTCTTTGGGTCTATTCGATCTTATTGATGAGGGGAATGTAGTGGTATTGGAATGGAGCAATTTTTTAGAAGACCTTGATTTTGCACCAGATTATATTGTGACAATTGACTATGTTACGGAAAATGAGCGTTTGATTAGAATTGAGGAACTTTCATGAATACATTAATTATTGATACATCACATACTTTGTTAGCTGTAGGATTGGTTATTGACGAGGTGTTAGTTTACAATTACCAAGAACAAGTTAATAAGTCTCACTCTGAGCAATTACTTCCAATTGTAGATGCAGCATTAAAAGCACATGGTATTAATCCACTTGAGATTAATAATGTAGTTTTAACTGTTGGACCAGGTAGCTATACTGGTCTCAGAATAGGAATGACTTTTGTGAAGACCTTTGCAATTGCGAATCCAAATTTAAACGTCTATACCGTGAATACACTTGCAAGTCTAGTCGGTAATAAGTCTGGGTTTGCATTTATTGATGCCCGATCCAAGCGAACATTTGGTGCCTATGTGGATAATGGTGTTGTTCGTGATCAACGTGTCTATATGATTGACGAAGTAACTCAAATAAATGCGGAGTTGTATGGAGACATAGACTTAATTGAAAATGACAAAGAAAAACGTTACGGTTCAATTTTGGAGAACATTGTTTCCATTAAGCAATTGTGGAAACCTGTAGCATCAATTGATACACTTGTTCCTGATTATCTCAAATGATACGCAGAGCAACACAGCGAGATTTAATTCAAATCGTTGGTATTGATGAAAAGGCACTTAACAATCACTGGTCGCTCCAGACCTATCATGATGCAATAAATAATGACAATTATTGGTTTTTTATTTCTGAAGAGAAAGCACTAATCAATGGTTTCGTAATTGTACTTAATCTTGATACGGAGGCGGAGATATTGCAAGTTGCAGTTTTACCGCAGCAACAACGTCAAGGTATTGGTACTTTACTGCTAAACCACGTTGAACAAGAAATGCAGTATCGAGGTTCAATGTTTCTTGAAGTGGCTTCAAATAATGTCAGTGCGCGTGCACTGTACTCACATTTAGGTTTTGAAGATATCGCTGTTCGTCACAATTATTATGATGATGGTACGGCTGCACATATCTTAAGGAAGGATTTAAAATGAAAATATTAGCAATTGAATCAAGTTGTGATGAAACTTCAGCAGCTGTCGTTGAAAATGGTCAAGACGTATTAAGCAACGTTGTCTCAACACAAATAGATATACATAAACAATTTGGTGGTGTGTTTCCAGAAGTTGCATCCCGTCTACATGTTGAAAAAATAAACTTTGTAATAAAAGAGTCACTGGAAAAAGCTGATGTAACATTTGACGATATCGATGCTATTGCCGTTACTGAAGGTCCTGGTCTAGTAGGGTCATTGCATGTAGGCGTTACCGCTGCAAAATCGCTCGCATGGGCATTGGATAAACCGCTCATTCCTGTTCATCACATTGCCGGACATATTTATGCAAATAAACTTTCTGGTACTTTGGATTTTCCGTTATTATCACTCGTTGTTTCTGGTGGTCATACTGAATTAATTTATATGGAAAGTGATTATCATTTTGAAATTATTGGAAAAACTCAGGATGATGCAGTTGGCGAAGCCTATGATAAAGTAGCGCGTCTTCTTGGACTTTCATATCCGGGTGGTCCTGTTATCGATAAGATGGCTCAACAGGGTAAGGCAAACTATATCTTGCCCAAAGTAAAAACAGAAAATCCATTAGACTTTTCTTTTAGTGGTCTTAAATCTGCAGTTCGCCAGTTGACCTTACGGGAAGAACGCAATGAACGTCCTGTTATTGTGGAAGATGTTGCATATGCATTTCAACATGCTGCGGTAAATGAACTAGTGTCACGAGTAAAATTAGCACTCGCATCGTATGATGTGAAAACACTTGCATTAGCAGGCGGTGTTGCTGCGAACTCTGAGGTTCGAAAACAAATGAATGAATTAAAAGATACTTATCCGGAACTTAACATTCTTCAACCACCTTTGTGGGCATGTATGGATCAAGCAGCAATGATAGGACTTGCTGCATTTACAGCATTTGAAAAAGGTGCGCGTGCAACTTGTGAATTAACAGCACAATCTAACAAACAACTCCAATCTTATTAATATTTTCACATTCTATCACTACTGACTTTGTGATATGATTTACACGGTGGTGATAACATGATTAATCAAATCAATTCAAATAATGTACCAAAAGCAACAATGCAGCGTTATCCAATATATCTTAAAGCGCTTCGAAAACTCTATAATATGGGTGTAGAACGTATTTTATCTCGAGAGTTGTCGTTGTTTGTTGATATCGAATCAACAACCATTCGACGTGACTTTTCCTTTATTGGATCTCTTGGAAAACAAGGATATGGCTATGACGTGAAGACGCTTATTGACACCTTTGATAACCTATTAGGGGTTAGCTTTGATGAGGAATTAATTCTTGTTGGAGCGGGGAATCTTGGGCGTGCAATCTTGAACTATAACCGATGGAATCATGTTGTCGGTGAAATTTCATGTGCATTTGATATTGACCCAAACAAATTAGGTGAAGTATCGGATATTCCGATTTACCATATGAGTGAACTCGAAGAGCGGATTCCAAAAGGATGCCGCATTGCAATAGTAACTGTATCTAAAAATGTTCAAGAGACTATTGATCGTCTTGTAGATTTAGGAATCGTCGGGATTGTTGACTTTTCAAGTGAGCATATTCAAGTTCCTAAAGATGTTGTCGTAAAAACTGTTGATGTTGTTTCGACAATTCAGGAGCTAATCTTCCAAACAAATAATATTCGATAATAAGAGGTGTAGAATGATATCGTATTTAACAATTAGAGAAATATATGACTTAATGTCTTATGGATCAGACATCGAGATAGATGCCATTGAGTATGTGCAACTTCAAGGATGGATTCGTACCAATCGTAAAGGTAAAAATGTTGGTTTTATCGAATTGAATGATGGAACTTACTTTAAAAATGCCCAATGTGTTTATGCTGCTGAGATTTCCAACTATGATGAAATCGGTAAATACGGAACTGGAACTGCGATTACAGTTACAGGAAAGTTTAAGCGTACACCAGATGGTCGTCAGCCTTTTGAAATTGACGTAACTGAAGTAATTTTAGAAGGGGCTGCATCGTCAGACTACCCAATGCAAAAGAAACGTCATAGCTATGAATATTTACGAGAAATTGCGCACTTACGCACTCGTACTAATACCTTTATGGCTGTCTTTAGAGTACGTTCAGTATTATCCATGGCAATTCATGAATTCTTCCAAAACCAGGGATTCGTGTATGTTCATTCGCCAATTATTACTGGAAATGACGCTGAGGGTGCGGGAGAAGCTTTTGTAGTTACAACCCGTCACGATGATAAATATGAAGAAGACTTCTTTGGTAAAAAAGCGAGTCTAACAGTTTCAGGACAATTGCATGGTGAAGCATTTGCGCTTGCATTCCGCGACATCTATACATTTGGACCAACATTTAGAGCAGAAAAATCAAATACTGCACGTCATGCGAGTGAATTCTGGATGATTGAACCAGAGATTGCGTTTGCGGATCTAGAAGATAACATGAACCTAATTGAAGATCTTGTAAAATATACGATTGAGTATGTTTTAGAAAATGCTCCAGAGGAGATGAAATTCTTCAATGAACGTATTGATACAACGATTCTTGAGCGTCTCAATGGAATCGTAAATAGTGAATTTAAACGTATGCCATATACGGAAGCAATCGAAATCCTTGAAAAAGTAAATGACCGTTTCGAGTATAAAGTTGAATGGGGAAGTGACCTTCAGTCAGAACATGAACGCTACTTGAGTGAAGAAGTTGTTAAGGGTCCTGTATTCTTAACAGACTATCCGAAAGACATTAAATCATTCTACATGCGATTGAATGATGATGGAAAAACGGTAGCAGCATGTGACTTACTGGTCCCTTATGTTGGGGAGTTAGTTGGTGGATCACAACGTGAAGAACGTTTGGATCTTCTTGAAGAGCGCATGGACGAGTTAAACATTCCAAAAGAACACTTACAGTGGTACTTAGATTTACGCCGTTATGGTGGCGTTAAACATGCAGGATTTGGAATCGGATTTGACCGTTTCCTAATGTACATTACCGGTATGCAAAACATTCGTGATGTTGTGCCATTCCCACGTACACCAAGAAATTTAGAATATTAAGCGTGAGGTTTCTATGGACTATAGATCAAACTATGTTCCGAAGACTAAAAAAGTGAACTACAAACTTGTAGTTCCTTTTCTGTTTGTATTGGCATTACTGATTGTTTATGGGATTAATGCATTGCGCCCTACACCTGTAGAGAATCAAGAACAATTCGCATTCTGCCGTATGACACCAGAAGAGTCACGGAGTGTGATTAAAAAGAATTTAACCGATAATGTGATTGAGTTCTCCGATTATGGCGTCTACGGGCAATCTTTGGGCTTATATGGAGCAGATTATCAAGTGACTACTGCAGACCCATTCAATGGACGTACAGTCTTCCTAACTAACCTTTGCACGGGTACAGAACAAGTGTTCCTTATGGGTGCGGAGTTGGATGCGAAGATTCCAATGAACGCACTGGATCCCGGATTCTACATTATCGAAGTCAGTGTTGGGTTTGAACGTTCACGTCTTATTGCAGATGAAAAAATGGATGAAGTCTTTCATGCTACATCTCGTAGTGGAGAAGCACGAGAAGTACGCTTAATCGCAAACAAAAATTTATTTAATACAAATGAAGAAACAATTATGGATCAACACTATGCATTTTTAGATGTGAAAAATACGCAAATAGATGCGAATACTTATGACGTAGTACTTGACCCAAGTGGTCTTTATGACGATATGGGCATGATTCTACATGGTAGTGAGTTTAAGGATTTTGTTGAGTCAAAAGAAATGTACCGTATGGCGGAAGCTATTGAAGCACATCTGACCAGTGCCGGCTACAAAGTGAAAATTGTTCGTGAGAAAGATAAACCTCGCGATACTAATGATGTGAATGGCCGTCTCCATGCTGGTTATTTAGCGGATGCAAAATATTATGTGAACTTAACAATGTTGCAGCAACCATATCCTAAGGAAACAGGAGCATCAATTATATATTCAAGTCATGCAACAAGCCGTATGGCATCGACGATTGCGAAACAGCTTGAAGCACAAACTACACTCGAATTGTTTGACTATGGTTCTAATGAAGGAATCGTGCAAACATCCAAGGTAGAAGGTTATGATAATAACGCTAAAATTCGTGAAGCAGGCGGTCGTTTTACGGGTGCAGGTGTACTCGAAGAATTTAAAGAATGGAATATTTTTGCCAAAGACAGTAATCGTGGAATGCAAGGAACTGTTATTGAATTTGGCTACATCGAAGACACAAAGGCCTACACAACTTGGTTTGCAGAGTTTGATCAAATTGCGAAGGCTGTCGCGGATGGTATTGCCATTGAATTAGCAAGTTAGGTGAAAGTATGATCGTACAAGTTAGAAATGCTACAAAATCTTTTGGTTCGCAAGATCTATTTAAAGATCTCAATATGCTGATCAAAGAAAATGAAAAAGTAGCACTTATTGGTGCAAACGGTGTTGGTAAATCAACACTTTTTCACGTGTTGTCGGGAGAAATTACGTTGGATGAAGGGGATGTCTTTTGGAAGTCAGGTGTGCGCACAGGATTTCTCGAACAAATTCATGTAACCCAGGATAGTATTCTCGTTAAGGATTATTTTGATGAGGTCTTCCAAGATGTTTTCGAACTTCAAAACCGTCTGAATGAACTGGAACTGATCCTTCAGGAGGATCCAAGCGAGAAAAACTTAAAACAATTTGATCGGGTTCAACATGAATTCTTGCGTCGGGGCGGATATACCTACGAGACGGAAATCCATACAATTCTGACACAGTTTAATTTCTCAGTTGAAGATCTCAATCGTTCGTTAAGCACATTTTCAGGTGGTCAAGTAACGCGTTTGGCGTTTATCAGACTTCTTTTAAGTAAACCAGATATTCTCTTTTTAGATGAGCCAACAAACCATTTGGACATATCAACGATTGAATGGTTAGAAGGTTACTTGAATAAATACGATGGTGCAGTGGTTGTGGTATCTCATGACCGCTTGTTCCTTGATCGTGTATGTAATGTTGTTGTTGAAATCGATGATTATCAAGCGACACGATTTGAGTCGAACTATTCTGGATATCTCAAACAAAAAGAAGTCATGATTGAACGTCATAATGTTAAATATGAGAATCAACAACGCGAAATTGAGCGGCTTGAAAAATTAATTGAAAAGTTCCGATACAAACGAAGTAAAGCTGCATTTGCGCAGTCAAAAATTAAATATCTAGACCGCATGGATAAACTCGAAAAGAAAACTGAGTCGAAACGTGAATTTAAAGCAGATTTCAAAGCGCGTTTACGTGGCGGAAAAGATGTCTTGACTGCTAATGAACTTCAAGTTGGTTATGATAAACCGTTGTTAGAGTTTAGTGGTATCTTTAACCGTGGTAAACGGTATGCCATTATTGGTGATAATGGAACTGGTAAATCAACGCTGCTTAAAACTATTTCAGGTCGTATGGAACCATTAAGTGGAGAGGTTCTTTTGGGACATCAAATTGAAATGGGATACTTTGACCAACAATTGTTGGAGTTTAACATGAATAAAACGGTCCTTGAGGAGGTCTGGGATGGATTTCCGGAACTTGATCATACTGAAATTCGTACAGCTTTAGGACGATTCTTGTTTAAAGGAGAAGAAGTGTTTAAATCTGTGGGTGTTTTATCAGGGGGCGAGCGGGTTCGTTTGGCCCTAGTTAAGCTCATGTTGAAACAGGATAATCTTTTAATTCTTGATGAGCCGACAAACCACTTAGATATCCAAGGGAAAGAAGCATTAGAAAAGGCTTTAAGTGATTATGATGGGACGATGATTTTTGTATCCCATGACCGTTACTTTATCGAGAAGATGGCAACGGACACATATGTCATTAAAGATGGTGCGATAACACACACTGAAAAGAAAGTGACTGAAATTCTTGCGGAGTCGAAACAACAAGTTGATGAGCAAAAAGAAATCAATAAGCTTTCATATCAGAATATTAAAAAAATGAAGAATCGTATTAAAAAAATCGAGGAAGAACTTGTTGAGTTATCTGAAGATTTAGAAGTGCATCGCGAATTGCGTTTTGATCCCGACTATTATCACGACTTTGAAAAAATGGATGAACTTAATGCAGTAATTGACGGTATTCATAATGAAATCAAACACCTCGAAATCGAGTGGGCAGAGATTGCTGAGGCTTTAGAAGAGAGTAACAACGGATAGGGCTTGGTTAATTAGATTTTATTGTGTATAATGAGAATGGAAAAAAAAGGAGTAGGTATACTATATGGCTAAATGTTTAGTGGCTCAATCAGGTGGGCCAACATCAGTTATTAACGCAACCGTTGCGGGTGTCGTTAAAGCAAACCAATTAAACCCAGTCTATGACACAGTCTTAGGTGGTCTTCATGGAATCGAAGGAATTCTTGATGAACTATTTGTGGATCTTACACACATGAGTGAGGACGAAAACCGTGTGTTACGTCAATCACCTTCAAGTGCTTTAGGTTCATGCCGTTACAAATTAAAACGTGAAAACAAAGCAGATTTCGAAAAACTCTTCGCAATCCTTGAAAAACACGATATCCGTACAATGTTCTATACAGGTGGTAACGACTCAATGGATACAGTTGCTGCTCTTGATGAATATGCAAAAGCAAACGGAATCGAAGGTTTCCAATTTGTTGGATGCCCTAAAACAGTTGACAATGACTTAATGGTCATGGATCATGCTCCTGGATTTGCTTCAGCAGCTAAATTCATTGCAACAACAGCTTACCAAACATGGATGGACTCAACAGTCTATACGCGTCAAGATGTTTTCATTCTTGAAACAATGGGTCGCGATGCAGGTTGGTTAGCAGCGAGTGCATGTGTTTCAGGTATCGTTGATATGGTCGTTCTTCCAGAAGTACCATTCGATAAAGAAGCATTCTTAGCAACTGTTAAGAAACATGTTGATGCAAAAAACAAATGCTACATCGTTGTCAGTGAAGGGGTACGTTACGAAGACGGAACATACCTTGCAGCTGGAGAATCAAAAAATGATACATTCGGACATGCTGTTTTAGGTGGTTCAGGTCACGCATTACGTGAAATGATCCTTGAAGCAGGTGTATCAGAACGTGCTAAAGTTCAAGACTTAAGCAACGCACAACGTTCACATGCAAGTGAGCAATCAAAAGTTGACGTTGAAGAATCATTCAAACTTGGAATGTCAGCACACATGCGTTCAATCGATCCATCATTTACAGGACAAACTGTATATGTTAAACGTATTGAAGGCGAAACATACGACGTAGAATTCTTAGCAACTGCATCAAGCAATATTGCAAACCACGTACGTCACTTCCCAACAGAGTGGATCTTACCAGAATATGCTGGAATCACTCAAGAAGCTCATGATTACTTTGCACCACTCTTAGTAGGTCAACCAGAAATCATGCGTGATGAAAAAGGATTACCACGCCAAGTAAAACCTTACTACATGCGTTAATAAACCTTAAAGCCATTGCTTGTGAGCAATGGCTTTTTCTTTTGACAAAAAATTATGCATGATGAAAGCGTTTAGATGCACGATAACCGCTATATAAGTTGACTATATCGCATACAAGTGGTTTAATTTAGATGTACACGAAAAACACAATTCAATATTGATTTTTTGTGAAACGAGTTCTCAAAGTTACAAATTCAAGTTTTTGAATGGGAAGGGAATTTGTAAGAAATCTTGAGGTGCTTGACGGGTTTTATAACTTGTATACCAATTCAAAGTCTTCTTAGACACAAAAAAACCCACTCTTAAGTGGGTGAATTGTTTAATTGGCGGAGAAAGAGGGATTTGAACCCTCGCGAGCTATGAACTCCTATCGGTTTTCGAGACCGACCCCTTCAGCCTCTTGGGTATTTCTCCAACGTGATGATTATAGCAAAAATAATTATCAAATGGAATAATATTCTTGAAATTCAAAAAACTTAGGAGTATTATTGATTTTGTCTTTTTAAGGAGGGACAGTTTATGGATGATTACATTTTACAGATTCTTAAAGCGAATTCAGTAGCTAAAGACCAAGTGAAAGACACACTTGACTCTCATGCAGATGGGCTAGAAGCAATCAAAGAAATGAAACAAAAAATTGATCAAGAATTGGAAACATATTTAGCAACAGAAACTGAGTCTATCTTAAACGAAACAGATTCATACCGTGCATCGATGAAACCCAAATACGATCAAGAATATCAAGAGCGTGTCTCAAACCTTGTTGATCGATTTAATGGTGCCAAATCCGAATGGTACTCAAAGCTGTATGAAAGGATAACCCTTCCAGATGGCAAGTGATTATGCAATGGCTGCGAAGGCACGTTCTTTGTTTTCTCAACATTTAACGGCTGAGCAATATCGTATAATGACAAACTATAAAGATGTCCCAAGTATTGCAGCATATCTAAAAAATGATACGCGCTATGCACAGGTATTGGATGGCATCAACGAATCGTCGATTCACCGTGAGGTTTTGGAACAAAAAGTTCGTATCATGGGACAGGTTGAGTTTGTTAAGTTAATGCATTACGTGAAAGTTAATCGGGTAAATTTCTTTTCCTACTATACAAAGCGTCGTGAGATTGAACAAATTTTATTTGTTTTACACTCGATTGAATCGGGTGTTGATCATCATGTGAATTACTACATTGATGATATTAATGAAATGTTGTCGTTTGACGTACATAAGTTAGCAGAGTTAAAAAGCTTCTCTGCATTGCATGATTTTTTAGAACTTACAGATTATCGAGGTGTCTTGACGGGACTTCTTGATGAAAATGTTGATATTGGGAAATGTGAATATGAACTGAATGCTTATTACCAAGATTTCTTTAAGAAACTAATTCAAAAAGAACCAAGTAATAAAGATATTCAAGATGCCTTCAATCTTGAAATTGAATTGAAAACAATTGGCTATGTGTACCGTCTCAAAAAGTATTATGATACGCCTGCCGAAGATATCCTTGCAATGATCCATTATGAACCATACCTCATCCCTGTTGCGCGTATGGAAAAATGGATTCGTACCATGAATGCAGAAGAGTTCTTAGATGCTTTTCATAAGTCACCTTATGGTAAATACGTCGAAGCACCAGAAGAAGTCAATATTGAATTGCATCTCAACAATATTCGTAAGTTAATTGCGCAACACTATTTGCGGTTTACAACGAATACGAATTTAACCATGCTTTCATATATGACATTACTAAGCTTTGAAATTGATAATATAATTGATGTCATTGAAGGTGTTCGATATCAAATGAATTCCGAGGAAATTATGAAGTTGCTTACGAAGTAGGAGGTGTTTCTGTGGCAATTGAAAAGATGCGTTTGGTGTTAACCGTGACGACGCCAGACAATGTCTTGAATATGATAAGTGCGATAAAAGAGTATGAGCATTTCCATCCCGAATTGTCGACGGATGTTATGACTAACGATGATGGTGGTGAGCCGTATGTGGCAGATCATATCTATGAAGCTTATTTATCAAGGATTGAGCATTTAATACACGAATATGATATTCATATCAAACCAACATATGTAATAGATATGGATTTAGAAACTGTTGAAAAAAATATTGCAGCTGCGGAGGCGGTATGTGATAAGAACGTGGCGATTGCAACGACTATTTCAACATTACACAAAGATGATAAGATTGCGTTGGAGAACTTGCAGTCCTATCCACTTGATGAATTGGATGAAGGTTTCATTACATTTAAATTTGGACGGATGCCGCTTAATTCGTTTCAAAAGTTAACCTTGTATCATAGCGAAGAGTTTGTGTTTACAGAATTACATCGTAATAAGCACAATGCGTGGATTATCTATGTATGTCTTAAATCAAAAGAAGAGCATTTTGCTGAGTTCTTTGAGTCAATGTATTTTGAACCTATAACGATTCCAGAATCACGTGAGAAAACACTTGCATTTGATTTTGCAGGGCTTCTTAACGAAACCTATGGCTACGTTAAAGAACAAGCAGAACGTGAAGCTTTCTATAAATATATTTCGGTTTACAACGGTCAAACAACAATGACTGGTTTTGTATCTGAAGGAAACTTGGAAGCGTTTGATCAATTATTCGATGATCGGGTTAAAACGTATGACTTCCCACCAGAAATCCAAAAAGAAATTCTGGCGCCAACAGCATTAAAGAATAATTGGTTCTCATACCCTTTTGAAATGCTTGTTGAAATGTATGGACTTCCAAAATATGGAGAATATGATCCAACGCGTTACTTTGCGATTACGTACTCCCTATTATTCGGAATGATGTTTGGAGATGTTGGACAAGGACTCGTAATTGTCTTGGTCGGATATTTGCTTGCTAAGAAAAAAGATATGATGTTAGGACGCATTATGTTCCGCTTGGGATTCTTCTCAATGTTCTTTGGAATAATTTATGGTTCAGTGTTTGGAAATGAAGAATTGCTGACGCCGTTCTTAAAACCCTTGGGTCTTCCGATTCATGTTGCGAGTCCAGACTTTACAAGTAACCTCTTGATTTCTACAGTTGGAATCGGAGTTGTCCTAATTCTTGGATCGATATTGATAAATATTATTGTGTCGTTGAAGCACAAACGCTATACTCGAGCTTTATTCTCGCAAAATGGACTTGCAGGACTAATGTTCTATGGGTTTATGATGGCTTGGATAGTAACAATGACATTGGGATATTCAATTATGAACCCCCTCACAATTATTGTGTTTATTGTTATTCCACTCTTATCAATACTCTTCCACGAACCTTTATCAAATCTAATTGCAAAAATGAAGGTTACGCCGCAAGAGGGTTGGGGTGGTTATATAGTGGAAGGCTTCTTTGAATTGTTTGAAGTTTTACTTGGATTTGTGACCAATACATTGTCGTTCTTACGTGTCGGTGGGTTTATCCTTAGTCACGCAGGGATGATGAGTGTCGTTATGGTTTTAAAAGATATGTCAGGTGGTGCAGGATTTATCGTCTTTATTATCGGTAACATCATTGTCATCGGGCTTGAGGGTCTAATCGTAGGGATCCAGACATTACGTCTACAATACTACGAAATGTTTAGTCGTTATTATGATGGTGGCGGTAAGCCGTTTAAGTCAGTTAACTAAGGAGGAATATGACGATGTTAAGTTTATTAGAAATTATTTTACCACTAGTGTTAATCGCGGTAATTACGTTACCACTCATTCCAGTATTTAGAGGAAAAGTTGATGTTCGTAATGCAAAATTTAGAGTTTATATGCAAGTATCAATG
Organism: Erysipelothrix sp. HDW6B; assembly: GCF_011301115.1. Classification (NCBI taxonomy): domain Bacteria; kingdom Bacillati; phylum Bacillota; class Erysipelotrichia; order Erysipelotrichales; family Erysipelotrichaceae; genus Erysipelothrix; species Erysipelothrix sp. HDW6B. The sequence goes on along the minus strand of NZ_CP049860.1, from coordinate 1,580,298 downwards.
TTCTTTGTTGCATTGATTGGAACAGTATTAATTACTGGCGCTACCTATGCTGCGGAAGAAGTTGCAACAGGGTTCCAAGGAAGTTTTGGACAAGGTATGGGATTCATTGCTGCTTCTATTGCTGTTAGTGCTTCAGTATTGGGTGCGGGTTATGCCGTAGGTCAAGCTGCTCCTGCTGCTATCGGTGCGATCTCAGAAAACTCAGAAAACTTTGGTAAAGCAATGATCTTCGTTGCGCTTGCTGAAGGGGTTGCTATTTACGGACTTCTAATCGCTATCCAAATTATTGCTAAATTATGAAAATGTTTCTTATCAGCGACAATATTGATACTCAAATGGGATTACGTCTTGCGGGTATTGAAGGAATCGTTGTTCATGAAGCAGATGAACTTAAGGAAGCCATTCAAGACGTCTTGCAAGATGACACCATTGGTGTCTTATTGTTAACAACAAAACTTTTCGACTTGGATCGTGAGCATATATTAGATTTGAAATTGACTCTGAAACAACCATTAATTGTTGAAATCAGTGACCGTCACAAGTCCCATGAAGTTCAAGCAATGATTGATGAGACAATTTCTAAAATCGTTGGAAAGGTGGTTTAAATGGAGAATATTAAAGCAAAAGTTACTCAAGATATCGTTGATTCGATTATTGAAGATGTAAAGCGTGAAACAAATGACATTAATTCTCATTTTGATAAACGCCTACAACAAGAAGTGGATGAATACCGAGAAAAAAAAGAAAGTATTATTAATACAAAACTCGAAACACTGCGCGACAAAGCCGATCGTGAACGATTTAAACTCGAATCAGAAATGCGCTTTGAAGTTGCGAAAGCATTGCGTGAGAAACGCAATGCATTACTGGCACAGTTTGAGAAAGAACTCAAAGATGATCTTGCTCGATTCATACAAAGCGACGGGTATGTTGCGTATTTAAACGGAACCCTTGACTACTTAGAATCGCGTATTGATTTAACGCGTGCCAAAATTTTAGTTCGTAAACAAGATTATGAACTCTTAAATCGTAAAGTTCATGCAGAATATGCTGATTTAAAAATGGGTGGACTGATGTGTGAATTTGAAAATAGTATTCTTGATTTCTCATTAGAAACGCGGTTTAAAAATGCAATGACAGAATTTATCAATGAAAGTAAAGTAAACATTTAGGAGGCGTCAATATGAGTACAGTATATTGGATAAATGGTCCAATTATTAAAAGTCGTGATGTTGACAACTTCGTAATGTCAGAAATGGTTTACGTTGGTGATAGTCACATTATGGGTGAGGTCATCGGAATTGATTCTGAGTACGTCACCATCCAAGTTTATGAATCAACAACATCAATGCGTGTGGGTGAAAGCATTACGCATACTGGGAAACCGTTGAGTGTTGAACTTGGTCCAGGTTTATTAGGAAATATTTATGATGGGATTGGCCGTCCATTAAAAGGTTTATCAGAAAAATACGGATCTTATTTGGAAGTGGGTCAAAGTATGCGAACACTTCCAGACTCAAAAAAATGGAATGTTACATACAAAGTTGCGAAAGGCGATTTTGTTAAACGTGGCCAAGTTTATGCGATTTTCCAAGAAACAGGTTCCATAGAACACCGTTTAATGGCAACACATGAAGGAATTGTTTCCATTGACCCTGTTGATGGTCCATACGGGCTTGATGACGTTGTCTTACACTATGAAGATGGAACAACACTCTCAATGTCCGTACATTGGCCAATTCGCCACGAACGTCCTGTGACAAGCCGTATCGATGCTAAAGAGCCACTTATTACGGGGCAACGTGTTATTGATACGTTGTTCCCAATTGTTAAAGGTGGAAGTGCCGCAATTCCTGGTGGCTTCGGTGCTGGAAAAACAATGCTCCAGCATCAACTTGCAAAATGGTGTGATGCAGACATCATTGTTTATATTGGTTGTGGTGAACGTGGTAACGAAATGGCGCAAGTTCTTGAAGAGTTCTCCGAATTGGTGGACCCTAAGACAGGACGTACAATGCTTGAACGGACTATCTTAATTGCGAATACATCAAACATGCCTGTTGCTGCACGTGAAGCGTCAATTTATACCGGAATCACATTTGCTGAGTACTATCGGGATATGGGGTATCATGTTGCCTTAATGGCAGACTCAACGTCTCGTTGGGCCGAAGCTTTACGTGAACTCTCAGGTCGATTGGAAGAAATGCCTGCGGAGGAAGGATTCCCAGCATATCTTGCATCACGATTAGCGCAATTCTATGAACGAAGTTCTTTTGTAAACACATTAAATGGGGATATTGGTTCAATTAGTATTGTTGGTGCAATTTCACCTCAAGGTGCCGACTTTTCTGAACCGGTAACTCAAAACACCCAACGATTTATTGGAAGTTTCTGGGCATTGGATAAATCATTGGCGTATATTCGCCATTTCCCATCCATTAACTACACCCAAAGCTATTCCGAATATTTAGTCCAATTACAAGATTGGTATACCGTAAACATAGCTGAAGATTATTTGGATCTTCGCCAAATGGTTTTATCCGTTCTTAATGAAGAAACAAGTTTAATGGAAATTGTTAAATTGATTGGGCAAGATGTTCTTGCAGACCGTCAAAAACTCGTCTTGGAAATTGCACGAGTCATTCGTGTTGGATATCTTCAACAAAATGCTTTCCATAAGTTTGATAGTTCAGTATCGTTGCAAAAACAATATGAAATGCTCAAATTAATTAAGTATGTTTTTGATCAAAGTCAAAAATTACTGGATCAAAAGAAAACGATGAATGCGATTATCGAAACACGTATCTTTGAAGAAATAATTGGTCTAAAGTATGTAATCGATGAGGATTTATCACAGTTTAAAGCTTATTATGACAAAGTTGATGCAGCACTTGCATCGATAGAATAGGAGGACATTCATGAGTATCTATTTTAAAGGATTATCAAGTATCAATGGTCCTCTTGTTGCAATAGAGGGTGTTGAAACAGCATCATACGATGAACTTGTTGAGTTAATTGATGAAAATGACCACACACGTCTAGGACGTATCATTGAAATTCAGGGAGACCGTGCCCTCATCCAAGTCTTTGAAAGTACCGAAGGACTCTCAAAAAATAATGTTGTTTCAAAATTAACGGGCCGTCCGATTGAGATTGGGTTATCTGAAGAAATTCTTGGTCGTTCTTTCAACGGATCTGGTGCTCCGATTGATGGGCTTGGTCCGGTCTTTATCGACAAACATGCTGATATTAATGGCCGTGTTATCAACCCAGTCGCACGAACATATCCTCGTAACTTCATCAATACTGGAATCAGTGCGATAGACGGACTTAATACCTTGATTCGTGGTCAAAAATTACCAATCTTCTCGGGAAGTGGTTTATCCCATAATGAACTTGCGGCACAAATTGTGCGTCAAGCGAAATTACATGGGGATTCTGGTGAAGACTTTGCGATTGTCTTTGCGGCAATGGGTGTTAAGCATGATGTTGCGGCTTTCTTTAAACAAACATTTTTGGATCATGGGGTTATGGATCACGTTACGATGTTCCTCAACCTCGCCAATGATCCAATTATTGAAAGAATTCTCACGCCACGTTTTGCATTAACGGCTGCTGAATACCTAGCATTTGAAAAGAACAAACATATCCTTGTTGTTATGACTGATATTACTTCGTATTGTGAGGCACTTCGTGAATATAGTTCCTCTAAAGAAGAAGTTCCAGGTCGTAAAGGATATCCAGGATACCTCTACTCCGACCTTGCATCGATGTATGAACGTGCTGGATGTATCGAAGGAAGTACTGGATCTTTAACACAAATTCCAATTCTCACGATGCCAAATGATGATATTTCACATCCAATTCCAGACTGTACGGGATACATTACTGAGGGTCAAATTGTATTGGATCGAGGCATGACCCAACAAGGTATCTACCCACCAATTAATGTGTTACCATCATTATCACGCTTGATGAAGGATGGTATCGGTGAAGGATTGACGCGAAAAGACCATTCCAGTGTTTCCGCACAATTGTTTGCAGCCTATGCGAAAGTAATTGATGTTCGTAACCTTGCGTCTGTCATTGGGCTGGATGAACTTTCACGACATGATCAACGCTATCTTGGGTTTGGTCGACTCTTCGAACATTTCTTTGTAGGTCAAGGTGGAAATAGTAACCGACCAATCACCGAAACTTTAGATATTGGTTGGCATCTTTTATCACTGTTGCCAAAATACGACTTAGATCGTCTTGATGCAGAGACACTTGAAGCGTTCTACAATAATCAAGAAGCCATCAACTATTTCAAGGTTAATAGCCCAACTGTGATTGATGATAGCCTTCTTGAAGGCAATAACTAGTGTTAATTACCAAAGGTAACTTACTCGCAAGCAAAGAATCACTTCGATTAGCGAATTTGGGCTATGAGCTAATGGATCGAAAACGTATCATTCTCATGCAAGAACTTTCAAAAATGATGGATGATGTTAAAGATTTACGTGAAGTGATTGATAATGCATACGAAGAAGCATATATTGCACTTCAAAAAGCCAACGTAAGTTATGGGGTTATTGATCGCATTGCGCAATTAATGCCTGTCGAAGAAGATATAAAAATCGTCTATCGTTCGGTAATGGGAATTGAAATTCCCAAAGTATCACTGGAAGATAAACCATTAGAAATCCCATTTTCTCTTGGAATTACCAATTCAAAATTAGATGATGTCTACCTAAAAATGCGGGCCGTAAAATATTACACCGTGAAATTAGCAGAACTTGATAATGGCATGTATCGATTGGCTAAAGCCATCGAAAAGAGTCGTAAACGAGCGAATGCTCTGGATCGTGTTGTTATTCCGAATCTTGAGCGAGACATTAAAACAATTTCAGAAGCCCTTGAAGAAAAAGAGCGTGAGGAGTTCCTGCGCATGAAGATGGTAAAAAAACTCTAGCAGCACAATTTGTGCTGCTTTTTACATTTAAGAATAAATTCTCAAATATACACGTTTAAAAGACTTTGATAAGCACCTGTAAAAGTGATAGAATGAAGAAGATGTAATAAGGAAAAAGGAGATTAGTTTATGATTAAAGGAATTGCTGCATCAGCAGGAGTATCAGTATCAAAAGTATTCAAATTACAACACCCAGAATTTGTAATTGAACGTCGTGATGCAATCGTTGAGGAAGAATTAGCGAAATTGCACAATGCAATCGCTGCAACACAAAAAGACATTGAAATGATTAAAGCAAAAGCGGTAGGACGCCTTGCTGACGAAGAACTTGCTATTTTTGATGCTCACTTAATGGTTTCACAAGACCCAGAATTTGTTGGCCAAATCGAAGAAATGATCAAAAATGACGCAGTAAACGCTGAATTTGCGGTTGAACAAGTATCAAACATGTTTATTGGTATGTTTGAAAGCATGGAAGATGAATACTTCCGTGAACGTGCAGCTGACATCAAAGACGTTACCTTCCGTATTAAAGTTCACGCACTTGGACTTGTGATTCCTGATTTATCAGCAATCAATGAAGAAGTCGTAATCGTAGCTGAAGATTTAACACCTTCAGACACTGCTCAATTGAACCGTGAATTTGTAAAAGGATTCGCAACTGAAATTGGTGGGCGTACTTCTCACTCAGCAATCATGGCACGTAGTCTTGAAATTCCAGCAGTTGTTGGAGCAGGTTCATTACTCGATAAATGCGAACATGGTGATGAAATTATCTTAGATGCAATCGCGGGAACAATTATCTTCAAACCTACAGACGCCCAAAAAACTGAGTATGCTGAAAAAGCACAAGCATTCGCAGATCATAAAGCAAGTTTACTTGCACTTAAAGATGCAGAAACAGTTACAACAGATGGACATCACGTTGAACTTGCTGGTAACATCGGAACACCAAAAGACGTTGAAGGTGTTATCAACAATGGTGGAGAAGGTGTTGGATTATATCGTACAGAATTCTTATACATGGATGCATCAGAACTTCCAAACGAAGAAGATCAATTCCAAGCGTATAAAGCAGTTCTTGAAAATATGGCCCCAGGTCGTGTTGTCGTTCGTACGCTCGACATTGGTGGTGACAAAGAGTTATCATATCTAAAATTCCCACACGAAATGAACCCGTTCTTAGGATACCGTGCGATTCGTCTATGTCTAGACCGTCCAGATATCTTCCGTGTTCAATTACGTGCACTCTTACGCGCAAGTGTATTCGGAAAATTAAGCATCATGTTCCCAATGATTGCGACAATTCAAGAATTCCGTCAAGCAAAAGCACTTGTTGAAGATGAAAAGAAAAACTTATCAAAAGAAGGTATTGCATTCAGTGATGATATTGAATTAGGAATGATGGTTGAAATTCCTGCAGCAGCAATGTTAGCAGACCAATTTGCTAAAGAAGCTGACTTCTTCAGTATTGGTACTAATGACTTAATTCAATACTCAATGGCTGCAGACCGTATGAACGAAAAAGTTTCATACCTTTACCAACCATATAGCCCATCAATTCTACGCCTCATCAAACTTACCATTGATGGTGGACACAAAGAAGGAAAATGGGTCGGAATGTGTGGAGAGATGGCTGGAGACGAGCGTGCAATTCCATTGTTACTAGGACTTGGACTTGACGAATTCTCAATGTCAGCCTCATCAATTCTTGAAGCACGTCGTATTATCCGTGACTTAAGCTTTGCTGAAATGCAAGATTTAGCTACTAAAGCATTAGATATGCCAACAACTGAAGATGTTCTTGAGTTATTGGCTGCAAATGTTAAGTAAGCACGAGCAATCAGTTTTATCAAATATTGACACTCACATTTTTGATTACTTTCAAAATGAAACGAGCGGTCATGATTACTATCATATTAAGCGTGTTGTGGATATCACTTCACGCTTAATTGCTTTAGAGGACGAAGCCCGGTATTTGGCACTTCTGATTGCGTATTTTCATGATGTTTTTGATGACAAAGTTAATCCGACAGATGACTTGGACAGCTCGTTACGCGAGTTGTTTATATCATGGAATCTTGACTTTGATGGACTAGAATCCGAAATAATTGCCGGTGTCGCACAAATTGGTTACAAGGGTGGACATGGCGTTGTAAATAAAACGTATGCGGCTCAGTATGTGAGTGATGCGGATATGATTGACTCAATGGGGGCGATCGGCATTGCACGAACCTTCTATTATGCAGGATCCAAAGGAACACCGATTTACGATCCTTCGCTCAAAGGTGTCACAATCGAGAGTTATGATGACTATCGCAATGTGCAACGTAATGCTATTGATCACTTTGATGAAAAACTATTAAAGCTCATTGACTGGATTAAGACGCCTGAGGGTAAGCGTATGGCACAAGAACGTCATGATGTCATGCAGGCATTTAAAGATCAGTTCTACAAAGAAATGGATATTTAATCATGGCAAGGGATGAAAACACAATGGTTTTTGTACATGGCTTAGGTCAAGATGCGACTGCATGGAATGATGTCCTAAAAGTAATGCCTGATACACTTACACTTCGAGTTCCAAGTTTATTGAAGTCTACTGGTACGCAACAACTCACATATCAAACACTTTATAAAAGTTTTGAGACTATGTGCTTAGAATACAAAGCACCAATCCAGTTATGTGGACTTTCGCTAGGGGCAATTCTATCTCTAAATTATGCTATCGATCATCCAGAACGCGTTAAATCACTGGTTTTGATTGCACCACAATATCGTATCCCTAAGTTCCTCTTTACAATACAAAATGGAGTTTTTCGGATTCTTCCTCAAAAATTTTTTAAAAATATGGGGTTTTCAAAGAATGATACGCTATCATTAATGAAATCAATGACACACTTAGATTTCACATCGCGTTTGGATGCAGTTCATATGAATACATGGGTTCTATGTGGTACCAAAGACCGAGCGAATCGCAAAGCGGCAGAGTCATTAACCACTTTGCTTTCGAATGCAACCTTTAAACAGGTGAGTGATGCAGGACATGAAGTCAATAAAGATAACCCGTTAGCGCTTGCTGCAATACTCAATAGTATTGTGTGTGGTGAATAATCAATACAAGTTTCACATAAAAATTCACGGAATATTCAATTCTGTCACGTGAATAACGATGATAAACCCCTCAAAATCTGTTAAGATAATATAAAGGGGGTATTACTATGAAACAATCAACAAAATTTGGATTAGGAATTGCTTTTGCAACCGGTTTAACAGTAGCTGCGGGTTCATTCGCATACTACCAGTTACGAGACTCAGAAGCAGCTCAAAACAAACGTAAAGCCAAAGAAGCCCTTGATTATCTTCAAGAAAAATATGGTGAAGAAATCATGGAAGGCAAACGTATCGAAATTTTAGAAGACTAAGCAAAAGGGAAACCTTTTGTTTTTTCTTTTCTTAATAAGAGTCACATATTCTAACATTATCTTATGGTATTTTCACCGTAATGTCTTGCTATACTTACACATGTAAGAACTCCTTCTTACGACTCAATAATAAGATCTTCTCCTATAATTCATTCCCTGTGAATTTAATGTATCTTATTATTCCATATTCTTTCCCCTTAAGAGAAAAACGAGGCACATAATCGCCTCTTCTTTTTATTTCAAATGTAATCACACATTCTAACACGAACCTGTGAAAGTTTATCCGTATTTGAGGGCTATACTTACAAATGTAAGAACTCCTTCTTACGACCCTAATAAGATCTTCTCCTACAATTCATTCCCCTATGAATTACAATGTATCTTATTAATCCATATTCTTTCCCTTAAAAGAAATGAGGCACATAATCGCCTCTTTTTTTTGTTTGATATGAAGTTGTCGTGAAGAAATTGGAGAACTGGGTGATGCTATGAAGTGCTATGCTATAATCAAAATGGTGATATTATGGAAACAATACTTGTAATTGAAGATGAATTTGAAATTCGGCGCTCACTCGTTAAGAACCTTGAAAAAGAGGGGTTTTTAGTTTATGCGACGGGTTATGCGGAGGAAGGATTTGACCTTCTTAGAAAACATCCAATAGATCTCATTTTATTAGATATGATGCTACCTCAAATGCAAGGGGATGTTTTTTTGGAAACATTGCGCCAGCAGAATCAAACGATTCCAATAATTGTTATAAGTGCTTTGAGCGATGAGCAAATTCAATACAAAGCATTTGATCATGATATTGACGATTATGTCGTCAAACCATTTTCGATGAATATTCTCACATATAAAATTAAAGCAGTCCTCCGGCGGATTCCAAAAGATACAGCACACGAAGATATGATTAATTATGCAGGCTTAGTGTTATCAATTGATAATTATGAAGTACGTTATCACCAAACTGCTATTATTCTGACAGCTAAAGAATTTGAGATTTTGCAGCTTTTGATGTTAAATATTGGACGTGTGTTTACCCGTGAGGAAATTTTAACACTGGTTTGGGGTTATGACTATTTTGGCGATGCTCGTAATATTGATGTGCACGTCAAGAATCTTCGTAAAAAACTTCCAATTCAATGTATTGCAACAATTAAGGGCGTTGGTTACCGTTTGGAGGTGAAATCATAATGAAGTATTTTAAAAACCTCAAACTCTTTCCGAAAACATTTGCACTAACTTTAATTACAATCTTAACAACAATCATGGTCTTTGCGTTTGGCTTCAAATTTATGTATACATCGTATATTAATAGTTTTCTTGATAAGCAATTTAACAGTTCCGTCTCACAAGTACAGAATATGCTCGAAACTTCATCAATGGATAATCTTATTTTGAATAATAAGCTAATTGAATTTGAGCGTAGTGCGGGAGTGTATATTGTCGTTACAGATGCATATCGCAATGTTGTGTATCCGTATACTGGTGGGATTTATCTGCCAGCTTTGGAAACAGCACCGACCCAAATTATTTCTAGTGATGTGAATATCTCTGCAAGTGTTGTGGGCACCACATCAACGGCACGAATTAAAGAGTTTCAATTTCTTAATGCGGGAAATGTGTATACAGCCCGGATTGCCTCGAATACGGGTATTGATAATGAAATGTTTTCGTCAATATTTTTTAGTGTGATGCCGTACATGGTTATTGTTGGTCTCATTGTTTCGGCACTCATATCTTACATTTATGCGCGGTATACCGCTCATAAAATTATTCACTTGAATCACATTATGGAAAAAATGGAGTCGTTTCAATATGTCGCTTTAGATGCACCGGTTCGTGGTGATGAAATCGCAACCTTGGAAAATCAGATTGATCACTTATACAAACGTCTGATGCATGAGATGGATACTATACAAAAATTTGAAAAGGATCGCGATATCTTTATGAAAGGAAGTATTCATGAGCTTAAGACACCACTTATGGTCATGAGTTTGTATATTGAAGAGTTAATGCATGATGAAGAACTCCCGTCAAATTACCAGGAGATAATTTACGAACTAAATCATAAATTAGTGCACATGAATGCTTTGATTAACGAAACGCTAAAGGTTAGTCGCTTAGAATCAATTCGAGATATACCGATTCTAAATGTTAATGAGCCATTAGAGACGGTACAGGCCTTGTATCATCCTATGTTGGTTGATAATCGCCAACAACTTGATCTAGAGATTACGTCTTCAACGGTACCAATGAGTGAATTAGATTTTAGTCGTGTCACTTCGAACTTAATTGGAAATGCGATTCGCTATGGAACCGTTGATTCTACGATAAAAATGATACTTTCTGATACTGTGCTCAGTGTTTCAAATGTCTATGAAGGGGCATGGGATGATAGTGTCAATCTTTGCGCACCGTTCACGAGCATGGGACAACATGATGACAGTCATGGACTGGGCCTCTATGTTGTATCGATGATTCTCAACAAATACAACTATTCCTATAATTATCTATACGATTCACGTGAACATTGTTTTACCTTTACCATATTTTTAAAATAGAGCCTTCGGGCTCTTTTTTTTATCTTTACACTAACTTCATCTTGACCCCATGAGTACTCCATATCTTATTGTTATGATGGGTTCGAAAGCGAGGAATATACATGAATATTTATCAGCGGGCACTCACGAGTATCTCGAAACGAAAGGGAAAAACACTCATCTTATTTATGGTTGTTTTTCTTCTTGGAAATTTAATTGCGGGTGCGGCGGCGGTCTACAATGCAACACAGCAATTAGAAACATCGATGAAAGAGCAATTGGGTGCAAAAGCACGCATTGATCTGGACTTTATGAATTTGAAACAGAATGATGTCATCATGCCATTAACTGCAGACCAAGCGGATGCGATTGGTGCGCTTCCTGAGGTAAAATCGGTTTCGTACCAATTAAATACGCATATGGGTTCAGAAAAGCTAAAGCGCTATACTCAAGAAAAGCAAGATGAGACAACCAATGGCATCATGATTTCTGGAAGTGCCAGTCTTGCGGATTTTGCGAATTTTAGTTTAGTGGGAAGTAGACATGAACTCCCAGATGCATTTATGAATGGAAAGCAAAAAATTATCGAAGGAAGGTATCCCAAAGCAAGTGACACCGAACGTGAAATTCTTATTTCCAAGAAACTTGCATCACAAAATGCGCTCGAATTGGGATCTGAAATTACATTGGATCATAGCCTAGTAGAATTTGATCCGAAAGCACAAGACATCAACGTTAAACAGAAGGAATCGTTTACCTTTAAAGTTGTAGGAATATTTGACACGACAGACTCAGCGTCAAGTAATGACCCGATGGCATCTTTTATGGAAGAAGGACAACACAACACCCTGTACACGAACTATGAGTTTCTAGCGGCCTTAGACCTAGCGGATGCTAAAGTCATGGCAACATTTGAAAAAGGTTTTTGTAACAGTGTTGAAACATGTCGTACCATGGTAACGCCCACGTATGAATTAACGTCACCCGATGTTATTGATCAGTTTGTTGAAAAGGCAAACCAACTGCTTAATAGTAAGCAATTTAAAATCGAAACGACTAAAGACAGTTTTGATGCCGTTGCTGGATCGCTAATGAACATGAAGGAAATGTCGAACACGATTTTACTATTTGGAGTTGGAGGATCTGTTTTGGTATTATCATTAGTTCTTATCTTGTTTATGCGTGATCGCAAACATGAGTTTGGTATCTATCAAGCTTTAGGGGAGACAAAACTAAAATCAATGTTCCAAGTACTTCTAGAAGTTGTCTTGATATCGGTACTAGCAGTAAGTTTAGCGCTCTTTACTGGATTGAAACTGGCAGGCGGCTTATCACAGTCGATGATTCAAAATCAATTAAAACAACAAGAAACACTACCGGAAGGAAACTTTGTCATGAGTATTGGAGGGTCGGAAAACCAACTTACCGATATTACTGAGGAAGAAATTGCAAAAAACTTTAAAGTTGAAATTAGTCAAGAATATGTTGTGGTCTTTTATAGCATCATGCTTGGAACAACACTTGCTGCAACCATGGTTTCATCGATATATATTTTAAGACTTAAACCAAGAGAAATTTTACTATAGGAGGTATTTATGTTAGAAATCGAAAATGTTTCATTTAGCTATCAGGATGGTACACAACGCAAAAATGTCTTGGATGATATCAGTGCAAATTTTGAAAGGGGTGTTTTCTATACTATTTTAGGTGAATCGGGATCTGGAAAGACTACATTACTTTCAATGTTGAGTGCTTTAGATATCCCGGAAAAGGGACGAATTCTGTGCGATGGTCGTGACATTCAAAAGACAGGACTTCAGAAGTATCGGCGCAATGAGATTGGTATTGTCTTTCAGAATTTTCATTTGATCCCGTATATGTCAGGCTTACAAAATGTATTGGTAGCGATGTCTATTACCGACAATGAAGTAGGTGGAACACAACGAGCCCTTGAAATTCTAGAAGATTTAGGAATTACTGAACGTATGGCGAAACGTCCAGTAACGCAATTATCTGGGGGTGAACAACAACGTGTTGCGATTGCGCGTGCTCTTGCAACGGATATCGATATTATGCTCGCAGATGAGCCAACAGGTAATCTCGATAAGAAAACCCAACAGGAAATTATTAACGTCTTCAAAACATTGGCGCATGAATATAATAAATGTGTTATTGTCGTTACACACTCTAATGATGTATCACGAGGTAGTGACAAAGTGTATCGAATGGAAGCGGGCAGACTGGTGGAAGGATAAGTCACATTTTCTTCCATAGTTCTATCGTATTCTCATCACAAAGATACAATATACTAACAGTGTAAGATAATTCTTACATATGTTAGTTCTCCAAATAATTCATTCCCCTATGAATTATCAGATATTACATATTCTTCTCCCTTAAAAAAAACGAGGCTCATAATTGCCTCTTTTTTTTTTCGCAGAAACAGTCACATTTTCTTCCATAGTTCTATCGTATTCTCATCACAAAGGTACAGTATACTAACAGTGTAAGATAATTCTTACATATGTTAGTTCTCCAAATAATTCATTCCCCTATGAATTATCAGATATTACATATTCTTCTCCCTTAAAAAAAACGAGGCTCATAATCACCTCTTTTTTTTTCGCAGAAACAGTCACATTTTCTTCCATAGTTCTATCGTATTCTCATCACAAAGGTACAGTATACTAACAGTGTAAGATAATTCTTACATATGTTAGTTCTCCAAATAATTCATTCCCCTGTGAATTAGCAGATATTACATATTCTTTCCCTTAAGAAAAAGAGGCCCATAATCGCCTCTTTTTTGTTATGTTAAAAAAATGAAACATCTGTATTATCCATGAAAATATAAAAAACTCATAATTATTAAATTTTGATTAACTTGTTCAAAAATTAATTTAAATTATCTTCAAAAATGACATACAATTTATATATAGAAAATCAGGGGGGTATTCTATGATTACAATTATAAGTGAGGACGTCTTTAAAAGCCATGAGCTTCGAGACGCTTTAACGGGCATAAAATCCATTGTTGATGTGGTAACGCCATTAGAGGCATTGACACAAAACTATGGAGATATTTGCTTTGTTATGGATGCGCATATGGAACGATTCAACTGGATTGATTATTATGAGATTTTGAAATTTCAAAATAAGAACTCTGCGATTGTATTGTTACATGATGATGGTGATGAAACGGAACTAGAAATCATTCAACGTGATATTCGATTCCATACACATCGCGATGCTAACATTGATCTGATTAAAGCCTATGTACTGAAAGCTGTAACAGAATGTGATTCATTGAAAAAGACACGTAACTCTGGCTACGAGCCAATTCGTTATTTGGATAATGATTTAGAAATAAATAACCTGACGAATACAATACAACGGGGTAAACAAATGGTTTCATTAACCGCGATTGAAAAAGAAATTCTCTTGTTGCTCATCGACGCGAAAGAGAATATTGTAACACGTCAAGAAGTTATGGAAACACTCTATCCAGAAAAACGCGATGATGAGAGTGTGAACCACCGTTTCGTTGATGTTCACATTAAAAACATTCGTGACAAACTCGGCCGTGATTCAATTCGAACCGTCCGTGGTCGTGGCTATTTCATCAACTTAAATGCAATTTTAGGATAATTCTCTGTTCAAAATACATTGAAACTAATTTAAAAAAAGAACAGATTACAATAAATAAATTAATAATCAGAAGAAAGCACCAAATCAGTCACAATTCGTTTGACAAGATAGGTGCTTTTCTCTATAATTAAGTAGCGTTAAAAAAGTAGGTGAGAGTATGATTTTTGTTAGAAATGATTTGGACAAGCTAACGTCACAACGTATCGATCTGGATGAGGCTGTGGAATTAGACCCAACACGACTTAAAGAAAACCCTCGTCTCTTAGGTTTACGTGATATCTTCGCAGTAGGTCATGGTTATTATGACAGCCACTCTTCAAGACTGATTTTAGATCTTCGGGTTGAGGGGATCATGACAGTGCCTTGTGCGATAACGTTACGTCCATTTGATATTGAATTTTCAGTACGTGTGGATGATATGTTTAGTTTTGATCCATTAGGACCAGAAGACGAAGGTATAGAAGAAGTTGAAGGGGAAACACTTGATTTGTCTCCATACTTTATGGATGCAATCTTTGCTGAAGTTCCACTGAAAGCAGTTCACCCGGATTTGGAAACATATCCTGAAGGTGATGGCTGGGTAGTGATGACTGAAGAAGATTATATAAACGAAAAAAGTCAAGAAATTGATCCTAGACTCGCGAAATTGAAAGATTTCAAGTTTGATTAAACGGAGGTGAAAACATGGCAGTTCCAAAAAGACGTACTTCTAAGGCTCGTAAAAACAGCCGTCGTACACATTACAAATTACCTAGAGTAACTCTAGCTAAAGACCCACAAACAGGTGAGTGGAAAGTACCTCATCGTGTTGACCGTAAAGAGGTTAAATAATAAAAATAGTCTTGGATAACAAGACTTTTTTTATGTGATTTTGTGGGAAAAGGAAGTGACAGGATGAAAAACAAAACGGTAAAACCTTATGCAACAATCTTCATCGTCATAGCGAGTGCCATCTTAGTGATGTCACTTTTAAGTATGCGATTCTTACCGATGCAGTATCGATTGATACTAATCTTTGCGTGTGGGGCACTTTCAATGTTAGTTTTACTCTTAACAAAAAAATCAATATGGCGATATACATTAGGTGTTTCTATGTTGATTATTGCTTTTGGTTTTGTGTTGGGACAACAATTTGTCGATAATCTATCCGATGCTAAAGACTACGAAGTCTTGGAATTTGTGGTAGTACGTCGCAATGACGTTGTTGATGCAGATACAATAAATAAAGTTGGCTATTACGGTCATTTTTCTAAAGAGACGTTAGCGGACGTTAAAAAAAATAATGAACAAGTTGCTAAAGCAGAATTAATACATTATGGTGATACCAACCAATTAGTCGATGATCTTAAGTCAGAGAAAATTGATGGTATTTTATCTCAAAGCAACGTTTTACAAGATATAATGTTCTTTGAAACAGATTTCGAATCATGGGCTCATGTATCTGAAAAAATTGTCTTTCAAGTAGCACGTCCTGAGATTGTGAAACCTGTAGATGTTACGAAGGAGCCTTTCACAGTATTAATAAGTGGTGTTGATCTCTATGGTGATGTAGTAACCCGATCACGAAGTGACATGAATATGATTGTTGCAGTAAATCCAACAACCCAATCATTGCTGAGTGTAAGTCTACCACGTGATACTTATATACCGCTAGGGTGCGAAGATGGATCACTCGATAAACTTACACACGCAGGGCTTTATGGAATCTCGTGTACTGTTAAAACTGTCGAGAATCTTATGGACCAGCCGATTAATTATTTTGTCCGGATAAACTTTACAGGATTAGTAGATATAATTGATATTCTGGGTGGTGTAGAGGTTTACTCAGATAATGAGTTTACGACAGATTCAGGAATGCATATCAAAAAAGGCATGAATACTCTGGATGGTACGCAAGCATTAGAATTTGCACGTGAGCGTTATAATATCGAATCAGGTGATCTTGCTCGGGTAGCGAATCATCAAGCCTTACTAAAAGGAATTATTACGAAGATTTCGTCATCTGAACAAATGATGAAAATTCCACAATTGAGTCGATACTTCAAGGATATGGTCGATACCAACTTAACAGAGGACGACATATCAAAATTACTGTCACAACACCTATCTCAAAACAACAGTTGGACCATCCATGAGGCAATACTTGGCGGAACCGGTGATATGCAAGAGGTTTATTCCTTACCATCGGATTACAAGTATTATGTTTACTGGCCAAATGCTGAAAGTTTGCAAGAAATTCGACGTCAAATTGATGATATAATGACAGTGAGTGAGGAATCATAATGGATACCAAAAATTCTGAAAAATTTATTGATGCATTTGTAACGATTGAAATGTTCTTGAAAGACTACTTGGGTAGCCCCAATGTTGGGTTTTCGCAAATGGTTCATATGGCCGCACCGAAACACCCGGTGATTGGAACCTATAAAAACGAGCTGACTGAGTTTGGCCAGCTTCGTAATGCTATTGTTCATAATCGTGCAGGGAAAAATGAAGCAATTGCTGAGCCTCATGATTCTGTAATTTCGACAATGGAATTGATTATCCAAGCTTTAGAATCGCCTCGTCGTATTCGCGATGTCTTTCCGATGAATCGTGTGTTTGTTGCAGAAGGAACCGAATCGTTCTCGAAAATTTTAAAAATTCAACGTGAGCAAAATTATTCGGCTGTACCTGTTTATCGAGATAACCGATATGTTGGCTTATTACACACACGCCTTTATCAAATGTTCTTAGAACAAAATGCTGACGCTACGTTAGACCTTAAACAATATACTGTGAACGATATTCTCAAGTACTATGAAAAGGACTCACGAGTAATTTTTGTAAGTGGTGAGACTACACTGTATGATGTGTTAAAGATATTTAATCGGATGCATGAAAAGGGACAATCTATGATTGCAATGATTATTACCGAACAAGGATTTGTGAACGAAAAACCGATTGGAATTATTACGGTAGCAGATGTGCCGAAAATTCTATCAGAACTTGAATAATGACCCCTAAAAATGATAGACTTTAGGTTGATGACTACACGTTAAAAAAGGAGTTTGTATGACTGAATACTTCGTAATGAGAGATGCGTCTTTGAAACGCTTCAATACACTAAGATTAGATGTTAAAGCTGATACGATTGTAATGCCACACACGATTAATGGATTCGTGCAAGCATTGCGAGCATTTAAAGATAAAAAAATTGTAATTATTGGAAATGGATCAAATATGATGTTTGATCAAGATTATTTTGATGACAGCACGGTATTTATTATCACATCGATGATAAACGATATCGAACTCAATGATGGAGAAATCGTCGTTGAAGCTGGGACACGTCTCAATCGTCTCGCATGGTTTTCATGTGAACAATCCATTGGTGGCTATGAATTCTGCGAAGATATTCCTGGTACCATGGGTGGTGCATTGATTATGAATGCCGGACAATGGCAGTATGCTATTGGCCAATATGTAAACTGGATTGAAGTGTATAACTATGAGACAGATCAGGTTGAACGTATTGTGCCAGATGAAGCATTCTTTGCTTATCGCTATTCACGACTCACACAAATGCCCGTCTTCATGTTGCGTGCTGGACTAAGTGCTCCTGAAGGCGATTATAACGAATCCCTTGAGAAGATGCTTTACTACCGCCATGAACGTTACGTTAAACAACCGCGTAATTTTGCAAATGCGGGAAGTGTGTTTAAACGTCCAAAAGACAAAGATGGAAACTCACTCTTCGTATGGAAATTATTCGATGGTGTCAATCTTCGTGGCTTCACATCTGGGGGAGCAATGGTATCGGAAAAACACCCAGGATTTATTGTTAACACAGGAAACGCAACGGTTGCGGATATGAAAGCTGTTATCAATGAATGCATGACACGCGTTAAAGATACGTATGATGTCCAACTTGAATTAGAATGGCGCGTAATCCGCTAAGGAAGTAGAAACTATGAAAAAAATGACCGTTGTCGTTATGTTCATAACCATACTTTCAAAAGTATTGGGATTTATACGAGACATAACGCTTAGTTCTAACTTTGGATTTGGTGCAGTTTCAGATTCATTCACACTTGCTATTACCATTCCAAATAGTGTTCTTTCAATCATTGGAGCAGTCTTGGTAACGGGAATTATCCCGATGCTAACACGAATTCTTAATGAAGACGAAGATCGCGCAAACCGATTCACAAGTAATATATTAAATATCATGTTGCTATTCTGTATGGTCATGATGGTCTTGATGTTTGTATTACCAGAATTTGTAATTTTCTTGTTTGCTTCAAATTTAAGTCATGAAGCGATGTTGTACGCAGTACCGTTTTTACGAGTTATTGCCTTTGGAATCTTCTCGATTGCCATAGTCCAACTCGGAAGTGGATATCTAAACGTCAAGAAAAACTTTATTATCCCTGCGTTGGTGACAATTCCATCAAATATGATTGTTATCGTCGCAATTATTATTGCAAATAAAAGCGGGAATACGCTCTTACTTGCATATGGACAACTTGCTGCTTTAATTTTCCAAGCTGCAGTCATATTCATTTATATGAAAAAGATGGGCTTCGATTACCGTGCAGTAATTGACTTAAATGATAAAGATTTACGCTTAATGGTTACATTAGCATTGCCGTTACTCTTATCAGCTGTCTTGGGTCAATTAAATGATATTATTATGAAAAACTTTGCGACAGTCCTTGTGCCGGTCGGTGGATACAGTTATATGTCTTATGCTACAAAACTTATTGGGTTTGTATCAGGGATCTTCATTACTGCAATTCTTAATGTATCCTATCCAACGATTGCTCAAAATGTTGTAAACAATGATAATAAACGTCTTAACAAGTCAATCAATGATGCAATCCTAATGATTTTCGTGTTTGTAACACCAGCTGTTGTTGGATTTATTACATTAGCACGTCCTATCATTGAATTTGTCTTCTTGAGTGGTGAAGTAACTGCAGCCGATGTAAGTATCATCGTCCCAATCTTTGTTGCTGATGCACTTGTGCTTCTTGCAATGGGTATGCGAGAATTACTCTTTAGAATTCACTATGCATATCATGACATGAAGTCACCGGTACGCAATACGGTCTTTGTGACGATTGTCTTTATAATTGGACTTATCATTTTCCCATTCTTATTTGGAAAATTAGGACATCCACTCGCAGGACTTTCGTTCTCCTATTCTGTGGCTGCACTGATTGCAGTTGTTCCACTCTTCAAGAGTGCTAAGAAACTGATAGGGAAAACATACTTCAAATATATCGTCAAAGACATGACGAAAATTCTGTTGTCTGCTCTAATGATGGGGGTATTCCTCTTGTTAGTAAGAGGGCCATTACTAAGTGTGATGCCAGGTCGAATCGGAACATTGGTTGCGATTGCAGGTGCAGGAATTGTTTACGTTGTTGCATTAATTGCACTCCGTACTCGTTTTGCACTCTCACTGCTATCAAGTGTTCTCTTTAAAGAAACCAATTAATACACGAATTTAAGACTCAAGAACTTTCCTTGAGTCTTTTCTTTTGCTAGTATTAATAGGAAAAGGGGAACGCTATGCAATCATTTATTTATCCGGTTAAAACCGCTCTGTTTATTTTTCCGGTTTTGGCATTTCTATTTACAATGCCGTACACAATTTACCAATACCGTAAATATGGTGTCATTCCATTATTTCGAACATTTGTCATTTTTTCATTTCTCTACTATATGATGAATGCTTACTTTATGGTAATTCTTCCGTTACCAGCACGAGAATCTGTACACACTACATATCGAGAGATGATGCAACTCGTGCCGTTTCAGTTTATTACTGATATACGTAATGAAGCAGGCTTGGTATTATCCAATCCATCAACATACATCAGTGCACTCAAACAACCTGTTGTGACTCAAGTGCTCTTCAATATTATCCTGACCATACCTTTTGGTGTATATTTACGTTACTTCTTCAAACGCTCATTGCTCCAAACTTTTATGATGTCCTTTGCGCTTGCATTATTCTTTGAGTTAAGCCAACTTTCTGGATTGTTCTTTATTTATCCAGGTCCGTATCGTCTTTTCGACGTTGATGATTTAATGCTCAACACATTCGGAGGGATTATTGGTTATGCGATTGCCCCACTCTTTATGAGTGTGCTGCCTAACCAAGATAAAATGCTTGAACGGCATCAAGATTATACAAATCATGTTACCATTTGGAAACGATTTACGGGATTCGTTGTAGATCTTATCGTGATTAATGTTTTGGTGATGCTGGTCACAATTGGCCTTTATGCCATCGAAAGACCAATTAATGAAGCAGTACTTCAGGGTATTGTCTTTGTGCTTTACTTTGTACTAGTGCCTTATCTTACAAAGGGGTATACTGTTGGAAGTAAGATATTGAAGACCCGCTTCAATTCTCATGAACTCTCCTTCAAAGTATTCCGCTATCTATGGCGCGCATTGTTAGTTTTCTTTGTACTGTATAGTCCAGGGATTATCGTTAATGTGTTGACTGAATCATTACTGTTTTTCGAAGAGCCGATGATTATCATGGGTGGGGGTGCAATCATTGCGGGTATCATTCTATTTGGCGTGATTTACTGGATTCAGTTATTAATCCGTCGTCCCTATGTTCTTTTCTTCGAAAAGATGAGTGGGGTTATCTTAGACTCAAATTATCACAAGTAACCGCCAAACTTCTTAAATTTTTCTACAAGAGTTGTGAAAACAGCTCTTTTTTTTATGTTTCCGTACACTATGGTGAACGTTTATGATAATATAGTGGTAGAAAGTGGTGAAAAGTGGTAGAAAGTGGGGTGTTGCGTCATGTTCATGGGCGAGTACCAACATACAATCGATAGCAAGGGACGTATCATCGTACCTGCTAAGTTCCGTGATGAACTCGGTGAAACAATGATTGTTACCCGATGGCTTGACGGCTGTTTGGCTATCTACACACAAGATCAATGGCTTAAAGTTTATGAAAACTTGAAACGCCTTCCTTCAACAAAACGTGAGGCGCGTATGTATACGCACATGATTATGTCGAAGGCCGCTGAATGTGATATCGATGGACAAGGGCGTATCCGTATCCCCAGTCATCTCGTTAAAGAAGCGACACTAGAGAAAAACTGTGTGCTTGTCGGTGTGAGTGATCACGTTGAAATATGGGATAAAGACAAGTGGGATAACTACTATGCACTTGCTAGTGAGAATTTTGAAGAGATCGCTGAATCTCTAACGGAGTTTTTTGAATGAAACATATACCAGTAATGCTTAAAGAAACAATCGAACTCTTAAATGTAAAACCTGATGGTGTCTACATAGACGCAACATTGGGAGCAGGAGGACATAGCTTCGAAATTGTGAAGCAATTGACGACTGGACGTTTAATTGGATTTGATAAAGATTATGATGCGTTAGAGCGAACGAAAAAGCGTCTCGAAGCATATTCTGATAAAGTAACATTTGTGCAAGGGAGCTATACACAACTTGCAGAAACATTAAAAACGTTAAATATTGAAGCAGTTGATGGTGTTCTCTTTGATTTAGGAGTATCGTCACCGCAGTTTGATGATCCAGAGCGCGGCTTTAGTTATCGCTATGATGCACGGCTTGATATGCGAATGGACCAAACACAAGCACTGAGCGCCTATGAAGTTGTCAATGAGTACAGTGACACTGAGCTCATCCGAATTTTCAAAGAGAATGCAGAAGAACGGTATGCGGCTCGTATTGTTAAAAACATTATGAGTAATAGACCGGTCACAACGACATTTGAATTAGTCGAATGCATCCGTGCAGCATATCCTGCAAAAGACTTAAAAAAAGGACATCCTGCAAAGAAAGTATTTCAAGCCTTACGAATTGAAGTAAACAACGAATTTGAAGAAGCACAAAGTGCTATCGAACAAGCAATAAACGCAGTTAACGTTGGGGGACGTGTTGTGGTTATTACTTTCCATTCATTGGAAGATCGTATTGTTAAAAATATCTTTAACAAATACGGAAAACCAACTAAAGTCAACCCACGTATACCAGTTATTGAAGAAGAAGTATTAGATTACAAATTGGTATCGAAAGCTATAAAAGCATCGACTTCTGAACTAGAGACAAACAATCGTGCACATAGTGCGATCTTAAGAGGAATCGAAAGGGTAAAATAGACATGGCAAAACATATAATCGTTAAGAAAACTAGAAAAGTACGTTGGAGTGGATTGATTGGATCAATCTTCGCACTTTCATTATGCTTCGCATTTGTAACTCAAATCTTTGTGAAGACAACAAACCAACACCTTGCAAACAACATTCAAAAAATTGAAGCTGAAATCATGAATGTTCAAACTGCCAATGAATCCGTAACTGTTAGCATCCAACAATTACGTGACGCAACACGCATCGTCGGTATCGCAAATGAAGCAGGACTTCAAGCGAGCAAGAATACAGTAACGATTAAGGGTGAATAGTTTTGAAACGTTCTGTTAATTTTAAAGTATTGATGATCACATTAGGCATGGCGCTCACCTTTACAGTAGTGGGTGCCAATGTTTTTATTGTGTCTGTGTTTGGGTACCATCTCAACTCGGGGACTAATATTGGTAATGAGATTAAAGGAATACACAAAGTTGATCAAAAATTATTGGCCGAACGTGGTCGAATTTTAGATCGAAATGGTGTTGTGCTTGCGCAGGATGTTATAGCGTATACTTTATCAGCAAATATCGACACAGAACGTGTCGCTGCTAATGGGGATATTGCACACATTAATGATAAAGAAGCTGCAGCTGAAATTATTGGCGGCATTATTGGACAAGATCCAGCCACGACGTTAGCGCATTTAAATACTGATGCGAAACAAGTGGAGTTTGGATATGAAGGAAAATATATTACATCGTCGATGAAGGCACAGCTTGAAGAGAGCGGTCTTAAAGGATTAGGATTTACACAAGTACGTACCCGCGAGTATCCTAATACGGATGGAACATCGAAACTTATCGGAAATACGTATTATGACGATGAAGATGACAAGCTAAAAGGTGCTATGGGAATCGAACAACTCTATGATAATGAGTTGAGTGGAACCAATGGTTATGAGAAATATCAGCAAGATCGAGATGGTTATAAACTCTACAGTACTATTGACGATCGTAAAGAACCGAAGAACGGTCAAGACGTACAATTAACATTAGATGCCAATATTCAACGCCAGTTGGATGAATCACTACGCGGTATCACAGAAGATCCGGGTGTTAAAGCAACTGCTGCATGGGGTCTTGTGATGGAAGCTAAAACAGGTCGTATTTTGGCTTGGGGTGAATATCCAGGATTTGATCCAAATAAAGAGGGCAATGTTTATGAGGATCGTGTTGGAACATGGACTTATGAGCCAGGATCAACAATGAAGACCTTCACCGTTGCGAGTGCCATTGAAGAAGGTGTATGGGATGATGCTGCAGTCTATGACACTGGACCTTTCCATGTTGGTGAAGACGCTAACGGAAATCCAATTCGTTTATCGTCGCCTGAAAATGCTACAAATACAATTACGAATGCTAACGAAAGTGATAGTGGGATGTACCGATATGATTATGGTTATGCTGTATCATCAAACGTTATGATAGCGGAAATGTTATCAAATCAACTTAAATACGACGTTTATCAAAACTATTTAACCAAACTTCGTTTCTTTCAGCCAATTGAAATAGACCGTGTCCAAACCTCTGAAGGGTATTTCAATCCAGACGACATGTCACCGGCGTCAAAATTGTCGCGAGGCTATGGACATGCTCTTACGGTGAACTCGGCACAAATTGCGCAAGCTTATACGACGGTGATGACAGATGGAAGTTTAATTAAACCGTATATCATAGATTCATTTACCGATCCAGTAACAAAAGAAAAGGTGCAAATTGGAAAAACACAAAACTTAGGTCGTGTTTATTCGCCAGAAACGGCGGCACACATGCGTGATTTGATGCGCCAAGTTGTTACAACGGGATCAGCGCGTCGTTTTGATAGTGCTGATGTTGAAGTTATTGCGAAAACCGGAACCGCTCAATATGTTGAAAATGGAGTCTACTCGAAAGAAGATTATATCTTCTCAAGTGTTCAAGGATTCCCTTACAACGACCCAGAGGTCATTGTGTATACTTCATATGCTGCGAAATATGGTCATGATGTTGACTATTCTGCTGTGCATGTCAATAAAATTGTGAAAGCGGCCGTTAATGCGATGAATGTGAGTCAAGCAAACGGAAATTCCGTGATTGAGGCAGTTAAACCAACAGCATTAGAAAACTATACGAATACTAATGCAGTAACTGCAGAGGAAAGTGTTAAGTCACATGGACTCACACCGATTCGTGCTGGAAATGGATCACATGTTATTAAACAATTCCCGTTGCCAGAAACGAATATGATTGCGAATGAACGGGTTATCTTATATACCGGGGGAAGTGAAATTGTCATGCCAGATATGACGGGATGGTCTCATAAAGAAGTTACATCATTCATGTCGATGACTGGTTATGTCATTTCAATTGAAGGTTCTGGATATGTCGCATCACAAAGTGTCGCAGCGGGTACTGTACTGAGCGCCGACACAACAATCAGTGTCAAATTGTCATAAATTTGGTATAATAGTACAGATTTAAGGAGAATTGTATATGGAAATCGCATTGTTAGGCCTTGTTGCCTCAGCAATACTTACGATCTTAGCATATCCTCGTTTCATTGCTTTTTTAGAAACACGAGGGTCAAAACAAACTGTGAGTGAGTATGCACTAGACGCATTTAAGAATAAGAAAAAAACACCAACATTTGGAGGTGCATTGTTTGTTATTGTACCAATTGTTGTAGCATTAATCCTCAATGGATTCAATGTTAATCGTGATTTATGGTTGTTGGTCCTAGTCTTTGGAAGCTACGCTTTTATTGGTTTTGTGGATGATTACAAAATCGTGACTGAAGGAAAAAACGATGGTATTTCACCTCGTACAAAAATGCTTTCACAGCTTGTTTTATCAGTTGTTTTCTACGTAATATATATTCAAACAGGTGGCGATAATTTACTCGCGATTCCGTTTGTTAAACAACCGATAGATTTAGGAATTGGTTACTTGTTCTTGATTATGTTTATGTTTGCTGGAGCATCCAATGCTGTAAACTTAACAGATGGTATGGATGGCTTAGCTGGTGGAACAACCTTGATTGCACTGATTCCGTTTGCGTATCTTGCGATTAAATTAGGTCGTAACAGTGTACTTCTTTTTATACTATCCTTAATTGGTGCCTTAATTGGCTTCTTAGTATTTAACCGTAAACCTGCAAAAATATTTATGGGTGACGTTGGATCGTTGGCATTGGGAGCAGCACTTGCTGCGATTTCAGTGCTATTAGGTGCTGAGCTTATCTTTGCAGTTGTTGGTGGTGTTTTCGTTTTTGAAACAGTATGTGTTATTATTCAACGTACTTCATGGAAAATTCGTAAAAAACGTGTTTTCCGTTATACACCAATTCACTATAGTTTTACATTAAATGGTTGGGAAGAAACAGATGTTGTAAATCTATTTTATGCAATCGGACTTGTGTGTATGGTGATTGGATCAGTCTTGATTGCTCTCACATGAATGCATTAGTTATCGGTGGTGCACGTTCGGGTTTAGCTGTGGCTAAACTTTTGAACGCTAAGGGGTATGATGTTACGCTCACCACGAACCAAGATTTCCGAGAGCGTGAGGCAATAGAGCGTCTAGGCATTCATGTGTCACTCAATGACCGCGATTTAAATTTAGTAAAGCCGTATGATGTGGTCGTCAAGAATCCTGGAATTCCCAATAATCACCCCTTAGTCTGCAAATTTGAATCAGTAGTTAACGAGATTGAAGTAGCAACATGGTTTGCGCCTCATTACACGTACTACGCCGTATCGGGAACGAATGGTAAAACAACGACCGTATCGTTATTAAATGAAATGCTCGTATCAAAAAATAACAATGCGTTGCTTGCTGGAAATGTGGGTTATGCATTAAGTGAAGCAGTCTTCCAAGATGGGGATGCAGTGCGTGATGTTGCATTAGAAATTTCTGCTTTTCAAATGGAAGGAACGCCTTCATTTACTCCAGATGTTTATGGGATATTAAACTTAAGTCCTGATCACTTGGATCGTTATGACGGTGATGCTGAGGCATATTATGCTGAAAAGGTACGAATTTTACCAAATGTTAAATGTTTTGTGAAGAACATGGATGACGCAAATATCGTACGCTTAACGCAAAACTATCAAGGGGAAACAATAACCCTTTCGCTTAAAAATCAAAATACAGATATTTATCGTGATGGAACGCATATTATGTATCGGGATATGATACTGTTTGACATCTCGTCGCTAAAAATTGTGGGCGAACATAACGTTTATAACGCCACAATGGCAGCATATATGGCCTATCGGGCTGGTGTCCCGGTGGATACTATCCAAAATGTGATTGCATCGTTTACTGGCGTTGAACATCGTATAGAGTATGTAGCGACGGTGAATGGTGTTCGCTATTATAATGACTCGAAAGCGACAAATCCTGAATCAACAGAAGTCGCGCTAAAAGCATTTGATAAGAATATCATCTTACTTGCTGGTGGATTTGACAAACGAATATCATTTGAGGGGCTTCGCCCTTACTCAAATCGTATCAAATCCATATATGTTTTTGGCGAAAGTGCGGAACAGATTAAATCAGTTTTCCCAAATGCAGTTGTGGTCAAAACAATGCTCGATGGTACCAAAAATGCCATAAACACAGCGGTTAGTGGTGATGTAGTCCTTTTATCTCCAGCTTGTGCAAGTTATGATCAATTTGATAACTACGAGCAGCGGGGAACAATCTTTAAAGAATACATAAAAACTCTTGAATAAGAGTTTTTTATTTATGCATTTTCGTGTATGATGATAGGTATGAATGGGGTGAAGCAATGAACGAGAATTCTCAACAATTTAGATTGTTACTAACATTAAAATTGCGACAACTCCATAACGGAGGGCTTGAGGGAATTTCCTATGACGATTTGTATCGTATGTTTACGACGCATATTTGGAAAAACCAAAAACCGACACGCCTAAGTGATTTGGCAGATCAAGTTCTTAATATTAAAGATGAAGATATTATACGTTGGCTCGCTGTAGAATCAAAAATCCAAGGCTACAAATCAACACTCGATGATTTCAAAGCGTTGTTGGATACTGAGGAGCTCTAATGAAAACAAGAAAAGATTATCGACTCGCGTTTATTGGACTCATCCTAACGCTTGGGATGGTTTTTTTTACTTTGGCTATTTCCAGTTCAATTCATACGGGAATAGGTTTTGGACGTGATATCTCAACAATTGTGAAGACAAGTGATGTGCCATCTTTGAATTCATTTTTGGACAGTCAAACAACACAAAATCGTGAATGGGAACGGAAACAGATATCGGATGATACGTTTATTATTACAATTTCAGGCGTTGAAAGTGCGGAAGATTTTCGTAAGGCAATGATATCCAGTGTTGATGATGTAGAGGTATTGCGTTTGGATACCTTTGGCTCGACAACGAAACTTCGAAACAATCAAAGTTTCGTCAGTTTGTATATTATCGCAATCGTTGCTTTAACGTATATATTCTTAATTGTAAAATTCCGCTTTGTCGGAATTTTAAGTGCGACACAAATTAGTGTTT
This sequence comes from Erysipelothrix sp. HDW6B, assembly GCF_011301115.1. Lineage (NCBI taxonomy): Bacteria > Bacillati > Bacillota > Erysipelotrichia > Erysipelotrichales > Erysipelotrichaceae > Erysipelothrix > Erysipelothrix sp. HDW6B. Next base: position 1,552,027 of record NZ_CP049860.1, on the reverse strand, counting down.
CTATTCTTGCAGGTCTTCTATTTATGGATATCATGGGTTATCCGTTTACCAAATCACTCTGGTATACGATTGTTCTTGTTTACCTAATTGCGATGATTCAAACGCATGTCTTTAATAGAACACACAATGGTAAGACCATAGAATCGGTTAATCAATCCAAGTTAAGTATGAGACGCGCAGAGATTATGGCATCCAGCTTTGCTGTGATTGCTTTACTTATGTATACATTTTATGGTTATGGTTTTACCATTAATGCATCCTATGTCTTAGTCTTTACATTTACATATTTTATGGTTGATATCCTGATTTCACAGTGGGCTTTCAACCGAATTAAAAGTCATCTTGAACCAGAAGATCTAATCTTTACTGAACAAGACTTCTTCGGTAAACCGAGCCAACCCCGTCGTGCATTCTATAACATTTTGATTCTGGTAACAGGAATTGTTATTATCATGGGTCTTTTCTCCATCAACAATACCCCACGGTTCCACAAGAGTAAGGATTTTGCGAAACAGAATGTTTTAATTGTACCGCACGGTAGTTCACGCACTTACCTAGAAATAGAAGCTATTTTAAATTCAATTGGAATGTTCGAAAATCAAATTGATTATCAAGTAAGTGAACAAGGCTACATTTGGATTTATTTCGATGAAAATGTAAATACGATTGATTTACAAATTGCACGCGAATCGATTGCAAAGAAAACTGGATTTGAGAGTTCCTACTACTCAACCGAGCCTATTCCATTTCCGTTGGTGCGACCAGAATTCTACCTTACCTACGTTTTAATGAGTGTGGTCGCGATGTTAATGTTACGACTTGTTTACGTTAAAACACCGACCGTTATGGCAGGGATGATCAGTCTTTTATCATTTATCTTCTATGTCCTCTTCTCAATGATTTTCAGTGTTCGTTGGAATCGTGAAATGATTTTTGTCACATGGGCAATACCGTTTATCGTATCCAACATCTATTCCAACGAATTGATGCTCGAAAACAATTTAGATTTTGACAATTTCGTAAATAAATTTGTAACAACAGCATTTATGCTCGGAAGTATCCTTGCATCGATTATATCGGTGATACTGATTGTTATACCATTAACGACAGGTATAGAAATTAGTAAAAATTTCTTCTTTGTGGTCGTATCAATTTTAGTTGCAATTGTTACATATTATGGCCTCTGTCTTCTAAAAAGAAAGGTATTTAAATCTTATGATGACTTCACATCTTAAACATTATGAACCGTTAGTTCAAAAACTCTTTGAAGCACTCGAACTGAGTGATGCACAAGAGTTAGCATTGATTCACCCTGAAACAAAAAAAGTAGAAAATCCAGCAATAGCGCATATTGCGGATTTTTTAAAGTCTGCCGATAAACTGATAATCTGTGGAGATTATGATTGTGACGGTATCGCATCCACGAGTTTGACAGTACTTTTGGCTCGCAAACTTGGTTTAGATCCTGGTTACTATATCCCAGACCGATTTAAGGAAGGCTATGGTGTTAATGTCAATACGATTGATGCCGCCCATAAAAAAGGATATACGGATGTCTTAATAATTGATAATGGTGTTAAAGCGCACGTTGAAATTGAACGGGCACAATCCTATGGAATGCGGGTTGCTGTTGTAGATCACCATATCATTGAAGAGCCACTGCCAATCGAAGCGTTCTTGCATCCGGACGTTTGTGAACCCTATGCTGCATCGATGTGTGCAACAGGTTTAATATATTGTGTTGCAGAGACGATGGGACTTGCTGATGATTACATGCTTTCTCTTGCAGCACTCGCAACGGTTGCGGATGTGATGCCACTATGGGGGAAAAATCGTGAAATCGTGCGTCGTGGCACAAAAGCACTTAATGAAAACCAGTTTAAACAATTTGATAAAATCGTTAAACGAAACCAATATACACATTATTCTGCCAAATTATTAGCATTTCAGCTTGTGCCGAAAATCAACAGTGTCGGTCGAATGGCAGATGTTGCGAATGTTAATACTGTGGTTCAGTATTTTACAACCGCAGATGATGCAATCATTAATTCATATTCAAAACAACTACTTAAATTGAATGATTTCCGAAAAGAGAAAGGGAAACAACTTCAAGCCGTTGCTATGGAGAAAGTGACCGATGATGCCATTCAGATTATTACTGATGCTTCATTTCATGAAGGTCTTCTAGGTATTGTTGCTAATCAAGTTGCATCTGTAACACAAAAGCCAACATTAGTTTTGACAGAATATGAAACAACGTTTAAAGGGAGTGGGCGTTCAATGACTCACTCATTGCAGGATATCTTCTCCAGTATTAATCGTGACTATTTTGAAGCGATGGGTGGACACGACTTTGCATTTGGGATGACAATAAAAAAAGAATTTTACGCTCAATTTGTCACTGACGTAAGGGCGGTCGTCGATACATTGCCACCATTTGTACAAACAGATACAGCTATCGTTTCAGTAGACCCTGAAGATGTTACACATAAAGCAATGCGTCAGTTAACTGATTTTGAACCGTATGGCGAGGCGTTCAAGCTACCAAAAGTTAAGATTCCATTACCAACTGTTTATGGACTTGTTAATCTCAATGGTTATGGATTTAAATTTACATTCAGTGATTATCCGATTCAAGAAGCAGTATTTTTCACGAAACAATATACACGCAACCAACTTGTGGGAAGAACCTATATGATTGGTGAATTAGACTTAAGCAACACACGCAAATTATCAATATTAATCGAAGATATAATTTAAGTGTGTTATGATAAATAAAAAGGAGGAACGCCTATGAAACGTCTAAGATTACGCAATACATTGGGGATATTTTTAATTGTGTCACTGATAGTTCCCACTGTCGTTCCACATACACTCAAAGTTCATGCTGAGGTATCAGACGACACAGCGGCGACAGATCCTAAAGAAAATCTCACAGATCCGATTATCGTAAACGAAACGCAATTAACATTGGAACAGTTTCAAGCGACAACCATAACCTACTCAATTGTTGATAATAAAGAAGCTCAAGTCACGTTTTCGACCGCAGATGCCAATATCGCTACAATCGATAGTAAAGGGTTTGTCAGTGCAAAAAATCCGGGAACGACAACAGTATCGATTTACGCCGTTATAGAAGGTGAACGATATCAAAAAGACATTCTAGTTACCGTTAAACCTGTTGGTGGTTCGGTAACCTTTGCACACAATGAAATCTCATTGAACCGAGGTTCAAGTTATGCACTAGAATATACGCTTTCCGATCCAAACTTAAACCAAAGTGCAATTGTATGGAGTAGTACCAATTCGGCTGTTGCTACGGTAGAAAATGGAACTGTAACGGGTCATAGTATTGGAGAGACAATCATATCTGCTTCAATCGGTGATCAAGTTGCATCGGTAAAAGTAAATGTTGTTGTACCGCTAGAAAGTATTACATTTAATCCAGAATCACTTTCAATCATTGAAGGAAATAGCAAAGATTTACCAGGTCTCATTTATGTTCCTTATGATACGAGTACAAAACGTCACGTCGAATATAGCGTTAAAGATCCAAGCATTGTCCAGATTGAAGAATCGATGATTGTTGGTCTAAATGTTGGAAAAACTACGATCACAGCCACTGTTAACGGAATTTCTACAGTGTTAGCGGTAGAAGTAACGCCCAAACAAACTGAAACAGGTGCTGAAATGATTACACTTTCTGAACTTGGGGTGACAAATGATACAATAACTGTCGGACTTCAGAAGAACCAAATAAGTGATAAGATGAAACAATCACTGACTATTTCTGAAGATATCATTGTGAAAGCAATCGCAGGAAAGCAAAAAATTGTCGTCCAACTTCCAAGTCAGTACTTTGAGAAAAATATGTCGCGTATTGATGCAATCAAGGTTCCGGAAGGATCGTTAGCGACGCTTTCAGATACACCACTAATTGTTGAACTTCAAGCCAGCGAACAAAAACGAACGGTTGCAGAATATATTTTTTCAAAACCTCTAACCAAAGATTACAATATGCGTTTTGCAATTGATCCGCTTTCCGATACATCACCTTTAAGAGAACACGTTCATGGCAAAGCATTTGATATTCGTTTTCCTAAGAATTTGGATGTAAGTGGTGTCAAAGTTACATTTCCGGCTAAAATCTTTGAGTCCAGTGATAGTCAAATTCATTTTGTATATACAGTTAGTGGGTCAGAGTTAGGAAGTAATCCGCAAACTGTCACTACTGCTGATAAAAAAGTAACGATAGCTCCGCTTGATTCCCGTCTCGTGTTGTCGTTCAATAAAGCATCAAAAACGTCCGATATGACGGTTATTTGGATTCTTGGAAGTATTGTACTTTTATTAGGTGCAGGCTTCGGTGTATTTTATTTTAATCGTTATCAAAAACAGAAAAAAATATGATATAATGGCTATTGCACTATGGAGGACATTATGGATTTAAAAAACTATATTGCTACAATCGAAGATTTTCCCAAACCAGGTATTAAATTCAGAGATATTACGCCATTAATGGCTAATGGTGAAGCATTTGCCGAAGCAACGCGACGTTTCACAGAATTTGCGAAGAAAGTCGGTGCTGACGTTATTGTTGGACCCGAATCACGCGGTTTTATCTTTGGATGCCCTGTTGCCTATAACTTAGAAGTCGGATTTATTCCAGTCCGTAAGCCAGGTAAATTACCACGAGAAACAGTAAGCTATGCTTATGATTTAGAATATGGATCAAATGAACTTCATATTCATAAAGATGGCATAAAACCAGGACAAAAGGTCCTCATCATTGATGATCTCTTAGCAACTGGTGGAACCATCGAAGCAAGCGTTGCTCTTGTGCGTGAATTAGGTGGTGAAGTCGTCGGGTGTGGGTTCTTAATTGAACTTGAAGAACTCGAAGGCCGTAAAAAATTAGAAGGCATTGAAGTCTTTGCAATGATGCAATATTAATAACGAAGTGTGAACTTCGTTTTTTTCCAAATTAAGGAGGGGTAACCATGAGTCAATTCAAAGAAGTATCATTCGAAACAATGATGGATGAAGTTGGGAAATACATTACAAACCCAGAAAACATCGATCTAATCGAACGTGCGTACGCATATGCCAAAGAACATCATGAAGGTCAATATCGTAAAAGTGGGGAACCTTACCTTGTCCATTTAGTCCATGTTGGATATATTTTAGCTGACATGGGAATGTCTCCGACAACCATTGCGGCGGGTTTGCTCCATGATGTTGTTGAAGATACAGATGTCACCAAAGAAGAACTAACTGAAGCTTTCTCTGAAGAGATTGCGACGCTTGTCGAAAGTGTCACTAAAATTGGAAATATTGAATTTAAAGATGAGCGCGAGTACCTAGCTGCAAATCACCGTAAAATCTTTATCGCGATGGCGAAAGATGTTCGTGTTATCTTTATCAAACTGGTGGATCGCCTCCATAATATGCGAACCTTACAATATCAAAAACCAGAAAAACAACAAAAAATTGCTGCGGAAACACTCGATGTTTATGCTCCAATTGCCCATAGACTTGGGCTTGGAGAAATCAAGAACGAACTTGAAGATTTAAGTTTTAGCTATCTTCATCGAGACAAGTACTATGAAATTGCGCGTCTTGTCGATTCTCGAAAAGCGGAGCGTGATGCATCGGTCACAAGCATGATTGAAGAAATTGCTGAACTCTTGCTTGAAAATAATATTAAGTTTAATGTGTTTGGGCGTTCAAAACATCTCTACAGTATTTATAAAAAAATGAATCAAAAACATAAACGATTTGATGAGATTTTGGATTTGCTTGCAATTCGTATCATTACTGAAACAGAACTCAACTGTTATGAAATCTTAGGGCATATTCATGCAACGTATCGTCCGATTCCAGGGCGCTTGAAAGATTATATTGCAATGCCAAAGATGAATATGTACCAATCACTTCATACCACCATTGTTGGTGATGAAGGCAATATTTTTGAAGTTCAAATTCGTACGAAACGAATGGATGAAATTGCTGAACGCGGGGTTGCGGCCCACTGGCGATATAAAGAGGGATCCACAAATACGGAAACTAACCAACGCGAAATTGAAGATCGTCTCTCATGGTTTAGAGATTTTAATACCATCACAGAAGGGGTCGATCAAAACGCAGAGGACTACATGAACTTGTTACAAAAGGATATTTTTGAAGCAAATGTGTATGTTATGACACCAAAGGGTCGCGTGATTGATTTACCCAATGGTGCCACACCGATTGATTTTGCATACCGTGTTCATACAGAGGTAGGACATCAGACAGTCGGAGCGATTGTTAATGGGACACTCGTGCCACTAAATACGCCCCTAAAAACGGGTGATGTCGTTCAGTTGAAAACCAATAAGCAGTCAACACCAAGTGAAGACTGGCTTAAAGTTGTAAAAACAACACATGCTCGGAATAAAATCCGAAGTTACATTCAAAAGAAACAACAAGATGATAAAACCCAATACATCAGTAAAGGCGAAACGATGTTCAAAGAAGAATGTAAGCGCCGTGGTGTTGATGAGAAAGAGTTGCGTCATTCTAAAAAATTTGAAGCTGCATACAAAGAATTTTCGGTGGCGTCGTACGATGATTTGATGTTTGCCATTGCGACGAAATCATTATCATTACCTGCATTGTTTGAGCGTCTTGATATTAAAATTCAACAAGAGTCTAGTAAGCTTGACCGTGCTGTAAGTCGAAACGCCCTACAATCTAGCAAACAATCAAATGGAAAAACTGGGGTTCGTGTCCCTGGAATTGACTCTATGATGATTAGTTTAAGTCAATGTTGTAATCCTGTTTATGGTGATGAAATCATTGGCTATGTTTCCAAAGGAAGCGGCGTTAAGGTACACCGTACGGATTGCCCCAATATTGTGAATGAGACATCACGCTTGATTGATGTTTATTGGGAAGATGAACATAGTGGTAAAGAATACGAGGCAGTACTAAAAATTCTGTCGACTGATCGAAGTTTCTTATTGACGGACTTAGTTACGATTGTATCGCAACTTAAAGTAAAACTTAATGCCGTTAATTCTGAAGTTGACCCCGATGCCATCCATGTTAATACAACCATGCGTGTCGTTGTCAAAGATGCCGATCATTTACGTAATTTAATCGTCAACCTGCGTAAAGTTGATAGCGTATTACGTGTTGACCGGATAACATTGTGATTGCCTTTTCAATCATACTATGTTAAAGTGATATCAATATTCGAAGAACATGATTAAGTTGTTGAAAGTAGCAAAGAGAAGTGCTGGTTGGTGAGAAGCACATGTACGTGAGGCAATGGGACACATGGGAGAAATAACCCTGAAATGAGTAGGGGTTGTCGTATACCTGCGTTAAAGGTTTGAGTAAACAAACAAAGGTGGTACCACGTCGCAGACGTCCTTGGTAGCACCTTTTTATATATTCGAGGAGGAACAGACATGAGTCAAAAATATATTGCACCCCGTGGTACACAAGATGTATACGGTGCTGAAGCCCGAAAATGGCAAAAACTTGAAAAGATTGCACGTGAGATTTGTGATCGTTACCATATCCAAGAAATGCGTACACCTATGTATGAACATACTGAAGTATTTAAACGTGAAAATGATGCAAGTGATGTCGTCAACAAAGAAATGTACACATTTGTAATCAAGAATCGTGATGGTGAGAGTCCTTCACTAACACTTCGTCCTGAAGGAACTGCAGGTGTTGCCCGTGCTTTTGTACAACACAAATTGTATGCAACTGGTGGAAGCTATCAAAAATATTTCTATATCGCGCCAAACTTCCGTTATGAACGGCCACAAAAAGGACGTATGCGAATTCACCACCAATTTGGAGTTGAATTAATTGGCCCGATTAGCCCAATGGTTGATGTAGAGGCAATTTCAGTAGGATTATCATTCTTACATGAAGTTGGATTGAAGAAATTCAAACTCCTCGTTAATACAATCGGAGATGCAGAAAGTCAAGAAAATTATAAAGTTGCGCTACGTGAGCATTTTAAACCGCATCTTTCGACAATGTGTGGAGATTGCAACCGTCGTTACGAGCAAAACCCACTCCGTATGCTTGATTGCAAAGTAGATCACGATCACGTTGCAGTTCAAACAGCCCCAACAAACTATGCTTATTTAAATGAGATGTCTCGTGAATACTTCGAATCCCTCAAGACACTACTTGATGCGCAGGGTATCGCGTATGAAATAGATAGTCGATTGGTTCGTGGTTTGGATTACTATCACCATACTGTTTTTGAAGTAGTTTCCACAGATGAAAAAGCAGGTGCTCAATCAACCATTTTTGGTGGTGGACGTTATAACCACCTCATTGACTACTTTGGTGGTCCGGAAACCGGTGCTGTTGGGCTCGGAATTGGACTTGAACGCTTGCTTATTTTAGCAGAAGACTCCGGGATTGAGTTCGATACTGAGGACGGTGTTGATGTCTTTGGTATGCCGATGGGAGCTGCATCCAATAATGCGGTCTTTGCGATGATTCAATCATTGCGTCAAGCAGGCTATGTCTGCGACATGGATGTAGAAAATAAATCATTTAAAGCACAATTTAAATTGGTTGATCGTAATAATGCGAAAATCGCATTATTATGCGGGGATGATGAACTTGAAAAAGGGGAATTCACACTTAAAAATATTGAAACACAGGAACAAATTCGTGTCAGTGCGAACGAAGTTGTAACACATGTAAAAGCATGGTTAGGAGAAAAATAGTATGAATAGAACACATCATAATGGAACATTACGAATGGAACATGTCGGTCAAGAAGTATCACTAGTAGGATGGGTAGCAAAACGTCGAAATTTTGGCTCCATCAACTTTATTGATCTTCGTGACCGCAGTGGAATTGTCCAACTTGTAGTCAATCATGACGAGTACCCAATTGTTGAAGGGATAAAAAATGAATATGTCTTAGCGGTAACGGGAATTGTTCGTGAACGTCAAGATAAGAACCCTAAAATCGCAACAGGTGATGTAGAAATTGAAATCTCAAACGTTGAAATTATCAATAAAGCAGCACAAACACCGATGATAATTGCTGATGAAACAGATGCACTTGAAGAAACACGTTTGAAGTACCGTTATTTAGATTTACGTCGTCCAATCATGCAACAACGCCTTGTGACCCGTGCGAAAATCGTGGGTGAAATGCGTCGTACACTAGAGGAACAAGATTTCATTGATATTGAAACACCAATGTTAACGAAATCGACACCTGAAGGTGCCCGTGAATATCTCGTACCGTCCCGTGTGCATCCCGGAGAATTTTATGCGCTTGCTCAATCACCACAGATCTTCAAACAATTATTAATGATCGGTGGGTTTGAACGTTATTACCAAGTAGCGCGTTGTTTCCGTGATGAAGACTTACGTGCTGATCGCCAATTGGACTTTACACAAGTCGATATTGAAGCATCCTTCTTGTCAGAAAATCAATTCCAAGAAATTGTCGAAGGAGTTGTAGATAATGTTATGGTAAACGTTTTAGGGGAAGCCAAACCAGATATTCCCAAAATTAAGTTTGTTGATGCAATGAATGACTATGGAAGTGATAAACCGGATTTACGTTTTGATATGAAACTAAAAGACTTTGGTGAAATCTTTGCTGCATCCGAATTTAAAGTATTTAGTGATACTTTAATGACAGGTGGAACATTGAAGGGATTGGTTCTTAAAGGACAAGCAGATGCCATCACCCGTAAAGTAACGGATAAATATACAGACTTAGTTAAAAAATATGGTCTTAAAGGACTTGTTGTCTTAAAAGTAGAAGCAGACACATTGAGTGGATCTGCTGCGAAATTTATTAGTGAGCAAGAACGCGAAGCCATGATTGAAGCGTTCAATCTAGAAGTTGGTGACGTTGTCTTCATCGGAAGTGGTGAGTGGGAACTTACTGCTACAGCGATTGGAGCTTTACGCCTTGCTTTAGGTAAAGACTTCGATCTTGTACCATTGAATACATTTGCATATTGCTGGGTTGTTGACTTCCCGATGTTTGCAGAAGAAGATGGGGTATTAGTTGCACGACACCATCCATTTACAGCACCTAAAGCTGAAGATGTGGCATTGCTAGATGAAAAGCCTCTAGAAGTAATTGCTCAAGCATATGACCTCGTATTAAATGGTTTTGAGGTAGCAGGTGGATCAATGCGTATCTTCCAACAAGAACTTCAACAAAAACTTTTCCAAATGATCGGATTTACTGACGAAGAAATTCAACGTCGTTTCGGATTCTTTGTGGATGCATTCCAATATGGAACACCACCACACGGAGGAATTGCGTTTGGACTTGACCGATTCGCAATGGCATTAACACATTCGGATACAATTCGTGATGTTATTGCATTCCCTAAAAATGCATCAGCACGATGCCCGCTTACAAATGCACCAAGCCCTGCGATTGAAAAACAACTGAACGAATTACATCTTGAAATCGTTCGTGAAGACTAAGTGGAAAGAGACCTGAGTTCAGGTCTTTTTCTTTGTCTATAAAATTAGATGATTATCTAACGATGTGTTGACATCAATCTAACGATAGTTTACAATATCGTTAGAGGTGAATCTAATGATAAAATCATATATAGTTCTAAAGAAGTATCCAGACTTCATTAAAGTTTGGATTGCCGGCGTTATTAATACGTTCGGTGATAGTTTTGATGCACTAGCAATGTCCTGGCTAGTCTACGAGATTACAGGATCAAAATTTTGGTTTGCGCTAAACTTTACTATTAATGCAATTCCGAATCTTATTATTCAACCATTTTTAGGCGTATATATCGAACGATTGTCGAAACGTTGGGTTATGGTTGCAACAGATGTTGGGCGTGGCGTTTTGGTGCTTACACTCATTATGATTACCAACTTAGGTTATACAAATGGGTATCTTATACTTGTATTCACATTCTTAATGACTTGCATGGAATCGTTGCGACAGCCAGCAGCAACATCCTTGATGCCGCATATCGTTGGCGTGGAGCATTTTGAATCAGCAACATCACTTCGTCAAATGTCTGCGACATTGTCGGCACTCGTAGGAACATCCCTTGCAGGGATTGTTATTGCAATGTTTGGAAGTATTACAGCATTGTGGGTTGATGGGATTTCATTCTTTATGAGTGCACTTATCCTCATACGGTTAAAAACAGATGCAAGAAATCGCTCAATCGAAAAACAATCCTATAGTGAGTCACTCAAAGAAGGGTGGGAAACATTCATTCATCATCCTTATCTTGTTAAGTTGACAGTTGTGATTTTCTTAATGCAAGTATTTTTGACAGGGATTAATATTATCATGACCCCAATCACAATAGAAGTTATCTTTGGTGGTCCAAAGACGCTCGCATTCTTAAATATTCTCTTCCTTTTAGGCACACTGTTCGGGTCATTCATTTACCCAACACTTGCTCAAAAATACAATCCATACACGTTGTTTATTGTGTCGGGTTTAGTTGGATGTAGTGGACTTTTATTAATGGGAACTGTTGGGTATGTTTCCTTTATGACCGCCATGATGGGTATTAGTATAACAGTTTTAAGTGTTGGATTCGGTATCCTTAATCCAACGATAAATGTATCCCTTATGAAATCAGTTGATAAAGATCAACTTGCACGTGTCAGTGCGTTGTTAAATGCAGCAGTTTATGGTTCGATGCCGTTAGGATCACTCATAACAACACTATTAATGACTCAAATTCCATTGCCCTTGATAGCAATGACCTATGGTATACTGTTGATATCAATACTCTTGCGATTTAAAAATGATCGCTTGATGCAAAGGATGGCCTAACATGGAAATATCAATCAAACCACTTGGAACTGTAACCCAAGAATTACTTCGGTATTTGACATTACGTTACGAACACAAAGTACCCCTAAACTTGGATACATTAGATCAGCGTTTTAGCACCAAACAGGATGTTGCACTCACATTATCGGAAGCTTTTGTTGAGCGTCATCGTTTTATTGAAGCCTACGGAATAGTAGTAAACAATGACTATGACTTAATGTTCAAACCTCTTAATGTCAATAATCACTATTCACTCGCGGAACTTTTTGGTTTGGTTAAACACTTTGGTAGTGATAAAATGATTGACATCATCAATGAGGCATTGAACACGACGTTTGAAAGTATGTACACAATTTCTCAATTCATCATCGAATCAGATTCCATTCAAGTTGAAGATAAATATCGTCTGAATCTATTGATGCATGATCGAGAGATTGTTGAGGTTGTCTATGCAAGAACAATGGATCATTATACAACGCTAATCGCACAGCTCGATCAACAACTTCCTGCAGTAAATACTGCGTTTGAGAAAACCATCGATAAGCAAAAAATGATTGATGTTGTCGCAAGATTCTTTCCGCAAATAAAAAAAATTCCGACAGTTTTACTCACACCAAGTTTTCTATTTCATGATCGGTTGACGATCAATCACACACCTGCTCAAAATGAAGTCCAAATCGTTGTTTCGGACATTATGCTGGAGTTAGAACAATTGGAAACAAATCTTGAAGCTACCGAAAAGAGGTTCCAAGACGGATTGAAAGTTTTAGGGGAGACCACAAAATTTGAAATTTTGAAACGCTGCTTAGAAGAAACAAAGTATGGTGCGCAATTGGCTGAAGAACTGAATATCAGTGGTGCAACTGTGAGTCATCATATGCAAGCACTGTTGAACCTGAGTTATGTAACAGTTGAAATCATAAATAAAAGAGCATACTACCAAACAAATATTGAAAAAGTGAGAGAAGATTTAGCACTCTTCGACCAGATTTTTACACAGAATTAGGGGTGAATCATGATGCATACACTAGATACACTAATCAAATATGACGTTTTTAAAACCGTGACTGCTGAATCACTTGATGTTGATTTTTTTGCAATCAGTTTTACAGATGGAATGTGCTCTTGTTGTCATGACGTGTTTGATTTACCTGATGATTCGTGGCGACATGGAAAATCTCGCAAATCATCTGATAATCCAACGTGGATTCTCTTTAATAATGCAGATAATCTTGTTGGGGAAGTAACAACAGAAATGTACATCAATGATTATACATTCATAAAATACTCTGAAAACCTTCAAAATACGTTGCAGTTACAAAATTTCATAGTGCTTCTTGAAGATGTACTGAATGAAAATTATAAAATCGATGTTGAAGCTACAGGAATCTCGATAGAGTTTGTAGAACGTGCTGACCGCCTCTATAGGGATAACCTGTATCTTGAAGTGAAAGAGTACAACGAGCAATTCCGAAAGGGATTGAAGACTGCTTATTTTACTTGAATCAAAACCGTTGCATGAATTTAGTTAGACAGAATGAGTTGTAATTTGTTACACTAATCGAGTAAGGAGATATTATGGACAAGAATCTAGAAAAAACAGTTGAGAAAATCGAAAGTGGATTTGAAACGATTTTACGTTTTATCGAGAAATACGGAGATACATTAACAGATGATCAACGAAAAGTATTCCTTGATAAAGTAGTTCAGATTGATGAAATGCTTGAAAAACTTGAAGCAACACAAGATGAACAATAAAAGCTTAAGACAGCTTTACTATGCAACAAATTAAATAAGATAAAACCTTGACGAAAGCCACTAGGGATGCTATACTTTACGAGCAATAAGAAAGTAGAAGCACTCTTCTCACCTGATGACTGACGTCATAGGTAAAGGCTTAGGTTCTAAATTATAACCTTTGAGTGTGTTCTTATAATATGTACACACTTTTTTATTGTTTCAACACCAGAGGAGGTGAGTTTTATCAGTAGAAGAATGGGACAAGACAATCGCAAGCCAGCTCAAGATGATATGGTGAACGATGCAATTCGTTTTAAAGAATTGTTAGTTATCGGACCAAACGGAGAACAACTTGGTATTTTGATGCGCCGCGAAGCTTTGGAAAAAGCATCTGAGCTAAATCTTGACTTAGTTGTTGTTGCACCAAATGGTAATCCGCCAGTAGCGAAAATTCTCGATCACGGGCGTTACCGCTATGAGCAACAAAAGAAGGCCAAAGAAGCGAAACGTAATCAACACGTTACTCAAATTAAACCATTGCGTCTTTCTCCAGTTATTGACCAACATGACTTTGATACAAAATTGAAGCATGCTCGTAAATGGCTTGCAGAGGGCACAAAAGTTAAACTTGATATGCGATTTAGAGGTCGTATGATGACACGTATCGATGTTGGTCGCAAGACAATGAATCGTTTCATCGAGGAGACAAAAGACTTGGGTAGTGTCGAAAAAATGCCTAAACTCGAAGGTAACACAATGTCAGTAGTTATCTCTCCAAATAAAAACTAAGAATATTGAAGGAGGGCTTCAGAATGCCTAAAATGAAAACAAAGCGTACTTTAGCAAAACGTGTAAAACGTACAGGTACGGGAAAATTAAAACGCCAACAAGCATACGTTTCTCACTTTAAACGTCACAAAACAACAAAACAAAACCGTCAATTACGTGGGGCTGTTCTTGTTTCTAAGAGCGACTACAAACGTATTAAACACTTGTTACAAGGTTTCTAAGGAGGACGAATTAAATGCCAAGATCAACAAATTCAGTGGCGTCACGTGCACGCCGTAAAAAGGTTTTAAAATTAGCTAAAGGGTACTATGGTTCAAAACATACGTTATACCGTACAGCGAATGAACAAGTTATGCGTTCACTACGTTACGCTTACCGTGACCGTAAACAACTTAAACGTGAAATGCGTAAACTTTGGATTACACGTATTAATGCAGCAGCACGTCAAAATGACATGAGCTACAGCACTTTAATGCATGGACTTCGTTTAGCAAACATCGATATTAACCGTAAAATGTTATCAGAAATTGCTATTCACGATCCAAAAGGATTTGCTACATTAGTAACAAAAGCTCAAAAAGCTTTAGAAGCGTAAATCTAGCATATGACAGCTGATGCTCGAAAGGTATTGAATGAATTGCTGGTCGATATTTTTAATCAAATTTTGATTATTGAAGAACGCTACCATCGTGTTCATGGCGTAAAACTATCCATGACTGAAGTTCATACGCTTGAAGGCATACAAAATAGTGATACTAAAATGATGAGTGATGTTGCAGCGCGCCTTAGGATTACCCAAGGAACGCTGACAACAACAATCAATCGTTTAACTCACAAAGGATATGTGTATAGAGAACAAGACGTAAACGATAGACGTATCTATCGTCTCGGATTGACTGAAAAAGGGAAAGAAGTTATGGATATCCATAACCACTTCCACGAAGAAATGGTAGATAGATTACTTTTACATATTGATGATAGTAGTAATCTTATTGATTCTGTTAGTCAGATCAACTCCTTCTTTAAAGACTTGTACGATATCTAAAAAAAAACTCCCGAAATCATTGGGAGCTTTTTTTATGTTCCGTGATGCATTCGAGAAGACGAGTATACTTTAGTTCCGCAATGTCATTATATATTGCGTCATGGTGCTGTGCATACATCATTTGAGCCCACTCACACCAAATCAAGTGATGTGAAACCTCAAAATGCCATAACTTGCTCATCATTGTGTCGTTGGGCTGGTAACCAAAGTAAGCCTCATAAAAAATTTGACGTGATTGTTTATCTTGAATATCATTTTCAGTTAGAAAGGACATGATATCAAAGTATGGGTCATTATCCATCGCATACTCGTAGTCAATTAAGTAATGACGTTGTTTTGAAAAGAGTAAGTTACCCTCTACAAGGTCATTGTGGCAAAGTCTGATGTTTGAAGCCATTGCTTGGGTTTCTTCGAGTAAGTATCGATAAGGAATGGTATTATACTTTTGATAAGTATTCCGAGTTTGGAAGAGATCGTATTTTGTAATTAAATCAAAACGAATTCCAGATTTAAGATTTGCATCATGCAAGGTCTTGATGAGGACTGCGGCATCAGCCAAATGATCATCCTTATATGTATGGGTGTTTGGAACATAGTCACTTATTTTAACGCCTGTATTTGGATTATAGGCATAAAGTGGTGTATCGAGGTTGAGCGGTTCGATAAGTGCGAGTACATGTGCCTCATGATGATAGTCAAACAACCCTGCATTCTCGGGCTTTGGCATTCGTACAACAAATTCTCCTTTATTCGTAAGGACATGATAATTCGCATTCGTCAGTCCAGAAGGAATGTAATCCTCGGACAATACCTCTAAATTGTATTGAGTTTTTAAAGTTTGGTACGTTTTCATAGTGAAATTATATCATAAATGGTATAATTTCATATGTTTAGGAGTGAAAGTATGAAAATTATCGTAGCAAGTAATAATCAAGGAAAATTAAAAGAATTTAAGTCTATACTTGAACCACTGGGATATACTGTTGTAACTGCAAAAGAACAGGGTATATCAATGGATTCAGTCGAAGAAACAGGTGCAACATTTGTTGAAAATAGTATAATTAAAGCCGCATTTGTCCATGAGCAAACAGGACTCCCAACAATTGCGGATGATTCGGGTCTCACTATTTCGGCGCTACCTGATATTCTTGGTGTTTACTCAGCACGCTTTATGGGCGAGGATACACCCTATGTCGATAAAAATAATGAAATTTTGAAGCGCCTCAAAGATGAATCACAACGTGATGCGTACTTTACAAGTGCAATCGTTATGATTGATGAGCAGGGAATTCATGCTTTTGAAGGACGAATTGATGGCTCAATAGCCGAGGCAATCATGGGCGAGGGTGGATTTGGATATGATCCGATTTTTGTTCCGAACGGCATGACCGTATCTTTTGGAATGCTTGATGCTGATGTCAAAAACAAGATATCACACCGTGCACTCGCGCTCCAAAAATTTATTGACTTCATGGAGGCGTGAACATGAAAAAAATGCTTTATATACTTGCAGCATCTTTATTTCTCATTTCAATGATGCTTACTGCAATTTTTGCACTATCCTTCCAAAAAAGTTACTATGCGAAAATGTATCATAAACTCGATACGGCTCAAACGATTCGCATAAGTGAAGCAGAGTTGAATGAAGCTACTGATGTGCTTATTGATTACATAAAAGATGATCGTCAAACGCTTGATTTGAGTGTGAGTGTTGATGGGCGTGATGTTCAAATGTTCAACCAAAAAGAAAAAGACCATATGGTTGATGTTAAAGCGTTATACTTAGGCGCGGTTCACTTCCGTAATATCGCAATGATTTTTGTTGCATTTATGGTTCTGGTGAGTCTAGGGTCGGGTGACTACCTTAACTTTGTCTTATCCCGTGACATATGGAAAGCCTCGTTATTAATCCTGGGAAGTGTTGTTGGTATCGTGGGACTTTATGCACTCATTGATTTCCAAGCGTTCTGGATTTCATTCCATCAGCTCGTTTTCACAAACGATCTATGGTTGCTGAACCCAAACGTTGATCGTTTAATTATGATGGTTCCAGAGCCTTTCTTTATGGGGCTTGTATATCGTATTATTTTTGCAATCGGCGCTATTGTTGCAGGAGCGATTGCAGTTTTATTTGGTTTAGAAAGAACGGTGAAACGTTTATGATTCATGTTGTATTGTATGAACCCGAAATTCCGCAAAATACCGGAAATATTATGAGAACGTGTGCTGCCGCTGGAGCAACACTACATTTAATTGAACCTTTAGGTTTCATTCTTGATGAAAAACGTGTTAAAAGAAGTGTTATGGACTATTCTGAAGACCTTGAGGTGATTCGTCATGTCGATTGGCAGGCGTTTGTTGATCAAACGAAAGGTCCTATGTTCTTCTTGACACGTTATGGTGAATACACACATTCAGATTTTGATTATGCAAGTATCGACCAAGATATTTATCTTGTTTTCGGAAAAGAGAGCACCGGAATTCCCAAAGATATTCTCAAAGCAAACTATGACCATTGCTTCCGTATACCAATGGCACCTTCAGCGCGCAGTATGAATCTATCGAATACAGTCGCAATTTGTGTATTCGAAGTATTGCGTCAAAAAGAATATGACGGATTATCGCGTGTTGAGGTTCAAAAAGGCAAAGATTTTCTTAAGGATTATCAATGATCCGCGACTATAAAAAGCTGTACATTGCAATTCTCATGACATTTTTTGCGGCAATGGTGGCAATGTTTCTAGAAGTGCTCTTATTGAGTATTGCTGTCATCAATACACATACTGTCGATGGTGCCATGGAACTACTGAATGTGAGTGGTAGTTGGATTATTGCTGTTGTGAGAAACGTGATGCAGTATTCGCATAGCCCGACAATTCTTCTAGAACGTCTGAATGCAACGATTCCCGTTACGGTCTACATTTTTATCATACTGTGGTTTGTTACATTCTTTAGAACTAAATTTTGGCTAAAACACACTCTCATTATGTTTGCGGGAGGGATTGCGTATTCCGTAATTTTAATTGGACTTACCATTGCAATGAATACCAATAGTATTGAGCAAGGATTCCAAATTATGCATACAATTGCTTGGTTTGACGCAGTCCTGGCGTTTGTAATGATTTGTACATGTTTAGTCATGCCGGTGTTGATACTAGGCGACTATGTTGAAGTTCTCTAGCATTTTACCTATAATGAAAACAATAGAGGTGATGAGTTATGATTGAAGATTTTAATGGATTTGTAAGTGTTGTACTTTTGCTCGTGATAGTTGTTGGAAGTATTACGGGATTTGTACGTATGAATGCAAGTTTAGACCGTCAAGAAAAATCCGATGAATACTATCGTGATCTCCTATAGAGGTAAATCAAATGAAGCGTAGACAAATTATAGTTAAAAATGGTCCGAAAGCAGTTGGACCGTATTCAGCAGCGATTCAAGTCGATCATACTGTTTATGTCTCGGGACAGCTCGGTATTGACCTTGAAGCGAATCTTGTGGGCGATGATATTGTCACACAAACACGTAAGGCCATTGAAAACTTAGAGAATACTTTGAGGAGTGCGGGACTCGAACTCAAAGACATTGTCAAAACTACGGTATACCTCAGTGATATGGATAACTTTGAACTTATGAATCAAACGTATGCAATTTACTTTGCACATCCTTATCCTGCACGCACTGCTTTCGAAGTGGCGCGTTTGCCCAAAAATGCGCTCGTTGAAATTGAAGCAATCGCAGTGGCATCAGAGTTACCTGATTTTGAAGATGAAAAGAAAACTCAAAAATGTAAAGGAAAATATTGTATCGACTAGCAACGAGACAATCGACACGATTAACAGAGATAGATTATGGAATACTTTAGAAAAATAGAACCAAAGCAATATATCGGAGTAATACTAGGAGCGATGTTGTCGGCTACTGCCATAACATCCTTTGTAAGGCCTGCTGACTTAGTGCCAGCAGGAGTTGGTGGTGTTACCATCCTTCTTATCAAAGAAATGAACCGTTTGTTTGGGTTAACGCTCTCGTACGGATTCTTGTTCCTAATTATTAATGTTATCTTGCTTTCGTTTGTGATTAAAAAACTCGGGAAACGTTTTTTAATTTTGTCGTTTATGCATGTCTTTTTGACAAGTATTTTTGTAGAAATTTTACCAGCGTTTAAGTTAACATATGATCCCATTCTCCTTGCAGTATTTGGTGGTGTTGTGAATGGGGTGGGTTCCTCGATTGCACTGAGAATGAATGGTTCGGCAGGTGGAACAGATTTTATAGCTATTTACTTCTCGATGGTTAAGAATAAGCCAATGTGGGATAAAATTATGTTCTTCAATGTCTGTGTGCTACTTTACTCTGGGTGGATGTACGATTGGAGCCTGGCGTTATATTCAATTATTTACCAAGTCGCATCCACGAAGATTATTGAAACATACCACAACAGGTATAAGCTAAGCAGTATGCGCATAATTACAGTTGAACCGGATGCAGTCTGTACTGCTGTTCTGAGCGTCACGCGTCATGGAATTACCCAATTAAATGGTATGGGTGTTTATAAACATCAATACCGTGCAATGTTATATATGGTTGTGAATGAATTCGAGATTAAATCAATTGTCAATCAAGTCGTTGCAGCAGACCCTAAAGCCTTCATCGAGGTGTCTTCGGTTGAACGGATTGAAGGAAACTACCGACAGAAACCACTGGATTAAAAAAAGTAGCCTCGGCTACTTTTTATTTGGTATAAAATGGTTTCGTAATGTTTGCAATGGCGTGTCCGAGTTCAGAATTACGCGGATACAAATCTACCGGAAGAGGAGCGTTGATGTCAGCCAAGAGCGTTTCAGCAATCTCTCGTAGCGCAGTCTCTTCCTCAACACCATCGATAATAACTACGAATTCGCTACGTCTACCGGTTTGGAGGATTCCAAGCGATGCGGCTGTAATATCACCATATGTATCCAGTCGATCTTTTAATGTAAAGATAACCATGAGTGCAGTATTATCGGCTGGTTTAATCGAAACCTCCGGATTTTCATCGAAAATGAGTTCAAGCATTGAGTTATCCAGTGAAATTGCTTCATGCATGGGATTAATTACAATTTCATAATTTGGTTTTAACGTGAGGTCACGTAGAAATTGAACGTGAATGGGTGAATCAATTACACCCATTTCTTCTGCATAGCGATCGTTTGAAAAAACAGGAATGATGGTGATGCCATCATCGGTTGCGATGGAGAAATCTTGAATTATATAGATATGAGTATCACGCAATGCAGCTTCGAACGCTGCCTCGGCTTTCTGAGAATAGTCATTAACTAATTGTTGAAGTGCTGTATCAAGTTGTGTCATATGTCGTACTTCCTTTTCTATACTATAACACGGATAAAATAAAGAAACGGAAATATAATTAAAATGGGTAAAAAAGAAATTATAGAAGAATACAGATTTTGGTCTTTGATACATGCACTTGATTGTACTCACTGGAAACGTCAAAGCGACAATTTGTTTGTGAAATGATTGCTAGTGTACTTGCAATCATCAAAAAGATATCATATAATTGGTTAGCGATTATCAAGAGTTGAGGTAGAGAGTTAGCTCGTTGACCTCATACCAACCTACACAATGTAAGGTGGTACAGCTAACAACGATGAGCTATCATTATTTAATAATGAGCCTTAGTGTTGTTGCTAGGACTTTTTTTTATGTCGTTAGAAAAAGAGGCTAGTATTAGAATGGAATACGTATATTTTACATCAGAAAGTGTGACAGATGGTCACCCTGATAAAATCTGTGATCAAATCGCAGATGCAATTTTAGATGCAGCATTGAAAGAAGATGCGAACTCAAAAATGGCAGTTGAGGCTACCATTAAAGATGATTTTATTCTTGTTTATGGTGAGGCAAATACACAAGCAACAGTAGATTATGCTGCAATTGCGAAGCAAGTTCTCGCTGATATCGGGTACAAAGAAACCTACGATGTCTTAGTGAAAGTTAACAAGCAGTCATCACAAATTAATCATGCGGTTGTGAGTGATGAAAGTGTTGGCGCTGGTGACCAAGGGATTATGTTTGGATATGCAACGAATGAAACTGAAAGCTATATGCCACTACCAATTGCTTTGGCACATGCGCTATCCCAACGTCTTAGTGAGGCTAAAGCAACGATTGATTGGTTATTACCTGATGGAAAAACACAAGTTACCGTTGCGTACGATGGCAACAAGCCAGTGTATGTCCATACTGTCTTAGTCAGTGCGTCGCACCAAGCTGGTATACCATTGGAAACAATTCAAGAAACAATCATGAATGATGTTATCTTACCAACAATCGATGCTCACTGGATTACAGATGAAACGCGTTTTATTATCAATCCAAGTGGCGAGTTCAGTATTGCCGGACCATTTAGTGATTCAGGCACGACAGGCCGTAAAATTGTTGTTGATACATACGGTGGTGTTGGTCGCATTGGCGGTGGATGCTTTAGTTCAAAAGACCCATCAAAAGTTGACCGTTCGGCTGCATATTTCTCCCGTTATGTTGCGAAGTCGGTGGTAGCAGCTGGATTAGCAGACAAAATTGAAATTCAATTAAGTTATGCAATTGGCTTATCCGATCCATTGTCAATTCATATTGATACATTTGGCACCGCGAAACGTCCAGAAGCAGAAATTTTGGAAATCATTAACGCCAACTTCGATTTCAAAGTTGGAAATATTATTAAGGAACTTGATTTATTACGTCCAATTTACCGCGAAAGTGCAAACTTTGGCCATTTTGGTCGTGATGGTTTCCCATGGGAATCAATTAAACCATTAAAATTCTAAAATAAAAAACGAATCTGGAACGCTCCGTCAATCATAAGTTGAGGAACATGTTCTGGATTCGTTTTTGTATCTTATTCAGTCCGTATTAAACCAGACTTTTCCATTTGTATCAACCAATCTCGATAGTCTTTAGGATATGGCATACTGTATGCAAGTGTCGCGCGCATTTCTAAATTATTGTCGTCATAATACTTATAGGCCGTTACAGCATTGGTTGCTTCCCGTTGAGCTTTCAAATACGCTTGCCCAGGTTTCGTCATACCAAGAATGCGAGTATTTGATGGCAAAATCACATCGGAACGTTTAATGCCAAGTAAAATCATCATTAAAGTGCGTTGGATGCGAGATCGTGTGTAGCGTTTTGAGACGCAAGCTTCAATAAGTTCCGTGATGGGAAGGTGAACATTTTTCTTTAAGAGATTTTCGATGCCTTCGTCGACAAGATGAATCGATTGTAACCACGATGTATCGTTTTGAAGTATGATTGCGCGTATTTGTAAATCATAGGCTTCAAGGCGATGCAACGTGCAGTGATCAAGATCTAAAGGGGTCGTGTGTGCAACTGGTTTGTGACCATAGTGATTACGAATTGCGGTTGCGGAGGCGATGTCCGAGTCAATGTCTGTTCCATGATAATTGTTTGTGCGTTGGATTGTACGCGTAGCGATGCCAAGCATTTCAGCGACACGAATGTATTGAAAACCAAGAATATCATTAGCATTGCGAGAGGTTCCCATTTGTCGAGCATAGCTTTGACCTACGTCTGGATCATAATGAAATTGTGATTTGATATGCTCTATATTATTGGATTCCGAGCCGAAGACAATGGTGTCAGCGCCCATACGATGTAAAAGTGTCACAGCCGCTTCTGCAAAAAAGTCAGCGCTTTGTAAAACGAATGGTGTGGGAAGTTCAATCACGATATCAACACCATGATTTAATGCTGCTTCAGTGCGTTCCCATTTATTAATAAATGCGGGTTCTCCACGCTGGACAAAATTGCCTGACATGACCGCAATTAAAACATCACAATTTGTGATTTCGCGGGCCTTCTTGATATGATAAATGTGGCCATTATGAAGTGGGTTATATTCCACGACAATGCCTGTTACACTGTATTTTTTTGTCATAATTGTATTTTATCACATAATGATGAAAATAATGTAAAAAATACGATATTCATAATGTAAGCATGATACAATAGGAACATAAAGAGGTATAAGACATGAGATTACGTAAAAAAGACTGGAGTTCGGAGGTTTTCGAACAATTTTCTGATTATTTAATAAGCGATTTTGAAGCCATTAAAGGCAACTGGAAAGAAACCCTAAAGACCGATAAACTCCATGTGGAAATTGGTGCAGGAAAAGGGGATTATTGGCATCAAATGTCAGCCCTATATCCTGAACGCGGGATAGTAGCAATGGAACGCGATTTTACAGCAAGTTCTATCGCACTCAAAAAGTTAGAAAGCAACCCGGGTGAACGAAAACGTTTCATCTATGGTGATGCCGAAAAACTCTCAGAGATGTTTGGACCGAAAGAGGTTGATGTGGTTCATTTAAACTTCAGTGATCCTTGGAAAAAGAATCGACATGAAAAACGCCGTTTAACCTACAAGACAAAATTAGATGATTACTATGACGTACTCACTGATACAGGAGAAATTTGGATGAAAACAGATAATGTTGGACTCTTCAATTATTCCTTGGTAAGCGTTGGCAGTCACAAATTTGAATTAGTGGATGTCCACGTTGATTTCCGAACAACTGATGATAACGATCCTTTCACGGAATATGAACGTAAGTTCCATGAAATGGGGCAACCAATATTTAGAGCAATTTGGAGGAAAAAAGATGTTAAGTAAACAACAATTACAATGGTTCGAAACATTGACACAATTAGATGGTGTCAGTGGACATGAACATCAAGTTGCTGCATACTTGCGCAAAGAATATGAAAAGCTTGGTGTTGACGAGATTATCCAGGATAATCTTGGAAGTATTATGGCAGTACGTAAAAGTAAGAATCCCAATGCCAAACGTGTCATGGTTTTAGGACATATGGATGAAGTTGGATTTCTTGTCAAAGAAGTTACAAAAACAGGTGTTTTAAAGATTCATCCGGTTGGTGGATGGTTTAATCAGACGTTACTAGCACACCGTGTTCGCGTTACAACGCGTAAAGGTGATATCTATCCTGGATCAATCGGTAGCATTCCACCACATATGTTGAGTCCTGAAGATCGTGCAAAACCTATCGATATTCCACAAATGCTTGTGGATGTGGGGGCAACGGATGCTGACGATATCAAAAACATGGGAATTCAACCTGGAGACATGATTGTTGTTGATGGTGGATTTGAGATTCTCAATGGTGGGAAACGTCTTCTTGCCAAAGCATTTGATAACCGTTATGGCTGTGTCATGGGACTTGATTTACTGGATGCACTCAAAGACCAAGAATTAGATTATGATCTCTATGTTGGTGCAAGTGTTCAAGAAGAAGTCGGACTTCGCGGTGCCCAGACGATTACACAACTTATTAAGCCAGATCTTGCAATTATTCTTGATTGCTCACCAGCAATCGATACAATGGATTCAGAAGCGCTTGGAAAACTAGGAGCTGGAATTCTCTTGCGAATGGCAGATGGTAGCATGATTGCAACCAAAGATCTAATTTACAAACTACAAGACATTTGTGTTGAACATGATATTAAACATCAATTCTACTATTCTCCAGGTGGAACTGATGCAGGAATCGTCCACAAATCCAATGAAGGAATCAAAACAATTACATGTTGTGTGGTTGCTCGCAATATACATACGTCAGGAAGTATTCTTGATACGGATGACTATACTGCAGCAAAAGAAGCAATTGTTCGATTCATGGATAGCAATGTTTGGAGTGATGTGATTGTTTAAACGAATCATCGCGAGTGCCCTAGTGTTAGTTATTCTTGCTGGGTGTAGTTCGCCAAAACCTTATGAGGCGGTTGTACAGGATGCCTTATCCAGACCTCTTGTTCAATCACCAAATAAAAACAAACAGTATCTGAAGTATTATGTCTTACCAGATACTGGCGTCAAAGAAACCACACAACTCTCAACCATGATGACTGTGATGTCAGAGCCCGTCATGATGACTTTAGATGTATCAGAGATTATCGGGCGTAAGTACTATGATTCAGCAGTTCTCGAAACGAAATTGAATGCAGATACCGTTGAGTATACCCAATCAGGGACCTATTTAGACCGTAATGATGTTGAACGTCAGTTTATCTTTACAGTCTTACCAAGCGGTAACAAAAAGACAATAATCTTAGAAAATGGTATCGTGACCCTAGTCGGAATCGTATCACCATCAAATCTAGCTTATGTAGCCGATTCTATGTTTGTAACAATGCGAAGCACGGAAGTGAATGAAGACGAAGTTGTTGCATACTACTCAAACAAAGAAATCATTGACTATAAAGCCGTTCATGAAAATTTCTTTGATCACAAAGTGCCTGAGGAAGGAAGCTTGATTGAAATCTACAATCAACTTCACCCAGATAATCCGATCGAAGTTCCAAAGACTGAACAACCAGCGGAAACGCCAAAAGAGTAGGGGGAACGATTAAAAATGTTTAAAAAACTAACATCACTTCTCTTCAAAGAAGAGGAAATTGTGATTGAGGAAGAGATTGAAAAGCATGATAAAAAAGAAGAGGAATCACTTGTTATTCCAAATCTAAAGCCAATGGTCGCAAAACCAAAGGAAACGAAAGTAGAGCCTGCTTCCGTAGTCTCAACACCTGCGCCGACATTTAAAGACTCACAAAAAGAAGAAATTCACAACAGTGCAGAGTCTACTCAAGAAACACGTAAATCGATGATGATTGATGTGGATATTGATACGCATCCTGAAGTGAAAGAATCCAAAGTAAAAACAGAGGAAAAAACTTCTGCACGTCGTGAGGTAAAATATCAACGTAAGGAAATTATCAGTCCAATTTTTGGTGGTTCTGATAATGGTGCGGAACCACTTTCGAATGCAAAACCACACTATCAAGATGCAAAATCACGTGCACCTAAAACAAGTGTGATTAGTCCAATGTTTGGACAAATTGAAGTAACAGAACCTGTACATGAACAAATTTCAGAAGATGTCATGGATATGGATGTCACTGAATTATTAGCACCAGAGCGTACAGAGGAAGAAGTCCAAGTATCACTCTATGACTATCTTGAGGAGCTTGATAAACATGAATCAAAATAAATTATTTTTTGTTGGAATTAAAGGGACTGGGATGGCATCGTTAGCCAAAATCATGCGTAATCTCGATTATGATGTAGCAGGTTCAGACATTTCACGTCATTTCTTTACCGAGGATTCCCTTCGCGCATTGGAAATCCCAATTTTGGACTTTGATGCTAACAATATTAAAGACGGCATGACTGTTATTGTTGGGAATGCGTTTGGTGATGACCACGAAGAAGTGGTTGCTGCACAGTCAAACGATACAGTTACCGTTTATCGTTATCACGATTATCTCGGTGATTTGGTCTCGAAGTTTCGAACCGTTACTGTCAGTGGATCACATGGGAAAACAACGACGACAACACTGTTAAAGGATATGCTTGATTATTCAAAAAATACTGGCTATCTAATTGGTGATGGACGTGGTGATTTATCAAACCAAGATGATTACTTTGCGGTTGAGGCCTGTGAGTTCCGTCGTCATTTCTTAGCGTATCGTCCAAAGGTAGCAATCATGACCAATTTTGAAATTGATCATGTAGACTATTTTAAATCTGAAAAAGATTACCTATCGGCGTATGAAGAATTTGCTGAAAACGTCGAAGAGCTTATTATTGTATGGGGTGATGATCCACATTATCGCGATTTAGATTTCAAAGATAAGACTGTATGGACCTATGGATTCTCAGATTCTAATAACCTTCAAGCCCGAAATATAGAACGAACCACAACACATAGCATTTTCGATGTCTATCATAATGATACATTCGTAAAGCGTTTTGATTTACCACTTGTGGGCGATCATATGATTCTTAATGCGCTAGCAGTAATTGGTGTAGGTCTTTATGAAGGAATTGCTGTTGATGCCATTGAAAAGGGAATTCAGAATTTTAAAGGCGCAAAACGCCGATTTGTAATTGAAGAAGGCAAAGAAAATATTTATATCGATGATTATGCGCACCACCCAACTGAAATTAAAGTTACGTTGGAAGCTGCACATACGCGTTATCCAGACCGTCGCTTGGTTGCGATTTTCAAACCACACCGAACAGGTCGCGTTTACTACTTTGCTGATGCATTTGCCGATGCGCTTAATTTAGCGGATCATGTTGCGCTGATGCCATTTACAAGTATTGATGACCAAGAAGAAGGTATCGATATTGATATAACATACCTTCAAGATCGTATCAATGGAAGCATCGTTGTTGATGAAGGATCAGAAGAATCGTTAGATCAACTTCAGAAATACGGTCCTGCTGTTTATGTATTTATGAGCAGCAAAGATATTTATGATTTCAAAGATGCGTTGAAACGCCGTTTCAATGATTGAAACATTTTTCATAAAGACGTATAATAATAACTATAAGAGGTGAAAAGATGGATAAATTACTATTGAGTTTACACGACGTATCACTTGTACTATTACCAACAATTGGAGTGGTTTGCTTAGTCTTGCTTGCGATGATTCTTTATCGAATCTATAAAATCGTACAAGAACTTCCAAAGACAGTCACAAAAATCGACGGGGTAATAGATGCTACACAAAGATCAGTAGACAAATTGGATGCACCACTTACTACCTTAAACAACGTTTCGAATACAGTAGACCTTGTAAATGATTCTGCTGTAGGATTTGCAAGTAAGGCAGTTAATATGTCAATCAAGCATTCCGATGCAATCGTTGAATGGTTCCGAAACAACCAACAACAACGAACCCATCGAAAAGAAGAAAAAGAAGTACGAAAAGAAGCACGTGAACATGCAGAAGCAGAAGCCCGAAAAGCTGAAGAGAAAGTAGAGGATTTTGGAATTTATGACTAAATATGATGATATACTCAACGAACTCGTCTATAAAATAGACGATGTGGTGTACGATTTCTATAGTAAAAGTAATGAACTCATTGCAACCAAAGCCAATCAAGATCGCCTCTTCACATTCCGTGATAAAACAATCAATACCATAAATGATATGAATGTTCGCTCACTGGAAATGATTTCTGGATTTAGAAGTGAAAGTCTTGTACGTGAACGAACTGAAAATCTTTATGACAAGAATATTCAACTTATCCAATCTGCGTATGATGTCATTGAAGCATCACCAAACAAAAGTGAATTCTTAGAAGATGTTCAAAATTTTGCAAGTGGTGTCTATACTCAAGCTAAAGATATGATGAAGCGTGTCGAAGATTCAGGTACAATCGATCGCATTACTGATTCTGCACAAGTAGGGTTCAAAAAAGTACAAGATAGTTGGGATGAATTTGCAACAAATCCAACTGTTGTTAAGAATGTAGAAACACTGAAAGAAAAAACGAAGGAAGCTGTCGATTATGGTGCTAAAGTCATCCAAGATACATCTAAATTCGTTGCTGATAAAGTGTCTGAAACAAAAGAAAAACCATCAGATCCATCCTCAATTTACGTATCATCAACTGATGAACTACGTGATGTCATTGAAGATGTGACTGAACACACAACTGAACAGAAGGATGATAATTAATATGAAACGCGTCACTATATACGACGTAGCAAAAGAAGCGGGAGTATCCCTTGCTACAGTTTCACGGGTTATAAACGGACTTGAAATTGTTCGTGAAGAAACACGTGTTAAAGTCGAATCCGCTATTGATAAGCTTGGCTACAAGCCCAATGCTATCGCTCAAGGTTTAGCACTTCAAAAAACAACAACAATTGCGTTACTTGTTCCAGAAGCGAGCTTTGCATATACTGGCCAAATCATTAACGGTTTGATCGATGTAGCGAAAATTTACAAGTATAGCATTATGTTACACACGATGACAGAAGGAATTGTTGATATCAAAGATGTTATTGATGATGTTATTAAGTCCCGTGTCGACGGTGTTATTATTTATAACGACAAATTAATGGATAATGAATTGGAAGAGTTAAGTAAATATCAATTCCCAATCGTTATTATTGGAAATAAGATGTCAGATAAACAAATTTCATCAGTATATGTTGATATTGAAAAAGCAGTTTATGAACTCACAATGAACCAACTTGCTAAGAATAAAGACCGTAAAGTTGGTATTATCCAAGATCGCAAGAATGACTTTACAACAAATCAAATGATTCAAGGTGTACGTCGTGCTTACGCTGAAATGGGACGTGATTCAGAAGGGTATATCGAAATTCCATCGGAATACCGTCGTTCGTATGATTATTTCTTAGATCACATCGAGGATATGGACTACGACTTCTTAATTGCTAACCGTGACTCACAAGCCATCTCGGCCATGAATGCTGCACATGAACGTGGAATGTCAATTCCGGATGATTTAGAAATTGTCTGCTTAATTGACTCGAAATACAATTCAATGGTACGTCCTCGTCTCTCAAGCTTTGCAATCCCTGCATATGACTTGGGTGCGGTATCAATGCGCGTCCTTACCAAAATGCTTAATGACGATGAGGTGGAAGATAAAGAAATTGAACTCAGTTACCTTTATACACCACGTCAATCAACACGAAACTAAAGAGAGCAATCTCTTTTTTTCTTATCTTCACAAATACTTAATATTTTAATGAAAGGTATGAATAATGTGATTTATATAGAAAATTAAATATTTGTGTTTATCTATTGACAGAAACTATCGAAAGAGGTAATATTATACATGGTCAGAGATGGCCAATCGTTTATCGACAAATAATCTTTACCCCCCCACCCAAGATATTTGTTCGATAGACAACTTCATTGAAAGGCGCAGCAGCGTCTTTTTTATTTTAGGGGGCACAAAAATGCTATTACATGAATTTTATGACACATTATATCCAAATACTGGATTTACAACCATTCGCAAGACCACCAGAGCTATTGTTCTGAACGAGCACAATGAGGTCGGAATGATGCATGTTAAAGGAAATGATATCTTTGGACCACGTGATCATTATGAGACGCCAGGGGGTGGTGTAGAAGGTTCTGAGACTCTTGTTGAAGCGATCAAACGAGAAGTCCTTGAAGAGGTAGGTTATGAGTGCGAGGTTGAATCGTATCTGGGTTCAGTGATTAATCGTTACAATTTACTGGAAGTGATTACCATGCATCATTTCTTTGTCGTTCGAACTACAAAAAAAGCATCGATTGCGTGGACCGATGCTGAGAAAGAATGGTTTGATGGAGTGGTTTGGAAAACGCCTGAGGCATGGCGCGAGATTCTAAATGAACCCCGGGAAATGGTTAATGAATTAGTCCATGACCGGGAGCGTTTCATTATTGACTATTACTTAAATCAATTAAATAGGTAACGGGACTCAATGGCGTCTCGTATTCAAGAACTTCGTATGGCTTGTTTAAAGCTTCTACGAAGTTTTTTACTGCAAGATACTCGTCATATCCGCCGTCATGTTTGAGATAGCAGGATACGACGATAAATCTATCAACATAAGGAAGAATGCGATGTAATGAAGCAATAGTAGTTGCGGCAGTTGTAATGATTTCTTTGTTACTAGATGGTAAATATCCGAGATTATAGATGGCGCCGGTTATAGGTGCGATTAGGGCGTAGTCTACAAGGTCGTGACTCTGATTTAGATAAGTAATGTTGTGATACTCTTTAGTGCGCTCTTGGGCGCTTCTGATGGCCTCTGCTTGGATATCGATTGCTGTGACATGTTTTGCATGTTGCGCTAAGAACAAAGTGTCGTGACCGTTGCCAGCTGTCATATCGACAACGTTGCTCGTTTCATCAAGAAACTTCTGCATAAAAAGATGGGCTAGTTGTTTATGGTTCATAAGTATCGTCCTTTCAAAAAAAGAACCCTCATTTACTGAGGGTTTTGTAATCTAATAATAACAACATCTGGATTTGTAAACAATCTAAATTCTGGTTTGCTTGTGCCTACACCAGAACTTTGAATCATAATGGTTTCATCATATTGTTTGCGTTTCTCATTGTACTTACTGGATGGGAATAGGGCTCCAATGAGTGGCAGCCTTATTTTTCCATTCATAGATTTCCCAGTAATCATGACATCCATGGTCTGATCTCGTAAACTGTCGTAGACATCCGGATTGTGTGCAATAGTAATAACAAAGCCACCATCAACAACGGTTGGATAGGTAATACTTGCATTTGTGTTCAAGCCAACAAGTTGAATTGATTCATTCGTTTGCTTATGAATTGGGGTCACACTGTTGTCGAGAATGCGAAACCCAGAAGTTTGAAGGGTTTGACGTGCTGTGTCGTTTGAACTTGGAATATCGCCACTACCAAGAACCGCATATTTTCCAAGTTTGTCTGGAATACTTGTGAGTAAGTCACGGATGGCAACTTCATCACTTGCGGTTGTTGTTTCGTCGAATAAGTTACCAGAGAAGACAACGATATCCGGTTGATATATTTTTAAATGATCAACAGCTTTATTTAAGTTTGAGATATTTCCATTCACATCCGAAATAACACCAATTGATGCATTATGGAATGAAGGTGGAATCTTTTCGGATACTACAGTTTCGAAGCGAAGCGATACCCGACTTAATGAAAACACAGTCATTTCTAAATAAACTCCAACAAGTAATGAAAATATAATAAGTAAGGAAATTATTTGTTTTTTCTTACGCTTCATGAGTTTCTACTGAAGTTTCAGGTTGCTTTACAACGTCAGTTTTCGTCGGTTGTTTTGCTTTCGCTTGAGCGGGTTTCTTTACTTGTTGATTGGGATTTTTCTTAGGCTTTGGTTGTTGTTTCGCTGGACTGTTTTGTTTTTGATCCTTTGATTCAGCTTTGGGTTTATTGTTCTGACCTTGCTTGTTTTGTTTTGGCTTTTGAGTTTTCCCTTGTTTTTGCTTGGCATTTTTCTGTGGTGCTGATGCATCCACAGTTTGCCTTTGGTTTAGAATAACAGGAATTACAAGCGGATTACGTTGGGTGTGCTTGTACAAGAATGGTTCTAGTGAACCGCGAATTGTATTTTTAATTTCACCAAATGTAACTTTCTTTTGCATACGCTTTTTGAGTGCTTCGTACACAACTTGTTCTGCTTCTTTGAGAAGTGTTTGATTTTCTTTAATGAAGACGAAACCACGACTTACGATACTTGGTTTAGCCAATATCTTGTTTTGTCGGGAATCAATCGTAACCACGACACTTACCAATCCACTATCAGATAAGATTTTACGGTCTTTAATAACTGCTGTAGAAAGTCCACTAGAGTCGTTACCGTCTACGTAGATGTCATCCGCTTGAATACGAACGTCTGTTTGGAAGACTTCGCCACTTCGAATTGCGAGTACATCACCGTTAGAACAGATAAAGATGTTTTCAGGTTTAACCCCTGTTTCGATAGCTGTTTCTTTGTGTGTTTTTAACATTTTGTATTCCCCATGCATTGGCATGAAGTATTTTGGTTTAATAAGTTGTAACATCAAGGTCTGCTCATCTTTGGAGGCGTGACCTGTAGTGTGAAGTGAATTAAGTGGTGAATTAGTAAGGACGTTTGCTCCAGCACGACTGAGGCGGTTCACGACTTGTGACACACTTGGCCCATTTCCAGGGATTGGACTTGATGAAAAGATCACAGTATCTCCAGGAATAATGCTTACTTGTCGGTGTGTTCCGTTTGCGATACGGCTAAGCGCAGCAAGGGGCTCACCTTGAGATCCTGTACAGAGTACAAGAACTTTATCAGCAGGCAATTTATTGAGTTGGTTAGCATTGATGAAGTTTTTATCTGATGCTTTAATATGACCTAGTTTTCGAGCAATAGTGATTACGTTTTCCATGCTTCGTCCAAATACGGCGATTTTTCGATCTTGTGCGATTGCTGCTTCAATGATTTGTTGGACGCGGTAAACGTTGGAGGCAAAGGTAGCAATGATAATACGACCTTCAACCTTTTTAAAGATGCGATTAATCTCTTTCGCAACATCCCGTTCACTGATTGAGAATCCACTCACTTGAGCATTGGTCGAATCACTCATAAGAAGCGTGACACCGATTTCTCCCATGTAAGACATAATTTGATAATCTGGATTTTCACCAACAGGTGTTAAGTCGAACTTAAAGTCACCGGTTGATACGATTCTTCCGTTTGGTGTATTTACAAGAACACCTAAAGCATCAGGAATCGAGTGAACGACATTAAAGAAACCAATTACAAAATGTTTTGTTGTAACTTTTGATTCAGAACTAATTTCTTGAATTTTGTGCTTTGTTTTAATTTTACGTTCTTCAAGTTTACGTTCGATTTGTGCTTTCGCAAAACGTGGTGCGTAAATCATTGGAATGGTTACGCGTTGTAGAAGAAATGGAATTCCTCCGATGTGGTCTTCGTGACCGTGAGTAATGATTAATGCTTTAATTTTGTGTTGGTTTTTTACAAGATGTGAAAAGTCGGGGATGACATAGTCAACGCCAAGCAAATCATCCTCTGGGAACATGACACCGGCATCAATGATGATAATCTCATCATCGTGCTCAATGACGTACATATTTTTACCAACTTCGCCTAAACCACCTAAAGCATATACAAGGGTATCGGTTTTGCGAATTGAATTGTTATTTTCTGCCATAATAGCTCCTATTCTATAATCTTGAGTTTATCATCGTGTGCCCATGGATCTTGTTTATTAATATGATCGTAGAATAACACACCGTTTAAATGATCAATTTCATGTTGTAAAACAATTGCCAAAAAGTCTTTTGCGACAATTGTAACGTTTTCGCCTCTCAGATAATCATACGCTTCAACTTTGATGCGCTGACTTCTTGGTACGAGGCCTTCATATACTTTTTGAATGGATAGACATCCTTCACCATATGATAATGCTGCTTTACGAACCGCATGGGAAACAATCCGTGGATTGATTAACGCATACTCGATTTCAAAGTAATTACCGTCTTTGTCTTCATCTTCGATGACGATGACTGTCATTTGCTTTGAAATACCAATTTGAGGTGCCGCAATACCATTTGCTGGTTGTAGATTATACTTTTCTGCAAGTTCATCGACGCGTGAATCACGCACATATTTCAGCATTGATTCGATAGTTTCAATATCCTCTGATTGCAAAGGAAAAGATACCGGTTTTGCTTTTTGACGCAAAACGGGATTTGGGTCTTGGACGATTGTGTCCATATTTATTTTATGCATATTAAAAATTCCTCTATTCAAAATATGAGTTCTTTATGATTGTTTGACATAAACTCGTTAGGTATAGTTTAGCGTATTTTTAACATTTTTGAAAGGCTTTCGCATATTTTTCAAGGAAGTTATGCTATGATAATCGTATGAAAAAGAACAGATTCTCACTTAAAATGCCTGCGGGCTATAACCGTGCGATTCATGCAGCAGTCTTAATTCTAAATCTCTTCGGAGTTTTAATGGTTATTTCAGCGAGTATGTCCACGGATGCAACAAACGGTTCCTTATTATTCGCGGGTGCGAAGGAACTGGGTTTTGTCGTTATCTCTTATGTATTAATGATTTTTACAGCTCGTAATTTTTCGTTTAAATTGGTAACAAAGTATCAACGAATTATTAGCCTTTGCGTGATCGCAGTCTTGTTATCGGTACTTGTCTTTCCGCCTGTTAATGGGGCACGGGCTTGGCTTCGTTTTGGACCAATAACGATTCAACCAGCCGAGTTTGCGAAGATTTGGGTAATTATTCTTGTAGCAATTAACTTGGGGGACAAGCAACGTCATCGAGTGGCTAAGACATGGGATTTGGTCAAAGAACCCTTAATCTTTATTCTTATTTTCAGTGCTATTATTATTGCACTTCAAAGAGACCTTGGGTCTGCAGTCGTACTTCTTGGAATCGGTTATATGTGTTTCTTGGTGCCTTCCAATCGAAAACTTGATAAGTTTCAAAAATATATGACGATTTTCCTCTTGGTAGGTATCGTCTTAGTGGTATTTTTAGGGACCGAAACGGGTTTGCATTTGGTTGAAAGCATTCTTAATAAAATTGGAGCACATGACTATATGCTTGGACGTTTTAAATCATCCGCCGATCCTTTAGGAGAGCGATATGGTGATTCATACCAGTTATTCATGAGTCTTGTAGCAATGATTCAAGGTTTGGATGCAGGTTTATTTGGAAAAGGGTATGGAAACAGTCTTAATAAACTCGGATACTTACCCGAGGCGCAGACAGACTTTGTACTCGCAATAGTTGTTGAAGAGCTTGGTATTTTTGGAATTCTTATCGTTTTAGTAGGTTACGGTGTGATTCTCTACAATACATTCAAGTATGCACTTTATGTTAAGCTCGAACGGGATAAAATTATCTTAGTGGGTGTGGCTTCATACCTAATGATTCACTTTGTTTTTAATGTTGGAGGGGTGACGGGTCTTGTGCCGTTGACTGGAGTTCCGCTACTTTTTGTATCTGCGGGTGGTTCAAGCAAAATGGCCATTATGATTGCAATTGGTTTGGTTCAACATGTCATCAGTAACTACAATGTAGAGCAAAAAGTATTAGCGCAAAAGAAACGAATGGAGCAACAAGGCTTATGAGAATCGTAGCTGGAACCCACGGATCTCGTGTCCTCAAGACTTTGTCAGGACAGACGACACGACCAACAACAGATAAAGTAAGAGGTGCTATCTTCAGTAAAATTGGACCATACTTTGATGGTGGTACATTTCTTGATGTGTTTGGAGGGAGTGGTGCCATGGCATTGGAGGCAATCAGTCGAGGAATGCATGCCGCAACGATTATTGAAAAAGATAGCCGAGCACTCAAAGTGATTCAAGATAATGTTAAGACACTGAATGTGACACAACAAGTGACAGTACAAAAGGGAGATGCCCTGACTGTAACAAAGCGATTATCTGGAACGTTCGATGTGATTTTTATGGATCCTCCATACGCATATACCGAATTACCGAGTGTTTTTCTAAATTTGATTGAGGGCAATCTATTGCATACGGATAGTATCGTGATTGTTGAAATGGATAGTCGCGCAGATTTAAGCGATCAAATTGGCGATTGGCACTGTTATGACACGAAATCGTATGGCATTTCAAAAGTAAAATTCTATGAACATGCACCACAATAATGTGGTGTTTTTATCAAAAGAAGTATGGAAAATTGCAAATAAACCATAATTTTATGTTTTTTAGGTATGTAAAATCATGGGATTGAACACTGTGAGCATTCTTTTAAGACAATAAGTATGATAAAATGACATTATTGTTAGTTGCGAATCAACTAAGATAACATATAATGTACAAAGACTGGAAACGGGTACCATGGAAAAATATATATTAAAAGTTCGCGAAGATGGATCTGAAATTACCCTTCGTGACGTACAAATGAAAACATTAGAAATACTTTTAGAATTTGACCGTATTTGTAAGAAACACAATCTTGAATACGCATTAGGATACGGAACGGCACTGGGTGCGGTCCGTCATAAAGGGTTTATTCCTTGGGATGATGATGTTGATGTCATGATGACCTATGATACATATCACAAATTATTGGAAATATTACCAGATGAAATTCAAGAACCTTACTATTATCACTGCCTGGAAAAAGATGATGCATATAATGTCTTAATTCCTGAAATGAAATTCCGTATGGGCGGAACTTATGTTAAAGAACAAAACTCATTACTGATGAATAAATGTGAAGGTGATGGTCTATTTATTGACGTATTTGCGGTTGATAAGGTATCGGAGAGTAAATTTAAGTACTTATCAAGCCTTTGCTTTTCGATTGCATGTATGCCGATGTTTGTCTTCTTGGATAATATAGGAATCCAAGCAGCGCCACTTAAACGATGGTTCAACAATCGTGCGAAACGTTATGCTGCGAAACATAAAGATTCGAAATATACAGCGCTTAATCTAACATGGACATTCTTTCCAAAATTAGAAGACCAACGCGTGCCAAACGAAGTAATGTGGCCAACGATAGACATGGAATTTGAAGGACATATGTTACCAATGCCTCCTGGATACCACGAGTATCTAGTATCGCTATTTGGGGAGTCCTACATGCAATTTCCACCAGAAAAACAACAGAAACCGAAACATATTGATGATATAGAAATTTAGTGAGATGGTAGCGATGAATAAAAAGATTACAGGATTAACGTATCACGAAGTTGATCAGCAAGTCAGTCGCGGGAATGTCAATGTTATACCAAAAACAAAGTCTAAATCGAATGCTCAAATAATAATGGGCCATACATTTAACTTGTTTAACTTGTATAATGTTGTGATTGCTGCTGCACTGGTATTTGTTGGTGAGTATTTAAGTGTTTTCTTTCTTAACGTCATTATTATGAATATTGCGATTCGATCTTTTCAAGAAATACGGTCAAAGCGCATCGTTGAGAATTTGAATATATTAATTGCTCAAGACACTAAGGTAATACGTGAAGGCAATATCGAAAATATACCAAGTGAAGCACTTGTTTTAGGTGATGTGGTTCTTTATCGAGTGGGAGACCAAGTTTCTGCGGATGCAGTTGTCATTGAAGGAACTGCTGAGATGAATGAATCCAACTTAACTGGAGAATCAGTCCCTGTTATGAAAAATAGTGGGGAAGTTCTTCTGTCCGGAAGTTTTGTAACAAGTGGCACCGTATATGCCCGTACTACACACGTTGGACTCGATAGTTTTGCCCAAAAAATAACGAATGAAGCACGTAATTATACGCCAATTGAGTCTGAGCTCATGGAGACATTTTTACGGATTACCAGATGGTGTACTCGAATTGTACTGCCAATCGGAATTATTCTAGTTGTTCAAGCGATGGTATTCCGTCATCAAGATTTGCGAATGACTGTACTATCAACATCGACAGTCCTTCTTGGATTATTACCAAAAGGTCTTATTCTTTTAACAAGTTTATCATTTGGTGTTTCTGTTTTTAGACTTGCTCAAAAACGAACCCTAGTACAAGAAATCTATAGTATTGAAGTGTTATCCAAAGTAGATGTGCTGTGTATCGATAAAACGGGAACATTAACAGCTGGAGAAATGACAGTTCAAGATGTTATTTATTTAGAAGAACAAACGAAAGCATTACCAATGATAAGTACCTATGTGGGTAACTCAACGGATTCTGATTCTACAACATTAGCGATGAAATCGTTCTTCTCTGGTGAATGTGATATTCATCCGATTCATGTCTCGCCATTCTCATCTGCTCGTAAATGGGGTTCGATGACATATGAAGGTCATGGGACAGTATTCCTTGGTGCACCTGAATTTTTAATTGATAATTATGAATTACCAGAACAAGCAATTCAGTATCAAAGTGAGGGTGCGCGTGTTCTTCTCGTTGCGCGAACACCTGATGAACTGCATGATATTGTTCGTCCTGATGATTTAATTCCGACAGCATTGATTGCGATTGCAGACCCTGTTCGTTTGGATGTATATGACTCATTGGATTTCTTCAAAAACAATGAAGTCAACGTTAAAGTTATTTCTGGCGACAATATCAATACGCTTATGGCGGTTGC
Source organism: Erysipelothrix sp. HDW6B (assembly GCF_011301115.1). Lineage (NCBI taxonomy): Bacteria > Bacillati > Bacillota > Erysipelotrichia > Erysipelotrichales > Erysipelotrichaceae > Erysipelothrix > Erysipelothrix sp. HDW6B. The sequence goes on along the minus strand of NZ_CP049860.1, from coordinate 1,513,108 downwards.
TACGAAAACAGGAATTCAAAATGGCGATAAAGCAATTGATGTAAGTCAGATTGAATCGGATGCAGAACTGGAAGCAGCTGTACTTAATTACAATGTTATTGGCCGCGCTTCACCCTATCAAAAACAAAAAATGGTTAAAATGCTGCAACAAAATGGCCAACGTGTTGCTATGGTTGGTGATGGTGTGAATGATGTCTTAGCACTTCGTTCTGCCGACTGTTCGATAGCTATGGGTGCTGGATCAAGTGCAGCACGTCAAGCTGCACAAATCATCTTATTGGATAATGAATTTACAACAATGGTAGACGTTGTTATGGAAGGTCGTTTAGTCACCAATAATATATCCAGGTCAGCATCGATGTATTACCTTGGAACGTTGCTAACCTTCTTATTAGCTCTTGTGGCAGTGTTTATGAATACACCTTATCCATTCACACCGCTCCAAGTCTCAATCATGAGCATGTTTGTCGAGGGGATGCCATCATCGTTCGTAACCTTTGAATCAAACTACGCGAAACCGAAAGAGGCTATTATTCCAAGTATTATGAAAAATATCTTTCCGAATGCTGCAGCAACTGCTGTCGTATTCGTGTTGATTCTATTCCAACCAATGCCTTTACCAGTTCGTCAGACAATGATGTATTTCGTAACGATATTCTTATCACTGGTCATGGTTGTGAAGCTATTCCAACCAATGAATTGGAAACGAATTGGTGTGATTTTCTTATCGGCAACAAGTTTGATTACGGTTTGTTATTTCTTGTATAAACCAATGCATCTTGCACGTTTGAATTCACACGAAACAGTCTTAACTGTAATGTTTGCATTTATTGGTCTTGCGACTCTATTTGTACTCACTAAAATAATTGATCGAATCGTGAATCGATACGCATCTTCAAGCAATGTAAAATAAGACACAATGAAGTGTCTTTTTTTATTGTGTTTACAAGCGTAAATATAAAGTGATAAGATAATAAAAGGTAAAAGGAGTTTAATATATATGATTATGGAATCAACTTTAACGTGTCCATACTGCGGCTTTAAAAGTACTGAAATTATGCCTGAGGATATGTGTCAATTCTTTTATAAATGCAGTCAATGTGAAACTGTTATTAAAGCACAACCCGGTGATTGCTGTGTATTTTGTTCTTATGGAACAGTGAAATGTCCATCCATGCAATAGAAAAAAGAACCCATACGGTTCTTTTTTTTCAGCTAAAGAAGCTTTTGAAATAATAGTAGACGTCTAAAAATGTCCGATACTATTGTTATACTTTAAATAGGTGATAAAGATGGAATATTACAAGAAAAACATTGAAGTTATTTCAATCATAAAAAAAGACGGTACCTATGTTCCGTTAAGTATATCAACGGGAAATAACCATTATGATATTGATCGTATTATTGAAGTACGGCAAGCCAACTCCCAAGTTGGAGGGTCTGGTTTGATGTATCGTATTATAATTCAAGAACATGAGCGTCGAATATTTGTAAAACAAAACCGTTGGTGGATTGAAAGCACTAAACCATAGCAGGAGGAAGAAGTGATGGAAAAAGAACGAATTATTTTTCATATTGACATAAATCATTGTTTTGCGCAAATTGAAGAGATGTTGAATCCAAAGCTTCGTGACGTTCCTATGTGTGTTGGAGGTGACGAGGAAACTCGAAGTGGGATTGTTCTTGCGCGAAATCTGAAAGCGAAGGAATTTGGCGTAAAAACAGCTGAAACGCTCCGAGATGCGTATCGAAAATGCCCGCAATTAAAAGTTGTTCCTGCACAGTATCAAGAGTATATTTACTATACAACGAAAGTAAAAGAAATCTATAAAGAGTATACGGATCTTGTGGAATCTTATGGTTTGGATGAAGCATGGATAGATGTTACTGATTCATACCATTTATTTGGCAAACCGTACGATCTTGCGTATGAAATGCAACGTCGAGTTTTAGATGAATATGGACTGACTGTTTCAGTTGGTGTGAGTTGGAATAAAGTTTTTGCAAAATTAGGGAGTGACTTAATCAAACCATCAGGAATGGTAATAATAACCAAGTATAACTTTAAGGAAATTGTATGGCCATTACCTGTGGGTGATTTACTATTTATTGGAAATAAAACCGTGCCCAAGCTTCATGAAATTGGTATATATACTATCGGAGATTTAGCTCAAACACAGCGTGATGTGTTGTATCAACGATTTGGACTTAAGGGATTAGAGATGTGGCATTATGCAAATGGTGATGATGCGGGGACGGTTGAAGCAAATGGGTATGTTGCCCCGCCAAAGAGTATTGGGAATAGTACGACGCCACCTCATGACATTAATTCCTTACGTGAAGCTGAAATCATCTTACAGCGCCTTTGCGAGAGTGTGGCATCTCGACTGCGTGATGAAAAGATGAAAGGACTTGTAATCGCGATTGCGCCAAGAGATGTTAATTTGAAGAGTTTTACACGCCAACGTAAAGTAATGCAACCAACCAATGTTTCGTCGGAAATATTGCGTATTGCTATGGACTTGTTGGAGGAAAATTATGATTTTTCAGTGTTGCCTTTACGATCAATTGGTGTCTATGTCAGCAAGCTGATTGATGATACGTCAATTCCACAACAAATAAACTTGTTTGAAACAGTGGATAATGATGCAACGCGATCTTTGACAGTTGACAAGACGATTGACGCTTTGAGGGATAAATTTGGCTTTCATGTTGTGAAACGAGCATCGTCGCTTCTTAATAAAGATATCGAAAATTTTGATGCTAAAAACAGCAACTCTGTCTTTCCAGGAAGAAAAAAAGATTACAACTTAGACACTGATGATTTGCATAATAAAATACTACGTAAAAAGGAGAAGTATGATCAGAAAAGCCGTGTAGATTTTATGAGAGGAAAAGGAGAGTACTAACAACTTCAATGCTTGAATGGACATATAAAAAAACAGAAACACCACATGCGGAAAAAGCGGTTTTCTGTTTTACATTTTATTTAGAACGTTCGGCTAACGGTGGGTGGCTTAAGATATGGGTCGGCGAGCAACAAACGCACCAATCCCGATTCCTAATAAGATACTCACTATACCATACTCTATAAAGTTACTTCCAATAATTCCAAGAATAATGCAAACACCGAAAATTGTTGCATCATGTTCGTATTGTTTCTTTTTCTTATTCATCAAGCAATCTCCATTTCTTACCCCATTATATGAAATAAAACGCGATATTGGCATATCAAATTGTATTTCAATTGTCCTTATTTTCATAAGTCGTGTGACACATTGTGAAGTGAAATAAGGTCCATCTTTCCATAAATGTATCGGATTAAGCAAGAAAAGATGCGAAGTAATCATAAAAACTTGTGTAAACAGTGGTATTCCCATATATTGAACATAAATGGAGGTATTTTTATGAAAACAATCAATGAAGATCGAATTAAGTATTATAGCTACTTGTTGTACAGTTTAATTGTCGCGTGGATTTTATCGTTTGGTGATATTCTTGGTGCTAAAAATTTATGGGTAAATCTAACTGTTTCGGTTTTGATTCTTATAAGTTTTGGGGTAACCGTTTATGCGCTCTCTAAACTTAAAACACTTGGAATTGGGAATGAAAATTTAGATGCATCGTTTAAATACTATAAATATGCAGTTTACACATTTGGTGGTTTATTTATTATTACGTTTCTCATTATTGCAGCACCTTTCGCAATGATTTTCGTCGCCATCTTAGCATTTGTCGCTGCGATTTTTCTCATTGTTGCGAATTATTTTCTTTTCTGCGGTGGTGATCCGGCATTTGGGGAAAAATTCAAAAAACTTTATATCGTTACCGTTACGGTAGGTATTGTTATTTCGATCGTCGCTCAATTAAATCCGAGTTTTACAGTATTAGCAACGATAATCCAAAATCTTGCCCAAATTTTAGTATTCATAAGTATCTACAAAGCGCTGAAGGGATTTCAATTAACCGCTAACAATAGTCTGTAGTGGTTGCTATGGTGTTTTGAAGCGTGGCTGACCATAAGATGAGTTTATATATTGACTTGCTGAATCGTTCAGGACGTAAGTCATATTTATGGATAAATTTGATGACAATTTAAAATGTGAGATATCGTGCTTCCTCGAAACATGGTCTACACGGATACACATCATAAATTTTGTTGAAATGGAAAATGGAGGCAGAATGAACACTTTCTATTTTGGATCTATTGCTCAATCCAATAAACTTGTGGAGCTGAGTAGCGGAATAGTTATTTACGCCCTTATATATTTGATACTGTTTGTTGTTAAAGTCAGAAAAATGCCTGCAAAAGAAGGCTTTATCTGGTCATTAAAGTTTCTTTATATATGCGCTTTACTAGAAGTGACTATCTATCCGATACCCCTGACACCTGAAATGGTGCAATACAATTTCTCGAAACCGATCGGGAGTTCGATTAATTATAACCCGTTCGTAGTTTTTAGTTTGATCGGCGATGGGCATAGACTGTACCTTAAACACTATCTATTGAATATACTTTTGACTATTCCTGCAGGGTTCTTCATTGCGAGTGGAAAGAAACATATTTCGTTTTGTAGGACGGTTCTCTGGGTATCGATGTTGTCTATGTCAATTGAGCTTGTACAACTATTGATGAGAGTATACCTCGGATCATCAAGAGATATCGATATTCTCGATGTGTTTTTAAACATTATTGGTGGTATTCTTGGTTATATGCTATTCAAAATTTATCGCAAAATTAGAGTATATCTTACACAAACCAGGAGAAAATGACTTTGAATACATTGATTCAGAAGAATAGAAGTTTTGATTTATTGTCTTTTTCGTGTAAAGTCACGTCACGAAGTTTAACTCTTTTGAAGGGTATAATATTGCAAAAATATAGCCATTATGCAAAGTCTTCCTACTCTTACAACAAACTGTTGTAACCCAAATTGATCATTGTCAAATCAATCTCCCCGGGACACGAGGGATTGCGATGAGTTAGGTGAGAAAATAGTTGAGATTTCTGGGCGGTTTCGGATAAATGAAAGCAATAAAAAACGCACTATACAGTGCGTATTATTTATGTATGGCAGGGGTAGCAGGACTCGAACCCACATTAACGGTTTTGGAGACCGTTGCTCTACCATTGAACTATACCCCTATCGATTGCTCACAAATAATATCATAGTCTTATACCAATTACAACCTGTTTTTGATATAATATTTCAAGAGGTGCAAAGATGAAAATAATAATGGACGAAAGTGCTATCAATCGCTCACTGATTCGGATGACACACGAAATCATAGAACGGAATAAAGGACTCGATAAAGTCGTTTTATTAGGAATTGAAACGCGTGGTGCCACGCTTGCATTCCGGATCGCAAAGCTCATGGAAAAAATAGAAAAAGTTAGTGTCCCAGTTGCATCGCTGGACATTAGTTATTGGCGCGATGATCTCAAATCAAAAGATCAAGCATTCCGATTACCAATCAGTGTACAAGACCGCGTTGTCGTTATTGTTGATGACGTGCTATTTAAAGGAAGAACCGTGCGTGCGGCAATGGATGGCATTGTCTATAACGGACGGCCACAACAAATTCAATTAGCTGTGCTTGTTGATCGCGGACATCGCGAATTACCAATTCGTGCAGATATCGTCGGAAAAAATATACCAACCGCTCTCGAAGAAAAAGTTAAAGTTAAACTTCGCGAAGTTGATGGGGAAGAAAGCGTTACAGTTCAATAGAAGCCCATAACGGGCTTTTCTATTCATAATCTAACTTTAGGAGGTACGTTATGAGAATAGGACTCTTTACAGATACCTATACACCAGATATAAATGGTGTCGTAACATCGATTGTTACATTAAAAGATGCACTTGAACGAGAAGGCCATACTGTATTTATAATTACAAACCAGCCATCTATTGCGTCAACAAGTTATGAAAATAATGTTTTAAGATTGCCAGGGGTTGAACTCAAGTTCTTATATGGTTATGTTCTCAGCAGTCCAATTCATATTCAGGCACAAGCTGTCATTGAAGAAATGGAATTGGATGTCATTCATGTTCACTCGGAATTCGGAGTAGGGATGTTTGCACGCATTATTGCGCGAAATCTACGTTTACCCCTTGTTTCGACATATCATACAACATATGAAGACTATACCCACTATGTTAACTTGTTGGGCTTGAAGTCTGTGGATCATTTGTCTCGGATTGCCGTTGCAAAAATGAGTCGTATGTTTACCAAAACAGCACAAATTATTATCGCACCATCAGAGAAAACTAAAAAAATGCTCTTGGGTTATGACATCAAAAAAGAAATTGCTGTTATTCCAACAGGACTCGACTTGGAACGTTTTGATAAACGTGATGATGAAGCTGTTAAAGCCATTCGCAGTACGTATGCGCTTCAAGGGATTCCGTTGTTTGTTTACATTGGGCGTCTCGCTAAAGAAAAAAGCATCGATGTTGTTATACGTAGCTTTAAGGAATTAGTTGTTCGAGAAGGCTGTGATGCTCGTTTAATGATAGTTGGAGCCGGTCCTTCCGATGATGATTTAAAAGAACAAGCTAAAGACTTAGGAATTCAAGATAACGTAATTTTTGTTGGACGTGTGCCATCAGAAGAGGTTGTCAACTACTATCATGTTGCTGATGCCTTCATTTCTGCATCATTGACGGAAACACAAGGATTAACCTATATTGAGGCACTTGCGTGTGGTCTGTGTGTCTTTGCGAGACCGGATCGTCCTTTAGACGGTATTATCGTCGATGACGAAACCGGATACCTGTTTGAAGATGCCACAACATTTGCTGATAAAGCAGAAGCGTTTATCAAAGCATCTGAGCAAGAGCATGAGCGAATCCGTACGAATGCACTTATGAAAGCAAGTACGTTTGATAGTAAACTCTTTGCTGATAATATGCTTGCAGTTTACCGACGTGCAGGCGATATGTACCATGGGCGTTATAATGTCGTTGGAGTCGAAGAACGTAGTGATGGTCAAAGTGAAATTACAATTGAATCTAAAGGAAATACAGAAACACTACTTATTGATGAATTCATTCAAGAACGCCGTGAAATTAAAGAAGGTGATACATTGTCACGTCTCGAAATAAATGAAATGGAAGATGATCAACAAATATACGAAGCCTACCAAATTGCGCTTCAACGGATTGGACTTCGGGATTATACCTCCTATGAAATGGCGGATTATCTACGCTCTAAGTTTGATCTAAATGAAACACAGATTGAGATTGTTGTTGATTTGCTCGTTAAACGACGCTTTATCGATGATGAACGATATTTCCGTGATAAAATTGATTACCACCGTGAACAAAATCGTGGAAATTATCGAATCTTTGAAGATTTACAGCGCCGCGGTTTTGCGAGTGATAAAATAACAGAAGCGCTTGAAAGCGAAGACCAAGATCTTTATATAGAACGTGGTATCGAACGTGCAAATGCATATTTGAATACCTTAAAAGACGGATCGCAGCGTCAACGTGTTGATAAGGCAAGCCAACATCTGTTGCGTCAAGGTTATGACTACAACGTCATTAAAGAAATTATGAATCGCATTGATGATTTCTATGGTGAGGACGAAGAAATAAGTAGTCTGCGTCTTGTTATAGACAAAGCATGGGCACGATACTCAAAACGTTACGATACGGAGCGCGAAATTAAGAATCATGTTGTGAAACATGCACTATCAAAAGGATATGATTATGACCTTGTATCCCGAGTAATGGAGGAAAGAAATGATGAAAATTAAAGAATTACAAAATGGACAAAAGTTCGAAGGTCCACTATTAGTAGGACGGTTTGTACGTGGAGTAACCCAAAGTGGCGCGCCATATTTGTCAATTACCTTCCAAGATAACTCGGGTGAAATTGAAGGGAAAGTATGGGATTTGAAACCTGAAATTGAAGCAATGGTCCAAGTCGGACTTATTCTAGAAGTTAAAGGTGATGTGAATCAATACCGTCAAGCATTACAGATGCGTGTCCATACTCTCGAATTTAAAGATCAAACACAATATGCGTTGGACGACTACGTGAGTGCAAGTACCTATGACTTATCATTCTTAAAAGCAGAGATTGAAACGTTTGTAGATGCAATCGAAGATCCGATCATTAAGGAACTTGTGGTTGCAAACCTAGAAGCAGTAGGCGATCAGTTCTATCAATATCCTGCCGCAACACGTAATCATCATGATTTTGTGGGTGGACTCGCTACACACGTGTATGGGATGGCTAAAGCGGCGAATGCGATTTGCGACCTTTATCCAATCTATAACCGAGATTTGCTTGTAGCAGGTGTTATCTTGCATGATATGGGTAAAATTGAAGAGTATACAGCACCAATGCTCAGTGAATATTCTGTCGCGGGTCGACTTCTTGGTCATATATCAATCATGCATGCAAATTTTACAGCAATTGCCGAGCGTATTGGTCACGCTGATAAAGAACAAACATTGATTTTACGTCATATGATTTTGTCACACCATGGTCAAATGGAGTACGGTTCACCGGTGATGCCGATGATTAAAGAAGCAGAAATGCTTAATATTATTGATAATCTCGATGCGCGAACCAACATGTTTGAAAAATTCTACGATGATCTTCCAGAGGGAGAATTCAGTCCCCGAATGTTCGCACTAGACAATCGCAATTTCTACAAAGCAAAAGGGATTAAATAATTTCAGAACACTTATTGTTAAACGATAAGTGTTCTTTTTTAGGTAATCGACAGAAGATTGTCCTAAACGTGCAAAAGTTTCGCAAACATGCTTTATGTTTTTAGAGATTTGTATTATGGTTATAGCATAAAGGGAGAGACTATGACTATCATAAATAAAATCAATAGTGCCATTCAAAATGACACACCCATTTCAGATGAAATTATCACATTGATGTTAACTGAAATTGGATCAGTAGATCCGGTTTTGCGTGATAATACAATCTATTTGGGTTTTTGTAATTTGTTTGAAACAGAACGCCTTAATCTTGCGCAAAAAAACTTGATCTTGAATAATGTACTCACCGAAAACAAGCTATTTCTAAATATTGATGGGCCAACCTCGGATAGTGTCTTCGCACGGAGTTTTACATCATTACTTATGGTGATATTATTGGAAGACCATTATAAGAACCCATGGATTGCATCCAAGGATGAAAAAGCGTTAGTGATGGATGCTGTACGATATTTTAGAGTCGAAAATGACAATCGGGGCTTTATCGAAGAAAAAGGGTGGGCACATGCATTTGCTCATGGTGCAGATCTAATTGCAAGCGCATCGCGATCTGTTTACTTTCAAGAAATTGAAGTCGTTCAGTGTTTGGAAGCAACACGCCGTGCATTGGTGGATGTAGGTGGGTTCCTATATGGAGAAGAGGGACGACTTGCAAAGGCCAGCACAAACATGAGAGTGTACGGAAAATTAAATGATGCCGTATTTGCGGAATGGTTAGGGAACAATTCGCGTCATCTTGATGATTTGCAACAGTATGAAGTCTGTTGGAAAAATTATTTACTCGCATTGAATTTTACATTGATGAATGAAAATGTTTTGGGTGAAAAAACGGAACGTGCAATTAGAATGTCTTTAAATTTATTTTATAAACGATATCGATCATTTTAAGCGTCTCTTTTCGAGCGCATATGAAATCAGCGAAAGACATAACTAATCAATTGAAAAAAGTAGGGGTACTACGCAATGATTGATGCTATTTTAGCTACCAATGATTATTCTAAAATTACCACATTTTTACTTGCAAATTCTAACCTACCGGGAAGAATGGCAAATTTAACACTCGCCAATCAAGTTGCCGACTATTATATGAATAACGACTATAATTTTGCTTACTTGAGTGCACTGACATTGAATCACAAGGATGCTAATGCACCAGAGGTTTTTGTTGTAATGTGCAAATTAATTACATTGGGGAGTATTTTTGAAAGACTGAGCAGCGGTGATAAAGTTGTAGTGTTGGATGTGTTGTCAGAGTCAGCAAACGGTTCATGGCGTATTAAAGAAGCGGTGGCCATGGCATTTCAGAGGATAGGAATGTGCAATGAGGCACTGCTTATAGATACATTCAATGCATATTTGAAGACAGGTACTTTTTCACAGAAAAGAGCGGTCGTCGCGACGTTGGCTGATTATCAATTGTTAGAAAGCCAAGTATTGTGTGACTATTCATTGGTCGTTTCGAATTGTCTATTAGCGGAAATATGCACATTAGAACCAAGTCTTTATAAAGATGAGGACTTCAAAGTTTTAGAAAAAGGCCTTGCGTATGCAATCAGTGTCTTTGTAGCAGTAAATCCTAAACAGGGATTTGAGTTATTATCGAAGTATGCTCAAAGTGATAATAAAGTTATAAAGAAAATTATCAAATCGAACTTGGGGAAAAAAAGACTAGTGTCAAAGTATCCTGAGGAAACGGAATCAGTAATGAAATTGCTGGGTTAAACTGCATGGGACTAACGAAATGATCCTAGGACGACAAGCTTGGCTCAAGAAGCCTTCGTAAGTAACGAATGGATTCATTACGTTTGTATGTTGCCTTCAATTCCATCGTCTGGAACAGTTGATACTAAATATTTAGAAGCAACGAATCTTATGGGGAGTTATTAAATCAAATTAGATTAAATAGACGTGTCACATTTTTTCAAACTGTTAAGTAAAAAGACTTGACACCTCTAATGGCGAATGCTATACTCATAAAGTAAATTACATTTAGGAGGCTTTTATAATGGCAGTTAAATTACGTTTAAGAAGAATGGGATCAAAACAAAAACCTTTCTACCGTATCGTTGCAGCTGATTCACGTGCACCACGTGATGGACGTTTCATCGAAATCGTAGGATACTATGACCCAACACAATCACCAGCAGAAGTTAAAGTTGACGAAGCTTTAGCAATGAAATGGTTATCAGTCGGTGCTCAACCTTCAGATACAGTTCGTAGCATTCTTTCAAAAGAAGGTATCATGACTCGTTTTCATGAATCAAAATTAGCGAAATAATTATGAGACCGGTTGAAGATATTCTATATGATTTAGTGTTGCCATTAGTGGAAGACGAAAAGAGTTTGAGTGTCAAAAGGTTACCGAGTTTGGATGAGAATGAGATTATTCTTGCAATCTATGCTGAAAGTTCAGATATTGCACGTTTAATCGGCCGTCAAGGCGTCATGGCCCATGCAATTCGACAAACAATGTCAATTGGTTCACGCGTCCTTGATCAAAGAATTTCAATTAAATTTGAATCATATTAGGGATGTACTTAAGTACATCCCTTTTTTGGAGGTAAATATGTCATTAATAAGTATTGGTATTGTCCAAAAGCCACACGGAGTCCGTGGAGAATTAAAAATTTTTCCTAAAACTGACTTTATTAAAGAACGATTTAAAAAAGGACAAGTCGTTCAATTTCAATTAAACGGTAAAACAACAGAGCTTGTGATTGAAACAACGCGCATGCATAAAGGATCAGTTCTCATTAAATTTGAAGGACTTAATTCCTTGAATGATGTTGAATTTTTTCACAAAGGCGAACTCTTTGTACCGCGTGATGAAATGCATGAATTGCCCGAAGATGAATACTATTTTGTCGACTTAGTAGGGTGTGGTGTGTATCGCGATAATGAACACATCGGCACTGTTACTGAAATTGTTGAAACTCCTGCGCACCCAGTCATGCGTATTGAAGGGGAAGAGCGCGATATTTTAGTTCCGTTTGTAGAACGTTTTATTGCTTCAGTTGATATTAGTGAAAAACGCATTGATATCAATTGGATGGAGGGATTGTAATGAAGATTAGTGTTATTACGCTTTTTCCAGATATGTTTACTGGTTTCAAAACATCATCAATTATCAATAAAGCGATTCTAAAAGGAATCGTCGAGTATGAAGTTGTCGATATGCGTTCATTTACAGAAGACCGTCACAATCGGGTCGATGATTATCCCTATGGTGGTGGTGCTGGTCTTGTTTTAATGTGCCAACCTGTTATCGATGCAATTAAAGCAACACGCACAGAAAAATCATTAGTAATTATGATGACGCCACAAGGTAAGACGTTGAAACAATCCTTAGCGTATGATTTAAGCAAACATGAGCATCTTGTACTTGTTTGTGGCCACTATGAAGGTTTTGATGAACGGATTCGAATGTATGTGGATATGGAAATGTCGATTGGTGATTATGTATTAACGGGTGGAGAAGCCGCTGCAATGGTAATCTCAGATGCCGTTATTCGCCTCGTTGACGGCGTTATCACACAAGAGTCTCATGAAGATGACTCCTTCAGTGATGGATTGCTAGAATATCCACATTACACCCGTCCTCGTGTCTATGATGGCCATGAAGTACCGGATGTACTTGTTAGTGGGCACCATGAGAACGTCAAACGATTCCGTCTCAAAGAGTCTTTACGAAAAACACAACGTGTTCGTCCTGATTTATTAGAAAATCGTGAATTTTCAAAGTTAGAACAAACATTGATGGAAGAAATTGCACAAGAAAATCAGGGGGAGTAAACAATCGTTTACTCTTTTTGTTAATTCGTTGACACACATGAAGTGAAAAGCGATAATTAACCATACGAAAGAGGTGACAGGATGAAACGAATTCTAATAACTGCTGGAGCAACATCGGAGCCCATTGATGCAGTACGATCAATCACAAATAATGCGACAGGTAAATTAGGAAGTTATATTGCCGATTTTGCTGTGACGCAAGGGATTGAAGTTCATTATGTTTCAGGAGCCAATGCATGCCAACCCTCTCAACCAGTCAAGCATTACGTGACGACAGGTGTTGATTCAGTATTGGGAGTGTTAGATCAGTTGATGTCGCGCTATCACTATGATGCCATTATTCATTCGATGGCAATTAGTGATTATCGTGTTGCGGCAACAGCTCAGTATCAAGGAAGTAATCTAACTGAAATTGTTGCTAAAGATGCCCATCAAAAGCTTCCGTCATCCAATGATCACCTTGCCATTTTGCTCGAACCATCACCCAAGGTAATTGGTTATATTAAGAAAAAACAGCCAGAGACCCATCTCTTAGGATTTAAACTATTAAGTCAGGTGTCAGTTGATACATTAGTTCGCGTTGCCCAAAACTTAATGATCAAAAATGATTGTAGTTTTGTGGTTGCAAACGATGCAACAGATATTTCAGGGGACCGGCATCGCGGCTACATTGTAGACGAAAAAGGAATTATGAAACAGTACGAAACAAAAGAAACCCTAGCACAAGGGATTCTCCAGGAGGTTCAAAATTTATGGATAAAAAAACAGTGATTTTAGGTGTCAGTGGAAGTATTGCGGCATACAAAGCAGCAGATATTGTGAATCGTTTAAACAATAGTAATGTTGATGTTCATGTCATGATGACACAGGCAGCCCAAGCTTTTATAACGCCGTTAACATTGCAGACATTATCGAAAAATCCAGTTCACTTTAATGTACTGGAAGAAAAAATTGCGACCGAAATTGCTCACATAGATATTACCAAAAAAGCGGATTTATTGATTATTGCACCAGCCGCCGCCAATATAATTGGGAAATTGGCAAACGGTATCGCTGATGATATGCTTAGCACTTCTGTTTTAGCACTTGATACCAAGGTGAAGAAAATAATAGCGCCGGCCATGAATCAAAATATGTACGGAAACCCCGTTGTTCAAAAAAACTTGCAACAACTTAAAGTGCTAGGATGGCTTGAAATTGATCCACGAACATCTTTATTGGCGTGTGGTGATGTGGGTAAAGGTGCGTTAGCAGATGTAGATGTGATTGTGCAAACAGTCCTCGAGAATTTACAATGATGAATCGTCTTGTCATTAGTATTGGTAATACCCATACCCGATGGGGATTTATGCATAATGGAATCCTAAAACAATTTAAAATTGCGAACGTAGAGACGGTCGAAACAGTGAATCGAGCGATTACGGATTCAACTACGAATTTTTTGACTCGATTTGACTCAATCAAAATAGCATCAGTAGTTCCCTCACGCACAGACCACCAAATTCATTTGTTGGAAATGTTTTATCTAAGTGCTGTTGACCAGGTTAGACTTAATGATTTACAAAAGGTCGATTTCACCGCGTATGAAGGTCTTGGGATTGATCGAGCTCTCATTGTTCATGAGGTTTATCGGACAACTGAAGATGCAGCAATGGTCATCGATTTTGGTACAGCGATGACTGTCAACGTTGTTGATAAAACAGGAGTCTTTGTTGGCGGAACCATAGTTCCTGGACATCAAGCGATGCTCAATGCTATGCATATTAGTACAGCGGCATTACCGGAATTGCTTCCGGAATGTACACCCCATGATTGGCTTGGTGATACGACACAGTCAGCGATGCAATCAGGAACTGCTTTTATGATTGCAAGTTATGTAAATTCACTCATTACGACAATGGCTACACGCTTCATGCCGTTAAGCGTAGTTGCAACGGGTGGTGGTTATAAATCTATACATTCGTTAGTGACTGCGAATATCGAAGTTATTGATGATTTAATTCTAAGGAGTTTATTGAATTATGATGCAGAATAAAACGAAGAATCTAACGACTCTTGCATTACTGAGTGCATTACTTGTGATGTTAGCATTGACACCCCTAGGGTTTCTACAAGTAGGACCTGTCCGTTTGACCTTTATCCATCTTCCTGTAATTGTGGGCGGGATTTTACTCGGAACAAAAGGTGGGATGACTATGGGATTCATCTTTGGACTTGCGAGTCTTTGGACCAATACGATGGCACCTTCTCTTTTGTCCTTTATGTTTTCACCATTTATTCCACTTCCAGGAACGACTCAAGGATCGTTATGGGCGATAATTATATGTTTTGGACCACGAATAGTATTAGGGTTCTTATCAGGGTATCTTTATGACAAAGGCTTCAAAGGATTTAAGTTGGGCGTTTGCGTTACACTGATACATACAGCATTAGTCTTTGGTGGCATGTTGCTTTTCTTTGCCCCTGTCCTCCAAGAAGTACTGCATGTATCCGTTTCTGGGTTATTTATGTTTTTAGGAACGCTTCTTTTAACAAACGCCATACCCGAAGCTTTTACAGCCGGCTTTATAACAAAATACAGTGTTCCTCGAGATCACAAATAAAAAACATGGCGAGTCCATGTTTTTTTACTTTCTTTAGTCGGATCATAGGAATGCATGTTTAATGGTTTTGGTTTCGACGTTGCATTTCCATTTGTTGACGGCGGAGCATTCGCCGCTTGCGAAGTCTCACACGATTTATTTCGCGAATCGTGATTATAAGTGCACCGAGTATCAAAAAGACAATGAATACTACTTGCCCTATGGATTTCATAAAATCCATAAAGACTTTGGTACCCTTGACGTTGATGTCTAAAGGTGCTAATACTTGTGTTTCAAAAACTGTTTTGGTGTTGTAGGATACTTTAATCTTTGCCATATCCGTATTTTGCGAGACTGGTGCGATGAAATTAGGTTGCGTTGCGGTAACATCAATGGCGACATCCTGTGGAGCTATTCCGTTTGGCAAATAGGTCACAATGTCGTAGTCGAGCATTACCGGAAAGGGTGAACTCGCATGCAATATAGGAATTTCTTGTAGGATGGTATTGCGAGTTACAAGCGTTGTTCGTTTAAAATCGTCAAAGACACGTGAGTAAACGTTGATGGCATCAATTACGTTTGTGAAGAGTAAGTCTTCATTAGGTGCATTTGTGCTAATAAAAATTAAGTGGGAGTCTCCACGTTTTGCGACACTTGAAAGTGAGCGTTCAGCCATCTCCGTGTAACCAGACTTAGCGCCATATAAATCGGTAAACCCTTTGTCGTGAGCTGCTTCTAAAGATCGATTAACAAGTTCGATACCATTAGGAGCTGTCGGGGTAGGTGATGTTGTGTATGTGACCGTACTATAAATCTTTGCGAAAGTCTTATTTTTCATTGCATATTGGACTAGTAATGCAAGGTCGTAGGGTGTTGAAAGATGATCATCTTCATCGAGGCCACTTGTATTTAAAAAATTGGAGTCTTTCATGCCGATTTTTGCGGCAGTTGCGTTCATATGTTGGGCAAGGCCTTCGGGGTCCTGGGTAAGGCGCATTGAGATTGCACGTGTCGCATCAGCACCAGACGGTAATATAATAGCGTAGAGTATGTCTTCAATTGTTACGGTATCGCCGCCTTCGAATCCGGCAACAGATGCAATACTCGTTAAATCATCAACAACCTCTGCAGGAATTGTATAGGTTTCCTTGAGTGATACATTTTGAGACTCAAGCATTTCTAGTGCGGTAATTAAAGTAAGTACTTTGGTAATGGAAGCAGGATGAATTTTTGAATATCCATTCTTTTGTGTGAGAACCTGGCCGCTTTCCATATCCATTAAAAGATAATTAGAGCTGTACATCATGATGTTTTGTACAGAGATAAGGTCTTCTTGTGTTTGATAGGCAGTTGTAGGTGATTGTGCATAAGCAGTCGTTGGTGTAGAAAAACATAAGACACCTACAAGTAGTAAAGTAAATATTCGTTTCATGGACAATTTCCTTTCTTAAATAATATACCATAAAAACAGAATCGGTATTGTGTAAAAAAGGTGGAATTGCATCAAACTGCATCTGAATCCAAAGAATCTTTGAATTATGATAGAATATAAAAGTGGAGGTTTTTATGAAACGACTAATTATTGGTGATGGCGTAGCCATCCAAAACGAAATGAAAAAACAAGGCTATGATGCGCCTTACATTGATCTCAGAGGAAGCCATCACGAGGTGGAAAACTTAATGGATCTCTATGAGACGCTAAAGCCAGAATTAATTACAAAGGTTCGAGACGCTATAATTGCGGAAAGTCCTGATGAAATTATTGTTGTTGGGAAACTTGAGGGTTACCTATGGCTGGGAACAATTATTACACGTTTTTTTGGACAGTTTAATTCATGGAATAACCAACGCGAAAATGACTATGGCGTTACAACGATTATTATTGATCAAAAGCCTGTAAAACTGTATGCAGTATCGCAATTAGAAGACTACGAATCAATCAAAAAGGTGTAAAGGATAAAACCTTGAACTCCCCATATTAATATGTTAAAATAATAAACGGTGCAAAGACACCTATATTCACACATCATGGATTGACGGACTCCGTGCTCAAATATGAGTCGTCTCGTCTTGGAAGTGATGGAGGACTAACGGAAAGGTAGGAATTTAGTTATGTCAGTTGTGACAATGCGCAAATTATTAGAAAGTGGGGTTCATTACGGACATCAAACACGTCGTTGGAACCCAAAAATGAAGCCGTATATCTATGCAGCTAAAAACCGTATTTACATCATTGACTTGAACAAAACTCAAGACAAATTAGATGTAGCATACGCAGCAATGAAAGAAATTGCTGAAAAAAATGGAAAATTATTGATTGTTGGTACTAAAAAACAAGCACAAACAATCGTTGTAGAGGAAGCATTACGTAGTGGTTCATTCTTTATTAACCAACGTTGGTTAGGTGGAACATTAACAAACTTCCGTACAATCCAAAAAAGTATCCGTCGTCTTGTAGAAATCGAAGAGATGGAAGCAAGTGGATCAATCCAAGTTTATACTAAAAAAGAAATTGCTTTATTACTTAAAGAAAAAGACCGTTTAGAAAACTTCTTAGGCGGAATTAAAGAAATGAAGAAACTTCCAGATGCAGTATTCGTTGTTGACCCACTCGAAGATGCAAACGCAGTTGCTGAAGCACGTAAATTAGGAATCCCAGTATTCGGTATCGTTGATACAAACTGTGATCCAGATACAGTTGACTTCGCAATTCCTGGAAATGACGATGCAATTCGTTCAATCCGTACAATTGTTGGTGCTATGGCTGATGCTATGGTTGAACCAAAAGGTGGCGTATTACAAGTTGCATACCAAGACCAAGATCAAGAAGACATTACAATGGAAGATGTTATCGTTAACGTAGAACAACAAGCTGCAGAAAACGATCGCCGTCGTCGTCAACGTATGGACGAACGTCGTAAACGTGATGACCGTCGTCGTCAACAACGTTTTACACCACGTAATGACAACCGTGAAGGTGCTCCACAACAACAACGTGAAGCGCGTACAGAAGAGAAAAAATCAACAGAAAAAAGTGAGGCGTAAACTATGATTACAGCAAGTTTAGTAAAAGAACTTCGTGAACGTACTGGTGCCGGAATGATGGATTGCAAGAAAGCTCTTGAAGCGACAGATGGAAACATCGAAGCTGCAATCGATTGGTTACGTGAAAAAGGTATGGCAAGCGCCGCTAAAAAATCAGGACGTATCGCTGCAGAAGGAACAAGTACAGTTTTATCATCAGGAAATACAGCTGTAATTCTTGAAGTTAACTCAGAAACAGACTTTGTTGCTAAAAACGAACAATTCGTAGAATTAGTTAAAGACTTAGCAGAAGTTTTCCTTGCAAACAAACCTGCAGATTTAGATGCTGCTTTAGCACTAGATCTTAAAGGACAATCAGTAAATGATGCAATCATTTCAGCTACAGCAACAATCGGAGAAAAAATTACACTTCGTCGTGTTGCAGTTGTAGAAAAAGAAGATAACCAAGTATTCGGTGAATACATCCATATGGGTGGTAAAATTTCAGCAGTTACTGTTTTAAACGGTGACAATGCTGAATTAGCACGTGATATTGCAATGCAAGTTGCGTCAATGAGCCCTCAATATGTTTCACAAAAAGAAATCCCAAGCGAAATCGTAGATCACGAAACAGCTATCCAAGTGGAGATCGTTAAAAACGATGCTGAATTAGCTTCAAAACCTGAACAAGTTGTTCAAGGAATTATTAAAGGACGCGTAAGCAAACAAATGCAAGATATCTCATTAGTAGACCAAATCTACTTCAAAGATGGAAAAGCTAAAGTTTCACAAATCCTTAAAGATGCTGGAACTGATGTTGTAACATTTGTACGTTACGCTGTTGGTGAAGGAATCGAAAAACGTGAAGAAGATTTTGCAGCTGAAGTTGCAAAAGCATCACAAGTTAAATAAAAATAAGGACACTCTTTAGTGTCCTTTTTGAAAGGGCGTAAATCTCATGTACAAACGGGTATTATTAAAACTGAGTGGAGAGGCACTTGCATCCGATTCGGGTATTTTCAGTCGTGAAGTTCTCGAAGATGTAGCAGCTCAAATTAAAACAGTTGTTGAAGATGGTATCGAAGTTGCAATCGTCGTTGGCGGTGGAAACTTTGTACGCGGTCGTATGGCCGATGAGTTAGGGATTGATCGTACTCAGGTAGACTCAATGGGGATGCTTGGTACGGTCATCAACGCACTTGCTATTCAAGGTGCACTTGAAGCGCAAGGAGTACCAACTCGTGTTCAAACAGCAATTGATATGATTAAAGTTGCAGAGCCATATATTCCACGTCGTGCAGTGCGTCATCTCGAAAAGGGACGCGTAGTAGTATTTGGGGCAGGTACAGGATCTGCATTCTTCTCTACTGATACAACAGCAGCATTACGAGCATCTGAGATTAAAGCAGATGTCATCCTAATGGCTAAAAATGGCGTTGATGGTGTTTATGATTCAGACCCTCGTGTGAATCCGAATGCCAAACGGTATGAGTCATTATCATACAAAGAGGTGTTACAGCAAGAACTAGCGGTAATGGATTCAACTGCAACATCAATGTGTATGGATAATGATATTGATCTCATAGTGTTTAATATGAATGAAAAAAATAATATAATTAAAGCTGCAAGAGGCGAAGCAACCGCAACACGTGTTGCTAGGGAGGTATAATCATGCAAGCAATTATCACAGATGGTCGCATGTTAATGCAAGATGCGATTGAATCATACGAAGGTCGTTTAGGAACACTTCGTACAGGACGTGCAAACGTATCAATTCTTCACGGAATTATGGTCGATTACTATGGATCACCAACACCAATCGAGCAAATCGCATCATTATCAATCGTTGAAGGACGTCAAATTGTTGTTAAACCTTTTGACCCATCAAGCATGAAAGATATGGAACGCGCAATCAATGAATCAACATTGAACTTACCAGTTCAAAATGATGGATCTGTATTACGTATTAACGTACCTCAACTCACAGAAGATGCACGTCGTGAAGTTTCAAAATCAGTTGGAACATTCGCAGAAGACGCAAAAGTTGTAGTCCGTAATGTTCGTCGTGATTTGAATGATGAAGTAAAAAAAGCAGATGATCTTCCAGAAGATCAAGAACGTGCGTTACTTGAAGATGTTCAAAAGCTAACAGACGAATTCATCAAGAAAATTGATGAAATTGCGAAAGCAAAATCAGCGGAGATTATGTCACTCTAATTATGGAGAGTCTAAAACATGTTGCCATCATCATGGATGGCAACGGCCGTTGGGCTCAAAAACAACGTAAGGAACGTACAGTTGGACACTACTTTGGTAGTGAAAATGTTCGGGAGATTGCCTTAAAAGCGTTGGATTTGGGCATTGAAGCCATAACACTTTATGCATTTTCTACAGAAAATTGGAAACGCCCACAAAAAGAGATTGACTACTTGATGAAGTTACCAGCAGTCTTTTTTGAGCGCTTTCTCAAAGAACTTAACGAAAAAGGGATTCAAATTCGCACAATTGGCGATTTATCAATGATGCCCGAAAAGACTCGAAAAGTAATGGAGAACGCTGTCGAAAAAACAAAAGACAATAAGGCTTTAGTCCTTAATTTTGCACTTAATTATGGATCACGTGATGAAATTGTCCGCGCAACACGTAAAATTATCCAAGACGGACTGACAGAAATTACTGAAGAAGTCTTTGAAAGTTATCTTGATACTGCAACTATGCCGGCAGTTGATCTACTAATACGCACAGGTGGCGATAAACGCCTCTCAAACTATTTATTATGGCAATTAGCTTATGCGGAATTGATTTTTGTTGATGAAGAGTGGCCGCAATTTGGCCCTGAACAATTTGAATCATGCATTGAAGCGTATCATAAACGCCAAAGACGATTTGGAGGACTTTAGTATGAAAGAGCGTTTGATTACAGGAATTGCACTAATTGTTGTTTTCGGAACGGCAATTTTGATGGGTAATCAAGCTCTTTTTTTATTACTGCTTGCAGTAGTTACAATTGGAGCTTATGAAATCTATCGTCTCAAAAAGGACGAGATGAAACCCATAATCTTACCGTTATTAATTGTTTCAACAATTTTAGGTGGGTTGTTAGGACCCGAGTATCTCAGTGTATTTATCATGGGATGGATTATGACCCTATTTCTGCTTACCGTGGTGTTTGACTGGTTTAATTTTAGTCATGTTAATTATATCTTCGTCATGGTAATGATGCTTGTGGCAGCAATCCAAGCCGTTAAAGTGGTGTTATCCTTTAACACGATTACATTCTTGTTCATCTTGTTAGCAACGTATGTAACAGATGCAGTAGCATATTTTGGCGGTCGTCATTTTGGGAAACATAAACTTATTGAACGTATTTCACCAAAGAAAACAATTGAAGGGGCAGTTATTGGATATGTAGCTTCTGCGACAATTGCATTAATCTTTGGCCATATCTTTGTTATTGAGTATGTTCCCGCAATCGTCGTATATTTAAGTGCCATTCTGAATCCAATAATGGGTCAATTTGGTGATTTAGCATTTAGTTTAATTAAGAGATATTTTGATGTTAAAGATTTTGGATATATTTTCCCTGGTCATGGAGGAATCTTAGACCGTGTGGATAGTGTTATCTTTGCGCTCTTTACATTCAATATCCTCTTACAGATTTTTGTCTAGGAGGCTGTCAATATGAGTATCATAATGTCAATTATTTACTTCGCACTCGTTCTAAGTATACTCGTGTTTGTGCATGAGTTAGGACATCTCATTGCCGCAAAAATGTTTGGTGTGTATTGCCAAGAATTTGCTATTGGAATGGGACCAAAAGTGTTTTCAATTAAGAAACCACACTGGGAAACAACTTACAGTATTCGAGCATTGCCGCTTGGTGGATTTGTTTCGATGGCAGGTGAACCGGGTGAGGGTGATATGGGAGTTCCAGTTGAGCGTTCCATGGTCGGAATCGCGCGTTGGAAGCGTCTTATTATCATGCTTGCAGGAATCTTTATGAATCTTGTGTTGGCAGTTGTTGTTTATGCAGGAATGTTTAGTATGAATGGCGTTGTTGAAGTACCAAAACCTATCGTTGCAGCAGTTGTTGATGGTATGCCAGCGGATAAAGCGGGAATGCAGGCAAATGATGTCATGACTGAGATTACGTTTGCAGATGGTAGTGTTGTGCATCCTAAAACATTTGCTGACTTACAAACAGGAATGGCAATGTACAAAGATAAACCAATGACAATCAAACTAGATCGTAACGGTACAACTGAAACAGTCACAGTTACTCCTGAACCATCAAAAGAAAATAAAGATATGTACGTGATTGGAATTCAAGCTCCTGCAGCAACATTACGTAATGTAAATCTTTTTGAGGCTGTACCACTTGCATTTGCGGAAGTAGGAAGTGTTATTGCTCAAATGATTTTTATCCTAAACCGTGTTTTCAGAGGGATAGGACTTGATAGTTTAGGTGGTCCAATTGCAATATTTGGTGCAACGTCTCAAGTAAATACCTATGGTGCTGTTTATTTCTTTAATCTAGTAGCACTTTTATCTGTTAACCTGGCAGTTGTAAACTTGTTACCAATTCCAATTATGGATGGTGGACGTGTTGTTATTACCTTAATTGAAATGATAATTCGCCGACCAATTCCAGAAAAACTGGAAAATGCTCTTATGATTGCAGGTGTAGCGCTTGTATTGATTTTCTTTGTTTATATCTCATTTCAAGATATCATGCGTGTAATTCCAAACTAGACAAAAAAAAGGCGGCAGCCTTTTTTTTCCTATCTATGATATAATGATACAAAAGGAGTAAGTTATGGCTTATACAGTAAATAAAATTGAATCAAAACCACAATGGTTTGCCGTCATGGATTTTACCATACCAGACTTTTCTCGCGACACAGATGTTCGTGCGATGTACTCAATGCGTTCAGAATTGGCGCGTCTGGGTATAGAACTTGCATCACCAGAATATAACTATATGATCGGGTATGACTCTGATGATCGTATCGAAGTTGTGGATGTAAAATTATTTGTAGCTATCGAAGCACCAACAGATAAAGAAACTACACTGACATTCATTGAAAAAAATGATACACGTGAGGTAATTCGTATCGAGACCGATTCATTCGAGGATGTCCATACAGGCCTTGCGGAATGGATGCACGACAATGATTATATTGGCGATGGCGACGTTCGTCGCGTGCTGGTTAAGGATGCAACACGCCTTGTTTTTGATAGCCCAGTTAAAAATTCTGACGAATAGTAAATTGACATTAATTAAAATTTTGACATCAAACACTGTTTGATGTTTTTTAGTGCTCTTTGAAACTTTAGATTTTTCAGTAGGACATCACAATGCTACATCATTCATTTGTTATAATGTTTATAAACAATAATAGGAGGACTAAGTATGGTATTTCCAAAAGGTTTTTTGTGGGGTGGGGCAACTGCTGCCAACCAATGTGAAGGGGGTTATAACAAAGGCGGACGTGGACTTTCAAATGTGGATTTAATCCCTCACGGACCGGAACGCTGGGATGTTGCGATAGGAACACGAAAAATGCTCGAGTTCGAAGAAGGATACTACTATCCTGCAAAACAAGCCATCAATATGTATGAGCATTTTAAAGAGGATATTGCAATGTTTGCGGATATGGGGTTTAAAACATATCGTTTATCCATTGCATGGTCGCGGATCTTCCCCAATGGAGATGAATTGGTTCCCAATGAGGAAGGTCTCAAGTTCTATGAAGACGTGTTTAATGAGTGTCATCGCTATGGTATTGAGCCATTGGTCACAATTACACACTTTGACGTACCGATTTATTTGACCAAACAATACGGTTCGTGGCGTAGTCGCGAAATGATTACATTTTATGAACGTCTTGTACGTGCCCTATTTACAAGATTCAAAGGTCTTGTGACATATTGGCTAACCTTCAATGAAGTCAATATGATTCTTCATGCGCCATTCATGGCTGCAGGTCTCGTAATTGAACCGCATGAGGATGCAAATCAAGTGAAGTATCAAGCAATTCATCACGAGCTTGTAGCAAGTGCACTGGCTACGAAGATTGCGCATGAAATAGATCCTAATAATAAAGTGGGTTGCATGTTAGCTGCAGGGGCGAATTACCCCAACACTCCACATCCGGATGACGTCTTTGAGGCATTGGAACGTGATCGTGAAGGGTATTTCTTCATTGATGTACAATCACGTGGTTATTATCCGTCATATGCATTGAAAAAAATGGAACAACTCGGTGTAACTTTGGATGTGGATCCTGAAGACGTGAAGTTATTGCGTGAACATACGGTTGATTTTATTTCATTCTCCTATTATTCGTCACGTGTTGCGGCCGCAATACCTTCTGACCAAGCATCCACGGATGCGAATGCGTTTGCATCGTTAAGAAATCCATATCTCGAGGTCTCAGAGTGGGGTTGGCAAATTGATCCTAAAGGATTTCGCACAACGATGAATCAGTTGTTTGATCGTTATCAAAAACCGTTATTTGTTGTTGAGAATGGCCTCGGAGCGGTTGATACATTCACAGATTCTAAAGAAATCCATGATACATACCGTATCGATTACCTTCAAGCCCATATTAAGGCAATGCATGATGCGATCCATATTGATGGTGTTGAACTATGGGGTTATACATCATGGGGATGTATTGACCTCGTAAGTGCATCGACAGGAGAAATGTCCAAGCGTTATGGTTACATCCATGTGGATTATGATGACGCTGGAAAAGGGACCGGAAAGCGAACTCCTAAACAATCGTATTATTGGTATAAAGATGTTATTGCATCAAATGGTGCGATGTTCGATAAAGACTGACTTAAACGCAGGTTAATGCCTGCGTTTTTTTTATGCAAAGGTTTTGGTAGATAGCGAAATTTAAGATATTTACACTTCGTTCACATTGTCGATATTGTGAAAAAATACAAAATTATCACAGGATGGGTCAAATAATAACAATCACACATTAAACTAACAATTCACTAATAAGGCGAAGATAATTCAAACTTAGTGACTGTGAACGTAAGTGATAACGATAGAGCCGTTCTAAAGCCTTGAGATAACATGGATTTAATATAAGAGCATGATGGTAATTTGAAAATTAACAATATAAAGATTGTTAGGATTATGTTTTGAACAAGAAGTTCAAAAGAAAAATTCGGTGCCGCATAATGAAAGATATAATTAATATATGTATGTACTATGTCTTTTATAAAGATACATCAGTGAAGTACTATGCACAAAAAAACTATCTTCTACTCTATAGGGGGGTATCGAGGTAGTGTGTCGCAGTTTACCTGTTGACATCAAAAAGGAGGAAATATGTTTAAGTCAAAGAAAAGACTTGGACGCGTTTTTAGTGTCGTAGCATTAGCGTTTGTGCTCACACTGTCTAGCTTAACAGTTAGTGCAGCAACCGAAACCAAACCTAAGACAAATGATGAACTCGTTCAAGCAATTATCAATGACAAAGATACAAAAGTGTCATTGACGAATACTTCAGAGGGGTATAAAGCTGAAGTAACAATGGATTTTCATATTAAAGATGCGGATTGGGTTACCATTCAAAGCCTAACAGATCCTTTGGAGCTGAAGTTTCCAGATTCAATGAAACTCGCACCCAAGCAAGATTTAAAATTCGCGAATACTGATAAAAACTTTAAAGATAACGTGTACCAGTCTTTAGAAGATACCCGCATTAAAACAGAAGACAATACGATAGCAATCGATTTTAAAGAACTAACGCAACGTCCACAAGACTTTAGACTTGTTTACGAACTTGATATTGTTGCAGATAGTGCACTGATTGATGCCATCGATCTCAAGGTCTTTCCGGTAGTTGCACCACTTATCAAAGATACTGTAGCGTTTATTAATAAAGTAGAAGATGAGCGTGTGGCAGCACTTAAAACAGCAGAAGATACAGAATCAGAAGCTGCAACGAATAACACTTCAGAAGTTGGAAATTCGGATACAGATAAGCCAGAAACGGTAAAACCCGATACTGAAACACCAAATGGTGATACTGAAACATCAGAAGAAACCAATGAAACTGTAAAAACACAGGTATCTGGAGATATCAACATTGAACTCGTTGGTAATCCACAAGCACGTGTTAAACATGCAAATAAAGAGATTAATGATTCGTACCCTATCGCGATGACTAACTACTCAGAAACAGCCACTAACTATTCGATTGATTTATTTACCGACGAGAACCCAACACACCTAGGCGTATCCTATGTCGTGAAACTCGATGATCAATCCCTTGCTCTTATCACTGAAGAGAATAAAGCGAATGCCCTAGATTTCCAATATAAGAAAAATGGCGTTCAAGTTCCGTTTAAATATGAATATGCTTTCCCAGAAGTAATCAAATTTTATGATCAAACAGGGGATAGCATCTTAGCAAGTTCGAAACTTTCCGATTACAGCACTTCTTCATTTAAACGTGTTGCTCCAGGAACCAATGAGGGTCCCTTTAAACTAGATGTTGAAGAAATCAAGATTGATTCAAATGTTGAAGGCGCAGCCGTTCAATATAAGTTCCAAGACTTTATTTCAACACAAATTAGCAACTATATTAATGAAGAACTTCAAGCAGGGAAGTCATTGACTGAAATCAAAGCGGCTTTAAAACAAGGTGTCGTTGTAACAGATGATCAATATAAAGTTAACGATTACCAATACCAACAAAATACCAAAGCAAGTTTTGAAAAGCTTAATGTGTATCCGCTTGAAATCAAGAATATCTTAAATTCCCAAAAAGATATTAAGAAAGACCTACCAGTTACACCAGTTGGTGGTGTCGATAACACTCTTGAAGCCAAATCATTTGAACAAGTTCCTAACGGCTTTGAATTGATTTGGGAAGGTGTTGCTAATACTAACCGTAAATCAACATTAAATACTTTAGACTTATCATTTGATGCACCAACCGTTGTAAAAACATCAGGTTTAGCGAATTGGAATATCAAAACAGTCGTCAACGTATCGTACTATGATGTTCTTAATGATGGAACATTGGTTCCTAATACAACTTTAGTGCCAGAACGTATCGAAAAAATTAATGCTGCAACTGATAAAATTGAACCTATTTCAATTGATACACATGGTCAAAATGTCGCAATCAAATATGATGTGACACAGACATTCATCAACAACGATCTCAACCTTGAAATCGAAGGAAATCAAGTGGGTCGTTTGAGTGCCGCTCTGAACAAAAATCAATTTAATAAATCGGTTGAGAATAAAAAAGAGTTCCCACGTTCCATTGTAATTAATGGCGTTAAAGGAGCTGAAGGTGCACCAACAAGCTTACATTGGGATGTTGTCTTCAATAACAACAAATTAATTCGTCAACCAAATGATGGATTCAATTTCTATCTTGATGCAAGTAAAGTTAAAGCATATCGTTTCAATGGATCGGGTGACAGTTATAGTGAAATTAATGTTGCCTACAACCAAATGAAAATTAAAACCACAATCTTTGTTGACGGTAAAGAAATAAGTAAAGATGGCCGTTTCACAGTCGAATGGAATGCTGATTTCACAGAAGCAAAAATTCGATTAAAACCTGGTCTTGCAGAACCACTCAATAAAGAAGTGAAATTCCAATTTAAATACGAAATTGATGTTGTTGAACCGTATGTTGAAGGTAAAGCAATTCGTGATGAATTACTAACATCATCAAAGCTTAAATTTGAAGGAAATGCCAATGTTAAGTCGTTTACCAATGGTATTGAAATTGAACCAACAAAACCTACAGAAGAAGAATTAAAAGCACAACAAGCACTTAACTACCTTGTACTATTAGACAAGCGTCCAGTGATGATTGACTACCGTACAAAGGAAGTAATTTGGGGTGTTGCGATTAATACCGTAACTGCAAATCGTATTGGTTTAGAAGGTTTTACCTATTCAGATACTTTCAAATCCCCAGGTATGTTCTTTGAACCAATGGATGAAAACAACCCAATCTTAATGTTTAAGATTGATCCAACCAAACAACCTCAAACATCACATGGTGAATATTCCAAATTTATTTCAGAAGTTAAGAAAATAATGGATAATGCCGATATCTACTCTGATGAAATTGCAAATGCAATTGTTGGGGCAGGTGGGTTGCTAGGCCAGAAACTTGATGATGAAGCGGAAGATTCAAAAACTTATGGTGACATTGTCAGTTATGTAAATCCAAGTGAAATTGCATACCTCAAAGATGATGCATCGACATTAACCAATGAAAAATTCGCGTTGAGTCAACCTAAAGAATATCCAGGTTATGTCGATAAACTTAAAGGTAAAGTTGTGAATGGTGAACCTGGTGATCCATTTGTTTCGACACCTACAAAATCAGAACTCTTGAAGGGTGTTGATTTGCGCCTTGACTTTATCGATTCCAATAAAGCAATCGGTCCTGCCGGTGGCGAAGATGACAATGCTTACTATATTCTTTATAAAACTAAATTATCTAGTGATACGCCAATGGAAAGTGTTAAAAATGCAGGAGCATTAACATTTGCAACATGGGTCATTGGTGAAGGAAACACAATCAGTTGGACGGGTGGCGACATTGAAGCATCGAAAGATCTTGGTGAAGTTGCGAAGTATAACACCGTTCCTAAAAAAGAAGGAACCGTCAAAGTCATTAACGATGCGGCAACAAACCGTCAACGTCTTGCAGCAAACTGGAATATCACA
Source organism: Erysipelothrix sp. HDW6B (assembly GCF_011301115.1). Taxonomy (NCBI): domain Bacteria; kingdom Bacillati; phylum Bacillota; class Erysipelotrichia; order Erysipelotrichales; family Erysipelotrichaceae; genus Erysipelothrix; species Erysipelothrix sp. HDW6B. The sequence continues at coordinate 1,484,231 of NZ_CP049860.1, read as the reverse complement.
TTTAACTATGATGTTGATACACGACGTGTTGCTGAAGTACCAATGGTTGTCGTTGATACCATCGATAAAAACCGTGACATAGGTGGTTTCACGTTAGGAAATAAACACCTCGTTCCTCAAGAAATTGAAGCAATTACACTCGCAAAATTCGAAGTTGATAAGGATGGAAATCTAAAACCAACGAATGAAACAGTAGAGGTAACTAAAGCATCAGGCGAGCTTACTGTTGATGAAACTGCAGATAAAATTACATATACGATTAAGAAACATCTCGATCCTAAGTACGTATACCGTTTCGAAATTAACACACTCATTGAGAGTCATGAAGCTGTAATTCCAGTTGCAACAGAAGAAGTATCGAATACTGTGGCGACTGGAGAGTTCGAAAACACCGTAACGTATACTCGTGGACACGAACCAAACCAAGTCGATTTACCAGAACCTGGTGTAGCAACAGCTAAAGCAAACTTAGGAAATCGCAATCGTGTTCAAAAAACAGGATCACTTGTCTCGGGTACATATCCGGGATCACGTCAACAAGTTCAATGGACATTGACCTTGAATGAAACGTATGAAAATATGTCAAATATCGTGATTAAGGATACTCTTGAAAGCAAACATACATTCAAATTTATTAAAGACCACAACGACTTGGAACAAAGTGGAACTGGAAATGCAGTCTTAGATCGCTTCTCAATTCAAGAACTTGTCGGATCAAGCTGGAGAACAATTCCAAGTGACAAATATGTTCTAACGAATCCTGATGGAGATGCAAACAAACCATTGGATAACTGGACAACGGGAGAAAGTGGATTCATTCTTCGTTTTACCGAAGCAATGTCTAACCCAATCCGTATTCAATATGCAACCTTTGGTCATGTTGTTGATAACAAAGAAATTCCATTAAAAAACCACGCTGACTTGTCATATACAACAGATGCAGCACAAGCAATTGACCACAAAGTAACAGCCGCAGTTAACTTTAAAGTTAATGACGAAGCTGGTGGTTATGAAGATGAACGTTTTGATATTGGTCTGACAATGCGCTATAACGATAACCAACCAGCCTTAACAACTGACTTGGATAAAGGAGAGCGTATTACTGGAAACAATGTTGAACAATCAATTATTGTACTTTACCGTTACCAAAATAAATTCGTCGAAAACAACCATGTTTACCGTATTGGTCAACCAGACGCAAATGGTTACCTAGAATTCAAGAATATTGAAAAAGGAAACTATATCGTTAAACAATTTAATGTAGCAGATGGTTATTCTGTACCGAACTCATTAGGTTATGTTGAATCTGGACGAAATACTACAAAAGATAAATCTGTAGAAATCAATGCGAGCCAACTTGCATCTGGAAATCTTGTAACACTTGATGTTAAAGATCCAAGTAAACGCATGTTTGACTTCTTTAAAGCAGATCCTGTTGTAACAAAAGTTGATTACGCAATCTACAATACAACACCAGTCTTCGAAGTGAAAACCGATGGAAAACTCGTAACGGCTACAGGAGCAGATGCAACTGAAAAATTGAGCGATATTAATCTAGATATTACCAATGAAGCTAAACAAAAAGCAGCATTTAGAAGTAGTGATCAAGGGACCTTTAAAGTGGGAACAGTTAATCCAGAAGACGATCGAATCGACTTTGGTAAATTTGTAATTACACAACCAACGCAAACCCTAAATGGTTACCTTCGAAATACAGAAACGGTTAACCATACACTGGCACGAAATCCAAATGGTACAGTTGATGCAACAACAATCAATGCAACGTTCAATAACTATAAGACAAGTGCAACGATGAAAGTTGTTCATCGTGGAACCGAAAATCTTATTGCAAATAGTGCTTACACACTTGAGCAGTACGACGGAACAGCATGGGTCCCTTATGAAGCAGCATCTACCGGAAAAGGTGATGCCAATGCATATACACTTACAAATGGAAAACTAACGGTTCACAATCTTGATGCCGGCCGTTACCGTTTCAATCAAACTGCAGTTGGTGATGGATATCTAATTAATCCAGAACCTTTAGAATTCTATGTATACGGTCCAACACAAGAAACAGCAACTGATGCATACGAAGGAAAACCTGAAGTCATGCAACTTACATTCGACAACATTAAAGCGTCTGTAAACTTCTCAAATGTCATTGGTACGGAGACAATCTCTGGATCCACATTTGATATTAAAGATGCAAGCGACACGGTTGTTGATACCTTCACAATTACGGATAAAGATGCAGGTTACACACGCAATCTCGCTCCTGGAACGTATTCATTAGTCCAAACAGGAACAAGTGATAATCGTCCACTTAATGCTTCACCAATGACTTTCGAAATTGAAAGTGATGAAGGAATCTTTGAAGGTGAAACAGAAGCAAGTACCCGTACCATTGTGTTCGAAAACCATCTCGGAAGTTTCGAGTTTGCGACACATACACCATCACTCGCAACATTTGATATTGAGAGCTATGCTCTAGATTACAATGCAACAGCAGTTGCAACACCAAGCCAAGTCAATCTTGGATATGGCAATTACGAAGTGAAAGATGTCCAAATTAACAATGCATGGATTCACGTACCAACCGATTACACATTTGTAGTTCCACAAAGCTATACGGATCCAGCTACCTTGAAACAAACAGTTCATGTTTATGGTACACAAGTAAATATGGATTATGTAAACCGTGATGGGGATGTCTTAACTGATACAACACCGCTTACTGGTGGTACATTCTCCTTAACTGAAGAAACATCAAATACACTTGTTGCAAGCGTTAATGAAAGCAATCCAATCCGCAACATTGGACCTGGAACCTATGCTTTCGCACAAACAAATGCGCCACAAGGTTATGGACTCAACACCGCAATTCTTGCGAACATCGTTGTACCACAAACCTTAAGTCAAAATGATGTTGTGATCGATACAGTTAACCACACAATTGAAAACTATAACTTAGAACCAATTACTTACTACAACTATCGTGGAAAAGTTGTGTTAACGAAAACCTCAGCAGAAACAAATTCTCCGCTTGCAGGTGTCGTTTTCAATCTCTATCACGAAGGTGTAAAACTTGATGGTGAGTATGTTACAGATACTGATGGTAAAATTACGATTGACCGTCTAGCACCAGGTAACTACTACTTTGAAGAGATTAAAGGGGATGGCAATCACATTGCGAACGCAAGTAAAACACCATTTACGATTGCAGCTTCCAATGAAAATGCTTATGCACCACAAACAGTAGCAGTTTCTAACTACTACGCTGATGTCGTGTTTAAGAATACAAACCCAGACCATGATGTTATCTATACGGATGGTACATTCACACTCTTATCAAATGAAAATGGTACATGGACACCCGTTAATGGTTTCATTGACTTTAAAGTTACACCACAGACAGATACGTTCAAAATCTTTGGTGTCAAAGCAGGTTCATACAAACTCGTACAAACAAAAGCACCGACACATACTGTCCGCAATACATTTGAATACTTGTTTGATATTCCAGACTATACACCTGAAGAAATAGAGGGTCGCTTGACATTAGAACTTGATGATTACATTAACTATCAAGCAACATTAAAAGTTGATCTTATCGATCCAAACGGTGCGTTTACGAATAACGTTGATGCAACATTTAACGATGCGTCAGGCCGTAAAGATCCAATGCTCCAAGTAGGTTCAGTCCTCACACGCACTGGATTGGGATCAGGAAACTATAGCATCACAACAAATAAAGCCGATCAAGCAATTGTTGTTGATGAAACATTAGATGTTGTAGTTCCAGAATCTGCATTGAACGACGAAGGCTTAGCACTTACTAAAACACTTCGCGTTACTTATGCTCGAAACACATTGAAACTCGTTGATGGTCGTACCTCAAATGCTTTAGGCTCAGGTATCTTCACAATTAACGATGTTGAATACAAAGTAAGCACAGCGGGTGTTATCAAACTTGATGCACTCACACCAGGAACATACTCATATGTTCAAACACAAGCAGCTGATGGCTATGTATTAAATACACTTAACCAAGGTAGCTTTGAGGTTTTCGGTAAATTGAGTGACTTTGAACCACAATTTGTAAACCGTGAAGGTTTCCCATATGTTGACCTTCAAACAACTACATTCAATAATTACCGCGTTAATGTCATTATTAATAAGGTTGATGATAAAGATCGCCCACTTCAAGGTGTTGAATTTACATTAACTCATGACGCAGACAACACTGTAGTAACTACAAACGCACAAGGTCAAGCAATAATTAATGACCGTGCTCCTGGAGCTTATGTATTGAAAGAAACAAAAGCACTTCCAGGCTATGAGGGAATTACGGATGCTCGTGAATTCATTATTGAATCTGAGTACGCTGGCGAACCTCAAGATATTATCTTTAAAGTAACAAATAAAGAAATTATTGATCCTGTTAAACCAGTTGACCCAACCTTACCTTCAACAGGTATGGCTGCAAGTACACCATGGTTTGCATTCGGAATCGTCGCACTTGGTGGCATCTTCATTGTCGCTTCGCGTCGTCGTAAGCATCAATAGCATTTAAAGACTCCTTCTTAGGAGTCTTTTTGTGTGTGAAGACATAAAAAAAGCATCCGTTAAGATGCTTTTTTAGATGTGTGATTAAATCATAAAGAATACGATTGCGATGAAATGTGATATTGAAGCTGCATTAATGAATAAATGCCAAATAAAGTGATAGTATTTTTTATCTTTTTGTAGATAGAAATATGTACCCACGGAATAAAAGACACCACCCAGCACAATTAAGCCAATAAACATAGCGCTTGTATTTTGGATGAGTTGCGGAATTAATAATACCGCTGCCCAGCCCATTACAAGATAAATTGCAACTGATAATTTAGGCATTGAGCGTTTTGCAACAGTTTTCTGCAATATCCCAATTAAAACCATTAGCCATTGAATTACAACGACTGTGACGCCAAGCCATCCATCAATGACGGTTAATGCAATTGGTGTATAAGTCCCAGCAATAGCTACAAAAATAAAGCTGTGATCCAGTATTCTAAATATATATTTATGTTTAGTATCATTCGCCATTGAATGGTAAAGTGTCGAGCCCATAAACATTAAAAATAAAGAAATAATAAATATCGCATCGCCAATGACTAAGAGCCATCCACCTTGCTGAAATGCCCGTACTGATACATATGGGAAAACCAAAAGCAGCAAGCCAGCCATCACACCATGTGATACAGCATTCGCAACTTCTTCACCAAATGTGAGTCGCTTATAATCTTTCATCGAACGATCCATTGTTTTAGTTGTCATAGTGTCATCTCCGTTCTTTAAAAGTGTACCATAAATCCTAAATGTTTGTATATCAAAGTATGCAGAAAGATTATGAAGCCTGTATGAACATATTCTCCATTAAGAAACTTGTATAATCAAGATACACTCTATATAATTAAAGTAATCGCTTAGGGGGTAATTATGAAAAATTCACACAAAAAAAACCTTAAAAAAAGCCTGAAAATATTTTTAGCGCTGACCATTATGGTATCAATGGGATCTTGGTCTTTATTTGCACTTGATGGTCCAAGTGATGAAGACAAAGGGACGGTTGAAAAAGATAATGCAATTGAGCCCCCGGTCCAAAGCCAAGATGCACTCGAGAATTCTATGCTCGAAGTAATTGAATTGGAACCAATGGCTCTTGAAGAACCGAAGGAAGCATGGGGTGGTGATACCGAAGGGGTCGAAGGCGCAATGCAAGCTCGGGTTGCATCAACATACGCGAAATCGGGGTTTATTCAGTTCAATCTAGCCATTGATAAAAATATCAATCTCTATGATACTGCAACGGATTCAAGCCCGTATCGCTACTTGTCTGGACACGTTGCATACTCAGGCGTTGTGCCATTTTATGATGCGACAGACGACCGTTATAAAATAACAATTAGTGGCATCGAAGGATGGGTTCCTAAATCTGCCTTCAAAGAGTTTAAAGTATCGGAAGCTAAAGGAGCCAACTATTACTCTGTTCGTAATGGGAATTTATACAATAATATCAGTATGGGTGCTGCAACTAGCAACTATGGTACAATTCTCAACGGACCTGCGCCATCTTATCTAAAGGAAGATGTACGTTACTTCTCAGCAGATGGTCACTACTTCTACACTAATGTTAATGATTTGATTTTGGATTATCGCTCTGGAGGGAACTACAGCGCAGTTAACAAATCAACGCCATTCTATAATTACTACCAGTTTTTATCATTCCGTTCAGAATCATCGATAACTGCGGATCAACTCAATGCATTTCTTAGAGATCGTAAAGGATTCACGAGTGCACCTACAAACTGGGATTCAATGACAAGTACTCAATCTAAATTATATGGATCAGAATCTGCGTTCGTTGACTTGGGTCGAAAATACGGAACAAACCCACTGATGAACTTTGGAGTATCAATTAATGAGACTGGTTGGGGCCGCAGTTGGCTTGCCGTAGATCGTAATAATGTATTTGGACATAATGCAACAGATAGTAGTCCTTGGTTAGCAAACAGCTACGATAGTGTGCCCACAGCCGTTGATATTCACTACACAATGTTCTTAAACTGGTTATATATGGATTTCGGTGAATCAAGTTTCTACTACGGTGGGTATCTTGGAGATAAACAAACCGGTATTAACGTCAAATACTCAAGTGATCCTTTCTGGGGGCAAAAAGCAGCTGCATTCTCCTATGAAATAGATCGTAACTATGGAAACCAAGATTATGGTCGATACTCAATCGGAGAATCAACGGCACAAGTTGTTCCTATTCGAAAAGAGCCAAGCACAGGCTCACAACAAGTTATGAAAACAGAAATCGTTGGGCAAAAAGTCATGATTCTAGATACAGTCCAAGGAGAAAGTGTGAACGGAAATGCGACATGGTACAAGATTGCTGCAGATTCGTTACTCAATAGTGATCGCGATCGGTTAGCATGGATAACAGGTGGTGCAAACCGTACTGCAACCTATGACCGTAGTAATAACTACCTCTACATTCACTCAAGCAATGTACGCAAAGTATTTGATGGTAAAGGATCGCCAGTTACACCTGAACCGGAATTTCCAAGAGGGGATATAAATGGCGACGGAAAAGTTTCGGTTGTTGATTTTGCGATGATGAAGAGTCACCTTGAAGGTGTTCGGACTCTAACAGGAGATCAATTAAAGCGAGCTGACCTAAATAATGATGGAAAAGTAACTGTCATTGACTTTGCAATGCTTAAAAGTCATTTGGAAGGCATACGACCACTTTAGGAGGAGATTTTTATGAAGAATTTTAAAAAAATAATGGCACTTTCTTTAGTGTTTTTAATGATGTCTGTGTTACCAATATTTGCACTTTCCGGATCTGCGTACGTAAGTGGACCTGGGTCAGTGAATGTGGGGCAATCAATCACTGTAAGTGTAACGGTCAATGCTGATGTAGATGCATCATTTGATCTTGTTGTTAGCGCAAGCGGAGCTGCAAGCGGTTCTACAAATTGGGCACCAGGATCACGAGGAGAAAGTAGAAGTTTTACTTTCCCAACACATGCAGCAGGGACTGCTACTATTTCTGTATCGGGTGAAGGTGCTGACTGGGTCAATTTTAATACCTTCTCTGTTTCGGGAGGAACCTCAGTTAATGTGGTTAACCCAAACACTGGTGGCGGAAACACTGGGGGTGGAAACACTGGTGGTGGAAACACTGGTGGTGGAAACACTGGTGGTGGAAACACAGGTGGCGGAAACACAGGTGGATCATCAAACAATGGTGGTTCATCAATTCCAGATGAAGATAAAACACCAGAACAGCTAGCTGAAGAAAAAGCTGCGGAAGAAGCAAAAGCAAAAGAAGATGCGCAAAAGAATCCATTGATTAGTTCATTCAACATCATTTCTAATAATGAAAAGAAATTTGGTGAGACGCTAAGCGATATTCCAACAGCAGTTGATACATGGGAATATGAATATAAGTTACCGAAACGAATTGATAGTGTACTTTTAGACGTTAAGAGTGTCAGTGAAACAACGACGCTTACATTTGATAAAGAACAAAAATTTGCGGAAGGTGAAAAAACTAAAGAAGTTGTGATTCGTGCGGTTGATGGCGAAATCACTCAAGAGTATAAATTAAAGCTGACACTCGACGATAGCGAACCTGTTAAAGTCAATGTTGGCGATAAGACTGCTACACTCTATGATGATGAAGCACTTGATAAATTGATGACAGAGTATGGGTTTACAAGAGAAGTAATCGATCAAAATGGAACGGCATCATTTGCATATCAGAAAGATGCGATGAAACTACAACTCTTAACCGATGAAAAGCAAAATGCACAATGGCTAGCATTGGATAAAACAAATGCTGCGAAAACTGTAGTGTATCCGGTACTTCAAGATGAAGGAAAAATGTATATCTTGACGGCTCCAAATCCAGAAATGGCGAAGCAAACGTATGGTGGCGTCGCAGTGACCCCAACGGATTTAGATTTCAAAAAATTCGAAGGTGTTGACAGCTCGTTGAAATTTGAAAAACAAGTGTCGGTTTGGAATTTAGAAGGTGAATCAGGCATGATCGTGAACGGTATGCAAACTACGGACTCTGAACCACGACTTTACCATATCGATAACACACAAAAACTAACACCTGCATTCGTTGCATTTGATGTAGCGTCATCAAAAACGACAAAAGTTTGGGCAATTACCGCAACAGTTGTGGCAGTTGCACTTGCAGCAGGATTTGGTGCTTATTTATACGTAAATCGCGCACCCAAAAAACGTAAAGATGTAAACATTTAAAAATAGAAACTCGAGTGAAAATCTCGAGTTTTTTTATGCGAAAATTATCGGAAGATACGCTATCGGTGGCCAAATATGGTAGAATAATACAAGAGGTGCGTGCATGAATAAAATTATCAAATCATTTCTTAAATCACTGCTTTTAGTAGCACTCGCAATCCTATTATTTTGGATAGGATATGTAGGCTTCATTGGTGGTCCTGCGCGTGCATATGAACGCGAAGATCGACTAATGGTAGAAGCAATGATGGAATCTAAAGGATTTACAGAAGCAACAATTATTGATCGATTTTCATATGACGAAGTGTATTACATAACAGAAATAAATGACGATAGTGGAAATTTCATTTTTTGGTTTAACAAAGATCTAACAAAGACAGGACAACATGATGTTGTGACTACAGAGCCAGTCCATGCGCTCGCAACCAATTTTGGAATGCGTCCCGAGGATGTATCCTTCGGAGTCTATCAAGATAAACTTGTATATGTGCTCAAAAATAAACACTTTGAAAAATTTGTAGATATAGAATCGCACAATGTTGTATATGATCGAGGGAGTGGTGTTTAAAAATGTGGTGGAATAAATCATACATCAATCGAAGAGATTGGATATTAGAAAATATGAGTACACTAAAAGTAACACCGAACCAGGTGGTAGTGCTACTCTTAATTGATTTCTTGAATGAACAAAATATTGCCATATCGCTTGAAGTACTTGCCGAACAATCAGGGATGAGTGTCCAAGCAGTAGATGAAGTAATGCATGACTTAATGCGTCAGAAAATGCTTGCAATCAAAGTCGAAAATGAGTCCATTCGTTTTATCATGGATGGATTATTTCAAGATGGCGTTGCCTATGAATACGTCAATCAGTCTATCTTTGAAGTGTTTGAGAGCGAATTTGGAAGGCTTTTATCACAACCAGAATTAGTGATGCTGAACAATTGGATGAAACAGTATACTGAAGCAGATATTCTTGATGCCTTGCGTAATGCCATGGTATATAAGAAAGTATCGATGAACTATATAAATACAATTTTGGCAAATAAACAAAAAGAAAAGCAAGGGTAGATCATGGATGTAAATATGATACTGGATATTCTCGAGGCTGAATTTCCAGAAAAGCAAGGAGAATTGGATTATAAGAATCCATTCGAACTTTTGATTGCTGTAGCTTTATCGGCGCAAACAACCGATGCTGCTGTAAATAAAGTAACGCCGGGTCTGTTTGAAAGATACCCAACCCCACAAGCACTTGCTAAAGCAAATCCAGAGGATGTGGAAGCATTAATATCCAAAATAGGGTTGTATCGAAATAAAACCAAATTTATTATTGCGTGTTCACAAATGCTTGTGGAAGATTTTAATGGAGAAGTGCCACAAAATCGTAAAGCGTTAATGACACTTCCGGGCGTTGGACGTAAAACGGCAAACGTTGTTTTATCGGAAGGGTTTGGATTGCCCGCAATTGCAGTTGATACACATATTGAAAGAGTTGCCAAGCGATTGAAACTTGCGAAGCCGGATGATTCGGTTCTTAAAGTCGAAGAAAAACTGATGCGTAAGATTCCACGTGAACGATGGGCACGAGCGCATTTACTATTACTACTCTTCGGAAGGTATTACTCAACAGCACGCAATCACCAAGATGCATTTGAGATTCTTGAAGCGTTAAAGGAGAAACATAACTTATGAAACAATTAAATCTGAACACAATTGGTCAATGGGCAAGTGGAATCGTTGATGGAAACGGAGCGGTCGACGGGATTAACGTAGATACACGTTTTGTTAAAGAAGGAGACTTATTTGTCTGTTTACGAGGCGAACGCGTTGATGGCCATACATTTGCACAGACTGCAATCGATAATGGTGCAACTGCATTGCTTGTCGACCATAAAATAGACACGCTTGATGTTCCGCAAATTATTGTTGAGGATACACTTGTTGCGCTTCAAAAAATTGCAAAGGGATATCGCAATACATTAAGTGCATACTTTATTGGAATTACAGGAAGTAATGGAAAAACGTCAACAAAAGATATTCTTTTCAGTATCCTTGCACCACTAGGAAAAACAATAGCAACTTATAAGAACCAAAATACAGAAATAGGAACTTATCTCAATCTATTCCGTATGGATGAAGACACACAATATGGTATCTTTGAAATGGGACTGGACTTTCCCAATGATGTTGCGGTTATGACAGAAATTGTGAGACCGCATGCCGCAATGGTTACAAGTTTAGCACCAACGCATATCGTAAATTTTGATGATATTCATCATATTGCCCGTGAAAAGTTTGCAATTTTCAATCATGTTCAAGACAAAGGTATGGCATTCTACCAAGGTGATTTTCTAGAGTACCGCCAACTAGATCAGGGATTCCATACATTTGGTTATAATGCTGATAATGAATTCATTGTAGATAACGTGATTGCTGATTCAACGGGAATTTCTTTTACTGTTAATCAAGAGGCGTATACTTGCAATCTGCTAGGTGGACACCAAGCAAGTAACTGTGCAGGTGTGATTGCTATGTTAAGCAAGATCGGAATTAGCAAAGAAGCAATCCAACATGGGTTAAATAATGTCGCATTAACGTCACTACGAACAGAACTTGTGAACCATGCAGCATCATTGGTGCTTCTGGATGCGTACAAGTCAAATCCAATCAGTGCAATCTATGCGCTAGAACTTCTAAATAATTATGCGTATTCGGGTGATCGTATTGCTGTTTTAAGTGATATGGTAGAATTAGGCGATGACAGTATTAAGTATCATGAAGAAGTACTTGAGTACATTAACACACTCAATCTACAACACGTATTCCTATTGGGACCGGATTTCAAAGCAGCATTAAACAATGTAACACTGAATACACCGTACACGACATTTGAAACATTTGACACACTTTACAATACGGTTGCACCGCAATTCGATAAAGAGCAAATGATTCTAATCAAAGGATCACGATTCTATGCGCTAGAACGCTTAATGAAAGAGGCATAATATGAAAAAACAAGTAGCAGTAATTTTTGGATCACCCAATGCAGAACACGATATTTCTGTTGCATCTGCAGCATCAGCAATTGAGCATTTCCCTCATGATTTGTATGATTTAATTCCAATCTTTATTAGTAAAGAAGGTCGTTGGTTTACAGGCGATTACTCATTAGAAATGCTTCAGACAAATAAACTTGAAGGGCATCATGAATTACTCTTACAATTCAACCCAGAACGTCCTGGTTTTGTTTTCAAAGAGTCAAATGTAGTTTTACCGATTGATGCAGCATTCCTTATGCTTCATGGACGAATGGGTGAAGGTGGAGAAATTCAAGGATTGTTGAATATTGCGAGAATTCCATATGCTGGATGTGAGGTATTATCGTCAGCATTATGCATGGATAAAGCGTATACCCATATGATTGCTGAATTGAATGATATTCCTATGGCAGATTATCGTTTACTTCTCAAAGGAGAGGCCTATGATATTTCAGACATTGAGTATCCTGTTATCGTAAAACCAAGCCGTGAAGGATCGTCTTTTGGCGTGACATTAGCCAAAGATGAAGCTGCACTACATGCAGCATTGGAATTTGCATTTAGCTTTGATTCACGTGTACTTATTGAAGAATACATTAAGGGTACAGAATGTGGTATGGGAATTTTAAAAACTAAAAAAGACTATATTGTGAGTGATGTGGACCAGGTTAACGTCGCAGGTGAAGTATTTGATTTCCAAGAGAAATATCATCCTCATGCAACTGAAACGTTACCAGTTTCAACATTCCCAGAGTCGGTACGCAAACAAATTCAAGCGTATGGTGAAAGAGTATTCGAATTATTAGATTGCAAAACATTTGCGCGTATTGATTTCTTTGTGACAGAGGATCATAAAATTTTCTTCAACGAAATTAATACAATACCTGGATTTACGGCGAATTCACGTTATCCAAAAATGATGGACCGTCAAGGTGTCAACTATACATCATTAATTGCTAAAATGGTGGAAGACGTTTTATGATTGAAAGCGTAACAGTTTATGTCGATGAAGCGGCAGTTGTACACAATACCAAGCTTTTACGTAAAACATTGAATCCGAATACGAAGATAATTTCTGTAATTAAGGCAAATGGATATGGCCTTGGAATGGTGCAGTTAGCGTTGTTAAGTGAAAAGATGAATATCGATATCCTTGCAGTCTTAGACGTCGCACAAGCGATTGAATTGCGTGAGGGTGGCGTAACGGCACCAATTCTCTTAATGGGTGCGACATTAGTTTCGAATTTTGAACTACTAATCAAGTATGATCTAATACAAGTGCTCATTGACTATGATTATGCCCAGAAGTTAAGTGACTTTGGTTTGGAGCATGATGAAGTTGTAAAAACACATCTCAAAGTGAATACAGGATTAAACCGTCTTGGGATGCGTGATTACGACGAAATTGAAGCTACTTACAATTTACCTGGAATTGAAGTCCAAGGAATCTACAGTCATTTTGTAGAAGCGCAAGCCTACGAAGTTGATGCTGTTGAGTTTTCAAAAGCACAGATCAGTGAATTCAAAAGTGTTCTTAAACGACTTGAAGAGCAAGGAATTAACCCTGGATTAACTCATATGCAAAACAGCCCATCGGTACTTCATTTTGGAGATTTGGGGTTTGATGCAGTTCGATGCGGAATGGTAATGTTTGGCTTGTTCCATCCATCTCAGAAGGCCTATGCAGATCAAGAAGGGTACAAAGATGTCGTCCGTCTTGAAAGTCGCATTGCGATGATTCGTAATATCCGTAAAGGTGAATTTGTTGGTTACGGTCGCTCATTTTACGCTGATCGCGATATCCGACTTGCAACAATTTCTGCCGGATACTGTGATGGCGTCATGAAACAATTATCATTAAATGGTGGTGGTGTGTACATCAATGGCACATGGTGCCCAATCTTAGGTGATATTGCGATGTCTCAATTTATGGTTGATGTTACACATGTTGCCTGTGAACCAGAAGATGTAGTCATGATTTTTGGTGGACCACAGCAAACAATCTATGACTATATAGCGATTACGAGACAATCAATTAATGAATTAGTGAGTCATCTTCGCTATAACATTCCGCGTGTTTATGAAAATAAAATATTTGACTAAAGAGTATGAAACATACTCTTTTTTTTAGATGAGTCAATAAAAAAAGCACCAACATAGTAAGTTGGTGCTTTTGTTTGTTATTCAAGAACAAGAGTTACTGGGTTTTTTCCAACGACGGATGTTCGAATAGATTGTGTGGTTGTACCGTTGACGGTATAACCAATAATGCGTTTCTTATCTTGACCGGATGCATTCACAATGTTCAAATACTGAGAATTTGGATCATTGAGCAATGTCTCTACGGTAATGCCGGACTCGAATTGATTATCGCTAACATCAACTTTTAAGGTCAATGCCGCAAGTTCTTTCGAAGTATACTGTTTACCTGCAACATTTGGTGAGACGCTTATTACTTCACCATATGCCATATCGTTTCGTACGACAAAGTTTGGTTGCAGTGTTACTCCTTTTGGTTCAGCCCAACCACGCATGATGCCATAAGACTGGCCAACAAAGTTCGGGAAGGCTTCGCTAGGAATTTGAGAAGCGTCTACCGGCTTACAAATTTGATTTGATTTCCGTGATGTTGCTTTTTCAAATGTGTAGTATGAGCAAACTTCAAGTTGTTTTGTTCCTGGCGGAACAGAAGCAGCAACGGTGAAGGTATTTGATTCACTCATTTGCTCTGCAATAGGATTTCCGTCTGCTCGGATTTCTGTTTTGTATCTGACTGCACCATAAATCCAGGATTCATCGAAGACACGTTTTCCAGTAACACTACCACCGTGTGGGTGAGGCATTACTAAGCTTGCATCCGCTTCTTTGAGTTTTGAAGCATCAGGGTAAGCTGTCATATCAATATTGAATGTGAATTGCTGTCCAATAGATGTTGCCGTAAATGTAGCGTCTGAAAGTGGACTTAGATCCTGAGGTTTTGCTTCAGCAAGTTTTGCGAAGTCTTTCAGAATGTATCCGGTTGAAATTAGGTCTTTATTCATATCAGGTAATGGTGACTGATATGGGAAAGGTCCTTTAATATGTGTAATCTGAGTTACATCAGAAGGCATTGATACATCTGTTGGAACTCCGAATGAATCTTCAAGTAAGGACAGAATGTAACTGTTTAGTTTTCCAGGTACATTACGCTCTTGCTCTGATGGTGAGAAATAAGGTTGACTAATCTGTCCGCGATCAGCAGATGGGAATCCAACCCACGTTGAGATTGAGAAATCCCCGGTAGCGGTCATCATGAGACGTGATTCTTGTGCCGCTTTAGGGTAACCAAGTTCATCCGCCATAATCGGGTCATATTGGTTAGTTCCTGTTTTACCGTAAACTGGGTAGTTTCTGCGTGTTACGTTTGTATAGTCTGTACTTCCACTGTCGATAACATATTTCATGTTTCGGGTTGCCATGTATGCAGCTCCAGGTTGGATAACCTGTGTTGGAGTGTATTCTGGCACGTATGGTGCACTACCATCTTCAAATTCGATGCGAACGACAGTATGTGGTTTGATATATTTTCCATCATTGTAAAGCATAGCATTTGCAGCGGCCATTTCAGCAGGTGTTGCATAGAGAGGGTCATTACCCATCGCAACTCCCCAACCAAAGCCGTTGTTTGTTTCATCAATCGTTAATCCGATATTTGTGAAGTATTGGCGGTATGCGTCGTAACCGATTTTGTCGGCGACGGTCATAAATGTTTTAACAGCCGGAACGTTACGTGAATCGGAGATAGCACGGTCTAATGTGATTTCTCCTTCGTAGCGGTTGTCGTAGTTTGTAACAACAAATCCACCACCAGTATCGTATGGATCATCGGTAATGATGTGGTCCGTTGACCAACCTAAGTAGTTGTATGCTGGCGCATAACTGACAACAGGTTTCAATGTAGAAGCAGGACGAACACGAGCGTACTTAGTATTCGTTGCACGGTTTGTGATTCGTTGACCGTTATAATCATAACCACCAACAGTTCCGACAATCTCACCAGTTTTATTGTTGACGACTGCGGATCCAACTTGGATACCAGAATCTTCGTCAAATGTTAATTCATCAATTTCGCGAGCTTGAACGCGGTCAAGACCAGCTTGGACATCAAGGTCAAGTGCTGTATAAACTTTCATTGGCACTTTTCCAGGATCTTTTCCTGTTAATTCAATAACCTCTTCGACAACAGCGTCAGCGTAGGATTGATAAGGGTGTGCATTTCCTTGTTGCGCTTTACGTTCGACCAATAAGTCCTCGACACGGACAGCAGATGCAATTGCATGCTCTTCGTCACTAATATAACCATGTTGAAGCATTAAATCGAGAACTTGTTGTGTTCGTTCGTTCGCTTTTTGAATGTTCATATATGGAGAATAAGCATAAGGAGCATTGATAACACCAGCCATCATTGCGGCTTCAACTGTGTTTAACTCACTTGCTGATTTTCCAAAATATGCTTTGGAACTGTTTTCGATACCAACGGTATTGTTTCCAACTCCAAAATCAATTTGGTTGAGATACAGTTCTAAGATAAGTTTTTTACTTAGGACACCACCACCATCAATTTTTTGTGATAGGTAGATTTCCTGAATTTTACGGCTAATACCAGAGCTTCCGACATCAGGGCCTTTGACATCTTCACCATCTGAACCATCAGACATAAACTCTGTTTGTTTAATTAATTGCATCGTGAAGGTTGATCCACCTTCTGAGAAGTCTAACTTCCCACTCGTTACAGTTTTCTTTAAGTTATTGAGTGCTGCACGTGTGAAACGCGGAACATCAAACCCGTTGTGGGTAAAGAAACGAGAATCTTCGATTGCAATAAAGGCATCAATAACAGAATTGGAGAGGTCATCATAACCAATGTTGTCTCGCAATTTGTATCCTGTTTCAAAGAAGGATTGGTCATTGGATGCGTAGAATGTTGAACTCGATGTTGGGATGAAATCCTCATGAGCCAGTGGTGTTGTTTTATTAATCTGAATTCCGGCATAAATACCGACAGTTGCAACACCGAGAACACCAAGTGATGTTAAAACGATTAATACCCAAGCGGTAATGCGTTGTGCTTTAAGTTTACCGGCTACGGGTTCTTTTCTTTTTTTCTTTTTCATTGGACCTTTTGATTGTTTCTTTTTTGAATTATCAGCTGAAGGCGCTGTGTTTCCATCTGAAACACGTCGGAATTCAACTGTTTTCTCATTGTTATCACTCATAAGATACTCCTTTTTGGTAGACCTCTGCGATTACAGGGATGTAATTGCAAGGTATTTGGTAGGACGCGGTCACACTATGACCGTGTTGTTTGATCCATTTATATGGAATTGAACGTTGCGTTGTATCCTTTATAAATGGCAGTAAGTCTTTGGCAAAGATCAGGTAAGTTTCGTCATACTCGCTAAAACGTATAATTAAGAAGGCAATTGCACCTTGTCGATGAACCGCAGTCAAATGGTCAATTTGATGCTGGTGCAGCGCTGCAAGTGGAAAAACAGTTTTGTTCCGTGTTTCTTTAGCCTCGAAATCTAAAGCATAGCTGTTCCAAACCCCTTGGTAATCAGTGGTCGAAGCCTGTCTAAAATATGCTTCGGTTATTTTAGCTTTATTTCGCGAAGGATAGTCAACATTAACAATCTGGATCGGAGTCGGCTTTTTATGGACCACCGCAATCTCTCGAATGAGATACTGTTCATTGGTTCTGTTGAGGTCTTCTTCTAAACTCATACCACGCCGGCTAGTAACACCAGAAGTGGTTGTTCTTTGGTAGACTTTTTTGCTACCAGGATAATTTATCATAGAATCACCATAGTTATTATACTATAATTCCATATTTTTACATACTTTTGAAATGTGGGAAGTTACGGAAGGGGGAAGTACGCCTGTAAAATATGAAAGATTTGTGTATTTTCATGAAATTGCGGTAAAGAAAACTGCGGGAAACGAAATGCACGCAATCGTGCTTGAAGTCATAGACCCTTTTTGAGATAATACTTGTGAGGTGAATACGATGACACAGAAACTAACACAAGATATGATTTTAAACAAAGAATTCCATGTCGATTTCAAAGGATACAGTGCGCTTGAAGTTGATCAATTTTTAGATGATGTTTTAAATGATTATGCAATGTTTGAAACACTTCTTAAAGAACAACACGAGCGTTTAATGAAATATGAAGAATCATTAGCGCAGCAACGTAAGATGTTACTAGAGTATGAAGGCAAATCACGCGCACAAGGCGACATAACTCCAAACCAATACAGTCACGTTGATGTTCTAAAAAGAATTTCAAAATTAGAGGCTGCAGTCTTCGAAAACCAAGATAAATAGTGTATAATACTCACGTACATGAAAGATAATCGCTGCATTCGTTAGAATGTAGAGGAAAGTCCATGCTCGCACAGTCTGCGATGACTGTAGTGTTTGTGTCTGATGAAACCATAAGTCAGAGCATAGAGGCATCTATGACGGCAGATCAATATCCTAAGGCTTCGGCTATGGATGGCGACTTGAAAGTGCCACAGTGACGGAGTCTATTGTGAAAACAGTAGAGTGGAACGCGGTAAACCCCATAAGCGAGAAACCCAAAATTGGTAGGGGAACTCTAACATACAAATTGAAGTATCACGGAGACGTCTTCGGACGTAGATAAATGATTATCGTAACAGAACATGGCTTAATGATTGTATATGCATTAAAGGAGCGTAAGCTCCTTTTTTTATCCATGTGAACGCATTGTAAAAGTTTGTTTAGATTGTTATAATCGGTATGTATGAAAACAAATAAGTAAAAATATAAGGAAGGTGGGTTAAAGTTGGAAAGAATCGGATCCATTTTAAAAGAAAAACGAATTGAAAAAGGATTGTCACTTGAAGATATGAGTAAAACGACAAAACTTTCGACAATTCAATTGGAAGCGATTGAAGAGGGAAACATTCAGTTTTTTAAAGAAGACCTCTCATACCTCAGCTATTTTGTTCGTTATTATGCAAATGCCTTAGGGGTTAGCTATGATGAACTGCGTGGTGAATTGGATGATACCATTCATGCGTATACTGATTCCATTACGGTATCACAAATACAAAAACAAGATGAAATTACAACGAATATAAGAAATAAAGTGAACCCGAATGCAAACGTTAAAGTGCACCGGGCTAAAAAATCACGACGATTTGATTTTGGTACGGTCGGTCTTGTTGTACTTGGGGTTGCAATTGTAACCTTGTTTGGTTATTTAGCAATCACATATGTTGTACCGATGTTCGGAAGTTCCGATCCCATCGAAAAACCTGTAATTACTGTTCCTAAAGTCGAAGAGGAAGAGAAACCTGCAGAAGGCAGTGGTAATACTGGAACTGAAACAACTCCAGAAACCAAGCCAAATACAACGGTGACTGTCAATCGTACATCCCCAACAGAATATACAATTGCGGGCTGGGAACAAGGGAAAGATGTCACCCTTGATTTCACATTCAACGCAACGTCTTGGATGCAGTTTGAAGAAGATGGCAAGATTATGACAAGCCCAGCAAGTGGAACATACCCACAAGGCCAGACGGCAAAAGTTACCGTTAAACCAAGTAAGAACAAAAAAATTGAAGTCCAATACGGAGCATTCAAAGGAAATACAATCAAGGTTAATGGCGTAGATTTGGAAATTGATCCAAGCATCGCGCCTGCAGATGTCGTGTTGTTAACCTTTACGTTTATTGAAGGAGCAACGCAATCATGAATTTAGCAAATAAATTGACTGTTTTTAGAATTATTTTAATACCGATTATTTTACTCATTGAACTTTTCCCATATAGCCAATTTGGAATTAGTATTCCATACTATACAATTGATCACGTTTCAATTTCACTCAAAAGTATCATAGTCCTCATTGTCTTTATTGTAGCGTCACTTACCGACTTTGTAGACGGTTATTTAGCGCGAAGCCGTAACATGGTGACAACATTTGGAAAATTCTTAGACCCAATTGCAGACAAGTTATTGGTGAATACATTGTTCATTCTATTTGCATACCAAGGAGTTGTTCCTGTTGTTGCAGTTATTGTAATGATTTGGCGTGATACTATCGTGGATGCAGTCCGGATGTTATTATCTCAAAAAGGTATGGTAATGGCAGCTGGGTATTTAGGTAAAGTAAAAACTGTAGCGCAGATGCTTGCAATTATTTTTGTTTTACTCAACAACTTACCATTTGAATTGTTTGGAGTACCGTTCTCATCCATACTTGTATGGTTTGCAACAATCATGTCACTACTCAGTGGTGCATCCTATGTAATTCAAGCACGTTCATATTTAACAGAATCAATGTAGGATTTCAAAGTAAACTCGTGTATTTAAACTAGAGGAGATCACCATGGAAAATGATAAAAGAGATAAGATTTTAGACGAAACACTGAAACAAATTGAAAAACAATTTGGTAAAGGATCCATCATGAAACTCGGCGAACGTAGTGCCGTTGATATTGATGCAATCAGTTCGGGTTCCTTAGCATTAGATGCTGCACTCGGAATTGGTGGTTATCCGAAAGGCCGTATTATTGAAATTTATGGTCCTGAATCAAGTGGTAAGACAACGCTGGCACTTCATGCAATTGCAGAAGTCCAGAAGACCGGTGGGAAAGCTGCATTTATTGATGCCGAGAATGCCATTGATCCTGTTTATGCACAAAATTTAGGCGTAAATATTGATGAGTTAATCCTATCTCAACCGGATTCGGGTGAGCAAGGGTTAGAAATCGTGGATGTGTTAGTACGTAGTGGTGCCGTTGATCTTATTGTTGTGGATAGTGTTGCTGCTCTAGTTCCTCAAGCTGAGCTTGATGGTGAAATGTCAGATGCACATGTTGGTTTACAAGCACGGATGATGTCAAAAGCGATGCGTAAACTTGCAGGTGGTATGAACCGTGGAAACTGTACAGCGATTTTCATTAACCAATTACGTGAAAAAGTGGGAGTTATGTTTGGAAGTCCCGAAACAACACCAGGTGGTCGCGCGCTTAAGTTTTACTCATCGGTCCGCTTAGATATTCGTCGATCTGAACAAATTAAGCAAGGTACAGATATCGTTGGGAATAAAGCGAACATTAAAGTTGTAAAAAACAAGGTAGCACCGCCATTTAAAGCGGTACAAGTTGAAATCATTTATGGTAAGGGTATTAGTTATACTGGTGAAGTTATTGATTTAGGTGTTGAACACAACATTATCAATAAAAGCGGATCATGGTATTCTTATAATGACCAAAAAATTGGACAAGGTCGTGAAGCAGTACGTACATACCTTGACGATAATCCAGAAATTAAAAAAGAGGTTGGAGCCTTGGTTCGCGATAAAGTGTTGCCACCAAAAGAACAATCTACTGAAAAAGAGTCATAGACTCTTTTTTTTGTTTCATCGTAAGCAAGATTATAGAGAGTGTACCTTCGGAGTTTAAATTTCGGGCCCATAAGTGAATTCATGTTGAACGTAAAAATCGGAAAATGATACGGTTTTCATTGTGGTGAAGATGGAAACTGTAAAAGACGAGGCAATTCAGTATGGGTGGTTTGATTTCTAGTTGTGAAACGCTCCAAAATAAAGTATTATATATATGTTAGTTATCTAACAATTTAATTATTTTAAAGAAGGTAGGGGCAAATAATGGACAATGTAACATTATTCTCCATCATTACCGGTTTGATTGTATTTGTTGTTATGGGGATTGCGATGGTCGTCATCAACAAATTAGGAATTAGTCGCTCTAAAAAAGAAGCGAATTCAATTATCAATGACGCAAAAGAAAGAGCAGAAACATTAACTCGTCAAGCACATT
Source organism: Erysipelothrix sp. HDW6B (assembly GCF_011301115.1). Taxonomy (NCBI): domain Bacteria; kingdom Bacillati; phylum Bacillota; class Erysipelotrichia; order Erysipelotrichales; family Erysipelotrichaceae; genus Erysipelothrix; species Erysipelothrix sp. HDW6B. The sequence goes on along the minus strand of NZ_CP049860.1, from coordinate 1,462,500 downwards.
TAGAAGCGAAAACGAATGCCTATGAAGTTAAATTAAATGCTGAACGAGAAGCGCAAAAATTACGACAAGAATTACAAGAATTTGAAAGTCGTCTCGAACGCCGTGACGAAAATTTAAATATGCGCGACAAGAATATTGTCACTCGTGATAATGAGCTACTTGATATGAAACGCGATTTAGAATCTAAATCTGCCAAATTGGACAAGATGGAAGAAGCATTAAATGAACGTACGGAAGTACAACTTAGAGAGCTTGAGCGCGTCGCATCGATGCCTGCTTCAGAAGCTAAAACAGAATTATTTGAAATTGTAGAAAAACAAATGGAACATGAAGTATTGTCATATATCCGTGATCAAGAGGAGGAAGCTCGTTCACGAGCTGATGACATCGCACGTAATATTATATCTCTTGCTATTTCACGCTATGCACAAGAAGAAACAACACAACGTACTTCTACAACAATTACATTACCAAACGAAGAAATGAAAGGCCGTATTATAGGTCGTGAAGGTCGAAATATTCGTGCCTTTGAAAACGCTACAGGTGTTGATTTATTGATTGATGATACACCGGAAGTTATTACATTATCATGTTTTGATCCAATTCGCCGTGAAGTTGCGCGAATGGCTCTTGAAACATTACTCAGTGATGGTCGTATTCAACCAGGACGCATTGAAGAAGCGGTTGATAAAGCACGAAAAGAACTGAATACAATTATTTCAAAAACAGGTCAAGATACACTCTTTGAACTTGGTATTAGTAAAATGGATAAAGAAATTGTGAATGTCTTAGGACGTCTCAAATACCGTTATTCATATGGTCAAAACGCACTTGCACATAGTATTGAGGTTGCTAATTTAGCCGGCATGATGGCGGCGGAGTTAGGGCTTAACCAAAAACTTGCGAAACGTGCTGGATTACTCCATGACATCGGGAAAGGTCTCGATTTTGAAATGGAAGGATCCCACGTTGAGCTTGGTGTAAGACTTGCGAAGAAATATAACGAACACCCAATCGTTGTGAATGCAATTGCATCTCACCACGGTGATGTTGATGCAACGAGCGCAATCTCTGTTCTTGTAGCAGCTGCTGACACATTAAGTGCAGCACGACCAGGAGCACGATTCGAATCATTTGAAAGTTATATTCAACGACTCGAAGATCTTGAAGCAATTGCTTCAACGCATGAAGGTGTTCAACGTTCGTTCGCAATTCAAGCAGGTCGTGAACTTCGTGTACTTGTAGTACCAGAAGAAGTTGATGATCTTGGAACAGTTAAGATGGCACGCGAAATTCGCGAGTCAATCGAAGAGAATCTAACATACCCAGGACAAATTAAAGTAACGGTTATTCGCGAACTCCGTGCCTTGGAGCTTGCAAAATAATGCGTATCTTGTTTGTTGGAGATATTGTAGGAGCAAGTGGTCGACAAATTGTTGTTGACCACTTACCTATGTTAAAACAGCAATACGACATTGATTTCACAATCGCGAATGGTGAAAACAGTGCACATGGTAAGGGGATTACAAAGAAAATTTATAATCAACTCATCAATGCAGGTATTGAATGTATTACAATGGGAAATCATACGTTTGCGAAACGTGAAATCTTTGATGATTATGAGTCCTGTCCAGAACTGCTGGTTCCTGCGAATATAGATCCGGTTGATTTTGGAAACTACTACAAAGTATATACAGTAAAAGAAAAACGCATTTGTGTTGTTAATCTCTATGGAGAAGCATTCATGAATCGTGTTGGTGGAAGTCCGTATCCTTTTATGGACGATGTTCTTGAAAATGTTAAAGCTGATTATTATTTTGTTGATTTTCATGCAGAGTCAACAAGTGAAAAGATGCTTTTTGCAAATGTATATAGTGAAGACATCAACGCTTGTGTTGGGACTCACACGCATGTTCAAACTGCCGATGAACGTTTAATTGGCCGTGTGGCATATATAACCGACGTCGGTATGTGTGGCGCTCGTGATAGCATTATTGGTCGTGATGTTGAAGAACTCTACCACAATGTTATCTTGGGTGAAAAAACCCGTTATACTGTCGCAAGCGGCGATTCGTTCTTGAATGCGGTGGTCATTGATATCGACGATACCACCATGGAATCAAAATCAATTCAACGCATTGCCATTTAAGCATCTTCGGATGCTTTTTTTATTGGTGTTCGATGGTAAATTACGTATAATAAGAAAAACGGAGGAATACTCATGCAATATAATCAACGATTCACACTAAATCCTGGAGACACCATTGGATTCTTCTCACCATCTTCGCCAATCACAGCAACCGTTCCAACGCGTTATGAAACTGCAAAGCAGTATTTGGGTTCTAAGGGGTTTAAAATCAAAGAAGGTAAATTGACAGGAAAACAGGATTTCTACCGCTCTGGAACGATACAAGAGCGTGTAGCTGAATTTAATGCGCTTTTAAGAGATCCAGAAGTTCGCTGTATAATGTCAACGATTGGCGGTTTTAACTCCAACGCCATGCTTCCATATATTGACTACGACGCCTTTCGCGCTGATCCGAAGATAGTTATTGGGTATTCCGATGTCACTGCCATACTATTTGCATTGTATGCACAAACGGGAATTCCTACATTTTACGGTCCAGCAGTCGTTCCCTCTTTTGGCGAGGTAGAGCCATTTAAGGGACTAACATATCATTATTTTGAGCAGGTGTTGATGCATAGTGAATTACCCATTGCGTTGGTTAAACCCGAAGTGTGGACCGATGAGCGAAAGCCCTGGCACCTTCCTTATAATCAAAAAACAGAAAACAGTAATGCATGGACGATTATTAATCCAGGGAGTGCCCGTGGACGTCTTATAGCTGGAAATCTGAATACGATGCAAGGGATTTTTGGAACTCAATATATGCCAGAGATTAAACATGGTGATATATTGTTGATTGAGGATTCTATGAAAGATGCCATGACCGTAGAACGTTCATTTGCGTTATTGAAAAACGCTGGTGTATTTGAGCGTATTGGTGGTTTAATGTACGGAAAACATGAACTGTTCGATGATCAAGGAACGGGACGGAAGCCAATTGATATCCTTTGTGAAGTCATCGGAGACATTCCCAATATTCCGATAATTGATGGTGTTGACTGTAGTCATACGCATCCCATGTTTACACTCCCGATTGGTGCTGTAGTAGAAATTGATACTGAAAAAGAAATCCTTGAAATCATATCTTATTAAGATAAAAAAAATAAAATACCCGTTCATGTCGGGTATTTTTTAATGAACTTAAGCTGTTAGTAGTGTATAATAGAAATAACGAATTCACACTTAATACATAAGAATGTTTAAAAAGGAGATTTTTTTTATGGACAAAATTAAATTCCTCGCACTAGGAGGACTTGACGAAGAAGGAAAAAACCTAAATATCGTTGAGATAAATGACGACATGTATATTGTCGATGCAGGATTGAAATATCCAAAAAGTGATCAATTAGGAGTCGAAGAAGTAATTCCTGATTTATCCTATATCAAAAAGAATAAGAACCGTGTTCGTGCTATTTTCATTACGCACGGTCATGATGATGTGGTCGGTGCATTACCATACTTACTAAAAGAAGTGAAAGCACCAGTATATACAACCCCATTGGTTGCGAATATCATTGAAGACGATTTACGCGCACGTAAAGTTAAAAACGTAAAGATTTTCAGAATTAAACGTGATAGCAAATTTAAAGTTGGAAGCCGTCAAATGATTTCATTTGGTGTTACCCATTCAATTCCAGATTCATTTGGATTAGCCATTGCTTCTGATCAAGGGTATATTGTGTTTGCAAGTGAATTCATTATCGACTTCAATATTCAAAATAAAGGATTTACAACTGAGCTTGCGAATATCTCAGATATTGGGAAAAAAGGCGTTTTCTTACTTGCTGCCGAATCTGGATATGCAAAACATGAAGGATTTACATCCCCACATCACCGTACGAGTCGACGTTTAGAACGCGTATTTGAAAATACCGATAACCGTATCATTGTAACGTTGTATGAACAAAATATTTTCCGTTTCATTGAAACAATCGAAATGGCTCAAAAATTTGGCCGTAAAGTGTTTATTTACGGAGATGCGCAAAGACGCTTGATTACACATATCGAAAAACTAAATTACTATAAAATGCCAGAAAATATTGAAATTGATGCTAAAGAATTCGACAATACTGACGAAAATGTTGTGATTATCGTGTCAGATGTCGGCCCAAATGTATTCCGTAAAATGGCGAAAATCGCGATGGGCGAAGATTTAAAAATTGAAGTCCGTGATACAGACAGTGTCATTGTTGCGTCACCAGAAATTCCTGGAACCGAACAAGAAGCAGGGTTGATGATTAATGAACTCTACAAAGATGGCGTTCAAGTCACAACAATGAGTTACAAAGAAGTTCTTGCGATGCATGCATCCGTTGAAGATATCAAAATGATGATTTCATTATTGAAACCGAAATATTTTGTACCTGTAAAAGGGGAATATCAACACTTAGTTGCGAACGCAAGTATTGCGGTAGAAATGGGCATCAGCGCTGGAAACATTGTGATTCTTGATAATGGTCAAGTAGCTACTTTTGAAGAAGGTCGTTTAAAATCAACTAAAGAAGTAATCAAACTTGAAGATGTTCTCATTGATGGTAAAGACCATTTAGATACATCAGGGCTTGTTCTTCGCGATCGTCAAATTCTTGCGACCGATGGAACAATCATTGTAGGTGTTGTCATCAACAATAAAACTAAAGAAGTTCTTGGAGGTCCAGACATTCAATCACGCGGTGTTATCTACCTTAAAGATGCAGACAATGTGATGAGTGAAGTTGGAACAATTCTTGAAAATACCATTGCCAAATTTAAAGAGGAACGACGTTATACCAATGTCGATGCTCGTAACGAAGCGCGTGATTTAATCGCAAAGTATATCTTTAAGCAAACTGGAAAACGACCAATGATTCTTCCAGTTATTATTGAAATCAACGTTTAAAAAGGAGGACCATTGTGGCGGCTAAGAAAAAAAGAAAAACAAAAGCAAGTATAGCGAGACAAAATGAATTGATTCGCTTTCTCGTATCAATCGCGACAATCGGATTCTCGGTTATCGGATATTTCCGATATGGAATAGTTGGTGAAATCATCGATAACACGATGCGCGTCGTCGTAGGACAATATACGTTCCCATACTACATTCTCATTACTGGAATTGCATTCGTTGCGATGGTGAAACCCAAACAGTTTTCCCGATCCATAAGCTTTTGGTTAGGGATTAGTTTACTAATGGTATCTTTGATATTAACCGTATCACTATCCTTCAATCAAGATTTGGTTGGCTGGCCAATAATCGTGGACTACTTTACGAGTGTTCCGAAGATTTTTATGAATTATAATCAACCTGCATATGGTGGGATTATTGGTGCTATCTTATATGGTGGTTTGTCATTTCTTGTTGCGCGGGAAGGTGTCATTGTAATTATCTTTGTCTTTTCAATCTCTGCGTTAGCGTTACTCTTTTCACCGCAACAAATTGTGGATACGGCAAGCAAAGGGACAGAAAAAACAAGTTCATTCTTTGGACGTCGTAAAGAAAAACGAGAAGCGAAGCAACTTGAAAAAGAAGCTGAAAAAGCCGCAACCGTTGAAGATATGATCGCGAAGAATTATGATGAACCAGATGTTCGAGCTGGTTTCATGTCGTTAGAAGATGCTTCAAGCCAACAACCGAGTCAACATACTGGAAGTTCATTGTTTGTAACGTTAGATGATGACATGCAACACGAACCGATAGGTAATGAAGATTCTGTAAAGGTATTAGATACGCCTACTTCAGAGACACGTGAAATTGTCGATTCTGTAACATTACCGTCTTCTGATGCAACCACGTTACGTGAAAATGTCAAAAATGATAGCGATCAAAGACCCTTAAGCTATGATAATTATCGATTACCGCCGGTCACGTTGCTAGAAACGGCGAAAGCTAACAATCGCTCTAACGCAAATGCAACAAGCGCTAAGAATAAAGCTGACCGCTTAATCAATGTTCTGAAACAGTTTGGCATTGAAGCGACGCTTATCGATATTCATATCGGACCCGCAGTTACAAAATTTGAACTCAAACCAGACAGCAACGTAAAAATATCGAAGATTTCATCAATCCAAGATAATTTGATGATGGAACTCGCGGTCAAAACCTTACGCATTGAAGCGCCAATCCCTGGAAAAAGTGCAGTTGGAATTGAAATTCCAAATGTTGAAATGATTCCAGTGAAAATGAAGGAAGTTATTAACCAATCGCCTAATTTTGCGGATAAAGACAACATCAACGTCGCACTCGGAAAAGATTTAATGGGGAAACCGATTACTGTTGCCTTGAATAAAATGCCGCACCTTTTGGTTGCTGGAGCAACGGGTAGTGGTAAGTCAGTATGTATGAATTCCATTATTACTTCAATAATTCTTAATAAAAAACCTGACGAACTTAAGTTGCTGTTAGTGGACCCTAAAAAAGTAGAATTTACACCCTACATGGATATCCCACATTTAATTGGTCCGGTTATATCAGACCCAATGCAAGCATCGATGGCTTTAAAGGTTATCGTTGATGAAATGGAAGAGCGTTATGATACATTCTCTAAAGTGGGTGTCCGGAATATTGGATCTTACAACGAAAAGGTAAAATTACACCCCGAAGAAAATCGACCATTCATGCCTTGGATTGTTGTTATTATCGATGAGTTAGCAGATTTAATGGCAGTTGCTGGAAAAGATGTTGAAACAAGTATTCAACGAATTACGCAACTTGCGCGTGCTGCGGGTATACATCTCATTGTTGCAACACAAAGACCATCGGTGGATGTTGTAACGGGAGTTATTAAAGCAAATATTCCGTCACGCATTGCCTTTGCGGTTTCAAGTTCGATTGATTCAAGAACTATTCTTGATACAGTCGGCGCTGAGAAATTATTAGGTTATGGGGATATGTTATACATTCCTATGGGCGAACCTAACCCAGTACGAGTTCAGGGTGTATATGTAAGTGATGATGAAGTACGTCGAATCGCTGAGAAAGCAAGCATGCAAGCAAAACCACAATATGACGATGCATTTATCCGTCTTGATGGTGTTGAAGGAAATAATGGATTTGTTCAATCAAATGAAGATCCATTGTATGAAGAAGCTTATGAATTTGTTGTTAAAGAACAACGGGCTTCAACATCCTTGCTACAGCGTCGCTTTAAAGTAGGTTATAACCGTGCAGCAAACCTTATTGATGCCCTTGAACAAAATGGTATCATTGGCCCTGCAAATGGAAGTAAGCCACGCGATGTTTACAAACAAGCGTCTATAGAAACAGAATAACTCACCAAATAGGTGAGTTATTTTTTGTATATGTAAAAAAACTGACCGTAGTCAGTTTGATTTTATTTTAAGAATGATTGAATTGTAGCGAGAACTTCGTCACGATCAAGTTTAATCGCTTCGTCTTTATTACGCTCTTTAAATTCAACTTGATTGTTTTCAACATCACGACCAATCGTAATTCGTAATGGGATACCAATTAATTCCATGTCATTAAATTTGACACCAGGACGTTGGTTGCGATCATCAAGAAGAACCTCAATTCCTGCTTGTGTTAACTCGTTGTAAAGGTCAGTTGCATAAGCCATATGTTCATCACTCTTGCTATTGATGACAACAATTGAGACATGATATGGTGCTAAATTGATTGGCCAAATGATTCCGTTATCGTCATGACTTTGTTCAACGATAGCTGCTAAAGTACGACCCAGTCCGATTCCATATGAACCCATATATACGTCTTGAAGTTTATTGTTTTGATCAAGATATTCTAGATTCATTGCTTTTGAGTACTTAGTTCCTAATTTAAAAGTATTTCCAACTTCAATTCCTTTTGAAAAGGTAAGAACACCAGTACCATCAGGGTTTGGATCGCCTTCTTTAACATTAGATACGTCAACAATATGTGTTGCTTCGAAATCTGAGTGATTAGCATTGATGAAGTGGAAGTCATTTTCGTTAGCTCCGACAGTGAAGTTACGTAAGCCTTCAATTTCTTTATCAACAATAATATCAATATCGAGACCGATAGGACCTGCAAATCCAACATTAGCATTTGTAATACGTTGGACATTTTCAAAATCAGCAAGTTCAACTTCAGTTGCACCATAGATTTTGGAGAGCTTTGTTTCGTTTACATCACGGTCCCCTAAAACGCAAACAGCGACGAATTTATCGTCAAGACGGTAAATAAGTGTTTTAACGAATGTTTTGACATCTTGATTTAAAAATGCTGATACTTCTTCGATTGTTTTTGCATTGGGTGTGTGCACTTTTTCAAGAGATTTTAAATCATCGGTACTTACGATGCGTGATACGTTCTCAGCAACTTCTAAGTTGCTTGCAAATCCTGTATCTTCACCAAGGACTAGGATATCTTCTCCAATTTCAGTAACTGCTTGGAACTCCTCTGAGAGAAGACCGCCCATAATTCCAGTATCCGCACGTACAATACGATAATCTAAGCCAACACGATCAAAAATACGTTTATAAGCTTCAAACATTGCATCGTAAGAATCGTTTGCGTCTTCCAATGTTGCATCGAATGTATAGGCATCTTTCATCACAAATTCACGAACACGAATGAGTCCAAAACGAGGACGGGCTTCATCACGGAATTTAGTTTGGAATTGGTATAAACTAAAAGGCATATCTTTGTATGATTTAATTTTCATCTGTGCTGCTTGAGCAAAGAGTTCTTCATGTGTTGGTCCTAAAACGAACGGTTTTTGGTAGCGATCTTTCAATGTAAACATGCTTGAACCAATGATATCACGACGTCCTGAAGCAATATAGACATCTTCCGGGATAAGGGTTGGCATGGTCATTTCCATGGCATCAATGCCATTCATTTCTTCACGAATGATAGTTTCAATTTTATCTTTTACACGAAGTCCTAGCGGCATATACATATACACACCTGATGAGCTTTTTTTGATAAAGCCGGCACGTACAAGTAGGTTACCACTTGTTGAATCTTCGTCTTTTACATCCTCGCGTAGGGTGTAAAAGAAACTTTTACTTAATTTCATAGTTCACCTCGAATTGTTTCTTTTATAGTATAGCATGAAACGTATTCCTATCCTATATTAAAAGTGCTATTTAAGTGCGTTTAGGCCGATAATAATGTGTATTGTACACAACAATTAGTAGTAGGATATCAGGTGGATAGCGGTTACAAATCTTGTGGTTTGGTCAAATTGTGATATAATATAAATGCCTAGAAGGAACTAATATTTTTCCGACACTTTGATATAAGGGAGTTCGGATGTACTTACGGCAGCGTGAAAACTAGCTACGTGTTAGAATCCCAAACCAAGAGACAGAACACCCACCTGTAAGAAACAGGGGACAATATCAACCTTCTGGGTTTTTTTGTGTTTAAGAGGGAGTCTGGGGTTGTTTTTACCCACTAAACAGTATAGAATATAGATATAAATTAGTTTAATAAGGATGGTGAAACCATGTTAAGTATTCTTGAAGCGAACACAACTCTCATCAGTATTGGATGGGTGTTACTTGGAGCAGTTATTGGAGGAATCGCAACTTTCTTCATAACAAAACATATGTTTGAAAAACAAATTAAAGAAAATCCACCAATCAACGAAAAAATGATTCGTGCAATGTATATGCAGATGGGGCGTAAGCCTTCAGAAGCGCAGATTCGTCAAATTATGAAATCGATGGGTCAATAGAAAACACAGGCGACTGTGTTTTTTCATTAAAATGAAGAAGAAAATACTCAAAGGTTTATTGGTGGTTGCCCTCGCTGTCTTAGCAGTTACGGGATGGATTGTATACCAAGGTTACGAAGAATATACGCGAGCGATAGCGGAGCGTCCTGTTACGCAAATGTTTGCGGATGAAATGGCAGAGGATGATTTTGTCTATGCCGATCAATTACCTGAAATGTTAAAGGCGAGTGTTATCGCAACTGAGGATGCCCGCTTCATGACACGCTGGACAACGTTGGATTATATCGCACTCTCGCGAGCAACGTTACGAAATATCCAGAATCTTAGTTATGTTGAAGGTGGTAGTACAATCCCACAACAAATCGCAAAGAATTTTTATTTTGGCGATGAAATGACGCTTCGACGCAAAGTGGCCGAATATTTTGTTGCGCGTGATATGCTAAAAACATTTAGTAAAGAAGAGATTCTAGCGATTTACATTAATATGAATTACTATGGCGATGGTTATGATGGTCTGGAAGCAGCAACACATGGCTATTTTGGTGTCGATCCGATTGATTTAACGGATGCCCAGGCAACAATACTTGCAGGTATCCCGCAAGCGCCGTCGCATTATCAACTGAGTACAAATTATGAAGGTGCGAAAGCACGACAGCGACACGTACTTAATCGACTTGTTAAAACGAAAGTCATTACTGAAGCACGTGCTCAAGAAATTTACGATACCGATATTTACGGAGGTTAACATGAAAAAAAGAATGATTAGTGGAATTAAACCCACCGGACAATTAACGTTAGGAAACTACATTGGCGCTTTGAGACCTTTTGTCCAATCTCAGGAAGAGTACGATGTGAATGTGTTTATAGCAAACTTGCATTGTATTACAATGCCGATTGATCCCCAAGAACTTGAGACAAACCTCAAGGACGCCTTGTTGTTTTATTTAGCAAGTGGATTGGACCCTGAGAAATGTACCATCTTTTTACAAAGTGATGTGAAAGAGATTGCTCAATTAGGTTTTATTATGTCTTGTGTAACGCCAATGGGTGAGTTAAATCGAATGACTCAATATAAAGACAAAAAAGATACAGGGATGTCACTCAGTGGTGGCTTCTATACATATCCGACACTAATGACCGCTGATATTGTTATTCATCAAGCTGATTTAGTACCAGTAGGTGAGGACCAAAAACAACATGTAGAGCTTGCACGTAATACTGCAGAACGATTCAACAATCGCTTTGGTGATACTTTTGTGATTCCAGAACCTGTCATTGCGAAAGTTGGAAGCAAAATAATGTCACTTCAAGATCCAACGAAAAAAATGAGCAAGTCAGACACTGAGGGCGAAAAAGGCGTTATTTATCTTCGTGATGATCTTAAATCAGCACGTAAAAAAATTATGTCTGCAGTAACCGATTCACTTGGTGTTGTGAAGTATGATGTTGAGAATCAACCTGGAGTGTCTAATTTGCTTACCATTTATGCAGCACTAGAGAATATATCAATTCCTGAAGCAGAAGCGCAGTTTAAAGACTCACAATATGGAGGATTCAAAAAAGCGGTTGCCGATCGGGTTGTTGCAGAGTTGGAAATGCTTCAAACAGGCTATGAGAAATTTAACCAAGGAGAATACCTTGCTGAAGTCCTTGAGAAGGGTGCAGAAGCAATGCGTCCAACAGCGAAAAAGACGCTTGAAGACGTCCAACGTAAAATGGGTTTAGATTGGTTGTAACATAATATCACACACCAATCTAACGCAAAAAACACTATGAAATAAAGGCTTTACACGTTATAATGATAAGTAAAAGAGGAGGTCTCTTATGATTGTACTATACTCATCTCCCGGATGTGCGTCGTGCCGCAAAGTGCGACAATGGCTTAAAGAACGTAATCTCAAGTTCATTGAGAAAAACATTTTCACATCTATGTTGAGTGAAAAAGAAATTAAACATCTTTTGATGCGTAGCGAAAATGGAACTGAGGATATTATTTCCAAGCGCTCAAAAGTTATGCAAGAATCACAAATCGATCTTGATGCATTATCAATTAATGAATTAATCGTTTTCATACAAAGACATCCTTCAATTCTTAAAAGACCAATCGTTATGAATGAAAAAACTTTCTTGGTAGGTTATGATGAAGAGGAAATTGATGCATTTTTGCCGTCTGAAATGAGACAGTCGCATCGTATTTCTATGGAAACAGCATCTGAATTATAAGCAATAGAAAGTTGGTATTATGAAAGTATTAGTAGGTTTATCAGGGGGCGTCGATAGCGCAGTCGCTGCTCACTTATTGAAGTCGCAAGGACATGATGTTACTTGCGCTTTTATGCGTAACTGGGATTCGTTTGCCAATAATGATATTATGGGTAACCCAACAATTATGGACGACATGTGTACACAGGAAGTCGACTATGCAGATGCGAAACGTGTTGCTGACCACTTAGGTCTACCATTGCTTCGTGTCGATTATGTCAAAGAATACTGGGACAATGTCTTTTCCTTCTTTCTAGCAGAAACAGAACGAGGACATACCCCTAATCCAGATATTCTTTGTAACCGATATGTAAAATTTGATTCATTCTATGATTTTATGGATAAAAATGGCTTTGATATGCTTGCTACAGGCCATTACGCAGTGACTAAAGATGGTAAAATGTTTAGAGCAGAAGATCAAAACAAAGATCAAACATATTTCTTGAGCCGTGTGAAACCAGAAGTTTTACCACGTGTTATGTTTCCATTAGGGGAACTTAATAAAGAAGAAGTTCGTAAAATTGCTTTAGAATTAGATTTACCGGTGGCTACCAAAAAAGATTCAACTGGAATCTGTTTTATTGGTGAACGTGAATACCGTGATTTCTTAAAAAACTATCTCAAAGATTCTGAAGGATCAATTGTTGAAGTTGATTCAGGGAAGGAAATTGGACGTCATCAAGGCGTCATGTTTTATACCATTGGACAACGACACGGATTGAATATTAATACATCAGTTGGACCATTCTTCGTAGTTGGGAAAGACCTTTCGACGAACACGATTTATGTTGGTAAAGGATCAGACCATCCAATGCTCTTTGCCTCAAAAGCAGAGATTGCTGAGATGAACTGGTTCTCAGACAGACCTAAAGAAACAATGGATGCAACGGCGAAGTTCCGTTACCGCCAAAAAGACTTAAAAGTTCGTATTACATGGCTTGATGACACGCGCATTGAAGTTACAATGTTAGAAGATGTAAAGTCAGTAACATTAGGACAAGAAGCTGTCTTTTATCTTGGAGATGAAGTGCTCGGTGGTGGTCGCATTGATCGAGTATTTGATATTCATGGTAAAGAAGTTAAGTATGATTCACGTCTCGCTTAATCAATCAAATAAGAATGCTATATTTACGCTTAAGGAGACTTTAGGTGTATTGGCACATTACTTTGTGGGTATGCAATTTGCATATCCACTTTTAGGAATGTGGGTATCCCTGGACATACTTAAAATCAAGGCATCGTATTCAGGAATAATGGTCGTTTCGCTAGGTGTAGGATTCTTTGGAATGCTTTATATCGTTCGAAAGACATTGCGCTTATTAATTCGAGATTTTAAAAAACGATGGCGATATTTATGCAAGCAAATGGCGATAGGAGCAGTAATTCTTGGCATCGTAAATTTATTCATGAATTGGATAATTCTGTTGATATGGGGTAATGGTGCTATAGCGGCAAATCAAGAACTCGTATATATGAAGATTTTGAATAGTCCAATCAGTGCATTTTTTTCGATCGTATGTGTAACGCCATTTGTCGAAGAAATTGTGTTTCGGGGTGTTTTGTATCAAAAATTTGGTTTTGAGAGTTCGCAACGTATTGGAGTCATAATCTCTTCATTACTATTTGGAATGTTTCATGCCTGGCCCGGTGATAGCATGGGTATTTCGTTGCTTTTACCGATATATTTATTTCAATATACTGTTATGGGATTTCTACTCGCAAAATATGTTGCGAAAACAGAGACAATTTTCACCTCAATCGGTATACATTTTTTGAATAACTTGATAGGCTATATAGGAATAATACTAATGATAGGATGAGGGTAAATATGGAACAAACTGTTAAAGGCGTCGTAGATTCAGCGATATTTGTAAATGAGCAATCTGGATTTGGTATCTTTAGAATTGTTCTTTTTAATACCAATCAAAAACCCTTAACGATCAAAGGACCTATCAGTGCTTTGGAGCTTGAGTCATTCTATGAATTCACAGGTACTTATCGAGAGGATCCTCGCTTTGGGATGCAGTTTGCCGTAAGTGCATACCAGAAAATGATGCCACAAGATCGTGATTTCATCATTCGTTATTTAAGTGGTCCAAATTTTCCAGGAGTTGGTCAAAAATCTGCAGAAGCACTTGTAGATAAATATGGGGCAACAATTTTAGATGATATAAGAAATAATCCTGACTTTATAATTGAATGCAAAGGCATTACACAAGGTAAAGCTGAGATGATTATGGAAAAAGTTCGCTACCAAGATCCAATTGAAGATGCTGTAGCTTTTTTGATAGCGAATGGACTTGGTAATAAGCAAATCATTAAAATTACTAAGGCGTATGGTGAGGAATCTGTACCGTTGATAAAAAGTAATCCGTACCGTCTGGTTTATGATATTGATGGCATTGGATTTAAAACAGCAGATAAAGTAGCGATGTCATTAGGTTACGACATGGATGACCCAAATAGAATTGAAGCACTCATGCTTGATCGCTATAAAACGCTAGCATTTGGGCAAGGTGACAGTTACATTTTCCGAGAACAACTTACAGAGAGTATACGTCCATCGGAGTTGGAACGTGCAGAAATCGCGATTGACGCATTAATAGAACATGGTGAACTTGTTGAAGATGAAAACCGTCTCTATCATTATACCCAATATGAAAGTGAGACATATGTCTCAGATTTCTTAAAAGAATTCAATTATCCAGCGGATGAGTTTTTACTTGATGATATTGATGAAAAAATTGATGCTGTGGCGCAAGATTTGCGAATTGATTTTGATGATGTCCAACTACATGCTATTAAGGAATTTATGGCATCAAATATGATGATTTTAACAGGGGGGCCGGGTACTGGTAAAAGTACGTTATTATCCGGGATAGTCACCTTACTTCAAAAAAATATGCCGTGGCTTCAGATAACGTTGTGTGCTCCAACAGGACGAGCTGCAAAACGTATGGAAGCATTAACAAATGTACAGGCGTCTACAGTTCACTCGGCACTTCGTTGGGATTTGGAGTCAAATCAATTTGGTATGCATGAGGATAATCCTCTTGAGGCAGACATCTTAATTGTTGACGAGTTTTCGATGGTTGACATTTGGTTGTTTGCGAACCTATTAAAAGCAAGTGGTCGTGTTAAAAAGTTTCTGTTTGTAGGTGATCAAAATCAGTTGCCTTCGGTAGGAAGTGGATTTGTACTGGGTGACTTGATTGCATCCAAAGCTATTTCAACCATTGAATTGGAACGTAATTACCGTCAAGAATCGGGCTCTGAAGTCATTGACCTTGCGGTGAATATGAATCAAGGGATTTTTGAAGTGGCATCGTATCATCGTGATGTGAAGTTCTTTGATGCTCGCTATGGTAGCGTTAAGGATATCGTTCTTAAACTGGTGGATCAAGCCTTATCCAAAGGGTATAGCTTGCAGGATATCCAAGTACTGGCTCCAATGTATGACGGTATTGCTGGGATTGATAACTTAAACCATTTTCTTCAAAAAATGTGTAACCCAGAGAGTATTTCTAAACCGCAACATATGGTAGGAACTCGAATATTCAGAGAAGGAGACAAAATTCTTCAACTCAAAAATCAACCAGACGACTTTGTTTTTAATGGTGACATAGGGACCTTAGTCGAAGTAGACTCCAAGTATATGGTCGTTGATTTTGATGGCAATTTTGTTGAGTATGAGCCTTCGAATTTTATAAACATTACGCATGCTTATGCAATGAGTGTTCATAAAGCACAGGGGAGTGAGTACCCAATTGTAATCCTTGTTGCAGTATCAGATTTTTATCGAATGTTGTCGCGTCGTTTGTATTATACTGGTGCAACACGTTCATCGAAATCACTAATTTTAGTGGGGGAATATGATGCATTCAGAAGAGCTGTTGATAATCATCATGAATCCAAACGGCAGACTTATCTTGAAGAACGCATGCGATCCAAATAAAAAGAGTTACACAATGGTGCAACTCTTTTTTACTATTTTTTTGATTTTAACTCTTCAAGAATACCTTGGAGAAGTATGACTTCCTCGCTTGGTGCTGCTGGTGCTTCTTCAACAACTTCAGCTTCTTGTTTTTTCGAGAACTTATTGATTGCCTTAATTGCAACAAAGATACTCATGGCAATGATTAAGAAATCTATCGTAGTCTGAATGAATGACCCGTAGTTTAATGTCAGTGGGTTCGTTTCATCAGGTCTTAAAAGGATGTTCAATGAATCAAACGATCCACCACCTGTTACGACACCAACTAAAGGCATAATAATATCATTAACTAAAGAGGTAACAATTTTCCCGAATGCGCCCCCAATAACAACCCCAATTGCCATGTCGAGAACATTTCCCTTCATCGCAAACTCTTTAAATTCTGCTAGAAATTTTTTCATGTAATCCTCCTCCTTATAATTACTTGAAATTTCAAATACTAACTTAATACTAACAAATATAGAGGCGATACACAAAGGATATGAAATAAAAATTAAATGCGATTCAGAGTCCAAATATATGATATGATAATCACATTAGAAAGAAGGATATTACAATGAATGAATCAACAATTATGAACTACTTTAAAGCGATAAGCGCTATTCCTCGTGCTTCTTTCAACGAAAAAGGCATGCATGATTATCTCGTAAATTTTGCCAATGAACGTGGCCTCAAAGTTATTTCTGACGCAATGTGGAACGTTATTATTTTTAAACCGGCATCAACAGGTTACGAAAACGCACCATCCGTCATGCTTCAAGGTCATACTGATATGGTCGCAGAAAAAGACAGCAGCAGTGATCACAACTTTGATACTGATGGATTAGAGCTTTATGAAGAAGATGGGTTTCTCAAAGCGAAAGGCACAACATTAGGAGCTGATAATGGTGTTGCTGTTGCTTATATGTTGGCACTTCTTGATGATAAGCATGCAAAACACCCCGCATTGGAATGTGTATTTACAGTCCAAGAAGAGACAGGATTAACAGGTGCTGAGAAAATCGATGTGTCGATGCTCGAATCACGTTTAGTGATTGGTCTTGACTCATCAGGTGAATCAGAGATTTATGTATCCTCATGTGGTGGTGCACGTGCAGTTTTAAATCGTGACGTTACATTTGAAAATAAGACAATGAAAACAGTAACAGTAGCAATCACTGGACTCTTTGGTGGGCACTCTGGTGGCGAAATTGATAAAGAACGTGGAAATGCTAATAAAATTGCAGGGATACTCATGTATCGTGCTGCGCAATTGATGGATGTTCGTGTTGTAGCTTTTGCAGGTGGCGATAAGATGAATGCCATCACACGAGAAGCGACATTTACACTTGCCGTGGAAGATATCCAAGCATTTAAGGATTTCTATGAGACTGCAACAAATGAATTTAAACTTCAATATGCTGCAAGTGATGCTGGCTTAGCATTTTCTTTAACAGAAGGTGAAACAGAAAAAGTATTAGATATCGATGCATCTCGCGCAGTTATTACATCATTATTCATGCTTCCATATGGTGTTATCCAAATGAGCAAAGATATCGAAGGGCTCGTTATTACATCAAGCAATATTGGTAAGGTAACACTAACTGACACAACTTATGAAGTCCAAATGTCTATTCGCGCAACACAAGCATTTGTGAAGGACACTGTTCTAGCTCAAGTTGATTGGATTGGTCGACAATGTGGCATGCAATCGGAATTTTCTGCGAAGTATCCCGGATGGATGTACGATCCACAATCAAAATTCCGTGAACATACTGAGAGAGCTTACCGTGAACTCCGTGGCGAAGCAATGAAACACGAAGCAACGCATGGTGGTATGGAACTCGGGATTTGGAGTGACAAACTTCCGGGATCAGATATTGTTAGCTTTGGTCCAATTATGTATGATATTCATACACCTTTGGAAAGACTTGATATTGGCTCATTTGAGCGCACATATGAGTTTTTAGTCGTTCTGTTAGAAGGACTCAATAATTATTAATCACAAAGCCCCCAGAGTTGTCTGAGGGCTTTTCAGTATCAATATACCGAACTTGTAGAATGTGGTATTATAAGTAATATGGAGGAAGAATCATGACCAGTAAATTAAAGTTTAATTCATTTGGAAGTGGTACTATTTTGGGATTGGAAGACGTGCCAGATGAAGTGTTTGCAAATCAAATCATGGGTGAGGGCTACGCTATCGATCTTACTTTGGGAGAAATCTATGCTCCCATTGATGGTGAGGTAAATATGCTTTTTCCTACAGGACATGCCATTGGTTTCATTTGTGATGATGGTTCTGAATTTATTATTCACTTGGGAATTGATACTGTTTCATTGAATGGTAAGGGATTCGAAACGCTTGTTGATATTGGTGATTATGTTAAGCAGGGCCAGTTGATTTCGAAATTGGATTTGAATTTCATCAATGAAAAAGGGTATAGCACAATTAGCCCAATAGTTTTTACGACAGGCCAGAAAATCAAGCTAATTGCAGAGGGAAAACACGTTAAATACGGAGAATCAGACATATTTAAATTTGTCTAATCGTATTTTTCTCTACCAATAGAAAATTGTGCTAATTTTATTAACTTTAATCCTAAATTCTATTGATTTATCGGGCTAATTGGATTATTATAGTTAAGCAATGCCCGAGTGGTGAAATCGGTAGACGCACTGGACTCAAAATCCAGCGAGGTAAAACTCATGACGGTTCGAGTCCGTCCTCGGGCACCATCATGCATATTATGAGACTTAGTATATTTTATACTAAGTCTCTTTTTTGTTGTTCTGGAGGTGATAAAAATGACATTAAAGCCACTCATTAGTGTAATTGGTGAATATGTAGCAGATGAGTTAGATAAGAACAATCTCACTCAACGACAGTTCGCCAAAATTTCTGGAGTTTCCCAGGCAACGCTAGTGAAAATTATCAGGGGCGACAGCAAAGACGGGATCAGCACAAAGAGTATTGACCTGTTACTGAAGAATACAAACACTTCAATGAGTGAATTGTTAAATAAATATGGTGAGTACAAATAAAAAAAGAGCCCGAAGGCTCCTGAACTGCTGAGTTCAATTTTATATCTTACAAAAGTATTGGCGTACTTAAGTAAGACTCACAATAAGTCCTTGCTGCTTTAAACAGAAGTTACAAATTGTTCTTTTAAACAAGCACTTTTTAGCGTACTTGCTTTCGATTATAGTATACGACATTATTTGTCGCAAATCAAATTAAACATACAAAAAAAACAAGTTAGTTTACTTACTTGTGGTTATATTGTAGAAAGCATTTACTCAAAGTCAATAAGTACTTTAAGAAGGTTCTTATCTTAAAAGACTCTAAGGTATTCAAGACATTATATTTATAAATATGCTAACGCATATTATGTCGCGAACAGAAGGGGTGTCCATCCTTTTTGTTAGAAAGTTTTAATTAATTTACTGGAGGAAATCAATGAGTTATACAAATCATAAATTTGAATCGAATGACTGGTATCATTTTGGTTTTGACGTTTGGTACAAAGTTGAGAATGTTCGAAATCTAAAAACAGAAATAGCAAGAATGCATGCTTCCAATAAGCGTTATCTTATGAAGAGTAAACATGATGGTATGTTAATTGATGATCTAGTTGATTCTTACCTGAAAACTTCAGATGTTAAAAACATCAATTGCATGAAATATAAAAAAACAACAACGAACAAGAAACATCAAAAACGTTATGGATCTTACTTCTTAATTCACTTGGGGAAAAATTATGGACTAAACCTGCAGGTTAAAATCCTTCATGAATTTATCAAGCAAGTTTGCTACGGCGAAGAGAACTTACCATACTTTGCAACTACTTCAAAGAATGGTAACCATACATACATTCACTTATGGATATGTGATCGTGAGTATATCAAAGACGAAGCGCGTGTATACGAAAGTGATTACTGGCAAAAAGATGGTAAGCGTTGTAAAGCAAATATACCTGGTGCCGTACTATTACACGAAAAGGGTGATATCCAACTCGATAAAGACGGAAATCCAAAAATGTTAAATGGGTGGCGCCAAACAAAGACAAGAATATTCGCAGAGAGTTGGAAAACTTCGGCAAAGCGATGGAGAGATGCATTTGTAGCCGTATTCTATTGTGTCTTAAGACGTACTGAACCTATGTTGAAATTCAAACTTAAGCCGATGAGTTATGACGTTGAATTAGCAATCGTGGAAAGCGATATTGAAGCGATAAAATCAAAACACCCCGAAATGAGTGATGCAATGGCCAGAAAACAATTGGAATTTGAACGTTATCAAAATGACAAACAATCCAAACAGGATAGAGAGTTCATAAAAGTGAATAGAAGCGCTGCAGAATGGAAAAACATCAAGTATCGAGAAATCGCATCACTTCAATACTTTATCAAACATGTCATCCATGAATTGATGAGTGATGATATTGATAACTGGAAGAACCATGAGCCAGATTCATGGAATGGTCGTAGATATATCGACTTTGATAATCCGCCTACTGCACTAAGTAACTCTTTAAGAGATTTATTTAAAAAATACAATCAGATATTTAACAAATGGGAGTACACATCAATAGATGGCGAACCAAGAAAAATAATGTTTGCACCGAATGAAGAAGTTATTCCAAATATTCGAGAGTTACGAGACAAATTCAAACACCAGATTAATTCAATTCTAAAAAAATATAAACCAGCATTAGCGTACTAATTAATCTACATTTGAGAATGATTCATAATTTACCGAAACGTACAAAATCTATAGATACAAAAGGAGCATTGATGAATATATATCAAATAACAAAACAGAGTCAACTCCAACAGTTAAACCTCCAGGAGTTGGATGCACTAAATGAAGCGGTTTTTGATGAACGAGAATTGCTATGGGAAAACACATGGATAAATGGTGAATTTACTGAACTTACAGAGGATCAACGAGAGCGAGAAAAACATCTCGTTAAACTCGACCAGATGATCATAATTGAACTTAACCGAAGAAATGTAGTAATCAAATTAGAGGTGAGCAAATTTGCTCACAGCAAAGGGGAGTAAAATGAGAAATCTTACAACCATGATTTACACTAGACCAGACGTAACTGATATTTCTAATACACTATCATCACTTAACATAATTTTCTTCTTATTATTGGGCATTATAGCTTTTGTGATGTTAGTAAAACTGCAAAAATTAGTACGAAACAAGCAGAGCGTACTCATGAATATATTTAGTAGGTTTCGCAAAAAAAGTAAACAAGGCTTTATTTTTAACGAATTAGAATTAGAGAAAATCGAAAAGGATGTAACTATACTAAAGAGAATACTTATCAGTAAAGAGACTGCATATACACCAATATATCAAGTAACCATCTATGATAAAGACTATGACTTATTGGTTAGAACAATGGTTAAAATTGGAATGTTAAAGTCAAAGGAGTACAAATGAGCGATATAGAAAAATGTAAACGTTGTGGATGTGACTGGTATCATCCCTGTGAGGGTGGCTGTTATTGGGTAGATGGTGAGTTATGCAGTTCATGTGCAACAGAAGATGAACTAAAAATGTATGAAGAGATTAAACAAGCACATATTGACTATTTCTCTTCAGTTATTGGACTAGATCGAAAAAATGAAAGTAAATTGAATGAAAATATATCAGTGAGCAAACTTGCTCACAACAAAGGAGAATAATAATGAGTAAAGTTATCGCACTACTAAACATGAAAGGTGGAGTTGGAAAAACAACTTCCAGCATTAACATTGCAACTGGGTTTGCGAACAAAGGATACAATGTTTTATTGATAGATTTTGACCCACAAGCGAACTCTACAGATATCTTACTGGACATTAAACAAGAAGAAGTATTTATAAATAATGAAGTAACTGAAGCAATCAATTCTATGGACTCAGACAAACTCGAGGAGATCCTAAAGCATCTCAACAAATATAACTATTCAGAAACGTTTATCGACCAAATGCTCTTCGATGCAGAACTCACAAAGACTTATCAAACAACAGTACCTAACTTGCACATCATCCCATCTCGACTTGAACTAGCAAAAGCAGAGAAAGAAATTCGTAATGGTGATACTGCAGTTCATAACAGACTCAAGCGAGTGGTTAAAAAAATACGAGGAGATTATGATTATATCTTCATTGATTGTCCACCTATCATAAATGTACTTACTACAAACGTCCTGAACATTGCGGATGAAATCATCGCTCCAATTAAGATTGACCGAGGAGCAGAAAAAGGACTCATAATGACTATCCAGCAACTCATTGGAATCGCAACAAGTTATGATCTGGACATTCTTATCCGACCACTCTTTACAATGGTAACTAACAATAATCAAAGTAAGGAAAGACTTCAGGTACTTAATACTTTTAACAACGATATCGTTAAACCAATTGTACCTAAAATTCGTTTTCAAGATAAACCAGTCAACAAAGCATCGTTTGAAAACGAACTAATCATCAACAATAACAAAGCAAATGTAGGTCAAGACTACAGAAATGTAGTTGATTACTTAGATAAGGAGTGGAACTAATATGACAATCCTAAATGAACTGGATAATGAAGCAACAAAACAACATCAATTATCCAAAATCATGAATATCGAGATTGAAGATATTGAACGAAACCCTTTAAATTCAGCACCTATGAATTATTTGGACGAATTAGAGGAACTTGTAAAGAAAAATGGAATAATTAATCCGATTGTTGTATATAAGGTTGCTAATCATCAATACAGATTGATCGCTGGAGAAAGACGATTCACGATTGCTAAGCGGTTAAACTATGAAACGCTACCAGGTCTTATCATTGATGCACCTAGAGACCAGATAGAAGAAGAAATGTTAATTCGATTGCATAACGTTCAGAGACCTGATGACACGGAAACATTGCGCGAAAAGATCACAGGCTTTAAATCGCTATGTGATATGAAGCGAGAGCGCGGTGATGAAGACGTGCAGGGCGTTAGAACTACCGAATGGATTAGCAAACAATTAGGGGGTCTATCGGCTCGAACAATACAAGAATATCTGACTGGTAAGTATTCAGAATCATACGTTGAAGAACTTGTTAGTGAACTTGACGGAACTCAAGATAGCAAACAAGAGAAGGTGCAAAAACCTAAATCACTAAAGTCGATTACAAAAGCAATGGAAAAATTGAGACGTGATCTAGAAGCGTTGAATTTACAAGAAAATGATTATGAGTACAAAGAGCTACTCTCATTTGAATACGAAAGCAGTGAGATGTTTGCCTATTTCGGAAGAAACGGTGCAGACATATCAAGGGCAAAGAAAAAGTTTAGTGATGAGCGCAGTCGTATTGAATTATTGAGATCAAAAGAAGAACAATTGTCACTAAATGACGAAATTGAAATGTAACTGAGCAAATTTGCTCACTGAAAGGAAAAGACTATGAACCCAAACATTTTTGACTTAATCATTGACACAGTAGTGTCAGTAATAAACTTTCTATTCAATTGTTTTATAACAGTGATGGATCTATCGTCGACAATATATAGAGCCATATTTAATAACCAAGTACCACAATCTACTGTTGGAGAATTGCTCTACCTGGTTGTTGGCGTAGTGTTTCAGGTTGCGGTACTTTGTTTGTTAATTGCTGGAGTATTCATAGTCTTCTCTTACATTGTTAAAGGAGGGATGAAAATTGCAGAAAGAATACGACAACGAAACTAAAGATATACTTCAAAAAATAAAGGGCAGCAAGTTATATGTGCCGACTGTTGGAGTTGTTGTTGCATTTATTGCTTACGGATTATCCGTATTAATACCAGGAACACCAGGACTAATCCTTTTAGCTATTGGAATATTCGTGTTTGTATATTGTATGGTCTACACTGTGGGACGTTCACTGATTCAATCATCAAAAAACGTTAAGGATGCTTATGAGGAAGCGCGAGGTAAGAAGCGAGATGCCAAATAAGAATAAAAGATATCTACTTAGAAAACTGGGTAATCGAGAATCAGTTGAGCTAAGCCGTTCTGAGATATATCGAATTGTGGAACATGAATCGGGGAGTGTTGATGTCATTGTTCAACAATTGTTACTTACTGAACTTAACAAGCGCAAAGAAGAGCTTGCAGGCGTGATAGACTTTAACTATATGTATATGCATCAAGTTCTTACAGATAATGAACTAACAACAACTGAACTTGCATATTTGCTTACAGTTTTATTTGGGGGAAATAAGGATGAGAGAGTTTATAGATAAAAATGCGTTATTTGAAATTGTGATGGATGTGAGAGATGGATTGATAACAAACAAACAAGGCTTAAAGAAGATATTTAATCTGCTGTTATCTCTACACGGACGAGTTGGAGTTGTGGATGGAGAAGTCATATATAATCCCGATAGATATGCATATCTATCTTATGTTGAAAAATCATCATCTATCATAAAAATGCCAGAAGGTGATGGATCAGGGATTAGTCGCTCTATGCGTATGGCGATGCTTGAAGATGCTCAAGAATGGGAAATTAGAGTGGGTGAGCAAATTTGCTCACAGATCAATGAAGCACTTCAGTCCTATCCGCGTGAGGATAGAATGTTACTGCTCGAACAAAGCATCAATGGAATGTCTGTTAGTGCTATTGCTGAAAAGTATGCAGTTAGTAAATCAAGTGTACACCGTAAAGTTAAGCAACTACGCGGAGGGATAATTAAATCATTTAACTTGGTTCCAAGAGACCAAGAAGAGTTGTACCTTAGATCGATATCTGAATATCTTGAAAAATCGAAGAGCTCAGGTTTTAGAAAAAGGTGTCAAGAGAAAATTGAATTATCCTTTGAAATCATAGAGTGGGAGAAAACACTGTAATATCCACTATTCAGTGCATACTGAAGGTAAATTCTAAAATCACATAAAGTGTGTCAAACACGGTTGACACTTTATGAACATATATAATGGTATAATATACTCATAGAGTTACATTAGATACTTCTAGTGACTGTGTGAGCAAACTTGCTCACTTTTTTATTTCATGAACAAATATGATAAACTAAAAATAACTTAAATATATCGGGAGGGTTATATGGAAGCGTTAAAAAAATGGATTAGTACAAAGAACGGGAAAATAATTACTGGAGTCGTTGTCGTAACATTGATAATTGGTGTAATTACAATTGCAGCACTCTTACAAAATAAATCAATTAAATACACACTTGAATCTAGAGGAGTGGACGAACCCGCTATTGTTCTTGAGTATGGTGTTTCGGTTAAAACTGAAGACATTTCCGCACGATATGTAATCAAAGCAAATGGTGAAGACGTTGATAATACGAATTTCACGATAACAATGGATCCAGTTAAGACAGATAAAGTTACATACAAAATGACTGAAGAACAGCAATCAGCTTATGCAACGATTGATAAGAAAGCTACTTACAAATGGCATTTAGAATCTATGAAAGCAACAGATAGTAAGCCAACAAAATATGACATCAAGGCATTTAATGGTTCAGAGTTAATCGCGCAGACGTCATTTGATGTAATTGTGGTTGATACTGTAGCACCAACGATTGATCCAATCGAAGACATTGAAACTGAAATCGGTACTCCAATCGAATTTACAAACAAATTCAAGGCTAAAGACCCTGTGGACGGCGACATCGAAGTTAAAGTCGAAGGTGACGTTGATTATTCAGTTGCTGGTACAACTGAACTCAATGCAGTTGCAATCGATAAGCATGGGAATAAAACCGAGCTTGCATTCAATGTGATCGTCAAAGATAAAGAAGCAGAAGAATCACTTCCAGAAACCGGAAATGATGGAAACACTTCATCAAATAATGGTGGGGCGTCAAACGGCGGTGGCTCAAGCAATGGTGGTGGATCAACAAGTAACGGAAATTCATCAAACAATGGTGGCAATTCAAACAATGGTGGTGGTAATACAACTCAACCAGAAAAACCAAAACCGATTGAACCAACGTCTCCTACATACCAACCTGGAGAACATGTTGGAGATGGTCTATACTTTTATAACGATTACGGTGTTTATGAAGGGTGTAATGCAGTAATGTATCAAGAGAAAAAGAATCATATCAGAGAGTGGGATTCAAACTTCTGTGATTCTGATGGAAAGATGTTTTATACAAAACGATAAGAGCGAGAAATCGCTCTTTTTTATTGGAAAGGAGTAAAGCCATGTGTGTATGTCGAAAGGGTAGAAGCCCTTAAAGTAATGTGTCAATAAACTTTAGATGCCTTTAAGGCATCTTTTCTTTTATCAATAGGAGGAAAATATGAAAAAGAAACTAAGTAAGTTGAGTTTATCATTATTAATGATATTTAGTAGTTTTGCAGTATTTGCACAACCGCTAAGCGCTGATAACACAGAGGTCTATTCAAATGAAGACCATAGTATCGTTGTTGAAACGACAAGAACCCACTCAAAAGATGGGGTTGAGCTTGAGTTTTCAACGAATACTGATGAAAAAAATGTAATTGATGATATTCAATACAATCAAGAAAGCATAAAGAGTGGCGACTACAGATACTCTTATGTTGTTGGAAATAATGGTGACTACAAGTTCACTGTAAAATACACGCAGACATTATTGTTGGAAGAAGCTAGCAAAGAACCTAAAGAAGTACTACGAGAGTCACAGTTTGAATTCACAGTTAAAGTAAGTGAGATTGTGGAATCTAAAGTTGATGAAACAGTCGGACAAGGTATATCTTCCGAAGTTCAAAAGACGAATACACCAGAAGCTGTTATTGTTCCTCTAAATGAAGAAAAAGTAACACCCTCAGATTGGGGACTTCCAAATATTGAAAATGCCCCATATGTACAAGAGGGTCATACGATTAAAGAGGTATCTAATCAACCATTAGGGCGTAACTATATTGAAACATTGCCGGATAACTACCGAGTTCATTACATCAGCGAAACAGGACAATGGGTTGTGTATGAAGATGCACATTATTCATATTCTATAACTCAATCAACACGCGCTAAACGTTCACTTGGAAATCAAGTAACTACAGGTGCAAGTTTATCAAGAGGAACATCATTCTATTGGGCTGCGGATCCATCATTCTACTTTACAGATATAGAATTTAAAGAAATATTTGTAAATGGTGAATTGGGTCAATGTTTAGAACCAAGTGTCTTAAATGTTTCTACAGGTAATGCTCAAACATTCGATTTAGAGAGTGCGGGCGCTATTCGGGTTATGGATGGTCGTTTGACATTTACTTTAACCCCTGTACAACATAGAAGAATTGTACTTATTTCAAACTACGGTACTGATACATGGACTAAACAAGCAATGGTGTATGAGGCTATAGGGTGGATATTTAGTGACTATGGAACAGGTGGAAGACCAGATATTGAAGGTACAAACTATCGCATAGCCAATCACGCTACTAAACCATCATGGGACGGACAAATTCGGCAAGCAAAAGTTGGAGATATTATTGATTTAAGTGATCCAATTCTAACTGACTTTGAACTTGTAAAATGGGATGGAATGGACTTAATTGAGTCAAACGGTTCAGTTTTAAAGTTAAGGGTTAGAGAAAAATATGGATATGTCGAACTTGATAAGAAAAAATCAATTGGTGAAGGAACACCGTTTGTAGCAACTGACGGTTCAAGTCAAAAAGTAGCTGTTGGTAGATTAAATGACCCAGTTGATACATTTATCGAGTTTGAAGCACCACTTGTTGATATCCTTGTTACTAAAAAGGACACAAATGGTAATCCAGTAGCTGGAGGTGTCATCGAATATTCATACTCATCAGATTTAACAGGTCAAGTATGGAGTAAGACTACGGATGCAAACGGACAGTTTACAACATCTGATTGGGAACCTGGACTCACAATGTACTATCGTGAAAAATCAATGCCTGCACCTATCATTATTGATACGACTATTAAGTCACATCTAATCAAAGATGAAGGCAACACCATTGATATTGTTAATAGCATTGCTAAAGGACGTATTGAAGCCACTAAGGTGGATCAACATGGTAAAGCTGTAGCAGGTGCTAAGTTTAATCTTGTGGGTTCAAATGGAACAACAATTACTAACAAAGTATCTGATGCGCAAGGGAAAATGATTTTCGATAATCTTGATCTTGGCACATACTACTTAGAAGAAACAGAAGTACCTGATGGACTTGTCCTTGATAAGACACGTCATGAAATAAAGATTGAATACGCTAACCAAACAACACCTATTGTTGTCGTTGGTAAGACAATCGAAAACAAATATCAACTTACTGATGTAACATTTACGAAAGAAGAAGATACACTAGATAGTTTCTTCCCAGAAAATCATGGTAAAAAACTTGAAGGCGTTGAGCTAGGCTTATACGCTCGAAGTGACGTATATCAAGGTGAAACACTTATTTGGAATGCAGGCGATCTTGTTGGTAAACGCGTAACAAACAGTGCGGGACAAGTCACGTGGCATAATGTAACGCAAGGTGAGTATCGCGTACAAGAATTAAAAGCGATTGAAGGGTATCAATTATTTGATGGATATTGGGATGTTGATGTACTTTATGATGGAAACAACCCGACTGTATCGGTAACTAAAGTCGGACAAACAATAACGAACTCAGCAATCTATGGAAGTGTTGAACTTGTTAAAACAAATGGGACAGGGACTGCTCGATTAGAAGGAGCGGAATTTGGACTTTACAGAAGTAGTGATGACAAGTTACTAGGAACGTATACTTCAGATGAAGATGGACGCATTAACGTTGATGGTCTTCGCTATTCAACGAATAACGGATACTACTTCAAAGAACTTAAAGCACCATACGGGTACTGGATCAATGAAAGCAAAATCTACTTTGATATCACAAGCCAAGGAGAAACAAAATATCTTATTGCACCAAACGCATTAATTGAAGTTCATATTGAAGCACATAAGGTCAATGAAGATGGATTACCACTCGAAGGTGTTGGCTTTAAGATTAGAAATACACAAAGTGGTGAGTTTGTAACTTTACGATACGCTGATGGTAAAGAAATCATTAATGAAGACATCTGGTTTAGTGATGCGAATGGTGACATATTCACACGTGGTCGATTAACTGCTGGTGAGTATGAATTTGTTGAAGTTGCACCATTACCTGGATATCAACCAATTGCACCAATTAAGTTTACAGTTGACGATCAACAAATATATATCGACTTAGGTGATTTAATTGGACTTTCCTTAGATACAGGTGAAATCGTTAACGAATGGAATCGCGGTAACATCGAGATTCTAAAACTTGATAAAGATACGAAAGCACCACTTCAAGGATGGGGCTTTAATCTATATGATGCGAATGACGTTCTACTTGGATACTATGAGACCGGACAAGACGGAAAAATTGTAATTGAGAATGCTCGATACGGATTCTACACCGTTGAAGAAATCAAAGTAAATGGTGATTATGGAATCGACCCAGAGAACAACAAACAACAAATCTTCGTTGAAGAACATGGCAAGACCTACACAGTCACATTCGAGAATAAACATGCAGATATTAAAACTAAAGCATCCTTTGTTGAACGTGACAAAGAAACGCCTAACATAGTAACAATTACCGACAAAGTGTCTTACACCGACTTATGGATTGGTAAAGAATACTTAGTCGAAGGTTTCTTAATGATTAAAGAAACAAATGAACCACTGTTAATTAATGGAGAGCTTGTTGCAGCTTCAAAAACGTTCACTCCAACGACTAAAGATGGTTTTGTGGAACTTGACTTTACATTCGACCAAAACGCGCTCAACGGTCAAACAATCGTTGTATTTGAGACCTTGAAACGAGATGGTATCGAAGTTGTAGTTCACCACGATATTAATGATATTGACCAGACTGTTGAAAATCTAACAGTTCAAATCAATAAAAAAGACCGACTCACAAAAGAACGTCTCATGAAAGCAGAATTCACAATGTATGATGCTGAAGGAAATGTGATCGATGTGAAGTGGACTGACGAAAATGGTATTGCTGAATTTACCATCTTTGAAGGAGAAACAGTTGAAATCAAAGAAACTAATGCACCAGAAGGATACTTACTCAGTGATGAAGTGATTCGATTAACAGGCGAAAAAGGAATTGATGGAAACTTATACACTATCGAGTACTATAATGACATGATGCCAGTCATTAGCTTACCAGCAACGGGTATTGGCTCAAGTCCTCTACTACTCGTTGGATTACTTTTACTTCTTGTTGGAGCATTCGTAATCTATCGTTCTCATAAATTAAATATAAACTTCAGCACGTATGGTATTTCAATGAATGAAAATCAGGATCACGTTGATACTGCAGAAGAAGCAGTAAGCGAAACGAAAGCCATGACAAGCAGTTCAATCAACTTAAAAAATAATCATACGAATATGCGGGAATAATTAGGAGTGAGCAAGTTGCTCACTCTTTTACGGTTATAGAATACCTGTGAGCAAACTTGCTCACTTAACTAAACAGAAGGAGGAACAGTTATGTTCTTAGTAAATTTAACAACAGCGGATACAGTCGGAATTGGAGCATCGGTCATTGCATTAGTTGCTTTTGGTATATTTTTATACCGAAGAAAAAAGAATAAAAATGATGATGAGTAGCGATTATGAATGTACTATATATAAAAGATGGCGTCAGACACTACGATACAGAGATTATTAATGAATCTTTGCGAATAAGTCGTACACTCCTAATATCTAACAAAAATATATATCAATCAAACGAAAAAACACTCGTCACTAATTTGATGCCACAAGATCGCTTTCTTGATGATGTATCAATCTATGTAATGAACCATCAAACAAGTATGATTTTAGATTTGTGGAATGCAGAAACACTTAGAAAAATAGGGCAAGACGTAGACAGTCTTGTCCTTTCTTTGCTTGGTACCTTCATAAACAACGTGGAAGGTAGACGCCACTTGCTTGTGGATTGTTTCAATGAGTTAAGTGATAGTGTAAAAAAACGTATTTTAGAAATAGCAAAGTATTCACATAAATACAACGTGATGACCTTTATTAGTGTTGCTGAAGACGTACCCATTGATTCACTACTAATGGACGTTGATGTTTTATATATGTCGCAGGCTAAAGGTGTTGCCAATAAGACGGCGCTCAATATTTTAGATCCTGAAGACGAAATCAAACTTGATGGATTGAAAAGCACGCAACTGTTACTTAAGCGTAAATTGATGCCTGCTGATGTAATCAATATAGGAAAGGAGAATTAATATGAACGAAGTTAGACTCATAGGACGACTCTCTAAAGAACCAAAATTAAGTAAAACTGCTGATAACATTTCAGTATGTTTTTTCAACTTAGCTGTAGATCGTCCAGGTGCTAAAAATGTAACTGATTTTATTGATGCAATGGCTTTTGATAAAGTCGCAGAAAGCATTGGGAATTATAAACACAAGGGTGATGAAGTACTTGTTTATGGAGAAATACGCACATACACAAAAGAAGGCAAAAACGAACAAGGATTAGTCACTACTAAAGTTACGTTCTTAAGAAACAAGCAAACAGCAACAAGTACAGATGAAGTTGATATTCCAAAACCTGACACGAAACAAAAGGAATCAATTGCAGATAAAGTTGTAGGTTTCTTCAAATAATGAAACACGCTGGGAGATTATTTGCTATATTGAGTATTTTAGTGTTCTTGACTGCGTGTCAGTCGGAGCAATTAGATATCCAACTAAAAAAAGATAGATATGAAGTCGGCGAGCTATCGACTGCTTGTGATGCGGTGGCGACAGTAAACAATGTAGCAGTCTCCGAAATCGACACAAACAATAAAACACTCATTGCGGGTGGTAAAAAGATATCCTGCTCTGGAAGTGAGTTAAATTCACTGGGTGAGAAAATACTTATTTTTACGGGTGAGAAAGCATCGAAAGAATTTGTAATCACACTTGAAGACACCACACCACCTACAATTCATTTTGATGGAAAAGAAATTGCTGTTGAAGTGAACAATGAGTTCTTTAACATTCATGATCTGATTAAGGTAACCGATAATTTTGATAAGAATGTAAAACTTAGTGTTGATGGAGCGGTAGACATAAACAGCCCAGGAGATTATGCACTCAGTTTAATCGCGAGTGATGTATCAGGGAATCAAACAAAAAAGGATGTTGTTGTTCATGTTACTGAACGAGAGAAGGAAATCATCACAGTTATCGAAGAAAGACCAATTTATGTTGATGGGTCATCTAGTGGTTCATCAAGCTCAAACAATGGTTCAAGTAATCAACAAAATGGCGAGACCCCCTCAATCAACAAGGAAAATAAGCCCGCAGGAAGAGAATTCTTGTTCAGTGATGGTTACAACATGCAAACTGCTCCAAGTGCTTGTGAGAGTGCATTAATTGATGCTCATAGGCAGGGTTGGGGTGGACGTTGTGAACGCATCGGTGAAGGTGCAAATATTAAAGGTTCAAGACTTGTCATATTTGACTAAAGGAGAAAATTATATGAACACATTAAAAAAGAAATTATCGAGTGTATTTAAATACGTTACACTTTCGTCTGTATTACTATTTGCTGGAGTGTCTAAAGTATTTGCTGAAGATGGTCCTGGAGTAAACGAAGAAGAGCTGAAAAACCTTGTTAATGGCTACGTTGATCCTATTAAAAATGTGCTTATTTGGGTGGTACCAGTATGTGCTGCAATAGGTGCTGCAATTTTAGGGGTTAAACACTTCTTTAAGACCGAACAAGAACAAGAGGACTTTGACCTCATTAGTAAACTTATTAAATTAGGTATAGTTGCCAGCCTTATCCAAAGTATTGTAATTGTCTTCAAAATCTTCGGAGTATCATAGTGAGCAAATTTGCTCACTTGATGAAAGGAGTTGAATTATGGATATAATTACAGATATTATCCGTACATTTCTGTGGGCGTTAGCTTATGCAATCTTCATGATAGGTGATGCAATCTATGATGTAACGATGAAAGTTGCGACACTGAATGTTGGTGATCTCGATATCGTTTGGAACTACTGGAGTTTACTTTGTGTTTTAATCGCTGGTATATCAATGATTCGCATGTTAATGATGGGGATTAAGATTTCTCTTGACGAAGAATACAGAGAGAAAATGGATATTTTCAAAATAGCAGGTCGAATTCTCATGGTAAGTATGGCAATCGCATTGATGCCTATTGGTGTCCGATTTATGACGAATGCAGGTGAAACCTTTGTTAGAAATATTGGACTAATTACTGGTGAGGAAGCAGATACAGTTCCATCCACTTTAGTTATCTCTTCTGTTATGGGTGATGCGTTTAAAGTTGAGAATGAAAGTGGTGGGTATGAGATTCCAAAAACGTACAAGCTCAGTGATATATCAATTAACCACAAGGAAACAGGAAAAAAAGAGTACACCTACTTCAACGAGATCGGAGATATATTTATACTTATTATCATGGGCGGTATTTCAGTTGTTGGTTTAGTATTAATTGGTATCGAAATCGCTGAACGATATTTCAAACTGGGAATTAAAATACTGATAAGTCCTATCCCGATTTCAGGACTAATCAATCCAGAAGATCAAAGTTTTCAAAAATGGTACAGACTTGTAATTGCAGATGTCGTTCTTAACGGTCTTCAGTTACTGAGTCTGTTTTTCATTCTTACAGTAGCATCATCTGATTCTATCCGAACACAAGGAGTATGGGTCACACTATTAATGTTAATTGGAGGTCTCTTTGCAGTACTGAAGGGAGTCCCAGAGTTAGCTCCAGTTATAGGTGGGGACACATCCACACAAGGAGCATTACAACAGATGGCTGCAATTCGACAAGCGACCAATGGGATGGGCAGTTTTGTTGGTGGCGCGGTTGGTGGCGCACTTGGTGCAGTTGGCGGAGCTATGGCAACCGCTGGAGCAGGTGCAACTTATTCACTTGGACGATCATTGGGTGGAAAAAGTATGTCCGATATTCATTCCAACAACTCATCGAGAAGTAATGGAACGAACAGCTCAAACAATGAGTTTAAGAGTGGCGGTCAAGACGTTCGTAACTCAGATAGAGAAAATGTACAAACATCATCGAGTATGCATCTTAACAATGAAGAACTCAATCAAAGTGATAGTAATCTAAATGCTTCGATGCAACAGGGAGTAAATGCAGACATGCAGGGGAACGATTTTAGCAATAGGGATAAATCACACCAATCATTCTCAGGTGCGTCTGAACCAAGGCGCTATGATTCAACCGAAGGTGCTTCGACATCTTCAGGATACAATGCTGAAGACTTATCGAACAAAAAGGGTCGGTTTGCAGGTGATTTCACTCATGGAATGAAAACAAACAACGAACCGTTTGATAAACAGAAAATCAGAGAAAACAATCCGAATAGTCTTGCTAAGTCTGGCTCTTTTGCATCTAATTTTGTAGATCGAGCATATAGCGGCAAAGGCGGAAGGTTTGGAAAGATTGCAAGTACTGCAGGGCGTCATGCATACCAAAGTTCTGTAAATAGACTTAACCAAACCTTACCTGCACGTGCATCAATGATGTACCTTCAAGCCATGAATGGAACACCAGGTATCAAGGAGGGTAATGAGTGATGAGATTTTATAACCCAGAGAACTTTAAACAAGGGCAATTGTTGATTAACCGATACTACCCAAAAGAACTTGCAATTCTTATTGGTTCTATTATTACAAGTGTTGTTTTAACTGTTGTTATTGGGGTCTTCGCGATGAGTATAGGCAATAAATTGTTACTGGCACTAATGTTCATATTTGCTTTGATTCCTGTTGGAGCAGGCTTTGTGTTACTAAACCCTCTTGAGGGTTATCACAATGCATACCAATACTTCAAATTAAAGATTGCGTACAAAGGGATGCAAAAGAAGTATATGTGGGAAGGGGTTCAGTATGATGATTCCGATGAATATATTGATGAATATGAGTGAGCAAATTTGCTCACTCTTAGAAAGGGGTTGGAACAATGGGATTAAAAATTGCATGGGAACGTAAACCCAAGACACATAAAAGAGTTATCAAAGACGCAAAAAAACTGAAAAAGAATGTTGCATCGACTTTAAGTTGGATGCACATTGAAGAGATTCAAGAACACCAAATAGTACTAAAAAGTGGAAATAAAAAACGATATGTCAGGGGAATTAAGATACACCCAATAAATATCTTTATTGAAGATCCATACGAACAAATGATGAGAGTTGCTCGATTGAGAAATGTATATAATCGAATTAAGTTCAAACTATATCACTCGTTTGTATTTAATCCTATAAACATGGATAAAGAACTTGCGTATCTTTCACAGCGCTTAGACACAGAAACCAATCCGTCTATACGAGAATTGATACAGGATGATATAGAAAAATCGATCATGTTCATCCGAGACTTTAATGAACTGGAGTTTTTTATAACAATCCAATCGACAACAGAAAAAGAAGCACAAATCATGATGGACGATTTAGTGTATGAGTTTGAACGTGCTGGTTTCCAAATAGATACACTAAACATCATTGACTATGAAAACTACTCTGCATACATTTTTGAAAACCAAATGATTAATGATTATTTGTTCGGTCATGGTGCATTTCAAATCTTAGCGGAAATGAATGTTGAGGACGAAGAATCTAACATTAATGACACGATTAGTGAGGAGGTATCAGATGGCGAACATATATCAGAAAAGTAGACTTGCACCAACAAATCTTGTTGTGAAGGATGACTACTACATAATGGGTGATCGTTATATAAGAAATATTCTTGTAACTGGGTTGCCTGGAGAATTTGGATTAGGAATGTTGTCTCTTTACGCGAGTAATCAAAACACAAAGCTATTCATGGTGACACAACGTCATAAAGCAAATATATCGAAAGCACTTCGTAAGGAACTGCGTTCTAAACGAAAACGGTATTCAGAATCGCGTGACGACACGGTTAGAGAGCGTCTAAGGCTCGAAATAGAGTCGTTGCAAATCTTTATACAGGAAACCACTCAGAACCGTGACAAGTCTCATAACGTTGTAATGGTGTACTCAGTAAGTGCTTCAAACAAGAAAGACCTGGATGCAGAGGTTGAAGAATTTAGAGACCAATTAATGGGGGAAGGGTTTAGAACCGTAGTTATTCATACGCTTCAGCTTGAACTCATGAAATTCACTACGCCGATATTTTCGGATACTTCAATCCCTGAAGTAATTAAAGACAATTATGGTGTTGTAACACCAAGTACAAGTATTGCTGGAATGTTTCCATATACGTTTCAAACGTTGAAAGACCCACGAGGGTTTGTGTATGGTCGTGAATTAAACCAATCTGGAATTGTATTGTTGAACCCTTTATTGTACGTGCAGGACAATAAGAAAGCGGTACATGAAAAACGACTGAACAACAACATTGTCATCTTAGGAGAATCTGGTTCAGGTAAAACAACAGATTCCGGTCTCTTTGTGCGTTTTGGTATTCGTGAAAAACTAGGTATCGTTTGGATAGACCCAGAGAATAAAAACTTCTATCTAACAAAGAAACATGACGGACAGTTCATTAACTGGGGAACTCGAAATTCCAGAATTAATCCGTGGGACTTAAAACCGCTATCTTCAGAAGAAGGCGAGGATATTAACCCTTATGATACAGAACTTTCAATCTACAACTCAATAAACGAATTCAAGATCATGTTATCTCTGTACAAAAAAGGGATACCAGAAGATGTGCTGGATAAGGTTGATGATGTTGCATTATTGATGTATGAGAAAAAAGGCTTCAGTTACGATAAGAGTTTTAGAGACAGTAGAAATGAAGACTTCCCAATCCAGCAAGATTTTGACGAGGCGATCAGTGAAATTATTGAAGCATATTCGAGGGACAATACACGTCTTAAAGACATTGAATTACTGCGTGACCTACAACGTAAAACGCAGTCAATGCTAACTACTGACAAATTCTATTTCAATGGATACACAACCATTGATAGAAATATGGTCAAAGAAGGTGGCATCCTTTCGTTTGGAACAAAAAACTTATTTGAAAAATCATTAGAATTAAGAAATGCTTTAAACTATATGATGTTTAGATTCACCTGGTCTATTTGTTTAGATGAAAGCATCTTGAGCATGTTTGTTCTTGATGAAGCCCATCTAATGTTGTTAGAAGGTAGAGCAGCTGAAGAAGTAGCAACACTGTATCGTAGATCGCGTAAATATAACAGTCTATCGGTACTTGCAACGCAAGAACCACTCGATCTCAACAGTGACGTCTTAGTTGGTGGTGTACAGATGCGAGTACATGGTAAGGCAATTCTAAATAACTCAGCGTACAAAGTACTGAAACGAATGAGTAAAGATGCTGTAGGGGCAATCCGTGAGCTTATGGAACTAAACGATACTGAAGCAGACCGTATCAAGAACTTTGGTTTAGGTGATGGTCTATTGTGTTATGGGGAACGTAGAATTCTGATGACAACTTTAGCAACTGAAAAGGAACTTCGGGAGATTAAACGAGGAGAGTCATAATGAAGAAAAAAGCACTCGGCGCTCTTGCGTCATTAGTAGTAACACTTCTCATGTTCTCGTTACCAATTCTTGCAGTTGGTGCAATTGTTGCGGTACCAGTACAAGCTGTATCTGACTTCTTCAATGGTATTCAGGAATTTGTGTTTGGTGATGGTTCGTCAAGTGCAGATGAACTTGTCATGCTTATTCAAATGACAACCAGTAATAAAGAAAATCAAACAAAAATTAAAGAAACGTATTCAGGAAAACTTACAAAAAATGCTGTTACAGTTCCTGAGCATTGGGCAGTGGTTGTACAGTTGCTTTCAGGTATAGAATTTGAAGCAATGACATCCAGTGAAATAGAGCGAATTGTAGATTTAGCGCTAGTTGGAACATACAATAAAGAAACTAAGGAAACTACATATGAACTTGCAGAAATTGAAGTTTTCACAAACAACATAAAAAAGATCAGTCCTTATAACGCTAAGTTGGAAAAAATTCCGAGTTCTGTACTTGCTGAATTGATTACTAAGGTTGGCAGTATCGACTCAGGAAGCAACTTACCTCAAGAAATAATTGACAAATACAAAGGAAAATTATTGTATCCATTCTCATCCTATTACCCTGTCGGTGATAGCATTGGGACGTACTATCCTAATGGCAAACCTGAGACCCACAATGGATTAGATCTTAAAGCACCTTGCGGTACACCTGTTTATGCAATGGATGATGGCGTTGTAACTACTGTTGAATCTAATAACCATTGGCGGGGTAACTATATTATTTGGACGAATGAAGAGATGGAGTTTAGATATCTACACTTGCGCGACCCAATCACATTGAGACCAGGAGAAATGGTTACAAAAGGTCAATATATTGGCAGTGTTGGAAATACTGGATACTCATTTGGTTGCCACTTGCATTTAGAGGTTCACGTGGAGGGTGTTGTTATTGATCCGTTAACAGTTTTAGAAACTAACGAATAGATCTCGAATAATGTATAATAAGTGCTATGAGGTGACTTAATGGACCATAAAATATATGTTGGTAAAATACTCGAGTTTGAAAAAGAATACAGATTTGAGTATATGGATGGACTTCTTTCTGTATTTGAAAATATAGGAGTCGAAACACAGGAAAAATTGAATTCTACAAAAAACTTCGAATTATTAGATGGGCAGACTGATAGAGATGAATTCCTGAAGTTTGTTGATGTGTCTAAAATTTCCAATTCTATTGAAAAAGGAAAACTGATAGAGAAATATAAGGTAGGAGCTGTAATCTATTCTAAAGAAAAAATATTAGAACAGCATGAATTTGATGCTGTCAAATTCATTGGTGGTTCACTGGACTCATTTGGAGATCCAGTTCTTGAATCATTTGAGAGTTCTCTAACAAATTATAATGAAATCGATAGGTTTGGAAGAGAAGGTGTTGTTGATATAAAAACAAAACCATACTCAGAAACAGACATCAATTTTACGTTGCCTTCATCTGATGGAGA
Source organism: Erysipelothrix sp. HDW6B (assembly GCF_011301115.1). Lineage (NCBI taxonomy): Bacteria > Bacillati > Bacillota > Erysipelotrichia > Erysipelotrichales > Erysipelotrichaceae > Erysipelothrix > Erysipelothrix sp. HDW6B. The sequence goes on along the minus strand of NZ_CP049860.1, from coordinate 1,423,463 downwards.
TATCACTTGCATTTTGGGAATCAATAGACACGCCTTAATACACAAGAATGTTTTCGAAGAATGGAATAGATATTTTATATATCGGAAAGAATCGACATTTACAGCATTGGATATACAAGGAATATTTAGTAATGTTTATAGTTTTGTGAGAATAATTACGATGTCGAAAAATATCGGATTTGATAAGATATTATTATGTAAAAAAAATGAGGAAGGATTGTTGGAAAGAAAAGCCATTCTGTTTGTTCCTGGACTGTGGAAAAAAGATTATAAGAAATGTAACAACTTAAAAATCGATGACTTTCGAGATGAAATAAACTCGATTGGCAAATTATTTGAAATATCCGAAGAGTTAGATAGATTGCACATGTTTATGCAACTTGATAGCAATTATCGATCGTTTAGTGTAAATGAGGTACTCAATGCAATCATAAATTTTGAACAATTAACATCAAAATTTGAAATTGAAAGTGGAGTAATTAAACCCGAGATTGAACAAGCGATTGAGAAAATAACCAAAGAGTATTCCGGAGAAGGAATGAGTAAATATAGATCGCTAGTACATCATATTAAATATTTTAAGCCGCGTACTTCTGACGCGATAGCAAGAAAATTTATTGAGAAGCATCCATTAATTGAAGAACAACTATATTTGATAACAATGATTCCTGAAGATGAACGTTCCTTAACCAATCTATCAAAATTCTTCGAGTATATTAGAGATTTTAGAAATAAGATAGTTCACAGTGGAGAATATGGTGAGTTTTCTGATAAATTAGGGTTAGCGACAAGGGCTATAATATATCTCAACTACACGATTATCTATCGAGAAGCAGGTTATAGTGAGAGTCAAACAGTAAAACTAGTTAACAAATATATGATGTTGTAATAATTTGGAAAAGATGTATAATATTTATATTAAAGGTGACCGTCCACCTGGGAAGTTCAGAAGATGGCAAGTAGACACGAAGCGACATGATCGTATAGGTGTGATGTAATCATGAGAATGATTAAGGACTATGTCCTGGTAGGCATTAACAAATCTATCAAACAAAGAAGACACTCATTACGGGTGTCTTTTTTTGTGAGCAAATTTGCTCAGTAGGAGGAACAATGTGGCTGAAAATAGATGAAGACTATCTTCAATACATGAAAACACATGGAGATAATCGTATACCGAATCAAGACTATGGTTCAGGGAAGTATAAGCCTTTCTTTAAACTCTTCAGTATCGGGTCAGTTCACTATATTACGCAGATAAATCATGCGCAACCTCGACATAGAAATATGAATGAGATGGATGATTTTTTCAAACTCAAGCAAGGTAATGAAATAGTAGGCGTTGTAAATTTAAATTATATGTTTCCAGTTTTGGATAAACACCTTATTACAATGAATGAACATGATATAAGAACAGTATTAAGTATTAATAAAACAGATGTTCAAGTGAATAATTATATGGAACGTCTCAAAGCTGAAGAACTTGAAATAAAAAGTAAGTCCATTGGGTTACATGCTGAAATTCTATATGAGAGACAAAAAGGTAATCGCTTGGATGCGAAACTTTTTAATAGATGTCTAGATTATGGTGACTTGGAAACTAAAACGCTGCAGTATGAACTCGATCAACAATTTACTAAAAAACAAACCTTTGTCATAGCTACACAAGGTTTGTTTTTTGTTGATGTAGATGATGAAAGATATACGGTGACATATGGTGATATGGAGTCTATTCCACTATTAAAGGAAGTCCATGAAAACGGACTGGAGTTGGCTAAGGATATTGAAATTACACAAACAAATACTAAGAGTATGTAGGAGGAAGTATGAAAAAAGATAATAAAGTAGATTTTGAACTTAATATTTTTGACCTTGTAAGTGAAGCAGAATACAACACACTAAACAACGATAAAACCGCGCGCGAAGTGATTTTGAATTATGGGGGTGAAAATGATGACGAATAGTGGTGTAACTAAACAAAACGAAAAACTAAACATATCACAACAAAAACTTGTGGATACAATTTTGGAAAGTCTTGATAAAAATGTTATACCCTGGAATCAACCTTGGAAACAAGGTGTCGGTGGGCATCCACACAATGCAGTAACAACTACAAAATATCGTGGTTCTAATCAAATTATACTTAGCATGATATCTGCAGTAAGAGGATTGAGAGATCCAAGATGGGTTACATTCAACCAAGCGAAAGAAAAAGGATGGAGAATTAAAAAAGGTGCTAAGAGCGCAAAACTTTGTTATCCACTGCTTTATAACAAACGTTTGAGAAAAGTTCTCATTGCCGAAGATTTTAATGATCTAAGTCAAGAACAGGCTAATCAATTAAAATCTGAGAGTCAATTGAGATTGAAGTATTTTGATGTTTTTAATGCTGAAGAGGTAATTGGGATACCAAAGATTAAAGTCGATGAGATGCAATCTGTAGATTTCTCAAACGACATTGCTGAAAAGATTACCAATAATATTAGGGATTACATGCACATAAATATTTCAAACAATGGAGACCAAGCTTTCTACAGGTTGTCTAATGATGCTATCACGATGCCTGAGATAAATAGTTTTGATTCTGAACGTGAATATTATGGAACGTTGTTTCATGAACTGAGTCACGCAACAGGGAGTCCTCAACGTTTGAATCGTGATTTGTCTGGTTCTTTTGGAAGTGCTTCATATTCTGAAGAGGAATTAGTTGCAGAGTTTTCATCGGTGTTTTTATCTCAGGATGTTGGCTTTATCAAGTATGATGAAACACTCGATAATAATGTGGCATATATTCAATCATGGGCTAATGCAATTCGTAAGGATCCATTAATTATTAGTCGTGCCATCAATAATGCGAGTAAAGCCTACAATTATCTCTATACTGCAGGTAAGGTCAAAGAATACGAAAATGAACTAGCAACGAAAGAAGTTGTCGAACAAAAAGTATACAAGGAAGTTCCTCTTGACGTTATAAGACGAGATGTACTAATCTCAGAATACGCAGAGACCGTACTAGGGCTATCCTTAACATCAAAAGGTCGTGGAATCATAAGTACTCAAGAACACGATTCACTGATGATTTACACGCACAGAAATGACTTCTATAGGTTTTCAACAGCAGTGGGTGGTAACATCATTGACTTTGTAATGCACATGGAAGATATTCCATTCCCTGATGCATTGAATCGCGTACGTGAATACTATCATGAATTTTCGCCTGAAGTTCAGGAGTATAAGGCTTATGAAAAACGTGAAATTAACATGATTGACGGAATTGAATTACCTGAACCTGCAGATAATAATAAAAAAGTAATTAATTATCTAACAAAAACGAGATGCATACCAGTAGGTCTTGTGAATGACTTTATTGAAAAAGGGATGCTTTATCAGGATAAACTTGATAACTGTGTATTTGTTGGTCGATTAGATGGAGTGCCATTATATGCAAGTAAAAGAGCAGCTAAGAAATCAAGTCACTTCAAGGGTGAAGTTGGTTCTTCTATCACCGAAGTTGGTGTGTTTTATAATAATGGTGGTAATACATTAATCTTAACTGAAGGAGTGATTGATGCAATGTCGATCATGACTCTAAAATCAAATAACAAAAATTTTGATTATTTAGCAGTCAATGGTATAGCGAAAGGTAAGGAAGTATTTAACTTCCATATGGTAAAACGTCCTGAAGCGCAATCATACGAAAGGGTTGTGATCGCATTTGACAACGATGAACGAGGTGAACAAGCAACAAATAAACTTATTGACTACATCAATGAAAATTATCCAGAGATTGAAGTGTATCATTCGTATCCAAATCTAAAGGATTGGAATGAAGAACTCGTAAACATGTCAAAAAAGCATGATGGCTTAGACCTCGATAAAAATGTAACAAAAGCAAACGCGGTGGGTATGAGCCTATGAGAAAGATACCAGGGTTTATCATGAACAGAGTAGAAAAATATCCTTACTCAAATGGTGATACAGACAACGCGCTGACATACATCACTTTACTATGTTCTGATGGGATTATTGAAACGTATGCAACAGGCGAAGTTGTAGAAGAAATTGTTAATCAATACCATAAAGGATCACGAATCGAATGTCAGATAATCAGCACTAAAGAAATAATATTTGGAAAAAAGGTAAGCGCACGAATTGTGGCAACATAAAATTTTGTCCGACCCACGCTTTACGGTTGTCCCCGTGAAGCGTGACGGCGTAGCCGAAAACCAGTCGCCGAAGGCGAAAAAATCAGGAGCGAATTATGACCGAATTAGTTGAAAATAAAAACACATTTTTTGATAAAGCAGTGATTAGATTATTGAATTCAAATTGGGACGGGACTCTCGAAAGTGCAAAACGTATTCTTCAATTTGATGGCGCAGTACTCAACTCTGTTATAGCAGAAGCGATATTACTGTATGGTAAAACAAGCTGTGAGCAAATTTGCTCACAAGTATAGGACTGCCTTTTGGCTATCCTTTTTTTATGTCCATTTTACTTTGTAATTGGACGAGCATAAGGGTATTGTCGTACAAGCGTGTACGACAATACTAGAGAACAAGTGGGCAATGCCCACTTTTTAAGTGCATATACATTGTGATACAAAAGACTGAATATATGTACGACATGAAAGGAAGGCATTATGAACAAACTCGAACGCGAGAAAAGAAACTATAGAATACAAAAGAGATACCTGGAACAGTTAGAAAAGATTATCTCATACAAGAAGAACCTTCCAGAGTACATTGAGTCGGGTGTCGAAATTAATGAACGCCACATAATCGAGGAAGCTATTGAAAATTATTATGTGCAGGTTTTCGGTGATGATGTTATGTCACACGTAATTCCACAAATGACAACACAACTATCAAATAACCTGGATCTAAAATTCAATAATTTTTTTGAAAATATGGGGCAGTTCTTAAACGCACTATTATTGACAGAAAGTGTAAACAAAGAAATGTTGGGACTATTACTGCAGATTAAAAAATTCAACATTGATAATGCAATTGATGATCCAAAGGGGTTTGAAAATGCAATATCTGAGAATGAACAACTTTATCACATTCTTGAAAATTACATTATTAAAAAATCAGAATGACACTGCATGGATAGAAGGGGGTAAAATATGGCTTCACCAGATTTAGTAAATATGATGGCTTTCATAAAGAACGGAAGTTCTTATCCTAAGTCGCTAGATCCTAAAGGAAAAAAAGGGATTGTCTCAACTGAGTCATTAGTTGGATATTCAAGATATACTTCACGAGAAAATGCTAACGATAATCAAAAACAAGAAATGGATTATAGCCCAGGTGGCTATTATAAATATTCAACAGAACGAACGGGTGCAACTAAAACGTACACACATGAAGGTTGGATTGAATCAAAACAAGAAATGACACAGTTTAGAAATTATGTTGCGAAAAATTTTCAGGACGAAGATAAAATCGCATGGTTGCCAGTGCAATCATTTAAGGATTATGCAACTGCTTCTCAATATGGATTATTTAATGCTGAAGACTATGCGCAAATTACAAAGAACACTTTGAACAAATTCTTCAAGCATGTTGGTTTAGAACCAACAAATATGATCTGGTGGATGAACTATCATAACAATAAAAATCATCCGCATGTACACCTGGTATTTCTTGAAAAAAACGTCACACGTGAAAAAGGAACTTTTACACTGGGTGAACTTAAAGAATTCAAACGATATATGCTCACTGAAATGAAAGAACGGGAACGTTTAATATTAGGGACGGACATGGCTTTCAAACAAAATATGAAATTGCTTCAATCAAGTAAACAACTTTTACAAAGCAAAAGCATTACGATTGTTTCATCGAAACAAGATAAACAGATTGAGGATAGCATCCAAAAATTATTTGATAAATTACCTTCAAGTGGAAGACTGCAGTATGGTTCAAGCAACATGATTCCGTATAGGGAAGAAATTGACGATATAGTTACAATGGTATTAGAACACGAATATGTTAAAGAAGATTTTGAAAACTTAATGCAAAATTTTAGCGATCTCGATTTAGTCTATGAAGAACATCTCAATGAGAAAGTTACGAATATGCAGGATAGTGAAAAATCAAAAATTAGAAAAGTGATTGCTAACAATATTCTTTCTAACTTCAAAAGTTATAAATCAAATTCCACAGGCACTTTTGAAAGTAATGAACAACTAGATTGTTATCAGGGAATTGATGAACACGAACCGGAAGAAATCTTAAGTGACTCATTTGATGATGAACTCAATGATGTTTCTATGATTGATGACGATAATCCTTCAGGTGACCATATCTCTATAAATGAGGATAATAAAATGCCCCATATAAACTGGAGTCCGAAATATAAAGATGCGTTGGCTCTTTTGTATAAAAATAAAAGGACTGATTACGATCTTGAAAAAGCGGAAATACTTCTTACTCAGGAAGCGGATGAATTAAATGTTCTTGCAATTAATGATTTGGCAAAAGTTTACGGAAATCGAGAAGATGCTCAATCTTTAGAATTTAGTAATGAGAAATATACTGAAGCACTTCAAGGCTTTGAGTCTATACTTTCTTCGACTGAAGAAGAAACTGGTTGGATGATTGAGTATCTAAATTATCGAATTGGTAAATATTATATGTATGGTAATGGTACAGAAATCGACTATCTCAAAGCAAGAGCTCATCTTTCGATTGCATCATCAAATAAGTTCGCACTCTATAGTTTAGGGACACTATATGAACGTGGATACGGAGGAGACGTTGATATTGATACAGCTAAAACTCTATATCAAAAATCATCTGGCTTGGGTAACCCGTATGCAACGTACTCACTAGCAAAACATATTGAAAATGAAGATATCGAAAGTTCAAAGCGACTATACGAAATTGCGCTTCATGGTTTTAAGGAATATTTAAAAGATACTGAAGATGATGCTCTTCAGTATAAAATAGCTCGGATTATCTTGGATGAAAAGACAGTTGGGGTTGACAAAAAAGAGGGGCTAGATTACTTAATCAAATCTACTGAACTAGGAAATATCCACGCAAAACGATTTTTCATAAAATACGTTGAGAAAAACAATCTTTCAAATCTTGAACATCTTGCAACAAAGTATAAAAATGAATTACTGCAGGCGAAAGATGAAAACATACTTAACTACGAAGGGAGTCGATTGCTGAAGAGTGTCGAACGTGAAGATATTTATTTAGGAATTAGTTATCTAAGTTCGATTGAGGATTATCAATCCGATAAAAACATCACTTACAAATTGTATAAGGGATATACTTCAGCACAGGAGTTGGGACAAGCGTTGCGCTATTTAGAATTATCTGCAGAACTTGGAAATGTATATGGAGCTTACAAGTATGCAGAGCTGATGAAAGACAGTAACCCTGAAGTTTCGAGTGTTTACTATTTAAAGTCTTTTGAATTAATGGAACAAGAAATAAAACTGAAAAACAATGTGCCTTTCTTTAAATTTAGAATCGCTCAAATGTATGAAAAGGGACTAGGTGTTGATAAGGATAAAAAACTTGCGAAGAATATGTATAAAAGTCTCGCTCATGAAGGACATGACTACGCAACTACCAAATACATCTACATGAATCTGAAAGATAAAAACTACTTTGAATACTTAACAATGCAAAAGTTCCTCATGGAACGAGTTAAAAAAGGGGATCATGAATCTGCTAAAACAATGGCATTCATGTATTTAGATAAAGATAGTCCTGTCTTCAGCAAAGAACGTGGAGTGGAAATGCTTCAGCAAGTCTATAATGAGACACTTGATTTGAAAGTTAAAGAGTCAATTGATTACTATTCAAATGACTATACAAAATCAAACACAAACAACTTTAGTAACGCGAAAAGCTCAATCAATTCTGCGTTAGCTGCTATTAAGCGTTCGGATGCTGAAGTCAAAAGAATTGTGAGACAAGGACTTGATGATTACCTGGAAACAGAAAAAGAAAGAGAGCAACAGAAATATGGTAAAATTCTTTAAAAAATTAATTGTATTTGGAGTATCGTGCTTAACGATACTCTTTTTCTTATCCAATGTTCAGTACTGGAATACAGAAATATTACCCATGCTAGAACATACAAATAATAAACCATCTATGTGGTTCACATTGGATATTACTCGAGTCTGGCGTAGTGATGTATTGAGTGCAATTGCTTTAATACTCATCGGATTGTCATTCTTAACATTACTTCTAAATTCGATCAGTGATAACATTAAAATTGGGAAAAGAAGTAAATATGACAAAAAAAGTTATGCAAGATTACTTACGAAATTTGAGCGAAGACGTGGTACTACATTAATTAAGTATGCTCGAAATGGAGAAACTACTGAAGTAGTCGAGACGGGCATCTTAAAACAATGGTATCGTTTAAAAACTGTTATTGCACATCATGTGAACAAATATGTAACACACTTTCTACTTCCAGCGACTAAACGGTGGAATGAAATTAAGTTTGATGATAATGGTAATGAGATAATAGTTGGTGGTATCCCTGTCATGGCTATGCGGAAGTATTGGCTGATTGGAAATTTTGATAAAGTATGGTATCTGACAGGAGATCAACATTCACTCTTTGTTGGCTCGACTGGTCGAGGAAAGACCTTTACCTATGTTTTATTAATGGTCTACAGTTATATTTATGCGGGTGAAAGTATAGTCGTTCATGATCCTAAACGAGAGATTGATGCTTTAACGCGAAGAGCACTTGAAATTGCTGGATATAAAGTTATTGTGATTGATTTTGTAGATCCAAAAAGTTCTGATGGATGGAACCCTTTAGACGTTGCATACAAAGAATGGAAGAAAGCAATTGATAAAGAAATGGAAACATGGGAAATTGTAACAGTCAAAAATAAAAGAACAAATACTGAAGAGAGTTTTTACCAAAAAAACATCTTACATCCGGAAACAGTAAAAGGAAATCAAATTGTCCCTGAAGGAATGCGAATGGTTCGTATACCTGAAGCAGAAAAGTATAAACAAGGTTACAAATATTCCAACGTTAGTGATGCTGTTGAGCTTGTGATGGCAGTATCGCATGCATTAACCTGGGAAGAAGATGCAAAAGACCCATTTTGGCATATGGGTGCAGGTGATATGTTTGCAGGTGGTGCGCTTTTTGCAATGGAAGAGGGGATTGATGAACATGTCAATGCTAAGACAGCACGATATCTCATCGAACTGGGAGATGATGCAGATTCATCAGGAATGCCGTTACTCAAGAAATACCTCAATAAGTATCGTGACGTTGATTCTGAGTCCGTGAGAAAACTTGCTATTTATCTCAATGCGGATGGTAACGTTAAGCCATCACTGAAGTCTGTATTTATGAATAAAGTATCGCTATTAACGGCTAATGACAATATCATGAATATGACATCAAATACTACTTTTGATATGGAGCAAATTTTCAAAGAGAAGACTGCAATATTCCTGAAGACACATGATGAACGTTCAACGTACTATCCGTTAGTAACGTTATTTCTAAAACAACTGTATGAAGTTGCTATCAAAGATACACGAGATAATCCAGCAGAGCAACGGCTTGATATTCCAATGAACTGGATAATTGATGAAATGGGTCTATTACCAGAGATCATGGATATCGAAGCATTATATGGTGCAGCGCGTTCTCGTGGTGTTAGAATCAATGCATTCATTCAGTCATTCGAGCAACTTGAGGATAAGTATGAGCCTAAAATTGCGAAAATCATTGAAGATAACTCAACGAATGTAATTTATTTAGGTTCTCAAACTGAATCAACGAGAAAGCGATTTAGTGAGCTATCAGGAAATGAGTTGGTGTATAGTAAAAAGAAAAAAGACTTCATTGAACGTCCTGTTGTTACAGCAGAGCGCCTTAAGTCATTTGAGAAAGGTCGTTCACTTGTTAATACTATTGAGTGGAACCCATTTATTTCAAAGTTACCACCCTTTAATTTATACTCATTCTATGAGGAACCAGTCTGGGATACTAAACCTGTTTCTAAACGACCTGCAGAATATTTCAATATTCAACTTGAGTGGAAAAAAAGAAGTATTGAAGAAAACACTGGTCGGAAGAAAAGTGCAGAACATAAAGGATCCAAGGAATTCAATATTCTTGAAGAAGGCAGTAATAATAAAACTATTTCAAAATTCATTAGTAAGTAAGAAGCCCTGGAAATCTCCAGGGCTTTTTTTTATTGCTCAAAGGATGTGCGACAAGCGCACTTCCCTAATTATGAACACGTTGTGTTCTAAAACCACATGCTTAACTTTGCCACCCGTAACTTACCACTTTCCATTCTCGATGCAAAATTCGTAAATTTTTTAGAAAACGAAAGTACTTGTTTTCTAAAAATTTTACTCACGCGCTCATTGCAAATGGATCCATTCACTACGTTCATACTTCACCCGCACTCGTGCGACTTCCGTTCCATTCTCCATGAGTTTTGCATCAATCTTTCCAAGTGGTGCGTATTGGGTGGCAAAGGGATAGAGCCTAGCCTAGAAAATGGAGCAATGATATATATGGGTTTAGACCATACTTTAAGTGTTAGAAGTAAAATTGATAATTCGCAAGTAGATAGGCTTGCCGTATTTAGAAAGTTCAATGCCCTTCAAGGGTATATGGAACGTGTACATGATGTGCAGAATACTGTAGATGAAATAATACCAATCACAACTATCGAAAATCTTCATGAAATTGCGACTAAGATTTTAGATAGTAAATCGGATGAAGTAAGTTTTGAACTTCTACCACCTACTGCAGGTTTCTTTTATGGTTCGACAGATTGTGATGAATATTACTATGAAGATATTCAACTTTTGCAAAACGTAACCAGACTAATTCTTGATAAATATAGTGCAGAATTGTATGACATTATTTACTGGTGTGGGTGGTAAGTAAGCCAGTGTTGGAGCAAAAGTTTTATGAAACCATGATTTGGACAATGAATGAGATTTTACAGGAACTAAAAAAAATGAACATGCTATCTGAAGAACTCAAAAATGATAAAAAAAGGTAAGGCATCAAAATGAGAATAATCAATGACTTTGTAGGCATGATTGATAATAAAGAAGTAAATAATCAATCAATCTACAGAACTGTTGAATGGTTAAACGAACTTCATCATGAAATGACAAATGATGAAAAACCACTACCTGAGCATATACTTAGTGAACTTTACGACTTAATTGATTGGTGGTTTTACATGTATGAAAATTCCAATCTTCAAGTCTTAGAGAACACGACTTACATATCGAGTAATAACTGCAAGTATTTGCAGTTATCACTCGAATTGGGAAGTGAAATTTTTGATGATATTAACCAGACTATTAAAGAATATATTAGGAGCGAAGAACATGAGTAAAAAATACATTGATGAGTTTGTTAAGTTACCAGTGAGCAAAATGGCTCAAAAGATTACAGATATGACTTATCTGCATGAAAATACTGAAGTACCGAAAGCACACTACCAAAAATTGCTTCAGCAAGAAGTGCTTGAAATGATGGCTCAAGATAGCACTATGGAATGTATATTGCTCAACGCAATACTTGGGCAACTTCAAGCACTTCAAAAAGAAAGCCCTAAGTTATTCATGAAAGCAATGCTTTGCATGGATAAGGGTATAAAAGTTGAGAATATGAATACTCGTATATATGATAGTTTGGAAAGAACATTCCTAGATTATCAAAACTCTGAAGAACTTCTAAATCGAGATATATCAACTACATATGATGAGCACTATGAAAATCATGCTCATACATGCGAAATTAAAATATCAGATAATGAGCATATGTCATGATTGAACAATTCATTCAATACTTGAATGACAACTGCACAACCCTTTCATCTAGTCAGATGAAAGGGAGTGCAATTGAGTACATGAGAGCAACGTTCGCGGACGCATCTGTGATTTCGATTAGTTGTCGTTGTCCTGCATTGCCAAATTATTATAGGTTTAATGTAAATGTTGAGGAATGTGCATTTTGTGTTTTTCAAAATCGAAATACCCTTGAATATGAGATTGGAGAGATTTATGAGTAGATATGAAGTTACGGTAATCATTCAAGAAACATTAGAAAAAGTAATCAAAGCGAATGTTGAGTGTCGCGACAGTGATGACGCGAAAGAAAGAGCCTATAATGAAGTACGTGGTAAGTATAAGGAGTGTGAAATTGTGCTTTGTGATACCGATTTTACTGGTGTAGATATTATCATTGAACATGTTGAAAAAACTAAGTGAGCAAGCTTGCTCACTTTCTCAGTGTCATAGAATAGTGTCGCGCGGGGCACCATGTATAAAATTTGTATGAGACTACACCATGAAGATCGCTCACTTAGTTCGCTTATAACGGTCTGTTCGACACGTTATACTTCACGATGAAGTCTCTGATTTTATACAAGACGCCCATCAGATAACTATAATGAAAAGGATTTGTCTCTTAAACAGAAACTACAATTAAATTTACTATTAAAGGTATAAACAAGACGAACAAAATCTTGGAATGATACCCAAATTTAGGTTACATTTTATAGAAAATATATTCTATTAAAACTGATGATGGTAGAAAAGTCATATATGTTCACAGCTTTACATAATACTTACCATAACTTACAAAGAACTGTTTGGGTTTACTAGATTTGCTTTTCAAAAATACTAAAACTATATTGACATTCTTCGATATTGACAAATGTCTATATAGAGAGTATTCTATGTATATCAAGAAAAGGAGATTATTATGAAAATTGAAATTTACGAACCAGCGATGTGCTGTTCAACAGGAGTATGCGGAGCTAATGTGGATAAGGAATTACTGAGAATCTCCACAATTGTAGATAAATTGCAGGGGAAAGGAATCGATATTGAGCGTTTCAATCTATCTTCCACTCCTAGTGCATTTGTAAATAATGCAGAGGTGGCTCGTTTACTAGTCGGAGGAAAACAAATTTTACCAATCACGTTAATTAATGGAAAAGTAGTTAAAACTGCTGGTTATCCAACTGATTTAGAAATTAATGAGTTAATTGGTGAGTAAGATGATAGAAAAATTTGACCCTTCCTATATTAAGTCGAAATATACATTTTTTACTGGAAAAGGAGGTGTTGGTAAAACAACAATTGCTTGCTCAACTGCCATTAATTTAGCTAAGAATGGAGAGAACGTCTTACTAATCAGTACAGACCCTGCATCAAACTTACAGGATGTGTTTGGAATCAATCTTTCTTCTAAACCAACGAAATCAGAAATATACAAAAATCTTCACATTGTTAACTTAGATCCCGAACAGGCAGCAGAAGATTATAGAGCATCAGTAATAACACCGTATATTAATCTGTTACCAAGCGATGTAATTTCTGATATGGAAGAACAATTATCTGGATCTTGTACAACAGAAATTGCTGCATTTAATGAGTTCACTGAATTTCTCACAAATGAAGAAATTAACAAAAAATTCGATAAGATTATTTTCGATACTGCACCAACTGGTCATACTTTGAGAATGCTTGAATTGCCGTCAGCATGGAATTCTTTCATTGATGAAAGCACTCATGGAGCTTCTTGTTTGGGACAATTGTCAGGTCTTGATGAAAATAGAGAAAAATATAGTAAATCAGTTGATGTTTTAAAAAACGAAAGTGAAACTACTCTAGTATTGGTTACTCGCCCTGAGGAAACTCCAATGGTAGAAGCGGAAAGATCATCGAAAGAACTTAGAGATATCGATATTACGAATCAAATTTTAATTATCAATGGTGTTATGCAAACGAATAACGATGATTTGGAAAAAAGTATTTTATTAAAACAACAACGCGTTTTGGATAACGTTTCTACATACCTTAAAGAAATGAAATCATTCTTTTTACCATTAAAATCCTCTAGTATATATGAATCAAAAGATTTGGAAAACTTCTATACATCACAAGAAAGTAAACAGTCAATTGAACTGACTCAGTTAAATGATGTATACAGTCTTAATGATTTGATAGATGATTTAGATAGAAGCAATAAAAAAATTATCTTCACAATGGGTAAAGGAGGCGTAGGTAAGACAACAATAGCCTCATCTATTGCTCTTGAATTATCAAAAAGAGGAAAAAAAGTAGTGTTAACTACTACAGATCCGGCTAATCATCTGAAGTATGTAATCAAAGAACATGAAAATTTATCAATAGTCGAAATTGATGAAAATAATGTTCTTGAAAAGTACAAAAATGAAGTTTTAAATACTGCGAAGAATGAGCTAGGAAACGCTGATTTGGACTACATCGAGGAAGATCTTAGATCGCCATGTACTCAAGAAATTGCAGTATTTAGAGAATTTGCAGAGATTGTTGATAGATCTAATGATGAAATCATTGTTATAGATACTGCACCTACAGGACATACATTACTTCTCCTAGAATCAGCGGAAAGTTATGATAAAGAAATGAAAAATGTTAGTGAGCACTCTAGAAATTCAATTTCCAGGTTGCTTCCTAAATTGAAAGATAAATTACATACTGAAGTTATAATTGTATCACTAGCTGAAGCAACACCATACTATGAAGCTAATAGACTGGAAAAAGACTTAAAGCGTGCAGGTATATTTACAAATTGGTGGCTTATAAATGCGTCGATTGCGAGATATAGTAATTTATCAACTTTCATGCAAACGAAACAAAATAATGAAAGACGATGGGTAAATAAAGTCTTAGAAGTTAATAGAAGAAAAGTTGCAGTTACGGACTGGCAACAAGCGGATATTAACGAAGGTAATTTAAGTAAACTATGAGTGACTGAACGATCTCATAGAAGTTGCACAACTCGCATTTGAATATCGAAAATTAATGATAGGAGGAGTCCAAATAGGTTTTTCTAATTTGGATATAGATAAAATGAAACGTAACAAAATGAGTTTTTTTGAAAGGCATCTTTCGTTATGGGTGTTGATATGTATGGTAATTGGAGTTAGTATAGGTAAATTTTTGCCCGGAATTCCGTCTTTCTTAAATAAATTTGAATATGCTAAAGTGTCAATTCCCATGGCAATACTCATTTGGATAATGGTTTATCCTATGATGATGAAAGTCGATTTTACAAGCATAAAACAAATTAAGAAAAATCCTAAAGGACTGTACGTAACATGGATCGTTAACTGGTTAATAAAACCATTCACGATGTATGCAATTTCATATTTCTTTTTCTTTATTGTTTTTAAAGCATTAATACCTGCAGAGTTAGCGAGTGATTACCTAGCTGGGGCAGTCCTTCTTGGTGCCGCTCCGTGTACTGCCATGGTCTTCGTATGGAGTTATCTTACAGACGGTGATGCTAGCTATACTGTAGCTCAAGTTGCGACTAATGATTTAATTATACTTTTTGCCTTTGTTCCGATTGTAGCATTGCTCTTAGGTGTTGGAAACGTTGGCGTACCGTTGAATACACTGATACTATCAGTGGTATTATTTGTTGTCGTTCCACTGATTGCTGGTGTTTTGACGAGACACTATGTAGTTAAGAAAAAAGGGCAAGACTATTTTAATACAGTCTTTATTAAAAAGTTTGACTCGTCAACAATGATAGGTCTTTTATTGACATTGACCTTTATTTTCAGTTTCCAAGGGGAGGTAATACTTGCAAATCCACTGCATATTTTATTGATAGCCGTTCCACTTACGATTCAAACGTTCTTGATATTCTTCATCGCATATGGAGCGTCTAAACAGCTAAAACTTCCGCATTGTATTGCCGCGCCTGCTGGGATGATTGGCGCCTCTAATTTCTTTGAACTTTCCGTTGCAGTTGCTATTGCATTGTTTGGTGCTCAGTCACCTGTAGCGTTGGCTACAATAGTCGGGGTGTTAACAGAGGTTCCAATTATGTTGATTCTGGTTAAAATTGCCAACAACACGAAACATTACTTCCCTGAGTAATCCCACTAAATTAAGCTATTAGATACGAAAAAAATTGATATAATATAGATATCGATGAAGGTTTAAAAGGAGAAAATATGAAACCAAAAGTAGCATTTATCTGCGTGCACAATTCATGCAGAAGCCAGATGGCAGAGGCTGTCGGAAAGATTTTAGCATCAGAAACATTTGAATCTTATTCAGCGGGTACTGAAACAAAGCCTCAGATTAACCAAGATGCAGTTTCATTAATAAAGGAAAAATACAATATTGATATGAATTCAACACAGCAATCCAAGTTAATTGCTGAGATTCCGACAGTCGATATAGTCATAACAATGGGATGCAACGTCGATTGTCCTTACTTGCCGAGTAAGCATCGTGAAGATTGGGGACTCGATGATCCATCAGGTAAAGGTAAAGAAACATTTGAGAATACGCTCAAGTTAGTTGAAGAAAAAATCATCGATTTGAAGCAACGAATTGAAAGTGGCAAGATACTTTAAGGGATGCATTAGCATCTCTTTAAGTTTAAATAACCTACTCGGTAGGCATATGTATAGTTAATATGGAGGGAAAAGTATAATGAAAAATGCAGACTACGCATTGCTTTTCAAGGCAATGTCCGATGAAACACGTTTAAGAATCATCAATATGTTATCTAAAGAGAATTTATGTGCATGTCACATTCTTGAAGCGTTCAATATAACCCAACCAACGCTTTCATACCACATGAAAATACTCGTTGATTCAGGAATTGTTGAAAGTAAAAAAGACGGAAACTGGACACGTTACTATCTTAACAAGGCCTCAATTAGAGAAATTCAAAAACTTACTTCAGATTTGTTATCTGTTGACCCAATCACAAGAGAATTAGATGCTTGTTAATGTGCTGATTTGGCTAGGATGGTGAAAATGAAAAAAAATAATATCGATATATTGACTGGTGATATCCGAACTGCAATTGTAGGACTATCCCTACCTATTGTTATATCCAATTTAATCCAAACTGCTTTGGGAATAATTGACATGATATGGGTTGGAAAGCTTGGTAGTGGAGCCGTAAGTGCGATTGGAACTGCCAGTTTTTATATTAATCTAGCCACAGCTTTGACAACGATAGTTGTGGTTGGAACGGGTGTGAAGATTGCCCATTCAATTGGTACAAAAGATACAGAAGAAGTGAAATCATATATTAAAAATGGTGTCTTGGCCTCGTTACTAATATCAATTATCTATGTTTTTGTAGTCTTCATACTTTCTGAACAATTAATTTCGTATTTTGGAATTAATGATATTCGGATTGAATCTATGGCTAAAGACTATTTAATAGCTTCACTCTATGGAGTGCCACTTCTTTTTCTTACGACAGTAATGACCACTGTCTTCACAAGCTTTGGGGAGACCAAAGTTACATTTAAAGCCAACTCCATAGGGCTTATTTTGAATATTTTGCTTGATCCACTCATGATTTTTGGAGTTGGTATTTTTCCAGCAATGGGAATTGTTGGAGCGGCATGGGCTACAAATATATCCCGCCTCATTATATTGATGATTCTTATTCTAAGTTCGAATCAAATTATAAAAGAAAGTATAGTTTCAAAATTTGATCTAAGTAAGAGTATCGAAGTGTTTAAGATGGGGTTTCCAGTTACAATTCAAAGAGTTTTGTTTATTTACATATCGATGGTGATGGCAAAAATTATTGTATCATTTGGAGCAGAAGCAATTGCTGTGCAAAAAATTGGCGTCCAAATTGAGTCGATTAGCTATGTAACGATTGGTGGGCTTCAAGGAGCAATGACAACTTTTGTGGGTCAAAACTATGGAAGAAAATCCAAAGACAGGGTTATTGAAGGGTATAACTTTGCATTTAATTTCGTTGTGGTTTTTGGTTTACTCATCTCACTTATTTTTATAGTTTTTCCTAGACAGATATTCTCGATTTTTATAAGAGAACAACAAATTATTGATTTAGGGGTTGGTTACATGACCGCGATTGGTATTTCGCAAGTGTTCATGTGTCTAGAACTTTTAACTGTTGGAGCGTTTAATGGTATTGGAAAAACGTATGTACCTCCTATAGTTTCTATAGCTCTGACAATTCTTAGAATCCCAATGGCTTTATATCTATCTAGAATATATGGATTAAACGGTGTTTGGTGGAGTATAAGTATTAGCAGTATTTTGAAAGGAATTATCTTAGTAGCTTGGTTTAAACTGGTGCTTTCAGATAAAAAGGGAAAATTGTATGTCAATTAATAGATGGAACGCATTTAAAGGTCAATTTGGATTAGAAATGGAGAGTTTGCGTATAGATAGCAACGGAAGACTTTCATCAACAGATCATACTAAATATTTTAAAGAGGATAATCCTTTCATTTCGAGAGACTTCTCGGAGTCACAAATCGAAATGATTACCCCACCATGCTCTACAGTTAACGAGGCATTGGATTTCCTTGTAAATATTAAGAATGTTGTACTCACTTCAATCGGGGATGAATTGTTATGGCCACAAAGTAATCCACCAATTCTTCCAGATGAATCTGAGATACTTATTGCCAACTATTCGGACTCAGACAAGAAGGATTATCGGGAGTATTTGGCTCTTAAATATGGTAGGAAGAAATCAGTTTTATCAGGTATTCATTTTAATCTATCATTTTCAGATAGTTATATAAACGATTTGAATAGTAATAACTGTGAATCCAGAATTGAATTCCAAAATCGTTTATATCTGCAGGTTGCGAAGTACTTTATGAAGTATCGATGGTTATTTATTCGTTTAACTGCTGCGGGTCCCGTATTCCACTCATCGTTCTCAGATCGATGTGTTCAGTTAGTCGGGCACGATTACAAAGAGAACTGTATCTCTGAAGGTATGCAATCACTAAGGAATAGTCTTTGTGGATACCGAAATAATGAGTTTTTAACATATGATTATTCAAGTTTATCGAATTATAAGAAAAGCATATCTGCTCACATTGATAATGGTGTGCTTATAAATGAGAGTGAAGTTTATGAGGCGGTCCGAATTAAGACTGACGATGATGGAAATGCCAAGTATTTAGAATTAAGATTTATTGACCTCAATCCAGAGTTAGAGCACGGTGTCAATTTGGAAGATCTAAAGTTCTTACACATGATGTTTGTCTATTTTTCTACATTAGAGGATTTCGAGTTTGACGAATCATCTCAAATAGAAGCGGAGTTTAAATCAATCATTGCAAATGATGGTACTTCGTGGAAGCAAAATGATAAATCTAGCATTTATGACTTAGACGACGAGGCGAATGATCTTATTAAGAATCTTGAAAACGTACTGGCAGAATCAGATATTGAATATTATGACTACTCAGCAATCATTAAGAATATCGAATATAGACTTACCCCAGGCTTCGGCTACGCGGATAAAATTCTAAAAGGTGTATCAACAAGCGATTACATTACTTATCACTTGGATAAAGCAAAGGAAGCGAAGAAGCGTGCACTAATGAATCCATATAATTTTTATGGCTATGAATCACTAGAGCTCTCAACTAAAATTCTATTGAAATCTGCGATTAAAATGGGTGTTCAGTTTAAAATTTTGGATGAGAGGGAAAACTTCATATTTCTTGAAAATCGAACAACAGGTCAATCTCATTTTGTTAAGCAAGCCACCAAAACGAATCTAGATAGATATGGCAGCGTATTAGCGATGGAAAATAAAAATGTCACGAAGTACATTCTTAGTAAAGTCGGAATCAATGTTCCAGAAGGATATGCTTTTACATCAATAAAAGATGCATTATCTGCGTTCGAAGACAGTAGAAATGATAGGTTAACAGTAATTAAACCAAATAATACGAATTTTGGAATCGGAATTACAATCCTAAAAGAACCTTATTCTCGAGAAGAATACACGAAAGCGATTGAATTTGCTTTCGAGCATGACGATACAGTCTTGGTAGAGGAATTTCATAGTGGCAAAGAGTACCGCTTTCTTGTAATTGATGGCGAGGTTATTGGTGTATTAAATAGAGAAGCCGCTAATGTAATTGGAAATGGTAAGTCAACGATTGGTGAACTCATTGAAAGTAAAAACTTAGATCCATTGCGAGGACGAGGATATGTTACGCCTTTAGAAGTAATTGATACGGATGTTATATTGATTGACTATTTGAGAAAACAAGGACTCACCTTGGACTCTATTCCAGCAGAAAAAGAAAGAATTTATTTACGAGAAAATTCCAATATTAGCACTGGTGGAGACAGCATAGACTTTACGGATGATGTACATATTTCATATAAGAATAAAGCAATTAGAGCAGTTAGTGCGATAGGTGCTAATATTTGCGGAGTGGATATGATAATTCAAGATATAAAGTCTCCAGCTGATGATGAGAATCATACAATTATTGAATTGAACTTTAACCCAGCAATTCATATACATTGTTATCCATATATTGGAAAAAACAGATATGCTGGAGATAGAATTCTGCAAGCATTGTTTAAGTAGTGAGCGGTATAAGTCTTAAGTGAGCAGTGTTATAGCACTGCTTTTTTTATCAAACTATATTCGAAAAATAACTTTAATGTACTGATAGTTGTTGAGACTTAGGAGATGATTGATTATGAAACTGCGATTCTGACGATCAGTTATCTAAAAATATAAGCCTATATAGGGTGGATTATAAATAGGAGATAGTAAATAATTACGAAACAAACAATTTTGCAAAGGGCATAGAAAATAGTGACGATAATCAGTCTTCAGGTGTATCAAGTAGGACTATTCAGCACTTGGTAAATAACAAAAAATACAGGAAACCTATGAAAATGCTAGTGCGGCGATATACTGCACATTCTCTAAGCAATTTACTGCGATGGCTTCTTGTGAGCTCTGCCGTTTTGAAATAAGAGATGTCACTGTCGTATATCTTTAAAAGAAAATGTAAAAATAACAGAAGAGAAATTTCGACTTTTAGACCGACAAAGAATATGTGGGATATTATCTGTAAAATAAAAACATAAATGGTTAGTATATCAACTAATTAAATTTTTTAAATCAACTTTCATGTTAAATAAATATTAATAGTAGAAATAAAGTAGTGAATTGTATTGAATCAAAGTACATCTATGATACCTACACCTTAAAATTCATTCAATCAAATGTACATTTGATTGAATTTGTGATATCATTCAAGTGTTAATTTGAATGAGGTGAACTATGAAAGATATTTGCGAAATAAAAGTTGTTCATGAAAAGCAAGTGGAAGAGGCAAGTGTTTATATCAAAAGTATAAATATTGAATCTAGACTGAATATGTACAAAGCACTTGCAGATGAGAATCGATTAAAGATACTATTTGCACTCAGTATTCAGGAAAGACTTTGCGTTTGCGATCTGGCTAACGTAATTGAGGCAACAAATGCTACAACATCTCATCATCTACAGACTTTAAAAAAATTGGGTGTACTAAAGTCAGAAAGAGACGGGAAATTAGCGTACTATTCATTGGCTAATAAAACAATTTGCGATTTTTTGAATTATGAGGTGAAGATGTTCTATGAAAAATAAGTACAAAATTGAAGGAATGAGTTGTGCATCGTGTGCATTGAAATTTGAAGAAAATGTAAAGCAACTTGATGGGGTTGAATTTGCAAACGTAAATTTTGGAGCGGGAATAATTGAAGTGACAGGTGAAACCTCAATCGAAGAGATAACGAAAGCGGGTGCTTTTGAAAAATTGGTCATTAAGAATTATCGAGATCAATCACAAACAACGAATAAGCCATTGTTACTTGATAATTGGAATGTAGTATTATCTATTGTTTTTTTTGTTTTAGCTCTCTTTACAAATAGAACTAATCATAGTGTAAGTGTAATTCTATTTTTAAGTTCAATCATTTTTGGTGGTTTTACTCTGTTTATTGAAGGTTTTAAAGACTTATTTAAGTTCAATTTTACTATGCAGACATTAATGACTATTGCAATCATAGGCGCAACTGTGATTGGAGAGTGGGCTGAAGGGGCTGTTGTAGTTTTACTCTTTTCTTTGAGTGAAGCTCTTGAGAAATACTCGATGGATAAAGCCAGAAAATCAATTACATCGCTTATGAATGTAGTTCCGAAAACAGCGGTTGTAATTAGAGATGACCAAGAAATCGATGTCGATGTTTCTAGTTTAGTTGTAGGGGATATAATCATCGTTAAACCAGGACAGCAAATACCGATGGATGGTGAAGTAGTTTTTGGTGAATCCACAATTAATCAGGCGGCAATTACGGGAGAATCTTTACCGGTCGCAAAAGTAAAGGGAGACCATGTCTTTGCAGGTACTTTGAATGAAGAAGGCTATTTAAAAATTATTGTTAGTCATCTAGTAGAGGATAATACTATTTCTAAAATTATTAATTTAGTTGAAAATGCACAAAACGAAAAAGCACCTGCACAAAAATTTGTTGATGCATTTGCTAGATACTATACTCCATCTATATTGATACTATCAGTTATCGTGATAATAGTTCCACCATTCTTTTTAGTGGTTGATTGGAGTGTATCTCTGTATCAAGGTCTATCTTTATTAGTCGTTGGTTGTCCATGTTCTTTAGTTATATCGACACCGGTCTCAATAGTGTCTGCAATTTCTAATGCTGCTAAGCAAGGCGTTCTTATTAAAGGCGGAATTCACCTAGAAGAACTTGGAAATGTTAATGCAATTGCTTTTGATAAGACGGGTACATTAACAAGAGGTATCCCGGAAGTAACAGATATATATGGTAATGAAGTGTATTTAAGTTACATTGCCGCATTAGAAAAGCACTCACAACATCCTCTTGCGAATGCTGTGATTAGTATGGCAGAGCATAAGGGTATTAATTTTTTGGACTTAGAGATTTTGAATTTTACATCTTTAACTGGAAAAGGAATTCAGGGAGATATTGATCATTTAACGTATTATGTTGGAAGTCCAAAAATGTTTTTTCAGCAATTGAAAAAGCAAGATGAGATGAATGAAAGAATCAATTTATGGCAAGGAGAAGGGAAAACAGTCATTGTTTTTGGAACATTTGAAAATGTCTTGACGATAATTGCAATCGCAGATCAGCCGAGAGAAAGCAGTTATCAAGTTATTGAAAAACTGGAAGATATTGGAATAATGAAAACTGTCATGTTAACAGGAGATAATCAGATAACCGCAGAGGCAATTGCAAACAATCTTGGTATAGATGTTGTTATGGGAGATCTGCTTCCTGAGCAAAAACTTGAAGCTGTACAATCGCTTAAAAATGAATATTCAAGTGTTGCTATGGTTGGCGATGGAGTGAATGATGCACCGGCATTAGCCCTTTCTAATGTTGGTATAACTCTTGGAGGTGCAGGGACTGATACTGCTATAGAAACTGCAGACATAGTTCTGATGGGTGACGATCTATCCAAATTGCCATTTACTATTAAATTGAGCAGAATGACAAGTAAAGTAATCAAACAGAATATTAGCTTTTCGCTACTTATTAAGTTAATCGCCGTACTTTTGATAATTCCTGGTTGGCTGACTCTCTGGCTAGCAATTGTGGCTGATATGGGAGCGACCTTATTAGTAACTTTAAATGGTATGAGATTGACAAGAATTAAATAATTTTAATGTCTAATAGGAAAAATCAACTCAGTTTTATCGGGTTGATTTTTTATACAATTCCAGCAAGCATTTAGATACTATATTTAAGTATCTTAAATCAATGTTTACTAGTGAATATCATCATGTACTTCTAATGTAATTATTATGCAAGAACCAATGTATAAAATAGTTATCACTATACGACCGGGTAGTAACATACATTTAGATAAGTATATAGTATCTGAAGAATAGAAAGGTATGTATCAACTAAAACACAACTAATTTACAACTGTTTCTTCACTAAAATTGTTATTTAGTATATAATATCTTTATTAGAAAGAAGGGGAGTAATTATTGTGGAAAATGATTTACTAGTCGTCTATAAATTTGGAAGTAGATTCAATGGAGATCTAAGTCCTAAAGAAGGTATCAATATTTATGATTTACATGCAAGGGAGCATCAAGGAAAAGTTTTGTTTACAATAAACAAAGCACCAGATGCGAAGTATAGAGACCGTGTTAAAAAGATTATTTTAATGACCAAAGATGGTAGTTTTGCAATTCGAGCTGATGTTGACTTTGCTGGCAAAGGAAATATAATAAATCCACCCAAAGAGTACTCAATCCCATCTATTTGGGATAATGAAGAGCGAACACAAATGGGATGGTTCGCATTGTCAAAATTAGAACGTATTGTGATTAATAGAGGAGACTATTTATCTGTTAACGGGAAAGATTTGATTGATAGTATGAGTGGAAACGCATATATGTCCTATGTAGCGATATAGTATTTTTAGGTAATATTGAAAATTGAAAGTAAAAGATACTCTGGGAGGGGTGTGAGATTATGAATGATAACTACACTTTAAAACTAAATAGATATCTTGATCTATTTGAGTTGGAATATGATAAAGCTGTAGAAGTTTTACAAAAGAAATACGGCGAAGCAACTGAAGATTACTTTAATGAAGTTTCTTACAACAATTTTATATCGGGTAAAAATAAGAGTCCGAATAAAGGTCAGACTAGCCGTACAGATGAGGGATTATTCTGTCATCATGTTGATGAAAATATATATAAAAGCATTTCAGAACCTAACCTTGCAAAAATCCAAAGAATACCATTCTCTTCTCAAAGCAAAAGTAAATTAGTATACTGCGACCTTTTCGAACATGCGATTCTACATGCTATTATTTCGAAAGAAACTGATGGAAACTTTGGGAAACAGGGACCAGAGGCACATCTCTTTAGAAAACTGAAGCAATGGTATCTTAACCTGAAATATCCGCGATAAGGATGGTGGAATACTTGTTATATAAAATCATATTTAAATGAACATGAGGCAGAAATACTATTGATTAGGATTGCCAGAGTTGCAAATGGATTAAATTAATATGTGTCAAGCTACGGAATAAGTCTTTGGTATAGAACTAAAGTATTCTCAATAGAGAAATTTGTAAACAAGTTCAGTTTGACAACAGTCGTTGTTTAAATCTTTGTAAATATACTCTATTATTTGTGGAACAATATAAGACTGCTAAATTAAGTCTAGATGCGGAGGTTAATATGATTGATTTTAATTACTATGGTAGGGAAAATTTTTCGGAAGTTTTTATTGAAAGGCTAACAAGCGGTAAGAATTTAACAATTAATGCTTCTAGCCACATACTCTTAAATGGAAAATGGGGGTCAGGTAAAACTATGTTGGTTGAAGAACTGATGAAGAAGATTAATCTTGATCAGGGCTATCAGACCAAAGCATTAATTTTGAATGCATGGGAAATGGACTACTTAGAAGATCCCAATGTCGCGATATTTAAAACTCTATATGATAGTGGTTATTTAAATATTAAACAACTAGATGATGACATTCATGGTCATATTAAAAAGATCAAAAAAGACTATTTAGGGATCAAGAAAGGAATTATTGACACGACTAATGAGTTTGTCTCTTCTAAACTAGGGGTAGAACCACTAAGTTATGGAATCCACGGGAGTGATTTTTTCTACTTCTACTATAGGGAAGTTAAGAGAAAAAGAAGGGTGGAAAATGTTTGTAGAAAAACTTTTGATGTCCTATTTTATAGAAGGAAATCAAAGACTTGTCTTGTTTATTGATGAATTAGATCGAGCACGCCCTGATTTTGTCGTAAAGATTTTTGAGTCTATGCATCATTTGCAATTTACTGTTCCAATTACTTTTGTTTATTGTGCTGATAAGGTTGCAATAGTAGAGATGATAAAAGGCTATTACGGATTCGAAACCAAAGGGCAAGAGTACTTAGAAAAAATGATTGACCTAGAAGTGCAACTCCCAGAGTTGACGATTGAAAGCGTTATGGATTATTTAGGAAATAAGGGACATACTAACAGAAAAGTAGCCTACTACTTAGATTACAAATCAATTTGTAGTTTTGCGGTTGAACATAATTTTAATTTTCGTACTTATAATGAGTTGGTAAAGCTGTTAGAAGATGACTACATTGATAGTATAACCAGCAAGTTGGAAGCTCCTCATAGATTATATACTAAGAACAGTTATCATCCTCTATTCTTCAAAGATTCCGGTAATCGTTTAAGTACTGCGAATATCAACGATCAAGATCTAATTCCGATGATAATTATCTTGAAAATTATTAACTTGACGTACAATTCATTCTATTTAGGATTTGAATATGAATGGAGTAAGGATTTCTCGTCGAGAAAAAAATTAGTTCAGTTGTATTTGAAAGAATCTGGCAGTTTTTACGAAACGTATACTAGTGGAGTTCAGTATATGGACACGAAAATCGGAGATAATCAGAATATAGACTTAATGATTGATGAATACATTAAAAGCTTAGATTATGATGCAAATAAATTGAGAGAATCGACTATAATCAATGAAATGCTTAACTTAACGATAAATGAGCGGATCATATATAACCTATTCGAAATAATTTTTGTAAAAAAGAGAGAGGTGTTCTCACACTATATAAAATAGTTAATTATAATGATTCATTTCAAATAAATGGCATTGAAGTATAACAGTGTACCACTTGGGGAGATTCGGATCATTGGTTATTAAGGATTCATGAAGACGTATATTAATACACGGCATATGCGTTCAGTTGATATAAAAATTTCAAAAGTTACAACAAGACAAGATTAGTAGTAGACCATTTCGTTTAATCAATGAATTTTTAATAAAGTTTCTTGTTGGGTCATTTTAATTTGCTAATCAATTATTAAGCAGCGGTGAATAATTGCTAATATAAAGTTTTATTTCAATGTGCTACAATTATAGAGCTAGCGTTTTAAGGGGGTACTCCGTTATCTGAAAATAAAGGAGTATAGAAATGAGTGTAATTAAGGAAATAGCTGTGTACTGTAGAGTGTCAAGTGAAGATCAAGCGGAGTATGGTTATAATCTTAGAGAACAAGAAAGACGAATTGAACAATATCTTCAAGTTTATGAAGAAGAGTTTCAAGAGCCGGTTATCAAGTACATTGATGATGGTTATTCTGCTCGAACTTTGAATCGCAAAGAAATGAAAGTTTTGATATCTGATATTCAACAAGGTAAAATCTGTAAAGTTGTAGTACACAATTTAGACAGGCTCACTAGGAGTGTGACAGACTTGATGTTTATGCTGGAGTTGTTCAACGACTATGATGTGCAATTATTCAGTCTAAAAGAAAAGATTGATACTAAGACTGCAATTGGTAGGTTTTTTGTGTCAATGATTATTTTGGTTGCACAGTGGGAAACAGAGGCCATAAGTGAAAGAACTATTAGAGGTATGGATCAGTCAGCCTATGAAGGTAACTGGGTGCATGGAAGGGCTCCATTTGGATATGATTTGATCAATAAGAGACTGGAAATTAATCCAAGGGAATCTGCAATAGTCAAAGAAGCTTACTATCTATACTTTTATGAATTTAAAAGCAGGGGAGAAATCAGACATATTTTCAATAATGCGCATAGGATGGAAAAGTTCATGTGGACTTATGACAGAATTAAGCACTTATTGAACAACAAAATTTACAAGGGAACATATGAGAATGCTCGTATCTCAATTGATAACCATTCGCCTGCGATACTCGAGGCGAGTTACTTCGATGACGTACAACATGCTCTTGCACTTAGGAATAAAAGAAGCCAGTATCCGTACATATTCAAAGGGAAGTGTAAAGATAGCAGAACAGGGGAATTATTAGCTGTTAAGCCAACAAAAAAGAGCGCGGGTTACTACCTGTACTATAAAAATAATAACGGACAGTATATCAATGAATCAAACTTAATTAACGATCTTACGGTTCAGATGAACAAGCACATAAAGGATATTGTGATGAATTCTATAGAATCTAAAGTGAACACATTGAAAAGAGTTGATTCAAACAAAAATTTATTAGACTATCTATTGGATAAAGGGCTGGTTAGCATCGACTACTATAGTAGTCAGTGTAAGCTGCTCTATAACAATCAATCTAAGCACGAGATCGAAATTACTAAACTTTCAAACAGTGTGTGGAAATGGGAAAACATGTCAACGACACAACGTCAAATATTTGTTCGTAAAAATGTTTTTGATATTGTGATTGATATGCACACTCTTCGAGTAAAGGATATCAAGTTTAAAACAAACAAATAAATTTGCAAAATCACTTGATTGTTTTTCCAATCATGATATAATTTATATAGAATAAATATGTGTCCTAATGACATGTATGATAACTCAAAGTTCGCTTAGGCGGAGGTTGGGCACCAATATGAAACAAACCCACTATTTAGTGGGTTTTTATTTTGTTTTTTATCTGTGGGGATACAATGAAGATACATTTCGACTAATGTTCGAAAATTTTATTCAGTGCTGCAACAGCTTGATTCTGCGATTCTTCAAAAACATGAGTATAGACTTTTAGTGTCATTTCCACAGTTGAATGGCCCAATCTTCGAGAAACTACATTAATTGGTACTCCATTTTGTTCTAGTCAAGCAAAGTTGCTACACTAGGGTTGAATTGATATAGATTTGATTGGGTGATAATCCATTATTATAAGTATGTGTACGTTTTGAGTTATACCATTTCTGTTCAAAATCATTCATAATCGAATCCATCCTTTCTTTTGTAGTAAATGAATTATGGTTCGTACATTCGTGTTTGAGAGTGTTGAAGTATCGCTCCATTACTGCGTTGTCATACGGGCATCCAGCGCGACTCATGCTTTGCTGGATAAAACGTTGCTTACAGAAATCACTAAATGATTTACTTGTGAATTGACTCCCTTGATCGCTATGCAGAATTAATCCCTTATCTGGATAATAGTTTAATAAGGCTTTATGTAACGTATCAATGGCTAAACGTGCATTAATTTAAGCTCCATTTTGAGAGGCAACCACTCTGCGATCATACACATCAATTATCGTGCAATTATATCGAGGTGTTCCATTCATCAAGTACAGATAAGTAAAATCAACACACCAAACTCGATTTGGTTTTGTTGCATGAAAATTTTGTTGGATAAGGTTTGGAAATACCTTGTGCTGCTTGCCTGTCTTGAATAACTGCTTTTTACGGCGAATAATTGATGATATATTTAATTCTTTCATGTATTTTCGTATTGATGGAAGGGAGTAGGAGTATCCATGGTTCGCACAATAATACGACATCATTTTAACTCCCATTGTTCCGTTACTTCTATGAAATGATTCACTAATAAAGCGTTGTACTTTAGCTTTTTGCTCGTAGTATGGCGTTTTTCTCTGTTTTAGATAGTTGTAGTATGCATTCGTACTTACTTTAAATTTTCGGCATAACCAACGAACTCCAAAGTTTTTACCATGTTCTTTAATAAACTGATACTCACTTAATCGGTTTCCTTTGCAAAGAATGCAGCTGCTTTTTTTTAGAATTCATTTTCCTTTTTAAGTTCTCTTATTTCTAAAATAAGCCTTTTTGATTCTTCAAATGATAATGTAACTTCTTCTATATAAGGGTTGTTTTGGCATTCTTTGCGAAGTTCTCTAAGCCAGTATTGTAGTGTTCCACTTCCAAGATGATACTCTTGAGTAAGACTTTTTATCGTACGTCCTTCTTTGAGATGTAGTCGTGTGATTTCATCTTTTGTTTCTCTACTATAATTATTCATAAGTTGCTCCTTTATTTGATTTTATCATTTCTCAACCAAGGTGTAGCAATTTCAGTTTACTAGAACAAACTTAATTGAAGTAATAAAACGAGCCGTTCTTGGAAATATAGATTATACTTCTAGAAGTATAATATTATTAACTATGAATACTATGATAAGAGCTATAAAAAGCCTCGCATAGAAAATGCGTGGCTTGGCTCAATTCTTTAGACATTGAATGACCGACGCCAGAAATTAAAGAGACAAAATCGTACTTAAGACACTTATAATTTAATTTTTGTAAAATCTATTATTCGCCGTTGCAAACATTAGTATTAGGCCAGGAATATAGTATTCCATATGTCGTAATAAATTTTCAAAATTAAAAATCAACATATAATAATGACCGTTTGCTTTAGCGACTATTGTAAACCAACCCCAAAATGGCCACGTAAAAATCAAAAGTCCAAACACAAAGAATACTTTTCTGTAGAATAACTTATCCATAATGTTTCCTCTCTTCTACCAATTTGTTGATTTAATAGTATAGTCACCGTATATTCGCTTAGTGTAGTGATTTGTTGTTGTTTCTGAGAAACCTATATTTATTAATTCACCTACAGTGATTGAAGCGGTATCGTTCACAGAAATCCCCACAATTCCCGTAAAGCTTACGCGTGCTCCAACAGCTGGCCAGTTGTTCCCTCCTGGACCAGTAGGGCTTACATCAATTCCTTCTGAAACTACTTGATACGCAGAATCTCCTATCACATACATATTGTAATACATAAATCTATTAAACTGATAGTAAGGATTAGTTCCGCCCTTCTCTAAAGCTACCTCATTTACAAATGTTCCCGAAGGCAAATTTACTTCATATTTATGACGATATGTACTAATACTTCTCGTCATTAAACTATTATTTGTTTCATTTTTATCGAAAATCCAAGACACAACTTCTATGTTTGATTTATCTAGAATAGTGAATTTTTTTTCGCTGTCGTTGACTGATGCACTTAGAAAATAATCTGATTCAGGGAACTGTGTTTCTATAATAATATCCTGTGAGACATTAAAACTAATATTTTTTTCTTCAGCAATAATGGGAACCATTGAACTCAAGATCATAATACATGCTAATGCAGAAGCGCTTAGTAGTTTCAAAAACTTTTTCATATCATTCTCCTTTAACCTTTCGGTATATAAATCTTAACAAGTATCATAGTTATTCTCCATTCTTCATGGCTAACTTGTATATATTTACGTTTAAACAGTTAATATTCAAATCTTGTAAAACTATTAGTAATTGTTCGTAAGTATTTGTTTGCTGCGAAATTTTTCCAAAGCTAATTATTCAAAAGACTATCTTTTGTAGGAGGAAATATAGATTTACAGAGTTGAACCGAGGTCAATAAATAGATAAGAATCAGTAAACTAATTGGGTGGAATGAGTATGAGATACCATATTCTTTTGTAAGTGCAGTTTAGGTTTTGCATCTTTTATCGAGATTAAGAGTGTACTGTTAAATTCTCCGTCATATTTTTGACGCTTGCTCGAAGCGGTATCCTTTTTTAAGTGCCTACTAATTTGTGACAGACTAAACAATTTCGTGCTTGACTTTATGGGGCACACCCATATGAAAACGGATGGAAGTAAGTATCCAAAAGGAACAGTGCCTGGAGTCACAAAACCATTAATCGTCGATAAACAGGGTAATATTGAAATACCAATTAAATAACTTCCTGAAGCTGTGGTGTTGGGTGGAACAGTAAAGAGTAGTTTAGGTTCGGTCATATACGTTTACGAATAAAAATGAAGAAATCTTGTAGAGACACATACAATTAATACTGTTTCAATTACGACAAGAAAACGGCCGCACTAGTATAGAGTTCTGCTTTTCATAACAAGAGTATTGTAGTATGTTTAGTAGATGTTCTATTTGAAGTATAAATATTTTATACGAATTAACGGATTGCTACTAATGCACTGTATAGTGTCGCGCAAATTATAAATTTTTGAATCTAAGATTGACCTGTAGTTAGTTAGAAATTATTAAATTAGTGACGGTCCTAACTATCCATAGTGCAATAATAAATTACTTTGAATGTGCATAGTAAACTATCAAATTTTCTGCATGGTTAATGAAGTTGAGCTTAAAAACTACAATAAACTAAGTACATCATATTCTTAACAAAACCTTCTTATAATTATGTGTAGATAAAACATCATAAATAATGTAATATTAAATTATATTACTAATGTAAGTCTAAAGAAATATATAATTCGTCTATATTGTAGGTGATGTATTAATCATCTATTGATTGAGTCCGAGAATACTACGTAGTTATTCAAAAGAGATTTAGTATTCTAAGTAAGAGCTAAAAGATATACTCTTCGAATTACAAGTAGAGATAATTCTGGACCGTAATGTTAATTGAATGAAAGGAGACGCCATAAGTAAAATGACATTTTAAGTTAATCTTAACTAAATGTATTTTCAAAAATCTATTTAAATTTATAAAAGAGCATTACTAAGATTATTGTAAAAAAGGAGAGAATATGAGAAAAAGAAGTTTAAAGAATATAAAAATATTATTTGCAGTTTTAACATCACTTGTGTTAACAACTGTTCAACCAATTTCTGTTAGAGCGCAAGAGTCAAATTTAAGTAAACCGAACTATTTAGTCCCAGATGAGAACTATTATAAAAACAGTGAGATTACTAAAGGGGACTTGGATGCGGTTATAGATGAAAATGTATCGAAATTGATTGAATCTGCTAATAATGGAAAAATAAGTTTTACAGAAGGTATGACTTACAATGAATTTTTTTTAGCAAATAATATTGCTGTCGAAGATAGGTACTCCGGATATATGGGCGTTTATAATCGTTCTGGAAGTCTTATTAATTCCAATCCAACAAAATATGGGGACTTAACTTATCAAGGTCTTTCACTACCCACTCAATCAATCGTTGGGGCTCCCAATATTATCGCAGGTGAAACATTTTCTTCAGTTCTTTCTGTAGGTGAAAAACAATTAATGGATGGAGCTATAGATTCTGAATCAATTGGAAATTATGGATCTGATACGTACTTTCCGAATTTAGTCGGATATGGTGCAGATGGTATGGTTAACGACTATATGCTCACAAGTGAAAATAATATAATTATACCAACTAGATACAACACTAATAGAAGTGACATCATCTTGACAATGAGAAGTGCGCCATCTTACGGATTACGTGGTGCACAAACTTTTTTACGAGTGACCAATGATGGGGTAATTGTAGGGTCTGACGCTGAAAATCCAAAGTATTACATTAATACAAATTCAAATTTGCATATAACCCCGTATGGATATTCGCAACTTGGATTTTTAGGGAAAATGTACATTTCAGGTGCAATTTCAACAGCAAATAGTCAACTTAAGGATTTAGGTGTTAATGACTTTTCTAAAAAATTGAATGAATACTTGAGAGAAATTCAAAATAATAGTGGAGCTTCAAATGTGCCAGCGGGAGTTGGGGGCCAAGTTCAACTGACTGGGTTTTATAGAGATTCATCTATCGATAATTCCTATGGAACAGATCAATTAAGTAGAGAGAATGATTCAGTCAAGGAATCGCTGGTAGAATATTTTATGTATACTTCAGGTGATACAATTAAAGGTGCGGATAATCCTTTATTTAAAAACGTTCCTTCGGAATATTTAGATTACATTAATGTTGGTTCAGGTAATGTAACTAAGTTACTAAGTCCCAATGTATCTACGTTTAAAATTGATACGACAAGACCATATTTCACGGAATTTGGCAATCTTAACGAAACAATAGAGATTGATTATAACTCAATGGTGAATTTTGATAGTCTTCTTGGTACAGAAAGTTTCATAATTGTTGATGATGGGGTAGACACAAATGGCCAAAAAATAGATGTGGATCTATCAAGAGTAAAGGTATTTGTTAATAGTAATGAAGATGCACTTTCAATTGAAGAGCTAAGAGATGAGTTACTGAAACCACAATATATAGGCGAAGAAGTACAACTGACATACACCTATGCAGCTGCGGATTCATCAAATGAGATTATTGGAAAATTGCCAAATCAAATTCAGGATGATCAAGGAGCTTATGCGGTTCCTATGATTCGAAAAGTGAATGTAAATGGAGTTAAAGTTACTACAAAATATATCAATGAGTCTAATGTAGAAATATTACAGTCAACAGAGAATATGTTCTTAGCAGGTAGTCAATATTCTACAAATGGACCCAACGAAATTACATTCGATGGAAAAGTTTATGAAGTAGTGGGTGTACCAAGCAATGCAACCGGAACTGCAGGAACCGATGAAATTATAGTAATATATGTTTATAGAGAAAGAAAAGCAGATACATTGCGGGGTAAAGTAACAGTAAACTATTTAGATAATCTTGGTAATGTAATTTCAGAAATTGATATGTTTTCAGATTCTGTAGGTAAGTACTATTCGATCAAACCAAAAGAAATTATTGGGTATACATTTAAAAAGTATGAAGGAATCCTAAGTGGAACTTATCAAAATGGAGAAGTCGTGGTTAATTTCATTTATGAAAAAAATGCTGAGCAAACAACTTATGGAGGTGTTTTGGTTAGCTATGTTGATCAAAATGGACAAGATCTAATTCAAGGTCACAAATTAACAGGTGAAATTGGAAGTCAGTACTCGACGGAGGAAAAATATATTCAGGGATACGACTTAATTGAAAAACCTGCGAATTCATCTGGACTATTTACAGATAAAGATATTTTTGTGAGGTACATATATAAACCAATAGTTCCTAAAGAACCTGACACTCCTACAAATCCACAGCAACCGAAAGCTGATGTATTGCCAAAAACAGGGGTATCAAATAATTTAAATTTACTTTCATATGTAATAATATCGTCAGGTCTAATTCTAATCGTCATAAATAGGTTATTAAAAAAGAGTGAAATAGATAAATAAAATTTCCTATTAAAATATAAGGATAGACTACATTTTATAAAGCAGTTGACTCGAAGTTGTTCAAAGTAAAATGTCAACCGCGCCACCATGGCGCGGTTTTTTCATATAATAGAAATATCTTTCATATTTTGCATGAGCAATTAAATAAGAAAATTAATGATCAAGTTGAAATTTATTGAGTATAGGATATTCGATGTAACAAGTTGGACGTGAAGTTATTATTTAGTATCCAACTGTTTCGAAGTATAAAAGCAATCATAATAAGAAAAGGAAAATGGATATTCGACATAGTACTATCATTTGATTGATAATATCAATTCTCGATATAATACCAAGGTCCGTTTTGTCGATGTTTGTCTAAACAATTATAAAAGATATCATCCTCATAAACCTTGCGTATCCACACAACAGGTGTATAGCTGGAAAATCAAGGAAAACTATTGTTTGGACCTCTTAAGTTATGTTTCATGAGACGAGGAGAAAAGAAGCAAATCGAATCACTTTCAATAGAATTTTGGGAATCAAACTGTGCTAATAATTGATATGATATCCAATAATATAGATACCCTGAATATAATTGGCATCTCGAAATTGTTTCAATAACTGGAAAGAAACATGAAAGTGCAGCAATAATATCAATCGTAGATCGCTGTTCCAAAATGAATCGGTAGATAAAGACCGAGTATCGATTTGACAACCACATAGTATC
This sequence comes from Erysipelothrix sp. HDW6B, assembly GCF_011301115.1. Classification (NCBI taxonomy): domain Bacteria; kingdom Bacillati; phylum Bacillota; class Erysipelotrichia; order Erysipelotrichales; family Erysipelotrichaceae; genus Erysipelothrix; species Erysipelothrix sp. HDW6B. The sequence goes on along the minus strand of NZ_CP049860.1, from coordinate 1,388,147 downwards.
ATAAATACTGATCTCTTTTTGGGTGGCGAACGAAAGATCAAATCCGAGAGTCTGAATATTTATTTCAAAAGGAAAGTCACTCTACAGCATTTGAAATCAATTTATTGATTACATTTCCCTTAAAATCAATTCAATGTTTCGGAAATATTTGGCTTCAAAACTGCATTTCAGATAAATCTTTTAAAATTGGTTAATGTTGAGAATGTTGAGTTTGTGAAAAGAAAAATAGCTCTTTTCGAGCTATTTATTAAATTTATCTTTGATGTCTTCAACTACGTTGTCTGTTGTTTCTTTTAGATCGTCAACAATGTCTTCAGACTTTTCTTTGATGTCGTGAGCGACTTCTTTAGCTTTTCCAATTGCTTGGTCAATAATTCCTTCGGCTTTGGTTTTGTCATCACCTGTTACATCACCAACAATTTCTTTAGCTTTACCTAATACTTTGTCGCCAGTTCCTTTATCTGCCATTTGAATACCTCACTTTCTAATAGAATTATAACATGTCACCAAATACATTTAAACTGATGTAATCATAAATGTAAGGAGATATGTTATTATAATTTATAAGATTCAACCAAATGGTACATAAAATATGACTGATTAGTTGGTTTAAAGCAAACTGTACTATGTTCGCAGAGTTGAAGATATGTTCCGTATTGTTGAAAAGATAGCAAATTGCTACAATATAGTTTATATATGTGCTATAAATTAATTATAAAGTAGTCGCTAAAAATATTTATATAATATTATAGCCAGTATCGAAATATCTATGTTTTTGATTGGAATACGCATGTTTAAAAGAAACTAATTCTTTATAGATACTGATTTTTACTTTAGGAATAGATCTATGATCATTCGACAAAATAACAATCTAATTCAGGGGAGAAAAGAGATGTATATTGCAATAAAAGAAATTAAGAAAGAGAAAGTTCGTTTTGGAATGATTATTTCTGTAATAGTCTTAATATCGTTCCTTGTATTCTTTTTGTCCAGTTTAGCGTATGGATTATCGCAGTTAAATCGAACTGCAATTGATCACTGGGATGTTGATGGTGTAATAATTACTGAATCCTCGAACAAGAACCTGTACTCGTCACAAATCAATCTTTTCGAAATAGAAAATTTAAAGAATGAAAATGTGGAGTACCTAACTGTTAGCACATCAAATGCGAAAATTAATGAATCACAAACGTTATCTCTTACATTTATGGGATATGAAGATGTGAATTCTGGGATTATTCCTAAAGTTATAGATGGTGAAATTAATTCGGAAAAAGATGAAGTAGTGATTACCAATAACATAAAGGAAAAATATTCTGTATCAGTTGGAGATAAACTAGTCCTCTCGAATACCGAAAGAGTATTCAATATTAGTGGTTTCACAGAAAACTCGAATTTTAACACTATGCCAGTTGTTTATGGTCATGTTGATGACGTTTCAAGCGTAATCCTCAATTATGATACGTCTTTAAGCAAGTCAGACGCAAATGCAAGTGCTACTGAAAATATGCCGCAACGTATCAACGCAGTTATGATAAAGGATCGGTCAATATTGAATGAGGCCGATATTCCAAGTGGTTTAATGTTTGTTGATACTGAATCGTTAGTCGAGTCTCTACCCGGATATTTGCCACAATTACTCACTTTTGGTCTGATGATAATTTCATTGTCTGTCATTGCAGCAGTGATAGTAGGGATATTTATTTTCATATTAACAATGCAAAAAAAATCAATTTTTGCAGTTCTAAAGATTCAAGGATATCAAAATGGAACAATTATTAGTTCTATAATTTTTCAAATTATATTGTTGACTACTACAGGTCTTCTAATTGGTTTTATTTTTAACTTGATAGCGGTTGAATCTCTATCAGGAGTAGTTCCTGTATTGATCAATTATCAAATTATAACCTACGTATCCGCTGCAATTATAGCTATGTCACTTTTAGGTGCAGTATTTTCAGCCTATTCTGTCCTAAAAATCGATCCATTGGATTCTTTATAGGAGAACTGTATGCTTAAATTATTAAATATTAGTAAAAAATATGATGATGGAAGAACCAATATTTTAGCTTTGAACAATGTGACTCTAAGCCTTCCAAAAGGAACATTTGCAGCAATTGTAGGTCCAAGTGGTTCAGGTAAATCTACTTTACTGACAATCATGGGAGCCCTACAAAGACCAACAGAAGGAACTATTGAATTAGATGGCGTAGATATTTACGATGTTTCAGAAAAAGAGAGATCCAAAATAAGGTTTGAAAAGCTTGGTTTTGTACTACAAGCATCAAATCTTGTCCCTTTCCTGACAGTTGAGGAACAATTTTTTTTCAAGTTAAGTAAAAGTAAAAGAGGTGATTCAGAACTATATGAAACCTTGTTGAATGATCTTAATATTAGTCATCTAAAAAGAAAATATCCGGAAGAATTATCTGGAGGGGAAAGACAGCGTGTTGCGATTGCTCTGAGTTTAATTCTAAAACCAGAAATTATTCTCGCTGATGAACCTACAGCTAGTCTAGATACAGAAAAAGCATTCGATGTTGTAAGAATTCTTAAAGATATGACGAGAACACTAAATACGACTGTCGTTATGGTTACGCATGATAGAAGGTTATTGAGTGATTGCGACATAATTTTCGAGATTACTGACGGAAATCTTGAGGTAAAGATGAACAAAAAAAGTGATGACACAATGTAGGATGGTAAACTATGAATAGCAGAATTGTTTCAAAAATAAATAGAGTTAGAAAGCATTCGGAAATTAATCTCAAACTAGAGTTATTTCTTGCATCATTATATTTATTCATAAATCTGATTATATTTTTAGTGTCTAATCAAGAGCACAAAATTTTAAACTATATGGGGTTGTCGTTTGTCTCATATTTATTGGTTCATGGAATAAAAGTTGTAATAAAAGGTCTGTTTGAGCTAATATTTAGTAGCTACTGGGCATCAAGAGAAATTACTTATAGAATCCCTACAATAATGAAGTATATCCTATACTGTGTTTTAGTGATGATCGTAGTGGTGACAACAGTTTACTTTATTATCATTCAAGAAATAACTATACCGGGTTACTATTTAACTCCAATAATATTGATTGAGGCACTTCAAGTTATGATAGACACCATAATTGAAACAAAACAGATTGTTACGAAATAGAAAAGAAAATCAATAAATGTATTAAACAATATAGTGATTGAATCTAGTTTGCGTATCCGTGGTTAATAAATATACCAGAGAGTTTACTATACTCATAATTATTATTAATATATACTGAATAGATATTTTACTACATCTGTAATAGTAAAGAAATTTGCGTTATCCCCTTAGGGGTAGATCTAACAAGTAATGTAAAAGCTATTGCTATAAGTCATTTAAAATCATGATAGTGCGAATGTTATGCATCTTTATAAACTTAAGAAATGATGTCATTTGACTACGATTATTGTCTATAGTGTTTTAGTATGGTATAAATAATGTATAGACTTGAACCCCCCCTCAAGTTTATATTGAGTAAATGCATAATTTAACGATATGCCTTTTACTTAAGTAAGACCTCTATTTTTCGGAGGTCTTTTTCTTTTGATGAATGATATGAATACTCTTATATTTGAAATTTTCATCACCAGATTTTTCATTGTCATCCACCTATATATAGGTGTAGTTTTATCTGGAAATTTATTCAAATTTTTGTGCCTCTTATGACAGTTGAAAAAATATTGATTCTTTGTGCTACAATTATTGGGCTAGCGTTTTATGGGGGTACTCCGTTATCTAAAAGTAGAGGAGTATAGATATGGATGTAATTAAAGAAATAGCAGTGTATTGTAGAGTGTCAAGTGAAGACCAAGCAGAGTATGGATATAATTTAAGAGAGCAAGAAAGAAGAATCGAACAATATCTTCAAGTTTACGAAGATGAATTTCAAGAAAATGTTGTGAAGTATATCGACGATGGTTATTCTGCAAGAACTCTAAAAAGAAGAGAAATGAAAGTTCTGATCAATGATATTCAACAAGGCAAAATAGGTAAAGTTGTCATACATAATCTAGATAGGCTGACTCGTAGTGTCACAGACTTGATGTATCTTTTGGAGTTGTTCAATGAATTTGATGTACAGTTGTATAGTCTGAAAGAAAAAATAGATACAACAAGTGCAATTGGTCGTTTCTTTGTATCGATGATTATACTAGTTGCTCAGTGGGAAACTGAAGCGATAAGTGAACGTACAATCAGAGGCATGGATCAATCAGCGTATGAAGGAAATTGGGTTCACGGAAAAGCTCCTTACGGATATGATATTATCGATAAGAAATTGGTGATAAATGAGAGGGAGGCAGCTATTGTAAAAGAGGCCCATTATCTATATTATTATGAGTTCAAAAATAGAAGTGAAATTAAACACTTGTTCAACAACAAACATCGGAAAGAAGCCTTTGTGTGGACAGATGACAGAATTAGGGTATTATTAAACAATGTAATCTACAAAGGAACATATCAAAATAGTAGAATAGTAATCGAAGAGCATTCGCCAGTCATTATTGAGCCAAAATTATTTGACGATGTACAGCTCGCTCTTTCCTTACGAAATAAAAGGAGTCAGTATCCGTATCTATTCAAAGGTAAATGTTATGATTTTAAGTCTGGTGAAATGCTTACAGTAAAACCAACAAAGAAAGATATGGGTTACTATTTATACTACAAAACGATGGACGGTAAATACATCAATGAAGATATTATCGCTGAAGCAGTTGTGAATGACATAGATCAATATATGAATACTTGTATACTTGATGCAATTAAAGTTAAAGTGAGCACACTTAAAAGACTTGATAGTAGTAGGAGGCTTTTAGATTCGCTACTAGACTCTGGTTTCATCAATATTGATTACTATAGGGAAGAATGTAAGCAAATTTATGATAAACAAAGTAACCATGAAGTCATCATTAAGTCAATCAAAACTAATATCAAAAGTTGGATAACTATGTCTACCCTACAGAGACAACTGTTTGTTAGGAAAAATGTAGATAAAATAGTAATAGATATGCATTCACTAAAAGTCATCAAAATAAAGTTCAACAAACTATGAAAGTTTAAGATTAACCCTTGATTGTATTTACAATCATGTTATAATATGAATAGTTAAAATATCTCTGTCAAAAGATAGCATGAAAATTCCGACACTAATTAAGTGCAAAGTTCGCTTAGGCGACGATCGGGGCACCAAGACAACAATAAAACCCACTGTATAGTGGGTTTTTTAGTGTCTGAAAATATTAGAGTACATGAATAGTACATGAATAGTACAAAAAAAATTATAGACTATTTAATTTATCGAACATTTATTTCTTTCTTTTCGGAAATAGGTGACCGTATGTTTCGTTAACTTCATGTACAGAATGTCCTAATCGTTCAGATATATCTTTGGCTTCCCAACCGATATCAATCAATGTAGATACATGTGTATGTCTTAAATCGTGCCAAGTAAAATAAAGTACCTCAGCATCAAATAAGTTTTCTTTCTCTTGAAGGCGCTTAATGAGCTCAGTTTGAGTTATTCCGTATTAAGAGGCAAAGTATCTATATTTTCTATTATCAAGAGTGTTCTTAGACATTCTTTTTTTTGGAATCCTATTAACGCATAACTCGACTTCATATAAGGATATTTATTTATTAAATTTTCAATTTCAAGAACACACGAATCAGGAACATCAATAACTCGTACATGATCGTTTTTTGTAGTTATTAGAATTTTATTTTTATAGTCATAGTTATTTTTTACTGACAGCGTCTTATTATCTCTATTATAATCACTTATACTTAGTCCTTATAATTCACCAAATCTTAACTCGCACCAATAAAGAATGCTAAAAATTGCTCTGTCTGTCGCATCTAAGACGTTAGCGATAAAAATTTCATACTGTTCTTTTGTCAGTAAGGTTATAACTTTTTCTCTTCGAAATCGCGACGGTTAGCAAATGGAGTCAAATTAAATGGATTGCTATCTAAATACCCATCTGAGTTTGTGACTATTGAACACGATCCATTAGTTAACATAAAATGGTTAGAATCATATCTTAATTCGCTCACCGGCAACGAAAGAAATTTATTCGATAAACGAGTGCAAGAATATGTAATCAACGGCACAGGCGATTTAAATGAGTTTGAAATGATATATGCAACAATCATGAATGACTTAATAAGCGCTTATGATGATGCAGGAATTAAAAACGAAAGTATTAAATCGTACATGAGAGGAGAATGAGACTTTTGTAATTGAAAATATAAACACTCTTATCATCCGCAAAACGGTGTTAAGAGTGTTCCGAAACTATTTAAGTAAGGAGTTACCTTTTGCATATTCTTTTAATGCTGAATACCTATCACATAGATCGGCAATAATCGAAACTGCTTTGTTGTTACTTTCAAGGCAATCATAAGCAACATCATCAATTGATTTAAGCAAAAAATCGACAAACTCATTTCCTACGATCGTACCGTAGTATAAGCGACTTGTGTTAAAACGTAGCACAGACAACTCGTATGATCTAAATGATTTGTCGTTGGAGCTTTGCGACATTTTTTCTAAATCATCAATTACAGCATTATATTCTTTCAAAACTTGGACATTATTCTCGTTCATCATTACATCTCCTTTCAGTGTAAACACTATCGTCAGCAGAAAGACTAATCAATTAAAAATAATTTTAACCAAAAAGAAATCAAGATGCTGTAGTAAAAAACACCCTTACAGCCAGTATATAAAGGCTGTAAAGAGTGCCTGTGAAATAATGAAATTGAACTGTACTAAACTAATTTGAAGAGTAATCTAATTAACCCCAGGACATAGAAAACCAAAATACTAAAAATAGGGATTGAGAGGAGAGTTTTTACAATCAGATTCAAAGCTGGAGATTTAACTACTGGGTCTAAGTAAGTGGTTAAATCATGGCAAATCAATATCACAACGATTGTAGTAGATGAAATCGATAGCAGGAATAATAACCCTGTTAAAAAATTTACATGAATGTATGCAGATGCAAATAGCAAAAAATGAAGAATAAATGTAAGAATCGATAACGTGAATTTGTTGATTGACTGTCTAACCATCTAACTACCACCTTAGTCTATGGATAAACAATAGCAAATAAGTAAGGTGAATGGAAGGAGTCAAAATAGTTAAAACTATCAAAAAGTAAAAACACTCAAACGTCTACTTTAGTAAGAATGTAATGAGTGTTATCTAAATGGAAATAACATGTAGGTTATCTGCTAGATATCTTTCCTCAGTATTTCGAGGAGGACTTCATAAATACGTTGTAACTCCTTCCCTTCTGTCGATCCAGAAGTCAAAGGTATCGCAACTCCTGCATTAAAATCAATCGAAGCTGTATCTGAATACGTTCTAGATGTGGTGCTGTAGGAAAATCTGAAGGCGATAGGCGATTCAGGTATGTAGTGTCGATCCAAATGAATTATCTTCGATTGGGCTCGGTCCTAAAGTTAAACCGATTAAGGTTTGTTCAATTGAGACGTTGTTTAGTCCGTTGATGCTATCACTAAAATATTTATAATCACATTCAAAACTATCTATTACACATCCAGTGGGACCAGAGTTTTTGATAATCAAGCCATATAGCATAGTCCCAGGATTGTAGATATAAGGATAAATAGTTATATAAGGTCTCGTGCTTTCTTCGATCATACGGTTGTTTGCGACATTTATGAACGAAATTATCTGAAAAATAAAAATCCAATTCATTATTTTTTCGAACGACTGAAAACAATATCATGATACCCATAGCTTGGATAACGATGATGACAGTCGCTAATACAAAAACTTAGAATTTTGCGATTGGTTTCATAGATGTTATGAGTGTCTTTTCTTCTAAGCCATTTATAGTAACCCGAACGATTGATGTTCATGATTGATAGAATAAATGTAACAGGGTATTGATTTGATAGATTGTACGCTATTTCATATTCCAGTCTTTTGAAGTAACGAACACCTTGTTTGCACCAACTCCTTTCACTAAATAACCTTTTTTTTTACCGTTCAATCTCTATGTCACGTCTCAATATTTCTAATTCCAATCGTTCGGTTTCTGTAAGTGATTTACTCGAGTGTAAAGCGGCGAATTGATTGCCCGTTTTCTTCTGATTTAATAGGCCGTCATCACTTTTTCAAGAAATCGATAAATCCAACCCTTGACAGTCCCCAAGGGAATATCTTCTTTATTTGCGATTTGATGCATGCTATAGTGCATTTCACAATATAAAGATATTACATGTGCTCGATCCTCATAACTCAATTTCCTATTTTTACCACCTTTGGCTCTGCCCATAAGAAAACCTCCTTTAGAATTTAATTATTACACAAAAAAAGTAAACATGGTTTTTTCCATGTCTACTTTTAGTTTACAACTTCACACCTAAGAGGGTCTTTTTATTTAGTTATAGTCTTGTTTGATTTTAAATATTTTTTTATCCCTAGCAATACATATATGATAAGAATCAGAACAAATATTTTAATTAAAAAAATTATATACGGATCTAAAAAACGAAAAATTTTAACAAAAAAATCATCTATATAAAATAATCCTACTTCCATACAAGACCTCCTTTCTTATATTATACTTCTTTTTGTATCATATGAATATTAATTTCTCTTAGGTTTCTTTTTTTAATAATTTGTTGAAAAATCCTTTTGGTTTCTCTTCTTCTTTTGTTACTGCATAATTCCTGATTTGTTCAATATCACCAAACGATAATTGTTGATTCTCAGGTGTAAAACCACTTGTTCTATTTGAAAGGTCAGGATTCCTTAGAGACTTTTCAATGTATCGCGGGGATGCAGTTCCTTTAATAATTGCTTTTCTAAGATCGTTTAAATAAACTGGACAGTAATTAGGAAATTAATTGATTAAATTCAAGTTCTTTTTCGTCAGGGGACAGCCAATCGTTGTACGAATGAGGTTGTTCTAGTCAAGAAAAGTTGCTACATTAGGGTTGAAATGATATAGATTTGATTGGGTGATAATCCATTATTATAAGTATGTGTACGTTTTGAGTTATACCATTTCTGTTCAAAATCATTCATAATCGAATCCATCCTTTCTTTTGTAGTAAATGAATTATGGTTCGTACATTCGTGTTTGAGTGTGTTGAAGTATCGCTCCATGACTGCATTGTCATATGGACATCCTGCGCAACTCATGCTTTCTTGGATAAAACGTTGCTTACAGAAATCACTAAATAATTTACTTGTGAATTGACTCCCTTGATCACTATGTAAAATTAATCCCTTATCTGGATAATAGCGTAATAATGCTTTATGCAACGTATTAATAGCTAAACGAGAATTAATCGAAGTGCTATTTTGAGAGGCAACCACTCTGCGATCATATACATCAATTATCGTGCAATTATATCGAGGTGTTCCATTCCTCAAGTACAAATAAGTGAAATCAACACACCAAAGACGATTTGGTTTTGTTACATGAAAATTCTGTTGAATAAGATTTGGAAACACTTTATGTTGCTTGCCTGTCTTGAATGGTTGCTTTTTACGCCGAATAATTAATGAAATATTAAGTTCCTTCATATATTTTCGTATAGTTGAAAGGAAGTAGGAGTATCCATGATTAGCACAATAATACGACATCATTTTAACTCCCATCGTTCCGTTACTTCTATGAAATGATTCACTAATAAAGCGTTGTACTTTAGCTTTTTGCTCGTAGTATGGCGCTTTTCTCTGTTTTAGATAGTTGTAGTATGCATTCGTACTTACTTTTAATTTTCGGCATAACCAACGAACCCCAGAGTTTTTACCATGTTCTTTAATAAACTGATACTCACTTAATCGATTTCCTTTGCAAAGTATGCCGCTGCTTTTTTTAAGAATTCATTTTCCTTTTTAAGTGCTCTAATTTCTAGAATAAGTCTTTTTGATTCTTCGAGTGATAATGTGACTTCTTCGATATAAGGGTTGTTTTGGCATTCTTTGCGAAGTTCTCTAAGCCAGTATTGTAGTGTTCCACTTCCACGATGATACTCTTGAGTAAGACTTTTAATCGTTCTTCCTTCTTTAAGATGTAATCGGATGACTTCATCTTTTGTTTCTTTACTATAATTTTTCATAAGTTGCTCCTTGATTTGATTTTATCATTACTCAACCAAGGTGTAGCAATTTTAGTTTACTAGAACAAGTTTATTTATTTGAGATAAATAGGTTCCCTTTCATTTCGTATTGATTATGATTTTTCCTATTTACAGCCTATATTTACAGTATATTACCAGTATTTGAAGTAAGAAATGATGTCGACTCATAATTTGCTAAAATTATTGTAGAAATTAGATGCAGTTCTGAATAGGTATAGTTTAAGAAGAGAGAATTCTATCATTTTATTATGTAAGCAACCGCAAGTTGCGTTACGAATTCTATAAACAAGGATATACTTCTGGTATACGGAGGATTACAAAATGAAAATAAATGAATTACTACGACTTCATCGAGAAAAGATTGGCTTTACACAAGAACAGCTCGCTGAGACAATTTATGTTACAAGGCAAGCAGTCTCTAAATGGGAAAGGGGAGAATCATTACCTGATCTGGAGAATATAATTATTCTTAGTGATTTGTATGATATATCAATAGATGAACTTTTGCGAGGAGCAAAATTTTTGGTGAAACCATTCCAAATTGGAGAGCACTCTTTCAGAAGAAATTTGCTCATTGGTATAATAATTTCATTATCGTTTTCTTTCATAGTATCTGGCGGAAATAATCTTGTTGTGTTTAGTTTCGTGCTAATTTTTCTCGTGTTAATAACGGTAACATCTATTAAGGAAGGCAAGATAATCATTACAAAGCAAGGGATTAAAGTTGTTGACTATAAAAATACAATTCAAAAAATTCGATCAGTTTTTTCTAAAGACCGTAATGTGCTAAATTATTCGTTCAATGAAATAAACAGTTTTTCGATAAATTATGTGAAACGTCTAAGAATGAGTCCATTTGATTTTCATCCAGATATATTTCAGGTAGTGTTTAGAACAAGTGATGGAAAAGTTCATACTCAAACATCGACACCTCAAGTGACAAAAAGTTTACCAATAATATGTGATTACCTAATGAAAAAGGGAGTCACGGTTTATGATGATAATGAAATCATAGAAATCATTATCAAGGGAGAGAATATATACGAAGTGCTGCATCGAGATAACTAGAAATTGTTAATGTTCAAGGTTTTTTTTTTTTTTTTTTTTTTTTTTTTAATACTGTACGAAGGTTGAGCTTTGTAGCATTGTATTTTTCATAATTTATGTTATAACATACTTAAATTAAAGGTAACCGTCCACTGAGAAGCTCAATAGACGGTAAGTAAGGAGCGACATAATCATATAGGTGTGATGTAATCATGAGAATGATTTAGGGCAATGTCCTGGTAGGCATCAAAAAAACATTCAAACAAAGAGGACACTCATTACAAGTGTCTTTTATTACAAAAAGAAAACCTCTGATACTGTTTAATACAGAACTGTATGTTCGTAATTACAGTAGTTGAGGTTTTAAAATTGTAAAAAGTATTAAATGATTGCTTGATTGAAATTCGTGATTACTTTGAGCTATTAATGTTGTGAAGCGAATACAACGAATGGTGTAATATCAGACATTCGTTTTTCTCGTATTAAATAATCTAAAATCATATCAATCGTTTCAGTATCCACAAATGGTGCGAGAGGAATCAAGCCTTCAACACGCGCATTCGGCATAGACAGAGTAAGTTCAACGTGTTTGCGTAGTACAGCATCTTCTACAAACGGATATAGGCCTTCAATACCTTCCATGTCACTTTTCTCGTGAGCATAAGTGAATAAATTATTAATAGTCTCTGCATCCATAAATGGAGCAAAAGGTACGATGTCTGAGAGTTTGAAATCTTCTCGTAGTTTTAATTTTCGGATGATCATATCTAGATCTTCTTCATCTATAAACGCAACCAATGGCACAATGTCCTGAATTTTATAACGATCAATGTTTTCAAGAATCCAGGCATTAATTTGACTTGTTTCCATAAAAGGAGCAATTGCAATCAGTGATTCGACCGTGAAATCTTCAGGGTCAACTTTACTAAATACTTTTTCGAAAAGATCGGGCTTTGTAATTGGAGCAATATCAATAATTTCTTTCTCGTTTAATGGTTCATCATTTTCTATCTTTCGAACAGATTCTGCCATCCTTACATTTCCAAGTAGTTCATCAATTGAAATTGAAAAAATTTGTGAGAGTTCTGATAATTTTCCAATATCGGGACTTGTTAATCCATTTTCCCAAGATGATACTGCTTGATGGCTTACACCAAGTGTTTCTGCTAGTTCTCCTTGAGTAAGGTTTCGTTGTTTCCGTTGTGCGGCAATTACCTTACCAAGGCGATCCATATTAAATGTACTGACATTGTGAGTGATTTTCATAATCATACCTCGCTTTCTAACTAAATCTTACAATCTGAGTGTCACATTATAAAGCAAGCGCTCCTTGAATTATAGATTCAAGTAACGCTTGAATTAGTGTTTACTTATTGTTTTCATAATAATACGGTAATAATCTTCTGTCAATGAGATGTCATGATAGCGATCTTTTGGGAACTAATCAATCCTAGAAATTCACTTAAAATATTCTACATCTTACGTTGGGAATTATTAATTGTTATAAAAGTGTTTAAGGTTAGCGATAAGCATCGTAGTAGAAAAAAGCTATTTTGATAATGGAATACCAACTCGACTTTAAACTGTCGAATGACTTAGCCTTGACTCTTGCAAAGCATCAGTCTGTTTAAAACTACCAAATAAGTGCAAATAACGACGACTTGGACAGATATACTGTAAAATGAAAATTTTGTTTGGTAGTATTTTACTATAAGTCTTAAGATTAATGTATCGAAATTATCATGTGTATCCTGTGATGATGAGAGGAAAAGTAAATGAGGAAAACAATTAACATGATCTTATTAAGTGTTTTTACTTTTACGTTACTAATGTCAATTTTCCAAGTAGATAGGTTTTCTGAGTCAATGACTATCGAAAACTATGATAACGAAGAAGTTGAATCTTATTACATGGTTTTTGATAGTGATTCAGCAGATAGCAACAATAAAAATCGACTGTTGAATGAACTTGATATCTTATCCAGTCAGTTAGAGTTTAATATATATATTATAGATGTGAGTAAAGTGCGCGAAGACCGTTTAAGTATTATAGCAAAAACGAACGATAGATCGTACATTAATAATCTACCGATTCGGAACGCTAAATTGATTGAAATAGGTAATTTCTCAAGCATAAATAACGGATTCACCAATTTATTTCAAGTTTTCTCTAAAAGCGTACTTAGCTTAGACTTGGTGGATACTTTACCCACGAGTCTGCAGTTAGAAAATTTTAAAATTAATGTGACAATACCTCTAAATATTGAAAATAAGCAAATAGTATCTTTACTTAGCTCAATTGCAAGCAATTATAATGCACAAATTGTTAAATCAGAAGTGTATGTGCAAGATTCCTTCATTTTAAGAATATTTAATATGAACACATTTATTTACTTTTCTTTTTTGTGTATCCAGGTACTAGTTGTTTTTAATGCAATTTTATCAAGCTCTAAAGAAATAATCATAAGAAAAATTGAGGGATATAGTTCTCTCAATATTTGGAAAAGTCTCACAATTAATAAACTTTCACTGTGGCCATTCTTTATAATTGTACCGATACAGTTAGGATTAATTCTTTATGTTTATCCGTACAGGAGTATCACAAAATATCTTATCAAAATCGAATTGATTTATTTGATGTTTTCAATCATTGTGTTGCTTATAGCTGCTTGGCTCATGATTTGGATCATTTGTAAGCACAAAGAAAGTGAACTAATTAAAGGAAGATTACCTTTAAGAAGAATCCAATATCTCGTTATGATTCTTAAAATAGCTACTGTATCCATGCTCTTAACCACAGTTTCTGCAGTGGTTGATGATGTTATGAGGTACACTTCGATGCGTTCTAATTCACGAGAATACTTTGAGAAGAATGATGGATATTATGCAATAGACGGAAGCAATAATGATTCTAGAATGATGACAGAAGAATTGTCTCGAGATTTGTATGAAAGCATCGACTTGGAAAAATTTGTCTACAGTGCATATGAAAATGATAATGGGCAAATAATCGTAAGCGTAAATGAGGATTATTTTGAAAGAGCGAAAATTTCAGTGATGGATTATGAAATATATTTTTATGCTCCATCCGATAAAACATTTTTACCGAGTATGTTAGCGGACTACTTCCCTAACAACTTTAATGAATTTGCGTTTAATGAACTTGAGAAACCATTAGGAGATTATGCTCTCAAAAATAGATTGATGATTGTTGATGGCGATGATAGGTTAATAATATATATACCTACTGAGAACACAATCTATCATTCAATCATAAAGTTTGATGGAAGTGAGAGCGATTTTCAAAACTACATTAATTCTCTGACTTTAAGTAAAAACTTGGGAACTCCTCTGACATCAATTAGTTTAAATGAAGCATATGTTGAAGTACAACATATATTTGCGAAGACTGCGCTAAGAGCGATTTGTGTTTTGATTGTGACACTAAGTGTTCTGCTATTGTGCAATTTTAGTAATGTCGCAATATCTAGAAAGAACTATGTAAGCGTAGATAGAATATATATATCGGAAGGGTATGCTTTAAAAAAATCAACGAGAGATTATCTCGTAAACAATATGTTTATGTACTTACTTGTGTCAATATTTGGAAGTGTGATTCTGAAAATAAGTCCAATGAATTATATACTACCGTTGATATTAATATTATTATGTGATCTGCTGGCTATTGTAGGAGGCAACAAATGAAAATTCAAGCTGAAAATATCGTAAAGAAATATGGTCAAAGAGTGGTTCTAAACAACTTCAACATTTTGATTGAATCTGGAGAATTTATGGCTTTAATGGGTGAAAGTGGTTGTGGTAAAACCACATTGGTTAATATACTTGGGCTCATTGATTCTGAATTTGAAGGGGTAGTTAAATATGATGGAAAAATAGTTTCAAGATCGAGTGATAAAAGACAGATTTTGAAAAATGACATTTCTTTTATCTTTCAAAATTACGGGCTTATTGATAATAAAACCGTAGAATACAATTTATCTTTACTTCTAAACGTCAAAAAAATGAGAAAAGTGGAGAGGCAGGAAGCAATTAATTTAGCATTGAGTAAAGTAGGTTTAATTGATATTTTAGATAAAAAAGTTTACGAGCTGTCAGGAGGAGAACAACAAAGAGTCGCATTATCAAAAGTCTTCCTTAAGAAACCTAAGCTAATTATTGCTGATGAGCCAACAGCATCGTTAGATAGTGAAAATGAAAAAGAAGTGATGCAATATTTTAATGAGATAAATCAGGAAGGCTGCACAATTGTTGTCGTAACACATAGTGCAACTGTTGCGAGTTATGCAAAGAGAACCGTGAAAATTGAGTAATCACCAGAGTGAGGGTTAATGGATCGTGTATCTAATAGTATATCTTTAGATAGTGTTCCACAATATCACTTTCGACCATCAAACTATGCCATGAAACTGAATTTTCCAATAATTGATGATGCAGGTATGCAATGATTATATGTATTGAGTGCTACTTATGTTAGGTTGATACATAGCACTTTTCAATGAAGCTACGTCAAAACCTTGGAAATAAGATAAAATATCAAGTATTTCGAAGGAACGAACACTAGTAATTGAGGTAGGAATATTTTAAACAATAGACTTAGTTCAATTTGAATTCTTATTGCTCTACAAACGCTTCATCATCGATCGTATCAGGAATAAGTGTGAAATAGAGGAGGGTGATAATATGAAAAGAGTAACTGTAATCAGTATACAGCTATTACTTGTAGTAGGGTGTGCTTCGAATAATGATTCGTTAAGAACTGTTACAGTATGCAAGAATAATTATTCTTTTTCAAACTACAGTGCATTCACGCATACAATAATTGCCCAGGGTGATGAAATACAAAAAATGGATGCTGTTGGAATACTAAACTTTGATTCTATGGAAGATAGAGATTCGGCTTTTAAAATGTACAAAGAAAGTGAATCAGAGTTTAATGAAAATAATGGAATAAGAATATCAAATGAAATCTATGAAGATACATCAATAGTACAGAACTATGAGTATGATTTGGAATTAGTGAAAGACGAAAGTCTGATCATGAGAAGTATAAGTCCAAATGAAAACATAAATCGAGGGACCTATTTATCTCGCGATATGATGATTAAACAAATAGAGTCTACAGATTTCACTTGCAATACAGAATAGGTTCTTTCCGCATCAATCGAACCTTGAAGTGTCTTGTAGTTTTTATGGTCTTTAACACCACAGGGTGATAACTGGGATATGCGGTTCTTTTACATAATTGTATGTTAAAAGAAATATAGATTATTGTTAAAATTCGGATACTTTTCACGACTTCGACAAGGATATCCAAGGGTAAAAATCAAAGGTTATTAAGAGTAATAGTGATTTTGTTGGAGAAATGCTGCATTCTAATTAAAAGGAGATAATAAGTATGGATCAGAAGCAATACAACGATTTAATCAACCATCATATTGATTACCAAAAATGTATAAATGGTTATTTGGCAGGGGTTTCGAAAGAAACTCTATTGTCACTCAAATACATGTGGGGTGGGGTGGAGAAGCAACTATTTGACGCACAACTTTTCGATCGAAATTCGGTTGTTTCTACATATTCAAGTTTCGTATATTTTTATCCTAATAAACCATCAAATAAAGCGCGTTGCCAGGAGTTTGTAAAGACAATGTCAGATATGAATGCATTTAGCAGGGGAGATTTAAGTGCACAGTTAAATTTCGATACCGTATTCTTCGCACTCAATGCAGGCTCGGGTGGTGAAAACTACTATTTTAGTAATTTTGAAAATTTTCACTATAATGGAGCAAAACCTTCAGCCTCAAAGGCGTACTCACTTCATAAATTTATTTTTAATGAGCGTTCTCACTTACACGGTGCTTACATTACCGATGCATTCAAAGGGTTAGCAACATCGAACGGGAGCGAACTTAAATCAGCCTTTAAACAAATTTCAAAGGTGTGTCCTAATTTTGAAAGTGATATCATTAATGCATATGTTGATGCAATAATTGAAGAACTTACTGTTTTACGCGCTAAGCCAAAGGTGATTTATTATTTGGGAAAAACAGATTTGCTTAATAAATTCATGTCGGTCTTTAAAAAGAAATGGCCTCATCATACAGAGCTCGTCAATATCTATCATTATTGTGCGACTGGAGTATTTAACAAAGATATTAATCGCGTCGTGTCACGAAACGACAATTGGAAACAATACATTAAATAGAGAGTCTAACAAGTTTCAAGTTCGATATCCAATTTCAATTGAAACTAAAATATATGAATTTTATAGTTAATAAAACTGACATGAAATTCAATATTAAAATTACATACAGAAACAGTGTTTTATAAGAAATTAGAGTTCTAATTTCGTTCATATTGGGTCTTTCTGGTAACGATTCGTCATCAAAACTAAATGCTAAATAGAAAGGAAAGTAGAGCATACCTCGTATGCTTAGTGACTTAAAGGTAAACCTATTATAGATACACTCTACTCATTAATTATTAACGATATGAAGCATAAAGTTCTCAATTTACATCGATATACAGACGAGCTATATGGCTATTCATCTGATTTACCAGAGTATCGCGTTATTATGCGGAAACTGTATGTTGATTATAGAGATAGTAATGGAAATATCGTGAAAAATGTATTACTTGAATGTCCAAAATCACCTCTTGAAAGAGACAGGTATAAAAGTCTGATTGAGTTAAGAATATATACGGGACTTCTATATTTACCACTGCACTTGGATGACTTAATGGTGGAGGAGTTTGGCAGGGATTTGTGTGTGATCATTGATGGTATGTATGATAACGAATATGATTTTGTTGCTTTCAGACTTGTCGTGGAGAAATCTATGATTGAAGAAATGTACGAGCAAATTGCCCATGTATTTGAAATAGTGTAGGTTCATACCGAGTAAAAGTGCCTACGTTAGGTTCAAAATAAAGGAAAATTCTCAATTCGGGGGTTTTCTTTTTTTCTGATTATCTGCACATTTTTTGAAAAGTACAGATGAAATATCTCGAATGATAAGATACGTGAAGTTAATGATACCTAGTACGATTCCTAAATAAATGTACAATTACATTCATTTCTTTTAGAACTAATCTGCGTTGACGCAAATGCTATGATACCCTTTTTATTCGTGCATATTTGATAATTTTGGGATTTCTTAGATTAATTACCAATGCTATGACTTATAAAAATATTTTAAAAATTCGCATAAATCACATTCTGGTGCTATTATATTAGTGTAGCGTCAAATCACTACGTGGGGGGAAATATGAAAAAAGGAAAAATCTGTTCGACTTTAGTCGCACTGACACTCTTACTTATGAGTGTTGCGCCAATGGTCGAACCAGTTTTAGCTCATCAAGTTACGATGGGTGGAGCAATACAAGGTGGCGAAACATACGGGGAATTCAATAGTATTCTCGTATATCCGAATTCTGAATCGTCAATTCTTACAAGAACCAATATGTTCAATATGAGACGATTCGATAATTGGGATACATCACATGCATGGTCAAAAAGCTATGCGCCCTTAGACGGAATTCAAAGTATTGCACCAGGTATGGAAGTAAGTCTTCTACTATTGGAAGAACCAAGTAAAATTGAAGATTTCTTGACGAAAGACTTAGAATTTGTGTTCAGCATTACAAATGATGGTGAAAACTATACTGTTGCTACACAAGATCTTCAATACAATGAAGGTACACAAACGTACATTTATCCTAATGAAGTTCAAGGATATAAATTAGAATTCATTAATCATTCATCAGAGACTCAAGCAATTGATTCTGTGGCGAATGTTCAACATACGATTAAATTAAATTATAACAATATGAGTCAAGACCAGCTTGCTGGGAAAGAACCGCTTGCTTATTGGGTTGATTCACAATTTGTCAATCAAGAACCAAAACCAACGACACAAAAAATTTATGTCATCCAGCCTAAAATCTCGGGTCAAGTTAAGTACCAAGAACTTGAAAATGAAACCGATGCACCTCAGTGGGATACAGCAGTTGTAAAAGAAAATGCTGTTGTTCAACTGATTGAAAATACACCGGCTGGTAATGCAGTAGTTGGCGAAACAAAGACCGATGCAAACGGACAGTATACATTCTCAAGTTTGAAAAATAACGCAGACTCCTACAAAATCTCAAACAGTGAAAATAGTCTCAGTGTTCGAGTCATGGAAGATAATGGTGAAACATGGATTCTGTCAGACAACATGTCTGATTTTGTAAAAGGAAATGGCGTTTCCATAGGCCGTATTACAGATATAAGTAGATATGATGAATCATTTGAAACTGCTTTTGCGAAAGTTCGATGGAACCCAGAGTTCAAGACCATAAATGAAGAAGGATCTCATGCGGTAGATATAAAGACAATCATAACTGAGACTAAAGAAGAGCCACAACCAACTGAATTAACTGTTAGATATGTGGATACATTCGGAAATACGATTGCTCCAAATAAAGCAGTTCAAGGTCTTGTCGGTGATGCTTACGATGTTTCAACAGCTGATTACAAGTTAAATATCGAAGGCTACTCATTCAAAGAAACTGAAGGTCTATTGATGGGGTCATTGACTGATGAAGAGCAAATAGTTACTTATATCTATACTAAGAATCCGGTTAGTCCATCAGTATTAACTGTAAATTACATTGATAAACTTGGAAATACAATTGCGCCAAGTAAAGTGATTCAAGGACATGTTGGTGATGTCTATGATGTCTCAACAGCTGAGTTCAAACTAGAAATTAAAGGTTTCACTTTTGATAAAATTGAAGGGGTGTTAAGTGGAACACTTGTTGAAGCAAAACATACTGTTACATTTATATATGATAAGATACCCGCAAACACATCAGAGTTAACTGTAAATTATGTCGATACTTTTGGAAATACGATAGCGCCAAGTAAGGTTGTTCACGGTTTAGTTGGGGATGCATACGATGTATCAACACCAACTTTCAAACTTGAATTAAAGGGTTATACGTTTAAAAATGTTGAAGGACTCGTTGTTGGAAAATTAACACAAGAGTCACAAGTCGTTACCTATATCTACGAACAAGATACAGTTACACCTGTGAAACCGGTCGAACCAGAAAAACCTGTAGAGCCTACATTACCCGCAACCGGAATGAACAATTCATTCATGGTATTAGGTAGTTTAATACTTACACTCGGTCTACTATTGATTGTCAAAGAAGAGACGAACAAATCAACGCGTCAACAATAAAACTTTACGAAAAATGATATCGGAACGAATTATGCAAATAGCATATCTGATTCATTCGAACTAAAAAGTAGTTGCACTAGCATTAAACTATAATAAAAAGCATCTCTTATGGATACTGAATGCCAATTGGCAAAGTATGAACACGAGATGCTTTTTTTTGTGCTAAGTGTTTTTACTTACGTCGTTTCAATGCAATAGTTCCAAATCCCGATATAATTGCTATATAAAATCCAAGGTTATACGTGAACCCCGTATTGTATACTTGGTAAATACTTAACTCGGGATTAAAAAAAGATAAAATTAAAGAAAATGGTGCGATCCAACCATGCCATAGTCCGCTAAAAAAACCAGCAGGATTTACTTCAGTTGCCACGTTATTGGGTACGCATCCTGTGAGTAAAATAAGACTAAAAAGGACTAGTAAGCCAATTCGAATTTTTTTCATAAATGAACTCCTTTCTTTAATAATAGCATAGATAATAGAGGTCTGTTGTTTATTCCTCGTCGTCAGTATTGTGATTCGTTCAATTTTTAAATTCAACGATGTGACAGAACTAATTAATGCCGTGAATCTTAGTGATTACCCAGTGTGTTCTGCATTCATTAAATAATGAGCGTAAAATATCAATGAACAAAGCCACGACACCATGCAGTACTTTAATTTCGAACGATAATTTTTAAAATTTCAAATGAATTGAACCACTGTGGTAACTTAAAGGAAGATATTGTCCTCGTTAACAATTTTTCATGATATATGTCGAAAGTTATGATATGGTTAGTATTATAGAAAGAAATCAAAATGGGGGTTTTGATATGAAAAAATCATTTAAGATTTTGAATAGTTTTCTTGTATTAGTTCTATTGTTCGGTCTGTTATCCATTCATACAGTTGCGGCACAAGAAAGTTTAACACAACAAGAAATATTTGAAGCAATTGTAAAAAAGGCCAATGGCTTCGATCCGAATGAAGATATGGTTCTGGAACAAGAACATTATGATGCTGCAGAACGAGTCTCAACAATGCTGGAGTATCCAATGAATGGCTGGAATAATCCATTTGAGTTGGTATACTTGAACGACTTCAGTTATCTTGAAAAACTTACGAATATGAAGGAATTAAGCATTCATGTTCCAACAGAAATTGATGCATTTGAGTATGATGTCAATTATTTAAATACACTCCCTTACGAACGTTTAACATTAGGTACACGTATCGGCTACAGTATAAATGATTCAGAAATAGTCAACATTCAGAAGAATCAAGTAAAATTACTCGAAATGCTTGATCGTCCTGACAAAGTTGAAGTTAGGGTTGCGAAATTTGGTGTCCTTGATAATGACTTTTTACTTGGTGTCGATTTGAAACCAAGCATTGCACTGCTCACTACAATTGACGAAGAAGCGAATATGCGAGATTTAGCACTCGATTTTGCATTTAGTCATGAAGCGAATGGCGTTCGCTATTATAAGACACATGTTGCGAACCCTTTCGCTACAACACTGACACTCGACGAATCAGCACATGTTATTGCTGATCCAACGCGCACAAATTCTGAATGGGACATACTGATTTTTGACCAAGACAGTCTGCGTCCTATATTTTATGATGTTAGTGGAAATGTTGTCGCAGGTCAAGACGAGTATTGGTCTTATCTAGGGAAAGCTGTAGATTCCATGGACGTATTCTTCACCGAGGATGAACTCAATGAAATCATTTCCAGATTTGTCGATTATTTATCCTATTTAGGAAGTCAAATCACAAATAATTATGAATTTTTATATGAAACTGAAGCTTTACTTGTTGGCGAAACTGACCCTGCTGTCATCGAAGATTTGAATGAAACAATTGCATTTGCTAAAGAATTAATTGCAGAACTAGAACAAGAACTACTTCAATTGAAGACAGATGGTACGTCTAGTGAAACAAAAGTTGTTGACTTTGCGATTATGCAAAAAGGTGTTGATGCTACCCAAGAACATTTCTTTGAAACCAGTCAAAGATTCTTTGGTAACTTGAGAATCACGGACGATGTTTATCAGACACATACCGTCACATTTGACTCAAATGGTGGCACTCGTATCCCACAATTACGTGAAATTAAAACAAATAGTAAAATTGCCGAACCAGTAACGCCAACGAAAGGTTCGATAGCATTTGAAGGTTGGTTCAAAGAGGCATCTTTAACTACCCCATGGGATTTTGATACCGATGTGGTAACTGAGGATATCACTTTGTATGCAAAATGGGACGAGATTATTCACGATGTACACTTTGATTCTAAAGGTGGTACCGCAATTGATTCACAACGTATAGTCGACCAAGAACTTGTCGTAAAACCATCAGATCCAACATATCTTGGACATACCTTTGAGGGATGGTATCTGGATCAATCCTATACAACACAATATGATTTCACATCACCAGTGTCCAATGGCTTAACACTTTACGCGAAATGGAATAAAATTCCTGTAAATTACACGGTCACCTTTGATAGCAAGGGCGGAAGCTTGGTGGACGCCCAGTCAGTATTGGCGGGTACAACTGCATCCGTTCCGAATAATCCTACACAAAGTGGATACACGTTTGGTGGGTGGTATAGTGATGAAGCGTATGCTTTAAGCTATGATTTTACGACGCCTGTTAATGATAATTTAACACTATTTGCCAAATGGGATAAGGCTTCTGTATCCCACATTGTTTCTTTCGAAAGCAATGGCGGTAGCTCTGTAGATAATCAAACTGTACTAGAAAATACTAAGGCAGTTGAGCCATTGACACCGACTCGTGATGGATTCACATTTAAAGGGTGGTATCGAGATACAACTTTCGAAAATATGTACAATTTTGATCAACTCGTAACTGAAGATTTAACACTGTATGCAAAATGGAGTCTAGACGCGATTAATCCAATTGACCCTGTAGATCCAATTGATCCAGTAAAACCAATTGATCCAGTACAGCCAACAGATCCCGTACAACCTGAGCCAACGCTACCTGAAACTGGAGTAGGTAATATGCTGAATAATTTTGGTATGTTCCTCATAGGATTTGGGATTTTAAGTGCTTTTGTAAGTTATTATAATAAACGAAAAACTGTTTAATGGTTTCAAAACATAAAGAGCTCCGCAATTGATCACGTGCAGAGCTCTTTTTCTTTGCTGAAAGTTAGCAGAAATTCTAAATACCATGAAACTTTAGGACAAGCTTACGAGTTAAAGTAAGCATCATGATATACTATAGTTAATCTAATATATGTAATTAAGAAAGAGGTGATTGTATGGTCTTTTTGAAGTCATTTCAGCTTTTGAATGCTATTGGTGAACACAAAGTATATGAATCAGAAACTAAGAATATTTATGCAACTCGGTACCCATTAGGAATTTTTCCTCTAAAACAACTCGAGACGTTGTCTTTTGCACCAATCACAATTTTCTATGGGAATAACGGCTCAGGAAAAAGTACGGTTTTGAACATTATTGCCCAAAAGTGTCATGCAAAACGAATTACACCTTTAAATAAAGGTATATTCTTTGATAATTACATTGAGAGATGTCAATTTGAACTTCATGATGAAGGCCTTCAAGAGATAAAAGTAATCACAAGTGACGATATTTTCGATTATCTTCTGAACATTAGGGCCATCAATACAGGCGTAGATCGTCAAAAGGAACTTCTGATTCAACAATATCTTGACGCAAAATACGACACTCGAAATATAAATCAGCTTGATACATATGACAGTTTAAAAGAAAAAGTTGATGCACGCAGTAAAACAATGTCACGTTATGTCCGAGAGAAACTTATGACAAATACGATTCAAGAACAATCTAATGGTGAGTCAGCCCTAATGTTTTGGGAAAAAGAGATAACTGAGAACGCAGTCTATATTTTAGATGAACCCGAAAATAGTTTATCCGCGAGTAATCAGAAGAAACTCTGTAAGTTTATTGAGGAATCAGCACGCTTTTACAACTGTCAGTTTATCTTATCGACGCATTCCCCATTCTTATTAAGTTTGAAGGGTGCCATGATTTATGATTTGGATGATGTACCGGTACGCGTGAAAAGATGGACCGAATTAGAGAATATTCAGGAATACTATCAGTTGTTTAAGGATCATGACTCTGATTTTTAAATACGCTCAAATTTTTAAAATACCAGACTCGAAATATATGATCCGTCTGGAGTCAGATTTATATTTGGAAGGAAGCTTCGAAGCTTCCTTTTTTATTGCAACAAATTAGATGCTACTAATGCATACATTACGGTTATAAAATTTATATAGTGTCTTATTTGACAGAAGGCTTGATTCATATTATATTATAAAAGAACGTTCATTCCAGAACAGAGGTGATTATGGCGAGACCAAAAGAATTCTCACGCAGTGAGGCTATAGAGAAGGCAATGTTAGCTTTTTGGCAGTATGGCTATTCTCAAACTAGTATGCAAATTTTGACAGATGCAATGTCAATGAGTCGCTCCAGTATATATAGTGAATTTGAAAGTAAGGAGGCATTGTTTACTTTAGCGATTGACCGGTATGCTGAGAAAAAAATGACAAAACGTAATACTGATCTTGAACACTTAAAGGGATCGGGGCGCGATCGAATTCAAGCGGTCTTTGATATATTGATTGACGATTTACATAATCAATCATTGCCTGATGGATGTATGCTTACAGATACTTTGAGTGAAATTCCTGAAATCGATAAAAGTATTGCTGATTTTATATCACAAAATTTCAGTGAGATTCAAGGCATGTACCAAGATCTAATCAGACTTGGTAAGACGGATGGGAGCATTCAATCAACCATTCCGGATGAACAGTTGGCACGAATGGTGTTTAATCTTCATGAAAGTACAATCATTCTGAGTACAATAGACTTTGATGGTTCGTCTCAAAAACAAGTAATCCGAGATTTTCTGCAACTCATTGCATAATACATCTGAAAAAACAGGGGATAGAGTCCCATCGAGGAGATAATAATGACTAAAAGAATCGCAATTAATGGTTTTGGCCGCATAGGTCGTATAACATTGCGTCGTATATTAAGCGATGCACCAGATATGGAAGTTGTTGCAATTAATGATTTAACAGAACCAAAAGTACTCGCGCATTTATTCCGTTTTGACACTGCGTTTGGACAATTTGACGGCACAGTCGAAGCTACTGAGAATGGTATTATCGTTAATGATAAATTCATCAAAGTTTATTCCGAACGTGACGCACATAACCTTCCATGGGGTGAAGAAAACATAGATGTTGTTATAGAATCAACTGGATTTTATACATCGGAAGCTAAATCGCAAGCACACATTGATGCTGGTGCCAAGAAGGTTATTATTTCAGGTCCAGCAGGACCGATTAAAACGATTGTCTTTAATGTGAATGATGAAATTTTAAATGCAGATGATCGCATTATCTCGGTAGCATCATGCACCACAAACGGCCTCGCGCCAATGGCTAAAGCATTGAATGATGCCTTTGGTCTAGAAGTCGGAACGATGACGACAGTCCATGCATATACGGGAAATCAAGCAATGGTTGATGGACCTAAAGGTGATAATCTTCGTGGAGCTCGTGCTGCTGCGGCAAATATCGTTCCGTACACCACGGGTGCTGCGAAGGCGATTGGATTAGTGCTTCCAGAACTAAATGGAAAACTTCAAGGTCATTCACATCGTGTACCAGTAATCGACGGTTCAGTTGTCGAATTAGTAAGTATCTTAAGCACAAAAGTAACTGATGAAATGGTGAACAACGTTATGGTTAAAGCAACTGATAATAATCCATCTTTTGGTTATACTGACCTCGAAATTGTGTCGAGCGATATCATTGGAACACCATTCGGATCAATCTTTGATGCAACACAAACTGAAGTTACAACTGTTGGAGACTACCAGTTAGTCAAAACAGTTGCGTGGTACGATAATGAATTTGGATTTGTAACACAACTCGTGCGCACATTGCTTAAATTTGCAGCATTATAATTTAAAATTCGAATCGTATTAGGACCATCACAATTGAACTCTTGGAGTCGGGTATGTAAGCGACATACCGATATCCAAGAGTTTTTTACGTTCATAAACTTGAAAAGACCGCTCGACAATACGAATTCATTTAAAAAGCTTATTGAATAACTTATCATTGCAAGAAATGACTAAAAATTTGTGTCATTTAAGCATGAAGCATTTGTTAATATTCTAATTCTAATAAACCTGACATTAGGACAAAATATCATAATAAAGTGCAAAAATGAGAACGCATTTTTGCACGCTTTGAGTGGTATTCTTAAAGTAGGTTAAATCGAAGCGAAAAACACTAAGAAAGAAGGACCATCATTTTAAAATACATGTGTCGAATATTTAATTTGATTGATGTGCGATGTATTTTAGAGATGCCCCAACTTCTTCGTAGTACAACTCGATTAACGCTGTAGATACAGAAAAAGTACTGATGACACGCTATCCCGTAACGTATCATTCATTTTCGAGTTTCTGTATAAATAGAGGGGGAAATACAATGAATAAAAAGATTAAAGGAAGCTTAATCGGCTTACTAACAGTAGTCATTGTCGGTTCTACAGTGCCAACATCAATCTTTGCTTTGGAAAATACCAACGAAGATTCGTTGAATACTGTTGAAACTCGTGTCGATTCTAATGTAGATGCACTAGAAGAAACTACAAAAGTGGACACAAAAGACGCATCCGAAAAAGATGCTATCAAAGAAACTGAATTAGCAGAGCCAGTGATTGAAAAAACTATGGAAACCGAACTGAATGAAGACAAGACATTAGATTTAGATAACTCAGTTCGCGTCAATGCCCAACCAGCAGCTGCGGCACTTGATGAGAATGAAATTGTTAATTTTCCAGATCCAGTCGTTTATAATCGCTTATTGTTACATTTTGCAAAACCTGCAGGATATCAATTTACAAAGAAAGATTTAAAGCAAGTTCGATACATTGATTTTCAAGGTAGCTCCACTGAATTTGATCATGTGACAACACTTTCTGGTTTAGAATATGCAACAAATCTAGAAAATTTAGGATTCACATATGTGACGATGTCAGAATCACTTTTACAAGAAATTGGTACACTTTCGTCATTAAAATCTTTAAACTTTAATTCAGTATTTTTCAAAGGTACAGATGCATCATACAATTATGGTGGAAACACTCCTGTATCAATTCAAAATGATGTAGATTTTTCACCGCTAGGAAAACTCTCGAATCTTGAAACTCTTTTTGTTAACTCTGTTAATTCAGAAATGACAGCAAATTACCAAATTAAAGCGCGCGGACGTTTCAATTTTGAAGGTTTAAAAAATCTCACAAACTTGAAAAAATTAGATATTGCCGTCGTTGGTGACATGCATGATAATAGTGCTGCATGGTTATCTGGATTAGTTAATCTTGAAACATTATCCTTTACCGGATCGTCACTGAATAGCGTTGAAGGCATTAAGGATTTACCTAAACTTACAAACGTGAACTTAACAGGTAATAAGATTACAGATTTCACGGCTGTAGGGGGAAAACCTTATCTAAGAGCTACACAAACAAGAACTGCAGTCGCAGAAACCGTATATTTGGAAACAATTGATGGAAAAGACAACGTGGTCACTCTGGATCATATTGCTAAAGGTGCAAACATTGTAAAAAATGATGTACTAACATACTCCGGTTTTACGAATTTCTTACCTATTAGTAAAGAAGACACAACGTCAGGTTCGAAAATGCTCTTGCAGATGACATCGTCTTTAAATATCTCACGTTATAACTACGTTACTGGTGAGAATGATATCAAAACTCGTGGAATTCTTATTGGTCAAACATTAACAGATCAAAATGGAATTAAACTCACTATTCAAACGATTGTTCCTATCGGAATCCAAGTAACATACGATGAAAATTATGATCAAGGAGCAGTAACAACAGTTGGTTATGATCCTTATACACCAATCGAAAACCGTACACCAGTACGCGCTGGCTATACATTTGAAGGCTGGTTCGTTGATCAAGATACACAAACACCATTTGATTTTGACGCTACAATTCTCGAAAATGTAACACTGTATGCAAAATGGGAAAAAGAACCGATTAAATTATACGATGTAACATTTGATAGTAACGGTGGTTCAACAGTTACTTCTCAAACGGGTCTTGTTGCTGGATCAAGTATTACTAAACCAGCAAATCCAACAAAAGATGGATTTACATTTGAAGGCTGGTATGCTGATGAAACACTCACAACACTGTGGAATTTTGAAGCAGATACTATAACAGGTCATACAACACTTTATGCTAAATGGAATGCAATTCCAGTCGCAACATACACTGTAACATTTGAAACAAATGGCGGTACGAAAGTATCACTACAACTTAACCTATTAAGTGGTGCTAAAGTAATTGCTCCTAAAATTCCATCAAAATTAGGAAACATCTTTGGTGGATGGTATAAAGATGCAACGCTTCAAACACCTTGGAATTTTGATGTCGATACAATTTCAGAATCCATTACATTATATGCAAAATGGAACTTAGCACCCGTTGCTAAATTTGAAGTAACTTTTGATAGTAACGGTGGTTCAGCAGTTGCTACACAAAGTGGACTAACGGCTGGTTCGAAGGTTGTCATGCCGGAAAACCCAACAAAACAAGGATTTGTTTTTGATGGCTGGTTTATGGATACATTATTTGTGACTCCTTGGAATTTCGCCCAAGACACAATCAGTGCATCAATGACATTATATGCAAAATGGCGTGTCGCTCCGGTTACGACATTCGAAGTAACATTTGATAGTAATGGTGGATCAGCAGTTGCTTCACAACGTGATTTAGCAGCAGGGTCAAAAGTTACAAAACCTGCGGATCCTACAAAAAAAGGATTCAAATTCGCTGGTTGGTATCGTGATGAAAGTCTCACAACAGCATGGGATTTTAATTCAAATACTGTAAATGAGTCCCTAACACTCTATGCAAAATGGGATAAAGATAGTAAAGAAGTACTTCCAGAAACAGGAATGTATACACAATCTATGATTGGTCTTGCCCTTGTAATTGTTGCAATTGGCGGAATGATGATTGTCTATAGCAAGAAAAAAGAAACTGAGTAAGATTTCATTTATTGAGTCGAATCAATTCTCAAAAACCCAGACTGTAATAATCGACAGTTTGGGTTTTTATATGCTTTTGATGTATGTTGGTCATTAGAATACTTAATGGTACAATTAACTCAAAAGAATGATTGATTCATTTTCATGAAGGAGATTAACAATGATTGGGAAAAACGCACACAAAGCATTGTTATTAGGCATCGGATTTGAACTTTTTGCAATTTATCTTGGACAGATCAATACTGGAGCAGCATCCTGGATTGGATTTTTCTTTGCAATAGCAGGCTTGTTATGCTTTTATATAGGTGTATTTTCACCTGATTAACTTCACTTATGATTCAAAGAATAGATACATCTATAAAATTGGGTATCGAGTAGTAGACATGCACTGATTACTCAAGTATGCTTTTGATAGAGTATACAGCTGTTAAAAATCGTAAGTGTAAACGAGGAGGATGAAATGAAACGACGTTATAAAGCACTTTTAATAGTTTTAACTTGTCTTGGTGTAATTGCAACAATGGGAATAATTGATTATAAACGCATCGGATATGATAAGGATACAGATAATGGGTTTTCCGAACCTATTTTTGCGATTCGAGTAGGAGATGCAGGTGGTGGATTCACGGATGAGTATCGAGGCCTACTCTATTGGATCCGTGTTGGTACTGATGGTAAGGAAGAACCACTTGAAGGCTTTGTATACAAGTGTATTGATTTTTTTCCGGTATCGTTGATACCTACGATGCATGAGAATTTTTGCAGTAAAGGATAATTTTACCGACGTGACAATAAGATGGGAGAGGGATATGTATGTTTCGATTAGCAACTAATGACGATGTTCCACATTTACAACCGCTATTAAGCAAAGCGTGGAAAGTAACCTATGCGGAGTTGTATCCAGAAGAATACATCAATCGCGTCATTTCTGAATTCTATAATTATGATAGGTTGATGCACGAAACAAGCACCAATTCGAAGGAATGGTCCGGTTATTATGTAATTGAAGTTGATAAAGAGATAATTGGTTGCATTGGTGGTGGTGTGGTGGACGACCAGACTGGAGAAATCTATGTACTCTATATTGATCCAGATCAGAAACGTAAGGGCTATGGAAGCGAACTTGTTCACGAATTTACGCGTAAACAAATAGAAAACTATAACATCAAAATACAAAATGTCGCAGTTACAGAAGGAAACGAAATGGGAATTCCGTTTTATGAGAAGATTGGATTTAAAGCTAAAACCATCAAGGAACTGTATTTTAATGATGGAAGCGTTCAATCAAAATCAATCGTAATGCAAAGACCTGTGTCATAGAAGTAGAATGTTTCGATTGTGATTTTCAAATCAACATGATTTCTCTAGAGTAATCAATTATAATAGAGGTAGAAAATGGGTGGGGACAATGAAAAAAATAGTAAGTACTTTATTCTGTATCTTCGTAATTACAGGATGTACACAGCAATCCAATCAAGTAATAACAACGTGTACGGACACGAGTAATCCAGAATTTACGCAAGAACTGGTGTATATTACAGATAAAACTGGAAGCATGGAAGGATATAAAGCAGCCATAGGCATGAAGTTTGAATCGAAAAAAGATCTTGATGCTGCCGTAGATAGGGCAAAAGAAAGTGAAGGGAAATATAATCAATATTCATGGATTGATTTCTCATACACAGCTGAGAACAATATACTAACAACCAAAATTGTGTATGATTTCAAATCAGTAACACCACAGGAAGTTAAAGATGCTGGATTTACTGGCTTTATTGATGGTGATAAATTTTCAAATATTATTAATGATAAGGAAATAGAAAATATTAAATTGCGTGGAGCTGGATTTGTTTGTGTTGAAAAGTAATGACAGCATTTAATCAAAGAGAAATCGAGAGCGAGTTATCTCGATTTTTTTTCGGGAATTGAAAAGTAGCTAATGATTAGCATTATATAATGTCAAATATACTTGACACAGTTACATGTGCATATGTATAATATATTTGACATATGGGAGGTCATGATATCAAAAACTCAAAAATGAAAGCGTTAAGAAAAGCTAAAAACTTATCTCAGATTGATGTTGCGAATGCGGTGGGTGTATCACGTCAAACGATTATCAGTGTCGAAAATGGCAACTATAATCCAACGCTTGATCTTTGTATTCGTATTTGCAAACTGTTGGACGTGACCTTAAATGATTTATTTTGGGAAGAGGGGTAATTGAAGTGTTTTCAGAAAAAATGGATGAGCGAATGATCATGATTCGTGGAAAAGGATTGTTGTATGGTTTTTTTGTAATGATTGGACTCATAGTTCTTAAAAATTTGGCTGTTGATCTATTCGGGCTATCCCTTGAATCAGCAACACGAACAGATTTTGTTATTATCTATATAGCTTTATTTACAGTTGTTGGTTATATGTTGTTGCACGATGGTGTTGCAGATACTTACATCGAGCGCGTTCGCTATATATTTCTTGCTCTTAGCCTGCTGTTCATTAGCATGATATTGATAGTGATTGTTCAAGGAGAAACAATTGGATTTATGCCACTCTTTACGAATTCAATGAGTTTGATTGTTCAGGCAATTGTAACGGTCGTATTTACTATTCTTGTCTTTAGAAAGTATGCTTCACTAAGAAATATTGAAGATATTTAAGAGTTATTAACGATGCTTTAATCAAGCGTCGTTTTTCTATAATGCGCGTATAAATATTTTCCTAAGTCAATATGCATATCCTTAGTGTGCGAACGAATCTTAAAATGATAAAATAGAAATAACAAGGAAAGAGAGAGCAAATATGGATAATTTGATCGAAGCGTCATTAGCGTTGCATAGCAAACTTAAAGGAAAAATTAGTGTTGAGAATAAGATGGACGTTACATCTCTTGATGATTTAAGTCTCTTATATTCCCCAGGGGTGGCTCAACCGTGTCTAAAAATTAAAGAGCATAAAGAAGCAGTCTATGATTATACATGGAAAGGCAATACGGTTGCGGTTGTCAGTAATGGAAGTGCAGTTTTAGGTCTTGGTGATATCGGTCCCGAAGCGGGATTACCCGTTATGGAAGGAAAAGCGATGTTATTCAAAGCGTTCTCAGGTTTAAACGCTGTTCCACTCGTAATTGATGTCAATAACCCCGATGAAATCATTGCTTTCTGTAAAATGATTGCTCCAACTTTTGGAGGTATTAACTTAGAGGATATCAAAGCACCAGAGTGTGTTTATATCGAACAAACTTTGAAAAATGAACTTGATATTCCTGTATTTCATGATGATCAACATGGCACAGCAATTGTAGTGATTGCAGGTTTAATCAAT
The DNA here is from genome assembly GCF_011301115.1 of Erysipelothrix sp. HDW6B. Taxonomy (NCBI): domain Bacteria; kingdom Bacillati; phylum Bacillota; class Erysipelotrichia; order Erysipelotrichales; family Erysipelotrichaceae; genus Erysipelothrix; species Erysipelothrix sp. HDW6B. The sequence continues at coordinate 1,355,237 of NZ_CP049860.1, read as the reverse complement.
GCATGTCGACTCGTTCAAAAAGATCTTAAAGATGCGAAAGTTGTAGTTGCAGGAACGGGTGCTGCAGGAAGTTCAATCATTCGGATGCTTCATGTCTATGGTGTAACCAATATTTACGCCATCAACAATCTTGGTGTTGTCGATAAGACAAAACGCGAGTCCTATGATTTTGTCGTTCAAGAATTGTGTGACTATCTTGCTGATGTTCAAGACGAAGCTACATTATCAGATGTGATACAGGATGCAGATATCTTTATTGGCGTATCACTTGCAAATTTACTTTCGAAAGAAAATGTTGCACAGATGAACTCTGATGCAATTGTCTTTGCGCTTGCAAATCCTAATCCCGAAATTTCATATCCAGATGCAAAAGCAGCGGGAGCTCGCATCGTCGGAACGGGACGTTCAGATTACCCAAACCAAATCAATAATGTGCTTGCATTCCCTGGTATTTTCAAAGGGGCTTTGGATGTTCGGGCACGGCAAATTAGCGAAGCAATGAAGATTGCAGCTGCCGAAGGCATTGCTTCCTTGGTTGAAGATCATGAACTAACAGAAGAGTATATTATACCAACAGTTTTGGATCCGCGTGTTGTAGGCGTTGTCGCACAAGCTGTTGCTGATAAGGCCGTTGAAACAGGATTGGCTAAGGAGGACTAAATGTCAACAATCAATGATATTTATGGGAGTGTTGAAATTCCAAGTGATGTGTATTGGGGTGCTAATACACAACGGAGTCTTGTGAATTTTCCGATTGGTGAAGAAACAATGCCGCAACCTCTTATTGAAGCACTTATTGTGGTAAAAAAGGCGTGTGCAGCGGTCAATAAATCACATCACAAACTTGATGTTGAAATTGCTGATGCGATAATAATGGCTTGTGATACGCTTCTCGATGGGGATTACAATAACCAATTTCCACTCTCCGTTTGGCAGACCGGAAGTGGTACACAAACGAATATGAACGTAAATGAAGTGATTGCGAATCTAGCCAATGAGCGTTTAGGAGAAACTAAAGTTCATCCCAATGATCATGTTAACTATGGTCAAAGCTCCAACGATGTGTTTCCAACAGCGATGCATGTGAGTGCTGTCTTGGCGATTAAAAATTACTTGGAACCGAGTTTAAACAGAATCATCGATACTTTTACAGCTTTAGGGAATACCTACGGTACAATCATTAAAACAGGAAGAACACACCTTCAAGATGCAACTCCGATTTCGTTTGGTCAAGAGTTAAGTGGTTGGCAATACATGTTCATCGAGGGAAGACGTCAAACAGATGATGCATTAAAATACTTACGAACGTTGCCTATTGGTGCAACAGCTGTAGGAACGGGTCTAAATGCTTATGAAGGTTTTGATATCGCAGTCTGTGACATGTTGAATCGTTATCTAGACGAATCATTCAAAGCAACAGAGAACAAATTCCACGGAATAAGTTCAAAAGATAGTTTTGTCTTCAGTCACGGGGTCCTAAATACAATTGCAAGTAATGCAATGAAAATGGCCAATGATATCCGTTTCCTTGCGAGTGGTCCTCGTTGTGGATTGGGGGAGATTAACTTACCCGCTAACGAAGCCGGCAGTTCAATTATGCCTGGAAAAGTGAACCCAACCCAAAGTGAAGCATTGATCATGGCAACAATTCAGGTTATGAGTAATCAACATGCCGTGACCATGGGTTCGGCGATGGGCAATTTTGAATTGAATGCGTGCATGCCATTGATAATCTATAATACACTACAGTCGACACGTCTACTTGCGGATGCACTTCAATCGTTTAATGATCGTTGTTTGTCCGGAATTACTGTAAATGAGAATAAAATGAATACAAATCTTGAGACATCACTGATGACTGCCACATTCTTGAATCGTAAATTTGGCTATGATGAAACAGCTACTATCGTGAAAGAAGCACATCAAAAGAGTTTGAGTATTCGGGATGTCGTGATAGCACGTGGATTGATGAGTAAAGAAGCGTTTGATGAATTTTTTGACTATGAGAAGATGATAAAGCCAGATTAGATGTAAGGAGGGATAATCTTGAATTCAAGACAACGAAAAATTCTTGAGTACCTATCAGAGCAAGACGCATGGATTAAAGGAAAAGAGTTGTCCAAAGTTGTGGGTGTTACGGATCGAACAATTCGATCGGATATCGATGCCCTCAACCAAAACTATCCTGGTATCGTTGCATCAAGCACGCGTGAAGGATACTTAATTGAGTTATCAATTTATCAAAAATACAAAGAAGCATCCGATGAAATTATCCCGCAAACACCTAACGAGCGAAGTATATACATTATAAAAGAACTACTATTCAGCAAACAACGACGCAGTATTGTTGCATTGCAAGAAGCATTATTTGTTAGTGAACATACCATTGAAGGCGATATCAAGCGTATCCGCGAGTTAATAAAGCCCTATGGAGGCTTAAAATTGGTGCGAACTGACAATCATATATACTTTGATGGAAATGAACACGTGAAGCGAAAAATTTATCGTGATTTACTAGCAGACGAAATTAAAGACAATTTCATTAATATTAATCGAACGGCATCATTGTATAAGCGTTTTGATCTTGTGCGTGTTACGGAAATATTTGAAGCGACACTTGCCGATTATAATTATCAAGTGCGAGAGACTGCTGTGCCAATGATTGTTGTTCATATTGGAATTACCATCGAACGCATGCTTAGTGGTCACTACTTGGATAAAAGCAATAATAATCTTCAGGACAGTGTAGAGTTTCAAATTGCTCAAGATTTCTTTCATAAGATAGTTACGATGATACCAATTACATATTCAGAAGTTGAAGCTGAGGCACTAGCAACTATTCTTATGGGATATAAGAACGCTGTAAAACTGAGTGACACCCTTCAATATGAAGGGAAGGATGTCAATATCTCGAAGCTACTTGCTGATTTAACGGATGTTATCTTTCAAACGTTTGATTTGGATTTCACAGATGATGAGGATTTTCAAAACGGACTTCGCTTACACTTGCAATCGCTCGTTATGCGCGTCACGAATGAAACCGTAATTCCTAATGCCCATTTACAAGAAATAAAAAAATCATATCCCCTAATTTTTGAAATGGGGTTAGTGGTGAGCCGATTGATTGGAAATGCGTTTGGATTTGAATTATCAGAGTCTGAGGTTGGTTTCATAGCAATTCATATAGGTGCGGCTTATGACCGTTTATCCAGTTCTAAAAAATATCAAGTAATGTTGATTGCCCCTAATAACCGCAGTTTGTCGAAATTGACAAAAGGAAAGATCACCAACATGTTTAAAGACCGAATTGAAATCGCTGAAATTCAGGAGTATTTTGTTGAAAAAGATGTATTGAATCATGACATTGATTTAATCATCTCAATTTTACCAATCGAACATAGTCTTGAAATACCAACAGTACAAATTTCGATGTTTGTCAATCATGATGATGAGAGTAAAATCTTTAGAGTTTTAAATGAAATGGATAAGAATCGCTTTAAACATGAATTTGGAAATCAATTTGGGACGCTAATTGATGAACGGTTTTTCTTCAATAATTTAGATTTGGATACACCAGAAGCAGTCATTGATTATGTTTCAAAGGCACTTCAAGATAACTTTATTGTTTCGGAGCATTTTAAGCAATCGGTCTTAGATCGAGAAAAGATGTCATCGACGTCCTTTATTTATGCCATCGCAATTCCACATCCGCTGGATTTGGAAAGTCATCAGTCTAAAGTTGCTGTTGCATTGTTAAAAAAACCAATACGCTGGGGAAGTTATGATGTTAAACTGGTCATGTTACTCGCAATAACAGAAGAAGATAGTGCAAAGATGTGGCTATTCTTCGATTGGTTGTCAGAAACCATTACCAATACCGAAAAAATGTCGAAACTACTTCAATCAAAAAATAGAAATGAATTTGTTCATTGGATGATGAACGACTAGGAGGAAATTATGGAAGATTTAGAATTAGTGAGTTTTAAAATTATTAGTGCTGTAGGCGCAGCGAAATCATCGTTTATGGAAGCAATGACCTATGCAAATGCATATGATTTTGATAAAGCACGTGCACTAATCGAAGAGGGTGAAGCATATCGTGTCCAAGGGCATGAAGCTCATTTTGGCTTAATTCAAAAAGAAGCTAGTGGTGAAAAGACAGCTTTAAATTTAATCTTGATGCATGCTGAAGATCAATTAATGGCAGCTGAAACAATTAAAATTCTTGCGGAACAGTTGGTTGCAAGCTATGAAAAAATTCATACGCTCGAACAACTAATCCAAACTCAATCTTAAGAACTCGTCAGAGTTCTTTTTTTGTATCACATAAAATCACGTAATTTTGTTCCGTTTACTTAGGAAATGTCCTTAGGTGGAAGCACTTTCATTGTACGGTATACTAAAAGTACATAAAGGAGGGAGAGAATCCTATGAAACGTGTCTATTTATTCTGTAATGCTGGGATGTCTACAAGTCTACTTGCAAGTAGGATGCAATCAGTCGCTGATACCCATAACTTACCCATTGAAGTTAAAGCTTTTTCAGATTCTAAGATGGAAGCAATTGTGAATGAATTTAACCCAGATGTTATTCTTTTGGGTCCTCAAGTTAAATACCGCTTGGAGCCAACTATTGAAAAATTCGGACATTTGGGGATTCCTATTGAAGTCATCAGTCTTGAAGACTATGGGAATGTGGATGGAGAACGTGTTCTTAAACGATCAATTTTACTCATGAAGGAGAATAAAAAATAATGTTTGATACACTAGAGAGAGTGCTTGCTCCGATCGCGGAGAAGCTCAGTAAAAATAAAGTTCTATCAGCTATTCGTGATGGATTTATTATAAGTACACCATTTATTATTGTTGCATCGATCTTCTTACTTATTGCCAACTTCCCGATTCAGGGGTATCCGGAATTCATGGCAAGTATCTTCGGTGCAGGATGGGATCGTCAACTATCATCTGTTGTTTCCGCTACATTTGATGTTATTTCGATTCTAACAGTTGTTGGTATTGGATATGCCTTTGCTCGAGAACTCAAGGTTGATAGAATTTCAGGTGGTGTTGTTGCACTTGTTTCATTCCTAATCCTTACACAAACAAGCTATCCAGAATATGTCAATGAAGCTGGAAAAGCATTCCGAGGATTCTCATTTGGCGTTCTTGGGTCACAAGGTATTTTCTTGGCTATGATTGTTGCCCTAATTTCTGTAAAAATCTTTGCATGGGTTCATCACAAAGGGTGGATTATTAAATTACCTGAAGGGGTACCACCTGCAGTTATGGAATCATTTGCTGCATTGATCCCAAGTGCATTTGTATTCGTAGTTTTCTTCCTTACACGTATCGGATTCTCAGCAACAAGCTTTGAATACGCACACGTCTTTATCTATAAAGTACTTCAAGCACCATTAATGGGCTTTGGAGAATTTAAAGCATTTGATGTTATTTACCAATTCTTAAGTAACTTATTCTGGTTCTTCGGAATTAACGGTCCAGCTGTTACAAATACAGTGTTCCGACCAATTCATGAAGCAATGACATTGGCAAACCTTTCAGCATTTGAAGCTGGACAACCACTACAATATATCTTCACTGGACCATTTAGAGATTTCTTCTCAAACTTTGGTGGTGGTGGTTCAACCTTGTCACTCGTTATTGTCATGATGTTCTTTGCGAAATCACAACGCCTCAAACAATTGGGTCGTCTCTCAATTGTTCCAGGAATCTTTGGTATTAATGAAATGATTATTTTTGGATTACCAGTTGTTCTGAACCCAATTATCATTATTCCATTCTTATTTGTACCTGTGATTAACTCAATTCTATCGACGATAATGATGACGACGGGACTCATACCACTGACAACGGGAATTGCGTTACCGTGGACGACACCATTCTTCTTCTCAGGTTGGCTATCGACCGGAAGTATCTTTGCCGGTATATTCCAAATTGGATTGGTCGTTCTCGACTGCTTCCTTTACTACCCATTCTTCAAGATTCTTGATAAACAATATCTTCATGAAGAAAGCTTAAAAGGTAGTGAAAACGACACAATTGATGAGCTCGATGGCATTTCACTCGATGATATCTCATTTGATGATCTGTAAGAATTCATAATTTGCCAAAGCAGCTTTCCTGACATCGAGACGGGATATAAAGCTGCTTTGCTTTATTTAAAGGAGGTATGCTTCATGCGTACATTATTATTTTTTGATCAAACCCAAGCAGGTGCTGGTGGGAAAGAACGTCCCAATGTTGAACTTGCTGTTGAAAAAGGTGGAATCGGTTCCTATCATATGTTTGAGAGTAACCTTAAAGATGTGAATGCTTCGGTTCTTGCAACGATGTATTGTGGCAATCAGTATTTCTTTGATAATCAAGATGAAGTCGTTCGTAAAGTTGTTGGATTGGTCAATAAGTTAAAAGCTGAAATGGTTGTATGTGGTCCATGCTTTAACTACAAAGATTATGCCCATATGTCCGCAATTTTAGCGCACGCAATTGAAACACAAACGGATGCGAAAGCAATTGTTATGTGCTCTGTTGAAAATGACACGGTTATCCAAGAGTTTAAGGATCTTGTGACTATGGTTAAAATGCCTAAAAAAGGTGGCACGGGATTGCGCGACTCATTTGCAAATATGGCGAAAGTCATTGACGTAAAAACGAACAATGGTAATATGGAATTAATTAAAGACTACATTTATTAGAAGGAAGGTACGCTCTATGTGGGGTATTATTGCAACGTGGCGAATGGCTAAAGAAGGTATTGATGATGCTGTGGTAAATCTTCAAGATGGTGGAAGTGCGGGTGATGCTATAGAAACAGCAATCAAAGCAGTTGAAGATTTCCCGTTTTATAAATCTGTAGGATATGGCGGATTACCAAATGAAGAAATGGAAGTTGAATTAGACGCTGCTTATATGGATGGAACAAGTTTTGATGTTGGTGCAGTAGCAGCCCTCAAAGACTTTGCGAACCCAATTTCAATTGCACGTTCTCTCAGTGCGTTCCCTGTGAATAATCTACTTGTGGGTGCAGGTGCTGAAGCGTATGCTCATAAACACGGTTTCGAACGAAAGAATATGCTAACAGATCGTGCTAAAATTCATTATAAAAATCGCGTTAAGGACTTACGTGATACAGAAATTAGTCCATATTCAGGACATGATACAGTCGGAATGGTATCACTAGATCGTGCAGGTCATGTTGTAGCAGGTACATCAACAAGCGGCTTATTCATGAAGAAAAAAGGACGTGTTGGGGATTCACCAATCATCGGTTCTGGTCTTTATGCAGACAGTGAAGCGGGTGGTGCATCCGCAACCGGTCTTGGCGAAGATCTCATGAAAGGTGTCGTATCATATGAAGTTGTACGACTCATGAAAACGGGAATGAGCCCCCAAGATGCTGTCAATAAAGTTACTTTTGATCTAGATCGTGAACTTATCAAACGTCGCGGAAAAGCCGGTGATATCTCAATTGTTGCTATGAACCAAAACGGTGAGTGGGGCGTTGCGTCGAATATCGATAATTTCTCATTCGCAGTCGCAACCGAAGCACAACCAAACACTGTATACACAACAAAACGTGTTGGTGATACGATGGTTCATGAAGTTGCATCTGAAGCATGGTTGGAGCAATATCTAACGGATCGCATGAAACCATTGGAGGAAAAGTAACATGATACCTCAAATATATGAAAAAATAGATGCATTAATGCCAGAGTTACTGCAGTCGATTCAACGACTCGTAGCGATTGAATCGGTTGAAGGCGTGCATACACCAGATGCACCGTATGGTGAGATGCCTAAAAAGGCTTTGCTAGAAGTATTAGCGATTGCTGAAGAACTTGGCTTTAAAACAAAAAATATCGACAACATTATTGGCTATGCGCAATATGGCGAGGGTGATGGTGACTATATCGGTATTTTCGGTCACGTTGATGTTGTGCCTTTGGGCGAAGGGTGGCAATACCCACCACTTAAAGGTGTCATTGATAACGGTCGTATTTATGGTCGCGGAGTTCTTGATAATAAGGGACCTATCTTAACGAACTTATATGCTCTTTATGCTCTCAAAGAACTCGGAGTAACTTTCAATAAACCAGTCCGCATTGTTTTTGGAACCAACGAAGAGTCAGGATTCGGATGTGTGCAACATTACCTTACCAAGGAAAAACCTCCTGTGTTTGGCTGGACACCAGATTGTAAATGGCCTGCTGTCTACGGTGAACGGGGACGGGCACTCATTCAGTTCGTCAATCATGGATCGCTGGAATCGTTTAACGCATTCGTGAATGAGTACATTCTATCCAGTCCAACGAACGGTGTTAAATTGGGTATTAATGTTCGGGATGATGATTTTGGTGAAATGATCATGCGTGGATACAAACTGGGTGTCATTGAAGAAAATCTAATGTTCCAAATATCATTAAGTTATCCCAATGCCAAACCGATATCCGAATTGATCGAAATGATCAAAGCTGTAGTTCCAGATTCAATTGAAGTGATATGTGCCCATAATTGGGATCCTGTTTTTTACGATAAAGAATCGAATGAAATTACGTTGCTGACAGATGCCTATGAAGAGGTTACAGGAACTCGATTGCTTCCGGTGACGACCACAGGTGGTACTTACGCCAAAATAATTCCAAATATTATTGCTTATGGTCCTAGTTTTCCAGGCCAAAAAGATATTGCTCATTTACCGGATGAATGGATGAATCTTGAAGATATCCGCAATAATGGCAAAATATATAGCAATGCCTTGTATAAACTGAGAAATCTATAACAGGAGATCATGATGATGAACGATAAATTTCGAATTGAGAAGGATTCTTTGGGGGAGGTCAAGGTACCTTTTGATGCGTTGTATGGTGCTCAGACTGTCAGAGCGCTCGATAATTTTCAAATTACGGGTCGTCATGTCAACGATATGATGTACATTGCCTTAGCACAAGTAAAAAAAGCATGTGCACTCGCGAATTATGAAGTAGACGAATTAGATAGTGTTCGAAGTGATGCGATTGTGGAGGCGTGTGATGAAATCATTCAAGGATTGCATAAGCACGAATTTGTTACAGATGCGATTCAAGGTGGAGCAGGAACATCGATGAATATGAATGTGAATGAAATTATTGCCAATCGGGCAGCGCAAATTTTAAATAAACCAATCGGTATTTACGATTTTGTGCATCCCAATGATCACGTAAATCGTGCGCAGTCAACCAACGATATCATTCCAACAGCTGGGAAATTAACAGTTTTAAATCTCGGTATGCTGCTTCTTGAAGAGATGTATTTTCTAGCTGACGCATTTCACGCAAAATCGGTGGAGTTTGCTTCGATTATAAAGGTTGGCCGAACGCATCTTCAAGATGCCGTCCTAATTTCTATGGGTCAGGTATTTCAAAGTTATGAGTCTGTTTTGCAACGAGATATTCATCGTTTTAAGCATGCACTTAGTGAAATGCAAGTCGTAAATCTGGGTGCAACTGCGGTTGGGACGGGAATTAATTCGGTTCCAGGTTATCGCGAGAAAGCTGTGGCTAATTTAAGTAAGATTACAGGGAAATCGTTTGTAAGTGCTGAAGACCTCGTTGATGCGACGAAACATGTCGACGGATTTGCCTATGTTCACGCTTCTTTAAAAACATTTGCGATTGGATTGTCACGAATTTGCAATGATATCCGAATGATGGCATCGGGACCTAAAGTTGGTTTTAATGAAATCTTTCTTCCTGAAAAACAACCTGGAAGTTCAATCATGCCTGGCAAAGTAAATCCTGTTATTCCAGAAGTTGTAAATCAGGTGTGCTTTCAAGTAATTGGTAATGATGCGACTGTCACAATGGCGGCGGAAGCGGGTCAAATGGAGTTAAATGTTTTTGAACCAGTATTATTCTATAATTTGTTTGAATCTTTAGAGATTTTACGTCACGCATGCTCGACACTTCGACTCCATGCTATTCAGGATCTAAAAGTGAATGAACATCGGGTTCATGATTATGTTGAACATTCATTGGCAATGGCGACAGCTCTTGTTAAACACTTAGGATATGCAAAGGTTTCAGAAATAACTAAACAAGCCTTAAAAGAAAACAAATCGTTACGTACAATTGTATTGGAACAGCAACTAATGAGTGAAGCAGAAGTGGATGATGCTTTACGACCTGAGTCCATGATTCATCCACGTTAGGAGACATTATGACATATTGTGTTGAAGTACTTGCGGCATCACCAAGTGATTGCGAAATTGCAGAACAGTGTGGTGCTGATCGTATAGAATTAAACAACGGAATTCATCTCGGAGGGTTGACGCCAAGTATTGGTACCCTCGTTATGGCACGTCGTGTGACGAAACTTCCTATTGTTGCAATGGTTCGACCAAGACCGGGAGGTTTTCATTATAATCCAATGGAAGTTGAAACAATGTTCGTGGATGCGAAGCAATTAATCGCAGCAGGCGCGGATGGTTTGGTCTTTGGTTTTCTCAATGCTGATAGAAGTGTCGATGCATCCTTGACACAAAGCTTTGTCGAACTATGCCATGAACATGGTATTGAAGCTATTTTTCATCGTGCTTTTGATTGTGTCGAGGATCCTTTTGCAGCAATCGAAGTGTTGATCGAATGTGGCGTAGATCGTATCTTAACGAGTGGATTGAAAGATACTGCAATTGAAGGCGTTGCACTTCTTAAAACACTACAAGCTCAATATGGTAATCGTATTGAATTATGCTTAGGTTCAGGAATTAATGCAGCAAACGCACTTACACTCATCAATCAAACAGGTGTAAAACAACTACACGGTTCGTTCAAAGGATGGAACGAAGACCCAACCACTCGCACGGAAAATGTTTCGTATGCTTTTAGTGATCTTGGTGACTATGATGGTGTCGATCCAGAAAAACTGAAAGAAATGATAGATGTTATTAATACTAAAAAAGCAGTTTCAATGTGAAACTGCTTTTATTATTCGTTTTTGTCGATGTGTTCTTCTCGAGATTTGTTACAGCGTTGCTCATAAAAGAGAAAGGCGATAGCAACAATAAGCTGAAGAAGCCCAACATAAATAAAAGACTTAAAGAATATAGCTGCATTAAAATATGCGCTATTTGAAACGCCGAATCGGATGTCAACCTCGGATATCACTGAAGCAAAAAAATAATACACGAGAATATAGATTGAGAGGGCATTCGTTAAACTCTTAATTTTTTTCATTGATAGTTTCCTTTCAGTATAGTTGTTAGCTGCGTTCATTATATCAAGTTATGGCGAAATTTGATAATTGAAAGATAATGTGTGTGTTGCAGGTGCAATGATTGTGGTACGATAAATGAAATTGAACTACAAACGTTAGATGAAGTTAGAAAAGGTGAGGCTGCGATATGAAACGAAAAACGATTCTACAATGGCTTGTTGGAATTATTGGTGTTGGTGTAATTTATGCGCTTCTTGTGTTTGGACTCATATTATCGACATATCGTGAAGTTCCCCCTCAAGGAATCGATACAATGATTGTTCTTGGTGCGAAAGCTTGGGGAAATGAACCATCACCAATTTTAAAAGAACGCTTAGATGCAGCGGTTCCATATTTGCAAACGAATCCTCAGACGGTTGTGATTGTGACCGGTGGTCAAGGTCCGGATGAAATAGAACCAGAGGGTGTAGTTATGGGCAGATATCTGGAGTCCAAAGGAATTGATGCAAATCGGATTATCGTTGAATCGACCTCTACAACTACCGTCGAAAATATTCAAAATGCAGCTAAACTCCACGACATTTCAACTGCAATTGTAGTAAGTAATGATTTTCATATCTATCGCGCAAAGCGAACTGCTACCCAAAATGGAGTAAACACAATTTACGGTCTTGCGGCACCGTCTAAAACGAAAGCAACTTTCGTATCGTATCTTCGCGAGATTGTCGCATTGGGCTATCATTTAATATTTACGCACTAGAACAAATAAATGACTTCGTGATTTCTAATCAAAACTAAAACTCTATCAAATTGATAGAGTTTTTTTCTAAATCATTAAAGCGATTCGAAATGGTTAATAATACATGTAATTGAAAGGATTGTTCCGAAGTAGATTACAAACAGAGGTGCTGTTTTGATTGGCGGAAATTTATGGGAGTTTTCGATAAATAAATAGGAAACCCAAAGTACCATCAATAATATACCCAAAAGATTCATATACTTGTTTTTAGCAACGGTACAATAGGCAAGAATGTAGGCTCCTACTATAATTATGCCAGCTGAAAATTGATGGGTGGGTGTTGGCATAATAAAATCCCAAGTAGTGTACATTGTAATTAGAAAAAAACTAAAAGTAACGATTGGAAGAAAGTCGACAAACCAAAGCAGAATCCGTATTGATTTTGCTATCGCAGGTTTCATTGCACAGTGTTACGATCATCTGTCGTTCTGCCATATTTTGTTGCTAAATAAGCATGGTATCCATACACAAAAATACTTAAATCATAAATAGGATACTTTGCTGCAATGATATTTTTAAATTCCTCGAAGAGCGTTGGATCCTTAACTGCATCAACAAACGAAAGGCCATGATCCGTAATACCAATGATATAGGTTTGTTTCGGATTGTAATCATAGGAATCCGAAAACTCAACAGTTCCTATGTGTTCATTATGGATATGTCTTAGACTATCGGTTACATCTTGTTCTGAGTACATTTCTAGATTCAAGTCAGCTTGGGTGATGATCTTTGAAGCATCAGTTTTCTTCGTAATGTAAGTCATCAATACGTCGCGAATACAATCTATATTTAAAGTCATATGAATTACCTCCTATCTAAATTATACACCAGTAAAGGTGTTTTTAATTTCGCATGAAGATATTTATTGATATTTCTTTGCATCATACTTACTAAGTCGAATCTACTATTAAATGTCATGTTAGAACAAATTGTAGTCTTTGGATTGATTTTAAGTCGATTATGGCTAATATTAATAGAAACTGGAGCCAATTTATATGCATAAAACAAAGTTTCAGAAGAATCAATGCAATTGGCTTGTTTATATTCTGACAAAGAACACAAGTTATGTTTCTTCTATAGCATCTTGGAACTTACTAAAAATGAGTATATCAGCATTGAAAAGGCTTATGAAATTAGTAGGAAACCTAGATAATCAAAATTTACATTTAGCCGTTTGCACTGTATGATAGTCCTAAGATAGAAACGAGATTCCGAAGATACTTATGATTTCATTAATGCCTGTTACCGATGTGTATAAAAATGATGTTGAGATGTTATACCAGAATGCATTTCCTGAAAATGAGCGGAAAAATTTAGCATACATCTATGAAGACGAAGGAAAGAATAGTGAGATTTGTGTCTTACTCGATGATGATGTATTTGTGGGTTTCACGATTGTTCTTTTCACTGATACCCTAGTACATTTAATCTATTTTGCAATTGACCCTAAAGTTCAAAGCAAGGGGTTGGGTTCGTCAACATTATTGTTAATTAAAGCACGTTATCAACGTACGATTTTTGCAGATGTCGAAGTAGTTCATCCTAAGAAATCTGATGCACCAATTCGACGTCGAAGAATTAAATTTTATAAAAAGAATCATTACTTTGAAACGAGAATTGTATATAATTGGCGAGGAGAAGATTTTACCATTCTTTCTACTGATTACCCACTTACAGCTCGAGAGTACCACGATTTCTGGGAATCGATTGAAAAGAGCAATCCAAAGCTTCTGGAATATTAATAAAGAGCATCGTATACGATGCTCTTTTAGTATCAAGTAAAAGGATAGGGGTCCCAAACAGTTGAGTCTTGTCCAGGTTGCGTATAAATACCATTTTTATAATTTGAGGATGCTTTCAGGCGATAAAGTCGGTTCTCGCCATTCGAATCGTATGACGCAACAATCGTTGGTGATTCATCCGATTTCTTATAAATCGTAAAGGGATCGTACTGAAGTGTATTTTGAAGATTCCATCCGAAGTCAACACCCGGTTCGGGATTTTGATTAGATTGAATTGTTTCGTTCGCAACATATAATTTTTGCTCGTGATATGTGATGGAACCTTTAGTATAAACGCGTGTCTTTTGCCATTTCAAATCCGAGATAGTGCCTATCTTCTTCCACCCGTTCCAGCCATCGGACTGTTCGGGTGTCATATTTGATGCACCTCCATTATCTGCACGGTACACGATGTCATTCATAATAACCAAATCATTGATAAAGTAGCGTGCTTGGATGAAATGGTGATTACTGTAGAAACGGTAATGGCCACTATAGCCTTCCGAAATGTCTGGTGAATCTGGAAGTTTATCATGCCATCCTGTTCGATACCGTAGCAAATACATATCCTTGTAATAAACGACGTTGCTTTCAACGTATCGGGTATTCTCTTGAAACTCAGTAGCACCAATTGGGTGAATACTTGGTAACGAAAAAGTTCCGATTTTTAAGGAGATATCAGACGCAGTGTCTATGTTGTTTTTGATCGAAATATCTTGCCAGTAACTGTAAGTGGTCGACACTAAGAGACCTAGCATAAGTAGTAGGGTTCCTAACATTAGAATTTTTTTCATGGTTGTTCTATGACATAATGCATAACGTATCCTTTGGTCAAAGGTGGGGGTTCAACGTAGCATTACTATTCTCCGCATTGTTATCGTGCTAATTTTACCACCTGTGATTGTATCGAGCAATCAATTTACGATAAATTTCCTTTATTTTATAGGAGAAATCACACCAATCAACGGAATATTTGAATTTTAGTATAAGATTTATTTTTTATACAATTGTGATATAATCCCTATTTTTGTTGAATTTAGGTATGTGAAAGCGGTTACCAAACAAGTACTATATGTATATGAAAGACATGTATTCATACAATACAGGAGGAAAATATGAAGAAGTTCAAACGCATTAGTATTCTGCTTCTAGTTACATTAATGCTGGTAGCATGTTCTGGCGGAGGTAAGTCAGAAGAGAATAAAAAGCTTGTTGTTTACTCCCCAAATAGTGAAGGCTTGATTAATGCAGTCGTACCACTTTTTGAAGAAAAAACAGGAATCAAAGTTGAAGTTATTTCTGCGGGTACGGGTGAATTAGTCAAACGAATTCAGTCAGAGAAAGAAAATCCATATGGCGACGTGCTTTTTGGTGGAACCTATACGCAGTATATTTCAAACAAAGATTTGTTTGAGCCGTACGTTTCAAAAGAAGATGCAAACGTTGTGGATGAGTATAAAAACGACACAGGATACATTACATACACAGTTTTAGATGGAAGTGTCCTCATCGTAAACAAAGAGCTAACGAAAGATCTCAAAATCGAAAGTTATGAAGATCTTTTACAACCTGAACTAAAAGGCAAGATTGCGACTGCTGATCCATCAAATTCATCAAGTGCTTTTGCCCAATTAACAAATATTCTATTAGCAATGAGTCCAGATGATGACTACATGAACGATGTGGCATGGGACTATGTTGGAAAATTAATTCAACAATGGGACGGCAAAATTCAGTCTGGATCATCTTCAGTTTATAAATCTGTTGTTGATGGAGAAATGTGGGTTGGGTTAACCTACGAAGATCCTGTAGCAAAACTTGTTAAAGATGGTGCTAAAAATGTCGAAATTGTTTATCCGAAAGAAGGAAGTGTCTTCCTTCCTGCTGGATCTGGAATTATTAAAAATGCTAAGAACAAAGAGAATGCAGAACTTTTCATTGATTTCCTTCTTACAGAAGAAGTTCAAAATATCTTCGGTTCTGAGTTAACAAACCGTCCAGTACGTAAAGGTGCGACAACAGGGGATCACCTCAAAGATTACTCAACATTACCATTAATTTATGAAGACATGGAATATGTCTACCAGAATAAGACACAACTTGTAGAGCGTTACACAAAATTATTTGCAGAATTACAATAATTAGATTAGAAACGGGGTTAGATTATGAGTGTAAATATTTCAATCAAAAATGCTGTAAAACGTTATGGCCAAAATACAATCATTCCGGATCTCTCAATTGAAATCAAGGAGGGTGAATTCTTCACCCTTCTTGGTCCATCTGGGTGCGGAAAAACAACACTATTACGAATGATTGCGGGGTTCAACTCAATTGAAGGGGGCGATTTTTTCTTCAATGAAAAACGTATCAATGACATGGAACCATCAAAACGAAATATTGGAATGGTGTTTCAAAACTATGCGATCTTTCCACATTTAACAGTATTTGATAATGTTGCTTTTGGATTAAAAAATCGTAAAATGGATAAAGAGACAATTCAAAAATCTGTTAACGAAATGTTGGATACAATGCAAATTTCGGATTATGCAGATCGTATGCCAGAACGACTTTCCGGAGGGCAACAACAACGTGTTGCTTTGGCACGTGCAGTTGTCATCAAACCAGATGTATTATTAATGGACGAGCCACTTAGTAATTTAGATGCCAAGCTCCGAATAGATATGCGTACAGCAATCAAAGAGATTCAACAATCAGTCAACATTACAACTGTTTATGTGACACATGATCAAGAAGAAGCAATGTCGGTATCGGATCGAATTGCAGTTATGAAAGACGGTGTTATTCAACATGTTGGAACACCACAAAATATTTACCAGCGTCCCCGTAACATATTTGTCGCAACATTTATTGGTCGATCCAATATTCTAACGGGGAATTTAACGAACGCTTCTTTAACATTAAACAATGGTCCAACGATTAATTTGGATGAAACCAAAATGGTTCGCAACGGCAGTGAAGAATTGGTCAAGATTTCAATTCGACCAGAAGAATTCTTAATTACGTCTGATCCATCAGCAGCCATCACAACAGGAACCGTGAAGAAAACCGTATTTTTAGGTCTCAATACTCACTATACGGTTGAATTAGCAACAGGAGATATGGTAGATATCGTTGAAGAGTCAGCGATCAATCACTTATATCAAGAAGGTGAAACTGTTAAAGTAGGGATTAAAATCGAAAAAATCAACGTGTATACGGCTGATGGAGAAGAGAACTTGATTGTAGGTGTTCACCATGACCTTACTTAATAAATTACGCAAACCCGATTTTTGGAAAGCATCAACATTAGTTGTACTAGTACTTTACGGACTTTTCTTCATTTACCCGATTGTTAATCTTCTTGCTCAATCAATCTATGATCCCAGCCTTGGTGGATTTACACTCACACATTTTAATAAATTCTTTAGCCAACCGTATTACCTCAAGACAATCGTCAACAGTTTTCAAGTAACAATTATCGCAACGTTACTCACGTTGCTAATTGGAATACCGTTAGCATATTTTACGACTGTTTATAAAGTAAGAGGTAAAAAATTCTTAAATATTATCATTATTCTTTGTTCTATGTCGGCGCCATTTATCGGTGCGTACTCGTGGATTCTGCTACTGGGCCGTAGTGGTTTAATTACCAAATTTATGTTGAGTACCTTTGGAATTGTGATTCCAGATATTTATGGATTTAGTGGTATTTTATTAGTCTTAACGTTACAGCTATTTCCGTTAGTTTATCTCTATATTCAAGGTGCACTGAGCAGTGTCGATAATTCACTATTTGAAGCATCAGAAAGCATGGGAATAACAGGATTCAAACGGTTCTTCAAAGTTGTATTGCCGTTAATCAAACCAACCATCTACGCAAGCGCATTACTTGTCTTTATGAGAGCATTTGCTGACTTTGGAACACCAATGCTTATTGGTGAAGGGTATCGAACTTTCCCGCGACTTATTTTCGATGAATTTATTTCAGAAATGGGTGGAGATACAGGATTTGCTGCTGCCATCTCTGTAATTGCAATCCTACTCACTACCGTTTTCTTTCTCTTCCAACGTTGGTTATCAAACCGTAATCAATTCTCAATGAGTGCATTACATAGCATCGAACCGAAGCCGATGAAACGATCATTATCTGTGATGGTTCATACATTCGTCTATGGTGTTGTAGCAGTTGCATTTATGCCCCAAGTTTATGTTTTCTATACATCATTCCTTAAAACATCAGGGTTAATATTTGTAGATGGATATTCATTGGACAGTTATCGTGAAGCATTCTCACGCCTAGGGAATAGTATTCAAAATACCTTCATTATTCCAGGAATTGCACTTGTTATTATTGTAATTATGGCGGTAATCATTGCCTATATAGCTGTCCGTCGTCGCAATCCATTGACCGCGACAGTTGATGCTGTTTCAATGATTCCTTACATTATTCCAGGTACTGTACTTGGTATTGCCATGTTAACTTCATTGTCGAAGCGACCATTCATGCTTACAGGAACATTTACTATTATGATTATCGCACTGGTTGTACGTCGATTACCGTATACAATCCGTTCATCAGTCGCAATACTACAACAAATATCGATTAGTGTAGAGGAAGCAGCGATTTCGCTTGGAACCAGTAACTCAAAAACATTCTTTAAAATCACAGTTCCAATGATGTCTGCGGGGGTAATTTCTGGAGCTATTCTTAGCTGGATTACGATGATCTCTGAACTATCAACAGCAATCATTCTCTATACTTCAAAAACACAAACAATGACAGTATCGATCTATACGCAAGTTATCCGTGGAAACTATGGGATCGCAGCCGCTTTATCAGCAATCCTTACGGGACTCACAATAATTTCGTTGCTTGTCTTTATGAAACTATCGAAAGGAAAAAATATACAAATATAGAAAAAGGTAAATCCTTTTTCTCTTTTTGTCTTTATATATTACAATAGGTCTATGAAACATTCTGAATTCAAAACATTTGAGCAAAAAATCGAAGGTACATTTATCAAATATGGCCGCATCCCATTGCTGGTCACTTTACTCATGGCCGGATTGACATTTTTAGGATATTACATTTACACAAATGTTTTTGAAGTTCGCAATGTTCAATCTTATATAACACAAGAAGTTATGCACATCGAATCAAGTATCGATGAAATTTTCGATTTCAATGCTGAAGGGTATGATTTTTCTGACATGAAAGAAAATATAGAAGCCTATTCGAATGATATTTATCAGAAGTATTATGCCATCAATTCGCGTCTTGATGGGAATGTTCATATGATTATGTATGACGACGCAAACTATCCCATTTTGATTACGCAGCCGTCATTAGAAGGTAATGATTTTCTTCGCTATTATCATCGCCTAGTTTTAGAACGTCTGAATTCAAACGATACAATCGCAACTGTGATTACGAATTTAGGGAGTGATCCGTCTACAAAAGTTGTCTATGGTCGTAATTATACAGACATGCATCAAAACCGGCTTAAAGTTCTATATTTTGTGGATGCGAGTGTTTATAGTGAACTCTTGCAGTATCAAAGGGGAAATCACTTAGTGCTAACAGATCGATTTGATAATGTCATTGCATCAACATCTCGGGATTTTGTGACCAAATCAATGAAGTTTCCAAATGTTCCCAATGATACCTTAAGTCTTGAACATACTGCTTATCGGGTAAACTCGAAAATGTTTGGATCGGAAAACTTCATTATTCGTGTTCTCGTGAAGAAAGATTCACTGGCTTTAACCTTTATGGTTGTCTCAGTCGTTGTAGCGGTTGCTTTATATATTGTCGAGCGTATTAATAAACTTTCAGCTCGCAAAATTGGTCGCGAAGCAAGCCGTTCGATTGCGACTTTGATTGAAGCAGTTGATCGCATGAAGAATGGTGATTTAGAAACACATGTCTCGCTTACAACACACGATGAGTTTGAAAAATTAGCGCATGCATTCAATGACATGGGAACGCAATTATCAGAACTCATTTCGAGTAATGAACGCCTCCTAGAATTACGGAAAAATGCGGAAATCAAGCAACTTGAAGCACAATTCAACCCGCATTTCCTCTACAATTCTCTAGAAACGATACGATATCTGATTGTTGATGATCCACAATTAGCTGAAAAATTGATTTTGAACACAACCCGCTTACTTCGCTACAGTATTACCCCAGATGCCAATGAAGTACCGTTCTTAGAAGATATTGAATACATAAAACTCTATTTAGAAGTTAATAAATTGCGGCTTCAAGAACGGTTTGTGTATACGATTGATATCGGCGAAGATGTGTTGCAGGAACAATTACCAAAGCTATTGATTCAACCATTAATTGAAAACTGTTTGAAGCACGGTTATCGCTATAAAGATACGCTGACTGTGGGCGTTTTAGGATATTCTAATGAAACACATATTTTCTTGCATGTGATTGACGACGGTGGCGGTATGAATCCGGCACAACTCGAAGCATTGAAGTCTTATGACAGTAAATCGCATCATGTTGGATATGGAATTATGAGTGTACTTCAAAGGATGGAACTGTTGTACGGAGATGATGGCAAAGTCATAATTGAGAGTGATACGATGGGAACGCATATATCGTTAATTATTCCCAAAGGAGGTAACAAAGATGTATAGAGTATGTATTATTGAAGATGAGGCAATTATACGTAAAGGTCTTCGCCGCGCAATCGATTGGGACGCACTTAAGTGCACTGTAGTTGGGGAAGCAGCAAACGGGAATGAAGGATACCGCCTCATTGAAAAAGAAAAGCCAGATATTATTATTCTGGATATCAACATGCCGATTATGGATGGCATCGCATTATTAGAACTTTTACCAAGAGAAACATACAGTGTGATTATCATTAGTGGACACTCAGAATTTGATTATGCTAAAAAAGCGATTGAATTTGGTGTCACAGAATATCTGCTAAAACCTTTAGATCATGCTGCATTAACACATAGCATCCAACGTGCAATTAATGAAATTCATATGCGCCGTGCTTATGCGAAGGGGGCAAATGAGGTCGCAGATATATACTGCGTCCTACAGCAAACCCCAGCTGTTGCCTCTGTCACGATAATGAAAGCATTGGAATATATTCAGCAACACTATCATGAAAAAATAACATTGGAAGATATTCGCATGTATACAGGGAAAAGTTCAACTTCAATCAACAATCGTTTTCAAAAGTTTATTGGGATGACCTTCAATGAGTATTTGACTAAGTTTCGCATTCAGCAAGCTCTAGATCTGATTAAGACACAGTCATATCATATGTACGAAATCGCGGATATGGTCGGCTTTTCGGACTATAAATACTTTAATCAGGTATTCCACAAAGTAGTAGGTGTAGCGCCAAATATCGTTAAAACGTACTATTCACGAACATAACATCTCATAATACCAACAACATTTGTTCAAAATATATAAAATATCAAATATATTGAACATTTTATTAAATCTGTTACACTATAGTTATGACAAAACAGGAAGAAATTACTAAAATACTGCATACATTAAACCTTGGAGAACCCTTGCGTGTTTCGCAACTTGGAGGACTCACAAATAGAAATTTTAATGTTGAAACGAAAGACAAAAATCTGGTTATTCGCCTTGCAGGTAAGGATACAGATACAATCATTAACCGTTCTCATGAAGGTCTTATTGTACGTACAATTGCACCGTTGCATATAGATGCACCTTTGATGCATTTTGATGATGTCACAGGTTTAAAGATATCGCAATACATACCAGGTGCACTGACAATGAATGCAACACGTTTACAAGAATCAGAAAACTTAGAGAAAGCTGCAAATTTATTGGCACATTTACACCAATCAGCACCGTCATTACCCATTCAGTTTGATGTTATGGAAATGGTGCAAAAGTATGAAGCATCTCTTTCGCAACTTGAAGGGTACTATCCAGAAGGTTATCAAGCAATTCGCGATGACGTATTATTGCTTTATGCGCATCATGAGAATCATGATGTGAAACGCGTTCTGTGTCATAATGATCCATTACCAGAAAACTTCATAGTGAGCGATACAGGTGATATGTTTCTTGTTGATTGGGAATATGGCGGAATGAATTCACGCTATTGGGATCTTGCCGATGTATCGATTGAAGCAGATTATAACTATGCAATGGACCGACTGTTTTTACATGCATACCTTGGAAAAGAACCCGCTGATGAAGACTTCCTACAACTGCAATTAAACAAAGTGTATATTGATTTATTGTGGAGCCTATGGGGTTATATACGCGAAGCTCTGAAGGAAGCGCATGAAACCGAGGATTTCATCGAGTATGGAAACCTGCGGTTCCAACGTTTAAAAGAAAATCTTAAAAGGATTCATGAAAAATAGAACACACCAATAAGGTGTGTTTTCTTTAGCGCAATTTTCACAGGAAAACTTGTTAGGATACCGATGAAAAGAACATACTTTATGGTGTGAAGCGTCGAAACGGTAAGAAATGTTAAGATTGTGATAAACTGTGTGCTTAAATCGTGAATTATTAAAATAAATAGATTAATATATACAGAGATAAAACAACATAAATAATGTATTACCTATGGGGGGTTATACGCGTGTTGCCGATCCTTTGATTTAGGTAAATTAAAATTTTGAGCAAAAATGTAAATTAATTAAGTCTTTTTTGAATCTCATTCGTCTATTTAATGAGGGGTGATAAGATTTGAGTGAATTTGATATGACTCTAAAGAACCTATTTGTAAGTGACTCCAACAGCTATGAGGTTAGCAATTTTAAAAAAGCTGTGATCTGGTTGATTATCTACCAACAATATCAGTCATATACATTACAAATATGTGGAAGAGGGTCTAGAAATGAAACGTAACAACAATACTACAGAAAACGATTGGCCATATACGGAAACGGGCACACATGATTTTGAGAGGCTTTACAATCAAACAATTCGTGCAGTGTATTATATTATTCGAAGGCTAATCAGAAACCAGCATACAGTCGAAGATCTTGTTCAAGATACATATCTGAAAGCATTCAAAAAAATTGATAGCTTAGAAGTCTATACAGTTGCTAATTTTGCTGCATGGATTAATCAAATTGCTTTGAATAATGCGAAAGATTTCTTGAAAAAGAACAAGCCTGTACTATTCTCAGATATAACGCGTGAAGAAGATGTTGATTTTGAGGTTGAAGACACAGATACCTTTACGCAACCTGACGAGAGTGCAAATCAAGCAGAGATATCGGAAATTATCCAGAATATTATGGATAGTCTGCCTGAAGACCAACGCTTATGTACATTTTTATTTTACTATGAAGATATGACGATTCGCGAAATTGCAGCATATTTGGAGTTAAGCGAAAGTACGATAAAAAGTAGACTAAAGTATGCAAAAGATAAGATTCGGAAAAAGATTACAGAACATGAAAACAACGGCATTACATTCTTTAGCATTGCACCAATTGGACTCTTTGTGTATGCATTAAAAATGATGCAATCACAAGCACCAGTCCCCCCATATACGATTGTTGCTGCTGAAGGTATTGCTGAAGGAGTTTCAGCGAAATCCCAAAAACCAAGTCATGTTGCAAGGGTGATTGTGACTGTTGGTGTGGTTTCAACGATTGCAGCATTCGCAATCATCAATCACCCCAAACCACCGGTAACGCCTGTAGTAGAGAACAAGGTTAGCTTTGATCCCTTTGCATTCGTGAGCATTAGTTTCAATGGTGAATCAACACTAGGTACAGCTTCGTTACAGCTTGTAGGTGCACCGGAATCATTGACAACTGCCGCGTATTCAATCTCCAAATCGTCAGAATTGACAAACGGAGATATAATCAAAGTTCGATTTGGACACAACGATTTTGAATCCAACTATGCAATAACAACACTCGAAAAAAACTATACGGTAACCGGTTTAGAAGAACCAAATGTGATAAATCCGTTTGACGATATCCACTTTATAACTTCGGGGGAAGATGGAAGTGGTTCCATAGATGCAGTATGGAATACAGAAAGTCCATGGTATCCATCACATCTGGACGGTATTAATATCGTGTATTCAAAATCGGAAAGCCTTGCAAATGGTGATCAAATCGATGTGTTGCTTATCAACCTGCCCAAATCGGAAAAATACTATAACCAAACAACGATAAAAATAACAGTACAAGGACTTACACCCCAAATAAGTCAAAAACCCACCGCAATCCCACAACCTCCGAAGCCTGAACCAGACTTTGACCCATATATCTTTGTCAAAAATGAAATGACACAAAGTATCGCTGATCGTAATATTCCATCACTGTTAGCGATGTTTAGTAAAGATTACTATGGGAGCACATTGAATCCTGACGAATGGACCTCATATACCCATCTTGGTCAGTCAATTAGTGTCGGAATGCGTGATAATCAATATATTGGATACGCCGAAATGTACCTGCAAAACCGCAACGGTGAATGGATACAATTAAGTATTGTATCGTCTTTCAATGAAGATTTTAATGGGAAGTATTCCCTTTATGCAGCAAGTTTGGATTCAACCCATAAACTGGAAGCATTTAAAGCATTACATTTCGGAGATGTCACTATTTTAACGAATTAATTATGGATGAAGGTAAAGAAATGAAATTAAAAACATTCAATAAAGCAATCAAAAAAGGGTTTATTTTTATTGCATTAGTTGCTTCCCTTGTAATTACATCAATAACGATTAATGCACAAACACACACTACAAATATACGCAATATTCAAGATTTATTTGAGAACTATAACGTAAATGCGTTGGAATCCGCTTCGATGTCATTTTTAACGAAGACGGGTGAAGCGAGTTCTGATTATAATCCAGAAGGACGTCTGAAATTTTCATTACGTTGGCATGTGCCGCATGAATTACGTGATGAGATCGTTAAGGGAGACTACATCGAAGTGTCGTTACCTAAAACATTAGAAGATTTCGTGCTTCTTGATGCCAAGCAAGAGACTATTATAAATCATGCACTTCAAATCAATTTAGATCATGAACGAGAAGGTGTCATCACATTCACTGCAAAACTTAAAAACAATGAAAACAGTACGGTAGTGAATGTCGAATTCATGAATACACTAGAAGCCTTACAAACTTTCCCGATTACAGTTCCTATTGAACAAACTCAAGGAAACGATAGTTTGAAAGAAACGCCAATCGTTTCTTCAATTGCGAAAGAGGGAGTTCAATCATCTCAATCGGAAAAAGAAGGAGAATCTACAAGACAAATCGAAGCGATAGACGAGACCAAGGCAAACATCGCAGTCTCTAGATTTGATATTTACACATTACCCGCTGATGCAAAATTTCTGTCTGGAGAAGAAGTTCTTTTTTACACAGGTTTATCATTAACAGAAGACAGTGGAACGCTTACCGATGCAATATTAGAAGTTAAGATACCTAAAGAACATTTGGTGAACGGTACGTTTGTTGCTTCAGATATTGCATCACAACTATCAAAGGAAGTCGTCGATGCGGGTGACCATTATAAAGTTATCTATAAACTTGCAGCACTAGCTTCAGGAACAAGCTTGGATATTCCGATGAAGTTTGTGACTCATAATGGTGAAACACCCAATGGCTTCCCAGTGGCCATTGAAGCGACTTTAAAACAGCAAAAAGATGAAACGGTTCTTGCTCAAACCGCAAAAGATGTGGTCATTAGCACAATTCAACCCCGTTTAGACAAAATGATATACGCAGGTTCTTGGACATCTTCCGACAATCGTGTGGTGAATGGTGGAGTTATTCATCCTGATGATGGAACACGTTTAACCGATGATTTAACGAAACTCAATAATGTACAATTTACATATTCTCTGAATGCAACCAATACAACATCGGCACCGGGGTCTCGAATCTATGATGAGTTTATATTTGAGGACATTTTACCAGACGGAGCCGTCTTTATAGCAGAAGATAATCCGGGATGGACTTACGACGCATTGACCCGAACGGCTCGTAAAACATATACAAATTCGGACGGAACGCGACTTTACTACCAAAACTTCTCTAGTAATGTGACGCTTAATCTGAAATTCCCGAATGTGCCGGTTAATGAAACGTTGACGAATACAGCAACGGTTACTGCGAAACCAAAGAACCGTCCAGAATATGAGACGATATTAAAGGGTACAGATACTATTGATTTTAAACTCGAAGCATCCAAACCAGTACCAGAACCCACTGCCTTTTCTTTTGGAAAATCAATTACGCCATGGACATTCTTAGACTATCAAAAAGATCGGGATAGAACCCACGAATGGAAATTGTTTATTGGAAACTTAGCAACATCAGCACATCCCAATCTGAACCTAAATTCGTTTGAAATAGTTGATAGTGGACTTGACTCACGTCTCAAGTATACTTATGTGACAATTGACGCTCAGACAAGTGTTGTTGGAAGACTTGATATAATCGCGAAATTGCAAGATGGCACTGAAGAGATAGTCGCAACCAACGTTGATCCAAGGGTAAAGCATACATATCCTCTGAAAGCAGAAACTCTGTCAGTAATGGTGAAATCGGTTGATGAAACATACCTAGCACCTGGAAAAATCTTAAATGTTCTAATTGGAACAGAATTACGAGATAAAACCGTATCTGTTGTGGGTGAAACAGCCACAACAAGCCGTCTCAGCAATGATGCAGCATTCAAGGCAATGTATTCAAACGGTCTAAACTCTACTGGAAAACGTTCTGATTATATTCAATATTCTCGTGTGAATCCAACGGTTTCTTTACGAAAAGACGTCGTAAACAAGAAACTAAACTATTTTATCAATGACCATGTTGCGTTCCAACTTAATGTCGATGTTGCTAATTTAGTTGGTGATATGGCCTTTGTGGACTCAAATGTTTTAGTTGATATCATTCCTGATGGAACATCTTATGTTCCCGGTACTGGCTTTCTCGTTAAATCACCAGTCATTGAATCTTCGATGACTACAGGATCCCTTGAACCCGAAGTTGTTCCAAATTTTAAAGGATCAGGTCACACAGCACTCATTTGGAAGCTTGATGGTTTAACTTACACAGGAACAAGTACAAATGGTTCACAAACAGGAGTACTTTCGATTCAATATGAAACAAAAATTACCGAACTTACCAATCCTGGAACTAATATTAATACCGCGATTCTTTCATGGAAAAACAATCAACTCGTTAAACCAGGGTCTCGTGCCGTTTCTGATGAGTACGATTTAAATGAAAATGGAGTGACTGATGACTTAATTGCTTCGGCGGTTACACAGTTCAATTACGTGCCGCCTCGAGAATTGATGATTCGTAAAGCGGTCAAAGGTTCCCTAGATACAAACTATATTTTACCGCCAAGTACAGGATTGAGTGAAATTGGCACACAAATGAGTTACCAATTTTCGCTATACAATAACTCGGTAACTGACATTACGAATCTTAATATTCTTGACTTACTACCCAATGTTGGTGATGAAACGGTAAGTACTGACATGTCATTAGAGTCACCGAGTCGTGTTGCTCGTAATTCCACGTTCAAATTGAATCTATCAGGACCCATTCAGGTTCCCAATGAATTAGATGTTTTTTATACAACAGACACGGTAACCACAGATGTCAAAACATTCTACAAGGATGCAAATTGGATACAATCACCAGCAGACTATGACGCTGTTACGGCATTTAAGATAGTTCTGAAACCCGGTGCAATACTTCGAAGTGGTCAAGAAATTCAGTTTGATGTCATTTTTGACGTCCCAGCGAATACACAACTCGATCTTCTAGACAAAGCTTCAAACACCTTTGGTGTCGCAACAACTGCAAATCTTGATTTCTTTGAATCCAATCATTCAACGGTAGATATCGTTAAATACAACGTATCTGGCCATGTCTTCGATGATTTTAATGAAGACGGCTTATTTGATAAAGCAACGGACACGGCATTTGAAGCCTACACAGTGCGTCTTGTTGATGTTAATGGCAATGATGTATATGATCTGTCAGGGAATCCATATGAAGTGAAAACTGATGTTGATGGATTTTATAGTATGGATGTCTACCGTCACGGACAATACCGTATTAAAGTCATAACACCAGATGGCTATACTCTGACACATCAGATGTCTGATGAAAATGGGTCGCATATTGAGCCTAAAGGTAACGATACAACCGGCGATTTTACATTAGATCGTTTGAATTCGACAGCAATTCGAAATGCTGGTTACTTCAAAGGAACTGTAGATGTAACGATTCATAAAATCTTGCATGATTCAGATGGTGCACGCCTTGATCAAGACCGAAGTTTTACCTTTGACGTAAGTTTTGATGAAACGGATGATAATATAGATAACTTCAAACGTTATCAAGGTATAGTTCAAGTCTACGACGAAGCCATGACATTTGTTGAAACGCTCACAGTTCAAGATGGTATTGTTACCATTCCTGCAAACCGGAAAATTGTAGTGAAGGGACTTACTAAGAATGCTCGAATTAAAGCATCTGAGATTGCTTCAGAGTTGTATGAGGTAGAAGGCGGAACGATTGAAGCTACGTTAGAATCCACATCTATCACGTTTACAGTTATTAATACTGTGAAAGTTAATAAAATGGATTTTTCAATGAACAAGGTGTGGGTCAATGGGCCTGAGATAAAACCGGAGATAGTTATTCAACTTTTCCAAAATAATCAACCGTATGGAGCACCTGTAACGCTTAAGAATGGAGAGACAACATATCAATGGCTAGATTTAGATGCCAATGATAAAGCAGGTAATTCCTTTAATTATCGCGTTGATGAAATTACGGTTCCTGCTCATTATGAGAAACATGTAGACGGTACTACCATCACGAATACATACATGCCATCAGTGACGGATTTCACTGTGCGGAAAGTATGGATTGATGGACCAGAATTGAAACCAATGATTTCAATTCAACTGTACCAAAACGGATTACCGTATCGAAATGCAATCAGTTTGGAATCAGGCCAAGAATCTTATACATGGACCGAACTTCCAGTGACGGATTTGATGGGAAATCCATATACATATACTGTCGATGAGATTAATGTTCCATTCGGATACAGTAAACATGTTGACGGAGCAACGATCACAAATACCTTCACACCCGGAAAACTTGCGATGCAAATTCAAAAAGTGTGGATCGGTGGGCCAACTTCGCATCCTACGATTACAGTTCAATTGTATCGTAATGGTGTTGCCTATCAAGAACCGCGATCTTTGCTTAACGGTGAAACGTCCATACTATGGCGTGATCTTGACGCTGTAGATTCGGCAGGAAACGTCTTTATTTATACCGTTGATGAAATCAATGTTCCTGAAGGATACGTTAAGTCTTTAAATGGAAATGTGATTACGAACACATATGTGGAAGATGAACCACCAATAGTTAAAGGTGTCGATAAGGATCCTAAACCTAAAGACTCGTCGCTGCCTAAGACCGGTATGTCAAATTCAATGTTAACCATTGGTTTTGCAAGTGTATTAATGGGTATTCTCATTATGCTTCGTTCGTTATATCGAAAGCGACATAATTAAGAAAAAAGCTACCGCAGTCTTTCTGTCGGTAGCTTTTTTAGTGTTAATGAATAAGGAATGGGATAAAACTAATGAAATCGTACAAGATATGACAAATCCAGCTTACCCATATACTCTCAGATCGTTCCCAAATATAATTTAACAAAAGTCGTAATGGTACGATGGTAATAAGTAATTGCATAGGATTAAAACCATATGCAGGAATGTGCCACAGTGCAAATAAAACAGCCGAAACAAGTGAGGCGATGAAAAATGAAACGTTTGCCTTCCGAAGGGACCGAACGATATTAGTCGACAAAATTTCTTCACCCATAAGCATGAACGGAACTTGTGTTAACATCATGGTGATATTTACACTCCCTGCAATCGAATTGGTCGTTGGTTTTCCGAACAATGATGCATAAATGAGACCAGAAACAACACCAACTAAGATAGTAGCAGGTATTCCCCAAGCAAGGACTTTCCAATTAAAACGTTTCAAACGATCAAGAAATGTGTCTTTATCAAAGAAGTATGCAGCAAGTCCACCGAGTGCCATATTCCAAATCACACCAATTATAAGACCAATCGGTCCAGGCAAGCCATAGGTAGCAAAGATTTGGTATGTTATCCCAATGGCTGCGGTAGCAATAAATAACGATAAAGCATTTTTCTTTTGTGTTAAGACCATATAAGTGTCCTCCATATTTTTAATTTACGCTTCATAAACATAAAATACAATATTTTTTGTATTTGTACACAAAAATTTCTTTTTTTTAGATAAGCGCGCCCTTATAAAGAAAAACTATCAAGCACTCTGTGCGTCGATTAGCCATAGATGCTATGATAGATATAAGGATTTAAAAAATGAAGGAGATAAAAATGAAAATTGCCATAACAGAAATGCTACAATTGGATACCCAAAGCACCAAGACAATTGAAAGTTTAGGATTTGAAATTATCCGGTATCCTTTAGAAACAATCTATGAAGGGAATGCGGATGTCATTGTGGGCATGCATTTACCCAAAGAAACAATCCCAAGTGATCTGAAATTTGCACAGTTGCTCTCTGCTGGTTATGATCACATTAATATTGAATTATATAAAAAAGCAGGGATTCCAATTGCTAATGGTCGCGGGATGTATAGTATTCCAATTGCCGAATATTGCTTAGCCTACATACTTAACCATTATAAAAGTATCCCTGGGTACTTGGATCAGCAAGCTGACCATAAATGGGAGCGGTTGAACCAAAATAAAGCACTTGATACCGCAAAGGTTTTGATTCTTGGGACCGGAAGTATTGCTCAAGAAACAGCAAAACGATTGAATGCATTTAATGCTGAGGTTGATGGTATTAATTCTAATGGACGCCCGATTGAACATTTTTCTCAATGTTTTGCCTTGGATGTCTTAGATAGTCGCTTACCGAATTATGATATTGTGATTTGTACACTACCAAGCAACGATGCCACGTATCATATTATGGATGCAAGTCAGTTTGGCCTGATGAAAAATGACGCGATTTTTATAAATATTGGTCGTGGTGCTTGTGTGAACTTAGAAGGACTCATGACTGTGCTGGATACGAATTTAGCAGGTGTTGTTTTGGATGTTTTTGAAACGGAACCACTCGATACCAATCATCCACTTTGGGATCATCCTAAAGCAACGATAACCCCTCATGCCTCATTTGAAACGAGCAAAATCAATGATTACCGGTTGGAAATCGTGATGCATAACTTAAAACGATTTGCGGAGCAAATGCCATTGATGAACCGTATTATATAAAAGAGATGAATTTCATCTCTTTTTTAATATTGTATGTCCAAAGCATATGCTTCCAGTCGTCTTCGATCCATGATTTTGTAGGAAGTACCAATCTTTGAAAGTAACTTAAGTTCTCTCAGTTGCTTAAAGGTATGCATCAAGTGCCGGTAGCTTGTGCTTAGATACTCTGCAATTTCCGTTGCACTTTCATGATAGATGCCATCGTTCTCAGCGAAAAGAATAAATGCAGCTAGTCGATTAATCATGGGGTAATTGAGTGCGTGTGTGAGACGAAAGGTTCGATCTGTTAATTTCTGTGCAAGATAAACGTTGAGGGCACGCGTAAATGCGAGGTTCAAGAGCAATTGTTCGTGTTTATCACGTGGGACTACAATACAGGTACAGTTAGACTGTGCGATAACTTCTTTCGATTGTTCTTCAACACCAAGTAAGCTAAGTTCACCTAAGATATCACCCGCTTGCGCAAAATGAATGATGGATCGCGTTCCATTCTCGTGGTATAGATAAATTTTGACGGTTCCTTCGATGAGAAAATACAGATGCGTCTCAGCTTGTCCAAAGGGAATAATCTGGTCGTTGCGTACGTAAGATTGCGTGAAGCGATCTGTTATATTAATGGAATCTTCCATAGTATGCAATAAATCGTTATGAATTGATGTCGCTTTCATAGTAACCTCCTAATGTGAGATATCTCCTATAATTATCCTGTGTTGCATGATAAATTTCAAGTGGGAGGTTATTATGAATCAAACAATGAAATTACTTCTTTCTTTTGGCTTTTATATGCTGGCGGGATTTGGAATTAGTATCACAATCTTCGCAGGTATTGGTGTTAGTAGTTTTAATGCGTTAAATCTAAGCCTTGCGACTGTGTTGGAAGTCGAAATTGGCACCGTGACGACGGTACTGAATATTTTCTTTTTAAGCGTGTATGCGCTGTTGACGCATTTTAAGTTACAAACGAAGTATTTGATGCAGTTTAGTGCTGCGATTGCCTTTGGAAGTGTTATAAATATTTTTACTTACTACATTTTCAACAATCTTGTATTGACACACTATTTGACTAAAGTTGCAGTCTTTTGTGTAGGTGTGACGATATCGGGCATAAGTACAGGTATGATATTATACTTGGATATTTTAACTTTTCCGATTGAATCGGTTTGTACCGAGCTTTCATCACGATTAGACGTACCGTTTCATAAACTACGTTATAGCTTTGATATCCTTTGTGTAACTGGATCTATAGTGATGACAAAGTACTTCCGGAATCCTGTGAATGTTCGAGAGGGGACGTTGATTAGTATGTTTCTTCTGACATTCTGGATGCACACTACAGTTGCATGGATGTGTAAAAAAAATACCTAAGTATGCAAATTGGGATTATTATTCTTTACATAATCTAATTTTTGAGATAATATAGTCTCACATGAGACAAAGAGGTGTCATATGACAAATCAAGAAAAAATATTTAAGGCTGCGATGCCGTACCTGGTTATGAATCCAACAGCGAGCATCGAGGCAATCGCTGCGTCAGCATCAATAAGTAAAGCCACATTTCATCGAACATTTGAGAGTCGAGATGCTTTCTTTAACCAGATGGCAGATTATGCTATCGAAATCCTGAAAAATGCACTTGATCAGAATACTTTATCAACATTAGAATCAAGAATCTTGCAAGCCGTAGAAATTCTTGTGGCACATGGTGATATGGTGAGCTTTCTATATAACTTCTCACACGAACACAATTTTGATACACTCAATCAAAAACTGCGACAAGAACTTGCAGTATACTATCAAGATAT
Source organism: Erysipelothrix sp. HDW6B (assembly GCF_011301115.1). Taxonomy (NCBI): domain Bacteria; kingdom Bacillati; phylum Bacillota; class Erysipelotrichia; order Erysipelotrichales; family Erysipelotrichaceae; genus Erysipelothrix; species Erysipelothrix sp. HDW6B. The sequence goes on along the minus strand of NZ_CP049860.1, from coordinate 1,322,301 downwards.
TGAAAAGGCGTATGAACAAGGGGTCTTAAATCGAGAGGTTCCTTTGGTAATGCTTGAAGACGCGATTCATGCACTTGTTTCCAATGCTTGGGTTCAAGTTTATGTGCAAAATGTTACCTATAAACAGGCATCCAGTGCTATCAAAGCAATAATGTATGGAGGAATTGTTAATGAAACACGTCACAATAAATAATGCAAAATATTTGTTTAGAATCGGTGTGCGTGATGATATTGAAATTCGAAGAAGCTACAATCAACTGGTAAATGCAGTGTTTGAATTTGATTTTGAGTTTTGGTATCAGGCAGGATATTGGACTGATGCGAATGTTCCGTATGTTCTGATTCATAATAATCAAGTGGTTGCGAATGTCTCGGTAAATCACATTACGTTTGAGCGAGGCGGAGCGCTTTTTGAAACGGTCCAACTCGGTACGATCTGCACGCACCCCAAGTATCGAAATCAAGGCCTCATTCGGTTCCTTATCAATCAGATATTCGAAGCATACAATTCTGACACGACATCTTTTTATTTGTATGCCAACGAGAATGTGCTGGAGTTCTATCAGCAGTTCGGTTTCAGCAAAATTCAAGAAAAACAATACCGTATTAAGACAGAACCATCTGTTTCTACCTTTTCAAAAATTAGTAAAGAAACACTGATTCAGTCAGAACAGTATCTTAAATTATTGTCTGAAGGAAATCCCTACACAGCGATTGCAATGAAGGACAACCTAGGACTTCTCATGTTTTATCTTCTCGGTCCATTTCAAGACTATCTATATTATAGTTCGGCTTATAATGTGCTGGCGGTTTACGACGTTGCATCGGGCATGCTATTTGATGTGTTTGGTACGACAAAGGTATCGTTAGATACGATTGCATCGGAATTAAGTAATGTGCAATCCCTTGTATTAGGGTTTATGCCTACCACTACCGTAAATGTATCCAAAAATACTGTAAATTATGATGAAACCGCATTATTTGTACGAAACCAAAATCCCATTTTTGATGGAGAATCGTGTGTGCCGTATTTATCGCATGCATAGATAAAATTGGTGTATACTTTTAGCAAGCGTATCTCAATCCATGAGCGTAAAGGAGATTAACATGAATCCGTTCACAACACCTGAAATTGAAAATGTCTATGCACACTATGATCAACAATCGTATGCCATATTGCAAGAAATCCGCACACGTATTTATGAATTGGCGGCGATGAACGATCAAGTAGGAACAATTGAAGAATCATTAAAATGGGGCCAGCCTTCGTATGCAACGGTTAGACCTAAGTCAGGGACACCAATCCGTCTCGATGTTTTTGATGAACAGCATGTTGGCATATTTGTGAGTTGCCAATCAAATTTAATTGAGCGTTTACGACAAATTTATGGTTATGACCTTGAGTTTTCAAAAAATCGTGCAATCGTTCTTGCGAAGAATAAACCGCTCAATTTCACTGTATTAGACGACTGTCTGATGCGTGCGTTGACATATCACAATACTTAAAAGGATCAAGAGATCCTTTTTTTTTTATAAGAACAATCCATAAAGAACACCAATTCCTGCAGTGCAAGCCATACAAAATAGAATAGGTTTTTTACGATACAAACGCAAGTATGCGTTTGAAACAAGCGTGACTGTAATCAATAAAGGTTGCCCATCGCTGGTATAAGCATTATTGACAAGCGAAAGGGCGACAGATAATATCATTGCAATCGCAGCAATCTTCGTATAATGGAGAAAGGTGTTGAACAATGGCATCGAAAGTAATGTGTCCTCATAAGTAAATAAGAGATAAGAAAATACAAATGACGACATGCAAACAGCGATTGTCGCTATAATTGCACCAATAATACCGAATGTAATAAAACCTACATATGTTGCTGAGTTGACGGCGATCGGACCAGGAGCTAATAGGTCCAATGCATTTAAATCTGCAAATTGTGTAGCACTAATTCCAAGATGGAGTGAGTTCTCATAGATGAGCGAAAGCATTGCATAGCCACCACCAAAGCCAAGAAAACCTATTTTTAAGAATGTTAGAAAAAGTTGGATCATTTGAAGTTTCTCCATGCTAGAACAAAAAGACTTAGCAGAAAACATCCAAGAATAATCCAAGGAATTGATACATTCAGAAAAGTCACTAAAATGAATACAAATATGATCATAAAATACGATTGAGCGTTGCGTGTTATAATGTGTGGAATCATTGATACTCCTGCTTCTAGAATGTAAATGCCAGCAGTGGCACGAATAGCGATAAATAAGTATTGAATGATACCGGTTTGCGGAATCATTTGGTAAAGCACCGTCAGAAGCATCATGATAACCAGGACTGGTAGAATAGCGCCAAGTGCGGCACTGTAGCGTCCACTTCGACCATTTATTTTTTCGCCAAGTAGACAAGCTGTTGTGACGGCCGTTACGCCTGGTATCGACTGCGATATTGCAATATAGTGGTAAAAATCATCACTGGATAAATAGTGATATTGCTTTACAAGTTTGTCATCCAGTAGGGGAACCATGGCTAGTCCGCCTGAGAATGTTAAAGTACTTGCTATTGTAAATAGCTTAAATAGTTCAAAATTTTTATTCATTCTTTCACCTCGTATCTAAGTGTATCAAGCATGGAGCATAATGAATAGTAATGATATGTTATAATATACATAAGGAGTGCTTATATGAATATTGATCGAATTAACATGTTTCTAGCGGTGTGTATTCACGGAAGTATTTCACGTGCTGCAGAGGCATTATACATCAGCCAACCCGCAGTAAGTCAGGGTATTAAGGAATTAGAGCTAGAACTGAATGTTACGCTATTTCAACGCTCAGGGCGAACTATTAAACCGACTCAAGAAGCTTTACAATTTTATCCGTATGCACAAGCATTAATCCAAGCAAATGAGCGAGCATTATCAGTTTTTAAACCAGATACATCGCTACCTGTACTCCGTGTTGGATGCACCGTTACAATTGCTACTTACATGCTTCCGGAAATTATCACGCATTTTGAAACCTTACATCATGTCAAACTTCAGATTACGGTTAATAATGTTGCAACTATTAAGGAAAGTGTGATTAGCAATAACTTAGATGTTGCACTAATAGAAGGGGTGCCGGACAATAACACGTTATCGTATTCTCGTGTTGGCACACTTGATTTGGTGTATGTCGCAAACCCACGTTATCTAGAAAATCGTAAAGGACAATATCTCTTATTGACGCGTGAGATTGGAAGTTCTTATCGGAAGTATATGGATCGTATTATTTATGATGACACGATAGAATCAATAGTTTCTTGGACCGCTAATAATAATGAAACATTGCTTCATGCAGCGATTGGTGGACATGGTGTCGCTGTACTTCCAAGAATTGCTGTTGCTGATTACATTCAAAAGGGGATATTAGACGTTGTGGTGTTTCATTATGCAACATTCACAGAAGAGATTGGAACTATTAATAATGCATTTCGAACCCATGAGACGATTATCAAGGCTTTTGTAGATACAGTTACGCATTTTCTCCAATAACAGCTGACGCAAGATAAAAATGTTGTTGCAAAAGAATTGCAACAACTAACAATTTCATATATTCTAATCATAGACACCAAGTGTCTCTAATATCTAGGAGGAAAATTATGATTAAAGATATTCAAAGTAATGTGATATGTGATGAAGGAAAACCGTTCACGCTTTTGCAGTTTTGGGCAGAGTGGTGCGGACCTTGTCAGATGATGAAGCCCATTGTTGAAGCCATTTCGACTGATGAAGCATTTAATGCAGTGTCATTTCAACGCGTCAATGTTGAAGAAAACAACGCACTTTCAGATAAAATGATGATTCATGGAATTCCTGCACTTATCATCATGAAAGGTTCGGTCGAAGTTGAACGTCTTGTTGGATTCAGACCCAAACCAAAATTGGTGGAAGAACTAAACTTGATCATTCAGCGTGAATCATAAGGAACCTACCCGAATACGTAAAAACATATGATACAATCAGATTAGGAAGGTGATTTAATGAAATACTCTAAAGCAACGAACTATGCATTACATGTCGTACAACGACTGTATCGTGAAGACAATCAAGCAAGTATGAGCGTGACGGCGATTGCTGAGGCAATCCATGTTGCTCCATCATACCTTTCGAAAATTTTAACTAATTTGGTAAAAGCAAATATTCTTGAGGCAGTATCAGGAACCAATGGTGGCTACTGTATCAACAATCAACGTGATGCAATCACAATGCTCGACGTTATTCATGCCATAGAGGGAAAACAGTCCATGTTTACATGTGCCCCAGAACACGGCCCAAATTGTCTCATTTACCAAAAGATGCAAGAGTCGGAAGTACAAATGGAATCATTTTTAGCGAATATTAAAATATCTGACCTAATCTAGATTGTATATCTAGATTGAGAGGGTTATATGATTATTATAAATTATTTACTGATTGGATTTGTGCTGGGAATGATTTTTCCAATCCAAGCAACTTTAGGGGCTCGGATAAATTCAGGAAGCGAGAATAAACTTACAGGTTCAATGGTTGCATTTGTCTTTGGATCAGTTATTCTATTCATTATCAACGTTGTTCAGCAACCAACTGTTTTCTTGAATAGCGCAACATATCAAGGCATTCCTCTATACTACCTTATAGGTGGCGGTATTGTTGGTGTTATCTACAATGCGTCCGTGATGAATCTTTTCACACGAATTGGTGCATTTTATACGACGATTTTTACATTAGTGGGTCAATTAATTATTGGAGTTGTGATTGATGCTTTTGGATTGTTTTCAGCCCCAATTCGCACCATTAATTTAATCAACATTATTGGCATTCTAATGGTACTCGCAGCTGCAGTTTATATTAATACTGCGAAAAAAAACGATGCCCAGAAGCTACAACTTCGATATGTCATTCCAACAGTTATTTTAGGGATGTTACCACCGCTTCAACAAGTTTTTAATCGCGGGTTGAGTGAGTATGTTGGTTCGCCTTTAATTGCAACGTTCATGTCTTTTTTTATCGGAGCACTACTTCTGGTTGTGATGATCCTCGCTAAAACTCATCGCATTGATGTTCCAAGACTTGATGGAAAAGGTAAGAGAATTCCTGTCTATAACTATTTGGCGGGAGCAATAGGAATTGCAATCTTAATGGGCAACATACTAATTCTACCGATTTTAGGGTCGACGCTATCTTCGATTATTGCGCTGGTTGGACAAATTGTGATGGCCATGATATTGGATCATTTTGCTCTTTTAGGAATGGAACTGAAACCAATGCAAATACAGAAAGTGGCAGCTGTCTTGACAATGGTTGTCGGGATTGTCCTTCTAAAACTATAAAAAAGGGTCGCTTAACAAAGCGACTCTTTTCTATAGTTCAATGACTGATTTGATAATTAATGGGTTCCAAATCAATTCCTGAAATTTCTCATCAAGATGGTGGTTGCTTAAAGAATTGTGTTGTGATTGATTCCACATATCTAGAAAATCGATGTTTGCGACTATATACGATGCGTAGAATGCTTGATTACTTGAAAGAATATCATAATAATGTTGTTCAAGATTTTTCATCAATACGCGTTTAGCATTTTTAAGAAATTCAAGGTCGCTGTTTTGCTTCTGAATTAGAAATTGAGCATCTGAGTTGATGAAAAATGACTGTGATGTTGCAAATGGCGTCCTTAAAGTCTCGGGTGTTAATGCTCGAAAATAAGCATCCCATAGTTGCATGATGCCAAATTCGAAAAGTTCAAATTTTGAATCAAAATGGCGGTAAAATGTTGAACGATGATACCCTGATGCAGTACAAATATCATGTACTGTGATCTCATGAAAGCGTCTTGTTGGCGCTTCTGTCATCAACTTGAAACTCACATCCCATATTTTTTGTTTCGTGTCCATTGTACCTCCGTGCGACATATATAGAAAATGTCTCTTTTTGTTTACTCTATTCTACTATACACTTTAGAAGGAAGAGAGGTATTTTCATGAAAAGGAATGTTATTTTATTTATATCAATGAGTCTAGATGGTTATATAGCAGATAAAGAGGGAGGTATTGAATGGCTTTCTGTACCAATAGAAGTTGAAGATAATACCTACGATGCATTTTATAAGAATGTGGATACAGTTTTATTAGGATACAAAACATACCATCAAATCGTGACTGAACTAGCTGTGGATGAATATCCATATAAAGATGCACAAACACTTGTGTTCACACATCGAGATCTGACAAGTGATAAAACAAATATTAAATTTATCAATGATGATGTCGTATCTCAGGTAAAGGCACTTAAACAGAAGCCTGGAAACGATATTTGGATTGTTGGCGGTGCGTCTTTAGTACGACCTTTAGTTGATGCGGATCTTATTGATGAGTATCAAATTGCAATCATTCCAAAATTAATTGGTGATGGTACTTCACTCTTTAATAAGAGCTCACACCAACAAGCTCTAAAAGTAGTGAATACGAATGTTGTCAATGATATAGTTTATCTTACCTATCACAAAGTTGTTGAATAAATTCAAACTTTCCGTAAATTCTTAATATTTTCCGCTAAGTTCTCATTCTTTTAGACGCCCAATACACCGAAGTAACATATAATGGATGTATAAGAAGCGAAAAGGAGAAGAAGATGCGTAACAAATTTCAAAAAGGTTTGCTGAGTATATTCGTCTTACTGATTATTTCTGGTTGTGTCTCAAAGCGTAGTTATGAAGCGCTAGAACAAAATGTTTTAACGCTTGAAGATACGATAAGTACGCTAACTGAGGAAAATGATAAGCTCAATGCTGAGCTTACGACGATGAATTTAGCGAAAGAAAATGCGGTTTTATCGTTTGTTGAACATTATGACGGCAAATTCTCTGAAAATGATTATTATTTATTTCAAATGTTCCAAGGTAGGATGTATCTTTTGAATGCTGATCCGGAAACTGTTAATTTTATTGAAAATGAAACGTATTTGGTCACTTTTGACTCTAATCTAACAATTCAACATTTCACGCTTGCGTCAGACTCTCGCGAATAAAAACCATCCTACTTATTAGGATGGTTTTTTTGTAATTAAATCAAGACATGTTTGTATTTGGTCTGATAATAGATGAAGATGTGTCATTACTTCATTCAAAACTATCTCGTACCGCAATCGTTCTGATTCAACCGCTTGCTCGATAATCTCGAAGTCATGAGAACCTATGAAATCAAACAAGTCGCAATGTGTTGGTTTAAATGTAGTACCCCACATCATATTCGCAGTTTCTGACAGAACATTTTGGGTATGATAATAGTATGTATCGCTACTCCAATGAACAGCGTATTTATTATTGTCGACAAGACTTACATATTCCATTGATCGTTTTGGATCATACAACATATGCTCTAGAACACGAACATTTGTTTGATTCTGTTCAAAAGGGAATAATACATCGTCTTCCCACGATAATCGTAGAAACTGTGTTGCTGCAAATCGGAAGATTTTTCTCACGTGCTGCTTAAGTGCTTCGTTTTCCTTAGCATCTGTAATACTTGTTAGTAGCGTGTATAAAGCGTTTGATTGATTACTAATCGTGATGACCAACTCTTTAAAAGCATTGATATCAATATATTCGCTGGCCATTTCAAGATCGAGGGCATGTTTCAATGCTTGAATTCTTTCGCTAAAGTCCAGTGGCAATACGGTGAGCGTATCATACTGCAACATCAGAAGTCCGTAGACATAATGATGGTATAAAAAGGCACCTTCGTGATAGGTATCAACGGTATCAAATTGAGTATGATAATGCGATGCGGCAAATTTTGGTTTTAAAGCAGAAACAGTCGACGGAATTCCAAATATCTCAAATGAAAAATCATCGGACCATGTTTGAATTGGATTGAGCACTTTGATGCCATTTGGATAGACGTCAGACGCTTGCGGTAAAGTAAGTGAAAATTCGCTTAAGTACCGTTTGAGTTCGTAGCTTGCACGAATCCAGTCTGTACCATCTTCGAGCATTGCTGGGAGCTCAAAGTTTATGTTTGCGAAAATCATATCTGCCCACTCTGGTGTTAATGTACTCATCTGTGTATAGGAGCCTGTTAACCAATCATATCGCGTATCAGTTGCACCCCATTCTTCGGCACTTAAAGCCCCAAACATGAGTGTTTTTTCGGGTTTGATTCCTGATGAACATAATGCTTTTGCAATTCCCATCATTAAGCCAACCGCAACAGAGTTATCCTGAAATCCTTCAAAATAGGCATCATAATGAGCGCTCATAAGAATGATTTCCTCACTTTCTCCAGGAATACATCCGAATACGTTATATGCAGTCCCATTCGGATCCAAAAGACTTGAGACATCAAGCGTTAGAGTAGGCTTGAACTTTAAGGCTTTTCGTAAGATTCTTGCATCATGTCGGGACATGGACAGCGCTGCAGCGCCGTGAGGGATAGAGGTATTCTGTGCATTGAGCGTGTGATCACTTATTTCGCCATAGCCGCCGTCTTGGACGGCAATGATGCCCAAGGCGCCACGATAAAAGGCTTCAGTCGCAGGGTAGTTAATCCACCAATCTTCACGCTGATTAATATCGATAAGAATCCATTTTCCAGAAATGTCTAAAGGGAAATCATGACTATCGGATCGACCAACATCAATTATTTCAATAGTTTGAGGTCCTTGAGTATCTAAATGGGAAGGGTATGCACTGAGTGTAAACGTCAAATCTTGTGATTCTGTCTTGCAACGAAGGCGTGCATGCTTAAATGTCCATGATGTGACGGGATAACTGTACCGCTTGATCTTTTGCAGTCCTATCTCAGTCATCTCAAGTTCTAAAAAATCAGCTGCTTCATGTTCGGCAAATGATCCAACCGTACGAAATCCTAGAGATTCATTTGTTCGAAACGTCCCTAGCTTTTGTGCAAGTTTGTAACCATAATCAACATCAACATGTTCCATGAATTGTGATGCGTTGTGTGGGTATCGATTCGTAAATGTATTATCCATTAGATTTTACTTTAACCCAGTAATCCGCCATTGTGACACGTGTTATATCATCAAAACGGTAATTCTCATCGAGGTTATAATTTTGACGTGTCTCGTATGAGTCAATACCGTAAAACGCGCCGTTAGCACCCGTAACAATATCGATAACATCTTGACGGGCACTGGTGTATCCAATTTCTTCAGTGATACGTTGTTGGCTTTCTTTACTTAAAATGAAGTTAATCCATTCATGAGCCAGATCAACATTTTTTGCATTTTTAGTGATGACCATGGCATCCATCCATGAATTCGTTCCTTGTGTAGGTACATAGAAGGCCATATTCTCATTCTCAGATAAAACATATGTCGCATCTCCAGAATACATGGTTCCGATTGGTTTAACTCCAGATACCATGCTATCAATCATTTCATCACGAATGTATACAGGACGTGTTTTTTGGTTCATATCTTTGAGCCAATCAAACGCTTCTTGTAATTCTGTTTCACTGGTTGTATTCATTGAGTAACCAAGTGCTTTGAGTGCAACCATAAACGCATCACGTTCGGAATCTAAAAAGAAAATTTGGTCTTTATAGTTTTCGTTTTTGAAAATATTCCAACCTTGTTGCTCTAAATCTGTGATTGAAACTTTAGTTTTGTCATAGACTATACCTACATTTCCCCAGAAGTAACCTGCAGTGTATTCAGCTGTGGGGTCCATTGCACGGCCTTTCAAACTATCAAGTGTTGCGGTGTAATTTGGAATTTTTGAGTAGTCTAGTTTTTGAAGGCGGTCTTCAACGCGTAGTCGTTCAATCATATAATCGGTAGGGTAGAGAACATCATAGGAGTCTTCACTTGCGACTTTAATGTACATTGCTTCGTTGGAATCGAACTTGTCATAGATGACTTTCGCATCGAATTCTTTTTCGAATTCTGTAATGAGCGACTCATCAATGTAAGATCCCCAGTTATAGACTCGAAGTTCTTGTTTGGTGGTATTTTTGTTAGCGCAACCTGTAAGGACAAGTAGTGCGATGAATACGATAGATAATTTTTTCATACTGTCTCCTTCATTAGTATTGATTTGTTTAGTATTACTAAACTAAAAGATTAGTGATACATGACACAAGACTTATTATACATCGCCAATTCACAAAATCAACACTTTTTATTATGATTTTTTTGCAGCTCATTCTTGTGTAGAAAGTGTATAAAAAAAGCCTCATTAATGAGGCTTGAAATTTTAAAGGTGCGTGTCCATCCAGGTTGTAATTTCTTGAAGACGTTTGAGTCGTGATTGTGGCCGCCCTGTACGGGATAAATCATGGTTTTCACCACGAATCCAAACAAATCGTGTTTCAACACCATTTTGTTTAACTGCCGTAAAGAGTTGCATCGCTTGTTCGATCGGACAACGGTAGTCTTCTTCTGAGTGAATAAATAAAAGCGGCGTTTTAATTGCGTGAGCATGTTTTAACGGAGATTGTTCCCATGCAGTTTCTAAATTTTCGAATGGTGAACCACCTGTTTGGTCGGGACCAAAGTAAATACCAATATCTGAAGTTCCGTAGAATGAAATCCAATTTGAAATGCTACGTTGCGTTGCTGCAGCTGCAAAACGGTCTGTATGACTCACAATCCAGTTCGTCATAAAGCCTCCATAGGATCCCCCCGTAACACCAACCCGTGCGCGATCAATTGCGTAACGGTCTAGAACAAGATCAGTAAAAGTCATGATATCGGTATAATCAATGGTTCCATATTTGCCTCGAATATCTGCAAATTCGTTACCGTAAACATCGCCACCATGTGGATTTGTAAAGAATACAATGTATCCGAGGTTAGCCCAAGCTTGCATCTCATGATACACAACGGCATTATAAATAGTTTTTGGACCACCGTGAATATCAAGGATTGCGGGATATTGCTTCTTAGCGTCATAGTCTTGCGGCAGTAAGACCCAACCATCTAACATATCTCCATTACTTTCATATTGAATATGTTGAGGCGTTGCAAGGTAGTGAGAATCCCAGTATTCGGCGTTGAATGACGTGAGGAGTGTATATGTGGCTTCACTGAAGTTGAACGCATACAATTCTTGATGACGATTATCGAAAAGTCCAATCCCAAAGAATTCGTCGTTTAATTTAATCCAACCATCAATACTTCCTTCGGGACTAAACACTGTTTCAATTGTCTGACCATCGAAGCGATAAAGTACAGTTCGGTCTTGATATGTTCCAACAAAATAGAAGTTATTGTCGATGACGTGTTCTTGAGCACTGCCTAAGAAACGCACATCACTCCCAACTGAGTTCCATGAGCTACGTCCAAATTCACATACGCGAACAAGGGCATCATTATGGAGGCGATAGACATCTGAGTTTTGATTGATTCCGAATTCTTTTCCTGTCGATGCAAAGACATAAATCTGTCCGTCTAAAACGGTCATATTTGAAATCATATAGGCATCGTTTTTGAAAGTTTCGATAATATCATGTGTCTGTGTATTAAAACCAACAATGTCTGCATGGAATTGAGGTAATCCACTTGGTATTTCTTTATAGAAGTAAGCGATTTGTGTTGCTTCATCAAAATGCGCTAAAGCGATATCTACATTTTGTTCTGCAATAGCATGATAGGTGCCTTCTTCAGTATTATAGATAAAAGCTTGTCCGATTTTTGCTTTTGTAAAACCGCCACCATTCGCATAAAAAGGAACACGATCAAAAACTTCGTAATTGGTGTCTTTATTAATTTTTGCGAGATAGTCATTACGTTTTTTAGGATCAAACAGGATGTGATCATCAGCATTCAAGTGTGCTGTGATTAAGAGATTACCATTTTGAAGGACCGTGAGTGATCCAATAGCAATCGGGAAGGTATAAGCTGGTTCAATAATCCCCGTAATAATATGATAACGATAAATAATACTTTTTTGCTGCGATACTGCTTCTGTTTCTTGACTGTTGGTCGTATGGTGGAAAAGAATGGTATCATCATGTTCCCAGTAGAAACGTGCATCCGTGTCCAAATCTAATACTCTTTTAGATTGTGTTCCATCAAATAAGAAAAGACTGTGTATATAATCGTTGTCATCATAGCGTGCTTCTGAGACAACATACGCTGCGTGTGTTTTACTTGGATTTGCTTTAAGTGATCCAAGATAACGATAGTTTAAAAAATCTTCAATTTTCAGTTGTTTCATAAATAATGTATCTCCTTTCAGAAAGTATATCATATATTTTCACCACTGACTTATAATTCATTCAAAGTCTTGTTTATCCAAACAAAACATGAATTGTTATGTTTGTGTTAAAAAATACAAGTAATGTCATGATTGTGTAAATTATATGGATTTACTTGAAATCTAGGTGATGGTATGGAATTATAGACTTAGGTATTACAGGAGGAAATGATGAAAAAATACTTGTTAGTGCTTTTAGTTTCAATACTTGTTTTAACGGGTTGTAGTAGTGGAAGTGAAAAAGGAAATGACAAGAAAATAGAGACTTTAACGGTGTTCTTTATTCCAAGTCGTGATTCAAAAGAAATCATTGCAAAGACAGAACCATTAAAAGGTCTTATTAAAACAGAACTTGCTAAAGATGGCTATGAAGTTGGAAATGTTAATATCCAAGTATCTCCAAATTATGAAGCTGCAGGGGAAGCACTAGATGCTGGCCAGGCTCATATTGGATTCATTCCTGCAAGTACATATGCAATGTACTCACAGGACGGAAACATTGATGTTGCATTAGCGGCATCACGTGATGGTTTGAATAAAGATTTTGTGGAAGCAAAAGAGTGGAATGACGGTGAAGCAACATTACCTGTTGAAGAACAAGTCACATTCTACCGTTCATTGATCTATGCAGGAACATCTGCAAAAGGACGCGAACTTGCTGATAAAGTAAATGCAGGCATGAAATTAACATGGGATGATTTAAATAGTGCATCATGGTGTCATTCAAATACGACATCGTCCGCAGGTTATGTTTACCCATCATTATGGTTAGCAGATCAATTCGAAGGAAAAATGATCTCTGATCTTGCAAATAAAGTTGAAGTAACGGGTTATCCTGATACAGCAGCACGTTTAGCAACTGGACAATGTGATGTCGGAGTCGGTTATGCTGACATTCGCCGTGACTTTGAAACAAACTGGACAACAGAATGGAACCAAGAAAACATTTGGAAGCAAACGGATGTTATCGGTGTAACAGATAAAATCATGAACGATACGATTTCAATTTCAAATAAACTTGTTGATGCAGACTTGAAGAAAGCATTACAACGTTCATTTATTGAAATTGCTAAAACGGATGAAGGAAAAGAAGCTATCTCAATTTATAACCACACCGGATATAAAGAAGTAACAGATGCTGATTATGATTCATCACGTAAAGTATTGGATATGCTAAAAAACAAACAATAATGAGTCAAGGTGGGTCATCGAACCCACCTTTTAAAAGTCTGTGGAGGTCTCAATGATTGAATTTCAAAATGTAACAAAAATTTATCCAAATGGCGTCAAGGCCTTGGATGGTGTTAGCTTAACGATAGAACAAGGAGAGTTTGTTGCGATTATCGGACTTTCAGGTGCCGGTAAATCAACGTTACTTCGAAGTGTTAACCAAATGCATACGATTACTGATGGAACACTTTTGGTTAATGGTAGCAATGTCTCGGAATTAAAAGGGAAGGACCTTCGAAAATTCAGACGACAAATTGGTATGGTATTCCAATCATTCAATCTTGTTAAGCGAACAACAGTACTTAAAAATGTGCTAACAGCACGCGTCGCAGAAATGCCATGGTTTAAAAGCTTATTGGGCTTGTATTCAAAAGAAGATACACTCAAAGCACTTGAGTCATTGGATCAAGTTGGTATCTTAGAAAAAGCATATAATCGTGCTGATGAACTTAGTGGTGGCCAGCAACAACGTGTTGCATTAGCACGCTGCCTGGCTCAAGAACCGCAAATCATTTTAGCGGATGAACCCGTTGCGTCATTAGATCCGATTACAGCACAACAGGTGATGGATGATTTTGTCAAAATAAATGAAAAAACAAATATCACAGTTATTGTTAATATGCACCACGTTGACCTTGCACTTAAATATGCAAAACGTGTAATAGGGATCAACAAGGGAGTTATTGTTTTTGATGGTCCATGTGCAAGTGTAGACGAAGCAGTTTTGAAACAGGTTTATGGACGCTCTTTAGCCGAGGATGAATTGATGGGAGTGACGACACATGTCACAGCTTAAAAATCTTTTCTATCCAAAACCAATTGTTTTAAACAATGGCAAAGAAGTGAAGCCACCTTTTCGAATCGGAATCATCGTTATTGTAATCGTGGGGGTGCTTCTTTACTTTAGTGCAAAAGTTACAAATTTTAATCTTATTTTGCTAATTAATGGAGGGGAAGAGTTCTTTCGCTTTCTCGGTCGTTTATTTCCGCCTAATCTGAAATACGCGTCTACTGTTATGAATCCGATGATTCAAACATTTGCAATGTCATTTTTAGGGACATTGTTTGCTGGTATTTTTGCACTTCCTGTGGCATATCTATCAGCAAGTAACATGAATCAAAATCGAATTGCGAGAGGCATCGTTCGATTTGTGATGAGTTTCTTCCGAACGATTCCTGTATTAATTATTGCTCTAATCATGACTTATATCTTCGGTTTGGGAACATTTTCAGGGATGATTGCTATCTTCCTATTTACTTTCTCAATTCTTACGAAAATGACGTATGAGCAAATTGAATTGGTTGATATGGGACCTTTTGAAGCAAGTATCTCGACGGGTGCATCTCGTTTCAAAGCTTTTATTGCCTCAGTGGTTCCACAAATATCGGGTTTGTACTTGTCTTCTATTCTCTATAATTTAGAAATGAATATCCGTTCGGCTGCTGTATTGGGGTATGTTGGGGCTGGTGGAATTGGGACATTGATGAATGAAAATATTGGTTGGCGCCAGTATCAAAATTTATCAACAATACTTATCATTTTACTAATCAGTGTTATTTTAATTGAAATGCTGAGTCGTTATATTAGAAAGAGGCTCATCTGATGTCGACACGAATCTTAGAAACGTATGAAAATAGACCGCGTTATATTAAACAAGCTTGTTTTATTGTGGGTGTTATTTTACTGATTACAGCATTGAGTCTACCTTATGTTGAATTCAACGGATTAGTTACCAATGGTTTTTCAATAGTTAATAGTATTATTCAAGGGATGATTGCACCCAACTGGGAGGCATTACTCAATTTTACGAAAGAGGGCATTCCTTACTTAGTTTTTGAAACAGTAGCAATTGCTTTCTTAGGTACTTTTATTGGTCTTGTATTATCTGTGCCTGTTGCATTTTTATCTTCACAAAATATTGTAGGTCGTAAATTCGCAACAATAGGAACTTTTATGATAACAGTAATTCGGACTTTTCCTCCGTTTGTTTATGGGCTAATGTTAATTCGAGTGTCTGGGCCAGGACCCTTCACTGGTGTACTAACACTTGCGATTACTTCAATTGGAATGATTTCTAAAATGTTTGTAGAAGTTATTGAAGATTTGGATAATGGCATCATAGAATCTTTGGACGCCGCAGGATGCAATACATTGCAGAAAATTCGTTATGGAATAATTCCTCAACTGATGGGTAATTTTGCATCGATTTCAATTTATCGCTTTGAGATTAATGTAAAAAATGCTTCAATTTTGGGTCTTGTAGGAGCTGGTGGAATTGGAGCGCCACTTCTTTTTGCAATGTCTGGTTTCCGTTGGGCAGATGCAGGAGCACTTCTTTGGGGATTAATTCTTCTGGTGGTTACAGTTGAAGCTCTATCTTCATGGATTCGAAATAAACTAGGATAATACCTGTTAACCGACATTTTAATGTCGGTTTTTTTTGTTATCGTGAAATTTCATGTATACTTTGAGTATAGCGAAGAAGGATTTAGAGGAGTAACGTATACTGTAGCGCAAAGATTAGATGCAAGGGTTAGTAAATGCGATTTTTTCACTCTCTCTAATCATATCGGATCAATCATTTTTGTTAGGATATTTAACCACTTAAAGTGTTGGAATGATTCGTATTGATGCTTTTTTGTATGCAAAGCAGATAAAAACAACGACCTTAAAAAGAAACATTACTTCTCAAGTTGAACGTATACATATAGGAAATGAGGAATTTAGATGAAACTAATCTTAGAAACTGAACGATTGATAATTAGAAACTATGTAGCTACCGATGTCATAGATGCTGCTGAATTTCTGATGGATGAGGAAACAATGTACTATATTCCAGAAACGTTTAAGAGTCTGTCGGAATTGCAACAATTTATTGTTGCCCCTGAACACACGAATAATTATCTACCGGTTGAATTGAAATCGTCAGGGAAGATAATTGGTCATATTTCGTTTATGGATGTATTTCAGGGTCATACTTATGAAATTGGGTGGGTGTTTAATAAGAAGTATCAAGGACAGGGATATGCATTTGAGGCAGCAAAGGCAATTATGATGGATGGTTTTTCTAACCGTGCCCTTCACCGGATCATTGCAACGGCTCAACCTCAAAATTCTAGTTCTTGGAAATTGATGGAACGACTCAATATGCGCCGTGAAGCTCACCATATTGCCTGTATTCCGTTCCAAGACACATGGTGGGATGAGTTTTATTATGCAATATTAAAAGATGAAATGAAGTAATTGTATGGGAATGATTGTAACTATCAATCTGTTGGTATATTTGGGGTAACCGTGATTCTGAATCATTTTCTGCAGATTAAGAATGGCGTTTTATCCAAACTTCAGGTTTATGGTTTATTCAAGCGGTACATGCCGACATTTTAATGAAAAGGGACGCGAATCATTTGTTGGGATGATGCATGTGAAGCTAATATCCTGGGCTTAGCGTTGGATAACGGCACGTCTTTGGTACCTGACTATATAATCAAAGAAACGAATTGCCGCAGCTAATTCTCTTTAATCAAAGTGAAGCAGGTTTGGCCTAGCAAGAACTTAAAGATGATAATTCTATACCTATTATTTTAATGATTTAGATATCGTTTTATATGAGAGTTTGAAGAAAGTATGATGTGTTGTCGTGTCAGGTGTATTTTTACAGTAAAAACTGTGTTAAAATTGAAATAGATAGAGCATAGGCTCTTTAGAAATGGAGGAATAGGATGAGTAAACATCATAACAATACGGGTAAAATTATTAAGTATGTTGCAGCAGGTGTTGCAGTTGCGGGAGTTACATATGGTGCAGTACAAGTTGGAAAATTTGTTGCAAACCACAAAATGGAACAAGAAGCAGAAACATTGCTAACAGAAAAATATGGGGATCGCTTAGAAAACAAGTCAGTGATTATTGTTGATAAGCGCGATTCCATATTCAAAAGATTTCTTAAAGTATTCTCGAGTGCACTTTAATGAAAACAGACAAAATGTCTGTTTTTTTTTGTCTATAAATCAGATATTAATCATATATAATTAAATTATCATGGCTAAGACAAATGATTTGAAATTTTAAATAGAATTAAGATAAACAATGAAATTCACATCGAATTCATACGACATTCATAACACTTTGATTAAATAGCCTTAGGAGGACAACATGGTTAAAATTCTTTACTTAGAAGATGAGCAATATATACGTGAAGTTACGCAGGAATATCTCGTAATGGCACACTATGATGTAGATTGTGTTACAGATGTTTTAGAGGCTCGTGAAGCACTGCGTACCAATACCTATGATATTGCGATTCTTGATATTCTAGTACCGCATGGTACAGGTTTTGATATTTTAGAAGCGATTCATGCGAGCTCAGCAAACACGCGTTGCATTATGCTTACAGCGTTGGACGATGAATCATCACAAATAAAAGCATTTAACGGCTTTGCTGATGACTATATGATCAAACCATTCTCTCCTGTAATTCTCATTAAACGATTAGAAGCGCTGATGCGCCGTAGAGCGTCGACATCTTCGGCTACTGCAAGTGGCTTAGTGCTTAATCCAGAGTCATACGAGGTCCTTTATAACGGCAATTCAATCCTACTTACATACACTGAGTTTTTAATTTGTGAAGCACTCATGACTCACAAGAACCGCGTTTATACACGTGAAATGTTGCTTGATATTATTGCACCGGATGATTATTTGGTAAGTGATCGGGTCATTGACGCCCATATCAAAAATATCCGGAAGAAATCACCAGTATCTATTGTTAGGACAGTGGTTGGTGCAGGTTATCAGTTTCAGGAGGGGAATTTATGAAATTGACGACAAAGGTACTCCTCTATACAGCCCTTACGACACTAACAGTTGGCTTACTAATTATTGGTTATTTCATGTTTATGCTTCCTGGCTTATATGTGGAACACAAATTAAATCAAAATGTTAATATCGTAGCAACGACGCTTGAACAGACTCGAGAAAATAACGGATGTGATATTGCATTACAAAATCATGATGTTATGAATGCTACATTTCGTTTTGCAAAGGCATCTGGGAATTATGAATTACTTGTTTGTACCAATTATTCATCAAGTACAATAGTTGTTAAAGATGATTCACTCCAAAGTATTATGGATCAACTCCGATTGATTCCAACAGCCATAAAAAATGGTGAGCCTGTGACAGAAATCGACTTTTCAGGGTTCGATCTATCAAAATACAGTGCAAATTTTAATAACGATGCACTATTTACAGTTGTTGATCATGCATTTCGTGATTTTGGGACATCATTTCAAGTAGATTCGGAGCGCATTTACCAAAAAGGGGATTCAATTCAAGTAATGAGTTCCCAAGTATCAAATGACTCAGTGAACTATACAAATTATATTGGTTTTACTGAAAACTCTGAGAATATTCTGGTAACAGTGGCGACGACTTTGACACCAAAGTTGAATGAACTTAAGCCAATCTTGCTACAAAGTATGCCAATGATTCTTGTGGTTCTTGTATTCTTTGCAATGTTTACGGCTGCGTTATTTACAAAACTTTTGGCATTACCAATTGATACGCTTGCAAAGCAAGCTCTTCATAATGCACGCGGTGAAACTGTTCGTTTTAAACAAAAAAACCAACATGATGAATACAAAGTTTTGGAAGATGCACTAAACTCAATGCAAGATGCGATCCAACAATCAGTTGATGAGTTACGCAGTGCGAATGAGTCTTTATCATTACAAAGCGAACGTCAAAAAGTTTTCCTTATGAATGCGTCACATCAATTAAAAACACCGCTATCAGGAGCGTTGTTACTTACTGATGGTATGATTCATCAAATCGGAACATATAAGGACGTCTATAAGCACTTACCAAGTGTGCAGCAAGAACTTGTGACAATGAAACACATGATTGACAATATGTTATCGGCATTTGAGACAGAGTTGGAAAGTAGTCCCTATACCGAAGAAGCAATCGCAGCGGTTGTTCAAAGCATTCTTGCTGATTACACCAACCTTATCAACCAAAAAAATCTAAAAATTTCTGTATTGGGTGAATACACTTTAAGAACTGAATCATCGACGTTCCATTCAATTTTAGATCACTTGATTCAAAATGCTATTCAATATTCACCTGATAATGCGAACATCTCGATTTACATATCTTCCTTGGAGATAAAAATTATAAATACCGGTGTGACCATCGAACAGAACATTCTTGATCATATTTTTGATCCTTTTATTAGAGATCATCGATCAAACCACAAGGGGAGTGGCCTCGGATTATACATTGTCGCTCAAATGGTAAAAAGCCTAGACATGACAATCACCATTCAGAATTATGAAAACAGTGTGGTAACACACCTAGACTGGAGACAACATTAAAATGATTACATTTGAAAATATTATCGTAAACTATGGTGATTTTAAAGCCCTAGATTTACAAACAAAAATTGAAATCGGTCCCAATGATCGTGTTGGGATTATTGGTTCAAACGGTTCAGGAAAAACAACCTTGATAAAAGCTTGCCTCGGATTGCTACCTTATACAGGTTCGATTACAAGTGATGCATCTGTAAATGAAATGGCAGTGCACTTACAAGCAAATGATTATGTAGACACTATGAACTGTAAATCAATTATGGAAACTGTGCTGCAATGTCAAATTTCGAAATCACAAGAACTTAAAGAATTAATAGGTTTCTTCGACTTTAACGCTTCACTAAAGAAAAAATACAAACAGCTATCCGGAGGACAAAAACAACGTTTCACCCTAATTCTTGTATTGATGCAAAATGCACCACTGACCTTTTTTGATGAAGTGACGACTGGGTTGGACTTTGAGACACGGATGAGCCTCATGGATAAATTGTCAACATGGTATCAAGATAAAGGGGCAGCAATTGTCTTTGTAACACATTATTTTGAAGAATTGTCACGTCTAACGAATAAACTACTAATCATTGATAAAGGACAATTTATCGATTATGGAGATCGTGATGAACTTTTCAGAAAATATTGCGGACACGCAGTAATTATATTTGATGACAATGAATCTAATCAGCGAATTGCATCCGCATTCACAACATGTAAAGCACCCAATGGTCGTCTCGCTGTTGTTTGTGAAAACCAAGAAAGTGAACTTCAAGTTTTGCTTCAACTTAATGAAGCATCTGTTAATTATGTTCGATCTGATTCGGATGTTGAATTATTATACTTAAATGCATTGGAGGCTTATTATGAAGCATTATCTTAAATATGAACTAAAGAATACATTTGGAAATATCTTTTCCATAATTTTCGGAATTTTGTTTCCGATTATGATGACATTACTCTTCTATAACATGTTTAGCAGCAACGAAGCTATTCCAAAAGATGCATTGGCACTACAATTGTATCTAACCAACGTGTTGATGTCTCCATTAGCTATGGTCTTTGTAGGTTTCTCAGCATTGTTTTCACAAGAGATTGAACACGATGTCACAACACGGATGTTGTTGTTTGGATACACAACATCCAATCAACTCAAAACCAAGTTTGTTGCGCAAATGGTTGCAATGGGAATTGCATTGGCTATCTTCAGTGCTGTTATTGTCCCACTACTTGGCATTGGTGCACCTTCAATCTTTGGCTTCATTGTATTTATTGTTTTCTTTGCAATAATATCCATGATTCTCTTTGTCATTGCATATAGCATTACATTATTAACGCGTAAATTTAGCTTAACATACGGAATTAGCATGACCCTATACTTTGCAACCATGATCTTCTCGGGGATGATGGGAATTCAAACATCTAATTTTAAAGGAATCATGAAGGGGATATCCAATTTATTGCCAACAACATATTTTGTGAATGATATGCCAACAGTTTGGACCGCGACATCTTACAACTTTGCACCAATGATTCAGAGTCTCGTATTCTTTGCTGGAATTGCTGGCATTCTTTATGTGATTGCCTACAACAAAACAAAACGTAGTATTCATTAATTTCTGACAGATACAACAACCTTCAAAAAGTCTCTAAGAACTTTTAAGGAAGCCCAAAAGAGCATCTCAAATGAGAATGTTCTTTTTTGATTGTCAAATATGAGGTTGTTTTGAAACGTTGATTGAAATTCATGGTACAATGGCGATAGTGAGGTAAAACAATGTTCAATCATGATAGCATAATAAAAAGAGTTAGAAACTGGTATTCTCTTACTAATGTTTTAAAAATCTTTATACTGGCTTTTATCGTAGCGGGAATACTTGATTTGTTAGCGCCACAGTTAGCGAAAGTGTACTTTAGTACGATTATGTGGGTGCTTGTCGTGTATACCGGATATGCAGTGATTTCAAAAGTTTTATCGAGCACTAAAGATAAAGACAAAGGGGGCAGTCTATGACGGTAGAAACAGTCGTGCATATCTTAATTGTTATTCTAAATACGATTTCTGTGCTTATATTAGTATTGGGGGTAATCAAAGCAATCATTCGTTTTATTAATGTGGAATTTTCACTTAAAAATAACGTCGATCGTGATGAGGTTGAACTTCGATCTATCAATATTATTAAACGAAATCTAGGAGCATATGTGCTTTTAAGTTTAGAGGTACTCATTGCGGCTGATATTATTGAATCGATTTTAAATCCAACGATTGAAGATATCTTGATGCTTGGTGCAGTTGTCATTATCCGAACAGTAATTTCATTCTTTCTTGGTAAAGAAATAGAAGCTGTCGAAAGTTAATCCATAAACCGTCATAGAAGACGGTTTTCTTTTTGCAGATGGGTTGACCAACAGATTGGGAGTTACTATAATAACTGTATTAATAACCAATTTAATGCCCTCAATATGGGAGAGCAGTCTCTACTGATGAACCGTAAATTCGTCAACAATTGTGGAAGAAATGTGTCTTGTTTCTCCTCAATGCATTGGGGATTAATGATCGTCGAATGACGCAGGAGGAAATAATGACACACGCAACAAAAGAATTCATCTATGGTTTACCAAAGGCAGAACTTCATTTGCATTTAGAAGGCACCCTAGAACCTGATTTAAAACTTAAGCTTGCTCAGAAAAATAATATTGAGATTGCTGCGAAAACTATTGAAGATGTTGAAGCGACTTATAAGTTTAATGATTTAACATCATTTTTAGCAGTGTATTATCCAGGGATGGAAGTCCTTCGAACACAAGAAGATTTCTATGACCTTGCAATGGCTTATTTCCGCAAGGTAAAAGAACATAATGTACGTTACGTTGAAGTCTTTTTTGATCCTCAAGCCCATACGGCTCGAGGTGTTTCATTTGAAACACTATTTGAAGGCTATTATAAAGCAACGCAAGATGCAAAAGAGCTCGGAATTGAAGCTCATTTAATCATGTGCTTCTTAAGAGATCTCAGTGAAGAATCCGCTTTTGAACACTACGAAATGGCACAACCATTTAAGGATCGTATTCTAGGAATTGGGTTAGATTCTGATGAAAGAGATAACCCACCACTTAAATTCCAACGTGTCTTTAAAAAGGCGAAAGATGATGGCTTTAAGATTACAATGCATTGTGATATTGACCAAATTGGTTCAATTCAAAATATTCGAGACGCGCTTCATGTAATTGGTGTTGATCGTATTGATCACGGTACAAATATTGTGGAAGATCCAGAACTTGTTGCATACGTTATTGAAAAAGGCATTGGTCTAACCAGTTGCCCAGTTTCTAACGGATTTGTGACAGATGATATGAAAGGTGAAGAGCTCAAAGCACTCTTACACCAAGGGGTAAAAATCACCGTTAATTCTGATGACCCAGCGTACTTCCAAAGCTACGTTTCAGATGACCTTTATGCAGTCGCACAAAAAGTTTCGTTAACAGAAACGGATATTGTTACCCTTGTCAAGAATGCCTTTGAAATAGCATGGACAAGTGATGAAAACAAAGGTAAGTATCTCCAAGAAGTTGACGCTTATCTGGCACAACAGTAACTTATAAACACAGGTTAACCTGTGTTTTTTTACTTATATTTTATTCGTGGTACAATAGATGTAGAAGAGGTGATGGTGTAAACGATGAATCATGATGTGGATGGCTCAATAAGACAGGTTCCTGAATAGTTTCTATAGGCAATTCATTGAATAGAAACAAGAAGGAGACCATTAATGAGTAAAAACGATATTATGCAGACATTGCAGCGCTTTATTGCTGAATCAAATTCAGTCATTGAAAATGAATCATTAGACTTATCTGAGAAGGGTAAAAAAGTTCTTGCGCTACAAACGGAAATGCAGTTGTATGCGAAAAATTTAAAAAAGAAGCTTAAAGATCAAAGTATCGCATTTAATATAGATGCAATCACGTATGCGCACAGTGCGATAGAATACTTAGAAGACACGTCAGCATTGGATAGTCTAAGGACAAAACGAGAAACATATTTCGATTTTATGAAGACGTTAAAAAGCAATACAAAAGAATTTGCTGAAGCACTTCAATTTAGCATTGAGTAAAAGGAACACAGCACATACTGTGTTCTTTTCTTTATGCAAATGTTTGGATTGACAAAATAATTATTAAATCGTACACTTTATGAAAATACTGATTGAATGATTGAGGTATAAATATGAAAAACAGATATGATTCTGAACAGACAGTGCAAGATATTATCAATGTTTCCATTAAGCTCTTTTCTGAAAAAGGATATGAAAAAACATCAATCCAGGATATTGTAAATGGCTTAAATGGGCTGACACGAGGGGCCATTTACCACCATTTTAACAGTAAAGATGACATTCTAGTTGCAGTCATTCATGAGATTGTCATGAATAGTGACTATTTTAACCAATTTTTAAATGTTGAAGGAAGAACTGCAAAAGAGCAGCTCCAAGCACTTGTTATCAAAGCATTTTCTAACTATGGCCAGGTGAGTAACGATGTCGGTGCAGAGTTTTTAAAAAAGAATCCTGCTATTTTAGTAGAAATTTTCAAACTTACGGTTAACCAAATAGCCCCAAAAGTTGAAATGCTTCTTGAAAGTGGAAATGCTGACGGTTCATTAACGATTAAAAATCCTAAGCAAGTAGCACAAGTTATGGTGTTGCTTGGGGATACATGGTTCTCATCAGCAATGTTTGAAGATACGAGCGCAAATTTTAATGTAAAGATTGACGTCTTGATCGATGCTTTAAATGGACTTGGAGTTACAATTTTTGATGAGGCAACAATTAAAGCATTAAAACGATAAAAGAGCTCTTGATTGAGCTCTTTATTTTTTGTTTTTACGAATGCGGTAGAAGTCTTGGACATCTTCAATAAACTCTTGAAGCGACTCGCTTTTAAGACGTGGGAAGGCTTTAAGTAGACGAACTTCACGTGACTTAAGAGTTGCCTTTAAGGTATCGTAAGAAGTATTAAGTTCTTTCAATCGAATTTCGTACGAACCTTCTAGTTTTGATTTCAATTTATCAATTTCATACTTGATGTTGTTTAACTCGAATAAACGACTTTGAAGGTTCAACGTTGCTCGCAGTGACGCTATGAAGTCGATAATGACTACTACAAACAACGTAAACGCAATATAATTAAGATATTCAATGGAAATGTTGGCAACCAAATCTACAATAACAGGGTGAATGTATTCAACTAGGACGAGCGATAAAGCACCAAACATGGTTGAATTAAGCAAACATACTCGGCCGTTGATATTCATAAACATTTCTGAATAGTCCCACCATCGCATTTTGAATGCTTTCTCCATGATGTAACTCGTCAGATACTCAAGTGAGCTTGTAAGAATCAGTCCGAGTATAAAGACAAGTACCGGGTTGAAAGCATAGGGTAGTAAAGTAGCGAGGATAATCATGGCACCGAAACCATAAATTGGAACCAGAGGTCCATTTAAAAAACCGCGTTCTTCGAATTTTCCGGAGAGGATCGAACAATAAACTGTTTCTAAGATCCAACCAATAAAACTATATATAATCCAATAGACAAATAAAAGTGCAAGCTGTGAATTCATTATGAATCCTCCTAATGAAATCATACCAAAAATAGGATGTGTTTAATAGCGTTTAAGGTGAACAGACACTTACGACTAAATATACTTTACAAGTTGCGTATTGAATGTTATTCTAAATATTACTTTGATTATCAAACTATTGGAGGAATTATGAAAAAAAGAAGAACGATAGTAAGCTCAGTTGTATTAATGTTTTGTCTCGTACTCTGGGGTGCTGGTGAGTATTTTTTTGCACAAGCAATCAAGATTGGTCCTAAATCATTTATTGATTCAGAAGCGTCCGATGTATGGCGTGAAGCGAACGAGTGGTTTGCAACAACAGATTTAGAAACATGGAAGATTACATCAGACAATGGCTTATTGTTGTCGGCAACATATATAGCAGCTACGGAAGCAACGAATTCAACAATCTTTATCGCGCATGGTTATGGAAATAGTACAGCAACTATGACACAGTATATAAAAATGTTCCATGATGCAGGATACAACGTGCTTGCAGCGGATGCACGAGGTCATGGTGAGAGTGAGGGGTCATATATTGGGTTTGGCTGGCCTGAACGGCGGGATGTTGTTCAGTGGACACAGGAAATCGTCAATCGATTGGGTTCACAGCAACAAATTGGACTCTATGGATTGAGTATGGGCGCTTCGACAGTAATGATGGCAAGTGGCGAATCTGATCTTCCAAGTAATGTAAAGGTGATTGTTGAAGACTGTGGTTATAGTTCTGTTGATGCAGAGTTGTCATTTCAACTTGGTGATATGTATAGTTTGCCCGCGTTTCCGATGATACCTGTTACAAGTTTATTGACTGAAGTGAAGGTAGGATACAGTTTTTATGAAGCGAGTGCTATTAATCAATTAAATAACAATGTAAAACCAATTCTGTTCATTCATGGAGATGCCGATACCTTTGTCCCAACATCGATGGTCTATGAACTATTTGAAGCAACACGTGGTCCTAAAGAGTTATGGATTGTTGAAGATACAGATCATGCTGATTCATATGAAAATAAAGGTTTTGAATATGCACAACGTGTGGTTCAATTTATGGATGCGCACATAGAAAAAGCACACGAATGATTCGTGTGCTTAGAAACGCGGTTCTATCTGTAGACTTTACCAATAATGCCTTTGATACCATCTAAGGCAATTTCTTCAGGGATTACAAACCAAAGAGATGTTTTTCCGAAAAGTGGAAAACCTCCCGGTTTGTTATCATCACCATTCCATCGCATTGCATAAACATCTGAGCCTTTCCAATTTATGATCGCAACGGCATATCCATCTGCGCCGCCATCGTAAAGAACTCGGACATTTGTTGCACTTCCGCCAACATCTTGCGGTTTGATGTAAGTCATAATAGTACCTCCTTATATCCATAATAACACACTTATTCGTGTAAATTATGATGTTGGGCATAGAATTGTCTTGAATTATTAGGAAATTAATAAAAATAGTGAAGGTACTGATATAAATATATTTGAAAATATCGTATTATAAAAACATAGGGGGATTCTTCCATGAAAGAAAAAAACTTGGGATTACCAATTCCAGAAGCATTACGGGAAACTGTCGAATTTGTCGATGGCCAAGAGGTTACAGTGACACTGACCGATACCGGTTTATTATATCAGTTAGATAGTTTAGCCAAAAAGGTTACGGTACCATTGATTCCTGTAATCGTAGCATCAGTACTTGCGATGGTGGCGATGGCAATCGTGTTTATGCCATATCATCAAATTCCTTTGGTGGGGATGAAATCAATTGCGAGTGTCGTCATTATAACGGGTGTTATAACAGGTGTCGTAAATTTTACATATTTCTTTACTAAAAATAAAAATAACCAGATGGGGCATCTATCGAGTCAGATTTTTTGGCGAAACTACCCCGTGGTATTGATTTCCTTTACATTACTGCTCGTTGTCTCATTATTGTTTGGGTTTTGGATCATTGGTGAATTGTTTTCCGGAGCGACCTTTGATGTCTATACTTCATCCTTGATGGGTGGGATTGTCATTGGGGTTGTGAACTACTTAATGATTCATACAGCCTTGAGTATTACACCAACGGTAATGATTCGCTCATTAATTACAATTATTCTTGGCGGTGTTGGTGTTGCTATGATTACGAATCGTGACCAACAATGGTGGTTGTACAACTTTAGTTTCCTCGGAACTCCTGAAGCGACACGTAGTTGGCAATTTAACTTAACGCTTATTTTGTCTGCATTTTTAATGATTGCATTGATTGACTATGTTTTCGTGCTCTTGTATGAAGTGCTTGGAAAATCAAAAAACTTATTGATTTTAAAACTTCTCTTGATCGCAACTGCAATATGTCTTGGCGGTGTTGGGTTCTTCCCATACAATGACAGTGTTTTTTATCAAAATATGCACAATCGCGTTGCGGGGTATCTTGTATATCTCTTTATTATTCTGATAATTGCCATTAAATGGTTATTACCAAGTGTATCTAAAGAATTCTTGCGTCTTTCGTATATTCTCGGAGGTGTATTGGTAATTGTGTGTATTCTATTCTTAGGAGTCCACTACTTCTCACTTACAGCGTTTGAATTGATGGCTTTTGTCATCGCGTTTAGTTGGCTTTTACTGCTCATGCAATACCTCATCAATATAATCAATACTCATGGTAAAACATTTAAAGTTACCATTCACACAACAAAAGACTAACAGCCCTCGGGCTGTTTTTTTTAGATAGGATAGGAAATTCTAAGATTAGCACATACTTAAACCTATAGAAGAGGTGAAGTATGTTTAAACATTTTAAGCACACGCAGCAACATGAGTCTTGCGATTGTGGAGTGGCTGCTGTAAGTACAATTCTCAAATCGTATCGTATTTGTGATAGTTATGGAGTTATTAAGGATGCGGTAGAGACTGATAAAACTGGAACCCAGTTAAATCTCATTTCCGAGTATTTTAAATCACTAGGCTTCATAACATGTATGATTCGAACACAAATTAACGAACTAACTCCACGCTTGACCTATCCGATTCTCATTCATGTTTACTTGGAAAATGCTGCGGAACACTATATCGTAATTCATGCAATGACACGTCGAAATAAATTCATTATTTCTGACCCTAGGGATAAGCGTGTTAGAAAAGTATCTAAGGATACATTAGAAGCGATATTCTCAGGAAATGCACTCTTTCTAATTGCAGCATCAGATCAGTCACGTATTTATCATGAGCAAACGACAATATATACATTTATGAGCTCACTTATAAAACCAAATTTATCAGCGGTTATCTTATTAATTGTATCGTCAATCGTAATGAGTATCTTAGGCTTGTTCTCAAGTACCTTTCCAAAATTGGTAATGGACTCTATTATTCCGTATGATTTGAAAAACTCACTTCCAGTCTATGGAATTATTTTTGTAATATGTATAATATTTCAATCCATTCTAAGAGCATATCGTAGCATGGGAATGTATTATTTTATGCGCCGTATTGAGGTGCCGACAATTTTGAATTTTTTCGAACATCTTTTAAAAATTCCTTTACATTCAATATCTCAAAGACAAAACGGTGATTTACTCACACGGTTTCAAGATATTATCAGTGTTATTAATACGCTTGGAACTGTGACTATCAGTGTGGTAGTGGATGTGATAATCGGCACAATTGCACTTTTGCTTATGACAAACACGAACCCCAAATTATTTGGGGCATTAGTTTTAATCATATTTATTAATATTTTGTTGATCTATTTCTTTAAAGGGCCATACCAACGTATTAATCAACAACAAGTCAGTGCTCAAGGTCAGGTAAATTCAGTCATGATAGAGTCATTGCAGAATGTTGAAACTATTAAATCGATGAAAGTTGATAAGTACGCAATTAATCGCTTTGAGAAGTGTTATGAAAAACTTACGCATCTTTCCCATAAAGAACATGCGATGGGAACCCTTCAACAGTTATTGCTTGGATGCATTAATGAAAGTAGTGGTATTATTTTTCTAATGCTTGGAGCTTTCATGATTATGGATGGATCATTGAAAATTGGTGATTTACTAGTTTTTCAGACGTTAAGCCAGTATTTTATGGGACCAATTCAGAACTTTATTGATTTACAGATGCGATGGGTTGAGGCTAAAATTGCATTTGAACGTTTTGATGAAATTGCATCGTTGTCTGAGTATGATGCAGACTATGAACACCATAATCTGAATATGTCAGATGCATATATTAAAATTGAAAAAATTGGTCTGAAACAAAAACATAAAGAAGTATTAAAAGATGTAAATTTAAATGTCATTAAAGGTTCAAGAGTTGCTCTTGTTGGACTTTCAGGTTCTGGGAAAAGCACGTTGAGTAAAGTGTTGGCAGGTTTAATTAGACCGACGACAGGGAGTGTGTCTATAGCGACTAATAGTTTTGACGAAGTAGATGATTTAGAGACTGTAAAAATTGGGTACATGCCACAAAAGCCACAACTCTTCCAAGGAACAATTTTAGAGAACATTTGCTGTGGTCGTGCAGTTTCGGTCGAATCAATCCAATACTTGATCCATCAACTTGGGGTCAAAGATATTTTTGACTCAATGCCTCAAAAACTAAATACAGTGCTTTTTGAAAATGCATCAAATTTATCAGGAGGTGAACAGCAAATCATTACATTAATTAGAACACTCATTCATAATCATGACATTTATATTCTTGATGAACCGACGGCAAATCTTGATAGTCAGCATCAAAAATCTGTCTGCGAGTACTTAATGCAGCAAAGTAAAGAAAGGACAGTGTTTATAATTTCGCATCAAATTTTACCGGTAATTCATTGTGATTTAGTTTGTTTTATGGAAAATGGAACGATATCCGGAACTGGAACACATCACCAATTGCTTCAGATTCATCAAGGATACGCAACCCTTGTTGAAAATCAAAAGGTTGATGGGCTGTAATATGTCTACAAAAAAACAAAAAAGGGCATTAAACTCACGAATCCAACTAATGCAAACGCCGAAGGGGATGACGATATTTCTTCTCATAATTTTGAGTGTTATTGTTTCATCGGGTTATATTGCAGCTGTAACTGTACAACCTACAAAAGTCCTTTCTACTCAAGGGTATATCACAACATCGAATCGTCAGATTCTATCAGTGAACAACCCTCTCAAAGTTAAGTCAATTCACTATAAAAATGGTGACTACGTTGAAAAAGGAGTAAAAATTTTGGAAGGCGATGCATCCAGTCATATCAATAATGTTGAACTAATTGAAGAGCAATTACGAAACTTGGACAAGCGACATGAGGCAGTAAATCAGTTCATTACAAGTTTACAGCAAAAGTATAATCATTTAAGTCAAAGCGGATATCAACTCGAATATTATGGCAAAGTGGCATATTTTTTGAATACAATAAAGCAAGAAAAAGATCAGAAGCAAGTTATTAAGGACAAGATAGACTTGAAGAAGATACAATTGAGCACGATGGCAAGCAATACCCTTGAGGAAAAAGAGCAGATCCAAAATGAAGTGGAAGCGTTGCAGCAACAAAGCGAAAGCTTTACTCAGGCTGACAGCTTATACTATCAGCTATTGTCAGAATCAGGCCATGCCAAAACACAGATAATGAATGAAACCGAGGGTTTAAATTTGAAACGGAACGCGCTCGAAAAAGAAATGGATCAACAATCCATTAAAGCACCTGAAAATGGTATTATTCACTTATATCAACCAATTACGGTTGGAACTGAATTTCAGGCTCAACAGATGTTTGGAGAAATTATTGATGGGACGAACACGGAATCATTTATTGAAACATTTGTAGAGAGCCAGAATCGCTCCAAAATAAGTGAGAAGCAGCAGATTAAGTTCTCAATTATTGGAAACAGGCAATTAAATCGTGAACTTATCAAGGGGTCAGTTACTTCGATTGAAGAATCTCCGACCATGACAACTCAAGATGGCAATACATCATATCGGTACAAGGTAAGGATTCAATCGAACAAGCTTGAAGATTTAATTTCTAAACACCACGTTACTACAGCAGTAGAGCCTCTCCTCATTCATTTCTTAGAAAAGGATGAAACATACATGGATATTTTCTTGAAGGCAATTAATGTAAAGGGTTAACGATTTCCCAATCCATAGATACTATACAATTAAAGTAAACGAAATAATGTGATACAATAAGTTCATAACTTTACTTGTAAGGGGGATCTTATATGGGCGTATCTAGCTTAATTCTGTCGGCTGTTTTACTCAACATATTTGCATATACTACGATTAAACTTAGACCACGAATTTATGGAGTCTCATTGTTTAAGCCGATGATTTGGAACTTTAAATTATCATTATTACCGTTTGCGATTCTTGTCGTAGATATAATTATTTTTCTCTTAGCTGCAATCATTGCTTCATATTCGGGGATTGCATTTATCCGTTATGCTGGAATGTTCACAGCAATCATGGGTTTGTTCGTGTGGCTGTTGGCACTACCAAATTCAGGTTATCTTATTACCGAATTAAATTTGACGCATCGTGATGTTGATGGTGATAAAGTACCGATTTGGTATGATATTATTTCGGTGATGGCATTTGCTATGTCAGGAATTGTGAATACTCTAGTTAATATTGTAATGATTCAAGTAATGATTTTAATTTTCTACGATCCGAGCACTGTAACAAAGACCCATCAATCAATATTCATGTTGACTGCACTCATTTTGAATCTATTAGTTGCAATTGGTGTCTATTTAGGTCGTTCAATACGATTCAACTCATGGGATGTCATCCATATCAAATCATTTTTTACCAAATTGAAAAATCATTTTGAAAAACCAGGAGAATGGAAAAACTGTGTATTATTTGTAGTGTTTCATACATTATTCTTCATGATTATGTATGTCCTGGCAGGAATTCCATTTTTCTTTAAATAAAAAGGAACGATGATCATGGCGAATTTTAGATTTCAAACAAGTGGTAATTTAGTAACGTTTAAAGAGTCTGTTCAAAAAATGACACGTGCACTTAGCATGTCAATTACGCAAGAAGAAGATATTCAGGTTAATGAACATACATATCTTTTAGGATTTGAGCGTTATAGCATGACTGGAAGCAATCGCATCTCCTTAACATTGGTGATTTCACAAAATGGATCAACCATTGATCTGGTTGCAATTTCAACTGGAGGAAGCCAAGCGAAACTTTTTAAATTCAATACTTTTGGTGAATCCCAGTTTATTATCGATTTTGAGCGTGCGCTTGAGCGTCTTCCGCAAACGTGGTAGTTAAAAAAGGAGATTCAATGAAGCAAATAATAGTAACGGGAGTTAGCAGACAAGAAAGTATTGGTCCGTCGGTCGTGCGCCAACTTTTAGCAGATGGTCACCGTGTTATTGTTCACGGGTTTTCACCATTTGATAGTTTAGTTGGTGGCTACAGCGATGCATCTCAGACATTTACTGAATTGTTTGTTAAGTCACTTCAAGAACAAGGTTACGATGTCGATATGGTGTCTTCGAGTGACCTTTCAGATCCCGATAATGCTGAACGACTCATTCACGAAGCTAATTCAAAATTTGGAGAAATTCAAGGCCTCGTTCAATGTCATGCTTACTCCAAGCCTGAGACATTTGAGGATATTACATCTGAAGAAATGAGAATGCATTTTGATGTGAATGTAGTCAGTGGTCTCAAATTAATCCAAGCATTTACTAAGCAAAAAAAATCAGATAAACAGGCATCAATTGTCATGTTTACGAGTGGACAATACTTGGGACTTATGAAGGATGAGCTATCATACGCAATTTCAAAAGATGCCATAATTACTATCGTAAGGCAAACAGCACGGCTTTTGATGGATTCAAACATTCAAATTAATGCTATCAATCCAGGGCCTACGGATACAGGTTACGCAACCGGTTCTGATTATGAAGCAGTTCGAGATCGCTTCCCATTAAGACGTTGGGGAACTCCTCAAGATGTTGCGAATCTAGTTTCAATATTGATGGATACAAAAGCACAATGGATCACTGGTGAAGTGATTGCAAGTGAAGGTGGATTTCGTCGCTAATCATGCACCTAAATGAAAAGTTAACAAATTTTAACAATTTTTTTCAGTCTGTCTAAGGACTAGGATTGAAGCGGTCATAATGATTATTAGAAGGCATACATTTAGACCATTTAACCCTCACTTTTTGAGATTGAACTGTAAAAATGGTATACTTACTCCATTAGTATTCAGTGTTTTACAAATCATACAATCAAAGAACATGTAAATTATGTTCTTTTTATTTACATTTTGAAGGCGTTTTATTTTCAAGTAA
Source organism: Erysipelothrix sp. HDW6B (assembly GCF_011301115.1). Lineage (NCBI taxonomy): Bacteria > Bacillati > Bacillota > Erysipelotrichia > Erysipelotrichales > Erysipelotrichaceae > Erysipelothrix > Erysipelothrix sp. HDW6B. Next base: position 1,288,546 of record NZ_CP049860.1, on the reverse strand, counting down.
TTCCACAATTCACAGATTTGTAACATTGGGTACAGAAGACTGGAAGGGGATTTATGATGATAGAATTTAAAAATGTGACAAAAACATACGGTAATAAAAAAGCGGTCGATAACGTAGATATAAAAATTGAAACGGGGTCATTTGTTTGCTTTATCGGAACATCTGGTAGTGGTAAAACAACGACCATGCGAATGATTAACCGTATGATTGACCCAAGCAGGGGAACGATTCTCATTGATGGAGAAGATATTCAAAAAACCAATGAGGTAGCATTACGTAGAAAGATAGGATATGTCATCCAACAAATTGGTTTGATGCCACATATGAGTATTTATGAAAACATTGTTATGGTCCCAAAATTACTGAAGTGGGATGAAACAACAATGCGTGAAAAAGCCGAGACATTGATGAAACGTGTCGATTTACCAATGGAACTACTCGATGCTTACCCATCTGAACTTAGCGGCGGTATGCAACAACGCGTTGGTGTTATTAGAGCTCTAGCTGCAGATCAAGATATAATTCTAATGGATGAACCATTTGGAGCTTTAGATCCAATTACTCGAGATGCGCTGCAAAGACTGGTTAAACAATTACAACGTGACATGAATAAGACCATAATATTTGTAACTCATGATATGGATGAAGCATTAGCATTGTCTGACAAGATAGTCGTCATGGATCATGGTAAGGTTGTTCAACAAGGATCACCCAAAGACATCTTAACGAGTCCAGCCAATGACTTTGTGCGCAACTTAGTGGGTGAAGATCGTTTACATCAAGCGACATTTGAGTACAACTCGGTTGAACAATTAATGATAAAGCCAATTAAAGTAAATGCATCCGTGTCAATTGCTGAAACAGTTCGTCATATGCAACAAACACGTGTTGATGATATTTTAGTTGTTGATGATGAAAATGTTCTAATTGGTAGAGTAGATATCCGTGCACTGATGCGTCGAAACAATCGCGAAGATGCCGTTCAAACTATCATGAAGCAAGTAACATATATCCATAATACGACGACAATTCGTGATGCTATTTACTACATTCAAGAATTAGGACATCGAAATATTTCAGTTGTCGATAGCGATGGGAAGCTCGTTGGAATTGTGACACGTGCGGCAGTTGTTGGAGCAGTCTATGATGCTTTCTGGAGGGACTACGAACCACAAGAAGACCTTGAAGTAATAGACGATGAATTATCAGATAAAGCATCTTCAGCTGTTGCTCAGAATGGTGGTGCTGCTTAATGTTTTTTATTGAAAATGGTCCTATGATTCTTTCGAAAATTGGCGAACACTTATTGATTAGCGCCGCTGCACTCCTGCTTGGGTGTTTAATTGCGATTCCTTTAGGGGTTATCGTCAGTCGAAATAAGAAACTCGCTCAATTTACAATTTCAATTGCTTCTGTTTTGCAGACGATTCCATCGCTTGCGTTGCTAGCGATGATTGTGCCAATAATGGGTGTGGGGCGTGTTCCGGCAATCGTTGCACTTTGCATCTATTCATTACTGCCTATCCTTAGAAATACGGTTTTAGGGGTGGAGGGTGTTAACCCCGGCATCGTGGATGCATCCAAGGGTATGGGAATGAATACTCTACAACAAATTTTTAAAGTACAACTTCCGCTCGCAGTATCTGTAATTATGGCAGGTGTTCGATTATCAGCAACCTATGTATTGGCGTGGACTACTTTGGCATCATACATTGGCGCTGGCGGATTAGGAGACTTTATTTTTAGTGGTCTGAATAATTTTGATTTCAATCTTATCATTGCCGGAACATTACCAATTATGATTCTTGCATTCATTGTTGATCTTCTGCTTGAGAAAGTAGAAATGAAGTTATCGCCTCAAACAGGTTCAGAACTTAGAGAGGGGGCATAACATGAAAAAAATAATCACAACATTAGCAGCACTTATGATTCTTACAGGATGTTCACTTCCAGGTTTAGGTGGAAATGCTCGTAACAATGATATTGTGATTGCTGGTGGTAATACTACTGAACGGCAGATTCTATCTGAAATTGTCAGTCAAATGACACAGCACTACTTACCAGAAACACGTGTGTCCCTTATCAATAATCTCGGATCAACCCTGCTCATATATCAAGCGATGAGTCGTAAAGATGCGAATATTTCGGGAGCTATGTATACGGGAACCTCGCTGACAGGTGAGTTGGGACTTCCGGCATCAAGGGATCCGCAGGATGCGCTCAAACAAGTTCGTGAAGGTTACTTTGAACGGTTTGATATGGTTTGGTTTCCATCTTATGGTTTTGCAAACTCCTATGCATTTATGGTAACGCGAGAATTTTCAGATACACATAACATTACCAAAGTTAGCCAACTTGAAGAACTCGCTCCATCGTTGCGTGCAGGGGTTGACGCATCATGGATGGATCGCAAAGGGGATGGTTACGCTGACTTTAAGACTCAATATGGTTTTGATTTTGGCACAATGTACCCAATGGAGATTGGCCTAGTTTATAACGCCGTTCAAGTAAACGAAATGGATGTGGTGTTGGGTTACTCAACAGATGGCCGTATCGATGGCTATGACTTGGTTGTACTTGAAGATGATAAAAATCTCTTTCCACCGTATGATGCGAGTCCCGTGTTATCACGCGCTGTACTTGAACAATATCCAGAACTTGAGCCAATTATGCTTAAACTTGAAGGTGCTATCCCTCAAGAAACGATGCAACAATTGAATCAAAAATCTGATGAGGGTAAAATCGAACCCAAAGTAGTTGCTCGTGAGTTTTTAGAAGCGCATAACTATTTCGAAGATAAAACGGTTGAACCGTTGGTACAACGTTCCGATTACCAGTTTTTGACAAAAAAGGAGGGTGAATAAATGATTCAGGAAATAATTGAATACTATATTGCGAACGGAGGAATTGTTTTCCAACAATTTCTTCGACACTTTCTAATATCAATTTACGGTGTGCTATTTGCATCACTCGTAGCCATTCCCTTGGGATTCTTTATTGCTCGTCATCGAAAACTGGCACCTTGGGTGATTCGTTTGGGAAATATCATTCAAACAATTCCGTCCCTTGCGATGCTATCAATATTAATGATTGGAATGGGACTTGGGCCCAATACAGTCGTTGTGACAGTCTTTTTGTATTCTTTGCTACCGATTGTAAAAAACACTTACACAGGTGTTCTAAATGTTGATAACCAATTGCTAGACGTTGCTAAAGGAATGGGAATGACCCAATGGCAGATTCTATACAAAGTTGAGTTACCTTTAGCCGTATCGATTATCATCGGGGGAATTCGAAATGCGCTGGTGGTTGCGATTGGAATAACGGCAATTGGCACCTTTATAGGCGCCGGTGGTTTGGGCGATATTATAACCCGCGGTATCAATGTCTCGAATGGGAGTGCAATTGTATGGGCAGGAGCGATACCAACTGCACTTATGGCTATTCTTTCTGATCTCTTGCTAGGTTCTATTGAGAAACGCTTATCGCATAATTAAAAGAAGTGATTCATCACTTCTTTTTTTGTATAATAGAAGCAATGGAGGCATGATCATGCAAGAAACTATTCTATACATTGCCGTGAGTATTGATGGATACATTGCGACAGAATCTGGAACAATCGATTGGCTAGATTTAACTCGTGTTCCACTCGTTTTATCATCACAATACACGCAATTTTATGACACAGTTGGTGCTGTTGTAATGGGGAATAAGACATATAAGCAAATTACGACAGAGCTTGCCGTTGATAATTATCCGTATAATGATGTTCAATCGTACATATTTACGCATCAACCATCTACAAATACTGATTCAATCACATTCCTTAATGAACCGGCCGACGTTGCATTACCGAAGATTCGAGAAGCAACAGTAGGAAATATCTGGATTGTTGGCGGAAACAGTGTCATTCAACCTTTAGTCGAAAAGAATCTTATCGATACATATATTATCACAGTCATTCCAGTGTTCTTAGGTAAAGGCATTCGTCTTTTTGAAACATTTGATTCAGACCAGTACGAATTTATCATGAAGTCTACAACCCTTGAGAATGGAATGGTTACATATACTTTTAAAAAATAATACTACAAACAAGAGGGTGAGGCGATGACATGAAGCGCGGTAAACTAAAAATATTCTTAGGCTACGCAAAAGGCGTTGGTAAAACATATGCAATGCTTGATGAAGCGAAAATCCTAAAAAATGAAGGTGTAGACATTGTGATTGGGTATATGACACCCAATCAAAGTAAAACGACCTTAGCACAAGCAACAACCCTTGAGACTATGCCATACAAAACATATAAAAATGAAAGTCAAATATACTTAGAATTTGATTTGGATGGAGCGCTTCAACGAAAACCAAATACTATAGTGATTGATGAGTTGGCTCATGATAATGTACCAGGTATGCGACATAAAAAAAGATATCAGGATGTAGAAGAATTGCTCAGAAATGGCATTAATGTTTACACAACTATTAACATCAAAAATATTGATAGTTTGCATGATTTTGTTGAGTCAATTACAGGTAAACGGGTTGATGAGCGGATTCCTGATGTTATTTTTGACGCAGCGGATACCATTGAGCTCATTGATATTTCGCCCAAAGACTTATTGCTTCGGGTTGCAAATATAGAAGGTACTGACGCGGAACAAGGTGTTTTATTTCCTAAAGAAATCTTTACGGAAGAAAATCTTATTGCTTTGCGTGAAATAGCACTTCGTAAAGCAGCTGATCAAATTCATCACAGTAGTTACAAGACCGCATCCTACACTACGAAAGAACACATCTTAATCTGCCTTTCGACATCGCCCACAAACGAAAAAGTTATACGGACTGCGAGTCGAATGGCTGAAGCATTTCATGCCAGTTTTACAGCAGTATACGTAGAGAATGAGACGAAGCAATTAAATCCCGATGCTCAGCTTCAGCTTGACCAAAATATAAAGTTGGCAGAAGCTTTAGGTGCACAAGTTACCATGCTTTATGGAGATGATATTGCACTTCAAATTTCTGAATATGCGCGCTTAAGTCAAGTAACAAAAATCGTGATTGGGCGAACAGTTCGTAAACGAGGAAGGTTTCGTGGTCCCGGCATTATTGACCAACTCTCAGAAACGGTTCCTACCATAGATATTTACGTCATTCCAGACCAAAGCACTTCATACTATTTAAAAAGGGAGTCAACTTTACAGAAAGAAGTTTTTCATTGGAACGATGGATTCAAAGCGTTGTTGGTTATATTTGGTGTCACTTTAGTTGGCGGACTCTTTGCCTATCTTGGTTTTAATGAATCTAATATTATCGTTGTGTATTTGTTAGGTGTTCTAGCAATTGCAATGTTAACTGAAGGACGCATTTGGTCATCCATTGCATCAGTGATATCAGTACTTGTGTTTAACTATTTCTTTACGAAACCTCAATTTTCATTGCAAGCGGATGATTCGGGTTATCCGTTCACATTTGTATTCATGTTCGTTGCAGCATTTGTAAGTAGCACGCTAACAACAAAATTGAAAGCTCGTGATCTTCAATCAGCGAAGAAAGCATATCGTACCGATGTACTTCTTGAAACCAGCCTTCGCTTGCAAAAAGCATCGAGCTATAGCGAAATCGTGGACGCTATGGGTCACCAAGTAAAAAAACTTTTGAACACAACGGTTATTATTTATACACCAGAAAATAAACAGCTCATTCCGACGGTATATAGCGACTTAAGTCCTGATTATATTCATCATGAATTATTGTCTGAAGATGAGCGGAATGTTGCACAATGGGTATATAGAAATAACAAACGCGCAGGTGCCTCAACAGACACCATGTCCGAAAGTCAAATGGCCTATATGGCAATTCGCTCAACAGATAAAGTTGTGGCTGTGCTAGCGGTTCATAATGAACATCAAACTATTGATCCATTTTTACGAAATCTTCTGGTTTCACTAATTAACGAGGGGGGCATTGCTCTAGAAAAAGCAGCATTGGATGCCCAACAGCACCACGATGCTATAGTGATTGAACAGGAGAAACTACGATCGACGATCCTTCGAACAATTTCCCATGACTTAAGAACACCACTCACAACTATTTTGGGCAACGTTGATTTGCTCCAACATGGAACTCTTGAAGATGGTGAGGTTCATCGAATTTATACTGATATTAAAAATGATGGTATTTGGCTCATGGATTTAATTGAAAATATACTTGCGATGACAAAAATTGATAATGATAACCTAATTATTCAATTTGAAGGGGAAGTGCTCGAAGATTTAATTGCTGAAAGTCTGCATCGCGTTTCAGGAAAAGCAAAGCATCACACCATTCTTGTAGACGATGCGAAGGATGTTGTGCTAGTCAATGTGGACTCAAAACTTATGATCCAAGTTTTTACCAATTTAATTGATAATGCATTAAAATATACACCAGAAGGAACACAAATCCGTATCCGTACCGATAACAAAGACTCAGAAAAGGTCACGATTCATGTTGAAGATGAAGGACCAGGAATTGCCGACAAGCAACATCTTTTTGAGATGTTCTATACACAAAATCAAGACAGTCGCCGTGGTATGGGTTTAGGATTGTATCTCGTTAATGAGATTGTTAAGGCTCATGGAGGAAGTATCACCGTTAGTGATGTTGAGCCGCAAGGTGTTCGTTTTTCAGTTAGTCTAAGGAGGTATGTTATTGATGAAACCGCACATATTAATCGTTGAAGATGATCCAATTATTCAAAATTTGATTCTTAATACACTTAAGCTCGAAGCGTATCCAGCTTACGTTGCAAATACGGCTTTGGAAGGTGTTCAACTTTTTAATGCCAATAATCCAGAAATCGTTATTTTGGATTTAGGGCTTCCAGATCGTGATGGTGTTTGGGTGGTGCAAGAAATTCGAAAACAATCACTTGCGCCCATTATTGTTGTGAGTGCGCGTGCTGAGGTAGATGATAAGATAGGGGCTTTGGATGCGGGTGCTGATGATTATATCACGAAACCTTTTGAACCCGAGGAACTCATGGCTCGAATTCGAGTTGCGCATCGTCGTCTCCATGTATCGGATACACAATCAACCCAATTTCGAAATGGTAATCTTGTGATTGACAGTGATGCGAGCACAGTTCAAATCCATGGTCAAGATGTACACGTAACACCGACAGAGTTTAAACTGTTATTGTTGATGATTGAAAATGTTGGTAAGGTACTAACCTATCATATGATTCTAAAGGAAGTATGGGGTTTATATTCAGATAATATTCCTGCCTTAAGAGTATTTGTGACTACGTTACGAAAGAAACTTGAACAGTATGATCCAGATCTTCAATACCTACAAACCCATGTAGGTGTCGGATACCGCATGATTAAGCATTAAAATAAAAAGAAACCGCTGATTATACATGATAATCGGCGGTTTTATGATTAGAAATCTGCAGAACCCGGTGTTCGTGGATAGGGAATTACATCACGAATGTTGTCCATCCCGGTGATGTAACGCATAAAACGTTCGATTCCAAGTCCAAACCCACTGTGCTCAACTGTCCCGTAACGGCGTGTGTCAAGGTACCATGTGTACAACTGTTCATCAAGATCATGGGCTTTGATACGCTCTTGCAACACGTCAAGACGTGTCTCACGCTCACTAGCGCCTACTATTTCTCCAATTTTAGGGAAAAGCAGGTCAGTGGCCGCAACTGTAACTTGATCGTCGTTGAGTTTCATATAAAAGGCTTTTTGATCTTTTGGATAATCTGTAACGAATACAGGCTTTTTAAAGATAACATCGGTTAAATAATGTTCATGTTCACTTTGGATCCCGGTTTCCCAAGTTGGATTAACTGTAAAAGCATGATCTGTATCAACAAGTAACTGGATTGCTTGTGAGTACGAAATTCGTCCGTAGGGTTCAGATACTGTTTGTTGTAATTTTTTGATAAGCCCTTTCTCGATGAATTCGTCAAAGAAAGCAAGTTCTTCTGAGGCATGATCAAGAACATATTGAATCATTGCGTTAGACATTGATTCAATGAAGTCCATTAATCCCACAAGATCAACGTAAGCCAACTCAGGTTCCACCTGCCAAAATTCAGATACATGTCGAGATGTATTTGACTTCTCTGCACGAAATGATGGTCCAAAAGTATATACTCTTTGAAATGCTTGGATGAATGGTTCAATGTGAATTTGGCCTGTGACGTTTAAAAATGCTTCTTGTTTAAAAATATCGTCTTTAAAGTCTTGATGAGGTTGTGTAGGGTCTAAGGTACTGATTCGGAAAACATCTCCACCACCTTCAGCATCAGTCGTCGTGATTGCCGGCGCTTGTATATAAGTGACATCTTGAGATTCTAAGTATTTGTGCATCCCTTGTGTAAGGATTGAACGAGTCTTAAATACAGCATAAAAAGTGTTAGATCGTGGGCGAAGATGTGGAATCGTTCGGAGAAACTCAAAACTGTGGCGTTTCTTTTGAAGTGGATAATCACTGTCAGCCATGCCTTCAACGATAATGGTGTCAATTGCAATTTCATGTTTATGTTTGCCTGTAAGCCCAGTTTTCAATTGACCATGGATTCGAACACTGCTCCCAATTGTAAGCTTGGAAATTACAGAATACTGTGAATGATCTGCATCGATGACACATTGAGTCGTTGCAAACTGTGATCCATCATGGATTTCGATAAAGAGAATAGAGCGAGATTGGCGTGTTGTACGCACCCATCCCGCAACGTGAACAGGTGTCCCATGTTCTAAAGTATGTAGTGATTTAAGTGAATGTAATGACATCTTAGGTCCTCCTTGGTATAAAAAAACAGCATTATATCCCAAAGGGACGAAATGCTGTGTTCCGCGGTACCACCCAAATTATCATAATTATGATCACTTTACGATTCTATCAAATCGTGTAGTAAGATAACGGACTACACCCGATTTTCCCTAGTTCAACGTTCAGGAAAATTGCTCAGAGGGGTTATTTACAGTGGGCTTACTTAATGACCTTTCACCATCTGTCATCTCGCTAATAGCAGTTCCCAACGAAACATATCCTCGTCAACGCTTTATTTTGTACTATTATAACGCAGTTTTCTCAGAAAGCAAGTTTTAATGTAAATTAAATGACAAAGCTGTAAGACAGGTGTCATTAAGTTCGATGGCTCGTAAGATTCGCCCGAGGTATACTATGTATACAAAAGGTAATTCATACCACAAGGAGAAACATTATGACCATCGTAACTTTAACATCAACACTTATCACAAAACTTGCTGGTAAGAAACCGGCTACACCAAAACCTGACATGACATTGTTTGATATTGCGGAAAGTGCAAATCTTGATAAAGACCAAGTTGAGAGTTTCTATACAGCACTTAGCAATACATTATAATAGGAGGGATACACCATGACATTCATGACATTAGATTTATCAAAAAATAATAAAACGCAGGCATCAAAAAAAGAAGTGAAAATAGAAACAATTCTTGACATTGCAGCTCAAGAAATTACAAATCCAGAATTGCAACTGGCATTTATTAATCAATTGGCTGCTCAAAACAACCCTTTCTAGTGAAAGGGCTGTTTTTTTTATGAGAAAATGGAAACTAACTGAATGGCACTGTAAATGATGCTATAACAGATAATCATAAAAAAGAATAGGGCAACGATTTTTCGTTTCATAGAACACCTCACGTAATTACCATACCAATTTGTATCATAACTGCCATCGATAACAATAACGAAATCCTTACAAAGATGTAACAAAAAAACTCCCAAGGGAGTTTATTTACGATCGATAATCATTTGTTCGTAGGCAATGAAGTCGTAACCTTTACGTTTGTATAAACGTTTTGCAGATTCATTTGCAGGTGCAACCTCGAGTCGGAACCGTTGCACATTTGGGAACATATCTTGAAGTTGGTCAAGAACTGCAGATCCAAGACCCTGTCCCTGATGGGAATCTAAAATACTCAATTCCTCAATCCATAGTTGAGGTGCTCCGATTTCTGTTGAAAACATTCGAGAGCATAAAACATACCCAGCAATGGTACCATCAACTTTAATAAACCATCCATAAGCATCCGAACTATTTAAGATATATTCAAAGTTACGAGTAAACACAGAAATGTTCGGTGGTGTAAAAGATGCTGGACCACTGTGAAATTCGGATGCGAGTGCAATGTATGCATCTAAATCATTGACTGTAAAATTTTCTAAGTTCATAAGAACCTCCTGTTTATACGAAAGAAAAGCGTAATGTTTATATTCTAACAAGTTGTGTATTAAATTTCAAACAGGAAGTTGGATTGATGAAAAATAATTGATACTTCGAATTTTTTGCAAGGTGGAGTCTTATGGCCATTTAATCTATAATAAAGAAACAAACTAATATCGGAGCCAATTATGTCAAACTTTCTACGTAATCTAAAATATAAAATACTTTATAAAAAACATAAAGATTCCAGTATCCGTGCTGAATATGCTGTTTTTGCTGAAGTTAAACGAAATCTTGCTGGAGCTACATTTATGCGAACGTATGTTCCTATCGCAAAAAATCAGGGAATCCGAGAAATTGATGTTCTGTCGATTTCTAAGTTTGGTGTCTATATCTTCGAAGTGAAGTATTATGCAGGGGCAATACAAGGGAAAAAAGATGCTTCTTCATGGAATCGTCGATATCAAAACGGTACACTTACACAATTTCGAAATCCGCAAATTCAAAACATCTATCATCGTGATGCGTTAAGGGATTTTTTCCATCTGAATACAGTTGAGTCCTATATTGTTTTTACCCATCCTCAAAGTACACTGGAAACTGATGCCGGTAATACCGTCTTATTGAAAAACTTATCGAAAGCATTTGCGAAACGGAAACGTGTTTTAAGTCGAAAAGACGTACGACAAATGAAACGTTCTTTAAAAAAATATAATCGTATGTCATGGATACGGCACTATCAACATCGCCGTTATGTTAAATCGATGAAACAGAAGTAAGGTGATCAACTTTGTGAGGATAACTTCGCATTTCGACAAGCCGTCGTCAAAACGAAACGAACTAAATTTTATGGGTATTAGAAATCGGTACTGATGTAGCGGATAGGCTTTATATTTGAGTGATTTCGTTTAAACTAAAAGGGAAAGAGGGAACCTATGAAAAAAACAGTCATTTTAGGAGTTGTTGTAGTATTCGCAATCGTTCTAGGAGGATGCAGTGCGAAAAAACCAGATAATGTAGTTTTAAACTTGGGAATGATGCCGGCAGTTGACGCCGCACCTATTCTCTATGCTCAAGAAAAAGGAATCTTTGATGGATTAAATTTAGAAGTTAATGTTGATATCTATCAGAATGCGATGGAACGCCAAAGTGCACTTCAAAGCCATCAAATTGATGGCGCATTAACGGACGTTATTGCCTTGATGCAAAATGTTAATGCAGGATTCGATATGAAAATCACCATGTCTACGGATACCAGTTTTTTACTTTTGGCCAAAGACCCTAATCGTTTGGATGCTGAGCACTTAAAAGCAGCATTAATGGAAGTGAGTGTGACAAACTATTTGACGGATCAAGCGTTAGCTGGTAAAAGCGTTGAGAAGATATACATCAATGATATTCCTGCACGATTAGAAATGATTGGTTCGGGCAATGTCGATGTTGCGGTTATACCAGAACCCGTTGCATCTATGGGAGTTTTGAATGGTCTTACGAAAACAGCAATAAAAGTTAATGATAGTTTCAGTCCTAATGTCATTGTATTTACTGATAAAGCAATTGCGGAGAAACACGATGCGATTCAAACATTTCATCAAGGGTACAATCAAGCGGTGACTGCAATGGCAAATGATGAGGCTGGTGTACGATCAATCTTAGTTAATCGTTTAGGTTTAAAACCGGAGATTGAACAAGACATTGTATTGCCACAGTATCAAGTCATTCGCGTACCTTCTAAAGAATATTTAGAGAAACTTGCGACATGGAGTCAAAACGTGCTTAACACAATTGTAACTGTGGATTATGACAGCATGGTAGATGCACAGTTTGTCCAATGATTACAATTCAAAAATTGAATTACGCCTATAATCAAGAACGTGTACTAAAAAATATAAATCTTCAAGTGGCGTATGGAGAAGCAATTGTATTGCTCGGAAAATCTGGATGTGGGAAGACAACACTTCTAAATTTAATAGGAAATATTATAAAAACAGATGCAGGATCAATAAAAGTGGTAGCACAGCGCCCCGCAATGATATTTCAAAATTTTGGGTTAATGCCGTGGTTGACTGTGAAACAGAACATCATGTTGGCAATGCGCGCTTATCCGAATATAAACATGGAAACAGAAGCCCAACAGCAAAGTAATGACTTAGGAATTCAAGCGTATATGGATCGCTATCCGAGTCAACTATCAGGAGGGCAGAAACAAAGGGTTGCGATTGCACGAGCACTCAGTATCCACCCTGATTTATTGCTTGTGGATGAGGCAACATCATCGCTGGATACACAACACGCGGAAACAATACAGGCAATCCTCAAAACATTACAAAAAAGCATGACTCAAATCATTGTAACGCATAATATTGAGGAAGCAATTTTCCTTGGTAAACGAATTTTAATTATGGATCAGGGAGAAATTGTGCACGAGTTTGATAACCCGATTTATGATTTAGAAGATGCCCGTCAAGATATTCGTTTCTATGAAGTCTGTCTAGAATTGCGAGGTTTATTTGATGCGAAAACACGTTAAGTATATTTTTGTTTCAGGATTGTTTATCTATGCAGTGGCGTGGCTCTTTCATGTCATATTTCAAACAGCATTGTTTCCAAATCCGAACACAATTATCATGATATCGATACGGAATTTCAATAAATTTGTTCCCCATCTTCTGGTGAGTGGCTATCGAATTCTAATCAGTATGAGTGTCGCATTGATTTTAGGTGTTTTAATCGGTCTTACGATGGGCGTTGTTCCATTGGTTAAAAAGATTCTTAATCCGTTAGTCTATACGTTGTATCCAATTCCTAAAATAGCCTTTTTACCAGTCTTTATGCTTCTATTTGGCATTAAAGACTTTTCTAAGATTCTATTAATTGTAAGCATCATTATTTTTCAATTTTTGATTGCGACAGTGGATGCAGTTGAAGCAATTGATAATGACATTCTTAAAGCTGCAAAAATCATGAAATTACCGAAAGGTAGTATGTTTAAAAGCGTATACTTGCCCGCTATACTTCCCAATATTCTGACTGCTAGTAGAAATGCATTTGGAATGAGCATTGCTGTTCTATTTTTTGCAGAGAACTATGCGACAACTTATGGTATGGGTTATACCATTATGAATTCGTGGATGATGGTTCAATATAAAGATATGTACGCCGGTATTCTTTTGCTCAGTATTTTTGGATTACTCGTCTTTATTCTTATTGATTATGTTGAAATGCGCTTGATTCGTTGGCGATAAGGCGTATTAGTCTGAGAATGTGCTACAATAATTTTATTAAGGAGAATTTATGGAACCAACACAATATATTACAACTGAGGATGGTCAAGAATTAGCAGTTTATATAAAGGGGAACCCTGAAAAACCTGCAGTGATTTTTTTGCATGGTGGTCCAGGTGGACGTATTTCAGAGGCGTCATTTTCGTTTTTTGATTTAAATGAGTGGTTTGTTATCGCATTTGATCAACGGGGGTGTGGGAACTCAAAACCGTTCGCAACATTAGAAAATAATACACCTCAAGCAGGTGTAGCGGATATCGCACGTATTGCTCATACTTTAGGGATTTCAAAATGGACAGTGTTTGGCGGTAGTTATGGTTCAACCCTTGCTTTGCTTTATGCAATTGCATATCCAGATGCAGTAAAAGCATTGGTTTTAAGAGGAATTTTCTTAGGTCGTGAAGAAGATGTCGCATGGTTATATCAAGAGGGTGCTTCATATTTCTACCCAATAGAGCACGAAGGGTTTAAAAAGATGATCGAACCATCAAAACGTCATGACCTTGTGAGTGCCTACTATGAAATATTCACTGGAGATGATGTTGACCTAAAACGACGTGCTGCTTTTGCATGGTCCCGATGGGAAGGTTCGCTGGTACGTCTTGTGCCAGATCTTTCTGTTCAAACTGACCCAATCACGGATGCAGATATTAGTCTTGCGACACTAGAATGTCACTTTTTCGCAAATAAAATGTTTTGGAATGATGACAATACAATTCTAAATCACAGTGCACAGATTGCACACATTCCAACGTTTATTGTTCATGGTCGCTATGATGTAGATTGTCGAGTGAGTGCAGCATATGAGCTTTACGAGGCTTTATCGGGAAGCGAGCTACACATTGTTGAGTCCGCAGGTCACAGTCCTTATGATGTACCAATGCATGATCGTTTAACAACAATTATGGCACAACTGCAATACTAAAAAAACACGCCTTGTTTTGGATCAAGGTGTGTTTTTTTTGTTGTGATAACTTTAAAGAAGAATAGCGATCAGTGCAGAAGCGGCAAGGATTTGAAAAATACCAATTGCGACTGCTAACATGATTAATTGACGACCGCTTTGGATAAGAACGCGTATATTCAGCCGCAATCCGATAGCCGCAAGTGCAGAAACTTCCAAAAAGGTGCTGACATTACTGAGTGGTTGTGCAATTTCGACTGGAACCAGTGCCATTGAATTTAAGATACATACGACGATAAAGCCAAGAATATACCATGGAACAAATTGTGAAAATTTGCGTTCAACTTTTTGGGAATTCGATGGTTCATCTTTACCAGCAACATAGCCCCAAAGTAAAACTACAAAGACAAGCATTAAGACTCGAATTATTTTGAAAATCATAGCATACTCGAAGACAGGTTTGCTAATACTGCTTGCAGCACCAGCTACTTGTCCAACGGATTGAATGGTTCCTCCAAGAAGCGCGCCAATTTGTGTATCACTGGTAAAAAGGGTTGTCGCAATGATTGGTAGCCCTAGCATTAAGATGGTTCCCAATAGATTGGTAATTGTAATCGAAGAACCTTTATCATCACGTGAAGCCTGAATGCTTGGCGCGACCGACGCAATGGCGCTTGAACCACAGACTGCATTCCCACTTGCCATAAGAATGGCGAAGTTCTTACTGAAGCCCATTTTCTGTGCTAAAAAGTAAACAAACGCCAACGTTAATGCCATTAAAATTACAACGAAGAGGAATGCATTAATTCCAAGATCAATCAAGGTCTGAGTTGTTACCGAGAGGCCAAGCAATACAATCGACACCTCTAAGAAACGTTTTTCAGTAAAACCTGTTCCACGCTCCCATATATTTTGTTTAAACAACGTGTTACCCAAAGCGATACCCAGTAGGATGGCAAGTGTTGCAGCTCCAATTTTAGGGATAAATTGGGCGCCTAAATATGCGAGTCCGCAAATGACAATAGAGAGTCCAATTCCCATGCCATAATCTTTAATAGTTTTCATATGTTACTCCAATCTCTTACGTAAAATTATAAACCTATTTCTTTGAGATACAACTGCAATTTCACGGATATCCAATTTTGGCACTTTGCCTAAAAAAGTCAATATATAAGACAAATGTGTAACGAAGTGTGATGTATCCGCTTACTTGGTGGTGTATGATAAACATAGAAGTGAGGGATAGCATGATTAAATATTTAGAACGTCCAATCTTTGAACACGACCTGCCGGTTATGTATTACCGTCACGAAGGACGTGTCTTAACTGCACCACATTGGCATCAAGAAATTGAGCTCATTTATGTTCAAGAAGGAATCCTTAACTTAGGTGTCGAAGAACACGTCTTTACCCTTGAAAAAGGAGATATTTATATCGTTAATAGTGGAATAAGTCATTATTTTCTGAGTTCACCAGGAAGCGTCCGTTTGGTAGTGCAAATTGATCCAACGTTTTTCACTCATGAAACATCTGCCAGTGATCTCGTTAAACATCTGAACTTAATTGAACCGTATAGTATTCATTGGGATCAAACGATTCGCGAACAAATTTATCATTTTATTGCCACAATTGGGCATGAAATTGGGTCTAAAGATATTGCATATCGATTTCGCATCCAAGAATTACTCTACGGATTTTATGTCAAGACGTTTCGAAACTTTCCGTTAAAACAAAGTGGTTCGGATATATTGGCACCAAGTATCAAGAATCAAGATGTTTTGGATAAATTAAATCGTGTCTACCGTTACATCGAGACCCATTATGACCACGATATTTCTCTGGAGCGTGTTTCGGATCATATTGGTTATAACAGTTATTACTTTACGCGATTTTTTAAAAAGCATACCGGTCAAACTTTTGTAGAGTTTCTGAATGAATTCCGAGTCAATCGCGCTAAATGGTATTTAGTTACAACAGACTGGAGTATTTCTGAGGTTGCATTTGAGTCGGGATTTCAGAGTGTTAAGACCTTTCATAGCGTGTTTCGCAAACATGTAATGGATAGTCCCTTACAGTATCGAAAAAATATTCAAGATCGTGTCGAAGAATCAGCGATCAAAAGGAGCGAATTATGATTAAAATAGGTATTATCGGTTGTGGTGGTATTGCTTTTGGGAAGCATTTACCCAATCTAAAATTGCTGGATGATGTGGACCTTGTCGCGTTTTGTGATCTAGACATCGAGCGTGCTACTAAAGCAAAAGACGAATATGGTACATCCAATGCACGTGTATACACCGATTATTTAGATTTATTGTCAGAGCCATTGGATGTTGTTCATGTTTTAACACCAAACAATACCCATGCAACCATCACAATTGCAGCGCTGGATCACAAAAAACATGTTATGTGCGAGAAGCCAATGGCTAAATACGCATCTGAGGCTCGTGAAATGATTGCTGCAGCAAAGCGTAACGATAAGAAATTAACAGTCGGCTATCAGAATCGTTTTCGAAGTGATTCCATGTTCTTAAAAAAGATTGCACAAGAAAATCAATTGGGACATATCTATCTGGGGAAAGCCAAAGCAATCCGACGTCGCGCTGTTCCAACTTGGGGTGTATTCTTAGATGAGGAAGCGCAAGGCGGCGGACC
This sequence comes from Erysipelothrix sp. HDW6B, assembly GCF_011301115.1. Taxonomy (NCBI): domain Bacteria; kingdom Bacillati; phylum Bacillota; class Erysipelotrichia; order Erysipelotrichales; family Erysipelotrichaceae; genus Erysipelothrix; species Erysipelothrix sp. HDW6B. The sequence continues at coordinate 1,271,499 of NZ_CP049860.1, read as the reverse complement.
GCTGATCGACATTGGAACGCATGCGCTTGATTTAACGTTGTGGACGATGAATAACTATAAGCCAAAGTATGCAGTCGGAACAACCTATCATGAACTAAGTCAAACACCCAATACTGCGAATGCCTGGGGATCATGGGATCCAGCCCAATTTACAGTTGAGGATTCGGCATTTGGGTTCGTTGTTATGGAGAATGGTGCAACCATTATCCTGGAATCGAGTTGGGCTTTGAACACATTGGATGTTGGAGAGGCAAAAACATCTCTTTATGGAACCAAAATGGGTGCAGATATGGAACAAGGGTTACGCCTCAATGGTGAGGAACATGGAGCCCTTTACCAAAAAAATATTGATTTTGAAATCGGCGGCGTTGATTTCTACGATAGTAAAGGAACAGAGCCGGGATATCTAGAAGCGCGTGCATGGATTGATGCTATCACTATGGATACACCACCGGTCGTTGATCCATATGAAGCGTTGATTGTAACTGAAATACTTGAAGCTATCTATACATCAGCAAGCACAGGTAAACCTGTATATTTTGAGGAGGAAACACAATGAAATTAGGCGTATTTACACCACTTTTTGCAAATTTATCATTAGATGAACTTCTGATTCGTGCTCAACAAGCTGGATTAAGTATATTGGAAATTGGAAGCGGTGGTAATCCAGGAAGTCATCACTGTCCTGTTAATCTTCTTTTAGAAAGTGAAGAGGCGCGTCAAGATTATCTTCAAAAGTTTGCGGATCACAATATCACAATTAGTGCCTTAAGCTGTCATAACAATCCACTTTCTCCAAATCGGGAAGAGGCAGAATTGGCCGATAAAACACTTCGTGACACGTTGCAACTTGCCCATCTTCTTGGCGTTCCTGTTGTGAACACATTTTCAGGAATCCCAGGCGATAGCGAAACTGCAACCTATCCAAACTGGCCAACGCTATCATGGCCAACTGAGTATCGAAAGATCTACGATTGGCAATGGGAAACTCAAGTAATTCCGTATTGGAAAGACATTGCACAATTAGCAGAATCCCTAGATGTTAAGATAGGTATTGAAATGCATGGCGGATTTTCGGTTCACAGTCCCTATACGGCATTGAAACTACGCCATGCAACATCTGAATATATTGGGGTAAACTTTGACCCGTCGCATATGTGGTGGCAAGGTATAGATCCAGTGGCAGCGATTAAAATTCTCGCTCGCGAAGATGCTATTGTGCACTTCCATGCCAAAGACATTTATATGGATCAAGACAACATTAATATGTACGGTGTGACAGATATGCAACCGTATGGTGATGTTACGACACGAGCTTGGACATTTAGAAGTGTTGGATGCGGTCACGACTTAAAAATATGGTCAGACATGATGAGTCATTTGCGCATTTATGGCTATGATGGTGCAATAAGTATTGAGCACGAAGATCCACTCATGTCAATTGAAGAAGGTTTTGCACGTGCAGTTAAAAATACCAACGCAGTCATGATACACAATGCATCTTCTGAAATGTGGTGGGTCTAATGAACATCACAATTTATAATGAATTTATACACGAACAAACACAAGCGGCTGTAAAAGCAGTGTACCCTGAGGGTATCCATGCGGTGCTTGCAGAAATACTTGGGAATGAAGACAACACGATTTCAGTGGTTACACTTGAAAATCACGATACTGAAGCATCTCGAGAAATCTTGAAAAATACGGATGTGTTGGTGTGGTGGGGACATTTGGCACACGATAAAGTCTCAGATGATATCGTGACAATGCTTCAAAATCAGGTCTTAAAAGGCATGGGACTTGTTGTGTTGCACTCAGGGCACATGTCAAAGTTGTTTATGCGACTAATGGGAACGAGTTGTGATTTGAAATGGCGTGAAGCAGGGGAAAAGGAACGATTATGGGTTCTAGATCCAATTCACCCTATAATGCGTGGCGTTCCTGAATATATTGAGTTGGAAAATGAAGAAATGTATGGTGAATTCTTTGATATTCCCAAACCTGATGATGTTTTAATGGTATCATGGTTTACAGGGGGCGAAGTTTTCCGAAGTGCATGCACATTTACGCGTGGACATGGCAAAATATTCTATTTTAGACCAGGTCATGAAACCTACCCAACGTACTACGATCCCCATATTCAATCAATTATACGAAATGGGGTCGAATGGGTAGCACCTGCACCCAAAATTCATCGTGCATTCGGAAACCGACAAGCACTCGAAGTAATCTAACACAGGAGAGATAGTGTACAATGTTAAATTTAGTAATTATTGGCTATGGTGGCATGGGACGTCATCATGCAAAAGATTTAATTTCTCAAACACGACATGTTCAATGTGTCGGTGCTTATGATACGGACCCAGATAATCTTGAGAAGGCAGGGTTGGATGGATTCATTATGTACCAAACTTTTGAAACAGTACTCGATGATGATGGCGTTGATGCAATTCTTATTGCAACACCGAACGATTATCATGAATATATTGCGATTCAAGCACTGCAAGCAGGAAAACACGTTATTTGTGAGAAACCTGTTACATTAACAGCAGCTTCCTTAGAGCGGATCATGGTTGTTGCTAAAGCAATGGAGCGCACATTTATGGTTCACCAAAATCGCCGTTGGGATGATGATTACTTAATTATTCGAAATATATATGAAAACCAAGAGATTGGTGATGTCTTCCGTATTGAATCACGAATTCATGGTGGCAATGGCATTCCGGGGGATTGGCGTTGTGAAGCAGTCCATGGTGGTGGAATGGTATATGATTGGGGTGTTCATGTCTTTGATCAACTTCTCATGATGATAAAGAGTCCAGTTATATCGGTTTCTAGCGATTTATCGTTTGTTTTGGGTCATGATTCTGATGATGGATTTGTAACTCAACTTATTTTTGAAAATGGTATTCGAGCACATATAGAGGTTGCAACAACTAATTTCATTACTTTACCACGGTGGTATGTCAAAGGGTTAACGGGGACTGCAGTCATCCATGACTGGAATCGAAATGGCGAAATGGTGCTGTTGCGCGCTAATGTCGATCATGTACCACCAAAACCAATTCGTGCGGGTGCAGGGTTCACAAAAACGATGGCACCGCTTCGTGAGGCGTCATTAGAGCGAAAGCCACTACCTGAACCGTTGGTATTGGATACAACGTTTTACGATAACTTTGCGGCGGTTGTGGCGGGGACTGCAATGCCATACGTTGCGAATGACGAAGTCATGCGCGTGATGGTGCTTCTCGAAACAGTATTCGAAGCCTTTGAAACGCAACAAACGATTCACACCCGCATTTAAAAAAAAAAGTCACATTCTCGAATGTGACTTTTTAAGTGTTCAAATTTATAATTTTGAATTGAGTGAAGTTTCAATGCTATCGAAGTGTGCACGAACATAAAGCACCAATGTCATGATGAAAATAATTGGGAAGATTAAGGAGAAGAAATCATCGACGACCCAAAGACTAAGAGCCCCACATACTGCACCACTTAGAAAGGCTATCCACGTTGAAGCAATAATAAGAACGTCGATGCCTGATTTTTCCTTACGAGTCCATTGAGCAAGCGTTGTGCCAATTGCATAAAGTACCCCAGTCATATAACCTTTACCCAAGATTAACCCATTAATTGCGAATTGTAGCCGGTTTTGCATTCCCATCGCAAAGGTGAGCAACAGAAAGCTAGGGAGCGAATCATGAACGGAATCCATGACAAGAGATAAACTCAGTAAGACACATTCGATAAGCATAATTTGAATCATGCCTAAAGCATCTAATGTAGGAACAAGAATATTCGCGACATAGACACCAAATATAAAGAATGTAAGTGCTCCTGTATAAAAGACGACTTCTTTAATAGGGCCATTTGCGATATGAATTCCCAGCCGTGCACTATTTCCACTCATGAATGAGATGAACATGTCTCCGAATTCGAAAATACCTAAAACACTAATAAATGCCGCTATAAATGATAAAGCAGTTAATACAATAAATATATGTTTGTTATTTTTCATGATAAACCTCTTATTTCCAATAGTAGCGAAATCAGAAAATGAATGCAAGAATTTTGTATCGCATGGATGGATAGCAAGAACACATTTCGTTTAATGTATTCGTGATTAAATTTTGTAAAAAATCAAGTAATTGGTAGAAATGGGTTGCACTCTTAGGGTGTTGGTGGTATTATAACTAAGCCTTAAGTGATGCGCTCGTAGCTCAACTGGATAGAGCACTTGATTACGGCTCAAGAGGTTATGGGTTCAACTCCTGTCGAGCGCGCCAATAAGTTAATTCAAACAACATGAAAATGTTGTTTTTTTTGTCTGCACATGTATTTTTGATGCATTAGGGGTCAATTATGAAAGTATATTCAGAAAATGCTTGAAAGCATATTACATGTGCGATAAGATAATGAAAAATTGAAGGAGATTCTTATGAAGCAAACAGTATTAACACGGATGAAATCACGCATAGTTCTTGCATCGCTCTTATTTGGTTTATTTTTTGGAGCAGGAAATCTGATTTTTCCAGTTAATATTGGCCAATTATCAGGTTCAAATATTGCTCAATCAAGTTTTGGTTTCATACTCACTGCGGTGGGATTGGCAAGTCTAGGAGTAATTGTTTGTGGACGATCAAAAGCAGATAGTCTAGAAGATATGCTACAGCCATATGGAAGGCGATATGCTCGCATGTTCACCATTTTGCTACTCCTAACAATCGGACCAATGTTCGCATTGCCTCGAACAGCAACAGTGCCTTACGAGGTTGCGATTAAAGCACTAATGCCACAGGCTAACCATCAATTAGGTATGTTTGTTTACTCGTTCTTATTTTTTGGTGGTGCATTATTAATTGCAATTAAACCCTCTAAAATTGAGGTTTGGGTTGCAAAGATCATTAATCCACTTTTTCTAATCTTTCTAGCAGTCTTCTTCATCATGTTTATGATTAATCCTTTAGGAAGTGCATCGAACACGCTCCCTTCAGGAACCTATGAGACATCAGCATTTCTAACAGGATTTCAAATGGGGTATCAAACCATGGACGTTCTAGCAGCACTATCGTTTGGGTTTGTTATCGTACAATCAACAAAAGTAAACCACCCAGAATCACAATCATCACTCGTTAAGGATGTTGTATATGCTTCTTTGATCTCGGGTGGAACGATGATTTTTATTTATACAATGCTTCTGTTAATTGGATCGTCATCTTTAAATGTATTACCTGTTGCTTCTAACGGCGGTATTGCATTAGGGCAATTATTTCATTATTATTTTGGGAGTGCTGGACTGATATTTTTTGGGATTACAATTACGTTTGCATGTATCACAACAGCCGTTGGTCTTATAACGAGTTGTGCTCGTTACTTTTCCTCGATTATCCCGAAAGTATCCTACGAATTAATGGCGGTTGTAATCGCTAGTGCTGGCTTCTTAGTTTCTAATGTAGGGCTTGAAGCAATCATTCAGCTATCGATTCCGGTTCTAAATTTTATTTATCCTCTAGCAATCATGCATGTCATTGTGGGTTTGGCTTTTGCGAAATTATTAGATAAGAAACGTGTGATTAATATCATGCTTGGGATAATGATTGTAGTAGCTATATTTGAAACAATGATGCAATTGCCGTTACTTGCAAATCAACAATTGCTGAGCCCGATTTTTACCGCATATCAGACATATGTTCCGCTAGCGTCAATTGGGTTAGGGTGGTTAAATTTTATGATTGCAGGACTTTGTATTGGATATTGGCTTCAAAATATCTCAAACCGTAATACTAGACCAAACATTACATAGTACTTTAAATTAAAAATTGATGGAATGTTAGATTATTGGCTAATTTAAGCGGTCTGAATGATAAAGAAAAATGAATGTAAATAAAGTTATGGGTGCGCAAGCATCCTTTTCTTTGCCTGTTTTTATAAATATAAGGATCAAAAATGATTTTAAAATGTAGTTTTTTATAAATGTGATAGTTTTGTAAAGTTTATGTGAATAAATCTTCTATCACAAACAAATGCCTTATTTATGATACTATGAGGCAACAAGGAAGCGCTATCATTTACACTGATAGACATGCATAATACTTTGATGAAACCTTCTGAACAAATTACCTTATCGTATTAATAAAACAAAGGAGATTTATGGAACGAAACATTGTTGTATTACATCATGAACTAACATATTCACGAGCAGTTGTTGTTGATCAAAACAAAGAGATTGTGGCAACTGCATCTGTTGAAATATCACCAATCTACTCTCATCTGCATAGGGTTGAACTCAGTCCAGAAGCAATTTGGGATTCGCAGATGCAAGCGTTAAAGGATGTTTTGACTCAGGGCATCGATATAAAGTCTATAGAGGCAATTGGAATCGCAAATCAAAGAGAGACTATACTTGTTTGGGACAAAAAAACCGGGGTCCCTATATACAACGCAATTGTTTCAACCGATGACTCAACATCACACGTTTTTTTACATCGGCTCAAAAAAAATGACTTGAAGGACATTTACGAGTCAACAGGTTTATCTGCTGACAGTCTTTATGCTGCATCAAAAATTAAATGGATATTGGATAATGTTCCAGGAGCGCGTCTGCGTGCTGAAAAAGGAGAGTTGTTGTTTGGTACAGTTGATACGTGGCTGGTCTATAAGCTAACGCATGAAAAAATACATGTCACAGATGTAACTAATGCAGCCCGCACTATGCTATTTAACATTACATCACGTGCATGGGACGATGCATTACTTCAATTATTTGATATTCCCCGTAAAATGCTTCCAGATGTCAAAAATAGTTCAGATATGTATGGGTATGCCACGATCCAAAACACGTCAATTCCAATTACTGGAATCATAGGTAACGACCAAGCTGCTTTGCTTGGGCAAACATTTTTAGGATCAAGTAACAGTTATACATATAACTCAGGGAATTCCCTAATACTGAATACAGGATTAAAGCAAATTCGCAGCAATCATGGATTAAATACAACAATAGCGATGGGTATCAATAACCAAGTTCACTATGCATTGGAAGGAACTACCGTCCCAGACACCGTTGTTAATCATTGGTTACATCAAGATTTGGGGATTATTCAAAAAACTGATGATTTAGAATTTTTTGCCACGAAAGTAGAAGATACGCTCGGTATTTATGTGATTCCAAAACAGACCAACGCGCTACAGATTGGTTATAATCGACCAGTTCGAGCAAATATTTTGGGATTGACCCGTGCATCTAAACGAGAGCATATAATTCGGGCAGCACTCGAATCAATTGCGTACCAGTCCTACGATATTATTCAGGGAATGCAAACTGATTGGGGTGGCGCATTGACAACACTAAATGTAAGTTCACAAATGACTACTAATAGTTTTCTTATGCAATTGTTAGCAAATCTAACAGGCACGAAAATTAGAGGTATTGACCAGGATTTGGCGATTGCAGTAGGGGTGGCTTTCTTAGCTGGTTTTGCTACTGGGGTGTTTGGTGATGATATTCGCGCACAAAACCAACCCATAACAAACACAGAATGGAACCCTGAAATATCTTTAGAAACGCGCAAAGTGATGATAAATGGATGGCATCAAGCGGTTGTAAGGTCTACGGGTATAGCATGTAGAAGGCAAAGTACAACAGAATATGATTCAGTTGCGGTATAAGTGGAGTAATGTATCTTCACATGCATCCGGTAAAAATCAATTTAGAAAGGTGTAAAATATCATGAAATTAGAGCAGTACGAACTATGGATTCAAGAATTTAATGCATTGATTCAAGATAACGAAGAACTTTTAAATCACTATGATACAATGAGCGGTGATGGTGATCATGGCACTAATATCGTACAGGGGTCAAAGGCTGTTTTAGAAATGATGGAGCGGCGTCCATATTCCGACCATTCGCAATTTATGAAACAAGTCGGTTTGACCTTGCTTGCGAAGTTAGAGGGGGCGTGTGGTCCCTTGTATGGAGCAGCATTTAATACCATGGCATTGCATACTTTTGATCCTTCAAATGTGATGTTTCACACAGGGTATGAGGCGATCGCGAAACGTGGACAGACACCTCGTGACCATCCGATGCTTAAAGTGTGGCAGCACTTTGCGGACAGCGATGTTTTAGAAGTCGCGATTCCTAAGAAACATAAATTAGAGGAACAAGTCATCACAATTGCGAATTCAGCAGATCCAGGGGCATTTTCATCGTACTTGTTGTTTCAAGCCTGGCTTAATGTGTTTGGTGAGTGAGTTGTTTTAAATTGATGAGAAAAAGAAATGACACGGTCGTTTCTTTTTTTTGTGACAATATTGTAAGTCAGATGTTCTGGAATTCGATGGGAGTTAAGTTTAAAAGTGCGTAAGATAGGAGTAGATAAAGGAGAACCGGTATGACCAAAAATTTCAAAAGAATCTTAATTGTTGCAGTTGTTTTCGTAGGTGTCGCGTTCTTGCTAAAAGATCAATTCAAAAAAGACTATCGCACTGCGTATGGATCGACGGAACACGCTGAAATCTCTCAACTTGCAAATGGTAATTTTAAATATCAATTGGAGGTTGAAAGCTCAGATGGGGATAAAAAAATTATCAGTTTCGAATCAAAAGGACAAATTGACCGTCATAGTTATCTGAAAGTAGAAACTGTGGATGATACTTTAACACAATGGTCTTTGGTGGAAGCACATCAAGTACCGCGACGTATTCGAACCCAACAATAAAGAAAGCTAGTTGCTTTCTTTTTTTTGACCTTAATTTAACTAAATATGATGAAATAGCAAAACTATACGACACTTCGCTGTTATTCCTTTGAGAACGATTAAAACATTGATACAATAAAGATAACAAACCGAGGTGAACCATGAAATTTTTACATTGTGCTGATTTACATATAGGAAGACGCTTAATGCAAGTTTCTTTAATTGAAGATCAAAAATACATCTTACGTCAAATACTGGATATTGCGAAGCGTCATCATGTTGATGCACTCATTATCGCCGGAGATGTGTATGATAAAAACAGTCCCAGTGAAGAGGCTTTCTCCCTATGGGATTGGTTTCTTGTTGAATTAGCCAATCATCAGTTAGAAACGATTGTGATATCTGGGAATCACGATTCTAATGATCGATTAGGGGTAGGGAAGCGCCTTTTAGAAAGAACGAATATTCACGTTATTACACATCTGACCTCTACGATTAATCCCATAACGATTGCTAATGTCGATTTCTATCCAATTCCGTTTATTAAACCGGTCTATGTTGCGAATGTTTATGAAGACTTTAAAAGTTCAAATTACCAAGAAGCGTATCAATTTGTTCTTGATCGTCTTGAACTCAAAAATGATCGTAAAAACGTCATGATAGGTCATCAATTCTTTGTGAGTGGAAGTAGTGAACCTGAAATAGCTCAATCGGAAACAGGACTAACTCTGGGTGGTCTCGATGCAATTAATACTACAATTCTTGAAGCGTTTGATTATGTGGCATTGGGACATATTCATCGTCCACAACGAATTGGTAGTGATACAATTCGATATTCAGGATCAATTCTTAAGTATGCATTTGAGGAGGCACAGCAACGAAAGTCAGTAACCTTAGTAACTGTCGACGATACTGTTGTTTATGATCAAATACCCCTTAAACCGTTGCGTGATGTTCGCGTAATCAAAGGGCCAATTGATGAGCTCATAAAGATTGGAGAAACTGAAACTTCGCAAGACTATATCCATGCGATTATTACGGATGAAACCGTTGTTCATAATGCAATTACACGACTTCAACGTGTTTATCCAAACACATTAACCTTAGAAGTTCAAAATCAGCTGAGTACACATAATGGTTCATTACAACGAGCTGAAGAAGTGGTGTCAAAAAAACCACTAGAACTTGTTCATGATTTTTTTGAACAACAGACAGGTCGTGATTTGAATGATGCGGAACAGCACTTAGTAGTTTCCATTTTAGATGAGATTGGAGATGTGTCATGAAGCCAAAAAAATTAATAATGAGCGCCTTTGGCCCATATGCAGAACAGACAACAGTAGATTTCTCAAAATTTAAGAATGGTCTATATGTTATATCTGGAGATACTGGTGCTGGTAAAACGACGATATTTGACGCTATTTCCTATGCATTGTATGAAGATGCGAGTGGGTCAATGCGCCAACGTGATACCTTACGAAGTGACTATGCACCAGCAGAGATAGAAACTGCGGTAATTTTGGAGTTTGAACATTTTAACGAAACGTATACGATTCGTCGAACACCACGATATGAACGTCCTAAACTAAGAGGAGACGGAACAACAACTCAAGAGCCGACAGTTCTTTTAACGATGCCAGATGGCACGCATTTCGATAGCATTAGTGATGTTAAAAACAGGATTGAAAGTCTGCTAGGTATGGATGCAGCACAATTTAAACAAATTGTTATGATTGCGCAAGGAGAGTTTTTGTCGTTACTCACTGCAAGCAGTTCTGACCGAAGTAAAATTTTTCGAAAAATTTTTAGTACGCAACTTTATGATACAGTACAAAGAAAACTTAAGGAGCAATCTCTTCTTGTTCGACGAGAGTTGGACAGCATCCAAAAACTAGCACATGACCAAATGATGCGCATCAAAGGTTTTGATGCTTCAGATATGGATAGTTTTGATCTTCGAATGGTGCTAAGTCAATTAAGTCAATATATTGCAGCTACCCAAGCAGAAATCAAAGAACTTGAGCAACGTGCGCAGCGTTTAGAAACGGAAGCGATTGGGTTACAAGACAGCTTAACACGAATTAATACTCAAGAAGCACTAACACAACAAATTGATGAACTGACGAAACGTCATGAAACGCTCCAACAACAACGCACGCAGGTTCTTCAACGAGAAAAGGACCTAGTACAGTACGATACAATGGTTGCGGCAGTCGATCCAATCGTCAAATCGTACCAAGAAACGACGGACACGTCACAAAATTTAAGCAACGAGTACCAAAATCTTCTTAACCAAGAAATGATTATAGATGAGAAGATAAAAACATTAGGGGCACAAAAAATTGAGATGGATGCACACCGCACCATGATTCAAAATCAATCCTATGCAATGAAAGAATCAGAACAATTGATGCCCAAATATGAAGCACTAAAAACCCTTCAGACAAACCTCGATAAACAGCAGCTTGCATTATCTCAGCTTATTTCTTCATATGACCAAACAACTTTGAAGAATGCACAGATACAAAAGCGTTTAGAGGAAGTTGCACTTGCCGAAGCAGAAATTGTAAATCAACAAAATTTGCTAATTAAAGCGCACGATACCCAACAAGCATTGAATACTCAAAAACAACATGTTGAATCAGTGCTTGAAAAGATTCGCCTCAACACGCAACTCAAAACTTCATTCGCTGCCAAACAGCAAGTGGTTCAAGACGTTGAACAAGGATTAAAGATGCAAAATAAAGTAACCATGGATGTTCAAAAGACATTCTTTATGAATCAAGCCGGAATCATCGCTAAAGACCTACAAGATGGTGAACCATGTCCTGTTTGTGGATCGCTAGAGCACCCACACATTGCCGAATTTCATGATGCTTTAGTGACTCAAGAAACGGTTGAAGACGCCCTTAAAGCTCGTCAAAGTAAAGAAACTGTATTCCAAAAACATCTTGCGGAATTGGGGGATTTGAAGACGCGACGTGATGATTCTGAATCAAGCCTTGTCCAAATTCCGGACTATGATACATTCAATGATTCATTGTTAGAAGCTCTTATTGCACAAATCAACGATCAATCTACTACAATTAATACACTAAAAAGTAAAATTTCGACCTATCAAACGAAGATCGCGAATAAACAACAACTTCTTGATGACAAAAAAATACTGGATCATACGCTTGAAACATTAGCGGGGCAAATTCAGTCTGAAAGAACAGAAGAAACGACGCTTAAAACTGAACTTTCAGCAATTAAAAGCAGTCTATCTTTCGATACATTAAATGAAGCGCAAACACATCTAAAAACGCTCAAGGAAGCGAAACAACGTCTTGAATCACTTGTAGACGTCTATGATGCTGCGGTCACAAAAACTCAAAATGATCGACTCGTGCTTCAAACTACCATGAAACACAATGTTGACCAAAAACAACAAACAGATAAAGCGTTAGAAACGCTGAACGTGTCGTTAAGTCAATTACTGAGAGAGTATCATCTTGATAGTTTGGCAACATACAACGACCATCTAATGAGTGAAGCTGCATACAAACAGGAACAAACGCTAATTCAAAACTATAATCAAAATAGTCGGGATGTCGAAACAGAACTGAAGGCATTACGATCGCAAGTTAATCCAATTGCAGACGGGTCAAAACCAGCACTTTTAGAAGCGATTAACGAAAATAAAACTCACCGTGAGACTAACCAACAACAACTAAATAGTTCCATGCGAGAATATCTAGTGCATGATGAAATACATAACAGTCTTCAAAAGTTGTATCAGCAGAGCAAGGCAAGCCTAAACGAATATCAAACGGTGTCCGATTTAGCGCGAGTCATGAATGGTGAACTTCAAGGAAAAGATAAAATCACGCTCGAAAATTACATTCAAAGTGCCTATTTTGAATATATTATTCATGAGGCGAATAAGCGTTTTAAGATTATGACTGCTCAGCGATATGAACTCGTTCGTCAAGAAATAGCAAGCAACAAGCGCGAAAAATCAGGGTTAGACCTTGATGTCATGGATTATTGGACGGGGAAACGTCGTAGCATAAAATCCTTATCCGGTGGCGAATCATTTAAAGCATCGTTATCGATGGCCCTGGGGCTTTCGGATGTAATTCAAAATAGTTCAGGTGTAGTAAGTGTAGAAGCAATGTTTATCGATGAGGGGTTCGGAACACTGGATGATAAGTCTCTTCAATCAGCTGTCGATGCCTTACAAAACTTAGCATCAAATGATCGGCTTGTCGGTATTATTTCACATGTTTCTGAACTTAAAGAGCGTATTCCGCAACAAATTGTTATAATGAAGACTGATAAAGGCAGTAAGCTGCGTCAAATCACAGTAGAATAACGGGGTAACTATGGATATTAATAAAGCAATCATTCATACTTTGGATGATGATCTCAAATCAATAATTTTGTCACAACAACCGCTGAACTTAAACAATCAGCATGCAATTGAAAACTACTTACTTAAACTTGTGAAAGGGATGCAAAACAGCACTTCTACGACACGGGCAACAATTGGTGAGCGCAGTCCATTTAAAGCGCTAATCGGAACTCAATTTCCATTCTTGGAAACTACACAAGATTTAGCCCGCCAATGGTTCGAACAGTATATCCAAAATATGGACTATACGAGCAACAATCTTGTGTTTGTACTTGCTGATTTAGGAGAATCTGTTGGTTTTGGAATGTTTGAACTTCTAAGCAAAGATGGTGTCATCAAAATCACGCAAAATGTTCAGGGAGTTGAAAATGCATTGGTATACAATCATGCAATTATGCCAAGTGGATTCGCAAGTGTTCAAGCAGGATTTTTAATCGATCTAACAACCGGTGATACTCGAGTTAAGGCAGTGCCAGCGAATCGAGATGCCATCGAAACCTTTTTAGATACGACCTTGATAGCCAATTCTAAACAATCATTTCAAGTTGTTGATACCCTGATTCAATCGATTTCTGATCAACGGGACGTTGACCGATTACCTAATACAATCAAGGCGCGACAAATTATTACAGATAACGTCGAGCTGTATGATGAGATTGAACCCGAGCAAATCTTAAAGGAAATTTTTGAGGATATTGACGAACATGAGGCTTCTCTAATCCATAACGCTTTTGAAGCAAACAACGTTACGGACCTCATTAATTTGAAACTCATGAATAAAACGGCAACTATAAAAAAACACCGTATTCGAACAGAATCAGGTATCGAAATTATCCTACCACTTGATATTTTGGATGTTCAAAACATAATCGATATTAAAACCGACATCAATGGACGGGTCTCAATCGAGCTTAAAGATATCGGGAAAATTGTTGAAGAATAACAAAAACATCATAATATTTGCATTCATACTGTATATTAGCTGTTAATAAGCTATAATTGTAGAAACTAAGGGATTGAGGGAGGTATGTCAGTGAACAGAAAAAAATTATTGTATTTAGAAGTTGCACAACAAATTAAGAAAGACATTCTCTCGGGCCGTTATCCTGTTGGCAGTTACATTCCGACAGAGCGTGAATTAGAAGAAATGTTTGCTGTTAGTAAAATCACAGTTCGTAATGCGGTAGAAATACTGAGTAATGAAGGATATCTTGAGAAAAAGAGTGGTAAAGGAACGACTGTTCTAAGTAATCGACTTTTCAATCGGCTCTCAAAAGCAAATTCATTTTCTTCAATTCTTGAAAAACAGCACGAGTTGAAAAAAGAACTTATGGAAATTGATGTTGTGGATGTACAGAATAATGCCACATTATTTGAGGCGTTTGGTGAGTCTGCAACGTGCCTAAAACGTATGTACTATTTGGATGGTGAACCGTACATTACGTTTGAACACTATTTTCCAGTCATGTCGATAAAACATGCCATTAATGAAATTGAATCAAATTCATTATACAAATGGCTTGCTCTTAAAGGCTTTGATGTGGCAAATTTTAGTGACCGTTTTTATGTGGTAGTGGATGTCGATCCGATGATTCGTAAGATTCTAAAACTCGAAGACCAACCTGTGTTATGTCGTGAACGTCACACAGAAAACGCGGAGGGGGAAGTTGTTGAAATATCCTACGGCTACTACAATACCGATGCGAAAGCATACCAGATTGACTATGAAATCTAAAAAATAGCAATGAAGCATCTTTTAAGATGCTTTTCTTTTGAGATATGAAGGATATATGTTTACTTATATAGTCCAAAATCATATACTAAACATGTTCGAAATTTTTAATAACTAAACTTCATGCGAAATCTTTCAGCACCAATGTAAACTCCACATTGCTGCAACCATGATTTTATTAAGAAATTTAAACCACAATCGATAACATAATCGAAGAAAGAAGGAAACCATGAATACAGATTCATTAAAGAAAAATGATATTCTTGAATTAACATTTATTGATATGTCTTACGAAGGAAAAGGCGTTGCTAAAGTCGACGGTTATCCTATTTTTGTCGAGGGAGGAATTACGGGCGAAACTGCACTGGTAAAGCTTGATCGCGTTGAGAAGAAATATGCCTTTGGTCGTATTACCGAACTTCTCATTCCATCACAAGATCGCGCCTACGTAAAATCGAAAGATCTTGCTCTAAACAGTACTATTCCACTCCAACATGTCAGTTATTCCCGACAATTAGAACTCAAAACAAAAATTGTAGAGGATGCTTTCAAGAAAGATCCTATGTTTAAAAATGTATTGGTAAATCATATTATTGGAGCCGAAAACGAATGGCATTACCGTAATAAAACGCAAGTTCCGGTTCGAAAAGTTGATGATGCTATGGAAATTGGCGTCTTTAAACATAACTCACACCAACTCATCCCAGTTAACAACTTCAAAATTAATGCACTTGGAATTGACGAAATTGTTGTTGGAATTCGCGATATTCTCGTTGAATTTAATGAAAAACCATATGATGCTCGCACAAATACAGGAAACATTCGTCACATCATTGTTCGCCATGGTCAAAATACTGGAGAAGTGATGGTTGTTTTAGTAACACGTTCGAAGAGTTTATTCCCGCAATCTAAAATTGTTCCGGCAATTGCAGCCCTATCGGATAATATTGTAAGTATCGTTCACAATGTGAACCCACATAAAACGGCAGCTATAATGGGTCCAGAATCAAAAGTTGTATATGGCAAGGATACATTCAAAGAAGTTATTCTCGAAAATACTTATGAAGTCACAGCGGAATCATTTCTACAAGTGAACACTCCGCAAGCGGAAGTACTCTATCAAACACTCTTAGATACACTTCAACTTGATGGAACAGAAGTCGTACTTGATGCTTATTCTGGAATTGGAACAATATCCCTGAGCCTTGCACAAAGAGCTAAGGAAGTCATTGGAATTGAAATTGTTGAAGAAGCTGTTATTGTAGCCGTTAAAAATGCAGAGATTAATGACGTCTCGAATATCTCGTTCATTGCAGGAGATGTCATTGAGGGAATTAAAGAACTATCGTTAAAACCAGACGTAGTTGTTGTCGATCCACCTCGAAAAGGTCTTGAATCATCATTTATTGATGACGTTATTGCCTTAAGTCCAGAGAAAATTGCGTATGTAAGTTGTAATCCTGCAACGCTCGTTCGTGATTTAAAACCATTCGTATCTGCTGGCTATAGCATTGATAGTGTTCAACCTGTTGATATGTTCCCACAAACAACACATATCGAATCTATCGTATTATTAGTTAAAAGCAGTATATAGTTTTTAAAGCAATCAAAAATACTATATCGAAAAAGGAGCAAGTCAAAACTTGGCTCCTTTTTTATGTGGGATTGAGTTAAATGCATGGTATTTCGTAAGGCGTTAATCGGATTTACGTCGGTTTGTATTCCGCCACTGAGTCGGTGTATATCCACTTTTACGTTTGAAAATATTGGAGAAATACTGCGGGTCGGAAAATGCCAACCGATCAGAAATTTGTTGTACAGTTAAAAAAGACTCCGAGAGTAGTAATCGTGCCATTTCAAGTTTCTTATCAAGAAGGTAATTGTAGGGTGTTTGATGAAGTTGCTGTTTAAAAATCCGGGTTAATTGTGAGGACGACATGTTCACGTGAGCGGCTACTTCGCTAATCGATATAGTTGTAAACACTGAGTCATCGAATCGTTGTTTTGCCTTATAAACAGGTTCACTGAGATGTAATACGTCGTTTTGGATGGAATGATCGTGAATAAGTAGCATTAATTTATGAAATTGAAGCGATGTTTGCTGTGAACGTTGTTGCGGTGTCAATGTGTAAGTTTCACATATAACCAGAAATTCAGAGAGACAATCAAATACATCCAAATTACGAAATACATAATTATTGTGAATGTGATACGTTTGAAGCAGGTGATCGCATAAACTGCCTGATACATTAATCCATAGTTTATGGAGTGGCTTTTTGGGGTTTGACCAATATTCATGATCATGGTGCTTAGGCAAGATAAAAACATCTCCTTGTTGCACACTGTATTCGATGCCGTC
The DNA here is from genome assembly GCF_011301115.1 of Erysipelothrix sp. HDW6B. NCBI lineage: Bacteria > Bacillati > Bacillota > Erysipelotrichia > Erysipelotrichales > Erysipelotrichaceae > Erysipelothrix > Erysipelothrix sp. HDW6B. The sequence continues at coordinate 1,254,312 of NZ_CP049860.1, read as the reverse complement.
AATTCTCAGCGTTCCGGATCCAGATACAACATACTCGAAACTGTATATATGCGAATGTTGACGTTGGACATGATACGTGCTGAATGGGTATGTGATTCCCGCAATTTCAATACGAAAAAGGGACGGCGTTTGAAAATGACTGGGTAAAAAACTGAGTATATGTTCTTTCATGCGTGTATTCCTCACTTAATTGATTGAATTATCCACCATTTCTGAAATTGGTGATTGTATAATTCAATTATAGATAAAAGAGAGGGAGAACTCAAATGAATAGTATACCCAGACATGAACATCCAAATCCGCAATTTGAACGCCAAACTTGGCAAAATTTAAATGGGTTATGGAAATTTGATTTTGATTTTGGAAAAAGCGGTTTAGATCGTCAATGGCAAAAAGAGCACACCTTTACGCGGCAAATAACTGTTCCGTATCCTCCAGAAAGCAAGCTTAGCGGTATTGAATATACTGATTTTATGCCGGCAGTATGGTATCAAAGAAATTTTGAGGTTGGGGCAGATCAGCTTCAATCCGAGATCATACTTCACTTCGGTGCGGTCGATTATAAAACAGAAATATTTGTGAACGGTCAGTCAATAGGAGCTCATGAAGGCGGTTATGATTCATTTTCATTTGAAATTCGAGAGCATGTCCATGTAGGTATCAATACTTTGACTGTTTACGTAGAGGATGATGTACGTTCGGGAAGACAGCCAAAAGGAAAACAAAGTTCTTTTTACTACTCACGAGGTTGTGATTATACCCGTACAACGGGTATATGGCAGACTGTGTGGTTAGAGTTTGTGCCTTTTACACGACTTGAAAGCATTCGATACTATCCAAATATCCATAATAGTACAATTGCGATTGAAGCTTTTGCTACGGGAAAAGGGCAATTATCAGTTGAAATTACCTATGATGGAAGGTGTGTCGGACAACATCAAACGACCCTCAATAAGCATGGATTTGTTCAAATAAAACTGGATGAGCTACATCTGTGGGAAATCGGTGAAGGTGCATTGTACGATGTCACATTCTCTTTTGAAGATGATACGGTTCATAGTTATTTTGGGATGCGTGAAATTGAACTTGATGGGTATGAATTTAAGCTCAATGGTAAAACAATATTCCAACGATTTGTGCTGTTACAAGGATTTTATGAAGATGGTGTTTATACCGCGAAGGATGATGAAAGCCTAAAACATGACATTACTTTAAGTCAATCTATGGGTTTTAATGGCGCACGGTTACATGAAAAAGCATTTGAACCGAGATTCTACTACCATTGTGATCGCGCTGGATTCATGGTCTGGGCCGAAATGGCAAACTGGGGCATTGATCTTTCGAATTACCAATCGATCACGGATTTTCTACCCGAATGGCAACAACTCGTTAAACGAGATTTTAATCACCCATCGATTATCACCTGGAGTCCATTCAATGAGACATGGAATGTTGAGGGAAGACCTCAACGTGACGAAATTATAGAATTAATTTACCGAACGACTAAAGACATGGACCCAACACGACCATGTGTTGATACGAGTGGTAATTATCATGTTGTTACTGATTTTTATGATGTTCATGATTATACTCAAGATGTCGATCAATTACGGTATCATTTCCAAGGAATTCATCACCCAAATGGTGCATTCTGGGATGAACATGATGCCCGACAAACCTATAAATCAGGACAGGCATTTTGTATTAGCGAATATGGCGGTATTAAATGGGATCCAAGTGGTGAAAGTTCATGGGGTTATGGTACAGAACCACAATCTGAAACTGAATTTTTAGAGCGCTATGAAGGACTTACAAACGTTTTACTTCAGCACCCACAATTGTTTGGCTATTGTTACACACAATTGTATGATATTGAGCAAGAAAAGAATGGGCTGTGTTACTACAATCGTAAACCCAAATTTGATGCCGAACGCATTAAAGCCATCAATCTACAACCAGCGGCCATAGAATTGCTATCAGCGTCGGATGGGAAAGAATAAAAAAAAGCCCGTTGAGGCTTTTTTTATTTCAAATGCTTGTGAATTAAGGCAAGCGCCGCCTGAGATGCTGCATATCGAACACTTTCACGATCAAGATGGCGATGGCCAAACATGTATTTTTCAGTAACACATCCTGCTGTCGTTGCAAGGGCGATATACACTGTTCCTACAGGTTTTTCAACAGTTCCACCAGTCGGGCCTGCGATTCCTGTTATTCCGATACCATAATGAGCGTTAGCAAGTTTTTTAACGCCAAGTGCCATTGCTTCAGCTACTTCTTTTGAAACAGCACCTACTGAATCAAAAAGAGACGAATCGACACCGAGGACTTGAGTCTTCATGGTATTTGAATATGTGACTGCACCATAATTGAAAATGGCAGAACTTCCATTAACATCCGTAATACGTTTCGCAAGTAAGCCACCGGTGCAACTTTCAGCCGTTGCGATAGTTTGATTGCGTTTCGTCAGTTCGAGAACTAACTCTTCTTCTAAAGAGCCGATATTCACTCCCATAATATTGTCTGGGAAGGTTTCGAGAATGACGTTGACTGCGTTTTGATTTAAAGCATGTCCTTCTTCTTGTGAACGTGCGCGAGCACTAACGCGTAACATGACCCCATTTTCATGCAAATAGGGGGCAATCGTAGGATTGGTGCTTTCAATCATAAGACTGGAGAGTGCTTCCTCGATGTGTGACTCTCCAATACCCTGGATGTAGACACGATCAGAAACAATCATAAAGTCACGTTTTTCTGCGAGAAACGGAATAATAGCATTCAAAAACATCGGTTTCAGTTCCCGAGGTGGTCCGGGCAATAAAATGACTGTTTTGTCATTTTGCTCAATGAGCACACCGGGTGCGGTTCCGTAATTATTATCCAATGCTCGCGAACCGTCTGGAATCATGGCTTGCTTAAGGTTGTTGTGAGGCATAGCGCGATGTGATTTCTTGAAATAAGACTCAATCCGTTCTTTGGATGCCAAATCCATGACCATTTCTAAGTTTAATGCTTGAGCAACGATTTCTTTCGTTAAGTCATCATATGTTGGGCCCAGACCGCCAGTGATGATAATCATATCACTACGGCTTAGTGATTGTTTGATTTGTGCTTCTAAGCGGGCGGGATTATCGCCAATTACTGTTTGAAAGTAATTGTTGATTCCGTAATCTTGTAAGTGTTTAGCGATGAATGTTGCATTTGTGTTTACAACATCTCCCATCAATAATTCAGTACCAACATTAATAATTTCTGCGTTCATAAGTTCACCTCAATATGGTTCTATTTTAGATGTAATTGAATATCAGTTCAAGAGCATCACTCAAGAAGTATTGATCTCGAGACAATGAATACGTACCAATTCTGTTTTTATGATATAATTGATTGGATTCAAAAGGAGAATGCGTGTGATTAGTACAAATAATTTATCATTAATGTTTGATGGGAAGGCTTTATTTGAAGATGTATCCATCAATTTTATAGAGGGTAACTGTTATGGGGTTATCGGTGCAAACGGTGCGGGTAAATCAACTTTTTTAAAGTTGTTATCAAAAGAACTTGATGCAACGGGTGGTCATGTATCAGTCCAACCAGGGAAACGTCTTTCATTTTTAAAGCAAGATCATTTTGCATATGATGAATTTACTGTCTTAGAAACAGTTATCATGGGAAACCAAGACTTATATGCCATCATGAAAGAAAAAGATGCAATTTATACTAAAGAAGATTTCACAGAAGCCGATGGAATTCGTGCGGGTGAGTTGGAAGAAAAGTTTGCAGATATGGATGGTTGGAATGCTGAAACCGAAGTATTCATGCTTTTAAATGGTCTTGGAATTGACAGTCAATATCATGAAGCTAAAATGGCTGATGTTCCTGCAGCTGATAAGGTTAAAGTCTTATTGGCACAAGCGGTATTTGGTAATCCAGATATTTTATTACTGGATGAGCCGACTAACCACCTTGACATTGAAGCAATTCAATGGTTAGAAGAGTTTATTATGAACTTAGATAATACAACTGTTATCATGGTTTCTCACGATCGTCACTTCTTAAATAAAACATGTACCCATATTGCAGATATTGACTATGGCAAAATTCAACTCTTTGTAGGAAACTACGATTTCTGGTATGAATCCAGTCAGTTGATGCTTCGTCAAATGAAAGATGCAAACAAGAAAAAAGAAGAAAAAATCAAAGAACTTCAAGACTTTATTGCACGTTTTAGTGCGAATGCCTCGAAGTCCAAACAAGCAACATCACGAAAACAAGCGTTAGCAAAAATTAATATCGAAGAAATGCAACCTTCAAAACGACGTTACCCATTTATCGAATTTAAACCAAAACGTAGTTTAGGTACTTCAATTCTACAAGTTGAAGACCTTACGAAAACAGGGGATGGGATTACCTACTTCAAGAATCTTAATCTTACTGTCGGAAATGGCGAAAAAGTAGCCCTTGTTGGCGAAAATGAGCTTGCTAAGTCAATGTTCTTCGATGTCATTTCAGAAACGACACCAGCTGATTCGGGTTCGATTAACTGGGGATCTAGCGTTGAATATGCATACTTTAATAAAAATTTCGAAGAGAACTTTGAAGTTGATGAGCGCATCGTCGACTGGTTAATGGAATTCTCAGATGAAAAAGATGAAACATTTGTTCGTGGATTCTTGGGACGTATGTTATTCGGTGGCGATGATGCATTGAAGAAGGTCAATGTCCTTTCAGGTGGAGAGAAAGTCCGTTGTATGATGTCAAAAATGATGATTTTAGGTGCCAATGTGCTCTTACTTGATGAGCCAACGAACCACTTAGACATGGAATCAATTACTGCATTGAACAATGCGCTCATTAAATTCCCAGGTACAATTATTCTGGCATCCCATGACCATCAAATTATCGAAACAACAGCAACACGAGTCTTTGATTTTAAAACAGATGGATCTGTGTTTGATTACCTTGGTACTTACGAAGAATATCTCGAGTTTAATAAAAATAAGTAATTCATGATAAACGGTCAAAAATGACCGTTTTTTTTTATACTGGAAAAATGTGATTTCTGATATTTACAACAATAATATCGTTAAATATATTGCTTTCGTTCATTTTATGGTAGAATTAAGGAAATTATGAACAAGGAGAAATATATGATAACAAAAAATGAATTTGATATCCTAAAACTATTTCATCTCAATCAGTTTACAACACAACGCGACGCAAGTGCGCTTAACCAACTATCTTTGGGTAGTGTTAACAGTGTTCTAAACACTTTAGTCGAAAACGAGTATATCAAAGACAACCAAATTACTGAAAAGGGAACAGCTATTATGCAGCAGTACAAAGTCGATAATGCGATTATTATGGCTGCAGGAATGGGGTCCCGGATTGCACCACTCGGTTATGAAAACCCAAAAGGACTCTTGAAAGTCCGCGGTGAAATCCTTATTGAACGCCAAATTAAACAATTACAAGCATCCGGAATCAAAGACATCACACTTGTTCTTGGTTACATGAAAGAGAAGTTCTTTTATTTAGAAGACAAGTTTAACGTAAAAATCGCCATCAATGAAGACTACTACCGCTACAACAATATTTCAACTATTTTGAAAGTAGCATCGCAATTTAAGAATACCTATCTTTGTGTTTCAGACATCTATTATGATGAAAATCCATTTGATCCATATATGTATGGGCCAAGTTATGCAGTAGTTCATGAACATGCAAATGTTTCGGGGGAATTCTATGCATTAATGAACTCACGAAAATTGATTAAAGATATCGAAATTGGCGTTGGTGAACCGTTGATGACAGGACACGCTTACTTTGATAAAGAGTTTTCGGATACATTTATTAATATCTTAAAAGAAGAATTCAAAGATGAAACGACACGTTATCGTCTGTGGGAATATGTCCTCATGAAGCATATCGGAACATTAAAAATGTATGGTAAGGAATATCCAGCGAATTCAATTCATGAATTTGATAGTTTTGAAGACCTTCAAAACTTCGATACTTTGTATATTACGAATACCGACTCACAAATTTTAGAAAACATTACGACATCGCTAAATTGTGAGCTTAAAGATATCAAGAATATTGAGGCAGTCAAAAAAGGACTCACAAACTTGTCATTCAAATTTGAAGTCTTCGATAAAGTCTATATGTACCGTCATCCTGGTGTCGGAACGGATAGCTACATTAACCGCAGAGCCGAAGCCTATGCGCAAGAAGTGGCGAAAGAATATGGACTTGATGATTCCTTTATCTGTATGAATCCAGATAAAGGTTGGAAAATTGCGAACTATATTACCGATACGCATACCATGGACTATCACAATGACTATGAAGTAAATGCGTCTCTTGAAATGATTCGTAAACTTCATGATCTCCAACTGGAAGGTAAATATGAGTTCAATGTTTGGAAAAAAACAAATGATTTTATTGCGATGATCGCTGAAAAAGGTCGTCATGATTTTGACGATTTCGATGAATTATATAATAAATTAGAACGTGTTTTCCAGTTTACAGAATCGGATAACTATCCGAAAATACTATGCCATTGTGATTTCTATGATCCAAATATTCTCTTCCAAGGTACACGTCCATATCTCATTGATTGGGAGTATGCTGGCGTTGACGATCCAGGTGTTGATTTAGGAACGTTTATTGCATGTTCAGATTACACCTTTGAAGAAGCTATGGATATTTTAGACCGCTACGAAGGCAAACCGATGAGCTTTGAACGCCGTCGCCACTTTATTGGCTACGTTGCACTCGCATCATATTACTGGTTTATCTGGGCTATTCTTCAAGAATCAAATGGCGCTACGGTCGGCGAATACCTTTACATTTGGTATCGTTCAAGTATTAAATATGCAAACGAAGCTTTAGCACAGTATGGAGAAACGCTATGAAAATAATTAGTGACGTTGTTGTCTACATCATCATGTTCTTTGCAGTATGGGGATGTTTGGCATCAATATTTAAACCGGAAAGTGAAATGGGAAACCAATTCCTTGAAGGAATTAACGCAATCGGAAGTATTTTCTTACCAGTTGCCGGTATTATGGCATCCTTGCCAATCTTAATCAGTTTGATTACAAACTTTATCAGCCCAGTTTTTGCCTTCTTTGGGGCAGATCCAGCAATCGCAGCAACTACATTTCTCGCTGTCGATATGGGAGGATATCAACTTGCGGAATCATTAGCAGTAACGAAAGAATCATGGATTATGGCAACAACGGTAGGGTATATGGCTGGTGCTACCATCGTCTTTAGTATTCCTGTGGCTTTGAAAACGGTTAAGGAAAAATACCACCGTCAAATGTCATTGGGAATTATGATTGGATTTATTACGATACCAGTTGGGGTTCTTGTAAGTAATATTATTATTGCGTTGATGAGTCCAAGTGTGCGTGCCTTGTCGAGCACAAGCGCTGCAGCTCAAACAGTTATCTTGAACATGACCTTCCAAACAATCTTTCTTAACTTGATTCCATTACTCATCATCTGTTTTTTAATGGCGTTTGGCTTATGGAAAAAACCAGATATGATGATTGCTGGATTCAAAGGCTTCGGCCGTTTCATGGATGCATTTACCAAAATTGTCTTTACTTTAGTCGTAGTTGAGTATTTTACAGGTATCTTCAGTACACTCTTTGGTGTTTGGCCATTTGAACCCATCATTGCAGATGAAGCAGATATTAACCGTGCACTTGAAGTTGCTGGTTATATTGGTATTATGCTCTGTGGTGCATTTCCAATGGTGTATTTCATGCAGACGCGACTCGAGAAACCGCTGGAACGTTTGGGTAACAAAGTTGGACTTTCATCGAAAGTGGTGACAGGTATTCTCGCTGCTGCAGCGAATGTAATCGCACTCTTCTCGATGATTGACGATTCATTCGAAGATCATGAAATCATCGCAGTTATAGCTTTCTCAGTCTGTGGTGCGTTTGTAATCGGGGACCATCTTGCGTTCACCGCTAACTTCCAACCAAACTTAATTGTACCGGTCATGATTGGTAAACTCACTGCAGGAATTGTTGCAGTCACAATCGCTTTAAAGGTCTTTAAACCTAAGAAATCTCTAAACTAGTAAAAAAAGGACTTTGAGTTTCGATTCGAAGTCCTTTTTTGTTTGCACTTTTCTTTAAATAAGTTGTTTTTATAGTTCTTTTTGTAATACTGAGTACCGAAAGTACAGTAATTGTGGTATCTTTTGTGATATATTTCCCATTTATTAGGAAATACGTTACCATAAGGTTAAATAAGCAATTTTGGGAGGCTTTTATGAGTAGTATATATCGCATTAAGGAGAATATGGGGACCTATACAGATACAGAGTTACGGATCGCAAACTATATTCTTGAAAACAAGGAGTATGTTATCACGCTCTCATCACAAAAATTAGCAGAAGCGGTTGACTCATCTGCGGCAGCCGTTGTCCGTTTTTCGAAAAAAATCGGCTATAAAGGATTTACTCATCTCAAGGTGGAGCTTGCGAAATCAAAAGACGATATCGAAGTTATTGATTCGATTAATCGCTTAATTACACAAGACGATTCGGTCCAAACCATGATTCAAAAATCGAAGTTTGGAAATGCCGAAACTTTTGATAAGACATACAAACTTCTTGATGTGGACCAACTTGTAAAGGCAATCGAAACGCTTAAAGGGGCTCGTCGTATTTATCTGCTTGGAATTGGCGGTTCCAGCCTACCAGCACAGGATTTGTATCAAAAGTTAACACGAATTGATAAACAGGTGCTGTATTTTGATGATTTTCACTTGATGGTGTCTGCGATGACACACATAAATCAGAATGATGTCGTTATTGCGTTTTCCTATTCAGGCATGACGCGTGAAATTCTCATTGCACAACGTGAAGCAACTGAAGGTGGTGCTTGTGTTATTGCTGTTACTCAAGTTGGTCGTAATGACCTCTCACGATATGCGGACATCGTTTTACATATTCCAAAAGAAGAGTCAGAGCTTCGTTTGGGATCCATTGCATCACGATTTTCAATGCTTGCAGTTTCCGATTTACTTTATTTAGGTGTTGCGAAAGATGACATTGAATCTACCCGTAAAAAACTGGTTGCATCACGTCAAAGTGTCAAAACAATCCGCGATATTTAATAAAATTTCATAAAAAGTCAAAAGGGTTTGAAATAACATTTCAAACCCTTTATAATGGAATTAAAGTGAGGATGAGATTATGAAAATTGATTTGAGTAAGATAGGGACAGAGCAACAAAATAAAAATACGATGCATATTGATACGCTCGAAACGGAAGCAATGATTCGTTTGATTAATCAAGAAGATCAAGCTGTTATTGATGCAGTTGGCGCAGCTGTACCACAAATTGCGAAAGCAGTTGATGCAATCTATGAAACAATTTTAAATGGCGGACGCCTTGTATACATTGGTGCTGGAACATCTGGTCGTCTTGGGGTTCTAGATGCATCCGAAGTACTTCCAACATTTGGAATGGGTGAAGAAGCCGTTGTGGGATTAATTGCTGGTGGTGATGTCGCATTGCGTCATCCAGTTGAAGCGGCGGAAGATAATGAAACAATTGTAGTTGAAGATCTGAAACGCATTGATTTTAATGAGAATGATATTCTCTGTGCGATTGCGTCATCAGGACGTACCCCATATTGTGTTGGTGGCTTAAAGTATGCACGTAGCCTCAATGCTAAAACAATTTCATTGGCATGTGTTGCTGATAGTGTTATCGCACAATATGCCGATTATCCAATCGAAGCTGTCGTTGGACAAGAAGTTGTTACAGGTTCAACACGAATGAAATCAGGTTCAGCAACAAAAATGGTCCTAAACATGTTATCAACAGGGGCTATGATCAAATACGGTAAAGTATATGGAAACCTAATGGTTGACGTTAAAACAAGCAACGCAAAATTAGTTGAACGTGCAAAAGGTATTATCATGAAAGCAACGGGTGTTGACTATGACCGTGCTGCTTACTTACTTGATGCAAGCGGAAACCATGTGAAAACAGCAATTGTCATGCAAGAGACAGATACAACTCAAGCAGAGGCGAGAGCACTACTAGAAGCAAATGAAGATCGTATTGCACTTGCAATCGCAAATCGAGGCTAAAAATGACAGAAAAAATCGCTATAGGATTGATGTCAGGAACGTCATTAGATGGTGTTGATGCTGTACTTACGAAAATTAGTGGGTATGGTGTGGATACAAATCTTGAGGTTTTAGGATTTACATCACTCGACATCGATGACACACTTCGTCAAAAAATTCTCAATGTCAGTCACCCAGAATCATCACGTGTTGATGACATTACATCTTTAAACATGGAACTGGGAATGATTTGGTCAAAGGCAGTAACAAAATTACTGGATGAAACACAGTATGAAGGAGCAATTGACTTTATCGCATCACATGGGCAAACAATTCATCACTTGCCAAATGCGACAGCACCCCATGTCCGTTCAACCTTACAAATCGGTGATCCGTCTTATTTAGCGTATGATCATAATACTGATGTTGTCTTTAATTTTAGAATGATGGATATGGTTGCTGGTGGAGATGGTGCACCGTTAGTTCCATATACTGAATTTGTGCTTTATCGGGACGCTAAAAAGACCCGTCTACTTCAAAATATTGGTGGAATTGGTAATGTCACTGTTATTCCGGCCAACGCACAACTTGATGATGTCAGCGCATTTGATACAGGTCCTGGTAATATGATGATGAATGCTGCAATGGCATACTTTTACCAAAAACCGTACGATAAAGATGCTGCAATGGCGAAACAAGGCCATTCAATTCAAGAGTTATTTGATACTTTAGCAACGAATCCATACCTAAACATCGCACCGCCTAAATCAACAGGTCGTGAAATGTTTGGTGAAGATGTTGTTAAGGCAATTTGCGAGACGTATCCAAATCAAGCAAATGATGTGCTTTACACTTTGACATATTTTACAGCATATACGATCGCTCAAGCTTACAAAGACTTTGTGATGCCACACCACACTATTGATGAAGTAATTCTTGGTGGGGGAGGAGCATACAATCCACTCCTTGTATCATTAATTGATGAAATGCTTGACGGCATCGTAGTCATCACTCAAGAATCTCTAGGATTCTCAAGTGATGCTAAAGAAGCGATTGCCTTCGTAATTTTAGGGAATGAAACCCTGAATAAACAACCAAGCAATGTTCCAACAGCAACTGGGGCATCAAAACCTGTCATTTTAGGACAGATTCAACCAAAACCATTTTAAGCGCTACGACAGCGCTTTTTTAACGAAAATCACGAAATGTTATTGTTTTGTTAACTGAAAGTGATATCATAAAAGCATTGAGTGAGGGAATTAATATGCTATTTAATGTAAGTCTTATACTTCTGTTTCCGCTTCTAGGAGCATGGATACTAGTTAAAGCAACACGACAAACCATGAAGGTTCGCGATGTAGCAGCGCTAGCCATGTTATTAACGGTAACAATCGGCAATGCAGTGAACTGGATCATGCGCGGTAAATCAGTAATTGGTCATGTCAATCGCAATCCACGATTCTATGCATTACATATTGGTATTGCTCTAGTAGCTGTTTTAGCATCATATTTGATTATTCGAATGATGAAGAAAAACAATTATACAATCAGAATCTACCGGTTTTACACCGCAAGTATACTCAGTATCTTGTTATTTATGATTATTTATATTCTATGGATTCTAAGTACAATGGGAACACTAACCTTTGATATTGTGCTCAATAATCTAATTTCACCAATTAACACACAAACGGGAACGTTTGTAAATGACATAGTTGGTCTTGGTAGCAACTTCGTTGCCATCTTCTTTGGCTTCTTTACAATCGCTTACTCAAAAGATTTCGTTAATCCAATTCGTTGGAAATCACGCCGTAACACACCATTATGGCTTCGTTTCACAAATCGAATGAGTGTCGCCGTAATTGCGGTCTTAGTGGTATCATTATCATCTCAAGCGTTATATGTACCGCAAATTATTAGTTATGCATTGTCGAACGATACATTCTTTGAGGATCACTATGTGAATCCGCATGATGCAAACCTACAGTTTCCAGAAAAGAAACGAAATCTAATCTATATTTTCGTTGAATCATTGGAAACAACATATCTTGATAAAGAACGTGGGGGAAATCATGATGTGAATATGATTCCAAATCTAACACGTTATTTGGAAGGTGGAGCTGTTAATTTTTCAAATACAGATGCGCCTTATGGTGGAATTCAAAATGTCCCTGGCGCAACATGGTCAATTGCAGGAATGTCAACACAGATGTCTGGGATTCCTTATAAGAAACCTCCAGGAGAACGTGAGGATGGCTATGTTGAATCGTTTTTACCAGGAATGGTAAATCTTGGTGACATTCTTCACGAACAAGGTTACCGTCAACGACTGATTGCAGGAGCGAATGCCTCATTTTATGGCATCCGTAGTTTCTATGAGCAACACGGTAATTACGAAATCTACGATTGGGGTAAAGTTAAAGAAGTCGGTTGGCTTGATAAAGACTACTTAGAGTGGTGGGGCTTTGAAGACCGAAAACTCTTTGATATGGCCAAAATGTCATTGAATGAATTCAGTCAATCCGATCAACCGTTTAATCTTGTACTAGAAACTAATGATCTTCACTTTCCAGATGGATATACCGACTCGGCATGTGAAAAACCATTTGGACAACCTTATGCAAATGCAATTAGCTGTAATGACGCTGCAATCGGCGAATTCTTAGACTGGGTCGTTCAACAAGATTTTTATGAAAATACGACGGTAATTATCAACGGTGATCATTTAAGTATGGATGCAACATATTTCCAAACACTCGATCAATCATACGACCGTACAACATTCAGCATGTATCTCAATCCTGCTTGGGATAAAGCATTGCCGCAGACAACGCTTAAAAACCGCACATATTCTGCACTCGATGTTCTTCCAACTGCGCTATCAGCGTTAGGGGTATCGTTTGATGGATCGCAACTAGGAATAGGAGTTGATCTTTCTTCGGGAAAACAAACACTATCTGAAAAGTACACAATCGAGTATTTACGAAAAGTAATGGAAATGCGTAGTGAATTTTACGAATCAAACATTCTGACTGTTTCGTCAGATAATAATTAATATATCTACTGGAGGGAAGTATGTTTTTTCAAATTTTTATAACACTGATCTTACCGCTCATACTTAGTTTGGGACTTTGGTTTCTATCAAAACGAAATATCGATGTAAAGACACATTTTGGATTAACTGTCATTATGACGATAATCGTGACCAATGCTTTTAGTATCGTTAAGTATGATGCGAGTTTTCTAAATCAATATTTTACGGCAAAACGTGCCTTTGTCTATTTTTCGGCGATAGTATTTGTTGCAGCTATTGTTGCATTCATAATTTGTAATGCTAAAACCAAACTAAAAAAATTGCCAGTTTACAGAATGTTCTCATGGATTGCATTATCCGTAGTTTCTGTTGGTACACTATACTATTTATGGTTGCAAGGTTCATTAGGTAATATTACTTTTGATATCATTCTTTTCAATATCTTATCACCAATAAACTCCGAAACCGGAACATTCACACGTGATATTATTGCAATTACAGTACCAAGTGTTGTAAGTGTCATCGCGTGGCGCTTTGTCATTTACTCAGACATTCTCACAACACCGATTAATAAAGAAAGTAAATCACGCGTCGGAATCGTGCCTAAAATTTTTTCCCGAGCATTACCACTTGTTCTCGCAATTGCAGTCCTCATGCATGCATCGTATACTTTAAAAATGCCGGAAATTTATAATTATTTCACTTCGGACAATGAGTTGTTCGAAACGTATTATATTGATCCAAATTCGGTCGACATTAAATTCCCAGAACAAAAACGCAATCTAATCTATATTTTCTTTGAATCGTTAGAAGCAACATACTTTGATAAAGCAAACGGTGGTGCGATGGAGCAAAACCTTATTCCGTCACTGACAAAATACCTTGATGATGGGGAAGCTGTAAACTTTTCACATCAATCGACTTATGGTGGAATCCGTACTGTTCCTGGGGCAACATGGTCTATTGGAGGCATGGTAACCCAAACAAGTGGAATTCCATACGTTTGGCCACCAACATCACATGAAGATGGAACTGTCGAAAACTACATGCCTGGACTAACAAACCTTGGTGATATCCTTTATGCGAACGGATATCACAATCGACTTATAGTCGGTGCAAGAAGTTCAGACTATGGTGTCAAGAGCTTCTACGAACAACATGGTAACTATGATATTTACGATCGTCTCCATTACATCGAAACTGGCCAATCATCACATGAGTACTTTAAAGGTCAATTCGGAATTGAAGATCGTACCATGTTAGAATTCGCAAAAGAATCAATTCTTGAGATGAGTGCCGGAGATCAACCATTCCATGCAGTTGTAGAGACAGTCGATACGCACTTCCCAGATGGTTATGTTGATGAACTCTGTGATGCACCATCAATTCATCCTTATGAAAATTCAATTACATGTGACGAACGCATTGTTGCAGATTTCATTGATTGGATTAAAGCTCAAGACTTCTACGAAAACACAACAATCGTCGTTAATGGGGACCACTTAAGCATGGATAAGACATACTTTACAACGATTGATCCGAATTACGAACGTACGACATTCAATATGATTATCAATCCAGTATGGGATGAGTTGGATCCGAGCATCACTCGTAATCGAGGGTTTAATGCTACAGATATTTTCCCAACTGTTCTATCGGCTATTGGTGTAGAAATTGAAGGATCAAAACTAGGTATCGCAACTGACTTAAGTTCAGGCGTTCCTACTCTGACAGAAACTATTGGTCATGATCCAATCTTTACTGCCTTGGGTGAAACGAGCCAATACTATAACCGTAAAATATTCTGGAACAAAGACAACGAAGAATAAACCCTAAACCTAAAGATTTTCTTTAGGTTTTTTCTTATTTCTGAAATAAGTTTAGTGGTGAAGTAATCATGAGATATTCATCAGGAATGGTTAACTATGACCACCAAATATGATATTATAGATACAGATATTTACGAACTGAACGTATCGGTTTATAAGTGCCGAAAGGAATTGAACAATGAAAGACTTACTTAAAAAAGTCACGCAAATGCCGCGTGACGAAGTCAATGAATTTTTGACACAAAAAATTATGCAACACGAACGGGTCAACTTAGTGACAGCAAACCCAGAAATTATGATGCATGGAAGCCAAGATGAATCCATAGCTCGTTTTCTGCTTGATGAATCTACGCTCATAACTCCAGATGGAATCGGGGTTGTGAAGGGATACAACAAGCTTTTTTCAGCAGATATTAAACGCGTTACAGGTGTTGACACAGTGAGTGACATGCTCAAGATTTCTAGTGAGCAAGGTTTCTCGCTTTTTGTCTATGGTGCGAAACAAGAGGTTCTCGACAAATTTAAAGAAATTCTTGATATTGAATATCCAGGAATAGTTATTAATGAACTGCTTAATGGCTATGACAATACATTTGAAGATGCTATTGAAGCGATGAAAGGGTATAACTCTGACCTTGTACTCGTTGCGTTGGGAGTACCGCGTCAAGAACGTTTCATGATTGAAGCTGCCACAATTCAAAAAGGTGTATTTATTGGATGTGGTGGTAGTATCGACGTTTTAAGCGGTATGATTAAACGCGCACCTAAGTTAATCATGGCAATGAACCTTGAATGGCTCTACCGTATTGCATTTGATCCCAAACGCATGAAACGTTTTTGGAACAACCAAGTTGTGTTTATGAGAAAAATTTACAAACTTAAATCGGAGGAAAAACAATGATTAAAGTATTATCCATATTTGGTACACGCCCAGAGGCGATTAAAATGTGCCCACTTGTCAAAGAATTACAATCCCGCGAAGCGATTCAATCGGTCGTTTGCGTAACAGGGCAACACCGTGAAATGTTAGATGCTGTTCTTGAAGTCTTTGATGTTGTACCTGATTATGACCTTGCAATCATGAAACCAAAGCAAACTCTATTCGATGTTACAACTGAGATTCTCAATAGAATCAAAGAAGTGTTAGAAATTGAAAAACCAGATATTATTCTTGTACATGGTGATACACAAACAACATTCGTTTCAGGACTTGCTGCATTCTACATGCAAATTCCTGTAGGTCATGTTGAAGCTGGATTAAGAACATACAATATCTATTCACCATTCCCTGAAGAATTCAATCGCCGTGCTGTGGGTCTCTTCGCTGCGAAACACTTTGCACCGACACAACAGTCTTACGATAACTTAATTCGTGAAGGAATCTCCAAAGAACTTGTGGTTATTACTGGTAATACCGCAATTGATGCTTTAAAAACGACGGTTCGTGATAATTACGACCATCCAATCCTTCAATGGGCAAAAGGCAGTCGATTAATTCTTATTACTGCTCATCGTCGTGAGAATATTGGTGAACCGATGCGTCAAATGTTTAAAGCCATTAAACGCATTATCGATACTCATCCAGATACTAAAGCAGTCTATCCAATTCATATGAACCCCGTTGTACGAAGTATCGCAGATGAAATCCTCGGAGATGACGATCGCATTCGTATAATTGAACCGCTTGACGTAATTGATTTCCACAACTTTTTAAATGCATCATACCTTGTATTAACCGACTCTGGAGGAATCCAAGAAGAAGCACCAAGTTTAGGGAAACCGGTTCTAGTTATGCGTGATACAACTGAACGCCCTGAAGGAATCGCTGCTGGAACACTCAAACTTGTCGGTGTTGAAGAAACTCCAATTTATGATGCATTCTATGACTTATTGAATAATCAAGAAACTTACGATGCGATGTCTCATGCAACGAATCCTTATGGTGACGGAACCGCATGCGTTCAAATTGCTGACTCCATTATCCAAATGTTCCAAGATAAGGCGTAGAGAAGGGGTAAATTATGTATTATTTACTATTTATCTATCTTTTGGCAATTAGTTTTATCCCGTTGCCAAAGAAATACGAACAGAAAGACAAACTTATACGCTTAATCTTTGCGGCAGTGCCACTGATTCTTATTTCAGTTATGAGATATGGCGTGGGTGCCGATTACTTCTCATATCAATATCTCTACGATAAGACGTCTTATGTATCTACCTCTGTTATGCGATGGGAATTTCCCAACATTGATATTGGCTTTCTTTATCTGATGAAAGGATTCGGTCTGTTACATATCCCATATTGGGGCTTTGTTGCAATCCTCTCAACACTCCAAATTTTAGCAATGTCTTGGTGGATTTATCGAAACTCTGAAAATGTTGGTCTCTCAATGCTTGTCTACTATGCAATGTTCTTGTTTGTATGGAACTTTAGTGCTTTACGACAAGGTCTTGTGATCACATTTGCACTTCTATTATTTGATAAAGATTTTGAGATGCCTGTATGGGCTGAAATCCTATTAATTCTTGGATTATCGCTCTTCCATTCAAGTGCCTTAATTTTACTCTTGTATGTTATTTCAAAACGTATCAATATTTCCAGAAATGCGATACTTGTCATTTTTGTTACATGTATTGTTATCAGTTTATTACCATTCAGTACATTACTTGGAAGATTTGCTCATATTGAAATTGTGGCACGTTTTCTTGAATATGTCGGAACAACAGGGTATCGCAATCTACTATCATTTGCATCCTTAGCCAGAATAGCACTCTTTATAGGAACTGTCTTGTTCTATAAAGCTATTACTTCGGATACTTATTCAAAGAATATTGTAAATGCATTCCTTCTTGGATTTGCACTCTACCTTGCACTGTCATTTGCACCAGTTGCTGCGGGGCGCTTTGCATCCTATTACTATATTCTTGCAATTCTTGTATTCCCAATGATTGTAACGAAAGGTCCTGAAGTTTATGCACGTCTATTCTCAGCAGTCCATATCTTGATTACGAGTGCACTCGTAATTTTCTTGGGCGTTTCGCTAATGAAAGAAGTAAGTACAATGGCAGAACAAACAGAGTATGTTGGGGATGCACGAATGATGCCGTACACGACACTCATGAATAAAGATGCAACACAATTTAAGAGCACTTATGCTCATTTAGTTTATGATTATGAACAACGTGATGTTCGATATCTTGACTTTAAAGCTAAAGAACCAACGGTAACTGGCAACATTAAACCAGCCCGTGAACAAGATACTTTTGTATCGGTATGGTCAGAAAGTCTTCAAACATATATTTACTTGAACCAAAGAGGGGAACGTGTTACTGATTTAACGTCAAATACACGAAGTCCAATCTATGGCTACAATATTATGTACCCAAATTTTTATGGAGGATATCCAATTGATTCTGTTTACAATTTAGTAACTGAGTCAATTTCTGATCCACGCACAATTGGTCCTGAAGTATCGCTTGATTTCGCTCGCAGTAATGAGTACCCAGTGACTGTTGAGATGACGCAAAACGAACTTGATTCGCGAATTCTAGCTTTATTTGATGATGTAACACAAATCACGAGCATTTTAGAACGGACCTTCGTACAAAATGATTACAAAATCTACGAAATTGTCTTCCAAACCGTTCCAATGCATGTCTACACAGATATGGATAATAAACCATTGGTTGATCGTCACTTTTCAACTGGAACACGACTTTACAACAATGCGTTTATAGTCACAGAAGGTTTTAAAACTCGTGAGATTTATAATCTCGACAATACATTAATTTGGGTAGAACCCGCACAATCAACAAGTACGATTAAGAATTAGAAAGAAGGTGTCACTATGAATGTACTATTTCTGAGTTCAACGCATGCTGGCGTCGTCGACAAGGGAATTTATTCCGATCTTATGTTGTATTTCGCAACACAAGGTCATACTGTTACGATTGCTTATAGCAGCGAATCACCTTCAGTCGAAGTATCAGATTCATACGTTCATGACAAGATTCGTTATGTCATGAGCAAATCCGCAAAACTCACAAAAAATAAAAATATGATTCAAAAAGGAATTGCAACAATCACGTTTGATTCAAAGCTCAAACGTACGATAAAGAAAGAACTTGCCAATGAAACCTTTGATATTGTTCTTTACGCAACGCCACCAGTAACAATCGTAAGTACGCTCAAGTATTTACACAAAACAAATCCCAATGCATTCTTCTATCTAATGCTAAAGGATATTTTCCCACAGAATGCAGTTGACTTGAATATTATGGGAAAAGGAATTATTTACCGATATTTCAAACATATGGAAAAACAACTGTATGCATTATCTGATTTTATTGGAACCATGTCACCACGAAACTTAGACTATATCGTTGAAAAAAATCCAGATCTTGTTGATAAAGTTGAGGTACTTCCTAATACGACAAGCCTTAACACCGATGAAGGGCGACCTTTGAGTCGAAAAGAATTGGGATTGCCTGAGAACAAGAAACTTCTGTTCTATGGGGGTAATTTGGGGTTACCTCAATCTGTACCATTCATCCTGGAATGTTACGAGAAGATCAAAGATCGAGAAGACCTTGGCTTCGTTATTGTTGGAAGTGGCGCTCAGGCTGATTTGATTACCGACTACATAGCAAATGAAAAACCACAGTCTCTCTACTATTTCAAACACAAACCCCATCATGAGTACATTCAAGTGATGGCACAGTGTGATGTTGGTTTGGTATTCTTAGACCATAAATTTACCATTCCTAATTATCCGCAGCGAATTCTTGCATATATGGCACAAAGCATGCCAATCATCTGTGCAACAGATGAAAGTAGTGATATCGGAACAATCGCAGTTGCAAATGACTATGGTTTCGCAGTATCAAGTAATGATTCCAATCAGTGGCTTGAAGCAGTGGACGTACTAATCAACAATCCTGATAAAGCTATCCAAATGGGTGAGGCGGCATTCACTTACCTCAAAAACCATTACACAAGTGACAAAGCATATGACATTATCATGAAACACATGGAGGTATAACATGGACGAGAATACAATTATTTTAATCACCGGTGGTACAGGTTCTTTTGGACACGCAGTCGTTAGACGTTTACTTAACGATAATCTTGCTAAAGAAATCCGGATTTTATCCCGTGACGAAAAGAAACAAGATGATATGCGTAAAGAGTTTAATGATGACAGACTACAGTTTTATATTGGCGATGTACGTGATAAATCATCGTTAGCTTATGCAGTACGTGGTGTAGATTTCATATTTCATGCCGCAGCATTAAAACAAGTTCCATCATGTGAATTTTTCCCAATTGAGGCTGTAAAAACGAATGTAATCGGAACCGATAACGTTCTAGAAGTAGCGGTTGAGAATAATGTAAAACGTGTTGTTTGCCTATCAACCGACAAAGCCGCATATCCAATCAATGCAATGGGAATTTCCAAAGCGATGATGGAAAAAACATTCATTGCGAAAGCACGACTCGCACAATCAACAGGAACTGTAATCTGTGGAACGCGATACGGAAACGTCATGGCATCACGCGGATCCGTTATTCCATTGTTCTTTGACCAAATTAAACAAGGAAAGGCACTAACAATTACCAATCCTCAAATGACTCGTTTCCTTATGTCACTAGAAGATGCTGTAGATCTTGTCCTCTTTGCATTTGAAAATGGTGAGCCGGGCGATCTTTTTGTTCAAAAATCACCAGCAAGTACGATTGAAGATCTTGCGACAGCAATCTTAGAAATGACACATTCAGACGTTGGAACACGAATTATTGGGACTCGTCATGGAGAAAAAGTTTCCGAAACACTCTTAACACGCGAAGAATTTGTGAAAGCAGATGATTTAGGAGAGTACTACCGTGTACCTATGGATCAAAGAAGCTTAAACTACGATAAATATTTTATTGATGGTGAAGAACATCCGACTGAAGCAGAGTATAACTCTGATAATACATACCGTCTAAATGTCGAAGAGATTAAAGAACGGCTTGCAAATTTATTTGAAATTCAAGAAGAACTTTCGAGGTTTCAATAATGAAGGTTCTGGTAACAGGCGCTTCAGGATTCATTGGTAAAAACCTTATTGCATCACTTCATAACCTCGGTTATGAGGTTTTTGCGTTTGATAGAGAATCTACACAGCAAGATCTCATTTTGTACACAAAAGAAGCCGACACTGTTGTTCATTTGGCGGGAATAAACCGACCTGAAAATCCTGCTGAATTTAAAGAAGGTAATACCGATTTAACGCAACAAATTTGTGAATTGTTGGCTCAACATCAAAATCAAGCACCACTTATTCTCTCAAGTAGTATTCAAGCTTCCTTAGATAATCCTTACGGACAAAGCAAACATGATGCAGAAACCATAGTGAAAAATCACGCCGCTAAAAACAACAGCCGTGTTATTATATACCGTTTTTCAAACCTGTTTGGAAAATGGTCGCGCCCCAATTATAATTCGGTTGTTGCAACATGGTGCTATAACATCAGTCGAGATCTCGAAGTAAATTTATCGGATCCAAATGTCACCTTAACATTAGAATATATCGATGATGTAGTACACGAGTTGATTCGAGCAATCAATGGCAATCCAAATATTGATAATGAATCCATTGCAACAGTTCCTGTCTCACATACCGTAACATTACAAGAACTCTTGAACCTCATTCAATCCTTCAAGCAATCACGAATTGATTTGAGAATTCCAGACGTTGCGGACCCCTTGACACGAAAACTCTATAGTACGTATTTAAGTTATCTAGATATTAATGATTTCTCGTATCCGTTAATGATGCATTCCGACAACCGTGGAAGTTTCACGGAAATATTCAAGAATGACCATGCGGGACAAGTTTCTGTAAATATATCGAAGCCCGGAATTACAAAAGGTAATCACTGGCACCATTCAAAAATTGAAAAGTTTTTGGTTGTCCAAGGCGAAGGCACATTTCAATTTCGACATATTATTACAAACGAAATCATTGAATATCAAATCAATGATGAGAATATGACGATTGTTGATATACCACCAGGATATACTCACAATATTATTAACACCGGAACAACTGATCTTGTCACCATTATTTGGGTGAACGAGTATTATGATCCAAATAATCCAGATACATATAGCATGGAGGTCTAAATGAAAAAGTTAAAAGTTATGACTGTCGTGGGAACACGACCAGAAATCATTCGATTATCAGCAGTAATCAACCGTCTTGAGAGTAGTGATGCTATTGAACATGTTCTCGTTCATACAGGGCAAAATTACGACTATGAATTAAATGAAGTCTTTTTCAAAGATTTCAACATTCAAAAGCCTGATTATTTCTTAGAAACTGCAACAGGACAGCCAATTGGAACGATTGGTAATATCCTCATTAATATTGAACCAATTTTACAAAAAGAAGCACCGGATGCATTCTTGGTACTCGGTGACACTAATAGTTGTTTATGCGCGATTGCTGCGAAACGAATGCACATTCCGATTTTCCATATGGAAGCAGGGAATCGCTCCTTTGATCAACGAGTGCCCGAAGAAACAAACCGAAAAATTGTTGATCATATATCTGATATCAATCTTACTTACAGTGATATCGCACGTGAGTATCTACTACGCGAAGGTATTTCATCTGATCGAATCATTAAGACCGGAAGTCCTATGTTTGAAGTTATCGAATCACGACGTCAAGATCTTGAAAACAATACCATATTGGAATCTCTGGGTCTTCGTAAAGGACACTATTTTGTGGTGTCTGCCCATCGTGAAGAAAACATTAGTTCTGAGGTGAACTTCATGAATCTGGTGGATACACTCAATACCATAGCTGAAGTTTATGATATGCCAGTTATTGTTAGTACACATCCACGAACTCGAAATATGATTGAAAAGAAAAATATTACGTTCCATTCTAATGTTCAAATTCTCAAACCAATGGGATTTAACGACTATGTTACGTTACAAATGCACGCAAATGTAACACTTAGTGATAGTGGTACAATTTCAGAAGAGTCATCAATTTTGGGATTTAAAGCACTGAATCTTCGCGAAGCACATGAACGTCCTGAAGCAATGGAAGAGGCTTCTGTCATGATGGTTGGACTTCATAAAGATCGTATCCTTCAAGCATTACGCATTCTCGAGACACAATCAACCGAAACATTACGAACCGTCGCCGATTACAGCATGCCTAATGTTTCAGAAAAAGTACTTCGAATCATTATTTCATATACCGATTATGTTAACCGAACAGTTTGGCAAAAAATATGAAAGTACTCTTTATAAATTCAGTTGTAGATTTCGGTAGTACAGGTAAAATTGTACGACAACTGTCAGATGCACTTATTCAAGAGGGCCATGAAACACTCATAGCATATGGTCGAAATTATGATGAGAATGCTGCTAATTCATATTACATTGGTGATAAACTGGCGACGTACTGGCATGTTGGTATGACAAGACTTTTTGGTCAACACGGACTTCACTCGAATAAAGCAACAACAAGGCTGATTCGAAAAATCGAAAGCTACAATCCTGATGTTATTCACATACACAATATTCACGGATACTATCTTAACGTTAAAATGTTGATGAATCATTTGAAGAATAGACCTCATACGCGCATCGTCTGGACACACCATGATTGCTGGGCATTTAGTGGGAGTTCTGCATATTTTTCTTATAGTGGATGCAAGGTGTGGGATCAAGGCTGTGTTGAATGTGTATCGACAAAAGAATATCCTGAAGTTAAACTTTTCGCTAATCAAAAAGAAAACTTTAAATGGAAACGCGAAGCTTTTTCCAACTTTAATAATCTAAACATTGTGGTTCCTTCTGAATGGCTCAAAAATCTTGAAATGGATACTTTTTTTAATGAGTATCCAATTACGAGAATTTACAATGGCATCGACTTAGAAGTCTTTAAACCACAAGAACCAACACAAAATAAAAAAATTGAAATTTTAGGAGTCGCTAATTTATGGGAAACGCGCAAAGGCTTGCAAGATTTTATTGAACTCGCAAAGCGCTTGGATGAGCGTTATCACATAACTCTAGTTGGTGTTAGTGAATCACAAATTACAACGTTGCCCCAAAACATAACAGGAGTTCAACGTACTAATAACCAGCAAGAACTAGTTCAACTCTATAGTAATACTGATGTCTATTTGAATCTGAGTGTTGAGGAAACACTCGGTATGACGACAATTGAAGCACTTGCTACTGGAACACCTGTTATCACCTATGATAAAACTGCTGTGCCTGAAGTTGTCACAGAAGCAGTAGGGAAGGTTGTTGCAGCAAATGATATTGATGCCTTAGTGAATACACTTGAGACATTCTCATTTGATGCGTACACTATTGACCAATGTGTTGCACGCGCACATGAATTTGCAAAAGAATCGATGATCAAGAACTATATAAAAATGCTTATTAATGAAGAAACAGCGAATGGGTAAATTTGCTGTTTCTTCATTTATGTGAATGTTCACATATCCGTATGTTTTTAATCAAAGTGTAATACAATAGATAGTGCAGATTTCACTAATAAACAAAGGAAATTATGCATTTTCAAAAACTTGAACACATAATTTATCAATGATATAATTATGCTAGTTTTGCCAAAATAGAGAAAGGGATATAAAGATGACAATCAGTGTAATTGTACCCGTATACAACGTCGAAAAATATCTTGCAAAGTGTCTTGACTCACTCGTGAATCAAACACATAAAGAATTCGAAATCATACTTGTTAACGATGGATCAACAGACAGCAGTCAATCAATTATTGAATCGTATCAAGCGCAATACCCACAACGAATAATACTTATTAACCAGGAAAATGCAGGCCAAAGTGCCGCACGTAACCGAGGAATTCAAGAAGCTAAAGGGAAATACATCTACTTCTTGGATAGTGATGACTACATTAAACCAGATACATTGGCTATTATGTATAAAACAGCAGAAATGAATAAACTGGATTATGTTATTGATGGCTTTGAACAGGTTGACGAAGATGGCATTAAACTTAGTACCTATTCAATACCAACAATTCCGCATAATGTCGTATTTGACCCACGAACCAATGATGAATTGTTCTTGATTCATAATTCTGTATGGAATCGACTATACGTTCGAGATTTAATTATAGATAACGATCTCCATTTCATGTCAGGTGTTTGGTATGAAGATCTTCTCTTTGGACATCAATACCTCATCTATGCAAAAAGAGCTATGGTTATTAACCAACAATTCTACTATTATGTTCAACGTCCTGGTTCAATCATGTCCTCAATGACGTCTGAAAAAAACCTCGATATTAAGATAGTATTTGATGAACTCATTAAGTACTATAAAGAAAAACGTGTGTATGGACAATATAAAGAGCTTATCGAATTTATGGCAATTAATGAATTTTATATTGCAACCATGGTACGGTTAATTCGAACCAATACCATGGACTTGGCACATCAAGTACGCGATGCGTTCGAAACATCTTTCCCAAATTACCAAAAGAACCCACGTATCGCAAGTTTTCCTATGAAACGAAAACTTGTGTACAAACTTTTAAACATGAAAATGTATCGAATACTCGCAAAATTATTTAAGTAAGGAACCGTATATGAATATTTATGAAGACAAACCACAGCTAATATCAACACGAACAGTTATGATTTCCTTTGCTGTTGTTATGATTATCCAGCCTTTGTTTGACATTATGTCATACTTCACTAACCAAATCGGAATTACATCAATATCAACGCTAGTACGATTTGGCTTGCTAGGACTTGTAACACTCTTTGGATTTATTATTTCTAAACGCAAAGGTCGATATTTTATTTGTGCAGGGGTGCTTGCCGCATTTTTTGCATTGCACTTTATGGCCAATTATCTGGCCGGTTACTTATCAATTGGATCAGACATTGCCATGTATGCACGGGTCATCCAATTGCCACTCTTTTTTCTTGCGTTCTTAGATGTCTTTGATGTCATGAAAAAAGAATACACAACTGAAGAAATTAATCATTATGTCAACAAACTCGTTGTTGGAATTCTGCTCACAATCACAGCATCCATTGCCTTATCATACATAATCGGCATGCCTGAATACACCTATAACAATGGACTCGCAGGACCACACGGTATCAAAGGATGGTTCTTAAATGGGAATTCACAGAGTGTGATTTTGTGTGTCGTTGTCTCGATTACTTTAATGACTGCCGTTCAATCTAAAAACTGGTTCATTACAATCGGACTCTTTGCAATAGGTTATGGTTCTTTGTTCTTCTTTGGGACAAAACTATCCTTCTATGCAATGTACTTAATTTCAGCAGCATTAATCGTTATCATTCTTCTTTCAAAAGAAAAACAATGGTTAAAAATCTTACTAGTTATCGTCGCAATTGTTTCTGTCTATGCATTTAGAACACAATCGCCAATGTATGTGAATACTTACTACACTGATCAATCATTTGCGGAATGGCAGCATCAAATTGAGGATATAGAGAAAGAAGATCCTACAAAACCAACGAATCCAATTTCAGTAAAAACAGATAAAGCATACTTCGAGCAAAATCGTGAGCTTTATATTAAAACATATAGCTTGAACTCTAAATCGCTCGTCGATGTTTTTGGAATTGATCGCGTTGCTGAAAAATACGATTATACTTTAGATGCTACAATTCTCATCAATAATCGCAATATTAAACTCGTTGCTGCATCCTTAGTCTATGATGATGCATCAACTTTACAACATGTTTTTGGATTTGAGCAACAACGTTACTATGTTGGCGGTGAGAATTTTGATTTGGAAAATGACCTTCATGGTATATTCTATTCATATGGTTATGTCGGCTTTGCGATGTACCTCGGATTCATTCTTTATGTGCTCCTACGTGGTATTTACAGTTACTTCTTTAGCAAGGAATTCCGATTCAACCAAAATTTAGCAATTTATCTTGTCGCATTAGGTTTAATCATGGGTGCTTCGCAATTCTCTGGACATGTACTTAAAAGACCGAATGTTGTCTTCTACATTTCGCTTGTAATGGCACTTGTAACCATAAATTCGGAAACCATCCTAAAACGGTTTAGATTAAAAAAATAGATGCTTCGAGGGGTCAGTGGTTTTTCCATTGACCCCATGATATTGAAGCGGTTGGTACTAAATGGTAAAATAAGACTATGAAATTAAGAGGGATTCTATGATAAAAATAAGTGTCATCATTCCAGTATATAATACTGAAGAATATATTGGAGAATGCTTGGATTCATTAATTAGCCAAACATATCCCAATATGGAAATAATTGCTGTAGATGATGGATCAACGGATGGAACGCTAGAGATTATGAAAACATATGAAGCACAACATCCTGATAAATTAAAAGTATTAACACAAGCAAATCAAGGTCAAGCTGTTGCGCGTAACTATGGATTGGAGTTTGCTACTGGAGAATACTTAGGATTTGTAGACAGTGATGATTGGGTTGACAAAGATATGTATGAAAAAATGATTCATCAAGCAACTGCTACATCGGCAGACATTGTCATTGTAGATATGGTTGATCATTTTCCAAATCGAACAATCTACCACCATGCATCCGTATTTGATAATAAATTCAAAGTTACGCCATCTGCGTGCAACAAGTTGTTTAAACGTGATTTTGTAGGGGACGTTCGTTTTCCAAAGGGATTATGGTATGAAGATTTTTGCTTCACTACAAAGCTACTCTTTACAACAGATGCAATAGCAACGATTCATGAAGGACTTTATCATTGTCACGCACGTGAAGTTTCAACAATGTTCAACAATAACTCCGAGAAAAATTTAGATATGATTGTAATCTTGGATGAATTAAAAGACTATCTACATAAGCAGAATTTATGGGATAGCAATAAATACGTATTCAATTACTTGATTGTTGACCACGTACTCATTACGACGATTAATCGTGTCTCAACACAGAAAAATGAAGCAAGAAATCACGTCATTAAAGAGCTTCGTCGTTATGCGACTAGCAATGATGTATCCATTTCAGATGCTCAAGAGAAATTCAGTATTCCTAGCAAGCGTGCGTTGATTGCAAAATTAAACTTAAATGGAATGCACGCTGTTTCAAGAACAATTCTAGACATTACTGCAAAAATTAAGCGAGGATAAATATGAAAAATATACTAATACCAACAGGTTATATGAGTTCGGGGTCATCAGCCATTACAAATATTGTCTCTGAATTTGATGGTTATTTTGCCGATTATGGTACTCATGAGTACGTATTCCTACACTGTCCTAACGGTCTATTCGACCTAGAAGATAAATTACTAGTAGGTAATAATGCGATTCGTAGTGATGAAGCAATGCATTCATTCCATAATACGATGAAAATGCTTTATAACAAAAAATACTGGTGGGTTGGCCATTATAACGAGACCTTTGGCAAAGACTTTTTGAAACATACAGAAGAGTTCATGGAATCCATCACAACGCTCAAAACAACACAGTATTGGTACTATCAAGAGAATACGACCTTTAAAATGGCAATTCGTTTAACATGGAATCGTATTCTAAAACTTGTCACAATGAATAAAGTTAAAGGTAAGAAACCATTGCTTTATCCAGAAATGTGGATAGCAATACCAACTGCAGAAGAATTTTATGATGCTTCAAGGGTTTACTTGGATAAATTATTCCATATGATTGGTAATGACAAGAGGGCACTCATTTTAGACCAATTTTTATTACCATTTAACCTACACAGGTATGAAAACTATTTTAATGATCACATTAAAGTTGTAGTTGTTGAGCGTGATCCACGAGATGTCTTCTTGTTAAACAAATACGTTCACATCGCATCTGGAGAATCTGTTCCTTATCCAACTGATGTCGTCCACTTCTGCAAATACTATAAACGTATGCGTGAAAGTGAAAAACTTTTCGACAATCCAAATATTCTACGCATAAATTTCGAGTCATTGATTTATGACTATGATGCGTCCATTCAAAAGATCATGAATCTACTTGAATTAGATGAATCCGCTCACGTTCGTAAATTTGAAAGCTTCAATCCAGATATTTCAATCAATAATACCCAAGTCTTCACCAATCGGGTAGAGTACGAAGCAGAAGTTAAGATCATTGAACAAGAATTAAGCGATTATTTGTTTGATTTTCCGTATGAACGTGAAGCAAATCAGAAGGTCACATTCTGATGAATAACTCGCGAAATATCTATATTACAAGTCTTCATATGCAACATGGAGGTGTCGAAAAAGTTATTGCGTCTCTAGCAAATATGTTTGTAGAATTTGATTACAATGTCGAAATTTTATGTACTTATAATCTAGGCCCTATGGCATATCCTTTGAATAGTGCAGTAAAAATCACTTATTTGACTGAAAATGCACCAAATCGCGATGCCTTCAAAGCAGCTGTTAAGTCGAAAAACCCATTTTCAATCTTAAGTGAGGGGCTTAAAGCATTTAAAACGTTACGCCTCAAAAAAGAATCGATGATTCAGGCGATTAAAAGCATTGAGTCAGGGACTATCATTTCGACACGAAACGAACATTCTGTATTATTATCAAAGTACGGTCATAAGAATGTCCACAAAATTGCACAACTTCATCACGACCACAACTTTGATGAAGGACTGATTAAAGACTTTAAATATCATTATCAAAATATCGACGATTTCTTACTTCTAACACCTGGACTTACTGAAGAGGTACAAGAAATAATGATGCCCACAAACAAACATACGCATTGTTCAACGATGCCCAACTTTATTGATGTAGCATCGCCAAATCAAATGGCAATGAAACAAAAGCAAGTTATAGCTGCCGGTCGTTTGCATGCAGATAAAGGCTTTGATCGTCTCCTTGATATTTGGGCTCTTTTTGTAGAAGCACACCCAGATTATCAATTAAAAATATATGGGGATGGGCCACTACGAAACGATCTAATCGACAAAGCAGCGAAGCTTCAGATTACATCGACTGTGTCTTTTCCAGGAAACATAGATAATACCGATTTAATTACAGAAATGGGTTCATCAGTAGCTTATGCTTTGACTTCCATTTCAGAAGGTTTTGGTTTAGTGCTTATTGAAGCTATGAGTCAATATACGCCAGTTATAGCATATGATGTTCGCGCATCACCATCAGCAATCATTACTGATGGTGTTGATGGATATTTGATCAAAGAAAATGATGCTCAAAGTTTCGCTGATAAATTGGCATTACTTGCAACAGACGACACAATGCGTGACACAATGTCTCGCAATGCTCAAAAAACGTCACAAAAATACACTAAGGAATATATACAAAATAGCTGGTTGGCTCTTATCGAAAACCATTCAGTCAAAAAGGAGTTAAGATGAAACGAATTACCATTTTAATGATGTTATTGTCCATCCTATCGAAACTGTTTGGTTTCGCTCGAGAAATAACATTATCAACAACCTATGGCGCAGGTGCCATTTCAGATTCATTTATATTTGCTTATAACCTTCAATCGACATTGTTTTCAGTCTTTGTTGCTGCATTCGTAACTGGATTTATTCCAATGTTTACACGGATTGAACGCGAAGATGGGGAAGAACGGGCGATTGAATTTACAAATAATGTTCAAAATGTCATGCTCGTCATTGCTATTATCGTCAGTGCTCTTGTATTTATATTTACAGAGCAATTTATATCAATCCTTGTACCATTAGCAACTCCAGAAGCACTTTCTTATATGATTCCATTCACGAAAGTAGCCATCTTTACGGTTATGTTTACTTGTGTTATTCAAATACTAACTGGATTTTTACAAATCCGCAAAAGTTTCTTATTTCCAGTAGCACTTGCTTTCCCAATGAATATCATCCTGATTGGAACAATCATTTTATCTAAATCTACATCGGTTAATATTCTTCCGTACGGAATACTATTCGCATATGGAACACAAGCGCTTCTCATCATGCTCTATGCTCGAAGAAAAGGATTTAAGTTTAAGTTTCACCTTGATCTACACGACAAACATTTACATACTATGCTTATCCTTGCAATTCCACTCATTATCGGTTCAGCAACCTCAACAATTGGAGGCTTAGTTAACCAAGGTCTCGCATCGGGGATTAATGGTGGTATCTCACATGTCAACTACGCAACAAAAATTGGAGGTATGGTTGAGGGAATCTTCGGTATGGCAATCGTATCAGTCATGTACCCAACCCTATCCGCAGCTGTAGCCAACCGAGAAATGGATAAAGCAGAACACGAATTTCAACATTCGCTAAGCTCATTACTCATTTTCATCATTCCATGTGCGTTAGGAATGGTATTATTGGCACAACCAATCGTTGAATTTGTATACATGCGTGGTGAATTCAGTATGGATGAAGTTCTCGTTCTTGCTCCTGTATTTAAAATGTACAGCTTAGGACTCGTTAGTTATTCAGTTTATGGCTTACTCGCTCGCGTGTTTTATTCATTCCAAAACACACGTACACCGATGCTTATTTCCATTATGAATATTTCAATCCAAATCGGACTTGGCCTCTTATTAGCAAATATGATTGGCTTACACGGGATCACTTTAGCAATGGCTATTGCATCAACTATCGGTATGATTACGCTGCTCTCGCTAGCCATTCGTTTATTTGATAACTTTAATTATCAATTATTCTTTAAAGAATTAGGAAAGGTCGTACTTGCGGCTATACTAATGGGAGTTGTTGTCAAGTTTGGCCATACTATGTTTGTAGGTATGATGTCAGATAAAATTGCACTGGTGGTTACCATAGCAGTTGCAGCAGTCTCATATCTTATAGCTCTAATTATTCTAAAAGTGGACGTCATTAATGATTTAGTAATCTCATTCAAACAACGCTAATATTTAGAATCCAACCTCAGCACTGATTGAAACACCAATCAGTGCTTTTTATTTGTTTATAAAGCTAACATTATCATTTTATTAATCAAAATAGAGCTCAAAGATGGCTTTTGTTCAATAAACTGTGTAAAATATAAGGAAATGAACGAATGGAGTTTTAAGGAATGAATATAGACTTATTAAGAACACTGAGGCTCATTAGCGAAACTTCTTTGGCGAATCAACGTCAATTAAGTATGCAGTTGAATATCTCACTTGGGAAAATAAATCGTATTGTAACGGAACTACAAGAGCAACAATTAATCGAAGCACAGGTTGTTCCATATCACATTACAACCCAAGGAATGGAATTACTTAAGGAATATCGTGTAGATAGCGCGATTATTTTAGCTGCTGGGATTGGCGAACGTATTGTTCCATTATCATTTGATAAACCCAAAGCTTTACTACGCGTTAAAGGAGAACGTCTTATTGAACGTCTCATCGAACAATTGCATGAACGCGAAATTTACGATGTCACAGTTGTTATTGGGTACATGAAAGAAAAAATGGAGTATCTGAGCGATAAGTATGGCGTAAAACTTATCTACAACCCCCAGTTTGATGCAACGAATAGTGTAACTTCGCTTTCGTTAGCCTCGAGCCAAATTAGAAATACTTATATCATCCCGTCGGATGTATATTTTACGGAGAACATTTTTAGTAAATATGAATTTCAATCATGGATTGGTGCAGTTAATGATCCAAACAAACCAACGTATTGGTCGATTGAAACTGGCACAAACAAACGTGTTACAGCGATTATAGGTGATTCCGAGGCAACAACTGTAAATACAATTTATGGACCATCCTATATTGCCAAAGAAGAGGCTCGGGCATTATCCCATTATGTTCAAAATGATAGTCGATTGAGTTTTAAATCAGGTTTCTTCTGGGAGAATTCAATTGCGGATCATTTAAAAGATTTTCCAATCTATGCGAATATTTTTGAAAATTCAATCATTTACGAATTTGATACTTTTGAACAACTTCGAGAATTTGATGCAGCGTACCAAGATGATTCTCAAAGCCGAATCATTAGTATTATTTGTGATGTCTATAATATTACACCACTTGAAATAAGTGATATTCAAACACTAAAAAAAGGGATGACAAACGATTCCTTCCTTTTTACAGTTCGAAACAAACGCTTTGTATTCAGAATGCCTGGACGCGGTACAGACGCCCTCATTAACCGAAAGGAAGAAGGGGATGTCTATACTCAAATTGATCCGCTTCGTATCGCAGATAGCCTGTATTACTTTAATCCGGATACTGGGTATAAGATTTCGCGCTTCTATGATGGTGCAAAACCAATAACATACGATGATTACCCAACAGCCTTCGGAATTCTACGCAACTTACATACAAGTAATCTTCATGTCGATCACGAATTTGTACTAAGTGAGCGTATTAAATTCTATAAGTCGCTTTGCGATGATGCTGATGCTACATACTTTGAGGACTTTGATGAAGTATCAAGTATTGTTGAAGACGTCGTTACAATTATTGAAGCCATGAATCGACCTAAGGTTCTGGCACATATCGATCCAGTTATCGATAACTTTATCAAAATCCAAGATGGAACTATTAAACTAATAGACTGGGAATATGCAGCAATGGCAGACCCGTATCTTGATCTTGCAATGCATGCAATTTATAGTGGATTCAATCAAACCCAAATTGATGATATAACTTCGATTTATTTAGAGGAACAACCTACCGACGCCCAACAACATCTCGTTTATGGTTATGTCGCTCTTGGTGGATTCCTGTGGGCGCTCTGGACTTTATTCAAGGAAGCAAAAGGTGAGAACTTTGGAACATACGGCCTTGAACAATATCAGTATGCACGAACTTATGGTAGAAAATTCTTAGAATTTAATAGGAGTGAACATGAAGCGTAATGGTACATTAATCGGTCTTGGGTCAGGTCTTTTTTGGGGACTTGATACAGTTTTACTTGGAATTGCGACCTCTTCCACATTATTTCTTACAACACTTGCAGAAACAGCACCTTTGATTACAACGTTTCTCCATGATGGCGCATCGTTTGCCTTTTTGATGGTCATTATCCTAGTTCTTGGGAAGCATAAGCAATTTCTATCAACTCTACGTTCTAAAGCAGGGCTCGTAATCATTGGGGCCGCACTTCTTGGTGGACCAATAGGAATGACAGGTTATATTTTATCAATTAGAAATTTAGGACCTTCGATATCAGCAAGCATTTCAGCGATTTATCCGGCCTTTGGTCTTGTTTTAGGATACATCATTCTAAAAGAAAAACTAAAACCGAGAGCCATTGTAGGGATCATACTATCCATCGCAGCAATCGTTTTTATGGGTTTAAGTACAATTGGAGATATTCCAAATATGATGGCAGGATTATTCTTTGCCTTAATGTGTGTCATAGGGTGGGGTAGTGAAGCAGTTATCATTGGCGCTGCTTTAAAAGATGACGTTCCAGCAGAAATTGCTCTTGCAATTCGACAAATGGTAAGCTTTTTAACATATGGCTTGATCATTATTCCAATAATTGGTTACGATAAAATATCACTAATTGGACTCACAAATCCAAGTTTATGGTTGATTCTTTTTACAGGTATTATTGGATCCATTTCATACTTGTTCTACTACAAGGCAATTGCGCTAATTGGACCTGGTAAAGCTATGGGTTTAAATATCACATATCCAGCTTGGGCATTCCTGTTTAGCTATATTTTAATGGGAGATTTCGACTTCAAAACACTTGTATTTGTAATCATAATCTTTATTGGTGCCATCATGAGCATGGATGATCCAACTGAACTCATTCCATTTCTAAAAACTTCACAAGCTGAAGCACAAGAAAACAGTTAAAAAGACACTTTGGTGTCTTTTTTATGATAGAATTATCACAGTGAGGTTACAAAATGCATATTAATAATTACATGACAAACAATGATATTGAAGTAGTCGATTCAGGCATTGATTTCGCAACAACCCGAGTCGAATTTAGTGAAAAATTAACAAACTATTATGGCTATTTTCATGGGGGTTTATATTTTTCAATGGCAGATTCAGCTGCAGGAATTGCAGCTCGTAGCAATGGATCAAATTATGTGACGCTTAATGCAAACATTAACTTTATGGTTGCTGTTAAATCAGGTCATATTTACGCAAAAGCGCGAGTAATTTCGAGAACATCGAAAATATGTCTCGTGGAAGTTAATATTTTTGACGATCACGACCGTTTGGTTAATTCTGGTACATATACAATGTATCGCGTTCAATAATATCTTCGTGATTAAAATCTTGATATAATGAGTTATAGGAGGTTTATCATATGAAAACAGTATTTCACGTAAATGATGTACAGAATTTAGATGCTGCAGTGGCTAATATCGAAAACTTACTCGTATTTGAACCCATTGAACAAATTATTCTTGTAATCAATGGTCCAGCTATTAAAGTAGTTAAAGACAGTCCACAGATTGTCAAATTGGTTGCAATGGAAAAAGTTACTGTGTATGCATGTAACAATGCAATGAAGGCACATGATATTGATTATGTCCTTGAGGGCGTAAAAGTTGTGCCAGCGGGTGTTTATTCATTAACTCAATTGCAACTTACAGGTTTTGCATATATTAAACCTTAAACAGTCTGAATTAACCGACTGTTTTTCTCTTTTATTAGTTACTTCGCATAATGTATATTATGTAACTTAAATATATCCGAAGTCGATGAACTACTTAGCAATTTGATTAATTATTAATAAGACTAATAAAAAACCGCTTTCGCGGTTTTAAACTATTTGAGTAGTGAAAGTACGGAGTGGCCATTTGCTGTTGGTTCTGCACCGAAGTTATCGGCTACTGTTGCACCAAGGTCCGCAAACGTTTCATTTTTGGGAAGCATGCCACTACCCTCAAATGATGGTGAGTAGTAAAGTACTGGAACTTCCTCACGTGTATGATCGGTTCCATGATGAATTGGGTCGTTACCATGGTCAGCAGTGATGATGAGTAAGTCATCCTCTTTAATGAATGGTAATAATTGACCGAGTTCTTTATCGAACGTTTCAAGAGCTTCACCGTAGCCAATTGGATTACGACGGTGTCCGTACAATGCATCGAAATCAACTAAGTTAACAAATAAGAATCCATTAAAATCAACATCTTTAACGATACGAATTGTTTCTTCCATTCCATGAGAATTGCTCTTAGTGCGGAATGACTCTGTAATACCTTCATTATCGAAAATATCAACAATTTTCCCTACACTGATTACATCTTTTCCAATTGCTTTCAAGGAATCGAGTGCTGTCTTGCCAAATGGTTTTAGCGCGTAATCATGACGGTTGGATGTACGTGCAAATTCACCTTTACGAGGTCCAACAAATGGTCTTGCGATGACACGCCCTACTTTCCATTCGTCTTTCATGGTTAATTCACGAGCAATCTCGCATACACGATACAACTCATCCAATCCAAAAACTTCTTCGTGAGCAGCAATTTGGAGTACGGAGTCTGCTGATGTATAAACAATCATTTTCTTAGTAGCCATGTGTTCTTCACCAAGTTCGTCGAGAATCTCTGTTCCACTTGCTGACTTATTACCAATGATTCCATAACCAGTACGTGCTTCAAGTTCATCTAAAAGTTCTTTAGGGAAACCAGTTTCGGTAAACGTAATGAATGGATTTTGAATATTAAGTCCCATCATTTCCCAGTGACCTGTCATTGTATCTTTTCCGTTTGAAGCTTCAATCATTTTTGTATAGTAAGCTGCAGGATGATCAACAGGGTTTACACCTTGAATTTTATGTAAATTTCCAAGTCCTAGTTTTTCCATATTTGGCATATTAAGGCCATTCATACGCTCTGCGATATGACCAAGTGTATCGGAACCTAAGTCACCAAATTTTTCAGCATCATGAGCAGCACCTGCTCCGACTGAATCCATAACTATGGTAATTATACGATTATATTTCTTCATCTGTATTGCCTCCTTTATTAGCAAATGTACCGACCAAAAACTGATCATACTCTTTCTTGAGTGCATCTTTTGATACGTGCGTATAAATTTGAGTTGTGCGGATATCCTGGTGTCCCAAAAGCTCTTGAATCACCCGTAAATCTACACCAACATCAAGAATGCTTGTAGCAAATGCATGTCTTAAAGTATGGGCGGAAATAGCAGTACTTAAATTCATTTCCTTACTTCTTAATTTTATCATATTGTGAATGTATTGTCGTGTAACTTGGTTACCTTTTGAACCAACAAATATATATTCACTAGAACTTACAAGCCATACTGGCCTAACTAATTGAATATAGGTATCCAATGCTTCTTGTACATCTTGTGTCATCGGAATCACCCGTTGCTTGTTCCCTTTACCTACGATTCTCAAAAGTTTTTCTTGTGGATAGTAATTGCTAAAGGTTAAATTGGTACACTCACTGACTCGAAGACCGCACCGATACATGATTATAAGTAATGCATAGTCAAATGTATCTTTGGGCGTCTTTCGGGCAAAGGATAATAACGTCACAATTGCCTCATTTTCGGCAATGTATGGGAGCCTTTGTCCCTGGTTTTTTAGGTTCATATATTGTGTGGGATCGTGTTGTGTCACATTCGTTTTAACAAGGTACTGATGAAATTGTCGAATGCTTACTACTTTGTGCTGAAGTGTTGCTGGTGCATAACGAGACTGAATGGACGCCATATAGGATGTTATATGTCTATATTCAATCATTTCAGGTGTTCGAATGTCTTGAGATTCAAGAAATTCTATATAATCACGTACATCGGTAAGATACGATTTAACGGTTAATTCGGATTTGGGATCAATAAATTGAATGAAATGATTGAAGTCATTGAGATATTTTTTCATATCATCCCACCTCCTCTATTTCTTTATAAGTGTGCTGGTTCGTTTAAATGCATCAATATTTAGTTCTTTGTTCAAGCGGGAAATAATGTCATTAATTGTTGGTTCTTTCAAATCATCAAAGAGATTGAGTTGTTCTATCTTGTCTTCAAGCGTTACGAGGTTTGACATTGATACGGATATGAAAGTAACACCATCCATGCTATCGAATTCTTCATATAGGTCCATCACACGTTCATAAATTAAATGCCTGTCATCTGTATAGTTTTCAAGGGTTATGGACCGTGCAGCAGTTTTGTAATCAGCCATTCGAATTGCAAACGTTAGTGTTTTCCCTACTAAATCATAGCTTTTCATGCGTAGTGTCATCTGTTCAATTTCATGACGGATTGCATGTTGAATTTCATCCAAGTCGACCATTGGTGTTGTGAAAGTTTTTGATTGTCCGACTGACTTTGCTGAGGTATCGGTTTCGATCTTTGAATTATCGCGACCATTTGCCTTTTCCACAAAACTTTGTGCGTTATTTCCGAGTATGTGGCGAATCGAATTTGGATCTGTTTGCGCTAAATCCTTGATAGTATGAATTCCATAAGCAATTAACTTCGGTACAGTTTTCTTTCCAATCCCATGCATCTCGTTGATTGGCAATGGCCACAAGAACTTGTCAATTTCACGAATTCGCAGCACAGTAATACCATTGGGTTTCTGCATATCACTCGCCATTTTTGCTAAAAACTTATTTGGAGCAACACCGATAGAAATCGGCAATTTGAGTTCTTTTAAAACACGTTGTTGAATTTCGACTGCAAGATCCAATGGTTTGGGATAGTTCCTAATTACATCGGTAACATCAACATAACACTCATCAATGCTTGCTTGTTGTAATTTTGTAGAATAACTCCGTATTATATCCATAAAACGTCGGGACAGGTCATTGTACAAGTCAAAATCAATCTCCACTACAACTAAGTCTTGGCATAAACGTTTTGCGTGACTTAAGGGCATTGCAGATTGAATTCCGAATTGTCGTGCTTCATAGGAAGCAGTTGTAATTACAGATCCACGGTGATTCGAACAAACCACAACAGGTTTTCCAATCAAGGATGGATCGGTAATAACATGTGCACTTGCAAAAAATGCATTGATATCAATATGAAAAATTACATTAGCCATTAAAACGATTGCCCTTCTTTTAATAATTCTTGTGCTGCAAGCAGTGACGCGCTGGATACAGATCCGCTCATGATTAATGCAAGTTGTTCCACTTGCTCTTCAGGTGTTAGCTGATCAATAGATGTCATGGTAGCTTCATCTTCTTGAGATTTGGATATTTTGTAATGTTGGTGCGCATGTGCAGCCACTGAGCTCAAGTGAGTAATTGTCAGTACTTGTGCTTCCTTTGAAAGGTCCTTCATTTTTTGTCCAATTCGCATTCCAACACGTCCTGAAACACCAGTATCGATTTCATCAAAGACGATTGTATCAATATGTTGAACACGACTGAAAATGACTTTAAGACCGAGCATTAGGCGTGACAACTCCCCTCCACTCGCGACTTTGTCGAGTGGGGCTAAATCCTCACCTTTATTCATACTGACATAGAATTGTACATTATCATGACCATTTTGATTTAAGTTTACACTTGAAAATTTGACTTCAAAACGCGCATGTTCGAGCATCAGATCATGCAATTGAACTTCCACAGCCTTCTCCAGTTCAACTGCAGCATCGCGACGCTTTACACTTAATGACTTGGCCGATTCTGTCGCTGCATCAAGTGCAACATCACGGATGTTCTGAAAGTCTTCACGGATTTCATCAAAGTGTTTTGCACGATGTAGCAATGCATCATAGGTTTCCATAACCGCTAAAATACCCTCAACATCGCCAAATTTACGAAAGTATTGTTGATACTGGTACATGCGTGATTGATATGTATCAAATTCATATGGATCGAATTGCAGTTCATGACTAAGTGCCTGGACGGTATCTCGGACATCTTCGAGTAGAAAATATGCTTCGCGATATTTTTCACCCAGTGTATCGTTATTAAGCTCTTCGTATAACGATAAACCATCATAAAGACGCGCAAGTGCATCATTTTGCTTGAATATCTCAAGCATATCACTATAAATAGTTTGGTATCGTTCGAAATTTGACATCGTTTCAAGGTTTTCAGTCAAACTTGTATAGTCATCCACACTTGGTTTGAATTTCTCCAGTTCACGTAACATTGCTTCAGCACGCTCAATCTCGTCCGGCGAAATATCACTGGATTCAAACGTTTCTAAATCTCGTTGGGCATCTTTATACGTTTGATACAGATGAGTATATGTTTCAAGAGCCTCTTGTATTGAAGCAAATCGATCAAGTAGGTTTAAGTGTTGTTTACTATTAAGCAAACTTTGAGTTTCATGTTGAGAGTGAATATCAATGAGGTATCCTGCTAATTCACGTAATAGTGAAGCTGTTACAATTCGGTGATTGATACGAGCATTACTCTTCCCATCACGATTCATATCACGGGAAATGATGATTGGATCGCTAGGGTCGACATCAAACCCTATTTCCTCAAGATAAGGAATTACTGGATGATTATCAGCGACTGTAAAAATCACTTCTACACGAGAAACATCATCATACTTTCCAACAATACTTGCACTGCTTCGCTGTCCAAATGCAAAATTCAAAGCATCGACAAGCATGGATTTTCCTGATCCAGTTTCACCAGTAAACACGTTGAAATTATCAGATAAGTCTACGGAGATATCTTGAATGAGGATATAATTTTTAATAGCAAGATGTTGGAGCATAGTTATTTCCCTTCTATTAGTAATCGAATTGCATCATCAATATGTAAATGATGTGCACGTTTAAGTTCTTTAGATCCAGCTGTTAGCTCGAGACCTCTTAAATCAACACAATGAATTTCTAAATCAAGTTTTTGTTCATAGCAGTGACGTAAAATGTGATAGTATAACTCGTTGTGAATATCTTCTATATTATAAATAAGAATTTTGTGATGAAACTCCGCAATTTTTTGAAGCAATTCGGAATCAACACTTGATAAATTTCGTGTATTTACTACACCAACATTTAGTGCGTTAGCTTCTATTTTTTTGATAAAATCTTGAATCGAGGTTCCAAATGTTAAGATGACCCCTTCACTAGAAACATCAAAAGGGTGCGCTATTTCCCAAATGGCATCCAAATCAAGCAATTGTGGCATGTGTTTTTCTGCATCATTTTGATATCGAATCGCATTAATTCCTGGTTTTTGTAAAATTTTGTTCAACAAACCACTGGCCTCGTTAAGGTCTTTAGGCATATAAACGTTTGCGAGGTGTTCTAAAGCACCAATATCATAAACCCCTTGCTCAAAACGGTTACCTGTTGAATTTAGTCCCGTACCGCGAATAAGGAGTGTCAACGGTAATTCGGAAAGTTTGAATTGATTGTTGATGTGACTTTGTACCTCTAACACACGTTGTGAGGATAGTGCTACTACGACACGATATCCCATCCGAACATATCCAGCAGCCATTGTAACTAATGATTCAGTGCTACCAGATGTCACGACATAATTGTTTGGGTATGCTTCAGCGAATTCACTAAAGTAATCTCCAAAATTAAGTGCGTCTACAAGCAGCATCAATTTAGGATCACGAATCCCTACAAGCGTAGAGTCAAAAATCTCATGATAGGTTTTATAATTGTCTGGTGTTGCATCATCCAGTTTAAAATTGGGAAATTCTAACTTGCGACGTTGTTTTTTACGAAGGCGCGTTTGAACATGAATAAGATTTGGACCTTTCATTGTTTTCGCCATCTCA
The DNA here is from genome assembly GCF_011301115.1 of Erysipelothrix sp. HDW6B. Classification (NCBI taxonomy): domain Bacteria; kingdom Bacillati; phylum Bacillota; class Erysipelotrichia; order Erysipelotrichales; family Erysipelotrichaceae; genus Erysipelothrix; species Erysipelothrix sp. HDW6B. Next base: position 1,212,691 of record NZ_CP049860.1, on the reverse strand, counting down.
AAAACACGAACTAAATCACTGATGTTTTGTCCATCAATTGGACCATGATAATCAATTCCAAATTGCGTAAAGATTGTAGGTTCAAGAACCGTCTCTTTCAAGGCATCTCGAACGCGTACCAACGTGTTTAAAATGGGACGTGAAATTGGATTGGAATCCAAAACAGTCTTCATATCTTTCTTTAAACCGGTATATGTTTTACTAATTCGAATACTTTTTACGAATGTATTCATTGACGTATAGTGACGCAGTAACGATTGTTGTTCATCAATCATCACAATAATGATATTCGGTTTTTCTTTACTTATTTGAACCAACGTTTCATAGGTTAGTCCATAATTTAGTGCATGGTCATCGATTACAACGATTGTATGGTTTTGTGGAGCATCTAGTGCATATGCAAGTCCGACACCAAGTCCCTCTCCAATATCACCACCTGTATATGCGTCAAAAGGATTGGTAGCGTCCAACGTTAATGGAATGTTGGTACGCAACGCAAGGTCCTGTGCACGACCCGTCAAAATTTTATGGGTCATAACTTGTTGCCCACCATCAAAAACAACACGATCTTTGTTTAGGTCAAATACCTTATGCAAAGCAAGTGTTGTCTCGAGGACATTGATATTTTTTATGATTGTTTCGACATCAAATCGTGTCTCTTGAGCTAAAAATGTTGCGATTTCATCAGTTAGTGCATCAAGCTCTGCTGGTTTAAGATCACGAATTGCATTCGAATTCTTAAATTGATTAAACAAGACTGTCTCCTAAAGATCGCGTGCGATCATTTCTTCAATGAGTTTTTGTAGTTCTGTGCCATTTAAATCAAGACGATCCAACAGCACTTTGATTTCTTTAAATAGGCCTTCTGTTGCGTTTTGAGCACGTTTTAAACCTAATAACGTTACAATAGTACTCTTTTCACGTTCACCATCGCTAAGATGGCTCTTCCCAATTTCGTCACTTGTCTTCGTTACTTCTAAAATATCATCCTGATATTGAAATGCGACGCCAAGTTTCAAACCCAGGGTACGCGCAGTATCTTGCAAGTCATCTTTCCCTGCAATAACAACTGCCATTTCTAAAGCAGCAGCAAACAAACATCCTGTTTTCATTTCATAGCATTGGATAAGTGCTTCGACGGAATCAATGTTATCAACAATATCAAGCTCTTGCCCTAAAATCATGCCGTGTGCACCGGCATTACGAGCTAAAATTTCAACAGTTTTCATTTGAATCGCGGCGCTGACGGTATCTGCTTTGGCAAGTGTCGTAAAGGCTGCAGTAAGTAAACCATCTCCTGCAAGAATTGCCATTCCTTCACCGTATACTTTATGATTCGTTGGTTTAAAACGGCGGAAATCATCGTTATCCATAGCTGGTAAGTCATCATGTACAAGCGAGTACGTATGAATCATTTCAAGAGCACATGCCTGATTTAATCCTTGATATAAATCAACACCATAATCAGCAAGTAGACTCAACAAAAGGCGTGGTCGAACGCGCTTACCCCCACTCAGCAGTGAGTAGGACATTGCATCTTGAACTGTCGTATTTCCATATTCTTGGACTAGCTCTCGTAAACGGCTTTCGATCATTAAATTCATGTTATTCTCCTTGGTGCTTCTGAACAAGCTCTTTAACTGTTGTTTCGTATTGGGTTAAGCGGGTCTGACACTGTTTTGATAATTGTAACCCTTCATCAAACAGTGCGATGGCATTGTCTAATGACAAATCGTCTTTTTCAAGCAAAGTTGCAATCTCTGCCAATCGTTTCATTGCTGCTTCAAAATTAAACGTTTCACTCATACTGGGTCCTTTCCACTCACTGTCGCCTGAATTACACCATCTTTTACAGCGATGGTTAATGCATCCCCTTCCTCCACATTCTTTATGGATGTAATGGGTTTTGAATCCATGCTTACACGAGCAAATCCTTTTGCATAAATTGTTTCTAATTTCGCAACCGGATTATTGTTGCTTATTGTTTTTATTATATCGCCAAACTGACTGGCTTTCAAGTTGATTAATCGTTCAATACGCCGTTTTAAAGCCACATCAGTCTCTTCTGTGATTGTGTAAAATTGTGGTATTTTACGTTGAATTCCACTAACTGAAAACATCAAACTTTGATCAAATTGTTTTCGGCGGACATCATCCTGTCGAATGCGTTGTTCGACGTTGTAGTAGAATTCACTCTCGAATATCTTTATGTGTCCTTTACTTTCTTGAAATTTAAGATTTAACATTTTCTCATAACCATGAATTTGTTGTTGAAGTGTTTGTTTAATCGTATCAAATCGGTAAATTTGATGTGTCACTTTGTTCTGATGATAATCCAAGTATTGTTGTTTCATTTCAATAAAACGTAAAGGGTCTTGCAAATAGTGTTGTGACATAATCGTTTGATAAACTTGTTGGTTTTGTCTTAATTTATTGCGAACAGACTTATAGTATGCATTTTTATAATCTCGTAAATTTTCGACTAAATCTTTAGTATTGGGTGTTGCATGAACTGCAGCAGCGGTCGGTGTCGCAGCCCGATAGTCTGAAACATAATCAACCAAGGTGACATCACTTTCATGCCCTACTCCTGAAATAATCGGTGTTTTCGAGTTATAGACAGCCTCCACCACTTTGGGTTCATTAAATGACCACAAATCTTCTATTGATCCACCCCCACGAGCAAGAATTATAGTGTCGAGATTTAAGGTGTTTGCATAAGCAATTTGCTTAACGATACTGTCCACCGCATATTCCCCTTGAACAAACGCATAGAGAACATGAACCTGAGCAACAGGCCATCGTTCATGCAGTGTTCGCGCAATATCCGCAGCAGCAGCACTTCCTTCACCAACGATAACCCCAAGATTATGCGGGTACTTCGGTATCGGTTTTTTATGCTCTACAGCAAAATACCCCTTCTCCAAGTACTCTTTCTTCAAAGCTTCAAACTGAATGAATAAATCACCCAGTCCATCCAAGTTCATGCGCTCGACATAGATCTGGACAGATCCTGTCGACTCAAAGACATCAATAGATCCGTGGATGACAACTTTATCCCCATCTTTAGGTTTAAATTTAACCATACTAGATTTGCTGCGAAACATAACACACGAAACTCTACTTTTTGCATCCTTCAGAGAAAAATAAAAATGCCCACTGTGGTGAGCTTTAAAGTTTGAAAGCTCTCCTACCAATGCGACATTCTTAAAAGACGGATGTTTCTGAATAACACCTTTGAGTTCATTAACAAATTCTGAAACCGTAATGACCTTCTCTTTTGGCATCATATTGCGTCTAATACTCCGTTTATAAATTTGTATGAGTCTTGGTCTGCAAATTCTTTTGCTAAACGCACTGCCTCATCTAAGACAACAACTTTTGCTTGAATTCCGAGTTCTAACTCAGCTGCAGCAATAAGCATAATCGCTTGTTCGATATAACCAAGACGATCAAACTTCCAGTTATTTAAGTATTGATTTAAAGCTAAGCCATAAATCTCTTTTCGTGCAACAGCACGATGAATGACTTCAAGCATTTCTTCACCAAACTCAAATTTGGGAATAAAGTCACTTACATTTGAAATAAAGGCGTTATCTTCCAATACTTCCTCGATTGCTTGATCACGTACTAAGTGAATATACACTGCACGCATTGCATCTTGTCTCTCAACACTACGACTCTTCGTCATAAAACCTCCACACTAAAAGAAGCAGATATCTGCTTCTTAATTAAACTTAAATCCGACGACATTAACGTTGATTGTAACACTGCTGAAGTCAACCATCATTTCAATGTTACGACGTAATTCATCTTGTAATGCTCGAACTACGCGTTCGACATCTTGACCGTACTGAACTCGGACTTTGACATCAATATTAACGTGTCCATTCGCATTGCTTACAGAAAGTGATTTTTTTCCTGTACCATCTTCGAAGAAGATGTGTTTGTTTTCAGCAACTGTAATTGCAACAATGTGATTAAAAACGTTATTTGATACTGCAATTTGACCAAATCCGTCATTTTTTTCTTGAATTAATACATATTCATTTGCCATATTTATCACCTACTACGGCTATTATAACAGAAATATTTAAGAAACAAAAGGCAGTCGATTAATTATTTAGTGTCTCTTTCTCTTTCTAGAGATTTCGACAATTTCGTAGCGTCTTCAACAAAAAAAGCACATCTGTGCTTTCTCGAAATTTAGATATTAAGCCGAGCTTCTCGTTTAGTTTTTAGTGCTGCATAACGCATAAATGAAGCATCAATTGTTTCTTCTGTTCCCATCGCAAGCGTGAGGAATGTCGAATCTTTTGGAATCTTTATGAAACACTCAGATTCTTCAAATTCTAACAAGGTATTCGTAAGCAATTCCAAGTAGCTTTCGGGTTTCTTTGCATAATATGCTTCATAGAGATTGTCGGGCATCGGTTGAATAACTGCAATTGCCTGATAGTTCCAGTCTCGAATTGAATATCGCAAATCAACAATTGAGACCGTTTCCTCACTATTTCGTTCATAGTAGCGTCGTTTCCGATGAAAATCAAACTCCGTGTTCATAGACACTGTAATTTCCAGTGTCTCAAGATTTGCCTCCAATGCGAGTGCGTTAAAAATAATATCGATTTCCGAATCTAACAGTGTTTTTACACTTGTAGTTACGGCATCAATGAGATCTCTTTTAAAATTCGCAACTGCGGTTCGTTTACTTACAGTCATAATCATTCCCCTTTGTTAAAGCGTAACAGATTTTAATTGAGAATCCATCTTTTTAAGGTAAATGTATGGCATTTATTAAGTAAGAACCGGAAACGATTCTTAGTTTTAAGAAAACTCGTGATTGTAACAACAATGTTGCACAATCACGAGTCATTTTTACAATTTATCTGCTAAAACAGTTCGTGTTTTTCGTTCGTCTTCTTTCATCTGTTCGACAAGTGCTTCAACAGAATCAAATTTGACCTGTCCACGAAGATGTTCAACAAACGTATGTTTGATGAGTTCACCATAGATATCACGATCAAAGTCCAGAATATGCGTCTCAACAGACAAACGTTCTGTACTGTTGAAGGTTGGATTGTGACCAATACTTAGCATTGCTTTAAAGATTTCACCTTGCACTTCAACTAAGCCAGCATATACACCTTCAGCTGGTATGACATATTCGTCGACAATGTCCATATTAGCCGTTGGGAACCCAATTTTACGACCTTGTTTACGGCCATCCACGACAAACCCACTGATAACATAATCACGTCCCAATAGCTCAGATGCTGTTTTGACATCACCACGCAATAATGCTTGCGTTATCATCGTAGTACCAATCTTTTTTTCGTTGGTTAAATCTAGCTCATGAATCAATGTATCGAAGAAATAATGGGCGTGTTCTTTTAAGAATGCCACATTACCTTGACCTCGGAATCCAAATTTAAAATCAGCACCTACAATTAATGCACGAACATTCATTGACACCAAATAAGCCTCTATAAATTCCATCGGTGACAATTTCGAGGTATCTTTCGTAAAATTTATAATGATCAAATGGTCAATCCCTAGCGACTGTGCGACTCTGACTTTTTCTTTCATAGGTGTTATATGATTTACTTTGTGTTTATCATTGACCACGGTCCACGGATCTGGATCAAATGTAATAATCGCTGATTCGAGGTTACGTTCTTTCGCAACTCGAATTGTCTCATTGATTAAACTTTGGTGTCCTAAATGAAGGCCATCAAAATATCCAATCGTAGCTGCTATTTCATTACCAAATGTGTTTAATGTCATATGATCTTTAATTATTGTTTGTTTCATTACCATAATCCTCTCACTGATTTGAACGTCGTTTCATCAATCCGTTCATAGACGGCGTAATACTCGCCTGCATCCACGAGTACACGGTCCTCGGGGATGTCCAATTTCAGTGTCTTTCCATTCTTAACAAAGTGTATCATGCGTTCATTTTCAATTTTTGGCAACTGAATTGCTTCTTTTGTAGGTATCAATTTATCAACCAACGTGTCCAATGCATCCAATTCAATGCAATCTTCCAATGTAAAGCGACCAACTTGTGTCCGTTGTAAGTAAGACATTGCCCCGATCATTCCTAAACCGGTTGCGATATCTTCACATAGCGTACGGATATACGTGCCACTCGATACATGCGCTATAAATTCAACGCCCTCTGCATCAAAATGAAGCACATCAATTGCATAGACTTCGACATCAGCATATAACTGCTTGACCTCTTTGCCTTCTAAAATATAATCGTAGGATCGTTTCCCATCAATTTTCTTCGCCGATACTTTGGGAACGCGTTGGTTCTGTTTCCCTATTAAAGCTGTAACTACCGCCTTAAGTTGGGCCTCATCATAAGGTACAAGAGCCCCTTCTTCCTCAGTATCACCCCAAATATCTCCAGTATGAGTCCTTAACCCAAATTTTATCTTTGCATGATAGGTTTTATCTTCAATTCCAAGGTAGGGCAACGCCTTTGTTCCTTGATTTAATGCCAATACTAAAACACCCGTCGCCATTGGATCAAGTGTGCCACTGTGTCCAACTTTTGCACGTGTGTATCGACGTATTTTTGCAACAACATCAAAAGATGTCATCGCTTCTGGTTTGTTAATACAAATTATTCCGTTCATAAAAGCCCCGTTTCCTTATAAATTATAGCTTTTTTCAACAATTAGTCAAAACGAAATCATCATTTCATTGACTTTTTAGCGATCAGTGATACGATTATTGATGTTAAAGACATTTTATAGAGGTAGCGATGCAGATGAGTACATAGTCGAGCCGGCAGGCAGCGACACTATGGAAAGGCAACCATCGCCGAACGACTTTTGATTTGCAAGCAAGATTCGTGGGGTTCCAGGTAATACCTGTAACACTCCTTCCAAGAAACCTGGAAGTGGAGCTAGATATCCGAAATTACAAGGACCTCTAGCTATGGGGTCTTTTTCTGTATATATGGAGGAAAGTATGTTTCATCGTCGCTTTAAATTCGCAAGTCTAATTCTTGCATGTATGGTAATCCTATCATTACCAACAACTGCTGTTTTTGCAGCAAAGGATAATGTATTAACAGTCGGAATGGAGTGTAATTATGCTCCATTCAACTGGACACAAACACAAAAGACTGATTTTTCAGAACCGTTGCCAGACGGTCGGTCATACTGTGATGGCTATGATGTTCAAATTGCTCGCAAAATAGCTGATGATCTTGGAATGGAGCTTAAAGTTAAAAACTATGCTGTATTCTCTAGTTTAGTTGATGGCGTTCGTATCGGTGATGTGGATCTTGTCATTGCTGGTATGAGCAACACAGAAGAGCGTCGTCAAGCTATCGCCTTCACTGATGTCTATTACAAAAGTGAAATGGTTCTCGTGGTGCCAAAAGCAAGTCCCCTTGCCGGCGCCAAATCCCTTAAAGATTTTTCTGGGAAACATGTGGCAGCCCAAATTGGGACGCTTCACGATACTCTAGTTCCGCAGATTCCCGATGTGAACCACGGGATGCCAATGGAATCTTTCCCGCTTTTAACGACAGCTGTAAAATCAAAGGCAATCGATGCATTTGTATCTGAAAAACCGGTTGCGCAAGCAATTACCAATAGTAATCCCGACTTAGCATATGTTGCGTTTGAAGCAAATCAAGGATTTACGGTATCTGAAGAAGATGTAACAGTTTCAATCGGAATTGCGAAAGAAAACACAGAATTATTGGAAGACGTCAACCGCGTTCTTAATAGTCTGACGGACGAAGATCGGGATACTATTATGTATGACGCAATTTTACGTCAACCTTCATCAGATACATCCGGACAAGAGCAAATGCCTTCTGGATTTATTGCCGGTGTTGGCTTCTTAATTCAAAATTACTGGCCCATGTACCTAAGTGGACTTGGCACCACACTCTTAATTGCACTCTGCGGTACTGCATTTGGTCTTACAATTGGGTTGGTAGTTGCCGGGCTTCGTCAAATTAAAATCAACAAACGAGATAAAGCGTTTGTACGTTTTATCAAACATATAAACAGTATCGTAACCACGGCCTATGTTCAGTATCTTCGTGGTACACCAATGATGGTTCAAGGGATTCTCTTCTATTATGGAATCCGTACCCTTGGAATTGAAATATCACCGCTTATTTCAGGGATTGTCGTTATTTCAGTTAATACGTCATCGTATATGTCAGAAGTCATTCGTGCCGGAATTCAATCGATTGATCCCGGGCAAAACGAAGCGGCACGGGCTTTAGGGATGACGGAAATCCAAACACTGCGTTTCGTTATCTTACCACAAGCGCTTCGTAATGCTTTACCAGCGATTGGAAACGAATTTGTTGTTAATATTAAAGATTCTTCAGTATTGAACGTTATCTTAGTTGCAGAGCTTTTCTTCCAAGGGAATCGAATTTCCGGAATTTACTACCGTCAAATGGAATCGTTCTTTATCGTATCCATGATTTACTTATCGTTAACACTAATATCAACCAAGATATTATCAATAATCGAAACGCATATGGATGCACCTAAAGGAAACTACCCAAACTCACAAACACATAAAGCGAACTTCGATACATTGAAAGGAGACGAATAATGGCTTTTCTAAAAATTGAACACCTGAGTAAATCATTTGGTGATTTATTGGTCCTTAAAGACATAAACCTTGAAATCAAAAAAGGTGAAGTTGTGACCGTTATTGGATCAAGTGGAAGTGGTAAATCGACGCTTCTACGCTGTATTAACCTCCTTGAAGAATTTGATGAAGGTAAAGTTTTCTTTAATGACTTAGAAGTTAATGACCCTCAAATCGATGTTAATAAATACCGTTCTCAAGTTGGGATTATTTTCCAATCATTTAATCTTTTTAGTAACATGACGGTTCTTGAAAATCTCATGGTTGGCCCAATACGTGTATTGAAAGAAAATCCCAAAGACGTCGAACAAGAAGCGCTTAAGAATCTCGAACGGGTTGGGATGCTTAATTTCAAAGACGCCTCGGTTAAACGCCTTTCAGGGGGTCAGAAACAACGGGTTGCAATTGCTCGAGCACTAACGATGAAACCTGAATTTCTCCTCTTAGACGAGCCTACAAGTGCACTAGATCCAGAAATGGTCGGTGAAGTCTTGCAAGTCGTCAAAGATCTTGCAGACGAAGGCTTCACAATGTTTATTGTCACACACGAAATGGCCTTCGCTAAAGAAGTGAGCGATCGCATTCTATTTATGGAGCAAGGGATTATCCTAGAAGAAGGCTCTCCTGATGAACTCTTCAATAACCCAAAACACGAACGGGTACGACAATTTTTAAATCGCTTTAATCAACTCTGATCATAAAAAAAACCGCCTCAGTCGAAGCGGTTTTTTTATATATAGTTTTTAGTAAGCGATTCTGGTGCATCGAAGATATCTTGTGGTGCGCCTTCAAAGACAACTCGACCACCTTGACTCCCACCTTGCGGTCCCATATCAATGATATGATCTGCAACCCGCATAACTTCAAGATTATGTTCAATTATTATTACAGTACTGCCTGAATCGACTAAACGATCGATAATACGCATAAAGGTATCTATATCCGACATATGTAATCCAGTTGTAGGTTCGTCTAAAACATACAAATCACTTTGCTTGTGTAATTCACTTGCCAATTTAATCCGTTGCGCCTCTCCACCAGAAATGGTGTCTAGCGGTTGTCCTAATGATAAGTAATGTACGCCCACTTCAGCAAGCGTGATCAATGTCTTTCGAATTGTTTTATCATCGAAGAAATCAACTGCTTCTTCGACGGTTAATGCGCCCACTTCAATAATATTAAGGTCTTTGTAGCGATAATTGATAACTTCTGGGATATAGCGATTGCCATCGCATACATGACAAATCGTCTCAACGTCTTCCATAAACGCCAAGTCAGTGACAATAACCCCTCGCCCCTTACATTCGGGACATGCTCCTTTGGAGTTGAATGAAAAAAGTGCCTTATCGACATTGTTTGCCTTCGCAAAAACTGTTCGAATCTTATCAAAAATACCGGTGTAAGTCATTAAATTAGAACGAGAACTTGTATGGAGTTGTTTTTGATCGATTACAACGGCTTCTGGATAATGACTCATAAATTCTTGATGAATTAAAGATGACTTACCACTTCCGGCAACTCCAGTCACAACAGTCAAAACATTTTTAGGTATCGACACAGTTACGTTCTTAAGATTATTAGTTTTGGCATTTTCAATTGTATAGAATCCTGTATTAGGACGCAGAGTGTCTTTGAACGCTGGCAGTGCATGTAAATGCAACCCGGTAAGTGTCTGTGATGCAAGAAGTCCTTCATAAGAACCTTCAAACATAATTTCACCACCATGAATACCTGCCAGCGGCCCTACATCAATGAGGTGATCAGCAACTTTAATAACATCACGATCGTGTTCGACGATAATAACCGTATTCCCTGCGTCGCGAAGATCACAAAGCATGCCATTTAGATTTTCGACATCACGAGGATGCAATCCTACACTTGGCTCATCAAAAATATAGATAAGACCATTCAAACTGCTACTTAAATGCTTCATCATCTTAACCCTTTGCGACTCCCCTCCAGATAAGGTACTCGTCTCACGGGTTAAGGTTAAGTATTCTAAACTCATCTGTATGAGTTGATTTACGCGTTTCAGTGCTTCTTCCACGATAGGTTTTACTGGCTCAACATTGTGTATATCTTCCAAGAAAGCCTTTAAATCCGTTAATTCCATATCCGTCACATCAAAAATATTTAAATCTCCAATTTTACAATCAAGAATTGCAGGAGCATAGCGTGTTCCCTGACATTTCGTACAGGTTTGTAGTGTGGTATACGTGTTAACGATATCTTGTGTTCGTTTGGAGTGTCCGCTTAAGTCTCGGGTAATAAACATCGAACGAAACTTCGCTAGAATCCCTTCATATTCAAGATTCGTTGGTTTTGAACCTCCAGGTCCCATGATTTGCACTTTGCGTTTACTTCCATAGAGCAGTAATTCCAACGTTTCGTCATCGTATTGATTTAATGGTAAATCAAGATCAAACCATCCTGAAGCTTCATAAATTTGGAAATACCACGATTCCCGATCAAATACGGGAAATGTGATAGCACCATCATTTAGCGATCGTGTCATATCTAATATTAAGTCAACGCGTGGTTCAATTCGTTTACCAATGCCCTGGCATGATTCACACATACCAGCCGGATCATTAAAAGAAAACATAGATGCTGTACCCGCTGAAGGCAATCCGATTCTTGAAAAGATAGTTCGTAGGAACGCATTAATGTCCGTAATCGTACCTAAGGTAGAACGAGCATTTCCACCGATTCGCTTTTGATCAATAATAATCGCTGGATTTAGATTTGTAATGCTATCAACGGATGGTTTATCAACTTTCGGAAGAAAGTTTTGAATAAATGTTGAGTAAGTTTGATTCAGTTGTCGTGTCGCCTCATTTGCGATTGTATCGAAAACGATTGAGGATTTTCCTGATCCTGATACACCCGTAAAGACAGTTATCTTGTTTTTGGGGATATCTAAATCAATATTCCTTAGATTGTTTGTGGTCATACCACGTAATTTTAATTGTTGTTCCATAGGCTATCTCCATTTCTATAAAAACTATAGCACATTAATGCAAGAAACAAACTTAATGGTAAATTAAGTTAGATATCGCCAAATAAGTTTATTTAAGGACTCTAAGGTTTAAATTATAGGTTTTGGAAGAAACTATAGTCCTGTTGATAATGTTGTGCAACGATTCCCTGAGATAAACACAATGTATACAGTGCGTGCATCCCTTGATGTTGATAGAGATTCATTTTGTATAAATAATTTAAAGCATCCAACGCTACTTTATATGCTTCTTCAGGTTGCTTGTTGTCAAAGTCTCGCAATACTTCACGAACATGTTCCAAAGACCACACAGCAGCCTTTATTGTTTTAATAATCAAGAGACGGGCAATTTGATTTGCATCATACATTCGATAGTTATTATCTTTGTTCCGTGATGGGACAACCAGTCCCTCTTTTTCCCAGTGTCGTAATGTAGTATCCGGTACATCAATCAGCTGAGAAACTTCTTGAATCGATAGTTTTCGTTTTAACTTCAATTCTCTAAAGATGTCACCAGATGTAAACATGTTGACGGTCTTTTGAGCATGTGATAATTCTCGAATCAACTCGGATTGATGTCTTGAACAAATTAAGAGTGCTTCATTTGCTTTGCCATCCATCATACACGCCATGACTTGAATTATTTGGCTACGACTAAATCCAGCTTGCATCGCTAATACACAAGCCATATATTCTACGTGTTTTGGCTCATACTTCCGATATCCGTTTGCACTTCGAATGGACGGAGGAATCAATCCTTCATCTTCATACTTCCGAACAGTCGATGTGCTAATATTAAATTGTTTTGCTACATCAATGGGTCTCACAGAATCCTCCTAAGTTACCAAAATACCATCCAACTTCGCCATTATGTTTTCCATAGTAACCTGTCGATGTTTTCAATAGTGGGTGGAATAAGTCATGTTTTGACACTTGAAGCACTGTATCTGTGACATCATCAATAACTTCATTTTTTTCTTCATCAACGAATGATTCATGAATCCACGCTTCATTTCCAGTACTACGTTGTTTTACCCGTATAAATTCAGGCTTTTTATCCAATATTTCGATTTCACGATCCATCCACGATATATGTGTTCCTTTATTTCCATCTTGGTGATTTAAGATGGAATAATAGTCAAATCCATCGACATAATCAACTGTAAAATGACCCTGCTCATAGATGAGAACGTTTAATTGGCCATCATCTTTGATTACATTACCGCCATCTATGGAATAGATGTTTTTTATGACGTCCAAGATTGGCTTATGATCGATCGTTTGATTGTGATACAAACACACGGGATAATGACCTACAATAACAGGCTTATCAAATTCCGTATCGACCAAGCCAAAGTATGGCATTGTTTGAATTAAGTCAACATCCTGATCTGTAAGTGACTTCTGCTCAAGACCTGCATGAACAAGTGTAAATGCATCTGTTTCGATAATATTAGGCAATGCACCCAAGAAATCGATATATTCTGGATAGTGTGATTGTAGTAAAGTACGCGCTGCTAGCATATCCATGTGTGGGGTAATATCAACACCAATGGCCACTAACATTTCATGAATTAGCGACTGTGGTCGATTATTTATATAATTTCGTAACATTTCAAAGTGCTCAGGATTGTCTAGATATTGCAATGTTTCACAATTTCCTTGAACAATATGAATTTCATGAGTCTTCGATAGTTCATACGTGTAGCGTACAGTTTCAAGAGATGCAGCTCCCTTTTCGGTTAAATCTCCATTAATTATCAAGACATCATCAGTACTAAATTGAACATGTTGGAGCAACTGCTTAAACCGTTCTAGATTTCCGTGAATATCTGATGTAATGAGAACACGTCGATTTTTCTTAATTTCGAGTTGTTTAATAATTGGCATTGTGAGACTCCTTTACAAAATATACTATGATTGTATCATTAAGATACTAAAAAAAGGAACCCATCTTTCGATCGGTTCCTCATTCTTATTCTTCGTCTTTACGAAGTGATTCTAAGATTGTATCAATTCGTGTTCCATGTTCACTTGATTCATCTAATTTAAAGAGTAACTCAGGTGTACGACGGATTGATAATGATTTTGCAACTTCAGAGCGAAGGATTCCCTTCGCACGACGTAATGCTTCCATTCCCTTTTTCTTATCTTTATCTTGTAAGAAACTGACATAGATTGTAGCAAATGAGAAATCATTTGTTACTTCAACATCTGTAATACTTACAAACGACAAGCTTGGATCGTTTAGACGATTTACAATTAAAGGTGCAAGTTCACGTTTAATAATTGATTCAATACGTTCTTTTTTAACTGACATAGTAATTACCTCTGTTCTACTTCAACTTCACCGTAGGATTCGATAACGTCTCCCATTTTGATATCATTAAAGTTCTCGATTGTGATACCACACTCGTAACCAGCAGCAACTTCTTTTGCTTCATTTTGGAATCGTTTCAATGTTGCCATACGTCCTTCATAGACAACAACACCGTCGCGCATGAGGCGAATTCCGGATTCTTTAACCATTTTACCGTCTGTAACCATACATCCAGCAATAGTACCGACTTTAGATACGTGGTATAACTCACGAACTTCTGCTTGACCATGAATAACTTCTTTAAAGACAGGTGCAAGCATCCCTTTCATGGCATGTTCCATATCTTCTACAGCTTTATAAATAATGTTGTAAAGTCGAATTTCAATACCTTCATCATCCGCTTTTTTACGGATTGCTGCAGTTGGACGAATGTTAAATCCAATGATAATAGCATTTGATGCCGAAGCAAGCATAATATCACTTTCGGTAATTCCACCAACAGTGGAACGAATAACTTTAACAGCAACTTCTTTTCCATCTCCAACTTCTACACGTTCTAATGCAGCTTTAACGGCTTCAGCAGAACCTTGTACGTCAGCTTTAAGAATTACGTTGATGTCTTTAATATCGCCGGATTCAATTTGATCTGATAAATCATCAAGGCTCAGTGCACTTGATTGATTACGATCTTTTTCAATACGTGCATTATTACGTTTTTGAGCAACAGCACGTGATTCTTTTTCTTCTTTAAATGCTCGGAATAAATCTCCAGCAATTGGCACTTCATTCAATCCAATAATTTCGACTGGCATTGATGGAACTGCTTCTTGAAGCTCACGTCCACGGCTATCAACCATTTTACGGACACGACCATATGTTGTACCAACAACGACCGGATCTCCTTGACGAAGTGTTCCTTTTTGAATTAGTAATGTTGCGACTGGCCCACGACTCTTATCAAGTTTCGCCTCAATGACGCTACCGAATGCAAGACGGTTAGGATTCGCTTTTAATTCTTCAAGTTCAGTTGCAACTAAAATTGTTTCTAGAAGGTCATCGATTCCTTCTCCAGTTTTCGCGGAAATTTTCGCAAAGACTGTTTCTCCACCCCACTCTTCAGGTGTAACACCTAAATCAGTGAACTCAGAGTAAATACGATCAATATTTTGTTCTGGTTTATCAATTTTATTGATTGCTACAATAAGTGGTGCACCCGCCGCTTTAGCATGGTCAACCGCTTCACGTGTTTGAGGCATAACCCCATCATCTGCAGCAACAACTACTACTACGATATCTGTTACACTGGCACCACGAGCACGCATCGCTGTAAAGGCCTCGTGACCTGGTGTATCTAAGAATGTAATTTTACGACCGTTATGTTCGATTTGGTAAGCACCAATATGTTGCGTGATACCACCAAACTCACCATCAACAACTTTAGCATTACGGATTGTGTCAAGTGTTGTCGTTTTCCCATGGTCTACGTGACCCATGATTGTTACAATTGGTGGACGTTCTTGCAACATTGCAGGATCATCTTCGATTGTATCTTCAAGTGTTAAAGCATCGACAGCTTCAACTTTAGTTGGAGTCATATCGTACTCCATTGCAATAAGTTCAACAGTATCATCATCAAGAGATGTATTAATGGTTACCATTGTACCCATCATGAAAAGCAATTTGATAATATCAGCAGGACTCTTGTTGATAAGTTCTGATAAATCTTTAACAGAAACTCCTTCTGTATAGTCAAACTCTTTTACTACGATATCTTTTGGTTTAAATGTGTCCTGGCTTTGTTTTTTGCCACGACCTTTATTGTTACGATTGTTTCTCGTTGGTTTTCTCTTACTCACTTATACAGTCACCTCTATTTTCTATAAGTTCGTTTTTAATACCTTCACCAAACCTGTGTCTGAAATACCGATTGCAACACGGTTATCCATGCCTATGGCCCACGAAAGTTCTTCTTTTGAAACACCCGTGACAACATCAACATTTGCCGTTTTACTTTTATCGATAATTTGTTTCTTCGTACGTTCAGATGCATTGTCAGCTAGCACAACTAACTTAACGCTGCGTTTTTGAATTGCAGGCAACAATTCGTCACCAGCTACGATTTTACCGGCACGGCGACATAGGCCGAGACCGTTTAGAAATTTTTCTTTATTTAACATATTCACCCAACATTTCGTAAATAGCATCGTCGACCTTGGTTTTTAAAGCCCGGTCAAGTGCCCTATTTTTCATTGCAAGTGATACAGTTTCAGGTTTACGTGAAATGTACGCCCCTCGGCCATTTTTACGGCCTGTTTCATCAATTTCTACGGTTCCTTCTGGGGTCAAAACGATTCGCAGAAGGTCCTTTTTCGGAAATTGCTCTTGTGTTACAACACATTTACGCATTGGAATTTTTTTCATAATAATTCCTATTCTTGATCGTAATAGTTGTCAAATTCATCGAAGTCGATTTCATCCTCATACCATGAGTTGTCTTCAACTTCTTTTTGACGGTTAATTTCTTCAAGTTCTTCTTTTGTATACTCCGGAACAATTTCATATTCCATTTCTTTGAGAAGCTCAGCTGTATTAACAGGTTTTTCTTCATCTTTATCACGACGTGGTTTACGACGACGGACTTGTTGCTCTTCTTGGCGTGAAGTATTTGCCAATTCTTCAAACTTGGAGACATACTCTGTACGAGGACGGAAAATATCTTTACGTTCAATTTTTGTTGTTTCTTCCGATGTTTCTTCAACAACAACTTCAGGAGCCACTTCAACTTCTACAGTCTCTTCAATGACTTCATCAGCTGGTACATCTGTTGCTACTGTTTCAGCGACAACTTCTTCAGTACTTACTTCAGTTTCATCCATTGTATCCATTTCAACGACCGCTTCGACCGTTTCTTCAACTTTCGGAGCCATTTTTTCATTAATTTCTGCTTGGTAAGCTGCCATTAATGACACGTAGTCAACGCCTTCATTTTGTGCTTCAGATACTGATTTAATATCAATTCGTTGTTTTGTTAAGCGAACTGCAAGACGGGCATTTTTACCACGCTTACCAATTGCTAATGATAATTGTGAATCATCGACAATTACGACAAGACCTTTGTTCTCTTCATTTGGGAAAACTGCAATAATTTCCGCAGGTGCCAATGCATTCTTAACAAGTTCAATCATGTCTTCGCTCCACTCAAAGATATCAATTTTTTCACCTTTAAGCTCTTCGATAATTGCTTGTACACGTTGTCCACGTGGTCCAATACATGCTCCAATAGGATCAATATCTGGATCGTGTGAATATACAGCAACCTTCGTACGTTCGCCCGCTTCGCGTGCAATCGCTTTGATTTCGACCTGACCATCAAAAATTTCAGGAACTTCATTTTCAAACAGACGGCGTACAAGCATTGCATCTGCACGTGAAACTAAGATTTGAGCTCCTTTAGTATCTTTGTTTACATCTGTTATAACAACTTTTAGGGTATGTCCTTCACGGTACATTTCCCCTTCGATTTGTGCTGCACGTGGCATCACCGCCAATGATTTTCCAAGGTTGACGACAACAAATTTTTCTTCAACACTTTCAACCATTGCCATGACCATTTCACCAAGTTGATCAATGTACTCGTCATACACAGCTTGTTTCTCAGCTTCACGAATTTTTTGTTTAATCACGTTCTTAGCTTGAGTTGCTGCAGCACGACCTAATTCAACGATTGGTTGTTCTTCTTTATACCAATCTCCAACTTTTAAACCTTGACTATTGTCTTCGAGTTCATGGATTCCTTTTTCCAATTCATCGTCTTCAACTTCTTCAACCACAAGGAAATTGTGGAATAGACGCATCTCTTCAGAATTGGGATCAATTATTACTTCGACAATCGCATCAGGAACGCCTATTTGACGGCGATAAGCTTTCACTAATGAGTCTTGTAACGCTTCAATAATTACTTCTTTTGAAATATTGCGATTGTTTTCAATTTCTTGCATCGCTAATATGACATTTTTAACGTTCATCTAAAAATTTCTCCTTATACTTTAACTGCAAGGCGCAGGTATTTAATGTTTAAACGTTCAATTGTTACTTCTTTAAGTGCTGTTTTAACGCGATAGGATACGACGACAGCATCATCACTAACACTGACTACAGTACCTTCCACATTTTCAGCATCTTTAAATGTGTTCTTGAATTGAATGAACACATACTGACCTTCTACATCTTTGTAATCATCAGGTTCAATCATTCGTTCAGCACCTGCTGAACCAACATCCAAACTGATTTCAAAATCTATTGCTTCACCAAATGCTTGTGCAGCCGCCGCGCACATATTTAAATCAACGGATTCAAAGTCTTGACGTGCAATGCTAATGTCAAGAATGTCCTTACCGATATACTCAATATCGATAATATTTAAGCCCATCTCATTCGCAACTGGTTGTAATTTTTCCAAATACTTTTCCATAATCGCTCCTTAAGACAATATATAAGGAGTGGCGTGACCACTCCTTGTTTCAAAGTATACTAATATTATAGACTATTATTTCGTTGTTTGCAAATATATTGACGTGGGTCTTAATTGACCTTTGAAGCACTCATTAATGCATATTATGTAGAATATCGTGCATTTCACGTAACTTAAGGGTAACACATTGTATTTCATGTTTTTACTCAGTATGATAACTGTAAGAGGTGACCTTATGAAAATTCAACTTGGACGTGGCATCGCTTCCGATAATATTGTTGAATCGTTAAAGCATGCCGAAATTGTGACAGAGAATGGTGAGTATGTTTTATACGAAAACAATCAACGTTTTTTAGTAACCAATGGCCATACAACACAGTATTTGAATAGCGACGAAATCAGAACCGTTACGACCCAAGAATCTAGTTTGTTGGTTGAGACTGAAACGGAATCTTTTTATACTCATGATCCGCTCAAAACATTTGAAGTCTTACCCCTTTTACGAATCAATAAATTCACGGTCATCAATTTACATTATATCACTGATATTCGTGTTAAATTGAATATGAAATATGCTGTGAAAGTTACTGGTTCATGGCATGACGTTAATCGAACTTATTATCATGCGTTCAAAGAACACATCGGTATCTAGGAGGACCTATATGAACCTTACTAATCTTTATTTAAAAGTGTTGGTCGTCATCGGACTTATTTTAATCTTTTGGCAATATCAACGCTCAGCTCTAACCTACAACGCCCGATCTACTTTAAAACAATCACCAAGACGCCGCTTCGTCTTATCTCATGGAGGCTTCACAGTTACAATAATTGCAACATTTGTCTTCGGTGCATTTTTGATTGTTTACACAAATACAATTAATGCTGCTCAAACGCTCACACAACAATGTGTCAGTGATCCATACCCTTCAGTTTTGGAAGATACTGACGTATGTGTAAACAGATTTGGCTATGAAATTTTTCTAGACCAAGAACAGGCATTCCGATCATTTGAAAATCACTATAATGATGAGTTACCTGCTAACTTTAGTAGGATCACCATCAACAATATCAAATCACTATCATTTAACGCAAATAGCTATTTAACTCCTAATTTAAAATATTTAACAACAACAGCACTTAATGCCTACAACTTCCATACCAATGTCAGCACTGTTCCAAATACACATTTGTATCTTGTTGATAACACTTGGCTCATTGATATCAAACCAGTAGCTCAGAAACCAGATAGTACAGACATTACATTCGTAATAACCAACACGACATCAATACCCCAAACGTTTTCAGCTATTAATCCGATACTAATCACCGACGGCACAACCATGGTTTCACGTGAAGTTTTAGAACCTCTAAATGTGACCATTCCAGCTCACCAAGAGCAAAGCATCACACTAACGATTCCTCTAAAAGATCAACTTTCGATTCGTATCAATGCTGCCAACCAAAGCTGGATTCATCAAGGAGGTCAATCATGAAACAAAAACATCTCGATATAATTATTATTGTGCTCACCCTTTTCATTTTTCCGCTTTACATGTTAGGGATATGGGGTGTGGGATTTGACGCCGCTGATGAATCTTGGACATACCTTCATCGCAGTGTAGCTTCGATGCCCTATGTTATCGTCTATTTCTTATATTTATTCATAATTATGTTGCTCTCAGCCATTCGTATTCAACGAAACTCCCGAACATCGCAACTATTGATGTACGCGTACATCACAACTCTTGCTATTCATGCATTATCTCAAATGTCGCAGCAATTGTTGGAGCTCCATGCTTTATCACGAGGTAGATTTGCTATTTCTTACTATACAACCGGCGGAATCGTACCATTTATAGTGCTTGTGCTATTTATTGGACTACCTATCATCCTCGTAATTTTAAGTATTCTTATGACTGTAACCAACACGCAAAACCAGTCTGCAATTAAATAGTTAAAGCCACCTACTTGGTGGCTTTGTTTTTATGAAATGTTTCAAAACCATGTCCATTACAATATCCAGGATAAAGTCTCTTATAATATTTACGAATCAACAGTCAAAATCAATTGATGTTTTGATTTTGTTTTGTCGTATTTCCATCCCCAGACGTGAAGAATGCTTCAACAGCGAAACCATCTTCAAGTAGAATTGAAATCACCACAATCGTAATAATTATATAAATACCGAAACTGTAAAAAGATGCGAGTCGATACACTTCTCCGCTTTTTAGTAAAAAGTGTAGAAATGCGATGTATGCCAAGAGATAAATTCCTGCAAAGAGGATCATCAACGCTAAATCAATATAACCACCTTTCATCCACAATCCAATAGTTGATACCATAACAAAGCCAATTAGAACAACCCATAGATTACGAAAATGTGTGATTGATTTTCCGATACGTCTTTGGAACATTAAGGTATAAAGATAAGCGATTAAAAAGCTTCCGACAACAACTAATGGAACTAAATAGCCACGAAATATGACAGATTCTACATTAAAATATGTTCCAAAAGATAATCCAGTCCCAATCATATTGACTACAAAACACACAATATATAGTGTTTTGTAATGACTATTGGTATATGCAGCACTATGAATAAATATGGTTAAGAGTACAAGACCCATACCAAACCACAACATCCCCCACTCAAAGCTCAACTTTGTAGCAAACAATGTGGTCATAAAAAATATTAATATCGAAACAAGAAACATCATCAATACTTGCATCATTAAAGACTCGAGTTTTAGCCTCTTCAAGATTATCACCCTCTCTTTATCTTATTATAGCGTGTCTCTATCGTTTCACAGAAAAAAGAGTGCAACTTGCACTCTTTTATGTTTAAGATGTCATAAAATCTTGAGAGATTCTAGAATAAACTCATTTGATTGGTTTCTTGTAAGTGATCAGTGACACCAAGTTCATCAAGTTTTTTGACTGTTGTCGCAGATATTCCACCGCGAGACATCAGATCTTTTTTAGATATAAACTCTCGCTCTTCACGAGCACGCACGATCTGATTTGCAACGTTATTTCCAAGTCCATCAACGACGTTGAATGGTGGAATAATCGCTGTCTCATCACGTGGATCAAGTTTATACTCAGTTGCATCAGAATAGTACAAGTCTAATGGACTAATCTTAAATCCACGACTCATTAACTCTAAGGTAACTTCTAATGTATCAATCAAGTTCTTCTCTTTGATCGTGACTTGATTTTTAGTTTCAAAATTTTTCAAACGCGTGTTAATATTGTTGATTCGACTTTGAACTGTTTCGATGTTTGTGGTTTGTGTTTCAATCTCATGCGCATTAACACGTAGCGTAAAGTATGAACAATAGTAAGCTCTTGGGTGGTGAACTTTGAACCATGCCACACGATTTGCCATCATAACATAAGCCACGGCATGGGCTTTCGGGAACATATACTTAATTTTCAAACATGAATCAATATACCATTCTGGAACATTATTCTTACGCATGGATTCAATCCAGTTCTCGCGTAATCCTTTTCCTTTACGAACACTTTCCATAATATCGAAAGCTTCTTTCGCTGGTAATCCTGCATGCATAAGATAAACCATAATATCATCCCGACATCCTATAACTTCATCAAGTGTCATGCCTTTATCTTTGATCAAGTCTTCCGCATTCGTACGCCAAACATCCGTACCATGAGAAAGTCCAGATATACGAACTAAATCTGAAAACTTATCCGGTTTCGTCGCTTCAAGCATACCACGAACAAACGGTGTTCCAAACTCAGGAAGTCCAAGTCCACCCGTAATCTCGTGATAGTTTCGTTCATCGACATGAAGTGCCTCTGTACTATTAAAGAGCGATAACGTTGGAACGTCATTCATCGGAACTGTTTTAACATCAATTCCAGTAAGGCGTTCGAGCATTTTCATAGCCGTAGGATCCACATGTCCAAGAATATCCAGTTTGAGGACGTTGTCATCAATATCGTGGAACTCAAAATGAGTTGTATACCACGATGACTCGGGGTTGTTTGCTGGATATTGAATCGGAGTAAAGTCGTGAACGTCCATATAATCTGGAACAACGATGATACCACCCGGATGTTGTCCAGTAGTTCGTTTGACACCCTCAGCACCGTAGGCGAGATAAGTATTCCATGCATTTGTTGAATCGGTAATATTCATACTCTCATTGTAGCCAAGCACATACCCAAAAGCGGTTTTCTGTGCAACAGTTGAAATGGTTCCGGCGCGATAAACATAGGCTTCCCCAAATATCTCTTTTGTATAGTTATGAGCATGTTCTTGATACTCACCAGAAAAGTTAAGGTCAATATCAGGAACTTTATCGCCCTCAAATCCAAGGAATGTCTCAAATGGAATATCTTGTCCATCACCTACTAAAGGTTCACCGCAACTTGGGCACACTTTTGCTGGCAAATCGTAGCCACTTGAAACACTACCATCCATGAAAAACTCTTGATGATGACAGTTCAAGCAAATATAGTGAGGTGGTAATGGGTTAACTTCCGTGATTTCCGCAAGCGTTGCAACGAGCGATGATCCAACCGAACCCCGCGACCCAACCAAATAACCATCATCTAGAGATTTTTTTACAAGAAGATGGGAAATATAGTAAATAACCCCAAATCCGTTTCCAAAAATAGATTTCAATTCACGTTCAATTCGTGAACTTACGACTTCAGGTAATTGGTCTCCATAAATACGATGCGCATTTTCATAAACGATATCTTCTAAGAGTTTATCAGAATTATCCAATTTTGGTGTGAACAGTTCTCCTTTTTTTGGTGCCACATCATCTATTGACTCCAAAAGTTTTACAGGATTTTTAATAACGAAATCATAGGCTTTTTGGTCTCCTAACCAAGCAAACGCCGCCAGCATTTCATCGGTTGATTTAAAATGCATATCTGGCGCCACAAAATTCATTCGTTTTTGTTCATTAAACATGAATAATGGGTGTCTTGATCCACCAATTCCTTGAGAATGAATGTAAACATCACGAATAACTTTCTCTTTAGGATGGTTATAGTGCGCATTCCCTACCGCAATTATTGGTTTATTAAGGCGCGTTGCAGTCTCGATGATTCGGTTGAGTATGGCTTCTAAACGTTCTTTATTTTCAATCTGTCCCATATAAATTTGTGGACCGTAGTAATCCAAAGGCATAATCTCTATATAGTCATAAAAGTCAATCGTTTTATCCAACGCTTCTTGACTCTTGTTCATTGCGACTTCAAACACTTCAGACGAAGTACATCCAGCACCAATCAATAAATTTTCTCGGCGTGCAGTCAGCTCTTCTCTGATAATCCGTGGTTCAGCCATAACAGCATCCCCTTTAGATGTATTCCCAAAAAACGCAAGATTTTTGGTATGTGAGATTGAAATCAACTCATAAAGGCTTTTAATACCAGCTTCATTTTTCGCAATAACATTCGCATGATGTTTACGAACTTTTGAATAACCGTTTTCGTCACTCAAAGTTTGCAGATCATCAATAACTTGGAATGCAGACAAACGTGGATCACGAATCATTTCTAAGAAGACAAGACTTAACACTTCCGCATCATAATCGGCACGGTGAGCAACACTCTCATCGTAGGAAATTCTGAGTAAACGTGCAATTGCACCCAGACGATACGAACGTCGGTTATCATACATCGCACGGGCTAAATCAAGCGTGTCAATGACAGCATTTTGAAGCGGTTTACGGCCAAGTTTTCGTAACGTCTCTTGCAGGAAATCAATATCAAACTGGGCGTTGTGAGCAATTAAAGGATCATCACCCATAAAGTTTAAAATATCATCAATTGCTGTTTCAATCGGTTTTGCATTTTTGACATCATCATTTGAAATGCTCGTAAGTTCTGTGATGAATGGTCGAATCGGAATCGGTGGTTTCACGAATGTTTGGAAGTTCTCGACCACTTTCCCATTTCGAATTCGAACAGCACCAAATTCAATGATATGATCAAAGAAGTTCGATAACCCAGTTGTTTCTAAGTCAAAAGCAACATAATCACCACTATGAAGTGGTTGACCTTGAGCATGACTCACAATCTTAAGGTCCTGATCAACAAGATTCATTTCCACACCATAACCCAGTTTGAAATCATGATCTGGATAGTCTTTACGCATTCGCTTTAAAGCACCATATGCCTTAGGAAAGGACTGAACAGCTGTGTGGTCAGTAATAATCATTCCAGGATGACCCCATTCAAAAGCCTGTTTCATATATTCTGATGCATCACTAATTCCATCCATCTCGGAAAATTTGGTATGGAGATGGAATTCAACGCGCTTTTCTTGAGCTGTATCAAAGCGTTTAAAGATATCTCCAACCTCTTCATAGCGATCCATTTTGAAAACATAATCTTTTTCAAATCGTGGTTCAAAAATGTAATTTCCGTAAACTTTGATACATTTCCCTTTTTTGATAATTTCATCTTCAGTTTTAGCAAAGTCTGTAATAACAATCGCAGCTTTACCATCTGAAATGTAATATTTAACAATGAAATTTCCAGTACGGGTTTCGCGAACTTCTACTTCGAAAATTTCCCCCGTAACTGCCACATTATGTGCTTCATCGGTCAAGACTTCCATCGCGACGGTATTATAATCCTTACCACCACGACGTGGCTGACGCGATACGGTCTTCCGTTCTTGATGATCATCTGGACGTTTCATTTGTGGCATCACAACGATTTCTTTTTCAAGATTATCTACACGAACTTGCGTTAAAACATCACAATGAATTCCAAAATCTTTCAGACCTTCTATAAGTACATCTAATTGACGGTCGGCATCTAAACGATGTGATTCATTATCGCAAATAATTGTAAGATTGGTATCATCAAGTGTATAGTGCGCATCTTTTATGGCACGCAATGCCAAGCGTGATGCGACAAGGTTCACATAACGATTCATATCTAAAGCTGTAATCGTCATTGATTGCGCAATGACCGTAACATTTGCCTTAGATTTAGTGTTAAGTTGTAATTTACGTACGAAGTCCTCAAAGACAGAAAAAGGTAACACACTGTTTACCTTGAGGATTAACTCGAGTACCTTTTCTGATTGATTATAACGGACTGACTCGACGCTTGCATCTTCATAAAATGGAAGATAGTCTTTATTAATTTTGATTGTATTTAATAACTGTTGCACGTACCGTCACTCCTTTATTATTTTACAAGTTTTTGAAATGCATCTTTCGCAGCTTGTTGTTCTGCTTTTTTCTTACTCGTTCCTTTACCAAGACCAAAGATAAGGTCATCCAATTTTACGACGACTTCGAACTCAGGAGCATTGGAAGGACCCGTAATATTAATGACATCATAGCTTACTGACTTACGTGAATCCGCTTGAATAAATTCTTGTAGTTTCGTTTTGTAATCCGTAATGCTCAACGACTGGAGATCTTCAAAGACTTCTTTGAGAACAACATCCAGTATTTTATTAACACTATCAATCCCACTATCGAGATAGACAGCACCAATAAAACTTTCAAACAAATCAGCAATTATAGACTGACGCTGACGGCCACCATTACGTTCTTCTCCTGTCCCCAGTAAAAGATAGTCATTTAATTTTAAAAGTCGACTGTAATCAGCTAACGCTTCTTCACAAACAAGTTTGGCACGATAAAGTGTCATATCACCTTCACTGAAATAGTCCGGATGCTTGAAAAGACGTTCTGAAACGGTAATCTGTAGAACCGCATCACCCATAAATTCAAGACGTTCGTTATCTTCAAGTGCAACCGGTGCTTCATTCACATATGATGAATGCACGAAAGCATGCTCTATTAATTTTTTATTGTTATAAGGGATTCCTAAAGAATCCAATAAATCCCATTGTGTCATGTTTATCACCTGCGTTTATTATACACGATTAAGTTGTCTTAAAATAGTCTTGTGATAAGACCGAATTTATGATTGCTTTATACTCTGGGTTCTCTTTATCCTCAGAAATATGCTTCGCATCAATTTTTGCCTGGTATAATATTTTTTCATCTTTTTCAATGTCACCAAGAATGAAATTAGGAACTCCCGACTGTCGAAAGCCCAATGCATCTCCAATTCCACGCATACGCATATCCATCATCGATAATTCGAATCCGTCATGCGATGATGCCAACGCATTCAATCGCGCTTCCGCAATATCTGTATCAGAGCTGCTAAGCAAGAAACAACGGCCTTGAATACGACCACGACCTACACGACCTCGCAGCTGATGTAATGTCGCCAATCCAAACTGCTCTGCGTTATAAATTACCATTGTATTCGCATTATGAACATCTACCCCCACTTCAATAACAGTGGTCGTCACAAGGATATCAATGTGCCCTGCATTGAACGCCGCCATCACAGTATCTTTTTCTAAACTGGTCATTTTACCATGAAGCATCCCAACACGACGCCCCTTAAAGACTTGACTCAAATTCTTGTAGATGTCACGTACATTTTTTACATTTGGACGTTCTCCTTCTTCAATCGCAGCACAGACAACATAAACTTGTTCCCCTTCATCTAACACGTGATTCAAATCTTCAATAATACTACGTAGAGAGTTTTCTTTAATCACAAATGTTTCAGTCAACTTTCGATGGCTTGGATAACCTGAAATTGTCGATACACTTAAATCAAAATATAAACTATTTGCTAAAGTTCGAGGAATTGGCGTCGCCGACATCATCAGTACATCTACCATCTTCCCTTTGTCAATAAGAGTTTGTCGTTGGCGTACACCAAAACGATGTTGCTCGTCAATAATCACATATCCAAGATTGTCAAAGACGACATCTTCGGTGAGTACTGCGTGGGTTCCAATTACAAAAGACACCGACCCGTCCATTATTCCTTCTAAACAAATTTTCCGATCTTCAGTATTTTGAGAGAGTCCCACTACCGTAATGTCGGGAAACAGTGATTTGAAAGACGCAAGATGTTGGTTCATAAGAATTTCTGTTGGCACCATAAAAACAACTTGGTATCCTGCCTTAATAGCTGAAATCGCACTTAAGAATGCAACGACTGTTTTTCCAGACCCAACATCCCCTTGCAATAACCGGTGCATTTGTTGGTCACTTCGAATATCATTCAAGATCTCAGACAGCGCATCATTTTGACTTTTTGTTAATTCATATGGCAGTTGATTTAAGTACGATATCAACACATCATTTGAGATTGCCTTCGCGATTCCAAATGAAAAACCCGATTGATTCAGTGCCACTGATAAATGGTAGCGCAAAAACTCTTCATACTTTAGTGTACGAAGTGCAGCCATAAGTTGGTCTTTGGTTTGGGGTCTATGAATCCACTGCAGTGCCTGTTGCTTCGATTGAAGTCGGTAAGCCTCTTTATAAATTGTCGGAACCGTTTCCTCAATTCGTATTGATTCTAAAATTTTTTTAATCAATCGTTCTACTTCGTAATTTTTTATTCCTGCTTTTAATGGATAGCTCGGTTTTAATCCCAAAGTTTCCTCAAGAGGTTTATTTGTCACAGTTTTTGCCATTACCTTGTGATCACTTTGTACCGTTCCTATAACGACAATTCCTTCTTTATAGTGGAAATCACGCAAAAAAGGACGATTGAAAATTGACACTTTAATTAACGTATCGTCTGAGAATACCTGGAAGTTTGTGACACTTTGATTTCCTTTGAAGCGCACTGTCCTAAAACCAGATGCAAGTTTTCCTTCAAATACAACAGTTTCACCTTCAACCCAGCCATCAATTGCCTTTGTTTCATACGAATCGTAACGGTAAGGATAATGATTTAGAAACTGTTCAGGTGATGAATAATCAAAAGTCTCGATGATTCGAGTTTGCTTATCAGTTAATTTCATATAAGAGAAAAGAGCGAAAATCGCTCTTATTCAACTCCAATAATGTATGAGTAAACTGGTTGTTGTCCGTCAATGACTTCAACTTCGACATCATAATTTGATTCAATATGTGCTACTACAGTTTCTACTTCTTCTTCAGCAACACCTTCACCTGTGATTAATGTTACCAATTCGTTTTCTTCTGTAATAAGTTTGTCGATTAAAGATTGTGTTACTTCGATACGTTCTGTACCTGTAACCGCGATATCTTTTTCGAGAATCCCCATGAAATCATTTGCTTTAATTTCAAGTGATTCAAACATCGTGTCTTTAATCGCATAGGTTACTTGACCTGTTTTTGTATTTGAAATTGCTTCAAGCATTTCTTCTAGGTTTTCTTGAACATCAACATCTGGATTGAACATTACACATGCTGCAAGACCTTGCGGAATTGTTTTTGTTTCAAGTACATGAATGTCTTTATCCTCAAGAATATCTTGAGCTTGTTTAGCTGCCATTATAATATTTGAGTTATTTGGCAAGATGAAAATGTGATCTGCGTTGATACTTTCAATTTTTGCAATGAAGTCTTCTGTCGATGGATTCATTGTTTGACCACCACTAATGATGTGATCAGCACGCAACTCTTTAAACATCGCTTCAACACCAGATCCTGCCGCTACAGAAACAATTGCATATTTGCTATGTGCAAGTTCTTTTGCTTTTGATTCAGCATCTAAAATTGTATTGTGTTGTTCCGTCATGTTTTCAATTTTTAATTTAACAAACTCTCCGTATTTTTGTCCAATATTCAAAGCATTACCAGGAGTTAATGTATGAACGTGAACTTTAACGATGTCTTCATCAGTAACAACAACGAGTGAGTTTCCAATTGCTTCCAATTGTGAACGCAGTTTATCTTCGTTATAACGATCAGTTGATGTTTCATCTACTTTAATAATAAATTCTGTACAGTAACCAAATTCATCGTGTTCGAAATCAGTTTGAGCTGCTTCAATATCGTTTGCACCTTCAATAAGGTCAATTGAAACACCTTTTAATTCTGAAAGGAAGCCTTCTAATACTGTCGTATAACCTTTACCACCACTGTCAACAACGCCAACTTCTTTGAGAACTGGTAAGAGTTCTGGTGTATTATCGAGTGAAATATTTGCTTCACGCACTAACACTTCGAAAAACTCGATTACATCGATTTCTGGATTTTCATCTACATATTTGCGAGTAGCATCAGCACTTTCACGAAGTACAGTTAAAATAGTACCCTCAACTGGACGCATAACAGCTTTATACGCCACAACTTTTCCGTTAACAAAAGCATCTGCCAATTCATTGACATTAACTTCCATTTTTCCTTCAACAGCTTGTGCAAACCCACGGAAAATTTGAGAAAGGATAACTCCTGAGTTTCCACGTGCTCCCATTAAAAGTCCACGAGATAAAGTTTTTGAAAGTTCACCAATGTTTGATGTCATAACTTTCTTCGCATCATTTAATCCACTTGTAAATGTCAAGTTCATGTTTGTACCTGTATCACCATCTGGAACAGGGAAAACATTTAGCGCATTAATTTCGTTGTATTTATTTGTTAGATTGTTTGCTCCACTTTGAAGCATCTTTAAAAAGATATCACCATTTATTGTTTTCATTATTTCACTACCTTGATCCCTTGAACAAAGACATTAATCGAGTTGAACTCTTGTTGTAATGACTTTTCAAGCATATACTTCGCTTTCTTTTGAACTTCTAAAACTACTTCTGAGATTTTTACATTATAACTAACAATAATGTAAACATCTAAATCGTAACCTGCATCGGTTTTACGTACGATTACACCTTTTGAGTAATTTTCCCCTTTGAGTAACTCAGCAAGTCCATCTTTAAATACTTGTTGAGAAGCCATACCAACGACACCATAACTTTCTGTTATGACACCTCCGGCTAGCATCGCAATTGCATCATTCGAAACTGAAATCTTTCCAAACTCATTTGTTTTCTCGATTGCCATATTCTTCTCCTCCTCTATGTTTATATAGGTTTGTTTTTTGTTTTATGGTGTACACGGTACAATACTTGCTATCGCCGAGTCCGATGTCGGCCCGTGTTCATTTATGATGATACAACGATCATCAGTTTGATTAGCACTTACTATACTAGCATAACTCTTCATTTGAGGTAAAGTTTCTGTCTTAATAAAAACAGTATAATTGTTATTCATAACCAGTGTCATCACACTTGGATCATACTGAACTTGCCCAATGTGTACTTCAGATATTGCGTTGAGAATTCCTGGATCCAATGCTCCAAAAGCGTTTAATAACTGCTTTGAAAGCGTATTCTCATCAAATCCAACGAAAACTGGAAGACCTAATATTGCGGATAGTGAATCCTTTGATATTTCTTTCACTTCTCCATTTGAAAATAATATTCTAAAATTGTTATTTCCAGTCGGTTCATACCCTATCGCTGCATCTTCTGTAACATTTACGGTTAAGATTCCTTGTGTATAATACATCTTACTCGATGTATTATCAACTCCCGGTATCGATGATGTCTTACGATCTACCAGAAAAGGAAGCTTTAGAATCATTCGGTCCCCTTCATTAATACCCATAGCTTCGCGAATTTCCGTTTCCGAAACAACTTGGTTTCCTTCAATCCGAATTTCGCGAATTCGCGAATACTGACTTTGATCAAACGCATAAATACTGGCAATAATTGCCAAAACAATGCAAAGTCTAAAGAATCGTGACATAAATCGCTTTCGTTTTCGCTTCTTCTCGACTCGCTTTTTAAGTTCAAGATCCGCTTTGATTTTTTTTAGTGAATCATCACCGTTATTCTCTTCAATTGGTTCAAATTTGTTTTTTCTCACGTTGTTGGTCCACCACCCTTGTCACCAGTTCTGTGATATCACGCACCGCATTTGGCATTGCCATTTTATGTGCATTGTTTCCTAACGATTCGCGTCGTGATGAATCGGATAAAAGTGATTCAACGCGCTCGTTAAGATTTGTTTCAGTAATTTCATTTTCTTGCATCATATCACAAGCATCTTGATCAAATAATGATTTAGCATTGTAATACTGATGATTATTCGCAACATGTGGACTTGGAATCAGTAGAGATGCCAAACCGAACGACTGAATTTCTGCAATCGTTGATGCACCACTGCGACATACAATTAAATCTACTATTGGAAGTAAGGCCTTTTGGTCCACAAATCCTTCGATTCGAATATTTTCATGAACGTCTCCAACCGCTTCTTTGAATGAAGCGACATGCAATGGCCCAGTCGTTACAATGACTTGATAAGCGTCGCTATCAAATTTTTTCACAAAGGTTTTTAATTTTTCATTCATTGATGTCGAACCTTGAGAACCCATAACAATCAGCACAGTAGGTAACGATGGTTTCAAATTCAAACGTGTCTGCTCAGGTATTGAATCAATCGTTTCATGCACTAATGATGCGCGAGGATTTCCATGATAATGAACTTGCGGCATGTCTGAAAATGCTTCAGGATAGCATGTAATAATTGCTTGTGCTTTATCCGCAACCATCTTATTCGCTTTACCTGGAAATGCATTTTGTTCATGCAATACTAAAGGTATTTTAAGTTTACTTGCAGCAAACGCGACAGGTGCACTTACATAACCACCAAACGCCATCACAACATCAGGTTTAAGCGCTTTTAGATGTTTCTTTGCGGCTTTGTAAGCACCATATTGTGAGAAAACTGCCTTGATACGATCAATTTTACTTCCTTGAAGTCCTAAATTGTGAATTGAGTAGAACGGATAACCCGAATCTGGCACTATCCACGACTCCATTTTATGATCATTTCCAATAAAGAATATTTCATTATCGGTCGTCTTTTTTACATAATCGGCAAAGGTTATCGCAGGGTAAATATGTCCGCCACTACCGCCTGTTACAATACAAATTTTCATACGTTACTCCTGTTCAAAAAGGCTAGTTTGTGTCGTGATTTTTAAATGCTCATAAGCTTTGGGTGTCGCGACACGGCCTCGTGGTGTTCGATTAATAAATCCAAGTTGTAATAAATAAGGTTCATAAACGTCCTCTAGTGTCATTGTTTCTTCTGAGATTGATGCGGCCAGTGCCTCAATTCCAACAGGGCCACCATCAAACCGTTCAATAATCCCTCTTAGATAGCGTAAATCAACATCATCAAGACCCAAACTATCTACTTTGAGTTTATCAAGAGCATGTTGTGTAATTTCTAAATCGATAAGATTATCATTTAGAACTTGGGCAAAGTCACGAACACGACGGAATAAGCGGTTTGCAATCCGTGGTGTTCCACGGGAACGTTTGGCTACTTCAGAGACTGCTAGACCTTTAATTTCTGTTTCCATAACACGACCTGTTCGTGTCACGATATCCTCAAGTTCTTCTTGCGAATAGTATTCCAATTTTGAGATAATACCAAATCGATCCCGTAGTGGACTCGATAGGTCTCCTGCACGCGTCGTGGCACCCACAAGTGTAAACGGTGGTAAATCAATTTGAATACTTCGGGTTGATGAATCCTTTCCAACGACAAGGTCTATGGAGAAATCTTCCATTGCAGAATAGAGCACTTCCTCTACAACTTTAGGTAGACGGTGAATTTCATCAATAAAGAGGACATCTCCTGGGTCTAAACTTGATAATATTGCTGCAAGATCGCCACTTCGTTCAATACTTGGTCCGCTCGCAACTTTAATGCCTGTCTTCATCTCATGAGCAATGATATAAGCCAATGTGGTTTTTCCAAGACCTGGAGGTCCATAAAAAAGCAAATGGTCAATTGTTTCATTTCGATTGCGTGCTGCTTCAATAAAAATTCTAAGATTTTCTTTTAGAGCATGTTGTCCGATGTATTCTTCCAAGGAATGTGGACGTAACGCTTCTTCGAAGTCTTGGTTAGTTTCTATCGGTTCTCCCGAAACAACTCGTGTCATCCCTATCCTCGCCTTCTAGCATTCATTAACTGTAATCCGTACTTAATGAGTGCATTTACATCTTGTTGCTCATACAACGTGAGTTCGTTTTTAATGGAGCCAACTTCAGCACGCTTGAAACCTAATGTCATGAGCGCATCCATCGCTTCTTCAATGTTTGTTGATGTTTTTTCTGTTTTTGGTGCATCCTTACCTGTAGAAACAAATTTACCTTTAAGATCTAGTAATATTTGTGATGCCATCTTTGGTCCTACACCTGGCAGGGTTTTTAAAAACTTTAAATCTTCTTGATCGACCGCAAGAATAAGATCTTGAGGCGATACTTTCGATAAGATAGCCAGACCAGTTTTAGGTCCAACCCCTTTAACGCTAATGAGTTGTGTAAACACAGCAAGATCTTGTCTACTCTCAAAGCCAAAAAGAATGATTGCATCCTCACGTACATGTTGGTACGTATGAACAATCATTTGTGTATCTAGTGCGACTGTTTCTGGTCTACCATAATAGATGTAGTACCCAATTCCTTGATTATCAATAATTATTGCATCTTCGGTCCGATTTACGACCGTTCCTGATATATATGCGATCATTTTATCACCGTGTATATTTTACCATATTTAGCCTTCATTGAGTACTGATTACGATATGGAATTCTAATGAAAAAACCCCGAGTGTCTCGGGGTTTACTTTTAGTAGGCTTCGCCTTCTTCAAATATGAACTGTACATCGGATAGAATAATAACATCACCATCACGTGCACCAGCGTCACGAAGTGCTTGGTCAACACCTAAACGTTTCATGGACAGACCAAATTGAACTGCCGATTCTTCTGAATCAAAATCAAATTGACGGAACATACGGTCGATACTATCGCCGCTAACACGCCATTTTGTTTCATTAATACGCTCGATTTCAAAGCTTCTACGAGGTGCCTCATATTTATAGACAACCGCTTTACTTTGCTCAACAACGGCTTCTTCAACATGTTCATCAAGAATGTCTGCAACTCGATAAAGGAGTGATTCAATTCCATCACCAACCATTGTAATGAGTTCAAAGACTTCAACTTCTGGATATGCGGCTTTAAAACGTTCAAGATTATCAGAAGAAACCTCTAAGTCCATTTTATTCGCCACAACCACCATTGGTTTATTCATAAGCGTTGCATCATATTTTTCAAGTTCTTCATTGATGACTCGGTAATCCTCAACAGGATCACGCCCATCTTCAGCACCCATATCCACAACATGTACTAAAACACGTGTTCGCTCGATATGTTTCAAAAAAACATGACCCAAACCTTTTCCAAGATGGGCATCTTCAATCAATCCTGGCATATCAGCAACCGCAAAAGAACGGCCATCAGGACTGGAAGCAATACCTAAATTAGGAACGATTGTTGTAAAGTGGTAATCTGCAACTTCAGGTTTTGCACGTGTTATAACAGATAAGAGTGTTGATTTTCCAACAGAGGGAAAACCAATAATTCCGACATCTGCTAAGAGTTTTAATTCAATTGTAATTTCTAATTCTTCACCCAACTCGCCTTTTTCAGCATAATGAGGTGCAGGATTATTGGCAGTTGCGAAGCGGGTGTTTCCACGGCCACCACGTCCACCATGAGCGATAATCTCACGTTGTCCATGTTCCGTTAAATCCGCAATAACAACACCTTTTGCATCATCGTAAACGACTGTTCCTACTGGAACTTTTAAGATGACAGGTTCCGCAGCACGTCCATGCATTTTTTTATTCTTACCTGCTTGGCCATGTTTCCCTTTGATGACACGATTAAAACGAAGGTCTAATAATGTAGACTTATTGGAATCGGCAACAAATACAATATCTGCACCTTTTCCACCATCGCCACCGTATGGTCCGCCAAGAGGCACAAATGCCTCACGACGAAATGATGCCATACCATCGCCACCATCTCCTGCGATTACTTTTATATTAACGCGATCGACAAACATAATATCATCCTCTCAATTAAAAATCCCCGGTTTAGAGGGGATTTGGTTTAAAATTTAAGCAACTGGGTAAACTGAAACGCATTTACGGCCTTTGCCGATACGTTCAAATCTAACAACGCCTTCAACTTTAGCGAATAATGTATCATCGCCACCACGTCCAACGTTTGAACCTGGATGAATCTTAGTACCACGTTGACGGTAAAGAATTGTACCAGCAGTTACGGTTTGTCCATCAGCAGCCTTTGAACCAAGACGTTTTGAATGTGAATCACGACCGTTTTTTGTTGAACCTACTCCCTTTTTAGAAGCAAATAATTGGATATCTAATAAGAATTTCATGAAATAACCTCCTTTTCGTTGATTTCAATATATTCTGGGTGTGCAAATTCAATTGTTTTTAATTGAATCAACACAAACTCAAAGAGTTTTTGATTAAGATCAGATTGATTTAATATTTCAATTTTAACAAGTGGTTCTTGTGTCATAGTCAAGTCAACAGTGTTATCCAAAGTATCGAAACCATTAAGTGCACCAGTCATAATACTACTTACTCCAGCACACACCAAGTCAAAGCCCGGTTCACCGGAACCCGCATGGCCGCTCACTTCCATTGATTGGAACTGATTGTCCTTTGTTAAAATGGATACTTTAATCATTGATTATCCTGAGATAATGTCTTCGACAACTAAACGTGTGTATGGTTGACGGTGACCTTGTTTTTTACGAGTTGAACCTTTTTTGGATTTGTATTTGAAGACAATAATCTTCTTAGCTTTTCCTTGTTTTTCAACTTTAGCTGTAACTGAAGCACCTTTAACATAAGGAGCACCAACTTTTAATGTGCGGTTTTTAACAGCAACAACTGTTTCAAAAACAACTTCTTCCCCTTCTTGAACATCTAACTTTTCAACAAAGATAGTTTGTCCCTTCTCAACGAGGATTTGTTTTCCACCTGTTTCAATAATTGCGTACATAGTACACCTCCTTCAATTTGCCATAAGACTCGCCACCTAAGGTGGATTTCTCTCTTAAACCTTAGCTATGTGCGGTTGTACGCCTTTCGGACATGCAACTTACGCCTTTTTATGCCTTAACATTATAGCCTATGAATTATCATATGTCTAGTATTCA
This sequence comes from Erysipelothrix sp. HDW6B, assembly GCF_011301115.1. Taxonomy (NCBI): domain Bacteria; kingdom Bacillati; phylum Bacillota; class Erysipelotrichia; order Erysipelotrichales; family Erysipelotrichaceae; genus Erysipelothrix; species Erysipelothrix sp. HDW6B. The sequence goes on along the minus strand of NZ_CP049860.1, from coordinate 1,176,329 downwards.
TTGACTTTTTAAGCATTTTTTTCGTTTTCTTATAACAAGAACTATTTTAGCATATTTCATGTCGTAATTGTAGCTGATATTTCTCTAATCTCTAAATTTGCGTTGTTTGAGAATATCCGAGAATTTCATACGGTTTCCATAGTTTAACGATCCTTTACGATAGATATAAATGGAAAGATTCGCAATCGCCACCGTAACACCCAGCATTAGCACTAAAGATGCCACTAATTCATAGACTGGAACCGTCGTCATCATATAACGAATCGGTGTTGTAAAGAGTGACACAAACGGAACGTATGACGCAATTTTAATAACTGTGGCATCTGGCATTCCCATTGCAAACGATGCGAGTAGATAAGCAATCACAAATACAAAGGTAATTGGTGTAACTGCCGAAGAAACATCTTCGACTTTTGTTACGAGTGAGCCAAGCGATGCAAAGATAAATAGATATAAGAAATATCCTGAAATTGAGAAGATAGCATAAATGAGTGCAGCATCCCAGGTAATTGATGCTTGAATCATTGCAGTAATAAATTCTGGATAGTTCCCTTTATTAATCATATATCCCAAAGTCAATCCAAGAATCATGACAACAACCTGTAAGATTCCAATAAGTCCGACCGCAAGCACTTTCCCAAGAATCAACACTTTGGGTTTTGTACTTGTGATTAATAATTCCATCGTACGGCTATCTTTTTCACGCGCAACGGATGTCGCAACTGATTGACCGTATAAGAGAATCAACATATATAAAACGAATAATACTCCAAACGCTACAAATGTGCTTTGGGATGCATCTTTTCCAAGTATTTGGACATTATTGCTTAGTGTTACCGTAGACGCTTCGCGCACTTGGTTAGGATCGATACCCTTTTGAGTCAAGTTAGTATCGATGACATTTTGTGTCATGATTGCTTCAACAATTTGTTGATTTTGATTAAACATCGAGCTCTTCAACGTTAACATTGAGTAGCTTGTATCACTATTTATAATTATTCCATCTGTCACCGTTTCATCTTCAACCGCTTCTTTTAGAGCTGTTTCGGATGAATAAACGTGAATTTCCGGTAACGCTTTGAAGACTGGCGCATGAATTGACGTGTCGTCTACTACAACACCAAGTGTCTCATATGTCTTAGGTTCAGCCGTAGTGCTTGTATCATCACTTGAACCTTTATTGAGAAAAATACTCGGTACAAACGTCATTGCCACAAGAATCATCGTAATGATAAGCGTAGAGATAATTGTTGATCGTTTCTTTGCCATTTCTAAGAATTCAAATCGAAATACTGTGCTTAGATTTTTCATGCATTAGTTCCTCCCGCAACATCAACAAAAATATCGTGCAGACTTGGTGTATAGTCACTGAACAATGTAATCGCCATACCTTCTTTAATGGTAAATTCAAGAAGCTCTTGATGGGTCATTGCTTCTGGCAATGTTAGAATCATTGTTTTATGGTCATGCTCAACAGTAACGCCCTTTGTATTTAAGAGTTGTTCAAAAGCGTCATTCGGTGTATTCAAGGCAAGTTTCACTTTATTCATCCCGCGTTCTTGTTTTATTGCTTCTAGTGATCCTTTTAGAATAATCTGCCCAAAATTTATGATTGCTATGTCATCACAAAATGTTTCAACATATGACATCTGATGACTTGAGAATATAATAATGCGGTCATCTGAAATATATTCAGTAAGGGCATCTTGGAACACCTGTGAGTTGACGGGATCAAGCCCACTAAATGGTTCATCAAGAATCAGAATATCCGGTTCATTGAGAAATGCTTGTGTGATTTGAACCTTTTGTTGATTTCCTTTTGATAGGGTTTCAAGTTTACTGTTTAGATAAATGTCTACGCCAAATTTCTTGGACCAATATTCAATTGATTCTTGGGCATGTTGACGTGTTGCTCCTCGAAGCATCGCAAAATACAATAATTGATCTTTTACGAGTGTCTTTGAGTACATCCCGCGTTCTTCTGGTAAATACCCTATTTTATAATCACCAGGTTTAAATGGCTTATCATCCATCGTGATAGTTCCATCACTTGCTGCAAAAACATCCATTAAAATTCTTAATGAAGTTGTTTTCCCAGCTCCATTTCGGCCAAGATAGCCAAAAATTTGACCTGACTTGACTGTGAATGAAATATCTTTAAGTACATGTTTTTCCCCAAAGTACTTATTTACTTTATGAAAAGTTAGTTTCATTATTTCCCCTCGTTTCTTGTGGCACTATGTTAGTAATGTAACACACTCTATTAGAAATGCAAGGCTTTTATTAAAAAAGAGCCCCTTTTGATTCGGACTCTTGTTCTTATTTTTTTGATCGTGGTTGCTTCTTTTGTTTCTTTACATGGGCTTGGGGCATTGGAGACTGCGCTGGTTTTAGCGTATAGAAGAACGTTGAACCTTTTCCAACCTCAGATGTAACCCAATATTTAGAACCCGTCGCTTCACAAATTGCGCGTACAATTGATAAACCAAGACCTGAACTACCTCCGGTACGTTGATAGTTTTTATCAATCTTATAGTACCGATCCCAGACATGATTAATGACATCAGCATCAATTCCTGGACCATGATCGCTGACTGAAACGATGACTTCTCTTGGGTCAACATGGGCGTGAATTTCAATAATACGATCATCACCAACATATTTAGTTGCATTATTGATGTAATTGTAAAGCACCTGTCCCATTTTAATTTCATCCGCAATCACTTCCAATGTTGGATCCACATCAATCACAAAATCAATATCTAACCCTTGGAATAAATTGACACTTCCGAGAACTTGATCATAAAGCTTGAAGGTTGTTTCTTTTATATCGAATACTTGTGATTCATATTTAGATAGCGTGAGCATATCATTGACTAAACGCTCTAAGTGATTCACTTCATCCACGATAACACCCAGATGTTTTTCGCGCATTTCAGGATCGTCTCCCGAAATATCTTGAATCATCTCAGCATATGCTTTAATCATTGTTAGCGGCGTCTTAATATCATGGCTCACGTTCGCAACAAGATCACGGCGTAGTTCGTCTGTCTTGCGGAATTCATGCGTAGCAAAGTTTAATGTTTTGGAAAGTTCTTTTACTTCACTGTATTCATCTTCATTAAATTTAACACTGAGATCCCCATGCGCCAATTTACGCGCATTTTCAGTTATTTGAACGAGTGGTCGTGATAACCGTCGTGACAAGATAAACGTTACGATCGTAGCAAACGAGAAGACCATGAGTGCAACCAATCCAAATTGACGTTTAAGAACAAATATCGTCGAATCCAACAACTCGATGGGCGTATTTAGGAAGATGTAGAAATCATTATCTTGAATCTTTGCATTTTTACCGTAAAAGTACATACCTTGTTCAAAAATTTCACTATCGAAGCGAATTGAAAAGTCATGAGATTGTGAATTTTGAGTCATCTTCATATATTCTTGGACTGCATCTGAGGAGAGATTTGAGATATGACAGTTTGTCCCAACTGCATCCGCATTGATAATTCGTATTCCGCGTTCATTATAAACGACAGCACACATGTTTTCTTTCGCTAACATCTGCGTCATTGCTTTTTCGGAATTGTAGAAATCTTCACGCATTAAAAGGCGTTCAATTTCAAGAACGTTCTTCTGAATGGTCTGCGCACGGTTTCGTTCATAATAGGGTCCAATAAATGAAATTTGGAGCATCCACAAAAATAAAAGCATGAGTCCAGTTAGTACCAAAAAGTACAACCAGACTCGAAATGCCATATTTTTAGTTGATGACTTCAAATTTATAACCTGTTCCGCGTACTGTCACAATATAATCTCTGTAAGCACCGAGGTTCTGGCGCAACATTTTAATGTGGGTATCCACGGTACGATAATCACCATAATAATTATAATTCCATACTTTATCTAATAATACATCTCTAGATAAGGCTTGATCTTTGTGTTGAATGAGAAATACAAGTAAGTCGAATTCCTTAGGTGTAACATTGATACGTTCACCATCCACCGTCAAATTACGGCCCGTAATATCAACTTCAAGTCCGCCAAAAGTATAGACAGAGTGTTTCATTCCTTTTGATCGTTCTGCTACGGCTTTAATGCGTGCCATGAGCTCACGAGGTGAGAATGGTTTCGTTACATAGTCGTCAATTCCAAGTTCAAATCCGAGAAGTTTATCAAACTCTTCTTGGCGTGCTGAAAGCATAATAATTGGTACATCTTTGATTTTTTTAATTTCTCGGCATGCTGTAAACCCATCAAGATTAGGCATCATGATGTCCAGTACAACAACATCATAATCTTCTTCTTTTACTTTATCGATGGCTTCTTGACCATCGGATGCTTCATCCGCAATCAAACCAGATGCTTTTGCATATTCTTTTGCTACTTCGCGAATTTTGACTTCATCGTCAACAATTAAAAATTTAATCATCTGTATCACCTCTTAGTTGTAGTTATATCATACACGAAACGGGTACTAGTTTTCAAACGTAAACATATCTTGAACAATAATTGAATCTGTTTCTTTTACCTGGACTTTGATGAGAACAACCGCTCCAACTTCAAGTTGGTCTTTAATTTTTTCATAGACATTATTGAACACAACAACATCTTTATTATCCGTGTCATCACTAATTTGGAGGAACGCCATCATTTTGCCATTCTTTGCGCGATGCTGTTTGACTGCTTCAATCATTCCAATGACACGATAGTATTCATAACGTGGCTCGAGTTGAACTAGCGAATCCGTGCCATGTTTGACTTTTAAAGATTTCGTTGGATGGTCTGAAAAGTAGAAGCCTAATAAATCATGCTCATACGCTAAAGTCGCTCGAACATTCTCATTAACCTGCGTAAATATGGGTTCGCTAATTAGTGAAAAGTTGAGTTGTTTTCGACCGTCTTTTTCAACTTTAATAATATTGGCATAGCGAATGGCTTCTTCTAATGATGCGAGCATCGACTCACGATTAGCACCAAAGTAATCCATCGCACCCGCTTTAATCAACATCTCAAAATGACTCTTTTTAACCCCGACAAGATTTAAACGGCTCACCGCGTCATAAAATGATTTGTACGATCCATTCTCTGAACGTTCTGCTTCAATCTCTGCAGCAATTGTTGCACTGATTCCTTTAATGATAGTGAACGGCATGCGAATTTTAACACCATCTAATGTGTAAGCACTATGACTATGGTCTAAATTGACACTTAATAGACTCACATTGCGGCGACGACATTCGTCAATATATTGTCGAGTCTTGACATCGCTCCCTAAAACACTCGAGAGGAGTTCTGTATAAAAAAGATGTGGGTAGTTTGCTTTGAGATATGAGAGTTGATAGGCAATCAAACCATACGCAACAGAGTGTGATTTATTGAACCCATAATTTGCGAATTTTTCGATTAAATCATAAATTTCATTTGCAAGTTCGCGATCATGGCCTTCACGAAGACATCCGTTAATAAAATCTTCCCGAAGTGCATTGAGTTCAGCTGCATTTTTCTTACCCATCGCTTTTCGCAAGATATCCGCTTTTCCAAGTGTGAAACCTGCCATTATTTGCGCAACCTGCATAATTTGTTCTTGATAGATTAGAATTCCATAGGTAGATTCAGTAATTTCACGTAATTTCGGATGTAAATATTTGACGCTTGACGGGTCATTACGAGACGCCAGGTACAGTGGAATATTTTCCATCGGTCCTGGACGATATAACGCGATTGTGTCGACGATGTCCATAAACTTGCTTGGCTTTAGTTTTTTAAGCAATGCTTTCATTCCATCCGATTCTAATTGAAATACCCCGACAGTTTCGGCAACCGACAGTAGTTGGTAGGTTTTTGCATCGTCCATTGGAATTTTCATAATATTAAATGCGGTCGTTTCATTAATTTTACGTGCGATGTTGTCAATGATCGTTAGGTTTCTTAGTCCCAAAAAGTCTATTTTGATAAGTCCAATAGCTTCTAAGTATGTCATATCATACTGTGTTACATGCGTTTCATCATCAAACGCGAGCAGTGGCACAACATCGTCAAGTGGTTTGCGTGACATAACCACTCCAGCTGCATGTTGTGAAGCATGGCGCAGTAACCCCTCTACTTTTAAGGCAATTGTAAAAACACGCATAAGGTTTTTATCGCTATTAAGAAAGGTTCTAAATTTCGGAACGTTGTCATAATTTTCTTGAAGCGTACTTGCACTAATTAACTTTGCACCCGTATCTACAGTGCGAATTGGAATTTGTAACACTCGACCAACATCACGGAACGCTTGACGCGCTCGTAATGTCCCGAATGTCACAATGTTCGCAACATGGTTGTGACCATATTTTTCTTGGACATATTGAATTACAAGATGACGCTTGTCATCTGGAAAGTCGATATCAATATCCGGCATCGAGATTCTCTCGGGATTCAAGAATCGTTCGAAAAGCAAACCATATTCAATCGGATCAACTTCGGTAATTCCCAAGGCATAAGCTACCAAAGATCCGGCAGAACTCCCGCGACCCGGCCCAACATAAATGCCCTCTTTTTTTGCGTATCGGATGATATCGTAAACAATTAGAAAATAATCTGTGAAATTCATACCATTTATGATTGATAATTCGTACTCGAGACGATCTTCATAAACTTTGTTCACTGGTTGCTTAATACGACGACTTAAGCCAAAAGCAGCAAGTTTGGATAAGTATACATCGTTGCGAACCGATTGACCTGTCTCAAAATGGGGCAATGATGTTTTAATACTAAAAACATCAACGGTGCACATATCCGCTATTTTCAGTGTGTTTTCCAAACAGCGTGTATCATACATCGATGCCATCGCTTCTTGGGAATAGAAATTACGATGGGGCGACGAAACCAACGTCTTATCTTCTAAATACGTTCCTTTACCTATCGCTTGAACAACCCTAAAGGCTTCTTCATCACCTTCAAGTTCATAGTAAACTTTAGACATAGCAACCGGCTCAATATCGCTAAAAATGGCCATATCAATAAGCTGCGAGTTTGTTTTTCGGAAGAAATTCGATTCTTGGTGTGATATTCCAATGTATAGGTGAGAAAACATTTGCTTCAAAACATTAAGACGGTGCTGAACCTCATCTAAATTTTGATTTAATAATGCTTTTTCAAACGGACCACCTTCCGAATGTGCTATCACTATCAGCGATTTTTCATACGGCAATATTTCTTCGAATGTAAGTGCTGATTTTTGACTTAACACATGACTCAGATGCATCAAGCCAATATATCCGGAGTTATCTTTCGCAAGCAATGTCGTTGTAAACGTCTCTTCTTCATGTGAGAGCGTCACTTCCATCCCAAACAATGGCTTAACACCAGCTTTTTCGGCTACTTTTTGAAACTCCAAAGCACCAAAAAGGACATGCGAATCTGTCAGAGCAACAGCTTGCATGTTATTTTCTTTAGCATTTTTGACGATTGCTTCCACCGACATCAGCCCTGCCAGTAACGAATACGAACTCCGAACGTTTAAATGTATCATGGGTCACCTCATTGTCTTTATTATAGCGTATGTTCGAAAAGAAAAGAACGTATATACGTTCTTTTTATCCTTCATAACCATTCGGGTTGTTACTTTGCCAACGCCATGTATCTTCGCACATTGTATTAATGTCACGGGTTGCTTCCCAACCGAGTTCTACTTTTGCTTTATGAGCATCTGCATAGCATGTTGCAATGTCTCCAGGGCGTCTAGGTTCAATTGTATACGGCACTGCTTGACCTGATGCCCTTTCAAATGCCTTTACAACATCCAACACAGAATAGCCATTCCCAGTCCCTAAGTTATAGACAACATAGCCCTGACGGTCACGAATTGGCTTAAGTGCGGCTACATGACCTGTCGCTAAGTCAGCAACGTGGATATAATCACGAACACCCGTTCCATCTGGCGTATCATAATCATCACCAAAAACTGATAATTTTTCTCGCTTACCGACAGCAACCTGAGCAATGTAAGGAACCAAATTATTTGGAATTCCTGCAGGATCTTCACCAATAGTACCCGATGCATGGGCTCCAATTGGGTTAAAGTAACGTAAAATTACGACATTCCACTCTGGATCTGAATTTTGGAGGTCCTTAAGAATATCCTCTGTCATCAATTTAGTTGCACCGTATGGATTAGTCGTCGACAATTCAAAGTCTTCTAAGATTGGATTTGTTTTTGGCGATCCATATACTGTTGCTGATGAGCTGAAGATAATATTTTTGACATCATGGTCACGCATCACTTCGAGCAATGTCAAAGTACCCGAGATATTGTTTTTGTAATATTCAAGAGGTTTAGAAACCGATTCACCAACTGCCTTGAATGCAGCAAAATGAATTACAGCATCTACTTGTTCAGCATCAAACACAGCACTAAGGGCTGGTTTATCTGTGATATTCACTTTATACATTCTCGGTCTTTGACCTGTAATAGCCTCAATGCGATCTAAAACTATGGGACTCGCATTAGAATAGTCATCTACAATTACAACTTCATGTCCTTGTTCTATCAATTCTATTGTTGTGTGGCTTCCAATATATCCAGCACCACCTGTTACTAAAATTCTCATGTTTCTAACTGCTCCTTATCTGTATTTGTTGACAACAGCATGCATCGCATCCCATTGTGCTTCCATATCTTGAATCAGTTTCATTTGTGTTCGTGAGCGAACAAGATTGTGAGTATCGTAATCTGTTTTGAAATAATTATCGCCATCAATGTAATCCGTTAAGAAACGCATACCACATTCTAATGTCATCATTTTAGCACCGACTGCAAATTGATCCAACTCAACATCCGTAAATGATCCATTACCACCTTCGATGAACCCTTTCGTAAATGCTTCATAGTACTCAATACTAAAGTTTACTTTATTCAGATCTTGTTCATCTTCAAGAGCTGTACTGGCTCCAAAGCGAATGGCATCACCAAAGTCATCAACCGCAAACCCTGGCATGACGGTATCTAAATCCACAACACATAACGCTTGTTTTGTCACATTGTCTATCATGACGTTATTTAGTTTTGTGTCATTATGCGTGACTTTAAGGGGCATTTCTCCTTTTTCATGCAGATCCCATAGGATGTTCATGAAATCAGCTCGTTCTTTATAGAAATTAATATCTTCTTGAACTGCTGCAGCACGACTATGTGGGTCACGGGCAATCGTCTTTTCAAAAGTTACATAACGTGATGGTGTATGATGAAATTTCTCAATTGTATAGTGCAATGTTTCTACTGGAAATTCTGAGAGTTGATATTGAAATTTACCAAATGCAACGCCACTTTGATAGAAGACTTCTGGATCTTCAACCAAGTTAAAAGATGTAGCATTGGAGATATATTGGTAAGCCCTCCAATAGTTTCCTTCTAGATCTTGCGTGTATAATGCATCATCGTGAGTGCGGATAATTTCAAGAACTTCACGTTCGGCATTTCCGCCTTCCTCAGTGACAATTTTCTTGATATACTGCGTAACACGTTCGACATTTTCCATCAAACCAACTGGATTGGTAAAAATTTGATGATTGATGCGCTGAATAACATATTGATTCGTATCAAAATCGACAAGATACGTGTCATTAATGTGACCATCGCCAACTGGCTTATGGTTTTTATATTCCCCATTGAATTTAAACTCGTTTATTACAGTTAACATAATGCCTCCAATAATTTACTTATACTATATAGTATACACCTTTGCCCTTTCGTTTTAAATAAGATAAAGGGCTTTCATCACCTCACAAACATTCACAATATTGAGATATAATTGAATGAACAAGAATACACAATAAACTCATATCTCCCATCACCAAAATAAAAGACCATTAAAAATGGTCTTTTATCCCAATCCAACATCCAACAACATCATGATGGTAAACCCAATCATACATCCTATAGTAGCAATGTCTGAACGCATATTATCGTTACCAATATGAGCTTCTGGTATTAACTCTTCAACAACAACATAAATCATTGCACCAGCCGCAAATGCTAAGGCAAACGGTAATAAGGGTTGCATTACAGTTACCGCATATGCGCCTATCATTCCTGCGAACGGTTCAACAATCCCACTTGCTTGTCCATACATAAATGCTTTACTTCGTGACATTCCCTCGCGACGCAAAGGAATTGAAACAGCAGCCCCTTCAGGAAAGTTTTGAAGACCAATCCCTATTGCAAGGGCAATTGCACCAGCAATAGTTGCACTTGGCATTCCTTGAGCAGCAGCACCAAAAGCAACCCCTACGGCGAGCCCTTCAGGAATATTATGAAGTGTAATCGCCATCACAAGTAAAACAGAGCGTTGCCAATGTGTTTTGATTCCTTCTGCCTCATCAGTTGGTTGGCCTAAATGAAGGTGAGGTAAAATCTTATCTGCAAGAAATAAAAATGCGCCTCCTGATAAGAAACCTCCTGCAACAATGAGCAAGACATTTTGATCAATAGCTTCAGCCATATCAATGGCTGGTGCTAATAATGACCAAAAGCTTGCGGCAATCATAACCCCCGCCGCAAAGCCCAACATTCCATTGAGAACCCCTTTATGGATTCGTTTAAAAAAGAAGACAGTGGCAGCACCAAGTGCTGTAACACCCCAAGTGAAGAGTGTCGCAAGAAGTGCTTGAATTACAGGTTGTTGTTCCAAAAACCAAGTCATCATAATCTTTCCCCTCTATAGTGTGAAAAAGCAGTTGCCCTTAGGCAACTGTTCTTTTTCTTATTCTCCAATACTTCGTTTTGCAAGAATTTCAATGATTTCAGATACATTTTCTTTCGTAAGTTTGCTGACGCCAGATGCCAATCGGTGACCACCGCCACCAAATTGTTGTGCAATATCGTTAATTGTGTACTCGCGTGAGCGAATTGAACCTTCATATGAGCCATCTTCATCTTGAGTAAAGATTGCCCAAATGCTAAATTCTTGAACACCTGACATTACATTGACAAATCCTTTAATTTGCTTACTTGTAGAACCTACTTCAGCAATGCGTTCGGAATCCATGACTATGAAAGAATGTGCTTCTTTGACTTCTACAAACTGTGCAATCTTATTTTTAAGTTCAAAGACTGCGCGAGGTTGTGTAAAGAGATCTTGATTCAATTTAGAAATGTTTGCACCTTGTTCAATTAAAAAGGATGCTGATGCAAGAGTTTTTCCAGATGTCGCTTCTGTTGAGAAACGAATTGTATCTGTTAAAATTCCACTTAATAGTGTATTCGCAATATCTTCGGTAAATGACTTGTCAAAACCACGGAGAATATCGGTGACGATTTCACACGCACTTCCACGTGATGTATCCACCATCTGTAAGTCGCCATATGGATCAACTTCTGGATGGTGATCAATCTTAACAAGTTGTTTACCTAGAGTGTAACGCTCATCGTCAATGCGTGGGCGGTTAGCTGTATCAATAACAACTGATAGAAATTCACCCGATAATTCAACGTCATCCATCATTGGATAAATTGAATAATGATGGTCATTTGACCCTAAAAGGTGAACGGTCTTATTAGGATAATTATGCTTCACCCATTTTGCAAACCCAACCTGTGATCCCAAAGCATCACCATCTGGATTTACATGACGAAAGACAGCAATTGTATCGTAGGCTTCAATGAGTTGAAGCAGTTCTTGACTACCCTTCATTGTGAATGCGGAATGCATCTTGTGCAATCATCAATTCTTCATTTGTTGGAACAACCCAAACAGCAACTTTTGATGCATCTGTACTTAAACGAACTTCATCGCCATGTGTTGCATCATTAAGTGCTGGATCGTACTCAATACCAAGTCCTTCTTTAATAACATCAAGAACTGCAGCACGGGTGCCGTTGTCGTTTTCGCCCAAACCAGCTGTGAACGCAATTACGTCTACACCGCCCATTTGAAGTGCATATGCACCAACGTACTCAAGTACGCGTTGTGCATACATTTTACGTGTTAAGATAGCACGCTCGTGTCCTTTTTCAATAGCATTTTCGATATCACGTGCATCACTTGAAATCCCACTGATTCCAGCCATTCCTGATTTTTTGTTGAAGATGTTTAAGACTTCTTCTGCTGAAATGTTTTCTTTTCTCATAAGGTATGTCACGATTGCTGGATCCAAATCACCAGTACGTGTTCCCATGATAAGACCTGCTAATGGTGTGAATCCCATTGATGTATTTACACAAATACCATCTTTTACAGCACTTACAGAAGCACCGTTTCCTAGGTGAAGTGTAATAACACGTAATCCTTGTTCATCACGACCCATGAGTTCTGCAGTACGTTTTGAAACATAGTCATGAGAAACACCGTGTGCACCATAACGACGTACTTTATGATCTGTATAGTAGTCATATGGTAAAGCATACATAAATACTTCTTCAGGCATTGTTTGGTGGAATGCTGTGTCAAATGCAAAGATATGTGTCGCATTTGGTAATTCTTTACTAAATGCACGGTATCCGATTAAGTTTGCAGGGTTATGTAATGGTGCTAAATCTGCCAATTCTTCAACTTTTGAAATTGAATATTCATCACAAATTACTGATCCTTGGAAATACTCTCCCCCGTGAACGACACGGTGTCCAGCTGCTTCAATTTCTGATAAGTCAGAAACAATATTTTTTTCAACGAGGCCACTTAAAACAAGGTCCGCTGCAAGTTGATGATCTGGAATATCCATTGTAACTGTTTCTTTTTTTCCATCATATTTGAATGTTAAGATTGAATCATTTAATCCAATACGCTCAACGATTCCGTTTACTAAAATTGTAGCTTCTGGCATTTCCAATAATTGGAATTTTAATGAACTACTTCCGGCATTTACTGCTAATACTTTACTCATAATTTCCTCCCTTTGATAAATGTATCGAGTATGGCATTGACGTCATTGTTTTCAAGAGCATACAGTTTATCAAACAACGTCTGATAACCATTTGCTACACCGAGTTTTTCTTCGTACTCGATCAATAACTTTGAAGTTCGATTTAAATTATCGAACACGGCCGCACGACTAATTCCAAGAATATCGGCAATCTCTTGATATGATAAATCATCATGATAATAATATCGAAAGACCTCCTGCTGACGTTGGGTCAGTAGTTTCTCATAATAATCGAACAGCTTATTTAAAAATACTGTTTTTTCAATATTCATCAGGCATTGTCACTCACAAGGTTATAGAGGTATGCTTCAATATCAAATGGGCGTAAATCTTCCATTTTTTCACCCAATCCAATATGACTTACTTTGATACCCAGTTCATCCTTTATACTTAGGAGAACTCCACCTTTTGGTGAACCATCGAGTTTTGTAACAATTAATGAATCAATTGGCGTAACTTCGGTGAAAGTTTTTGCTTGTAACAAACCGTTTTGGCCTGTATTTCCATCAATCACAAGATATGTATGGTCGATTGCGCCAACTTCACGTTCTAAAACACGTTTCATTTTGTCGAGTTCTTTCATTAAGTTGACTTTATTTTGAAGACGACCTGCGCTATCGCAAATCATGACATCATACGCTTCTGCTTTCGCATGACGCGCTGCATCAACATAAACTGACGCAGCATCACGACCCTCATCGCCTCCAATAAAATCAACACCAATTTCATCTGCCCAAACTTTTAATTGATTACTACCAGCTGCTCTAAAGGTATCGCCTCCAACCAGGAGAACGCGTTTTCCTTCGGATTTATAGTAGTGTGCAAGTTTGGCACATGTCGTCGTTTTACCCGACCCATTAACACCAACAACTAGTATAGCATTTAGACGACCATCTTCAAGTGCATAGGGTTCGATATTTTCACCATATTGGCGCATCATAACCCCTGCTAGGGTCTCTAAACTCTCTTCTTGCGTCATTGAAGGCTTAACTTCTTTACGAAATGCCTTGATTATTTTTTGTGCACTTTTTAATGAAACGTCTGATTGGATTAAAACCGCAAGCAAATGATCATACCATGCATCATCAAATTTTGGCTTTCCTGTAAACATTTCTTTGAGTTTTGTACCAAACGTTGCTTTTGTTGAATCTAGCCCCGTACTGTATAACTCTTTGTCTTCTTTTTTAGAGAACGATTGTTTTAATTTGTCAAAAAATCCCATTATGCTTTCGCCTCCTTCATTTCTACTGCTTCCTCAAGTCGGACACGTAACATTGACGAAACACCTTTTGTAGGCATCGTCACACCATATAAGACATCAGCTTGCGCCATCGTTCCTGGACGGTGTGTAATTACGATAAATTGTGTATCATCGCTAAATTTTCGAATATAGTTTGCAAAACGTTCAACGTTCGCGGAATCAAGTGCTGCTTCGACTTCATCAAAGATACAAAGTGGTACATGACGTGCTTTAAGAATTGCAAATAGAACTGATATTGCAATCAGTGATTTTTCACCACCAGAAAATAGTCGAATATTTTGTACTGATTTTCCGGGAGGCTGTACATCGATATCAACCCCCGTATTAAGTAAGTCATTTTCATCTTCAAGAATTAAACGAGCGCGTCCGCCACCAAATAAGGCACTAAAGACAGCCGGAAGTTCCTCGTTAATTTTGTCGAACATTTCTTTGAATTGCTTGACCATGATTGTATCCATTTCTTCGATGACAGCAAGTAACTTGTCGCGTGCGCCATGAAGATCTTCAAGTTGCGTCGTATAGAATTCATAACGTTCTTTCGTCTCCGCATATTCTTCAGGCGCTTCCAGGTTCACATTTCCAAGCGCTGTAAGTTCATTACGAAGTTTAAGGACTTCATCACGACTCATTGCTGCATCTTGGTCATATACGTTTTCAAATGCATAGTCATACGTCATTTGGTATTCAGATGATAATCGCTCTAATCCTGTTTCCAAACGTGTATTGTTTTTAGTAATATCTAGTGCTAGTTGATGACGTTTTTGTGTGAGACCATTTAAATCTTGACGATACTGACGTAACAGAATCTCTTTCCGTTGAATTTCAGTGCTAATGCCTTGGCGTTGTTCCCGCATCAATGCAATGTTAGTGGTGAGTTCGTCACGTTCCATGTAAGCTTTATTGAGTTGTGCGACAATATCATCGCCTTCCCCTTCTGGTACTTCTGTGACATCATCAGGATTTAAATCTTCATACTCTTGTTTTAATCGTTCATATTTGGATCGTTTAACATCTAAGAGCGGTTCCAATTGCGCTAGCGAAATACGGCGTTGCATTAAGATATCACTTTCGTTTTTATGCGTTGTTGTTAATGCGTGCATGGCATTTTCGCTTAAGATAAGCTTTTCTTTATTTTGGATGATTTCTTGTTCAAGATTCTCTTTATCTTTTTTTAGTGTCATAACAGAAGTGTTGTTATTGCGGTTTTTACCACCCGTCATCGTTCCACCACGGTGAATCACATCACCATCCATAGTTACGATTTTATAGTTGTGGTTCAACATTTTTGCGATTCGGTTAGCTGCTTCAATCGTATTCACGACGAGCACATTTCCAAGCAAACTGTCACGTAACTGATCATAAACTGCATCATTTGTTACAAATTCGCTGGCCACACCTGCAAAGCCATCAACGTGTGATGCAACCGTAATTGCATCCTCTGAAACACTGCGAGGCTTCGCAACGGTTAACGGAATAAATGTTGCACGACCCGCATTGTTCTTTTTCAAGAAGTTAATCGCATTAACAGCTGCCTTGTCATCATTTGTTACCAGATGCATCATGGAGCCTGCTAATGCTGTCGTAATTGCAATTTCATAATTTTCAGTTGCAGTAAATACATTACCCACAACATCATGAACACCAAATAACGAACTCTTGTTATTCATAATTGCTTGAACACCATGATTTGACTCATAAGGACGTTCCAATCGTGAATTTACAATATTGAGTCGGTTTTCTAACTGTTGAATTGCTGTTGTAAGTCGAGCGACATCTTGTTGCTGATCTGCAAGTTTGCGATTTCGTTCATAGCTGTTTTCAACCAACATTTCAACTTCTGCACTTAATTCTTGATGGCGTGCTTTACGATCATCGTATTCAAGTTTTGCATCGTTGAGCTGTGCTCGCATTTCTTTCGCTTTTTCTTGGGCATTTCCAACTTCCAGCGTATATTTACGGCGTTCTTCAATTTCAACTTTTCGCGTTTCCAAGAGTCCGATTTCGCGAATCGCTGCCATCATGTGTTCTTGTGCTTTTGAAACATCACGATCCAATTCATGGAGTGCTTGGCGTTTGGATTCTAATTCGTGTTCGTAAACCCCTTCAGATGTCTCAAGTGAAGCAAGTTCGGCATCAATTTTAAATAAGTTTTGTTTGATAACTTCGTTTGCTTCAGTGAATTCTTGAATTTCTTTAACCAATACCGAAACTTCTACTGCTTGTAGGAGTTCTTTTTTATCACGATATTGTTCTGCTTTTTTAGCTGCACGTTTTAGTGAATTCACTTGACGTTCAACTTCATCAACAATGTCTTGCATCCGTTCCATGTTTTCACGTGTTCGCTCCAACTTGTTGATGGATTCAATTTTTCGTTTCTTGTATTTCGAAACACCTGCCGCCTCTTCGAATATCATACGACGTTCTTGTGGTTTGGCTTCCGCAAAATACGAAATTGTTCCTTGTGAGATAATGGACAGTGAATCTCGTCCTAACCCAGTATCCATAACCAAATCATGAATGTCACGAAGACGCACAGCTGTCTTATTAATCAGATACTCTGATTCACGCGTATCACGGTATAAACGTCGTGTAACTTCAACTTCTTCGTAATCACTGTTTAATGGTTTAGAACCATTATCAAAGACAAGCGTTACTTCAGCTAAATTTACTTTTTTTCGGTTCTCAGAACCGTTAAAAATAACGTCTGTCATACTTGACCCACGCATCGATTTTACTGATTGTTCACCTAATACCCATCGTATCGCATCACTAATGTTACTTTTACCGCAACCATTAGGACCAACCACACCAGTTACAGGATCCTCGAAATTTATGACTACTTTATCTGCAAAGGATTTAAATCCTTGCATTTCAATTTTCTTGAGGAACATAGTTACCCCCATTCTTATCTTGTCTATTATAGCGTAATTTCACAATAAACAAAAGGTTATGAAAGTCGAAATTTGCTTTCTTCTGTGAAGCGTGGTAAAGTAAATTCGTGAGTGAGGAGACATTATGGCTAAAAAAATAATACTCGTTGCATTTACAGCGTTTGCTATAGTTGCGATATTCATTGGACTTTATAACCAATTTAGTAGTCAAACAGTAGCGATGACGCGTACTGTAGACACAGTTGATTCTGTAATTTCTACATCTATTTCAATCGATGACATTTCAAAATATTCAAAAGAAAACCCTGGTAATCACGTATTTTTAATTCGTGATGGTAAATCCGATTCCGATTATGTAATTAATTCTATTCTGACACCACTCGCTAAAGAACAAGAGAAACGTCCAACACCGGAAATTGTTTCAATTGATATTAGCAGTGCTGAGAATATGACCGGAACCCGTCTTAAGAATTTATTTGGTGTCGATTCGTATCCTGCGTTTGTTTATGCAAACTTTGATACAACAAAAAATCAACTTAACGTAGAATCAAGCATTTCGTTTAATTCTAAAAAACCAATGACTGTAGATGAATTAAGAACATGGTTCTTCAACAACAAACTTTGGACTGGCTTATATAAATCATAAGCCAGTTTTTTTATTGAAAAAGGGTACCCTCTTAGAAGGTACCTTTTTTGTTATGCTTTGACTTTACGTCTTTTTGTTGTAAGTACACGCAGTATGACACCAGAAGCAAGTATGATATAACCAGTTTGATGCGATGTAACACCTGTTGGAGGAAGGACTACTTTATCCTTTTTCCAGATAGCAAATACATTCACATCAGCATGCATTGTAACTTCTTGACCAATTGCGAAGGCTGTACCTTGACCATCCGATTGCGTATTCCACCCGACAAATGTATAGCCTTTACGCGTCATCGTTGGGCTCGCAATTACAGCGACTTCACCGTCTAAATACTGTTTTGTATCTACTGGAACTGATCCGTCAGTAAATCCATTTCCATCATACATTACACGATATGTTTCCGTGATGCCCTCTTTTGTCCAAATGGCATAAAGCGTTACATTGTCTGTAATCGTCATCTGAGAACCTTCGCGATACGTTGTTCCTGTACCGTCTTTTTGTGTATTCCAACCCATAAATGTGTATCCTGTTTTCAGGAGTGTTTCTGGACCTTTAACAGAAACAAGGGCTTGGGTTTCATACGCATTCGCATCAACCGGCTCAGTTCCTGCAGTATGTCCGTTTCCATCATACACCACAACATATTTTTCAGGTAATTTCATCCATTGAGCATAAAGATCTAAGTCTTGAGATATTATGATGTCCTGACCACCTACATAAGCATCACCCGTTCCATCTGCTTTCGTATTCCACCCTGTAAATTGATATCCAAACTTAATAAGATTTCGCGCACCTAATATTTTGGTTTGTGCACCGTTGAGATAGTTATTGATATCGATTGGAACAACTCCCGCAGTATGGCTATTTCCAAAATAGGTAATTCGATACGTTACTGGAATGACATCCCACATTGCATACAATGAAACATTTTCTGTCATCGTCAGTGTATCCTGTGGAAGGTATACTGTCCCTAATCCATCAGCTTGTGTATTCCAACCAATGAATCGGTAACCATCTTTAATGAGTGTACCTTCACCAAGAAGTGTCGCAGTCGCTCCTTCTAAGTACTCAGTTACATCAATTGGTGCCTCACCGGCCGTATTTGTGTTTCCAAAGTATTTAATTGAGAATGTTGTTGGGATTTCTTCCCAAAGCGCATAAAGCACTTGGTTTTCTGCTTGATAGTTGATGATTTCATCTGGTCCGTAGACTAGCTCTGTAGCATCCGGTTGAAGGGCCCATCCAATAAATCGGAATCCATCTCGACCTAACTTCGAAGTATCAGGATTCAATGTCGATCCAGTTCCTCCAATCACGCTGACAGTATAGTAGTCGTAGATTTTGCCATCAGCGGCAGCTTCGTAATAGACTTTACCTTGATATCGATCTAAGGTTTCGAGCTCATAGCGACCACCATTTGCATTGTATCGAATTGACGCAATCTGTACCGCCCCATTTGCTTTATGACGGGCATAACCACGTTGATCGGTAGTACCAGTTACATCATTATTAGTGTTATCGGCAACACCATCCGGTTTTATGATTAGTGTTAGAATCGGTTCTTGGTTGTAACCTGCAACAAATTGTGTGCTATTCGCTTCTAATGTTACATTGTCATTTCCAAATACTGACTTTAAAGGATGTGTATTGGCATCGAGATTAATGACATTGTTCGATCCTAAATCAGTTCCCCCGAGCCTGGATACATCTTTATAGTCACTTGCCACATTGAGGTTCCCGTTGGCATCATATACGCGGTTACCGGCAAAAAGACTCCCCTTAATGGATGCACTATTGCTTCCGTATTGACCACTAAGCCCGATAGCCCCGCCGTTTTGATTTTGGCGTGAGGACTCATTACCCGCTTGATTATTTACAAAAGTTGAGTTTGTGACATTATTGGTCATGGAGCTAAAAAGACCAATTTTGAAGAATTGAATCGCACCACCTGATAGATTTCCTCCGTTCAATCCCAATGCTAGATTATCGGTAAAGGTACTGTTCGAAATATATGTTTTCCCTTTACCTTCAACCATTATTGCTCCACCATCATCAGATGCGAAGTTGTTGGAGAAGGTCGACTCCGAGATGTTTAGGGTCGAGTTTGGATTCGCATTTTTAATGAATATTGCTCCACCATCATCAGCAGTACGGCTTGGAGAGCTTGCACTCCCTTGTGCTTTGTTGTTATCAAAGACTGATTGTTTGATGTTCAATGTCCCATTAAAATTATTCATGTGAATGGCACCACCGCCACCACCTAGTACTCCTGAGTAAAATCCCACATTAACGTTGTTTCGGAATACTGAGTTTTCAATAGTCATAACCGCCGTATACCCTTTAGTCGAGATTGCACCTGCTTCATAGCCAGATGCTGACCCAACGTTGTTTGCAATGGTTGAATTTCGAACAGTTAAGTCAACATCTGAGCTAATCCAAATTGCAGACCCAGTGTTATGACCTTTACTATCATGAATGTACATACCCTCCAAGACAGTCGTAACATTTAACTTCATTGTCCCATCAGCACTATTTGAGATACTTGAGTTTGTAAAATTTAACGTTCCGGAACGACGTCCATCTTCAAAGATGTACCCATTTCTTCCTGAACCATTTAAATGAATATTGGTTATCGTTAATGTCTTGTTTCCATTTCCAGTTAACGTTATTTTTCCTTCAGTCCAGTTTACATTATTACCATCTATGGTAAAGGCGACATCAGGAATTGCTACTGACATTGGCCCTGAGATAAATGTTGGTGCAAGTTTAATCGTTTGTCCATCTTGAACATTTACAATCGCTTCTTGCAACTCTGCCACAGTTTGAATATTCGCGATATCATATTGCATGGCTTCAGCTGATGCAGGTTGTATTGAATCCGTTACAGGGTCTACTAATTGTTCTTTCGCTAATTGGGATGGTTCATCATCCTTTTCTTCGTCATCAATTTGATCATCAGTACGATCTTCTAGCTCATCAACATTTGTAGTTTCAGCATTTGTATCAGTAGTTTCATCTGTCTTTTCATCGCGGATGGAGGTTTCTTCTTCAATTTCAGTGGAAATTGTCGCTTTTTCTGTCTTATCATCCGTGTACATTTGCTCCTGACTGGTGGTTTCTGTAGATGTTTGCGTTGCATCTATAGCCATCGCCGGATAGATTGAACCAATGTATAAAAGCATTGCTAACGCAATGATAGCAATTGATTTTAAACGTTTCATAATAACCCCCCCGTTAAACAAAACTGTTTATATATACATTATAAGTTATTTTTTTCTTCACGTTTTGCTATATAAAATAATATGTTATTTATTTCACTAATAAAAAACATACGGACTTAACATAGTTCACCTCCGCATTATCTTGTGAAATATCGCTTATTATTAATAAACATCATAAAAAAACCTTCTGATTACCAGAAGGTTTTTAATTATAGATTTTGAACAAATAATTCACAAATGTTTGCGGAATTTGCACTGGCAATCGGTAAATATTCATCGAAGGATATTTCATTTCCCTCAATAAATGTTACATCACTTAAGCTACGTAAAACAATAAACGGTGTTTTCGAACGTGCACATACTGCTGCAATCGCAGCCGCTTCCATCTCAACACAAATTGCGTGTGGAAATGTTTGTTGGATAACATTAAATTGTGGCTGATGCTTCGTAATAAATTGATCACCAGTAACAATTAAACCTTGATGGTATGGCATTTCTAATGTTTTAAGTGTTTCTGTAGCTTTCGCCATCAGTTTTTCATCCGAATAAAAGATAAATCGAGGATCTTCATGGGTTGTAGGCCCGATATCGAGATCATGATACTGAAGCTTTTCAGCTACAACAACATCCCCAATATTTTGACCTTTTTGCAATCCTCCGGCACTTCCGATGTTTATGACAACTTCAGGTTTTAAAGCATGAACAAGGACCGATGCAGTATACGCTGCATTAACCTTCCCTACACCACTCAAAGCAACGGTAACGGTTTGATCAGATAGCAACCCTTCCCATACATTAACCCCTTGCACTGTCTGTTCATGAACATTTTTCATTTTATGTGTCAGCGCCGACACTTCTTCAATCATTGCACCAATTATGAGAATCATAGTGTCTCCTTTGTTGCAACTAAGACAATTTTTTCACCTTCAGGTAAGAAACCCTCATGAATATAATCTGTGTACACAGTTACTTTATAACCACGTTTTTCGAATCCATCAATTAAGAGTTTTGGATCAAAAACCCATTGGTAAATAGCATCAAACGTTCCGTCCAAGAAATTGATGACATGAACCAAGTGTTCTTCATTGACTTCAATTTGGTATGCATAGTCAAATGTATCAGTTGAGCCTTCTTCATAATAATCATCCGCGAACTCATTAAGTCTATGGGGATGATGACAATCAACAATTAAATGGTTTGAAGTATTACTCATTGTTTCAATAAATTGTTCGAGATCTTCTGGTGTTAGAATGTAGTTGGTACTATCGCCAATACAGAAAGCTGTATCGAAGGGTGCTTCAGGCGTGTAATCAAGGAAATCACCAACTGTGGTGACGTCCTTTAACTCAGGATATTTTTGGTGAGCAATTTCAATCATCTCAGGATCTATATCGACACCCACAACTTCAAAATCAGGGCTTAACATCTTCATGATATCCCCAGTTCCACATGCAAACTCAATGACACGCGGTCCGACTGCATGCTTGTTTACAAAGTCGTAGTAGCGTTTTGCCCCTTCTGGATCATAGAAGAGTGCATCGTAGTAGCTTTTCATTTAATAAGATCCTGATATAGTTTCTCTAAATTATAGTGAGCACGATCTTCCGTTAAGAAAATATGTGCAACCACATCATATGCATCAATGAGAATCCATGATGATTCTCGCTCACTCTCAACCGTTTTAATTTTGTATCCTGCTTTTTCTATTGCATCGACAACATGGTCTGCAAGTGCCTTAATTTGGCGATGACTTGCTGCATCTGCTATAACAAAGTAATCTACCAATGGGTTTCCATTTTCAAAATCCACAACTTTTATATCGTTGGCTTTACGTTCATCTAACGTCGCCACAATTAAATCTTTTAATTCTTTCATTTTAAATTTCCTTTCGCTTGTTCAAATTCACGTTGATACTTTCGTAACGCTTTGAATCCTTTTCGTAAATCTTGTTTTGCGAGCTTAATAAAGGGTTCGCTGTCCCACGAACGACCACGCTCACACTTGTCTGCTATGTAAAGAATCATCCCCACCGGATTCGTACTATGACCATCAACATGACCTTCAATTGCCTGAAGAACATGCTTGTTTTTGATGTAGTACTTCCGTGTGAGTAAGTATTTTGCAGCAAATGCATGATAGAACGCTGGATGTAACACTTCGTGCTGCGGTGCTTTTGCTTGCATGGTCATTTTTAAATCTTCTTTATCTGTCTCTTTTTTTAAATCGTGTGCATACGCAGCTAAAGTAACTGCCTCATAATCAACGTTATGTGCACGTGCTAACTCTTGAGCTAAGGCGACAACTCGGAACACATGCTCTGCCCGATAGGGTGTGAGATTGGCTCTGTTTAGTGTTTGCATATACAAACTTTGTTCCGTCATGTATCGCAATATTGATGGTTTGGTAGCCATCGATTTCCCTTCACGAATCTCAGTCGAACTGTATGGAAAGACGCTCCCAGAGATTATTGGATAATCGGTTGTTAAATGTTCGGTTCCTCGATTGTATACAACAAATTGCACACTGTCTTTAAGCACATCAAATTGTTTCCATTCATGCATTCTTGGAAGTTGGTCTGAACCAATCAACCAATCAAACGTGTAATCAGGGAACTGCTTTCTTAATTCACTGACAGTATCAATCGAATATGAAGGTTCTGGCAACATCGATTCGACAGAATTTACGGACATTTTTTTATGTCCCGAAATCATCATCTCAATCATATGTTTCCTATCGTCAAACGATGTACTATCATTTTTAAACGGACTTCGTTTCGTTGGAATAAACCATAACTCATCGGCATTACGTGATACAAGAGCAGCTTTGGCTATCTCAAGATGACCATAGTGGATGGGATCAAAGCTCCCTCCAAATAAAATGACATGTCTCAAACTTTAATACGGCCTTTTACGCTATAGCGGTAGAAGACAACAACACGCCCTACTTTGCTGACAGTTGTTGCGCCAAAACGATCTTCAATTTCTTCGATGAGTGCTTCTTTGGTAATGTCTGAGTTTTTTTGAATCGATACCTTAACAAGGTTGTGTGCAAGTAATGCGGATTCAAAACTTTCGAGAAGTGTTGGTGTCATACCATTCTTCCCTACGGATACGATTGCGTTTTCATTGTGTGATAAACGACGTAATTCTTTTAATTGATCTTTGTTTAACATTAAATCATTGCCTTTCTAATTGTGATTACAGCAGACTTATCAAAGTATGTCTCGACAGCCACTGTTTCGCCTTGAATGCTTACGAATCCAAGGTCATAGATTTCCATATCAATTTTGTCTTCAAGCTGAGGCCAGTTACGAAGACGATATTCTGGATTTTCGATCATGAACTCGTGTTCTAGAGCTAAGTTTGCATCCAAACGTTCTGGTTTAATTCGTTTTAAGGTTACCGGTAAATAAGAAATGATGTTGACGGTTGACTTTGGCGTAATGGTGATTGCTCCCAAATTACCAAATAGAATCGTTTGCTTTTCATAAATTTGGAAAACCGTTGGCTTAATCGTTTTTTGTGGGGACAATGACACTAAGGTATCATCAGAGATTTTATCGACAAGTTCTGTCTCATTACTTAATCCTGGTGTATCAATAACATCTCCAAGCCCTGTTTCAATGCGAACAACATCTGCGGTCGTAGATGCAACAGGAGATACCGATAAGTTCTGATTTCCAAGAAGTGCGTTGAGAAGTGATGATTTACCTGCATTCACACAACCCACAAACGCCGTTTCATCGTTTTCGATATACGGAAGCAGTGGTTCAAGTGTTTCTCGTTTAAGAGCTGAAACATAGACTATTTCCATAACTGATACTGGTTCGTCACGGAGTGCACGCATAATTGCATGCTCAATTTTAGTATTTGATACTGATTTTGGTAGTAAATCACGTTTATTCACGACAAGTACGACTTTTTTACCACGGAGTGAGCGCAATAATCCTGTATGAATACTTTGGTTCAGGTGCATGATATCCAACACCCAAAAAATATTACCTTTGAAGCCATCAATAAATTCGAGCGTTGCTCCATCATCAACACGTGCTTTAACTCGTTTAAAATCACGGTAGTGTTTCAGCCTAAAGCATGATTGACAATAGTCGTGATCCATCGACCGTGCATAACCACGTTGATCCGCATGTGCTATCTGTAGTTCGCTACCACATCCCATGCATTTTTTAATTTCCATTTATATTTACCCTTTCATATATTGTATCGACTTCGCGTAAGAAGTATGCGACATCGAAACATGATTCCAATGTTTGAAGATCCATGTAATCTAAAATTCTTTTATCCTCTAAGAGGACATTTTTGAAATGTTCAGATGAATTGAACGCACGCATCGAGAGTGGCTGAATAAAATCATATGCCCCTTCTCGACTCATGTCTCCTGTTTCAATGAGAGTCGTCATCACACGTTGTGCAAAAATGACACCATGCGTTAGATGAATGTTCTTCATCATCACTTCTTCATAGACAACAAGATTGCTAACGATACGGTTAAAGCGAACAAGCATGTAATCGAGTAACATTATTGCATCTGGGAAAATAATGCGTTCGGCACTTGAATGTGAAATATCACGCTCATGCCAAAGTGCAACATTTTCAAAGGCGGTTGTCATATAGCCACGAATTACGCGTGCACAGCCACTCATATTTTCGCTACCGATTGGGTTTCGTTTATGTGGCATTGCGGATGAACCCTTCTGACCTGGATTAAAATACTCTTCAGCCTCACGAACTTCTGTACGTTGTAAGTGGCGAATTTCGGTCGCCATCTTCTCGATGGATGTCGCAATAAGCGCTAGTGTTGACATGTAATAAGCGTGGCGATCACGTTGGAGCACCTGTGTCGAAATATGCGTTGACGTAATGCCAAGTTTTTCACACACATAATCTTGAACGAATGGTGGCGTATTGGCAAAATTTCCAACTGCGCCAGATATTTTCCCAGCTTCAATATCTTTTCGAGCATGGCGAAAGCGATCAAGTTGACGATTCATCTCGTCATACCATAATGCAAACTTAAGACCAAAACTCGTTATATCCGCATGGACGCCGTGGGTACGACCGATTGTTGGAACGTCTTTATATTTTATTGCTTGGAGTCTTAATGACTCAAGAAGTGTTACGATTCCTTGTTCAAGAATTTCATTCGCTTGCTTATAAATGTAACCATACGCTGTGTCGACAACATCAGTACTTGTTAACCCATAATGAATCCATCGTTTTTCAACACCGAGCGACTCACTAACGGCACGCGTAAATGCAACCACATCGTGTCGTGTTTCTTGTTCAATTTCGTAAATTCGGTTAATATCAAAGCGCGCTTGTTCACGCAGCACTTTCACATCGTCACGCGGAATAACTCCCATTTCAGAAAATGCTTCCGCAGCACATAGCTCAACTTCAAGCCATGCGTTGAAACGAGCCGAATCTTCAAATAAACGTCGCATTTCAGGTCTTGAATAACGATTGATCATAAAGCCTCCTTAAAAAGAAACATCTGGTGGATATTACCACCAGATGTTGGTTGTATTTGCTTGGTTATATCACCTAACAATTATACAGAATTATATATCAAACTTCAAAGGTTCAGTATGCGTTATTTCCGCATTTTGTGGGATTGCAACAACTGGAACGTGAATTCGTGGATGCAAGATTGTGAATCCTGCTTCTGAGGTTACGTTTGAGAATGTTGCATCAACACCCATAAGTGGAACATCTTTCACCAATACAATTGCGAGATGGTCGTTATAGATGAAAATATCATCTTGTAGTTTAGCAATTACAACATCTTGAACGTAATGAGGATTACTCTTAACAGTTTTCATAATACTTGAGCCAAGTGTTGCTCGATTATGAACTGGAATCTCATCTTGTTTCATACGTTTGAATTGACCGCGTTCAGACATGATCACAACTTCTGTTTCATCATGGAAAATCCCTGCAGCAACAGCACGATCCCCCACTCGAACTTTAATTCCAATCACACCTTTAGCTCGAACACCAATTGGATTTACATCAGCCAAATCAATGCGAATTAATTGACCCAATCGCGTTACAATCATGAGATGGTCATGTTCGTAGGCAATCGAAGTATCAATGAGAACATCATCTTTACCCAGCTTCATGATGTCATAAAGTCTATTAGTGCGCTTAACTTCCAAATCAGCGATTGCGGTTTTCTTAATCATACCTTGCGCACTCGTGGTTACAACAAACATGTGTGTGTCAAACGATTTAAGTGTAAATGCACTAATTATTTTCTCTTCAGGATCCAGTTTCATATATTGCGTCATATGTGATCCAATATCGCGCCAACGTGCTTCTTCAATTTCATGAACAAGAAGGATACCATATCGGCCCTTTGTTGTCGTATAAACAAGATAATCCGTTGTTTCAACTTCACTACTCAAGACGATACGATCGTCTTCGTTAAGTGCAAAGATTTCTTTCTGGCTGGATCCATAAGAACGAAGTGAAACACGTTTGAGATATCCATTTCGTGTAAGTGTGAGCATTACTTGTTCATTTGAAATCAAACTTAAATGGTCAACTTCCAGGTTAGAAATTTCATTTTCAATAACAGAACGACGTGGCACTTCAAACGTGTCACGAACTTCTTGGAATTCTTTAATGATGAGGCTATTTAACATTTCTTTGTGTTTGATAACCGTCTCTAGATAATCCATTTCATTCGCAAGTTTCGCAAATTCATCGCGTAACGCATTGATATCAGTTGATGATAAACGGTAAAGTTGTAAATCAACGATTGCACTTGCTTGCTCATGAGTAAATCCAAACGCTTCCATAATGTTATCGCGTGACTCCCCTCGGTTATTGGAAGCACGAATAATTGCGATAATTTCATCTAATATCGATGTCGCTTTCATGAGTCCTTCGAGAATATGGATTCGTTTTTCTTTTTGTGCATAGCGGTGCTTACTTCGATTCAGGACAATTTCTTGACGAAATTCTAGATACGCATCAAGAATTTCGAGTACACCACAGACTTGCGGACGTTGATCAACAATCGCAACCATGTTCGCATTATAGTAAACTTGTAGTTCTGTCTGTTTGTAGAAGAGATTTAGAATGCTTTCAGCATCTGCGTCGCGTTTGCAATCGATAACAATTCGCAAGCCATTTCGGTCTGATTCATCACGAACATCCATAACGTCGCCAAATCCTTGATTCGCTTTCGTAAAACGAAGTTCATCAATCTTTTTAACGACATTGGACTTAATAACTTCATAAGGTAATTCCGTAATTACAATTTGCTTCATTGTCTTGTTTTCGACAATTTCTGTTTTTGCACGAACGACAACTCGACCGCGACCTTTAGTTAAAATATCACGAATGCCTTCTTTTCCTTGAATAATTGCTCCCGTCGGAAAGTCAGGTCCTTGGATAAATGTCATGATATCATCGACATTGCTTTCAGGATTGTGTAGACGGAAAATTGCTGCATCCATAACTTCTTTTAAATTGAATGGCGGAATATTCGTTGCATAACCCGCAGCAATTCCAGTAGATCCATTGATCAATAAGTTTGGATAACGAGCAGGTAATACGGACGGTTCCCATTCTGTATCATCAAAGTTCAATACAAACGGAACAACATCTTCATCAATATTCTCTAACAACGAATGAGATATTTTGCTCAGACGTGCTTCGGTATATCGCATCGCCGCTGCAGGGTCATCATCAATACTCCCGTTGTTTCCTTGCATATCGATCAAAGGCATGTTGTATTTCCAATCTTGCGACATCCGAACCATGGCATCATAGACCGAACTGTCACCATGAGGATGATAGTTACCAATTACGAGTCCAACTGTCTTCGCAGACTTACGGTATGCTTTGTCAAAATGGTTACGATCATGATGCATCGCATATAGTATTCGACGTTG
This sequence comes from Erysipelothrix sp. HDW6B, assembly GCF_011301115.1. Lineage (NCBI taxonomy): Bacteria > Bacillati > Bacillota > Erysipelotrichia > Erysipelotrichales > Erysipelotrichaceae > Erysipelothrix > Erysipelothrix sp. HDW6B. Next base: position 1,147,483 of record NZ_CP049860.1, on the reverse strand, counting down.
AACTGGTTTTAATCCGTCACGAACATCTGGAAGTGCCCGTTCTTGAATAATATACTTGGAATAACGACCAAAACGTTCACCAACTATGTCTTCAATTGGTAATTGAATTATTGTATCATGCGACATTTTGTTCCTCCTCCAATGTAAACGCGACATTCTTTTCAATCCAGTCACGGCGTGGATCAACTTTATCTCCCATGAGGACTGACACACGTTTATCAGCAGCTAAAAAGTCGTCAATTTGAACTTGAATAAGTGATCGTGTCGAAGGATCCATTGTAGTTTCCCATAGTTGATCAGCGTTCATTTCACCAAGTCCTTTATAACGTTGAATTTCAATTTTGCCATATTTTTCACGGTAACTATCAAGTTCTTCATCACTATAGCAGTAATGGAGATTTTTTCCCGATTTTACACGATACAATGGCGGTTGAGCGATGTAAACATACCCTGCTTCAACAAGCGGACGCATATGTCTAAAGAAGAAAGTTAACAATAGCACCTGTATGTGCGCACCATCAGTATCCGCATCGGTCATAATAATGATTTTGCGGTAGTTGCTGTCATCAACATCAAATTCTTTCCCAACACCAGCACCAATTGTATGAATAATCGTGTTCAACTCTTCGTTTTTCAAAATATCATCAAACTTTGCTTTTTGTGTATTCAATACTTTACCACGTAACGGTAGAATTGCCTGAAACTTACTGTCACGACCTTGTTTAGCACTTCCACCAGCAGAGTCACCCTCTACAAGGAAAAGTTCGTTTTTATTCTTGTTTCGCGTTTGAGCATTCGCAAGTTTACCTGACAACAAGCGTTCGATACGGTTTTTCTTCCCTGAACGGGCTTGTTCTCGAGCTTTCCGCGCTGCCTGGCGGGCATGAGTCGCTTTTTGGATTTTTTGAATAATCTTCATGGCTTCTTCATGATGAGTATCTAAATAGTATGGCAGTTGTTCAGTTATAATTGAATCAACCACAACCCGTGCGACGGGCGTTCCTAGTTTCCCTTTTGTCTGGCCCTCGAATTGTAAAATATCTTCAGGAATTCCTACTGAAATAATCGTCGATAAACCTTCACGAATGTCTCCACCCTCAAAATTCTTATCTTTTTCTTTTAGAATATTGTGTTTACGCGCATATTCGTTAATAACCTTGGTAAAACCACTACGAAAACCTGCTACGTGAGTTCCACCATCATGAGTACGCACTAAGTTTACATAAGAGTATGTATCTTCGTTATAGCCTTCATTGTATTGTAATGCAATTTTCACATCGATGGATTCAGACTTTCCAGTCAATGTAATAACTTCACTTAAGACTTCAGTATCTTCATGAACATATGCCATGAATGCATTGAGTCCGTCTTCGTACTCAAAGTCACGCGTCTCATCGATGCGTTCATCGACAACGGTAAAACGAATGCCTTGCAAAAGAAACGCACTCTCTTGAACACGCTCGCAAATGGTGTCGAAATTAAACTTACTATTTTTAAAAATTAGTGGATCCGCTTTGAAACGTACGTAACTTCCAATTGGCCCGCGTTCAGAAATCTGTTCAAGTTCTGTTGCGGCTTTACCACCATTACTAAAATTCATTTTATAAGTACCATCTTTACGGTACACTTTGACTTCTACTTCTTCACTTAAGGCATTAACGACAGATGCTCCAACACCGTGAAGCCCTCCACTCGTTTTATAGCCTCCTTCAGCAGAAAATTTTCCACCTGCATGCAGCACAGTAAAAATAACCTGAAGTGCACTAACTCCACTTTTATGGAGTTCTATTGGCATTCCACGTCCTTCATCACGTACTGAAAGTGTCATATCATCTTCAATCACTATTTTAATAGACTTACCATAACCGTTAAGCGCTTCGTCTATCGCATTATCCATAATTTCCCAAACTAAATGATGTAGACCACGTTGATCTGTAGATCCGATATACATCCCGGGACGCTTACGAACGGCTTCAAGCCCCTCAAGTATTTCAATACTTGATGCTGAATAATCTTGTTTACTCAAGTTACCCCAACTCCTTTTCAAGCGTAATTATAACACGCTTTTCAAAGAATTGAAGTTATCACTAATTCTTTTGCTTCAAAACTACCAAATAGTGTATAATTATTTGGTATTCAAACAATTTGAGGTGAACTTATGAATTATTTTATTGCATCCTTGATTGGTTATCTCTTAGGATCCATTCCATTTGCATTAGTTATTGGAAAAGTTTTCTATAAAACAGATATACGCCAACACGGATCCGGAAATCTTGGTGGGACCAATGCTGGTCGTACGTTAGGTAAAAAAGCTGGGATTTTCGTCATTATCTTCGATGTATTGAAAGCTGCAATAGCAATGGTGATTACGTATTTTATTGCTCCTGATGCAATGATTTTTGCAGGCTTCTTTGCAACAATCGGTCATTGTTTCCCTGTTTTCGCAAATTTCAAAGGTGGAAAAGCCGTTTCAACTGCTATGGGATTTTATTTAAGTGTTTCCATATTAATAACACATAATGTGTTATTGCACTTTGTATTACCACTCGCGATTTTTGTCTTATTACTTTATATTACAAAGATTGTTTCGCTCTCATCAATCATTGCTGTTCCTGCTGGAGCATTGATTATTGCATTAACACAACCTGATATTCGTGTAACGTTGGCTAGCGCCATTATTTCCGTCATTGTCGTTGTTAGACATCGCGAAAATATCAAGCGTATTATGAGCCATACTGAACGAAAAATAACATGGATGTAAGCAACGATTTCGTTGCTTTTTTTGTACTGTCGTGCTATTGTGTTAGTGTAGTCACACACTAAAAGGAGAAGTTTATGATTGCTATTCAAAATGTATCAAAGACTTACAGCGGAGATCACAAAGCCGTTGATGATTTAACATTAACAATCCAACCAGGGGAAATTGTTGGATTTATCGGACCAAATGGTGCTGGGAAAACAACAACCATTAAAATGCTTACAGGGATTCTTGCACCGGATTCAGGGAATATCGAGATCAATGGTTACAATATCTTCAGTGATCCCATCCATGCAAAACAACAATTTGGATATGTATCTGATGATCCAAATGCTTTCTTAAAATTGAAAGGCATTGAGTATTTAAACTTTGTCGCTGATATGTACGGAGTCGATACGCAGTTACGTCAAGAACGAATTCGCCATTATTCTGAATTATTAAAAATGGAGGAGGCACTCGGTGATCGGATTGATTCGTATTCACATGGAATGCGTCAAAAAATGATGGTTATGGGTGTCTTAATTCATGATCCATACCTGTTGATTTTAGATGAACCACTTACAGGACTCGACCCTCAATCTTCATATGTTCTCAAGCAATTAATGCGTGAGCGCGCTAATCAACAAAAATCAGTCTTCTTTTCGACACACGTCCTAGAGGTTGCAGAAAAACTATGTGATCGCATTGCAATCATTAATCATGGAAAAATCGTCTATACCGGTATTCTTGAAGACTTGAAAGCTCAGTATGATGAACTTTCACTTGAAGAAATCTTCTTGGAGCTTACCAAATGATAAGTCGCATCATCACCTTGACTCGAGTGCTCCTTAAAACATCTCGCGATCAGATTATGCAATCTGGCCTCAGTCAACGTAAAAAGAAGAAAAACAAGCGTATGTCCTCTGTAGGGCGTAAAGTCCTATTCGGAATTCTCTATCTGTATATCTTCGGAATTGTCGGATTCTTCTCATACCAATTAATTGCTGCACTCAATGCAGTCGGTCAACCTGGCCTTGCGATCCAAATGTTATTTATTGGAGTATCTGTTTATCTATTACTAATGGGAATTATCTTTACACCCACTGTATTCTATTTTTCTAAAGATATAGAGCGGCTACTCGTTATGCCGATACGACCACTTGAGATTGTAAGTGCGAAATTGCTGACAACGTTTGTCCTTATGGTTGAACAAATGGCAATGTTTACGATTCCATTTGGAATCGCATACTTTGTTGTTGTGAATCCGGGATGGTCCTTCATTCCATTTTACATCCTTGCGAATCTCTTCTTACCACTTTTACCGGTCGCATTGTCAGTCGGAATTATCATTATTCTCTTTACATTTATTCCTTTCTTTAAGAATAAAGATGTATTTACCTATATATCCATGTTCATTGGATTTGCGATGGTATTCTTCTTTATATTTGCAATTCAAATTGCTGATCCAGAGTCATCCTTCAATATCGAGCAAATGCTCCTATCGCTACAATCTGGTGATAACGCACTTATTAATCTCTTAAGTGGCATCTTCCCAAGCAGCGATTTCTTGGCAAGAGGTATCGTGAATACGTCTTTATTGTCAATTATAATAGGAATTGTTATTTCGATCGTAAGTACGATTGCAATTATTTTCTTAACACAATTTATGTATTTTAAAGGTGCTATCGGTATCAGTGAAGGTACAGCCAAAAAACGTAAAATGTCACATTCCGAAACCTACAGTGAAAGCATTTCAAAATCACAACGCCGAGCTATACTGGAATACGATTTTAAAAATATTTTACGAACACCAACATACATGATGAATTACTTCTTAATTGTATTAATCATGCCTCTCTTTATGTTCCTTCCAATATTGCTCAGTGGTGGGTTGGTGGAAATTATGGGTGGTTTACCAATGGTTGCAGACTTCTTCAAACAAGTTGACAGTATGCAACTCCTCATGATTTTCTTTATCGGAGGATTCTTAATCGCATTTTTCATGAGTGCGATGGGAACAATATCTTCCACCGCATTCTCTAGAGAAGGACGCTCAATGCTTAGCTTCTCAGTCATGCCGATACCGTTTGAAACGCTACTCCAAGCAAAAATATTACTTGGTACACTAACGATGGTTATCGTTCCACTTCTAATCGGGGTGGTCGGACTTATTATTGTTAGAGTCCCAGTCTTATCATTTATAGGTTATATGATTGCCGCAGTACTTGCTACTGTCTGTGAGAATACAATCGCAATGGTGACTGACGTATACGCACCAAAACTGAATTGGGAAAATGAACAACAAGCCGTTAAGAACAACTTTATGGCCGTTGTCCCAATGTTTGTCATGATGGGGCTATCGATTATTAGCGTCTTTATTATCTTAAATACTGAGCTTATTATATCTGCACCTTTAATAACGGTGATGATCGTTGTCTTTGCATTTGTATGCTATAAATGGATGATTCGTTTGGGACGCATACACTTCCCTAAAAAACTCGAAGAATTATAAGAAAAAAACTGTCAGTTCTCTGACAGTTTTATTTTTGAAAAGATGTCCTTGCGTTGAGCCACGCAATTGAATCCATGATTACAGTATCACCATCAGGCTCATCATAGAGGACATGGTGCATACCTTCGTACAACTTCCACGACTTGTCTTTCGACGAAATCGTATCATAAAAGTGTTTCCCAACACTTGGATGGACTGTTTTATCCAATGCGCCATGCATAATAAAGCATGGATAACGATAATCTTGAAGTACATCTAAAAGATAATTAGGCGCCGCAACAAATACCGTATTAACAAATCGCATCGTGTAGTATTTTCGTTGCAATGGATTTTTGCTCGTGAAAACAAAGTTATCCTCAAGAGTCTCTTTTTTGCGCGGATCATTCAGACTTATTGTATCACCCTTAAATTCAACCCATAGATTTGGGGCAATTTTGCCACCTAAAGACGTTAAATATTTCAAATTCCCTTCGACTGCAGCAACATAACCAACTGCAGGACCTAGAAAGAGTTGCCCACTAAGAGTATTCGGATATTGAACGCCAAACATAGCCGAAACCAACCCACCCATGCTAAACCCAAGTGTAAATAATGGTATGTGTAGGTTTTCTCTTAAAGCCATGCGAACCATGACATGTAAATCATTGATATACGTCTGATAGTGATCAAGATCTCCCAGTTCTGAAGATGTTTTTCCATGACCACGCATATCATAACTGTACACTGAATAGTTCTCGGCATTTAGCATTTTGATATAATGTTCATAATCTCCACTATGATTTGTAAATCCGTGACACATCACAATAGTCCCACGTGGATTTGGAACCAAGTGCTTCATGTAAAATAGCGAAACATTATCTGAAACATTTAGATAGTCAAACATCGCAATCCCTCCGTTTTCTTTATCATATCATACACCGATTTCATTTACACACCCACACATAAAAAAACGCCTGATGGCGTTTTTTATTTATTAAACTTTTCTTTGATGTCTTCAACGACATCTTCAGCTTTGTCTTTTAGATTTTCAGCAGTTTTTCCAGCTTTATCGGCTAGTTCATCTGCTTTTTCTTTAAGATCTTCAGCTACATCACTGGCTTTATCTTTAAGTTCGTCGGTGGTTTCGCTTGCTTGATCTTTTGTTTTTTCTAAAAGTTCTTTTGCTTTATCTACAATATTATCCATATGTATACCCCCTTTTCATATTTAAATTATAAGGGGTTTGTTAAGAAGTCTCAAGTATGGTGATTATTTACCACACAATTTTCATCTTAAAGTTGCGCATTATGGAAGACATTTTGAACATCTTCAACTTCATCAAGCATATTAATGAGTTTTTCAAAATTGGCTTGATCTTCTTCATCAACCGCTACATATTCATGTGGTAAGAATGTGATTTCAAGAAGATCAAACGTCACGTCTGGTAATAATGTTTCGATTGCTTCTTTTGCTTTATGTAGGCTAGCAGTATCTACTGTTACTGTAATAGAGCCTTCTTCCAGTTCGATATCTTGAAGATCAACATCATTTTCGAGTAAGACTTCCATAATCGCTTCGTCGTTATCGTATTCAAACGAAAGAATGCCGACATGGTCATAACCATGCATTACACTACCACTGACGCCCATTTTACCTTTGGATTTTGTGAAGCAGTTTCGCACCTCACTGACAGTACGGTTATCGTTATCCGTCAAACATTCAACAATAAAGGTTGAAGCTCCAGGTCCAAATCCTTCATACGTTACTGCATGATAGCTTTCTTCTGATCCACCTCTAGCTTTTTCAATAGCACGTTTAATGACATCAGCAGGAACTTGTTTTGCACGGGCTTCATCAATAATACGTTTCAAGCCAACGTTCATTTCCGGGTCAGGAACCCCTGCCTTCGCAGCCATATAAATCTCTTTTCCATAGCGTGAATAAACTTTTGTTTTAGCTGCGTTCGTTTTCGCCATGGATGCTTTTCGAACTTCAAATGCGCGTCCCATAAATTTTCCTCCTCTAGTGTCTATGTTAACGAATTTCTACATTATATTTTGATACAAGTTCTTGCGTAATGGCATCCATTACTTCTTGAACTTCTTCAACCGATAAAGTACGGTTTTGACCCATTGATAATTTAAATGCAATGGATTGCTTGTCACCAAGTTTTTCTGATGTAAACACATCAAATACATTTAATCCAACAAGGTAACGACGAGATGCTTTCTCAATTGATGCACTCAAGTCGCTAACTTTAACAGACTTCTCACATAAGATTGCAAGATCTCGGGTAACAATTGGATATTTCGCAACAGGTGCGGCTTTAATTTGACCACGCTTTTGATTGAGCAGGAAGTCCAAATCAATTTCAACATACATAACATCTTTGAGGTCATGTTCAGCTGCAAGTGTTGGATGCACCTGACCAATCACACCAAGATGTTGTCGGTTCAAGGTAATTTCCGCAGATTTGTAAGGATGTAAAACAGATGTATCCACAGTATCTGTATTAAAGCCGATACGTTTTTCGCTAAAGCCGAGTTTATCAAGTAACGACATCAACATTCCTTTTACGTTAAAGAAGTCAATATCCACTGACGACTTTGTCCAGTTTTCACTGAACACTTTTCCTTGCCCAATTATTGCAAGTCGGTATGATGTTTTATCTTTTGCTGTAATTGCACTATGTTCGAAATAAAGACCATCAGACACTTTATGTGCATTGTTATAAGCAACTACTTCCAGCATTGATGGGAATAATTGGGTTCGCAGATATGCACGTTTATCGCTCATTGGACTCATAAGACCAACAGGTTCACCAAGACTTTCGAACCCCTCAGTCATCGCTTTTTCAACTAAAGTATAGGTGTTGGTTTGATAGGCTCCAAACCCTAACATCACTGATTCAATTAATCGAATATTTCTTTGGAATGGTGTCAAGTTACCCAATGTTAAATCCATAAGCGGTAATGTTTCTTCAAGAACATCGTATCCAACAACGCGGATGACTTCTTCGATTAAGTCTACTTCAATTTCGATATCGTTTCTAAATGAAGGTGCAGTACATGTAATAACACCATCCGTAACCGTCGGTGCGAAATAGAGACGTTCAAATACATCCATCACAACATCTTCCGTTAAATGCGTTCCAAGGTAAGCATTGATCCGGTCAACTGTAATGGATACTTGTTTTGGTTCGTAGGAAATAGATCCATATTGAACTGTTGCTTCAATTTCGGATGCACCAGCATATTCAATTAAGAGTTGAACTGCGCGGTCCATTGCTTGGTGTGCCGATAAAGGATCCATTGCTTTCGTGAAACGTGCTGAAGCGTCTGTGTTTACACCAATTCGAGTTGCCGTTTTTCGTACTGAAACATGATTAAAACGAGCTGCTTCAATCACAATCCCTCGTGAGTTATCCTGAATCATTGAATTTCCAAGTCCCATGATGCCGGCAATTCCAACTGGTGTATCGCCATTCATAATTACGAGGTCACCTTTGTTCAATGTGTAGGTTTTATCGTCAAGGGCTTCGTAACTTCCTTCAATGTCATCACGAACGGATAAATCTTGATTCTCTAAGAAATCAATGTCATAGAAATGTAGAGGTTGGCCTGTTTCTAACATAACAAGGTTTGAAATATCAACAACGTTATTGATTGGCTTAATGCCAGAACCAATCAGTGCTTCACGAATCCAGTCTGGAGATTGGCCTATTGTGACGCTATTGATAACTTTACCCAAAAATAATGGACTTTTCTCTGTGTATGATGTGATTTTTAGATTTGTTGGTGCACCATCGGATGCAGCATTTTCAAAAGTTGGTAATGTCAATGGACGTTTAAAGAGTGCACTCACTTCGTGTGCTATCGCAAACATAGATAAGAAATCTGAGCGATTTGGTGTTTGTGAGACATCCATAATCTCATCGTCCAAGCCCAATGCTTCTGCTGGGTTACTCCCTGGTTTTGCTTCTGGTAAAACAACGATGCCTTCTTTTTGTTCGTCTGTGAGGAATTTTTCTGCAACGCCTAACTCAGTTAAAGAACAAATCATTCCTTTTGATTCGACGCCGCGAATTTTAGTTTCTTTGATTGTCAAATCTTTAAGCTCTGCGTCCACTGTCGCAACAACAACGTATTGCCCTTTCGCAATATTCGATGCACCACAGACAATTTGCTCGACATGAGTCCCTAAATCAACTTGAGTGACGTTCAAATGGTCACTGTCTGGATGTGGTTCACACTCAAGAACATGACCCACCACAAGTTTTGTTCCTTGCAGTAAACTATCGACGCCTTCAACTTCTAATCCAGCATTTGTTAAGGTATCTGCAATTTCTTGAGTTGTAATTCCTTTAATATCTACATATCTTCCTAATAATTTTCGACTAACTAACATAGACTCCTCCTACTCGTATCGCTTAAACTGCTCGATAAAGCGCTTATCGTTAATATAGAATGACCGAATATCTTCGATTCCATACTTGAGCATGGCAATACGTTCAACACCAGCACCAAATGCAAATCCTGTAAGGGTTTCATCGGTGTAACCAGCATCTTTCAATACTTGGGGGTGAACCATCCCAGCACCTAAAATCTCAATCCAACCAGTTTGCTTGCAGACATTGCAACCTTTACCATCACAAATGTGACAAGATACGTCAACTTCAACTGAAGGTTCAGTAAACTGGAAGTATGATGGACGGAAACGAATCACACGTGACTCCCCAAACATACGCTTAGCAAATAGTGATAAAGTTCCTTTTAAGTCACTCAGTGTAATACCATGACCGACAACAAGTCCTTCAATTTGAACAAATTGGTGGGAGTGTGTTGCGTCATCATCATCACGTCGGTAAACTTTTCCAGGACAAATTACTTTCAATGGAACATGAGGTGCATATGCTTCCAAGGTGCGTGTTTGAATGGCTGTGGTATGCGTACGAAGTAACGTATGTTCATCAATGTAAAAAGTGTCTTGCATCTCACGAGCTGGGTGATCTTGAGGAATATTGGCACGTTCGAAGTTGTAGAGATCCAATTCAACCTCATCCCCTTCAACGACTTGATACCCCATCTCACGGAATAGCTCTTCAATTTCTCGTTGAATTGAAATGATTGGATTCTGTGTTCCAATATTAAAGAGCGTTCCAGGCATCGTGACGTCAATTGCATCAGCTTTCATTTTTTCGTCTAATCGGACTGATTCCAATTGTTGTTGTTTCGCTTTAAGCGCTGAATCAATCGCTTCTTTAGCTTCATTGACACGCTTTCCAAATAGTGGTTTCTCATCATTTGAGAGATCCTTCATTGTTCCCATTACTTTGGTTAGATGGCCTTTTTTGCTTAAATATTCGATACGTACATCATTCAATGCTTCTAATGAATGTGCATGCCCGATTGCTGCAAGACCTTTTTCCATAATTTCTTTTAAGTCCATAACTTCCTCCTAAAATATAAAAAAGTACCACACGTCCAGGAACGTCAAGCGCGGTACCATCCTGATTTATACTAATGTATACATCTCTAAAGTTTTTAACGCAAACAACACGGAAGTGATTAGCTTCTCTTCAAGGTGAATTCATAACAGTTTAATTCCTAGGTCTCATCATCCTAAGTTTCTGTAAATTAAAGGGTGTTATTACTATTCCTCTTCAACGATTTATATCGAATCAATTATACCTAATTCACTGGTATTAATCAAGGATGTTTCCTTGTTTACCATTTATCTACCGCATTAGAAATAATGTCTTAAATTGCTACGACCTTAGTCATCCCCTCAACAGGTACAGGAATTAAATCATAATCGTACATAACCCGTGCATGATTCCTTTTTAGTAATTCTCTTTTTAATTGAATTCCTGTAGTTTTATCATTCATGACCCGGTAAATTTCATTATTTCGGTAAACAACCCCATCATCCATAACAAAGGCTTCATTTTCACATCGGACGTGATATTTCATCGGGAGCGGATTTGAACAGTAGATTTCACCGTTTAAATACGCATCATCACACCATACACATAATTGATAGGTGTTTTCTGTTTCGTTTTTAAAACAATAATCAAGGTAATTGTAGTAAATAGATGTTCCAATTCCAAATGGAACTTGGCGTTTATAATCCGGAAACAAATCAAATCGATCATGAGAATGATATTCAGTTACTGTTAAAGGTGTGTGCAAGACAATCCAGTGTAATAAATTGGTGAATTGACACATGCCGCCGCCATAGTCCTGAGATATCCGATCGTTTGATATGGTCACACCCTCAAGATACCCTCTTCTCGAAGATTGTGGTCCCACAAGACTCCAAAAAGAAAAGGTTTCTTGAGGGTGAATTAGAATATTCGTGATTTTTGGTGCAGCGATGCCAAGGTTGACTTTTTTATTGGCTTGGAGCTGCAGGTTTGTATTTCCTAGCTTTCTCATTATTAATGACTTATGACTATAGATTTTATAAGGTAACGTTTCATCGGAAAATGTTTTAGCATAACGATTAGAGTCCAAAAAATTGCGAGCATGTCGCTTAAAGATATGACCTTTCACAGCAATCTTGAATGTAATCGGTGAAATACTTGAGAATCTCATGATAACCTCCTAATAAAAAAAGTGTAAATCATATTGTAATTTACACTTATATTTATAGTATATCATAGTCATTATGACTTAAGTCGATGCTTTACAGCTGTTGGAATGATGACTGCAAGTAAAATCAGAATCCCAGCCATAACGATGGTTCCTCCAGGTGCAATATCGAATGTGTACGATGCAGCAAGACCACCCCAAACTGACATAAGCGAGAATAGGATTGCATAGTACATTGTTTGACGATAGCTCTTTCCAACTTGCATTGCTGTTGCAGTCGGAATTACCATCAGAGAGGAAACAATTAAAGCCCCAACAATTCTAGAGGCGACAGATACTGTTAATGCAGTTAGAATTAAGAAGATTATGTTTGTCCTTTTGACATTAATTCCCGAAAAATGTGCAGAAGTTTCGTCAAAAGCGATAAAGAAGAATTGACGGTAAAAATAAATGGATGCAATTATCAGTACAATTGATAGAATGATAGCCAAAATATTATCACTTCCGCCTATCGCCACGATACTTCCAAAAAGGAAACTGTTGAAATTGGCCGGATTGTCTACAAATCCCATCAAAATTGCTGATAATCCGATCCCAAAAGACATGATCACTGCAATCGCTAACTCAGTATACTTCCCAAAACGATTTTGAATGATTTGGATACTTAATGTCGCAATCAGCGCCATCACAATCGCACCTATTAATGGATTAACATTTAGAATAAGTCCTAACGCAATACCGCTCAAAGATACATGGGACAATGCATCCCCAATCATCGACATGTGTTTAAATACAATCACGACCCCGATTAAAGGAATAGCAACTGCCAAAATGCCACCAATAATAAAGGCATTTCTCATAAATTCATACTGTAACATTCTATATCTCCTTCACATCATAATCGGATACTGTCAGTACACGATTAATGGGTAAGTTCTCTTGATCCAATTGATGCGTAACCATTACTATAGTTATATTGTGCTTTTCGTTAATATGTTGGAGTAATTCGAAAAGAGTCGCAATCGATTGACTATCCAATCCACTTGCAGGTTCATCAAGAAACATAATTTCCGGATTCATCATGAGTTCACGTGCAATAAGAACACGTTGCAATTGCCCCCCTGAAAGATTTGAAATTAAATCATTCGCTTTTGATTCAAGTCCAACGTGACGTAATGCATCCATCGCCTGTTTTTTTCGTTTTTTGTTTGAAAAATTGAAAAAATTACCACCCTTGATTCGTAATAATACAACCTCTAAAGCAGTTGCTGGAAAGTTAGAAACGGTACCCAGGCCACCTTGTGGTACATATCCGATTGACGCAAAATTTTTGAGGTTCAAAATATTGGATCCAAATATTTCAACCGAACCTTGTTGGGGTGTTAGAAGACCCAACATAAGTTTCATCAATGTTGACTTACCTGATCCATTTGCGCCAACAAGCGCCAAGAAATCTCCCTGATTGATATCAAAACTAACATCTTTTAATACGGACCGTTTATCATACGAAAATGATAAGTCACGCACCTTTATTACTGATCTATTTTCCATAAGATAATCCGTCCTTTAATGAATCTAAGTTTTTATACATAATGGTTGTATAGTTCTCTCCTTCCGCAATCTGTGCTCGGGTCAAACTTTCTAAGGTATAGAGTTCCAAAATGTGAGAACCCGTTTCTTTTTGAATAACATCAAGCGTTTTGGAAGAGCCAGAAGGCGTCGCATATAATACAGAAATATTATTTTCCTTAATATAGTCAATTGATTGCTGCAGACGTCGAGGTGTCGGTTCTTCACTAAGAAGTCCATTTATAACGCCACGTTGTTCTAATCCATATGCGTTTGCTAAGTAACCAAAAGCTTCATGCTCAACAACAATAGTATTCCCCTCATACGGACCTAATGCAGTTCGGTAGGCATTGTCTAAGTCTTCCAGTTCTTTTTTCAGTATCTCAAAATTATCTGTGTAATCCGAAGCATGCACTGGATCAAGAGCGATAAAAGTATCCTTGATTGCCTCAACCTGACGGAGTGCATTAAGCGGATCTAACCAAGTGTGAGGATCCATCGGACCATGATCGTGGTCATCGTGATCATGGTCATGACTTTCATGTCCCGTTTCACCTTCATCATTGTGAATCTCTTCACGTTCGATGACTTCACTATACATACCGCTTGTTAATACGTGCGTATTTTTCACAATCGAACTTTTGAGTACTGAATCTGTCCAAGCTTCAAATCCAAGACCATGAACTATAAATACATCTGCTTCTGAGATTTTTTGCATATCTTTGGGTGTTGGTTCAAAACTGTGAGCATCTGCACCACTCGGCAGAATATTATAGACGTTTACATGCTCTCCACCCACTCGTGTAGCGAAATCTGCAAGTGGGTAGAAACTTGTAACGACATTCAAAGAGGCTCTTTGTTGTGCCGCTGAACACCCTGCTAACATAAGCATTGTGCTTATGATGATCAGTATTTTTTTCATATTCCCTCCAGTTGCAAATCTTTTGCAACTACAATTATAGATTTGCTTGTTATTTTTGTCAACGATTTTCACTACTTTTCACTTTTAAAGTATATCTTCTCTCAAATTGCTCACGTATAATTGGAAAGTACATATAGGAGGTTTATGTATGAAAGTAGTAGTAATCGGATGTACACACGCGGGTACATCAGCAGTTAAAGCAATTTTGAAAGAAGCACCACAAGCAGAAGTTAAAGTCTTCGAAAGAAATGATAACGTATCATTCCTATCATGTGGTATCGCTCTCTATGTTGGAGGCGTTGTTAAAAAAGCGGAAGAACTTTTTTACTCAAATCCAGAAGAATTAAAAGGTCTTGGCGCAGACGTACATATGGAACACAATGTCACCAACATTGATGTTGACACAAAAACTGTAAGTGTAACTAATATGCTTACAAATGAATCATTTACTGAGTCATATGACAAATTGGTGCTAACAACAGGATCATGGCCAATCACGCCACCAATCCCTGGTATCCAATCTGAAAATATCTTGTTATGTAAAAACTACAACCAAGCTCAAGAAATCATCGCTCGCAAAGAAGATGCTGAACGAATCGTTGTTGTCGGTGGTGGATACATCGGAATCGAACTCGTTGAAGCTTTTGTTGAATCAGGAAAACAAGTAACACTTGTAGATGGTCTTGATCGTATTTTAAATAAATATCTTGATCCTGAGTTTACAGACGTTTTAGAAGCAGACCTTACAGAACGTGGCGTAAACATAGCATTGAATCAAGTGGTTCAAGAATTCAAAGCTGATGAAAACGGTAAAGTTAATAAAGTCGTTACATCAGAAGGCGAATTTGAAGCAGACATGGTCATTCTTTGCGTTGGATTCCGTCCAAGTAATGAATTAATCCAAGGTAAAGTAGATACATTACCAAATGGTGCTGTTATTGTTAACGAATACATGCAAACAAGCCGCCCAGAAATTTTTGCAGCTGGTGACAATGTTGCTGTTCATTACAATCCTAATGGACAAAATGCATACATTCCCCTTGCAACAAATGCGGTACGTATGGGATCACTTGTAGGTCGTAACATCGTCGAGAATAAAGTAAAATACCGAGGCACACAAGGAACTTCTGGTCTTTACTTATTTGGTTACAACATTGGATCAACTGGAGTCACTGTAAACTCAGCACCACACTTCGGTCTTGAAGTTGATTCTGTAGTTGTTAAAGATAACTACCGTCCTGAGTTTATGCCTACAACTGAAGAAGTTATGATGAAACTTGTTTGGGAAAAAGGAACTGGACGTATTGTTGGTGGTCAAGTTATTTCAAAATATGACGTAACTCAATCAGCAAACACATTATCCTTGGCAGTTCAAAATAAAATGACGATTGAAGATCTTGCATATGTTGATTTCTTCTTCCAACCACATTTTGACCGCCCTTGGAACTATTTAAACATTCTTGCTCAAGCCGCACTTGATAAAGAAAATGCTTAATAAAAGCTCAGCTTCGGCTGAGTTTTTATTTTACCAATTTTTGGAGCTCATCTTTAAACTCTTTTTGATTCCATAAGATAAGTTGGTTTATGCTATCATTCGATACATAGCGGTATTTCTTCTCGATTGGGAGAACTAAAATTGTTCTAGTAACACTATGATTATCAAAACGATACTTTATTTCTTGTTTGCCAGGTCTACGCGTATTAACTGATGATTGACTTGGCTTCACTTGATGCGTTACTGATTCTTTATCATAGCCCTTAGCAATTACATTGTGCATTACATCAATGGTTTCATACTGCGATACCGTTAAATCCGGAGCCATGATTACCGGATCACTTTTAAGTGAAACAACACTCAATGTTAAGCCTTTATCTTGCGGATACGATACAAAATTGCTTTGTACGAAAGCTATATTTTCATCACCTTCTACAACACGATTACGCAAACCATCACAGCTATCCAAACGAACACCCAGTTCGATTGCTTTTACCAGCCCGTTCGACCGGATACTCTTGATCTTCTTAAAAGAGGTATTGTGCATGTAAAAACTATCTCTTCCATAGTTTTGTGAGCATTTTCCATACTGAACAGTTGGTGTTTGAAAATTCAAATATGGTTTAGCTCTAGCAACTACTGTGGGATGTATGATTTTAATATTTTGAAATCGAAAATCACTATTTAGTGTATATGATAACATTTTAGATTTGTGCGCTATGTCACTCTCGTTTAGATAGTTGAGTCGACTCGAAAAACTTTCGTCTGTACTTGCTACGTTCATATGAATTCGTATTGAGTAATTGTCAATTTTTAGTTTTGAAAGTGGAACTTCAAATTTGAACCCAACATTTTCATAGTCGTAATTGCAATCCGTTTTATACTTGTCGAAAAAGTTACATTTAGGATATCCACGATATTCCATCAAATCCGTAAGTGAAATATTTTTAACGGTACCCGTTTCCCAGATTGAATGCATATTCCCTCTTAATTCCAATTTGAATGCATGTGTTTTTTCATTCAATAAGTGAGTACGATTTCGCACTAATGCCCACCCTTCTATCACTAATCCTGTTTCATTCAATTGGATGTTCGATACTTCATGCATAAAACTCTGACGTTCCGCTACAACTCTTATCGAAGTACAATGAATAAAAATGTAACAAACTAGCATGATAAAGATACTGTAGAATCGTTTCATCACATCACCTCTATCTTAAATATGCTATCTACTCGCCTAATCATAAAAAAACTAGCATGTGTATGCTAGTCTTTTCTGCTATTAAAAATTGCGATGTATCTGAGCACCGACATTAATGTCGCTACTAAAGCTGCAACATATGTTAATGCGGCTGCTGATAGCATTTTACGAGCTCCTGGAAGCTCATTTTGGGTCAAAATTGCTTGTTGATCTAAAATTTTCAAGGCTCTTGCAGAAGCGTTGAACTCAACTGGAAGTGTAACCAACTGGAATGCAGCCATCAATAACAAGGCTCCAATTCCGACATAGAAAATCGTAGTATCTTGCGCAAAAATCCCAATCATGATTGCTATCATAGAAATACTGTTACCTGTAATTGCCAGAGGCAATAACTTGTTTCTCATTCCGATAAAAGCGTATGCTTCCGCATGTTGAATAGCATGCCCGACTTCATGGGCTGCAACTGACACTGAAGCAATTGAATTATTTTTATATACATCTGGTGAAAGGGCTACAATTTTCTTAGTAGGATCATAATGGTCACTTAAGACCCCTCCTTTTGATTGAACCACTTCAACATCTGTAATATTATTCAATTCGAGAATACGGCGTGCTACATCAGCACCTGTCATTGATCCCATAGTTTTGACTTTACTATATTTGCTATAGTTAGATTTTACAAACATTTGTGCAACTAATGATAAAATTGCGGCAACTAGAATAAAACCCATACCTACGGGATTAAAATAAAGATATGGCATCATAAATTAATCTCCAAATTTCTATTAATAAAAGAGGAGCATCGCTCCTCAATTAATTATTATTTAACTGCGTCTTTTAATGCTTTTGCAGGTTTGAACCCTACACTGTATGAAGCTTCGATACGGATCTTTTCTTTTGTTTGTGGATTGAAACCATCACGTGCTGCGCGGTGACGAACTTCAAATTTACCGAACCCTGCAAGATCAACTGTACCTTTTTCTTCTAAGACTTTTTTGACTTCATCTAAGAATGCATCAATAAACTCATTAGCTTGTTTCTTACTTACGTCTAGGTTTGTTGCAATTGCTTCCCCTAATAACTTTTTGTTGTATGTTTCACTCATATTGAAACCTCCATTTCATATTGAAATAATATCATTATACTGCTTAAAACACAAGTTAAAGCTACTCTGCTTTTAAATCGCGTTGCATTAATTCACGAATTGCGGTGACTGGTTCTTTGCCTTCAAAGACGACTTTATAGACCTCTTCTGTGATTGGCATCGATACATTCATTGATTTCGCCATATTATGGACAACTTTAGCCGCAAAAACACCCTCAACGGTCTTGTCATTTGTGTCAAAAAATGCTTGGGCTGAGTTGTTTTTTCCAATCATAAACCCTGCTTGAAAATTTCGTGAATGTTGACTTGTAGCTGTTACAATCAAATCTCCAACCCCGCAAAGTCCTAAAAATGTCTCTGCTTCTCCACCCAATGCAACTCCAAAACGTGTCATTTCTGCAAGACCACGGGTCATTAATGCAGCACGAGCATTATCCCCATAGTCTAATCCTTGCAAGCATCCACTTGCGATCGCAATGATATTTTTGATTGCCACACCAACCTGTGCACCAATCACATCATTATTAGTATAGACACGGAAATAATCATTTGAAAAAAGATTCTGTACAAGCTCTGCAGCATTTTGATTTAAAGATACCGCATTAATTGTTGTCAAATCACGTAATACAACTTCCTCAGCATGGGAAGGCCCAATCAGACTCACAACCCCAAGACGCTTTTCAGCATCAACCACTCGCTCAATAACATCAATTAAGAGCTCGTGAGTCTCGGGATGAAACCCTTTGGCAACATTAATGATTGTTACTGGTCTTGTTAATGTTTCATTCAAACGCTTCGCGACTTCTTCAACAGCACCTGTCGGTACTGCAAGTAATACGACATCGGCATTTACTACTTCTTCAAAATCTTGTGTTGCATCCAAAGATTCATTCAATTTAATACCTGGAAAATATGTTTCATTTTGGCTGTACAAATGTATATCAACAACTTCATCCAGCTTACGCCCCCAGATGAGAACTTCATGTTGATTATCAGCAAGAACTTGTCCTAATGCGGTTCCCCAACTTCCTGAACCAATAATCCCAATTTTCATTATGCTCCTCGCTTCCTGACTAAAATACGAATCGGCGTACCATCAAAGTTAAACGCACGACGTAAAGCATTTTCTAGATAACGTTTGTATGAGAAATGTAATAACTCTGGATCGTTTACAAACACGACAAACGTTGGTGGTGCTGTAGCAACCTGTGATGTATATAGAATTTTTAAACGTTTTCCATGGTGTGATGGAGGTGGCGTTAAACGAATTGCATCTTGAATAACTTCATTAAGAACGCTTGTTCCTATACGGCGTTTACTATTTTCATACGCTTGATCAATAAGAGGTAGCAATGTATGAACACGCTTTTTGGTTAGAGCCGATACGAACGCAATCGGCGCATATGAAAGATACAAGAATTCACCTGCAACTTGCTTACGCACATCATCCATCAATGTTTCTTCTTTATCAACTGTATCCCATTTGTTATAAACGATAATGATAGGTTTTCCTGCATCGTGCGCAAAACCAACAACGTGCTTATCTTGAGCACGAATTCCTTGCTCTCCATCCAACACAAATAAAACCACATCTGATCGTTCAATGGCACTCATCGCACGTAAGACTGAATACTTTTCAACGTCTTCGTATACTTTACCACGCTTACGAATTCCTGCTGTATCAATAACGACATAATCTTTATCGTGAAATCTAAACGGTGTATCAACTGCATCACGAGTTGTTCCTTCAATATTAGAAACAATTACACGTTCTTGATTAAGCATTGCATTCACAAGTGAACTCTTCCCTACATTCGGACGACCAATGATTGAAAATTTCAATTCATCTTCATACATTGTCAGACCCTTTTCAGGGAGTTTTCGAATAATCGTATCAAGTAAGTCCCCAACACCAATTCCATGCAAACTACTTACTGCCATTGGCTCATCATAGCCAAGTGCATAGAATTCATAAATATCTGCTTGAAATTGAATATCATCAACTTTATTGACCGCTACAATAACAGGTTTATTCGTTTCACGTAATAGGCGGGCAATATGCTGGTCATCATTAGTCAGACCTTCCATTCCACTAACAACAAAAACAATTACATCTGCTTCATCAATAGCGATATCGACTTGCATTTGAATTTCATCCGCGAATGCTTGTCCCTCGATTTGAATTCCACCTGTATCAATAAATCTTAAATCTTTAGTTAACCATGTTGCTTTTCCGTATAAGCGGTCACGTGTGACTCCTGCTTCATCGTGAACGATTGATAATCGCTCACCCATGATACGGTTGAACAATGAGGATTTCCCTACATTTGGGCGACCAACGATCGCAACAACTCCATCTATCATTTTTACTACCTACTCTCTATATATTTCTTAATTAACGCTACAATTTCATCAACACTGAGATAGGTTGTATCAATTTCAATTGCATCTTCAACTTTGATTAATGGTGATTCTTCTCGATTCATATCACGATAATCTCGATCCACTAATTCTTTGTATAAGGTATCAAATTCTACATCGAATCCTTTTTTGGTTAATTCTTCAAATCGCCTCTGAGCACGTACAGTAACGTCCGCAGTTTGAAAAATTTTAATCTCAGCATCTGGAAGTACAACGGAGGTTATATCTCGACCATCCATCACAAACCCCTTCTTTTCAGCCATTTTACGTTGTTTTGCAACGAGCAGCTCACGTATTCTTGCAAATTTTGATACTTTTGAAGCACCTTGAGATACTTCATCAGTACGAATATTATTGCTTACGTCCTCGCCATTCACAAAGATAGAACCTTCTGGCGAAAGTTCTATTTCTGTTTTCATAGCAACCTCAAAGCAAGCTACTTCATCCTCGAGATCCACGTTTTGTCTAATACACTCATATGCTACTGCACGATACATCGCACCAGTGTCAATATGTGTATATCCTAAATCTTTTGCTAACCGCTTTGCGATCGTACTTTTTCCCGATGCACTCGGCCCATCAATTGCTATATTAATCACTTTTTCACCTCTAATTATACTTTTTGAATCAATATTAAAATAATAACAACAAAAATAGCTAAGACAAGAAGTGAAATAACGACATTCATCATACGATTCGTTTTAACCATCGTATCACTGATTTCCTCAATATGACGTTCTTGATCTATAATTTTGTGTTGTAACGTTTGTGTTTGGTCTAATAATTCTCGTTTGAACTTTTCTGAGTCAAAATTAAATGATCCAACCTCATCTAAGTTCTCTTCATATTTATCATCTAACATATCGATATCCAATTCAACAACTTCATCAATTGGTGCAACATCAACATAATCATCTTGAGATACTTCGACAGCAGGCTCCGCTTCAGTTTCTTGAGTTTGTGTTTTAGCCACTTGAGTATCCGCAGGAGTATCAACATCTTGCGCCATCTCATGAACGGCCATTGAAATTGTTTTTTCTAAATCTGGAACACTATGTTCGTCTTGAAGCGAATCAACACGGAAAACACGAGTTTCTTCAAGTATGTTAGCATCCGCTTTTAGACTTGGATCAATTTCATTGATAACCGATTGCATAATGTCTGGGTTGATTTTTTGAATTGTTTCAGCATCAATATCAAGTTCTTTAAAGATATTGGACTGTGTATTGCCTTCATCACGATACCCTTTTTTAACATTGTACTCTTTAACTTCATTCAAAAACTCTTTTAAATATGTATTCTCAAATGTGTCAAATGTGTTGGGTTCAACTGGTTCACTTTGTGATGGAATATGTTGGCGCGCCCGAGTTGGTTCATGGTCGACTTTGGGTTCGTTTTCATCCATTTTTCTAAACTGATCATCAATTTGATTTAATCGATTAGCAAATTGTGAAAGATTTGAATTTTCGATTCCACTCTCTGCATTTGAAGACAATGCCTCATGTAGTGCTTGATTTTTTTGAACGCGAGATTTCATGACAATATCACTCCTTTGATAAATTATAGCATATTAAAAGTCACTAATGATTGGATTAGTTACATAAGTTATTTTAATTGCTTCATGACCTTTATCTATTATAACAAATTTTTCCTTGCATTCATAAAAAAAAGGACCGGAGTCCTATTGAATTCTTTTTAGTGTTGGTTTAATAAGCATAAATAAGACCATAAGTATGGTACCTTTAACGATATTGAATGGTAAGTAAACGGCATTTAGTATGTCCCATGCATTCGATTGGTCTAACCCATACAAAGGAAATGTTACGTAATAGTTGAACACGTTCATTATTAGAGAAACGCCGACGACAGAAACAATCGTGAGTATCCCATTCTTGAATTTACGATCGGTTTTAATGAACACTACTGGAAGCATGAGTAATACCGAAAATCCAAAGTTTGCAAGTTCTCCAGCAATATTGCCATCACTTGAAATTGTTAGAAAGTGAACTAAATTTTTCAATAGCGCAATCATAAAACCTGCAAGTGGTCCCATTAACCACGCGCCAATTAAGACTGGTACATCGCTCAAATCAACTTTTAATGGCGATCCAGGTATAACCCTAAATTCAAAATAGTAAAATATCACCGACATTGCTGTAAGTATTGATATCTTCACCATAATTCGAGTGCTTAATTTTTTCATTTTTGTCCTCCTTGTGAAAAAATAAGACTCAAGGCGACATGAAAAAACAACTTCTTTCATCCAGACTATACTGTCGCCATTGGAATTTCACCAATTCAACCATCATTGATGGGTCGCGGGGTTTACCGCCGGTCGGGAATCTCACCCTGCCCTGAAGTACATTGTAATTATATGAACTCAGTACTTATTTGTCTACACTTATACTCTTTCTGACGTTATGATTTGTGATAATTATTTACAAATATAAAAAAAGACCTTTATCTATGTGTAATAAAGGTCTTTTTTAATTAATTATGCACGTCCTGAGTATTTTCCGTCAGAAGTATTTACAACAACAACTTCACCTTCGCTAATGAATAATGGAACACGGATTTCATATCCTGTTTCAAGTACTGCATTTTTTTGTGCGTTAGTAGCTGTATCGCCTTTAACCGCTGGTTCTGCTTGTGTAATTGTAAGCGCAATTTTTTCTGGAAGTGTAACTCCTAGAATTTCACTTTCATAAACTACAACTGTTACTTCTGAATTTTCTTTCATAAAATTCAATTCCCACTCAAGACGAGCTTTATCGATTTCTATTTGTTCATATGTTTCATTGTCCATGAACACGATCATCTCACCAGCATCGTACAGATATTGCATTGGTCGTTTTTCAACGTGAGCTTGCTCAATCTTGTCTCCTCCGATGAAGCTGAGTTCAGTTACTGAACCTGTACGCATATTACGTACTTTTGCTTTAATAATCATTTGACGTTGTGCTGTTTTATTGTGTGATGTATCAATAACTACATAAAGATTGCCTTCATGTAAAATTGACATTCCAGAACGTAAGTCGTTTGATGAAATCATAATTATTCCTCCGTTATGTAAAGTTTGAAACTTTCGTCTTTCATTATAGCATACTCTAATCTATATGGGATAACTCCATTTATATTTATATAGATTTTATCTTCAATTTTTTCAGCAGAAACCTGGTTTCCACTATCCTCATATGCGGTACTTTCGGGATTTTTTCTAAAATAATTAAAGACTGTTCTTTCTATATTTAGACGTTTTTCAATCTTTTCCATATAGCTTACAGTTTCATAATACTCTTTGGATATAGAAACTTCCCGTTTAATCCAGAAACAAACAACTGTCAAAAATATAAGACTATGTATTAAAATCATGCCACGTTGATATCGCTTCACATTTATCTTTTGTACATACATTCATAAGACTCCTATCAATTTGACATGTTGTTACTTCATCAATTAAAATTTCATATCCCGGTTCTTTGACTACCCGTGAATCCTTGCATGAAATACCAAATTGTTTCTCATCAAAAGAAAAAAATATGGTGCCATTCTCGGTATTAACATTGGCTGCACGGTTTAAAAGTTGCGTAAGCTGGAGTTTAAATACTGAAATCGGGTATATTGTTGGACGGTGAATTTTCACCATTAATATGAGGATTTGATGAATCAATATGGTAATAAGTCCCCACACTGTAAAACTTATCATGCACTCAACTAACGTGAAACCAGCTTGAAAACATCGACGATTAACTTAAATACACCTCCAACTATCAAAATTGCCAAAAGAAGCTCCACCATTAAGTATCCTTTATACACAACGATAACGTCCAAAACCTAGTTGTATCGTACATTTTTTGTTGTTGTAATCAAAATCCCCTGCATGATTTACATTTCCGTTAGCATTAAACCACACATCTGCAGTAACATACTTGCGTCTCAGCTTATACATCGCTTCAACTTGACGTGTGATAATCCCTTTGTTAGCATACGGTAATTCCTTGAAAATCTGATGGTGACTGACCATCGTTGTAACAAAGATAACAAAACTAAGTACAATTAATAGTTCGATCATCGTGAAGCCATTACTGTATTGTCGCTTGACCGTGAACAATTTCAATATTTTTTCCATCAGAACATCGTGTCTGCCTTTCTGTTATAAACTCATCTGTAACGAGATTTTGAATTGATACAGGAACTCCATCGTGCTTTAGTTGCCACTGTAGAATAGCAGCATCGATTATTTTTAGTTGTGCATCGCATCCTTTTTCATTAATTACATTCAATGTTCGTTGAATATTCGGGATTGTTAGCAACAACAATACAACAATAACCGCCATAACCAAGACCATTTCTATCAATGTAAATCCTTTTTTCATAGTCCCTCCATCAAATTGATTGGAATCAACATTACTTGATAGTATCCATACACAGTTAATATCACAAAACCATATACAAGCAGTTTGTAAATCATGATTACACGCCCGAAATATCTACTAAGTTTCTTTGTAGCGTGACGTATGTATGAATCGAGCCCTTCTTTTTGCTTTAAAACATTTTGTTTGAATACGTAATATCTACCTAAATCCTTGTCAAAAATATCATGCGAAAATATTTCTTGTATGCTTTTCCCAGTTTCTAAATTGTCTAGAACGTGATATCCATACCATTTTAGGATCTCACAATTCGAGGTTTTTAGTAATGAAAACGTATCATGAAATGAGATTGCAAAAAGTGTACTATTGCTATAGAGATTAATAATCCGTATTGTGCCCATGAGTCGATATATCCGCGAAAATTTGTTAATTATGATTAAACTTAGTGTTGGATAAACACGCAGACTAAAACAGCAACATGCAATTATTCCAACTACGATGCAATGTATTGCTAAAATGATTGCAAATAGATTGGATACAGTTTCAATACTAGTACTACTCAATGCACTATCTTCCAAAAGAACACTTATCTGGTACCTTATCTGATTAGAATAAATGCTAATCATCACGATACACACTACATGAAGAAGAATTGGATAAGCTATTTTCTGTGCAATTTCGCTGTATATTTTTTGCTTGAGTTTAATCCAAAATACATAAGATTTTAAACTAACAAAGGGATTTATAACAATACCCTCACCTTTTGCGTCCAAGCACTCATAGAGTCTCTCCAGTGAAGTAAAGTCACAACCGTACTGTGTATTGATATCTTGAATATTCATACCGTTTTTTAAAGACTCTAGGATTTCTTCGCTTTGCATCTTCAATCGACGTTGTTCATAGATTTTCTCTAATTTTTTCCTTATCAAACATTTCAAAAAAAACCTTCACCTCTCCATTAACATCCATCTTCATTTCCTGAAGTACAACGCCTTCCAGTAATTCGCGTAAATCTTCCACACTTGCCCCCAATTCAGCGAGCCTTCGTAATGCCTGTTGTAACGTTGATGCGTGCATTGTTGCGACAATCATATGCCCACTGAGTCCTGCACGTATTAACTCAGATATATCTAGAACGGTTCTTAGTTCTCCAAGTACAATAATATCCGGATCATGGCGCAATAGTTGCGTTAGATGAGTACCAACACATTCTGTATCGATTTGAATCCACCGTTCGTTGATCCGTTCGACCGGATTCTCTAAAGTATAAATTTGCTTGGTCTTGAGTTGTGATAGTGCATAAAACATACTTGTTGATTTTCCACTTCCAGTTCGACCAACAAACAAAAGGATTCCGCAATTACTTTGTATGATTTCATGAATTTTGCTACGAATCGTTTTAAATGGGCATAAATCAGCCCAAAGATTACTATCATTAATGTTTAAAACTCGAGCAACACCACTGTATTTATTTGAATTGTGGATGCCCGCAAACCGTATTTGAAGGTCTTGTTCCGCAATATAGTAATGGAATACCTTCGTCTGCGGATTTGGATTTGTAATGTCAAAACCCGCGATAAACTTCAAATAAATAAATAACGTTTTCGGATCAATGTCATCTACTTTCATTACCATATGCTTATGCTTACGTAAAACTATCTCTTGTTGTGATTCCGACCCATAAATATGAATATCACTGATTCGATGTTGAACACACTGTTTAATAAGTTGGTCGAATTGTATCTCTATTTTAGTCATACTTCTAAATACACTTGTTTATTAATTTAACCTAAAATAAAAAAAAATAGCCTTTAGGCTATTTTAGTTTTTGAATAAATGGGTTACTTAATTTCTCGGTATCTAAATCCGTAATATCGCCATGTCCGGGATAAAGATTTAATTGCTCATCCTCAAACATTTCAATAAACATCTTTAAAGAGTTATTCATCGTTGCCATACTTCCCGTAGGTAAATCAGTACGTCCAATGGTTCCTTTAAATATAAAATCACCAACAATGGCATCCTCTTCAAAAATAAAGCTCACTGAACCACTTGTATGGCCTGGAGTTTTGATGACATCAAAACTAAACGGTCCGATTGTTTGTGGTTCCTCAAAAAATGTCTCAAAATCCGAAGTCAGAACAACAGATTCAGGCATTTGATTTGAGAGATTAACATTGGGGTTCGTTAAATAGTGTGCTTCTTCATGAAATACAAAGACTGGACACTTATATATTTCTGTAATTGCATCAACACCAGATATATGGTCAAAGTGTCCATGGGTAAGGTAAATTGCAATGACTTCTTTACCTTCTAGTGGTTTTAATAAACGTTGAGCGTTATTTTTCGGGTCCATACATGGATCAATTACAACTACCTTATTATCAATTTCAAGATAGTATGTATTGGTCTCAACATACCCCATTACTTGTTTCGTTATTTTCATAATAGAAAAAAAGTCGATTTACGACTTATTTTTTCTCTTTATGTAAAGTGTGTTTACGATCACGTGGGCAATATTTATTGATTTCCATACGCTCTAATTGGACTTTTTTGTTACGTGATGTGTAGTAGTTTTCTTCGCCACACTCTGTGCATTTTAAAATAGCTTGTGCTCTCATAATTACCTCCATTTACTCATAGCCTAGACATTATACCATACTTTATTTGCAATGCCTATACTAAATTATTGTGATTTACGTGCCATATAGTAATCCATAACAGCATGCGTTGCATACCCGCATTCGTTAGCGATTGTTTGTCGCGTCGCTTGTGCTTCAGTTACAGATTTCGGTGCAATACAGCTGACTGCGATTTCTGGTTGTTCATACGGAGCATATCCGATATACGTACTATTTCGTAATTCGATGCCGTCAGAACTAATTTGAGCCGTTCCAGACTTACCGGCTGATTTGTAATTTTCTTTTCCAGATGCATACCCTTCTCCAGAGGAAATATAAAGTCTCATCCCCTCTTGAACAACACGCAACGATTCAAGATCATCAAGCGTACTCAATGCTTGAGGCGTGTTTTCACTGACCATCGCTTTAGTATCTTGGTTGAACGTCCCTGTTGCGAGACGTGGTTTCATTCTCGTTCCATTATTTGCTATAGTTGCAACAAATTGATTCAATTCCATGACGTTATAGGTATCATATTGACCAATAGCAAGTTCGAGTAATTTACTATCAGCTTCACGAGATCCAATGTATCCAATTTCTTCACGTGGGAAGTCAACATTAGTTGGAACCCCTAAACCAAATTGTGAATAGTATGAACGCATTAAGTCATATGTTGCTGGTCCATCTGGGAAAATCAGTGAACTTCCAGGTACGTAAGTTGCATTACCAAGGCGAATTGCAACATTGAACATATAGATGTTACTTGACATCTGAAGCGCCGAACGCGCATCAACATTGCCAATGCCATCTTTCCATGAATGTCGAATGAGTCCTCCGATATTCATCGGTGCATCAAGAATTAATTCATTCGGTTGAATTACATCTTCGGATAGACCCATATATACCGTTGCCGGTTTGACAGTCGAACCGACAGCAAACGTTCCGTTTGAAAGCATTGTACTTTGAATATCATTCCAATACTTCATTTCACCACTTGAATTATTTTCCTTCATAGCAGCAATTGCAAGAATATCTCCTGTCCGTGGATCCGAAACAATCATATGCATTTGATCCATAGCTGTACGTTGCGGATCTTTATTAACATCCGTAATTCTTTTGGTAAGCTCTGCTTCTACAAACTTCTGTAGATCCGTATCCAAGGCAAGTTTTAAACCATAACCTTTACGTCCTTCAGAACGCAATTGTTTTGTTCCTGACTGATACTCATATTGTGTGTCAATACCCGATAATTCATTTTCATATTGATACTCAAGTCCCGAAACACCAACTTCATCATCTGCTTGATATCCCTTGGCAATGTAGGTATCAAGTTTTTGTTCGGGAATATCTCCAAGTGATCCGTATAAATTTTTAATATCAACCGTTTCGTTATAAACACGTTCCCACTCTGTATCATAGCTAAACCCTGGAAAATCATTTGAATGTTCAGCAAGATATGAAATCTGTTCGTTGGTTGCATTTTCATATACGATAGACGACTGACCCAGTTGACCATTATTCATCTTTACTTGGATTTCAAATGTGGCCTTGTCTTCTTCTGTAAGTGTATTCAAATGATCTGGAGTAATACGTGATTTTATAAGTTCATCATACTCCTCCTTCGTCATATTGCCTTTTGTATACGACTTGTATTCTTCTTCAGTAACTAAATCTTCGCCATAGTCATTTAGTCTTAGCCATAGTACCTTGTTGTCATCTTCATTCAATGAATGTTGGATATTAAAAGTTTTGGCAAACAATTTTGCAACATCCCATTGATCAGCTGCAGATGTATTCCTTGGTCGGTCATAAACAATAACTTTTTTAGCTTGATTTGACACTAAGTTAACACCATTACGGTCCACCATTTCGCCGCGCATTGTTTGAGAGTAAAGTGGTGGTGTTTGGTATTTCTCATATAGGTTTGCATAATGATCTGCTTGAACAATTTGAATCGTATAAAGACGATAAATCAAACCTCCGGCAATTGCCGCCAACAAAATCATAAATATCTGCAAACGGACATCGATGACTTTTTTGATATTGAGATCTTTTTTCAAATGTTCACTACTACCACTGTAGTTTTTGACTTTATCTTTTTGTCTTCGACGATCCATAACTACCTCCTATGAATTTTCGTAAGTCTCACGTTCACGTTGGCGTTCTTTAGCACGTTCTTT
This sequence comes from Erysipelothrix sp. HDW6B, assembly GCF_011301115.1. Classification (NCBI taxonomy): domain Bacteria; kingdom Bacillati; phylum Bacillota; class Erysipelotrichia; order Erysipelotrichales; family Erysipelotrichaceae; genus Erysipelothrix; species Erysipelothrix sp. HDW6B. The sequence continues at coordinate 1,117,775 of NZ_CP049860.1, read as the reverse complement.
CTTTTGCTCACGAATCTCATTTCGAATCATATCTCTACGTTTCTTTTGCATTAGTGATTCAATTTCACGTTTTCGTTTTTTCTTATAACCCGGTTTAACTTTAACGTTTTTACGGTTTAGAATTTGAACAACTTCAGGATCAAGTTGTTTTGTACGTTTTTGAATATTATACCAAGGACGGACATCATCCAATTGACCATCACGAATTCGTTTATATTCAAAGTTCACACCAGTTTTCATCAAACGTGTAACCGAACTTTGATCTTTAGGTCCAACGATACTTATCGCAAACCCTTCACGACCACTTCGTCCTGTACGTCCTGTACGGTGTGTGTAGAAGTCCAAATCGTGGGTTGGCAATCCTGCATTAATAACATGGCTAATCTCGGGTAAATCGATACCACGAGCCGCTAAATCAGTTGCAACGATGTAACGAACTTTCTTGCTATGAATTCGGCTAATAACTTGTTTACGTCCACGGTCACTCACATCACCATGAATTTCAACACAATCAATACCATAATCACGTAAATATGAAGCAATCTCAGTTGCCTGTGTTTTTGTATTTGTAAATACAATGGCAAGTAATGGATTAATACTTCCAAGAACATCCAGAACCGCCTCGTTCATATCACGATGACGTTGATTAATCAAAATATGTTCAATTCGAGGTTTTAAAACTTCTTCCTCTGAAACGATTTCAATTGGGTTTTTCAAATATTTCTTAATGAATGCACGCAATCCTTGTGGAATTGTCGCACTAAACAACATAAATACTGCATCATCTTTAATTCGTGACGCAATAGTGTTTACTTCTTCGATAAATCCATAGTCAAGCATCATATCGGCTTCATCAACAATAAATGCTTTGATGTAGTCCATACGAATAACATTCCAAGATAGTATATCTAAAAGTTTTCCTGGAGTTGTAATTAAAATGTGGGGCTGTTTTTCAAGTTTACTGCGTAAACGTGAGTTGTCCATCCCTCCAATGGCTAAATCGATGCTATATCGATTATCGATTTCCATGATATCTTTCGAAAACTCGAAAATTTGCATTGCTAGTTCGCGTGTTGGCGCGAGTATTACTGCTTGTGTTTGTTCTAAATCTACTTCAATAAGTTCTAAAATCGCAAATAGAAAGGCATGTGTTTTCCCTGTACCCGTGTCCGATTTTACAATCAAGTCACGTTTTTTTGAGATTTGGTCGAGCACCTTTTCTTGAACTGATGTTAATGATTTAAAACCATTTTTCTTAATTAGTGCTTTATTGATATTATTCATACTAACACTCCTTTCTATACAATTTTATTTAATAATTGAAACTCTTCTTCAAGTGTCGCATCATGTTGCTTGATGCGATCCAGATGTTCTTTACGTCCTATCAGATATTTTGTGTAGTCAGTATCCAGATTCTTCATAAGAATTGGACCAAGAGTCATCTCTTCATAACTTAGTTTGACGGCAATTCCGGACTTTTGGAGCTTCATCATAAAGACTGGGATATCGCGTTCCATTAGAAACGCTTCGTCGACAATCGTAAACCCCGATTGTGACACAATATCCCGAAACCATGCATTTTTAGTATTAGACTGTATCAAAATTACATCATTGTCTTTAAATTGGTATTCTTTGATAATTTCCCAAATAGTTTCCGCTCCCATACCAGCAGCGACATAACAATTTGCAAGCCCATTAAATGATTTAAGACCATCGCTTAAAACAAGCTCCGTCACATCTTCATAACCATGCTTCACGACGTTTTGACGTGCTGCATCCAAAGGCATCGGGGCAATATCAAGTCCATAGGCATAGTCACAAATGCCATCTTCAAGGCATTTGATCATTAGTAAACCATGATCGGTCCCAATATCTGCCATTCGAGCCCCTTTAGGAACCATATCTAATAGTCTTTGTAATCGTTGCGATAACTTCATAAATTATCGTTTGTCAACAAAGTCACGAAGACGTTTTGAACGTGTTGGATGTTTCAATTTACGAAGCGCTTTTGCCTCAATTTGACGAATCCGTTCGCGTGTAACATTAAATTCTTTACCAACTTCTTCAAGTGTACGAGTACGGCCATCTTCAAGACCAAAACGAAGACGTAGAACTTTTTCTTCACGTTCAGTAAGACCCTCTAAGACCATATTGATTTCTTCTTTTAAGAGTTGATTATTTGCATAGTCATCTGGTGACATCGCATCTTTATCCTCAATGAAATCACCAAGATGTGAATCATCTTCTTCACCAATTGGGGTTTCGAGTGATACCGGATCAAGTGCAATTTTTTGAATCTCGCGTACTTTATCAGGTGTCATATTTTCCATTTCAGCAGCAATTTCTTCTGCTGTTGGCTCGCGCCCTAATGTTTGAACTAATGAACGTTGAATACGTGTTAATTTATTGATAGTCTCGACCATATGAACTGGAATACGAATCGTACGTGCTTGGTCAGCGATCGCACGTGTGATTGCTTGGCGAATCCACCATGTTGCATATGTTGAGAACTTAAAGCCTTTAGTATAGTCAAATTTTTCAACAGCCTTAACAAGCCCCATGTTTCCTTCTTGAATTAAGTCAAGGAACAACATACCACGACCAACGTATTTTTTAGCAATTGATACGACGAGACGTAAGTTTGCTGAAATCAAAATACGGCGTGCTTCAAGCCCGTCATAATAGGTAGTTTCACAGTTTTCGATATAAGCAAGGTTTGCTTCATCATCAACAAAATGTTCTTTCAAGATTTCAAATATTTCTTCAATTTTAATCGTCGTTAATAATTCATCAAATTCTTCATCGGTTACATCTGGTGCATAGCGTTCGCGATAAATATTTATAATGAGAACCCGTGCTTCTTCCCCTTCTTGGAGTCGACGTGCAATTTCTGGCTCATCTTTCGCATCGAGTAAGTTAACGCGGCCTATCTCTTTGAGATACATTTTAACTGGATCATTAATACGAACCATGTTTGCACTTGTTAATTCATTTTCATAGGAGCTGAGGTCAACTTTGTTCATTGAATCGTCAAATGGCCCTTCGCCATCTTCACCATCTTCACCAAGATATTCTTCAGCAATTTCATCATCGTCTTCGATCATCTCTTCAGAAATTTCTGCTTCGCCGATTTCATCTACTAAACGAATATCGTTATCGCTAAACCATTGGAATAATTCCTCGTTATCTTCGTCACTTAGTGATAAATGACTTGTCGATTTTTCAACAACAGCATTCAGTAAGGCACCTTGCTTTTCATTTTCTTTAATAAAAAACTCTTTTACTTCATCAAGTGTTTTCATTTTTTTACGTGTCATACTAATTCTCTCCTCCTTGATTATTATTCTCTCTTTTTAATCGTATTGCAGCTTCAAGAAGCCTTTGTTGCTCATCAAGTTGAAGTTGCTTCCGTCCTTCATCTTTTAGCCCTCGAATCCCAAGGCGACTCAATTCAGTGCGAATTAGTGCTATGTTTTGTTCAAGACTGCGAACATCATAGTCACCAACAACATCACTCGAATCGATTTCTATTGCAAATTGTCTCATATTTTCTTGAATATCATGTGATAAAATATCAGCGATTTCAATTGCATCGTTTTTACGATACAAATCAAGAATAATTAATGCAAAATCAGTTGCGATATCATTGACCAAAAAACCAAGTTGGTCACGGTATTGGTATGCTGCTTCCTTCGACTCCAACATTTGCTTTAAGATAGCACGCTCAGGTATCAGTACTTTATAGTCTTTACTCTGAACAACTATGGGTGTCTGTCGATGGATTGGCGCTTGAACTTTTGCTTGTAATTGTTGATTTAAAACACTTACTTCAAAATTCGTCATATCTGCAATTTTCTTCGTGTAGTAACTTTGGGTCAATTCATCTTCGGTTCGTAAATGTTCGAGCATAAATTCTACGATACGTTTACGATTTTCAAAGGATTCAAGACCATAATTTCCGATTGCATAACTAATTAGAAAATCAAGCCAACCAAAGCGGTCTACCAGACCGCTTTTCACTTTTTCTGGACCGAGATTTCGTATCGCATCATCTGGATCCATACCTGTATCATTATACCATATTGACACTGTACATTGCGCGTCTCTTAACTTCTGTCCAATTGCAAATGTCGCTTCAAGACCGGCACGGTCCCCATCGAACGCTAACACGATGTCATTAGTTGCTTGTTTCAAGATTCTAATCTGCTGTGGAGTACAAGCTACCCCTAATAGGGACACGACATTTTCAACGCCTATGGTGCTAAATGAAATCGCATCTGTTACCCCTTCAGTAATGATTAAATATCCTTCTTTTCGCGCATATTCCTTCGCATTATGAAAGTTATAGACCATATTTCCCTTGGTGTACACTTCAGTTTCGGACGTATTGATGTATTTGACGGAATTCGAATCATGTAAGGCCCGGGCACTAAACCCAATTGCTTTCCCGTATGGATCGTGTAAAGGGAACATAATCCGATTATAAAAAACATCTCTGAAGCCATCGTCTGTCATTCGAATAAGGTCTGCTTTAATCAATAATTCATCATCAAACCCTTTAGCGGACAGATAATTATATATTTGATTATTACCAAGTGCTACACCAATGCCAAAGCGGTCAATCGTAGCTTGAGTATACCCTCTTTGTTGCAGCTTTTCGTGTGCTTCTTTACCATCTTTAGTTGATAATTGTAATGCAGTAAATTGTTGCGCCTCTTTGAGTGCTTCATAAATTTTTTCTTTTTCGGGGTCCTTGGGCACAACATTGACCGTTTGGTACTCCGAGACGTCTATGTTAAGGCGACTCGCGGCCCGTGTGACTGATTCAATAAAGGTAATATGTTCAAAATTCTCTATAAATGAAAATACGTTACCTGCCGCACCACATACAAAGCATTTATAAATTTGACGATCGGGTGAAACCGACATCGACGGATCGTGGTCATCATGAAAAGGACAAACTCCCCAATAGTTTTTGCCCTTTTTCGTCAGCGTCATATACTGTGAAATTGTATCAACGATATCGCTCTTTGAGCGAATATCGTTGATGAGTTCTTCTGGCATTCGCCGCATTTACATCACCCGTAAATTTCTTGTTTCATGATTGATTTAGCTTCATCAATCGTAACACGTTTTTGTTCCATTGAATCGCGGAAACGAATTGTAACTTGGTTATCTTCTAAAGAGTCAAAGTCAACAGTAATACAGTAAGGTGTTCCGACTGCATCCTGACGGCGGTAGCGTTTTCCGATGCTTCCAGTTTCATCATAATCACATGCGAAATCACCAATTAATTCGTGCATCACTTCAGTCGCTTTTTCGCCTAATTTTTTTGAAAGTGGCAATACTGTTACTTGAGTTGGTGCAACTTTAGGATGGAAATGCATAACAATACGTGTATCGTCATTTTCAAGTGTTTCTTCATCGTATGCTTCACACATAAGTGCAAGCATTAAGCGTTCCACTCCCAATGATGGCTCAACAGTATAAGGAATATATTTTTCGTTAGTTTCAGGATCATGATACTCCATGCTTACTTTTGAATGTTCTTGGTGTTGTTTAAGATCAAAGTCAGTTCTATCAGCAATACCCCAAAGTTCATCAAAGCCCCATGGATAGCGGTATTCGATATCTGAAGTTGCTACTGAGTAATGTGACAATTCTTCAGCATCATGCTCGCGAATTCGTAAATTATCACGATCAATACCAAGACTTACTAACCAATCCATTGCAAATTTTTGCCAGTGCTCATACCATTTAATGTCTTCACCAGGTTTAACAAAGAATTCAAGTTCCATTTGTTCAAACTCACGTGTACGGAAAATGAACTGCCCTGGTGTGATCTCATTTCTAAAAGATTTACCAATTTGAGCAATACCAAATGGTAATTTTTTACGCATTGAGCGTTGAACATTACGATAGTTTACAAACATTCCTTGTGCAGTTTCCGGACGCAAGTAGATAGCATTTGAACTGTCCTCGATAACTCCTTGAAATGTTTTAAACATTAAGTTAAATTGGCGAATCTTTGTGAAATCGTGTCCACCACATTTTGGACATGGAACTTTATGTGCTTCGATATAGTTTTCCATTTCTTCCAATGTCATAACTCCCGCATTAATTTCCACATCACTAAACTCTTCGATAAGTTTATCAGCACGGTGACGTGTATTACAAATACGACAATCCATGAGTGGATCATTAAATGTATCTAAGTGCCCACTTGCTTTCCAAACCTGCGGATTCATTAGAATCGCAGATTGGATTCCAACGTTGTAGGGATTACGTGAAACAAATGATTCCCACCATAATTTCTTTACATTTTCTTTGAGTTCAACTCCTAATGGTCCAAAGTCCCATGTATTTGCTAAACCACCATAAATTTCACTTCCTTGGAAAACAAATCCAGAAGTTCGTACATGGTTAACGACTGTTTCAAAATTTTTATTCTTCATAATATCACCTTTCAATATTTAAACATTCAACATGAGTTGCCAACTATTTAATGTCATATCAGAATGATATTCTAAATAGCGCACAAGTCTCTCTAATAGTGGCGTAGTATCAAATGAGTTGAGATATGCTTCAACATTTTGATTATCAAACAGACCTTTTAATGCAACCAATACCATTTTTGAATCTTTATGTGTCGACGGGCTGTGCTTAGCACACAGAAAACCACCGTACTCAATGGAGAATGTATTAATTCCCGTATTCCCACATCGGACACACGCATCGACATTGGGAGAAACTCCCTGGAGCCTAATTATTTCAGTGATAGCCAGAATTATTTGTGTCTGTGTCGCATCACTTCCCATAATTTTATCCATTCTCGCATAGAAAATGTCATGATGACTTGGATCATAGGTCCGAATGATTATCTCACAAATCAATGACATTTGCAGTAACCACTTGAAATTTTGTCGTAATTGGTGATGACTCTCTAAGAGTTCTCCCGTTCTGACTCGAATTAAACTGTTTTCTTTAAAGTTAAAACGATAGTTTACTTTCGAAAATTCTAACCCCAATCTTCCTTGTTTTGAAGTGGGTTTATAGTATCCTGGAACAACAAGTCTGATCAGACCGGACTTTTCCCCAAGAAAATGCACCATACAGTCAAATTCTCTATATGGTGTCGCACTTAATACAAAACCAATATCACTTGATTGGTTATTCATACTCAGTTTCGATATAACCTAATTGATTTAGCATTCGACTGCGGTTGCGCCAGTTTTTTTCAACACGAACAAATGTCTCTAAATAAACACTTTCACCGATAATTGTTTCTAATTCTTCACGGGCACGCAATCCAATTTCTTTAATCATTGACCCTTGTTTACCAATGATTATTCCTTTTTGAGACATTCGATCAACAAGAATTACCGCATTAATAAGTGTCGAATTCTTTTTCTTTACAATCCGTTCAATCGTTACAGCAACTGAATGAGGAATTTCTTCTTCAGTTAATTGCAAGATTTTTTCACGTATAATTTCTGCGTAAATAAATTGTTCAGGATAGGCACTTACTTGGTCTTTAGGGTAATACATAACCCCTTCTTCCGTATAATCAAGTGTTACTTCTAAGAGTTTGTCGACATTATTGTTTTCTTTCGCAGAAATCGGAATAATTTCAGTGAACCCAAACTCAGAAAATTGGTTGATTTTCGCAATCAAGTCATTTTCGCTCATCGCATCAACTTTGTTGATGATGAGGAATTTCGGAAGTTTAACCGTCGCTAATTTATCCATAACGAACTGATCACCTTTACCAAAAGGCTCTGTCCCATCAATGATATAGTAAATCACATCAACACCTTTAAAGTGAGCGTATGATGCACGATTCATACGTGACCCTAATTCATGCTTTGGTTTATGAATTCCGGGTGTATCAATAAATACAAGTTGATACTCCTCTTCTGTTAAAACCCCGATAATTGCATCGCGAGTCGTTTGCGCTTTCTCGGAAACAATTGCAATTTTTTGTTTTACGAGTTGATTAATTAATGTGGATTTCCCTGCATTAGGTCGTCCAATAATAGATATAAATCCTGATTTAAAACTCACTATTTAAGGTCCTTCTTTCCAAACATCATTGGCAATAAATTCTGCATATTCGTTGTCTGTGTTTCTTTGCGATTCGATAGATAGATTGGCGTATCTTCATGAAGAAGTTCCGAAAGTACTTGACGACAAATCCCGCATGGTCCTGCAAGAATATCGCCATCTGTTACAATCGCAATCCCTACAATATCATCCGCACGATAACCGTGTGAGTAGCATGCAAATACGGCAGATCGCTCACCACAGTTAGTTGCTCCATACGAAGCATTTTCAATATTTGCGCCAATGAATGTTTGTCCATCACGTGTACGTATGCATGACCCAACATGGTAGTTGGAATATGGTGCATATGCATTTTCCATTGCACCAAATGCTAATTCAATCAATTCTTCTTTCATAAGATTCTCCCCGCCAGAATAACACTGGCCACTATAATTGCGTATATCGCTGCTAGAAGCACTGCCGCCGCTGCAATATCTTTTATTTCTTTTACATGTAAATTGTAACTTTGAATGAGTAAGTCACATAAATCTTCCACTGCAGAATTTAAAAATTCTGTGATTAAGACAATGAAAATCGCACTGATCACAAACAACCACTCTACTGTACTTATATCAAGTAGTGCAAAAACAATGACTGTAATTACACCAAGAACAACTTGAAGCAGTATGCTTCGATCGTATAAAAGTCCAGCTTTTATTCCAGCGAATGCTGCACCGAATTTTGATGCCCCGCGCTTAATCGTTTTTTGGAGCGATGTCATTGAGTATCTCCTTTTGAAGCCCAAACATTTCTTTCTCTTCCTCAGGAGTATGGTGGTCATATCCCAGCAAATGAAGATAGCCATGTGCGACTAAAAAACAGAACTCTCTTTTGAGTGTGTGTTCATAGTCTTTTGCTTGGCGTCGAATTGCATCAACACTAATGATAATATCTCCCATTTGGAAAATTCCGTCTTCAGTTTCTCCATCTTCAAAACTAAGTACATCGGTTGGTCTATCAATATCACGGAAATCCTTGTTGTATGTATGAATCTCAGGATCGTCAACCAACACGACGTTGACACTTACGTGCTCTTGGTTACCTGTTAAGCGTAACGTTTCTTTCAGAATTGGTTTCAAATATTTCTGATAGGCACGCCATGACGCTTCCGAACTGTTATTAATATAGTTAATTTGCATAATTATCACATCCTAATCTATTATATCACAGGCTAAAACACATTGAAACAAGATAACCTCCACTTAGAATGCCTGTTTTTCACTCTGAGATGTTATCTTTCACAATTGTTTTTAGTATGTTCATTATATAAAAAACCAGTAGCAAATGCTACTGGTTAAGTGGTTTAATTGTTGACCTGCATTTCAGCATAACACAGATATCTCCACATTTCTTATAATTTGCGATTTTGCTGTTTACGACGGATCAAGCCTGTATGTAAAATTAACACACTTAATCCACCTACCAATAACATCATACCACCATTTCGTTGTGATACTCCCGTTTGTGGTAAGGTTACCGGTTGTCCTGTTTCCGGTGTTGTTGTTTCCGGTCCGATCGGTTTTACCGGATTAACAGGTACTGTCGGATCAACTGGATCGATAGGCTCAGCAACTTTGTCCCACTTAGCGTATAATGTAATATTTTCGGTCACAGCATGCGATGAAAACTCCCACCGATTATTGAGTGTCGCATCTTGATACCAACCACCGAACACAAATCCTTTTCGGATTGGTGCGACAGGTTCTTCGACAAAAGCACCCTTTTCGATATCAATGTATGATGCTACTGCTGTACCACCTTGTGAATCAAAATGAACGGTGAACGTCTCAGTCATCACCTTTTCCCATGACGCATACAATGTTGTATCCGCATTGATACGATGTTCCACAAAATTCCATGGCGTAGTCAATTCGGGATTAACAAACCAACCTTTAAACACATATCCTTCTCTGGTTGGATTTAACGGAGAAGCAATTAACGATCCCGCTTGAATATCCTTAAGCGACGTTATTTTAGATCCGCCATTGCTTTCAAATGTGACAATATACATTCTAATTTTTTCAAATTTTCCATAAAGTTCATGGTGTGTTTCGGGTTGCGCTTCACCTTCAAAATTCCAAAGTGAATCGGAACCATCAAACCATCCTATGAAGCGGAATCCTGATGCAGTTGGCATTAATGGTGTTTGTGTCTTTTCTCCTACAACAGAATGAATATACTGGAACGATTCGAAGTTATCCGCAATATCATTATCATCGAGAAATTCAAAGTATGTAAATCCACTGTATGGGTAGTAGACATCGTCATTATTTAATGCATTGGAGTATGCACTCATAAATGAGTTTCGACCAGTACTTGGCGTCACATCTTTGAAGTTCGACGTATAATAGGCGCTTAAACCTGATGTCCCTTCTTTGTACTGCCAATATGTTGGTGCTTGAGACACATTGTTTTCGAACTGGACATTTTCCAATCTTAGCAGTGAGGGATAGTTTTCGATATCTGCATAATAAATAGCACCACCATCACCACCCTCATTGTATCCAGAATCTTCGTGATGTCCCAAAACTGTACTGTTAGCAATACGACTATTCTTAATGATATACAAATCGTCTGATGTCATGTCATTGTTGTTATTAAAGTTTAATGTACCACCAGTATAGTCTGCAGTGTTACCATCAAATTCCACATTATCTATCCGGACTTGGGTCGTTGCTCCATGTTCATTGTCCAGGTAGAATGCACCACCAGTTGTGGCTTCATTATTTGCAAATTGACTGTTTGTGATTGCAACACGACTAGAATTTCTGAGTTGCGTTATCGAAATAGCACCTCCATCACTCAATTCACCTACTGATTCACCTGTCTCTGGATTATAGACGATGCGCGACGCTTTGTTATTTGTGAAGCTTGAATTATCAATCGTCAGTGCGCCACCATCTGAATCGATATCTGCATAAATAGCACCACCACCTCGGTTTGAAGTATTACTTTCAAAATTACTGTTTAATATTTGCACATTCGCGGCGCCCTCTAAATCAAACGAAATGGCACCGCCTTTATATCCGTGATGGATATTATTCTCAAAGCGCGAATCGTCAATCGTTAAATTTGAATTTGAAGATCCAGAATAGGCAATCCCTGCGGATCGACCATGACTTAAATTATCCAAAAACGAAACACGCTCAAATGTGTAATTACCATTGTTATTGAAAACTTGCAACGGTTCACCATCTTGATTCGCTGTTACATTCTTTGAGAATACAACATCGGACACCGTGACATCTGTTTTTACCGTGTCAAGAATTACAATTCCTGATCCTTTTCCATCCGTCCATGCTTTAAATGTATTGCCATCAAAAAGTGCATTCTCCAAACGGAAAGAGCCACCATTTCCAGCTACTTTAATAAAACCGTCATACCAATCCGTCTTCAAAACATTATTACGCACAACAAGTCCCGACAGAACGTGATTATTATTTTTAACATTATAGGTTATTCCACCTTTTGTAGCTGAGTTATCTCCCGACAACACAATATTATTAAAATGAATGGAGGAATGATTTGTTCCCATTACTTCCACATGTCGATGGTTGGACGTACTTAATAAAGTAACTGCAGCATCCCCACTGGATTTGAAGGAGATATCCGAAAGTGAACCAGTATTGATTTTCAAGCTCTGGTCTAAAGTGATAACCGCCCCTTCTTGAATTGTGATAGTATCACCATTTTGGGCAATAGCGAGTGCATCAACCAATTGCGTATAGGTGGAAACGATAGTCTCAGGATCATCAGCTAAAACCACTACTTCTTGTTGTTCCATTAATGCGGGTTCATTTGTGTTTCCATCTGCAATCAACGCTTCTGATTCATAGTTTTCAAGAGTTGATGCATCAACAACATCCTCCATTTCACGATTTTTAAGATTTACATTGCCTATTTCTTCTGCATGCATAGGTACTGTAAAACTGTTCATAACTAAAAAAACTGCAAGTAAACTTGCTGTATACTTTTTCATAATTACCCCCCTAGATAATAAGAATATGTTAACGCTTCTATATGAAACACACAAATCATAAATTAATAGACTTGTTCAAAATATAATTATCTCTTAATATTCGTGAATTTATAATTGAGTCTTTCTCGGCCCACCTAGTAAAAAAAAACTACCGAATGGTAGTTTTCTTTTATCAAATCTCAACCGCACCACTATTCATTTTTAAAAATTCTATCTCATAAGCAGTTTTAAAGTCAAATATTTTACGCGGCATTGAGTTGATTTTAAAGGCAATGTCATCTAGATATTGTTGTCCAATGCTGTAAAGTGACTTTCCTTTCGGTATAAATCTTCTAACTATCGCATTGGCTCGTTCATTGGAACCACGCTGAAAAGAACAGTAAGGATCGCATTTATAAAGTTTGACACCGAGTCGTTTTGCAGTAATTCCCATTGTGTTAAATTCTAATCCATTATCAACGGTTATTGATTTCGTTACTATTTTGTTTTCTTCTATAAATTTTCTAATTAATGAGGATGTGTAATAGTCTAATCGATACTCAGCCTTTATCAGCCAATTCATTCTGGAACATCGATCTACGATTGATATTATTGCTGCACTTTCATTTTTCTTTCCGATTATTGAGTCAATTTCAAGGTGACCGATTTCATCTCGGGCCTCTATATAATTGGGTCTCAGACTAATTGGTAGCACAGTTCGATTTTCCAAATTCCATTGAAAGTGGTTCATCATTCCACTCATTCGCTTCTTTCGTCTACGTCTTTTGTAACACATCCTAAGAGGGTCAATCGTAAGTTTTCCTTGGTTGATCCAGTTATACACTTGTTGAACGGATACACAGGGTTTATGAGGATGATACCTTCTATAGTTGTTGAGGCAGACATCGATAGAACGGACTTTCGGATCATAACGAGAATTGAGGTAATCGATTAAGTGGTTATATTTATGTTGAATATCTATTTTTCTTTTCTTATAATGATTGCTTTTATACCTCGAAACAGTTGAATGCGAAATATTCAGTTCGCGTCCAACTTGTCGCATCGAATATCCTACACTCAATAAAATATCGATTTGGTCTTTTATTTTTCTATTTAATTGCTTATACTTCATATGGGAGCTCCTTTTAGTCGGGTGGGCTCCTTTTATTATACAAAAACAACCGCACCTTGGTGGTGCGGTTGAGATTTGAATTTAGGAAACTACCGAATGGTAGTTTTTATCCAAAATCAACGTGTTGACCTTTGGCGATATAGATTATCTGCTCACAGATATTCTTAGCATGGTCACCGGCACGTTCAATATTTCTTAGAATTCCTGTCGTCTCAATTGGAAAGCGACCTTCTTTTTCCGCAATATCAACGAATTTCATCATAACTTTTGCGAATGCTTCGTCAAGGTTATCATCTAACTCTGCAGCTGCATACGCTTGTTTTACATTAAGTGCCTTCAAGGCTTCAATAACACTATCGAAATTTTCAAGGAAAATATTTCCTAATTCTGTAATTTCTTCATTAAGAAATTCTTTATCAACATTGCTTTTAATCACAAATCGACCTATATTTTTCGCATAATCACCGATGCGTTCAAGATCAGTCGCAATTTTAATACCCCCTACAAGCAAGCGTAGATCGCGTGCGACCGGTTGCATTAACGATAATGTTTGGATTGCTGAGTCATTGATGCTTTCGTCGTAGTAGTTGACTTGATCATCACGCTCAATAACATGTAATGCAAGTTCTTTATCATGTGTATTTAGAGCTTCTATGGCTTGTGACATTGATTTACGGACGCGTGATGCCATTTCTAGCAATTCGCTTTCGAAATCAATCATTTTGTCTTCAATTCTCATTGTGGACCTCCCTATCCGAATCGACCTGTAATATAGTCTTCCGTACGTTTATCCTTAGGCGTATGGAATAATTTCTTCGTTTCATCATACTCTACAATTTCCCCTAACAAGAAGAATGCTGTCATATCACTAATACGCGCCGCTTGTTGCATTGAGTGCGTAACGATGACAATGGTAAAGTCTTTCTTTAATTCTACTATAAGTTCTTCGATTTTTGCAGTAGCAATTGGATCTAATGCTGATGTAGGCTCATCCATCAAAATAACTTCAGGTTTGAGAGCAATCGCACGAGCAATACAAAGACGCTGTTGTTGACCACCAGATAAACGAAGTGCTGATTGATTTAAACGATCTTTAACTTCATCGTAAAGTGCCGCTTTTTGCAAGGATTCCTTAACAACTTCGTCAAGAATTTTACGATCTTTAATCCCTTGAACCCGTAAGCCGTATGCGACATTATCATAGATACTCATTGGGAACGGGTTTGGATGTTGGAAAACCATCCCAACCTTTGTTCGCAATTCAACAACATCTGTTTTGGGCGCATAAATGTTAACCCCATCAAATTCGATGACCCCTTCAATGCGCGCATTGGGAATTAGATCGTTCATACGGTTAAATGTACGTAGGAACGTTGATTTCCCACAACCTGATGGTCCAATAAATGCGGTTACCTTTTGTTTTTTGATATCAATACTTAGACTCTTGAGGGCTTGATTATCGCCATAAAACAAATCAAGGTCTGTTACGTGAAAACTATTCATCTTAAGCTCCTAACTTCTTATTGAGTCGACGACTCATAAGTTTTACTGATAAATTTAAAACGAGTACTAAAGCAAGAATAATAATAGAGATGGCACTTGCTAATTCAAAATTCGGTTGTTCGTGACTCATTACGGACCAAATGTGGACTGCTAGGGTCGTAGCACCTTCACCCACGCGTGGTGCATCATTAATAAATGTACCCATGGTATAAATAAGTGCGGCGGATTCTCCAATAATACGACTTACAGCAAGTAAAATTGCCGAAAGAATTCCAGGCAGTGCCGATGGCAAAATAACTCTAAAGATCGTTTGCGTTTGGCTTGCGCCTAGGGATAGTGAAGCAGAGCGATAATCTCGCGGTACAACTATGAGCGATTCTTGAACCGATCGAATAATGACCGGCAAAAGCATTACAGACATCGTCATACCACCAAGTAGGATACTTAAACCATTAATATTAAAAAATGCAGTAATCGGGTACAAGACAACAATTCCCATTAACCCAAAAATGATACTTGGAACACCTGCTAGCATTTCAATACAACGTTCAATAAAACTGTTGAATTTTGAAGGCTGGGCAATTTCCGTCAAATAGATTGCTGCAAAAATTCCAATTGGAAGTGCAAAAAGCAATGAAATACCAATGAGCATTAAGGTTGCGATGAGTGATCCCCAAATTCCGCCACCTGGTGTTTTATAGTATAGCGATGTAAGCGTCTCAGTAGAATCAAGTTTCATAACCATCGATTCAGCTTTATCCGCAAAGGTTGTTCCCATTAGAATTGTGGTTCCTGTTGCGTTAATACCTTCAATCTTTTCGATTTGATCACCAATGGACACTGTTAGACTCTCACCATAACTCGGACCTTTGGTTGCGTTGACCGATTGATTAAACACAGAATCATCATCGATGTATGATACGCGAATCAGGCGTTGTTTTTCATGATTGATCTCATTCGTAAAACCAATACCATATTTCGTACTATAAACGACATCGTCACCCAAATGATCGGGTTTTATAAATGTTTGTTGTGTTTGGTTTGTCCATTCTACAAGGTAGTTTTGTGACCAATAATCATTCCGTAACATTTCCATGCTCAGCGTATCTTTACCAGTTGCAATAACAAAGGCAAAGATTGCAATAAGAATTAAGAATGTTGCAGATGATGCAAGATAAGTAAAGAAATTAGCAATACCATCTTTAATTTTACGTGATTGTGTCATTGTCCTTCTGCCCCCACTTTCTTCTTAACGATATGAATGATGAGGTTTGACAGAAGAATCGTAACCATTAGCACAATTCCGACTGAAAAGCGAATATCATAATCAACACCCGTCGTTTCTTTTAAACCTGAGAGCATAGTTGATGTTAGTGTACGTGTAATATCAAATGGATTCCATGTTGGTCCCATGGCTTTATTACCCGCAACCATAGATACCGCTGTCGCCTCTCCAAATGCGCGCGCTAGTCCTAAAATGAGACCTGCAAAAATACCGGATTTAGCGCTTGTAAGAACTACTTTAAAGTTTGTTTGTGTTTTAGAAGCGCCAAGTGCAAGCGAACCTAATTCAAGTTCCGGTTTAACAGCTTTAATTGCAACTATTGAAAGAGATGTCATTGTTGGGATAACCATAATCGCTAGCAAAATAACAACAGCAAGCATTGAGCGACCACCAAATGTTGAATATCCGAACACTTGCGCGACATTGTCAACCCAAGAAACGATAACCCCGGACGCGAAAACCCCGTAAACTACCGACGGAATTGCGGCTAATAGCTCAATAACAGTTGTTAGAATCGATCCCAATGCTTTGGGAGCAATTTTTACAATAAAGAGCGCTGTTAAGACTGATACTGGGAATGCTATCAGCATCGCAAAGAATGCTGTTATGAGCGTATTGATAACGATAAACAAGACACCATAGATTTGTTTATCATTACGCCATGTAAAGCCTGATATAAATGACCAAAAATTAACCTGTGAATCGCCGTAAGTTGGCAAGAACACAGAAATCCCTTTTTGGAAAATAAAGATGAAAATAAAAACAATCATCGATGCAGCTAAAATTCCTGCAATTTTAAATAATGAACGGAATATCAAATCGATTATCTTTTTTCGTTTTTGATATGATTCGGACCACTGAGTATTCATAATCTAACCCTTCTTTTCTTTTACATTTCAATTACTGACAAAAAGCTTAGCGATTGCTAAGCTTACTTAATGTCTGCCCATGTTTTAGCGTTTCCACTAAAAATTTCCACGAGCTGAGCTGCTGTAAGATCTTTGATTGCGTCGTTCTTTACTGGAACAACAACAACGACTGCATCTTTTGCATATTCTCCAGACATTAAGCCTGATGCTACTGTTTCTTCGGATTTAAATGCACGGGATGCGAAACCAATATCGATTGCGTTTGCACCGTCTTTTTCACCGCCGAGTGTACGTTTGAAGCCATCTCCTGAACCTGTATGGTTTGGCTCAAATTTGAAATTACCTGCCATCGGAATGAATGATTGAACTGCAGCAGTGATTGTTTTATCAACTGATGTTGATCCCCCTGTTTTAAGAGTGATGCCACTGTTATCTTGATCAACAATTGGATGGTTTGCTTTGAGTTCAGACCAAGGTTTTCCAGCTCCGACATCAACAATTCCACCAGCTGCAAGCACGACTTGTCGTCCTTCTGTTGAATTTACAAGGTAGTCAAGGAATGCAGCAACAAGTTGCTCTTTCTCTTGTGAACCAAAATCACCAGCAGCACGTGTTACAAAACTAAATGGACGTGCTAACTTATAAGTTCCGTTGTTAACCGTTTCAACAGTTGGATTAACGCCTTCATATGAAACCGGTGTTAATTCATTGGCTTCAAAGTCAGTTGTTAATGAAACATAACCAATTCCGGCTGGACTAGAACTTACTTGTTTCGCCATATCTCCATTTGAAGTTGTTTCAGCACTATTGCTTGTAAGTGATTCAAGTCCAATAATACTTTCAAAGGCTTCTCGAGTTCCTGATGATCCATCACGAGTATAAACTTTAATTGATTCTGATGATTTTGAGCCTTGTGCTCCACATCCTACTAATACTAATAAAGCTAATGCACTAACTAATAGCTTTTTCATGGTGTCCTCCTGCAGTATCAACCTGCTACGTGTATATTACCCCCTATTCATGAAAATAAAGTTGTCGTTTTGTTAATTGTGCGTTAATTAATACGAAGAATTGTTAAATACATAAGAAAAGGAACTCAGATGAGTTCCTAGATATTGATTGTGAAGGTTGTTCCTTTTCCTTTTTGACTTGTGACACTCAGTTGGCCACGGTGTGCTTCAATTATTGATTTGGATATCGCTAGCCCCAAGCCACTTCCGCCGGTATCTCGGGTACGAGAATCTTCACCACGGTAGAAGCGTTCAAAGATATGCGGTAGCAAATTCTCACTGATACCGTCACCATCATCTGAGAAATCAATCTTTACACGACGGCCTTCGGCAGTACAGACAATACGAATGCATCCGCCATGAGCATAGTTAATGGCATTATTGAAGAGGTTCAAGAATACCTGGCTCATTCGGAACTGATCAGCGAATATCTCTAAATCAGATGGACAATTGAGCTGTACTTCTATATTGTGTTGATGCAACGCTTGGCGACGATCATAGATCAAACCTTCAAAAAACTGTTTCAAATTGAAATGTGTTTTCTCAAGATATACTTGATTGGCACGCAGACGGGATTGTAACAACAAGTCTTCAACGATACGGTCAAGACGCTCTACTTCTTTTTTTGTTTGGTCCAAAAACTCAGTTCGTGTTTGATCATCATCAAAGTCTGGTCGTGTCATAATCTCGACCATCCCCTTAATCGACGTAATGGGAGTGCGAAGTTCATGCGAAGCATCTGCAATAAATCGTTTTTGCATCTTCTCACCTTCAACGACACGGGTAACATCTTGAAATATTAGCATACACCCATGATAACGTCGCGTTTCAGTCAAAAGTGGAATTGACAAGACTTGATAATCGATGTCCTTATAGCTGAATTGACGCACAAATTGTTGTTCATTGAGAAAGGCATCAAGAAGCGTTTGACGGATTGGCGAATCAATATTCACATCATAGACATTTTGTGCTTGTGATACGAGCATTTGATCGAAGTATTGATTGCTAACCTCAAAATCACCACGTTGGTTGATATAGACCAATGGCGATGGGATTGCATTAATCAGCTTAACAAGCTTATCTGTAGCATCATCTGCACGATAATGTGCTTCTTTTTTTTCTTTTTCTGCGTGCTTACGAATACTATGGACAGCATCACTTTGCTTAAGGCTGTTCACAGCAAGCATACATATTGCCGCAATAATGAGGACAATTATCGAAATCAAGTTCTGATAATAAAGGGTTATCCCTGCAATAAACAGGAAAATAATAACATTAATTCGATTCACGTTTCGCAACGTATCCAACCCCTCTCAATGAATTTATTTTAACATCCGATGCTTCTAGTTTCGATCGCAACTTAAACACGTGGACATCAACAATACGGGTGTCACCATCATAATCATAATTCCATATTTCTGATAGAATTTGATCTCGCGATAGAACAATATTCTCATTTTGCAAGAGATAGATTAATAAATCAAACTCTTTCTTCGTAAGTTCGATAATATCTTCGTTGACTTTTACAGTATGTTGATCTAACAGAACCGTTATATTTCCAACTTCAATGGTATGGCTCTTTGACGACGTTGTTGCTCTACGCAGATGTGCTTTGATTCGAGCAGTTAGTTCGCGTGGCGAAAATGGCTTTGTCAGATAATCATCCACACCAGCCTCAAATGCATCTAATATATCACTCTCTTCATCTTTCGCTGTTAACATGATGAGAATGGAATCCATCCCAAGTTTACGAAACTCTGTAACTAATTCAACACCAGAGTGATACGGAAGCATCCAATCCACTATAATGACGTCATAGTTGGTTTCCTTTGCCATCTGTAAGCCTTCACGACCATCTCGCGCAGATTCTACTTCAAAATCCATTTGACGTAAATCATACCGTAATAGTCGGCGAATGCCCTCCTCATCTTCGATTATTAGAATTTTCCGATTCATTGCGATCTCCTTCCGCAAACTTCTTAAGTATTTTTATGACAAGTGGATGTCGCACAACATCCGTATGCGATAAATTAACAAATGCTATTTCTGGGATATCACTCAAGTACGCTTTCGCAACTTTTAATCCCGACTGAGTGTTACGCGGCAAATCGATTTGATCAATATCACCTGTAATGATCATTTTCGAATTACGACCAAGTCGTGACAGGAACATCATCATCTGAGCTTTGGTAGTATTTTGGGCTTCATCAAGAATGACCACCGCATCATCCAATGTCCGACCACGCATATACGCGAGTGGCGCAATTTCGATGATACCTTTATCTATGTAACGTTGTGTTCGCTCAGCTGAAAACATATCATCCAAAGCATCATACAATGGACGAAGGTAAGGATCTACTTTCTCTTTCAAGTCACCTGGAAGGAATCCAAGATTCTCTCCAGCTTCTACGGCCGGACGCGTTAGAATAATTTTTTGAATTTCATTCTTTTTAAGAAGTTCTGCTGCATATGCAACTGCCAAGTATGTTTTACCAGTTCCAGCAGGACCAATTGCGAACGTCATATCCCTTTTCTTCATGCCATCTATCAATTGTTTTTGTCCAAGTGTTTTCGCACGGATGGGCTTACCAGCAAACGTACGAGTCAAGACATCGTCCATAACCTCAATAAAACGATCAGATTGACGATTATCAACAAGTACAAACAAATAGTCCAAGTCTTGAGCATCAATACGCTTATAGTGTTTAATGACCTCAGAAGCAAGTTCAAAAAAACGAACTGCTTGCTCCACATCATCTTCAACCCCTGAAATTTCTAAGGCATTATTTCGTTCGTTAATCCGTACTTTATAATGGTTTTCAACCGCTTGTACTGTTTTACTTTCAACGCCTACCAAATCCTGTAGGCTAATACTACTATCCGATAAATCAAAATTTCGAGTTGTCAAAAGAAATCCTCCTTGTTATTTACATCATATCATAAAAAAAACTTGTATCACTATTCGGATACAAGTTAATTAATTATTTACGTTTTTTACGACGCGCTTTACGAGCCGCTTCTGATTTTAGTTTACGACGGACGCCTGGTTTTACATAAAACTCTCTTTTACGAGCCTCAGCAAGGGTTCCATTACGAGATACTTGACGTTTAAATCTGCGCAATGCATCATCCAAACCTTCGTTCTCTTTAACTACTATTCTCGACATGACTAACCTCCCTTCTGATGCAAGCTGACACGGTTACAAATAAGTTTTTATCTGTAGGAATGAGATAGATTGATGAATATAATAATATGCATTAATTTAGCACTTTCCTGTGACTGCTCAATCATTTTAACATAATAAATCATAGAATGAAACGCTTTTCTTAAGGTATTTCACTTTTTTTACCATTTTTTAAGGGTTTTTCTTGTTTCTTGCCTAATGGTCAATTTATAAGCCAATTTCTATCCAAATAATACATATATTACGATGTTCAATTTGCATACTAAATGAAGATTTTTCGACAAATCAATCCTTATTTTAGAGTAACAAAATTTTCCTAGCAACAAAAAATAGGACGGCTGTCCTATCTTTTATTATTAGTAGTCACTATCTGATTTTAGACCTTCCATAATTGCAACTCCTGAGGATGATCCGATACGAGATGCTCCTGCTTCAATCATTGCATTCATTTCTTCAAGTGAACGAACGCCACCAGAAGCTTTGACACCTGCTTTATCTTTGACGGTCTCACGCATAATGCGTACTGCATTTACTGTTGCTCCTTCTTTATTAAAGCCTGTTGATGTCTTAACAAAATCTGCGCCTGCATTAACAACAAGTTGTGACACCGTTGCAATTTCGTCGTCAGTTAATAGGCATGATTCAACGATTACTTTTAAAACTTTGTCGCCAACAATTTTCTTAAGTTCCCGAATTTCATTTTCTACGAAATCAAGACGTCCTTCTTTTAACGCACCGATGTTAATGACCATATCAACTTCTGTTGCACCATCTTCTAGGACAGCCTTTGTTTCGAACGCTTTAACAGCTAGTGGTGTTGCCCCCAATGGGAAACCAACAACTGTACATACGTCAACATCCGTTCCTGCAAGTTCTTTAGCAGCAAGCGCTACATTAACAGGGTTTACACATACACTCATAAAGTTGTAGTGTTTTGCTTCTTCGCACAATGCAATAATTTGTGCTTGTGTTGCTTCTGGCTTTAGAAGCGTGTGATCGATATATTGATTGAGTTCCATGGTTATTCCTCCTCTTTCATTTTCCTCAAAATTTCTGATGCAGCGACTTCGTCACCCATCCATTTTTCTTTACCGAATGCTCGATAAATGAATTTCTCTTCACCTTTTCCAATGAGAACAACTGAATCATGTGGTTTTGCCATTCTCAATGCCTTCTCAATAGCATCATATCGGATTGGCACAAACTCATAATTATCATTTGGCATCCCTGAAATAATATCTTGTGTAATGTCAACCACTTCCTCATTGCGGTTGTCATGCTCTGTTATTATAACATGGTCCGTTAAAGTTGAGCTTACTTTTCCCATTATTGGGCGTTTTAAATGATCACGTGCACCTGCAGCTCCAAAAACTGTAATAATTTTATTACCAGGAGGTGTCACGGTACGTACAAATTCATAGACATTCTTCATACTGTCTGGCGCATGACCAAAGTCAACAAAGACTTTAAAGTCTTGACCTTCATCGACAATTGTCTGGCGACCATCAACATGTTCGATGTCCTTTAATTCTGGAATAATCGTTTCAATCGAATAACCCCGTTGATTTAAAATTGCAATGACGCCAAGCATATTGTAGACATTGAAAATTGCAACAAAACTTGTCTCGACAGGATACTCTACACCTTGGTGCACCAAGGTAAAGCGCGTATAACGGTCAAATAATTCAATATCTTTGGCCATATAATCCGCTGGATTCTCAATGCCATACGTCACCGTGTGCGGGTAGTTCATTGCAATCAAACGTTGGCTATAATCGTCATCAGTATTAAATACGTTAAACGTTTCTGGCCCCATACTATCGAACAACATTTTTTTGGCTTGGAAATAGTCTTCCATGGTCTTGTGGTAATCTAAATGATCATGTGTAAGGTTTGTAAACGATGCATTGTTGAATTTTATGGATTCAATGCGGCGTAAAGCGAGACCCTGACTGGATACTTCCAAACACAATTCCGTAACACCCTCATCAACCATGTCACGAAGATATGATTGCAACTCTACGATATCTGGAGTGGTTAAACTAGGTGAGAACTTGTGGTCACCATATTCCACTGAAATGGTACCAATGTAACCGGCTTTTACACCAAATCGGTCCAGAATATTACGCACCGTTTTCATCGTCGTACTTTTTCCATTAGTACCTGTAATACCATAGATATAGAGTTTTTCGGATGGATTATCATAGAAAAGCGACGTTATTTTATGCAATGCTGTCATTACATCAGGAACTTGTATGTAATCTATGCCTGCAATACGTTCAAGTGGTTTTGAATGTACAATGGCAACATTACCATTTGCAATAGCCCCTTCAACATAGTCATGACCATCTACCGTCAATCCTTCTAGACAAAAAAACATTCCGTTATTAACAACGTCTCGCGAATCAAGCACCAGCTTTTCAATCATTCGATCACTTTTTATATTTGTGAGTTCGCTGAGTTTTTTCATAGTACTATTTCCTTGTCCTTCTTTTTCAATTTTTCAATCTTTTTAACACATCGTTTTGAAATCATTTCATGTTGGATTAGCAAATCCAAAAATTTGCCTGTGTCCGATTGGTCAAGCAAAGCATGTCCAAGAGTTTCCAACAGTTCGCGTTCAACTGGTATTCCTTGCAATATTGGGTACTGTTTGAATGCATCATCAGAGATTTTGTAAAAAACTCCCTGCTTTTTATCATAAAGTACGATTGTAGTTGCATCACTGGCAATACAATGAGCACACGACATATTCGCTTTATAAGGTTCAAAACCATATAAATCTAATTGAATTCGTGCGTTAAAATCATTGTAGAGTTTGAAATACTGGGGTAATTCTAAAATTGCTGTTTCACGATCATACAGCGTATTGAGTAACTTGTCGAAAAATGGGATGTAGATTGCTTGTTCTTCGAAAATGAACTTCTTCATTTTTGCCTTCTGAGTTGCGTTGTCGCATTTAACAATAAAATTACGTTCATTAAAAGAAAGGTTCTCCCACATATCAAGATTCTTTGAACGAATTGCTTCGAATGTCTGTTCAATCGTAGTCTTATTTGCTAACGCTGTTTCAAACAACGATAATTTCAGATAATCGTATGGTTCTTTAGCCTTCAAATTTAAGGCATATTGTTTCGACAATGAATCATATTTTCGAATCATCATTTTGACTGGTTTTTGTTTATGATATTTTTGAAGTAGTCCCATTAAATCACCTCCGCAGCAGAAAGCATATTCGCAATATAGAGACTCGCTGTTTCTGCACGCAACACATTATGTCCCAAGCTCACTTCCTTAAATCCTATATCTTTAAAATAATCGCGCTCTTTTAGTGAAAAGCCACCTTCAGGGCCCACGATTGCAGTAACGGACGAAACCTCATCTGTTAATACCGTTAACAAGTGCGGTTGATCACCGATATCTGCAAAGACATTTAAATCTGATAAATACTCTTTTATTTCCGGTTTTCCGATTAGATTTACAACTTTTATAGCATGTTGTCGATACGATTGTTCTGATGCTTCTTTAGCAATCAGATTCAATCGTTCTAACTTTCGGTCAGCGCGTTTACCAAAATCACGAACAACACCATGATCTGCACTATAAAGAACAATTTCGTCGACGCCACATTCACATGCTTTTTGAATCATCCATTCCAATCGCTCGCTTCGTATTAATGATGCAATAAGTCTAAGTGTACGTTTCTTTGGTTTCCATTCGAGTGATTCAACTTCAACAATTTCGGTCAGGTCATCGTTGTTGAACTCAGCAAGAATACCACGTCCATTATTGTCGACAATCCGAATTTGATCACCTTTTCGCATTCTCAATACTTTTTTGCATTGATTCCATTGGTCTTGCGAAAGGTATGGCGCACTCAACGCTTCAACAAAAAATTGTTGCATTAAATCTCACCCTTTGCTGTTAATAATAGTTTTTTGACCTCGAATGGTCGTAATTCTCGATACATTCCAATTTTCATATCTTCAAGTTCTAACGTTCCAATTGCGTAACGGTGTAATTTTAAGACTGGAATTTTAAAATGAGCAAACATTTTACGAATTTGACGGTTCTTTCCTTCATGCAAAGTAACGGTAAACTGACTGCGATTTTTCTTTAAATCATACGTTACCATTTCGAACTCAATTCCTTTATACTCAACGCCATCAATTATAACTCCAGATTCAAGCTGACTTGATATTGCTCGTGTGAGTTTTCCATCAACACTTACCCGGTACTTTTTAGGCATGTCGTAGCGAGGATGTGTCATAAAATTCGCAAATTCACCATCATTAGTTAGTATCAATGCACCGGTTGTCTCACGGTCTAAACGACCAACAGGGAAAACACGTTGATGATCTGGTACAAAGTCGGTAACATTCGTACGGTTTTTTTCATCTTTTGCCGTTGACACAATCCCTTTTGGTTTGTTTAAGAGATAGTAAACCTTTTGAGCTTCTGAGCCGATTAATTTGCCGTTAACACGGACTTCATCGCCAGGAACAACATGGATTCCCATTTCAGTAACTTTTTTGCCATTAAGGCTGACCCTGCCCTGTGCGATCAATTCTTCGGCTTTGCGACGTGATGCAACACCAGCTTGGGCGATAAATTTTTGTAATCTAATTGCTTGATTTGAAGAGTTCATGAGTTTCATCCAACATTTCTAGTTTTATTTCTGGTAGTTCTTTTAGGGATGTAAGCTTAAAGACATCCATAAATGAGTCTGTAATTTCATAGAGAATCGGTCTTCCCGGCGTCTCCGCGCGGCCCGATTCTTTCACGAGATCAAGGGCTTCTAAACGACGCATCATCATATCCGAATTAACGCCGCGAATTTCTTCGATTTCAACTCGTGTAATCGGCTGTTTATAGGCAACGATTGCCAAGGTTTCAAGAGCTGCTTGTGATAATTGGCGATTTTTCTTGAATTCCAACATATCCGTAATCACTTCATGAAGTGCTTCTTTGGTAACAAGTTTTAGCAATCCACCAAATTCGACAAGTTCAAGACCACGTAATTGAGCATCTAAGCTTTGTTTATAATTTTGAATTAATTGTTCGAGTTGTTCTGCATCAAGGTTCATCGCAAGCATTAATTGTTCTCGATCTACACCTTCGTCACCAAATGCAAAAAGTATTCCCTCGATTATTCCGAGATTTTCCATTTATATTCCTCCTCTTAAAAAGACATCATCACCTTGGAAGTTTACTCTGAGTTCTCCCATGCGCAGCATATCTAATACCGCTAAAAAACTTACGAGTAAATGTTGAAGTGAATATGACTCTTGTAAGAGTGTTTCCAATTTGTACACTTTATCGTTTGTAAATTTACGACGTAAATCTTCAATCACATCATCTACCGAGAGTTCAACTCTCTCAATTGAAACATCTTGTGGATTTGCAATTTTAAACCGTTCCAAGACTTTTGTCATTGCACTCATTAAGTCATACGGTGTCTGTTCGTAAGTAATGGTGTCGTTGAGTTCTTGACGCAACTGCTTGAAGAGACCTGCAGAAACAGGTTTAGAGAATTGCTTCGATCGTTCTTCATATCGTTGTGCCAGTTCAATACTGACATCTTTATAACGTTGATATTCGACTAATCGGCGCACTAAATCGGTTTCTGCATCGTCTACAGCATTTGCATCCAACTCTGATTTGTCACGAGGCAACAGTCGCTTACTTTTGTATTCGATAAGCCCCGCTAACTCACTCATGTACTCGCTCGCCACTTCAAGTTTTTGTTCTTGCGCTTGGTTAATAAACGTGATGTATTGATTGGCAAGTTCAAGGATATTTAAATCAAAAAGGTCAAGTTTCTTATCCTTGATCAAGTATAGCATGAGGTCCAAAGGACCGTTGAATTGTTCGAGTGTAACTTCAAAGTTCATGAGTGACTCCGTTTCATTATTGTTTCGTTGTTATAAGATTGCAGCGATTAATTCTGGTTTTTCGATTGTATCGTTATTGATTTCAAAACATGCTACTGCATCCTGTACATGTGATTCAAGAATTTCTTGGTCACTGTAAAGTGTTGCAAGAACATCCCCGACTTCAATTTTATTCCCTACTTCTTGTGAAAGCATAATTCCAGCTTTGTAGTCAATTGTGTCTTCTTTCGTTTGACGACCCGCACCAAGATGCATGGATACAAGTCCAAGTTCCATAGCTTTCAGATCATGGAGATATCCTTCTTTGTTTGCAATGACTTCTTTTGAATAGGTTGCATGTGTGAAGGTATCAAGATCTTCAAAGACTGAAATATCGCCACCTTGAGCAGCAATCCAACTTAAGAATACCTCGTAAGCTTTGCCACTTCGCAGTGTTTCCAAAGCCATATCGTACCCTTTTTCAGGTGAATCTACAAATTGTGCTTGAAATAACATGTATCCGGCTGCGACGAGGCAAAGCTCTTCAAGGTCTTTAGGACCATTGTTTTTCAGTGTTTCAACGGCTTCGCGGACTTCCAATGCATTACCAATTGCATTTCCAAGTGGCTGATTCATGTTCGTCAGCATCGCATTTACTTCACGGCCTAAGTTTTGACCAATTTGAATCATTGTTTCAGCAAGTTGACGTGCATCTTCAACAGTTTTCATAAAGGCTCCTTCGCCATACTTAACATCAAGAAGAATACAATCCGCACCTCCAGCTAATTTCTTTGACATAATTGATGATGCAATTAATGGTAACGCATTAACTGTTCCGGTTACGTCACGTAAGCTATATAGCACTTTGTCTGCATAGACTAGATTTCCAGTTTGACCCACAACCGCAACATTAATGTCATTTACTTGTTTTATAAATGCGTCTGATGTTAAAGAGATGTTGTATCCTGGGATAGCTTCAAGTTTATCAAGCGTACCCCCAGTATGACCTAAACCACGTCCACTCATTTTCGCAACTTTAGCGCCTGCAGCAGCAACTAAAGGGCTCAAAATAATCGTAGTTTTATCCCCTACACCGCCGGTTGAATGTTTGTCTACTTTTTTTCCAGCAATTGCTGTTAAGTCAATAATATCGCCACTGTGGAGCATCGCTTCGGTAAGTACAGTTGTTTCTTCAACATTCATTCCTTTAAGAACAATTGCCATTAACAAGGCACTTGTTTGATATTCTGGTATTGTATTATTTGTAACACCTTCAATCCAAAATTTGATTTCTTCTTGCGTTAGCGTTAAGCCATCTCGTTTCTTTTCAATGATATCGACCATTCTCATAATTATTGTTTCCTCTCGTATATATTTAATTCAAAAGTATCAAAATGTTTTGTTTCAGTTAGGGCAAACATTTCTAAGTCAATCGCTGGAAAAAAGGTATCGCCTTCAACTTCATTATCAATTTTAGAAATGATTAATTTATCTGCAAATTCCATACTTTGTAGATAAATTTCACCACCACCTGCAATAAAATAAGTTTCTTTGTCTTCTTGATGAGCTTTCAAGAAACTTTGCAAATCATGAATCGCGTTCGGATAGGTTGTGTCACGAGTCACGACGTAAATATCACGTTTATCGAGTTTCTTAGGTAGTCCTTCATATGTTTTGCGGCCCATAATAAGTTTTTGATGTAACGTCGTATTTCTGAAATGTTGCAAATCTTCTTTATTATGCCACGGCATGCTACCATCTAACCCCAGCGTATTTTTATGATTGACGGCAGCGATAATAATGTACATTAAACGCTGACCTTCGCTTTTATCAGTGGATGCGGATCGTAACCTGCTAGCTCGAAATCTTCATAGGAGAAGTCATCGATTGATGATTGATTGCCATGAATCACTAATTGCGGTAGCGTCCGAACGTCTCTTGCCAATTGGGTTTCTACAGCATCAAAATGATCGGCATAGATATGTGCATCTCCAAACGAGTGAACAAATTCACCAACTTGGAGATCACACACCTTCGCAATCATATGTACTAATAATGCATAGGATGCAATGTTAAATGGAACACCTAAAAAGATATCTGCACTTCGTTGATACAATTGAAGTGACAACTTTTTGTCTTCAGAAACATAAAATTGTAGAAATGCATGACACGGTGGCAACGCCATCGCTTCAATAAATTCAGGATTCCATGCACTTAAAATGATGCGTCGTGAATTGGGATTGTGTTTGATTTGTTCAATAACATTATTCAATTGATCAACCCCATTAAAATCGCGCCATTGTTTACCATAGACTGGTCCCAAATCACCAAACTGTTTTGCAAAAGCATCATCAGTTTTAATTCGTTCAATGAATTCAGCCATGGTTTCACCAGTATAAAACTCAGACGCTACGAATTTCTGATAAGGCCATTCATTCCAAATTCGTACATTGTTTTTAACAAGCCATTGAATATTCGTGTCACCACTAATAAACCAAAGCAACTCTTTCGCAACAGAAGCAAAGTGAACTTTCTTCGTTGTGAGGAGCGGAAATCCTTCTTGTAAATCAAAGCGCATTTGATAGCCAAAAACACTACGTGTTCCCGTTCCGGTACGATCACCGCGGTCTTGCCCATGATCTCGAACAAAACGCATCATTTCTAAATAGTTTTTCATTTTATCACCTATACATTATTATACAAAAAAAACCTTCGTAAAGATACTACTTGGGATGTAAGTACTCGATATGTTCGGCAATTATCATCATTTCACCATTGATGAATTCAAGCCGTCCTTTCACAGACATGATATCGTTGATTTTCGCATGATCTAGAATTTCAAGACATCCACCCTTCCAAATTCTCATTGGAAGGATTGTGTTTAAAAACGTTCCATCAGATTGTCGGAAATTCGAAGTCACTTCGAGTTCAAAGTCTGCATAATTTTGTACTGTATGGTTTACTGCTTTTTCGGGGAGTCGGTGTAAATACCCGACTGTTTGGACAACATTCATATGTCACCTCCTTTTCGCTTAGACTAAAGAAATCATTTTTGATTTGCAAACACCAAAAAAGCAGTGAAATTCACTGCTTTTAATCCAATGGCACTGCCATCTTTATTGATTTTGGGACATCAATAAGAAACTTGAATTGTCAGTTTTGACCTTATCTTTTATTTCGAGAATATCCTCAAAGGTAAGTGCTTGAACCATGCTTAAGAAGCCAAAATAGTGCATTTCTTGGAAATGTTCTCTGGCCACATTAACGGCTAAATCATCTGCATTTGATAGCGACATAACCATCTCACCATAGTATCTTTTTTTGAGCTGATCGAACTGTTCTTGATCTGCAATAAGGTGGACCATTTGGTCAATAATTATTTCTTCAAAACGTGCGTATTCGGTACCTTCGTTAAAAAAAGTAATCAAAACAAAGGTATTTTGAACCTCAGTTCCATACGCAAATGAGTGTGATATTGCACCTTCGTCGAGCCATGTTTGATAATGTGGGTTTAATTCTGAAAAATTCATTTCTAAGAGCATGTCGAATAGAAACTCTTCTTTTTGAAGACTCGTCCCTGTATACGGAAGCTTAAACGATAAACTCATTTTAGGTGTTTCTACATTTTCGAAAATTTCGCGACGTGTGTGTTTTACCTCAAGTGGTTCATCAGGGTAAACATCTTCAACCTGACTTTCTACTTTAATGTGGTTCTTAGTTTTTCGTTCAACAATTTCTTTGACGACCTCAGGATCTTCTGGGGTAACAATAGCCAGAACCATTCGACTATCGTTATAGTTCAGGTCATAAGCCTTACGAAGATCTTCTAGAGTGGTTGCATTAATACTTTCTTCCGTTCCAACGATGTCATAGATAAATGGAAATTGATGTAATGCATTCCGATAGGTTTCATTGATAAGGCGTGTTATTGGTCGTTGTTCATACATTTTCATTTCTTCAACGATAATTCCTTTTTCCTTTTCGACACTGTCTGCAGTCACCGTAAATGAGCTTACGAAGTCTAACAGCAAGGAAAGTGGCGCCTCTATCGCACCATTATGACCAAAGTAATAAAATGTTTGTTCATAGGATGTAAATGCATTTCCACTTGCTCCCATCGCTGCGAATTGAGACAGGATGTCTCCAGCTTCATCTTCAAACAACTTATGTTCCAAGAAATGTTGGACACCTTTCTTGTGTTCTATTATTTCGCCATCTTTACGTTGTTGTATATTTAGTGCTCCAAAAGGTGTACCATATACAGCCGCAGAGCGTTTAAATCCAGGATGATGAATAATATAGGTATACAATCCACTTTCTGTTACGAATGTCGAAACTGATTCATTAAAGCTGTTGTCAATTTTATTCATGGTTATTGTCTCCTTCCCCTTGTGCACGATACGCATAAGTAAATGGCGCACCCAGGTGACCAATAACTTCTTTCACCTGTTCTACTGTTACATTTGTTATTTTCTCTTGTAGTGCTTCAATACTTTCGTCAACACCTAATAACTCATTTCTAAATTGACGGTCAGCAATCCGTTTAAGATTTTCTGTAGTACCTTCTAAACCTAAATTAAGGTATTGAATCGCAGGTTGGATATCCAGTGATTCCTGCTTCATAATTTCAAATTGCTCCTGAATCAGAGTTAGTGTCTTGTCAAGATTACGATCGTTGATACCTGTCGCAATAATCATGACACCGTCAAAAAGCTGACGTGACGCATAAATTGAATACGCCAAACTATGTTTCTCCCGTATATTTTGGAACAGCAGTGATGACGGCAATTGTCCAAGATACGCAACAAATACTAAATACGCAGCATACAGATCATGGTATGGGTCAATGTCTGTAGCATATAACGAGACGATTTCTGTTTGTCCACCTGCATGATGCTGTGTCATCATTTTTTCCGTGATTTCGGGATAGATAAGTGGGGTTTCTATATTGTTTGAAAATCCCTGATTAAAACGCGAGACATCAATGTCGTGAAGATCTCCAACAATATAAATGGACTTAAACGCTTCCTCAACGAGTGTTTGGTGAAAGTCTTTCACCATCTCTACTGTGACCGTTTCGATTGCTTCAAGCGTCCCAAATGAGTTAGCCGAAAATAGCGAATCGGGTGCAGCGTTCAAAAATGCTTGTTGTTGCGCATAATGAGCGCTGCTTTCCTTGATGCGAGCATGATGCAAACGCAGACCATCCTTGGCTTCGTTTACCGTCTCTTCATTGATAAGCACTTCATAAAACATATCTGCTAAAAGGTCAACTTGTGCTTGTTGTACAGGTTCATCTGTAAACTTCGCATGAATACTTTTAACGGCAATGTCGATGACTTGATACTTACCAGCAGTATATGTATTGCTACTTGTTTTTGTACCATACATAAAGTCCAAACGTTTTTGTAACTGTTCTTTCGTAGGCGTTGCAGTAGTGCGGTCGTTCATCATTCTACTTAAAATATTTGCGACGGTGTTTTGCTGATCATTTAATTCGAAAACAACTTTCAAATTGATCAGTACTTCTTTAAATTTTGGTTCATAAATCTTAGTGATGTGAATATTATTTGCCAGATTAGTGTGTTCAATCATGTTATACGCTCCTAAAAATGATACAATAATGCTATAATTGTACATCAATCACAATTAAATAGAAAGCATGGTGACATCATGATTCAACCTAAAGATTCTGTTTTCTTAACAGACCTCTACGAGTTTTCAATGGCGTATACATATTTTAAAGAACAACGTCATGAGGAAATTGTCTATTTTGACATGTTCACACGAAAAATCCCCAACAAAGGAGGATATTTGATTTTCAATGGTTTATCGAAACTCATTGAAGCAATCAACAATTTTAAATTCCAACAAGAACATATCGATTATTTAAAAACACAAGGATTTGATGATCCGGAATTCTTGGATTACTTACTTAATATGGACCTTAACATCGATGTTTGGGCCGTCGAGGACGGTACTGTCGTCTTCCAAAACGAACCACTTGTAACAGTTCGTGGTACAGTCATCGAAGCTCAACTCATTGAAACGATATTGTTACTTTCAATAAACTATTCAACCTTGGTCACGACGAAGGCAAGCCGTATTGTTAATGCGGCTCGTGGGCGCACGGTTCTCGAATTTGGTGCGCGTCGCGCTCATGGATTTGACGCCTCACTTGATGGTGCACGTGCAGCAATTATTGCGGGGGCAGTGGGAACATCACATACGCTAGCCGGTCATAAATATGGGGCATATGTTGCAGGAACAATGGCCCATTCTTTTATCCAACTTCATGATAATGAACTGGATGCATTTATGACATATGCTCGCAACAATCCCGACAACTCTGTCTTCTTAGTCGATACCTATGACACCTTGAAATCTGGTATTCCAAATGCAATCAAAGTTGCTAAAGAATATCTAGAACCAAACGGATACCGCCTTAAGGCAATTCGTCTTGACTCTGGAGACTTAGCGTATTTATCAAAGGAAGCACGCCGCATGCTCGATGCAAGTGGACTTCAGGATTGTAAGATTATGGCTTCGAATTCACTCGATGAATACTTAATTGATGACTTAATTTATCAAGGTGCAGCAATTGATCAATTCGGAGTTGGCGAAAACTTAATTACCTCCAAATCCGAACCAGTCCTTGGTGGTGTCTATAAACTTGTAGCACAGGAGCGTGATGGGGCAATCATTCCCAAAATTAAAGTTTCGGAAAATATTGAAAAAATCACGAACCCAGGTCACAAACGACTATACCGTTTTTATGACAATACAAGCGAAAAAGCCCTTGCCGACTATATCGCTCTTGCCGATGAGATCATCCCTACAGATGAAATAACAATCTTCGATCCTGCAGCACCTTGGAAGAAGAAGACCTTAACGAATTACCAAGTACGCGAACTTCAAGTTCCAATCTTCGTGAATGGTAAGTGTGTTTATGCACTCCCTCACTTGGATGATATTGCTATCTACTCGAAACGAGAACTAGAAACAATGTGGGATGAAGTGAAGCGTCTGCATTATCCACACCAGTATTATGTGGATTTATCGCAAAAACTTTATGATTTGAAATTGTCCTTACTCCACGACATTAACGAAAACAAATAAAAGGAAATACCCAATCACATTCAGATTGGGTATTTTTAATGATAATAACAAGCATGTTGTGAAAAAAGCACTTTGTGTTTGCATCGTGAAAGCGTATACTTATTTTAGGAGGATTGACCAATGACCCACACATCGCTTATGAATCATATTAATACGATTCACTTACGTTCTATTCATCATTCAAAATTTGATGCCGATTGGCATTCAACACTACACTCCCATGCTTTCACCGAACTATTTTACGTAATTCGTGGAACTGGTCGTTTCATTTTTCAAGATAACACTACAATTAATGTTCGCGAGGATGATCTCGTCCTTGTTAACCCCAATATCCTACATACTGAATTTTCGGATTCTCATGATCCCTTAGAATATATTGTTGTGGCCATTGATGGAATCGAGTTTGTTTCTGAGTATGAAAATGACGGTTTTTCTGTCCATAACTATTACGAATACAAACACGAAGTTCTCTACTTTCTAAAATCTTTAGTCACAGAAACTCGGCTTAAAGAACCTTATCACGAAATGATCGTGGATCTTCACCTCAAAAGTCTCATTATAAGTATTGTACGTCGAACCATCTTGAACCTCACGGTTGTTGTCAATCGTGAAGATGTCAACAACGATTGTATCTTCATCGAAAATTACATTAATAAGAATTTTAGAGATTCAATCACACTGGATAAGCTCGCTGAACTAACGTTTCTGAATAAGTACTATATCTCACATATCTTCAAAAAACATTCGGGGATGTCACCCATCGATTTTGTCCTTAACAAACGGATCACAGAAGCAAAACGCTTGCTTGAGAGCACTGATTATTCAATATCACAAATTTCGGCAATTGTCGGATTCTCGAGTCCGTCCTACTTCTCGCAGTTTTTCAAAAAAGAAATTGGTATGAGCCCTAGAAAGTATAAAGACACCTTTCAACCAAAATAATTACCCAAACAAGTTAAAAAACGCTTCAGAAGAAGCGTTTTTTAATTAGGGATTAGAACGTCGTTTAAATTTAGTGAAGCAAAGCACGATACCTATTATACTCATCATACTTCCAAATATAACTATCATTGAATTTACAGCAACACCTGTCGAAGGAAGGTTCGAGTTTCCATTATCTGAAGATCCTTCTGGCTTCACTCCCGGATCGGATGGATCCATCGGATTTACGGGTTCTAGAGGATCGACAGGGGTGACGGAATCTCGTAGTTCTAGGTTTTCAAAACCACGTTCAATTTCCATGATAATACTGTCAATTTCACTTTGTGAAGGCTTATCCAATAATGCTCTTTCATCAATTTTCGCTAATAGTGCAACACCCTGTTTAACACTTGTTTCTAAATGTGTGTACGAGTCTACTGTATAGTTGTTCACCTCAAGTGCTTCAAATTGTGCAATGAGTGTACGTAAGCGCTCGATACTTAAATCTGTTAATGGTGGAGTTATATTAGTTTGATTTACTATAGATATATTATCTAGAATGAAATCATTATACCCGCGGAAGTTGATGTCTTTATTTGATGCATCTTCGACATCTGCCTTCGTAGCTGTCGAGTAAATAGCAAACCATGTCTGGCCCGTCTCAGATCCCGTAATCTCAAATTCCATTCTTTGAGGCCCTTCTTGGTCTCTGGTTGATACCATTTCAAGCATCTGTTCATTATTACTTAAGTGTCCATCACCTATCATCACTGCATAAGTATAATCTGAACCCATCTCGTAGTCGAACGATACCATGTATTTTTGTCCGGGTTCGAAACGCACCATTTGTGGAATCGTTTGATACACGCGTCGTTGACGCCCGGTCAGTCCATTTGTTTTAAGTGACCAATCTCCATCGATTACATCGCTAATTCGTTTATTATTCCAACCTCGTTGTGTGTACGGATCATGCTTTTCGGATAAATGAGTTCGGTTATCTTCTACCCCCTCTATATCACCGACGACAAATGGGTAAATGCCCTGAGCATTATTCTCAAAATCATTAAAAAAGTTACCCCTTTCATCGATTGGATTTCCTGCATTTTCCGTTATTCGTACACCGTCAAAGTACGTCGCACCACTTCCCGGTTCACGGGTCAATTGAAGCGTTACGTCGCCAGTTTGAGGTGCTTTAAAGAAGACAAACATATTTTGAAAGTAACTTGTATCATCCACAGTTGATGATTTCGTATTATGCTCATAGGCCTTGACATAGTTCTCCGCAATGGAGCGATTTGTGTACGCTTCTTTTCGTTCTTCATCCGTAACAATTGAAAGTGTTGCTTTCGCATCGCTACGGTTATCCACGCCAACATAAGCCACGTAATCTGCACCAGGGGTAAGATCGGTGAGAACTTGTGATACAGATGAAAGTGAATCATTATCCCGCACCACAAGCATATCATTCGAAGCTTGTGATTTTTCGATTGTAATCGAATCAGTATCACCTTTTTGTGTCCATGCATCCAGGTTTTGTGTATTGAACCCAGGGTCAACGATATGTGCTCCTTCACCGTAAGTCATTTCAGCTTGCTTCTGAGTACCACGATAAACGGAATACGGCATATCAGCCTCTGCATTCAGTGTTATCTTTCCGTCAACTACCGGAATTTCAGAAACCAGTTCTTTACCCGTTTCTGTGAGTTTGTAGTACATCACAGAACTCACATTCCAATCTGAAGGGAGTTCCCACTCAGTTTTTCCACCTATTTTATTGAAGTGATACAGTTTTTCTTCTGCATTAGAAAGCGTCTTGCCCGTTGCATCCCATGACCAAGGAATTAGGTACGTTTCACCATCTAATACGACTTTATCATTCAACGTCATTGTACGATGTGTATAACCATCGTAATCATTTTTAAAATCATTTGAACCCCGTTTGATTTTTAGTGTATTGTTCATCTCGTCGATGAGTGTTACTTCCATTTCCGGAGTCCATTCATAGGACAATCCATCTTGATTCGTCATCGTAACCACTTCACCATTGACCCATTGATTTACTGTAAAATGTTGAACAAACTTAGTCGGGACATTGTTCTCAAATAGATTAACGATGTATCCGTTGTAATCATTTCGCCCTTGCCATCCTTCGAAGTCTTTCATATCGTAACCCCCAAGAAGTGGCGCAATCGCTGCTCCGGTATAAGCTGGATAATCAGCAACCCATACATCTTTTTGATGATTATAAATAAATCGCGCAACATTACTATTGATACCTTTTAATTTGTAACCGCCATAAGTCAAATCAGCAGCCCAATGTGAGAATGTCGTATCTGGTTCAAAGGCATATCCCCATTCACCACCAAGACGCCATCCTTGATCATTAATTTCCTTCGCTAACTGATGGCTTGCCCAGGCACCATTATCACCAGATTGTCCATTACCCCAAACATCAACATAAATGAAATCTAAATTGTTGTTGGGCCCTAAGACATTCCCTAATTCTTCAAATCGTTCACGCCGGCCACCTGCAAGATCTTTAGCAGCATCAATGTTAATCCCTTGATCAATCCAATTCCAACCATAATTGTATGAACCGTCCGCATTTTTTCTCAGCAACGTTTCAGAAAAGTATTTAGATTCTGGGTACGTCTCACTAGCGTTCACGTGTATCCCAATACGTGCTCCATAGTCTACGGATCGATCAAGTAATTTTCTAAACTCCGTGACACCACCAATTCTACTTCCAATATTCGCATAATCTAAGTGACCAGAATCATGACCCTCACTACCGTATCCTTTGAGCAGAATAGATTGACCGAGACCATCTGTGTGAAGTCCGATTTTTTTGATACCATCCAGTGTCGTTAAAAATGGATTTTGTGCGTGTGAACCAAAATTCATTGCAATGCGATATGCAACTAAATCTGGGACATCTTCAGCTCCTTTAGCAACATACATGATATCCCGATAGGCGATTGCAGCATCTTGCCAATTTACTGTTTGATCATTATTTCGATCTTCACTGAGTACTACCTTAACAACTGGCAACTCTAGAGTATCATCGTCATACATCACATCACGATGATAATACCATGGCGAACTTTGCAGTCCCATTGAGTTAAAACTCAGATATTCTTGAACACGTGCATTTACGCGAGTAAAGTCATTGGAACCACCACCCGCTGAATATTGTGAGTTTGAGTAGATTCCGGCAGCGACTTCACCATTAGAAATAAACCCATACATAAGTGGCTGATTATATCTGCGTAATTGTGAATCTACAGGTACAAGCGTATCGCCCGAAACAGTAGTATCAGTAGACATTCGTGTCGCCATGAGCTGTGAATCTGCTTCACTGCTACGAACAGAAACTAAACTATGATTCGGGATTTCAATCGTCCGTACTGTTGTCTCGTTAGTGTACGGTGTCGGATTGTTGTTTTGAATTTTTGTTACTTCAAACGTAACACTTTCCCCGTCCACCCTAAGTATCGCAGTAAGATCGACATTTAGCATGTGAGCTTCATCCCGTACCTTCATGAGATACTCAACTTGATTTTCAGCCAAACGTGTCATAGAAACCTCAGGAATTACATCAATCCCGTTAAGTACCAATGTATTTAAAATGCTAGGTTGTCCATGCATTATAGTTCCATTATTAAGTTCATACTTAACAATCCGTGGAAATGTTTCGTCAATGGTGACTGTCATTGCATCAGACTTTATTGTTGTGAGTGTACCACCTTCAATTGGATCTGTAGGACGTTGTTGCGGAATATGACGAATCACTACATTATCGAGCAACACTTCCAGTGTTCCACGGTCTTTAAAGATTCCAATTTCCGCAGCATTAGGATGAAGACTTCCCATGATATTTGAGAACACTTCTTCCCCATCAACAGAGAGAGCCAACGTAGAATCAGACACTTTAGCAGTCATTTTAAATGTTTTTCCTTGTTCGATACGTGGTCCTTCGGCCATACTAGAATAACTCGACTTCGTCCCGAAATGCTCACTGAAAAAGAGATTCGTTTCATCTCCTGTTGAGACAGTTGCAAACGTTTTAGAGTCTACAGCACGCATCGCAAAACCAAACCGATTTGCTTTTCCTTTAACAGTCACATCAGCTTCAATTGTGTAATTATCCATAAGTGCGACTCGTTCGAAAGTTGCAATTTGTTTTCCTGATGCGCTATCAAAATTAACCTTTAGTGCTTGGCCTGATTCCGTGGTTACGATTTCTTGTTTAACATCGCCAAGCATTGGAAAGAGGACCTTCGTTTCGCCCAGAGATTCTGATTCGAAGTCCAATTTAAATTCATAATCATCATATATATCCACAGTTTCGCGTGGTTCACGAATAATTTCTTTAGGAATATCTGTTTGATCGGTCGATTTGATCATAATACTCGAAGACTCACTACCAAATTGACCCAATCTAATCGCAATATCTTGATATGGAGCTAAAGCATCGACTATTCCTGGGTCAAACATATGATCACTAATTACAGTTTGCTCGCCTTCAGATTGAGCTCCTTTCAAAATAAACTTATTATCTTTAAATGTAACATCAAGGCTGTAAGATTCATTTTGAAGTGGTAATGTTCCGCCGAGGGCACCATACGTTCCTTGACCATCGACTGCATATTGCCAAAACCATCCACTTGCATTGTATCCGATAGAAATGTAATTATTGAAGTCTTTAAAAAACAACATAATATTTAGTCGTGTTTTTTGTGGGTTGGATAACGGAATAAAAGTCAGTGAAGTTCCAACTTCTTTTCCATTCATTTTCCATCCGTTCTTTTTGGTGAAAAAAGCAGACTTATCACTATTATTATTTGCTTCATGAGATGACAATTGAATATAACGCGTTTCATTTTCAATTCTCTCCTCTATTGTTCCTTGTGGACTTAACAAACTTATCCAATCTGGATTGGTATCAGTAGTAGCACTAACTATTTGTGGGTTAACAACACATAACGTTAAAACTAATACCAATGACCACAGACCAATCATTAATTTTTTCATATTTCCTCCATCTAGAGCCTTTGCCCAAATTAATGATAGCACTTACATTGTGGGTGTGTGTTTAGTTAAATTGTGATAGAAGTTATATATGTTGAGGTTTAAATAAAACAAACATACAATAAAAAAACGCTTCTTTCGAAGCGTTTAACGTTTTCCTTGGTCGTATGGATCCCCAAGAGCTTTTGGAGCTGCTTGTGTTTTCGAAGAGAACCATAAGACAATTAAGGTTGCAATATACGGGAACATCTTGAAGAATTGTTCTGGTATATTTAAATTTGTAAAGAATGGAATTGCAGAGTATACATTTGAGATTGTAAGGGTTAATGCAAAGAAAATTGATGAAATGAATACCGGTATCGGTTTCCATTGTCCAAAAATTAAAATCGCAAGCGCTAAGAATCCGTAGCCACTCACAGTTCCCGAGAATGATGTACTTACTGGAATCATAATCGCAAATCCACCAAGTCCACCCAGTGCACCAGAGATTAATACAGCTGCCCATCGAATTTTGTAGACATTTACTCCGGCCGCATCAAGTGCATTAGGGTTTTCACCCGCCGCACGCAAACGTAATCCAAAACGTGTTTTGTACATTACGAATA
Source organism: Erysipelothrix sp. HDW6B (assembly GCF_011301115.1). NCBI lineage: Bacteria > Bacillati > Bacillota > Erysipelotrichia > Erysipelotrichales > Erysipelotrichaceae > Erysipelothrix > Erysipelothrix sp. HDW6B. The sequence goes on along the minus strand of NZ_CP049860.1, from coordinate 1,077,181 downwards.
CAACAACAATCAGAATAATGAATCCGAGGTACGTTGTAATATACGCATTTTTAAAGAATAAGTCACCAATGACAGGTATGTCCCCTAACAATGGAACTTTTCGAATTAAGAATACATTTTTGAATGGAATTTCTTTAACAGAGTAAACCAATCGGGCCATAACAACCGCAAAAGCAGGTGCGAACATATTGATCGCAGTACCCGAAATAGTTTGATCCGCCTTCATGTTGATTGATGCAAATGCGTGTACTGCGGCAATTGCCATTCCTGCTAGAATCGCTGCGAGCATTCCGATTACAAACAGAAGTTGCGGCGCAAACATTCCTTGTAACATGAATAACGTTAAGATTCCAAAGAAGGCACCAAATACCATGATTCCTTCCAAGGCAATGTTTACAACACCACTACGTTCTGAAAAGAGTCCACCAAGTGAAACCATGAGTAATGGAATCGCTACATAGAGCATTTGTTGAAATACAAAGTATGCCATTGTCATGATTCTTTACCTCCTGATTTTTTATCTCGTGTTAGTTTACCAATAACACCTCGCAAGAATACAGTTAATGCAGAAATATAGATAATTGCGGATGTGATGACTTGGATGATCTCGGGCTCTAAACGGAATAATTGTAAGTTATTACCACCATATGTAATTTGAGAGATAAAGAGACCTGAGAAGATTATACCTATTGGATTGTTTTGACCCAACAAGGCAACAGCAATTCCATCAAATCCTTCTTTGAGTAATCCATATAAGGTAGTCATGTATATTCCAACATCAGATAGATACATCAACGCTCCACCTAGTCCAGCAAGACCTCCAGCAATCATCATTGATAAGATGATACTACGTGTCTCATTAATTCCAGCATAACGGCTTGCATGTCGGTTAAATCCAACAGCGCGAAGTTCATACCCAAATGTAGTTTTTTCAAGCACGATATACAGAACTATAGCACTAATTATTGCAATAATGATACCAATATTCAATGATGAATTCGGGAAGATTGTATCCAATCCCATTCTTGGCAAGTATGCATTTTTAGGCGGTAGTGTACGACTGTATTGCGCATCAAATGCTGTACGCATAATCAAGAAGTTAACCAGATAAACTGCAATATAGTTCATCATAATTGACGAAATAACTTCGTTAACATTTCGATAGGCTTTTAAAGCACCAACTACAAGTCCCCAAATAGCTCCTGCAAGAGCACCTAAAACAATACCTACAATCCAGCCAAATCCAGGCGGCAAGAATGTCCAGTTAACACCAACATAAATTGCGGTGAAGGCACCAACAGTAAATTGTCCCGTTACCCCGATATTAAACAGTCCAGTTCTAAATGCAAATCCAACAGATAAACCCGTCATGATAATTGGTGTTGCATTAAAGAGCACGTTACCAATTCCACGTAGTCCATCATGTAAACCACCCTTTAGGATTAACGCAAATGCGCTTAAGACAAATTGTGGTTTAATCGCTAAAATAACGATAAATCCAAAAACGAGTCCAATTGCTACTGCTAATAATGAAGCAATTAAGTTGTGGGATTGTTCGTTTTTAAAATAGTTTATGATTTTACTCATCAGTATTTCCTCGTTTCGCTCCAGCCATGTAAAGTCCTAATTCTTGCTGTGTTACGGAATCTGGAGTAAATTCTCCTACTAATTCACCATTATGCATTACAAGAATTCGATCACTTACATTCATTATTTCAGATAGCTCATAGGATACAAGAAGTACGGATTTTCCTGCATCACGCTGTGCAACAAGTTGTCTATGAATATATTCAATCGCACCAACATCAAGGCCCCGTGTTGGTTGTACTGCCATTAATACATCACTACCCATATCAATTTCACGGGCTAAGATAGCTTTTTGTTGATTACCACCTGACATGCTACGAACAATTGTATGAGGCCCTTTTGAACTTCGAATATCAAATTTCTCAATCATTTCTTTTGAATATACATCAATGGCATCATACTTCATAAAACCATTTTTTGAGAAACGGTCTTCAAAATAAGACTTTAATACGATATTGTCTGCCAAATTGTATTCCAAGACAAGACCATCACGGTGGCGATCTTCTGGGATATGTGAAAGCCCATGAGTGTTACGATAACGAATCGATTTATTTGTAATATCATTGTCACCAAGCGCAATGACACCCGACTTAATTGGCAACAAGCCTGCTAACGCATATACAAGCTCATGCTGGCCATTTCCTTCAATCCCTGCAATACTTACAACTTCACCACGTCGTAAATCAAAGCTAATATTTTTGATTGCGTCATGACCTCCATGCGTGGAATCAATGGATAACCCATTAACAGATAGTACAACATCGCCAAGTTTTGCAGGTGCTTTGTCGATCGTCAGATCAACCTTACGTCCAACCATCATTTCTGACATTTCTTCAATTGAAACATCTTTAACATCTACAGTTCCAATATACTTACCTTTACGTAAAACAGTACAACGGTTTGCTACTTTTTTTATCTCGCCTAATTTATGTGTAATGAAAACTAGTGACTTACCTTCTTTCTGAAGTTGTAACATAATTTGCATCAGCTCATCAATTTCTTGAGGTGTAAGTACCGCTGTCGGTTCATCAAATATCATGACATCACTTTCGCGATAAAGCAGTTTGAGAATTTCAACACGTTGTTGCATTCCCACAGAAATATCTCTAATTTTTGCATCAGGATTTACATTCAGTCCATAACGTTCACTAAGCTCAACAATTGCTTGGCGGGCTTCTTTTTTATCTACGACACCTTTTGATGTTTGTTCAACACCAAGGATAATATTTTCTGTAACTGTAAACGTATCAACAAGTTTGAAGTGTTGATGCACCATCCCTATTTTAAGTGCCGTCGCTTCATGCGGATTTGAAATTTTCGTAGGAACTCCACGAACAATAATCTCTCCGCCATCTGGTTGATACATACCAAAAAGGATTGACATCAACGTTGATTTTCCCGCACCATTTTCCCCTAGTAGTGCGTGAATTTCACCTTCGCGAATATTTAATGTAACTTGATCATTCGCAATGATGCCAGGAAATACTTTAGTTATTTCTTTCATTTCGACGATATGATTCATCGGTTTCACTCCTTCAATGAATTTTAAACAGAAAAAGCCCCAACGAAGGGGCTTTTCTAATTACTAGTTGGTTTAGACAATTTTAACTTTTTCTAATTTCAAGTCGCTGAAATCATTAGCATGTGTTGTTGGAATTGATGAACGTATTCCATCTTTGTCTGCTTTGAAATCTGCGTAGATTTTATCATAATCTGCTTTTGTGAATGTCTCGAAACGATCAAATTTGTCTGGCAATCCTACTGAATCATTAGCGATTCCATAAGTTGTTGCCTTACCACCTTCGAATTTACCTTCGTAGTGATTTTTCAATGCTGCGTGAACAGATCCTTGTAACTGCTTGACTGCTGATGTAATGATTGTTTCACTGTCAGCGCTTTGATCTTTGTCAACACCAATAGATTTCTTGTTTGCTGCTTGTGCGGCTGCAAAGACTGAGTTTCCTGCACCACCCGCTGATGCGAAGATTACTTCAGTACCCGCTGCATACCATCCAGCTGCAAGTGTTTGAACTTCTGGTTTTGGCTCAAATGTATTTGCGTAGTTGTAACGGACTTCAACGTCAACGCCTAACTCTTTAGCTGCTGCATCTGCTCCATATAGATAACCAATACCATATTTTTCAACTGCTGGTACTCGGTATCCACCAATAAATCCAAGTTTAGTCATGCCATCTTTAACTGCTGCATATCCTGCAAAGAATCCTGACTCATGTTCATCATATAGCAATGAGTTTGTATTGCTTCCAATTACTGGCTCAGCGTCCTTATTTTCTTGAGGTAAACTATCCACAAAGATAAAGTTTACATCAGGGAAATCTTTTTGTGCTCTAAATACTGCATTATTAAATAGGAATCCAGGTGTTACAATAACTTTAGCTTTTCCATCTTTGATAGCTTTACTAATTGTATTGTAGTACTCATCATCATTAGCTGTTGATGGTCGGTAATAAGTTGCTGAGATTTGTTTGTCCTTGTTTGCTTCGTTATGTTCTTTAACATACGATTGGACACCTTCCCATGATCCTTGGTTGAATGATCCGTCATCGATCGTTCCAACGTCTGTGATTAAAGCAATTTCACCACCGGTACCTTCTTTGCCTGTTTCTTGCTCCTTTTCAGGTGAAGCACAAGCTGTCAGTCCAAATACCATTAATGCGACTAATGCTATAGTCCAGAATTTCTTCATTGTTATCCTCCGTACAAGTTCTCCTTGTAAGACAATAATAAGCAATATTATGTCTAAAATCAAGTCAAACAAACGCACTCTAGAGTGCGTTGAAATCGCTATCATTGATTGTTGTGGTAATTTGATTTAGAACATTGTATAATGAAATGTTACTAGGGTATTTTTTATTTTTCATCATGTGATATTTATATGAAGTTCAGCAATCAGAAATATGTACTATTTAAAGGTTTTTTCCTACATTTCTTAAATTTCACTTTTTACCCTTCATACATATTATTTCTATGTTTATTAGGTATGTGTGGCAACGAAAATAATTTCACATATTATTCAAATAAAAAGAATCCCTGCCTAAGCAGGGATTCTTTTACGCTTCCTTGTTAATTGTATGAATGTATTTTGATTTTACTTCTTCGTTAACAAGAGCAACAAAGTCTTCAAGACTGAATGGATTCTGAGCACGTTCACCAAAACGTCGAACGTTGACAGAGCGTTCCTCGATTTCTTTATCACCAATAATTACTTGCATTGGAATTTTATGCATTTGAGCTTCACGCAAGCGATAGCCCAGTTTTTCGTTACGTCCATCAACCGAAACACGAATGCCTTGTGCTTCTAAGATTTCTTTGACTTCATTTGCATATTCCATGTGGAATTCTGTATTCACAGGAATAATTTCGACTTGTTTTGGTGCTAACCATAATGGAAATGCTCCAGCAAAGTGTTCAATAAGAATTCCAATAAAACGCTCGATTGAACCAAATATAGCACGGTGAAGCATGATTGGTCGCTGTTTTGAACCATCCTCCGCAACATATGTTAGATCAAAGCGTTCTGGTAGATTTGTATCCAACTGAACGGTTCCACATTGCCAAATACGGTTTAACGAGTCACGGACTTTAAAGTCAAGTTTAGGTCCGTAGAATGCCCCATCGCCAGGATTGATTTTGAATTCTTTACCAGCCGCAATACATGCTTCCTCAAGAATCTTCTCAGAACGATCCCAATCCTCGATTGATCCAATATACTTATCTTCTGGACGTGTCGAGAGTTCAATGGAATATGTTAATCCAAAGACAGAATAGATTTCTTCAATAAAGTCTAAGATTTCAATAATTTCGTCTTGTAACTGTGCAGGCGTCATAAACAAGTGAGCATCATCTTGCGTAAACATACGAACGCGGAATAAACCATTAAGGGCTCCACTCGCCTCATGACGGTGTACAGTACCCATTTCCGCAAGGCGAATTGGAAGATCACGGTATGAATGTAAGTCATTTTTATAAACTAACATACCGCCTGGACAGTTCATTGGCTTGATTGCGAAATCACGATCATCAATTGACGAAGTATACATGTTTTCACGGTAATTTTGCCAGTGTCCAGAAACTTCCCATAGGTCCTTATTTAACATCGTAGGTGTTTGTGTAAAGACATAACCACGACGTGTATGAGCTTGTTGGTAATAAGCATCAAGGGCTTGTCGTAACTTCATTCCATTTGGCAACCAGAATGGGAATCCAGGACCATACTCACTCATCATGAATAGTCCAAGTTCTTTCCCAAGTTTTTTATGATCTCTAAGTTTTGCTTCTTCAAGCCAGTTTAGGTAATTGTCGAGATCTTCTTGTGTTTCAAATGTAATTCCATAAACACGTTGCAACATTTTATTATTTGCATCGCCTTTCCAGTATGCTCCGGATACCTTGAGAAGTTTAAAATATTTCATTTTTTTCGTTGTCTCAACATGAGGTCCGCGACAAAGATCGATAAATTCTGCTTGACGGTATGCTGAAATTGTTTCGTTTTCATCTAAATTTGAAATGATATCAAGTTTATAGGAATCATCTTTGAATTCTTCCATTGCTTCTGCTTTTGAAAGCTCAATACGTGTTATTCGTTTGTCTTCTTTGGCAATTTTACGCATCATCGCCTCAATTTTTGGCAAATCGTCTTCTGTTAATTTGACGTCACCCAAATCCATGTCGTAGTAAAAACCATCTTCAATTACTGGACCTACCCAAAATTTTGCTTCTGGATAAAGGCGTTTCACGGCATGCGCAAGTAAGTGTGCGGATGAGTGATTCAGAACATTTAATTCTGGATTTTCTTTAATATTAATCATTCTACTTTCCTTCTCTTTCTAATAAAAAAGTACCACGATAACAAACCCTAAAAGGACGTGTTAACGCGGTACCACCTTCATTCACTGTAATAGTGCACTTTATCTGTTAACGCCAGCAACGGAATTTTTTCGAAAATTCACTCAAAGGTTGTAAATGTAAATGTCTACGAGAAGTTTTCAGCGACCACTTCACTCTCTAGTTCAACGTTTTTACATTCATGTCCTTATCATCGATTTATAGTATTATTATACTCGACTCTTTTTAAATTACAAGCCTAAAGACTACAGAACAATATTTCCCTCTTTAATGATTGTAACGGTATTTCCATCAAATGTTGTACCTTCTGCATGCATATCCTCACTCCCAAACATAAAGTCCACGTGAATGAGGGATTGATTAATACCTCGTTCTAAAAGTTCATCATGATTCATGCTTCCACCATTCTCTATTAGAGGATATCCTTTTCCAAGAGCAATATGGCACGATGCATTTTCATCAAACAGAGTATTGTAGAACAATGTTTTTAGATTTGAAATTGGTGAATCAAACGACACCAATGCAATTTCACCAATACGTCGACTATTTTCATCTGTATTGAGAAGACCTTCGAGTGCCTCTTTTCCTTGTTCGGCATCAAAATCAACGACGACCCCATCTTCAAATTTTAACCAGAATTTGTCGATGAGTCGACCATTATTGTTTAGCGGCAACGTATTGTAGACGATTCCATTTACATTCATACGATCTGGAGTCGTAAATGACTCTTCAGTTGGAATATTGGCGTTAAATGGGATTCCTTTTTGTGATGGACTATTACCGCCCGACCAGATGTGTCCTTTAACAAGACCAATTGTAATGTCTGTTCCCAAACCATTTTTAAAATGAACTGACTCGAAATTGTATGCGTTTAGAGCACTATTTTGCTTATGAAGTTGGGCATTATGTTTCTCCCACTCTTGTTTTGGATCATTATCTTCGGTTACGCGAGTAGCATATAGAATGTACTCATAAAGCTTATCATAAGCTTTTTGCGCTTCTAATTCAGGAAACACTGCCTTAGCCCAGTTATATGTAGGGTAAGCTGCAACCAACCATTGTCCTTGATTACTCATGGAGTAGTTTGCAAATGCTTGTAATGCTTTTCCTCTAACTTGAGATACGGCCATAACTTTCGAAGCATCGACATCATTCATGAGGCCAGGATTCGGACTACGTAATGCTAGTTTAACTAGGTCTTCTTTAAGGTACTCGTCGTGTTCAAGAATTAATGATTCTGGGATATGTGTTAGTGTTTCTTCACTTTGATAAAGATAGTGAAGTCTTGAAATTTGCTCACTTGTAAACTTGACGATAACTTGTTTTGCTTTTAATTTGTATGCTTCTTCGGTTAGAAGAGCAACAAATTCATGGTGTTCTGGTCCCGCATTAATAATCAGCGTCTGATTAGGTTGTACATTAAGAGCCGTTTCAACCAACAAATTTGCATATTTTCTATCGATATTTTTCATAAGTACCTCTTTCTTTAACTAAAAGCGTGGTTTCCCACGCTTAGATTACAAAGTTTCCAGCTTCAAATACAACAACTTCAGTGTCATCTTGCGTTACTCCAATAACACTCATATCTTCACTTCCAAACATGAAATCTTCATGGTTAATTGAATCGTTTGAGTTATGAGCGAGTAATTCCTCTTGTGACATTGATGTACCGTTTTTGATGTTCATAGGATAAGCACGTCCAAGAGCCATGTGGCATGAAGCGTTCTCATCAAATAATGTATTGTAGAACAAAATATTTAGGTCGGAAATTGGTGATTTGTGCGAGATAAGGGCAATTTCACCGATGTGACGGCTTCCTTCATCAGTATCAAGAAGTTGACGTAATGTCTCTTTTTCTTGTTTTGCATCAAAATCAACAACTTTACCATCGACAAAGTCTAACCAGAACTCATCGATGAGTTTTCCGCTATAGTTCAATGGTTTTGTACTGTAAACACGTCCATTTACATTAAGACGATCTGGCATCGTAAATGATTCTTCAGTTGGCATATTCGGATTGAACTTATGTCCACCTTCAGATGTTTCTTCTCCACCTGCCCACACATGATCTTTTACAAGACCAACTGTGATGTCGGTTCCTTTACTATTTTTGAAGTGTAAAGATTTGAAGTTATAGTCATTAAGAACCGTATTTTGATGTGCTAAGACAGCGTTGTGTTCAGCCCATGCAACAACTGGATCTTTGTCTTCAGTGACGCGAGACGCATAAAGAATTGCTTCAAGTAATTTTTCATAAGCCTCTTCCACTGGTAACTCTGGGAATACTACATGTGCCCATTCATTTGTTGGTAAAGAAATTAATGACCATTGTCCACGATTTGCCATCGTATACTCACGCATTGCTTTTAAAGCTTCACCTTGAGCTTTTGCTGCAGCAGCGAGTTTATCGCCATCTACATCCGCAAATAAGCCTGGAGATGGAGCATAAACTGACAAGCGACATAAGTCTTGTGTTAAGTAATCATCATTCTCGTCAACAATCCATTGAGGCACACGTGTATATGTTTCTAAATCTTGATGTAATGCGTGTTCTTTTCCAATAATGTCGTCGCTGAACTTAACGACAACTTTTTTAGCACCAACTGCATAAGCTTCTTTTACGAGAAGTCTTGCAAACTCATAGTGCTCTGCTTTTACGTTAATAAGTAGTGTTTGTCCTGGTTGAACATTAACACCGACTCTAACGGCTAATTGTGCATATTTTTCAATTAATGTCATACATTTTTCTCCTGTGAGTAGCATAACATCGCCGCTCCAATAACTCCTGGTTCTTCTAATGACGCAAGCACAAATTCACGATCACGCATTGTAGGATGAACCAATGATTTGTACGCTTCAATCATCTTGTCCCAATATAAATGGCGAGAGAATGTGACTCCTCCACCTAGGACAAAGATATGAGGATCTGTAACATGTGAAATGATTGATAAAAGCATTCCTACGTCGTAAGACATTTCTTCAACAAGTTGAACTGCCTTAGGATCATTTGATTCGTACAATTTAAATATTTGAGAAGCAGATGTTATTTCTGGGTCAATTGATTCTTGAGCTTTGCGAACCATTGCTGATCCACTCGCTTCATTTTCAACCGCACCAGCATTCAATGTGTTTACGTCATCGCGTCGTTTGCGATGTCTGTCAATTACAATATTTCCAATTTCACCAGCATATCCGTGAATTCCGGATACAAGTCTTCCGTCAACTACGAGCGCACCACCAATTCCTGTTGAATGCGTAACATAGTAAACTATTTTCTTGCCTTTTCCCGAACCAACTAAAGCTTCAGCTAAACCAGCAACATTTGCATCATTATCCATGTAAATGGGTAAATCAAAATGTTTTTTTAAGTAATCAACTACTGGAAAACCAGTAAATCCAGCAAGATTTGTCGATAGAGTTACCGACCCTTTTTCTGTATCTACTGGTCCAGGAATTCCGATTCCAATTCCAGCACATTGATCACAGTTTTCTAAACTGTTGATCATGTCAACGATATTGTTTAGAACAGTTTCTGGTCCTTGAGATGCTAAAGACGGACGCTTGATTTCTTCAACAATGTCACCAAGTTCGGTAACAATTGCAACACGAACATTCGTACCACCTAAATCAACACCAATATACTGTTTCATAATTTTACCTACTATTTAACTTCAATAATTTTCATTAAGTTAGTGTTACCTGTTCCTGTTGGATATCCAGCAGCAATGATAACTTTTTTACCAGGTTCAATACCAAATGTTTTCGCAAAAGTTGATGCAATTTCATCATCATTTGTCATATCATTACGGACGTCTGAGTAAACTGGAATGACACCCCATGATGATTGAAGGCTACGTTGAACTGCTTTATCAAATGTAACTGCAATAACAGGAACATTTGGACGGTATTTTGAAATACGACGTGCTGTTGAACCTGATTGTGTAAAGGCAACAATTGCTTCTACATCATTCATATTCAATGCTGTTTCAGCAACTGACATACCAATTGAATCTTGCATTGTACGTTTTGAAGTACTGATTGCGTGTGATAAGCGTTCACGGTAAGGAATAATTTCTTCCATTGCTAATGCAATTTCACGCATAACACGAACTGCTTCGATTGGATATGCTCCAACAGCTGATTCTCCTGAAAGCATGATTGCATCAGTTCCATCAAGAACTGCATTTGCAACATCACTTGCTTCGGCACGTGTAGGACGTGGGTTTTGTTGCATTGATTCTAACATATGAGTTGCAGTAACAACTGGTTTACCCATACGGTTAGCTAATGCGATCATACGTTTTTGGTAAATTGGAACTAAGTGTGTACTTACTTCAACACCTAAGTCTCCACGGGCAACCATGACACCATCAGCAAGTTCTAAAATGCTTTCTAAGTTATCGAAACCTTCTTGGTTTTCGATTTTTACGATGATTTGAACATCTGGACGTCCTGCTGCTTCTAAAACATCACGAATGTCTTGAACATCTTGAACACGACGAACAAATGATGCTGCAACAAAGTCAATTCCGTTGTTAGCACCAAAAGTAATATCATTACGGTCTTTTTCTGACATAAATGGCATACTTAGTACTACGTTAGGAATATTCACACCTTTACGTGTTTTGATGAATCCTGGGTTTTCAACACGGCAAATTAGGTCTTTGTCATCTTTATCGATAACTGTTAACTTCATTTTTCCATCGTCGATGAGTAGGTAATTTCCGACTTGAACGTCAGCATGTACTTCAGGTACTAAAAGTGTGAAACGTTCTTTAGTTCCCATGAAATCTGCATCAAATCCAACGCGAACGACATCACCTGTCTCAAAAGCGATTGCGCCATCAGTCATGTCACCACAACGGATTTCAGGTCCTTTTGTATCAAGTAAGATTGCCAAGTTGATACCAATTCGGTCGCTAACTTCACGAACAACGTTCATGCGTCGTAAGTGGTTTTCTTGGACGTCATGTGAGAAGTTGAAACGAACAATATTCATTCCCTCTTTTGCCAATGCCTCAAGCATTTCTGGTGACTCTGAAGCTGGTCCAATCGTACAAATAACTTTTGTTTTTTTCATTTCTTGCATTAAATAATGTCTCTCTTTCTTATACCAATCGATCGTGTAACTCAAATAAAGGTTTTCTGGATTTCTTAGGTGTACGTAGCGCTTCAGTAATATCGATTGTCATTACTTTTTCGCTTACGATTCCAACACAACGGCCACCTTCGCCCGACATTAATGCCTGCACTGCTTTATCCCCAAACTGTGTCGCAAGAATACGGTCACGCGCAGTAGGTGAACCACCACGTTGAATATGACCTAAAATTGTTGCACGTCCGGAGAATCCAGTATGTTGTGATATTTTTTGCGCTAATAAGTGTACATCAGTAATTTTCTCACTGATGATAAGGATCGCATGACGCTTTCCTTTCACTTGTTCAAAGTAATTGAGTCGCTCAAGAACTTCAGCTTCATCATAGCCGGTTTCTTTTGTAACGATAACTTCTGCACCAGTGGTAATTCCTGCATAAATTGCAAGGTCACCACAACGGTTCCCCATTACCTCAACTACTGAACAGCGGTGATGTGAACTTGATGTATCACGTAATTTATCAACGTTTTCGATAACAGTGTTTAGTGCTGTATCAAAACCAATTGTGTAATCTGTTGAATCGATATCATTATCGATTGTCCCAGGAATACCAATACAGTTTATTCCCATTTCCGTTAGAGCAAGTGCCCCGCGATAACTTCCGTCACCACCAATGACTACTAGTCCTTCAATACCATGTTTTGCGAGATTTGCGACTGCCTTTTCACGAACCTCAACGAGCTTGAATTCTTCTAATCGGGCGCTACCTAAGATCGTTCCACCTTGAATGATAATATCACTCACGTCGCCACGATCTAATTTACGAATGTTGTCATTGACTAATCCTTCATAGCCATTAAATACACCATAAACTTCAAGGCCTGCACTTATTCCAGAACGCACAACTGCTCGAATTGCAGCGTTCATTCCTGGCGCATCACCACCAGATGTCAAAATGCCAATTTTTTTCATAATCCACCTCTTGAGTAATCATACCACTTTTCGCCAATTATTTCGCCTTTAAATATCTATTTTTGTGCAATTCGACGGTTTTTACCCGTCATTTCTAATGGGCTTGTTAACGCATGGATTCTATCCACTAGTCTTCGTGCTCTGATTTCATCTGAAACCCCTCTGGTATCCAGTTTATAGAGCCCTACCAAAAGTTCCGGACGGTAGTTACTTGTGATAATTGTCTTCCGTTTATTCTCAAGTCTATCATTGAGAATAGACAGTAATATTTCATCACGACTCCACGACGTAATCGGCTCTGCACCGAGATCATCAAGTACAAGTACTTTAACGGACCTAAGTTTCCGTAAAATTCGATCCAACTCGTATGAGTTATTAAAATTTTGCTTTAACAGGCTAAGTAATGATGGGACATGAACAAATGCTACTGAATGGTTTTTCTTTGCAAATTCATTCGTTACAGCTGCACTTATATAGCTTTTTCCAATTCCTAAATCACCAAAAATAAAGTAACCTAGCGAATTGTCTTCGACGAATTTTACCAACGTACCCATCACAGATTTAAAATGGGCACTTTCATTTTGATAGTCAATCTTATCGAAGTGTGCTTCACGTAAATTTAAGGGTAACGGCATCACTTGGTATTTATTCAAATATGAATATTCATTTTCAATTTCATCGAGAATCGGAAGTTCTGTCACGAATTCATCAATGATTCCTGTATGCTTATCGTAAGCTAAATCTACAAAGCTGGCTAACTCCGGATTAGCAACAACTTCATGTTTTGCATATGAGTGTGCTTTACGTTTTGATTGAACCCATCGTTTGAATTTGGATGCATTCTCGACGATAACCTGTTCAGGACAGTCATACTTTTCAATAAATAATTGAATTTCAGGTAACTCAAGTAATTTCTTACCCAATTCATCACGTGCTTTAATCTGATCAGGTGTTAGTTCAAATGACATATTTCTAAAACTCATGATTGTCCTCCTTTAAGATATGCTTCGATAATTCTCGTGTTTTCATCATCCGACTCTTGGGTTACTTCAATTGCTTCTGTATAATCAGGAGATTGAATTTCTACACGAGCCTTAGGTTGACTTTGCACTTTAGTTATTGGTCTTGATACTTCATCTTGAGCTTGCTTAGCCGTTTCAATTCCTTTACGTTTCCACGTTGCCGCAATTTTTTCTACATAGTTTTTATTCAAGTTTTTATTATTATTGTCTAGGATGTATTCTATTAGAATATTAACAACCTCATCATTGAATTTAAAGTTACTCTGTAGCGACTTAATAAGATTTTTATCTGCATCCACAACATAATCATTTTCTTGTTTATATGCAATAAAACTGATGGGATCAAGTTCATAAGCATTTGAAACAGTATTAACATTTTGAATTCCATGGTCTCGATCAACAAGAACCTGAAACTTCCGTTTATCAAAAATCATTGTTTCAAAATTAGTTGCCGCTAGGAGCTTAGACTTCATGTCAGCATAGCTTATTTTATAGTTGCTTCCAAACTCTTCAACAACATCAATAACTTCCCGGGTTCTAAGCTGCATTGGAAAAATCATTGGATTTAAGGTCTTAAAGAAAGAACTTGCGTCAAAACGTCTTTTTCGTGATGTCTCGGCAACCGGCCTTGTAATGAATGCTGATTCAGATTGTTCGTCCCAAGTGGACAATCTTGCAATATCAAACGGTGCAGTAATTTCTTCAGCTGTATCCGGGATTATCGGAACCTGAACATGTTCACATGCTTCGATATACTTTTCGCGACCCATCACAATAGCATACAGACGACCAAATGTACTGTGTTCCATAAAATCAACGGGACGAAGCGGCTCTAGCAACTCCAAGGAAAGTGACTTATCAAGTTCAAATGTACGTATTAATCCAAAGCGCTCGAGCTCTTTCCGATTTGCTTCGAATTCGCGTACATCAACTTGAAGAATTCGTAGTAATTCTCTTATTTCAACACTAGAATCTAATGTAGAAAATTCGTAAAGCGTCAAATAGAGCGATGCTGCGGGATACGAGAAAAGTGGTTGATAGTACACTAATAAACTATGCAATTGGTCGGGTGCAAGATCATATTTTTTGTTTACATGAATCACTACTTTCGCCACTATTGTTCTCCTCTCAATTTATGAATAACTGCATCAATACAGTCGTGTAATTCAGCTAACGAACCGTCGTTATTGATTACAAAATTCGATTTTTCAATTTTGGAAGCCTCATCAAGATGACGTTTCGACCGGCGATTCACTTCAGCCTCATCAAGCCCCCGTTGAGCTAGTCTTTGAATACGTGTCGAATATGGTGCAGTTATCATCATTACTTTATCAAAAGCCTTTTCGGAATGTGATTCAAACAAGAGCGGCACTTCAAAGAATATAATTTGATTCTGGGCATTTACACGATTTACATCTTGTTGAATGTGTGGGAAGACTAAATTTTCCAGGGCATCAAGTTTTTCATAATCATTGAACACAATCGACGCTATTTTACTGCGATCAATGTCGCCAGTTGACGTAAGAATATCATGACCAAACATTGTTATTAGAGCGTCATAAAGGCGCCCGTTCTTTTCATAATAATCATGGACCATTTTATCGGTATCATAGACTTCATATCCACGAGCACGTAGATACTCACTTGCCTGAGATTTACCGCCACCGATTGTTCCTGTAATCGCAATTTTCATCGTTTCACCTTCTGACATTTTGGACAAAATACACTTGACCTTCCACCTATAACAATTCGATCCATCGTTGTCCCACATCGAGGACAAGGCTTACCGCCCTGTCCATAGGCCGCAAGTTGAATTTGAAATCGACCATGAACATTGAGTCCAGATGTATAGGATCTAATTGTGGTTCCGCCTGCTTGAATCGCATTTTCCAAAATGCGACGCGCAGACAGAATAAGCTGTGACAATTTGACCGTCGAAATCATCTTCGCAGGAGTTAATGGATGAACGCGAATATCATGAAGTATTTCATCTGCATATATATTTCCGACCCCCACAAAAATAGCTTGATCAAGCAATACTAGCTTGATTGGACGACCAATTGTACTGTATTTCTTCTTTAAATATTCTGGAGTAAGTTCATTGTCCCATGGTTCATACCCCAATCGCTTACTCTCAAAGAATTGCTCCGGATGCTTTGTAACCACCATTCTCGAAAACTTTCTTGTATCCAAGTAATGAACGTAATGGTTAGCTGTATTGAATGTAAGATGCGTATGTGCGTTAGGTCGTTGTTGCGAGTCATAAAGATGGAATTTGCCTTCCATTCGCAAATGAATAATCCAATTATATCCATTGGTAAGCTCAAACCAAACATATTTTCCGCGACGTTTGAAATCAACAAACGATTCACCTACGAGCACATCAATTGGATACTCTGAACCAGTTTCCAATAATGGTTGGTATCGAAGGTTAATGGCTTTAATCTGTTCATTTAGTAGCGAGACACCCATTGTTTTAACAATAGTCTCTACCTCTGGCAATTCTGGCATTCGTTACTCTCCTAACCAATTTGATCCGATATCAACTGAGACTTTTAATGGAATTGGCCAATCAACGATACTCTCCATTACTGATGTCATCAGTGAAATCACTTGATCCACTTCTTCATCTATTACATCAAAAACAAGCTCATCATGAACTTGTAGAATCATGACTGATTTTAAATTTGCTTCTTTCAATGCACGATGTGCTTTAACCATTGCAATTTTTATTATATCTGCTGCAGTTCCTTGGATTGGTGCATTCATTGCTGCACGTTTTCCAAATTCTTTGACTGCACGATTCTTATCGAAAATTTCTGGAATATAGCGTCGTCTTCCAAAATACGTTGTAACAAAACCATCTACCTCACATTTTGCAATGACCGAATCCATATATTTTTGAATATTTGGGTAAGCTTCATTGTACTTATCGATAAATGCACTTGCCTCCGCAATCGAAATATCAAGTTGTTTTGATAAACCAAATCCTGAGATACCATACACGATTCCGAAGTTTACAGATTTCGCTTGGCGACGCATAGCTCCATCAGCTGAAGAAACACCAAAAATTTCATTTGCAGTGGCCGTGTGAATATCAACATCATGCTTAAATGCATCCATCATTTTTTCTTCATGTGCTAAGTAGGACAAGACCCGTAACTCGATTTGAGAATAGTCAATACTTACAAGCTTATGTCCTGGACTCGCAATGAATGCTCCGCGGATTGCACGTGTCTCCTCGTCACGAACCGAAATATTTTGTAAATTGGGATCACTTGATGACAAACGGCCTGTTTGTGTTGCATGTTGATTAAACGACGTATGAATACGATTATCTGCACCAATAAATTTTGTGAGTCCAACTGCATACGTGCTATAGAGCTTAGCGTACTTGCGGTATTCCAAGATCGGCTTGATTATTGGGTGCACACCCTCAAGTGATTCTAAAACGGACACTGCCGTAGAGCGCTTTTTACCACTAGGAAGTTGAAGATGATCGAATAGTACTTCGGAAAGTTGTTTCGGAGAATTAATGTTAAACTCCTCGCCTGCTTCGTCATAAATTAATTGAGTCAGCATATCAATCTTTGACTTGGTTTTTTCGGCAACATCATCAAGTATGCTACGATCCACATTAATTCCTAAGAATTCACATTCCGCAAGCACCATAACTAGCGGTAATTCGATGTCATCATAAATAGCAATGAGATCATCTTTCAAAGCCTTTTCTTTCAACTCTGAATATAATGTGTGCATTCTTTTAATTATCGCAAAATTTTGCTCTAGACCTTCATAATTTAAATACCACGCATTGTATTCGTCTTTTAACTTTTCAAATGTCGTCACAGACGGATTAATTATAAATGCGAGTAAGAGAATATCTTCAATGCCCGCCTGAATCGCTATATCATGCTCTAATGCGAAACGATAAAGGGCTTTGGAAGAAACTGCAAACAACTGTTTCTCACGACCAAGTAACCCGTGGAATACACTGTCTAGAATCATTTCTGGAAGTGTCAGATAGGCAAAAGCTACATCATTAGCATTGTATATGGTAATCCCTTGAAGTACATCTTTCTTGTCATAATCTAACATCAATGTCACATCGTCTGCCAACCACGATTCTTCGAGATCAGCCATTTTAAAGTTTTCTTTAACTGTATCAGTGATTTCAACATCTTCTGTTATTAAGGAATTCATATCATATTTTCGATAAAATGCATTCAAAGTATTGTCAGGAAGGGCATATCGAAGCGTATCCAAGGTTATGGAATTGGGTACTTCGACATCAATTTTAGCAAGTTCGTAGGACAAACGTGCTTGAGCTTCATAATTACGAACATTCTCACCCATTTTCCCTTTAATTTCATCTTTATGAGCATACAAGTTCTCAAATGAGCCATACTGTTGAATTAATTTAAGTGCTGTTTTCTCACCAACTGAAGGAACTCCGGGAATATTATCACTTGTATCACCTTGAAGTGCTTTAACATCTACGATTTGTGATGGTGTAATGTTCATTTCCGCTTCAAGATTTTGAAGGTTCATCGTTTTAATGTCGGTAATTCCCTTTTTCATGAGAAGAACTTCAACGTTTGTATCAATTAACTGTAGTAAGTCACGATCACTGGATAATATTTCCACCTTTACATTGTTATATTGCTTTGACAAGGTTCCAATAATATCATCCGCTTCATAACCACTGATTTCTAATCGAGGAATTGGGTATGCATCAATGAATTCTCGTACAAGAGCGAATTGGGAAACTAACTCATTATCAACTTCTTTTCGGGTCCCTTTATATTCACCAAACATCTCATGTCTAAATGTTTTATCCTTAGTATCAAAAGCGACAAGGATATAGTCCGGTTTTGTAAGTTCAATGGCTTTCGTAAGCATTGTCGAAAAGCCATAAACAGCATTGGTCACAACACCTGTTGAAGACATCATATGTCCTCGTGATAATGTTCCATAATATGCTCGAAACAACATCGAGTTTCCATCTATTAATAGTAATTTTTCCATAATTTCCTCCATTTAAAGAAAGGAAACCCTTAGGTTTATCGACTTATCGATTTAAGGGTTTCCAAGTTTTGATACATGATTCGAATGTAATCATACTGTTCCGCAACATCCTTTTCAGATAATGAATAAACATTGCTTAATTGTATCTCAGTTAGCGATAGTTCTGTTTTTAACTGATTGTATAGTGCTGTTTGTTCTTCCGTCATACCTTCTTCAAAGGCAATATGTTTTACATTATTTGTTTGAATAGATGTACGAATATCGTTGAGCATCGCTTCCGTTGGAAGAGCACCGAACTTAGAAATGGTTACCGGATATACTTCGACCCCAAAACTCTTTTGCCAGTTTCCAAATGTCGGTGTCATCGTGACAATTTTAATGGGAACTGCTGGTGTTTTGATTTGTTGGAAATCGGCTTGCAAACTCGTTAATTCAATTTCTAGTTTAGAAAATCTATCTTCAAATTTTGCAGCATCATCAGGATATGTCGCAACTAACCAATCTTTAATGGTTCGAGCCATCGAAGTCATCGCTAGCGGATCCATCCAAATGAACGGATCTTTATCATAAACATCTACCCGCTCAAAGTTTGGAGTATCATAATACGGTGATTCGACTACGTGTGTCGAATTCGCAGCTGTTACTGTTGTAAAGCGAGCAAAGTTGTAAAGTGATGAGCGTTCCGCCATATCTATAACTTCAATCTTATTGTTAGAGATGATATCATCACGATAAATTTCCCAGTAAGGTTGAATTTCATTGATATAAAACATCGTATCCGCTTTTTCGAGAACTTCTTTGTAATCATCTCTAATTTGAG
This sequence comes from Erysipelothrix sp. HDW6B, assembly GCF_011301115.1. Taxonomy (NCBI): domain Bacteria; kingdom Bacillati; phylum Bacillota; class Erysipelotrichia; order Erysipelotrichales; family Erysipelotrichaceae; genus Erysipelothrix; species Erysipelothrix sp. HDW6B. The sequence continues at coordinate 1,057,790 of NZ_CP049860.1, read as the reverse complement.
CAGTTTGAGGCGTTGACCCAACATCAAGTCGTTCGACATTTACGCGGTCTCCTGCCAATGTTGTTACGAGGTATTCTAAAGGATAACTTGTAACTACTACATTCTTATTTTTTGGAACGCAGCCCGTCAACATCAGTGTAAACATTACTACAACCAATGTACTTTTAATTAATCTTTTCATAAATACCCCTCTTTCAAATTACGCTTCTACTTTTGATTCTAATTCCCAATTATTTTTCTTCAACGCATAAATTGCACGCAATGAGAAGTAAATTGGCATTGAAAGTAAAATACCGATAAATCCAAACATGACACTCGATGCAAAGAACACAAAGAGAGAAGACACCGGATCAATTTTATCTCGTTTTGAATATACAAATGGTGAGATGACATAGTTGTCTAAGTTTGAAAGGATAAACAAGCCAATTGCTAATGCAATAATGCGCGGTACTGGAAGCATTAGTGAAGTTAAAACAGCAAGGACTTGAACTGTGATTGGACCAATGTATGGTATTAGCAATGCAAATGCAGCCATAACACCTAATACTAATGCATAGTTATGCCCAACCAACGAATAGAGAATCGTATATTCAACAAACGTTATTGTCATGATGACAATAAGTGTTTGAAGATATTGTAACACAGCGCGGTTCACGACAATGAGTGAATTCGCAACTTTTGGAGAAACTTTATACGCACAATTCAATACTTTTCGCGTTACATCTTCATAATCGAAAATGAGATAAAGACCAATAACTAATGAGAAGAGCGCAGTAGTCAAGAAATTAATCAGTTGACCGACAAATTGTGATGCAAATGTTGGAATTGTTGGTACGCTTTTAATAAGGCCCTCCAAGATTTTAACACCTTCATTTACAAGATTTGTAACCCATGGTTCTGGTTTCCCTTGTTGGAAATCTGTGTAGTACTTTAGCAGTTGTTGAATACCATCAACACTTGAATTGATTATAGTCATCATATCAGTAATGAGCTTTGGTAGTATTGATGAAATCAATAAGACAACGAGTGCTACAAAAACGATGAGTGTTAGTGGCACAACAATTTGTCGCTTGATTCCAAATTTTTCAAAATACTTCGTGATTGGATGTAGGATATAAGCAATTCCGAATCCAATGATGAATGGCATCAAGATTGATTGAAGTTTTCCAAATGCGTAAATCCAGAATCCTTCTGTAAGCATTAGCAAATATAATGTAACTAATGACATAATAACGATTAACAGTCGATTGAGTGTTAAGTTTTTATTAATAAACGTCTTAACTTTTTCCTGTGTGTTCATAAGTCCCCCTTTATCTCATATAGAGATTTTGTGCTTTTTTTAGGATATACTGGTGCATTTTACTGTAACCAAATCTGACAATTGGAATCAACATTAAATTACCAAGTAATACCCAGAAGCTGCGATAAGCTAGAAAAGCCATAAACTCTTGGTTATACCCCTTGCTATACCAAGCCATGATGTAAGTTATTATTTCTTTGATAAATAAACTTACGATAATTAACAGAATAAACTCTGATACAGAGTAACCGATATGTCGATCGAATAGTCGCACGATCAACATTGTAAGTGCAAACGATACAAAGAAGATTGGAAAGCTATCCATATAGTTGAATTCCAACCAAATGCCCAGTATCATCGCTTTGATGATGGACTCTTCTCTACTATCATTTTGGCTCAACATGATTAAACCCATAAATGCCATATTGCTTACAAACGTAAATTGTGGAATCAGAAATTGACGCCCGAGCGCATTTAGAACTCCATCTAAAAACAAGAGTATGACAATATAGACAAAATGCATTAGTCGAATTGTTCTCATGGTCGTTTAACCACCGATATAAATCGAAGATCATCAAAGTCAACATTCGACTTCACATAAACGACAACACCAATTCCATCCGCAATATTTCGTTGTGAATGAACATTTCCAATAAGTAATCCTGCTGGATAGACACCACCAATTCCTGCGGTGGATACAACCATATCCGGCGATATTGACGAATTCGTCTCTAGCAAATTAATTGAGAACAGATTGGTTTCATGATTATAGGAATCTAAAATTCCCTGAACATATTCACCTGGTGCCGTTTCGATACGGACAGATACTTTTGAATTATCATCATTTGCAGTTAAAATTGAGACTTCGGATTGATTTTCACTCACGTGTTTAACACGACCGATGACTCCTTGCGGAGCAATAACACCGTCACCAACACTAACACCATCTGCGGCGCCAATGTCTATTGTAATTGTGCTATCCCAACTCTCACTGGAGTGATACTTCACGGTTCCATTAATTTGAACTAACTCTGTATAAACACTTTTTAATTCATTTTGTGCTTTTAGCTGACTAATTTCTTCTTCAAGAGCTTTTACGCGTGTCTGCCAATGTGCCGCATTTTCCAATTCATGGCGTAACAAGTCATTTTCGTATCTTACGTCCCACATTGTCGCTACATCCGTCATAAAGCCACTTGCTGTTTCAATTGGATAGTCAATTAATCCATATTTCATCATAGAAAAGAAGCTGAAGAAATTACGGTCTACATTTTGATAAAATTTTGATCCCTTTATCATTCCTGTTCCCATAATTGCTACGACTATGATTAGTATGAGCGTCTTCATCACGCTATTGAAAGTACTTTTTCTTTTCATTGAATCACCTATTTTATTATACTTAAGAATGACTGTCTTTACAAATAAAAGCGTGATTCTTCACACACTATTCTATAAACAATTCCGGTAATTGAAATCTAAGTGAAATGTAGTTTGACTGCGAGACAATTAAATGGTCATAAACTTCCACACCTACAAGGCGACACGCCCTTATCAACACAGTCGTCGCTTCGATATCACTACGACTTGGTGCCATCGTCCCACTCGGATGATTATGTACAAATACCACTTTCATCGCTCCGACGATACTCGCTTCACGAATGATGTCTCGAGGATGTATTAGACTTCGATCTACAGTTCCCACAAACAAAACTTGATGATTTAGAATACAACGATTTTGATTTAGGTATATTACTAGAAATTGCTCTTGTTTTGCATATCCTATTTTTATGAATAACCATTTAATAATTGATGCAGTATCATAAATTTCGACAATTTGACCACAATGTGGCTCAACCATTCGTTTGGCAATCTCGATGATTGCCAATACTTCAATTGCCTTCACTTTTTTAATCCCATTAATTTTAATTAGTTCATGTAATGTCATTTTTGGCAATCCCGTAATGTTACCACATCGTTCAAAAATTAAATCCGCAATCTCAAGCACGGATTGGTACTTGGTTCCAGAACGTAATACAATCGCTAGCAATTCCCGATCGGATAATACTTCAATCCCTAAATGCTCAGCACGCTCTCGTGGACGCAAAGAAGGATGCATATCATGGATTTTCATGTCATCATCTCCATTAATAAATATGCATCCTTCTGTTTAATACTTAAATTATTTCAAGACACTTGTAACCGCTGGCGCAAATTGAGCTTCAATGTAATCTTTCACACGTTGATCTTCAAATGCTTTAATAATAGCTTTGGTCTTTGGACTATCTTCATTTCCTTCTTTAACTGCAACGACATTAACAATGTCGGCAATTGTTTCTGGTGAGATCGTTTCCGTTTGAAGTACACGATCAACTACTTTCGCAGTGATTGCGTAGTTTCCGTTTAACACAACATACTCTGCATCATTTATGAGTGGTGCAATTCCATCACTTTGAACTTCTTTAATGGTGATTTCTTGGTTAAATTTAACGATATCTTTAACAGTTGCGGTATCACGATTATCCCCAAGCTCAATCCAACCGATTTCTTCAAGAACCTTCAGTGCTCTTGGTAAATTTGTTGCATCATCTGGCACAAGTACAGTATCACCTTTAGCAACATCAGCTAAAGAAGATTTCTTCCCTGCATAGATCCCTATTGGTTCATAATGAACTTTTAATACGTCCACTAAATGCGTTCCATTATCCTTATTGAAGTTTTTGAGGTAAGGAATGTGTTGGAAGTAGTTTGCGTCCAAACCACCTGATTCAACTTCAGTGTTCGGAATTTTGTAGTCGTCAAACTTTTTAACCGTTAACTCAAAGCCTTGCTCTTTGAGTGGTTCGCGAAGTTGCTCTAAAATATCTCCATGTGGAAACGGTGTTCCACCAATTACGATAGTTTTATCATCGCCACTTTTCGAAGCACCACAACCAGCCAATACCAATAATGCTGCTAATACAACGAGTAATTTCTTCATATGTTCTCCTCCTTATTGTTTCTACATATAAAAAACGCCCATCCCTAAGGATGAGCGTGCTCATGTTACCACCTTAATTTAATTATCTTTCACAAGATAATCCTTATCGAGTACTATCATACTCTGTCGCGTTAACGGGCGAACCCGGTCTTACCTAAATATACTATCTCAGTAAAACTGCTCCAAGGCCATTTTCATTTAACTGCCACTATCTGCTCTCACCCTACACAGACTCTCTGAAAGTTTTCATTAAACTACTTTCCTTTTCATCGCTTTTACATATTATGAGTTACATTTTCAGATATGTCAACACATATTTAATAAATCTTGTTTGTCGTGTTCTATTTTTAATGAACATGATGCAAAGACGTCCCCTAGACATCTGTTTGTTAAAGATTGCTGTTTTTGCATTAACCCAACGTTCATTAAGCTATTTCTAAGTACCATTCACAAATTATCCGACTTCACATCATTGCATCTCAATATTATTTTCGGTAAACAGTGTTATAATTTCCTTAGGAGTGATAACTATGAACCTTTTTGATAAAACTAAGATTAAAAACTACGAGTTGAAAAATCGCCTCGTTATGGAACCTATGTGCATGTATTCAGTATTTAAGCATGATGGTATCCCCACATACTTCCATTTTGCGCATTATGTCTCGCGCGCAATCGGCCAAGTTGGGATGATCATCATCGAATCAACAGGCGTTGCACCAGAAGGACGCATCACTGACGATTGCCTAGGATTATACAACGACGACCAAATTGCACCATTCAAAAATATTGTTGATGCTGTCCACGAGGAAGGATCCATTATCGGCGTTCAATTGAATCATGCGGGCCGTAAGTCAACTGCAAGTGATGGAATTGACACCATCTACGGACCTAGCGCAATAGCTTATTCTGATGATTCACGCACACCCGTAGCCCTCACAACCGACGAGATAAAACGTATCATCAAAGATTTTCAAGAAGCTGCTGTTCGTGCCGATAAGGCAGGGTTTGATGCAATTGAAATTCACGGTGCACACGGATATCTTATTTCTGAATTTATGAGCCCTGCTTCAAATCATAGGACTGACAAGTACAAAGATGGATCCGTGTTCTTACAAGAATTAACGGCTGCGGTTACCCAAGTTTGGCCAAAACATAAGATATTGTCACTACGTGTTAGTGCAACTGATTATGAACCCAATGGACAGACTGTGGACGATACCATTCGTATGCTCGAACCTGTTGCGGCTTCATATGACTTCATTAATGTTTCATCTGGCGGAATTACAATTAATCCACCAACTAAAATATATCCTGGATATCAAGTTCCGTTTGCACATAAGATTAAGAAGGCTTTCCCCAACAACAATATTATTGCTTGTGGTATACTAGGGAATCCCGATCTTGCGGCCTATGTCATTGAATCAGAGCAAGCTGACTACATCGGACTAGCGCGGCCTCTTCTCTCAAATGCTAACTGGGTGCTTCACGCAGCCCATGCTCGACGTAAAAACGATCTCATTACCCAACAATATAAACGTGCTTTTAAATAGAAGAAAAGGTTGTGATGAATTATACATCACAACCTTTTTTATGCTTTAAGTTTATTCGCAAGTTCGAAGAGCACAGGTTCTGCACCGACACCAGTTCTTAATGATGTACCATCAATGACTTCAATATGTTCATTTGCATCGTCATATGTAACCATTGAGACCGCTACAGCTTCATTTTCGGTTACACGTTCAAACAATTCTGGCGTTGTCGCTTCAATTGTTGCTTCAACATCCATCATACGCAAGTACTCATCAATTTTATTGATTATTTTCGGATTGTATGACGCTTCGTTACGAAAAATTACAAATACTTTTTTCATATAAACTCCTCATAGTGTGCAAACTGCACACCGTATTAACGTGTTCTAAAAAATTCAGGAATATCGTTATTAGTTGTTTCTGTACGTTCGTTTTGTGATGATTGTGATCCTGAACGTTCTACTTGAGCGACTGTTTCTTGAACATCACGAACTGAATCATCAAAACCTGTGGCAATCACAGTTACAATAATTGCATCCCCAATATTTTCATTAATGGCAACTCCAAAAATAATGTCGATATCATTTCCAGCCGCTTCACGAATGTATTCAACAGCTTCACTCGCATCTTGAATCGAAATTGAATCTCCACCAGTAACGTTCACAATCGCGTTACGAGCGCCATCAATTTGCGCTTCTAGTAATGGTGACGTAATTGCTTTTTGTGCAGCTTCGATTGATTTGTTCTCGCCTTGAGCCATACCAATTCCGATTAGAGCGCTACCTTGTCCTTGCATAACAGAACGAACATCAGCAAAGTCCAAGTTAATCATTGCAGGAACAGCAATTAAGTCTGTAATTGTTTGAACACCTTGACGTAGTACATTATCTGCTTCTTTAAATGCTTCTTGGAAAGGAATACGGCCAATTACTTCAAGCAATTGATTGTTACTTACGATAATTAGAGAGTCTACATATTGTTTTAGCTCATCGAGGCCTGAAGACGCTTGTTCGCGACGGCGACGTCCTTCGAAAGTAAATGGTTTTGTAACGATCCCAACGACCAATGCTCCTTCTTCTTGAGCAATCTTGGCAACAAGTGGCGATGCTCCTGTTCCCGTTCCACCACCAAGACCAGCAGTAACAAAGACCATATCTGCATCTTTAACTGCAGCACGGATTTCATTTTCACTTTCGACTGCAGCTTTGCGTCCCATTTCTGGATTAGCACCAGCTCCAAGCCCTTTGGTTACTTCACGTCCTAATTCAATACGATTCACGACTGGTGAAACATTAAGCACTTGTAGATCAGTATTGGCTACATAAAACTCTACACCCTTCATGCCTTCATCAACCATTCGGTTAACGGCATTATTTCCGGCCCCACCGACGCCAATAACTTTAATTCTTGCTACACTATGTTGAAAATTTGTACTCATTTTGTTCACTCCTCCAATTTATCGTTCAAAGAACATGTTTTTAAGTTTTTGAGTAATCGAATCATCTTTTATATCTGTTTCAATATTCAATACCGTATTCATAAAGTCAATTTCATCAACGCTTGCCATCGTCATTTCTCGATAGACATGTTGATCTTTATAGTAGTAAAACGAACCGAGCACAGCTGTTAAGCCTGGCTCCTTCGCTCCAAACGTTGTCGACCGATACGTTGTTACTTCAGAATTACTTTCATTCGCAATCACGGTCTCGAGTCCCGCTATGACGCTAGCCTCACCGGTCACGACAAATTTTGGTGATCCTAATTCAAATATTGGTTCACATCGCATTACCAAATCTTTTAAAAACATTTTGATATCATCCGCAACAATTGCCATTAGTTCTTCTTGTGTCAACACATGTGTTGTTGATTTTGTTGACCACATGAAGATTGGGTCATTGCTTGGGTTCTCTAAATCTAAATCTACATTGTAATACATCAATCGGTGTACCACATCACTGGGCACTTTTAATGTTGTTTCTATCTGTTTTAAAAATCTCTCGAATCCCATTTCAAGGTAGTCACTGGATAGCAGAACCCCTTTATGAAACAAGGATAACCGTGTCATTTTTTCATGGAGCGTTATCGCAATTATAGGCTTATCGATTGACGCTTCAAATAGAGATGCTTCTTTACCAAATCCGATATCATCAGAAATGATATCCAAGATTTTCAATCCCGATTTCTCTACGACACTTACATAAGGGAATATTACTGATTGTTTTCCATAGTAACACTCTGCTTCTATTGTAAGTGCGTCGCTTTTTTCGTTTAATGGGAGCTTGCGTGTTGAGCTTCCATTAACAAAAAATTTACTCATTAATATGTTTGTTAAGATATATCCTTCAGGATATTGTGTTTTCGCTAATTCATTATATGCGCGCCGGACATCCGACTCCGAGATACGTCCTGTAATTGGGACCCTTAACTGACGGTTTATGCGCTTGGTATGTACTCCAGGTACAACCAATAATATGCGCTTTACAACTACCCCCAAGTTGCGAGATGCATTCTCAACAGCTTTTTTAATTGAATCTACAACATGTGTTTCACTCATAATCGTATATCCTGAGATACCCAGATGGGGAACACGTTCTACTTTTAAAATATTTAATCTACCATTGAAAAATTGTCCAACTAATAAGCGTACTTCGTGATCCGCAATTTCTAATGCTGCAATGATTTGTTTTTCCATTTGCGAACCTCCTTCATGCTTAGTATAATAATATCATAATCAAAGCTAAGATTAAAGGCATTAGGGCTTGACTTCAACAGAAATTTCACAATCATATTTTGTCTATTTTTTTTAGGAAACCTACTTGATTAAACATATTGCGTATGGTATAGTTACTAAGCGTTAAAGAATAGACAAGAAAGGGGGTTACGGTATGCCTAGAGTATGTTCAGTAACTGGAAAGAAAACCATGTCTGGAAACAAACGCTCACATTCACTTCGTGCAACACGTCGTAAATGGAATGTTAATCTTCAGAAAGCGACAATTATGGTCGATGGAAAGCCAACTAAGGTCCGTATTTCCGCCCGTGCATTAAAAACTATCAAAGCACAACAAGCTCGATAATAAAAATAACGGTGGATCACCGTTTTTTTATTATTGATTTGCTTGTATTATAAGTGCAGGCCCACCTTGAAGCGTCACAACCCCTATATCATCTAGAATCTCATTTGATGTTAGATAAGTATCACCAAATTTAACATCACGTTGATTAAGCGGATATTTGAATCCTTCAAGTGTAATCGTAATCGGCTCAAAAACAAGCACAGATAAATAGTAATAATCATTTTTAGCGATATGGTGAGTACCCTCATCATATCTTTTTATTTTGTTTTGACCATCGTACAAGGTGATCCGCGAATCAAGCATTGCTGTTATCACATTGCTGTATTCGTGATCACGGCGGCGACCCAATCCCCCATAGACTATAATTTCATCATAATCCCCTGCTTGTTTGTACGCGAACAGAAAATCAGTATCATCTTTTATTGGGTTGAGTCGGATTGTTGTTTCGGCATAGTTTTTAATTCGCTGGAAATCATCTTCACTAACAGAATCAAAATCTCCACATGCCAACATAACAGGAATGCCCTTGTTTAAACAAACAAGGGCTCCATAGTCAACACCGATAACATCACCTTCAACGGTTCCTTCAAAGTCCCCTAGAACGAGTGTGACGGTTCTCATAATAAAGAAATAACTGCCTTTTCAATATCATCACTGAAAACATAACTTCCAGCAACTAAAATATCTGCGCCTGCTGAACGTGCACGAATACCAGTTTCGTCATTAATTCCACCGTCAACAGAAATGAGATACTCGTAGTTATTTGATTGTCTGAACGCGTCAACTTCTTTGATACGCTCCAACATTTCAGGCATGAATGCTTGGCCTCCAAACCCTGGTTCAACACTCATGACAAGAACAATATCTACATGTTTAAGATATGGAACAATAAGCGAAATATCTGTGCCTGGCTTTAATGTGATTCCAGCTTTTACACCACGTTTTTTTAAATCCTTAACAGCGGCAATTCCATCCATGACATCATCAAAACATTCAGCATGAATCGTGATGGCATCAGCACCTGCATCGATAAATGCATCAAAATACTGAACAGGGTCACTGATCATCAAATGGACATCCATCAATAAATCCGATACATGATCAACTTGTTTGAGAATGCCAGGACCAAAACTAATATTTGGCACAAAGTGACCATCCATAACATCAAAGTGTAACCACTTAGCCCCCGCTACTTCAACACGTTTAAGCTGTGTCTTCATTTCTGAAAAATCTAAAGATAATACTGATGGCGATACTATTTTCATCCCCGTGTGTCCTCCTTGATTAGTTTTACTACATCCACATAATTTGTGTATCGAATTTTTGATACAGCATCATTTTCTACTGCTTCTTTGATTTTACAACCTGGTTCTTTTAAATGCAAACAATTACGATATTTGCATTGCCCAATGTAAGGCGCGAAATCTGGGATCGATTCAGCTAACATTTGAACATCAACTTGTGAAAAATCAAGTGATGAGAATCCTGGTGTATCAGCAATCCATCCTCCAGCAATTTCATAAAGTTGGTTATGACGGGTTGTATGGCGTCCTCGACCGAGTGCTTTAGAAATCGCTTGCGTATTTAACTGTAATTCTCCATTAATGCGATTTAAAATACTTGATTTTCCAACACCACTTTGGCCTGCAAGCACCGATAGTTTATCTTTTAGGATATTCTCTAAAGGGTCCGTTGGTAAATTTTGGCCCGTAAGAACCACTTGATAACCACGCGTTTGGTATTCTTGAATGATTTCATTTTGCGCCTCTTTTGTAATCAAATCAGCTTTAGATATGACAATGACGGATTTAATACCTTCAAGTGAAATCAAAAATATAAGGCGATCTACAAGTGTGTATGAAAAATCTGGTTCTTTCGCCGACATTACGATTAAGGTTTGATCTATGTTAGCAACCAGTGGGCGTATGAGATGATTCTCCCGTTCAAGAACTTCCTGAATCACCCATTGTTCCTCAAGAAACTCGACATGAACATTGTCCCCTACAATGGGTTTTTGTCCCAGTCGAAGTTTTCCCATTGCCTTCGCAACATGAAATTCGCCGTCCATATAAATCGTGTAATGATTCGAAACGATTCGCGTAATTCTTGCTTTTTTCATACTTTACCTCATACCTCTATTTTAGCAATTTTCTCAGTACGTGCAGTTTTATGCACTTAGTTTACATTACTCCGATCCTGGTTTGTTTGATCCTGAATTTCCAGATTCAGGTTTTCCATTATCAGGGTTGCCGGTATCTGGTTTTTCTGGTTCCGGTTTTGTTTCAGGCTCCGGATTGGTCATCTTTTCATAATAATAAAGCGTTACAGAACTTCCCTCATCTTGAACATAATAGCTTCCTGCTAATGGATTAGTACGTTTGACAACATTGTACTCAAGTTCTTTAATTTCAGCGAGGCTAAGCCCTGCCTGTGGCAATAATTCTGTTCGCGTTACGATCCCCAACGCTTCAAGTTCTTGTTTGGCTGCCGCAACTGATTTACCTGTAACATCTGGAATTAAAAGTTGCATCTTTGAACTTACTGTCAGCGTCAATTCACGTCGTTGGTTCGGGACAATTTTATCACCTGGATTTAACCCTGATTGACTAATTACAATTCCTGGAGCCATATCTTTTCGCGGCTCAGTTACTGTCTTAATTTCAACATTAACATCTTTAAGCGCTTGTGTCACGGCTTCCACCGTCATACCCGTATAATCTCCTACTTCGAACATCTTTCCATGGGATACCGTTAATTTAATCTGGTCTCCTTTAGCAACAGTTGCTCCTTCACCAGGCTTTGTTGCCATAACAATGCCGGATTCGTATTCGTCTGAGTAACTGTAACTCACAGAAGCATTTACATTTAATCCTAATTGTTCAAGTGCTACTTTCGCTTCTTCGACTGTCATACCGGTAACTTTCGGAACTTGAATATCAACTTTAGGTTTTGGTCTGAATAGAAACCATGCAAAGAGTCCCACCACAACAACAGCGGCAACACTTCCCCCAATTATCATCATTTTTTTACGTTTTTTCTTTTTGGCCTCGAGTTCAGCTTCTTCTTCAGTTAATGTTCCGAGTACACGTGTCCCTTGGTCATCTTCAGGTGTTTCAAACTCCCACAAGGGTTCATCGGCACGAGAAGGATCCAAAATATCTGACAAATCCTCGATAAATTCATCGATATTACGGTAACGGTAGTTTCGATTTTTGACCGTTGCTTTGGCAATAACATTTACGATTGAATTGGGCAAGCTCGGATTGAATTTTTGAACCGAGGGAAACGGGTCACGCATATGTTTCATCGCAATTTCGACAGGATTTTCCCCACGATACGGAATTTCACCCGTTAAGAGTTCATAAAATACGACGCCCAGTGCATAGATATCTGATTGCTTCGTTGCACCTTCTCCACGCGAAAGTTCGGGAGCCATATAATGGACCGACCCTAATACCGAATCATGACGTGTTAATTGGATTGCGTCGCCTGCAAGGGCGATACCAAAGTCAGTTAGTTTTACAGTTCCATCATCTTTGATGAGCACATTTTGTGGTTTGATGTCACGGTGAATTACTTGATTCGCATGTGCAACTTGTAGTGCTTGTGCAAGCTGTTTGATAATCGCAACAGCTTCAAACTTATCCAAAGCGCCACGTCGATGAATCAACTCTTTTAATGTTGTACCTCGCACCACTTCCATTACAATATAGTGTTGCCCATTGTCTTCACCGACATCGTAGACTTCTACAATTCCTTGATGACTAAGGCGACTCGCAGCAGTTGCTTCACGTTGAAAACGAAGCAGTGACACTGGGTCTGTAGACATTTCGCCACGCAGCCGCTTTAATGCAACCTCACGGTCTAAAACTGTGTCTTTCGCAAGAAAAACATCGGCCATTCCGCCATTTCCGATTCTACGAATGAGTATGTATCGATTCCCTATGATTTCCGTCATTTTTTGTCACCCTCCAACAATATTATCGAGATGTTATCATAGCCCCCAGAACGGTACGCCATTTCCATAAGTCGATGTCTTTTTTCTAGTATATTTCCTTCATTCATTATTTGTGTGATCATTGAGTACGGAACATAGCCGTGAAGACCATCACTGGATAAGAGAAGATAATCCCACCCTTTTTCAATGGTAATTGTTTCAAATGAGATTCTTTCATCGATTCCAACTGCATTCATGAGTACATTTCGTTTTGGATGTTTATCAATTTCTTCTTTAGAGATTTGATTACGACGGTACATCTCGTACGCATACGTTTGATCTTCTGATAGTTGTGTTAAGTTTTGATTCTCAAAACGATAAATGCGACTATCTCCAATATTAAAGGCAATTGCACCATCTGATAAAATAATGCAAGCAATCATAGTTGTACCCATCCCTTGGAATTCAGGGACCACTAACGATTCATGATATACAGCTCTATTTACTTCAGTAATCGCTTTATTAAACCAGGTAGTTACCTCATCTAGCGTCGTAAAGTATTTATGGTCTACAAACGATTCCGCTAACATACGTGCGGCCATTTCACTAGCAACTGAGCCAGCATTAGCACCACCTATACCATCACATACCATCGCTAAAAGGGCATTATGATTTTCTACAACTGCGACATTATCTTGGTTTTCTTTTCGTAATAATCCTATTTCGCTAATGCTTGTATATTTCACGGTTAGACCTCTCATTTCTTCTTGTCTATCTTAATATTTACGTTGTAACTTGGCAATATAGAATCCATCACCCATGGTTTCCATCGGGTTCATGGTTTCATCGTGAAGCAACGTAAAGTTGTCATGATTCTCTAAAAACTCTTTAATTTGTTTTTCATTCTCTTTTCGATTCAGTGTACAGGTTGAATACATCAAGATACCTGATTCTTTTACCATCGGTGCAATGTGACTGAGCATGTCTTTTTGAAGAGTCACTAGCGTATCTAAATCTTGTGGATAAATATGATATCGTAAATCATGTTTGTGCGAAAGAACGCCCAATCCTGAGCATGGTGCATCAATAAGAATACGATCGTATTGTTCCTTCGATTGATACTCAAGTACATCTTGCGTGTGAATTGTCGCAATTTGTACATTTGTTCGTTCCATCAATTGACGTGTGGATGTTGCTCGCGATTCATATAATTCTACGCCGTCAATAACACCATTATTTTCCATAAGTGCGGCAATTTGGGTTGTTTTTGTTCCTGGACCACAGCAGCAATCAAGAACGCGCATACCTGGCTCCAACGCCATCCGTTTCACAACCTCTTGAGAATTAACATCTTGAATTAAGAGGTATCCCTCATCAAGGTAGTTTGTCTTAAATAATTCAGCTTTCGCAATCGTGTGTCCTCCAAGTGTATCAAACACTGAAGGATCCAAAGTATCGGTTGGTTTTAGTGTATTTAAGCGAACATATGCAGGCTTGATTTGTTGGCAGTAAATTGCGTAATCCAGTGCAAATGCTTCCGAGTATTGTTTGCTTAAAAGTTTTAAAATCCATAATGGCATGCTGTACTGAATTGATGCTACTTGAAGTGTATCGCCTTCAATAGGTCGTTCGCCTCGCTTCATAACATTTTTCAAAACAGCATTAACGACACCCGCATAGCGGAATTTTTTTATTTTCTTTGCTAGATCCACTGACTCATTTACGATGGCATAATCGGGTATTTTATCCATTTTGAAAAACTGTGCCAGTCCCATTTTAATAATTAACTGAATCTCATTCGGGAGTTTCTTATCAATTAAATCTTCGAATTGATAATCAAGATACAAACTATGTTGCAACGTTGTGTACACAAGTGCACTTACAAACGCTTGATCTTCAGGTTTTAAATCCAATTCTTTTAACACAAGGTGAGCATGTCTATCTTTGAAGTAAACTTCAGATAGAACTTTGTAGGTTTCGGTTCTTCTCATCTTTATTCGAGCGTTAATGGATTAACATCAACACTCACTCCTGTTCTATTTATTTTCTTATACAACTCTAATGCTTGATGCGTTTTAGCGATCATAACATCGAGATCTTTTCCTTTTAATATTATACGGCTTCTGTGCCTACGATTCAAACGTCGTAACATGACTGGACCGATTTGTTGAATTTGTGGGTCTTCGACAAACGGAACGAACCCGTTTGCAGCTGCGAATGCTTTGTCTGCATCTTCATCACTAAATATTATAGAAATAAGGTAGCGATACGGTGGATAATTTGCGATTTGACGGTAGTTCATTTCAAATTTGAAAAAGTGCTTATATTTTTGGTGAATCGCTGTTTGAATCGCGTAGTGATCTGGATTGGCCGTTTGAATCATGACTTCCCCTGGATATTGGCCGCGCCCTGCACGCCCAGATGCTTGGAGTAGCATTTCAAATGAAAGCTCTACAGCACGGTAATCTGTGTGAGCTAATGCAGTATCGGCATTAATAATCCCTACTAATGTCACATTCTCAATATCGAGACCTTTCGCGATCATTTGGGTTCCAACAAGAATATCTGTTTCGTGATTCATGAAGGCATTTAGAATTTTTTCGTGAGCATTTTTTTGACGGGTAGAATCTGCATCCATACGACCAATTCGAGCCTGTGGAAACAATACTTGTAAATGCTCTTCCAAACGTTGTGTTCCAACGCCACTACCAACTATGTTTTGATTTCCCTTCGCGTTCGCATTGTGATGTGCTGCGTATCCACACACATGACATTTCAAACTTGCTTCATCTTTATGATAGTTTAATGAGACATCGCAATTCGGGCATTGAATTACCTCATTATTGACATCTTTAAGTAAGGTCATATATCCACGCCGATTCAGCAACAACATAACCTGTTGTTTTTTTTGTAGGCGATCATAGATTCCGTCGAGTAACGTCGGTGTCAGCAAATGAGATGCACGGTTTTTAAGTGCCTGACGCGTATCGATTACGGTTACTTTGGGAAAGGTTTGATTGACACGTTCTGGTAGCTCCAAAAGTGTATAGACTCCTTTTAGAGCTCTTGCATAAGTCTCTAATGCTGGTGAAGCGCTCCCTAAGACCAAAGGACATTTATGATACTTGCTTCGGTGAATCGCAACATCACGAGTGTGGTAGAATGGTGTATTTTCTTGCTTATAACTACTGTCATGTTCTTCATCCATTACGATTAATCCTAAATTTTGAAATGGCATAAAGGCCGCGGATCGTGTGCCAACGACAATATTGACCTCACCCCGTTTAACCCGCATGTACTGTTCATATTTTTCTTGGTCATTTAATGCAGAGTGATAAATCGCGACGTCTTCACCAAAGCGCGTAGAAACACGATCAATCATCTGTGGTGTTAGTGAAATTTCAGGAACTAGAATTAATACTTGCTGCCCCTGACTCACAACATCATGTGCCAACTGTAAGTATACCTCAGTTTTTCCACTACCTGTTACACCATGTAACAAGTAAGTGTGTGCACTGTTAAAGTGTACCCGCTTCAGGATATCTGATTGCGCATCTGTTAATGCGTACTTTGCATCCTGCTGAACTATTGGCTTACTTTCGTAGATAACCTCTTGATCTTCGAGTGCAAGGATTCCCTTATCGATAAGACTACGGAAACCAGAGTACATTTTTTGTGCTTCTTTTACAGGTAATGTTGTATCCGTGCGAAATGCATCTAGAAATTGTTTTTGAGTCGGTGTCAGTCCTTGGATATTCCCATGCAATCGGCGAACTACCCGTTGTGTTTTAATACGCTTGGTATTCGATTTAGGTCGTAATTTATTGGGCAAAATTGTTTGAAGACAACGGATCATTGGAGCTATCGTTTGGTCTTTCATCCATTCTGCCAATTCAAAAAGTTCCTTATTTATTACCGGTTCGTCATCCAAAACTTCTATAATTTCAGCAATCTCATAATCCATAGGAATTGGGGGATATACTTGATTCACGAAGCCAATAAGCTCACGGTTATTCATCAAAACCTTAACACGCATACCCGCTTTTACATCATGACTACCGCTTTGGTAAGTCAGTGTTTTGTTTCCTAAAAAACTATTTTCTATATAGACATCAAGATACATGCTCATCCTCCTATAAAGACTTAAAACAACTCCTAAAGAGTTGTTTCAATGTTTCGCTTAATAATTAGTGCAACAGAGTCTGCTGCGAGTTGTGGGTTCTCATTACAAATAACGTATCGGTAGTGGTTCATTAGTTCCATTTCTTTACGTGCCTTATCCAATCGTTCTTGGATAACATCTTGTGACTCTGTTTGACGTCCTTCAATCCGTCGTTTTAATTCTTCCATACTTGGTGGTACTAAAAAGATACTCAAGGAATCTGGTACTTTATCAATAACTTGCCGTGCACCTTGTACTTCAATTTCTAAGAGTACATTTTTCCCAAGATCGCGTAAGCGGTCCACTTCCGCCATCAATGTACCATAGTAATTGCCAACAAACTCTGCATATTCCAACATTTCATCATTTTCAATTGCTTCTTTAAAACGTTCTTGACTCACAAAATAGTAGTCTTTTCCGTCAATTTCACCATTTCGCGGTTTACGCGTCGTCATTGAAATTGAAAATGCAAGATTCAGTTCTTCCTTTTCAAAAAAAATCTTTCGTACAGTTCCTTTACCGACACCGCTTGGACCCGAAAGAATAATGAGTAATCCTCGTTTCATAAACACCATCCTCTTAAATATTTTTATTATTATACCACAGCTTCTCTTAAAATGCTTTTAAACTCGTGTATTTTACAGTGATTCTGCGACAATTTAACACATTAAATTTCATACATTTGAATGATACTCCAATTCTACAGTTATTCTGTGCTTTGCTTTCGAGACGCATACCGGTATGATATAATACTATCACTTGAGAGGTTGATACTATGGCTATAGATGGCGTTTTACTACATCGCATTGTTACTTTAATGGACGAATCGAGTCCAATCAAAATTAATCGCATTACCCAACCGTCAAACCACGAGTTTTTAATTCATGGTTTTGCTGGTAAAAAAATGAATTTAATGATTTCAACACATCCGGTATTTAGTCGCGTTCAATGGACCCGATCAAAACCTACAACGAACATTGACCAAACACACATGCTCACCTTGATGCGTAAGCATTTAGATGGTGGTATTATTACAAAAATTGAACAATATGGTTTTGACCGAATCATTGAAATACATGTTGAACATCGCGATGATATGGGTGTGATTCGCCCGTATCGATTAATTGTCGAGCTTCTTGGGAAGTACGCAAACGTTATTATTGTGGATGATAATGGCATTATTGTGGACGCCCTCAAACGAATTTCTCCCTTTGAAAATACGTCACGGGCAATTGTAAGCGGAAGCACCTATGATTACCCACCACAATTTGATAAAAAGTCATTCATGGACTTAGCGACATATGATCCTGAGAGTGCATTACGAAATCAATTTAATGGTATTTCACCTTTACTTGAACGTGAGTTGACACATCGTCTAAAAACCGAAGATGCCGATACCATCGTTCAAGAACTGATGACATCCACAACTCTTTATGTTTATGATAATGACTTTCATATCATCCCGTTAACGCACCTCAATAAACCACATCAAGAATTTCCAATCATGGAAGGATTGGATGCTTTCTTCCACGATTTACAAGAACAAGACCGGATTAAAGCACAAACAGGAGATTTGGTTAAACTCATTCGACGGGAACTTAAACGCAGCAAACAAAAGTTACCACGATTGTACGAAGATGTAGAAAAGGCATTAGACAGTGATCATCTACGTGAATATGGAGACCTTCTCTTCGCCTTCGCTAGCACACTTCCAAATGGGCAAAACGAGATTACGCTTGAAGACTTTAGTGGCAATCCAGTCACGATTCCGTTGGACCCTCGTTACTCTGGAAAAGACAACGCGCGACTTTATTTCAAAAAGTACCAAAAAGCGAAAACATCGATTCGTTATTTAGAAGAACAAATCGATAAAACTGAAGCCCGGATTCATTATTTTGAAGGGTTGCAAGTTCAAGTCGAACAAGCATCCGTTGAAGATGCACAGGAAATTCAAGAAGAATTAGTATCACAAGGGATCGTTCATCAACGACGACTTAAACGACGTCAAACACAACAAAAGAAGAAAAAACCAAATTACACAACGATTGTGTATGACGATGAAACAACCATCTTTGTTGGTAAAAACAATATTCAAAATGATGCAATCACCTTTAAGCTTGCACGAAAAGATGACATGTGGTTTCATGCTGCATACGACTTTGGCGCCCATGTCTTAATCAAAACGCCCGAATTGGACGAACAAAAGATTAGATTATGTGCTCACCTTGCAGCTTATTTTTCTAAGAGCAGACTCGGTAGTTCCGTTGAAGTACACTATACCCAAGCCCGTAATATCAAAAAAATTCCAGGTGGTCAGTTAGGTCTCGTAAGTTTATCCACTCACAAAAGTATCTTTATAGATCCTGATAAAGAACTCATCGACCACTATATCGGCAATTAATAACCATTACATAGCAAACAACACCATGCTATACTATATATAGAGCAAGTAAAATAAAGGAGGCATTGTACATGACACCATTTTTAGCTATTCTTCTTCCTGTATTCTCGGTCATTTTTATGTATTTCGTAATCAAACATCTCTATATCATGCGTTGTGATGTTCGAGAAATGAAAGTGATGATGCAAGAAGCATTTGATAAGCAACACCGCCCCCATAATGATTTTGATGCACACACGCAAGAAAAAGAGTCGGAATAATCCGACTCTTTTTTATGTTTGAGAAATTACACCTATAACTGGAAAATGATCCGAATTATAACGCCCTTTTTCGTTTACGGCGACTACAATATCACTAGCATGAATTGTCCATGAATCGTCCAAGAAAATATAATCAATTCGTTCCATATCCATGACATCCTGTTGAGTATCAAAATCATTAAACGTTCCAAACTTTGAATCTTTCGCAACACTTTGGTACTTTGCTTCTAAAAGTTGAATCGGGGCTGCATCGGGTGTCAAGTTAAAATCACCAGTGATGATCACAGGTAAGTTTTTGTCCATCAATGTCGTTAAAACATATATTTGTTTTGCTTGTGCATCCGTTACAATATGGTCAATGTGACATGAAGCAAATTGAAAGACAACATCTGATTTCTTAATTCGAAATGTCGCAATCGTTGCGACACGATTGCATGCTGAATTCTCAAATTTACTTGGCACATCAGGTGTATCGGACAACCAATACGTTTTATCCTCAAGGCATTCCAATGTCTGTTCATTAAAAAGAATGGGAGATGCTTCACCTGAGCCATCAACTTCACGGGCCTGTCCAACAAGCCGATATCCGGGAATCTGTGCCAAATCATGGTATTGCTTTGGTGTTACTTCTTGTAAACCAATCACATCATAAGCATCCTTTTCCAAGGATTCTATTAAGTACTGTGACCGATATTTCCAAGAATCAACACCATCATCGGCTAATAAACGAATGTTATATGTTCCAACTTTCAACATTATAGTCTCCTAACGCCCCTTGCGTTCTTTAATTACATATTTATAGTCTGGCATTTGTTTTTCAATAATTGCATAGAAAGCAGCACTATGATTAAATTCTAAAATATGTGCACATTCATGCAACACGACATACTCAATGAAACGGTGATTTTCATGAAAGAGGTACGTGTTAAAGGCTAACTCACCACCACGGTTACAGCGACCATGGATTCGCTTGTACTTTCTGATTTTATACTTTGGTACTTGGATTCCCAGCGCCAAGGCATAGTGTGTCACCAAAGCGTCAAGCTGTTTATCCAACAAATCTTTAAGGTGAAGAAGCACCGTACGTTCTAATCGATCCACACTCCATGATGGCGGATACCTTAATATTACCGTATCCTTTTCTAGTTGAATCTCAAATTTAGCACTGGCATAATACGTGATTGGGTATGTCGTACCAAATATCTTTAACGACGGTTGTTCCCACGTAAATCCTGCCGGTTCATACGCATCTAGATGCTTCATAATCCAATGTTCTTTTTCTTTCACAAATGAATCAATCAATGGTTTTGGAGTTTGATGTGGTGCCCGTACGAATACTTCCCCATCTCTAACATGTAATGCAAGTGTTTTCCTGTTTGAGTATATAATTTCTATTTTCATAGACATATCATATCATGTTCGTTATGAATTATTAACGAAATTAATAAGTCCAACTTTTTCGTTGCATAAACGTGGTATAATACGTTAGGTGATAAAAATGAAAAATTCAGAGATATTTTATTTTGACGTAGATGGGACACTCTTAGACAATAAGAGTCATACAATTCCCGAATCTACAATTGAAGCTTTAAAGCAATTAAAAGCCGCTGGTTACAAAATAGCTTTATGTACAGGACGTAGCCTTTCTGGCGCATATGAGGTTGGTGTCGTTGATATGATGCCATGGGATGGATTTGTTCTCGCAAATGGTTCACAAATCTTAGATGCTTCTTTAAATACTATTAAAGAAACACCACTTCCTGTAGCATGGCTTCATGACTTACTTAAAGTCCATGATGGTCCATTTTTAATGGAAGGTGATACCCTCTTTTTAAGTAGTGAACCCAATCAACGTCTTGTTGATTCATTTGCGCATTTTCACATTGATACTTACTATCCAGTTCAAGCGTACAATGATGAAAAAATCTTCAATTTGATGTCGTATGCTTTTGACACAATTCCTGAAGCACTTCGTGAGGAAATGTTTAAAGATACGATAACCGTTCTTGATCAACTTGGAAATACAGAAATTATGAGCATTGAATCCGGAAAGCACAATGGAATTCAACATCTAAATAGACATTTAAAGACAACACGTTACACAATGTTTGGAGATGGCGAAAATGATATGGATGCGCTCGCAGGTGCAACCTATTCTGTTGCTATGGGAAATGCAGTTGCTCACGTCCAAGAAAAAGCAAAATATGTGACCAAGCCAGTAAATGAAGATGGAATCTACCATGCCCTTAAAGCGCATGATGTCATTTAGGAGATACTATGAGTAAGAAAAAAAATGGATTAAGTGAACTCGAAGAGTTATACCAATTTGGTATTATCAAAGATAAGAGACGCCGATTGATTTTAGTGATTCCCAACAAGCAAGAAGGCTATCACCTTCAAGCAGGAGATATGACTAAAGTCCGTTTGCTTGATGGACAATATATTTGGGCGGCTTTACTCTTTGTTTTAGGGATTGGACTTTTAAAACTTCCATTAATTGCCGTGACTGTATTTGCCGTTGCCGTAATTGTTGGATTTGAAGTGTTCAAACGGTTTGTCTTCCTGAAAGACAAGCAAATCATCAAAATATCAGATACTGATTATGCAAAACTTGAATCCGAAGAAGCACTCCGTGCACTCAAGTCAGATCGCTTCATGGATTTCATTTTGCCAATTTTCGTTGCTCTTGTCTTAATTTCAAGACAATTCGAAATTGGTGGCTACCAAGGTATTGAAGCTACAGTCTTTAGTCTCCTCATCGCATTATCAGCAGGATTCTTTGCTTACAACTTCTTTAACTGGTTGAAGATTCTCAAAAAACTTAAAGCATTCAAAAAGAAATAATCATAAAGCACATCTCTCGATGTGCTTTTTTTAATAAAAAGCGATATCGAGCAGGATATCGCTTTTCGTCGTTCAGCGTAATCAGAAAGTGAGGACTGATTACTGGTTTATTCTACAGTTACTGATTTTGCAAGATTTCGAGGTTTATCAACATCAAGACCTTTCAAGTCACTGATCATATAGGCAATGACTTGCAATGGAATGATTGCCACAAAAGGTGCGACCAACGCCGGAACATTTGGAATAGTAATAATTGAATCCTCTGGATCCAATCGATACGCCTCCTTTTCCATAATAACACAGAGAATTTGACCATCTCGTGCCTTTATCTCTTGAATGTTACTGATTGTTTTTTCGATTAAATGTGATTGCGTTGCAACTGCAACCGTTAATATTTGGTCATCTATGAGGGCAATGCTGCCGTGTTTGAGTTCGCCCGCTGCATAAGCCTCACTATGAATATATGTAATCTCTTTAAGTTTCAAAGACCCTTCGACTGCTAAGGCACTATCCAAACCTCTACCCACATAGAACGCACTGTTCAAATTTATATACGGCTGGACGATTGCCTCAATATCGTTTCTATGTTGAATCATTGTGTCCATAGCATCTAACATTGTATTCACATCTGTCATGTTGATCGACGTTTGGGATAATTTGTGTGCAAGTAAATAGAAACATGTTATCTGACTCATATATGCTTTGGTACTCGCGACTGAGCGTTCAATCCCTGCTTTTGTTAAAATCAATGCATCGACATCACGCGCAATTGATGAACCATCGACATTAACGATTCCCAGTGTTCTAATATTTTTAGATTTAGCTAAACTTAAACATGCTAGTGTATCCGCAGTTTCTCCCGATTGACTTACAACGATTACTAAGTCTTGGGGATTTAGAATTGGATTGCGATAACGAAATTCACTTGCAACGTCAACATTTACTGATTTACGAGCAAGCGTCTCAATCCAGTGCTTACCAACTAAACCTGCATGCATTGCAGTACCACAAGCAACAATATGAATCGTCTCAATGTCTTCAAAGAATAGGTCGTCAATTCCATCTGCCTCAAAGCTTGCGAATCCATCTTGAATACGATTTTGCAGGGACCGCCTCACAACACTTGGCTGTTCAATAATTTCTTTCATCATATAGAATTTTTCGCCTTGCAGGCCGACTTCATCAATATTCCATGATGCATGTTGTACATCAAATTGCATTTCTTCACCACTGCCAGCATCAAAGATTTCGAGCTTATTTGATGATATCATCGCAATACTCGATTCATCCAATAAAACAAAATCTCGAGTATAGTCCAAAATTGGTGTCATATCAGATGCAATGAAATACTCTTGATTACCAATTCCAATGAGGAGCGGACTCCCCTTTCTGATAGCATAAATTGTATTCGGTACATCTACAAACATCACTGCAATTGCATATGAACCCTCGATGCGCTTAAGAAACGCTTGAATCGTCTGTAATGGATGTTTGATCGTTGAATACATACTATCTAGCAGCTTTGCTGCTACTTCTGTATCTGTTTCAGATTCAAATTGATACCCTTCGCTTATTAATTCCTGTTTAATTGATTGGTAGTTTTCGATAATTCCGTTATGAACCAATGTCACCAATTTACCACGGTGTGGATGCGCATTTTGCTGCGTTGGTTTTCCATGAGTTGCCCACCGCGTATGCGCAATTCCTACACAGGGTTGAAGCGATTGAACCGATCGACTGGGTTCAATAATGTTTGCTACACGACCCAATACTTTGACCGTGCTAAAATCTGTATCCGTTGCAACAGCAAGACCTACAGAATCGTAACCACGATACTCCAGATGAGACAAGCCCGCAATTAAAACATCGACTGCATTTCGTGCGCCGACATATCCTACAATTCCACACATAAAAAATCTCCTTCGATTATGATTATATTTAAGTTTTAATGTCGTTGATCGTATTATTATGATTGAATCAACATTGTAATGGTTAATAAGGGTTTTGTGTCTTTGTCCTTATCTAACGGTCCATTAACCGAAGAGGCATCCGCCGATATTCGATACTCCTCTTTCCTCGTCACTCTTCTTTGAGCCGGGCGCTATAATTATCGTCTTTTTTATCTCCTTTCATTAGGGTAAAAGAATATCACATGCACTTTCAAAGCACAATAAATTGGTATAAGTTTTCAATATTTTTCAAAATTATGTCCCTATTTAGTGGCGCATCGCTATGGCATTTTTATTTTTTATTGACTGAATGTATCGTTTTAAATATTTTTTTCAAAAAAAAGACCGACGTGTGTCGGTCTTTCGATGTTCTTAATTTAGTAATTCAGCTGCGTTGACTACGGATAATACAAACTCACCGTCTTCAACATCAACAACTATGGTTGCGTGTGGTGCAACATCTTGTTCAATTAGTAAATAAGCGATACGTGTTTCGATTTCACGTTGAATAAAACGTTTCATTGGACGCGCACCGTAAGTTACATCACTTCCTTGTTCAACGATAGCATTGATAGCTTCCGAAGTTACGTCTAAATTAATATCACGACGTTGAATACGAAGTGCCAACTCGTGAACAAACTTAATTGCAATATCACGTAAGACCGCATCATTCAATGCATTAAAGACAATAATCTCGTCAATACGGTTGATGAACTCTGGTTTGAAGTGACTTTGAACTGCTTGCATATAATTGTTGTTGCGGATTGATGTATCCTTTTCAAATGCAAACTGGCTTCCTAAGTTTGAGGTCATAATAATAATTGTGTTTTTAAAATCCACTGTTACACCTTTACTATCTGTGATCCGACCATCATCAAGAATTTGTAATAAGACATTGAATACGTCTGGATGAGCCTTTTCAATTTCATCCAATAGCACGATTGAGTAAGGATGACGACGGACTTGCTCCGTTAATTGTCCCCCTTGTTCATAGCCAACATATCCTGGAGGCGCACCAATTAAACGCGCCACACTGTGTTTTTCCATGTACTCACTCATGTCAATCCGTATGATTTGATTTCGGTCATCAAACAACTGTTCAGCAAGGACGCGGGCAACTTCAGTTTTACCAACACCTGTTGGTCCCAAGAACATAAAGGATCCTAACGGACGGTTCTCGTCTTGGATTTGTGCTTTCGAACGCAGTATCGCATCCGTTACGATTTGTAATGCGTCATCTTGACCCTTAACAGATTTTTGAAGCTCAGCTTTAAGATTCAAGAGTTTTTCTCGTTCTGATGCTACAAGTTTGGTAATGTTAATACCTGTCCATTTCGAAATAATTTCAGCAATTAATTCTTCAGTAACGACCTCTTGGATCATACCACCTTCTTTTTCAAGCTCACTGTCCGCTTGGATTTGTTTCTCCAATGCCGGAATCGTTTCATACTGAAGTCGAGCAGCATCTTCATACCGTGCTTCATTTTGAGCACGTTCGTAATCTAATTTTGCTTTCTCGAGTTCTTCTTTAGCATCCTTCATACCGTCGACAGCTTGTTTTTCTTTTTCCCATTGTGCGAATAGAATATCATGTTCTTCTTTTAGATTACTGAGCTCTTCGACTATTTCATCTAAGCGGTCAAGTGCCCGATCATCCGTTTCATCTTTCAATGAAATTTCTTCAATCTCAAGCTGACGGATACGACGTGTTAACTCATCCAACGCCTCAGGCATTGACTCCATCTCAACTCGAATCGAAGCACTCGCTTCGTCAATCAAGTCAATTGCTTTATCCGGTAAGAATCGGTCAGTGATATATCGATCTGATAATTTCGCTGCGGCGACAATCGCTTCGTCCAATATGGTAACACCATGGTGAGATTCAAAACGATCTTTAAGTCCACGTAGGATGGAAATGGTGTCGTCTACAGTTGGCTCTAAAACTGTAACACGTTGGAAACGACGCTCTAGTGCTGCATCTTTTTCAATATTTTGACGGTATTCATTAAATGTGGTTGCTCCAATCAAATGAAGTTCACCACGCGCAAGCATCGGTTTTAGTAAATTTGCAGCATCCATGGATCCTTCTGTTTTACCTGCACCAACAAGATTATGAATCTCATCAATAAAGAGGATGATATTTCCGTCTGCTTTCTCAACTTCTTCAAGCACCGCTTTGAGCCGCTCTTCAAACTCACCGCGATATTTTGCACCTGCTATTAGCGATCCCATATCCAGTTCGATAAGCTGTTTGTTTTTCAAACTGTACGGAACATCACCACGCATAATACGCCATGCTAGACCTTCCGCAATTGCTGTTTTACCTACCCCAGGTTCACCAATTAAAATTGGATTATTCTTTGTTTTTCGACTCAATATTTGGATAACACGACGAATTTCATCATCACGACCAATGATTGGATCGACTTTACCATCACGAACATCTTTAACGAGATCGCGACCATATTTTAAGAGTGCATCGATGTTATTTTCTGCTTGCGGTGAATCAATAGTTCGACCTCCGCGATGCTCAAGCATAACTTTCTCTACTTCATTGTAAGGCAGTAAATTTTTATAGATTGATTCTAACTCCACTATGGCTAAGAAAATTGCATACAAGGATACATAGACATCCCCTTGTTTCTTTGACCATTCCGTTGCTTTCATCATCATC
Source organism: Erysipelothrix sp. HDW6B (assembly GCF_011301115.1). Classification (NCBI taxonomy): domain Bacteria; kingdom Bacillati; phylum Bacillota; class Erysipelotrichia; order Erysipelotrichales; family Erysipelotrichaceae; genus Erysipelothrix; species Erysipelothrix sp. HDW6B. The sequence goes on along the minus strand of NZ_CP049860.1, from coordinate 1,030,680 downwards.
TGACCAAATTCATTGCTTGCACCAAGCTGAGCTCCTTGAACCTTAGGCAAACGCGATAATGCCTCTTCGGTTATATTGGATAATGCAGCTTTCTCGACATTGCTCTCCATAAGAATAATGTCGAGGTCATTGGTGTTTAAGATTGCTTTCATCACATGAAGTGGTGTCAGCGAACTATGACCCATTGCGGTTGCGTAGTTTACAGCCTCCATAATGGCTTGTTGGGATTTTTCAGTTAAGTTATCGTTGTTCATTGCTTTACCTCCTTTATGTTTTAGCAATTAAACTCTATGAGTGCTAATTGATAGTTTAAAGAAAAGTGATTTGCATCACTTGAACGCGTTTTTAAAACGGTCAAAGACGCTCTCACCTTTTTCTTCTCTTAGTGTTTCATAAGTTTCACGTTCTTGACGTGAAAGTTTTGTTGGGACTTCCAATTTAACTTCTACGAATTGGTCTCCCATACGTGAGGAACGTAAATCTTTAATTCCTTTATCACGCATTCTAAATTTCGTGTTTGGTTGGGTACCAGCAGGAATTGTGAGAGTCACATCTCCATGAACTGTAGGAACATCAATTTCAGTTCCCAGTGCTGCATCAACTACAGAAAGCGGAACTTGAATATGAATGTTGTTTCCATCACGTTTGAAGTGTTTATGCGGTTTCACACCAATCTCTACGAAGAGATCACCATTAGGACCACCATTTAAACCACGTTCCCCTTTGCCAGAGACGCGAAGTTGTTGTCCTGATGCAATACCTGCAGGAATTTTAATATCAACGTTTACACGTTTGCTATTGAATCCTTTACCACCACATTCTTTACAGAATTTCGTGATTGTTTTACCCGTTCCACCACAATCTGGACATGTTGTCGCAGTTTGGAATGTACCAAACGGTGTACGTTGTTGTGTTACAGTTTGACCGGTTCCACTACAACGGGAACATGTTTTAATATCTTCTTTTGAATGGGCGCCTGTTCCGTGACATACATGACATTGTTCATCAACGTTTAAAGTAACTGTTTTCTCAACTCCGAAAACAGATTCCATAAAGTCAATGTTCATACTCATGAAGCGATCTTGACCTTTTTGTGGCGCATTTGGATCGGCACGGCGTGTACCGCCGCCACCGAATCCGCCACCAAAGAAGGAACTAAAGATATCGCCAAAGTCATCGAAGCCTGCAGCACCACCGCCACCATATCCAGCATTTTGATCAAATGCAGCATGACCGAATTGGTCATAATTCGCACGTTTAGAACTATCAGAAAGAATATCATATGCTTCCTGAACCTCTTTAAATTGCGCTTCTGCTCCATCTTCTTTATTAACATCTGGATGATACTTTTTCGCAAGCTGACGATAGGCCTTTTTAATTTCTTGATCAGATGCACCTTTCGATACACCTAAGACTTCATAATAATCGCGTTTAGCCATATCTAACCTCCGTATTCAAATTCATTAATTTTTTTCTTCAAATTCTGCGTCAACAACTGTTTCATCAGTTTCAGGTTGTGCTTCACCTGCTTGTTGTGCTTGTTGCTCATACATTGCTTGTGACATCGCTTGAGCAGCTTGTTCAAGCGCATCAAGTTTTTCACGCAATGTATCCATATCATTTTCATCTAGTGCTGATTGTAATTCATCACGTAGTTTCTTAACTTCTTCTTTTTGTGCCTCATCAACGTTTGCATCTTCATTTTCTAATGTTTGATCAATTTGGTTGATAAATTGTTCTGCACGGTTTTTGAGCTCAGCTTCTTCACGAAGTTTAGCATCTGCTTCAGCATTTTCTTCAGCTTCACGAACCATACGATCGATTTCTTCATCGCTTAATCCTGAACTGTTTGAAATTGTGATTGATTGTTTTTGGTTAGTACCTTTATCAAGTGCTGACACGTTAACAATACCGTTAACATCGATATCAAATGTAACTTCGATTTGAGGAACACCGCGACGTGCTGGTGCAATACCATCAAGTTTAAATAAACCAAGAGATTTATTATCTTTCGCCATTGGACGTTCACCTTGTAAGACATTAATATCTACCGCTGGTTGATTATCCGCATAGGTTGAGAATACTTGTGATTTCGATGTTGGAATCGTTGTGTTACGTTCGATCATTGCAGTCATAACGCCACCTGCAGTTTCGATACCTAATGATAATGGCGTTACGTCTAATAGTAAGACGTCTTTAACATCACCTGAGATAACACCACCTTGAATAGCTGCTCCCATAGCAACAACTTCATCAGGGTTTACAGATTTGTTTGGTTCTTTACCAAGTTCTGATTTAACAGCTTCAACGACAGCTGGAATACGTGTTGATCCACCAACCAAGAGAACTTGATGAATGTCATTTCGTGTTAAGCCTGCATCTTTCAATGCTTGGCGTACAGGAATCATTGTGCGTTCCACTAAGTGTTTTGTCATTTCTTCAAATTTAGCACGTGATAATGTTGTTTCTAAATGGAGTGGTCCTGCTTCACCAGCTGAGATAAATGGTAATGAAATTTGTGCATTTACAGTTGATGATAAGTCTTTTTTCGCTTTTTCAGCAGCTTCTTTGAGACGTTGCATCGCCATTTTATCATTTGCTAAATCAATGCCATTTTCTTTTTTGAAAAGTGCTACTAAATGATCAACGATAATGTGGTCAAAATCATCTCCACCAAGTTTGTTATCACCTGCAGTTGATAATACTTCGAAAGTTCCATCTGCTAATTCTAAGATTGAAACGTCAAAGGTACCACCACCTAAGTCAAAGACTAATACTTTTTGTTCGATATCTGTTTTATCGATACCAAAAGCTAATGCTGCAGCTGTTGGTTCGTTAATAATACGTTCTACTTCTAAGCCTGCAATACGTCCCGCATCTTTTGTTGCTTGACGTTGAGCATCGTTGAAGTATGCTGGTACTGTAATAACAGCTTTTGTTACTTTTTCTCCAAGATAATCTTCCGCATATGATTTAATGTATGACAAAATCATTGCCGAGATTTCTTCAGGTGTATAGTCTTTATCTTCAAGATGTACTTTTTCACCTGTACCGATTAAACGTTTAACGGATACTGCTGAGTTTGGGTTCGTTACAACTTGACGTTTTGCGGCATCCCCAACGATACGCTCTCCGTTTTTAAAACTTACGACTGAAGGCGTTGTACGATTTCCTTCTGGGTTTGTAATAACTTTAGCTTCGCCGCCTTCCATGACAGCGACTGCTGAGTTTGTTGTTCCTAAGTCAATTCCAATTACTTTACTCATAATTTATATTCTCCTTTACTGACTCACTTTTACAAGACTCGCACGTAAAATGCGATCTTTTAACATATAACCTTTTTGTAATTCCATAACGACGGTGTTCGGTTCTACACCTTCGACTTCTTCCATCATCATCGCTTGATGAATATTTGGATCAAAGGGTTGGTTCAATGCTTCGATTGGTTCAACACCCTCTGCTTGCAATGAAGCCATGAGCTGATCATAAATCATTTTTACACCTTCACGGAAGGCTTCATCACTTGTATCTTGACTTAAAGCGCGCTCCAAGTTATCAATCACTGGGAGGACACTCAATGCAAAACTTTGAATACGATACTTACGTGTTTGTTCATGTTCGCGTTGTAATCGTTTCTTCAAGTTTTCTGTATCTGCAAACGTTTTAAGATAATCATTTTTTAATGTTTCAATTTCAAGCAATAATGCTTCATTGATTTCTTCTAACGTTGGCTCTTCAGTTGCCTCTTCTACTTTTTCAGCAACTACAGCTTCTGTTTCTAAATTTTCTTCATTTGTTGTTTCATTCTTCGTTTCGTTCATTTGGACCACCTTTCCCATACACTTCATTTACCAATTCTGAGACGTAATCAATGAGCGACACGACTCTGCCGTATTCCATACGGTTTGGACCAACTACCATCAACTGGTGTTCAGAATCATCACCAAGTTTTAAGGTGCTTGATACAACCGCCATATCATCGACCCACATTAATTCACTATGCGTTCCTTTTTGGAGTCGAATATTCTCATGATTAATTGAGAGTTCTTGCCACATTTGGCTGTTTTCCAACATGGCCATGAGCTGTCTCAATTTCTCAATATTTGAGAACTCTGGTTGATAGAGCATATTATGTTCACCACTTAAGTAAACTTCACTTTGGGCAAACTTCACAAATGCACCTACAAAGGCCTCAAACAGCACCTCATATTGGTGTAACTTCGCAGCTAGCAAAGGACGAATGCTTTCCATTTTTTCAACGACATCACCCAAACGCGAACCTTTTAAACGCTCGTTAAGGATAATTGTGCATTGTTCGATATCTTCAATACTAACTTGTTGTTCAAAATTAAAGATTCGATTCTCTGCATGTCCAGTCTCTGTAACAAAGACTGCCATCGCTGATAATTCATTTAATGGAATCAGCTGAACACTTTTCAGAATTTCAGCTTCTGCACTAGGACCTAACACAACAGCTGTTAAGTTGGTCATATGTGAGATAATATCACTACTTTGACGAATGGCTTCATCGATATCTAAACGACGGTCAGAAAAGACTTGGGCAATCGCATGCTCAACGCTGGCATTCTCTTGGTCTTCCATGAGATGCTCAACGTAGAAACGATAACCTTTTGTCGAAGGAACCCTTCCAGACGATGTATGTGTCTTTTCAATAAGTCCCATTTTTTCTAGATCTGACATTTCATTGCGTATCGTCGCAGACGAGTACGGTAAGTTAAATTTATCAATCAGTGTATTCGAACCAATTGGTTCCGCTGAGTTAATAAATTCCGTAACAATCGCTTTAAATATTTCTACTTTACGCGGTGTTAGCATATTATTTCTCGCCTCCTAAACACACATTTCTGTGCCTGTTATTATTATAGTACACGAGTTTAGCAGTGTCAACGCCAAAGTGCTAAAACTTCCTTTTTTTGTTTGAAATCATCGTGAAAAAAATTATTGTGAGCAAGTTAGTTGAAAAGTGGACTATTTTTGAATTACACTACTAACATAGTTCGTGATACAAAAACTAACAGGAGGTACACACTATGAATATCGGAGTTATTTTAGGAAGCGTTCGCGAAGGACGCAATGGCCAAGCCGTAGGAAAATGGGTAATGGATTATGCAGCGACTCGTTCTGACGAGAATGTTACATATGAACTCGTTGACCTTAAAGATTATGACCTACCACTTTTAGGAACACAACCCACAGAAGCTCAAGGACAAGCAATCCAAAATTGGTCATCAAAGATCGCTTCATTCGACGGATATGTTATTATTACTGCAGAATACAATCGTGCAGTTCCTGGAGCATTAAAAAATGCACTTGACTATTTACATCCAGAAGTACACAATAAACCAGTCGGATATGTTGCTTATGGCGGACTCGGCGGTTTATCTGCAATTCAAACACTACGCTTAGTCGCAGCTGAACAAGAAATGGCATCAGTACGAACAATGGTAACATTCTCATTAATGGCAGATTTTGAAAACATGTCAGTGTTTAAACCACATGACTACCATACCGTTAATGCTGAGAAAATGTTCGATCAAGTCCTTCTTTGGGCTAAAGCATTTAAAACAATTCGTTAATTATAAAATAAGGGGGTAATTATGGACACCAACGATCTTTCTATTATTTATGATAAATTACTTGTCATTCACCAAATGATGAATAATAACTTAAACGAACAAGCAAGATTATTGGGCTACAATACCTCAGAGTACCTTGTGCTGATGGATCTTGCAGTTCATCCTGATACAGATTTAACCAGTCTCTACAGTCGCTTAGGCATGAAGAAAAGTGCTGTTTCCAAAATTGTACAAAATCTTGTAGAGCGGGATATAATCACACGCCAGGAAGATCTTGACGATAAACGCAAAGTTCATCTCGCATTATCTGAGAGTATCGCAAATACAATTTGCAAACACAGTGCGGTCAAACAAGCTTTTGCTGGAATTGAACAAAAACCATGTGACCTTGCAAATATTCAAAATGCACTGGATGATGTCATTGCGATGCTAGACTCGAAAAATCAAATACTTTAAACCTCTTCTCACCAAGAGGTTTTTTTAGATACAAAAAAGCACTATGTTGGGGACATAGTGCTTTTTTCATATTTTTGGGGAAAGAATATGTGTATGCTTGTTATTTCTGATAGGAGAAGAAATATTCATACTTAGTAAGATGTATTATCTCTTACACCTACGAGTATACACATTTATTGTGTTAGTAAAACGATAGCACAATGTTAGATTATGTGAGTGGCAATTGTTTCATTGCCGCATCATACGCTTCACGAATTTTTTGAATCGATACATGAGTATAAATCTGAGTTGTACTCAATGATTCATGTCCGAGTAGTTCTTGTACAACCCGTAGGCTTGCACCATTATCCAATAAGTGGGTCGCGAAACTATGTCTTAGCATATGGGGGTGGACTTTTTTCCGTAGGCCTGCTTTCTCCCCTTGTTTTTCGAGAATGTACTGTATACCCCGAGGTGTTAAAGGTTTCCCCGAATTATTTACAAAGAGTTGTTCAACATTCTCATGAACTAAAGACGATCTATAAAACTCGATATATCGTCTTAGCTTTGGCACAAGTTCTGGATAGATAAACAAGAGACGCTCTTTGTTACCTTTTCCGATAACACGAATTGTTCGTGCCCCTAAATCAAGATCTGAGATGCGAAGATCGACCGCTTCACTGACACGTAATCCAGCTGCATACATAACTTCAATAATCATTTGATTTCGGACACCCAAACTATTGTTCTCGCAACTCAAAAGTAATTTTTCAATTTCATCATACATCAGAAAGTCTGGTAACTTACGACTTCTTGATTTAACTTTAATAAGTGTAAACGGATTGTTTAAAGCACCATAGTTAAGTTGTAAGAATTTTAAAAATGAACGTAGGCTCGAAACCTTTCGCGCAACACTTGCTGATGAAAGACTGCCTTCGTACAATTCACTCAGAAATCCATACGCTACTTCTTGGGGTAAATTTAGAACATCGTAATCTGAACCGATAAACTCTAAAAATTGAGACACATCACGGTGATAGGCATCCGTCGTATGATCCGAAGATGTGTTTGTCAGCGCAATGTGTCTCAAGAATTCATCAAGATAATTGTTCAAGTAAATGATTAATATGTTCCTGACTACGAATTGCCATCGCTTCACGATCTTTAAGTCGGTTCCCTAAAAGACCAAAGTTAGCATTCATAGGTTGGAAATGATTGGAATTCGCATTCGCAATATACTGTGCCATCGAACCCATAACAGTTTCAGTAGATAAATCAATAAGCTCTTTTCCTTCAAGATAGTGAATCATATTCAAAGCAGCAAACAATCCGCTTGCGGCCGATTCTACATACCCTTCGACACCACTAATTTGTCCTGCGAAGAACAAGGAGTCACGCTTCAGCGTTTGAAAGTGCTTATTAAGAATTAGTGGTGATTTAATGAATGTATTTCGGTGCATTACACCATAACGTACAATCTCAGCATTTTCAAGCCCAGGAATCATTTGGATGATTCTTTTTTGATCACTCCACTTAAGGCGTGTTTGGAATCCTACTAAGTTGTAAAGAGAACCCGCAGCATTATCCTGACGCAATTGAACCACGGCATAAGGACGTGTCCCATCAGGTTTCTCAAGACCAACTGGTTTAAGTGGACCAAATAGCATCGTTTTGATGCCACGACGAGCCATAACTTCAACTGGCATACACCCTTCAAATACTTTAATGTCTTCAAAATCACGGGCTGCTGCTTCTTCTGACTCAAGAATTGCACGATAAAATGCATCAAACTCATCACGCGTCATCGGACAGTTAATATAATCTTGCCCATCACCTTTGTCATATCGTGATTTCCGATATGCAATATCAAAGTTAATGCCTTCTACCGATACAATAGGTGCTATTGCATCATAAAAGTGCAATTCACTTTGTCCCAAATAGTTCATTAAGTATTCCGAAAATGCATCAGAGGTTAGAGGACCAGTGGCTACAATTGTTGGAATATCATCGAGTTCTACAACTTCTTGATTTATGATTTGGATATTTTCCATTGCTCGAATTGCCTCAGATACTGCTTCACTGAATCCAACACGGTCAACGGCGAGGGCACTTCCCGCAGGAAGTTTATGCTGTTCACCCATGCGCATAATCAAGCTATCAAGCATTCTCATTTCTTGTTTTAATAATCCCACCGCATTCGTAATGTCGTCGGAGCGAAATGAGTTTGAGCATACAAGCTCCGCAAAGTTTTGAGTAACGTGCGCAGGTGTCATTTTAACAGGTCGCATTTCAACGAGTTCAACATGATATCCACGCTTTGCTAATTGATATGCTGCTTCACTACCCGCTAACCCTGCTCCAATAACTCTAACTTGCGTTTGTTTCATCTTCTGCCTCTTTTTTCTTTGCTTTTTTCTTACTGTTTTCATTGGGTTGAATGTAACGACATTTAGGGAATGATGAACATCCTACAAACCAAGTTCCATAACGACTCTTACGTTTCACTAAATCACTACCACATTCTGGACATTGTTCACCCGTTTTTTCTGGTTCCGGACGACTTTCTTGCTCTAAAGCACGGTTATAGCGGCATTCTGGGAAATTCGCACAAGCAATAAACTTGCCATAACGTCCGAAACGGTAGACAAGCTCTCCACCATCTAGAGGACATACTTCGCCAACTTTTTCGACTTCAACTTTTTCCATTTTTTCATCAGCTTCAGCAAGCAATGGATAGAATTTATCAACAAATCGTTGAAGTGCTTCGATATTATTCATATCTCCATCTGCGATTTGATCTAACTCACTTTCCATTTCCGCCGTATAGTGAACATTAATCACTTCAGAGAAATGTGACTGAAGGCTATCATTAGTTAAAACACCCTGTTCTGTAGGTTTGAATACTTTCGTACGCGATGTCTCAGAAACCGCTCCAAATGTCGCATAAGCTCGATAAACGATAGTATCAAGAATCATTGAGTAAGTACTTGGACGCCCAATGCCTAATTCCTCAAGTTCTTTAATGAGACGGGCTTCAGTGTAACGAGATGGTGGCTGTGTAAAGTGTTGGTTTTGTTCGATATTACGAGCTTTATAGGCTTTCGCTTCATCAAGTTCACCGAGCATTTTATCGGTACTCTTCTCGTAATCATAAACTTTGAGGTAACCGTCAAATTTCAACGTGGATCCACTACCATTAAAGTCGTAATCATTTTGACTGAAAACAACACTTACCGCATCATATTTCGCAGCCGACATGAGTGATGCAACAGCGCGATAATAGATAAAGCGATATAATTTATACTCGTCAGGTGTTAGATATTGTTTTACGGATTCTGGTGTACGATCAATGCTTGTTGGGCGGATTGCCTCATGGGCATCTTGTGCATTATCATTCTTTTTACCTTCACGGTATTTACCAACGTATTCTTTGCCATGTGTTTTTAAGATATATGCTTTCGCATCCGAAACAAATGAGTCACTAAGACGGGTTGAGTCGGTACGCATATAAGTAATCAAACCTTCTGCTTCTGACCCCATTTGAATACCCTCATAGAGTTTTTGTGCAACACGCATCGTTTTCTTCGCTGCAAAACCAAGTCGCGTTGAAGCTTCTTGTTGTAGCGTTGATGTAATAAATGGTAATTTCGAATCTTTCTTACGTTCTTTTTTCTCAAGTTTTGTAATCGTAAATTCGCCTTGAACCGCATCATATACGACTTGAGCCGCTTCAGCATTTTTTATTTCGAGTTTTTTTCCTTTATAACGTTCAGCACTTGTTTCAATAAGGTATTCTTGATTCTCAAAGAACGCCAAGACTGACCAGTACTCTTCAGGAATAAATGCATCGATTTCTTTTTCACGATCGACAATCAGTTTTAAAGCAACGGACTGAACACGACCAGCACTTTTACTCTTAATTTTTGATTGAAGTAATTTCGAAAGTTTAAAACCGATAATTCGGTCAAGAATACGACGTGTTTCCTGTGATTTGACTAAGTCCATATCGATTTTACGTGGCTTTTCAAAAGCACTTAGAACTGCATCTTTTGTAATTTCATTAAAAACAACACGATTGGTTAAATCCGTGTCAATTCCCAATTCATCTGCCAAATGCCATGAAATGGCTTCCCCTTCACGATCGGGGTCAGTTGCAAGATAAACATTATCTACTTTTTTAACTTTCGCTTTTAATTCTTTTACGACATCTTTTTTGTCTTTACTAATTTTGTATGTTGGTTCAAACTCATTTTCAAAATCGACACCTAAACCATCTTTACCACGTGTGGCAAGATCACGAATATGTCCTTTGGATGAAACGACTTCAAAGTCACTTCCCAAATATTTTTCTATCGTTTTTGATTTTGATGGTGACTCAACAATTACCAGATTTTTCATAGTTGTCACTCCTTATTTATATATTGGATAATTCTTTAATATTTGTCAATACCGTCGCACCTTCTTGAATGAGTTGGTTACAACCGCACCCAGATTCATCATGAATTGGATGTGGAAGGACGACAATTTCGCGATTTAACGATAACGCAATGTCAACAGTACCCATTGTACCACTTTTTTGACGCGCACTCATAATGTATATACATTTACTTAAACTTGCGATGATACGATTCCGAAACGGAAAATGATACCGCTCAGGATTCACACCTCTAGGATATTCCGAAATAATGAGATGATCCTTCCCTATTTGATTGAAGATATCACGGTGAGCAACTGGATAACATATATCCAAACCACATGCTACTACCGCAATTGTATGATGATGTATTGCACTCAGATGGGCACATACATCAATGCCATACGCTAAACCGGAAACTATTGTGTAGCGTTCTCGAAGTACCGCAACCGCTTCATACGTTGCTTGAACGGCATATGAAGAGGGCTTACGGCTACCAACAACACCAACACACGAACTGTTCAGTAAACTCACATCACCTTGATAAAACAAAATGAATGGTGGTTGGTCTAACTCCAACAGACGTTTTGGATAGGATGGATCCACAATTGTCACAAACGTGTCTACACACGAATAATTGGCTACAGGCTTCTTTTCAAGGAGATGCCGGTGCATTTTAGCATAATCACCTTTGTACAAAATTGCAACATTTTTTATATAATTTCTCATAACTATCACCCATAACAAATAGTTATAAAAAAAGATAAGTCCTAAATATCTAGTGATATTTGATCCTCATCTTTAAATTTAAATGTTTTACGATGGTGTTTCGTACGACCATATTTTAAGATGGCTTCACGATGCGCCTTCGTACCATAGCCCTTGTGCTTAGCAAAGCCATATTCTGGATACATCCGATCAAGTTCAACCATTAATGCATCTCGATACGTTTTAGCAAGGACACTAGCGGCAGCAATTGACATAGAACGCGAGTCTCCTTTGACAATAGACTCGAATGGTTGTCGAGAATCCAAAAGGGGCATTGCATCAGTCAAGATATAGCTTGCCGGTGCAGAGTTCGCAATTTCTTCCATTGCCATTTGTGTTGCTCGATAAATATTGTGCAAATCAATCTGATCAACATCAACCACTACAACTTTGTACCACAAAGCATGTTCTTTAATTAATGAGACGAGTTCATCACGCTTCTTAGGCGATAATTTTTTTGAATCATTAATGTCTGCATGATAATAGTTCTTTGGAAATATGACTCCAGCAACTACGCAAGGACCCGCCATCGGACCACGTCCAGCTTCATCAATTCCACACACACTATGATTTTCTTGCCACAGTATGTTTTCAAACTCGTCTATAAGCGATCCCATGTTATCCGTCCCAGTTTTCCATTTTGAATATCACTCAAGAACGTGCTACGAGTTCGATCTAATTCTACATCGCCACCTTCTTTGATATATCCACGATGAATTCCAATTTGAGGATAGAATGTCATAATATCAAAATCTTTCATATTGTATCGCTCAATTAATACCTCACGATTTTCTTGCAAGAAGTAATCGCGCGCATAATTTGTAACGAGTTCAATTGGATATCCTGTTTCTTTAATTGATCCAATGAGTGCACAATGAATACCCATTGTCTCAGACTCAAATTTCGGCCATAAAACACCTGGAGTATCGACCAACTCAAGTTGTTCGGTTACTTTAATGAGTTTTAGTGCTTGAGTCACACCCGGACGATTTTCAACACCCGCGGCTTTTCGTGACGCAATTTTATTAATGATACTGGATTTTCCAACATTTGGGACACCTACGATTAATGCTCGTGCTGGGCGAGGACGAATCCCACGACGCTCATCTCGTTGACGTTTTTCTGCCATCACGATATCTGTTTTTTCAACCATGAGTTTTTTTACGTCATCTTGAAGCACATTGACCACCAATACCTCATGGCCTTCATCTTCAAGATGCTTTACCCATTTTTCAGTTTCTCGGGGCTCAGCTAAATCTTTCTTAGTTAAAACAATGAGACGTTTCTTTTGTCCAATTGAGTATGATAGAGCTGGATTTCGGGTTGACATAGGCGCTCGTGCATCACGACACTCAATGACAAAATCAACCACTTTTAATTGTTCTTCGATAAGACGCATGGCTTTTGCCATATGTCCTGGATACCAATGAACTTGTGACATATTATCTACCTTCCTACTGGGCGTAGTTTATTTAAGGGCAAGAATACAAACACACCCTTACTAATGATTTCTTCATACGCAAACGCACCATACTGACGTGAATCAGACGAGTTACGGCGGTTATCTCCGAGCACAAAGTAATGCCCTTCTGGAACAATAAATTCCGGTTCGTCCGCAGTAAACACAAGATCGTTATCTTCGACCCATTTTTGTTTAAACGGGTTATCTAAAAACGGTTCTTCAACTGCAACGTCATTGACATACAATACATCTTTTTCATAACGAATTTTCTCGCCTGGAAGTCCAATAACGCGCTTTACGATGTTTCTATTTTTTTCTTCCATGTGAACGACAACTACATCAAATCGTTCAATATCAGAAACTTTCAATCCAATCACATTAGAAAATCCAAATTCGTTATCGTTAAGGGTTGGATACATAGATAATCCCTCAACACGAACTGGTCTCGCAATAAACTGTGTAATGATAAAGACAGCAATTAAACTAATTATTAAACTCTTAATAAAATCTTTGATTAAGAGTAAAAATTTATCATCTTGTTTTTCTCGCATAGTTGTGACTCCTTTGGAAACAATAAAGAAAAAGCCGTATAAATACGGCTATTAGCGAACTTCTTAACGAATTTCTTTAAGACGTGCTGATTTACCTGAACGCTCACGTAGGTAGTATAGTTTACTACGACGAACTTTACCACGACGTAATACTGTTACGCTGTCGATAATTGGTGAGTGTACTGGGAAAGTACGTTCAACTCCAACACCTGAAGACATTTTACGAACTGTGAACATTTCAGCGATTCCGCTTCCTGTACGTTTGATAACAAGCCCTTCAAAAGCTTGGATACGTGTTTTTCCACCTTCTTGGATACGCACGTCAACGCGAACTGTTACACCTGAACGGAATTCAGGGATATCTGTACGCATTTGAGATTTTGTAATTTCATTTACTAAATTTAATCCCATTTCGATTCTCCTTTTTCTGTATCTTAAACTGGCTCATAAATCCGAGATCAGCGGAACCAGAGTGCATGAATGCTTTAATAATTTAACACATCTACTGTAATAATGCAAGATAATCCGCATTTTTATTGCATTATAGGTAGTTTATTATAAATCGATAACTTCTGTCGTCATATTACTGAAAAATTTGACTTTATCAGCAGTAAAACGAAGCACACAGTACGTTTTTGGATCAACGCCTTTCGCAAACACAGGAGCATTCTCTGTCTCCATAAGTTCTTGAATAATTATTGGATCTGTTTCGACCGTCATTGTCCCATAAAATGATGCCGTTTGAAAACGTGCTTCATCCATAAAATAGACCATTGCCTGTTGATTCGCTCTGTATGATTTCACCATCTGTGTATTATTGTGTGTTGTAAAATACATTGTCTTTAATCCATCACGTTTACGAGGAGATCTCACAACTTTTACAGTTGGATAACCAGCGTCATCGATTGATGTTAAGAATGCATTTTCTTGTCTTGTAATAAGTGCGTCAATATGTTTATTCATAGTCCCTCCAAAATGATTACTAGTTAAATGATATAGCAATTAGACTTACTTTGCAATTTAAGATTACATTGTCGTATAAGTCTCATTCTTTAATAGAAAAGTATCCTTCGGGATACTTTTCTATTATGTATTATTGTTTTCCCATCATGCGGGAGAACATACGCATTTGTTTTTTCATTTTATCATATTGACTTAGTAATCGGTTAACATCTGTTGTTGTTACCCCAGATCCTTTGGCAATACGGTGTTTACGACCGGAACGAATAATCGTTGGATCATTTCGTTCTTCTTTCGTCATACTTTGAATCATAGCTTCAGTTTTTTTCATACCTTTTGACGCATCATCATCATCGATTTGATTTGCCATTTGGTTTGCCCCTGGAAGCATTTTCAATAATCCTGAAATGGGCCCCATTTTTGAAACTTGTTGCAACTGTATCAACATGTCATCAAGTGTGAACTGACCGTTCATCATACGTTCCGCTGATTTCTCACTTGCTTCAATATCCATTTTTTCTTGAGCTTTTTCAACGAGTGAAACAATATCACCCATTCCCAAGATACGTGATGCAGTTCGATCCGGATGGAATGCCTCTAACTCTTCAATGCCTTCACCAACCCCAACGTATTTTACAGGAACTTTCGTCATGTATCGGACAGAAAGAATTGATCCGCCACGTGAGTCACCATCAAATTTTGTCGCAACTAATCCCGTTAAATTTAGTTTTGATTTAAAGCCGTTCGCAACATGAATAACATCTTGCCCTGACATCGCATCAACACTTAAAAGAATTTCTTCAGGTTTTGCAAGTGCTTGGATATCAACCAATTGTTGCATCAGTGCTTCGTCAATTTGGAGTCGTCCGGCGGTATCGATAAGGATAACATCGAAATCTTTACCATAACTTAGAGCATCCGTTACCACTTCAACTGGTGTGCTGTTCTCTTTAGCAAAAACCTCAACACCGATACGTTCACCAAGAATTTTCAATTGTTCAATAGCTGCCGGACGTGCAAGGTCTGCTGCAACCAACAACACTTTTTTGTCTTCTTTGACTTTGAGTTCACGCGCTATCTTGGCAATACTTGTTGTCTTACCAGAACCCTGAAGACCAACCATCATCATGACACCAGGTTTACGAGTAAATGTTAAGCCTTGGTGTTCTTCACCTAAAATTTCAACTAATTTGTCATTAACAATTTTGATGAACATTTGTGATGGATCAACATCACGAACAACTTTCATCCCCATTGCTTCTTTACGTGTATAGTCTAATAGTTCATTAATAACTTCCAAACTAACATCCGCTTCAAGTAGTGAAATACGAATTTCGCTTAATGCATCCGCGATGTTCTTTTCTGTAAGTTTCCCCTTACCTGTTAAGTTTTTAAATGTATCTTGTAGACGATTTGTCAGATTATCAAATGCCATAATTGCCTCCTGTTAGTAAATTATAAGAATGAGTCTGTAACTTCTGCTGTAGCTTCAGCCATCGCTTTCGTCACTTCGATTACTTCAATATTTTCCATTGCCTGATCAATAAGATCCTCAATCACAAGTTTTGACTCAAAGAGTTCAACCTTTCGTGGATTGGGTTTCGTTGTTGGTTTTGTTGGTGTAAATATTGTGCAGCAATCTTCAAACGGAAGGATTGATGTCTCATATGTATCAATTTTACGCGAAAGATCAATAATTTCAACCTTATCATAAGTAATTAGTGGTCGAAGAATTGGTAATGTGCTGATATTTGTGATTTCCTTCATACTGTGGAGTGTTTGTGATGCAACTTGACCTAAACTCTCTCCATTAGCAATTGCTAATGCGTGACGCTCATTTGCAAGACGTTCTCCGATGCGAAGCATATATCGACGCATCATTGTGATTGCATAGCTTTCTGGTACTTTTTTATAGATTTCGAGTTGAATATCTGTAAATGGCACAACATGTACTTTAATCGATGATTGATAGTTTGTAAGTTTTTGTGCAAGGTCAATGACTTTTTTCTGAGCTTCTTGTGATGTGTACGGCGGTGACGCAAAGTGGACCGCTTCGAGTGTAACACCGCGTTTCATCATGAGATATCCCGCAACAGGTGAGTCAATTCCACCCGAAAGCATCAACATGACTTTTCCTTGAATACCGACCGGATAACCACCAGCACCTTCAATTTTACCCATCATAATGTATGCAGCATCGTTACGAATCTCTACAATAATTCCGATATCAGGATTTTTAACATTAACTTTATAGTCTGTATTTTGTAGTATACGCGTAGCAACATGACGATTTATAACATCAGACACGTGTTCATAGTTTTTATCATGACGGCGGGCGAGAACTTTAAATGTTGACCCGCTTTCTTTTTGAATGAGTTCGGTTGCAAGTTGAGCTATAACTTCTAGATCACGCTCCACTTTGATTGCTAGTGAAAATGAACTGAGTCCAAATACATGTTTCAGCTCTTCACTAACCGCTAAACCGTCTTCTTCATGAAGTGTGATATACAAGCGATCATATGTTTCTTTAAATTCAAGTGTTGGGAAAGCTTTTAATTGCGCGCGAACGTTACGAACGAGTTGTGCTGTAAAGTTGCGGCGGTTTTTTCCTTTTGTTGAAAGTTCACCGTAGCGGCAAACAATAAATTCATAATTAGTGGTTGACATATTTCTTAATCTCCAAAATTTCTTGAACGACTTTTTCTAACTCTTCCATTGTCGTTAAATGGGATAAACTGATTCGAATACTACTTAATGCAGCGGTGTCACTTTTCCCCATGGCTTTTAAAACATGTGAGGGGGCCAGTGATTTTGAGTTACATGTACTTTGCGCAGATACCGCAAATCCTGCGGAATTTAATCCATTCATCATAATTTCTGATCCAACATTCAGTATTGATAAGTTAAAGATGTAAGGCGAACCTTCATAGGATGAGTTAATAACAACGCCTTCCATGTTTTCGAAAGTATCATACAAGTATTTTTGCATCTTTTCAATCTTTGGCAGAGCTTTCGCATTGTCTTCTCGTGCGAGACGTAAGGTCTTCGCCCAGAGTATTGCAGCAGTATTATCGATTGTACCACCACGAACACCAAATTGTTGCTGCCCGCCATTAATAAGTGGAAGTGCATGAACATTTGATCGCTTCAACCATAGTCCACTGCCTTTTAATCCGTAGATTTTATGAGCGGAGTAAGCGACAGAATCAATCTGAGTCATTTCAAAATCATGACGGGCTAAGGCTTGGACTCCGTCAATATGAACAAATGCATTGGATTCTTTCTTCACGAGCTTTGCAAGTGCCTGAACATCGGTTATAGCCCCTACTTCATTATTAATCGCTATCACAGCAACAAGAACAGTATCCTTGCGTAGTTTATCGCGAAGTTCATCAAAGCTGATATTACCTTGATCATCAACATGTAGATAATCCACTGTATAACCAAAATAATCTCGAAGTTGTGCTACAGCACCCATAGTTGAGCTGTGTTCAACTTCAGTTGTAATAATATGTTTACCAATATGTTGATTCGCGAGTGCTATCCCTTTGATTGCGGCACTGTTTGACTCACTCGCCCCTGATGTGAAGATAACCTCTTGCGGTAAGACTCCTAATTGGTTAGCGAGTGTATTGCGTGATGCAGTCACTAAGTCAGAAACACGCTGACCCCCAAAATGCAGTGAGTCAGCGTTTTCGTAGTATTCGTTCATAATCTTAAATGCATCTTGAGCAATTTCAGGACGCGTTGGGGTTGTACTTGCGTAATCTAAATATATTGGTTTATCGTGCG
Source organism: Erysipelothrix sp. HDW6B (assembly GCF_011301115.1). NCBI lineage: Bacteria > Bacillati > Bacillota > Erysipelotrichia > Erysipelotrichales > Erysipelotrichaceae > Erysipelothrix > Erysipelothrix sp. HDW6B. The sequence goes on along the minus strand of NZ_CP049860.1, from coordinate 1,012,701 downwards.
CTTTTTGCATTGTCACGAATCATCTCCTCATAAGCTGTATTAGGTCTGTATTTATCAATTGCATTGATAACGGTTGTGAGTGCTTGAGTGTACTCACCATTGTTGAACGCGAGTTCTGCACGGGTTAATTCAGCGTCAATATCTGGTACAAAGGCGCGGAATTTGTTTGCATAGACAATAGCATTTTCACACATATCGACTGCACCAACTAAATTGTTAACGTTGTTGTGGAGTTTATATGTATAATCAATGGCTTCATCGACCGTTTTGTTCAATGTTTCGACTTCAATCATGTCGTGTTTTAAGATATCGGAAATTTGACGCGTATAAAGTTGTGCTTTTTCGACATCTTCTCGGTATGATTCAGAAATCATTGGCAACGAGCGTTTTTTCATGCGAACTTGAACATCATTAATAATAAGATATAACTTCATTAATTGACGCTCTGCGCGTAATTCATCTGCATTGGCTTGTTCGACCTTCTCAACGAGTTTATCAAATTCACCACGGAAGATGGAAACATCTTGCCCTAATTCATTAACTGAAATAAGGATTGTTGTTGCTGGAATTTTTTCTTCTTGAATCATTCGCATGATTTTGGCACGCATTTGATCTTGTGTTTCAATAATCGCAGCATACTCTTCAACTTGGTCTACATATCCTTCAAAGCCGAAGCGTACTTCAACTTTTTCGGCATCAGTTTTGATATCTTTAACGGCTTCCACAAGATATTCAAGTGTCGTGAATAACTCCTCTGAAACGCCTTGGAGTTCTGTATGTGCCTTTTCTTCTTTTTGGATTGCAATTCCTAACTGTTCCAAACGTTTTTGACTTTCAATCAAGCTTTCTTTTGATTTTGAAATATTCCCTTCGCGAATCCCAATTAAATCATCTTTAAGAATTTCACTGAGAACACCAATATTTTTGGGAACTTCCAAGTGATCAACATAAATACCTGATTGACGTACCCCTTGATACAATTTTGATACTTCATCTAATAATTGAGGAATGTATCCTTTGGCAACTTCGTACAGTTTCGGAATCGTTTTGATTCGTGCTTCTAAATCATCCACACTCTCTTTTGTTTCATCACTAACATCTTTTGCTTTTTGGAAGTCCGATGCGTACATCCATTCTTCAAAAACTGAAAAGGCATGCTCAATATCGCGGATTTGAACTTCTATTTGCCCATATGCATCACCTAAAACTGCAGATTGATCATTTGCTTGTTGTTTGATTGCTCTGAAGCGTTCTTTGAGATTCGTAATTTCAAGACGTTGTTGTGTCTCTTGTTCCAACAGTGATTCAAGTTCTTTGTTTAAGGTTTCGGTTTGTTCTAATGATTCAGTAATCGTTTCTTCTAAATCAACCAAGTAGTATTTAGCGTCTTTTAGCTTCCCGTATGCTAACGCATCTTCTGTATCAGCCAAGAGCTGTGTTACCACTTCTTGTTGACGGTTAATTTGGTTGAAAAGGTCCTTACACTCAATCACTTTATTTTCAACTTCAGGATTCAATTTTGCAAGTCCTGTTGCCTTGTTAATCTTGAAAAGAACCGGAATACTCATAAGTTCATTGTAGCGAACTTCTAAAGCATCAAACTGCTTTCTTAATCGTCGTTTTTTGTTTGATCTCGAAATAAAAAATACCATAATGACAATCACAACAACTACAATTGCAATTGGCACTTTGTATTCAATTATAAAACTCGGAATAGATTGTAAGTTCATAGGTCCACCTCTTTGTGACATTGTATCATATTTTAGTGTTTCTTGGTAAGTCCTTGATTGACTTTTACCGCTATCTTTTGTATATTAGTAAGGTCATGAAAAATCAGCACACAAAGTTGGTAGCCACGCGTTCATCCCGCGGCAGGAACTAAAGTACCTTAGCTGAATAAGGGAAACAGTAATAGATGAACTCAACTATTAGTAATTTGTGGTTGACTCGACATATAGGAGGTCAGCAAATGGCAACAGTTAATGGTCCAGTATGGAAAAAATCACGTCGTCTTAGTTTCTCAATTTTAGAAACAGGTAAAGAATTACAACGTCGCGATTACGCTCCAGGACAACACGGAAAAGCACGTCGTCCAAAACTATCAAACTACGGTTTACAACAACGTGAAAAACAACGTATTCGTTTCACATATGGTGTTACAGAAAAACAATTCTACAACACATTCAAAAAAGCTGTAAAACAAGAGGGTGTTGCAGGTCACAACTTCTTATTCATGCTTGAATCACGTTTAGATAACGTCGTATACCGTATGAACTTATCACGTACACGTCGTGGTGCACGTCAATTAGTAAACCACGGTCACATCCTTGTTGATGGAAAGAAAGTGGATATCCCTTCATTCCAAGTTAAACCAGGACAAACAATCGAAGTTAAAGAATCATCACGCTCAATGGCATCAATCAAAGAAGCTATGGAAGCATCAGTTGGAACAGTAGCATACGTTACTTTCGACGCTGACAAGATGAAAGGTGAATATGTTCGTTTACCAGAACGTAGCGAACTAAACCAAGAAATCAACGAAGCACTTGTTGTTGAGTTCTACAACCGTTAATCTTCAGATTAAAAGAGGCATCCGCCTCTTTTTTTTATTGGAGACACAAAAAGAACTTTGGGTTTAACCGCAAAGTTCTTTTTATTATCGTTGGTGTTCCTGTGCTTGGAGCTCACGATCATATCGTTTAAAAAATGGAAAATAAACTACAAACGAAATTGCAATCAAGATTAGCGATAATATGACACTCCTAAAGTCTCCTAGGCTTGAAATAAAAATCCCTAGCGGTGCAGGCAAAACCCACGGTGACACAATACTAGGTATCGAGACATAACCCCACGCCATTGCACCATACCCTACTACAGCACATACAATCGGTGCCACAAAGAACGGCACTCTAAAGTTTTTGTTATCTACAATTGGAACTCCAAATAAAATCGTCTCATTAATATTGAACAGACTTGAATTGAGTCCCACTTTGCCAAAAGACTTAAGGTGTTCACTTTTAGCGAAGAAACGAATTGCGATAGCCAAACCAAGGGTGCAGCCTGAACCGCCTAACCAAACAATCCACTGGAAGAAGGTCTCACTCCCAATATATAAAATAGGTTGTTTTGTAATCACTTGGTAGCCATTCACAATCATCATATAAAACCAAAATGGCCGTAACAAAGTTCCAATCACCGCAACACCATGGATGCCCAAGACCCAGAATCCACAAATCAGCAGAATTGTTGCAATCACCATACCAAATGATGCTACAAAGCGTGTAACATACACCAAAATGTCCGCTGATAAATCTATTATGGCTGTGAACTGAACTAAGATCAAGACATTAAGAATCAGAAGAATCACGATAGGGATAAGCTTCGTCATGTAGTCATTCACGGCTTGTGGTACATGTTTTGATTTGAACTGCATACGCGACAATTTTTCGCTCGCAAGAATCGTAATCCATGCAAGAAACAATGCAACGATTGGGAACTCGAGGAATCGATTGCTTTCCATAAATCGAACCCCATACATCATCACAAAGAACGTTACGGTATAGATCTGATATTCACGTTCAACAGGAATCAAAGCCTGTGCCATTACAAACGTGAAAATGATTCCAAGCAGTATGCAGTAATACCCATAGTAGAGAGCAACTTGATTGAATGTCTCTGCACTGATCATTTTGCGTTGGTCGAAAATATGAATCATGAAAATGGCAACTGCTACCCCTATTTGGATAAATGCCACTTTAATAATGGCTGTTTTCATTGCATTTAAATATTTGTTTTGTTGAATCCCATTCACAATGGCTTCAATTGTCATACTTTTACTCCTTTGTGCACCTTATTCATAAAAAAGAAGGAATAAATTCCTTCTTATGAAATAGGTACAAATACAATTCGTGTATCGCGTTCCATATAATGGACTAAATCAATATAATCAGGATGAATAAATCCGATGACGTTTGTACGTGCATCCATCATGAAATCTTTCTTAGTCAATTGGATTTCTCCGCTATAACGTCCTGATAACGTATTTTCAATTGTAATCGATCCTTTATTACGATAGTTGTTATTGTTAATCGCAATGTCTGGAATACGTGGTGTTGCAAGTCGAATAACGTTTTCAGATAAGTCTTTACGGATTGCATACGGTTGCTCGTACATTGATGCATATGCTTTATCTAAGCAGACTGGGATATGCATTGTTTTGTCTTCCATATAGCTTTGAATGTAACGTAGTGTTTCATTATGTGCTAATGAATCACCAATCAAAATATCTTGAATACCGCAACTGTGGATTAACTCAACAGCAGCAACATATGGATGTACTTGACGGTGTTTCTCGACAGTTGGCAATCCTTCATACAGTGGGAATCGTTTCAAACGATCACCAGGAACAAATGCCATAATTGGAATGTTATATTTAATGAATGCTTCATTCTTTTTATTGAAGTATTCTAATGATAGACCGGTTTCAGTTTTTGGATAAAAGTTGTGCATTACTGAAATGTGTGTAAAGTCTACACCATGGGCTTTAGCGTCAATGATGTATTGCTCGTCCACAACGCTTGCATTAAGCACCAATTCAAAATCTTGAAGTAATGTTTTAATAATTTCAAAATCATCAAAACCATAGTCTAATCGCAACACTTTGAATCCTTTTTCTTTCAAACCAACATAATTGTTTGGCTCAATATTGAGCTTTTCAAATGTCATTGGTGAAATATCAGGGACTAAATTTAAGTTCAATTCCTGACATTTATCGAGAAATTTGGGAAGCATTGTATCTAATTGGGATAAGTCTTCTTCTGGAATGTGAAGCGAAGTAAAGACATACTTCGCTCCCAAATTCGCAGCATATTCCAGATAGTCATAATCCAAATCTTTGAAATAGCAGGAAATTCCTAACATTAGGCTGCCTCTGTTTTATGTGCTTCTTCAGCTGCTGCGATTTCTTTCAAGTCTTGTTTTTCTAACGCTTTTACAAATGGGTAGAATGTTAAGTACATGAAGACCCAACCAGCAAGAACGAATAATACTGCCGTAATACTTCCGCTCGTTGCTAACCATGTTTTAAGTGGTGCAGGCGTAATCCAAGAAATAATCATTACCGGAACTGGTAGAACACCGGTTAATGTTAAGATAATCGCTACGATAGCAAGAACCATGTATGACAAGATAAATGGAATCATCATCAATGGGTTCAACATAATTGGAAGACCAAAGATTAGTGGCTCACCAATGTTAAAGAGTGCTGCAGCAATTGACAGTTTTCCAAGTCCTTTGAGACGTGGTGATTTTGAACGAATTAATGCTACAGCGAGCGGGAATAATCCTGTCCAAATATAGTTATCAATCCATACTGATGTAAATGTATATGGCAATTCTTGCATTGCTTGAAGTGCTTGCAAGTTTTCTTGAGTCATTTGGCCCCAGAATGTTCCACCTACTGAGTTAACAATATTTGAACCATGGATACCAACTGCCCATAGAATACGGTTTAGGAATGTTGAAATCAAGACAACAACTGGACTATCACCAACACGTACAAGTGGTGTAAAGATACCAGCGATTGTTTGTGGTAAGTTAATCTTGAATACCGATCCCACAAACCACCACATGATAATAACAACAAATGATGGAATTAAAGCGATGAATGATTGAGAAACCATTGGTGGAACACCTTCTGGCATCTTAATAACTAATTTACGGTTAATAACAAAACGATATACTTCAACAGTTACAATTGCAATAATAAGTGCGGCAAATACCCCGACTGCACCTAAGTATGCTGTTGGAACTCCTGTAAATTTCCCTGGCTCTGCAATACCTTCAATAAGTGTTGTGACTGTTTGAGCTGGGTTTAGAAGTAAGAATGATGCTACTGATAAAATCATTGGTTGAATGATGTCATGGTTTTCACCACGTTGTTTGTTGTAGAACTCAACCAAACCATATGAAGCAGTGATTACTGTATAAAGAGCAATAAATGATGTCCCCACACCAGATGCTGCTGCGATTACCCAGCGGAAATCTCCTAAGAAATTCAACCATGGGTCAAATGGAAATGATGCTACGAGTAAGAATACTGATCCTACTACCAGTAAACTCATAATACCAAGTCCGGTACGTTGCATTACTTGAACGTATTTCAATTGTGAAAATTTGATTAGCGGTGGTGCTATACGTTCTTCAATAAAGCGTGTTAAAGCTTCCATATTACTTTTCCCTCCTGATGCACTGATAGTGCTTACACCCATAGGATACACCGTTCGAAAATAATTTTCAACACTTTTTAGCAATTATTGAAAAACTTTTTTAATTGGATTGAAAATAATTTCCAATATTGGTATGATAGTAGGGAAGTTAATGGAGGCATTATTATGATTATCGTAAACAGTCCGATCATGCAAAGCAAAATTCAAACAATTTTGGAATCTATGGAATCACCAACTTTTACATTTGTAAAGAAAGATGGAATCCGCCTTTACTTTGAAACAAGCGAACAAGATACAGAATTGGCATGTAAAATTGCAAAAGCAGAAATCAAAAAAGACCCTATGGCAGGGGCTATTATGTTCACTGTTAAATCAGAAGAATATATCTAAGAGTAACTATCTACTCCATAAAGAAGAGGCTATCGCCTCTTCTTTTTTATTGTTTGATTGTGAACGTTCTTTGATTGGGGTCAATAATCCCAATACCGCCATAAGGTATCGAAAACATTGGTTGGGTATGACCAAAATTCATATTGGCGACAATGGCACCCTGGTAGTCGATTTCTTGTACTATCTTTTCTATAATTTCCCGGTATTCTTGATAATATTTATTATTATAAGGCTTTCCAAAGATGATACCGGAAGTCTTTTCGAGTGCACCAACCATAACCAATGCCCGTAGCATATCCTCAAATAACCATGGTTCTGCCATCACTTCACTGGTTTCGAGGAAAAGAATTGCACCATCGAAAGACTCAAATGATGGCCATATATCTGTACCTCTAAGGTTACTCATCACTTCGATACACCCACCAATTAAAGGCCCTCTAACCACCTTATCACCTTGGATAAAATCGAAACCGTCATTTGAATACATTGTTTTTAACTGATTTTGATTTTCTATTAACCACGGAATTCGCTCACTCGTCCATTGCGTTGCCGCTTCAATTGTCACACTTGCTTCTTGATTTAAGACAATCCTTTGGAAATAATCACGGCTGTATTCAAACATCCCACTGTTTTCAGAAAACTCTGAAAGGATTGATGGGCCATAGTATGTTTTAATGCCTAGCTTATTGAGATACAAGTGTAGTGTTGTGGAATCTGAGTAACCAATGAATGGTTTTGGGTTATTTATAAAAATAGCATCATCTAAATATGGTAATATTCGAACACTCTCTGACCCACCAATACACGACAGCACCATCGCAATGTCATCATCTTCGTATGCTTCCATAAGATCTTGAGCGCGGTGTTGTGGATTCTGGTATACCGACTCACTACCATCGAGAGTATGGGTCATTGGTAGGACCTCGATATCAAATGTATCCTTGAGGTATTGAACCCCTTTTTCATAGCGCCAACGTAGGTCCTTATCCCCTGCGCCGCCCCACGATAAGCTGACACTTGCAGCTTTTAGTCTAGTTTTTTTCATTTGTTTTCTCCAACATTCTGAGTCCGAATCGAATCCCGATAACATCTGTTTCTTCAAAAATAATTTTCAGATAAATCGGATTGTTGTCAGTAGACACCCTAATATAGTCACACTTACATGTCGTGTAGGTATGATTTTCACCATCAATTTTTACGTTTTCATTTGATATTTCAACGCTATACCCTTCACCCGCACAGTAACTTCCGTATAAAGCGTTCATTTTTTCTAAACACCATGATACTTCATCTGGCGTATCTTTCGGCATAGCATCTAACATCATAAGGGCTAACTTCTGTACAGGAATATCGCTTGTATTACAAAGTACTATGGCAGCTTCAGTTTTCGTTTCATTTATAAACAATGCACTTGATACTCCGGTTAGCGAACCTGCATGCCCTACCACATTACCTATTTCAGTTTGAATGTACTGACTTCCGAATCCATACTGAGTCCCATATCCAACCTCACGCAAATGTGTCTCAAGGTGCGCTAACATGTCGTTTGATGGTTGCATTAGCCACGTTGCTAATTTTCCCATGTCTTGAAGCGTTGACTTAGCTGCGCCACCGCCTTGTAAAGCAAAGGCATTGTCATAGTAGTCTTTAATTTCGATACACTGATCCTCAATCCAATAATATTGGAATGTGGTTTGGTCGTCTTTGTTCACATCTAAATACGTTGTAGTTGAATTATGCATGCCAAGTGGCTTAAAAATTAAGTCTTGAACTGCTGCTTCATAGTGTACATACAGGCTTGCTACACGGATGACTTCGCCAAGTAATGCATACCCATCATTAAAGTAACTTACATGAGTTCCCGGATGACTGTGTTGCTTTGTCTTTGCATTTAGCTTATCAATGAGAATTGCTACAGCCTGGTCCATGTATTCAGGTGATAAGCCACAGTCATGAACTTCTTGCTTAAATCCAGTCTTTTGGCATATTTGCGAAATTGTTGTGCGCGGTTGCGGATAGTATCCTGAAGTGTGATTCAAAAAATGATGGATTCGAATATCTCTTCTATTAAAACTTGGAAAGTAATCAGATATAGAATCGTCAAGCGACCACCAATTTGATGTTACCCCTTTAAGCATGACAATGGCTGTCAACAGTTTCGTTATTGAAGCAATACCATAGCGCGACTGCTCTGCGACCGGATGTGGACACATAGCATCATTGTATACCTTTTTGTACTTCCATTGGCCTTTGTGGTCTATAACCCCCACACAGGCTCCTTGTGCCTTATATTGCGCTAAAAATGATTCAATCATTCTATCCATTACCTTACCACCTCTCCATTATTTATAAAAAGAAACTACCTGGTGGTAGTTTCTTTCAAATGTTACGCTTCCTCGTCAGCCGGAGCATCTTCGGCAGGTGCATCCTCAGCTGATGCATCTTCAGTTGGCGCCGTCGGTGCAACTTCTACAGGCACGACTGGGCCATCTTTATATTCGAGATTGAATTCGAGAAATTCTCGTGTTGTTTCAAGATGAGAATAATCTTTCCAACTTACAAGAATTTTTAAATTGACTGTTGATTCGGATGTTTCACCGTTAAGTTGGAATCCCCCAACAAATGTTTTTTCTGTATCTGTTTGATTTGGAATCATTGAATATTGTCCATCAAAAATTCCAGCAGATGGCATCATTGTTTCTTTATTGTAGGGCTCATTGTTTGCAACGACTACAACTTCAACTTCATACAATGCAATCCGTGGCTGATCCACAACGATTTCATAGACGTAGCCATCACCTTTTTTACCCATAGTTGCTTTAACATTGAAATATGGTGATGACGCCGCAAATTTATCTTGATCTAAGATTGCTTTCCAAGATGACTCATAGCGTTTTACTTTTTCAGCATAAAGACTCTTCTCTCCGAATGAACATCCAGTCACAAGTAATGCAAGTACTATTAATGTAAGGAACTTTTTCATCAAGGCCTCCTTAGACGCTAACGTGGTTGATTAAATGATATGTTTTCTTACCACGTCGAATGACGGTAAGTTGTTCGCCAATTGCGTTTTCTTTTGTAATGATAAACTCGGCATCGTTCACAACTTCGCCATTGACACGAATCGCACCATCTTTCACGAGTTGACGCGCTTCACGCTTACTTGGAAGAATGTTGGTATCAACGAGTAAATCAACGATTGTTTTTGCTTCCGCAACATCGAGTGAGCTACTGCCTTTAAATGCTGATCGAAGTTCTTCAACAGATAAGTTTTGGACATTACCAGAGAATAATGCTTCAGTCATTCGTAACGCCATGTCAAGACCAGCATCACCATGAACAATTTGTGTCAATTCTTTCGCAAGTTCTTTTTGAGCATGTCGTAAGTGCGGTGCTTCTTTAAATGCAACTTCAATTGCTTCAATTTCTGCAACTGATTTAAAGGATAGACGTTTGGTAAAGTCAATAATGTCTTCATCACTTGTATTAATCCAGAATTGGTAGAACTCATAGGCATCAGTACGCTCAGGGTCTAACCAAATGTTTTGCCCTTCACTCTTACCAAATTTAGTACCGTCTGACTTCATAATCAAGTGTGATGTGACACCATAAACTTCGGATTCATGTCCTTCAACACGACGAATTAACTCAGTACCACTAACCAAGTTTCCCCATTGATCAGATCCACCAATTTGTAATTGTACGCCTTCATGCTTAAAGAGATGAAGGTAATCGATCGCTTGAAGAATTGTATACGAGAATTCAGTATACGAAATACCTGTTTGAATACGTTTCGCAATCGTATCTTTTGAAAGCATTGTCGCAACACTAAAGTGTTTTCCATAATCTCTTAAAAAATCAAGCATGGATAAATCACCCAACCAATCACGATTATTTAAAATACGAACTGGATTATTATCTGAACTGACGATGCGTTCAATTTGGCTACCAATTCCTGCGATGTTACGAGCTAAATCTTCGTCAGTTAGCATTGAGCGTTCTGTCGTTGGTCGTGGATCCCCAATCATTCCCGTAGCGCCACCAACAAGCGCAATTGGATGGTGTCCTTGTGCTTGGTAACGTTTTAGAAGGATGATTTGTTGAAGATGTCCAACATGCAATGAATCCGCTGTTGGGTCAAATCCACAGTATAGGGATATTGGATTTTCAAGACGTTCATTCAAAGCATCTCGGTTTGTAACGTCTTTAACAAGACCGCGCCATTCTAATTCATCTAAAAATTTCATTGTTTCCACCTTTATTTTTCTTGTGTATCAAATAACATTTTTATCTTCAGGTAATAACGTTGCATGATATCTAACATACATGTTATCACAAGTAGGGTCGTATCGTCATAGGGGTAAATGTAACTTGAACTACAGAATTTGTCCAATTCAATCCATTTATCCTCTTTATGAATCAAGTTCTTCGAAAGAAACTGAACTTTTAACAAGTTTTGGTCGCCATTATGCAAAATGATCGACTGATCATCATGACGACTCATGATATAGAGCAATGTTGATGTGATTGATTTATTCTTTTGAAGAAACGGAACGTAGTGGTTAAAGACCTCACGCATCCCGATTTCCACAAATTCATAGCGTTTTGGATCTTCATCAAAAAAGCCATGCTGTGCAAATCCTTCACCAAATTGTTTGACCTGCTTGGTAATATCTGCATACCCTCTTGAGTTTATAAACGCAAACATAATAATGCTTGTCATAAAAACAGGATATTTATAGGTCTGTTGGTTTAAAACAGCACGTTGAATTTTTGTTTCAATGTCATGTTGATATCGGTTTATATCGGAAACATTATGACTGTTTACGTTAAAAATACGATGTGCTTCATCTTTGTAGGCCCGTACTAAATGAATAAATTTCTCAAAGTTCATTTGTTCGTTACTGCCTTTATAGTTAGGTCCATACATTCCAAATCCAAGTTCTTTGGTATATGCACTGACATATCCATAAACTAAAATATTGGAAAGGATTGTTTGCTTATCGCCTTTAACAATATAGCCTTCAACACGTTTAATATAGTTATCAATGTATTTAGGATCTACAACAATATCATTCATGAGTTCATCCAAAGCAACTTTAAAATACTCATCACGGCGTGGTGTTAGGCCAAGAGAATCTCGGGTCCACTCTTGTGTAGCATCAAAAACATCACTATCGATAGCAAAGCCTATTGGATGGTGATCTTCATAATGGACAAGGATGTCTTTCACTTTTTTGGCATCTTCATCCAGTTTAATGTAAAAAATAAGTCCTTCTTCATCAAATGTATAGGACCACGATTCCATATTAAATCTTTCCCATATTTCAAAGAAAATTGTGAACACTGCATACGATACAACGTTTCTTTGTCGGTCATTCCCTGCGAACGATCCTCCAAGGACGAGGAGTGATCCTTCTTGACCTTCAATCATGCCACGCATAATTCCATTGCGTTTCGCACGTAGCTCTCGAATTGATTCCGATGTTAATTGAACAATATTCATATCGATCCCTCTTTCAATATCCCTATTTTACCATAAATACAATCTTTTTCTTATCAAAATATCAATTATTTTCACAAAGTTTGAAGAAAAAAGGGCTTTCGCCCTTTTCTCGATTGTTACAGTTATGAAATCTATTCCTAGGATAGAGAAATAGCCTTCTGCAAACCAATTGATTTACAGGATTATTGTATCGTTATAATTTGTAAATGTGTTGATAAGCATATGTTAAACTGTGTGATTATCTGGTTTATAAAAGAGCATTAATGTTGCTGGAATAATCATCAATAAACCAAACACAGTGAGTGCTGTTCGAATCGTTGTCATCTCAACAATTGCTGCAGCAAAAATTGGTGTAAATACGGCACTTAAACCAATGGTTATCGATATTGCAACCATCTGTCCGGTCGAACGTAAATGTTCGGGCACTTCACGATAGACAAGATCCTTTTGCGAAATCAGTAAGAATGGATAAGACAGCATTTGCAATACGGTCATGATTAAAATGCTTGTAACACTTGGTGCCATTGCATAAAGAAAAAAACGCATAGCAGTAATTACGGATGCAAAAATCATGAGTTTCTTACCACGATATTTAATTAGGAGACGTCCCATGATAATCATCATCGGAATTTCACTGATGGCTTGCACAAACCATTTGGTCCCAACATTTGACGCATTACCACCCAAATCAAATATCAAATCGATAACGGTGATGCCGTCTGCATTGTAAACAAAGTAGGCGACAAAATAAACAACTAGTAGTAGCACATAGTTTTTATTTTGAAATAGTGCTGCCATATCTTTAAACTTGATGGGATCAGGGGATTCAGTTTTAGCCTCTTCTAGTCGAAATGACAAAAAGATAACGCACAAACTAAGCACACCTGATAGGATACCAATACTATGGAATCCCATACTGGTTGCAAGGTACCCACCTACTAAAGATGTAAGTGCCCACCCGAGCGAACCCAGAGAACGAATGCGACCAAACTCGTGATACAACCCATCAGTCTCTAAAACCCATGTATCGTATAAGTTACTCGCAATCCGGGTAAATCCAGCCATGGTTCCAACTGCAAAAAAGTGAAACCAATAATTGGCGCCATCGAAGCTAAAGGCCATCAACCCTGTCATAAACAGAATAAAGGTAGTATAAATAAAGAAACGTTTAATGGCTCCGAATCGATCACTGAGGTAACCTACTAAAATTTGCCCCACAATCGATACCACTGCAAAATAGGACAAAATATATCCCCTTTGCGTCCCCGTATATCCAAGTTGGGTTAAGTATGGAATCAATTGTGTAAACATAATTGCATGGGATGCATACACAAGGAACATTACCACACTAAACTTAAACATTTTATTTCTATTGTTTTGCATGTATTACCTCTCTATTTGTAATGATTGCATCACACGGTATATCATGCATTTCTTCAAAGGAAACTGTTGTTTCTTGAAAGTCATATGCAAGACCAATTTTGATGAAATCAGTATCTTTTAAATATCGATCGTAATACCCCGCCCCATAACCTATACGATATCCATTTCGGTTGAATGCTACCATTGGGATTAACATCATGTCAATATCTTTTGCGTCAATGGTCACCGCTGTCGTAGGTTCGAGGATTCCAAGTTGTCCTGGTGTCAAATCTTGAAACCCTGTAACTGGGTGAAAGGTCATCGCCTTATTACTAATTTTAGGCAAGACTAACGTCAGTGTGGGATCCCACCACAGCGTTTCCATAATCGTGTATGTATCGACTTCATGGTTAAATGCGGCATATAAAGCAATAACCTTATGCCCTGACGTTCTTTCTATCACTTGGTCATGGATTGCTTTGTCCCACGGCAAGCGCGTTTCGACATCATATTTTTTTCGCTGTGCAATAATCGCGTCAGCAATGTCTCGTTTCACTGACATAGGCATGTCCTTTCTATTACCCAACAGATCCTTCCATCTCCATCTTCATCAATTGATTTAATTCGACGGCATATTCCATTGGTAATTCACGTGTAAATGGTTCTAAGAAACCAAGAATAATGGTTTCGGACGCTTGCTCTTCGCTAAGTCCACGACTCATCAAGTAGAAGAGTTCTTCTTCAGAGATTTTGGAAACGCGTGCTTCATGTTCGATGATTGAAGCATTGGTCTCTACAATATTTACAGGCATCGTATCACTCATCGATAGTTGGTCCAAAATGAGTGTGTCGCACTCGATTTTCGTTTTAGCATTTATAGCGTTTTTATCGTGATGGACAATTCCTCGATAGTTTACAGTCCCACCATTACGTGAAACAGACTTTGAGATAATGGTACTTTGCGTATTGGGTGCTTTATGTATCATTTTAGCGCCAGCATCTTGCCATTGATTTTTACTTGCGACAGCAATCGAAATCGTCATTCCCTTCGCAGCATTTCCTGCAAGAATGCAAGATGGGTACTTCATTGTCTTATAAGCACCAATGTTTCCGTCAATCCACTCCATCACCCCGTGAGCATCAACTGTTGCACGTTTGGTTACGAGATTGTAGACATTGGTTGACCAGTTTTGAATGGTCGTATAGCGACATTTTGCATTTTCATGTACAAAAATTTCAACGACAGCAGCATGCATTGAATCTTTCGAATAGATTGGCGCTGTACATCCTTCAACATAATGAACATCCGCACCCTCATCAACAATGATGAGCGTTCGTTCAAATTGCCCCATTGATTCAGCATTAATTCTAAAATAGGATTGCAATGGTTTATCCAACACAACACCTTTTGGAATATAGATAAAGGAGCCTCCAGACCACACCGCAGTGTTGAGCGCTGCAAACTTATTATCATTGTAGGGTACGAGTTTATTAAAGTATTTTTGAACAATTTCTGGATAATCACGGAGTCCTGTATCCATATCAAAAAACAGGACCCCTTTTGCTTCAACTTCCTGAAGCATATTGGCGTAGACCACTTCTGAGTCGTATTGTGTCGCAACACCTGACAAGTATTTCGCTTCAGCTTCTGGAATTCCAAGACGATCAAACGTGTTCCGAATAGTTTTTGGAACATCTTCCCATAACGTTTCAGCACGATCGCTTGGTCGTAGGTAATAAATATAGTCTTCAAAATCAATGGCCGATAAGTCAGCCCCCCACGTTGGCATGGGTTGCGCTTTAAAGTGCTCGTATGCTTTTAGACGCAGATCTAGCATCCAATCTGGTTCTTGTTTAATTCGAGAAATTTCACGCACGACATCTTCATTAAGCCCTTTATCAAATTGGACTACAGCTTCGACGTTATCATGAAATCCGTATTCGTACGTTTCGCTGGGTAAACGATCTCGATCGCTAATTTTTTCTTCACTCATCTTGATCCCTACTTTCTTCAATTAATTCCGTAATGCCACGCCATCCTAATGTAGCACAATGAATACGGTTGGCTTGACGTCCAACATTTTTAAATGCATTCGCTTCTTGCAAGACATCGTGGTCATACGTATCGAGGTGTAGCATTTTATTGTATTCAGCAATAATTGCGGTTGCTTCTTCAATCGTTTTATTTTTAAGTAATTCTGTCATGATTGAAGCTGCCGATGTTGCAATCGTACATGCTTGACCTTCAAACGCAACATCCACAATCTTTCCATGTTCAATCTTGGCTTGAATCAAAAGATCATCAATACATGAGTCAGTACTCATTTGAATACTTGGATAGTCTGACTCCATGCGTTTATTTCGTGGATTTTCATAATGGTCCATGATAATTTGTCTTAAAAATTGTGGGTTATCAAAATAATCCATATACCCTCCTATAAATATAAATCGATTGTTTTTTCAATCGTAATTGTTTCGACTGCTTCAATGAAACGGTCCACATCATTTTCGTTATTGTAGAAATAAAGTGACATTCGGACACTTTTCTCTGCTTTTAAAGCACCATTTAACATTTTGGCGCAATGTTCGCCAGAACGAACCGATATTTTCAAACTATTGAGGTATGCCGCAACATCTTGAGCAAATATTCCTTTCACGGAAAATGAGATAATCGCATTATCAGCTTGTGGATTATATACCGTTACATGATCCATACCAAGTAAAGCATTTAAGGCTTTCGTGTGGAGTGGTTTAATCGTATTATGAATCGTTTCAAATCCAACGCTTTGAAGATAATCAATAGCGCTCCCAAAGCCAATGACACCTTCAATATTTGGTGTTCCCGATTCGAATTTTGTAGGTGCTTTTTTGAGAACAACATCACCGCATGCACTATAACGCACATTGTTGCCACCACCAGTATTTAGTGGTTCCATAATTTCAAAAATTTCCGGCTTCGCATATAAAACACCCACACCAGTTGGGCCGAGCATTTTATGGGCACTGAAAGCAAAAAAATCAACATCAAGGTCACTCACATTAACGGCTGTATGACCGACTGATTGCGCGCCATCCACACAAATAAGTGCACCAAATTCGTGAGCAATTGTTGCGAATGCCTTGATATCATTCTCATAGCCTAATACATTCGAAATATGTGCAATAGAAACAAGTTTGACACGGTCATGCATTGCTTGACGCAGCGCATTCGTTGAAATTTTTCCATCATGATCCAATTTAATGAATTCAACTTCAATCCCGAGTGTTTCGCTTAATGCGAACCAAGGGAGTGTATTTGAGGCATGTTCGGCTTCGTTAAGGAGCACAACATCCCCCTTCTTAAGATGGTGTAGCCCATACCCATGAGCCACCAAATTCAAACTTTCACTTGCACCGGAAGTAAAGACAATGTTCTTTGGTTCCGTATGAATAAATGCTGCGACTTTTTTTCGAGTTAACTCGTATAAATTACTGGTTTCCAGTGATTCATTATAATCCCCACGATGAATGTTGGATGATAAGCGTTCATAGTAATCGACAACTGCATCAATTACTACCTGGGGCTTCAAATTTGTTGCTGCATTATCAAGGTAAGCAACATCAGGGTGATGTTTATAAAAGGGGAAATCATCTCTTATTGCCATTGGTTATTCACCTTCTCTGTAATTTCTTGTGTTAATTGTTCTTTAATTGCAGGATCATCAATGCCATCAACAATCGGCATCAAATAGCCCGTTATAATCAGCTTCAAAGCATCAAGACGCGATAAACCACGTGATTGCAGGTAATAGATATGTTCTTCATTCGGTTGACCCACTGATGCTGCATGAGATGCTGCAACGTCATTCTCGTCAATTAGAAGCATCGGATAAACTACACCGTGAACCGTCTCACCTAAATTCATGATACGACTCATTTGATGGGTCTCTGATCCACCATTACCTTTAGCAATAGACCCAATAACTTCTAAGTGAAGTTTTGCTTCATCTAAAACGATCGCATTGCAGGTTACCATTGCATAACTCTTCTTCGCTTGATGATCTGCTTTAATTGTCCATTTGAGATTATTGAAACTGATAATAGCCCCTCTAAAATCGACATGACTCCCTGCACCGATATATTCAATGTGTGTTTTTTTATGATGATTTCCAAGGGACATTTCACCATAGTTTGCGACAAGATGAGCGCGCTCATTTAAAATAAGGTGTTCATCAACAACTAATGCTTCGTTACTCTGATTGATCCATAGGTATTTCCAATTGGAAGATTCTTGGGCATCAAGAGTAAATTCTAAGTTCCCTGCACCACTCACAACAAGGTAAACACTACCTTCTGTTTGGGCAGGAATGGTTAAGCTCACATTCATGGAATCGTGAACATGTATATGAACTTCATTAAAGCCTGCTTCAAGGCTTACGTTTTGTGATGTTTCAATTACGATTGCCATTATTTGTTACCTTGGATTCGATCTTTGATAACACACGATTCTAATGCAATTCGTTGCTTATGTTCTTTTTCTGTTTCCGCTGGTTTTGCTTCAATCCAGTCATAACCTTCACGGTCAATTTTTGTAACGAGTGTTTCATCTGAACTTAAAACAATTTGACCGTCCATCATGATATGGGTATGCGTGGGTTTAATCAATTCAAAGAATCGCTCATAGTGGCTGACAATAATCAGTCCCATTTGCCGTTTATCTTGTTCTTCTTTTAAGACTTCTGCAACGAGTCCAAGTGCATCAATGTCCAAACCTGAATCGATTTCATCAAGCATTGTAAAACGGGGTTGCAACATCATCATTTGTAGAATTTCATTGCGTTTCTTTTCGCCACCTGAAAAGCCTTCATTTAAGAAACGGTGTGCTAGGTCTTCTTTCATGCGAAGACGTTTTACACTGGACTCCATTCCCTTTACGAATTCAAACAATCCGATTGGTGTTTCACGACGTGCGTTTAGCGCTGATTTCAAAAAATCAGAGTTTGTAACACCTGATACTTCTTGGGGATACTGCATCCCTAAAAAGAGTCCTAATTTACTTCGTTCATCCACTTCAAGCTCCAAAACATCTTCTCCATCAAATGTAATTGAACCTTCCGTTACTTCATAGCGGGGATGTCCCATTATTGCAGAGAGTAACGTTGATTTACCATTTCCATTAGGCCCCATGATTGCATGAATCTCACCTTCGTTGACAACCAAGTTTACTCCCTTTAAGATTTGTTTTCCTTCAATTTCAACATGAAGGTTTTCAATACGTAATTGTGCCATGATAATTCCTCGCTTCTTTATACTTTTATCATTATATCACAGTGGTACAATTCTTAAACGCACCAACGCAATTCTCTTGTTAATAATTAATTAAAAAATACATGCTTTTTCACACGAAGTTCATTCACTTGTGAGACACTCATTACATTGCCGTGTTTTATTGCAATGGGGTTGTAAATAACCTATAATGAGAAAGTTAAAAGGAGGATTATAATGATTGACAATTTAAAAAAATATTGGTTTGTCGTCGTTATCTGTTTAGTACTAGTTGCCGGAATTGGCTTCTATGCAAAACAGCAAATAGGTACTGTTTTACGCGGTAAGACAGTCGAGGGGAAACAAGTCGTCTCCGAAATCGCTGGCGTTAATTATTTTGCCGAAGACTATAACAAAGATCTTAAAGAGCGATATGGTTTGACTCAAACATATGCACTTTTCGAACGTTCCGTTTTATCTTCAATTGAAACGACACCAGAAATTGCTAAGAAATCGAAAGAAATTGCAGAAACAGCAAAAGCTGGAACTGCGCAGCAACAAGGTCAAGCAGGAATGCAACAACTTGAAAGCTATGTCATTTCATTGGGCTACAAAGGGCTTGATGAGTTAAACATTGTTTATGAAGACATGGCAAAACGCGATCAAATTATCTTAGATTACGTGAATGCGAATAAAGAAACATATTTAGATCCTTATGTTGAAGCAAGCTCACCACGCATGGTTAGCCACATCTTGATCAAAATGACCGATTCAAAAAATCCAACAGCAGAGGAACAAGCGAAGATTGATAAAGTTAACGCACAACTTGCTGAAGGAAAACCATTTAACGAAGTAGCGATGGCCCTATCCGATGATACTGCATCCGCACAACGTGGTGGTAGCATTGGATTTACAGATAAATCCTCACAATTAGTACCAGAATTTTTAGCAGCTGCACTTGCAACTGAAGCAGGACAAACATCAGAATGGACCGCTTCACAATATGGAATGCACTTAATTAAAGTTGATTCAACAAATCCAGAAGACTTTGTAAGTAATGATGAAGAAAAAGCAAAATACATCGCATCACTTACAGCTTCAAATAAACAAATTGTTTACAATGCAATTTGGGATAAAGCAAAAGACTTAGATATTAAATTTACTGATGACGCCGTCAAGAAAGAATTACTCACATTAATGGGTATCGAGGAAGGACAATAATATGAAAAAAATTACAGCATTATTAGTCGCTCTTCTTGTTCTTGCAGGATGTTCTGATGCACGCGTGAAGCCAGCATCAAATGACACAATTTTTACAGTTGGTAACCAAACTGTGACAGAAACACAATTGTTTGAAGTTATGAAACGTCAAGACAACGGTGCTACTGTTATTCAAAACGCAGAGCAATCTGTAACCAAAGACATTAACGACCCTTCAATTGAAGAAGCTGCTCAAGCACAACTTGCTGAAGCAAAATCAATTCTTGGTGATCAGTTCCCACTCTTGTTAGAACAATTAAACATGGGTTCAGAACAAGATTACCTCGATAAAGTTGTTTACCCAACACTGAAAATGGAATTCTTAGTCAAACAAACTATCGAAGCAGATTTCGACGCTCTTGTAAAAGAGTATCAACCACGCAAAGCAAATATACTTCAAACTCAAACCGTTGACCAAGCAAACGAAGCGTTAACACGTATTCAAGCAGGTGAAAAAATGGAAGATGTTGCCAAAGATGTTGCTATGGCAAATTCCCAGTACACTGGAAAATCAGCAATTTACAACCTTAAAGGAACACAGTTCCCATCACCAATTTCACAATTCATGAACCAACAACAAGCTCCTGGCTTAAGTGGTGCATTAAAAGATGAAACAAATGGTACAGCGTACATTGTTGAAATCGTTGAAACCGATGCAAACAAATTTAAAGATGATCTTTTAAACCAATGGAAAAAAGATCAAGCACTTACAAAAACATACCGTGCTAAAGTCTTTAGCGATAATAACTTCAAAGTTTATGACAAAGATATTCTTGATGCAATCACTGCATCCTATCCAGGTTACCTCGCTTAAGCATACAAAAACACACCATCCGGTGTGTTTTTTTTACCATCAAATCAGACTGTGCTATACTTAATCAAAAGGAGACGATTATGACACTATTCCAAAAAATTATTGACCGCGAGATTCCTGCATACATCATTTACGAGGATGAATTTACACTTGCATTTCTCGATATAACACAAGCAACCCCTGGACATACTCTTGTTATCCCTAAAACGCCTACAACCTCGTTTATGAGCGCAGATACCAAAACCCTTGCCCATGTTCAATCAGCAGCACAAATCGTTGCTAAACGGCTTCAAGAGCGTCTCAATGTACAAGATTTCAATATCATCAGTAATTCCGGTCCACTTGCAGGACAAACCGTCTTTCATTATCATGTGCACATTATTCCACGCTACAGTGACAAAGACCTGATCATTGAACACGGATCGCATGCAGATGCCATTGAATCTATCTACCAAAAAATTAGTACAAACCCTAAATAACGGCACACTCAGTGACGCTATTCTTTACACAGAAAAACCACCCATTAAGGTACATGGGTGGTTTTTTTCGTTGACATCTTAACGATGAGTCACGAATTAAGCTTTACGTTTTTTTGAGAATAGTAACGCTACTGCACCTGCAAGAACAATCAATATTCCAAAGTATGGTGCTTGTGTTGCCATACCTGTTGCTGGAAGTTTTGTAGGATTTTCTGTATTGGTGTTTGTCTCTTTCTCTTCTTCTTTCTTCACAGCTTCTTTAATCGTTACTGTTGCACGCTGTACAGTTCCGTCTGAAGATGTGAATGAAATAGTTGTTGTTCCTGTTTTTAGAGGAATGAATGTTGCAGGTGAATTGAATGTTGCTGCAAAGAAATCAGCATCAAAAATCCATCCTTGGCCACCCTTCAGATCATCAAATTCTGGGTAAAGTGTAAATGCTTCCCCAACACGAATCACATCAGGTAGTCCTTTAAAGCCTTCAATTACGCCACCATTTACTTTAACTAATTGGTTTACGGTACTTTGTAAGTGTGCGACTGCTTCATCCAATACTGTTTGTGTACTTAATGGATTGTTTGCAATTGCTTCCGCTTGCGCTTTTGCAGCTAACATTGTATTCCAACTGGATTCTGTATACGACTCCGGTGATAATGCATTGATTGATTCTAGGAGTTTGTTTAATGCATCTTTATTGAGTGTATTTGGTGTTATTTCACCATCTGGATTATTAATCAGGTCCATGAGTGATGGAATCATTTCTAGGTAAGATTTCGCATCTAGATCTGATAGGTTTTCTTGAGCAAGTGCATCCGTGAATGTTGATGCAGCTGTCGTAATCGTTTCAAATGTTGTTGCTTTATAGTCTTTTGCATTTAATTTCGCAACGACATCAATGAAATCTTGAAGCGTTTGACGTTGGGTTGGATTTGCTTTTACGACAAGTCCATTATAAGCCGTTTCAAGTGCAGTAAGTGCTTCATTGAGAGCTTGTTGGGTTGTCGCTGTTGATAAAGCATTTTGTGCCGACTCAAGCGCTGTATTAAGGGCAGATACACTGAGTGGTGTATAACGCGCTGTATCAAGTGCAACGACTGTGGTGACAAGCGTGTCAAGTGCTTGGCGATCTAGTCGAACCATGCTTGCTTGTGCTGATTCCATTTTTGTTACAAATTCAGCGACAGTATCCAAGTTTGCAAGAATATCATCTAACATTTCAATAGCTTTTTCTTGAAGTTTAATGAATGCTGATGTCGTACTTGAATCGTACTCTGCAAGGTCCATCGTAGCTAATGTTTCTAGTTGAACTACACTTCCATTATGTGCCAAATCACTGAATGCTTTTTGAAGCGTGTTGTAGTGTGTTTGGATGTCATTTGCTGTAACTGATTGCGGATCAGATTCAAATGCCTGAATCAATGTCGTCGCAGCATCAAGTGCTCCATTCACGTGTTCATAGAGTGCTTCATGTAACTGTTCAACATATTCTGTATCCGAGAGTTTGGTTGTTACTTGTTGTGCAAGTGTCTTCAGACTTTCGATATCGATTGCTTTAACAGTTATGGTTAGTTCATTGGATGCAACTCCCTTAGCAGAATGTGCCTGAATTGTAACAACACCTGCTTTGTGCGCTGTTATGACGCCATCTACGACACTTGCGATTGTCTCATCAGTTGATGTCCATGTGAATGCTTCTGTCGCATCAGCTGGTGTTAATGCAGCATTAACAATTTGAGTATCGTTAATGTTTAATTCCGTCTTATCTGCGGTTAATACGATAGATTCAATTGCAATCTCTGTATCCATCAATTCACCGAAGAGTTTCATCTCAGCCATGGATGCGAATTTATTCATTTGTGCTACCGTTGAACTTGTTCCCAAGGACTCAAGGGCAATGAATTTTACGTAACGTGCTGGAATCTTATCAAATTTTGAAACTTGATAGTTTGAACGACCGATGAGTCCACTTACGTCGTATGGTAATGTATCTTCAACGACGGGTTCGAAGGTTTCACCATCTAAGCTTGTTTCAATACGGTAACGTACAATGTCCCCATTACGATTTCGCGTATTAGGCAAGAAATTAAGTTGTTCTAAGTTATAAGTATGTTTGAGATCAACGGTTACTGAGATTGGCAGTTTTGCATTGGTTCCATAACTCGTATGCCAAATTGTTTCTGGATCATTATCGAGAATATTTGTGACATAATCGGAATCAGCTTGATTGGTGAAATCGACAATTTCAGCATTTCGTGTATCAATTGGATGGATACTATCAGCTTGATCTGTGTTCGATCCTTTTAGTTGGAGTTTCGAGAATGCAAGGTTTAATTTAATAGTTGCATCTTCAATTTGAGAAATTGTTTGTGGATTATCGAGAACAGCTTGAGCTACTGCACGTGCTTCCATAACTGCTGTATACGTTTCTTCAGTATAGAGACGTTGGTGTAAGCCGTCTGTTTTTGCAAGAACGGTTTCAAGCATTGTTGTATCGAATCGATCACTCACTGTTAAATTATGCTCAACTGTGATTGATGAGTCAGCAAGTGATGTTGCTGTCAATACAACGGTTCCAGCTTTTTTACCGGTAACATAATATTCATAGCCTTTTTCGGTCACAATTTTTGTAATGGTTGCGACACTTGGGTCTGAACTGGTTATTTCATAGAATGGATTAATCGCATTCAATGGTCCAACATTCGCTTGGATGCGTGTTAGGCTTTCAAGACCGATGTGATCTGGCGTTGTAGCATCAAATGCTATCGATGATACAGCTGAACCGATATTGGATATAAAGTCTATTTCATATAGGGATAGCATTCTATTTTCAACAGTCCCTGTTGTAGTACCAGTTGCAGATCCTGAAGCTGTAAGTGGTGTAATTTCGATTCGGTCAATGGCTTGACCTTCTGGAACATTCCACTCGAAGATAGATTTAAAGGTGCTAATCGTACCTAAGTCAATCGCTGTTTCACCACTATATGCTGTGGCTTTAATTGATGTGACACTTCCATTTGATCCTGAAGGACGGTTGTGAACACGAACTTTTGAAATTGGATGTGATTCTTTCAATTTAAAGTTCATCGTTGTTGGGAGTTTGACATAGTCTGGTAAATCACCATCTGTTGGTTTCCATTTGAATTCAGCCAATTCTCCTACTTTGCCATCAAACAAGAGTGATGCATAGTTACCTTGTTGCCATAATTTCGCACCATTTGAACCATCATCTGTTGGCATCAAGTCATTGGTAAAGGTCATGGCTTCAATATCATTAAGTGTTAACTTCGTTTCTGTACTTGGTAATACAGGCTCTTCCACTTCATTAAGTGCGTTAATCGTACTTAAATTATCACCAACAAATTGAGCACTTTGTGGTGTAATTGCTGTTGGGCCCGCAAATTTCTGAGTCATCTTGAAGCTACCGATCACACCTGTTCCATTTAAGGTTTCGGTTGGTCCAACATTTGTAAAGATTAGATAGTTTACGCGTGATTTGTCGGTGTGTAAACGATCTTTACTAAAGCTCTTCATAAATTGAGTTAGTACTGATGTACTGTTCGATTCGAATTTGTATTCTGTATCGTTGTATGGAATTGCAAGGTCTAATGCATAAACATTTTCCATACCCATTCCATAAACAGTGTATGTAACAACCTCTCCCGCTTGTGCTTCTGTTACGGAAGGTACGATGAGAACCTGTCCTTGTACTTTATTCTTTTGAGGTGTGACACCACCATTGAGTTGTCGTGCTACGAAAGAAATGTCATACGCATCGATTTTATTGTCATAGTTAATATCTGCTGCATCGACATAACCCTCAAAGTCAGCATCACCAAATTTGAGACCTGCATAGTTTTCAAAGAAAATGAGATCTTCTTCGTCTAGCGTGCCACTGTTATTCCAGTCACCAACAATTTGTGATGGTGATCCTTCGACAGCATATGGACGTAATTCATGTGCCGTGAAGAATCCACCGACTGAATCTTTGACACTAATTCGTAAGTAGCGCGCACGTAACGGCTGATCGAAAGTCAGTGTCTTCATTGTTTCACCTTTGGAATAACTCCATGCTGGTGTATCGACCCCTACTTTAGCACCTGACTTCCATGTTTCACCATCTAAACTATAATCAACTTCAAACTTACGAATCGTACCATTTCCAAAGTCTGGTCTAGGGACGTATTCCAGTTTTTCGATGTGATAGCTCTTTTGCATGTCAATTGTGAAGGTATTCGTGTATGCATCCCCTCCGGTTGCGGAGTGGAATTGTGTCGCTTCATCACCATCAACGGCATCTTGTGCGACTGTTCCTGCATAGCCACCGCCACCTGTCCATGTTGCAGTCATATCTTTTGGAACATTACGATATGGATCCAGTGCTGTTTTAACTGTAATTGGCGCTGTCCACTTCGAATGACCGGTTTCATTAACCGCACGAACACGGTAACTATAATCAGTATCATAATTGAGTTCTTGATGCGTAAATGTAGATGTTTTTATATTTGAGAATACGATACCATCGATTTCCACATCATATGTTTTCGCTTCGCTAACATCGTCCCAATCTAATGTGATTGTTGATGATGTTTGTTCTGGTGATGTTAGATTCGTTGGCACTGCAAGATCTGGTGACTCAACATTTGGTGAGACTTCTTGCTCATTCGCAAAACCATCGACAATCACTGTAAATTCATGATCTTGGACATTAATTTTGTCTGTTGATTTGATGAACACTTTTGGTCGTGTTGTAAGTTTGTTTGTATCAAACGTTGTGCCTTCTGTAGCATACTCGCTGATAATTGAGACTGGAGCTTCATCATAGAAGTAAACATTACCCGTAGCAGCATCATAAGCTTCTTTTGATGTTACTTTTGTAAATGTCACATCATTTCCAGCAACATTACCACGAACAGCTTGAGGGGCTTGTGATACGTTAACGATCATTTCTGTATCTCGGTCTGTAACCATACTTGGATAAGCACCCGCTGTTTTACCAATAGATAGAGTTGCTTGATCACCGCTAACAGATGATGAAATTACGGTATTCGTTGATGCACCATCTAACGTAATACCATCGTCTTCATAAAGTTCGAAATTTGTGTCGCCATGTGGATAGAATTCCACAATTCGGTGTGATTTATCAAGTCCCTTAGGATTTGATTCACTGATTGGACGAGGGTTATTATTTTCCGCATACATAGGAACAATTGCTCCGTTTTTAACGAATACTGGTGTTTTCCAAATTGGTGCATCAAAGTTATTTAAAACGGATCCACCACGGTATTGTTCACCTGTAAAATAATCAATCCAAATTTGTTCAGCATCTGGAAGATAGATGTCGTTACGAATGTCATTCCCTTGTGCATCTGAAGCTGTATCTTGATAAATAGGCGCTACAAGGAATGAACTTCCCCACATGTATTGGTACTGTGTTGCTTTTGAATAAGTATGCGCATCTGGATACTCAAGCATCATTGCACGAACAAGTGGCATACCAGTTTGCGATGCTTCGTGTGAAAGTGTCGCAATATATGGCATCATTTCTGCTTTTAGTTTTAGATATGCACGGTTAATTGACGTTGTATCTTCACCAAATTCCCAAGGATTTTTCTGTGAAGCACCCCATCCATCCATATCGAGCATATACGGTGTAAATGCTTTCCATTGGAAATCACGTGTTTGAATGATTGGGTTTTTACCACCAAAAATTCCATCTAAGTCACTCCCAATATTTGGCATTCCCGACAATCCGGTTCCAATATATGTAGGAATATGGAAACGAATATACTCCCAGTTACCACCAGATTGGTCCCCTGACCATATACCTGCGTAACGTTGTGTTCCTGCCCAACCATCAAGACTTATAATGTTTGCTTTGGATCCAGATAATTCCGTAATTGCATTGAATGCATGTTGGACACCATCAAGTGCCATTGAATATCCTGCTCCGACCCACGCAACGTCAGTTTTAACTGCACGTACGCCAGCATCTTGAACTTCACGTTGGATATCACGTTCACCTTTTTTAGGATTATCTTTGTCAGCTGGCCATAGGTTTGCTTGTGTCCAAAGTCCAACTTCAATTCCTTTGCTGTTTGCAAAATCTGTAAATGCTTTTAGTTCCGCAATATCACCATCAAATGAATCGGATTGACCATAACCACAGCCATAACCATCATTTGGATAAAATGCTCCAATCGGCAAATCATATTCTTCGTGAAGTTCAATTTGTCGTTGGGCGGTAAATGTTTTATTACCATCTTTTTCCATTAACGATTCTTGAACTTCACCTGGTTGAATTTCACCGGTTTGTGCTTGACGCTCTGTATAGTATTGACCATCAATCTTCTTACCATTTGTACCCGAAGCTGGTTTCCAAACATCACGGTTATAGCAGTTTAAATGTGCAAGATAGAAAGCATAATCCGGTTGTTGTGCTGGTTTCCCAGTTAAATTTGTATATGAATTTAGAATTCCTTGTGGGTTATCATCAACCATAATGTAGGCGTCAAAACGTGATTCATTATGCGTTGCAGAGACAATTCCTGGTAAGGTTTTACCAAAGTCATATTCCCCTGGTTTAAATGTGTTACGAACAATCCCATATCCTTTTGTTGTCCAATAGAAAGGATTCGGACTTGCTACACCACCGTCAACCCAGTTGTTACTGTTGACAGCTTTAACAATTTCCCCTTTGTGAGAGAAACGTCCATTTTGGGTTCCTCCACCATAGAAGTATTCATCGCTCTGTTCAACTAATGACTGAATTGTTTGATTGTTCTTGTACATAATCGGTGCAGCTTCCTGCATAACAATCGAACCGTTTGCACGGCGTACAGTCATTTTCGAACTCGCTTTTTCAACTTCTATCGTTATTTTGGATGTCTTAATTTTAAGAACATCGCCATCCTCAACAGTAATTTCTACACCGCTATTGGCTGCAACGGTATCATCATTGTTGACAACAATATTAGCACGGTGTTCCTTTTTATTTGGAGTTGGATATTCTTGAAAATCAGTGTCATTGATGTCGACATAGTATCTAAAGAGATTCTCATCAATAACGGAAATACGTGTTTTATTACCATCACTGTGTGTCAATGTTACCTTGTTATCTGTAACTGTGACACTTTCAACAGAGCCCAATACTTCATATCCCGTCTGATCGACTGTTGGAATATCAGTAAGTTCGTCTGTTGTAGCAGAGATTGCGATGGTCATATTTGGACTAATAAGACTCATAGCAATCAATAAACTTAAAAAGAGACCACTTATTTTCTTCACTACTTTCCCTCCTCAGCGTGTTACCGCTTACATAATCAGTCTAAGGAAAATAGTGAAACGAATATTTGCACTTTTGAGTAGGGTATTTATATTTATAAGCGATTTGTTAATTAGGATAAGGAAACTGTTGATATGTGTAAATCAATGAAAGACATTCTTCGTTACTCCATTTTTAAATCACAAACTTTTGTTAAAAAAAAGATGCATTTAGAATGCATCTTTTTACTTTTATGATTTTGTTTCTGGTGTTTCTGTTACTTCTGGTTTCTTGACTTCTGGTTTTGGTAGCAATGCTTTACGTGATGCATTGACACGTCCACGATCGTCAATTTCAGTAACTTTAACTTGGATAATATCTCCGAGTTTCAGTACATCTTCAACATTTTCTACGCGCTCGTGCGCAATTTTTGAAACATGAAGCAATGCATCCGTTCCCTCAAACAACTGCACGAAGGCACCGAATTTTTCGATACGTACGACTTTTGCGTCATAGATTTCGCCAACTTTAGCTTCACGCACAATGTTTTCAATAATTGATTTTGCTTTGTTAATAGCTGCCATATCGCTATGGTAGATAACAACACGACCGTCATCTTCGATATCAATTTTGACATTGTCAGCATCTTCGATAATTTGGTTGATGATTTTTCCACCAGCACCAATGACATCGCGAATCTTGTCTGGAGCAATTTGTAGTTGTGCAATCTTAAGTGCATAAGTACCAACTTCAGGACGTGGTTCGGAAATAACAGCATCCATCGCATCCATCATTTCGGCGCGACCAATTTTCGCTTGAGCAAGAGCTTCTTGTAAAATTTCACGGCTCAATCCCTTAATTTTAATATCCATTTGAAGTGCTGTAATACCATTTTTTGTACCGGCAACTTTAAAGTCCATATCTCCGAAATGGTCTTCCATTCCTTGGATATCTGTAAGGATGGTGTAATCATCACCCAATTGAACAAGACCCATCGCAATACCACTCACTGCTGCTTTAATAGGAACACCTGCTGCCATTAATGCAACAGAACCTGCACAGATACTTGCTTGTGATGATGATCCATTAGATTCTAAAACTTCAGCAACTAAACGGATTGTATATGGGAATTCTTCGACTGTTGGTAATACGTATGATAACGCACGTTCTCCAAGTGCACCGTGACCAATTTCACGACGTCCAGGGGCACCCATACGTCCTGTCTCCCCAACTGAGTAAGGTGGGAAGTTATAGTGGTGCATGAAGCGTTTTTCTTCAACATCAGATAAGTCATCAATAATTTGAGTATCACCCATTGCACCTAAGGTTGCAACAGAAAGAACTTGAGTTTCACCGCGTGTGAATAATCCACTACCGTGAACACGTGGAAGAATGTCCATTTGTACATTCAATGGGCGGACTTCCGCAACACCACGACCATCAGGACGAATCTTTTCGACAGAGATTAAACGTCGAACTTCACCAGCAACAATAGTGTGTGTATATTCTTTAACATGTTTAAGTGTCTTCGTTTTAGTTTTTTCATCTTCGTATTCTTTAGCTTCGAAGTGTAATTGTGCTTGTTCTTCCAAGTCATCAATTGCACCATAACGTTCAAGTTTTTTCTCGATAGCAACTGCTTTACGTAATGATACTCCTACAAGAGCTTCAACTTCTTCTTGAATGGCTTCAGGCACTTCGTATAAGGAAACTTCCATTTTCTCTTTAGCAACTGCTTGAGCAATTTCAATTTGATAATCGCATAGTTTTTTGATCCATTCGTGACCAAACATCATCGCATCTAAGAATTCTTCTTCCGAAACTTCTTGTGCTCCTGCCTCAACCATGTTGATAGCATCTTTGGTTCCGGCAACAACTAAATGCATACGTGATTGTTCTTGTTGCTCAAGGCTTGGATTCACGATGAATTCGCCATCGATCATTCCAACAGTAACACCCGCAATCGGTCCTTCAAATGGAATATCGGATACACATAATGATAATGATGCTCCGAACATCGCTGCCATATCTGGCGCATTATCTTTATTTACCGAAAGTACCGTATTTACGACTTGTACTTCATTTCTAAACCCTTCTGCAAAAAGAGGACGAATTGTACGGTCGATAAGACGTGATGTCAATGTTGCATGTTCACTAGGTCTTCCTTCTCGACGTAAAAAACCTCCTGGGATTTTACCTACAGAATATAATTTTTCTTCATACGTCACTGTTAGTGGGAAGAAGTCAATATCCTTTGCTTTTTTACTTGCAGTTGCTGCTGAGAGCACCACTGTATCTTCATATCTTACTAGTACGGATCCACCTGCTTGTTTCGCAAGTTCGCCGGTTTCAACTATTAATCGCTTACCATCGAAATCTAATTCGAATACTCTCTTGTCCATAGTTCACCTCATATTTATCTTTATCAATTTTATCATACTATTGCTGTAATGCCTATTAAAAAAGGAGCGTTGCGCTCCTTTCGATTATTTTCTTAATCCTAAACGTGTGATTAATTCACGGTAACGGTTGATGTCTTCGTTACGTAAGTATGTTAATAAGTTACGACGACGTCCAACTTTTTTAAGAAGTCCACGGTTTGAGTGGTAATCTTTCTTATGTTCTTTCATATGAACTGTAAGAATGTTGATTTCTTCTGTTAATACGGCTACTTGTACTTCTACTGAACCTGTATCTTTTTCATCACGAGCGAATTCTTTCATGATTTCTTGTTTTCTTGCTTTTGATAACATGTATTTGTCCTCCTATGTTTCTAAGCCCTTTGAAACCGCGTATTCCGTCGAGGAGACGTGAAACCCAGTCACAAAGCTCATTTATAATATCATAAATATTTCCTTGCGACAACATTATCTCCAATAAATTCCACTTTTTGTGGTTTAAACAAAGACTAAGTACGTTATCAGCATCGCAACTGCCGTTAAAACCGCAGCAACCGTTAAAATCAGTGGGACATAGGAACGAGCATATCGCTCAACATACGCAACTTGAGGACGCGTTTCATCATAATACACATTCAGCGATGAACCAATTGGAAAATGATCACGCATCACCGTATTAACGGATACCATCGAATTACCTCGTAATCGTAATACTGTATCAAGTAGATCCGTCTTTACTTCTGTGTTAACTCGATGAAATGGCGTACTGACTGATTTTACATATGAATATTTTAATGCCTTACGATAGTTAACACCATTGACAGTATATTCGACAACAGGTGCCCTCGAGTCATTGACCGAGTACTTAACTACAGTTCCTTTGGTTCGTACTTTATCTTCTGATTTGTAGTTATTGTCGCGGCGTTTTAACGCTATTGCAAAACCTGCAAGTACCACCAAAATCAAACCATAAATTGCCATCATAATATTCAAAAACGAGTGTGTCATAACTATTTCCAACTTTCTTAATACTTACTTTAATTATTGATTTTCAAGTGTTTCAATGTCTTGATACGATCCAAAGTGATAACGATAGTATGTGATATCATAGGCATGCTTTACACCTTTTATATTGATCACAATTGTATCCGTATTGGGAGCCTTGATATATGCATTTACAATCCCCGCACCATTTATAACCGTTGCACCACCATCACCATTACGCAATTGTCCACACAGATAACTGTAATGTGATGATTCGATGGATTTATTGACTTCAAGCACCGTATTGGTACAATCGTCAAAAGAGTCATACCGTAACGTATCAACATTCAAAGCGGGGTCTTTGGAAAACAATGTAATTTCATTATTTCGTGTCTCGTAGGCGATGCTCACATCCGCAGGATCTAGGTTAGATGCTTTTAAATCGATAATACGACCAACGCCTAAAGGTCCGACTGCTGGTATAATTATTCGATCATTGAATACCAAATTTTCATGTTTTGAACCTTCACTTACCTGATTAAGTGCTTGTTCAACTGTAAAGGTGTGAGTCGCCGCGTTGTTATTTAAGTCACGCGTTTCGGCAAGATAATGTGTGATACCTGTCGTAGGATCTGAATTAATAATTTTAAATGCGATTCGTTTTTCACCTTCAATTGCATCTTCCGCAGTAAAATATGATGCTAAGTCCAAGGTCTCACCAGGTTCCAATTTAATTGATGATGGTCCCGTAATGATGGGTGGTTTCGAATCCCTTACATGATAACTGAATAAATAGGATTGGCGCTCGCCATTTTTTTCAGCCACTAATGTTGCTACGAGTGGCAATTCTTTGTCGTTATTTTTTGACATCATCGCATTAATCATTTCATAGCTCGCATTAGAGTAGCGGTCAAAAAGTGCACCACTGTCGCTTATACGCATGTGACGCCCATAGAAATTCGTGATGTCATATTTCGCAATGCTTTCAGGATACTCGTTTCTTTTCTTAATTCTTAGTACATTATCGTTCGTATGCATCATGAAATCCTGATTTGCATCAATTACCTGTTTTGACTCATTTGTGACACGGAATTCTGTAACCGTCGTCACATCAATTCCCGTAATCGAAATAATGCGATCATAATGCGATTGCTTAGTATCGATAATCGCATTCTTAAAATCACTAAATTCTGGTTTTGTATTATTTATATCAAATTCGAGAACAATATTCTCATTGAAAACAATATTGAGTGGCTCAGACTTTTCTTTTAAATACCGTCCACCTACAACTACCCCAAGAACCACAATAATACTTACGATACAAATAATAATTCCCTTTTTAGATTTCATGTTTCGCTCCAATCATTTTTACACAATCAATCTTGTAATATCAGTGCTGCAAGCAACACAACCCCAACTGCTTTAAGAATGGCTATCGCAATAAAAATCAATAAAAATGACGATGCACGCGTAACATCAGGTGTACCCACAATTGCTTGACTGCTTACATACATATTTCCTGATACTATGTTCATCAAATCAAAAAACGAAGCAGCAATGAGTAAACCAACGCCAACCCGCGCCTGTTTGGTATTGGTAATATTTGTCGCAATGATAAATAGTGCGAACGAAAGAGTTAGCACCGTCACAAAGACGTACAAATTAGACGGGACCAAGTACGCAATGATTTCGCCGATTAACACAATGGCGATGAGTACTGCAAAGTATTTTTTAGAATCCTTTTTCCCCATATAAGAATCCTCCTCACCTTCTCTATTAAGCATAGCACAGAATCAAGGTCTTGCCGTCATATTTCGTTACAAAAAAAACTGCTTTTGGCAGTCTAAAGGGGTAAGTCAGTGAGTATATGGCGAAGGCGTTCTGCATCAACACGGTAGTAAACCATTTCATACAATTCTTCATCTTTATACATTATATACCCGAAGTCATCATCATGAATGCGTGGATCTCGGACAATAAAGTAAAGTTGATTTGTTTGCGGAATATCATTTCCTTTGAGTTGATAGATATGCGTTGCTTCCCATTTAGGAATGGCCGTAAATGCTTCGGCCGATTGAAATAGTTCATCTAGTTTTTTAGCTTCAACTGTGACATCGACGTGTTCATCTTCAAAACGGCTAATATTAATACTTTGTGTTAGTATTGGTAAATCTGGAAATTCGTACATACGGTTACCTCTAATCTATGTTCAAGTATACGAGTTTCAGCGTATTGCTTCAATTTATTTGCCTGTGTATCGCTGCAAAAGGCGACAAAAAAGAGACCGTTTAGGTCTCTTGCGGATGCCAAACCACTTCAAATTCTTCGCAGACAACATCAATTTGGTCAATTTCAATAGCAAGCCCTCGTGCTTCAAATGTTCGCTGCCAATATTGATGGTGAATCTTTCGCCAACTATCCAAGCTGCGATCCGCCTCACCTTCTTTATAGGCATGTTCAGGCGTAACATCTAAAAATGGAACGACATATACTTTTGTAACCCGTATAACCGCAACTGGTTGTCCTTGACCATCAAGAATGATATCTAAAGCATGATCCGATACTTGGGGCAATGCTTCATGATCCAACACATACTCAATGTACGCACTCGCAGTTGCTGTTTTAATACCCTTTACTGTCAACGATGCTAAATCATCCGCAAGTGAAGCACTATCCCCAAATGCCCACGCATCATGAAGTTGCACATTCTCTAATTTTGTTTCTTTGAGAAAATTATCCCAAAAAGCGTCTATCGTTTGTTTCATAATTAATCCCCTTTCTCCCATTATACGCCAATTCAATAAAAAAAACTCCAAGGATGACGTCTTGGAGTTTTGGAATTCTTATAGGAAGATAATCATTGATAAAACGAACATAAAGACAACACCAACGATCATTGGGACTGATGTACGTTTTACAATTTCAAATGGATCTTGTTTGACCGTTCCAGCTACAATAACGATAACGGCTGAAACTGGTGAGACTGCACGAAGTAAGTTTCCAGCAAGTCCCATTGGAACTGTAACTGCATATGGACTGATTCCTGCTGCAACAGCCAGTGGGACCATCAATGGAACCATAGCGTAGAACAATGCAGTTCCACTACCACTTAACAAGACGATAAGCGCTGTAAAGGCTACGAGAATTAATGGTAAGACAAATCCAGAAGCTGTCGTTGTTGACATGATTGTTTGAAGTTCTGTAATAAGTCCTATTGCTTTTAATCCATCAACAAATGTTGATGCAGCAACAAGTAAGACGACAATTCCCATTGCATTTCCCATACCTGAGAAGAATGACTCGGTTGTTTTAAGAACTTCTTGACCGTTACGATGACGGACAATTTCACAGAATACAGCAATCATGAAACTCATGATTGTAACAACTTCAACTGATAGATTTAAGGAAGCACCTGCCATTGCATTATATCCAAAGACACCCAATAAGATTACAATTGGAAGTAAAGGAAGTAATGTGTAGACTGTTTTGTAAAGTGCGCCACCTGTAATTTCTTTCACATCTTCAAGTTCTAAATCCATATCTGCAGATTCTGTAACTTTTTTGTCACAGTATTTTTGCCATAATGCATGTACTAAAGCCATTACAAGAATCGTTGGTACAGAAATGATTGCATGATAGTTAAAGACATACTCAGCAACTGGCATACCCAATTCAGCTGCAATAGCGACGTTATCTGCACCTAAAGGTGTTGGCATAACAGTTGCGGTTGTTGCAATTACTGCAGCGGCAGTGAGTGTTGACATTCCAGAACGTCGAAGTACTGGATAAAGTGTAGCGAGCAATATAATTGCTAAGTTTGATGCACTTGGAATAACAAGTGATAGTAAGTTACCTAACAAGAAAACTACTGGTACGAGTACATATGGTGACTTAACAATTGATAATGGTTTTGTTAGCGTATTAACCGTTACTTCATTCGCACCAATTTTACTCATGTAGGCTGTATAGCCACCTAATAGTAAAATTACGAGTCCAGCACCAGAAAGTTGTTTCTTGAACTGATCAATAATCGATAAAATCGGATCAACCATTACGTTTACAGGTTCTTTAATAATTGCATTACCATTTAAGATTGCAATTACCATTAAGATAATTCCAACAGCAAATAGTGTAATTTTAATATCCATTTTCTTGAGAAGCATATATACAACAGCAACAACTGCTAATGCTCCTACAATAAACATTAATGTAGTATTCATAGTCTTTCTCCTATTGTTCTATGTTACATTTACGAATTGCATCCATAAACCATGTTTTGAATGCATCAGCATCTACATCTGACGTTACAGTTGCATTTGCTTCTTTTCCTAGATAACCACGAAGGTCGACAAGTGTCGCACCCGCTGTCATTTCCCCTACTGTCTCAATTGCAACATGCGTTGTGACAGTTTCAAATAATTCTGGTTTTAATAGGTATGCTACTGCACATGCATCATACATTTTTAAACCTGTTCCAAATGATCCACCACGGTACTGTTTAAACAAACTGTAGAACATGTGACCAATTGGGTTCATATCTTTGATGACTTCAGAATCTTCAGGATAAACAAGTGCTTTTAAACCAACATCTAATCCGACCATAGTTAATTTGATGCCACTTTCAAATACAATTTTAGCGGCTTCAGGGTCAACTGCGATATTGAATTCTGAATAAACTCCAAAGTTACCACGTCCCATAGAACCACCCATTAATACAATTTCATCAATGCGATCAATGACCTGTGGGTATTCACGAATTAGCATTGCAATATTTGTAAGTGGACCAATTGGGAGTAATACGGTCTTGTCGTTGGCCATCAATGTTTCATACATTGCTTCTACTGCCGATTTATCTAAAACAAGATCGTGTTGTGGTTCTGGGAAGTCATATCCATCCATTCCGCTTGCGCCATGAACACCACTAGCATCACGCGGTTCGCGAAGTAATGGACGTCCTGCACCAATCGCAACGGGGATTGGTTTTTTATAAAAACATAAAAGCTTCAATAAGTTGTTCGTTGTTTTTTCAATTGAAACATTACCAGCAACTGTTGTAATTAATGATACATCCAACGTCTCATCAAACAAGGCAATCGCAATTGCAACTGCATCATCAATCCCAGGATCAGTATCAATTATAACTTTACGTTTATTCATAGCACTATTCCTCCTCTTGCGCTTTCATAAATGCTTCTAGATCACTTAAACGAGGCATTGAAGCTTGTGCTCCAACCTTCGTACAAGCAAGCGCTCCTGCAGCACTCGCGAGTTTTAGCGTCCTTTCAATTTCAATGTTTTGTGTCAAACCATAGAGCATCGTACCGATGAACGCATCGCCCGCTCCTGTCGTATCTACGACTTCAACTTTGAACGGTGCAGCTTCGACCGTTTTTTGTTGATCACAATAGACACTTCCTTCTGAACCCATTGTGACGACAACTGCATGGACCCCTTTTTCAAAGAAGATTGCCGCTGCTTGCTCCACATCACGAACATTGTTTGGGAAAATCCCCGCCAATATTTCTGTTTCAGTTTGGTTCAAAACTAAATAATCAATATTTTGATAAATTGCATCAGCGACTGCGACTGCTGGTGCAGGATTAACAATGGTCGTCATGCCTTGTTTTTTTGAAATTTCCAAGCCATACGCCACATGTTCCAACGGAACTTCAAACTGCGCTAAGAAGTAATCGTCCGTGCCACCCTTTACATATTTATCAATTTGCGATGATGTCACGACTTCATTCGCACCAGCATCAAGAATAATTCGGTTATCATTATCAACACGGATAATAACTGCAGTTCCTGTTGGTACTTCATCATTCACATGAATTCCCGCAACGTGGACACCATATCGATTCATTTCAGAAATAGCATGATTTCCAAAACTATCATTACCCACATTACCAATTAGATGTGTCGATGTTCCCAAGCGGGATACACCAACTGCTTGATTCCCACCTTTTCCACCAAGTGTTTGTACGAAACCATGGCCGTTCATTGTTTCGCCTTGATGTGGTAGACGATCTGCGGAGATCATTAAGTCTGTGTTGATACTGCCTAACACAAATACTTTACTTTTGCTCATAATACATCACCATTCCACTTCCTAAACCATCATTGGGTCGTTCAATAAACCCAAACTTCTTGTAAAAGCTTTCCATCCCTCGGGTTGACATTAAACCGATATAAGCATTATCACAGGCAACTGTACTGATATACTTGAGTGCATAATCCACAAGTATCTTACCAACACCATTGCGTTGATAATCCTTTCGGACAATGACATCTTTGAGGAAAAAGACAATACGACTGTCACCAATGACACGTGCACAACCGATTGCTTCGTCATATTCATCGTAGACAACAACATCATACAAATCATGTGCTAAAGCAGTTTCAATATCTTTAACATCGTAATCCATAAAATTTGCATCTGTATGTAATGCTTGATAAATCTGGGGTGTTAAACTGTTGTCAACAATTTTATATTTCATGATAAAGCGCTTTACCTTTCTTACGCCACCATAATACATCGAAATGTAAACGCTGTCAAATGATTTCATAAAAAAAGAACCTGAGGTTCTTTTAGACTTTGTGCAAATACGGCTTGAGAACTACGTTCGGAAGCTTTTTTTTATTTTTTATTCCTTCAAATAAAATGCTTACAGCATGCGATCCCAACGCCTCTACATCTTGAGCGACGGATGCAATCACATAACCAAACATATTCGAGAGTTCAAGATTATCATAGCCAACAACTTCGATATCACGATCTTGTTGTTTCAAGAGCTCTGAAACGAGCGCATACGCCATAATATCATTGGATGCAAAAACTGCTGTTATCATCTCGTTAGCAATTATTTGAGGAACGTGAACTTGGGCACTTTTATATCGAAAGTCCCCTTCAAAAATCATCGCTTCATCAACGTGAAGATTTGCATCCGCCATTGCCGCAGTATAGCCTTCTAAGCGGCGTTTTCCAACAAATGTATCCAATTTACCTGTAATACACGCAATCCCAGTATGACCCTTTTCGATAAGATATTGTGTCGCAATGTAACTTCCGTAATAACTATCAAAGAGAACTTGATTCTCATCAACATTTTGATAGCCACGGTCCAATAATACATAGGGCACATCAATCTTCTGAATAACTTTCTCATAGAAAGCTTGTGAGGCATTACTCTCATTGGATACACATAGAATTAACCCATCAACCTGCCGATCCAAAAGTTCCTTAATGAGCCGTTTATCAGCTTCTAACGATTCATCACTATTCGCAATTAGAACCATGTAACCTTCTTTTGATAACGTATTTGTAATGACTTTGGCTACGGTCGCAAAGAATGGGTTCTCTATATCTGGAACAATCAAACCAATGGTGTGGGTGGTCTGTGTTGATAAAGAACGTGCAAGGTGGTTTGCACGGTAATGGTGCAACTCTGCAAGTGCTTCAATTTCATCGCGTTTTGCTTGCGAGATTCGTGATGGTCTACCGTTTAAAACAAGTGATACCGTCGTTTCCGATACACCTGCCATTTGCGCTAAATCTTTCAATCTCACTTTTTTCATAGGTACCCCTTTCAATGTCTTTATCTTTATTCTATGTTGTAATGGTACCATAAATCAATGCTATAATATTAACAGGAGGTAATTGTTATGAAAATTGCTTGGATTGGAACAGGTGTTATGGGTGCGCCGATGGCGAAACACCTTGCGAAAGCAGGACACGATGTTCATGTTTACAATAGAACTTTTGAAAAGGCTAAACGTTTAGAACCCGAAGTGACAGCACACGAAACGATTGAGGCAGTAGTTCGCGATGCTGATGTTATTTTTTCAATCGTTGGATATCCAACCGATGTCGACGCTGTGATACACGAAGTGATGAATCATGCGAACCCACAATCAATTCTTGTCGATATGACCACATCATCCCCTTCACTCGCACAAGCATTGTATGAAGAAGGTGCGACACGAGGATTTAAAGTTGTGGATGCTCCGGTAACAGGTGGAGATTTAGGTGCAATCAATGCGACCCTCTCGATTATGGTTGGTGCGGACCAAGACGTCTTTGATACGATTAAACCATTACTCGATATCATGGGTAAAACAATTACATATATGGGTCCTGCCGGTAGTGGTCAACACGCTAAACTTGCTAACCAAGTTGCGATTGCAGGTGCTATTGGCGGTGCCGCTGAGTCATTACGCTATGCAGAAATGAAAGGGTTGAATCTTGATGCAATGCTACAAGTTATCACCGGTGGATCTGCAAACTCGTGGCAAGGGGCAAACAATGGTCCGAAAATGATTGTTAAAGATTTCGAGCCTGGCTTTTATGTTAAACACTTTTTGAAAGACCTTAAGCTTGTGATGTCTGAGAAAGGTGATTTACGACTCCCTATTACCGAAGGAATTACAGAAATCTATGAAATTCTTTCTCGAAATGGGTATGATAATTTTGGAACACAAGCAATCATTGATTACTATCTTAAAGATTTAAAATAGTTCCTAAACATTAAAAAAGTAGATATGTCTTAGACATGTCTACTTTTTTTTATTTAGAAATGAACTGAGGTTAGTCGTTAAGAATATCCATGAATGGCAACAGCACATCGTCAAGCATGATGAATCCATTATCTGTGGTAACAATTCGGTCAGCTTCAACAGTGAGTAGTGATTCTGACACTCCTTGAGCTATCGCCTCTTTAAAGATATCAAACATCGAGATACCAAAACGCGATTCAAATCGAGCGAAGGTAACGCCATCGCGCATTCGTAATCCCATCATCATAAACTCAAAATACTCATCTTCACGTGAAAGCGAAATTTCCTCTTTATATGCATCTTTTTGCAGATATTCAGCAAGACGAACTGACCACGTACGACGGTAACCGTCAACTTTCATACTTGAACCCGGGCCGAGTGCATAGAAATCCTCGTAACGCCAATAGACTTGATTGTGGCGGCTACGAGCACCCGGCTTCGCAAAGTTAGAAATTTCATACTGTTCAAAGCCTGCCTCTTTCATGATTTCCATACATAGAAGAAACATTTCTGTTTCGAGTTCGATAGGCACCTGTTTGACGCCGCGACGCCCAAATAGTGAATTTGGTTCAACTGTTAACGCGTAGATTGACACATGATCGGGATTCAAGGCAATGACATCCATCATCGATTCCTTAAAACTTTCAATTGTTTGTCCTGGTAGTCCATACATCAAATCCAATGAAACATTTTGAATTCCAACTTGACGTAACAACTTGAGGCCTTTTTCGACATCATAAAATTTGTGGTGTCGGCCAATCGCTTCTAGCAATGTATCATTTGTGGTCTGAACACCTAAACTCATCCTGTTAACACCGTAGTCATACAACATCTGCACATTTTCAAGAGTTAAGTTCTCTGGATTTCCTTCAAAAGTCCACTCATAGTTTTCAGCTAGATGCGGTTTCAGCGCTTGAAGCAATGCTTCAAGCTGATCGTTCTCTAACGATGTCGGGGTACCCCCGCCAACATAGATTGTTTCTAAGTTATTGGGTAGCGCATTAATTTGTTGAATTAAACGAATCATAAAATTATCGGAAATTTTACGACCATACTTAAAGCGCGTAAAATCACAGTATCCGCATATATGATCACAGAACGGAATATGTACATACAATGCTTTAATACTCACGTTGCATCACCTCTTTGATTTTTTCATTAATTATTGTTTCGACATCAAGTTGCTTATCAATGCAAATCGATAATGCGTACATGAGGACATCCGCAAGTTCTTTTTCAAATGCCGCTTCGGATTCTTGAAGACTGTCTTTGAGTTCTTGCCCTTCTTCAAGTATGCAATCGACCATAAACGGAATCGTATCGGTCTGATCCCATCCAAAGTGCTCGCGCATTTTTTGAATGTCTTTGAGAACTTTATTCATCATCCATTGAGAGAACAGACATAAAGGCTTCTTGTGGAATTTCAACACTACCGACTTGCTTCATGCGTTTCTTACCTTCTTTTTGTTTTTCAAGAAGTTTCTTCTTACGAGTGATGTCCCCACCATAACATTTAGCAATAACGTTCTTACGAACAGCTTTTATGGTTGAGCGTGCAATAATTTTTTGATTGATTGCCGCTTGAATAGGCACTTCAAATTGTTGTCTTGGGATAAGTTGTTTCAGTTTTTCTGTAATAACCTTACCGCGGTTATGGGCAAAATCACGGTGAACAATTGTGGATAAAGCATCCACAATTTCGCCATTAAGTAAGATATCCATTTTTACAAGTTTTGATTCTTGATATCCAATGAATACATAATCGAACGATGCATATCCTCGGGTTGAAGATTTTAGGCGATCAAAGAAATCAAAAACAATTTCAACAAGCGGCATATGATAGATAATATTCATACGTGTCGCATCTAGTGCTTGCATATCGACATAAATTCCACGTTTATTTTGGCATAATTCCATAACTGAACCAACATATTCCGATGGCACAATAATTTCTGCTTTCACATATGGTTCCTCAACACGTTCAATC
Organism: Erysipelothrix sp. HDW6B; assembly: GCF_011301115.1. Classification (NCBI taxonomy): domain Bacteria; kingdom Bacillati; phylum Bacillota; class Erysipelotrichia; order Erysipelotrichales; family Erysipelotrichaceae; genus Erysipelothrix; species Erysipelothrix sp. HDW6B. Next base: position 970,235 of record NZ_CP049860.1, on the reverse strand, counting down.
ACGTTTGAGATTGGCATTTTGGACGGGTTTTCGATTTTCATCATATCCCCATTTGTTAAGTAGACATGGAATTCTACTGATGGCGCGGTAGCAATTAAATCAAATTGATATTCGCGTTCTAAACGCTCTTGAATTACATCCATATGCAATAGACCAAGGAAACCACATCGGAAACCAAATCCTAACGCTTGAGATGTCTCCGGTTCAAAAACCAACGATGAATCGTTAAGAGCCATTTTTTCAAGTGCTTCACGCATATCTGTGTAACGTTTACTATCGATTGGATACAAACCACAATAAACCATTGGGTTTAACTTACGGTATCCTGGTAGTGCTTCAGCAGCTGGATTCTCGTCAAGTGTTATCGTATCACCAACTTGAACGTCCTTAATCGATTTGATTGATGCTCCAATCCATCCTACTTCCCCAGTTACAAGTTCTTTTTTCTTCACTTCTTTTGGTGTTCTAATTCCTAATTCGGTCACTTCAAAGACGGCACCTGTTTGCATAAAACGAATTTCATCACCTACTTTAACGCTGCCTTCTTCGATTCGAACATACGCAATAACTCCACGGTATGTATCATAAATTGAATCAAATACTAAAGCTTTGAGCGGTGCATTGATGTCACCACGTGGTGCTGGAATTTTGGAAACAATTGCTTCCAATACTTGGTCAATGTTTAAACCTGTCTTCGCTGAAATTAATGGAGCATCACTTGCATCAATACCTAAGACATCTTCAATTTCTTTTTTTACACGATCTGGGTCTGCAGAAGGTAGATCGACTTTATTGATAACGACCATAATTTCCAAATCATTTTCAATTGCAAGATATGCATTCGCTAGTGTTTGAGCTTGAATACCTTGTGTTGCATCAACTACAAGAATTGCACCCTCACACGCAGCAAGTGATCGCGAAACTTCATATGTAAAGTCGACGTGACCAGGCGTATCAATCAGGTGGAAAATGTACTCTTCCCCATCATTCGCAGTATAGCTCAGTTGAACTGAGTTTAATTTAATCGTTATTCCACGCTCACGCTCTAAATCGAGTTGGTCAAGCAATTGTTCTTGCATGTCGCGTGTCGCAACAGTTTGTGTTTTCTCTAAAATACGGTCCGCCAGAGTTGATTTCCCATGGTCGATATGCGCAATAATTGAGAAGTTTCTTATGTTTTTTTGATTCATGAATCGAGACTCCTTATATGCCCAATTAGTTTACTAAACTTTGGATATAGAACCGTCGCCAAGCCTGCTGAAATCAGCCCTTGAGGAATGTTCATTGTTAGTGAAGCTATGCCTGCTTCGAGGCTTTGATAAATAACTGCATCCACAATTCCATATGATAAAGCCATCGCTAGACCCGCGGCAAAAAAAGGAACTGCGTATTTCTTTGTGGTTAGGAATCGTTTTAGTAGTAAAATAATCACCACTTCAAACGCTTTAATGAATAATGTGAACAATGCATATTGTGGATATCCTAAAAAGATATCAGCAATTGCAGATCCAACTCCAGCAGCAAATAAGGCACCACGAACTGGAAGCAAAATAACTGACAACATAATCATTGCATCACCCAGGTTCATATATCCGTATAGTGGGACTGGGATTTTAACAATCATCGTAGTTGTTGTAATCACTGCTGTCGTAAGCGCAATTAGTGTTAAGAGTTGGGTTCTTTTGATTTCATATTTTTCGTTCATTCAAATGTTCTACCTTTCCATGTACGGCCAATGCCGTTCGCAAAATCCTTTGCTGAAATTGCAGGTTTCCCTGCCGGTTGAATTTTATGAATAACGACACTTCCATCAATGCAGGCAATACGAACACCACCATCACTTACCTCAAGAATCGTTCCTGGGTCAGCATTCGGTGTGTTGTATTCAACACTAACTTCGTGAAATTTTACAGTGTTTCCTTCAAATACCCCATAACCAACAGGCCACGGAATTAGCCCGCGGATATGGTTATAAACATCTTGTACCGGTCTGTTAAAACTGACGAACTCATCATCACGTTGAATCGTGTACGCTAAGGTAACACGGTCTGTATCTTGAGGGATAAACTTAAGCTCGCCATCAAGATAACGCTTCAAGTCGATGTGAATTAAATCTTTCGATACTTCCATCAGTTTTGCCTCAACATGACCCATTGTATCATCTGCCCCAATTGGAACAGCCCGTGATGTTAACATATCACCACTATCCATTCCAACATCCATAAGCATAAGTGTTACACCAGTCTCTTCTTCCCCTCGAATAATCGACCAATGTATCGGCGCACCACCTCGGTATTTAGGCAGTAATGACGCATGCACATTCAGACATTTATATTTTGGATAATCCAGAATAACCTTTGGTACAATTTGACCATAAGCACAGGTTATGATTAAATCTGGTTCATAATCTAAAACAGCTTGAAAATCACTTCGTATACGTTCAGGTTGTAAAACATCAATGTTATTTGCGATTGCTAATTCTTTGATTGGTGAAGCTTTGAGCTCACGTTTTCGTCCGAATGGGCGATCGGGTTGTGTCACAACAGCGACAACATCATAGTTGTCATCAAGTAGTTGTTGAAGCACTACACATGAAAAAGGGGTCGTCCCCATAAATATTACTCGCATTTTATCACATCCTAGGGCTATTATAGCATGCTTTACGGCTAAGTTAAAAGTTATATCTTTCAATGGATTATCACTTTCTATGTTTCAAAAAATGTTATGATTAATCCACATAGGAGGTGTGTTTATGCCACAAATTGAAAGTCAAAAGAAACGAGTGTTGACGACACGTAAAGCTACAGCAGCTAACAAACGTCAAAAGTCGTCATTACGTACTACAATGTCAAATCTTCGTCTTGCTGTTGAAGAGGGTCGTAAAGACGATGCGGTTGCATATTTCAACCGTGCAAACGAATTACTTGATAAATCAATTACAAGTAATATCCATCATCCAAACTACGTAAGTCGTCAAAAGTCGACACTTGCTAAACTCATTAATACTATCTAATTTATAGTATCTATAAAAAACAAAAGCCGTGTATCGGCTTTTTATTTTTTTATTTGCAAGAGAAAAAGTTCAAATGCGATGTATTGGTCAATCTTTCCTAACTTAACGTTTTGGTCTATTTCCGCAAGCATATTAAGTAACATTAAAACACTTCGTGAATCGCGTATTTGATTTCTAATTAGGAAGGCTGCTTGTTTCGAAGATATTTCTAAAATCTCACTAATCGTGTTTGCCATTAAATGTGCTTCATAGAGTGCGCTAACTTGATAAATGCGTCGAAGACTGAATGCTATGAGACCAATGAGCGATAGTGGATCCATTTTTAATTCGAGGAAATCTTGATATAGCGCAAACGCTTCCGAAACATTACGATCTAAGATTGCATTGGATAATTTAAACATCTCGCTCTCAAAAGGGCGAGACACTAAAACATTAACGTCTTCTTTTGTGATGGGGCGCCCCAACACGCTAAGCTTATTTAGCTCTGATTCAAGCTGAACGAGGTCATTCTCAATTCGTTGTACCAACAATTGGATTGCCGCTTCTTGAATTTGAATATTTTGAGCTTTAATGGCATCTCGGATACGTTGATTGATAAGTCCAACATCGACAGTGTCAAGAACATGGTTCTGCGCATGCTTATCTAAGAATTTCTTTATTTTTGTTTTAGCAAGTGGTTTTTTATCAAAAATTATGACAATTCTGACTTCTAGTGAGGATCGTTCCAAAAGCTGTATGAGCTCTGCTTCCGGAGCTTTTTTCTGCTCTTTATCACGATGTGAAAAAACAACAAGTTTGTTACCGCCAAAGAGCGAGAACGTCATTACTGCTTCTTCGAGCTGATCGATGTGAAACTCTTTTGAAGCCATATCAATTTTAACAAGATCAAAATCACCGTGCTGCCCACGATGTTCATTTTCAATACGTTTTATGTGTTCCTGAATTTGAAATCGGTCAGTACCGTAGATTACATCTAACATTTTATCACCGGTTCTATTATATCAAATGTATGTTTCTTTGTAAGTACTACATGAAAAATAGAATTGATATAGATTGTTATATCCCCATGTGTTTCTGTATGCAAGTAAGGGATACGTCGATTATGTAGCTTTCTTAACACTTGCTGATGCGGATGCCCATATGTTGATTTCTTCGAACTAATTACTACGTATTTCGGTCGTGTTGCATCTAGTAATATATCCGATGTTGAGGTTTTTGAGCCGTGATGACCCAATTTTAATACACTCAAGCAGCCAACCAGATGATTTTTAGCAATAATCTCTTCTTGTGATTGATAGGCATCACCCGTAATTAAGACGTTGTACGGCAAAACCAAAATTCGAGAATTTTCGTTACCTTCCGGAAATGATTGTTTATCTAAGATAGTATCTGCTAAAACCACTGGTTCTGTTTTGTGTGTTATTGCTTTAAGATGGAACCTCTGCTCTATGAATTCCTGATTCCCATTGTGATCATTATCCGGATGCGTGATGACAAGTTGATTAACCTTAACGACACCCTGACGCGTTAATGCTTTAAGCAATTTATATTTAGCCGACGCTTTTCCAGTATCAATTAGCGTCGTGTAACTGTTAAAGGGGTACTGGACTAAAGTGGCATCCCCTTGCCCGACATCAATAAACGTAACGCGATAAAATGGATTGTAAACAATGAAAATAGAAACAAGAAGCAACGTATAACAGAATTGTTTATGACTCATTTGTCGATATAAAAGTATCAAGCCAATAGCAAGCATTCCATGCAACTCACCAACAATAGCAAAACGATTTGTAAACGCACTATTCAAGTTTGATTCAATTGCATTCATGAGTGAAAGAGCAATATTCTCGATTCCCGGACATAAAAGTGCAAGAATGGCAAAAGCATAAACGAGGCCATAGATATAACGAATCCACCGAAAGCATAAGTGTTCAATTATATTGTTGCGATAAAATAGAGCCTGATAGAACATGAAGCGCACAAGCGTCGGCGAAAGTCGTTCCCAATGTCTTCCAAACCCATGTATAAGCTCTACTCCATAACACATTATAAATGTCGGGGTTAACAGACTATTTGGAAACAATGTTAAGATCAAAATAATTTGAGCGTGTATTGGTAAGAATGACTTCAGTACAAGTCGCGCTGTGGATAAACGAAAACCAAAAGCTAAAACAATTACACAGCTCAAAACTTGATTCATCAGCAATGCTCGATATGTTCCAATCCACCTTCGAAAAAAAGTGTAAACAAGTAGTAGAAAACCTGATATGTGTACCGAGACCAATACGCGCCAATCGTGCACATCACTGCCGATACCATAGAGGACATGTTGCAAAATAGAAGAATGCTTAACACGATTCCATATCCACGACCGTATACCCATAGAAGTTTCAGTTTTAATCAATTTCGCATTACTAACACTATAAACAACACGCTCAGAAGTTATGGGTATTGTTTCAAAATTACCATCAACTTGAACTGTGTCCCCAATACTGACATCGTAAGACCCGTTTACTCGATAACCTTGGTAGTTGTCATAGATAATTATTGAATGTGGCTGGATGCGTTCAACATGGCCAACAACATATGTAGTAACGGGTAGGCGATTTCGAGATAAGCAGAAAACTAAAATAATCGCTATAAAAAACAATGTTCGATAAGAATAGCATCGATACATCGGCATCACCATAAGGATAGATAACATTACTTGTAGTGTTACTTCACCCTCAAAGACACATAATATAACGAGCGAGTATGTTACAATCCGATAAAAGGAAGAAGTTTCTCGAATTTCTTAGCCCCCATTCCCTTTACCGATTTTAACGATTCGAGCGTTTGAAAAAATCCAAACTGAGTACGATAGTCAATGATGTCTAAAGCCATTTTAGGGCCGACGCCTGGTAATGACTCTAAGTCTTTTGCATCCCCATGATTAATTGAAATTAAAGCTTGTTGCTGTTTCACTGGTATAGAAATGACATCTCGATGACTCAGAATTCTTTCCGGATTAATCTTTTGGAGGTCAACATCGTTGCCTAGTTCTACCTTAGTAAGTAATTCGCGCATCGTCGCATATGGTTCCATTTTAATAGGAAAAGCATTTTCGTTATAAATCACAGTTACCTGTATCTCTTCATGACTTACTGATTGCATTCGCTTTATATCTAAAATATTCCAAACACCTGTCCCAACGACTGCACCTAAAACTATAAAAAAAAGAATACGTTGCATACTATCACCTATTTCTAAGTGCGTATGTAATGCAACATATCCTAATTATTTAATTTTTAAAATTTTAACTTGGTAAGGTTCTTCAACATTGACTTCAACGATATCACCTTCTACTGCTTCAAGCATTGCTTGAGCAAGTGGTGAAACGTTGGAGATTTTACCATTTTCTGGATCGGCTTCAACAGATCCAACGATATTAAATGTCTCTTCTTCGTCAATACCCATATCCAAAATTGTTACTGTGGCACCAAGGCTCACCGTTTTGTGTTTTTTCTTACTTGATGTATCAATAATTTCAACTTTTGAAATTGTTGCTTCAAGCTCGCGTACGCGCGCTTCAACGCGTGCCTGACGGTCACGTGCTGCATCATAGTCAGCATTTTCGGACAAGTCACCTTGTGCACGTGCTGCTTTTAAGTCTTCAATTACTTCTGGTCGTTCTACTTCAATTAAATGACGAAGTTCGCGATTCAGCTCATCAAGACCTTCCTGAGTTACTGGAATTCTTTCTGTCATATTATCACTCCTTGTTTTTGAATTATAACACACTACTATTTATGATACTACTTATTTTGGTTGTTAACAAATCAATAGCCACAGTATTATGAGCTCCCTCTGGGATAATAATATCTGCATGGCGTTTTGATGGCTCAACAAATTGATCATGCATTACACGAACTGTACTTACATACTGCTCAATGACGTGATCCATTTCACGGCCACGTTGATTTACGTCACGCTTCAGACGTCTAATGAAACGAACATCTGCTTCTGTATCAACAAACACTTTGATGTCTAGCATTTCACGCAGGCTATCATTGTCTAATGTCATAAGACCTTCAACAACAATAACGTCGCTTGGCATTAAGTCCTCATAAAATTGACTGCGGGTATGATTCATAAAATCATACACAGGTTTTTTAATTGCTTCTCTATTTTTTAATTTTTGAATATCACTAACAAGCAATTCCATATCAAATGCGAACGGATGATCATAATTAGTATTCAAACGTTGTTCCATAGGAACATCAGTTTGATCATTATAATAATCGTCCATACGGATGATTGCGACGCTATTAGTTTCTTTGTAACATTCTTTTAATTTCTTTGCGATACTAGACTTTCCAGAAGCACTTCCTCCGGCAATTCCGATGACAATTGGGTCCATATTTCCTCCTAATATCCAAGTAGTTCCTTACGAACGACTTCATGTTCTTCATATGTTTTTTGGTAATGTACTTTTCCATCTCCATGAACATCTGCGATAAAGAAGATATAATCATGCTCAGCATAATCTAATGTTGCTTCAATTGCTTTGATTGATGGATTTAGAATTGGTCCAGGTGGCAATCCTTGATTCAAGTATGTGTTGTAAGGTGAGTCTGGTTGTTCTGATTCACAATCTTCCCAATTTTTAAAATCGTAAAGCGCATAACATACGGTAACACTTGATTCTAATTTAATATCTTGTTTCAAACGGTTCATGAAGACACCCGCGACCATTCGCATATCTTCTTCAGTACTTGCTTCGTATTCAACAATCGATGCAAGTGTTGTGAGTTGATATGGTGTGAGTCCAGTTTTCTCGATGCGGTCTTTATATTTTTGATATTGAAGATCTGCATTTGCGACGAGTAATTCTGTTATTTCTTTTTCACTCGCTTCGATATTAAATGTATATGTATTTGGATACAAATATCCTTCTAATAGAACACGCGCATCTTTATTGTTCAATAATTCTACAGGTAGTACGTCATAGTATTCCATTAATCGTGCAATGTATTCTTTATCATTCCATAGTTCAAGTAATTTTTCTTGAGACGCTGTAGTATGTTGCGAAATTTTCTTTGCCATATCTTTCGCCCAACTACCTTCAACGAGCATAATGTTTACTTCGTCTGGTGCAGCATTGGTTTCGTCGCTTAGGTATTCGAGAATTTCTTTAGTACTCCATGCTTTATCAAGTTCAAAGTTTCCTTGGAATGTATCGCCATAACCGGACACTTTCGCTTGAATATTCGCAAAGAATGATGATTTGATGATTCCTTGCTCCTCTAAATTACTGAGAACTTCTTTTTGAAATTCTCCTTCTTTTATTTGGAATAATACTGGATCAGTGGATGATGCCACAGGTTTGGTATTTATGTTGTAGAGAACAGCAAACATAACACCAGCCGCTACAAGTAAACTTACAACGGCTGCTATTACTTTAATTGCTGTTTTTGACCTAGTGTTCATGACTGTGATCATGGTCATGGTCATGATCGTGATGATGATCGTGGTCGTGATCGTGATCGTGATCATGATCGTGTCCTTCTTCATGCTTAATGATAAATGCGTTGAATACTTCTTCGATCATTTCCCATTCTTTTTCATCAGTAATGCTTTCTAATTCACCCTCTGGTGTATAACTAGATACGAATACTTCACCTGACTCATCTTCAGGATTGATGTAAAGGACGTATGATTTGTTGAATGTATCATCTTCAAATGTGAAAAGGATATCCATTGCTTGTTCGGTACCGTCATCATTGATGACGATGATTGTTTTTTCATCTGTATTCATTTTATTTTCCCTCCAGGAATCGTTGTCTATCGAGGTACGATTGCAGAATTTGAACTGCAGCCAACTGATCGACTACTTGTTTTCTTTTTTTACGTGACATGTCTTGGTCAATAAGGACGCGGTTTGCCGCAACACTCGTGAGACGTTCATCCACAAGCGTAACCTTAACATTAAACCAAGTTTCTAATGTGTTTTTAAAATCTTCTGATAATTGCGCGCGGTCTCCAACATCATTGTTCATCATTTTGGGATAACCTAGGGCAATATTTTTTATGCGTTCTTTTGTAATTAGTTCTTCTAGCGGAGCCTTAAGTTCGTCTATAGACTCTTTATAATAGAGTGTTGCAACTGGGTGCGCATACATTCCTAACGCATCCGACATTGCAACCCCACATGTTTTAGAACCGAAATCTAATCCTAATGCTTTTCCGAGCATTACTTCTCCTCGAGATAGAAACGCACTAGTTCTTCAATGATTTCATAACGTTCAACTTCTTGAATCGTATTTCGTGCGTTTTTGTGTGAAGAAATATAAGCGGGATCATTTGAGATTAAATAACCAGATATCTGACTGACAGCTTGATAGCCGCGGTCGTCAAGAGCCTCTTTTACTTCCTTAACAATTTCTTTAATTCTTGCTTGACGAACTACTTCAGAATTATAAGCCATTGTTTCTGCTACATTATCTTTAGACATTTGTATCACATCCTTTGTTTCTATTTTATCGTATCACTGTGAAAAATTAAAGGATAATCCCTACTTTATTGTAGATTTCGCCTTTCGCATCACTGAGTTTGCTTAAATCTTTACCACCCGCTTGTGCGAAGTTTGGACGACCGCCACCGTTTCCGCCAGTTGTGACAGCTGCAAGTTTTGCTAAATCACCAGCCTTAAACCCTGCTTTAATTGCATTTTCGCTTGATCCAGCAACAAATACGAGTGATGATTCTTTCTTGTTTACTGCAACAACAATATCAACACTGTTTCGAACGCGTTCGACCATATCTTTTACGAAGTCAACATCTTGATCATCTAATTCAATCCACGAGAAGGATAGTCCGGCTTCGTTGCTTAGTGCATTCGCAATGTGATTTTGTGCTTGAACTGCAATAATTTCTGAAATCATCGCTGCGTATTTTCCTTCAAGGTCTTTCATTTCATCAACCATTTCATCGATTCTCATTTTTAATGTTTTTTGCGGTGTAAGGTGCAAGGTATCGCGTAAATCAGCGACTTCATGTTCATAAGCTTGATATGCTTCCAAGGCACCTTTACTTGTTTTACCTGTTATACGACGAACTCCTGAGCCCACACTTTCTTCAGAAATGAGTTTGAATAAACCGATTTCTCCGGTTCCTGTTGCATGAGTTCCTCCACATAGTTCTATTGAAACATCGCCCATTGAAACAACACGAACAACATCACCGTAGTTTTCTGAGAAAAGTGCCATCGCTCCCATTGCCTTAGCTTCATCGAGTGGTTTTTCTTCCGTAATGATTGGGAGGGATGCAGCAATCCATGCATTGAGTTGATCTTCAATTTGTTTATGCTGCGCATCTGTAAGTTTGTCAAAATGTGTAAAATCAAAACGGAAGTATTGATCATCGACATAAGATCCCGCTTGTGTAACGTGGTCTCCAACAATCTCACGCAACGCAGCTTGCAACAAGTGAACTGCAGAGTGGTTCTTACGAATTAAAATGCGACGTTCTCGGTCTACCTTTAAAGTTAGAATCTGCCCAACTTCAAGTGTTCCTTCAATATTCACAAAATGAAGGTTTTGCCCTCCGTTAGCACGTTTAACATCCAATACATGACCGTGAACAGTATCTGAAGCAAGCACTCCAGTGTCAGCAACTTGGCCACCACTTTCAGCGTAAAACACTGTCTTATCAAAGATAACATGACCTTTCCCTTCGAAAGATGTCACTTGTTTTCCATCAACAAACAATCCGATCACTTTAGCCTGCGTTTCAAGAGCGTCATACAAGAATTCACTTGGTTCTTTGAAATTCATGATATCTTCTTGTTGAGATCCCATTGATTCAGATTTTGTTCGACTTGAGCGTGCGAGTTCACGTTGTGCTTCTAGACTCACTTTAAATCCTTCTAAATCAACTTCAATGTGGTGTTCCTGAGCAATTTCTTGTGTTAATTCAATTGGAAATCCATAGGTATCGTAGAGTTTAAAAGCAACAGTACCTGGTAATTTGTCATCTTCGAGATGTTCAATTGTATCCAATAATAATTTTTCACCACCACTTAATGTTTTTGCAAAACGTTTTTCTTCATTAAGAATCAATTCTTTAATCATCTCTTGACGATCTGTTAGATATGGATATGCCGGTTTCATGGTATCTACTACAACATCAACCAATTCACTTAAGAATAAACCTTCAATATTGAGAACCTTACCGAAACGAACTGCACGACGTAAAAGACGTCGAAGAACATATCCGCGTCCTTCATTTGAGAACAGTGCGCCATCAGCAAGTGTAAAGACTAATGAACGAATATGATCCGCAACGACGCGATATGCCATCACATTCTCTTCGTATTTTATATCTGTCAAATTCGAAATTGCTAATAATAATGGTTGGAAAAGATCTGTTTCAAAGTTAGTATCTGTTTCTTGAACAATACTTACAAGTCGTTCAAACCCCATTCCAGTATCAATGTTTTTCTGTGGTAATTCTTTGAACGTCTCAATGGGTTGACCTTCTACAGCATCAAATTGAGAGAACACAACATTCCATACCTCGACATAACGATCATTTTCTAAATCTTCGAAAAAGAGTCTTTCACCGATGTTTTCGGGATCATATTTTTCACCACGATCATAGAAAATTTCACTATTCGGACCACTTGGACCATTTCCAATCATCCAATAGTTATCATCGGTACGTAAGATTCGGGCAGGATCTACACCGTGATCATTTACCCAATAGTTGAATGCATCATCGTCAAGTGTATGTACACTAAAGTATGCTTTATTAACATCGAGTCCTAACCATTGGTCAGAAAATAAGAATTCGTATGCATATGCAATTGCTTCTTTTTTGAAATAATCTCCAATAGAAAAATTACCCATCATTTCAAAGAATGTATGGTGACGAGCAGTACGACCTACATTATCAATATCATTTGTACGTAGGGACTTTTGAATATTTGTAATACGCGGATTTTGTGGTTTTACAGAACCGTCAAAGTAGCGCTTTAAAGCTGCAACACCTGAGTTAATCCATAGCAATGTATCATCATTAATTGGAACAAGGGGAGCCCCTGGTTCAATCATATGGTTCTTTGATTCAAAGAATTCCAAGAACATTGTCCGTATTTGTTGACTTGTTAGTTGTTTCATTGTTTCTTCCTCCTGAATATAAAAAAAACATCCCCAACAGGAACGTTTTCACGCGGTACCATCCTGATTTATACTAGCCGTATACACCTCAATGTTTTTAACGCAAACACTACGGGGTACACGACCCATCTGTCAAAGGAGCACTTTTATTTATTCCACAAGATGTTTCACCAACCCATCTCTCTCTTAAGAAGAATTTAATATAAGTATATCTTTGGTACGATTTTCTCTTTGATTTTATCACAAAAAAAAGGCTATGCCTAGCCTTGTACCAACATTTCAACCTTAATCACATCTTGAATATGTCCGACAACCACAAGAACATCTTGTGCTTCAAAAACTGCGTCAGGACCTGGTGACAACATCATCTCTCCCTGTCGGCTAATTGCAATGATTGTCATATTCGTAATTTGGTAAAATGACGAACTGCGAATACTCTTACCAACTAGCTTGGACGATGGATCAATGTTGTACTCAAATCGTCTTAGGGGATCTGACGATGCAAAACGACTGGAGATATCCATTATTTCTTGAATCACATTGTTGATTTCTACATCAAGTTCATGACGTTTATCCATTAGAGACGTCAGTTTATGTTTTAAGGCCGTCGCATCATTTACCGATGCATTCCCATCTAAGTAGGCAAGAGCCTGAACCTTTGTACCAACAATGACACCGTAATTTGGTGCGACTTCGACGACATTTTCTTCCTCAAGTAGATTGATTGCTCTACGAATTGTTTCGGGAGACACTGCATATTCACTCGATAGTACCGAACGTCCAGATATACGTTGCCCTTCTTCAAAATCATTACGCGCGATCCGGGCAGCAATATCCATTGCAATTTGTTGATAGCGTGGTTGTTTCTTCATATCTTTCATTCGGTCACCTCTTCTTTTACTAATATATCAAAAAAGAACTGTTAATAACAGTTCTTACTCTGCAAACATTGGTGTTGAAAGGTAGCGCTCACCCGTATCAGGTAAAACAACTACAATTGTCTTTCCTTTGTTTTCGGGTAGTATGGCCAGTTTCATTGCAGCACTAACCGCCGCTCCTGAAGATACCCCAACGAGAAGTCCTTCTTCGCGTGCTAATCGGCGTCCCATTGCAATTGCTTCATCATCAGTAACTTTGGATATTGAATCATAGATTTTTGTATCTAGAATTCCAGGTACAAATCCAGCACCGATTCCTTGAATTTTATGAGGTGATGGACTCTCGCCACTTAATACCGCTGAACTTGCAGGTTCTACTGCAACAACTTGGATATCAGCATTCTTTTCTTTAAGGAATTTTCCAGTTCCGGTAATCGTACCACCAGTTCCAATTCCAGCAACAAGAATGTCAACAGTGCCGTCGGTATCATTAAAGATTTCTGGTCCAGTTGTTTTATAATGCATTTCTGCATTGGAGTAGTTTTCAAATTGTGAAGGGATAAATGCATTATCATACGACCCCTTGAGCTCTTCAGCCTTCGCAATCGCACCTTTCATCCCAAGTGGACCTTCAGTTAATACGACTTCTGCACCGTACGCCTTTAAAAGATTACGGCGTTCAACACTCATCGTTTCAGGCATCGTAAGGATTACTTTCATTCCAAGAGATGCCCCGATTGATGCGAGTCCAATACCTGTGTTTCCACTTGTTGGTTCGATAATAACGGTGTCTTTATCGATAGCACCCTCTTCAAATGCTTTTGTAAGCATCCCTAACGCGGCGCGATCTTTCACACTTCCGCTCGGATTGAAGTATTCAACTTTAGCGTAGACATCAGCAACTGCACCTTCTGTTTTAGAAATATTTTCTAGTGCAATCAGTGGTGTATTTCCAATTAATTCACGTATGTTTTTATAGATTTTCATTTTAAACCCACCTTTTCGATATGTTAACTATGTTTTAAGTATACCATACCGTTTATCGGTTCGTAAACTGAAATGGTTAGAATGATTGACATTAATTTTCAAAACGAATAACATAGTGAATAAGGATGTGATAAAAATGAAATTATCCGCACGTACACGTTATGGCATTGCAGCCTTAACTTATATGCATATCAACGACCAAGAACTTACCACTCTAGTAAATATTGCAAAACACCTCAATATTTCTAAGATTTATCTTGAACAAGTCTTTTCGAGTTTGAAACAAGCCAACCTTGTAGACGCTGTGAAAGGTCCCGCAGGTGGTTACTATTTAAAATCTAATAATTGTAATATGTTGAATATCTTACTTGCTTTGGAACCTTCACTTTTTGAAAAAACGCCACCATCAACAGATGATGATGTTATCAATCGCGTGTTATGCACACATTTGTATACACCTTTGGATCAATCAATTCGTGAACGCCTCGAAGCGATTCGATTAAAAGACATCGCCGAAATCATAAAATCTGAGTCCGGCGATGCCATAATGTATTATATTTAGATTAATCTTGCAAGTCGTCTTCGACTTGCTTTTCTTTTGTCACGCGGACTTTTGCGATAACCTTCTCATCGAGTTCGATAATAGAGAATCGATAGCCGCCAAAGACAGTATCAGACTCATCATTGATTACGTCTTCCATTGTTGGAATCCGTCCAAGTTCACTTACAAGGAACCCACTAAGTGTATCGTAGTCATCAATCGGTAAACCAATATCCAATACATCTTCAAGTTCTTCAAGATCAACAAGACCTTCGACAAGGTATTCCCCTTCATGCACTTCGACAATTTCGTTACCTTCCTCGTCATCATACTCATCCATGATATTTCCCATGATTTCCTCAATAAGGTCTTCCATGGTTACAATTCCAGCCGTTCCACCGTATTCATCGATAACAATGGCCATATGCATTTTGACATTTTGAAGTTCTCTAAAGAGTTCATCAATTCGTTTTGAATCAGGAACATAGTAAGGTTCGCGAATTAATTCTTTAATATCAAACGGTTTTCCGTTTGCTTCTTTAACGTATCGAAGTAAATCACGCAAATGGATAATCCCAATGATTTTATCAATGCTATCGTCGTAGATTGGATAACGCGTAAAACGTTCTTCATCCACAAGATTCATAATTTCTTCAAAAGTACTTGTTGCATCGATACCAACTATATCTGTACGGTGCGTCATAATATCTGACACTTCTTGGTTGTCAAATTCAAAGATGTTATTGATCATTTCTTTTTCATTGAGATCAATTTCTCCTGCGTCAACCATGATTCGGATTTCTTCTTCCGTTACTTCTTCTTCCGCAGCATGTGGATCAATTCCAACTAAACGTAAAATTAGGTTGGTCGACATTGACAAGAACTTAACGATTGGTTTCGTAATTTTTGAAAGTATCGAAATTGGGTAAACTACAAAAAATGCAAATCCTTGCGGATTGGTCATCGCAATTCGTTTTGGAACAAGTTCTCCAAATACAAGCATCAGATATGATGTCAATAATGTAACTGCAATCATAGCCCCTGGTTTAACAACGGCTGGTGTTAAGTTCGCATTCGCTGTAATCCAATCTGTTAAGACTTGCGCAAATGCTTCAGACGCAAATGCCCCAGATAAAATACTTGCAAGTGAAACACCAATTTGGATGGTTGATAAGAATTGGTTTGGGTTTTCTTTTAAAGCTAAAACCGTAGCCGCCTTCTTATTTCCTTCCTCTTTCATTTGTTTAAGTTTGTTATTGTTAATCGATACGAACGCAAGTTCGCTTCCTGCAAAGAACGCATTAAGCATTACCAATACAAGTAACATTACTATTTGTAAACCCATATTATGCCTCCTCCTTTATAAACAAAAAGGATCTGAACGCCTTCTCCACATCAATTTTATGATTTATTATATTTAAAATAAAACACGTAGGACTACAACTGTCCTGGTCACTGTTTTCCACAAACAATCCTCCATTAATATATTCTACTCATAATTTTACACAAATCGGGTCTTTATTGTCAACTAAGTTGGTCTGATTCAAGTCGCTTTCTCGATAAAAAAACTCCCGAAGGAGTTTTAGTTATCAAAGGTCTTAAGCGCTTCGCTCATGTTAACATCATTGGCACGACGTGACATCACAAGATTGGTCACAACCGAGATAATGAATGTGATGAGTGTCGCGATAATAATACTAGACCACTGCAGTTCACGGTTAAACATAATTGCATCCAGTTCTGCCGATAAAACAACATAGCGATGCAGAATAAATCCAAAGATGATTCCACCCATTACACTTATAAACGTTAAGATAATATTCTCACGCATGATATAAGTTGACAATTCTTTAGGATAGAATCCTAGAACTTTTAATGTAGCCAGTTCTTTTTTACGTTCACTCATATTCATAGTAATAAGATTGAGTAGAACTATTAGCTCGAGGGCAAATGCAGCACCAACGATAACATACACAACGATATCAAAGTTACCCATGGACTCTCGGTAAGTTTCTTGCATAACATCCATATATTGCACCGAATAGACATTATCATTGGCGAGAATTTTTTCCGAAAGCATTGTATGATCGGCGTCTGTATTAAAGAGTGTTAAATTGGGATGAATGGTCTTCCCTGTTACCGACTCATACGTTTCGTCACTCATGTAAACATAATGAAGAACATAGTTTTCTGTGATTCCACCCACTGTAAAGGTGTAGTCAATATCATTTTGTTGGAGTGTAAATGGATCCCCAATGCTTAACCCTTCAAGAATTGCTAATTTTTCAGTGATTACAACAGTATCATTCTTTAAAGGAATGGGTTCTTGATTACGTCGTGTTTGCATCGAAACAAATTCTGGTAATTTTTCAAAATCCTCAACTACAAATAATTGGCTATTTGTACCCGCTACATCGACAAACTCAGATGTGACATCTAATGTCGCAGTAAACGAAACATCACCAAAATCGCTCGCACCATCGTGCATAATCATGCCATCATATTTATTAATGGTATCAAACTGTTTGTCGACGATTGAGTAAATTGAATGGCGAATTCCAATCCCAGTGATTAGTAATCCGGCACAGCCACCGATACCAATCAGGGTCATCATAAACCGTGTTTTGTTTCTAAACAGATTCCGCAAGCTTACTTTATAGAGGAAACTTAGACGACTCCATACTGGCGTTACTCGTTCTAAAAGCATCCGATTTCCTGCCTTAGGCATTGGAGGACGCAAGAGATTTGCAGTACCTTCACGACTCACTTTCGCAGCTTTCACAAATGCAATTCCGACACTCGAAATAAAACTTACGAGCAACGGTTGCCATGCATACGACCAGACAATTTCTGGCACAAGCGGTGGTGTTTGATACATAATTCGATACGCATCATAAATAAGTGTTGGAATAAGATAAAAGCCAAAAATAATCCCTAATACCGAACCTATGAACCAACTAAAGAATGCAAAACCAACAAACTTCATTGAGGCATAAATCCAACTATAACCCAAGGCTTTATATACGCCAATTTGTGATCTTGATTCATCAATCATTCGTGAGATGGTACTTAAAGTGACGAGAATTGCGACACCAAAGAAAATCAGTGGAAAAACCTGACCAATTGCTTCAATACGGTCACTATCTTGATAAAATTCATTGTACCCTATGAGGACGTCTTTACGCTCAAGTACAAATTGTTTTCCATTGTTTTTACTTTCAAGTTCAGTGTAGCCATTATCGATTTTACGTTGTGCATCATTGATTGCGGCTGCAACTTCGGTTGTTTTAGTTTCTAAGGATTGGACACCGTGTTCGTAGGTTGCCATTCCTGCATTATATTGTGTAATACCTGCTTGAAGTGTTCCTTGTGAACTTCGAAGTGAATCGATGCCTGCATTTGCTTCCGCAAGTTTCGATTCTAATTCTTGTTTCATTGCGATGGCTTCGGCCTTTTGGGCAAGCAGTTGGTCTTTTTGACTATTCAATTCCACAAGGCTAGCATCAAACTGTACAATGCTTGCTTCAAGAGCAGCTTTTTCCTCATCCGTTAAAGTTGGATTTGCCAGCAATGCAATAGCATCTGCTTTCTTTGTTTCAACTTGGGCAATCCCCGTGTTTAATTCAGCTTCGGTCGCTTCAATCACGCTAAGATTTGCGTCAATTTGTGCAATTCCATCAGTCAATTGTTTTACATCAATATTTACTTTTCCATCAGTAATTCGTACGAGAGCATCAAGCTTGTCTTGAAGAGATCCTGTGACAGTTTGCGTTCCAAGACCTTGCGCCATAGTGTTTAATCCCGCGTTTAAATCAATATAGGCTGCATCAAGAGTTTCTTTCGCTGCGGCTAGGTCTTGTTTTGCTTTATTAATTTCTGTGACAGCCGTTTCGTTTTCTGCATTTAACGTTTCTTGGGCTGCTTCAAGTTCTTCAATGATCGGAGCACTTAGGCGATCAAATCGATTCTTAATTAATGACTGCTCTTGATCAATAACAGCTTGTCGTTGGACACTCACATCTGCTTCAGGATTTAGATTAAACCGTGCGCTTGTAAAAACATCTACCTTTTTATCCAAGTCTTGTGCATAAATAAAGCCTGAGACATTTCCCGAACCGATGGTTGTGGACCCACGTTCAAGATTCATATAAAGATTAGACTGGACATAGCCAACAATCGTCAGATCTGATGCCTCAAAGATATCATTACTCTTAAGTTGAACCTTACCGCCAATTTGGAAGTTGCTGCGTTCCTTAAACATACTATCGACAACAACTTCATTTTTTTGTGTTGGCATACGTCCTTCAATAAGTGTTAAGTCACGCGCAGTGCTATCATTTAGTTCCACAACATGAACGACAGCGTCTCCCTGAGAAATACCGATAAATGCATCCGTATCGTACACTCCCACCGCATTTCCATCAACGATGGCACTCAGCTCATCTAACATTTGTTGGTCAATTCCTAATGTATTGCGGTATTCAAAGTCGAGTGCCTCACTTGTTTCCATATAGCGGTCAGCTGTAGTTCGCATGTCGTATCCTGTAACGCGAATTCCAGCAAAGAAACCAACACCCAATGCAGTAATCGTAACAATTGCGATAAATTGAAACCATTTGGCTTTAATTTCACGCAGTATATCTTTTACCATTTGATATCATCCACATCTTTCACAAACATGTTTTCGCGATCGGATACTACGCGGCCATTTTTAATTTCAATGACACGATCGGCGACTTCTGTAATTGTCTGATTATGCGTAATGATGACGACGGTCATACCGTAAATATCTGAACATTCGCGAAGGACACGCAAGATTTGCTGCCCAGTTTCAGTATCTAAAGCACCTGTTGGCTCATCACACAATAAAAGTTTTGGGTTTTTGGCAATGGCCCGTGCTATCGCAACACGTTGTTGCTCTCCACCACTTAACTGTGCTGGAAAGTTATCTAAGCGAGCTTCCAGCCCTACTTGTTTTAATACATCTTTGGGGTTTTTCGCTTCTTTTCGAATTTGAGTTGCAAGTTCTACGTTTTCCAGTGCTGTGAGATTAGAAATCAAGTTGTATGATTGAAAGACAAAACCAACATCATCACGACGGTATTGGGTCATTTCTCGATCGTTAAGATCGGTGATGGTTTTTCCATCAACGATAACCGTTCCCGATGTCGGTTGATCCATACCTCCAAGAATATTCATGACTGTCGTTTTACCAGCACCCGAAGGTCCCACGACAACAATAAACTTTCCTTGGTCCAAATTAAACGTCACACCATCAGATGCTCTGATTTCGACGTCACCGACTTTGTATACTTTTGTAATATCTTGAATTTCTATATAGCTCATTGTAATTCCTCCATTATGTATGCAGTTAATGCTTCTTTTGTATTTGTGATGGTTTGGTTAATGACGCCATCTAAAAGACGTTCTAGAACAATTTGAGTCTGCGAAAGTGCAACTCCTAACGCTTGAATTTCTAGTGGTGACAACGCTAAATCTCGGACATGGGTCGG
This sequence comes from Erysipelothrix sp. HDW6B, assembly GCF_011301115.1. NCBI lineage: Bacteria > Bacillati > Bacillota > Erysipelotrichia > Erysipelotrichales > Erysipelotrichaceae > Erysipelothrix > Erysipelothrix sp. HDW6B. Next base: position 950,145 of record NZ_CP049860.1, on the reverse strand, counting down.
GTAATTTTCTTCTTGTATGGTTTGAATGAGTTGTTCGAATTGCGCTGTCTTCTCCAACTGATACGCTGCTTTATCCGATTTAGCTAAATTATCTGCGTGCTTGAGTCGAATTAGATCTTGGGTCCATGCAAGTCCATGAACTCTAATTAATTGTTGCATCTGACTCAATGATATTTCTAAATGCATGCTGTGATACGTTATTAAATCAAGAATATAGTTAATTTGCTTTTTGGGAAGTTGCAATGACTCTAAGATGGGTTGTGCTAGGTGTTTGCTTTCAATGGCATGGCCACGGTAGTGTGCAATCCCTTGATTGTCAATTGTCTGCGTGTTTACTTTACCGATATCATGAAATAATGCCGCATACCGGATTTCTAGTTTTCGGGGTGTTCCTGCGACGACAGTCAATGTGTGGTTAAAGAGATCTCGATTGTGGTAGGGATTCTTTTGGTCAAAATGGATCGTCGCTTCAAGGGGCGCAAATACCTTTCCCAATACCCATGGATTCGCAATCATCGTTGGATAACATCCAACACTTAATAAGAGTCGTGTAATTTCATGACGTAAATTTACACCCTGAACTGACATTAAATGGTCTCGATTCATGTAGGCTGCATTAAACGTTGCAGCATCAACCTGATACTGATGTTCACCCTGGAATCGAAATAAACGTAAAATTCGAATGGGATCTTCTCGAAAGCGGACAATGGGATCACCAATCATTCGTATGCGCCTTGAGGCTAAATCAGCCATGCCACCATGAAAATCAAGAATGCCATTGCTACGATTGTAATAAAGAGCATTAACTGTGAAGTCACGGCGAACGGCATCATCAAGTGGCGTCGTAACGAATTCAAAGGCGTCAGGGTGACGTGTCGTATCATTATAAGTCTCACGTCGCATGGTGGTAATCTCAAAATTGTATGCGCCACGTTCAAATTTAATGCCATATTGGTTCATTTTCACGTTCGTTTCAATTGTTTTGAACAATGGATACAACTGCTCTGGACGGGCATCTGTTGCAATATCGAGATCAGTACTCAGTTGACCTTCAAGGGCATCGCGAACAAATCCCCCGACAATATAAGCTTGGTATCCTTGGTGTTCTAAGTGTTGTAATACGTCTTGAATTTCATCTGAAAGTCTAATCATAGGCCACCTCTTTTGATAAGTATAACAAATTTTTGCAATCGAAACGTGAATCCTAGTTGATAATCTTAACAAAAAAAGAGTTGCCTGAGGCAACTCTTAAACCGCTGTTTCGTTTTCAATCTTCTCTACTTTAGTGAGTAATGCATATCCAATTATAAATAGAACCACCAATAGTAAGACACCATAACGTGAATGTCCGAATACAACCGATGAAATTGCTATGATTAAAGGTCCCATAAAATCGGCAAATTTTCCAAAAATATCAAAGAAGCCAAAGTACTCGTTTGCTTTGTGTTTGGGAATCATTTGTCCAAAGTATGATCGTGATAAAGATTGAATTCCACCTTGGGCCATTCCAATCAAAATCGCTAAGAACCAGAACTGCCATGTATATTTCAAGAAGAAACCAAAGACCGCAATAAACATATACATGAGAATGTAGAATTTGATGACTTTAATTTGTGAGTATCGTTTCGCAAAATTAACTGAGAAAATTGCAAATGGGAATGCTACAAATTGCGTTAATAACAACGCAAGAAGCATTTGGTCCGATGAAATTCCGACTTCGCCACCATACGCTGTCGCCATCGATATAATCGTATAAACTCCATCAATGTAGAAGAAATAAGCTAAAATGTAGAATAAAATACGTGGTGATTGTTTAATATCTACCAGTGTTTTTCGAACGCGACTCACGCTTGAAGTCACAATATTATCTTGTTTTTCTAAATAATGAATTTGCTCAACATTTTTGATGAGAGGAATAGATAATACTAACCACCAAACAATAATGATGACAAATGATAATTGTGTTGCCAGTTGTGTTGAAATTCCAATTTTCTCACCAAAGAAAATAAGCAAGATTCCTGCAATAAATGGAATGGTACTTCCAATATATCCATATGCATACCCTAATGACGAGATATGATCCATCCGCTCATCTGTGGTGATATCAACAAGCATTCCATCATAGAAGATATTACACGCGGAATATCCCAAACGCGCAACAATATAAAGTGCGATAAATACTTGCCAATCTGTCGCAAACGTAAATGCGAAAGCAGAAACAACTGAAATCAGTAATCCAATAACAAACAAACGTTTTTTATAGCCTTTATAATCAGCCATTGCGCCTAAAAATGGTGATAAGCACGCTAATACAAGTAAAGAGATTGATGTCGCAGTTCCCCACCACGCACTGACAATATTGTCAGCTACGCCAGCGGATTCTGCCATCGCCCGAAAGTAAATTGGAAGTGTCGCTGTAATAATAAGTGTAAACGCTGAATTCGCGACATCATAAAGAATCCAAGATCGTTCTTGTTTTGTTAGTTTCATAGTAATCCCCCTTAAGGTTACCGGAATAGTATACCGCCGATTAGTTTGGTAGTCAAAGTAAATCGTCTCTCCCTACTATCTTTATACCACAAACAAAAAAAGCATGATACCTTTTCAGGAACCATGCTTTGTGATTAACAGAATCTTTACTTAATCGTTATTCTGTTAACGATATCTTCTTTATTCTTTTTCGGTAAAATAACTTTTAGAACACCATTTTCATAACTGCCGTCAACTTTGGATTCATCAACGTCTGCAAATCGAATTTGTCGGTGTACACGATCTGTACGACGTGATTTATAGAAATAATCCTTTGTTTCATCTTCAGATTTTACGGTATGGGAAGCTTGAATGGTTAAAACATCACCATTAAACTGGACATCAATATCTTCTTTTTGGAAGCCAGGAATTTCCAAATCCACGATATATTTATCATCTTCTTTATAAATATCGATTCCTGTTCCGTAAGTAACATTATTCGCGATATCATCGCCGAAGAGGCTTTCGAATAATGTACTTGGTCGTTTCGTTACTTCATTTCTCATAATATACCTCCTTGGCACTCTCATGTATAGAGTGCTATTACATAGTTAGTATATCACATCATTTAGCAATGTCAACACAAGAGTGCTAAAATACCATAAAAAGAAAACTCAGTCTCCTGAGTTTTAGGTTTTAGAATACTTTTACTTTGTCGGCAACAGGTGCAAGTTCTTTTGCTTGAGGTGTATCAACTGCTTCACCAAATGGCATTTGAGCTACCAGTTTCCAGTTTGCAGGAAGATCCCACTCTTGTGCAGCAGCAGCGTCAACGATTGGATTGTAGTGTTGTAAGCTAGCACCAAGACCTGCTTCGGTTAATGCTGTCCAAACTGTATATTGGAGCATTCCATTTTCTTGTTGTGCCCAAATTGGGAAGTTATCTGCATATAATGCGAATTGTGATTGTAACCCTTCAACAACGTTTGTATCGTAGAAGTAAAGAATCGTTCCGTTACCTTGTTTGAATGATTCTAATTTAGCAATTGTATTTTCAAATCCTTCTGCGGGAGCAACTTTACGAAGTTCTTCACGTGTTAAATCCCAGAATTTGTCTGATGCGTCATCAAATAATACTACAACTCGTTGTGTTTGTGCATTGAAAGCTGATGGTACAACTTGAACTGCTTCTTCTACAAGTGCACGCACTGCATCGTTTGAAACTGTTGTACTCTTAGCTAGACCGTAACGTGTGCGGCGTTCGTTCATGATTGATAAAATCTTTGACATTTTAATTCCTCCTGTGTCACTATGTTTTACAATCGTCATTATATAGTGGTTAACTATGTTATTCAATACTTTCGCACTATTATTTTATTTTTTTTATACCACCTCACGTGCAAAGATTCACAATTGGGTGTACACTATAATTATCTTATGAGGAGGAATCAATTTATGATGCAATTAGTATTAGTACGACATGGCGAAAGTGAATGGAACCGAAAAAACCTCTTTACTGGGTGGGCTGATGTCGAATTATCTGAAAAAGGCGTTGAAGAAGCAATTCAAGGTGGTAAATTACTGAACGAAGCACAGTTTGATTTTGATATTGTTTATACGTCTTATCTAAAACGTGCCATCCACACAATGGAGTACATCCTTAATGAAATGGATCGCAATTGGTTACCAATCGTTAAAGATTGGCACCTAAATGAGCGTCATTATGGCGCCTTGCAAGGTCTAGATAAAGCCGAAACGGCAGCAAAATATGGTGAAGATCAAGTACTTATCTGGCGCCGTTCATTTGATGTCAAGCCACCCGTTCTTGAAAATGACGACCCACGAGCACCTCGGAATATGGATGCCTATCGTGATGTCAGTGATAAATCGATATTACCACTCCACGAATCATTGAAAGAAACAATCGAGCGAGCTGTTCCCTATTTTGAAACGGTCATCAAACCACAAATGGTTGATGGTAAACGCGTGCTCATTGTTGCTCACGGAAATTCATTACGTGCTCTGGTTAAATATTTTGACAATATGAGTGATGATGCAATTATGGGTGTCAATATCCCTACAGGTGTTCCTTTAGTTTACGAATTTAACGAAGACTTCACTGTCGCGAACTCGTACTATCTTGGTGACCAGGACGCATTAAAAGCAAAAATGGAAGCTGTTGCCAACCAAGGCAAAGCCAAATAATAAAAAATCCGCGCATCAATGCGCGTTTTTTTGTGACTATTTAAGATAAAAGAAAGTTACATGACTAGGCGAATATCGTGTCATGTTGTACAATGATACCAGAACTTGGAGGTAGTTTATGCAAACAAACAATATAGGTGTCATCGGATTAGCCGTAATGGGTTCAAATCTCGCACTGAATATGGCAGATCACGGGTATCAGGTAGCAATTTATAACCGTACATACGCTGTAGGGGAAGCTGTTATTGCCGATAATCCACATGACAATTTACATTTATACAAAACACTTGAAGATTTTGTGGCTTCATTAGAAACCCCACGAAAAATGGTACTTATGGTCAAGGCTGGAATGGCTGTTGATAAAGTGATTGAAGGATTACTTCCTTTATTAGATGAAGGCGATATTATTATGGACGGTGGTAATTCCAACTTCCACGATACAATTCGTCGTACACAAGAAATTGAAGCTCAAGGATTCCGCTATCTAGGTGTTGGAATTTCTGGTGGTGAAGAAGGAGCACGCTTCGGCCCTGCTATCATGCCAGGCGGAAGTGCTGATGCATACCAATATGTCCAAGCCATTCTCGAAGACATTTCAGCGAAATATAAAGGTGAACCATGCGCAACATACATGGGAACTGACGGTGCTGGACACTATGTCAAAATGGTTCACAACGGTATTGAATATGCAGATATGCAATTAATTGCTGAAGCTTATTCAGTGCTGAAACACATTGGTGGTTTCAACAACGACGAGCTCGCCACCATTTTTGATACATGGAATAATGGTGAGTTAGAAAGTTTCTTAATCGAAATTACAGCTCAAATATTCAAAGAAATTGATCCCAAAACTGGTAAGCATCTTGTCGATGTCATTACAGATACAGCCGCTCAAAAAGGAACTGGTAAATGGACTGCTGAAGAGGCGCTCACAACAGGAACTGATGCTTCCTTATTAGCATCCGCAGTTTTCGCACGCTTCATGTCGAGCCAAAAAGATGCACGTATTCATGCAGCATCCATTCTAAACTTTGATGCTCCACGTGTTACCATTGAGGACAAAGATGCATTTATCGAATCCGTACGTCAAGCATTATATGCAAGCAAGATTATTGCTTATGCACAAGGATTTGATCTCTTGAAGAATGCTTCAGTTGAGTATAACTGGGACTTAGACTTTGGAGCAATTGCACGTACTTTCCGCGAAGGTTGCATTATCCGCGCCGCATTCTTAAACCGCATCAGTGATGCATATATCACAGATTCAAGCTTAGCAAATCTGATGATTGATGCATCCTTTAAAGAAAATCTCATGGACTACCAACAATCTTTGCGTGATGTCATCGCATCCGCAATCCAACAAGGAATTAGTATGCCTGCTTTCACCAGTGCAATTAGCTACTTTGACGCTTACCGCACCGGACGCGGTAATGCAAATCTAATTCAGGCACAACGTGACCTCTTTGGCGCACATACTTTCGAGCGTCTTGACGAACCTGGACATTTCCATCATGAATGGAATCAAAAAAATGCATAAGGACAATCACATTGTCACTATCTTTGGCGGTACGGGGGACCTTACGTATCGTAAGCTCCTCCCTGCTTTCTACAATCTGAAGTGCACGGATAACTTTCCGGACCACTTACATATTGTCGTAATTGGTCGTCAACCGCTAACCTCTGAATCATACCGTGACCTTGCGCGCCCATGGCTCCAAGAACATAGTCGCATTCATGTGAGTGATGACCACCTCGATGCATTTTTAAATCATGTCACCTATTTTGAAATGACCTTTACCGAAGATGAAGGTTACGAACGTCTGTTCACACGGTTCCAAGATATCGATGCCAACGCAAAAAAACTCTACTATTTTGCAGTCGCCCCTTCTTTTTTCGAGATAATTGCTCAGAAACTTGAGAAACACAACCTCGCCAAAGATAGTAAAATTATCATCGAAAAACCGTTTGGTAATGATTTAAAATCTGCAGAATCCATCAATCACACACTTTCCAATATATTTGATGAAGATCATATCTATCGCATTGATCATTATGTTGCGAAAGAAATGGTACAAAACATCTTCACCATTCGCTTTGCAAATGAAATCTTCAAAAATATCTGGAATGCTGATAATATCGCGAATATCCAGATTTCTGCAAATGAGCTTGTCGGTGTCGAAAATCGTGGAAACTATTATGACCACACTGGTGCACTCAAAGATATGTTCCAAAATCATTTACTTCAAATTTTATCAATTGTAACGATGGATAAACCTGAAACAATGGATGCAACATCAATTCATGAAGCACAAGAAGCGATTCTCGATAACTTATACATTGAAAATATGGATCAAGACGTCATCTTTGGTCAATATACACAAAATCAAGAATCCATGAGCTATCGTGATGAAGATAAAGTGGATGAGCATTCACGTACTGAAACATTTGTTGCGTTGAAACTTGGTATTCGAACACCGAGATGGCGCAACACCCCAATCTATGTTCGAACTGGTAAAAGGATGCATAAACGCATAACCGAAGTAGTCGTTGAATTTAAGCAACAAGATCATGCACCGGCAAACGTCTTGATTATCAAAATTCAACCGGAAGAAGGTATCTACCTACGCTTCAACATCAAGAAACCTGGCCAATCCCATGAAACACAATCTGTGTTAATGGACTTCTGCCAATCATGCGACTATGAAAACCGTATGAATACGCCTGAAGCCTATGAACGCCTTCTCAATGCAGCTCTTGAAGACGACCACAGTCTCTTCGCTAGCTTTAATCAAGTCAAACGTAGTTGGGCCTTTGTTGAAGACATAATTCGACACCATCAAGGAGATGAACCGGAAACTTATCCAGCGTTTACCAATGGTCCGCAGGGATCACACGATCTCTTAGCACGTGATGGATTCACATGGATTGAAGAAGAAATTCGCAATGATGCCTATGACCTTTAAATCTACTCTCGGGTAGATTTTTTGTTTAATTTCGAAAATAAGTTATACTTAACATAGTGCAGCTTTATTAAAAAGCGTCAAACACAAATATTTTACTGTATGAATAGAGAAAGGATGATTTTTTGGACATACTTTTAGATAAATTTAAAGAAGTTGCTGGGTCCGTGTTGCCAATTGTTGCGATCGTACTCCTTCTTCATTTCACCATTGCACCACTTGCATTAGATGTACTCATTCGCTTTATAATCGGATCCATCTTTGTAATCATCGGATTGGGTATCTTCCTATTCGGAGCTGAAATTGGAATTACCCCCATTGGTTCATTACTTGGAAAGACCATTGCGAAAACAAATAAAACGATTGTAGTTATTGTTTTAGGCTTTATCCTTGGGTTTTTAATAACAGTCGCTGAACCGGATCTTGCTATCTTAGCCAATCAAATTTTTAGCGCTTCAGGGGGTGCTTTAGCTCCAAGTTTTATTATTACGATTGTTTCAATTGGAGTTGGAATTATGGTTGTAGTAGGACTTTTGAGAATCCTCTTCAATGGATCCTTAAATCGCTTTTTCATCGGTTTTTATGGATTGTTATTTGTTTTGGCATTTTTTGTCTCCGAAGAATTTCTCGCTATTTCAGTGGATGCTTCCGGAGCAACTACAGGTGCCATGACAACACCATTCATCCTAGCACTGGGATATGGTGTCTCTCAGCTTAAAGGTGGTAAAACAGCTGAAGAAGACAGTTTTGGACTTGTTGGGCTTGCTTCAATCGGACCTATATTAATGATTATGTTGATGAGCATCATCCTTAACTTTACGGAAATTCAAGGTGATGCGGTTGCTGTAATTCCGACTGTCGGAATCCTTAAACCATTTTTAATAATGCTTCCGCATGAATTTCAAGCAGTCACAATAACGTTAATTCCATTAACAATCGTCTATCTTTTATTCAATCATTTTGGGTTTAAATTAAAACGCCGGCGCCATCATCAAATACTACGAGGACTTGCCTATACACTTGTCGGATTGACCTTATTTTTAACTGGGGTTAATGCAGGGTTTATGGAAGTGGGGCGTATCATGGGTGAGACACTCGCACGTGACGTATCTGGACTCGTACTTGTTCTAGTTGGGTTTGGTATAGGAACCGTTGTTGTTTTAGCAGAGCCCGCTGTATATGTTCTCACCGAGCAAATTGAAGATGTTACAGCTGGTGGGATTCCGAAAAAAATTATACTGATTACACTTTCCATTGCGATTGCTCTAGCTGTCAGTCTTTCAATGATCCGAATTCTGATTCCTTCAATTAAGCTTTGGCACTTCTTACTCCCAGGATTTGGTCTTGCGCTCTATCTTTCGCGTAAGGTACCACCTATTTTTGTTGGGGTCGGATTTGATGCCGGAGGCGTAGCTTCAGGTCCCATGACTGCCACATTCGTACTTGCTTTTGCTCAAGGTGTCGCCACTGTCATCCCTACTGCGAATGTTATGGTTGATGGCTTTGGTATTATTGCAATGATTGCTATGATGCCAATTGTTGCTGTACAAATCTTAGGTGTTATTTACAAGAAAAAGAGGTCTCAATCATGATCGATACACAATTCGCACATTTAAAACTTATCATCGGTGTTGTTAATGTACATCAAGCGTCACGCTTTTTGGATTACACAGACCCTAACCTACATCTTGGTTCATTGATTATTCCAGGGCATACCGTAATTCATGATATGTTGATGAATTGGTTTGGCTTTGAAGATCAACGAAAAGAACTTGCGCTATTGATTGCTGAATCGTCATATGAAGAAGCAATTTATGAAAATATAAAGAAACGGTGGAAGAAACGTCTGAATGGGACAATTACCACAATTAGTTTAGATATTGATTATGGAATGACACCGACAACCTTATACAACTGTCGCCAAGAAGGAGGAACCGATATGGGTTATGAAATAATAGTTACAATCGTTGATCACGGTAAAGCAGATACAGTCATTGATGCTTCAAAAGAAATTAGTAGTGTTGGTGCTACCGTGATTCATGCTCGAGGACGTGCAAATCCAAACGATCCGAAACTTTTTGGTATAAATATTGAACCTGAAAAAGATATGGTATTAATCCTTGCACCTAAGGATCAAACATTAGCCATTATGGAAAAAATCCGTGAATCATTGGATATTGAATCACCGAATAAAGGAATCATATTTACCCTTGATGCAAGTCGGGTTATGGGCTTAAACGATTACAATACATCAAAATAAAAAAAGGGAGACTGCATGAAGCAATCTCCTTTTCTTTACATTTTCTTCTGAACTGAACGTGCAATCGCTGTCGACAGCCTTGGTATGATCTGGTTCTTACGTGACACAACGTCAGGTAGGAATGAGCGATCGTCCGATTCTGATTGTGGGAAGGCATCCAGAACCGAAGATTTCAATGAACCCGCTGAAACAATAATCGATCCATTATCTTCGATACTTGTGAAGACAACGACAAGTAAGTCTAAGCCATGTTTATTGACATACTCTTCCATTGATTCTTCAAAAGTTTCGTGGATGGCATCGAGTTCGGTGAAGTGATAAATAACCACTTGCGATACCATAACTTCTTTTCCTGAGATGTGAAATGTCTTGATATCTTGATTAATGATGTCTTCATACGGTTTGTTTCGTAATGATGACGTGACTTCATACATCTCTTGCGAGAATGAGTAGCGATCCAATCCTGATATTGCCTCAAGTTGGTGTGCTATGCGAAAATCTTGCTTCGTTGTTGTTGGCGACTTAAGATTTAAAGTATCGGAAATCAATGCCGCTAATAAAATAGATGCAATATTACGTGGAATGTTGACACCATTTTCATGGTACATTTTTGTAATAATTGATGCGGTAGAACCGATAATTTCGTTGCGGAAATAAATGGGTTTAACCGTATTTAAATCTCCAATACGGTGATGGTCAATGACTTCAAGAATTTCAGCCTCTTCCACCCCTTCAACACTTTGGGAATATTCATTATGGTCTACCAAAATCAATCGTTTACTTGGGCTGTTGAGAATGTGGTAGCGTGCGACAAATCCGAAAATACGGTTATCATCATCAACAACTGGGTAGGATCTGAATCGCGTTTTAAGCATCTGTGACTCTACATCGTCTACAAATTCGTTCTTATTAAAGTAGAGTAAATTGGTTGTCATGATTTCACGAACACTTGGCGAAAAAATAAGATAACGTGACGTATTCATTGAACCATGGGACGATAAAATAATGGCACAACCGAATTCAATTGCATGTTGTAAGACTTCATCACTAATTTCTTCCGTCCAGACAGCAACAATACATGCTGCACCTTTATTGATTGCTTCAAGCTGGGCTTCTGAATCATTCCCTAAAATGACCAAACGGTCTTTGAGATTATAGTTTTCTAACTTTGATGATGCTAACGCAACGATGCTAGTTTTTCCATTGAAACGGAATTCTTTAGGTTTATAGACTAGTGTTCCATCGATTGCATTTACAATATTCTCTACGGGTGTTCGTTTCAAGAGTTCAATAGAGTGCGCCGTATCACCCATGGCAATGTGTGCCAAATTTGATGATGTAACAACCCCAACCAGATTATGGCGGTCATCAACGACAGCAAGCGTTTGACGCTTTTCTTGAAGAATGTCCATCGCATCCTTGATCGATGTATCCAAATGAATTTCAGTTGCCTCATCCAACTCAATTTCATCCAAAGTTGCACGTGCATCTTTTAATAAGATTGGTGCCTCAAAACCGAACTTATCAAGAATGTACTCTGTTTCTTCGCTTAACTTCCCCAAACGACACGCTATGGCAGGAATCCCTTGTTCGTTTTTCAAATGTGCATAAGCGATCGCTGATACAATTGAATCCGTGTCGGGATTACGGTGGCCATGGATATAAATGTAATCCTTTTCGTTTTTCATATATTACCCCTTTATAAAGTTATATCTGCATATAGTGTACCATAAACCATCCATAATGGAATAGAATCTAAGTGTCTAAAACAATACAAAAACAGGTAGCATAATGGAGTATATGCTACCTGTTTCTTATGAGAACAATGGTGTTAGTTCATTAACCATATCTAAAATTGCTTGGTATCCGCCTTCTGTTAAATACCAGCTTTCTGGATTTACATAGATAATTCGATTGTTTTTTGCTGCTGGAGTGTTGTTGACATAATCGTTATCCATGAGTGTTTTGGCTAAAGTTTTGCCACCTGTTACTGCAGCTCGGTCCATAACAATCATAATTTCTGGTTGTAATGCATTAATAAGTTCAAATGATACGGATGCACCATGTGTTGATGGATCAAGTTCATGATCAACTGGAGTAAAACCAAATTCGTTAAAGACATGATCGTAACGACTCTTGGCTCCGAATGATTTTGCTTCATCACCATTTGCCATGATAAACATAGTTGAAAGGTTCGATGCTTTTGCTTTCGTAGCCAGATTTGTTACAGCATCATTTAACGGTTTCATAGCATCTTTGAAATCTGTATCTGTATAGATTTTTGAAAGAGTATCGATATTTGTTGCGACGGATTCTAATAATCCAGCATCACTTGAATCACGTCCCATATAAATTGTAGGCGCTATTTTCGAAAGTTCATCGTAGTGTTTTGATGCACGCCCCGAAACAATAATTAGCTCTGGTCCATATTCTGCTAGAGCCTCTAAATTAGGCTCAAACAATGTTCCTGCGTCCATAACGGCCTCATCATTATAAGCATCCAACGACTTTGGTAGAGACGCTTTAGCAACTGCACCAACCGGCAGTTCAAACTTTTGATAAATATCTAAAATTCCCATGTCAAATATGACTACTTTATCGGGATTTAAGGTAACATTGGTCGTTCCAAGTTTATGGGTTATTTCAATATTTCCCTGTGTTTTTCCTTTGGGTGCACACCCTGCTAACACGAGCACCGCCATTAAAACTACAATAATTTTTTTCATATTTTCCTCTATTCTATAAATGCAACTTTATGAGAAGCACATCCTTGTACCGTAAACTTCATTCCATAAATATCAAACAACATGCGAGGATTGAGCACATCCTCAACACACCCATCACACATCAAACGACCATGTTTTAGTGCAATCACATTGTCAGCATAACGGTACACCATATTAATATCATGCATAATAATCACGACAGTTTTGTTTCGTTCATCCACAAGTCGACGAATGATTTCCATCATTTCATGTGCATGTTTTAAATCAAGATTATTTAAGGGTTCATCAAGCAACATGATATCTGTATCCTGTGCAAGTATCATCGCTATATAAACCCGTTGGAGTTGGCCCCCACTCAACGTATCAATGTATTTATCACGCAAATCTAAACAATTCATAAACGCTAATGATTCTTCCACAATCAAAAGATCCTCATCACACAGTTTCCCCTGGTTGTGTGGATACCTGCCAAAACAGACGAGATCTTTAACCGTCAATCTGAGGTTAATACCATTCGATTGTTTTAAGGTTCCTACCTTTTGCGCAAATTCCAAGTGACTATAGTCGTGGATATCTTTATGCGCTACAGATACACGTCCCTGAGTAGCTGGTTGGAGACGCCCTAAAATATTAAGTAATGTTGATTTCCCAGAACCATTCTCGCCAACAATGGCTGTGATTTTATTGCGATGAATGTCGAGTGTTAACGTATCCAATGCAAGAAAATCACCATATTTTTTTGATAGATTTGTTATTTCAATCATTTAAATCGCTCCCTTAACATGAGATAAATAAAGTAGACGCCCCCTAAAAGGTTAATAAATACACTAACACTTGTATTCAAATTCAACAGTCTTTCAAAGAGAAGTTGTGATGCCAGTAGCAAACTTGTAGAGAAGAAGACACCCTGCGTAATAATCGAACGCGTTGTGTGTTTCTGCAAGAATTCTCGTGCTACGTTCGTGCCGATAAGTCCTAAAAATCCTATAGGACCGACAAGCGCTGTAGAAATCGCAGTAAATAGCGCAACAATCGCTAAACTATAAATCTGAAATTGTGGTATATGGATGCCAAGATTTATAGCATGGTCAGTACCCAGAGCCACAACATCAATTTGATGATGGATGCGGTACACAAGAAACCAGCCTACCAAGGATAATCCCATACCAATAAATAATACATTGGTATCAACTGCATTAAACGATGCGAACGATTGACTTTGAATCATCGAGAATTCATTCGGATCCATCATCATTTGCATCGTGGCATTGATACTGGAAAATAACGTTCCAAGAACCGTTCCAACCAATAGTAATACAAACAGATCCCGTTGCATTTTTTTAAGAATAATGCCATAAAACAATGTACCAATACCGACCATTACAAAAACGGATACAAGAAAGTTTAAGGATGGTTTCATGAAGATTCCCAGTAAAAACACAATAACTGTTTGAACCAGAATATACATGCGTTCGAATCCCAACAGTGATGGCGTTAGAATTCGGTTGTTAGTCGTAACTTGAAAATAAGTTGTCGCGGTTGTAGTTAGCAGTGAAACGAACCACATCGCCAGCAATCGCGTACTACGACGATACATCAGGTATTGATAATTATTGCTATTCATTCCCCAAAAGAAGTATACAAGGGATAACATTACGGCAATTATGAGCCATTCATATCTACGTTTCATAATTACCTCGCAACAAAATAAATAAGAAGTACGCTGAACCTATAATCCCTAAAACTAGACTTACAGGCACTTCATATGGATAAATAACTAAGCGTGCTATGAGGTCACAAACGAGCAATAAATTTGCGCCCAACAATGCTGTATCTAAAAGCATGTCTTGATGACCATCGCCAAACCGATACGCAATGACATTGGGTACAATTAACCCTACAAACGGAATGCTTCCTATTGTTACAATGACACTTGCGCTTAGTGTTGCGACAATCAAGATTCCTAATAGCATGACACGTTTGTAGTTCATACCAATGTTATGGGCAAAATCTTCACCCATGGCGACGATACTAAACCGATGGACATAGTGAACCGCAATTATAATAAGTGGAATACTAATAAATAATAACTCGTATTTTCCTTGCAGGATTGGTGTGAAGCTACCTGTCATATAGCCTGACAAAACTTGTAACAAGTCAAACTTAAGGGCTAAAAATGTTGTGATAGAATCGATGATCATACCAATCATAATTCCTAATAATGGGACAAACACGATATTCTTAATTTTTAGTTTTGAAACTGCAGTCATAAATAGCACTGTGCTGACTGCAGCAAAGAGTAATGCAAAAATGGAAATGCTCCACAGCGATTGGTTTGATAAGACGATAAACGCAACCAAGATTCCCAAACGGGCGCCGTCCATCGTCACCGCAGTGGATGGTGAAACAAAGCGATTTTGTGATAGCTTTTGCATAATGAGACCTGCAATTGACAGCGAAATACCCGTGAGAATAACTGCAATAACTCGTGGCAAACGACTATACATTAATGTATGCCACGCATTGGTATTACCTGCGAGTAACTGTAACAACGACATGTCCAAAGCGCCTACGAATAGCGATGCAAGTCCTAAGAGAACAAGACATCCAACAGCTAAGTATCGATACTGATTACGATCAACTAACATATGAATTACCACATTCCTTGTACTCAATATCACAAACTTCACGATTTCTGACATTGAGTAAAAGCACTGCAAATGATGCATTATAAACATAGACTCGAGATTTTATTTGCATTATGTTCATTGAAATGCCTCCCTTGCTCTCTTAGTTTAGTTTTATTTAGAGAGCAAAACAATACAATTCACTAATCTAATTCGCAAATACTTTCACAAAGAACTGAATACTGCGGTTGTAACAATATTCTTGTGAAACACTGCACAAATTATACTAATGGATGATGATGGCTATTGAAATCATTATCATATAAAAAAAACAGCATGTGCTGTTCTCTTTTAAAATCTAGTACTGTGCATTATAGAGAGATGCATAAACTCCTTCTTGACGGATTAACGACTCATGGTCTCCAGTCTCTGCGATTTTATGATCATCCAACACAATAATCCGTTTCGCATTTCGAATTGTCGAAAGACGATGCGCAATGACGATTGTGGTTCGGTTAGCCGCAAGAGTTTCCATAGCTTCTTGAACGACACGCTCACTTTCATTATCCAACGATGAGGTTGCTTCATCAAAAATAAGTACAGGTGGATTCTTTAGGAACACACGCGCAATGCTTAAGCGTTGACGTTGTCCTCCCGACAATTTCACACCACGATGACCTATATCGGTTTGGTAACCATTTGGCAGTGACATAATAAAATCATGGGCATTGGCTTGTTTGGCTGCCGCAATGACATCGTCCATACTTGCATCATGTTTCGCATAAGCAATGTTCTCGTAGATTGTGCCCGAGAATAGATAAACTTCTTGCTGAACAATTCCAATGTTATTGCGCAATGAGTCAAAGGTAACATCACGGACATCTACCCCATCAATTCTAATCGCGCCGTGTGTAACGTCATAGAAGCGAGGTAATAAAGAAGTTAATGTTGATTTCCCCGATCCCGATGCACCAACAAGCGCTACAAATTCTCCTGAGTTGACTTCAAAATTAATGTCATCAAGAACATTGATTATTCCATCGTCATAGCAAAATGATACATGTTCAAACTCAATATTGCCATCCACTGTTCCAAGTACAATTGCCAGATCTTTTTCTTTAATGTTTGGCTCGATATCCATAAACTCTAAAAAGCGTTTGAACCCAGATGCACCATCTTGGAATAGAAGCATTGAGTGCATAAACTTAAGAATCGGATTGGTGAAATTAGACATGAGTAAGAAGAAAGCAAGAAGGTCTGCTAAGTCAATCGCATTCATGTACAATGCAAAGCCTCCAAAAGCAAGTAAGATTGCAGGCAAAGCCGTTATAAACCCATCAAGACCTTCATAGAATAAAATCTCCGATCGATAGAACGCCTTTTTACCTTCGATAAAAGTATTGCCTAACTCTGCAAACATCGCTTTTTCATGATCCTCATTCGCGAATGATTTAACGACACGAATTCCCGACAATGATTCTTCAATCGACGCATTCATATCGCTCATAATACCTCGGTTAACACCATATTGCTTCCCCATTCGTTGACTCATAACAAGAGCATAAATGAAAATTAAAGGAATCAAGGCGAAGAGTATCAGCGCAAGCTTTACATTTATGAGAAGCATTAGAATTAACGCTCCGACAAAACTCACGCTCGTCATAACCATATCTTCTGGTCCATGGTGTGCAAGCTCTCCAATATTGTATAAATCACCGGTGATTCGTGACATTAAAGAACCTACTTTATGATTGTCGTAAAAATCCAGGGACAAATCTTGATAATGTGAAAATAATTCTTTACGCATATCATTCTCAATACGAGCCCCCATCATGTGGCCTTGGTACGATAAATAGAATGATGCTGCTGTATAGATAAGAACCAGTAATAACATTCCTGTGACAACTGGTACAATGATTGAAACGTTACCGACTTCAAGTTCTTTTGTCGCATAGCGAATAATCATTGGAAAAAGTAGCGAAATCAGTGATAATGCAAAAGCACTCAATAACACCACAGTAAAAATAGCCTTATATGGCTTATAATATGAAAAAAAACGTTTAATATTGTTCATGTGAACCCTCTCTTAATTAATAATCGCGAGGTGTTTTCACAGTCAGAGTATTCTTATAGACTCGAGTGGAGCTGTGAACGCACGCTCATTTCGTTTTGGTTAGTAATCTTATGTAGAATTTTTTGCATGGTAATGCTCCTCTCTTTAATATGATTTACTATACACAGATTTATTTTGAATTGCAATCATTGTTCTATTATTCGAGAAAAAAGGAGCCTTAATTGGCTCCTTTGTATACATTTTCACTATTTTTGAAGACGTCGACGTTGCACTATTAGAAGGCCAGCCGCTGATAATACCAGTCCCACAAATACAAAATTATCGGAACTTTGTCCCGTTGCTGGTAACGTTTTATCAATAGATTTTGCTTCCCACTTCGCGAAAAGTGTAATATTTTTATCGACAGTGTCTGTATCAAAATTCCAAGATGTTGTCATGGCTTCATCCACAAACCATCCTTTAAAAGTATATCCTGAACGGCTTGGATCTAGCGGTTTGGAAATTTTTGCACCTTTTGATAGCCCCACTTGACTTGAAATGGCAGAGCCGCCATTACTGTCAAATGTAACATCAAACGTTTCAACCACTGGATTTACATCCCACTTAGCATAAAGTGTTGTGTTTCCAGTAACTGTGTTCGTATCGAAATTCCATGACGCTGTCATGGCTTCATCCACAAACCATCCTTTAAAAGTATATCCTGAACGGCTTGGATCTAGCGGTTTGGAAATTTTTGCACCTTTTGATAGCCCCACTTGACTTGAAACGGCAGAGCCGCCATTACTGTTAAATGTAACATCAAACGTTTCAACCACTGGATTTTCATCCCATTTTGCGAAAAGAGTCATATTATTCTCAACACGATTGAATGCAAAGTCCCATTTTTGGGTCAATGCTTGGTCAACGAACCACCCTTTGAAAGTAAATCCAGTTCGTGTTGTTTGCGGCATGGATATTGTTGAACCTGCTACAATATCGAGAATACTCTGAACTGCGGTTCCGCCGTTCGTCTCAAAATTTACAGTAAACTTCGGTTTCGCAATATTTATCATGAGATTCTCAATATCTGTTTTGTTCGCAAAATCACCGTTCGTGTAAAGACCGCCTTCAAACGTGTAATTTGCCTTAACGGTTGAATCATCAAGCTTAAATTGTTGAACAAATTCACGCGACTCACCAGGTGCGATCACATCATAACCCGCTTCAGTAGTTATGGGTTTGACGAAAATATCATCAATCAATTGCCAACCACCCTCTACTGGCACAAAGCCGTTTGCTTTTTCAAATAGATTAATATTTGTAATGTTATACGGACCTGTGTTTGTCACGGTATATTTGAGCGACAACGTTTTGTCTGCTGGGTTGAACGGTGTCTCAACTTCACGTGTTAATCCGTAATCTGCAAAGTAAACATAGCCAAATTTATTGTTTGCAGGCAAATCGCTTTCTGGACTAAAAGCACTGAATACAAAATATGGGTATGGCTTATCTGCACGTGGTTGTCCATTACCAACGACTTTATAATTAAATTTGATTGGACCTGATGCCTTCATTGATTTATATTGGGCACCATAAACACCATAATCACTGCCTTCTTCTGTTGGGCGCACATAGACACGGTATCCATTCTTTGTAAAATCTTGCGTTAGTTCCACAAATTGATCACGGTTAATTGTTGTATAATCTTCTCCACTTAACCATGTTGTAAATTCAATACCATCCGTTTGACCAAAATCCATAATTTTAACAACAGCACCATAATGTTGGTTGTCTTCAGTTACAAATTCTAATTTTGGAAATTCGATGCTTTGGAGTTCAATCGAACTATCCGTGGACTCAGAAAAGAAGTGAAACATCAGTGCCTCACGATACATCCCCTGCATGTGAGTTTGAACATCTGTATCAAATTCAAAGTTATTAATGGAATACGTAAATTCATCTCCAACTTTGACTGATTTGGAAGATGTGGTGAGACTGAGATCCGGATAGACCACTTTCTCTTGCGCATCCGCATGAACATTCATGCTTGCACCACTCATTAGTAAAACAAGGGTGACAAAAAGACTCATTATTTTTTTCATATTATACCCCCCGGTATGTTTTAATTATAGACCTATTTTATGTGTTTGTGAATATTTTTACATAAAATTAATATTTGCATGGCGTTCACATCAATAAAAAAACCAATTCCACAAAAAATTGTGAAATTGGTCGAGAAATATTATTTTTTAATTAAAGATGTTTCCCATACTGGATTTGGTTCAATATCAAGTAAGTCGGCAACTGTTGCTGCGACGTTAGCGAGTCCATAATTACCGTCTTGTTTTAGTTCCACATCGCGGTTGTAAACGATGAATGGTACTGGGTTCAGACTGTGTGATGTCTTCGCATTACCTTTTTTATCAATCATTTCATCAGCATTACCATGGTCTGCAAGAACGATTAAAGTTGCATCATGTTTTTCAACAACTGGTAACAAACGACCGATTGCAAGATCAACTGCTTCAACTGAAATAATCGAAGCGAGCATATCACCAGTATGTCCAACCATATCCCCATTAGGGAAGTTGAGACGAATGAAGTCATAGTTTCCACTTTGAATTGCAGCAATAACTTCATCAGTGATCTCTGCTGATTTCATCCAAGGACGTTGATCAAAAGTAACATCATCACCTTTGATTTCAACAAATGTTTCGAGTGTCTCATCAAATTTATCAAGTTTATTACCATTCCAGAAATATGTAACGTGTCCATATTTTTGAGTTTCTGAAATTGCGAATGATGACTTGTTATTTGCGATGAGTGTTTCAGTTAATGTATTTGAAATACGTGGAGGTTCAACTAAGAAGTTCGCTGGAATTCCTAAATCTCCATCGTATTGAAGCATCCCTGCAAATTTGACATTAGGAACACGAACACGGTCAAATTTATCAAATGACGCATCCCCTTCAAATGTTTTTGAAATTTCAAGCGCACGGTCACCACGGAAGTTAAAGAGAATTACGGAATCTCCATCAACGATTGGTGCAACTGCTTTACCATCTTTACCAACCACCCAAGCTGGAATATATTGGTCTGATAATTTTGGATCTTCAGTACGGAAGTGTTCGATTGCAGCTTGTGCCGATTCAAACATTTCTGCTTCACCCAAGACATGAGTTTTCCATCCACGTTCGACCATGCCCCAGTCCGCATCATAGCGATCCATTGTAACGAGCATACGACCACCACCACTTGCGAATTCAGCGTGGAATGTGTCATCATTCAATGCATCCATAACTGCTTGGATACGGTCAATATAAATAAGTGCTGATTGTTGTTCAACATCTCGACCATCTTGAAGTGCATGTAATGCTAAGTGTTTAACACCAGAATTTTTAGCTTCTTTAATTAATGCCTCGACATGGTTAACATGTGCATGAACATTTCCATCTGATAATAACCCTAAAAGATGTAACGTATTGTTTTCGAGTGAATCGGTTAATAGGTTCCATGCTTTTGATTCAAAAAGACTGCCATCTTCGATTGATTCATTAACAAGTTTCGCACCTTGTGAGAAAATTTGTCCAGATCCTAAAGCATTGTGACCTACTTCTGAGTTTCCCATGTCTTCATCTGTTGGTAATCCAACTGCAAGTCCATGAGCTTTTAATTCAATATTTGGTGAGCTTTCCATTAATTTATCGAGGAATGGAGTATGTGCTTGAGCAACTGCGTTACCTTCAACTTGGTCTGTTAAACCAACACCATCCATGACAATTAAAACTACAGGTTTCTTATTCATAAAATCCTCCTACATACTGCTCTATTTTAGCATTTTTTTTGGGTGCTTGCTAGACAAAAGAAAAGCCTGTATGCTACAGGCTAAAAGAATGTTAGAATTTCATCCATAGATGCTAGTATTTGTGAAGCGCCATGCATTTTTAACTCTTCCACAGCACGGAAACCCCATGCGACCCCGATTGGTGTCATGCCAGCATTTGCGGCAGTCTTCATATCGACATCACTATCACCTACAAAAAGAATCTCGCTTGGATCTACACCCATTGTTTGTGCAATGGATAATGGATAATGTGGGTTTGGCTTATGTTTGCCATCAAACTGATCACCAATCACGGCCACAAAATCAATATCACCCAGATACGCTTCTACAATTCCATCAGTATATTCCTGTTTTTTGTTGGTTGCGATTGCGATTGGAACATTACGCTCATTCAACGTCGTTAATGTTGCAACAACGGTATCGTAGGGCTCAGAATCATCCGCATAATGATGCGCATAATCATCGAGGAAATCTTGAAGTAATCCCTCAAAATCACCATAACCCTCAGGCATGGAACGCTCTGCGAGTTTAGGAATGCCATTACCAACAAATGTTTGATAGGTTACGAGTGTATGTGTTGGTAAACCACGCTTTTCAAGTGAGCGGTTCATACTGTTTCCCATATCTGCGATGGTATTCATCAATGTCCCATCCAAGTCAAAAATTACTGCTTTATACATTTAATACTATGCCTCGATTCTAAAAATATGATTTTTATACAATGGTTTGTAACACTGTGTACTTGCGATTTGCTCTGTCCAATTCAAGAACGATTCAAGATTATGAATACTTTCTCCAAACTGCATTGGGAAAAAGTACTTCGGTTTAAAACGCTTGATAACAGTTCGTGCACCTAAGTCATAGTCTTGCATCATTTCTGGATCAATTGAAAACATCATTAGATCGATTGTCTCAAAGCGATGGAGTGGAATCAAGGCATTCTCAAAGCGTTCAACAGCTGACTTGATTTGTCGTTGTGTTGAAAGTCGTGACCAATGCCAGTTGTTCAAATCACCACCGTGAACAATCACGCGATGCTTTTCCTCGATTACGAAATAGACACCCGAGCGGGTCGCTTGATAGACATACACACGTGCATGACCCAGGTGAAGGATATCCCCGGGCTCAACCTTTTGTACATCAATCGAGCCTGTTACATTCTTTGTACCCCCATAAAATACAGGTTTACGATATGCCAAGATGGAGTCACTAAACCGCTTCTCATCTGTGCTCGTCACAAAGAAATAGTTAGGCTTCTTACTAAATAAATAATGCGATGGTAATTGTCCCCCTACATAATCAAAAACATAAATACCAGACTCTGTTTCAACCGTATATCCACAATTATCTAAATATTCTACATTTAACATATATGTTACCCCCGACAGGCTAATTATAACAAGAAAAAGGTGGCAAAAGCCACCTTTACGTTAATTGTGTTTGACCTGAGTACAGCGATGCATAGCGACCACCCATAGCCACTAATTCATCATGATCCCCACGTTCAATAATTTCTCCGTGTTCTAAAACGATAATTGCATCGGAATTTCGCACCGTTGAAAGACGGTGAGCAATAATGAAGGTTGTTCGACCTTCCATTAATGAATCCATTCCTTGCTCGATTAGACGTTCTGTTCGGGTATCAATAGATGATGTTGCTTCATCAAGGATTAAAATACTTGGGTTCGCAACCGCTGCTCGCGCAATATTGAGCAGTTGCTTCTGTCCTTGTGAAAGCTCAGAACCCGTACCACTTATTACAGTATTATAACCATGTTCTAAAGTTTGAATGAAATGATGCGCGTTCGCAAGTTTCGCTGCGTCGATACATTCTTCATCGGTTGCTTCAAGATTTCCATAACGAATATTTTCCATGATTGTTCCACTAAACAAGTGTGTATCTTGAAGTACCATTGCAATATGCTTACGTAAGCTATAACGGTTGATTTCCGAAATTTCCTGACCATCTATAAAAATTTTTCCTGCATTGATTTCGTAGAATCGTGAAATCAAGTTCGTAATGGTTGTCTTACCAGCACCCGTTGATCCAACGAATGCGATTTTCTGGCCAGGGTTTGCCCAAAAGGAAACATCTTTAAGAACAGGAACATCTGGATTATAGCCAAATGTAACATTCTCAAAACGAACATCTCCAATTACGTTATCCAAGATAACATCATCAGCATTTACCATTTCCTCTGTCCAATCAAGCAATTCAAAGATACGCTCAGCTGAGGCAATTGCAGATTGCAATGTTGTGAACTGACTCGATATCTCATTGATTGGTTTTCCTTGTGTCCGTGTCATATTAACATAGGCACCAAGGTTTGCGACACTCAACATCCCATTAATAGATAACCAACCACCCGCAATCCCAATGATTGCATAGCTTATTGTATTAATATTCTGCATTAAAGGATAAATCATAATAGAAATAATTTGTGCAAACTGCGAGTTTTTTCGATAGATTTTATTCTTAACTTGAAAATCTTCTCGCGCTTGTGCTTCATGGTTGAAAAGTTGCATCACCATTTGGCCTTCCATCGTTTCCTCGATATAACCATTTAAATCACCCAATGATTGTTGTTGTCGCTTCGAGTAAATTCGCGATTTCTTAATAATGACATTTGACATCAAACTTAATAACGGAATGATAATCAGGGTTAAAACAGTTAAAATCGGACTCAACATAAACATAACGATAATTGTACCAATCAACGTAAAAACATTGATGATAATGGAAGCTGCAGCGGTATTTAAGCCTTCACCAACCAAATCAATATCATTGGTGAAACGACTCATTAAATCCCCATGTGCATTCGCATCATGATGGCTGACTTTCATACGTAAGACATGTGAGAACATTTCTTTCCGAATGGTTTCCACCGTTCTCTGAGATATCTTTACCATCAAACGTGCAGACAAATACATTGTTGCAACTTCAATAGCAAAAATTACAGCCAACACTAGAATTTGAACTCCTAATTGTTCAATCATCATGTTGCGGGTAATAACACCATTTAAAGCATTTTGAATAATTTGAATCATTGGTGAGATGGCATACGCTCCATAAAGCCCACCTAATGTCGATAAGACCGACGCAATGATAACTACTGTCAATAAGACTTTACTTTCACCAAGGTATGAAATCAAACGTCCCAAAGTTTTCTTCTGATCTTTAGGCTTATGCTTTCCGATAACTAAACTTTTTTGACTCATTACTCCATACCTCCTTTACTCATTTGACTGTGATAGATTTCTTGGTAAACGGTACATGATTCAAGGAGTTCATCATGTTTACCCAAACCAACAATCCGTCCTTCGTCCAATACCACGATTTTATCGCTGTCAGCAACTGAGCTGATTTTTTGAGCGATACTAATTACCGTAGTTTCACTATACATTTTGGCAATGGATGCTTTGACAGTTTGTTCCGTTGCAGCATCCAATGCGCTCGTACTGTCATCCAAAACAAGGATACGTGGATTCACCATTAACGCACGAGCAATACATAAACGTTGACGTTGTCCACCTGAGAAGTTCGTTCCACCCTGTTGTACAGGATAATCAAATCCTTGCGGATTTTCTTGGATAAACGAGTAGATTGAACTTGCCTCAGTAGCCCGACGCATGTCCGCTTCAGTTCCATTTTCGTTACCGAGTCGTAGGTTTCCACCAATTGTTCCAGTAAACAGGACATTCTTTTGCGGCACAAAGCCAAATTGGCTACGTAAGAACGCCATATCCAGATTTCTGATATCAACACCGTCTAGCGTGATCTTTCCTTCAGAGACGTCGATTAAACGTGCCATGAGGTTTATTAAGGTAGACTTACCACTTCCCGTAGATCCAATAATTCCAATATGCTCACCCGGGTTAATATCTAGATTAATGTTATGAAGTACATTATTCGCATCATCATAGTAACGATACGACACATCTTCAAATCGAATGTGTCCTTTAACATCATCTAATTGGTATGCGTCTGTAGCATTACGAATATCTGAATCAGTATCCAATACTTCTGATAAACGAATGACTGACGCTTTACTTCGTGATACCATCATCAGAACATTCGTAATCATCATCATAGAGAACATCGTAAATCGTAAATAGTTGATGAACACAAGCAAGTCTCCAACTTGAATCATATTTTGATCCACAATCAAGAATGCCGAAATCCAAACGATAAATAATGTTGCAAAGTGAACCGCACCCGTTAAGGCCGGGTTCATCACAATCATCAAATTCATTGCTGATACGTTCGCATCAAACAATTGTTTATTCTCTGTATCAAATCCGTCATCCTCAAAATCTTCTCGAACAAATGATTTGATAACGCGTATATTCATGAGCGACTCTTGAACTTTACGGTTCATATGGTCAACCATTTTTTGTAATTTTACAAATCGTGGGAACCCTGCTTTAATGACATAAATTAAAACAAGTGATAGAAAAACTACAGCACCGAGCATTACCCAAGATAACTCTGGGCTAATAATGTATGTCAGGTATACTGTACTCACCAAGAACACCGGCGCCCTTACTAAAAGACGCAAACACATCATAAGTGTTCTTTGTAAAAAGTTAACGTCATTGGTTAAACGTGTAACAAGTGAAGACGTTTGAAACGTTGACATATTCTTAATTGAAAATGTTTGAATCCGTTTAAATAAATCTTCACGTAATCGTAATGCAAAGTTATTTGAGACTTGAGATGGAAACACAAGACCTAACATTGCCACTGCAGCTGCGAATAAAGCCAGCCCCATCATCTTGAGACCTACAGACAAAATAACATTAAAGTCTGATTGTGCAATCCCTACATCAATGATTTCAGCCATCAATTGTATTTGGTACAGTTCGATAAACGCAACACCACCTACAAAGATAATTCCCAATATCGCAGCTGGAATTTCAGGTTTAAAATACTTAAAAAATTTCTTCATCTTTCCAACTCCTTTTCCAAATCATCTAACATAATTTTAAATGTAACAGCTAAATTTTCGCGTTGTGATTCTGACAGTGATTGAAAAAGCACTGTATCAATACGCTCAAACCCTTCTGTAAAATCTAGTACGAGCTCTTCCCCTTTGTCAGATAGAAATAGGTGCTTCTCCCTACGATCTGACTCACTTACTGCTCTATTAATGTACCCAGCTGCTTCGAGGCGCTTCACGGTCACTGAAACGGACTCCTTTGATACGTTCATAATTTCAACAAGTTCTTTTTGCGTAATTCCCGGATTACGTTTCAAAGTCGATAAAAATCGTGGTTGTCCAATATAGAGATCGTAATCATCTAAATAGTTTTGAACAACTGCACGATGTTTTGACGTCACTTGTCTGAAAAGCGTAATAAGCTGGTTTTCCATACTATCTCTCCTTAATTAGTTAGTCGACTAACTAATTATAGCATAGTCACTTTCTGTTGCAACCTATAATGCTCTAGATAAAGAAAAAGCGTCGCATGGACGCTTTTTTTGATTATTGCGTTGCAAGTTCTGCTCGGTAAGCAGTAACTTCTTCTTCATTTGCCCAAACAAAATGTCCAGGTCGAATTTCTACGAAAGAAGGTTTTGACGTTTCATAATCGTGCATATCTTCTTTATAGATGATAAGTTTTTTATTGCGTTCAACTTGTGGATCCGGAACCGGAACCGCAGAAAGCAATGATTTTGTATATGGGTGAATTGGGTTACGGAACAATTCTTCTGTCTCTGTTAACTCAACAATAACCCCATGATGGATAACTGCAATACGATCCGCAATGAAACGAACAACAGATAAATCATGCGCAACAAATAGGTATGTGAGCGATTTATCTTCTTGAAGTTCTTTCAAAAGGTTTAGAACCTGCGCGCGAATTGATACATCAAGTGCTGAAATCGGTTCATCAGCAATAACAAACTTGGGTTCCATGACAAGCGCACGAGCGATCCCAATACGTTGACGTTGGCCACCTGAGAATTCATGCGGATAACGTGTCAAGTGTTCTGGAAGTAAACCAACGCGTTGAATGATATTTTCAACTTTTTCAATACGGTCTTCTTCATTTTTATAGAGTTTAAAGTTATGAAGTCCTTCAGAGACAATATAGTCTACAGTAGCACGTTCATTTAATGATGCAGCTGGATCTTGGAAAATCATTTGAACATTTTTAATAATGTTCTCACGATCTTTCTTCGCCATTTTACGCTTAATTTGAAGATCTTCAAATTGAATTTCTCCATCAGCAATTTCGTTAATTCCGACGATTGTACGACCAATAGTCGTTTTACCGGATCCTGATTCACCTACAAGCGCAAACGTTTCGCCACGATAAATATCAAAGCTAACTTTATTTACAGCGGTAAATACATTTTTACCACTACCGAATTGAACAACAAGGTCCTTAATCGATACTATAACATCTTTATCTTTAGACATTTGTTGATTCCTCCTCAGTGTGCATATGTTTTGATTTATTCATGCTTTCAATTTTCAGAATTTTACTGTGTAAGTCACGAATAACTTCTGGTTTCTCAATTTTTGGAGCACGTTCATCACACAACCATGTTCGCGCAAAATGAGTTTCTGAAAGTTGGAAACGTGGTGGTTCTTCTTCAAAATCAATTTGCATCGCAAATGGATTACGCGGTGCAAAAGCATCCCCCACAACTTCATTATAAAGTGATGGTGGTGTTCCTGTAATCGAGAAGAGTTTTTCACCTTTAACGCCTAATTGAGGTAATGATGATAGTAATGACCATGTGTAAGGATGGCGGCTTTCATAGAAGATTTCCTCTACCGAACCATACTCTACAATTTGGCCTGAATACATAACAGCTACTTTATCTGCAACCGATGCAACAACACCTAAATCATGCGTAATATAAATTGTTGTAAATCCATAGTCTTTTTGTAAGTCTTTGATTAATTCAAGAATTTGAGCTTGAATGGTAACATCCAATGCTGTAGTTGGTTCATCACAAATTAAAATATTTGGACGACACGCCAATGCAATGGCAATAACGATACGTTGACGCATCCCTCCTGAGTATTGGAAAGGATAATCATCAAAACGTTTCTCAGCCATCGGAATTCCTGTACGCTTCATCAAACTGATAGCCTCAGCTTTAGCTTCCACTTTTGACATACCTTGATGCTTGATAATTACTTCCGTAATTTGCGAACCAATAGTACGAATTGGGTTCAATGATGTCATTGGATCCTGAAAGACCGTTGCAATTTTTGCACCACGAATGGATTCCCATTCTTTGTCTGTTTTAATATCGGTTAAAACAATGTCGTTATAGCTAATTTTACCAGATGAGATATATCCATTAGATTCTAACATCCCAGTAAATGTTTTCGTAAGAACCGATTTACCAGATCCTGATTCACCTACAATTGCGAGTGTTTCATTTTCTAGAATATCAAGCGAAAGATTACGGATCGCTGTTAACTCGCGATCACGAACCTTAAACTTTACGACGATATCTTCTACTTTTAATATAGTTTTATTCATAATGCACCGCCTTACATGTGTGTTCTTGGATCTGAGGCATCAGCAAGTGTTTGTCCAACGATATAGAGTGAGACAGATACAAGCGCTAAAACTCCTACAGGAATCCAGAACAGATATGGATGAGTTGTCATACTTGATGTATACGTTGAAATAATACGACCAAGTGATGGAATATTCGCTCCAAGTCCAACACCAATATAGGAAAGGAAAACTTCACTAGAGATGAAAGCTGGAAGAGAACGAGACATTTGCGTTACGATAACTGAAATTAAGTAAGGCAAAATGTTCTTTTGAATAACACGCGGAAGCGGTGTTCCTAATGTTTGTGACGCAAGGTTATATTCACGATCACGCATGATCATAACTTGAATCCGAATGCTATATGCCGTACCAACCCAACTGGTGATACACATCGCAAATAGAAGATTCCAGAAGCCCGATCCCATTGCATATGAAATAACGATAACAATTAAGATGTATGGAACGTTACTTACAACGTTATATACTTCGATCATAATTCGATCTAAATGTTTTGAATAACCCCACACAGCTCCAACAGTAATACCTACAACAAATGTAAAGAGCGTTGCAAGCAACCCGATTGAAAGAGACGTCTTAGCCCCCGCCCATACGGCATCGAAGAGTGAGTGACCATTTCCATCGGTACCAAACCAGTATTGGAATGATGGCCATTGGTAACGAGCACCAATATCATTAATGTTTGATGTATCCATGAAGTCATATCCTGAGAACATCGGTTGAATAAATGACATAAGTAATGTTAATGCCAATACGACAAGCATCGTAACAGCTACTTTATTACTAATAAATTTACGCCAAACAGAGTTCCAATAGGAGTAGCGTGGTGCATCAATACGTTCTGACGCTAGAGCATCAAGTTTTACGAACTGAAATCTTTCGTCTGCTGTTTTTTGCATGCTATTTTCCTCCCTTTGTATCAAGTTTGATTCGTGGGTCAACTTTTGTTAACAGAATATCCCCAAGGAGTACTGAAATAATTGACATTGTTGTAAAGATGAATACTAGTCCAATAACGATTGCATTATTATGTTGCAATATCGCATCCGGTAACATTTTACCCATCCCAGGCATAGCAAATACTTGCTCAGTAATTGTTGCCCCTGCAATCGCACCGATCACAGATGCTGGAATACCTGCTGTAATTGGAATAATTGCATTTTTGAAAATATGATTTTTAGAAATTTCTTTATCTGAAAGACCTTTTGCTTTCGCAAATTTAACATAGTCTGCGGATTGTTGGTCAATCATATAACGACGAATCCACATCATAATTCCAGAAACTGAAAGAAGTGCAAGAATAATCGTAGGCATTACGTAAGATAGCGGATTTGAAGGTCCCAATGTTGGGAAGTTCTCAGGCATTCCAAAGAATGATGATCCAATCATACGGAAGAAGTAAACTGAAGCTAAACTTGGAACCGAGATTAAAACAGTAATGATTGCAACACCAAAACGGTCCACAAACATTCCTTTTTTACGTGCCATAACAACTCCAGCAGGAACTGCTATTGCATAAGCTAGAATAACCGACATTACTCCTGTAATAAATGACATACTCAACATTGAAGGGGCATCATTTACTGAAAGACAGTCTGTATAGTTATCATTAAAGTTTTCTTTATCGAGTCGGTCTAGGCGATCGGATGGACGGTACTTACATGTTCCAAAGTCGAGTGCGGAATTCCCTGTTTTTCCAGTTTCAAAAGTAACTTGACGTGATACTGGTGATCCTTGTGACCCACCAATTACCTGTGTTACATCTTGTCCCTTGTAAGTTGGATATGCTTTTCCTAGATTGATTTTAATAAAGTTTTGATGAATAAATGGGAATGTACCATTTATATAAAGTTGATTTTTGCTTTCACAGCCATCACAAGTGACAGCTAATCCAACATTCTCATTCATTGATAGCCCTAATCCACGGGATAAATCAGGATTTGACGCATCCTGAACTCTCCATGGATGGTCAATTTGTAAGAATGATCCGTAAAAACGGACAACTTTTTCGAGTGTAGGTATTTCTCGTGTTGCATAAGGTTTTCCTGACATAGGCATAGTGTTAACTACCCATTTGGAATTCGCTTGTGCCCAAGCATCGATATATTGTTTACCATTTCCATCAACACAGTCTGTGTACTCTGCATCTGTTGATGTAGCAGCTGTACAAAGTTGTGAAGGATTATAGTAATCCAAATAACCGTTACTTTGGTATGTGACATTTTCATAGTCTAAAAGTTCATCTGGTTGTGCTTTCAATTTTGTATAGGTAGGATCTGAGACAAAAATATCTTGACGTGGAACCAATGAGTATACAAGAACGAAAGCAATTGTTGTTACGATAAGAATCGAAAGAATTGAACGCAGAATACGTTGCAATACATATTTTTTCATTGCTTTACCTCCTTAGCGCCACAAAATGAGGGTTAAATTATTAACCCTCACCTTACGGCTGTTTAAATGTATTTAATATTTATTAGTTTTGTTTTGTGCGTTCTGCATCCCATGCTTTTTTCGCTTCATCGCGTTGAGCAACTGTTACAGGTTCTTTTTGCACTTTCATGAACTTGAATCGGTTTGTTGATAAACCTGACCAACCCCATGTACGTGAGTAAGGAACTGTAGTTGTTACACTTGGTGTTCCACCTTGTGCATAGATAGGAATGAATAACATTTCATTATTTAACCAAGCTTCTGCTTTAGCAAATTCTTTGAAACGTGCTTCTGGGCTATCTGTTATTGCAGCTGCTGCATCAAGTAATGCATCGAATTCAGCAAGTCTGACTGCTTTAATTGCGTCAACTGAGCTTGCGTTTCCGTTAGGGTTTGTTGAACCATCTAATCCAAGAACTTGAAGAACATCACCATTACGTGAGTTAAAGATATTCAAGTATGTCATTGGATCTAGGTAGTCTGGACCCCATCCTGATGCTGTTGAGAGGTCGAAGTCTGATTGAGCACCTGACTCTGCAAAGTATGTAGCATTGTAGTATGGATCTTTATCAAGCAATTGTAAGTCAATTTGTACATTTTCTGTACCTAATGATGTTTCAACTGATTGTTTTAAAGATTTAGCCATATTTACTTGGATTTCGCTTGTTTGTAATACTGGAACATCAATACGAATTGGGAATGTTACACCTGGTAACTCAGCTTTTGCTTTTTCGATTAATCCTTTAGCAACTTCTGGGTTGTAAAGTGCGTCATGTCCATCTTCGATTTTGAAGTCTTTGTATAGTTCAGCATCCAATGCTTGCATTTCAGCTGTTACAAGTTGTCCATAGTCATGACCAGGAACAGTAACAAATGTAGGTGGAATTAAAGTGTTACGTAAAGCAACTGACTTCAAATCATCTCCAACTGATTGTGCATTGTATGATCCACGATCGAATGCATGACCAATAGCTTGACGGAAGCTACGGTTTTGAATCGCTGCTTGTGTATCCGCTTTTTCTTGATCTGTTGTTTTGCTTGTGTGGTTGTATGATGCACGGTTAACATTGAATGTAGCATAGAATGTTGTTCCGTTTGTATCTGACGTAATAATATTGTCAGCGTATTTTTCTTTAACTTGTGCATATCCAGGTGAGTTAGGGTAAACACGAGCAGTTGTTAATTCACCTTTTTCCATACGGTTGATGAATTCATCTGGTTTTTTACCATCATCATAGATAAGTTTGATTTCATCTAAGAAGACATTTTTTTCATCCCAGTATGCTTTATTTTTTTCATAACGAATTTCTGATTTTGCAGTGTTATTTACAAGAACATATGGTCCGTTATAAAGGATACTTGATGGATCCGCTCCACCAAATGCATCCCCTTGATTTTTCAAGAATTCAGCATTGATTGGGTATAAGATACCGTAAACAAGTTTTGATTGCCAGAATGTTTCTGGTTGGTTCAATGTAACTTCAAGTGTGTAATCATCAAGAGCTTTCATACCGACTGATTCGATACCTAAAGCTGGGTTTTCGCGGTATTCTGCGAGTCCTTTAATACTTCCGATTACGATTGGGAGAGATTGTGAATTTTCTGCAACTGCATGTTCAATTCCAGTTACCCAGTCTTGAGCTTTAACTTCTGCATATTCATCCCCTGTGTTTGTAACCCATTTTACGCCTTGGCGAATTTTATATGTATAAACGAGTCCATCATCTGAAACTGTGTGTGATTCAGCTAATGCTGGCACAAAGTTTCCATAAGGGTCATTTTCATATAATCCATCTACAAAGTTACCAAAGTGGTCTCCATCTGTAGCTTTCATTGATACTGTATAGTCCAACATGTTTAAGTCAGTTGAATATACATATGAGTATTTATTAGACAGTTCGGCTGAGCCACCGCCTTTTGATTGTCCACAACCTGTGAGAACCAAAAGAACTGCTAATGAAAGTGCAAATATCTTTTTCATTACTTCTTCCTCCTTATTTACAAGTAAATACCTACGTGACTTACTGTATGTTTGTAATTATATATCATTTCATACAATTGTCAATTGATTTTTCATAGATTACACAAATATTTGAAAAAGTTTTGTAAATTACTGAAAATTGTTTCATCTGTAGTTACATTCAGTGTTAAATAGCGTCTGGATTGCGTTTCATGCCTTTATATAAGCAATAGATGAGCTTATGAAACGCTATTAAACATTTTAATTCTGCATCTATTATTGGAAAATATGAAGTAACGTCTGAAAATTGTTTCAGAATAAAGAAAAACCCGCAAATTTTGCGGGTTCCTTTGATTAGATATGAATTGGTAATCCTAATGATAACTCTGATGCATCCATGATTGTCTCTGACAATGTAGGGTGAGCATGAATTGTTAATGATAAATCTTCAACATTCATACGAGCTTCAACAGCTAATCCAATTTCAGCGATGATATCTGATGCTCCAACACCTGCAACTTGACCACCTAATAGTAATCCTGTTTCTTTGTCTGAGATCAAACGAACGAAACCTTCAGTTGCATTCAATGAAAGTGCACGACCATTCGCTCCAAATGGGAATTTAGAAACTTTAACAACAAGTCCTTGTTCTTTAGCTTCTTTTTCAGTTAAACCAACTGTTGCAAGTTCTGGGTCTGTAAAGCAGACTGCTGGAATTGCAACGTAGTCAACTGCTGATGGGTGTCCTGAGATTGCTTCAGCAGCAACTTTTGCTTCGTATGAAGCTTTATGAGCTAATGCTGCTCCAGGAACGACATCTCCGATTGCGAAGATATGGCTTTGGCTTGTACGGCCTTGATTGTCAACAGGGATTAATCCGCGCTCACCAACTTCAACGCCAGCTACTGTCAAGCTTAATTCGTCTGTATTTGGACGACGTCCAACAGTTACTAATACGTAATCAGCTTCGATTGTTACATCTTTTCCGTCTACTGCATATGTAATTGCTACTGCATCATCAAGCTCTTTTGCTTCTTTAGCCATTGCATTTGTTACGATATTAACATTTTTTGATTTAAACTCAGTTTCAACAAGTTTAATCATGTCTTTGTCGAATTGAGGAAGAATTGATGGACCACCTTCTAAGATTGTGATCTCAGTTCCTAAGTTAGCATATACACCAGCTAACTCACTTCCGATGTAACCACCACCGATAACAACTAAGCGTTTTGGAATTTCTTTTAAGTTCAATCCGCCTGTTGAATCAAGAACTCGTTTACCATATTTGAAACCTTTGATTTCAATAGGACGACTTCCCGTTGCGATGATTGCATTTTTAAATGTATATGATTGTGCATCATCTCCATTAACAACACGTAATTGGTGTGTATCATTGAAGAATGCTGTTCCACGAATGATTTCTACTTTGTTCTTTTTGAGAAGCATTTCGACTCCAGATGTAAGTTGTTTAACAACTTTAGTATCTTTCCATTCTTGAGTTGCTGCAAAATCAATTGTTACATTGTCTGCTGAGATACCGAAAGCTTTTGAATCTAATGATTCGCGGTAACGGTGTCCTGCATTGATTAATGCTTTTGATGGAATACATCCGACGTTTAAGCAAACGCCGCCGATGTATTCTTTTTCAATAATTGCTACTTTTTGTCCAAGTTGTGCTGCACGAATAGCTGCAACATATCCACCAGGACCTGAACCGATAACTACTGTTTCGAGTTCTAATGCTAAATCTCCAACTACCATATTTTATGTCCGTCCTTCTATTATGATTCCATTAAGAGAAGCTCTGGATTGCTTAAGAGGCGTTTCACTTCGTTCATCGCCATTTGAGCTGTCATACCATCGATAATACGGTGGTCAAAGCTTAATGATAACGCTAGTACATTACCAACACCAAGTGTTCCATCTTCAAGAACGACTGGTTTCTTGTCGATACGGCCGATACCTAAGATTGCAACTTCTGGGAAGTTGATAATTGGTGTAAACCATAATCCACGTGCTGATCCAATATTAGAGATTGTAATTGTACCATCTCGCATATCTGGTCCTGCAAGTTTGTTGTCGTTTGCTGCTGCTGCAAGTTCTGTAATTTCTTTAGCAATAGTAAAGATACCTTTTGAATCTGCATTTTTCACGTTTGGTACGTATAGTCCATGCGGTGTATCGGCAGCAAATCCGATATTGTAGTAGTTTTTGTATACAATTTCATTCGTTTTGTCATCAACACTGCTGTTGAGAACAGGGTATTTACGAACAACTGCAACTAAAGCTTTCACAACGTAAGGTAAGAATGTGAGTTTTACATCTTGTGATGCTGCCACATCTTTAAATTTCTTACGGTGGTTAACGAGTGCTGTTACATCCACTTCGTCAAAAATCGTAACGTGTGGTGCTTCTTTTTTACTTGTAACCATTGCTTTAGCGATTGCACGACGTGTTGGTGTCATTGCTTCACGAGTTACTTCACCTTTAGGTGCTACAACTGCTGCTTTAGCTACTGGAGCTGCTGCTTTTTCTTCTTTGATTGATTCTGGTGCGAATGATGCTGTTTCTGTTGCTGCTGCAACTGGTGCACCACCTGCTAAGAATGCATCAACATCTGATTTACGGATATGTCCGTGTTTACCGGATGCTGAAACTTGTGTTAAATCAACACCTTTTGAACGTGCATATGAACGTACTGAAGGCATTGCAAGAACACGGTTAGCAATTGTATTGCCAGCATGTTGAACTCCGTTTGATGCCGGTGCTGCTACTGGAGCTGCGGCTACTGGAGCTGCTGTTTGAGTTGCAGGTGTTGATACGCCGCCTGTTGTTGAGATTTCAACTAAAGCGTCACCGACTGTTGATACGGTTCCTGGTGTGACATGAATTTTTGTAATTGTTCCAGATACTGGAGCTGGAATTTCTTGAACAAGTTTATCATTTTGAATTTCAAGTAATGGTTGATCTTCTGAGATAGTATCTCCTTCTTTAACAAACCATTGTACGATTTCACCTTCAGCAATTCCTTCTCCAACATCTGGCATGTTGAATACAAAACTTGCTGATGCAGCTGGTGCTGCTGCAGGTGCTGCGGCTACTGCTGGTGCTTCAGCGGCTGGAGCGCCACCTTCTACTGCAAATTCAACAAGGTCGTCACCGACTGTTGATACGGTTCCTGGTTCTACAAGAATTTTTGTAATTTTTCCTGAAACAGGTGATGGAATTTCTTGAACGAGTTTATCGTTTTGGATTTCTAATAAAGGTTGATCTTCTGAAATTGTATCTCCCTCTTTAACAAACCATTGTACGATTTCACCTTCTGCGATTCCTTCACCAACATCAGGCATTTTAAATTTGAATGACATATTATTTGGCCTCCTCTATTAGTCGAAGTTTACTGTTTCGCGAACTTTATTGATGATATCTTGTGCGTTTGGTAACCAATCGCTCTCTGCCATACCGAATGGGAATACTGTATCCGGAGCAGCGACACGACCGATAGGTGCGCTTAGCGTAAGAATTGCACGTTCTGCAATTTCTGACATAACAACTGCACCAACACCTGCTTGGCGTTGTGCTTCTTGGACCATAACAAGACGGCCTGTTTTTGTTACTGAAGCAACGATTGTTTCAATATCAATTGGAGATACTGTACGTAAGTCGATAACTTCTGCGTTAATTCCATCAGCTTTTAATGCTTCTGCAGCTTTAATTGCTTCACGAACCATGTAACCGTAAGTTACGATTGTTACATCAGTACCTTCTGTTACGATGTTAGCTTTTCCTAATGGAATTGTGTAGTATCCTTCTGGAACTTCATCACGGAATGAACGGTATAACTTCATGTGTTCTAAGTAAACAACTGGATCGTTGTCTTCGATAGCTGCAAGAAGAAGACCTTTTGCATCATAAGGGTTTGAAGGAATAACAACTTTAATACCTGGTGTTTGTTGCATTAATCCTTCTAAGTTATCTGAGTGAAGCTCAGGTGT
Source organism: Erysipelothrix sp. HDW6B (assembly GCF_011301115.1). NCBI lineage: Bacteria > Bacillati > Bacillota > Erysipelotrichia > Erysipelotrichales > Erysipelotrichaceae > Erysipelothrix > Erysipelothrix sp. HDW6B. The sequence goes on along the minus strand of NZ_CP049860.1, from coordinate 913,065 downwards.
ATGAACTCCTCCACCAAATGGTGAACGAATTGTAATAGGCATTTGACGTGTGTTTCCTAGACGGTAACGAGTACGTGCCATTTGAGCAACAACAGAGTCCATTACTTCGAATACGAATCCGAAGAATTGAATTTCAGGGATTGGACGGTATTTTTCTAAAGCCAATCCGATTGCTAATCCACCAATTCCTGATTCAGCAAGTGGTGTATCGAATACGCGGTCTTCACCGTGTTTTTCTTGAAGTCCGTCAGTAGCACGGAAAACTCCACCGTTTTTCCCAACGTCTTCACCAAAAATTAATGTATTTTCATCGCGTTCAAGGGCAATATCAAGCGCTTCTGTAATGGCTTGAATCATAGTTAGTTGTGCCATTATTTTTTACCCTCCTTTTCTTCAAAGTATGCAATTTGTTCTGCAATAACGTTTGTTGGTTCTTCAAACATATTTTTCAAGAAGTCAGAAACTTTTTGTTTTGGAGCTGAGTCCGCTAATTTAACTGCTTCTTTGATTTCTTCGTCAAATTGATCAATTAAAGCAACTTCTTTTTCTTCTGTCCATAAGCCTTTTTCAGTTAAGAAATTACGCATACGGATCAATGGGTCTTTTTTATCCCATTCATCGAAACTTGCTTGATCACGGTAACGTTTTGGATCGTCTCCTGACAGTGAGTGAGGACCGAAACGTGATGTTAATGTTTCAATTAATACAGGACCATTTCCTGCAAGTGCCCAATCACGAGCTGCTTTTGAAGCAACATAAACTGCTAGTGGATCCATTCCATCAACTTGAATTCCTGGAATACCTGCTGCTGCTGCTTTTTGAGCTAATGTAGGCGCTGCTGTTTGTCGATGACGTGGTGTTGAAATAGCATAACCATTGTTTTGGATGTAGAAAACGACTGGTGCTTTAAATGCCCCTGCGTAGTTCATACCTTCGTATGTATCACCTTGTGATGATCCACCGTCTCCTGTATATGTAAATGCTACTTGTGGTTTTCCACGTTTTTTCAATCCAAGACCAGAACCTGCTGCTTGAATAATTTGTGCCCCAATAATAATTTGTGGTGGCATTGCTTGTAAATCTTCAGGGTAGTTATTTCCCTCTACGTGACCACGGCTCCATAAGAATGCTTTGTGGAGTGGTAATCCGTGTTGTACCAATTGAGGAATATCACGGTATCCTGGGAATAGGACGTCTTTTTTGTCAAATGCAAAATGTGATGCAATTTGTGATGCCTCTTGACCTGCTGTAGGTGCAAAGAATCCAAGACGACCTTGACGTGCTAATGTTGTTGAACGGTCATTCAACGCACGTGACCATAACATCTTCTCGAATAACTCGACAAGTTGCTCGTCAGTTAAGTCAGGTAACAAGTCTTTGTTAACGACTTTTCCAGTTTCGTCTAGAATCTGGAATGTTGGGTATAGTTTCTCAACTGCATTGAGTTGAGCTTCAAAGTCCAACGCTTTGATTTTTTTAGTTTGTGCCATAAAAAATCTCCATGTCCCTTCTATTTACTAGGTCTTAGTGCCTAGCAATACATATTAAATGTACCATGTAAGCTTGTTTCATTCAACGATAATAATGTATTTACTGTGAATATTTGTTAAATGTGGTGTGTTTCTCACAATTAATCGAACATTACCGAAAGTATTTCGTCAAGAGTAATAGTGCCGAAGTATTTATTGAGTGTAAATTGTTCAAAGACTGCCGTTACATCAGCACGATTGAATCGTGTGCCTTGCATTCTTTGTTCAATTGCTTCAACATCTTCAATTCCAAGGTAATCACCAATAAATCGAACGGAATCAATACGTCCATCTGTTACGTGCATCAAGACCTCAATACGTCCACCTGGGAAACGTTTGCTATTTTTAAGATTAAACTCTGGTGATGCACCATAAATCCAATCCCAAGTTCCAAAGCGATTCACTGCTTCGTATTCAATCTTCGCTATATCTTCGTCCGTCAGAATAATTTCTTCATCTTTTCCTTCATTCGATAAGTAAAATTGTAATGCATCCCAAAATTGTTGGAGTGTCGTACCCTCAGGGAGATGCTCCTTAATATTGGTAACACGTGAACGAACAGATTTTACGCCCTTCGAAGTAATTTTATCGGGATCAACATTTAACGCTTCAACCAATGTTTCAACATCCACATCAAACATAAGCGTGCCATGATGCATAAGTTTGCCATTCGCCATACGTTGCGCATTTCCTGATATTTTTAGACCATCAACAAGAATGTCATTTCTTCCTGATGCTTCGGCTGTTACACCCATACTTGCAAGCGCGTCAATCACAGGTTGAACAAACTTTTTATAGTTAACTTTGCCTGGATCGTCGACATTGATGACAAACGTAAAGTTCAAATTACCGATATCGTGATACACAGCACCACCACCAGAAACACGGCGCGCTACTTTTATCCCTTTTTCATCGATAAATTTTTGGTTAATTTCCTCAGCTGTATTTTGGTTTTTACCAATAATTACAGAAGGCTCATTTTGCCACAAAAAAAAGAAATCTTCATCACAATCTATATGCTTCATCGCATATTCATCCAACGCTAAATTGAAATATGGATTGGTCGAAGGATTCTTCAAATATCTCATTGTAATACCTCACTCTCTGTCTCACTGCTCTATTATTCTAAGCCCTAATCCGTTATAATTCAACTAAAGTGATGGGGTTTTACAGCCTTTTCATTTGTTATGATTTGGACAATCTAGAAGGAGAATTTATTATGAGTTTCACATTTGATTTTGCATTGACGACGCCCGCTTTGGTCTTTCCTGCAATTTCTTTATTAATGCTCGCATACACGAATCGTTTTGTCGTTTTGGCGGATTTAATCAGACAACTCTACGACCGGCATAAAGAGTACCCCAAAGCAGAAAACTTGAATCAAATACTGAACTTGCAATATCGCATGAAAATTATTAAACGCATGCAACAGTGCGGAGCGACAAGTTTTGCATTTGCGGTCTTAAGTATGATTACTTCAATGCTTTACATCCCTTATTTATCGGGAATTCTGTTTTTAACAAGTCTAGTTTTATTATTATTTTCTTTAGTTTTTTTGCTAAAAGAGCTCAGCATTTCAATAGATGCGCTCACAATGCAGCTTGATGATCTGACCGTTCAGGTCAATGAAGACTAAATCCCTACAAAAAAAAGCCCAAACATCTTCCGTTCGGGCTTTTTTTAATGCATAAGGCGTTCTTCATTATTGACGAGTTCGACAAACTCTTTAATTGTTTCAAAAATCGATTTAATTTGTTCGGGATTCATTGCCGTTTCATCTCCTGTTAAGAAGAATTCTACGATAGGCAAAACATCCGCTTCTTCCATTGCATCCCGAAATGCTGTTACAAAATCAATAATGTAATTAGCAAGTTTTTGATCAAAAATATTTCGTTGAATTTCGTGCGTTACCGATTCGAAATCATCTTCTAGTTCGAATAAATTGATTGGACGAAACGGTGGAATCACAATTTGTAATGAAGCATCTGCCGGGTTTTTATTCATAATAATAAGTTGATTCATTTGATTTTCCATAATATCAGCGTCCTTTCATATTTAGTATAGCATAGGCTTTAGGACATTGCATTTTGGATACTCAAGTGCCTATAATAGTGCAAAGGAGATTAATTATGAACCGTATACAAAAATTACAAGCTATTATGGATGTTAAACAATTGATTATATCTGATCCAGCAATGCTCTATTATTACACCGGACACCGTTTTGATGTTGGAGAACGTATGATTGCACTTCTTGTTAAAAAAACAGGTGCTCCGACACTTTTCTTAAACAAACTTTTCGAAGCTCCTGATGATTTGCAAACTGTTCAATTCAGTGATTCCGAGGACTCGATTGGTATTCTTGGATCTTATTTAGAATCAGGACCACTTGCAATTGATGGAAATTGGCCTGCACGTTTCATCATACCATTCATCACTACCCACACGTTAGTAAATGCATCACCGCTTCTCGAACAAATTCGTACGATCAAAGATGCTCATGAGTTAGCGCTTCTTGAGACTGCATCACATCACAATGACCGTATTATGACCGAAATGCGCGACTTAATTAAAGTAGGAATGACTGAGCGAGAACTCGCTGAGATAGTTCGAACGAAACAAAGTACTGCGCCACTTCAGGGACCCAGCTTTGAACCGATTGTTATTTTTACTCAAAATATCGCAGACCCTCACGGGATTCCAACAGACCGAGTTCTACAAAACGGCGATGTGGTTCTTGTCGATATGGGTGGATTCTACGAAGGCTATGCATCAGACATGACCCGATGCTTCTTTGTTGGAAGTAATAAAGAGCTTGAGCCCATTTATGAAATTGTACGTCAAGCTAATGAAGCTGCCATTGCCGCTGTTAAACCAGGGGTTACATTAGCAAGCATTGATAAAGCTGCTCGAGATGTGATTACCAAAGCGGGTTATGGCGAATACTTCATTCATCGTACAGGTCACGGTATTGGAACTGAAGCTCATGAAAATCTTGATGTTTCCGAAACCAATCAAAAAATCGTTGATGTCGGTATGTGTTTCTCCATTGAACCTGGTATCTATCTTCCAGGAATTGGTGGCATTCGAATAGAAGATCTCGTTCATGTTACAGCAGACGGAGTCCATGTTATGAATCACTTCAGGAAAGAACTCACACGAATCTAGCGAATATATAAAAAACAACCGTGTGGTTGTTTTTTTAATCGATAAATTCTACTGTAGCGATGCGTTGATCTGTATCGGGACGATCGTTACGATTACGACTTACAGATACGATTTCTTGAATTGTATCAAGACCTTCGATTACTTTTCCAAAAGAAGCATATTGACCATCTAAATGTGGAGAATCTGCTGCCATGATGAAAAACTGACTTCCTGCACTATTTGGATCCATTGCACGTGCCATTGAAAGTACGCCAAGAGTATGTTTCAACTCATTTTTAAATCCATTTGATGTAAATTCGCCGTCAATTGAATAACCAGGGCCACCCATACCTGTTCCATCAGGGTCGCCACCTTGAATCATAAATCCTGGAATAACACGGTGGAAGATTAAACCATCATAAAATTTATCTTCAACAAGTTTTGTAAAGTTTGCAACCGTTTTCGGTGCAATTTCAGGATAAAGTTCAGCAATCATTGTTTTGCCATTTTCCATTGTAAATTTGATTGTATTTTTCATTGAAATACCTCCTCAAACATCATAACAAACATGGTATAATTTTACTAGGAGGATACCACAATGAAAGTAATTATTAATGCGGATGATTTTGGATTAACTTCAGGCGGAAACCGTGCCATTATTGAATGTCACAAGAACGGAGTCCTTACATCCACAACACTTATGGCAACAACGAAATACACTCAAGAAGCGATTCAACTTGCAAAGGAAAACCCATCACTCGGTGTTGGTGTACATATGGTCTTGACTACAGGTCGTCCCATCTTGGATTCACACAAAACCCTCGTAGACGAAACCGGCAAGTTTAAATATACAATTAATACTATCGATGATGCAATTGACCATGAAGAACTCTTTGCAGAATGGGATGCTCAAATTGAATCAATCAAACAACACTTAGATATTACGCATCTCGACTCCCACCATCACGTTCATATGCATCCAAAAATTAACGATGTCGTTGTTCGGCTTGCAAAGAAACATAATGTTCCTTACCGATCAGAACGTTTAAACCTTCCCACCGAAGTCTTAGTTGATGGCGCTTTCTATAAAGAAGGAGTATCACTTGATTATTTTAAAGAACTCTTCGAATCCGATAAAGCAGCATGTGTCGATGTTATGACTCACCCTGCCTATGTTGATGACTATCTTGAATCAATTTCAAGTTATACTTCATGGCGTCAAGTCGAATTAGAAATACTTACCAGCCAAGCGCTAAAAGACTTAGTTAACAAACATAACATTGAATTAATCACTTACCGTGATATTACGGCTTAAACATTGAGTTTAAGCCTTTTTTTTGTTATAATGTAAGAGATTACAACGACACGTGGGGATGACTATGACACATAAATATCAGAGTATTAGTTCCGACATAGAACAACGTATATTAAGTGGTTATTATAGCGATGGCAATAAACTTCCTACTGAGGAAGAGTTGGGTAAAGAATTCAACGTGAGCCGCAATACAATTCGCAAAGCAGTTGATACACTTGTAAAACGTGGATATATTATGGCGGTGCAAGGAAGCGGTATGTTTATTCGTAATATCGCACAACAAGATAATTCAATCATTAATTTAGAAAATTTTCGTGGCTTAACCGCTGATTTTCAAAACAGTACCATTGAATCACAAATCATTGAATTCAATGAGACCACCGCAACTGAATCTCTCGCAGAAATTATGAACTGTGCGGTTGGTACAGAATTGTATTACATTAATCGACTTCGAATCATTGACGGTAAACGATGGGTTGTTGAATATTCATACTATAACAAGCAATACATTCCGTTTCTAAATGAAGATATCATTAATGACTCCATTTATGATTACATTCGTAATGGTTTGAATCGGCAAATAGGATATGTAGACCGTGTTATTGAAGCAGCACCACTCAATCTTCGTGATGCACATCTTCTGGGTTTGCAAGAAGGTGACCCAGCGTTAATTTCGACCAACAAATCGATGTTCAAAACAGGAGAAATTTTTGACTACTCCATTGATATTCACCATTATAAATATACCAAATTCTTAAAACTGTCCAATCTATAAAAAAGAACTTCACCGGATGATAAATCCTCAGTGAAGTTCTTTTTTATATTTCAACAACTTGGAAGAACAATGTTCGTCCTAAGTCTGATTCTTTGATACGATCTTTAAATAAACGTATTGCCCGATCCATTTGATCTGGTTTATTTACTGAATAAATCAATTTAATCCCTTGTTCTTTTTCGAGTGTATATACAAAGCCTTCGACTTCGTAATCCTCAAATAAACCTTTAATAAAATCACGTTTTAATGGACTTGAAATTTGAATCATATTACTCTGCCTCCCCCTCTACTAACATTTTAATACCTTCGATACGAGCTCTCACTTTCTTCTTTGCGCTACTACGTAAAATTGGTAGTGACATGAGACTGTAGTTTAGTGATCGCAACGTACTTTTTTTACCTTTACCACTCTCGCTTGCAGTAAGGTAAGTACCTGTTCCAGCTTCATCCGTTTCAAGAATGTACTCCGTCTCAACCAGATCACGACCTGACTCAGACTGAATAATCAAACGGTGTGGTTTTTCTTGAATTGTGACCTCTTGACGAATGGCAATGACTTTACCAGTAAAATTCATGGTTTCCGCTTCAATTGTTTTACCAAGTAATTTTGATGGACTTGTTTTAAAGACCTTCGCAAATTCAAGTTCGATAAAATTCCATACTTCTTCAATAGGTTTCTCAATGTAAATCGTTTCTTTAATCATGTGTGCTCCTTCAATAGATAAGTCCTGTATAAATAGATTATACAGGACTTCCGAATATATTTCTATTAAGAAAGACGTCTAATCTATGCTTCAATACCTTCTGCGCGGTTTGCAACAAATACGAATGGTACGTAGAATGCAAATGCGATAGCAAAGTTAACTGCTGCGATAATACCAGCACCAATGCTGAAGTTTGTAGCTAATAATGCATTCAATACTGGAGGTGTTGTCCAAGGAATCGAGTTGACGATAGGACCAGCAAATCCAGAAATTGAAGCATAATATCCGATCATTGCAAGAACTGGTTGGTTCAATACAAATGGGATAATGTAAATTGGGTTCAAGACGATAGGAATACCGAATAGAACAGGTTCGTTAATCATAAAGATACCAGGAGCGAGTGATAAACGCGCAACCTCTTTTTGATCACGTAATTTTGAGAAGAGTAAGATTGCAAGGATTAGTGGAAGTGTTGCTCCCGATCCTCCGTGCCATACATATGCATCCCATGAACCACTTACCCAGTATGCTAAAGTATTTTGTCCGAGAGGGTCAAATCCAACATCTCTAACACCTTGAGCATAAGCTTGTAAGTTGTGGTTTTGTAAGTTTCCATAGATTGGACTCATAACTGGAGCCAATAAGTTAGCACCGTGTAATCCAAAGAACCATAGAATTGGAACAAGAATTGTAATAATTAAGATCAATGTTGGACCTTGTGAAATTGATGCAAATGGTTTCGCAATATATACTTCAAAGAGCATGAAGATATTTGGGTTTGCAGCAGCCTCTCCAAACATTTGTTCTAATCCAGACCATTGGACTTTAGTAATTGCAAATTTAACTGCAGCAAATAAGAACAATACAACTGTACCAGGAATGATTCCTGTAAATCCACGTGATACTGCAGGTGGGACTGTATCCGGCATTTTAATTGTAAGGTTGCGGTTAACAATTGCGAAGTAAATTGCAGGAACGATAAGTCCAACAATTAAGGCAACGAAGACTCCTTGACTTCCCAAGTAGTGACCAATCCAAGGGGCGATCATTTGGTTCTTACGTCCTAAAGCACCTAAGATGATAAATGATCCAATTGAAATTGTACCTGTGACAAGAGCATCTTGCCCTTCATTTTGTGCACGTAGGTAAGCAATTGCGAATGCGAGTGCTAAACCTAGAATTGATAGTGTTCCTGCATCCATAGTTGCAAGAATTGGTGAAATATATTCCCCTGTAAACTTGAAGAACCCGGATTCAGCTGACCCGCCAACAAAAGTTGACAATAAGCCAGTTGGGCTGAATACAACGTTATTCAATAGTAATGCAACAGCACCAGCCATAACAAGTGGCATCAATGCAGCAAACGCATCACGGATTGCAATCAGGTGACGCTGATTACCAATCTTAGCAGCAATTGGGACTAACTTGTCCTCAAAAAACTGGATAATTCCTTCCATAACTTCCTCCTCTTAACATCTCCTACGATGTCCTTGTACCTTCATTATAAAAGTTGTAGGTACGAATTACAGTCATATTATATCTAACATTATAATCTTTGTAAAGGCTTTCTTTGCGAAATGTTATAACGTTTGAACCAAAAACCACTCATAAAGCCGTATAATCTAAAAAAAAAACTACTTTTTAAAGTAGTTTTTAGATTATCGTTTGTAGTTTTGTAAGTCTTCAAGCACTGATGCATTGACACGCTTACTGAATTCCGTGAGGAGTTTTACAGTGTCTACATAATCTTTACGGTGAATAATACCGTAATGTGAATGAATATAACGCGTAGGAATAGAGATTGAAAGTGTAATAACACCATCGTGAACTTTATGAATTTCACCAGAATCAGTACCACCCGCTGCTAAGAGCTCAAACTGGTAATCGATACCCAATTCATCACTCAGATCTTGTAGGTAGTATAGCAGCCCTTTATGGCCGATATAAGATGCGTCCATAACTTCGAGAGTTACACCTACACCTAATTTAATACGGTTATCTTCACCAGGTGTATCCTGTGCAATTGTCGTATCAATAGTTACGGCAATATCTGGATTAATCTTTTGCGCAGCAGTCTTAGCACCACGAAGTCCAACCTCTTCTTGAACAGTTCCCACTGAATAAATATGTGCATCTGTCTTTTCTTCTTTTAATTGACGAATAACTTCAGCTGAAATAGCTGCCCCAATACGGTTGTCCCACGCTTTTGACATGAGGTAGTTAGGGTTAGCTAATACATGGAAATCAGCTTTTGGTGTTATAGCATCACCAACTTGAACACCCAGATACTCGAGTTCTTCTTTACTGTTTACACCCATGTCAACATACAAGTCTTTAAGTTCCATAACTTTGTTACGAACTGCAACAGGCATTCCATGAGGAGCTTTTGAACCGATTACACCAACATAGGCTGCCCCTTTTCGTGTTGTGACAGTCACAGGTTGTGATAGCAATACATGAGGCCACCAACCACCTACTGGGTGAAGGCGAATAAATCCATTTGCATCAATTGATTTTACTAAAAAACCAATCTCGTCAATATGACCCGCAAACATAATTTTAGGTCCATTTGCAACACCTTCTTTATGCGCAATGATTGATCCCAAATTATCATATGAAATATCATCAGCAGCATCTTCTGTCCAATTGCGATATACTTCCGCGATTTCACGCTCGTGTCCTGAAATTCCATTTGTAAGTGTGAAATCTGCAAGCATACTTAAATTTACATCACCATACGCCTCTTCCAACTTAAAATTATTTTTATCCATGCTATATTCTCCTTATTTCTACAACTTTAATCTCATTGTGATGATTCCTCAAAATCATGAGTTGTTTTACTCGTAATATCATACCACAACATTTCTCAGTTATCACTTCTTATGATAGAAAAAAGTGCCCGAAGGCACTTATAAGTTAGACATGAGTTGATCTTGCAAGGTTTCATTGAACTGATTGGTATACAATCTATGATAGTAACCTTTAGCAGCTAAGAGCTCCTCATGTGTTCCATCCTCAATGATTTCTCCCTTTTTAACAACGAGTATGCGATCCGCATTAACAATAGTTGATAGACGGTGAGCAATGATAAAACTCGTCTTCTCTTTTAATACGGTGTCAACTGCATACTGAATAATTGCCTCAGTCTCTGTATCAATGGATGATGTTGCTTCATCCAACACAAAGATTGAAGGGTTTGCAAGCAATGCACGCGCAAAGGAAATAAGTTGTTTCTGTCCTGTTGAAAGACGTCCACCACCTTCACCGACATCAGTATCATACCCATCTTCCATTTGCATAATGAAACTATGCGCGTTCACCAATTTAGACGCTTCGATTATCTCCTCATCAGTAGCATCCAGACGACCATAACGGATATTATCTTTAATAGTACCTGAGAACAGATGCGGAGCTTGAAGTACATAACCTAGATGTGAATGAAGCCATCCAATCGAACGATCTCGATAATCAACCCCATCAATCAACAGTTCACCAGCCTTAGGTTCATAAAAGCGACAAATCAGATTAACAATCGTACTTTTACCCGATCCAGTTTCTCCAACTAAAGCGACCCTCTGACGCGGTTTCACTTTAAGATTAAAATTCTTTAGAATTGGCTCGTCAGGATTATAGTAAAAGTCAACATCTTTGAATTCAATGTCCCCTACAATACCTTCATATACGGATTCGTTAGGTTCAAGTATCGTACCATATTTTGCAATAACATCATCACGATCCACAAGATCGGGTTCGATTTCAAGCAATGAAAGAACACGTTCAGCAGACGCCTGTGCCATTTGTAACGAAGCTAATATATTCGCAATGTTACGTAATGGTTCATAGAACTGTCCTGCGTACTGATTAAAGAGAATTAACGTACCAAATTGGACAAGACCTTGAATAACCATATTTCCACCGATAGAGATTACGCCAGCGCTTCCTAACGACGTGACAATAATGATGACAGGAAAGTAAAGTGAACTTAAGATAATTGCACGCATCGTACGCGAACGCATTTCAGATGTGAGAACACTAAACTCTGAAAAATGCAATTCTTCCAATGCCATTGTCTTTGTTGTTTTCGCTCCCGATATTCCCTCACTAAAAGCACCCGTTATTTTTGAGTTCACTGCTCGAGATTTTCGATAGCTTCGTAAGATGCGACGTTGGAACCATGTGCTAACGCCGTAAATAAATGGAATTACCGACACAACAACTAATGCAAGTTTCCAATTTGTTACAAACATGACAATCGCTAGCATGATCATCATAAATACACCCCAGATTAAATCTACAAAACTCCATGACAAGATTTCCGACAAGCGAGAAATATCACTAGTAACCCGTGCCATAATCCAACCACTCGGTGTTCGATCATAATACGAAAACGGTAAGTTTTGCAACTTCTTCATTGCATTCTGACGTGTATGGTAACTAACATCCATTTCAATCAATCCACTTTGATAAATAAATTGATAGATCAGATAAGCTTGGATGATAACCAATCCTGCATAAGCAAGTCCAAATAGAATTATATCTTGCGTTGTCCCTTGTCCTATATAGAATACATCAATAGCATGTCGATTGAGCAAGGGTAATGTTACACCAATTGCAGACTCACCTAAAACGATAAACAGTGCAATAAACATACGCTTCTTACTTTGTGCAAGTAAACCAAGTATTTTTCGCCATAGACCAGTATCCAGCGTTTCTTCATCAAAAATTTCTTCTTCATACTCTGGATTCATTATTGATCACCTCCAAACTGATTGCTCTGAATGTTGGCAATAGTTTGGTATAGCCCCTTCTGAGCGATTAGATCATTATGTGTCCCGATTTGTTCCACACGACCATTATTAATTACAATAATCTTATCCGCGGTTTGTGCTGAATTAACACGGTGTGTGATAATCAACGTTGTCGCAGTAGATTTTGCACGTTTTAATTCATTTCTAATATTTGAATCAGTTTCAGTATCTAAAGCAGACAGTGAATCATCAAAAATTACAATAGGTTGTTTGTTAATGACTGTTCTTGCAATCGCAACACGTTGCTTCTGACCACCACTTAATGTAACACCCTTCTCTCCAACTGCGGTATTATAGCCTTGGTCAAAACCTGCAATTACATCATGAATAGAGGCAACACGAGCCGCCTCATAAACATCATGCTCACTCGCATACGGCGTCGCAACACGGATGTTATCGTAAATTGACTTCGAAAATAGATACGGTTCTTGCAAGACAATTCCAACATTTTCACGCACATAACGTGGTGATAATGACGTAATATCATGATTATCGAAGCGAATCATACCTTCCGTTGCATCATAAATTCGAGTTAGCAAATGCACCAGACTAGATTTTCCAGAACCCGTAGGTCCCATAATAGCCACAGTTTCTCCAGCCTTGATATCAAATGAGACGTTACGAAGAACCCACTCATTCCCATCATCATACATAAACGAGACGTTATCAAAGGTGATTCCACCAGCAATTTGAGGTGTATCTCCTTCTTCAAGCTGTTCGATATCAATTTCTAAGATTTCATTGAGACGGTCAATTGAGACTGTTACTTTCCCCATATCCGAAAGAATCCGTCCAACATTACGAATCGGCCATAACACTGTACTAATATATGTTACAAACACGACTGCCTGTCCAATTGTAAGCGCACCACTTCTAACTTCAAAAATACTTGCGACTAACACAGCAAGAATTTGCAAGAAACAAAGTAAATCTGACGTGCCCCAATAAACTCCAAGCAGCCAAATAAGATGTTTTGTTTTATCGCGATATTCTATATTCTTTTCCGTGAATTTATCAAGTTCAAAGCGTTCGCGGTTAAAAGCTTTAACAACTCGAACTGCATCTAATGACTCTTTAAAAACTTCTGATAATGCAGCCTCCGCTTCATCACTCTCCTTGAATACTTCTTGCATTTTCTTAAAAAACAAGAATCCAAAGAAAAAGATAAATGGAAAAACTATCATCGAGATGAGCGTCATTTTAATGCTAATTTGAGCCATTACTGTTAATGAAATGACAACCATAAAAATAGCATAAACAAATTCCCGTATTTGATTCGCTAAAAATCTATTAATAGTATCAACATCTGAAGTACAACGTTGAATTAAATCACCTGTTTTTGCGCGTACATGGTACGCATATGGTAATTTTTGTAGATGATCATAGAGATGATTTCTCAATCGTTCAGTAAACACTTCTGCAAAAATACCATTTGAATGACCGCGCCAGTACAACATGATACTACTAATGACGTTAAGTCCAACTAAAACTCCAGCAATAATCCACAAATTATTGTGAATCGTTGCTATACCACCAAAAAACTCAGAAAATCGAATCCACACCGAGCTGGTGATTGGATCCATATTAATTACATTATCAATTGTGAATTGTAACAACAGTGGATTCACAAGAACGACAGCAACATAAACAAATGTTGCAATAACCATATAAATTAGGTTTCGTTTGTATCCCTGTGTATAATTCTTTATAAATTTAATTTGGTTCATTACCACTACTCCTAATCACTATCTCTTAAATTTTTTAAGAATTGATTGGACCAAGTAGCCAGTTAATACACCTGTAGGTAACCCTGTTAGTAACATTACAGGAAGCCATGTAATCATGAGCGGCATATCCGTTATAAATATAATTACAAATATTTGTCCTAAATTATGAAAGGTTGCTGAAACTGTAGAAATTCCAATCTCAGACATATTTGTGAATTTATGAAACACTACCACAGCAGCACTACTGAGTATAGCACCAATTAAGGCTAACCAGAAACCTGTGCCCACTAAAAATGTACCACGCATGAGTGATGCAATCACAACACGCATAATATTGACGATGAAAATTTCTTTAGCTCCAAAAATATATAGAGCAAACAGTCCCAAAACGTTCGCTAAGCCAAGCTTAACTCCTGGTAACCCAATTACAAACACGGGTTCCATCATATTGACGATTAGAGCCATGCCAACGAGCATAGTTAAAACAGTCATACGTTGTGTTTTATTTCTGATTGTCATCGAATAATAATATCTTCGTCAGTTGCTGCTTGATTTGCTTCCACTACAATTAGGATTTTATTAGGTAAACAAACAATTGGGACATTCGTTTTATCCACCCATCCTTGAAGTGAGCAATAGTTTAAAGGAGAAATCTCTTCGGCAACACGAATCTTGCCATCTTTGACTTCGACCACGACATCACCAAGTTCACCTGAAACAGTGTAGAACTCGTCCTTATTCATATTTATACGCAAGACTTCCTTATCCTTGAAAGTCACAACTGCCTGGGTTAAATCAGCATTCACTGTTTCGACTAACTTCCCAGTCGATAGGAATAATGCAACGCTTAAAATAAACACGATGCTGATGAAGACTTTATCTGATCGATTCATTGACTTCTCCTTTCTGTATGTGTTGATTTTAGCATACTTTGACACAATTTGTTCAACATATTTCACAAAATACCGATACTTTAATGCAAAAGTCAAAAACCGTGAATATTTTTAGATATTATAAGATTAAATACAGCTTTATTCCCTTTCAATCAATAAATTTAGTATAATTGATAAAGGTGATAAATATGAAAATGAAAATATTAGCAACAACTGATTTACATGGAAATATCTTTCCAACAAACTATACAAGTCGCGATAATATCGAGAACTATGGTCTAGCACGAATTGCTTCCGCGATCCATTCCCTCCGAGAAAACAATGATATTTTACTCGTCGACAACGGTGATTCATTTCAAGGAACGCCACTACTTACTTTTGCACATCAAAATGCAGATAGTTACATGAATCCGACTGCTGCAGCGTTTAACGCTCTTAAGTATGATTTCATAAATTTGGGAAATCATGATTTTAATTATGGTCCTGATATTCTTAAAAAATTTATTAGTGAAAACAAAGCACCGCTACTTACGTCTAATGTTGATATTGAGGGTAGACAGCTTGGAAATACACAAATTATTGAAAAAGGTGGAAAAAAAATTGCATTAATTGGCGTATTAACACATTACATTCCGAATTGGGAACGCCCAGCATACATCGAAAATATGACATTTAGAGATGCGCTCTCCCAACTGCAAACAGAAGTTTCACGTGTCAAAGATTCTGTGGACTTTGTGATTGCACTTTATCATGGTGGCCTTGAACGCGACCCGAAAAGCGGTGAACCAACAGAACGATTAACTGGTGAGAACCAAGGGTACGAGATGACAAAAATAGATGGATTAGATATTCTGATTACGGGACATCAACATCGCTCATTTGTTGAAGTTGTTAATGGCGTTCTTGTTACTCAAAATACTTTTAAAGGGCAAGAATACATTACAATTGATTTGGATTTAGAAACTGGTGAAAAAAGTGCACAACTTCATAAAGTCTATGATTTACCAGTTGATGAATCATTGCTGCAACAGTACCAAATTATTCAAGACAACGTTCAGACCTGGCTCGATCAGCCCGTCGGAAAACTAGATGCACACTCTCCTTCCCTTGTGATTGAAGATGAACTCGATGCAAGAATTCATAAGCATCCGATTGTCTCATTCTTTAATCAAGTCCAGTTGGATCGTAGTAAAGCCGATGTATCATCAGTAGCACTGTTTAATGGGGCAACTGGATTCAATTCTGAAATTACAATGCGAGAGCTCGTAAGTACATACTTATACCCAAACACATTGGTCGTGAAGAAAATGACCGGTAAATCAATAAAAGAAATGGTCGAATTTAGCGCAAACTATTTTGCTCTTGATGATGAAGGGAATATCGTTCCTTCTCCTGAATTTATCAGTCCTAAACCTCAGCACTATAACTATGACATGCTAGACGGCATTGAATATACAATCAACGTATCAAAGCCAAGAGGACAACGTGTCGAAATAATTACTAGAAATGGAATAGAAATTAATGACGAAGATACACTAAACTTAGTTACAAATAATTATAGAGCAATGGGCGGCGGAAATTATACAATGGTTGCTGATTGTCCGACAGTTCAAGAGATTCAGGAGGAAATGGTCGATACTATTATGAATTACTTCCTCCAAAATTCTCCCGTAATTGTAAATCATTCTGATAATATTAAAGTAATCAAATAATTTTTTGTTTGACATGGAAAATGATTTTTGTTAGTCTTATTCGTGTACGACGAGGCACCAAGGTGCCTCGTTTTGCTTTTCAGGAGGTCTATATGATAAAAGCAATTGTTGGCGCAAACTGGGGCGATGAAGGTAAAGGTAAGCTTACTGATGTATTCGCAAATGAATCTGATATTATTGTAAGATTTCAAGGCGGAAACAACGCTGGTCATACAATTATCAATGATCAAGGGAAATTCGCACTAAAAATGCTACCATCTGGAGTATTTTATGAGCATACAACAAATGTAATTGGAAATGGTGTTGCACTTAATATCCCTGCATTGATGAAAGAACTTAAAGAACTGGAAGATCGTGGAGTTAAGCCTAAAATTGTTGTAAGCGATCGAGCACAAATTGTCATGAGTTATCATAAACTTTTTGATGAACTCGAAGAGACAAGACTTGCTGATGCAAAATTTGGATCAACAAAGTCAGGTATCGCTCCATTCTACTCTGATAAATTCGCAAAAATCGGATTTCAAGTGGCAGAACTATTTAATGAAAAATGGCTAGAATCTAAAGTCGAACGTATTTTAGATATCAAAAATACGCTCCTTGTTAATCTTTACGGACATGAACCCTTAGATAAGAATTCAATATTGAATGAATTAATTGAGTATCGTAATACAATTGAGCCATTTGTAATAGACACATTTACATACTTGAATGACATGCATAGCCAAGGAAAGAATATTTTATTCGAAGGTCAACTCGGGGCTTTACGAGATCCTGACTTTGGAATTTATCCATATTCTACATCTTCGTCAACGCTTGCACATTATGCAACTGTCGGAGCGGGATTACCACATAAAATAGATGAAGTATGGGCTGTAACAAAGGCATATTCCAGTTGTGTTGGAGAAGGCGCTTTTGTATCTGAGATATTCGATGAAGAAGCAGAAGAGCTTCGACGTCGAGGCGGTGATGCTGGTGAGTACGGCGTAAATACCGGTCGTCCAAGACGTGTAGGCTACTTTGATGCTGTTGCAACTAAATATGGATGCAAGGTTCAAGGTGCAACGCATGTAGCATTAACAAACATTGATGTACTATCATATCTTGATGAAATTAAAGTTGTTGTCGCGTATGAGTATAATGGCGAAGTTTCCACACGATTTGGCAATATTACAGAGCTCGAATCTTCAAAACCAATAATCAAATCATTCAAAGGATGGAATGTTGATATTACCCAAATATCTACATACGAAGATCTTCCTGAAAAATGTATAGCCTATATCGAAGAACTAGAGAGACTAATTGATACAAGAATAGCGATTGTTTCAAACGGACCAAATCGAAAACAAATAATGTATCGCTAACATCTGCCCCGTTATAACGGGGTTTTTTTATATTGATGCATAAAAAAAAGACATCCAAATGGATGTCGAATTACCTGGCAATGAGCTATCTTCACTAACGCTGGGCTAGATATTGTCGCCGCTAAAGTGCTTAACTTCTGTGTTCGAGATGGGAACAGGTGTGACCACTTTGCTAGAATCACCAGATCATGAGAGTAATCTCTCAAAACTGAATAACAGAAGACTTTGTATCTTTTCAAATAGTCGTTATTGTGATTAAAACCTCGACCTATTAGTATCAGTCAGCTACACATATCACTATGCTTCCACCTCTGACCTATCAACCTGATCGTCTCTCAGGGGTCTTACTACTTACGTATGGGAAATCTCATCTTGGAGTTGGCTTCGTGCTTAGATGCTTTCAGCGCTTATCCAGTCCATACTTAGCTACCCAGCCATGCCCTTGGCAGGACAACTGGTACACCAGCGGTATGTCCATCCCGGTCCTCTCGTACTAGGGACAGCGCTCCTCAAATTTCCTACGCCCACAACAGATAGGGACCGAACTGTCTCACGACGTTCTGAACCCAGCTCGCGTACCGCTTTAATGGGCGGACAGCCCAACCCTTGGAACCGAATTCAGCTCCAGGATGCGATGAGCCGACATCGAGGTGCCAAACCTCGCCGTCGATGTGAACTCTTGGGCGAGATCAGCCTGTTATCCCCAGGGTAGCTTTTATCCGTTAAGCGACGGCCCTTCCACGTGGTACCGCCGGATCACTAAGCCCGACTTTCGTCCCTGCTCGACTTGTAGGTCTCGCAGTCAAGCACCCTTCTGCCTTTACGCTCGTCGATTGATTTCCAACCAATCTGAGGGTACCTTTGGGCGCCTCCGTTACTCTTTAGGAGGCGACCGCCCCAGTCAAACTGCCCACCTGACACTCTCCCGGACCCGGATTACGGGTCGCGGTTAGATCTTCAAACTTACAAGAGTGGTATCCCAATGGCGACTCCACATAAACTAGCGTTCATGCTTCATAGTCTCCCACCTATCCTGTACATGTAAATTCAAAGATCAATATCAAGCTACAGTAAAGCTCCATGGGGTCTTTCCGTCTAGTTGCGGGTAACCGGCATCTTTACCGGTACTAAGATTTCACCGAGTCTGCTGCCGAGACAGCGCCCAAATCGTTACGCCTTTCGTGCGGGTCGGAACTTACCCGACAAGGAATTTCGCTACCTTAGGACCGTTATAGTTACGGCCGCCGTTCACTGGGGCTTCAGTTCAATGCTTCGACTCATGGTCTAACACATCCCCTTAACCTTCCAGCACCGGGCAGGCGTCACCCCCTATACTTCGTCTTGCGACTTTGCAGAGAGCTGTGTTTTAGTTAAACAGTCGCTTGGGCCTCTTCACTGCGGCTCTTCTCTAAAAAGAGCACCCCTTCTCCCGAAGTTACGGGGTCATTTTGCCGAGTTCCTTGGCAACAGTTCTCTCGCTCACCTCAGGATTCTCTCCTTGCCTACCTGTGTCGGTTTTGGTACGGGCCAAACCATAATTAACGCTAGAAACTTTTCTTGAGAGCTGGCATCGGTTACTTCGCTACTTCCTCACGGGTTCACTCCTCATAACGCCTTTGCTTTATATGGCGGATTTGCCTACCATACGGCTCCTTCGCTTAAACCGGCTCTTCCATTCGCCGGCTTAACCTAGCCTTCTCTGTCATTCCTTCACTTATGGCTCGGGTACAGGAATATCAACCTGTTGTCCATCGACTACGCTTTTCAGCCTCATCTTAGGTCCCGACTTACCCAGGGCGGACGAGCCTTCCCCTGGAAACCTTAGGCAATCGGTGTGTCAGATTCTCACTGACATTTCGCTACTCACACCGGCATTCTCACTTCTATACGCTCCAACGCTCCTCACGGTACATCTTCAACGCTGTATAGAACGCTCCCCTACCACTTGTATTACTACAAATTCGCAGTTTCGGTATCATACTTAGCCCCGGTAAATTTTCGGCGCAGGGTCACTCGACTAGTGAGCTGTTACGCACTCTTTCAAGGGTGGCTGCTTCTAAGCCAACCTCCTAGTTGTCTGTGCATCCCCACATCCTTTTCCACTTAGCATGAATTTTGGGACCTTAACTGGCGATCTGGGCTGTTTCCCTTTTGACTACGGACCTTATCACCCATAGTCTGACTGCCATCTACTTCTCCACTGGCATTCGGAGTTTGATTATATTCAGTACCCCGAGATGGGGCCATCATACATTCAGTGCTCTACCTCCAGTGGCCTTACGATGACGCTAGCCCTAAAGCTATTTCGGGGAGAACCAGCTATATCAGAGTTCGATTGGTATTTCACCCCTAGCCACAACTCATCCGCCAGCTTTTCAACGATGGTCGGTTCGGTCCTCCATTTGGTTTCACCCAAACTTCAACCTGGTCATGGCTAGATCACTCTGTTTCGGGTCTACCACAATGTACTTCGCGCCCTATTAAGACTCGCTTTCGCTTCGGCTCCGTCTTTTCCAACTTAACCTTGCACATTATGAGTAACTCGCCGGTTCATTCTACAAAAGGCACGCCATCACCCTTTAACGGGCTCTGACTTCTTGTAAGCATACGGTTTCAGGATCTATTTCACTCCGCTTCCGCGGTTCTTTTCACCTTTCCCTCACGGTACTGGTTCACTATCGGTCACTAAGGAGTATTTAGCCTTACCGGGTGGTCCCGGTTGATTCCGACAAGGTTTCACGTGCCTCGCCGTACTCAGGATTCCACTAGGGTAATCGCAGCTTTCGTCTACAGGGTTTGCACCTTCTACGACTGGCCTTTCAATGCCATTCGACTAGCTTTAATTAATCCCACATTGTGGTCCTACTACCCCATCTCGAAGATGGTTTGGGCTCTTCCCGTTTCGCTCGCCACTACTCAGGGAATCACTGTTGTTTTCTTTTCCTCTTGCTACTAAGATGTTTCAATTCGCAAGGTTGCCTCACTATAGACTATGTATTCATCTATATGTAATACTGCATTACCAGTACTGGGTTCCCCCATTCGGATACCTCCGGATCGTTGAGTACGTACCTCTCCCCGGAGCATTTCGCTGTTAGTCGCGTCCTTCATCGGCTCTTAGTGCCTAGGCATCCACCGTACGCCCTTACATATTTAATCACATGTAATTTCGCGCCTGATTGTTTAAAATCAGTTTTTGTGTTTATCGCTTCGATAAACGTGTGTTCGCTTTGCTTTTAATTGCTTTTAGTTACTGTTTGTTTAACTTGATGTAAATCTAGTTTATACAACTATTCGAAAAGATATTCTGTTGATAACTTTATGTCTATCTATCTCTTCTGTTATTCAGTTTTCAAAGATCATTCTTTTGAAAAGCTTAATAGCCTCTCAAAACTAAACAGGAAACTCTTGTGTCAACTTCTGCTTCTTACTAAGTTATTACTCCTTAGAAAGGAGGTGATCCATCCCCACCTTCCGGTAGGGATACCTTGTTACGACTTAACCCCAATCATCGGTCCTACCTTCGACGGCTTCCTCCCTTTCGGGTTAGACCACCGGCTTCGGGTATTACCAACTCTCATGGTTTGACGGGCGGTGTGTACAAGGCCCGAGAACGTATTCACCGCGACATGCTGATTCGCGATTACTAGCGATTCCGACTTCATGGAGTCGAGTTGCAGACTCCAATCCGAACTGAGACGTACTTTCTGAGATTCGCTTCACATCACTGCTTCGCTGCCCTCTGTATACGCCATTGTAGTACGTGTGTAGCCCAGATCATAAGGGGCATGATGATTTGACGTCATCCCCACCTTCCTCCGGTTTATCACCGGCAGTCTCTCCAGAGTCCCCAACTTAATGCTGGTAACTGAAGACAAGGGTTGCGCTCGTTGCGGGACTTAACCCAACATCTCACGACACGAGCTGACGACAACCATGCACCACCTGTATCCGCCATAACTATTACATATCTCTATGCTTTTGCGCGGTATGTCAAGACCTGGTAAGGTTCTTCGCGTTGCTTCGAATTAAACCACATACTCCACCGCTTGTGCGGGCCCCCGTCAATTCCTTTGAGTTTTACGCTTGCGCGCATACTCCCCAGGCGGGATACTTATTGCGTTAACTACAGCACTGAATTTCTCCAACACTTAGTATCCATCGTTTACGGCGTGGACTACTAGGGTATCTAATCCTATTTGCTCCCCACGCTTTCGAGCCTCAGCGTCAGTTACAGGCCAGTTAGCCGCCTTCGCCACTGGTGTTCCTCCATATATCTACGCATTTTACCGCTACACATGGAATTCCACTAACCTCTCCTGTACTCAAGTCTACCAGTTTCTATGGCATCACGGGGTTGAGCCCCGAACTTTCACCATAAACTTAATAAACCGCCTGCGCTCCCTTTACGCCCAATAATTCCGGATAACGCTTGCCACCTACGTATTACCGCGGCTGCTGGCACGTAGTTAGCCGTGGCTTTCTGGTAAGGTACCGTCATATAGCTAGCATTCCCTCTAACTATCGTTCTTCCCTTACAACAGAGCTTTACAACCCGAAGGCCTTCTTCACTCACGCGGCGTTGCTCGGTCAGGGTTTCCCCCATTGCCGAAAATTCCCTACTGCTGCCTCCCGTAGGAGTCTGGGCCGTGTCTCAGTCCCAGTGTGGCCGGTCACCCTCTCAGGTCGGCTACGCATCATCGTCTTGGTGAGCCGTTACCTCACCAACTAACTAATGCGCCATAAGCCCATCTCATTGTGATGTATCCCATCTTTAATTAAATCAAGATGTCTTGACTTAACCTATCCGGTATTAGCTGACGTTTCCATCAGTTATCCCAGGCATTGAGGCAGGTTGCTTATGTATTACTCACCCGTTCGCCACTAAGATTGTAAGAAGCAAGCTTCTTACGCTCTTCGTTCGACTTGCATGTATTAGGCACGCCGCCAGCGTTCATCCTGAGCCAGGATCAAACTCTCCATTTGATTCTTTCTCATTTTTATACTCTGACGAGTTTTGTTTATTTCTTGTATTTCTTTTGAAATTGACGTTTCCTGTTTAGTTTTCAAAGACCATTTCGCACCCAAGTTCCCTTGAACGCTTGTACATAATACCACCCTATATCACTTGTGTCAACGCATTTTTCACATTTATTTAAAAGAGATTTAACTTTCTCTAGTTTCACTCTATTTCTCCTTTTTTATACACACTTCATCATGTTTTCTTCACCCTTTTTACCCTGACTTCCCTTTTCTTTTTATCCTTTTTCTACCCCTTCTTTTTAATCCTTTTCTTCCGCTTATGCCTTTCGCTCAATTGCATAAAAAAAAGACATCCAAATGGATGTCGAATTACCTGGCAATGAGCTATCTTCACTAACGCTGGGCTAGATATTGTCGCCGCTAAAGTGCTTAACTTCTGTGTTCGAGATGGGAACAGGTGTGACCACTTTGCTAGAATCACCAGATCATGAGAGTAATCTCTCAAAACTGAATAACAGAAGACTTTGTATCTTTTCAAATAGTCGTTATTGTGATTAAAACCTCGACCTATTAGTATCAGTCAGCTACACATATCACTATGCTTCCACCTCTGACCTATCAACCTGATCGTCTCTCAGGGGTCTTACTACTTACGTATGGGAAATCTCATCTTGGAGTTGGCTTCGTGCTTAGATGCTTTCAGCGCTTATCCAGTCCATACTTAGCTACCCAGCCATGCCCTTGGCAGGACAACTGGTACACCAGCGGTATGTCCATCCCGGTCCTCTCGTACTAGGGACAGCGCTCCTCAAATTTCCTACGCCCACAACAGATAGGGACCGAACTGTCTCACGACGTTCTGAACCCAGCTCGCGTACCGCTTTAATGGGCGGACAGCCCAACCCTTGGAACCGAATTCAGCTCCAGGATGCGATGAGCCGACATCGAGGTGCCAAACCTCGCCGTCGATGTGAACTCTTGGGCGAGATCAGCCTGTTATCCCCAGGGTAGCTTTTATCCGTTAAGCGACGGCCCTTCCACGTGGTACCGCCGGATCACTAAGCCCGACTTTCGTCCCTGCTCGACTTGTAGGTCTCGCAGTCAAGCACCCTTCTGCCTTTACGCTCGTCGATTGATTTCCAACCAATCTGAGGGTACCTTTGGGCGCCTCCGTTACTCTTTAGGAGGCGACCGCCCCAGTCAAACTGCCCACCTGACACTCTCCCGGACCCGGATTACGGGTCGCGGTTAGATCTTCAAACTTACAAGAGTGGTATCCCAATGGCGACTCCACATAAACTAGCGTTCATGCTTCATAGTCTCCCACCTATCCTGTACATGTAAATTCAAAGATCAATATCAAGCTACAGTAAAGCTCCATGGGGTCTTTCCGTCTAGTTGCGGGTAACCGGCATCTTTACCGGTACTAAGATTTCACCGAGTCTGCTGCCGAGACAGCGCCCAAATCGTTACGCCTTTCGTGCGGGTCGGAACTTACCCGACAAGGAATTTCGCTACCTTAGGACCGTTATAGTTACGGCCGCCGTTCACTGGGGCTTCAGTTCAATGCTTCGACTCATGGTCTAACACATCCCCTTAACCTTCCAGCACCGGGCAGGCGTCACCCCCTATACTTCGTCTTGCGACTTTGCAGAGAGCTGTGTTTTAGTTAAACAGTCGCTTGGGCCTCTTCACTGCGGCTCTTCTCTAAAAAGAGCACCCCTTCTCCCGAAGTTACGGGGTCATTTTGCCGAGTTCCTTGGCAACAGTTCTCTCGCTCACCTCAGGATTCTCTCCTTGCCTACCTGTGTCGGTTTTGGTACGGGCCAAACCATAATTAACGCTAGAAACTTTTCTTGAGAGCTGGCATCGGTTACTTCGCTACTTCCTCACGGGTTCACTCCTCATAACGCCTTTGCTTTATATGGCGGATTTGCCTACCATACGGCTCCTTCGCTTAAACCGGCTCTTCCATTCGCCGGCTTAACCTAGCCTTCTCTGTCATTCCTTCACTTATGGCTCGGGTACAGGAATATCAACCTGTTGTCCATCGACTACGCTTTTCAGCCTCATCTTAGGTCCCGACTTACCCAGGGCGGACGAGCCTTCCCCTGGAAACCTTAGGCAATCGGTGTGTCAGATTCTCACTGACATTTCGCTACTCACACCGGCATTCTCACTTCTATACGCTCCAACGCTCCTCACGGTACATCTTCAACGCTGTATAGAACGCTCCCCTACCACTTGTATTACTACAAATTCGCAGTTTCGGTATCATACTTAGCCCCGGTAAATTTTCGGCGCAGGGTCACTCGACTAGTGAGCTGTTACGCACTCTTTCAAGGGTGGCTGCTTCTAAGCCAACCTCCTAGTTGTCTGTGCATCCCCACATCCTTTTCCACTTAGCATGAATTTTGGGACCTTAACTGGCGATCTGGGCTGTTTCCCTTTTGACTACGGACCTTATCACCCATAGTCTGACTGCCATCTACTTCTCCACTGGCATTCGGAGTTTGATTATATTCAGTACCCCGAGATGGGGCCATCATACATTCAGTGCTCTACCTCCAGTGGCCTTACGATGACGCTAGCCCTAAAGCTATTTCGGGGAGAACCAGCTATATCAGAGTTCGATTGGTATTTCACCCCTAGCCACAACTCATCCGCCAGCTTTTCAACGATGGTCGGTTCGGTCCTCCATTTGGTTTCACCCAAACTTCAACCTGGTCATGGCTAGATCACTCTGTTTCGGGTCTACCACAATGTACTTCGCGCCCTATTAAGACTCGCTTTCGCTTCGGCTCCGTCTTTTCCAACTTAACCTTGCACATTATGAGTAACTCGCCGGTTCATTCTACAAAAGGCACGCCATCACCCTTTAACGGGCTCTGACTTCTTGTAAGCATACGGTTTCAGGATCTATTTCACTCCGCTTCCGCGGTTCTTTTCACCTTTCCCTCACGGTACTGGTTCACTATCGGTCACTAAGGAGTATTTAGCCTTACCGGGTGGTCCCGGTTGATTCCGACAAGGTTTCACGTGCCTCGCCGTACTCAGGATTCCACTAGGGTAATCGCAGCTTTCGTCTACAGGGTTTGCACCTTCTACGACTGGCCTTTCAATGCCATTCGACTAGCTTTAATTAATCCCACATTGTGGTCCTACTACCCCATCTCGAAGATGGTTTGGGCTCTTCCCGTTTCGCTCGCCACTACTCAGGGAATCACTGTTGTTTTCTTTTCCTCTTGCTACTAAGATGTTTCAATTCGCAAGGTTGCCTCACTATAGACTATGTATTCATCTATATGTAATACTGCATTACCAGTACTGGGTTCCCCCATTCGGATACCTCCGGATCGTTGAGTACGTACCTCTCCCCGGAGCATTTCGCTGTTAGTCGCGTCCTTCATCGGCTCTTAGTGCCTAGGCATCCACCGTACGCCCTTACATATTTAATCACATGTAATTTCGCGCCTGATTGTTTAAAATCAGTTTTTGTGTTTATCGCTTCGATAAACGTGTGTTCGCTTTGCTTTTAATTGCTTTTAGTTACTGTTTGTTTAACTTGATGTAAATCTAGTTTATACAACTATTCGAAAAGATATTCTGTTGATAACTTTATGTCTATCTATCTCTTCTGTTATTCAGTTTTCAAAGATCATTCTTTTGAAAAGCTTAATAGCCTCTCAAAACTAAACAGGAAACTCTTGTGTCAACTTCTGCTTCTTACTAAGTTATTACTCCTTAGAAAGGAGGTGATCCATCCCCACCTTCCGGTAGGGATACCTTGTTACGACTTAACCCCAATCATCGGTCCTACCTTCGACGGCTTCCTCCCTTTCGGGTTAGACCACCGGCTTCGGGTATTACCAACTCTCATGGTTTGACGGGCGGTGTGTACAAGGCCCGAGAACGTATTCACCGCGACATGCTGATTCGCGATTACTAGCGATTCCGACTTCATGGAGTCGAGTTGCAGACTCCAATCCGAACTGAGACGTACTTTCTGAGATTCGCTTCACATCACTGCTTCGCTGCCCTCTGTATACGCCATTGTAGTACGTGTGTAGCCCAGATCATAAGGGGCATGATGATTTGACGTCATCCCCACCTTCCTCCGGTTTATCACCGGCAGTCTCTCCAGAGTCCCCAACTTAATGCTGGTAACTGAAGACAAGGGTTGCGCTCGTTGCGGGACTTAACCCAACATCTCACGACACGAGCTGACGACAACCATGCACCACCTGTATCCGCCATAACTATTACATATCTCTATGCTTTTGCGCGGTATGTCAAGACCTGGTAAGGTTCTTCGCGTTGCTTCGAATTAAACCACATACTCCACCGCTTGTGCGGGCCCCCGTCAATTCCTTTGAGTTTTACGCTTGCGCGCATACTCCCCAGGCGGGATACTTATTGCGTTAACTACAGCACTGAATTTCTCCAACACTTAGTATCCATCGTTTACGGCGTGGACTACTAGGGTATCTAATCCTATTTGCTCCCCACGCTTTCGAGCCTCAGCGTCAGTTACAGGCCAGTTAGCCGCCTTCGCCACTGGTGTTCCTCCATATATCTACGCATTTTACCGCTACACATGGAATTCCACTAACCTCTCCTGTACTCAAGTCTACCAGTTTCTATGGCATCACGGGGTTGAGCCCCGAACTTTCACCATAAACTTAATAAACCGCCTGCGCTCCCTTTACGCCCAATAATTCCGGATAACGCTTGCCACCTACGTATTACCGCGGCTGCTGGCACGTAGTTAGCCGTGGCTTTCTGGTAAGGTACCGTCATATAGCTAGCATTCCCTCTAACTATCGTTCTTCCCTTACAACAGAGCTTTACAACCCGAAGGCCTTCTTCACTCACGCGGCGTTGCTCGGTCAGGGTTTCCCCCATTGCCGAAAATTCCCTACTGCTGCCTCCCGTAGGAGTCTGGGCCGTGTCTCAGTCCCAGTGTGGCCGGTCACCCTCTCAGGTCGGCTACGCATCATCGTCTTGGTGAGCCGTTACCTCACCAACTAACTAATGCGCCATAAGCCCATCTCATTGTGATGTATCCCATCTTTAATTAAATCAAGATGTCTTGACTTAACCTATCCGGTATTAGCTGACGTTTCCATCAGTTATCCCAGGCATTGAGGCAGGTTGCTTATGTATTACTCACCCGTTCGCCACTAAGATTGTAAGAAGCAAGCTTCTTACGCTCTTCGTTCGACTTGCATGTATTAGGCACGCCGCCAGCGTTCATCCTGAGCCAGGATCAAACTCTCCATTTGATTCTTTCTCATTTTTATACTCTGACGAGTTTTGTTTATTTCTTGTATTTCTTTTGAAATTGACGTTTCCTGTTTAGTTTTCAAAGACCATTTCGCACCCAAGTTCCCTTGAACGCTTGTACATAATACCACCCTATATCACTTGTGTCAACGCATTTTTCACATTTATTTAAAAGAGATTTAACTTTCTCTAGTTTCACTCTATTTCTCCTTTTTTATACACACTTCATCATGTTTTCTTCACCCTTTTTACCCTGACTTCCCTTTTCTTTTTATCCTTTTTCTACCCCTTCTTTTTAATCCTTTTCTTCCGCTTATGCCTTTCGCTCAATTGCATAAAAAAAAGACATCCAAATGGATGTCGAATTACCTGGCAATGAGCTATCTTCACTAACGCTGGGCTAGATATTGTCGCCGCTAAAGTGCTTAACTTCTGTGTTCGAGATGGGAACAGGTGTGACCACTTTGCTAGAATCACCAGATCATGAGAGTAATCTCTCAAAACTGAATAACAGAAGACTTTGTATCTTTTCAAATAGTCGTTATTGTGATTAAAACCTCGACCTATTAGTATCAGTCAGCTACACATATCACTATGCTTCCACCTCTGACCTATCAACCTGATCGTCTCTCAGGGGTCTTACTACTTACGTATGGGAAATCTCATCTTGGAGTTGGCTTCGTGCTTAGATGCTTTCAGCGCTTATCCAGTCCATACTTAGCTACCCAGCCATGCCCTTGGCAGGACAACTGGTACACCAGCGGTATGTCCATCCCGGTCCTCTCGTACTAGGGACAGCGCTCCTCAAATTTCCTACGCCCACAACAGATAGGGACCGAACTGTCTCACGACGTTCTGAACCCAGCTCGCGTACCGCTTTAATGGGCGGACAGCCCAACCCTTGGAACCGAATTCAGCTCCAGGATGCGATGAGCCGACATCGAGGTGCCAAACCTCGCCGTCGATGTGAACTCTTGGGCGAGATCAGCCTGTTATCCCCAGGGTAGCTTTTATCCGTTAAGCGACGGCCCTTCCACGTGGTACCGCCGGATCACTAAGCCCGACTTTCGTCCCTGCTCGACTTGTAGGTCTCGCAGTCAAGCACCCTTCTGCCTTTACGCTCGTCGATTGATTTCCAACCAATCTGAGGGTACCTTTGGGCGCCTCCGTTACTCTTTAGGAGGCGACCGCCCCAGTCAAACTGCCCACCTGACACTCTCCCGGACCCGGATTACGGGTCGCGGTTAGATCTTCAAACTTACAAGAGTGGTATCCCAATGGTGACTCCACATAAACTAGCGTTCATGCTTCATAGTCTCCCACCTATCCTGTACATGTAAATTCAAAGATCAATATCAAGCTACAGTAAAGCTCCATGGGGTCTTTCCGTCTAGTTGCGGGTAACCGGCATCTTTACCGGTACTAAGATTTCACCGAGTCTGCTGCCGAGACAGCGCCCAAATCGTTACGCCTTTCGTGCGGGTCGGAACTTACCCGACAAGGAATTTCGCTACCTTAGGACCGTTATAGTTACGGCCGCCGTTCACTGGGGCTTCAGTTCAATGCTTCGACTCATGGTCTAACACATCCCCTTAACCTTCCAGCACCGGGCAGGCGTCACCCCCTATACTTCGTCTTGCGACTTTGCAGAGAGCTGTGTTTTAGTTAAACAGTCGCTTGGGCCTCTTCACTGCGGCTCTTCTCTAAAAAGAGCACCCCTTCTCCCGAAGTTACGGGGTCATTTTGCCGAGTTCCTTGGCAACAGTTCTCTCGCTCACCTCAGGATTCTCTCCTTGCCTACCTGTGTCGGTTTTGGTACGGGCCAAACCATAATTAACGCTAGAAACTTTTCTTGAGAGCTGGCATCGGTTACTTCGCTACTTCCTCACGGGTTCACTCCTCATAACGCCTTTGCTTTATATGGCGGATTTGCCTACCATACGGCTCCTTCGCTTAAACCGGCTCTTCCATTCGCCGGCTTAACCTAGCCTTCTCTGTCATTCCTTCACTTATGGCTCGGGTACAGGAATATCAACCTGTTGTCCATCGACTACGCTTTTCAGCCTCATCTTAGGTCCCGACTTACCCAGGGCGGACGAGCCTTCCCCTGGAAACCTTAGGCAATCGGTGTGTCAGATTCTCACTGACATTTCGCTACTCACACCGGCATTCTCACTTCTATACGCTCCAACGCTCCTCACGGTACATCTTCAACGCTGTATAGAACGCTCCCCTACCACTTGTATTACTACAAATTCGCAGTTTCGGTATCATACTTAGCCCCGGTAAATTTTCGGCGCAGGGTCACTCGACTAGTGAGCTGTTACGCACTCTTTCAAGGGTGGCTGCTTCTAAGCCAACCTCCTAGTTGTCTGTGCATCCCCACATCCTTTTCCACTTAGCATGAATTTTGGGACCTTAACTGGCGATCTGGGCTGTTTCCCTTTTGACTACGGACCTTATCACCCATAGTCTGACTGCCATCTACTTCTCCACTGGCATTCGGAGTTTGATTATATTCAGTACCCCGAGATGGGGCCATCATACATTCAGTGCTCTACCTCCAGTGGCCTTACGATGACGCTAGCCCTAAAGCTATTTCGGGGAGAACCAGCTATATCAGAGTTCGATTGGTATTTCACCCCTAGCCACAACTCATCCGCCAGCTTTTCAACGATGGTCGGTTCGGTCCTCCATTTGGTTTCACCCAAACTTCAACCTGGTCATGGCTAGATCACTCTGTTTCGGGTCTACCACAATGTACTTCGCGCCCTATTAAGACTCGCTTTCGCTTCGGCTCCGTCTTTTCCAACTTAACCTTGCACATTATGAGTAACTCGCCGGTTCATTCTACAAAAGGCACGCCATCACCCTTTAACGGGCTCTGACTTCTTGTAAGCATACGGTTTCAGGATCTATTTCACTCCGCTTCCGCGGTTCTTTTCACCTTTCCCTCACGGTACTGGTTCACTATCGGTCACTAAGGAGTATTTAGCCTTACCGGGTGGTCCCGGTTGATTCCGACAAGGTTTCACGTGCCTCGCCGTACTCAGGATTCCACTAGGGTAATCGCAGCTTTCGTCTACAGGGTTTGCACCTTCTACGACTGGCCTTTCAATGCCATTCGACTAGCTTTAATTAATCCCACATTGTGGTCCTACTACCCCATCTCGAAGATGGTTTGGGCTCTTCCCGTTTCGCTCGCCACTACTCAGGGAATCACTGTTGTTTTCTTTTCCTCTTGCTACTAAGATGTTTCAATTCGCAAGGTTGCCTCACTATAGACTATGTATTCATCTATATGTAATACTGCATTACCAGTACTGGGTTCCCCCATTCGGATACCTCCGGATCGTTGAGTACGTACCTCTCCCCGGAGCATTTCGCTGTTAGTCGCGTCCTTCATCGGCTCTTAGTGCCTAGGCATCCACCGTACGCCCTTACATATTTAATCACATGTAATTTCGCGCCTGATTGTTTAAAATCAGTTTTTGTGTTTATCGCTTCGATAAACGTGTGTTCGCTTTGCTTTTAATTGCTTTTAGTTACTGTTTGTTTAACTTGATGTAAATCTAGTTTATACAACTATTCGAAAAGATATTCTGTTGATAACTTTATGTCTATCTATCTCTTCTGTTATTCAGTTTTCAAAGATCATTCTTTTGAAAAGCTTAATAGCCTCTCAAAACTAAACAGGAAACTCTTGTGTCAACTTCTGCTTCTTACTAAGTTATTACTCCTTAGAAAGGAGGTGATCCATCCCCACCTTCCGGTAGGGATACCTTGTTACGACTTAACCCCAATCATCGGTCCTACCTTCGACGGCTTCCTCCCTTTCGGGTTAGACCACCGGCTTCGGGTATTACCAACTCTCATGGTTTGACGGGCGGTGTGTACAAGGCCCGAGAACGTATTCACCGCGACATGCTGATTCGCGATTACTAGCGATTCCGACTTCATGGAGTCGAGTTGCAGACTCCAATCCGAACTGAGACGTACTTTCTGAGATTCGCTTCACATCACTGCTTCGCTGCCCTCTGTATACGCCATTGTAGTACGTGTGTAGCCCAGATCATAAGGGGCATGATGATTTGACGTCATCCCCACCTTCCTCCGGTTTATCACCGGCAGTCTCTCCAGAGTCCCCAACTTAATGCTGGTAACTGAAGACAAGGGTTGCGCTCGTTGCGGGACTTAACCCAACATCTCACGACACGAGCTGACGACAACCATGCACCACCTGTATCCGCCATAACTATTACATATCTCTATGCTTTTGCGCGGTATGTCAAGACCTGGTAAGGTTCTTCGCGTTGCTTCGAATTAAACCACATACTCCACCGCTTGTGCGGGCCCCCGTCAATTCCTTTGAGTTTTACGCTTGCGCGCATACTCCCCAGGCGGGATACTTATTGCGTTAACTACAGCACTGAATTTCTCCAACACTTAGTATCCATCGTTTACGGCGTGGACTACTAGGGTATCTAATCCTATTTGCTCCCCACGCTTTCGAGCCTCAGCGTCAGTTACAGGCCAGTTAGCCGCCTTCGCCACTGGTGTTCCTCCATATATCTACGCATTTTACCGCTACACATGGAATTCCACTAACCTCTCCTGTACTCAAGTCTACCAGTTTCTATGGCATCACGGGGTTGAGCCCCGAACTTTCACCATAAACTTAATAAACCGCCTGCGCTCCCTTTACGCCCAATAATTCCGGATAACGCTTGCCACCTACGTATTACCGCGGCTGCTGGCACGTAGTTAGCCGTGGCTTTCTGGTAAGGTACCGTCATATAGCTAGCATTCCCTCTAACTATCGTTCTTCCCTTACAACAGAGCTTTACAACCCGAAGGCCTTCTTCACTCACGCGGCGTTGCTCGGTCAGGGTTTCCCCCATTGCCGAAAATTCCCTACTGCTGCCTCCCGTAGGAGTCTGGGCCGTGTCTCAGTCCCAGTGTGGCCGGTCACCCTCTCAGGTCGGCTACGCATCATCGTCTTGGTGAGCCGTTACCTCACCAACTAACTAATGCGCCATAAGCCCATCTCATTGTGATGTATCCCATCTTTAATTAAATCAAGATGTCTTGACTTAACCTATCCGGTATTAGCTGACGTTTCCATCAGTTATCCCAGGCATTGAGGCAGGTTGCTTATGTATTACTCACCCGTTCGCCACTAAGATTGTAAGAAGCAAGCTTCTTACGCTCTTCGTTCGACTTGCATGTATTAGGCACGCCGCCAGCGTTCATCCTGAGCCAGGATCAAACTCTCCATTTGATTCTTTCTCATTTTTATACTCTGACGAGTTTTGTTTATTTCTTGTATTTCTTTTGAAATTGACGTTTCCTGTTTAGTTTTCAAAGACCATTTCGCACTAAAGCTCCCTTGAGTGCCTACATATAATACTACTTCAGGGGGCAGTTGTCAAACATAAAACTCATTTATTGCAAAAAAAAATCCACGAGCTTATTTAAACTCGTGAATTGATAAATATTTGTCGAAATAACGATGAATAGTATCGTCATTGAATGGATATTCTTTATGTTTAGCCAGTTCAACGAGGCGGTTTTTCTCATCTTCAACAATTCTTATGATGGATTCACTGTAGTGCATCTTTTTTTGATGCAATTCAAATTCATCTTCATCCAAAATGATATACTTACCATCCGGAAATACTTTCACATCCAAATCATAATCTATATTCTTCAATGACTCGCCATCGTACACACTTGGCGAAGCAAGATTGCAGTAATAATAAACTCCTTTGGCACGAATCATAGCAATGACATTATACCAACGATTTAAATAGTAGAAGCAAATTGCGGGTTCTCTAGTAAACCACCGACGTCCATCAGACTCGACTACCCATGTTTTATATGTAATGAGAACAATTTTTTCGTCATCGGCCGATAATACCGTTCCACTTGACCATGTTCTATGAAGCGATCCGTCATGTTTATAACTTTGTACGTAAATTACTTCTCCAACTTTCGGTTTCATAATGTTCCCTCCCAATTAATATACAATAATAACTAATTTAAAATATAATTTATTTTTTCAATTTTGGTCTTATTAATAGAACTAAGAATGCACTTATTATCATCGTCGGTACCATATATGACGCATTGTAAAGCATGACTCCGACAAGGATGTTACCTTCGTAATACGAGGCAAAGAAAAGCCATCCTGCAATATTATGCCACATAAATCGCAAAACATTCGACATAATTGCGCCAGTGGGGAATGTCTTGTCTCCAAACCTTAGATCTTTAAAGAGCACCGCTGTAGAGTAGGACATGTAAGAAAATACATAATCTGCCATGAATTGACCCAGAGTGAGAAAGTATGGAGGTGTGATTAACAACATAATGACGACGGAAATTGCGGACACTATCAAAGATTTTTTAAATCCTAAGTGATAACTCGCTATAATCAATGCTACTGCACTAATGGAAATACTTCCACCCTGAGGCATTTTCAATAATCCAAAGGTAACACTTATATACTCCAATACTGTAAATAAGGTTGCGTACATTGCAATTAGAACTAAATCTTTTGTTTTCATAAAAAAAACCTCCACACAAGGCGCAGGGTAAAAACAGAACTCCCTCCGCTAGTCTTAACTAGATCAGGTTTTGAGGGTTATTTTCTCAACCATTTGGTTCCCCTGTTCACTTTTTAATTATAACATTTATGTTTGTTTTTTCAATGTCACATTGTAATGAAGTCAACGAGCATTCTATAGGATATCCCATAAATTTTTACACCTTCAATTTCTTCAAACAACAGGATATTCGAATTAACAATTTTCGATAATAATGGTGTTTCGTCAATATCTAAATCTAAAAACGAAATCATTTCTCCATCTTTAATTGCAGTATTCCTTTTAATTGACTTCGTTGTGTCGTGGGCATATGCAAGCTTAGCTTCTGGAACATGTGCCGGTTCTCCAAGAAAAAGTATTGTTGCATTTAGCTCGTACATATCTTGAAAAATCGATTTATCTCCGTAGGGGTAATCGACTTTAACATGTCTTGCAAAGAACTTTGCATACTTACCTATATGTCCAATCATTAAAGACGGATGGTGGGCAAATGTTGTCTCATCTTTTAAGAGCATTAATTGAAGCATTCTTCCTGATGAGAGAATAATTCGTTCTTGGGTTGTAACAAGTGGTTTTAGTACCTTTTGGGATACGTTATTATTAAACGTATTGTCACCAATTATCGAAACAGTTCGGTCTTCTATATTTTTCAACAACATGTCAAGCACATATTTCGATACAAGTGCAGGAACATTGCTGTTTTCATGAATTATTAATACACCGTCTGAAGGGACGTCAAGTCTCTTAAGGAGTGATTGAATTTGATCTTGATTCACTTTCTGTTCCATATGTTCCCTTTCCAGCCTTTAATTACTATGTGAATGTGCAAGCTTGCTCGCAGCTGCAGCTGCAATTGCGCCGACTATATCATCGATAAAGGTGTTGCATTGCCCTGCATCATGATCATTAAGTTTGCCAATAATTCCAGGTTTTACTTTATCGATGTAACCATAATTGGTTAGTGCAATAGAACCATAAAGGTTACATATTCCATATGCCATAACTTCATCAATACCATATAAACCTTCATCAACTCTTATGATATTTTGAATTGTTTCATTACCAAATGCACCCTTGTCGACTTGAATATCAATATTAATAGCGGTCATCAATGCATTTTGTACTTCTCTTTTCCGGATTACGCTTTTAACAATATCTTCAATATCGATTTCGTGAATGTTCGCGATATAGTCTTTTTGTAGATAAACCACACAATCAACTATATCATTAAGGGTCACACCGCGTTCTTCTAGTAACGCAATGCAGTCATCATACATTTCATTCATTATTGAGTCCTCCAGTACTTTGTCACCTAATTATACATCATCTTTTCTGTAAAACATAGTATCCCTTTAGGTTTGAATGCAGTACAATAATTTCAGGAGGTATATTATGAATTTTTCAGAATTAAACAATAAATTGAATGCATATTCTTTAGCATTAACAACGATGTCATTTGATGCGCAGACGATAGCACCAAAAATGGGAGATGCGTATCGAAATAACGTAATGTCTTTTTTATCTGGTGAGTACTTTTCATTGTTCACAAGTCATGAAGCATATGTAGCCTTGACTGACGCTTTATTAAATGAGGATCCAATTATCGCTAAAAGTGCGGAGCAAATGTTAGAGAGCTTAAACAAAATCAAAGATATTCCTTATGATGAGTACGTAGCGTTCGAAAATCTAAAACTTGCGTCTCATAATGTATGGGCTGATAGCCGTAAAAATAAGGACTATAGTACTTTTGTTGAGAACCTGAATGAACTAATCACATCTCATCGGAACGTTGTTTCATATCGACCAAATGGTGCATCCATTTATGATGCATCTTTAGATGATTATGAAAAAGGATTAACAATTAACATTGTCGATAATTTCTTTACAACGATCAACGACAAAATTGTACCGTTCATCGATACGGTAATCGAACACCAAGCACCGCGTCCTGCGTTTATGAACGCTTTTGTATCAATTTCAAAACAACGTGAAATTTCTGAGTTAGTAATGACTCATCTTGGTTATAGTGTTGATTTTGGTCTTCTTGGTGAAGCTGAACATCCTTTCAGCAGTACATTTTCAATCAACGATACTCGTATTACAACTACATATCACGAAAATGACTTTACACAAAGTATTTTCTCGATAATTCATGAAATTGGTCACTCCATGTACAACCATCAAGTTAATCCAGAATTTGAGGGTTACGCTATCGCTGATTCGATGAGCATGAGTTTGCATGAATCGCAGAGTCGTTTTTTAGAAAACATGATTGGCCGTTCCGTTGCATTTTGGACACCGCTTTATCCAAAATTGCAAGCAATTATACCTGATGTTCTTGGAAGCGTTTCACTTGATGAATTTATTCGCGGTATCAATTTTGTTGAACGTGGTGCAATTCGTATCGAAGCTGATGAATTGACATACCCACTGCACATTCTTGTTCGTTACAATATCGAAAAAATGATGTTTGTAGAGGCTCACGATGCACATGGGCTTGACCAAAAGTTTGCCGACGAAATGACTCGTATCTTAAAATTAACACCTGCATCCGTAAGCGAAGGGATTTTACAAGATATTCATTGGTCCGATGCATCATTTGGTTATTTCCCAACATATGCACTTGGTACAGCATATGCAGCACAGTTTATGGCGGCGATGGAGAAAAATCTTGACGTCGATCAAACATTGCGTGATGGAAATTTATCATTAATATTTGATTGGCTACGTCAGAACATTCACCAATTTGGCGGATCAATCGAAACACAGGACCTTATTCTTAAAGTGTGCGGAGAGGCTTTTGATCCAAATTATTATGTGAATTATTTAATTACAAAATATAGTACATTAGTAGGCATACCTTTTGAATGACCCGACCCCATATGCTATGATGTAGCCATTAGGAGGAAGTACTATTATGACATACAAACTACCAGAATTGGCTTATGCTTATGATGCTTTAGAGCCACAAATTGATGTACGTACAATGGAAATCCATCATACAAAACATCACCAAACATATATTACAAATTTAAACGGAGCTTTAGATAAACACGAAGCTTTGAAGGATAAATCTCTAGAGGATTTAATCCGCAATATTAATGATGTTCCTGAGGACATTCGTGTTGCTGTTCGCAATAACGGTGGTGGCCACTTAAACCACTCGATGTTTTGGGAAATCATGGCTCCCGCAACAGGACAACAACCTGAAGGTGCATTGTTAGAAGCTATTAATGGCACATTCGGTTCAGTTGATGCATTCAAAGAAAAATTTGATGCAGCAGCTAAAACTCGTTTCGGATCAGGTTGGGCTTGGTTAGTTGTAAATGCTGACAAACAATTGGAAGTAATTTCAACACCTAATCAAGATAATCCACTTATGGATGGACTTGTTCCAGTTCTTGGCTTAGATGTTTGGGAACATGCATACTACCTAAATTATCAAAACCGACGTCCAGACTACATCCAAAGCTGGTTCGATGTTGTTAATTGGAGTAAAGTTGCCGAATTATTTGCAGCTGCAGTCTAGTCAACTTCAAGGAAGTCTGAAAACAGTATTCAAAAAATAAAAAAACGGTACATTTCGCACCGTTTTTTTTAGTTATCTTTTCCTAATCAATTTTTTTTAATTTCTTTTTGATATCGAAACAGAATACAATAACTCCCATAATGGTTAGCATTGCACCCAGACTTATCCCAAAGCCACTCACTCCTGTTGAAGGTAATGTTTCCAATCTCGAATCGCTTGATTTATCATTTTCTATAATTTCGTTAACTTCTGCGTCTGGTTTCGGCGTCGTTTCTCCTCCTTGTTCCGGTGTCGTTTCTCCACCTGTTTCTGGTGTTGTTTCTCCACCTGTTTCTGGTGTTGTTTCCCCACCTGTTTCTGGCGTTGTTTCTCCTCCAGTTTCTGGCGTTTCTTTCTCTTTTTTGTTAAGTGTAATCGTTGTTGTAACACCGTTTGAATTTCTCGTATCAACAACAAATACATTATTTCCAATTTGAGATACATTAGCAGGCAAAATTACTTCTGAAAATTCTACATCCGTTGAGAACATGATTGAGTCTTGTGCTTGAGTTGGATCTGCAATGTTAATTTCAAATGACTTTGCTTGTTCATCAATTAGAACCGATGCTGGTGAATAGATTGTATAGTCCATCACCTTATGAGGTCCTTGACTCCACACATTAATACCCAACGTATTGTGTTTTTCATCAAGAACTGCTTGAACGTCTTTGTTGTTCTCAATAATCTCAAAGGATTCCTCCACAGTACTTAGGGAATTAATTTCTACGGCAGGTGCCATAACGTAGGCATACGTTGCTTCTTGCGCATTAGCACCGTGATTTACAATAATCTTCTTATATGTGTCAGTGTATTCATTGCCACTTAATTCAGTCGCTGAGTGTCGCAAATATGTATCTGTATTTGTTTCCGTTTGTATTGTGATGGCTTGGTCTTGAAGCATCATGTATGCGAGATTGTTCGAAGATTCATATGCTTCAAGAATCATCCAATCTCCTTTTTTCACGTCGTAATTTCCATCGATAATTGCTTTTTCGTCTTGATCAACCAACTTATAACCTATATCACTATCAAGGATGCGATTTTCAACGACTGTTTCGATTGTTGCTGGGGTTTTTCCATTTATATCCGTTCCAAGTGCAACGATCTTTCCATCCATCACAAACCATGATTTTTTTGCGGTTAAATTCATGCCTATGTTTTTACCATTATTTTTCATGTCATTTTTATCAAGTTGCATTCCAATAACAGCGTTAGTGTCACTACTTGTTCCGCCCACCCATTTTTGTGGCGAAAGGTATGAAACCCATGCTTCAGTTGTATCTTCAAGAGTTCGCGTATCTACCGTTATTCCAGGTAGACGGTACATATCGACAGTTGCCCAGTATGATTTTCCGAATTGCTTATCCTCATTTTGGAGGTAAACCATTCCATCAGCCATATGCCACCCTTTTAGGTTCTCTTTGTTCCCTGTTGCATATGCTGATACTCGGTTGGAATACATTGAGAGCCCGAAATGATAGTCTTGAGCACTGTATACGTATCGGTCCATATTTGAAAACATTTTACTTCCTCTAAATGGGACAAAATCTACTGGCAACGTATCTCGATTAATAAAATCGCTCATTGTTACTAAGTCTGCTATATTAGAGCTTATTTTGAGGTAGTATTCTGGATCTTGCTGAATCCAGTATTGCATTGAGTTTTGTAGCTGAATGCCTTGATTGTTTTTAAGCAAGTTTCCTGCTTGCGCGAGTACTTTTACGCTATCAGATCCTGATGCATCTATATTATGAACATATTCGCGTGCAATTGATCGTCCTTTAACAAACGGCAGAAACGTTCCTTTGAACATAACTGGAACCGTTGCATTATAGGTCATTGCAACGAATCGTTCTTTTGTTTCTGCTGGGAGATCGTATGTTGTTTCGCTCACAATTGTAAGTATTTTTGTAACGGCTTTTATTAATTCAATTCCGTATGAACCTACATACGGTTTATTTTCGTGAAAAATAAAACTTCCGTCATCATAAAATCCTTCACCCTGGGTAACATAGTCAAATTCGCCCTTAATACTTTCGATACTTTCAGCAATAATTTCTGGATTTTGGTCAAGGATTCCGATGCCAAGGCGAGTATAAGCAAAATCTGTCCGATTAGCTCCTGAAGTTTGTGGTCCTGTATAAACAAAAGGAACAAATACTTCACTGCTTCCTTGGCCTAACAGTTGTTTATAGGGATCTGGTACATATAATTTTAAGATTTCGATATATTCGTTCAGCTCTTCAGGTGTCAAAGTATCTTGAATCATGAAAAGAATATTTATCATTTCATGTGGAATTCCAATTTGCCAGTTCCACCAGTTTCCATAGTATCCTTCACCATTGTATTGTTCGATTTCTACAATGTGTCGTAATGCGTCTTTAATTGTTTGTAACATTGCACTATCTTGATAGTACACAGTACCGTATGTTGCGTAAGCTTTGGTCAAAATTCCGATATTTTTGACATTTCGTGAGAGATAGTCGTGTTTGGGTTCTTTATCATTTCGCACCCATAAAGAAGTCCGATTCGTATCTTTATTAAGTGTTTGGTTAACTTGCGTAGCATCATTGGAAAGTTTTTGAACATAGTCTTTAACATATACATTTGATTGTAAGTCCGTATCTACGTCTAAATTTCCGGTTAGTGATTGAACCCATCGTTGGGTCATCACTTCTATATCCTGTGCTTCGTCACCATAGATTGGCATAAATGGTACAGATCCAATTCCTAGTACCATAATAAAGAGTAGTATTGTTCCTAGTTTATATAATCGTTTCATTATTCCTCCTGTGAAAGCGCTTCGATTATTAAAATAGCACACCACATCTCGATGTCAATTAAGCAGTTGTATCTAATTTTTTATAATTGCATGTCATCAATGTCGATCAAAACCACTTATAAATGGCTTTTTAGGCATTACGTTACTTACCTAACGATTTTAGCTTCGAAACCAAAACACCAAAATTGCGTATGTTTTACACAAGATTGTTTATGCTCATTTTTGCCTATTAAGCTTCGTTCAACTCCTTATTTTAAGAATGTGGACGTCTTGATATCTTTCGCCATTTTATCAGTATCTACGGAATAAAAGGATTAAAAAAACGCTACAAAATGTAACGTTTTAGTTTATTGCCTAAATGTATAACAAATAATTGCTGTCGCAATTGCAACATTTAATGATTCAAAATTACTGGTTTCTATTTTTGTAGTGCCATCACATTGCTCGAGAACTGCATCACTGACACCTTGCCCTTCGGATCCAACCACAAAAGCAATTGCATTATCGGTAACTGCTGACAATGGCACTGTATTATCTCCCAAGTATGTTGCATAGACAGATACAGATTCACCTTTCAAACGTGCGATTGCGTCTTCGAGTGACATTCTTATAACTGGCATATGGAATATCGACCCTTGGGTTGATCGTACAACCTTATCATTGAATTCATCCACACTATCGTGCGAAACGATGACTGCATCAAATCCAAAACTGTGTGCGGTGCGTATTATCGTGCCAAGGTTTCCGGGGTCTTGAACTCCATCACATAATATGAATCGTTTCCCATTTTGGGGCCATCCATGCTGCGGTTTATCAACTACAGTAAAGAGTGTCGATCCTGATTGAGTCGTCGATAGTTTGTGTGCAATGGCATCGGTAATTTCAACATCAAATTCTGATCCGATACCATAAGTTGTGTGGTTAAGTCCAGATGCCTTCACTTCTTGAAGTAGGTGTTCTCCTTCGACAAGAAGTTTGCCATTAGCATCACGATATTTTTTCTTTGATAATTTTAAGAGCGACTTGATGGTTTCGTTGTTGACGGATGTAATTTTCATAATTAACTATGAAGGACGTGATCACAACGCTCACACAATCCTGCATCGTTAATTGAACTTACAACATTCCAGCAACGTTGGCAAGTATGACCATCGTATTTCGTAACCGCTACGTCAATTGCTTCGCCTTCGATAGCTTCAAGTGTTACATGTGACACAATAAACCATTGTGCTAGATGTTTTCCAAGAATAGACTCGACACGTTCTATTGTCGCGCTATTCATTGAGATTGTAACTGCTGCTTCTAATGATTTTCCAATTTCTTTATCCGCACGTTTGACTTCAAGTGCTTTAAATACTGTTTCGCGAACCTTAAAGAGATCTTGCATGTCTGCTTTTTCTTGTTCAGAAATAATCTCATCTTGAATATCGACAAATTTTGTGAGATGAATACTTCCTTGCTCTGGTTTAAAGATTTGATACATTTCTTCTGTTGTATGCGGCAAGATTGGTGCAAGGAGTTTTAAGTATGTATCGAGTGTATGATAAATGACAGTTTGAATTTCACGTCGTGCTCGATCATCTTCTTTCTCAATGTAAAGAATATCCTTTGTATAGTCTAAATAGTATGACGACATCGTATTAATTAATGAGTTAAGAACTGCTGTCGTTACTTTTTGATAATCATAACCTTCGTATGCTTTACGACCTTCGTTATTTACACGAATCGCTTCGTTCAAGACATAACGGTTCATTAAGGATAAATCTTCAATTGCAATACCGTCAGTGTCAATGTTGAAATTGTTCAAGTTACCGTGCATGAATCGGAATGTGTTTCGAATCTTGCGGTAAGACTCGCTCACTTGTTTTAAAAGGTCTTTTGACATTGTAATGTCTGAGTGGTAATCAACACTACCCACCCAAAGTCGTAAAATATCCGCACCCATTTCGGATGTGATTTCATTTGGGCTAAGTCCATTCGATTTAGACTTACTCATTTTCTCACCGGAATCCAGTTTGATAAAACCGTGCGTAATTACAGCCTTGTAAGGTGCAATTCCGTACAACGCGACAGAAATAATGAGTGATGAGTTAAACCACCCACGGAATTGGTCAGCTCCTTCAGCATATGCATCAACCGGAAGTGGTGTTTCGTTGTGATTTAATGCAGCTGTATGCGATGACCCTGAGTCAAACCAAACATCCATGATATCTTTTTCTTTTGTAAAGGTTCCATTTGGAGAATTTGGATGTGTATAACCAACAGGCAACAG
This sequence comes from Erysipelothrix sp. HDW6B, assembly GCF_011301115.1. Classification (NCBI taxonomy): domain Bacteria; kingdom Bacillati; phylum Bacillota; class Erysipelotrichia; order Erysipelotrichales; family Erysipelotrichaceae; genus Erysipelothrix; species Erysipelothrix sp. HDW6B. Next base: position 869,596 of record NZ_CP049860.1, on the reverse strand, counting down.
TTCTGCAGCCTCTTTCTCAAACCAAATATTTGAACCATGTTCTTCAAATAACGTTGCAACATGTTCAAAGACTTCTGCATCGATGATTGGTGTCTCATCTTCTGCGTAGAAGATTGGAATTGGAACACCCCACGCACGTTGACGTGATATTGTCCAGTCGCCACGATCTGCAATCATATTATGCATACGTTTTTCACCCCATTTTGGATACCACTCAACATTCGCAATTTCATCAAGAATTTGTTGACGAATGCCATCAATCGATGCAAACCATTGCGTTGTTGCACGGTAAATAATTGGAAGCTTCGTTCTCCAGTCGTGTGCATAACTGTGAGTAATCCAACCCATTTTTAAAAGTGCACCTTCTTCTTCCAAACGAAGCGTTACGGCTTTATTTGCTTTCTCAAAGAACATACCCGCAAACTCACCTGTTTTTTCATTAAGGTGACCTTGAGCATCGACAGGTCCAAACGGTTTAATATCATACTTTGCAGCGACATCAAAGTCTTCTACCCCGTGGTCTGGCGCTGTATGAACACAACCTGTTCCCGCTTCATCAGTTACGTGATCACCATTTAATACAGGGGAAATACGGTCATAAAGTGGGTGTTTGTATGTAACATATTCAATGTCTGACCCCAAGAATGTTGTCAAAATCTCATAGTTTTCAATTTCTAATTCTTTCATTACGGATTCAATGCGCGATTCCATCATCACGAGAACCCCTTTATCAGTTTTCACACGTGCATAAGTCATCACTGGATTAACTGAAATTGCAAGGTTTGCTGGAATAGTCCATGGTGTTGTAGTCCAAATGACCAATTTATCATTTTGTTCTACGACGCCCTTACCATCAACCACATCAAACGCAATATAGATAGCTGGATCACGTCGATCTTGATATTCGATTTCAGCCTCAGCTAGTGCAGTCTCACTGGATGGTGACCAATAAACAGGTTTTAATCCTTTGTAGATCATACCTTTTAGCGCCATTTGAGCAAAGACACGAATTTGTTGTGCTTCATAGTCTTTATTGAGTGTAATGTATGGATTCTTGTAATCTCCAATTTTCCCAAGAGATTTGAAATCTTTCATTTGAATTGCAACTTGTTCGCGTGCATATTTCTCGCAAAGAGCTCTAAACTCGTGTAATGGCATTGATTTACGATCAACACCTAGCTTTTGAATCGCATTTTCAATTGGCAATCCATGCGTATCCCAACCTGGTCTAAACGGTGTCTTAAATCCTGCCATGAATTTTGTACGGACAATGAAGTCTTTTTGAATGCTATTTAATGCATGACCAATATGAATGTTTCCATTCGCATAAGGAGGACCATCATGTAATACAAAGAGTGGCGCACCTTCTGCTTCTCTGGTTGTTTGCATTGCTTCATAGAGATTTTCTTCATCCCATTTCGCTTGAATGAGTGGTTCTTTTTTGCTGAGATTCCCTCTCATCTCAAATTCTGTTTTCGGTAACAGTAGTGTATCTTTGTATTCCATAATTTCCTCCTATATACAAAAAAAGACGTCCTTAGATAAGGACGTCTTCGACGCGGTACCACCTTAATTCACAATTAAAAAATTGTGCACTCAAATGCGGTAACGCCGCCGACGTGTTTCTTACTTTATTCATAGAGTGTTCAGAAACAAGCTCACAAGTGATAAACCCATAAGGCCCTCTTCGTTCTCACCAACCACGAAGTCTCTGCAAGGGATGCTTATTGATTATTGTCTTGGTCATCGCCAATTATTAATGAATAAGGCGCTTCAGGAAGTTCAAGTCCTTCAATCGCTTCTTCTAGATTTTTAATTTTATCTTTCAATTCATCACGAAGCAAGTTCGATTCATTTGAAATTCGAGCAATCTCAACCAGCACTTGACGCGATGTTGACATTGCTTCACGAACAATCATATCTGCATTTGAATGAGCATTTTCAATAATGTCGTTTGCTTCACGAAGGGCAAGGCGTGACATTTCTTCTGATGCTCGTTCACGAACAGTGATTTCGCCAACAAGTTGCTGATACCTCTTTTTTATGAGGTCACGTTGTTCTTGGAGTGTATCAATCTGTTTCTTATAGATTTGTGTTTGTTTTTGCAACAAAACGCGTTCACGTTCTAGTTCCGAGATTGTCTGATCTACTTCAAAGCGATCGTATCCCTGTTTCATAATGCGAAATGCATGATTGTTTGACATAGTGTCTAAGAATCGAATTCTTCAAGGTTCATACTGATTTCACCTTGTACACCAATTGTTTTAGGAGTACATAGAATTACATTATGACCTATTTTTTGAATTGATCCATCAAGTGCAAAGACGACACCTGTTAAAAAGTCAATTGTACGCTGTGCGTAATCACGTTGTAAACGATGTAAGTTAACAACAGCAGCTCGTTTTTCTTTTAAGTAACGTGCTACTTCTTCAGACTCCTCAAAGGATCTTGGTTCGAATAGAACCATCTTTGTATCACTTGGTAATTTTGTTCCATCGCTTGCGCGTGGTGCTTCATAATCGCTCAATGTTTCTACCTCATCATCTGAAAATTCCAGGTATTCGTCATCTTCTACTGGCGTTAGAATGTTTTTTAGTTTGTCTTTAAAGCTCATATCCAAACCTCCATTTGTGTAATTATAGCATTTTTTCTACTGAACTTAAAATAAATTTTGTTATTCTACCTCAAGTAGACCATAGTCACCATCTAAACGCTTGTAAACAACAGCTACTTCATTGGTTTCATCATCAGTATAAATGAAGAATGTATGACCAAGCATTTCCATGTTTAAGATTGCATCGCTTAGGTCCATTTTTTCTGCAGCAATTGTTTTGGTTCTTACTAATTCTGCTTCTTCGTTTTGTTTTGTTTCTGCTTCTTGATCTTCGATCATTGAAATGAATGCTTGTGATAAGCCTTCACGGTTTTTCTTAGAAATACGTGTCTTATGACGACGAATTTGATCTTCTAATTTATGGACTACTTTATCAAGAGCAGCATAGAAATCTTCGGTCATTACTTCTGCACGTAATGGTCCGATTTTTGAAGTAATAGTTACTTCAACTTTAACGCCTGTTGGGTATGTATTAACAACAACGTTTGCACGCCATGTATCGTCAATTTCGAAATACTTGTGTAAGAATTCCAATTTTTCCTCTACTGCTGTGTACATCGCCTCTGTAATGTCGACGTTTTTTCCATGAATACTGATTAACATAATAAAACCCTCCCTATTATAGTGTTATAGATTTAATAAATACTATTGTAATACTTCATTTCTTTACCTACAGGTCTCCCCGTATCATATTGGCAATCTCTGAGTATGTCATCAAATGTCACACTAGGATCTGCAAGTGCTTCGTTTAGACGATCAACAAGGATTACACCTAGTTTAATTGAGTAATCGTACAAGTCGACGAAGCTTAGTCGCGATGTATCGTTTATATCCGTTGGATTTGACCAAACATCGTGTTTTAAATTAAGCACATCATGTTCTGAATCCAGTTCTCCATTCACCACATGGCTCGTAAGTGCCCAGGGTTCCAAGAACTTGTTTTCATATGCCCGGATTACAGGCGTCTTGATGTTACTTGGATCATATAAAAATCCAAGTGCCGTCTTGAAAGTCACAATTGATTCTTCTATGACTTGTGGACTCGTTTGAATATCAAACACATTTGCCAATAACATTTGGTAAAATGATGCGATAACACGACGCTCCGTCGCATCAACATCCACAAATCGTGTCGCTTTCAATTTTTTCATGTCTCTTCGTTTTACGTAAGATACCATGAGGGCGTCAATCATTGACTCGTAACGGAAATGCCAGTACTTCGTTTCATTTGCAATTTCGCCACTGCGATAAAACACAAATGGATGTGCTAACGTATCCAGTGACCAATGCATAAAATGTCCCGAAAGATATGCAATAAGAATTGCACGTCGTTCTGGATCTTGGACTTGACGAACAAATGATACAGCTTCACGATAGAAGTCATTTATATGTTCAACATGAACCAAGTTTCCATACCCACCAACTTTTTTATTTAAAGCTTGATCTTGCCAAGGCAAGGCTTTGTAGTAAAAAAGAAGGTCAGGTCCGTTACTCCCAAGCAAGTAAGCTTTAGGATGTTTTGCGATTGCCTCTTGGACTTCTGACACCTCTAGTTTGTTGTAAACGTCGAGTGCCATCAATCCGTGTGTTATTACATTAGGTATGACGGCCACCTCCTTTAATCTATTGTACCAAAAATGCTTAAAGAGTTCATCCTTTTAACGTATTTTTCATGTTGTTATATTCAAAATTTTGTGAACGTGCAACTGCAGCATTTGTAATGTGACCATCGTAGGCATTAAGACCATTAAATAGACCTTCATTACTTTGGATTGCTTCCAAAGCGCCACGATTGGCAATTTCTAGACCATATCGAATTGTCGCATTCCCCAATGCATGAGTGGATGTTTGTGGCACAGCACCCGGCATGTTCGTAACACAGTAGTGCACAATTCCCGAGTCAATAAAAATTGGATTTTGGTGTGTTGTCGGTTTGCTAGTTTCAAAACATCCCCCTTGATCGATTGCAACATCCACAAGAACTGTTCCTTTTTCCATCAGTTCTAGATGTTCACGGCGCACAAGTTTGGGTGCCTTATCACCAGGAATCAATACACTTCCAATTACAATGTCTGCACGTTTCAATTCTTCTTGAATATTATGTTCATCACTAAAAATCGTGTTGACACGGCCATTAAAGACATCCTCTATGTATGCAAGGCGATCAAGATTTGTATCCAAAATGCTTACAGATGCTCCGGTTCCAAGTGCAGTTTTACATGCACTCATCCCGACGACACCTGCCCCAATGATTACCACATGACCGCCATGAACTCCAGGAACACCCGATAGCAGAATTCCTTTACCACCGTAGTGACCTTCAAGGTATTTTGCTCCTTGTTGAATTGAGAGTCGTCCTGCAACTTCTGACATAGGACGTAATAACGGCAAACGACCTTGCGGATCGGTAACTGTTTCATAAGCAAACGCTGTCACTTTTCGGTCTACGAGGGCCTGTGTCAGTGGCGCATTATCTGCCAAATGAAGGTATGTGAACAGTATTTGTCCGGCACGCATCAATGGATATTCACTTTCAAGCGGTTCTTTGACTTTTATCATCATATCTACTTGTGCCCATACCGCTTCAGCGCTATCGACAACTGTAGCTCCAGCTTCGCTGTATAGTTCATCTGTAAAACCACTTGCAACACCCAAGCCAGATTCCACAATTACAGTGTGCCCTGCATTCACATATTCAAATGCATGGGTCGGCATTAATCCCACTCGGTTCTCGGATTCTTTTATTTCTCGTACACAACCTACAATCATACTAAATCCTCCTTAATTTTTATGAGTAGTTCTTCTCGGTTTCCTCGCCACGTCACATGATCATCAAGAACATCCGGATGACGGTTAATTAAGTCATCCGTAATCAACCATGTTTCCATACCGAGTTTTGCAGCCATCATATCTTCTTGTACATCATTTCCAATCATGATGCAGTTTTTGGGTTCTAAGCCACAAACACTCATAATTTCTTGATAATACATTGGATTAGGCTTACAGAAATGATTCGATTCGAATCGTGTAATATAATCAAAGTCTTCAGGTTTAAATCCTGCCCATTCGATACGTTTATCAGTAGCTATCTTAGGGAATAAAGGATTTGTCGCTAAAATAACGGTATATCCTTTTTGTTTGGCATAATGGATTGCTTCAATCATTGCCTGGCTTGGTTTTGTTGCTTTTTGAATTTCTGAAAACGGACCGTTGTAGTACTGATCCATTGTTTCCTTAATATATGCGGTTGCTGACGCGCCAATCAATGCTTCAAAAGCTTCCCAAAAAGTTGTTTCATTGGTTCGATTTGAATCGGTATTTTGAATCATTGCTGCGGTTGCTGCCCACAGGCTTTTCGCTAATTTTTCAGGTTCGATAGTATCCTTCGCAAAGTTTGTTAACGTTCCAATATAGAGATGTTCAAAGTCTTTGTTATCTAAAGGTAATACAGTTCCATCTAAATCAAATAATAGTGTCTTTTTCATTATGCACCCCCTAGTACTCTAAAAGTATATCATATTGTGTTATTTTTCTGTGAAGACTGTGTTCACAATCCGTCGTTTTATTGCTAATAATCCTTAATTTTGTTATAGTTTACATGAAAGTGAGGTGGCAACATGGAAGGTCAAAGTTGTAGTTCTAGTATATGTAGCACTTGTTCTTTAGACGATGATCCCTTGGGGCCTCCCTCGGGTTATTATCTATTTTAGTGCGCTTTTTCTGATGAAGGAGGGCTTATTGAATGACATCAAAAAATAAAAATATTCTAGACTTGCTCCAAAGTTCCCAAGAGGAACTCTATGATAATTTGGGAGCGTCACCAACAGGGTATACTCTCGACCAAGCAGAGCAAAAACTTGAAGAGCTTGGTCCAAATGCGATTTCACAGGGGACGAAAAAGCATCCAATTATTGGTTTTGTAAACGTATTGATTAATCCATTTAACCTAGTTTTAATGGTCGTAATTGCAATTACATTAATTACTGATGTGATTGTTCCGGTATTTTTCCTGACTGGGGAAACACCAGATTATCTCACCATCACAATCTTGACTGTCATTGTCATGATTTCAACACTGATTTCATTTGTTCAAGAAGAACGTTCCAGTGCCGCTAGTGAGAAATTACTCAACATGGTTTCGAATACCACCGCTGCACTTCGTGATGGTGTCTTTACTGAAATCCCAATTGATGATTTAGTTTTGGGTGATATTGTCCGACTATCTGCAGGTGATATTATCCCAGCTGATATGCGCGTCTTATCTGCAAAAGATTTATTTATTTCTCAAGCAACCTTAACCGGGGAATCACAGCCTATCGAAAAATTTGTTAAATTCGATGAAGAGCAAATGATCACAGAGTCTGATTATTCGAACTTGTGTCTCATGGGAACCAACGTAGTCTCAGGTAGTGCACGGGCAATGGTCATTCGGACCGGTGATGATACATATCTTGGCCGTATGAATACAAGTTTAAAAGAAACAAAGCAAATCAATAGTTTTGAAAGTAGTATTTCGACAATTAGTTCGCTTTTAATGCGATTAATGTTAATTATGCTACCCATCATTTTTATCATTAATGGCGTTTTGAAGCATGATATTGTCGAGGCCTTCTTGTTTGCGCTCACAGTTGCGGTAGGTCTTACACCAGAAATGCTTCCGGTTGTGTTAACCACAAGTCTTGCACGTGGTTCTATCAACATGGCAAAGCATCAAACAATTGTAAAATCCCAAAGTTCTATTTCTTCCTTTGGAGAAATGGATATCCTTTGTACAGATAAGACTGGAACTTTAACACAAGATAATATTGTTCTTGAACGTTATATGGACGTTAATGGAGAAGATGACATGCGTGTCCTTCGTCATGCATTCTTAAACTCATATTTCCAAAGTGGTCTTAAAAATCTAATTGATCTCGCCATTATTAACCGTGCAGAATCATATAACATGGATGACCTTGTAAATTACTATTCAGTCGTTGACGAAATCCCATTTGATTTCTCTCGCCGTCGAATGAGTGTCATCTTGGAAGATGGTAATGACAAACGACAACTTATTACGAAAGGTGCCGTTGAAGAAATTGTTAAATTATGTCGATACATTGACCGTAATGGCGAAGTATTTGAACTCAACGACGAAATTCGTAAAGAAGCTATGGAAGTCTATTCCCAACACAATCATGATGGATTACGCATGATTGCTGTCGCGCAGAAGAACAATGTTCCTACAGAGCACGAATTCGGCGTCGAAGATGAAAGTGATCTCGTATTAATTGGGTTTATTGGTTTCCTTGACCCACCTAAAGAAAGTGCGAAACCTACAATCGAAAGCCTTAACCGACATGGTGTAAAAGTTGTTGTTATTACAGGTGATAGTTTGGGTGTTGCTAAAAAAGTAAGTAGCAAAGTTGGAATTGATACTGAGATTACCTATATGGGTGATGAAGTAGAAGCCATGAGTGATGAGGAATTACGTGATGCAGTTGATCACTGTCACCTCTTTGCAAAGATTTCTCCAGATCAAAAACAACGAATCGTTAAGGCATTCCAAGATAAAGGCCATACAGTTGGTTTCTTGGGTGATGGTATCAACGATGCCCTCGCATTGAAACAAGCAAACGTCGGTATTTCGGTTGACAGTGCCGTTGATATCGCTAAAGAATCTGCTGATATTATTTTATTGAAGAAAGATTTAACCGTACTTGAAGAAGGAATTCTTGAAGGACGTAAAACAATTGTAAACATGATCAAGTATTTGGAAATGGCAGTCAGTGGTAACGTGGGGAATATGATTTCTGTCTTGGTCGCAAGTCTCTTTGTGCCATTCCTACCACTATTACCAGTTCATATTCTTGTTCAAAACCTCTTAAGTGATTTAGCACAAACAGGAATTCCATTCGATAATGTTACTGAAAAGGAACTCGAAAAACCTCGTAAACTCGAATCAAAATCGCTTGTGAAGTTCATGAAACTCTTTGGGCCACTCAGTTCAATTTTTGATATCGCGTGCTTTGTCGTCCTGTATGCTGTGTTTGATGTTAGAACACCTGAGCATGCTACATTATTCCAAACATTCTGGTTTGCGTTTGGAATCATCTCCCAATCTTTAATTATTTTTGTAATTCGTACAAAACGTCCATTCTCGCTATCAAATCTACCTTCGGGAGTGCTTGTGTTTGTATCATTCTTAGCGATTGCTATTACCTTGCTCTTTGTGACCACACCATTAGCATCAACAATTGAGCTCCAAGTACTTTCATCAACACACCTCTTGTGGGTTGGTGGAATCGTACTCATGTATATCATCGCTACTTCAGTTATGAAACGCATTTGGTTTAAAGATATCATCTAATTAAAAGGAGTGCGAATGCACTCCTTTTACATAAAAAAAAGAACCGCACTTATGCGGTTCTTTTCTTAATTTATTAATGATCCAATAACCCCTACATACAGCAGGATAATAAAGATAAGAATGATGATAAGGCTCTTTTTACGAGCACCACGTGGGTCTTTTTCGATATCAAATCGAAACATTGTAGAAATACCTTTTACTAAGGTGTTAATGATTGCTTCCATTAGTTTAACTGTCCTAAGACCACATCAAGTTGACGTCGATATTCATCAAGTTTTGCTTGTTCGGCTTCAACTTTTGCAGCAGGTGCTTTGGCAATAAAGTTCTGGTTTGCAAGCATTTTTTCACCACGTGAAATCTCCGCTTCAAGTCGTTCTTTCTCAGCATTTAGTTTTACTAACAATGCTTCCTGATCTACTAATTCATCTTGTAATAAAATAATTGATCCACCTTGAATTGGTTGTTTAACGGGATTCTCGGTAATCGTTCCGATGGCAACACGTGCCATACTCTCAAACATCGCTTTTAAGACAGCATCAAATTCGTAGTCCTTATCTTTGTTGTTCAATAGTTGTGCCGTGAGTGGTTTTGAAGGCTTAACATCGTATTGAACACGGAGTTCACGAATTGCTGAGATCGCATCTATCATGAATGTGACTTGTTCTAATCCATCTGTGTCAATTTGCATCATTGAAGGCCATGTCTCGAGATTGATTGATTCCAAGCTGCCAGGCATCGATTGGTAAATCTCTTCGGTTACAAATGGCATAAAAGGATGAAGGACTTTCACAATATTCTTCAACATATAAGCAAGTGTTGCTTTTGTTGCATAGACAACTGTTTCATCCTCACTTTGAAGTCCTGATTTGCTAAGTTCGATATACCAACTGCAGAAATCATCCCATACAAAACGTTGTAAAGTATTTCCTACAAGGGCATATTCGTATTTGTCCATATTACGATTAACTTCATCGAGTGTTCGGTTAAATTGATGAATAATGTGACGATCAACCATTGATAGTGTTGCTTTTTCTATATCATATACTTGATCGCTGGTATGCATGTTGACGAAGCGTGAAGCATTCCAAATTTTGTTGATAAAATTCCATGAAGCTTCAACTTTCTCTGGGACATAACGCATGTCTTGCCCTGGTGTCGAGTTTGTCGTTAGGAAGTAACGTAGCGCATCTACACCAAATTCTTCGATAACATCCATTGGATCAACACCGTTTCCTAATGATTTACTCATTTTACGACCGTGTTCATCTCGGATTAATCCATGCATTAGGACGTCTTTAAATGGTTTGGTTCCTGTAAAGTAGCGCCCTTGGAATGCCATTCTCGCAACCCAGAAGAAGATGATATCATAACCTGTGACTAATAAGTCAGTTGGGTAGTATCGTTCAAGATCTGGTGTTTGTTCTGGCCATCCAAGTGTTGAGAAAGGCCATAGTGCTGATGAGAACCAGGTATCTAATACGTCAGGATCTTGTGTCCAATTTTCGCTGTCTTTAGGGGCTGTTTCTCCTACATAGACTTCTTGGGTTTCGTTATGGAACCAAGCAGGAATACGATGCCCCCACCATAACTGACGTGAAATTGTCCAGTCTTCAATATTTTCAAGCCATTGGTTGAAGGTATGGCTGAAGCGTTCTGGGTAAAATTTAATTGGATCTGTTTCCTGGAACTTCAAAACTTCTTGCGCAAGTGGTTGCATTTTAACAAACCATTGATCGGATAAATACGGCTCTACAATAACACCTGTACGTTCCGAGTGGCCGACCGAATGTATGTGTTTTTCAATACTGATTAACTTCCCATTTTCCTTAATGTAAGCTACTAACTGTTTTCGTGCTTCAAAACGGTCTAGTCCTGCAAATTGATGTGCAAGTTCATTCATGGTACCATCTGGATTCATACAAATTGGCATTTCTAAATGATGGCGTTTTCCAATTTCATAATCGTTAGGATCATGTGCTGGAGTACATTTCATAACACCTGTACCAAATTCAATATCGATATAGTCATCCGCAATAATTGGTAAGACATCACCATTTGCAGGATTTATCGCATGTTTCCCAATTAGATGCTGATAACGGACATCATCTGGATGTACAACGATACAAACATCTCCGAACATTGTTTCAGGACGTGTTGTTGAAACCGCAAGTTTATCGCCTGTTTCTTCAACCGTATATTCAAAAGTATAGAAATTCCCTTCAATTTCTTTGTGCTCTACTTCAATATTTGAAAGCGCCGTTTGGGCTTGAACGTCCCAGTTGATGATGCGGTATCCACGATAAATCAAACCATCGTTATAAAGATCAACAAAGACTTTATTAACCGCTTTGTTCAAGCCTTCATCTAGGGTAAAACGTTCGCGCGAATAATCAACCGAAATTCCTAGTTTTTCCCATTGAGCACGAATGTGTGAAGCATATTCTTCTTTCCATTCCCATGATTTATTGAGGAACCCTTCACGGCCTAAATCATATCGCGAAATTCCTTGCTCACGCAGACGTTCGTCAACTTTTGCTTGAGTGGCGATTCCAGCATGATCCATCCCCGGAAGATACAAGGCATCTTTACCTAAGAGTCGTTGATAACGAATTGCAATGTCTTGCAAGGTATTATCCCATGCATGACCTAAGTGTAGTTTCCCAGTAACATTTGGAGGCGGAATTACAAGGGAATATGGCTTTTTACTGATATCTCCAGCAGTAAAATATCCTTTGTCTACCCATTCTTGGTATTTATCTTTTTCAATATCTAAGTGATTGTATTTTTGTGCAAGCTCTTTACGCATCTTACATCCTCTTCTTTCTTTTCTGTTTTATTTGAACTCTTCATCAAGCATCGCATAGTAGACGATATCACTGTAGTGTTCATCAATCTTAACCAATCGTCTACGGACGCCTTCATAAGTAAATCCTTGTTTTTTGATAATATTTCGAGATCCGATATTCTCAGCGTTATGACGAATTTCCATCCGTCGAACACCGAAATCTTCAAACGCAAACTTTAAGACTGCACGGCATGCTTCTGTCATGAGTCCTTGACCCCAATACGCTTGATTAAGGACATATCCCATTTCATACGTATTGTCACCATCAACTCGCCAAAAGTCACAGGTTCCAATCATTTGATGTGTCGTTTTATCAACAATTGCGAATGCTTCAGGAGATCCGTTATCGGGACGTTTCATAAAGATGTTTGCAATCGCCCATTGTGCATCCTCGACAGATGTATGTGTCGGAAATGACAGGTAGCGTGTGACCTCAGGATTTGAAGTATAAGCAAACATATCTAATGCATCATCCATAGTTACAGCTCTTAATATTAGTCGGTTCGTTTCGAGTGTTGGAATTCTTAACTTGTTCATCATTTACTCCTTTTCTAAACACAAAAAAACATCATCCAAAGGACGATGTGTTAGTCGTGGTACCACCTTAATTTACTTGTTTTCAACAAGCCTCAATGTGTTAACGCCACCAACGGATTTACCTACTTAAGTTCAGTATCTCATCTCACATACGACTTTCCCGTTTCCAACGATTGTCTTTCACCAGACGACAACTCTCTAAACGTTTTTACACGGTACTCCTTATGCTCATTGATTTTTTTATATTTTAGCACAGTCTTTTGTGATTAGCAATTTTTCAAAGTTCTTATTTTAAAAGTTAGCTTGTTTTTTCCGCTACTAAATTACTGACGTATGGAACCACGCCATTTTGGACGTCCGTATAGTAGTTTTGTTTCTTTTCAAGAAATTGTAGTGACGCTTCAATTTCTTTTTGTTGGTTCTGTAACTGTTCATATGTTTTTTTAAGCATCGCTTTACGTTCTGAAATTGAGCCCACACCTTCAAGACCTAATTGAATATATTGCTTCATATCCTTCACCGACATACCACATCGTCTTAAACAGACAAGGCCTTCAACACAAGCGAGATCACGTGCATCGAAAATTCGGTGGTTGTTGTGATCACGTTTATGAAAGGGCACAAGGTTTTCATTACAATAGTATTTTAGTGTATCATAACTAATTCCCGTCGCAATACACACGTCACGCATTGTCATTAATTTTGTCATTGTACAATCCTTCCTTGACCGGGAGTAGCTCCCTTAGTTTATGCTTCTATTATAGATGATTCATTAAAATCATCAAGGAGGTCTCTATGACAAATTTGAAATACAATGATACAAAAACGATTTATCTAGTTCGCCACGGTCAAACACTCTTCAACCTCCAAAAGAAGATACAAGGATTCTGCGATTCACCACTTACTGCGCTCGGCATTCAACAGGCACAAGCTGCTCGTAAACATATTGATTCGCTAAACATTGTTTTTGACGATGCTTATTGTTCTACTTCGGAGCGGGCAGTTGATACGCTCAAAATTTTAACTGACATCGCATATACACAGTCAAAAAACCTACGTGAGTGGAATTTTGGACGTCTAGAGGGCGAAGGAGAACATCTCAATCCGCCGCTCCCCTACCAAGATTTTTTTGTGCAATTTGATGGCGAGGGTGAAGCCGACTTTCAAGATCGTATTAGTCTTGAGATAGCACAATGCGTGACTAACTCAAAAGGAAATCAGATTCTTATCGTTTCGCACGGTGCTGCGATTGCACAATTCTATAAACGTTGGGAATCCTATAGCTCCGTGCGCCGTCAAAATCGAATTCCCAACTGTGCGATTTTCAAATATTTATATGTCAATCAGTCATTTATACTCCAAGAGATAATTGAACATGACATTTAAAATCCGGACATTTGTAGTGGTATAAAGGTGTCTTGCATTGTTTCCCTTCTGAGCATTGTTTGTGGTCAATGAATGCGATATAATTGATGACGTATAAGAACTTATGGAAGGTGATATCATGAAAAAATTTAAATATATGATTCAGCGTATTACAAAAATGAATCATAAAGCTATGTATGAAACAGCTAAGGAAGTTCATAAGCGAACGGGCAAGAACACCTTATTGATTCTAATCGATATCATTAAAACCGGATTAAAATATCAAGCTGGATATGTAGATTATTTGGATTTCGAATTATACAACGTTCCCGAATCAAAACGTAGCACTTTCGTGACTCGAGGTGTCAATAATGCTTATGTCGCGAAATTTAACAGTCAAGAAAAATGGGATACACTCGATAATAAGGTTGAATTTCTCAAATTTTTTGATGGGTATCATAATCGCGCCTGGCTTGATTTAAACGCGACCAGCTTTGATGATTTTGAGCATTTCTTCAAAACAAACCCACGAATTGTCGCAAAGCCAGTAGATGGGATTGGTGGAAAAGGTATCGAATTCTTTGATTTTGACGGTACCAATGCAAAAGCCGTATATGACTCGATGCGTGCGAATAACCAAACACTCGCGGAGGCGTACATCATTCAAGATGAACGGATGGGGATTTTACATCCTGCATCGGTAAACACTGTACGGATTGTTACACTGCAAAAGAATGGCCATATTCGAATCCCCTTTGCATGTGTTCGTTGCGGAAATGGAAAAAGCGTTGATAATTTAAACAGTGGTGGATTTGCAGCGCGCATTAATCTAGAAACAGGGGTTGTTGAAACCGATGGCGTTGGTAAATTCAATAAGATCGCTGCCGTTCATCCGCTAACTGGTATCACATTCAAAGGATTTGAAGTCCCTGAGTTTGAGGCAATGATTGAACTTGCGAAGAAAGCTGCCCTTCACATACCTGAATTAGGAATGGTCGGATGGGATGTTGCTTTGACTAAAGATGGACCCATGCTTATCGAAGGTAATCAGTTCCCAGGGCACGATATTTATCAGTCACCAGGATTCCTAGGCGAAGCACAAATAGGTGTCAAACCACTCTTTGACCGTCTAATTGCCGAACTGGATAATACACAAAATACCGAGAAATAGTGATCGAACACTATTTCTTTTTTTTTGACTAATTTACGAGACCTTTTAATACCCCTAAAACTTAAGAATACCCACTATTCAAGCCGTATTATGCGTTTACGCATCTTGTTGTTTATCTTGACACATGAGCCTAAAACCGATAACATAGTAAGGACAGGAAGGTATTTGTATGAAAAAATTATGGTGGCGTATAAAGTACTACTTTAAACGTCTGAAACAAATGGATCGTCAAGGATTCAAAGACGCAATTAACTATGCTCATGAAAAGAGCGGAAAAAGTAAATTTGTAATTCTCATTGATATGATGTGGTGTTCATTCCGATACACTGCGGGCTATGTTGATTACAATGAGTTTGAATTTTATCTTTTAAACGGTAAAGAACGTAAAACTTATATTACATTAGGACATTCTGACAAAGTCGTTAAGTACTACAATGATCGCGAGTATGTTGGACTTTTTGATGATAAATCCCAATTTGATGTATTATTTGCAAAATTCATTAGCCGTAAACACATTGATTTAGAAGAAGTAGATGTTGAAGCATTTAAAGCTTTCGTCGTTGAACATGGCAAAGTTATGGCTAAACGTAAAAACGATTACGTTGGACGTGGTATCGATAAGATTGACTACAACGAAACTCCAGACATCGATTTCGAAAAGCTATACAATGATTTAAAAGCAAATCGCCAATATCTTATTGAAGAATTCTTTACGCAACATCCAAAGATGTCAGAGCTATCACCTACATCTGTTAATACAATGCGTATTATTACATTTTTAGATAATACTCAAACACCTCGAGTGCTTATTGCAGCATTAAAATCAGGTTTAGGTGGTCACGTTGATAATATTGGTCAAGGTGGTATGTACACAATCTTAGATGAAAAAGGGACTGTTGTTTACCCATTCATCGACAAGCATGGTAACCAACATACAAACCATCCACTTACAGGTGAAAACCTTATGGGATTCCAAATTCCAAACTTCGAGAACGTCGTTGCTCAAGTAAAAGAAGCGTGCCTCGTCATTCCTCAAGTACGTTATATCGGTTGGGATGTTGCTGTCTCACAAGACGGTAATGCAGAGCTTATCGAAGGAAACAGTTCTTCAGGACCATTCCAAGTTATTCCATCACTATCAAAAGATCGTGTTGGAATTCGCCCTGTTTACGAAAAATATATGACAGACATTAAGTTCTAATTCTTAAGCTATCCCTTATACGGATAGCTTTTTTGTCATAAAAAAACCTGCTTTCGCAGGTTTTCTTTTATCAAATCTCAACCGCACCACTATTCATTTTTAAAAATTCTATCTCTTAAGCAGTTTTAAAGTCAAATATTTTACGCGGCATTGAGTTGATTTTAAAGGCAATGTCATCAAGATATTGTTGTCCAATGCTGTAAAGTGACTTTCCTTTCGGTATAAATCTTCTAACTATCGCATTGGCTCGTTCATTAGAACCACGCTGAAAAGAACAGTAAGGATCGCATTTATATAGTTTGACACCGAGTCGTTTTGCAGTAATTCCCATTGTATTAAACTCTAATCCATTATCAACGGTTATTGATTTCGTCACTATTTTGTTTTCTTCTATAAATTTTCTAATTAATGAGGATGTGTAATAGTCCAATCGATACTCAGCCTTGATCAGCCAATTCATTCTGGAACATCGATCTACGATTGATATTATTGCTGCACTTTCATTTTTCTTTCCGATTATTGAGTCAATTTCAAGGTGACCGATTTCATCTCGGGCCTCTATATAATTGGGTCTCAGACTAATTGGTAGCACAGTTCGATTTTCCAAATTCCATTGAAAGTGGTTCATCATTCCACTCATTCGCTTCTTTCGTCTACGTCTTTTGTAACACATCCTAAGAGAGTCAATCGTAAGTTTTCCTTGGTTGATCCAGTTATACACTTGTTGAACGGATACACAGGGTTTATGAGGATGATACCTTCTATAGTTGTTGAGGCAGACATCGATAGAACGGACTTTCGGATCATAACGAGAATTGAGGTAATCGATTAAGTGGTTATATTTATGTTGAATATCTATTTTTCTTTTCTTATAATGATTGCTTTTATACCTCGAAACAGTTGAATGCGAAATATTCAGTTCGCGTCCAACTTGTCGCATCGAATATCCTACACTCAATAAAATATCGATTTGGTCTTTTATTTTTTTATTTAATTGCTTATACTTCATATGGGAGCTCCTTTTAGTCGGGTGGGCTCCTTTTATTATACAAAAACAACCGCACCTTGGTGGTGCGGTTGAGATTTGAATTTAGGAACCTGCTTTCGCAGGTTTTATAGAACACTTCGCATATATTCAATAATTGGTTCACGAGTATCATGGTTCAGACTTGAAAACTCAAGCACTTTTACATCAGGATATTCTTTCTTGACAGCACGTCGCTCATTCGCGATTTTATTACGTGACAACTTATCGGTCTTCGTTAGAACGATAGCATGTTCAATGCCATTGTAACGTGCGAAATCAAGCATCATAATGTCATCTTTACCAACGCCACGGCGGACATCAATCAAGATAAGCATCATAGCTGGATGACGTTGTTGGAAATAACTATCCATTAGCACACCATACTGAATTTGTTCTTCTTTAGAACGGTTCGCAAACCCGTACCCGGGAACATCGGTCAACAATAACTCATCATTAATATGATAAAAGTTAATGAGACGGGTCTTACCAGGACGCTGTCCTACGTACGCAAGACGCTTACGGTTTGTAAGTGCATTAATAAGGGATGACTTCCCAACATTAGATTTACCAACCATTACAATTTCCTTCTGTGTCGTTTCAGGAAACTGTGATGCAGATGCACATGAGATAATCAAATGTGCATCTTGCGTATTCCAATTAATCACTAAACAAGTGCCTCTTTGATGACCTGGTCAATGGTTTCAACCGGAATGAACTTAACGTTTTCTTTAACGACATCCGGAACATCAACTAAGTCTTTTTCGTTCATTTTTGGAATCACAATTCGAGTAATACCAACGCGGTGAGCAGCTAATGACTTCTCTTTTAAACCACCAATTGGTAGAACATTTCCACGAAGTGTAATTTCACCTGTCATAGCTATATCTGCAGCAACCTTACGGTTGGTAAGTGCAGAGATAAGCGCTGTGGTGAACGTAACTCCAGCAGATGGGCCATCTTTCGGAACAGCACCTTCAGGAACGTGAACTTGAATGTCATGTTTTTCAAAGAAGTCAGGCGCGATTTTTAACTCTTTGGCATGTGATTTCACATATCCAAAGGCAATTTCTGCAGACTCTTTCATTACATCTCCTAATTGTCCTGTGACGATAAGGCGTCCTTTTCCGTCAAATGAAGTTACTTCGATTGGAAGCACATCACCGCCGAATTGTGTAAAGGCAAGACCTGTGACGACACCCACTTGATCTTTCTTTTCTTTTTGTCCATACTCAAAGATAATTTGACCTAACCACTCAGAGATTAAATCTTTAGTGATTGTGACTGACTCTTTTTCATCTTTAAGAATTGCTAATACCGTCTTACGCGCAAGCGATGAAATGGTACGTTCTAGTTGACGCACTCCTGCTTCACGTGTGTAGTGACGAATTAAATAACGAAGCGATGCATCGCTAATTTTAAACTGCGATTTTTTCAATCCATTACGTTTAAGTTGTTTCGGAATTAAGTGTGCTTTCGCAATGCTTAATTTCTCTTCTTCAGTATAAGAGCTGAGGTTAATAATTTCTAAACGGTCACGAAGTGCTTCTGGAATATCACCAAGATAGTTTGCTGTTGCAACGAACATAACTTGTGATAAGTCATATGGCTCTTCTAAGTAGTTGTCAGAGAACAGTTTGTTTTGCTCTGGGTCCAATACCTCAAGCATCGCACTTGTTGGGTCACCCTTGTAATCTGATGCCATTTTATCAATTTCATCAAGTAAGAATACAGGGTTTACAACTCCTGCTTTTTTCATCCCTTGAATAATTCTTCCTGGCATTGAACCAAGATATGTACGACGGTGTCCACGAATTTCCGCTTCATCACGTACACCACCCAGTGAAGCCTTCACAAACTCACGACCTAGTGAATCTGATATGGACTTCGCCAAAGAAGTTTTACCAACTCCTGGAGGCCCTACAAGCGCGAGAATAGGAGCTTCGAGGTTCCCTGTCATTTGTTTAACAGCCAAGTACTCCATAATACGATCTTTAACTTTATCCAATCCAAAATGATCTTCATCAAGTTTTTTACGAACGTCATTAAGGTCTTGAATATCCGTAGTTTGTTGCCACCAAGGTGTCTTTAACAACCAATCTAGATAGGTTCGAACCACACCTGATTCACCCGATGCTTGAGGAAGCATTTCATAACGGCGAATTTCTTCAAGTGCTTTTTCACGAATGTGATCTGGATAAGGGTTGTTTTCTAGAAGTTCTCGGAACTCATCACTGTCTTCTCCAACATCCGTTGCATCTCCCAATTCTTCACGAATAGCGCGCATTTTTTCACGTAAGTAGTACTCACGTTGATTTTCTTCAACACGATCTTTAACTTTTTCATTAATTGTTGTTTCAATAGTTGCAAGAGTCTGTTCGCGTTGAATTTCTTCAATGATCATTAAAAGACGCTCATTAACATCAAGTTCTTCAAGTAATGCTTGTTTACGCTCAACTTGTAATGGGAAGTACTGTGCAAATTGATCACTCAATTGCGACGCTGACACTCCCAAAGTAAGCTGATTAATCAATTCAGTTGGAATCGTAATGTTTGCGGCGGATACTTTTTCGATTTCTGATGTAATACGACGAATAAGCGCAATTTCTTCATTTTCTGAACCGATGATATCCTCAAGGAGTTCAACAGTTCCAAAAAGCATTTTTCCATCATCTACAAGTTCACTGATACGTACACGTTGCAATCCTGAGAATGTAACACGTAAGAATCCTTGTTTACGTTTAACAGATTTAATATGGACTAAAGATCCATATTGGAACAATTCATCTTTCTTAGGATCGTCAATGAGAATGTCTTTTTGACTTACGAGTATGACGTGTCCGTTGAAGAATTTTTCTGCTTCATCAATCGCATTTATACTTTTATGACGACCTACTTCAATCATTATTTCCTGTTCAGGAAATACGATTACCCCGCGTGTCGCAACGACAGGGACATTCATAATTTTATTTTCTTGTTTTTCGCTCATAGCAATCCCTCCTTTTAGGATAAAAAAGACGCTAAGCGTCTTTTAATTAAGCACGAGTTTCTTTAACTAACTCGATTGCCTTACGAAGTAAAATGTCGTATGTTACAGCGTCGATTGAGACAAGTTCTTTAACTTGTTCGAGTTCGATTCCGTATGCTTCTGAGATCGCAGCAAATTCTTTTTCTACTTCCTCATCATCAACTTTTAATCCTTCAACTTCAGCAATTTTTTCGAGTGTTAAACGTGTGCGAACGCGTTTTTCTGCATCTTCACCCATTTGTGATTTAACATCTTCTTCTGTTTGACCTAAGATTTGTGAGTACAATTCAAAGTTCATTCCTTGTTGTGCAAGACGTTGTTGGAATTCATTGAACATTTGGTTCAATTCTTCTGTAATCATTGCTTCTGGTACATTGATTTTTGCATTATCTGCAACTGTTTGAACTAAAACGTCATTGACACGGTCTTCTTCAGCGTGTTGGCGGTTGTGTTCTAAGTTGTGTTTGATTGATGCTTTCAATGCTTCTAAAGTTTTAACTTCTTCATCATCTAACAATTCTACAAACTCATCGTTAAGTTCTGGTAATTGTTTTGATTTAATTTCATGTAGTTTCACTTTGAAAACAACAGGTTGTCCTTTTAAATCTTCAACATGGTAGTTTTCTGGGAATGTAATATTTAAATCTTTTTCTTCTCCAGCTGCCATACCGATCATTGCTTCTTCAAATCCTGGAATAAATGAGTTTGAACCAATTTCTAATGTATAGTTCTCACCTTTTCCACCTTCGAATGCAACGTCTTCTTTAAATCCTTCAAAGTCAATAACAGTTGTATCTCCTGATTCAACAGTTCCTTCTTCTTTAAGAACGAGTTCTGCTTGTTCTTCTTGTAATTTTGCAAGTTCAGCTTCAACATCTTCGTCTGAGACTGTGATATCTTCTGCTTCTACTTTAATCCCTTTATACTCACCTAATTCAACTTCTGGTTTTACAGTTACATTGAAAAGTAATGTGAGTGAATCAGCTGTCATTTCTTTAACATCTAATTCTGGTGTTGCGACTGGTTCTAATTTATGTTCAACCATTCCTGCAACAAATGCGTCATTAGCAATTAAGTTCATTGCTTCCATCATGACTGAGCTGTCGCTAATTTGTTTGCGTGCAAGTTCTTTAGGAGCTTGTCCTTTACGGAAGCCTTGAACCTCAACGTCTTTAGTTAATTTATCAACTGCTTTATCTTGTGCTTTTTTCCAAGCATTTTGTTCAACTTCAACAGTTAATAATCCTGTTGAGTTTTCGTTTAGTTTCCATGTAGATTTCATGTGTTCCTCCTAGTACGTAACTATTATAACATACCTTTTAGCACAGTCAAGCAATGAGTGCTAAAAGTTTTAAATCATTGATTGAGATAGCGATTTACAGTGTCCAAGATTGATTGTGCATCAATATTTTGGGCTTCTTCTGGAAATGCCTCTAAAACTTTTTGATCCAACTCATCAATGCAAAGCATGAGTAGGCTCGGATTTACAGATTCTAGCATATCACGAAGTGATGCTACAGTTTGTAAATATGCTTCACTGCCAATTGGATTTTCAAGTTTACGAATTTCAAGTGCGTACATTTTATGGTTCAAACGTACATCTATTGAAACATCAATATTTTGCTCCATCAAATAAAAGACTAACTGCTTTTTAAGCCAATCATCAATCAGTTTATCGCGCATAATATCCTCAAGATCATTCAAGACTGCACGTAAATTCATACGTTCGAGTGATATGAGTGCTTTTTGTTTCAGAGCATCATTCCCTTTCAACGCATCAAAAACCTCTTCCATTGACTCGAAGTAACGCGCTTTCGGGTTTCTATCGATTCGTAAGTTATCTCGTAAATCACGAAATACTTGGTCATACGGCTGAGGTATAAATGGCATTGAAAGTTCTTGGTCTAAAAGTGTCAATGCTTCTGCATGATTTTCATCAGCAATACATTGTCGAATCACTTCTAAACATGATTCATAGTAGTTATTCATACGTATCCTTTCATACTGTTTCATTTTATCATAAGTTGCGATATTTTGACATATCAATAGTTTTTTATTCACCTTTGAAATTAATTTTCAATCATAGTGTATTTTATGAGATTTTATACCAAATTGTATTGACTTACAATTAGTTCAATGTTTTAATATAGGTGCATGCATGTGTAGTATATAACTAATAATGAATGTCTCTTCTCTATTAACAAAACTACACTTACACCAAGCGATCCAAGTTCGCTTGGTTTTTTTTATGAGAAAAGCAGGATCTTAAGATCCTGCTTTTGTATTTCTTAATAACCAAACAATTGCACCCAATACCACTCGCCATTGCTTGCTTTAAAGACCGCAACACTTCCCATAGGGAAGTCTGAAAGAATATTCTTCCGATGTGTCGGCGAATTCATCAGTGCATCCATCGCCACATTTACTTTGTAGGCTTTGGTAGCGAGATTTTCAGCATAGATAATATCAGGGTTAAGACTATCCCATGCAGACCCATCAGGTCTTCTGTGGTCAAAGACTACCGAGATCTCTTGTGCTCTAATTTTTGCATAATCATAAAGTTGATTCGACCATCGTAGGCGACTTAATCCGTTTTGTTCCCGGATATCATTCATCGCATCAAACATTGATCGCGCAAGTCCATCATCGTAATTTCCTTGAGGTACTGCTACTTCTTGAGTTGCTGGTTGCTGGCCACTTGAATTTGATTCACTTGACCCTGCACTAACTTTAGTCCCAACAACAACGACTTCATCAATTGGTGCGGTCACTGTATTTTCTGAGACTAATGTTGTTGCTACGAACACATCCCCTTCATATTCATCGTTATATGTGCTTTCAAGCATTCCTTCAACACCTTCCACACTTACATACGAATCTTTTTCTTCACGCGTATCGTCATACACATACTGTGTATCAAACGCGATAGGTGTATTCTCTACACGACTCTTATATGTTTGGACTTTTTCTATTTTTTTGTCATCCGCTTGTGTGCCATTTCCAATTGCCGCATTTATGTTGCCTGAATGGGGGGTGGATACAGGAATTATATTTGGTTGGGATCCCTGTACGTTTGGAGATGTATTTTTCGACACCGAGCCTGCTAATAATGCTTCAGTTACCATCACGCCCAAAATGAGCGTAATTATTAACATGCTTCGTTTTTTCACGTTCTACCTCTTCTGTCCAAACATTGAATCGGTATAAGCTTACAATATCATAATTTATTTAAAAAAGCAGTTTAATGCTTAAAAAAAGAGGTATTTTACCTCTTTAAATCTATTTTCACACCTTGGATAAGATTTTCAATATCAATACGATTCACAAGAACTGCATCACCGTAGACAGTATGTGCCAAAACACCACTCGCTACGCCGTACGTTACGATATCCTCTGGTGCCTTGCCTTCAAGTATACCGGTGAGTGCTCCTACTGCAAACCCGTCACCACCACCAATACGATCTATTATTGTAAGTGGATATCGATCGGATACATTGTACGCATCATTGCTCACAATAAACCCTTGGATGGATTGCTCAAAGCGTTCTGTTCCTAAAACATATTCAAGCGCATAATGTTTCTGGAACGCTTGCATCAATGTTGCTGAATCCCCGTCAATACCAAGTAATTTAACAACGTCTCGAGGACCCGCAAAGACTATATCTGCACGCTTGAGCATCGCTTCATACATTTCTTTGTATAAATGCATGCGATCATCTTGCCACAAAGATGGCCTGAAATTACTATCAAAAACAACCGGAACATGATGGTCTTTCGCAATATCCATCAATCTTAGTGCAGTGTTATATGTGTTTTCGTTAATAAGCGAAATACCACAAATATGTAACATATCCGCATTCGCTACCACAGATTCCCAGTTTTCGAGTTGATAGTTCGTTTTCGCAAAAGAACTTTCAGTACGGTTCAAATATGTTACTTGGGAACTTCGCGCACCTGCCCCAAACTCAATGACGTATGACCCTAAATGATTCCCTGAAAAGTCGATATAACTATCTTTGATACCTAATCGTCGTAAATGCGATGCAGCAGCATATCCGACATTATTGTCAGGTAATGCAGTTAGTAAAGTAGTTTCAAAACCAAGACCATAAAGACCTGCCAAGACATTAACACCCGTTCCTGTAAACATAAAATCAAACGTCTGTGCTTGCTGAAGTGTTGTATACATTGGGGGTGCTAATCGCATCATGACTTCGCCAAACGCGACTATTTTCTTTTTCATTGGGTTAGTTTTTTCATTATGGCGTAGAGTGTCGCAACATCTTCAGGTCGAGTTGCTCCAGTTTCGGGATCAATGATTGATGAATAAACATGAGGAATCACGCGTTTAACACCTGCATCAAGTGCCGTCTTAACGACGATTTCAAAATTTTCTAAATCCAATCCGCCTGTTGGTTCCAACATAAAATCATATTCTGCACATGCATCACAGACTGCTTTGTATTCTTCGAAAGTTGACAATCCATTCATTGGAAAGAATTTAATTGATGATGCTCCCATTTCTTGCATCATACGAATTGCCGTACGAATTGGAACGAGCGCTACCTCTTCTTCACGACTTTTTATACCTGTAGCAACATTTACATATCCTACTTTCCCAGATGGTGATACGAGACTGTTAACAATCGTTTGATCTTGGCCTAGAAGTCCGCGTGTATATCCTGTTGCTGTAAACATTTGATTAATATGTTGAGGTTGAATAATCTCAGAGATTTGAGCAACCATTTTCCATTGCCCTGGATCGCCAGCTCCCAATCCTACAGATATCGCATTATCGGTTGCACTTTGATAGCGTTTCATATCTTCAACCGCAGCTTCAACCGTTGGATAATTTTTGGACAATACACCTACTAATACATGCCCTTCCGCAGCCTCTACGAGTGCTTGAGCATTTTCTACTGAATTGGTTAAGACATTCAGTGCCAGTCTGTCGTTTAAATATTTCACATCTAATGTCATTATTTTAATCCTCCATACAGTGTTTCTATTGCCTGCGCAATTTCTTCTAATTCCGTTTCACTTACATCACGAAGATCCACCTCGATTATGCCTTCATTTTTTCGATAATCGCGAGTATATATTTTGGGATCATTTTCTTGTAACGCTTTCGTAATTTGCATTGCATCTTTGGCATGTGTAAATGTAATTGATGCACGATAAATTGGGCGACCTGCACCGTCTTGAACACTTACAGCACTCACACCATCAAGTGCATTCATCCGAGCCAAAAGTGGTGCCATGAACGCTTCTTGCATCGCTTTGGTTGCTGGTTGACTCTTTTTGAAGTGAAGTAACGCAGCCATTAGTCCGAATATCGATTCCTTTCCCACTTTCATGACTCGACCAATCCCTTGCCCTTGAAGTTTAAGCAGGTCAATAAACGCTGCTTTTCCAACAACAACCCCTGACGTAGGTCCTTCAAGAGCTTTTGTTCCTGAATAGATTACAGCATCTGCACCTTTGTTTAAATAAAGATTTAAATCGCTTTCTGCTGCAGCATCAACGATTACGGGTACTTTATATTTCTGTCCAAGCTCAACGACTTCTGCAAGTTCAAGCATGCCTTTTTGTACTGCATGGTGTGATTTCACATAAAGCAGTGCAGCTGTGTTTTCTGTAATTTTTGTTTCAAAATGTGCTTTTGTGCAAGCATTTGCGAATCCTGCTTCAATGATCGTACCACCACCCATTCGGATTGGTACCTCGATTGATGTTCCGTAATCTACAATATGCCCTTTCGCAATCACAATCTCTCGCTTGGTAACGTTAGGTGCATAGGGATTAAGTATTACATCCAAGTTATCCTGGGCGATTGCTGCAGCAACGGTCTGTGCAATGCCAGAAGATGCGGAACTCACAATCCATGCCGCTTCAACGTTATAATTCGTTTCAATCCATTGACGCGATTTCATCATCAAATCAGACATAACATAAAAATTCTGAGAGCCATCGCACATTGCTTCTGTTACTGCTTCTGATAATTTAGAGCCACCTAAGATGGTCATTTTACCAGATGCATTAATCACTCGAGTTAACGATAATTCGTTTCGGATTTGACTCATAATTCAATATACTCTCCTTTAATCACTACAGCCTCTACTTGAATTCCACGTTCTAATGTTCGTGTCACATCATGAGAATCAACCAAGCTCTGATGGATTGCTTGTTCCTTAAAAATCGTAAGATCTGCATAATTACCAACCGCGAGGGTGCCTAGTTTGGGAAGGCTCATAATCTCTGCCGGTCTTACTGTTACCATCTCAATTACACGTTCTAGGGAATAACCCACACTTAATAGTTTATTCATTGTATGTGCCAAACTATAAACGGGTCCTTCGACGCGGTTATGATGGTAAATATCGCTGCTAATCGTATCGCACAACAAGCATTCTTTGAACGCTTGCACTGCTACATCAAAACTAAAGCTTTCGCGGCCATGACCAATATCAAAAATGACACCGCGGTTGTGTGCATCCCACACTTCTTGGCGAACTTTTCCGAGATGATTTAAAATTCCATTCTCTTTACCGTTAAAGATGTGAGTCACGATATCCCCTGTTTCCAAACGTGTCAAAATATCAACAAGTAGCGGTGGATTTGACCCAATATGAACCATTAATGGTTTCTGAAATTGTGTCTGAATGGATTTTGCGATTTCCAATGGAACAATCCCATTATCCCCAATTACAGATGCACTCATACGTACTTTAAACCCAATGACAAAATCAGGATATTTCATAATCGCTTGATCTATCATTTGGATGTCGATGTTGTTTAAGTCGGCGAGTTCATTTTGAGTTTTAATGCCTTGTTTTGCAATATTTATCATTGCATAGACTCGAGTTTTTTTTAATCGTGTATCGGCATAGAATGTTCCAATATCAAGGGCACCGGTAGTTCCTGCATCAATCACTGTTGTAACGCCTGTTTTATAACCAATTTCATCTGGATCATCATAATACAAATCCATTCGCTCGTAGCAATGTGTGTGCATATCAATCCATCCTGCGGAAATATAGCTTCCGTCAAGATCGATAATTGATGAATATCCACTTTCGTTAGTGGGATTAATTGCAATGATTAATCCATTTTCAACACCAATGCTAATTGCCTCACCATTCACGAGCTTTCCATTTTTATAGAGTCGCATTATTTCACCCCTTTATAACATTATAATGATATCACATTATAGGATGTTTGAGGTATCATTTATCAAAACAATTTTTCCGTTTGTTTGTTTTCGCTCAATTTTTTCATGTGCATCCCGAATAGCCTCAACCGACATTGGAACAATTTCGCCAATGATTGGGTGAAGACTTCCATCATCCAGTCTCGCTACGAGTGCTTCCAATACCTCCACCGATGATTTATTACTAAAGAATCGAACTTTATCTGACTCAACAACTTTTCCAACTATCGTGACAATACTCCCAGTCTTATTCAACACATCTATACTTTTTATCTGAGTATCATTTCCAATCGTATCAAACACTAAATCAATGTTAGATACTACCGTTTCGAATTGTGTTGTATGATAATCGATTACTACATCCGCACCAAGTTCCAACAAGCGGTCATGGTTCTTTGTGGATGCTGTAGTAATTACAAATGCACCTACTTGGTGTGCAAGTTGAATCGCAATACTTCCAACACCACCCATACCGCCATGGATAAGGACGCGTTGTCCTTGTTTTAAGTTACCATGGATAAATAATCCTTGATAGGCAGTAGCTGCAGCTGTTGGAAGTGTCGCCGCAGATTCATAGTCAATGCTATCAGGAAATTTTGCTAGGCGATTTTGGGGTACCACTGTAAATTCACTATAGGTTCCTTGATCCTTAGGCGCAGGATCGCCTACAACACGATCGCCAATTTTAAATTTGGAAACCGCCGAACCCACCGCGATTACATCCCCTGCCACATCACGTCCTAGGATTTTGGGAAAGTGTTTATTTGGAAAACCTAGCATCAATCCAGCTCGGATTTTGGTATCAATCGGATTTACGGATACTGCCTTCACTGCTATTAATACTTGGTCAGATCCAACTTGTGGAATCTCTAGTTCAATTTCATGCAGTGTATCAACACCGCCAAATGTATCGATTGCGATTGCTTTCATAATTTCACCTCTAGTATTATTTTAGCACATAGATTCAATCTGTCATCACCCGTACTTCAGACACTTACTTTTTATGAGAATTAACGTTTGGGGTCATCATAATCACACGGACATGGGTTTACACCATAGTAGTTACGAGGCTCAAATACGCATAATAAAAAAAGGCCCTCATCATAGGGCTATGATGAGGGGCCATTACTGACTGCTGATTCGATTTGAATTACGAACCTTATTCTAGTTCTTATCGAATACTTTCGTGATGAAAGTAATGCAAAGGAAACCTGCAATACCAAAGACTAAGCTCAATAGTAATTCCGGAATTGATCCAAATGATATCTCCGCGAACATACTTATGCAAGATCCTAAGATTAGCCCGAGTATTGAAACATACACAGTTTCTTTGTGATTTGCGATAGCATATTCAATGAATCGCGTAAAGAAAATGACACCCAGTAATATTCCCAAAAGTAATGGAAACAAAAACTCTAAATCAAATGTTGTGATACTTGTTAGGGTTTTCTCGTAAATTCCAAAGACAAGAAATAGATAGGAAGTCGATAAACCTGGAAGAATTAGGGCAACCGATGTCGGAATCCCAATTAAAACCAGTGAAACAAAGCGGAACATACCACTTGCTTCCATAATATTGACCAAACGTCCTTCTGTATAAGTAAGAAGCATCACTAATAAGAACGACACAACAAATGCCATGACATGTCCAAAATCAATTTTAATTCCTTTTAGTAACTTACCAATTTCTAAAACACCACTGAGAATAACACCCAGGAAGAATGTCATCGCATAACCACTATACAAGGATAAAATGATACTCATAACCCCTGCAAAAAGCGTGATTCCGGTCAAAATTCCGAATGCCATAACACAATAATATGCTAGTCTATAGGGTTTAAATTGTAGTAATTGGTTTAATGCATGGATTGCATCGTCAAAGACATTAAGAATAATCATCATCGTCCCGCCGCTTAATCCCGGAACTAAAAATGAAATTCCAATTAAAATGCCTTTGATAAAACTTTTCGTATACGACATGTTACTTTCCTTTTATGTTCATCACAAAAATCCCTGCAACAATTAATGCGATTCCAATCATTTTCCAAACCGTAATACTTTCACCAAGAAAATAGTGTGAACCGGTTAAAATTAATATATTTATTACCGCAACGGATAATGGATAAATAAATGATAAATCAGATTTTTGGACAATTAATAGCCAAAGAATAAAGCTAATACCATAACATAGAATTCCTAAAATCGATTTAATACTGAGGGACACGGATAGTACACTATTGATGTACGTCGCTCCCTGTGTTCCTGCTGTGCCGCCTAATTTAAACAGAATTAAACCAGCTGTCGATAAGATTACATATATGATAAATAAAATCATAATTCAGACTCCTTGTTCTCGCGTGCTTTCATCAAAGACACTTCTTGTATTAGTGTTTTTGAAAGTAATTTTTGTTTGTGAATTGTCATATTTTGTTTAAATATAATGATTAGCATTACAAGTAAACCTGCAAAGAAGACAAAATTTGATGGTGTTTCAAATCCAAGTGTCATTGATAAATCCATCGGTATTGATGGAAATAATGAGCACAAGAAAATTCCCAAAGCCATGATGAGCCAAAAGAATCCATCACTGATTCCAAGTTTTTGTTTTTTTAATGATAAGATAACGATTACTAATATTAGCAATGACGTTATCCCTAACACAATTCTTAAACTGTCTGTCATCTGCTACCTCGCCATACTTGCAATTATTATTGACAAGCCTACTTTGATCATATACTTAACAGAATTTAATGCGCGTATTGATGAGACACCAAACTCACGCTCAAACATTGTTACACCAACTTCCTTGACCGTATAGCCACGTTTGATGACATGAACAATACTTTCTGGCTCTGGATATTCCGTTGGGTATTCATCAGCAAAATACTCGATTATGTCGCGGTTGCATGCGCGATTCCCCGATGTTACATCGAGGATTCGCTTACCTGTTGTGATTTTAATCAACGTTGATAGAATTGTAATCCCAACACGTCTCATAAAGGATGATTGAAATTCACTACTGCTATCCGAGACAAAGCGAGATCCAATTACAAGCTCACCTTCCTTGGAAACAATTGCGTCGATAAGCGTTTGTACTGAATCAATATCATGCTGACCATCACCGTCAAATTGAATTGCAATATCATAATCATTGTCTTTCGCATAACGGTATCCGGTCTGAACTGCACCACCGATTCCTAAATTCTTTACAAGCGTCACGTGATTGATATTGTGTGCTTTCAAAAGCTCGTCTGTATTATCCTTGGATCCATCATTGATGACCACATAGTCAATATCAGGCCGTGCTTGGTTGATTTTTGCAACTAGTGAAACAATGCCTTCGCCTTCATTATAGGCTGGGATTATTAGTAAGACTTTCATTTCGCACTTTCACCTTTCGTTTAATGAATTCATAGAATGTTCCCAGTTCAACCATCAGTGCCACAATCATCAGGAAATGAAGCGTGGCCGCATATCGATTAAACGAGAATGTGAAACTATAAATTATAAGGTTACCATAGTACAGCGACCCGAGTAGGAACATCAATGTTCGCGTTTTCTTCGAAATAAAGAATCCAATCATTGTTGCTAGAATTCCCACTTTGATTAAGCGCGGATGGAATGTACCTAAAGTCTCGATACCAAACACTGAATGCCAGTAAAAGTAGGATTCGACCATTTCTTTTGGTTTAGAATAAACGGTGCTATAAATGTAACTTTTCAGATTTTCACTACGCCATGCATCAAGGCGGGCACTTGCAAAGAGCGCATCATGCTCTAACGCAAAGTACTTACGCATATAACTTGGTGTATAGGTATCCGTTTCAGGATCGTAATACCCTTCACGAGCCTTATCGAAATCATCTTGAATACTTTCTAAAAATCCTTCATCTCGAGACGGATCTGGATATCCATAGCCTTGATAAGTCCCTAAAAGTGTTGGATTCCCTGCTCCATATGTAGTCGGGATAAAATGATCAAATTGAATATAGTTACGAATTGTCCATGGAATCAGGAATGCAATAAGAATCGAGAACATAATGAGTCCATGTTTGAACCAAAGCTTGATTGGATATCTTTCTAAGAGCAGATAAATAAAAGCAAATGCCGGATACACACCAAAGTTCGCTTTCAATAAGAACCCAAACATATAGTAGAAACTAACCCACAGTAAGTCTTTCAACGAGCGAGACTTCGCTAATTTTATGGTATAGTAGACCGCAAATACAAACGCAAATTGAAATGCTGATTCCGTAAGGACAAGATTATCCATCCAAATGTATGGCGGAAGTATAAAAAATAGCATACCCAAATAGCCAAACAGCGGTTTTGCATACATTCTAATAATCGCATAAACTCCGGCTGCAGAAGCAACACCGAAGACAAACATCAAGATTCTTCCGAGAATAAGCGTTCCTTCGAACGTTCTTCCAAAGATTGACAGAATTGCTAACATCCACGTCAAAAGTGGCATAATCTGCGCACTACGGACTCCGTGCATAATGAGCTCTCCTGTTTTAGCAAAGTGCATACCACTCAAAACATAGTTTGCATCATCACTATCGAGATTGTAAGTAGCTCCTAGGTCAAAGAAAGCCGCTACCCTCACTGCAAATAATAAAATAATAATCCCCCAAAAGATATATTTCTCAGTCGTCATTTCCTTAAAATATTTTTTCACGATATTCACCCCATGTATTTATTCACGTATATTTTATTATAACATATTAACTTTTTTATATACATAAGTTCATAACTTTCATTAGAATCAAAAAACTTTGTCTTATCATTGATTTTAGAGGTTCTTATCGAACACTTATACCAGGCTCAACGCACTTCGATCCGACATTACTGATTTTCAACGGAAAACCTGAAACGAGATAATTCTAGAATGATAAGGTATACCTTTTTGGATTACAAATTTGTTTTCCCCTATTCTAGAATAATCCCATCGTCCCATACAATACAACATAAAAAAACACACCAAAGGTGTGTTTACTTATCTTATTGGCGTCCTCGGAGGGATACTAAAAATAGATGTTTATGATGGTGCTTAGTATTAGAAAAGGCTACTAAATAGTGCGTTTCGGCTAATCTAAATTTTCCGATTTATTTACTTGTAGGGGTTCTGTAGGGGTTTTTACCAGTAGATTATTTCCTCAAGAATTAACTTAACAATCACCATGCTATTTCTATAAACAACAATCCCAAATATAATAACTTGCTTTTAGTCATAGATACTGATACAATAAAAACAACATATGACTAAACACATTAAATAATACCTAACACCTGTTATTATATGAGACATATTTTAGAGGGAGGTATTTTTTTATGGAATCAGGAAAAGTAAAATTCTTTAACGCTGAAAAAGGCTTTGGCTTTATTATCGTTGACGGATCAAACCAAGAAATCTTTGTTCACTTCTCAGCTATTGCTGAAGAGGGTTACAAATCATTAAACGATGGACAAGCTGTTTCATTTGATATGGTCGAAGGCCAACGTGGAATGCAAGCAGAAAACGTACGTAGTTTATAATTTCGGTACACAGCTAAGAAGGAGCAATTGCTCCTTCTTTTTATTAAGATTATATTAGTTACATTAAACTAGAATTTGTGTTACTCTTTTAGTAGAAAGTGAGGTATTCAAATGGCAGATAAAGGAACTGACGACAAAGTATTAGGTAAAGCTAAAGAAATTGTTGGTGATGTAACTGGTGATGACAAAACCAAAGCCGAAGGAATTATTGACCAAGTAATTGGAAAAGCTAAAGAAGTCGCTCACGATATTAAAGAAAAATCAGAAGATGTTGTCGACGATGTAAAAGATGCTACAGAAAATATAGTTGAAGACATCAAAGATAAATTTAAAAAATAGCTCGAAAACGAGCTATTTTTTTATTAGTCTACATCTATTTACAATTATATATTCAGAGGGTATCAGTTTTTATGTCAGATTTTCATATTTATTTTTTCATTAAACTCCAATTCAATTAATCCATGATGAGGTTTTCTTTGACTACTTGGCGGGAAAGAAAGATAATCTCCATATGTGTTATGCAGTATGAATTGATAATTATTAGGGATGGGCAGAAGTATCTTTTCAAAAGCATAATAAGAAGGTCTAAGATGATCATGTATTCGCCTTCTATATTCTCTGTATGTTTTAAATCCCTGAGTCATATGCGTTACAAAATCTGAATCACTATGTGTATCATTGTATTTCGTCATGACTTTGGTTTGCATTCTGTTTAACTCTTGCATTGAATTAAGAGATAGAGGGCAATGTATATTCGCTCTCTCCCATAACACTTTATCATTATCCCTGAGTAATTTAACGCGCTTTAACTTCGCTTCTTGTAGAATGTTAATTTCTTCTTCATGCAATCTTATTGCATCAATTGAGGATGGCATAACATCATAGGGGAATATATCAATAAAAATTCCATGATGTATATCGAGATGTGACCATTCTTCTTGTATTGCCTTCGAATTATTCAAACGAAGGCGAGTAAATGAATGGACATATTGCGGGTCAGTGGTATAATTTTGAACAAAAACTTGATCATTATTCCAATTCTTAGTCAATTCTAAAAAGACATCATAATCCCATCTAAGCATCGCTATATCTATATCATCATCCCATGGAATGAACCCGCTGTGTCTTACTGCGCCAATAATTGACCCGAAATCCAGCGTAAAGGGAATCATGTGTTTTGAACAAAAATCATTAAACTCTTTTAACAAGTACAGTTCGTTTAATTGCAACTTTCTGATCAACTCTTTTGACAACGTTTGATCGGAAATAATCATATTTTCAGACCTCCTTTTAAAATCAGAAATCCATAAATATTAGACTAATTAACCTTAGTATATCACTATTAACTCAAATACCCTAGTCATAGGTCATTACAGTAAGTATTATAATAAAAAACACTCTCAGTTAAGAGAGTGGATGATCATTTTTTCTTCTAAAATCTTCTCGTAGCATAATTTGGTTTCTCATAGTTAAGACAACATATGCTTCTCTAATCACCAGAAGAACAATTATTGATTGGTAATTGTCAACAAATAATTTACTCAAAATAAAATAGAATAAAACTACATCTAACGCAATAATCAAACCATCTGAAATCTTCAATCTCAATCACCTCTAACTAGTCTAATACCCTGGGTTGGCATAATAGTAGTAAGTATAATATTTGCTACCTGTAAACGATTGATTTCCCACGTATGTTATCATCTGCCAGGTGTTTTTTGCAGCTGGTGCAGCTGAGTGTAAAGCTTCCCATTTATTTGTTTTTACTGGAGCTAGATATTTTCCAGCCACGGAAGCGACTACCCCTGCTGCAACCGCAGCAACAAGAACGGCTTTAACAAATGTCAATGTAAATGCTGCTTTTATCGCAGCCACGGAAAGTTGACCAATAGAGCTTAACTTTGTAATTGCAGTAGTAAGCCCTGCACTTGTTCCGATAAATGCAATATTTTGATTATGACTCGTATTCACGACCCCAATAAATCTATCAGCTCTATAACCTGTTGTGGGAGGAATCACATCCCAATACGCTTGTGCCATTTGTCTCGACTCCACTTCAGGAGCTACCACATCTTCGACAAATATTTGACTATAATTAGACAAGTAAGTTGTTATCGGATGTTGAGAATTATCTAAAGACTGCTCTGTAACAGCCTCTAAATAGTCTTCTGGTGAATACTTATAACCCGCAACTTTAACATATGAGTCATCTTTAGCATGAATTATTTCTATTTCTTCTCCACTATTTTTTATAACAAACCTGACACCTTCACTGTGTTCTGATGCAGTTAATAACTCATCGGTAATTTTCCCCTCTGCACTAACAGGAATGACCATCACCAATAACAAAAAGAAAGATAAAAGCGAGACACTGCATAGCTTAAAAAGCTTATTCATTTCACTTCCTCCTAAGACCTTTCGGTTCATGATGTGACCATACCATAAATCAAATAAGTTTTGTTAAGAAAACGTTTGCATTGTTGTTTTTGATGATTAATATGTAAAAAGCGCCTTGGAGAAAGGGCGCTTTTTGTACCAAATAATCCCCACCGATCATTTGATTTACAGTTATATACATATTTCTTTATCTGATTAGATAAAAGAGTTGAGAGACAGTATATAACCAATTGTGAATGTACTGATCACGTACATCAGGAAGAAAGGAAGTTCTTCATTGTTCCTTTATCAAATAGCTATTATAGGGAATACTATTCAACAGTAAAATTGTACTTGAAGCTGTACCATTAGTACATAAATCATGTTTAAGTTGTTGAATTCAATGACTAAAGTGTATATGAATATACAATAAAAGACCTCCAATTTGTATACGGAAGTCTTATGCTAAACGATCCACCTAGGTGTACTCTAAGTAGATTATATATATGAGTGAGTAAGCAGTATAAAGCGATAGCTATATTTCTTACAAACATATTATATCATAATTTTAGAATTAGTCCCCATAAGTAAAAAAACACGCCCAGGGGGTGGCCGTGTTTCCGAAGGTGGGTTGAGTTGGAATTCAACCACATGTTAAGCTTAGAATAGTATATGATATTATTTATATTAATCTGTCTTAACAAATTAAATTATAAATTATTTTTTATATAAATCAATAGCCATATTTACTCGTTTGTAATATCCTTCCATATTCATTCACCATCCACAATTATTAATCATTAAGTATCTCTATTTTAAAGTTTGAAGCTTCGAAAGATTTATAAAATGAAATTAGTTCTTTTTTTGTCGGCCCTTCCACTCCTTTAGAAAACGCAAAAATTTCATCCAGTGGATTCACAGTTAATTTCATTAAATTAATTCCGTTTAATGAAGCAAATTCAATTATTTTTTCTACAACGAAAGTAGCTAAACCTAAATTCCTATACTCTTCATATGGTACATATAGTATTTCTATCTTCACAGATTTTTCTGTCAAAAATCCGTCTGTAGTATAAAAATCAACAACAATAACTTCCTTATTATTACTTTTATCTATCAGGCAAAAAGAATAACTAATATCTGTTCTATATTGAAGATCCTTAACTGATTTTGAATTACCGCCAAATTTATATTCAAATTCCCCTTCAAGATTTCCCGGGGTTCCCCAACCTTTTATTATCTCTTCCACGACAACACCTCCACTATTACCTTTCACTATATTTGTATACTACTCTTTTAACACTAAAAAAGCCACCCTCAATCAAGAGAGTGGCTTTTTCTTTTACTTTAATACTATTTTTAATAATGCAGCAACTACGGCACCAACTACAGCAAGAACTAACCATCGCTGGTTATCTTCAAGTTTTGTGGTTCTTCGTTCAATATCTTTAAACCGACCATTCACACTGTCATCGATTTTACTTTCTAAATTAACAACACGTTTATCTACTTTATGAATGGCATCCAACAGACTTAATTCTTTTTCATCCATAGGACTATCCTAGAATCTCGTTTACACGCGCTTGAACTTCATCTGCATCATACCCTTCAGCACGTAACTTATCATAACGGGCTTGACCATTACCATAGTCGCCACGAATTACTGCATGCGCTACATCATCGACTGATTTTGTAGGTGTTACTCCGCCGTTGATAATGTCCTGGATAGCATAGTAGTCATAACCTGCATTTGTAAGACGATTGTAACGATCATCACCATTACCCCAATCACCACGCATAACTTCTGATGCAATCTGTTCATTTGATTTAACAACTGGCTCAGGTTTAGGAGTTGGCTTCACTTCTTCTGAAGTTCCGTTTAATGCAATGTTGTAGTATTTGATAATATCGTTGACGATAGCGCTCATTCCCTTACGCTTGTAGAACGAACCGCATGAGGTGTATACAAACTCACTATGTAATCTTACGGTCTTTGTGGATGGATACAAGCCCAATTGAGCCATTGCGTATCCAAGATACTTAACAAAGTTAACGTAACCTTGTTCAATGTCCTTTTCAACTAATTCGACACCAATTGAACGTTGGTTAATATCCTTATCTCCAGCATGGTGTGATACATCACCAAAACGGACCGTTTCATAAACTTCTTTTGCGTCGGCAACTGCATTGAATGAGTTTGTACCATTGTTGTTCGCAAGGTTTTCTGCTTCATTGACTGCAGGCGCGGTGTTAGCTGTTGTATGAATAACAACCATCTCAATTGGTTTGCGATGTGCTGCACTTGATGCACGTGTTGATCCGTAAACTTCACTTACTTTTTCTGTGAAGTTTTGTTTAACGGTTAATCCCACTTGTTTTACGTAATCTGCGAATTGTAACATTACTTGTCCTCCAGGTACTCATACGTACCGCTTTCTGTTTTAATTACTTTATTCTCATCAATAGTTGTTGGTTGTTTAAAAATTAATAGAAATAATGCGAAGATATCTTTCACGTATACGGCAACTGATCCCGTAATAACGACTGTAACCGCCTGTACGAGTGTTAAACTCGCTCCATTAACATTGACACTCAAGTCATCACTTAGAGCTGCCATGACGGAAAGAACCGCGATTGCCGTGTAAATTAATAATCCTTTATACAATCCACGTTTCAGATAGTTCCAATTCAATTGATTAGATTGTTGTGCATGACCTGCACCTAGTAAATTCTTCGCTAAGATTGCTAGCGGTAATAATGATAAAGCGACCCATAACGGATCGCTCTTAATAAATAATATGATTTCGTTCATGATTGCTCCTTTGTGTCGTTGTCGACATCTGATTGTGTTGGTTCATTGCTTATTTCAAGAATCTTCTCTTGTACTGTTTTCCAGTAAAAAATTTCTGAATTCAATTCATCAACTTGATTTTTAACAAGATTCCGATTATTCATTGCCTCACTAAGTTTCAATTGTTCAGACTCCACGATTTCATTAAGTTCCTTTAATTTTGGGTTAATGTTTTTTAGATCATCTTCCAATTTACTGATGTGCGCTTCAATCATCATTTCCACCTTCCTTCCGCAATAACTGTTTTCCACCCGCCAGTGAAACCATAATTTACAGGTCGCATTTGGTAGATTCCCCAAACTCTTGTTAAAGATATGTTGTCATATCCGAATTGGGCACCTTGACATGATGCTATAACTGCTGGTGGAGCTCCAACAAATGGAATAGGAAAAGTCCAATCACTATTACCAAAATATCGAGTAAACATTGCTTCCCATTTTGATGGCGGTGAGGCATTGTCAGCGTTTAATGATATCCTTTGGACGAGCCGTCCACTCTCATACTTCCACCACTCTCCATTTGAATTTGAACCGTGATCAATAAGGTAGTCTGCGATTGTATTATCGGTTGTAATCTTTTTCCACTGAGACCAAATAGGAACTGTTCCATCTCCTGTGCCCATTTTCCTACTGTAAATTGTTCCGTTTAAGTTTTCGAAAGTTTGCCATGCGTAAAGCCAAGCTCTATTTGGAGATGTTAAATCAGAATAATCACGTAAATTTCTAACAATTAAATACCCTGCACCAGCTTTAGGACTATTAATTGAATTATCAGCGTTAACCGAGGTCGGTATAACATAAATTCCTTGCCTCCAATAATTATTAAAATCAAAAGTACCTGTGATTTCGATTGGAATTGAAAAGAAATCTTTTATTGGATCATTTTCATTTTGGTAAGCCTGACCTTTTACTTGAAATGTATTAGACCCTTTATTGTTAATCATTCCAACACCAACGTCACCATCCCCGCCTATGTATAAGTCAACACTTCCACTCGAAACACTAAAAGAATGAACATTGTCGCTTGTTACCTTGTCTTCGACTTTAATATTAATGACGTGAGCCTTATTGACGTCGACATTTGTTAATGTATAACCTACAGCAAGTTGGTCTTGGGTTATCGTTGTATAAGACCCGATTCCAATTTGAACCTTAAGGATTCCATTCTTGGATAAAAGTGAATTGAACCCAATAGTAGCCTTTATGAACACATTGGTGCCTAACAAGTCATCATTGCCTGCGGCATTTACACGCTTCAATTGTTCCATTTTGACTGTGGGTCTACTATAAGCAATTGCAGTTAATCCAGTGTTCTGATTTATTGATCCACTTTTTTGATGGTTATCTGTCCATTGAACACCAATTATTAGTGGATTTTTCGTAACAGCATGAGAGGTTGATGCACCATTTTTATAAGCACCATTTAGTGCTGTTTTCCAGTTCTGACTTGCGACCCACATGTTCGAATAGGGTTGCGCATTAGCGGTTGCTGTTACTTTAATTTGAGTAAAACCAAAAATTACAAGACCTCTAACATCACTATGCATAGATGCAGGCTGTACCAATTCATGCCGTAATGTTGGATGTTGATACGGTATATCCCAATTAATATTTGATGTATATGTTTGAGTACCAATTGATTTACCACCGACAAAACTCTCCACCTTAAATGAGAAAGCCTTAACATTAGTATTCTCAAAACTTTCAACCATCGTTTTGTATTGTGCGTCAGTAAGAGGAATCGTGGTTGACTCGTTTGCACTAACTTGTTTACTCCAAATGTCGGTACTTCCAGATAATGTAATTTTGCATGAACTTACGGAACTTGGCATCGTTACTGAGTATCCAAATGAACGTGCTCTTAAACTTGTATTCCATCTAGGAGTAAATAACACATGACGCGGAATTGTAGGTAATGTTAAATTGTAACCAAATTCTAAATATCCAAAGCGTGTGAGGTTAAACTTGGTCCACATAGTGATAGCCTTTGTTCCATCAGCATTATGTGCAACACTTCTCCATCCCCATGAGTCAACGGCTTTATAACTAGAACTGCTAAAGTCATAGCTAAAATTTGTGGTATAACTCTCTCCATAACATTGAGAGGTAATACTACTATTTGAACTATTGTCCCAGTACCCATCTCCACTTAACTTACGGACACCAAGTTCCCATCGAACTTGCGTGGTATTATCTTGAATGTTTTGTGAACCAATTTCATACCATATTTCAGCAACGTAACGACTATCATTTGGAAATGGTTTACTAATTGCTTTAACCCATGCCATTCAATCACCCAATCTTTCTAGTGTGTTGCCATATCGTTCCGCTTTTCGCTTCATCGGCATTTTTATGTTTCATAATAATGTGATTCCCCATTACGATTCGTTCCAGGACGATAAGTGCGGTTACATCCATCTGCGGAACCCCATTTACAATTTTCCAACTTGAGATTGGGGTACCTTTGTAATTCAAGCTGATGCCGTCGTTGGTTTGTAGAATCGAAAAATCGCTGTCGCTTTTCCCAATTTCTAGCCCTTCATCACTGAAGTTGAAATATGAAGTAAGTAGATCAACTTTTCCATTTTGATCCGCAATTTCTTTTTGAAATTGAATATTAAAATCACTAATTGTTTGCTCAAGACTCGACTTTACGAACTCATCTCCAGCTTCTCTATTAGCAATTTCCATGTTGATTGCATTATTTGAAGATATATCCAAACTCGAACCAACGTCACTTGCGAGCATATTAGTCGTTATTTCACCAGAAGCAATAAAACTAGCATTAAACCTACCGTCTTGTGTCAAGGCATAACTGTAAGGCCCTTCGTAACCGTTCGGAGAAAACGCTAAACCTCCAAGTCCAAGACGCCATACATTTATTGCATCTTCTCTCGGAAGTTTGTCAAGTATCAATATTTCATTATCATCAATGTATACATAACCGTTTTTATTTAGATTATTGATTAAATCAGTTTGTTCTTTACTGAGCTTTATTGATGTGCTTGCTTTTTCTACAGCGTCATTAATAGATTCTTTCATTGAATCAAACTGTTTTTTTACATCACGGTTGTAGTTACCAAAAACAAGTGTCGCTACACGATTTGTCATGACATTATAGACATATTCTTGCACAGTCGTATTGATTTCCAATTGTGGATGTTTCACAACAACTAAATCACCAATAGTCAAGTTTTGATTTACATCACTTTTTACGGTATACATTACCTTCGGAACCTCATTTTCTCTCAAATAAGCAAGAGCATTTGAGCGAAGTTCTTCAATGATGTTATTTTCTGTTTTTTCTTCATCATCAAGTTTTGTGTCGAAGGAAACTGTCTTGCTATAAGGCTGGGGGTATTGAATATTTGAAACAAGAACCTTTTCAGGAAGCATGATTCCATCTCGACCTGTGGGATAAAGCATGGTTACTACCTGGTTCCAGTTTTCTACAACTTCTATGGATTCGAGTTGTGAACCATAAGTTAAACTAACTTGTCGATCTACTGCCACATCTTCTTTAAATGTTACATTGAAGTTGTCTGCATCGAATACACCAGCCCACCGCTCTTCGATTACAGACCAAGCTTGAATCAATGTCTTGCGAATGAAATATGCTGTGTTTGCCCCGACTACATTTGAAGTGAGCGTAAAAGGACTAGGATTATCCGTAGCATCATTAATATAGTTTAGTGCACTTATAGCACTCATATTAACTGGCCGAACATCTTTAAGGAATAACCGAT
Source organism: Erysipelothrix sp. HDW6B (assembly GCF_011301115.1). Lineage (NCBI taxonomy): Bacteria > Bacillati > Bacillota > Erysipelotrichia > Erysipelotrichales > Erysipelotrichaceae > Erysipelothrix > Erysipelothrix sp. HDW6B. The sequence goes on along the minus strand of NZ_CP049860.1, from coordinate 827,742 downwards.
CTGCATCAAACATAACATGATGAGCCTTAAATACGATTGTTCTTCCTTTAACCTTTATCCCATCAATTCTAAATGCTTGTAAATTAATTTTCGACTTTGATTTTGTAACGCAGAGATTATCTTGTTTGATATGATCTGCATACTCAACCGATACTTCTGCATCGATATACCAACCATTCAATGATTTCTTTTTTGTCTCGATCAGTTTAAGTGGTTTGATTGCAATGTTACCATTACTACTAAAATCTTTATCAGTAGGATTAAATATGCGAATCATAACCATCTATCCTTACGCCGAAACAAGACGTTACAGTCACCACTATGTAATTTAACCTCGTTCTCCCCTACGTTTAATTTCGGATACTCCCACCCAATTTTAAGTTGGCGATTACGAAGGAGGTTTTCAAATAAAGCATTCTTCGTTTGACAATCGATCAAGACATAATCTTCACCGGCAGGAAATTCATAATCAAACCTTGTACCATTAATACTAATATCCACCTTCGCAGCAAGTTTTTTTTCTAATCGGATAATTGGTTCCGAATATACTGTTCCAGTATTGATGCTACTTTTATCAAATATATCTTCTGCATACCAAAATGCATCTCGAATAAATGATATTTTCGCTTCTCGTATTGTTACAACCCTTCGGACATCGATTTGCGAATAAAAGTGACCGAAAGTGTACCGATTCTGGTACTCTATTTTTACCTTTCCAGTAAACAACTGAAGTAATCTATCGACTTTTGAAATGTCGAGAATTTGAATATCGAATGATTTCTCGATAGATGAATACCCAAGTTCAACATAAACTTGCTCTGAAGAACCTTCAATATCAGTCTTTTCAACTTTTAAAGGAGCCCTACCAACAATGTGATGAGGCTCCTTTATGAGGATTCCAAGTTCTTTTTCAGTTATTCCATTAAATTTAATCATTACATTACCTCCAAGAGTCGATTGTCTACTAGTTTTGCGATTCCATCGTCGGCGACTTCGAATTTTAACCCTGTGAATACGCGTCGCATCACAGAGGCAAATTGTTCATAATCAATAAGGTCATGCTGGGCCGCACCACCTGAACTCGTCAATGGCGTTACTTGAGCATTTCCACCACCAACTGTTAAAAGTTCCGCTCCTGCTTCACCAACGATTGCTGAACCACGAACAAGATTCCCTCCATGCTGAAGATATGCGATTTCTCCAAAATTAACCCCTGCACCCCCAATGCCAGGCACCCAATCTGGCACCTTAATTTTGTTGAGTGAACGAATGACACCATTCATCATTGAAATGACACCATTAATAGGTCCTTTAATAATTCCAGCTATCGAAGAGAAAATCGTCGCAATCGAATCACGAATATTCGTAAATGTCCGATAAATAAAGTCACCGGCGTATTTGAATCCATCAATTATTGATGAAATAACACCGTTAACAATCGATGAGATTGTGTTGAATATGTTTCTAAAGAAATTTGCGAGCGGATTCAATACATTAGTCTGTACATACTGCGATGCACTCGACCAAGCATTGCTAAATGTATTAGCAACATTTTGAATGAACGTATTTATATTAGTAAATATTCCGATAACAAACGATTGGATTGCAGTGAATATGTCTGTAAATGTCGTTTTTACTATTTCAAGAATGTTCTTAATTGCATTCATAAAGTTATTGAAATGTTCAGTAACTGCATCTATGAATGATTTAATATTAGTAGATACTATTTCAATAAATGAGTCAAAATTAGACTGTACAGATTCAATAAATTGATTGAACCATGTCTTTATAGACTCAACAGTTTCTGCTATGAATACTTTGAAGTTAGTAAAACCAACTATCAAAGTATCGATAAATGGACTGATCATATTCCATAGTGATTCTAAAAGCATGGCAACGAGTGCAACGATTAGAATCCCAACATTTTTGAGAAAATCAATAGGTCCATTTAATAAAATTAGTAATGAACTTATAAATTCACTAACATTTGTAACTATAGTCTCAATAAGTTGTGTCATAAAATCTAAGATAAATTGTTTAAATATACCGAATTTTTCAGAAATAGAAGCGATAAATAATTCGATGTTTGCACGAATTGTTGTAAAAAGCCCCTGAAACCAGGAAGCCATTGATTCGAATGAACTCATAAACCATTTAACAATCCCTGTTACCAACTCATTAAACCACTTCCCAAAATCATCAAATACTTTACTCATTGATTCAGCAAGTTTCTTTGTATATGATGCGATAGCATCCCAATTAAGAACAACAATAGCAACAAGTGCTGCAATTGCAGCTCCAATCGCGACCACTGCAGCGACTGGGGAAGCAAGAGCGGCTGCTACTGCTGCTATTCCTCCCTTAATGGCCACAAATGCGGGTTTTAATATTGGCATAATTTTTGCAACCAACCCAACAATAGCTCCGACGCTCGTAATGATTTTCCCTAAAAATATTAGGATTGGACCAATTGCTGCGGTTACACCTGCAAATCCGACGACAATCTTTTGAATTGCAGGATCTAAATTTGATAGCCACGTCGCTAGTCCTTGTAGTTTTTCAAGCATCGAGTTAATACTTGGAAGCAAAATATTCCCTACTGTTATCGCTAGATCATTAAGGCTGTTCTTTGTTATTTCCCACTGAGCACTTGTAGTTTCCAAAATATTTGCATACTCGTTTGTAAGTGCCGTATTTTCTTCCCATGCAGATTGAGACATCGTCAATGAATTTGAGAATAACTCATTCGCACCTGCTGCTTTTAAAAGCGCATCACGCATTCTCACTTCTTTGATTCCCATTTCATCTAACATAACAATTGCGCTAGTACCTTGTTTTTCAGCATTTGCAAGACCGTCAATGAACGCTAGCAACGCATTGGCTGCATTATCCTCAAAGGCTTCTTTAAACTCCTGACCGGTCATGCCTGCCATTTTTGCAAAGGCTTCTAAATCGTCTCCACCTAATTCTGTTGCAATTTGCATATTAGATAGTAATTTGCTGAATGCACTTCCTCCAGCCTCTGCTTCAATACCGACACTCGATAATGAGGCACTAATACCAAGTATTTGTGCTTCAGTAAGTTTAGCTTGAGACCCTGCCCCTGCAAGTCTTGATGCCATTGCCATAATTTCTGCTTCAGTTGTTGCTGAGTTATTACCCAATGCGACCAACGACGAAACAAGGCGATCAGTATTTGACACAGACATTCCCGTTACATTGGTAAATCTAGCAATTGCATTTGCGCCTTCTTCTGCAGATAAGTTTGTTGTTTCTCCGAGTTTTATCATTGTCTCGGTAAACATTAAAATGTCTTCAGTTTTGATTCCGAGTTGACCTGCGGTCTCTGCAACCCCTGCAATACTTACAGCTGCAGTTGGCATTTGTTTTGCCATATCGCGAATACCGAGTTCAACTTCTTTTAGTTGCTCCGGTGTTCCGTCAACCGTTTTCTTAACCCCTGTAAATGCTTTCTCAAAATCCATAGCACTTTTAACTGATATGCCACTTGCAGCAGCGTATGCCGCACTAAAGACTGACATTTTTTTACCTGCATTAGTTAGTGCATCCCCTTGCTTGCTTAACTTATCGGACATATCTTTTAGTGATGCGGTACCTGCATCAATTTCTTTTCGTACCGACTCTAGATCTTTTCCGTATTTATTTAAGGTTGCCTGGGCACCTTTAAGCTGTGCTTCTTTATCCCTGATTGCATTGACGTCCTTGTTTTCAGCCTCAAGTAGTTTCTTGTGTTCTTCAGTTAGAATTCGAACTTTATCACTTTGAATTGTGTATCGATCACTTAAAAATGTCAGTCTGTCTGCAAGCTTTTGAGATGTTTTCGTATTTTCATCCCATTGGGATGAAGCAAGTCGAAAGGATTGATAATTCTCTTTGGCTGCTGAACTTACTTCCTTGAGTGTTCCAACGAGACGCTGTGCACCTTGTTCATCAAATATGACCCCTGCTCTTGTCATATCGTTTGACATTATTTGTCTCCTTTAATTGAAGCGTGATATTGTGCCATTTCGTAAAAGTCAGTTGGATTCATATTCATAACTTCTTCAATGGAAAGTCCCATTTGAAGTCCTGCATACTTTATTTTTGTGTAATTTGTTTCTTCTTTTTCTTCTTGCGGGTTGTAGTACTCGACGATGTTTGCTTTTTTTGAAATGCATCTACTTTTTCCTCATTTAACTTTAGAAACTTGTTAATGCGTTCTGTTTGGTCGTTTCCAATAAGGCGTTGTGCTTGTTTAACAGTTAAGACTTCGTCAACATTTGATGCGATTACCGCGTAAACCAAATGACCATATGCCTTTACCCTGTTCTTAGGATTCTTAATATCTTTTTCGAACGCTTTAACACCGCCTTCGTACTCGTCAAGTAACATTGATGTATTAAACGACCAATCAAGTTTAATATTTTCACCTGTTTTTAATGTAATGATTGTCATATTTGACTCCTTTTGTAATTAAAAAGAGAGCTTTCGCTCTCTTACACTTCTGGCAATGGTGCTTCTCCTAAAGCAATAGCTAAATCTTGTGGGGTTAGAATAGGCTTTGCAAAGAACTTATCCTCTGTAAGTCCTTCAGGGGCAATATCCATTTCAGTATCAACATAAGTCTTGAAGTCTTTTGTTTCATTGAATGCATAAGCACGAATGGAAAGTGTTTCGTTCTGCTCTGAGAAAGACTCCTCCGATGTTTTTGATTCATCTGTGTTACTTACTAGTTTACACTTCGGATACCATGTATACCGAACCACTCCATCTTTTTTAATCACAGGTACTCCAACTGCGAAGTAAGGACGCGTTGCAGATCGCCCGCTAAGTACTAGACCTTTTGCATCTACTTTTTCGGCACGCAGTTTTGCAAGATCAGTTGGATCAAATGCTACGACCTCAACTTCTAATTCGATGCTTGAACTCTGATCTACTGTATCGTAATCGATACCACTTGAATTGACTGTTGTACTTTCTGCGTTTTCGCTAGTACCTATTGATTTAATAATAGGTGACTTAATGGTTTCTTGATAATTTACAGGATCAAAGTCATCATTTTCGACTTGATTCATAATGTTATAAAAGAATGCGCCAACAGTAAGTTTTAACTTTGGTTTTTTTTGTTTCATAATTCCTCCTATAGGCCTACTACATCGAGCATGGCTCTGTTTATTTTCGCTGCATTTCTATTAAATGTTGGAACTAGATGCGGTTGATCCCTTGATTTTCGAGTACCGAATTCTACAAGAGGCCCGTACCATTTCCCCCATCCTACGATTGTCTCGTTTCCAACATGCTTATAAGAAAATGTATCAATAAGGTGTGTATATCCAGGACTTCTTATACTAGACATCGGTTTAGGTAAGCGTCTTAAGTGCTTTACTAGCTCTGATGCACCAGCCTCACGCATTTTTTCTGTGTTTTCAAGCTTTTTAGCAATCTCTAATAATTGATCAGATAAATCTAACAGTCCGTCAAAGGACATTTTCAATCACCTGTATTGCAAAGGCACTGTGTACGGTTCTTGTTTCAATATCATGCTCATGAGATACAACAGGAGTAATTCCTATTTCATTTAACTTTTGCAATAACTCCATAAGCTTTGGATTACGCGGTGTTTTAGAAATAAATGACACCTGGTATGTAACTATCGTTGATGATGATAAGCCCGATGCATTATTAGGTTCCCACAGAAAATCCCAGTACACAACTCGCGGTATTTTTGATTCAAAGTCCTTGTTGAACATTGAATCGGCAACAGGGATTTTTAAATCATTGAGTATTTCACTCAATTTTCCTTTAGAAAACTCCATACTTATACCTCCAGTATTGGATTTGGGTAATATGTTAGCGTAATGTCACTGATTGCAAACCCATTTTTATCGTAACCGTGAAAAATATTGAAAATCCGATAGTAAACTTCTTCCAATTTAACTACATATCTGGAGTCAATATTCGGAATCTGTTGAATCCGGATTTTTCGAACTTCATGATTGCTTCGAGTTTCAAACTCAAATTTTAATTTGTCCCCGATTGATATTTCGTTATACCAAATCGCAACAAACAAAGGTTTAAGATAATCTAACGGATAATCTCCTCTAGTTTGATTTTCTTCATAAAGCTCAATCTTTCCGCTCGTGTAAGATGGGATTGAAGTACTTGATTTGGATTTCGGTATATTCACCAGCATACACCTCCTTGAATTCCGCTAGGCGCCCATGTCGTCTGTAATTAACATAATTCTTCAACAACACACGAGCCTGCATATCTTTGTCGTAATCTATTTGTGACCCTGCTATGCGCTCAATGTCATAGATGCCTTCTTTTAAGTATGTCGCAATCATCGAATCAGTATCAAAAGGAGATAAAGCAAATTCTTGCCTTACCTCCTCAATGATTTTCTTGATAATTTCATTCATACTAATCAGCTTTTAGTTTAATAAATGCAGTTTGATGCATATTTTTCCCCAAAAGTGTTGCAATACGTTCATTAGATGATTCTGGATAAGTTTCATCAACTTCATAAACTTTTCCAGAAATTGCATCAATAAATTTAACGACAACTACAAATTCTTTTGTATTTACAACTTCATCTTTAGGCGTATCTTCAGACACGTCAATAGGTGTTGCTTCTGGTGCATTGTCGCTAGTTAAATCCGTTGGAATTTCTGAAGTTCCCACTTCACTTTTTTTGTTTTTAACTTTTGGCATAAGACCCTCCTAAACTGTTGGTGCAGTTTCTGCTGCTTGAGTGATAACGCTTGGAATTAACGGTTCGAGCTTATTAATATCTAATAAGACCGCATCATCATTTGATACAAGACGACCATTACCATACGCAACAATGATATAGGTACGTGTGTGATCTAGGAATTTAAATTGATCAGATGATTCTGCGTTAACTTTTGAGAAGCCGGCGTTGTATTTTTTCGGTAATAGAACAAGTGCTTGCCCATCTTCAACGTGTTTACTTGGAACAAATACAAATTCTTTTGGTAACTTCGCTTTTACATAGCCTTGAGGTCCAAGAACATGAGTGGCTTTAAAAATTCGTGTGTCAATTTCATTTTGATTAGCGATAACAATAACTTTATCCACATTTCGGTCACCTTTGCGGTTTAAAATTGGCAATACATCTTTACCAAATGATTCTGGACCAAAGTCTGTAATCGCCACAGGTGTACGTTTTGGATATACTTCATCTACCACAGAACCTTTCAAATCACGATCAATTCCGATTGGCGAGTCTTTACCAGTACCAGTGATGAACCCTTCCTCTGCACCTTCTGAAAGTGCTTCTTCAAGAATTGTTCGCATGAACTTATCAATCCACTTATAACCAAGATCAATAATTCCACGAGGAATAAAGGAAAATGCTGTGAGTTTTGCAGCGGTTAGATCAATATCACTAATTTTTGCTTCTAATTCCGATGTAATTGATGAAGTAATTTTCCCCCAAACAGCTTTCCCTGTAGATTCAGATAAAATCCATTTTTTCAGTCCTGCTGGCGCCCAGTTCAAATGTATGAACAATGGGTGGTTTTTCTTGAGATCCTCAAACACGAATTCAATTGTTGTTTGTGGGAACAAGGCAGAATCTGATCCAGTTAGTCCCTGTTTAATTGCTGCATCGATGAATGATTCTTCATCTTTTGAAAGTTGGCGAAGTCCAAATTTATCAGCTAATGATGCATCAGCCGATACTTGCTGTGATTGTGTTACAAATTCATTAACTACATCTTGATATTTTTGATCTACTGATGCTTGAATTGCATCAATGATTGCTTGTGATTTATGCTCTTTAGGAGCATTTTCAACTGATTGTACTAATTCTTCAATACTTAATTTACCTAATTTCATAAGGTCCTCCTAGTTAATCAAAATAACCATCCCATGATGATTCTATTTCTATTTCATTTATTTCGTTTTCAAAACTTGTTTCAATTTTACTGCGCAATTCTTTGTTTTCAAGAATTAGCTTAGAAAGATATTGTTCGTCCAAAGATTGTTTTACATCATTACGCTCAACTGCTGTTGCAAAACGCAAATCAAAACATTCTTTAGACGTAAGCCACGTTTCGTTATCCATCAAAGACTTAATGTAATCTTCATCAAGGCCAGTCTTAGATTGATAGATGTTAATGCTTGGAGTTGTAACTTTTTCAAGTAACTCAGCGGCTTTTCGCATTGCATTAGCATCACCAACAGCTGATGACCAAGCGTTATGAATCATCACCAATGAAGACTCAGGAACAACACGTTTCGTTCCTGCCATAAAAATTACACTTGCTATCGAGCACGCAAATCCATCTACGACTGTTTCTACTTCACCTGGAAAATCAGTAAGTTGATTATAAATTGCAAGTCCTTCAGATACTGATCCACCCATAGAATTAATACGAACTGTGACTTTAGGTGTTTCTACCGCTGCAAGTAAATCTTTAAATGAATATGCATCTACTCTAGTTTCATCAGGCCCAAATACTCTCTCCCAAAAATCACCTTTACGAATTTCTCCGTAAAGGTAGATGTTTGTATTCATTTCATTTTCTTTAACAAATTGAAATACATCACTCTTTTGTTTCATTCTCTTCCTCCTTTCCCTCCGATTCGACATTCATATAGTTTTTTGTAACATAACGACGATTTGCCCACTCTTCATCAACCGTTGGTTCATCTAAAGCCTTCATAATGTCGTTATGACTAAACCCAACGCTTCTTAATTTATCGATAGACGTTGCATGAGAAATAATGTTGAAGTATTGAAGCGCGAATTTATTCAAAATAAATCGAGCCCCTTCAAAGTATTCTTGTTCAGTGCTTAATTTTCCATCCAGTTCATTCTGGATGATTTTGATATAAGGCATGCATGCAAAGTTTATGAGATCCGCGGTCCCGTCTGATTTTTCAGTTTTAATTCCGTAAAATACATCTAAAGGGATTCGCGCGGCGGCGGCTGTCGCATCGCCAAATTGCTTCATAAATTTCGTGATATCTTCAGAATTTTTTGAAGTTTTATCTGATACATCTTCTAAATCAATTGCGGATGGAAGAAGAATGATTTCATCATTTTCACTATTAACCTGTCCAGCAAGTTTAGCGGCGTATTCTTTAAATGTTAGTGGGTTTCCCTTTTGATCTGCTAGGGGCATATTTTGATTTTGTGTTCTCAATATTGATTTACGTGATTGGGAGCGTCGATATGACTTTGCAGCAGATGCAATGTAATTACCAACATCTTCATAATAGTTGTTGACGAGGTTTTGAAATTTTTCATTCGGAACTGTAAATTTAAGAATGTCACTGTACGAATAGGACGTTGCTAATTCCTCTGTTTCATCAGCAGGACCCTCAATTACTATTTTTGAATACGTTCTACCAACGGTAACAGATTTGCTTACTTCTGCACTTTTAATCCTGAATAGTGCGCCTCTTGTATTTAGTACCAAACATTCCCCATCAAGCATCATTTTTCGAATAACTTTTATCCAAAATTCTGTAGACGACTCATTAGGGTTTGGTTGAACGTTGAGTATATAGAGAGCGGATTTGGTTTGACCACTCATTTCTTTTTTACTACTTATTTTAAAATCGGCTTTACCAATAGTTTCGGATATTAGCGTCACCGCATGGTCTATCCAAAATTCTTTGATGTGAAGTCTTTTTGCAATATCATCGCCATCATCGAATACCATTGCACCGCCTGAATCACGTTTAAATATTTTGCTAAATAGTGACATACTCACCTCCTAGATATAGACAGTAATAGTTTGTTGCTCCAATAATTCGTGAGCTTGCATTGCATGCACAAAAGCCATGAATGTATCGTTTTTTCGTAGCTTAGGTTCAATTTTCTCAAATGTAATATCACCGTTTTTATTACGCGTTAGTGCTGTATTGTTTATGGACCAGCGCATCATTGCTGAATCTCCAATATTGATTTTTCCTTCTGCGAAGAGACGCTCAATCATCGGGCCTAAAATATTGTAAACTGAAGTATTAAGACGAATCATTCGGAGCAGTCCAAATGAATTGTCTCTAGACTCAACATCGAAACCATACTCATTGAACGACTTTTTGAGCATTGGAAATCTATGACTATCACTGACAATTTTCAGTACATTATACTCTTTCATACCGTCTGTAATCCATTTAACAACATCATTTTCGTCAATGTAATCTTCATCAATAATTTCGAAATCTGTGAAGCCATTACTTCCAATAGAACCAAAATCAAACTTGATACCAGCGAAAAATTTACTGCGCTTACATACCCATGTTTTTGATTTCCATACGTACTCATCATTTTCTTTAAACAAAAATCCTGCTGATACAAAATCATTGAAGGTAGCAAGGTCTATTCCTACTACAGCATTTTTCCCACGTAATTCATCATGTGTTCTTGGAATTTTTAGATCTACATCGGAATATGAAGCACGTCTAATGTTTTCCCAACTTGTTACTGCCACTTCTTCATCATTTAATGTGAAATTCATACGTTTTGAGTAAAATTCCAATTTATATGAAGATTGTTTGGTCATTTTTTTGTAATCTTGAATCACTTGATGCTTCAATACCGGCATATAACGTAGACTTGGATTCGCTTTACACCACGGTGTAATATCAACATCCGCCTCATCATGTGTTTCCCAGTATTTCTTCATTGGTTCATGGATAAGAGGTTCCTCATCTAATCGAATTCTATTGATAAAAGGAAAAATACCTAAATGGTTATGCTCTCCATTCAGAATGGATGTAGAATTATCAATTTTTTCATCGAATGGGCCACCTCTCACATTTCCATTTGTGGAAATCACCCACGTTCGAGCATGTTTAACTTTCCCGAGACCTGATGTAAATACATTAATCTGATCGTAGTTCTCGTAAGCATGAAGTTCATTGATTATTACCATGCCAGTTTTTTTACCATCTTTGGTTCTTGCATTTGTTGTATTGAATCGAAGCTTAGATTTTGTTTGTTTTCCAATGATCACTGTTTTATTCCAATAAAAGAGTTTTTTCATGGCCTCCGCGTTTGATTCCAACATGTCATAAACTACATTGAATGAATCTAGAGCTTGTGTTTCTGCCATCGCAACAATATCGATGTTATAGTTCTTTACACCATACATCGGAGTTAGGAGGAAACAAGCAAGTGGCATCAAATACCCATCTTTGCCGTTGCCACGCGCCATAATATCAAGTTGTTCAGGAAAGGTTACAATATCTTGATTGTCTTTACGATACATAAATGCAAAAGCATACCGAAACTTTTGATAAGGAAAGAGTTTATAGAACCAACGCTCAGCAAATCGGATGCATTTTTCGTATGTTTCGACATCGAAATATACATTTTCGTCAATCAAGATTGGCTCTACTACGTTTTCAATTAACAACAAGACGTCACTAGATACTTCATTTGGATTATCTTTTACAAATTGAATGTATTCATCGATGTATTTATGTATAATCCGATTCATCGTATTTATCTACTCCAGTCAAGGGTTCCTGTAGTTTCAAATCCTGAAGTATTTTAAGCATCATCTTACTTGTTTCTCGAAGTTCCTTTACGGATTCGTTAGTTTGTTTCTTTGGAAAACCATTACCGGATGTAACTGTAACGATTAAACCACGATTCTCAATATCCCTTCGGAATCTTTCTTTGAGGTCATAATAGAAAAGATAATCTTCGATAAGATTCGTATAAAAACTTTGCAGTCTTCCGGAGTCTTCTAATTGATAAATCAGATCTTCTTTGATAGAAAGTCTCTTTTGAGTTTCTTCAGCTTTTTTACCAATCTTTGATGGGTTTGTTTTTCCCGATTTTTCCTTATTATTGGAATTCTTTGTTTCAGTTGGCATTTTCTTAGGCATTTTGACCCCACCCCCTTTCACACGAGAGTTTTGTTTTTTTTGTACAGTCAACCACCACATCCGCTCCTATTAACAAATATTCAATTCGTAGATTTTGACGGGGGTATCTTAGCTTAAACAAGCAACTTCAGTTGCACGATATGAAATTAATCCACCAACTAATTCGATAGTAAATAGAAAACCATCTAGCTCTACACTTCGTTTCTTTGGTAACTTATCATCATTCAATCCAAGATAGTTTAATACATCTGTAGCCTGACCATTCGTTAAGTTAGTAACAGTTGTCGTCAGCAACACCATCAAGGTAAGAGCAATCATTGAATGTTCTTGATCATTGCTTGGTTCAATGAAAACCATAAAACCAGTTACAACTTCATCATCATTGAATACTGTTGCAGCAACCTTAGGTGTGATATTAATTACTGATGCATATTGTTCTACAGATTGAAGTATGGGATTAAACCCTTTTACCTTCAAAAGATTAATCAATTTATCTGTATTCATAATTACCACCTTTCCTCTGTAATTACTTTTCTTTTCTTGAAATTATCACGCCATCTACCTTCAATACGTTCATGCGCTTCGAAGGATAAACTCACTAAGTTTGACACATCAAGTGCCAACTCCGGATATTCTCGTAGAGGCTTGATGTGATGGACTGTAGTCGCTGTTACAAGACTTATGTAGTCTGGAGTGACTTCATGTTTGAATTTGCCTAGAAACCATTGACAAACGCCCTTATCGCGAATCAGCGCACTCTCTCGTGCAATATCCCAGTCTGTTGATTTATAAAATGAATCTACATTCCCCTTCTTGATTTCAGCAATCCAGTCTTTTGGTGGACTTCTTCTTGCTCTTCTTTTCTTCTGCTTAATCATGATGTTTAAAATGAGTTTCAATTAATGCAGAATCCAAGTAGCCAATTCCCTTATTTGCAACCAACACTCTTACTTTATTTCGTATTGATTTTCCAACACTGATTATGTCACCTGGAACAATTTGAATTGTTTCTAAATGATCTGTTTTTGCAACACAGTGCTTATTACATACAAACATATGTTCATCCTTTCTTAATCGTTATCACCATCAATCCTCCGATGGTAACCAAAAAGAAAAGACACAACTAGTGTGTCTTAACGAGGAAATTTGCGAACAAGGGCAATATGGAGATGTGAAGTTCGCAACAACTTCACGCTATCATAGTATCATGATTTTCTTAGCCCAATTGTGCTTTATTTTATTGACGACAAGTACTCTATCTCACTATCAATTCTTCTCTTTATCCATGATCGTTCATACCCCACGATATTAGCAACTTCTTCATCCGTCCTTTTTTCAATCATAAACTTTTGTACAAGTAGATCTTTATTTTTAGGTCTTGCTAATTCCACCCATATTTCGCAAATCTGAATCGTGCTCTTACATTGGTAGATCATTTGCTTATTTATTTGGTCAAACTCGGCCATTTTATCTGATAGTCTAGACAACCTCATGCCGTGGTTGGTCCCTGTAGACACAAACTCTTCATATGAAATGCCCGATATTCCTGTACCTGGTAATGACTCAAAAAATCTTCGTCGCAAATCTGGATATCCTTCTAACCATCTTTTGCAGCTAATATAACTATTAAATGTGTCACGTATCATTTTTCTTCTTCTCCATTAGTGTTCGATTTTCTTAGCGCGTCCAAAGTTGACTTAATAATGATTAATATCAAGGCCCAAATACAAACTACTATCAGTAATCCAAAAGACCACTTCATAGTTTCTGCAAGAGATTCCATTAATGCACCCCTTCGATCGGTTCGTCTTGATTTATTATCCTGTATATTTCTTCAATTAGTTTCGATACCTTTTCTTCTTGGCTTCTACCCCTGAAGGTTGCGACGGTAATCGTTTCATAATCAAATTGCTGCAAAACAATCATTGGAGAAACCCATTCATTTTGAGGTAATGGTTGCTTTATCAATACATCAACATCCACATATCTAAATCCGAAGAAACTGTATTGTCTATCAATAGAAACTCTTTCGATTCTTTCTTTTTCAATGATTGCATTTCCGATTAAAACTTTCATAATTCATCCTCTTTTCTTTGTTTTAGATATTCAAGAATACGTATATCTTTTCTTGAATTTTAATAATGTAATATGAGCCACTATTTAAGCGGTTCTATCGATTGTTTTATAAATTAACCTATTTCTTATAAATCATGATGTTTTGTGCTTCTAAGTACCTGATTGTTAGGTTTATTGCATTTAGTTTAATAAGGTCATTTCCTTGGTTAAAGTCAGTAATTAAAACCTCTTTTTCGATAATGTCTCTTGTCTGTTCCCCGAACCATTTAAAGTTGATTACAATTCTTTCGCCAAGAATGCTTGAGTCATATTCAACCGAAATCAATTCAAAGTCGTAGTCATATTTTTTAGCATTCATGCGTTCCCAAGCTTTAACAACTTCTTCCCATGTAGGTGTTCGATGCATCTCGACCAATTTATCAAATTCTTCCTTTGTAAACTTGTGACCCCAAATAGAAATGTTTTGGGATTCAGTGGACATATTTAATTTACCCTCTTTTAACATTTTCAACCCTCTTTTCTTTGTTTAGATTATTCAAGAATACGTATATCTTTTCTTGAATTTTAATAATGTAATATTAGCCACTATTTAAGCGGTTCAAATGATTGTTTTAGAAAATAACCTATTTCTTCAAAAACATGACCTAATGTATGAATTAAATCAACGATGAACTTTGTAATGATTTGTAATACTTCAGCTACTGGCTCAATAATTTCATTCACGAACAAATGATACAGTTTGTGAATTTTTCCTTTGTAGCTATATTCGATTCGAGTTTGTGTTGCTAGCGAAAGGTATTTCCAATTAGGACCATTCATAAGCTCAATATCTTTTTGTATTGAATTCAGAATGCTGGTAGCATCAGTTCTTTTCATCAACATTCTCCTGCGCTTCTAAGTATCTGATTGTTAGGTTGATAGCATTTAGCATATCCACAGTTATATCCACATACACATCATCATTAGATTCGATACCGTCTTTCAACGATACAAATAATGGGTTTTTCCCATAGCCTACCAAGAAAAGCATTTTAAAATGTTCCCATAAATTTACATTATCGTATCCTAACTTTTCCCAAACAAGCACAATCTCTTCCCATGTCGGTGGTTTATGTTGCTCGATAAAACTTAAAAGTATGTCTGCGTTTTTCCGACCATCGAGACTAAGTTTAGTAAATGATTCCATTGCTTCTTCAAAAGTTACTTGTTTCATTCTTCGTCACTCCTATCTTCTTGACGAAGCCTAAATTCGCCTTTCCACTTTTTACAAAGGCTTTTGAAAAATTTAGCTGCTGTTTCTTCTGTATAACGATAAATTGTTTTACCTGTTGACATGTGGACGATCGTACACCATTCATCATTTAGTAAAACTTCAACATAGTATCTTTGTTTCATTCTTCATCACTCCATTCTTTACAATTAATCATTTGCATTAAGTTGAATACTTGCCATTCTTAATGCTTCAACCCATAAGTAGAATCGTAATGGTGTTGTCTTTCCAAAGTGGTTGAATGTTTCGTGATAGTCGACATCATAATCTGAAATTCGTGATCCGTTTAAAGCAATCCAAAACGACCATTCTCCTCCAGTTCCTGAATACTCAACTTCTCCCAAACATTCACGAAGTATCTCCTCAATTTTTTCCAATTCATCTCTATCAAAGTCTTCACTTTTTTGTTCTTCAATCCATTCTTCAATATCTTTTTCAAGAACATTTACATTCCATGTTGAGTATTGTTCAGACCAAGACACAATCTTTTCTTTTAGATACTGATAAGACTCGGTCCAATTATCAGTGAATCTAGGGAACCACGTTAAATCGAATACAGCACTTCCTAAATCTCCACTTAGATACATATGATTTCTGTTAAGTACGAAACGGATTGCATAATGCGATGATCCAGGACTTTTCCAGTCCATAACTTGGACATCTTCCGTATCAACAATCATTACCGCCTCATGATTTTCAAAGTTTTCTATTTCTTCTTGTAGAATTGCATTTAATATTTCGTTATTCATTTTATTTCCTCTTTCTAACAGGTAGATAACCTGTATCTTATTTGAATTTTTCAAACACTCCTCAAAGCCTTTGTAGAGTTGCTGAAAGTAATGTTTATCACATTTATAGTTTTTGTTGTTTTAAATAACATGCTCTGTATAATATATATAATGGAGGATGGACAGCGATGACAATGATTACCGAAGGTTCAATTGAAGGAATTTGTAGAATAATGGGAGATAACCTGAGCGGAACAGAAATTACTAGGTTACTCGAAACTGCAAATTTTCCTGCAAACAACTACATGGAGGGTGATACTAAATGGCGAAGATTGTATGCCTTATTCACAGAATATTCAGCTACCTATAAATCCCAAAATCACATATATAAAGTAATTGAGGATTTTCTAAATCCCAGAAAATATGTAAGCAACCAAAAAGCGCATAAAGAAATTCTAGATCAAATGAACATCATTCTTGCTTTTGATGGCATTAGAATTTTGGAAAGCGGTAAAGTCAGCACTACCATAGCTGCAACAACACTAAGAGAAGCTAATATCAATTCATCATCATTTAAAATGAAACTTAGTAATTTGAATATTCATCCAAAAATTCTTAGCTATTGTACACCCGAAATCTTAAACAATGATTACCACTCAATTATCTTTGAATCATCCAAAGGCTTATACGATGACATACGAATTCGTACTGGTCTCGTTACGGATGGTTCGAGATTAATTGATGAATGCTTTAAAATTAGTGATCCCTATATCGCGTTCAATACTTTGCAAACTGATACCGAAAGAAATGAACACAAGGGTTTCATAGAACTGTTAAAATCAATCACCAGTATGTTTAGAAACCCTCGAGCTCACACCCCGAAAATTTATTCATCTGATAGTGAATTTGATTGCATTCAAATATTGCATTTAATCTCTTTTGCATTTTATAAACTTGATAAATCGATTGTTGTTAAGACAAACTAAGCACACCATACTAACTTTTGTTTCATAATTTTCTTTTGTAAGTTTTCAAATAACCTGCATGTTATTTCCTTTTTCAGAACACTCGTTACAACCTTTATACAAAGGCTGAAAGAGTGTTTTTATTTTTTTATAGTTTTTATAGTTTCTTATCAACTAACTTACTCTTTTTATTCGTCAGTATCTCAATGCTTGATATTAATGCTCCCGACTTAGTTACCTCTGGTTCCGAGTGAAATAAATTTTTCTTACTCATAACGGCCGAGGTCCCGAAATTAACAAGCATTAGATTTTCAATAGATACATTTTGCTTATCTCGATCAAGGAAAATAATTCGATGACCTTTGGGTACCGGTCCGTTGACAGATTCCCAAACTACTCTATGCTTCGGTTTCCAGTTCTTATAGCTATATCTCTCATCACTAACCTTGATCATAATATATCCGTCTTTATCAATTCTTTCTGAACCAATAGGCCTCTTATTTGTGGATTCTTGCCCCTTTTTGAAACTAGTTTTGTTACCTCCAACATTGAACATGCCTTTTGTACCTTTATTAAAGGGTACATGTCCTTTCTTAAACGTTCCTCGACGCTCCCCTGTTTTAATGTTGTACCTAAGCTTTGCATTGGCAATCTGTGACACAGTGTATTCCTCGCCAAAATAATCTGATGCAAGTGCAGCAATCTCTTTTGTCGTAAGTTTTTTTACATTATTACGTATAAAATCTACAACTTCACTTCTATATTTATTATTATTCTTCATGATCTATCGCTAGAATTCCTGGTAGTTTGGTATTTCGGTTACCGTACCCATATTCATCCTTATGTTTGTGCGCATCCAGAACAACACGTGCATTATCAACTATAGTCTTACCAACTTCGTTAATCTGTTTAGCGCGCTTAATTTCTCTTTCAAGCGATTCTCCTTCTAAATCTTCATTTGAAAGTGCATCTAGCGTTCCAAATAGGTATTCGTTTAGATCATTTAGTGTTGTTTTTGTATTTTTACTCATTTTATTTCCTCCGTTGGCCATTCGCCAATAAATTTCAAATGCCTTATATCTCTACTTGTATCTTTAGGATCCATAAAGTGTAAGTACTTCGATGTTGCCATTTCTTTTAATCTACTGAACAACGACCTGTCAATTCGCTCTAATTGCACGTCTGTAAGCTCTGTACTGATGATTGTTATCAATTTGGGGTTATTGTACCTGGCATTTATGATTGCACGCGCAGTACGTTTCTCTAGGTCACTAAGTTTATTTATGTCGTTATCCATGCATTTGAGAAAATCATCAATGTACAACAATGGTATCGATGACCACATGCTAAACTTTTTGAAGTCAATAGCTCTATAGTTATCAGTCGCTTCCGCCATTTCTCGCTCCCATAAGAGGTATTCAGGGGAATAACCCTTATAGACAAGGTAATTCGCTAAAGTCGAGCACAAGCGTGTTTTACCGCTCCCTGCTATTCCACTCATGAAGAATAATTGAGTAGGATCCTTTCGGAAATCTTTTGCTGAATTGAGGAAGATCTCCTGCCACTTAAATTTCGTAATGAAGTTATTGAAAGAATGATTGATAAAATTTGACATCCCCCCTGCCGTCAATCTATACATGTAGTCGCTTTTGACCTTGCAAATGCACTTTTTTGTATACACCTTATTAAAAACTCCTGTCGGTGTATGTTTCTTTTTCGTAGTGCCGTCTGGCCCATCAATAATTGTTGTAATGATTTCTTCTTTTTCTTCAACAAGTTCTGCATCTTCCTTAGTAGTCACTACGAATCCTCTGTCATTACAAATCTTGCATTTAACTTCATAGTCGTTCTGGATACTATGTGTATCCAATTCCTTCTGTGCTATCTTCTGCATACTTTTCCTTTCTGTCCAAACCATTTGTTCCACTTCTGTAGTTTGATTTTGCTACTTCTTCGTCAGTGAATTTGGATATTCCTCTTTTGAGGAAATCAATTAGCGACCACTTATAATCGAAGTAGTACTCTTTTGATTTTATGATTGCATCATATGTATCAATGGCCATAATAATTTGTTCACTACCGAGTTCATCAATTAGAATCTGAATTTGTTTTGTAAGTTTATCGTCCATCGTTCGATGCACTCTAATTTTCTTAGAGTTCCAATGATCAAAAATACGAACTATATCTTTATTATTTAATTCTTTATATTTCTTATATTTCTTCTTTGTGTCAGGTTGATGTCGGTTTGATGTCACTTTGATGTCACTTTGTTGTTCACTGTCTTGATAATCGCTCCAATTTAACACAGTCACAAGTGTATATTTGTTAGTCGTTTTGATGTTCAACATTTGAGAACTCGCAAACGATTTAAGCATTCGCATTAACGTAATTCCCGAAACTCGATTTGCTTTCTTTACACCTTTATTAAATTGCTCTTCAAGAACATACCTACCAGTAACAAACTCACCAGCATTCAATGTTACTTTTTCACCATTGATTAATTGACTAGTTTGTTCATAAGCAGCGTTGAATAAACAGATCATCCATAACTTCATTTTGTTGGAGTCTGTGAATACATCCGAGTTCATCATTTTCCGATGAACTTTTATATATCCGTTACGTTCAATCATTTAGATTCAATCGCTTTTCTAATCAATTTAAATTGGCCGTCAATAATTTTTTCATTCATCGCATATGACCATTGCAATCGAGTTCTATGTATTTGAGTTTCTTTTTCTATTTCAGGAATTGAACCTGAAGCTACAACTTTTCCAGTTGTGACATCAACTAATAGATACATATTTATCACTCCTTTTCTTTGTTTTTTTTGGTAGATAACCTGTATATTATTTGTAATTTCAAAAACTAGATAATTGGCACTCACCAAGCCTTCTAATAACCTTTTTAAAAATCTATACTTTTTTATATTTAAGTCATTGATTTTCATGCGTCCCCATGTTAAGATTCATATGTGAACGGGGTACCTTAGTACCAGCAAAGGGAGCTACAGCTTCCTTTGTTTTTTTTAGGAGAAAATATGGCTGACATTTTTTTGACTCATAATACTCAACTAAAGAAGTTGAGAAACAAAAATTTAGAAGTTCCTGCAAGAGCAAAACGAATACTAGAATCCGAAGGATACCATGCCGTAATAAATGGATATAGAGATCCCTTTAAGGCAACTACCAGTCCTGAGTTTATTTTTTTACCAGGAACACATTTTGATGAAATATATGCACTTTATGAGATGGATAGAGATTTAAGAAATGTATTCTTAAAAAAAATACTGAAGATTGAACAAGCACTGAGGTCCTCCATCGCATACCATTTTTCTAGTAATAATAAATCTAATAATCGAGCATACTTAGACTTTAGAAATTTTGATTATACTAGAACTCAAAAGAATATTATGAAGCACGGAAAACTAAGGACAAAATATATTGGCACCGATGTACACAATGTAATCGCTACTCTATCAAAAAAAATGTCAAGCTCTCATAATGAAGTAATTAAGCATTATATTACTGAGCATCAATCAGTTCCGCTATGGATACTTGTTAACACTCTAACGATGGGCGAATTGCTTTATCTATATACTTTTCTTATGCCAAATCAAAGAGCTGCTGTAGCCAAAGATTTTAACGTCACTGATGATGAGTTGCATTGGTTTATCGAACAGTTGAAAATTTATAGAAATAAATGTGCTCATGAAGAGAGATTCTATTGTTATAAGCAAAGTTGGGGAATGACAGATGTCTATCATTTACACAACCGTATGAAGTTCTTTTTCACAAAATCTGATGCAAATAAATTGGATAGAAATGTAATAAATACGTTTACAAAGTATTCATCAAGTTTTAAGACAATACCGTTCTCCAATCTTTTGACAGAAATGGGTTATCCTGCCAATTATCTAACTACCTAATATCCTCCATAGATTTTAAATAGTCTTCTAGTGTACCTCTTGTATATACTCTCGTTGTTTCAACGCTCGAGTGGCCAAGGATATCACTTAATTGTGCGAGCTTCAGCTCGCCTTTTTTATTTACAAAGTTGAAACCAAAGTAATGACGGAATGCGTGTGGTTTGACTTTCTTTTTATTGATTTTGCACATACCGGCAACTACTTTTAAACCATCATAGATTTGCCTGTATTCAAGATTAACAACCTTATCGACATCTTTATCCAATGCCTTGGTGAATGTTCTTATTTCACGCCCTAGAGGTCCTGGTAATGGAACTCTACGCACTTTACCCTTGTTATCAACCGATACAAAGTTATTCTTAACTGCAGCAACTGTAAAACTTGGAAGTTCATTGACACGTACTCCAGTTTCGCCCATTATCCGAATGGCAAAGTATAAGTTCATATTTTCTAATGCTTTTGCTTTCATCCACATTCTTTTGTATTCGTGTTCATAGATACGATGCGGAAGCGTGTTGTCGTTTTGACTTTTGACCTTAGAGATTTTCAAATCACCCAGATCACAATAAAATAGGAAACGATTAACCGAAGTTATGTATGAATTAATTGTTGATACTGCTTCATATTCTTCGAGCAAATCTTGCTTCAGTTGAATTAAGTCATCTTTACTCATAAAATCATCAAAACTCGAATATTCGTTGATTAGCTTCTTAGCGCCTCGCATGTAGACTTTTATGGTGCTATCTGCAAACTCGCTTTCATGCAATGATTTAGGATAACTCTCTAAGTATTCCAATAAATCTTCTTTAGTTAGTTCAGGCACTTCATCTAGTTCCTTTTGGATTGCTTCAAGTTGAGCCTGCAAGAACGCTCGTTTAGAGTTCTTGTTTAAGTTTTTGTTTTTCTTAGCCATTAAGGTTCCTCCATTCTCATGTCAAAGCCTCCAATTCTTTGTAATAAAGTTCAGTGAAAGTATTTAAATCACTCTCTCCGCAGTTCTCGCAATAACGATTTCGTATTGCTTTTAAGTCATATCCATAGGTATTGACATAATCTGTTAATAATTCTCGCAGCGCTAAGATGCTTTCATATTTCGCATCAAATATTCGGTAGTTATCCAGGGTACATTGCTCGTTTGGGGATCCGTTGCATTTATAACCACCTGCATTATTGTTGTAGACCCATAGGTCACTTGTTCCATATCCTGTCTCTAGGTTGAATGTAGCGTTCACTAGGGCTTCAAATTGATAATCAACAGTTGATACTTCTACTTCTTCTAATTCTTGTTGTGGCTGGATTAAAGTGGGGATTTTAGCGATTGAACTTGTGATTACCTGTTCTTCATGAGATAATTTAGAAGAACTACTAACACAAGCAGTAGATTCTAAGAACACTACCAGGACAGCAATCGTGATAAGTGTTCTTTTTTTATGCTTCATCGTTAGTCCACATCTCTTTGAGCCATTTAATGACTGCATATGCTAGTAAAATCGTTGCACCTGTTTGTATTGTTACCATTACAGTAGATATTGTTATCATTGCGTTAATCATGACTGTTCTCCTGTTCTATTGTTGGCAATACATCGTTATCTTTTAATAAGTCATATAGGAATAAACGTCCTTTTTGTGTCCACTTAGTATTCATAACTGTTCTCTCTAAACCAATGGCATCTTCAATTACAACTGTCTCGGAATGGGTATATCCTTTTGCTTGGTGTTTTTGATATAGGAGCCATTGATCCGATTGTTTGAACTGAACACCTAGTTTATGTAGTAACTTATTCAATGCTTGGCCACTCATTCCATAGTCTTTAGCAATCTGTGTAATGGTTACCAATGACTTTGATTTTAAAATGCGGTCCATATAGTCGACTTTAGGTTTATATTCACCGATTAATTGATTTTGCATATCGATTAGTTTTTGTTGATTCGCTGCAAGCATTAAAGCATCCGAATACGTTTGGGGAACCTCATATTTTCCGTATAGTCGAATATCTTTTAAAATTTTCTTAATCTGTTTTTTGAACTGTTTTGCGATAGGTTTGCGAGATTGCATCAATACTTCGTAAAGGCCATCCTCAGTTAAGAACCACATTTCTCGATTTTGACCTGACACGTATAATGTACGTTTCAGCTTTTCATCTTCATCAACCAAATTCATCATTCTTGATAAATCGGTATGTTCAATCCATTCCGAGACATCTTGCGCCAAAAATAATGGGGTGTCTGTATTTCCATAAATCTTGAAATTTTTGTTTAACACTTCTGTTTCTTTAATTACTTGTAAATCATTCATTTAATTTCCTCTCTTTCGTTTAGTGTATTAGCTTCACCTCGTGGTATCATTGATATGAAAGGAGGCTATGACTATGTATAATGCAGTTGTTAGGTATTCTAACGGTTTCACTCAGGAACTTATAAATGTTAGCAAAGTGACTACATATGTTCAGAATGGCAAAAAGATCACACACGATATTAAAACCTATATTTCTGACGATGTAACCGCCACCGTTTACGCGATATTATCCGAGAATGGTAAATATGTAATTTTCGATAAAAGTTTGCTTTTAGATATTCAATTCTATAAGAGCAATTAATCTTCAATTGTAGTTAATGAAATAAAAATGCTAACTGCTTGTGCGAGATTCAGTGTATCTTGCGACGTTCTGCAGTTTGTGTTTTCTATTTCTGACAAAAGTTTTGAGACTGTTCTTTCGTACAGAGCAGTTTCTTTTTTTATATAAATAACACCATCAATTACGATTTCTTTTTCTTTATCCATTGCTAGTCTCCTTTCGTTCTTTTTCTGCCAAGTATTGTTTCAACGCGAAATTAAAGTCAATACCTGTAACTTTAAAAACTAATTTCTTCTGAACCTTAGTTGGTCTTGCATCAAACTCTTTTGGAGTTTTCAAACGTTCAATTCGTTTGCATTCATTAAAGATATTGTTAATTACATCTTCATTTGAAGCCCCAATAAAGTGTTTGATGGTTGTTTTGGATACAAATTGAGTTGGATCCTCTAGCATAATTCTGTATGCTCGTTCTTTACTTGTCATCGTATTTCTCCTTCAGAATATCTCGTGACGAGATATTATTGTTTAAAAAAATATACATCTCCTATACTGAAACCATAATGATTAACAAGGTTTAGAATTGTATCGATTTTTACTTTCCTTAATTGCTCAGGATCCTTTTCAATACGCCCTAAATGTTCTCTTGATAACCCAACTGATTTTGCTGCACTTTCTTGAGATAATCCTTTGATATGTCTCATTTGCTTTATAGTTAAATGTTCTTCCATTTGCTCACCTCCTAAAGCAATCATATATCACACGGCGAGATAATGCAATAGAAATATCTCATAAAGTTATATAGATGTTGCTATATATCCCTCAATGTGATATATTTGTCTCGAGGAGATTTATTATGAAAGAAATATTTGATCGTCATGAATTTGGCAAAAAGTTAAAAGATGCAAGAAAAAGTATCGGACTGACACAATCTCAATTAGCAGAAAAAACCGGATTCTCTCAGAATACAATTTCAAACTGGGAAAATGGTGTGCGAGAACCCGAATCTATCGGAGATCTTGTCTCTATAGCCAGCGCACTTGGTATGGATGTAAATTACTTTGTAAAGAATGTCGAACATAAAAACGACCGCGATAATTACTATGGGGATCATATCGCTAACCTACAACATTTATCTGAGAAACCGGACTTGTTACATCTTTATAATGAAATATACAATAATCATACTTTACAGTTATTGTTTGATAAGACTCAGGATCTTACTCCTGATGATTTAGAGATGGTCTTAACCATCATAAGTGGTATCAGAAAAGAGAGAGGTCTTGATTAATATCAAATAGGAGGCATGTGTGTGAGCTTTGAAGATTTTTGCAGTATTAATAATATTGTAATTAGCATAAAAGAAAATATGGGGACAAACATTAGAGGGTTTTGCTACTTTGATGGATTATATTTTAATGTAATTTTAAATAACAGGTTTGATAGTTTGCAGCTTCAAGAAACAACAATTCATGAAGTTATCCACGTAATGGAAAACCATTTCTCGTGTAATACCGAAGATATAGTTACAGTCGAACGAGAAGTTAATTCACTGATAAAGGTAATGGAACTAGGATTCATTTAAAAAGGAGGTTACATACAAATGAAATTTCAATCCGTTTTAAAAAAAATTGTTGACGGTAAAAGATTGCCTGTATTGTTTGTCGGAGCAGGACTTTCCAAAAGATATATTAAGGACTCTCCTGATTGGATTGGTGTAATTCGTGAGTCGTTTGAAATTATCGATCCATCCGGAGTAACCTATGCTCAAGAATTAGACAAATGCAATCAAAACAATTTTACTATTTTTGAGACTAATCAGCACTTAGGTTCGAGAGCAGAAACTTTATATAATGATTATTTTTTCAACTCAATAAAAGGTAAACCAAAGGAGTCAATACCAAACTGGGTAGAACAAGGTGTATCACCGTACAAGATTTTCCTTAAAAACAGATTTAAAAAAATATCACTTAAACAAAACGGTTATTTAAAAAAAGAAATTAGTTTACTTAGAAATCTTAATAACAAAGTATCATCAATAATAACTACAAATTATGACAAGTTACTTGAAGATCATATTTTTAACGAAGGATTTGATGTATATATAAACCAAAGTGATTTGTTTAAATCTGATCGATTTAACATTGCAGAAATTTATAAAATTCACGGGTGTATCACCGATGTAAATTCTCTAGTTTTTACAGAGCAAGATTATAAAATTTTCAATTACAATAGACGATTGATAATAGCTAAAATGCTTACCCTTTTTTCTGACTCGCCTATTATATTTCTGGGTTACTCGTTAGAGGATGAGAATATAAGGAATATTATTTTGGATTTTCTTGAATGCATTGATAAAGATGATTTTGATAAAATTGAAGATCACTTTATATTTGTTGAGTTCAAGGAAAATGAAAAATTACTAATAGAAACAAGAGAAAATATCGTCACTTCTCGTGGTTCAATTCCAATTACAAAGATTTCTACTGATAATTATTCTAGACTTTACTTAGAACTGAACTCAGTAACACCAGGATTACCTTCTTCTTTGGTTAAATCAGCAAAGAGACTAATAAAAAAAATTGTTGATAGCAGTCTAGAAACTGGTGATGCTACAACAATCGTTGTAAATTCTGACGAATTAGAAAATGTTGAAGATGGTCAAATCGCAATTGCATTTGGAAAAAAGGAATCAATTTTGGGTCGCTTTGGCTACTCAACATTCCACATCACAAATCTCTTTGAAGATATTCTCTTTGACTCATTTGGATATGTTCCAAATCTAATTGTCTCAGAAAGACTAAAATCTGTCGCCTGGACTACATTGGTACCAATTTATAAGTATTATGACAAACTTACCGTTGAAGAGAAACAAATGAACACCCACCTTGAAAAGTTTCTAGTTAGGGATTCCTATCAAACTATTTACGGGAATAATAATATCAGAAATATCTCCTTAATCCCCGAATTTAAAGATTTCAACGAATTCCATGATTACATCGACTCATTCGATGATGCTAAAATTGACAAAATATTCAAGTCATTTAGTCGAAGCATCACAAACTTTTCAATCAGCGAAATCCGATCTATTTGTATAGAGTATTTCTTAGCGGATAGAAATCAATGTATGCAATCTACTTTTTTTAAGAGATGCGTAATGTACCTTGACCTTTTAGAAAACAAAAAGACATAGCTATCTCATTCAGGGCTAACCTAAACCGTAACTATGTCCTTTGTTTTATTTATAAATTAAACCAACACTTTGGTTGATTTATACATTGATTATACCATGGCTCCCCGTGGTGTCAACAAAAAAGCATACGGTATGTATACTGTATCTAATAAACGAACTATTAAAAACACCGGCGGTAACCGGTGCTAGGTACAACTAAGAATCGCGCAGATTCCCTTTTGTTGTACCTTAATTTTACAAAAAATGGAGGTAAATAGCAATGGCAGTGACAAAAACAAACTCTGGTAGATGGAAAGCTAAAATTAATTATAGAGATGATGAAGGTTCTGTACGAACAAAAGAAAAGCTTTTCGACACAAAAGGTGAAGCAAAGAATTTTGAAGTTGATTTTAGACGACAAATCAAAAGCGATACCCATGAGAGAGATTCCATAACATATCAAGAAGTATTTGATTCTTATTTACTCTCGGTAAAAATGAAAATATCCAATAAAACCTATAATGAAAAATTATACTATGTTAATACATTCTGGAAGAACATGCTTCCAAAACGTTACACGAATATCTCGAAAAAAGATTGGATGAACGTCTATAACAATATTTTAAGTTTAGATTATGCAGTAGGTTACAAAAACAAAATTATAATTAATTTAAAAGCTGTAGCCCATCACGCATACCTGTACTATGATTTGCCGGACAACACTAAACTACTAGAAACAATACCAGAACGAAAAAAGATAGACCACCCTTTTTGGGATGCTGAAGAAATGACCAAAGTCTTAGATTCCATTTCTAATAGAACTACTCGACTTTTGGTGAAGTCCCTCTTCTATACAGGTGCAAGGCGAGAAGAATTAAGGATGATGACTAAAAGTGACTTTGATGTTAAGAATAATTCATTTATGATCCGAGATAACAAATACAGAACATTAAAAACCGCAGGCAGCAGTCGCATCGTGAAGATTCATGAAGAGTTGGCTCTAGAAATACAAGAAGTGCTCAAATTCGAAGGAGAGTTCATTTTCGGTGGCATTGAACCTATTTCCAAAACAACGCTCACAAGGCACTTTAAACAAGCAATTAAAGATAGTGGTGTAAGAGAAATCAGATTACATGATTTAAGGCACTCTCACGCTACTATTTTAATTAACCAGGGAGCCAATATTATTGCCGTTTCTAGACGACTTGGGCACTCAACAACCTCACAAACTCTCAAAACGTACGCACATTTAATGCAAAAAAGCGATGATGAATTACTGGATATAATTGAAAAAATCTAAGATTGTAGGGGTTTTGTAGGGGTTTTCTACTTGAGGATATAAAAAAACCCACTATTAAGTGGGTATAATTTCAATTGGCGTCCTCGGAGGGATTTGAACCCCCGACCACACGCTTAGAAGGCGCGTGCTCTATCCACTGAGCTACGAAGACACTGCGACTATTATAATAACAAATAGTACAGCCATTTACAACGCCTTTTATAAATCTTTCGAAAATAATTTTTCAGCGGAGATAATGTCATTTTCTATCGTAATTCTGGCATAACTTGGATCACTTCCGTCACGATTATAATAGAGTGAACCTGGGTTAATAACAGTTACTCCATCAATCGTTCTAAAATCAAATTTATGGGTATGTCCATAGCAAGCAATTTCACAGTCTTGTGCTTTTGCACGTGCTACTAAAGTCTCAATTGCCTTACCATACGGAAGCGTATGACTGTGCGTAACGTAGATACGTTTTCCGCCAAGCGTCACTATCATATATTCTGGAAATTTAAAGTAATAGTCGTTGTTACCCGTTACGACAGTAAAATTCTTTAAATCACGAGGATCCATCTCACTGTCGCCACAATGGACAAATCCTTCTGCATTAGGGTGTTTTTCCAAAATTTGTTGGAGCACCTTTGCATTACCATGATTATCACTTACAACGATAAACTCTTTCATACACCTTCAACCTCGACATCTTCTAGAAATAACGCTTTGATTTGTTCTCGCATAATAGCAGGATTTCCACTCGTTACAACGCGGATGAATCCATCCTGATTGCTTTCATAATGTTTTAAAACCTTATAAATCGGTTCTCTTGAATCTACAATTTCCCCATCAAAGAAGCGTTCGAATGAATCTAATATCAAAGGGTAGTGTGTACAACCTAGAATTAGCGTTGTTGCCTCTTGAATCGGTTCAAGTGCTTTTTGAAGATACTCTGACGGATCTTCCATGTTTTCTATATAGTTCACGAGGTCACCCAACGGCAGGCTTACAACATTATAGATACCACGAGCATGTAAAGATTTGGTATATGCCTTGGATCGATGTGTTGCCAATGTTGATACAACTGCCACCGTATCGTTAGTACCTGTCATTTGCGACGTCGTGAGATCAATAATCCCCATAATATTTAAAGCCGGATAGACCTTTGAAATTGCTGCCATCGCAATTGAAGATACGGTGTTACATGCAATCACGATATCGGTAATTCCTTGAGCCTCAAACCAAGCCATTGCATGAATTGTATGCTCAATAATTGCTTGGTCACTTTGGTTGCCATATGGCGCATTTTTTTGATCCGCATAGAGCACGAGATTTAACGATGGTAGATGGGTTTTTAAATATTGAAAAACGCTATATCCACCCAACCCAGAATCAAAAAGTCCTATTGTCTTATTATTTCTCATCATTATGTTCCGTCCAATCTATATGAATTATATCATAGAGTTCGCGTGCAACATCTTCTGGAATAATCGTTTCTAATTCTTCGATGCTTGCGCCACGGATTCCACGAAGCGATCCAAAGGTCTTAAAGAGTTGTTTCTGTCGTACCGGTCCTAAGCCCGGAACCTCGTCTAAGATTGATTTGGTCATCGCTTTTTTACGTAAATTTCGATGGTACCCAATAACGTAACGGTGGACCTCATCTTGCATATGCGTCATTAATGCATACAAGGATGATGTTTTATCGACATTGAGAATCTCACCACTTGCATTTAGTAGCGCATGAGTACGGTGACGATCATCTTTCACAAGTCCTGCAACGGTTATGTTTAAGTCTAACATTTCCATAATTTCGAGTGCAGCATTGACTTGCGGCTTCCCACCATCTACTAAAATTAAATCTGGAAAGATACCATCTTCTTTCAGAATTCTAAAATAACGACGGTATAGAACCTCTTTCATTGATGCTACATCATCATTGCCTTGGTGTAGACGGTATCTACGATACAACGATTTGTTCGGTTCCCCATCATCAAAAACAACACATGCCGAAACGGCGAAGGTTCCCGAAATATGCGAGTTATCAAAAACCTCAATCCTATGAATTGTCTCGGAAAAGGATAGTAATTGCGATAAGTGCAAGAGTGCTTCTTCTTTGAAATTTTGACGATTTTTGAGGAGTTGAAATTGATCATCTAATTGTTGTTGTGCATTTTTTTCAGCGATATCCATTAATGCTCGCTTTTTCCCACGTTGAGCATGCAAAACTTCAGTTTGAATCATCGCCTGTATCGAATCTTTATCTAGCAATTCTGGTACATATACGTATTTAGGAGTAGGTTGGTTTTGGTAGAACTGCGCGATAAATGATGTCAGTGCATCTTCTGGTTCTTCGAGGCTTGCTTCAACCGCCATGGTTCGCTCAAGCAAACGACCCGCACGGACAAACAAACCGGTAATCGCAATGTATCCTTGATAGTATGCAAAGTTGAACACATCAAAGTTTTCAGTGCGACTGAATTGGACTTGTTGGCGGTCTCCTACATACTCGATTGCCTGAAGCTTTTCTTTATAGCGTTGTGCTAATTCAAAATTCATATCTTGACTGGCTTCAAGCATCTTCACTTCTAGAGCATCAATGAACGATTTCGAATTACCATTAAGGATGCTGACAACGTTTTGTCGCCACAACGCTAACTCTTCTTTCGAGTATTTTTTTTCGGTACGGTTAAAGCTATTGTAGATTGCTTGTGTATTCGGAAGCAAATCATCTCCTGTTGGAATAGAATCATTCAGAACACTTGCCATAGCTCGAGCAGCAGTAGCATCTGGATATGGACCAAAGTAAGTGTAATTCGGTGAATGTTTTTTATCACGGGATACAATAACTTCCGGTTTGCCAGTACGACTCACCTTCAGGTAAGGATATGATTTATCGTCCATAAATAGGATATTGAAGCGCGGACGGTGTTCTTTAATGAGGTTAATCTCGAGAATCAACGATTCCTTTTCTGTTGACGTTATAATTGTGTCAAAATCTCGCACTTGACTCACCATCTTGGTTGTCTTGTGATCATGCGCACCATGAAAATAGGAACTTACACGGTTCTTAAGTTTTTTCGCTTTCCCAACGTAGATAATTTCTCCGTTTTTATCTTTCATGAGATAACAACCGGGCTCTGTTGGAAGTAATGCTAGTTTTTCTTCAATGGTATGCTTCATGACTGTTTTAGTTTAACGACGGTAGCTCCCGAGCCACCTTCACCAATACTTCCAAGTTCGAATGAACCGACATGTTTATTCTTTCGAAGTCTATCGTGAACAGCGTTACGAAGTTGTCCGGTACCGTGCCCATGTACTATTCGGAATTGAACGACATTGTTGACAAGGGCATCATCAATAAATTTATCTACCATTGGAATTGCTTCCGCAACACGTTTACCGATTATATTTAGCTCTGTATTGAATGATGAACGAGCACTGATAGAATGTGATTTCCGTTGTTTTGATTTCACTTTTGGTGCTGGTCCAGCAATCTTAGTCAATTTTGATAAATCGACTTTAACTTTTAGACCAGAGATTGATACGTGTGCGGTATTCTTTTCAATACTTTCTACCACACCAACCTGGCTGGTTGATTTTAGTTTAACCCGATCACCAATCGCAATATCATCTACTACAATTTCACGTTGCATTGATTCAATCTTTTTGACGGCTTGTTTTCTAAAATCAGGACGGCTTGATTGATTAATCACATCAAGTTGTTTCTGAGCTTCTGAAAGCATCTCTTCGAGATAGGATTCATTTTCTTCAACTAATTTTTCTTTTTCTTTTTCAAATGCACGTTGCATTGCTTCACGATCTAACAGAAGCTGCGCTTTGTCTTTTTCTAACTCATTTTCTTTCTCATTCAGCTCAACAATTTTTTGTTCTTGCTCTTGAATTTTGGCCTCAAGAATTTCCATCATATGTTCTGTTTCATATTGACTTGCTTCTTTATACTCCTGAGCCTGATTGATAATCGCTTCGTTTAAGCCAAGTCGTTTAGCAATCGCAAACGCATTCGATTCGCCCATGATGTTTTCACGGTAGCGATACGTTGGCATCAAATTTTGAAGGTCAAATTCAACGCTAGCAATTAGAATATCCTCAAATTGCGTACCATATTGTTTTAATCTTGAGAAGTGCGTTGTTGCGACAACCCAACATCCCACATCTCGGAAATGGTCAAGAATCGCCATGGAAAGACTCTCTCCTTCGAGAGGATCCGTTTGCGAACCGAGCTCGTCAAGAAGTACAATCGAATTGCGTGTTGCATCTTCACTGACCGTTGTCATCGTTTGCATATGCGCTGAAAACGACGATAACGACTTCTCAATAGACTGTTGATCCCCAATATCCACAAAAATTTTGTCAACCAACATAACTTCTGCTTCTTCAGCGCACACTGGGAAGCCCGCTAAGGTCATCATAATACTCAAACCTATTGTTTTGAGCGACACTGATTTACCACCAGTGTTCGGCCCTGAAATGAGTATCATTCGGTGAGGCGGAATCATTTGATATGTATTTGAAACGACTGTTTTAGGGTCAATTAGTGGATGACGTGCGTTCTTCAACTTTAAAGAATCTTTGGTCAATGTCGCGACGACCGCGTCATTTTTATGGCCCCATTCTGCTTTCGCAAAGAGCGCATCAAGAATTCCGGCAGTATCAACATCAGCTTCTAATTGTAGGGCTTCCCCAGCAATTAGACCCGATGTTTCGCGACAAATTCGCTCAATTTCATCGGCTTCTTGATGATGTAAACCTTGAAGTTCATTTTGCATGCGTGATAAAAACGCAGGCTCAAAATATACAGATTGTCCACTTGCGGATTCACCATATATTGTTCCATCGAGTTTGTTTTTCTCGGATGGCTTGATTAAGAATGTTTTACGACCATGTTGTAAAGAAACAACCGCTTCGCTCAACATGGAACGATTTTTCGTCAAGAACTCTTGCGTTTGTTTATCGATATTTCCTTCAAGCTGTGTAATACTTCTTCGAATCGAAGAAAGTGTTGTGCTTGCTCGATCAAGAACATTCCCTTGTTCTCCAAATGCATGATTGATATGATCAAGCACTTTTTCATTCACAACTAAACTTTCAAACAAGTCATCCAAAGCAGGATAACTGCCTTCAACTTTCTCGTATTGATTTTTTAAGCGTTGAATCCCTTGCATAAAGCGACCGACATCGATGATTTCATCAATTGCGAGTGTTCCACCTTTTGCTGCAAACCCTAGTGCAAAATTTACATCGGTAATACCACCAAAAGATAATGATCCGTTGGTTATAACTAGTTGCAGTGCATCTTTTGCACGTGCTAAATCTCGACGAACGATTAAAGCAGAAAAAGAAGGCTCACTTTGTAGCACCTTCTCTTTCCCTAGTGAGAACGATGCGTAAAATGATACTCGTTCTAGTACTTTATCGAACTCGAGACGAGACGATATATTATTCATATTTATTTAAAAACTCCTTAATTTCTTGATCTGTAAAATTATTATCCGTTAGCCATTTTACCATTGCCTGTTCTTGTTCGTCGGGTAGTTTTTGTTCCATGATAATCGATTGAATTGCATCATTTCTAATGATAAAGTCATCGACAAATACGAGTACAGGCTGTCCGACTTCATTGACTTGTTTTAACCACGTATTATTAACAACATCTTGGCCATTGATAATTAATGGTGTTGAGAGTAGTAAAATCGCAATCATTAATTTAACTCCGAACATCACGACAGCAAACACACCGCCAATTGCTGAATTAACTTGTTTAATTAGTGGCATCTTGGATATGAATGATGCAAGTGGTGTTACAAGTAACAAGAGGATACGTATTACTACAAATAGAACTACGAACCAAATCAGGCGGTTAACCTGATTGCCTACGAATTGATTAATCGTAACAAGTCCATTACCATCTAACTTGACGAACGTGATGACTTTGGAAAATGCAGGAGAAAGAAGCCATGCTGCAAAAAGTGCAACAAACGTTCCTACTACGTCTACGATTTGCAAGAGCATTCCCCGCTTGTAACCTCTATATAGGTCAATGAGGAACCATATGATAATCACACCGTTTAAGTAGATCATCCAATCTGATGGAAATGTAATCATTGTATCACTCCTTTATTTAATCATAATCTAAAAATATTTGTGATTCAACTTCAAATAGTCTATATTATTGTTATGAAACCAATCACATTAAAACTTACAAACGATCAAATATTTGATCTTAAAAAGCGTTATTACGCTTACAAAATACGGACTGACTTACCGTACACACATTTCCAGATTCGTGGTGACGATTTTACAATTACCGCATACACAAGTGGAAAAGTAGTATTTCAAGGTCATTCTGCTGTTTTTCATGCTTCACTTTATGGATACGTCGAATCAGAAGAAACACAATCGACTAAGAAAGTATCTACTCAAAGTAACGCAACACCAACTCGCTATCCTATGGCAGGATCTGATGAGGTTGGTACCGGAGACTACTTTGGTCCAATTACCGTGTGTGCTACTTATCTTACTGATGCAGACCTGAATGTCCTTCCCGTCAGCAAAATCGTAGATTCTAAACAGATTAATGACGACACGATTCGACAACTCGCACCCGTTATCATGGAGACCATCACATATAGCCTGCTCGTATTAGAAAATGCTAAATACAACAGTGTCCATAAAACAATGAATATGAACGTTATCAAAGCAAAGCTTCATAATAAGGCTTTCCTGAATTTATCGAAGAAAATAACAATGCCCACTTTATCCGTAATTGATCAATTCATGCCTAAGGATGCTTATTTCAAAGCCCTTGCTCAAGAACCCGAAGTCTATAAAGACTTAACGTTTGAAACAAAGGCCGAGAATAAATATTTAGCTGTAGCATGCGCTGCAATCATTGCACGCTTTGCATTTCTTGAAGCGCTCGACCAATTAGGAACACTTTATGATTTCGAATTCCCTAAAGGTGCTGGAGCTCATGTAGATATTGCAGGTAAAGTATTTATCGAACGCTATGGGCAGGATGCCTTACATAAAGTCGCAAAAACCCATTTTGCAAATACTCAAAAAATAATTAATCTTTAACCAGTTCAATACGGACTGGTTTTTCTAATCGTCGTAACGAAACACCTGCACTCGTAAGCATTCTTTTTGAAGCGATGACAGAGTCCGTTGCCGCATACTTATCGTCTTCATAGACAACCTCCGTAATTCCACTCTGAACTATCGCTTTCGTACACTCATGACATGGAAATAGCGAAACATAAATCGAACATCCTCTTAAAGATGTCGTAGCATTCAGAATTGCATTGAGTTCAGCATGTACAACATAAGGATATTTTGTTGCTAACATTTCACCATCGCGCTCCCACGGAAATTCATCATCACTTACTCCGATTGGAAATCCGTTGTATCCGATTCCAACAATTTTTTTGTGCGGGTCAATGATTGCTGCTCCGACCTGGGTTGAGGGATCCTTTGAACGTTTAGCAGATAAATGTGCTAAACCCATAAAATATTCATCCCAAGAAATTGCATTTTGACGTTTCGACATAAAGCCTCCTATGAAAGTATATTTTTTAAGTGTTCAGAATAGCCAGTAAATCCAAAGCTATCCCATGATTTGATTAAATTCTCTGCAATCGTTGCATTACTAATTGCATCTTTTTGCATCACCATGATCGCAATAAGAAGAATATAGAAGATAGGCATTAAGACTTTTAATCCTGTGCGAATGCTTTCCCAATCTCGGCGCTTAGAGAACAAGAAGCCAAGAAGAAGACCAGCAAACAGCCCACCACCCATCGCTGTGTAACTTGAACCTGGTAGCATCATAATCAAAATGTTCATGAATACAATCGAAGAAATTTGACTAAGTACACGAGGCACTTTATAAATTTGAGTTTCATACACATAGATTAGAAGTGCACCCAGTGTTGCCGCAAGTCCTGCAGCCATACCATATCCGATAGCAGTATCTTGCATGATAAAGAGGAACATATTTCCTGATATCGTTCCAACAAAGAATATGATAAGGAAACGTTTCCATCCAACAACGGGTTCTAACAACGTTGCAATGTTTCTTAGTATCATCAGATTTAGCAGAAGATGAAAGAAATCAATATGCACGAATGCTGATGTGACAAAACGCCACACTTCGTAACCATAGCCGACTAAGGGTTTATAGAATCCACCTGCCATGATCATAACACTATCAAAGTCGAAGCCTTGCATTGCCAAGAACAGCGCAAGTCCATACCCTATCATCGCCATAATCATAATGGCATTGGTAGCTGGGAACATTTTGCGTTGAACTTGTTTTTGTGCTTTAAACATTGTTTTTCGAAGATCCATCACTGCTTTTGATAATGATTTTTCTGGATTGCTACTCATTGAAATTGAGTTTTCAATGTTTGGAAATTGTTCCATGAATTTTGAATGCGATGTATACCCTGGCAACACAACGACATTTTCGTCATTACGTACCGTTGTATTGTCATCAACAGAAATATTAAGGCCTTTAGCCTCCGTTTTAAAAACGACGGCAAGCGATTCTCGATGCGCTTGAATTGCAAGCGGATCAATCGCCTGCAGCGGTTTGCTCGTAATCATAATAATTGGCAATGACGCATGCGTTGCATTGGTTAACCAAATCTCATCATTTGCTTTTGTCATTGTAATCATTTGATAACCATGTTCTTTGATTAAATAATTTGAAAGTTCGATAAGCCATGCACCATAGAGCTTATTCACGAATCGAGGCGTCTCACTTCATCGATTGTATCTTGCATAATTTGTGGCATTTGACTTTCAAATTCTAGGGCTTCATGTGTAATTGGGTGCGTAAATTTTAGACGGAATGCATGAAGACATTGTCCTTGTGTATCCAGTGTATTCTTGTAGCTGTAGGTTGCATCGCCTACAATTGGATGTTGGATGTAACTGCAGTGAACACGAATTTGGTGTGTACGACCGGTTTCCAGTTTACATCTGAGTAAGCTATGATCTTTAAACTTTTCAACCAAGAAAAGGTGTGTAACTGCTTCTTTACTATTTTTATCTGTGACAGTCATTCGTTGGCGATTACGGGTATCGCGACCAATTGGTGCGTCTACAGTTGCACTTTGGTGTGGGAATGCATGGTGTACCAGTGCATAATACTCACGAGAAATCTCACGATTCTTGAGGGCCTCTACCAAAAGTTCATGTGCTTCATTTGTTTTAGCAACAATTAATAGACCCGATGTATCTTTATCGAGACGATGGACAATACCTGGGCGCAATTCACCATTTAAATCACTCAAATGGTTTGTGTGTGCAAGCAGTCCATGTACCAAAGTTGCTTGGTTTAGTGTCGACGGTGACGGGTGAACAATTAATCCTTTGGGTTTGTTCACAACCATAAGATGCTCATCTTCATACACGATATCCAAGTCCATTTTTATCGGTTGAATTGTTGTATCTTTTTCTGTGATTTCATAACTCACAACATCAGACTCTTTCAAGCGATAATTTCGCTTCGTTGTTTTATCATTAACAAGAATTTTCCCATCTTCAATCCATGCTTGAATAACACTACGGGAGTAATCTCCAAGCAGTAGTGCCATATACTGGTCAATGCGTATTCCTTCTAATTGTTCATCAATCATTATTTTGTTCATGTTTTAACCTCATCTCCTCACGAAGAATAATCAATATTACTAAAAAAACTCCAAATACCACTGCCATGTCCGCAACATTGAAAACTGGGAAGGCATAGCCAAATATATTAAAACTAAACATATCTCTTACATATCCAAATACGACACGATCTACAAAATTCCCAACTGCACCAGCAAGTATAAAAGCAATTGCTGTTAAGTGGAGGGGTTCAGATTGTTTTACGTAGTAATAGACCAATGCTCCAATAATAATTGGTGTCACAAATAAGAACACAAATTGCTTACCTGATAATAGACTCCATGCAGCACCATAATTACGGACATATGTTAATTCGAAAAAATTAGGGATAATTGTTATAGATTGACCTAAGCGTAATGTCGTTTCAATCCAATATTTTACGAATAAATCAAGTGCTAAGATTCCTGCACTTAATACCAATAATTGTTTTTTCATAAATTCCTCGCTTTATGATTTATTATAACACGCTATGCGTATCGTTGCATTAAAAAAGGACCGCTAACCAGCGACCCTCACTAAAAATTCAACAAAGCGTTCAAATGTTATTTGTGACTGTTCGAGTGTCATGATAAATTGATATTCATGAACCAACTCCGCTTCAGATTCATCATAAAATGCTGCAGTCACATCAACGCCCAGATTTTGAAGCGCATCAACCAGTTTCAAGCCATCCTGGGTGAATGTCATTGTATTGCCATCAGTAACGAAGGCAGGTGGAAAATCTTCATTTACATAATCGATGATGGTCAGTTCATCAATGTAGTCCCCTTGACGCCAATTTTTTTCACCAAAATATGCCCAACCAATTCGCTCAAAGAAGAAGTCCAATGCACCTTTGCCAAAATCTGCAAACGAGAGAATTTCATTCAAGTCATACGGACCACTGAATAATCCAACTCCCGATATTGTATTCGGAGCCATCACAGGCTTGATCCCTACTTTTTCTGAGTATGCAGCATCATTTTGAATGAGGACAAATTGAGACACAATGTGAGCACCGGCAGAATCTCCCGCATAAAACACTTTATCCATGTTCAGGTTGTACGAATCACGATTGGATGACAAGTGCGAGTAGAGCTCCCCAACTTGTATAATTTGACTTGGATAGTTAGCCTCAGGAGCACGTTGATAATTCATATTTGCCACAACAAAACCACGTTGTGCTAATAATACTGAATACTCTGTGATATCCACTTTATCACCACCTACAAATGCACCACCATGTACCCAAATAATGACCGGCTCCATTCCAGTTGCATTTTTTGGTTTATAGAGATCAAAGATGTTATCTGTTTCAACTGATGGATAGACCAGATTTTCTTGGACATCAACTTGTGCTCGAATTTCATCATAATTTTCAGGCGGTTTCGCAATTCCCACATCAAAAGCACGACGAACCACCGTCGCGGATACATACGGATTAAAATAGATATAACCAAACAGCCCCGAAAAAACGATTGTGAGTGTTAGAAATATGCCAATAATGTTGCGTTGGTATTGTTTCACGCTTCAGTACCAAGAATATCAATTTGGAATCCTGCCATAACTTCCAATGCTTTTAAATCTAAGGATTCATCAAAACTCGATGTTAAATTTCGATTCACAACAATCCGAGCTTCTGGAAGTGCAGCTTTCGCAATCGCAGCATTTGTGATGACGCAAATATTCGAGACTAAACCCATGATTTCAATTTCATCAAAATCCTGTGTTTTTAAATAATTTCCCAGTTCGAGTGACCCGAATGTTGGTTTATCAAATATCTGGGTCGTGGTTTTAATCCATGGCGACAATGCTTCAACGATTTCCCAACCATAGGTTCCATGGATGCAATGAGGAATTGGTAATCGTTTCCCTTCTTGCGTTTCTAAGTAGTTTTCATAATGGGTGTCTCGCGTAAATACGACGACATCTTCAGGCTCAAGCTTTGTTTCTAATGTCTTTACGATTTGTTTCACAACATCATCGGCTTTTTCAAATCCTAACGCACCGTCAACAAAATCATTTTGTACATCAACTATCATGTATATTTTTTTCATACAACCACCTCCCTTTAATCATATCACAGCTCGTTTTTCACTGCCTTTTTTACACTTTAATTTCTTGTATTATTTTTATTTCTTTTAGTATTGTATAATGTGAAATCTAATGTTATAATACATTAGCATTAAGGCAATGCACCAGTGGCGGAACGGTAGACGCGCACGCTTGAGGGGCGTGTAGAGCAATCTGTGGAAGTTCAAATCTTCTCTGGTGCACCAATAAATAATTTAGCTGAGATTCACTCTCAGTTTTTTTATGCCTACAAACAAAAGGATGGTAATCGTCTACGGATTACCATCCTTTTTTATTATTTGAAATAATCTGAAACGACAATAGCTTTTTGTAAGCCATATCGGGTCACGTATGCACTGTACAAGATATCGATTGCAATAAATTGTGCATAAATAGAATTTGTAAGCGCAGTTGGTTCGGTGCTTACCGGTGCAGTATAGAGATTATAATCACTATTGTGTTCAATACGACTGTCTGCACGACGACTAATTGCTAGTGTCTTAAATCCGATACTCTTCGCAAACAACATCAGTTCTAAGACTTTTGATGAGTTCCCTGAATTTGAAATTGCTACATAAACAGAGTCTTCCTTTTGCGAATACATGGTCACACGATCTGACCCCTGATC
The DNA here is from genome assembly GCF_011301115.1 of Erysipelothrix sp. HDW6B. Lineage (NCBI taxonomy): Bacteria > Bacillati > Bacillota > Erysipelotrichia > Erysipelotrichales > Erysipelotrichaceae > Erysipelothrix > Erysipelothrix sp. HDW6B. Next base: position 787,501 of record NZ_CP049860.1, on the reverse strand, counting down.
GTTTACCACAAACACCGCTTTACCAACACGTAACCATTTTTGTCTAAAGTTTTCAACAGCCAACACAGAAAATCCATCCCCATATAGGAATATGTTCTTCGCATGATAGAGTAATTCGACAATGGGATTGATCTCTTCCATTGTCAAATCTTCTGTTGTTTGATTCATTGCTTCAAATGCTGATTTCAAAATATCATGCTTGGCTTCTTGCGGTTTCGAATAGTGCAAGATTTCATTCGCTGACTTATAGCTGTGACGCGCAAGTTCACTCGAAAGCATAACTTTGAACGTTTGAAAACTTTCGACTCCAATTTTACGACATAAGCGACTAACCGCTGATGCACTCGTCTCTGTTTCAACCGCAAGGGTTTGAATTGACATACCGACAACGCGTTGGGGTTTCTCTAAGATAAAGTCTGCAAGTCTTTGCTCGGTTTGTGTTAAGTCTGCGCGATGGAATTCTAGGGCATCGAGAACGCGGAGTTGATTTCCCATTTATTCTTCCTTTCTACAGTCTTGGTTGATAGACATACATATAGGCTATCTTATCACTTTTTCCCCCATTTCTACAATCAATCCTTTTGATTATATGCAAATTATGTACTTTCAATTAGGTATCTTACCTAATTTTTATGAATTAAGTGCTCTCCGTTTACAAAAACTAATAGATTAGATAAAGAATAAGAGGTACAAGTAACAACAGTAATAAAAATACCTTGAGTTTATGATCACCTAGAGCTTCGTCGATTTGTCGTCGAAAAACTATACCAATTATCAATGAAATAATAACCACAATATCCTGAATCTCCATGACATTCTCCTTATTTAACCATGCCTTTTCACTTGATATCCACTATATCATACCATCGTGCTACCCATACAAGGTGATGTTTATACAGTCATCTTTGATGGCTAAATCGTTGTATATGCACCTGATCAAATTTTAAAAGTTCCTTTGTATTTCTACCACAACACTAAAAAACCCACGTTTAGGTGGGTTGACTTGATATTGGTGCGAACAACAGGAATCGAACCTGTGGCCTAGCGCTTAGGAGGCGCTCGCTCTATCCTACTGAGCTATGTCCGCAAAAAAGAAATAGCAAGTTTCAGCTATTTCTCTTGAGCATAACGCTCGATGAGTCGATCCGCTACATTGCACGGAACGAGTGATTTTAAATCGCCACCAAAGCGTGCAATTTCTCGAGCAACTGACGACGAAATATATGAATAATGGGGATCTGCCACCAAAAATAATGTTTCAATTTTAGGATTCAAGACTCGGTTCGTTGCAGCGTGTTGCAACTCATACTCGTAATCCATAACCGCACGGATACCACGAATTAACAATGTACAGTTTTCTTTAACTGCATAGTCTACGGTCAGACCATCACCAATTTTAACTTCTACATTGGGTAGATGTTTAACACTTTCTTGCGCTAGCTCTAAACGTTCCGCCATCGAAAATGTTCCTTGTTTGCTATCATTACCCATGATTGCGACAACTACTTCTTCAAACATTCGAGAACAACGTTCGATTAAGTCAATGTGACCTAAAGTGATTGGATCAAAAGATCCAGGATACATAACTCTCATATGAATACCTCTCGTTAACATTATACGCTATGACAAACAAAAAACACACCCTACCGTGTGTTTTTATAAAGGAGACGATTCGTTGTTACTGATGGAGGAAATATAAATGTATTTCATTAGTTGAGGAAATAGTGTCAACGAATCTTCTTGAGGACAAGTATTATATAAGATAGTTTGGCTATCTATGTTTACATTATACATTGAAAAATGTAAAAGTCAACGGACTTTCACTATTTTTTACACTATTTTTACATTAACCATGAAACAAGTTACATTTTGAAGTAAGACGTTACTTTTTCCTTCACATTTGCGAGTTGCTCATCATTAGGTTCCCATTGGATTTGATAGCGATCGAGTACCTCTGCACCTGAATCAATCATCTCCTGATTCCAGCTGACCATCCATTCGCCATCACCCCAGTCGTAGGAACCAAAAAGAACAACTTTTTTTCCAGCAACATGTGGGAGTAAATCGTCTAAGAATGGCCTAAATTCATATTCTTCAACAGCTTCACCGGACATCGAAGGACATCCCAAAAAGAATATATCCGAATCCTTTACGTCATCTGCAGTGACATCACTGACGTAATTACTTTCACATTGCATTCCTAAGTCTTCGATTGCTTCTTGTATCGCTTCAGCGATAATTTGTGTGTTACCAGACCCCGTCCAGTATACGATTGATGGTTTCATATTTAGCTCCTTGCTTTGACAATAAAAAATGTTAGTTTCCTAACATTTTTAGTGATTTAATTAGTCACCCAATACTTTTTTAACTTCAGCAATAACTGCTTCACCGTTCATTGTTCCGTATGCGCGCATATCGATAACTTCGATTGGTTTTTCAGGAAGTTGTTTTTGAACTGTACTTAAGTTAAAACGAACTTGTGGTCCTAAAAGAACGATATCTGCATCCGCTCCAACACGTGCAGCTTCACTTACTGAGTGAGCTGAGATTTCAACTTCATAACCTTGTGAGTCTGCTGACTCTTTCATTTTGTTCACTAAGATGCTTGTTGACATACCAGCTGAACATAGTAGAATAATTTTTCTCATAATACCCTCCTTGATACAAGAACATTATAACAATTTACGTTTCAATAGTCTATAAGAAAGCGTTGACATTGCACTAACTAGTGCAAATCCTTAACGGAAATTTTTTCCAGCAAATTTTTGCTCAAGGGCCTTCATGTCTGTAAGTGGCATTCGCAGTTTGAATGGTTGTCCCTTTAATAAGAAAGATAGACGCCCCTTTTCATACTTAACACGTGTAATGTCCTTAACGTAAAATGAGTGTTCGAGTATAAAAATAACCTTTTTACCCCATGCCACAATACGTCGTGTATGATAAAACGTCACAATGAGCATAATAAAACCATAAAAGGTCAAGAATGAAACATTAGCTTTCAAGTCTGGATAAATAATAAAGCCAATATTCAGCACACCCACAACGACGATTTCGATCCAACTTCTTACGTCAAACTTCAATTTCAACGTATCATCAATACGTTTTCCGCGATTGTATCGCATCATTTCAAATCCGTAGAGCGCTATGATTACAAAGCGACAAATCATAACGACAATTTCACTCATGTTCATTTTCTTTCCTCACTTTTGTACATTGTATCATGTAGTCCTATATTTTAGGGACTTTCTTAACAAAAAACCACCCTAGGGTGGTTTTTATTATTGAATTCGTTTGTGAATGTCAATAAGTTCAGCTGCAATAATTTTTAATACTTCTGCACTCATCATTTGATCTTCCGCATGGATTAACAATAAGTTGATTGCTGTATTACCTTCTTGAGCTTCTTGTTGAATTAATTGAGCATGTACACGGTGTCCTTCAACGAATTGTTCTTCACCTTCTGCCATCAATTGTTCTGCACGATCGAAATCGCCTTCTTTTGCAGCTGCGATTGCTTCGATGAAGCATGAGCGTGCTGATCCGTTGAATGAGATCATTTGAAAACTTAGTAGTTCAATACCTTCCATAGTTAATTACTCTCCTTTTATTACAAAATCATTATAACAAATTTCATTTTGCTTTCCTAGTCAAATAGCCTTGGATTGCGTTTTCTTCCCATTACATAAAAAAACTGTATGATTACATACAGTGTACCTAGTAAATGGTGCCGACTAGAGGACTTGAACCCCCAACCTACTGATTACGATTCAGTTGCTCTACCAATTGAGCTAAGTCGGCGTAAGATTATTGTATTCCTTTTTGATGCAGGTTTCAATCTTTTTCGAATGATTTTGGATTTACTGGCATTTGATAATTATTTATACACTGTATCGCAAAAGCGACAATTGTGTCACTTTTGCGATAAAAAAAATTAATATGATCGTTCTAATTTTCGGACTGTTGCCTGCCGCGACTCAAAAAGAACTTTTAACTGTTGAAGAATCTCGTATTCATGAATATCTTCATGGCATACAAATAAGTCCAGTGCCGCATAACCATGCTCAGGCCACGTGTGAATTGTAAAGTGAGATTCACTCAGAATAATTGCTCCGCTGACGCCATATGGATCAAACTGATGAAACTCATCAGTTACAGCAGTGAGCTTGAATGTGTCGACAATTCTATACATCGCTTCCTTAACATACGCGATATTTTTGAGGAGCGAAGCATTACTATCCCGTAATTCATACAAGCTATGATACCCCAATACTTGCGTTTGCCCCTTACGTTTTGAATCATAGGTGTACATACTCGTTTCAAAAGATGACGCTGTAGCACGTTCAAGGATGTATAAATTGCTCTGATTACCAATAATTCCACCGCCCTGATATTTATTAAAGTTTTCAATGATTTCTGAATAGTACCACCCTGTTGCTGTAATATGTTTTTGTAGTTCGTGTTGATGTGCGCGTTGCTTATCGCTAAAAGACAAATAAACGGTTCCGGTTTCACTAATTAGATTTTGAGCGAATTCCAAGAAGCTTGCCACACCCGCAACTGTATATGGTGGATCCATAAATATAAGATCAGCAATTATATTTGTATTTAGGGATTGTCGAAAATCTGCTTGAATACACCTAATGCTTCTATCCGCTTTTTGAATATGGTTCAAAACCCTTTGGTCAATATCATATACAGTTATTTGAGTTTGCTTTAGTCCCAATGACTTCAATACTTGTGCAAGGAGAATGGAAACTAAATCATCATCACCTAAGAATACAATTTGTTTTTTGAAAATCAGTGGATCGAGGATATAGCGACTGACACGAGCTATGACCGTTTGCAATGTCGCATGTGCTTGATCTAATGTCACATCTGCATCGGGTCTTGTTTCATAGTATAAATTTAGCGCATCCAGCTGTGACTGGATATACTTCAATCGTGCTGTTTCGTCTTTGATGAGTTGCATATAAAATTCTTTATTGATTCCTCGGTAGCCTAAGTCCGACTCAACATAATCAATCCCCATGGGTGTTAGCATATAGAAACTCTCACGCTTCAAGTATCCTGCTTTTACAAGTTCCTTTTTAAGTGCTGTCGCAAGCGGTGTTGGAACTTTCATAATTCGTGCCAACTCTTTCGTGGCAATCGTCTTGTTTAAGTATAATGTGACCATACCAATCTCGATTTGGTACATCGTATCAAGCCCAATATGCTTTTGTATTATCTTTAAATCTTTCATTTCTTAACCTCTTAATTTATCTGTATTTATTTTTAAATGTGTCAATAACTGCATCATTTAGAATACCCGACAATGCCATGACCGTCATGCCTTCGAGCTGCGTAAAAATCATCGTCGCTTCGGACTCATTACGGTGACCGTATGTCATAATTTGTTTGATGTTTACGTCGTAAATCCGTTGTGCCAAAGTAGACGTTTGAGCATATTTCATCATGTATTCGTATCCCGCAAATCGTAATGTACCTCGAATATTGCGTAATTCTAGAATTTCTTCATTTAAGTAGTCTGCAAAGCTTCCGTACTCACGATTTTTGTTTATCGAGAGCTCTGTTTCCATTAGTGCTTCAAATACCTCTTTGACACTTTGAAAATAGCGGTAGACACCACCGCGACTTAATCCGCTTGCATCTACAATATCGGTCATTGTAACGCCATTTAGCCCATTCTCTATAAATAAAGAACGGGAAGATACCACAATCTGATTACGTGTTTGTGCTGCTTTCATAAGTCCCTCCAAGTAAAAAGCGACATCGTTGTCGCTTTTTACTATACTGTATTTTTTTGGGTATTGCAAGACCCATACACTACTTAGTTTTTAGGGCACTTATAATGAGTTGGGTTATCTCTAGTGCATCTTGTTGTTCGTTAAGTAAGGTTTCATCAATATCACTGAGCAAATCACCCTTGACCCACCAGCGTTTTAAGGCATCCAACCCAAACTCTGCTGTATCTTTCATAAGGTGTCGTGTATAGCTTGCCTCAAACGATAGATCGAAGTAGTAGAAATAGGTAGGGAGTGCTAAAGCCGTAACTTCTCGGAACATTTCCTGGTATTTCCAACTGTTAAAAATCCCTTCAATCACAATTAAGTCATATTTCCCTAGACCAAATTTAAGCATATTAACAATTAGTGATGCTGAGAGGTTGCCTTCAGTATCTTTTACATTGAGAACTTCTCGACGAATCAGATCTTGCGACAAGATCATTGTGGATCCAGGATAGTGCTCCCGAAGCATATGCGCAATCGTTGTTTTCCCACTACCACTATTTCCTCGTATTACAACAATTTGTGTCATTTCAACTGTCCTCGACTTTCCTTTCTATGGTAACACGAGATTCTATCACGTATCCTTACAATAAAGTAAGGACCGTGTATCAATCGTTACACGGTCCTTGTTTTAGCCTTTTTGGCATTGATTGCTGATTTCGCGAATGCGTAATTCTTTAAAATCTGTTAGTTCGCCTTTCGTACGCGACAATTCGTGATTTTCTAATTCTATGAGGACTATTTCTGCTGTCGATTTTACCTGACTCCCTTGAACGATGTGTCCACCAAAGACTTTAAACTCAGAATCACTCACAGATGCATGAATGTGCATACCTTGCATGGACAATGTCCCAACACACGATACGATTTCAAATGGACCATCCATCACAAACATGGTCTGATTGTATCCTTTGCGGAATACAACTTTTTCAAGACTTCCGACGACAGTACCAATGTATGCTGCTTTAATTTCATATTTTTTACAGTATTGGTCCAACGCCACAATGATATCTTCACCAGGCATTAATTTAATAACATGTTCTTTCATATCTACACTTCCTTAATTAGTGATTAAATATAGTTTCCAATAAGTTCAATCATACTTGCCTCGTCATTAACAACAACACCATTTAATTTGATGAGACCGATCGTATAGAGGTTAACATATGAAAATTGAGACTCGCCAATTTCAGCTAAAGCTGCAATTTTTTTCGGGTTTTCAAAACCTTGCTGACGGGAGTCTGTATACAATCCAATCACCGGAATATTTGCGTGATACGCAACACCAATTTCTGAAGCTACACCTGCATCAATGCTGATGCCATCCAATACAGCTACTACAACATCAGATGCCAGCAATGCTTCCGTATCAAATTTAGCAATCATCGTCGAATCTGCATAACTTGATTTATCATTAATATCCCCTTGTTCTTGGGGCAAGTAAACTTCTAATTCGGGGTATGCTTTACGAATTTCAGCAACAACGCTTGCGTTGTAACGAAACTCCATATTTGAGAATAGCGGACTTGCAAAATACATTTTTTTCATGAATGACGCCTCCTTGTGTTTCTTCTATTCTATCCAATCTTAATGAAATTGTCACGATATCATTGTGTTCCTTCTAATGTCACATCTTTCAAAAGACCACCGTACACATACTCAGAAATATTAACAGCATGACCACCAATTCGTACAAGTGTTGTTAATATGTCGATGAATAGCGAACTTGCATAGTTCGAGTCACAGGTTCCCTGTGCCATCCGTTTAAAGTGACGTTCTCGGTACTTCATGTCCATTTGGTGTAATGCACGATTATTCTCAGCAAGAACAATAAAGTCTTGCATATCATCAGTCTCAAACATCTTTAATGCCTGATCCAACATAATTTTGACATGGTCGTACATCGTGTTTAAATCTTGGCGTGCTGCATCACTCATTGATTCACGGTTATTAAAAATTGTTTGATAAATACCTACAAGACTCGTCGATAAATCCGCAACACGTTCTAAGTTTTTTACTGTGTCCAAACTAATTGCATATTCTTCAGCAAAATGATCGGTTGTCGACACCTTTTTCGCAATTTCAAGAAGGTATCGTGTCAATTGCTTATCGAGATCATTAATCATCTCTTCAAGTTGCATGACAATATCAAACTCTTCTTCATCTCTTGAGTTTAGATAACTCTTGGAAGTCTCAAAAGACTCTATAACAAGATCAGACATACTTGCGATCCCTTGCTTTGCAAGTTGCTTCGCGCCTTCTGGATAACTTTCGATTAGGTTGTAATCAAGTGGTTTAATTTTCTCACGCTCTTTGATTCGATCCTCACCTGGAATAACTTTCTCCAAAATACGGATACAGAGCGGAATGAATGGAATAATTCCTACAACCCAAATTAAATTAAACACAAAATGATTGAGTCCAACCGCCATTTCTGGAGAACCACCCATAGACGCATTCAACGATATAATAAAGTCCGAATAGATTCCGATGAAAGGCATCATAACCAGCGCACCTAGAATATTATAGAGAGCATGGAACCAACCAGCACGGCGTGTTGATACGGAACCTCCGACTGAAGCAAGCACTGCAGTCAGTGTCGTTCCGACATTTGACCCAAAGACAAAAGCGGATGCAGCCACCATGGTCATGCCACCTGCTCCATAAATAGTTTGTACCAAAACGATAACGGCCATAGAAGAGTTGATTAAAGCTGTAGCTAGAGTACCCGCAAGCAATGCAAGCCATGGATTTTGAGACATGTATACCATGAATGATTCAAATTCAGGTAACGTTGACAGAATAATCAATTCATTACTCATCAATTGGAGTCCCACAAAGGTAATTCCAAATCCAAAGATAATTTGTGCGTAGGCTTTTATTTGATTTCGTTTTACAAACATTAGCATAAAGGCACCCACAAAAACGAAATAGTATCCAAAGGCTTCTATATTTAATCCAACCATTAGCGCAGTCACAGTTGTACCAAGGTTTGCTCCTACTGAAATACCAATTGCTTGCTCAAGTCGCATTAAGCCCGCTCTAACAAGACTTATTGAAATTACGGTCGCTGCGGTACTTGACTGCATCAAAGCAGTTAAAATTGTTCCAACTAGTATTGCCGAAAAGATATTCCCGGTGTATTTCTCGATATAATCACGTATCCGAGGTCCAGCGGCATCCTTAAAACCATCACCAAGTAATTTGATTCCCAATAGAAACAAACCAAATCCACCAAGGATTACATTAAATTGAATATCTGATAAACTTCCTAGACTTGACGTTACATCCATCGTCATTTCCTCCACCCATATGTGTTCTATTATACATCGTTTCCGATGTATCTTGAAAGCGAAAAATAAATGCTATATAGAGAAAAAGCAGCCGGGACGACTGCTATATTCTAAAGTTCATTATCACTGTCGTGACGTTTTACTGTTGAAACCATATAACGTGAGACATTGACACCATGATCGCCAATTCGTTCTAAGATTCCAAGAATATCAATAAAGATACTACTTGCAACTTTTGTTTCGCAGATTCCTTCTGCAAGACGTTGGAAGTGTTTCTCGCGGTATTTTTCTTCAATTAGATCAAGATATTCTTCATCTTTAGAAAGTTTCTCAAAGCGCGAGATATCTTCTGTCTTAAAGATTTTCAACGAACGACGCAACATGTCATCGAGGAGTTGATACATTGTATCTAAATCACGAATTGCTTCACTCGAAAAATCCTCACGATTATCAAATGCTAATTGATAGAGTTCAACTAAATTTGTCGATAAATCACTCATACGCTCATAGTTCTTAATAATTTCTAGCTGACGTGTGTATGCTTCTGCAATATTTGGTTGATTGCCTGCAGACTTCATAATTTTTAGAAGATAAGCAGTTAGGTTGGTATCAATTTTATTTACCATTTCCTCCAACTGCATTACGACATCGTAATCTTCTTTATCTTTAGTACGCAAATAACTTTGAGATGCTTCTAGAGATTCATGGACTAAATCAGCCATAACAATCGTACGGTCCTTCACAAGGCGTAGTGCACCTTCTGGGAAACGTGAAATAATTTCCTCATCCAACGGTTCGAGTTTATCTCGGTTCTTAATTTTATCTTCCCCTGGAATAATAACTTTCAAGAGTTTGATAAATGATGGAACAAACGGTATTACGAGAATACAGAAGATTAAGTTAAAGAAGAAATGCGCAACACCGATAGCCATCGCATTCGACCCACCCATCATTCCATTTACGTAGAGAATAAAGTTTGAATAAGGAACAATAAAGAACATCATAATCACTGCACCAAACACGTTAAAGAGTGTATGGAACAAGGATGCACGGCGTGCGGATGCCGATCCCCCGATGGATGCAAAAAATGCTGTAATCGTCGTTCCAATGTTTGATCCAAAAACAAAGGCAACAGCTGCAATAATTGACATTCCACCATTTTCATAAATTTTTTGCACAACCGCAATCGTTGCCGACGACGAGTTAACAATCGCAGTTAATCCCGCACCACCCAACATCGACCACCATGGATGTTCTGAAAGTTGAAGCATCATTGCTTCAAACCAAGGCATTTGTTGTACTAAAAGTAGTTTATCACTCATAATTTGTAATCCGACAAATGTCATCCCAAATGCCAAGACAACTTTGCCATAGTTTTTAATTGATTGTTTTCCTGAAAAGAGTAACATCATAGCACCTAAGAATAGGAAGAAATAACCCATTTCATCAACATTGAGACCAATAATAATTGCGGTCATTGTTGTTCCAATGTTTGCACCTAAAGAAATTCCAATTGCTTGATCCAATCGCATTAATCCTGCACGGACAAGACTAATTGAAATTACGGTTGCTGCTGAACTTGACTGCATAATTCCAGTCATGATTGCTCCTACTAAAATTGCTGATAATAAGTTGCTTGTATATTTGTCGATATAGTCACGCATGCGGTCACCCGCAACTGCCTTGAAACCATCTCCTAAAAGGGTGATTCCCAGCATAAACAAGCCAAATCCCCCTAAAATAATATGTATTCCCAAATCCATCCAGGTTTGAGTAAATGCATTAATAAGCTCCATGAGCATCCTCCATCAATATAGACCATGCTCATAATATCATGAAATTTTCACAATAGTGTGAAAAGAAATTAACAATTCTATTGTGACTGATACTTCATGTGAAGCATCGGATTACGATTTCCAGCTTGATCGATTGGATTAACCCGATCCAGTTTAAATCCTAAATTTTGATAAAACAGTTTTTCATGTAAATTTGTCTCTGGAATATCCACTGTTATTGCTTGATTGAGCTGTAAAACTTCTCGAACCAGTGAACCTGCAATATCTTTGTTACGAAACTCCGGGCTCACGTACAACATCTCGATTGCGCCATTTAGAACTCCAATAAATCCTTGCATGAAACGGTTGCTTTCGAAAACGTAGACAGCATCCATCGACGCGAGTCCAGTAAGTATTGTTGGGCGCATTGATTCAATCATAGATTCATTGATTGTCGTATGCGTCGCTTTTACAGATTGTTCCCAAACATCAAGTAACCGATTCAAATCATCTTCTAAAACATTAATTTTTGTAATCATTGTGCCACCCCTTTGTATCTTTATTATAACGCGTCTTGATGCAGATGTATAATGGACGTTGTAGGAACAAAAAAAACATCCGTTATGGATGTCATTATTTAAAATATGGTGGAGCTTAGCGGGATCGAACCGCTGACCTCCTGCGTGCAAGGCAGGCGCTCTCCCAGCTGAGCTAAAGCCCCATATATTTTGTCATTACTTAAAGAAATGGTGGGCCTGAATGGATTCGAACCAGCGACCTCACCCTTATCAGGGGTGCGCTCTAACCAACTGAGCTACAGGCCCATTCCTTATTGCTAAGATAATATATCATTCTGAATTAGGAGTGTCAACACGTTTTCATAATTATTCCCAATTAATCCTATTTCCGTCCAAAATCATCCCAACATTACATTCTTTTATCTGTTTTTACAGGAATTTCATCGTATAATTCGTGAATAGTGAAATAATAATCACTATCATACCCTTTCATGGATTTTGTATGCTATTTATTAAGAATATTTTTATAATTCTCTATTTTCAAACACATTCATCAAATATTCCCAGTGCTATACTAACTATAGTGAACGATTCACTACAGGAGGAAGTAAAATGAGTAAAGTAGTTTTAATTGGTGCAAACCATGCTGGAATTGCAGCTGCAAATACGATCTTGGACAACTATCCAGATCACACATTAACAATACTTGACCGTAACACAAACCTTAGTTATTTAGGTTGTGGTACAGCTCTATGGGTGGGGCAACAAATTGATTCTTCTGACCAATTGTTCTATACGAACAAAGATGCATTTATCGCTAAAGGCGCAGATGTGCATATGCAAACAAACGTTGATCACGTTGATTTTGCGGCAAAGAAGGTTCACTATGTTGACTCCGAAAATCGTGAAACAGTCATCGATTATGACCAATTAATTTTGGCAACTGGATCATTACCAATTACACCAAAATTACCAGGAATGGATTTAGGCGGAGTTCACTTTGTCAAACTTTTCCAAGATTCACAAAAAGTTGACGCACTATTAAGTCAAGAACATGTTAAAAATGTTGTTGTCGTTGGTGCTGGATATATTGGTGTTGAAATGGCTGAAGCTGCGCGCCGTCGCGGTAAAAACGTTCGAATCGTCGAATCTGCATCGACATGCTTAAGTAGCTACTATGATGAATGGTTCTCAAAAGACATGGACAAAGTTATGAGCGATAAAGGTATCGATCTGAACTACGGCGAAATGGTTACTGCCTTCGAAGGTGATGGTAATGTTTCAAAAGTTGTTACAGATAAAGGTTCTTATGATGCTGAACTTGTCATCATGGCTATCGGCTTTAGACCCAATAATGAATTAGGCAAGAACGATCTTGAATTATTTAATAATGGCGCTTACCTTGTTGATTTACAACAACGCACAAGCTTACCAGATGTATATGCTGTCGGTGACTGTGCTACTTTATATTCAAATGCCTTACAAGAAACAACATATATTGCGCTTGCTACGAACGCAGTACGTTCAGGAATTGTTGCTGGACATAATGTTGGTGGAACACCGCTTAAATCATTAGGGGTTCAAGGTTCAAATGGTATTTCCATTTACGGGTATAACATGGTTTCAACAGGTCTTAATATCGAAGCAGCTAAAAAAGCTGGAATTGATGTTGTCTACACTGACTTTGAAGACCTCCAAAAACCAGGCTTCATGAGCGAAAATAATAAAGTTAAGATTCGAATTCTATACGAACGTGTAAGTCGCCGCGTAATCGGAGCACAACTTGCATCATACACAGATATTTCGATGACCATCCATATGTTCTCATTAGCAATCATGAAAGAAGTCACAATTGAAGAAATCCAACTCTTAGATATCTTCTTCTTGCCTCACTTCAATCAACCATACAACTACATTACGATGGCTGCACTTTCAGCTAAAGAGTAAATTTTTTTATAGGAGTCTTTAAGACTCCTTTTTTTATGCGCCGGGTTTATCATAGTTGTCCAACGCTACCATTCAGATTTAATCATCTTTTTAACCAATAAGAATTATTATAAAATAAATAAATAAAAAACGAATCCTGGCATTGGATTCGTTTTATTTCGATGTTGACTCAGTACTGAGAAGTGTTTGTTGGAAACTATTATAGAAAATTCGGTTATCGTAGTCCTTTAAATCCAGACTTGTGATCAAAACTACATTGAATCGAGCAACTTCCGCATCTTCCAAGGGAATCCATACAATATCATCCCGTTGTAAGACATCTTGGATTGCGAATGGAAGGAATGTTACTGATTTATATGTCGCAACATGTTCAACGATAACTTCCCAATTTTCATTCACAAAGACAATGTCAGGATAGTAGCCAAGATTTATGCAACGTTTCTCGATTTCGTTTCCCATTGCAAACGCATCTGTCATCATACTGAATCGTTCATTTTTAAGCTGTTCAAGCGATAAGGAGGTTGCTTGACACAGACGATGCCCCTTTGGCAAAACAACGGCAACGTCATAATAGTAGTCATCAAGAATTACTTTTGATTCATTGAGGATTGGAAAATAAATTGGCGTTGAGACCATCCCAATATCCAACTGCCCATTTGCAACGAGTTGCTGAATTTCTTTTGAACCGCGTTGCGTATAGTCAAGGCGATAGTCGGGATAGAACTCTGTAAATTTTTGAAAGATACTCATGTATTCAATTGAAGAGAGTATTGTTAATCCAAAACGGATCCGCCGTTTTTGAAGTTGACCAGCATAACGAACTGAACGCATTAGGTTATCTGCATCCATTAGTAAAGTTTTCGCACCTGTATAGAGCGCATTTCCTGCCTCAGTTATTTCAATACCGGTTGTTGATCTCTTAACCAACTGGGTCCCCATCATTTCCTCAAGTTCTTTAACATTCCAACTAAGTGCTGGTTGTGTTATATATAGTGCTTTCGCAGCACGAGAGAAATTACCTTCTTCAACTAATGTTACAAAATACCCTAATTTTTTTAGGTCCATGCTGCCCCCTACGTGTTTCTTTTGAAACGCTGTACAGGCTCCTCTTGTTTATAGGCACGATAGCCACCCATTGATAATGCTTCAAGTTCATACTCACCTGGGTAGATGACTACCTCGGCAAGGAAAGAAACACGCTCTGTTACCCAGTTCATGACGCGGGCAGAACGAGAGAAACCCCCACTTATTACGATTGCATCAATGTCTCCTGATAAAACTGGAGCAAGTGTTCCAACACTCTTCGCAATTTGATATGCCATTGCTTCGAGAATGAGTGCTGCTTCGGTATTACCAGCATCAATTAATGCTTCAACATCACGAACGTCGTTAGTGTCAAAATATGATACTAACCCCCCACGATGGCGAATGTCTTTCGTAACCGATTCTTTAGGTATATTATAGCATAAATCCATAAATGGTCGTAGTGGCAATCCTCCAGACCGCTCTGGTGAAAATGCGCCTTCATCATCACCGACAAGATCAATCATACGACCTTGTTGGTGTGCTGTCACTGTAATACCAGTTCCAGCATGTACAACAATCAAATTTAATGAATTGTAAGGTTTATTTGAGTCTTTTGCATATTTATGAGCAACGGCCCGAGAATTAAGCATATGACCCACACTTTTTCGCTCTATACCGTTAAGCCCTGAAACACGGGCAATATCATTTAACTGATCTACGGATATAGGGTCATAGACATACGCCTTACCCTTTCCGTTTGTATCAACAATGCGTTTCGCCATTGCGGCTGCTAGATTTGCTGGATGTGATACGCTAGATTCATTCAAAAGATATGATACAAGTGCATCATCAATTTCGATGGCGCCCGCATCAACAGGTGGGAGGATCCCCCCTCGAGCAACAACCACATCAATATCTGAGACAGAATATCCATGCTTACGAATTGCTTCTAGAATGGATTCATAGCGCATCTCCAACTGATCAATGAGGCGATCGTAGGCTTCAATTTGTTTGATATCATAACGTACTTCATCCGTAAATACTTCAGTTGTATCTTTATATAATGCACATTTTGTTGATGTCGCACCAGGATTAATACTTAGAATGTATGTCATGTTAAGATTCCTCATTTCCAATAAAGCATGAGAGTAAAATGGAGTTTATTTTTTCATCTAATGTTGAACCCCTTGAGGTAAGAACAATTGGTACTTTCGCACCTTGAACGATGCCTGCCATTTTCCCTTCTGTAAAAAGCGTCCCCACCTTTCCAAGTATATTTCCACTAATAATATCTGGAACAACGAGAATATTTGCATCACCTTGAATTTTACCCGCGTATTTCTTTGTGGTAGCGATGGTAGAAGATACTGCCAAATCGATCGAAATTGGCCCTTCGACAGTTGCATCCTTCCAGGTCTTTTGTGAAATTTTCTCTGAGTCAAGCGAGGCTTGTATGTGTGGATTGGTGTGCTCAGCCGCATCAATGAGTGCAACTTTCGGGACTGCAACCCCTAGAGCATGTGCAACGTGTACTGCATTTTCAATAATACCTATTTTTTGTTCAAAATTTGGATAAGGTATCATTCCACCATCAGTAATCATAAACATACGCTCCAAATACGGAATTTCAACCAAAGCAACATGTGATAAAACTGGCTGATTACGAATACCTGTATCGCGATTCACCACTTCACGCAAGAGATCACTCGTCTGAATAAAACCTTTCATTAAGATATCTGCATCCCCGTCACGAACACATTCAACGGCTTTAAAAGCTGCTTCTTTATCTGAATCTGCATGTATAATTTTGAGAACATCGCGTATTTTATGAGCTTCAAGTATTGCTAATATTTGAGGTTCATTACCAATTAACGTTGGCTCAATATACCCACGTTTCATAATTTCAACAACTGATAATAGTGACGCTTCTTCATGAGCATTCACAAGCACAAGTTTGCGCGGTTTTATTTTATTTCGAATTAGCAACGTTTCGAGTTCAACAAAGTTTTTAATCATATTATTGCACCTCGATTTTGTAATCCTCTGGCGAAACAATTGGTTTCATTGTTGTAAAGACATAACGGAAAATGAAAGCAAGCGCGACCGGAACAACAATGAATGCAATGATTGCTTGAAGAATATTGATGAATGTCCAACCACCTGCAAGATTAATAGCATTGATTGGTCCGATGAATCCACTAATTCCAAAACCTGCTGACATCGGCGTTCCTTGTTGACCAAGAATCGCTCCAATCATCCCTGCAATTGCAGCATTACAGACAATTGGCAACATAATTTTCGGTTTTTTGATAACGTTGGCCATTGCCATCTTTGGCGAACCAGCCATGAGTGCAATACTGATACCTGTTGAGTTTGCTTTCCAACCTGTGATTGCTAGTCCAAAAGCAGTTGCGCAGATTCCAATATTAGCAGCTGCCGACCCAATTCCCGTTAAGTTGATAGCAAGTGCTATACCAACCGTTGAAATTGGCGAAACGATCATCACTGCGAAGATTGATGCCATGAGTAAAGACATAATAATTGGTTGGAAATCCATTAATGATCCGATCATCGATGCCAAACCACCGGTGAACATTTTGACATAAGGTAATGTCAAGACACCAATGCCACCCGCTATAATCAACACAAGTGTTGGTGTTAAAAGTAGCGTATATGCTTTAAACCGACCATTTATGTATAAAATCATGATGGTCGCAATCGTTGCAGTAATGGAGATGTTGATAATATCTCCACTTCCTGCAAAGAGGAAGCCGCCCCCTTCCGCAAATTTCCATGCTCCTGACCCCAGGCCTGCTGCCATAGCAACAGAGGCTGTTTCAATCGGTGTAAATTTAAATTGCATAGATATTGCATATCCAATAACCACCGCCATCATCGTCATCGCTAAAGATGTTGCGTCTAAGACAAATTGTCCTTGTGGAAAGATTGGCAGAAGTGCTTTGAATAGCTCATTGAGTAACGCTCCAGGTATTAATACAACAACGGACCCGACAGCGATACCATTCAATATTTTCATCCCAAATCCTTTTTCAAAAATTGGTTTTTTTGTCATATTTTTCTCCTATATGTGTATTGGAAGTCCTTTCGCAAGTTCACTCGCATCCATAATTGATTCGGATAATGAAGGGTGAACATGAATGATTAGGCTAATATCATCAAGAGTCAGTTGTGTTTCAATTGCCATTGTTAACTCAGCAATTAACTCACTTGCTTGTTCCCCAACAAGCTCGGCACCAAGAATTGATGATGTTTCAGTATCCACAATAATACGAACAAATCCTTGTGTTTTTCCCATTGAAAGTGCACGACCATTCGCCTGAAGTGGGAATGTAAATCCTTTTGCTTTAAATCCTGATTTTTTTGCTGAATCAACAGTATGGCCTACGACCGCAATTTCCGGATCTGTAAAACTCACTGCTGGAATCACAGTATAATCAAATCCTGACGCTTGTCCGGCAATTACTTCAGCAACAACTTTTCCTTCATAACTTGCTTTATGCGCAAGCTGAGGACCAGGAATTACGTCACCGATAGCATAAATATGATCGACAGATGTCCTACCTTGTGTATCAACTTCTATAATTCCACGTTGATCTTTTTTAACATCTGTATATTCCAAACCGATTGCATCGGTGTTAACGCTTCGGCCAACTGTTACCAAGACATAATCAGCAGATATCGATTCTTGTTTGCCATTTGCTTCGTATGACACCGTTACATGATCAGGTTCAGATAGAGCTTTTGTAGCTTTGACATCTGTCAGAATTTCAACACCTTTGTGCTCAAAATTTCGAATGACCTCTTTGACAAGGTCTTTACTAAATGTCGGCAGAATCGTTGACGTTCCTTCTAGTATTGTAACTTTCGTTCCTAGATTCGCGTACACACCTGCGAGCTCACTACCAATGTATCCGCCACCAACGATAACCATTGATTTTGGCACTTCGTTGAGGTTAAGCGCTCCGGTTGAATCTAAAATGCGATCACCAAATTTAAATCCAGGTATTTCAATTGGTCGACTTCCAGTGGCAATAATTGCATTGTCGAAAGAGAATGTTTGACCCTCACTACCACCAACCACGCGTACTTTTTCGTTGCCAATGAACATCGCTTCACCATATACAACAGAAATTTTATTTTTTTTCATGAGTGCAGCAATTCCACCAGTTAGTGCATCCACAACTTGAGTCTTTTTCCATTGTTGTGTCTGAACCATATCTAAAGTTGATGGACCATAACTTAATCCATACTCATTTTTTTCTTGTGTAGCTCGGAATTCCTTACTCACATGAATCATGGCTTTTGATGGAATACACCCCACATTGAGACAAACGCCACCTAAAGTATCCTTTTCAATTAAAGTAACCTTTTGCCCCAGCTGGGCTGCGCGTATCGCAGCCACATACCCACCAGGACCTCCTCCGATAACAAGAGTTTGAGCGTGTTTACTAAAATCTCCTACTACCATATAACCCTACCCTTCTAAGACGATTTTATTAGGATCAGCTAAGAGTGATTTTAATTCGTCTAGTGCTTTCTGTGCTTCGACACCGTCAATAACACGATGATCAAAAGTAAATGAAAGTTTCATAACTGGTGCTACTTCAAGTTCACGATCCGCATTTACAACGGGTTCATACGTAATACGTGATGTCCCCAAGATTGCAACCTCTGGGTAATTAATAATTGGTGTTGAGTAGACTGAATCTTTTGAAACTCCGCCGACATTTGTAATTGTAAATGAGCCATCACGCATACTTGATCCTGGTAATTTTCCTTCAGTAGCAAGTTCTGCATTCTTTTGGATTTCCTCGGAAATTTCGAATAGGTTTTTCGAATCTGCATGTTTGATGTTTGGTACATATAAACCACCATCTGTATTGGTTGCTACACCAATGTTGATTGCATTTCGATATACAATTTCAAAGTTTTTCTCATCTACAAAAGCATTGAATATTGGATATTTTTTTAACATCGCTGTCGCCGCTTTTACAAAATAAGCTGTATAGGTTAAATTAACACCCTTTTCTTTGGCATATGCTTTGTAGCTCTCGCGATGTTCCACTAATTTTGTTGCATTCAAATCTGCAAAGACTGTGACACGTGGAATTTCAGTTGCTGAACGAACCATCGCTTGCATCGTTGCTTTACGCATTGGTGACATAGTTTCGCGACGGTAACCACCACTATCCACAGTAATTTCAGGTTCAAATACAGGTGCAATAGGTGCCGCAGATTCAACGACCGAAGCCACTACAGGTGCACCATTTAGGAATAAATCAATATCCTCACGCGTCACAGTATTATTTCTACCTGTAGCGGGGATTCCGTTAATATCTACACCCTTTTCACGCGCATATTTTCTAACCGATGGAATTGCTTTCGCCTTAGCTAAGACTACACCTTCTTTTGGTGCAACAACTGCCGCCGGCACCTCAACCATTGGAGCTTCTGGTTCAGCTTCTATATGCGCTTCACCTTCAATTTTGAAACCTGTTTTTGCTGCCCATGCATCGTCAACATCAATTTCTACTAATATTTGACCGACTGTCGCAATATTTCCATCGTCAATAAAAATGGATTTAACCAAACCGGTTACTGGCGATGGTACTTCTATCGTTGTTTTATCATTCGCAACTTCAAGCAATAGATCATCTTGCTTGATTGTATCGCCATTTTTAACACCCCAGCTTACAATTTCACTTTCTGTAATTCCTTCTCCAAGATCGGGAAGTCTATATTGAAATTTCATACAATCACCTAGTATCCTTCCTTAACAGTTTTTACTGCATCCATGATATCCTTAGCATTTGGAATCCAGATTGTTTCGGCTGCAGGTAATGGATAAGTTGTATCCGGTGCAGAAACACGTGTAACAGGTGCAAGTAGATCCAAGAAGAATCGCTCATTAATTTCTGATACGACATTCGCTGAAATACCGGCTTGACGTTGTGCCTCTTGAACTACGACAACTCGTCCTGTTTTACCAACAGAAGCTCCGATTGTTTCATAATCTGGATGTGACACAGTTCGCAAGTCGATGACTTCAACACTAATGCCTTCATCAACAAGTGCTTCTGCAGCTTTGAGTGCTTCAATAACCATCGCACCGTATGCAATAACAGTTACATCTGTTCCCTCTTTCGTAACAGCAGCTTTATCTAATGGCACTTCATAGAGTCCTTCTGGAACCTCCATTTTCGCACCACGGTAGAGTTTTAAATGTTCTAAGAAAACAACGGGATCATTACTACGAATTGAAGATACAAGTAACCCTTTTGCATCATAGGCGTTCGTTGGTACGACAACACGAATTCCCGGCATTTGAGCCACGATACCCTCATAACTATCAGAGTGAATTTCAGGAGTTGCAACACCACCTCCAAAGGGACTACGGATCGTAATTGGAGCCGTGATGTTTCCTTCTGTTCTAAAACGCATACGCGCCATTTGATTTGTAAGTGAATCGATTGCTTCTGTTACAAACCCAAAGAATTGAATTTCAGGAATTGGACGAAAACCCTCTGCAGCCAATCCAATAGCAAGACCTAAAATTGCAGATTCCGCAAGTGGTGTATCAAAGACGCGGCTATCTGTATGAATTTGTTGTAATCCATTAGTAGCACGGAAAACGCCACCATTTAATCCAACATCTTCACCAAATATAAGTGTTTTCTCATCTTCTTTTAAAATTTCATCCAATGCATTTGTGATTGCTTCAACCATATTGAGTTGTGCCATTATTCTTGCTCCTCCTTAATTTTGAATGCTTCGTATTGTTCTTTTACAGAAGGTGGCATGACTTCAAACATATTTTTCAGATAACCTGAGACTGTTTGTTTCTCTGCTTTACGTGCGAATTCAAGTGCTTCCTTAACTTCTGCTTGCGTTTTTTCTAGAACAGCTTCCTCTTTTTCTTCATTCCAAAGGCCGCGTTCCGTTAAGAAATTACGCATTCTGATAAGTTGATCTTTTGGTAACCAGCGCTCAACCATTTCATTTTCACGATAACGACGTGGATCATCACTTAAAGTATGCGGTCCATATCGGAATGTTAAGAACTCAAGCAGTACTGGACCATGACCATTCACTGCATGATCACGGGCTGCTTTTGTTGCAGCATATACTGCAAGAGGATCCATACCATCCACAAACAAGTGCGCAATTCCAACACCATGACCTTTTTGTGATAATGTTGCGGAGCGTGTTTGGAAACTACGTGGAACCGAAATTCCAAATCCATTATTCTGTGCTACGAAGATGACCGGAGCATCATAAACACCAGCAAAGTTCAGACCTTCATAAAAGTCACCTTGAGATGTACCTCCATCACCAATATAGGTTAGGGCTACATTTTTCTTATTATTTTTTTTCAACCCTAAACCAACACCTGTTGCTTGGATAATTTGAGCCCCAATGATAACTTGTGGTGGGAACGATTTAATGTCTTTGTCATATGAGAATCCATTAGTATGACCAATATACCAGTTCATTGCTTGAGACATTGGAACACCATGGCGGATCATCGGTGGAACATCCCGGTAACTTGGTAACAACCAATCACCTTTTTCTAAGACATATTGACTGATCAACTGACTTGCTTCCTGGCCTTCTGTTGGCGGAAGATTTCCAATAATTCCTTGACGGCTAAGAATACTGACTCGATTATTGTATTCTCGACCCCACACCATAATTTCCATCATTTCAACAAGTTGATCATCAGTGAGTTCTGGCATATAAGCCTCATTCACAATTTTTCCAGTTTCGTCCATGATTTGAAATAAATCTGGAAGTTTGTTCGATTCTTCTAGAATCTCTTTAAAATCTAATACTTTACTTTTTTTAGACATACGATTTCCTCTCTTTTTCGCATTTAAAAATGACAGCAATAAACTTCTGACTTCCTGAAACTTAGAATTGTAAGCGCTAACAACTTCTACCCAAATTATAGTTTGTATGCCCTTTCATGACCAATAGAAAATATTTTAACCTATAAAAAAAATTTATAGGTTAATAAAAAAGCTGAAGAACGAATGTTCCTCAGCTTCATGATTACATAATTAAATCTAGATATTTTTTATATTGTATTGGTTCTTCTAGCATTGGGTTATGGCCACTGGCTTGAAACTGACCATAAGTTATGTTTGCATTGTCAAAGACAATGTCTTTCCATAAACTTGTCGGTGCAACTAAATAGTCATATGGTGACAAGAGAAGCAAGACCGGTTTTTGATACCTCTCAAAAAATGATACCGTATCGAACGTTGCAAATGCTTCACCCCACAAATGATCTAAAGCAGGCATGTTATTGACAACATCATCCCACAAGTATGCACCATCAAATGTATAATTATAAAAACTGTGCGCTTGCATCGCTATATTCATCAATGAGAAACGCTCAGATTCATAATCTTGAACCGACGCTTGGAAGGTTTCCCATGCTTGATAAAACGTTGCTTTACGTTCTACTGATGCCGTGTCTTCAAAGTATTGAATGCTTCCTTGTTGTCTTTTGGCTGTATTAGTTGGCGCTAGGTTTGATAGTATTAGTGTCGCCACATGATCAGGATATGCTCTCGCATAGGCCATAGCCATGAATCCGTGTCCAGAGTGACCCAACACGTGCATCTTGTCGATTCCAAGTATAATACGCATTGCCTCAATGTCTTCAACAATTACATCAAGACTATAGGGCGCTCCATCATCTACAGATTTTGAAAAACCTCTGTGGTCTGCAAAGACAAAGTTAGTCGAATCAAAAATTGAGTCAGCAAAGAGTTTGGGATAATATACCGAACTACCGATTACAAATATCGGAGTATCTGTATCCTTTCTCATATCATTAATATTTAGTGTGTAACCATCTCGGTTAATTGATAATTTATTCATTGTTTTTCTCCTTTTATTTTTAAATGAATTGTGTCGTTTAAAATTGAAAGAAGTAAATTATTTATGCTACTTCAATCAATTATCAAAAATTGAGTAGCTATACGCTTTTACACGCTTATCTATACCGAAATACATAGTATCAACTCCTTAAGGAGATATTATAACCAATAATTTATATAAGGTCAAAAAAAGACCATCTTACGATGGTCTGTGATTTACAATTTATGGTGGAGCTTAGCGGGATCGAACCGCTGACCTCCTGCGTGCAAGGCAGGCGCTCTCCCAGCTGAGCTAAAGCCCCATAATTTGGTTACAGATACTGTAACCATTCAATTGTAAATTTGGTGGAGCTTAGCGGGATCGAACCGCTGACCTCCTGCGTGCAAGGCAGGCGCTCTCCCAGCTGAGCTAAAGCCCCAAATATTTAGCAATCATTAGAAATGGTGGGCCTGAATGGATTCGAACCAGCGACCTCACCCTTATCAGGGGTGCGCTCTAACCAACTGAGCTACAGGCCCATATCTTGACTGCTTAATTAATATACCATTATGACCTCTAAGTGTCAACAAATTTTGAACAATATCAGTCAAAAAAAGAGAACTTTATTTTCCATTTGAATTCCTATCTGAAAAACCTACAAACTTAGCACACTTTAGCCGATTATTAAGTACCACCATCCATAGTGTACGCCGCTTTTTAAACGCGCTACTAAATCCATAAAATTGTTGAAATCGAACCCTTCTTATGAGCATATTACTTTACCAAATATACCCCTTAGGGTATATTATATTCATGAAATCAAGGAGGCAATCAATGTTTTTCAATAAAGTTCCATCAGTTGCTTATCACGAATTACCTGCAAATGCAGTCATTATAGACGTTCGCGAACGGCATGAGTACCAACAACGTAAACTACCCCGGACAAAAAATGTACCTTTGAGTCAGCTTGACGGGTTTCAAAGTTCAAAAACAGTCTATGTAATCTGTGCAAGCGGCTCGAGGAGTAAACGTGCTGTAAAATCATTACGCAAGCGCAATATTGACGCCATTAACATTCACGGCGGCATGATGCACATACGTTAGGAGATAATTATGTTTCAAACTATACTCATCAATGAGTTCAAATACAATCAACAGGAACATCACATTATTGATGTTCGCGAACCTATTGAGTTTGCTATGGGTTCAATCCCAAATGCACTCAATATCCCTTTACAGACGATCCCTTACAATTTAGGATTACTGGATAAGAGTAAAACTTATCACATTGTTTGCCAAAGTGGGTCCCGTTCTTATACTGCGGCACAATTTTTAGCGCAACAAGGGTATAAAGTCGTCAATATGTTAGGTGGCATGTCTGCATATCGCGGATAAAAAAACATCCATTTAGGATGTTTTTTTATGGGTTTGTCCTGTGTCTAATGATAAACACACCACCTAATCAATTTTTGACTATGTTATTTATTTATTTGACTATGTTATTTATTTATTTGACTATGTTATTTATTTAATTGAATAAAAAAACTTTCTTCATCAGAAAGTTGATTTCACAATTTATGGTGGAGCTTAGCGGGATCGAACCGCTGACCTCCTGCGTGCAAGGCAGGCGCTCTCCCAGCTGAGCTAAAGCCCCATATATTTTGTTATTACTTAAAGAAATGGTGGGCCTGAATGGATTCGAACCAGCGACCTCACCCTTATCAGGGGTGCGCTCTAACCAACTGAGCTACAGGCCCATTTCTGACTGCCTTAATAATATACCACTCGCATTTAGGGGTGTCAACCGGAATTGAACTTTATTTCTTAATATCTCAAATATTTGAGAAATCACATCAAACACCGCTTAAAATTACACTATTATAACTGTAAGAAAGGCGCCATCATCAGATGAACGCCTTTTATTTATGTTAAATTATAACGCAGTGCAAATTGATACAATGCGTTTACATCTCCACTTGAAATGTAAGGCAATGCTAAGACAATAATATCATGAGGCCACGTATACCAAGCAATCTCATTTAACATCAAAATCTCTGACTCACTGAAGCGCATTCTAAGGCGTTTCGCAGGATTGCCGCCTACAACTTCATAATCCGCTACATCACGCGTTACAACCGCTCCAGACGCGATAATAGCACCATTCCCGATTGTTACGCCAGGCATAATTGTTGCTCCCATCCCGATCCATGAGTCGTGCCCAATTATTGTATTACCTTTCGGTGAATACGATGCCTGAATCGTTTCCGCGAATGGATAGAGCGAAATCCATTCTGTATTATGGTTATTGTTTCCTCCCATAAGAATTACGACTCCACTAGCAATGCAGACATAGTTTCCAATTATTAATCGATCCAGTTCCCATTGATTGGATTCAATTGGATTAAACAACGTCCTTGAAAATGCATCTCCCCATAAAAAGCGGACACATCCATCTTCAAAATCATTAGACCCATAATAGCCAGAATAATACGAATATTCTCCGACCTCAATTAGGGGATTAGTAATTATATCTTTTAAGTATCTTGGCTCTGACCAATGTCGATAATCAATTTTCATGTTTATACCTCTCTTCTATCGATTTTTACTTAGAAGAGAGCACGACCACTGCGACATTTCGGAGCTGTTTTAATTTTCGAATCAACTCATCACCTCATTTGTTTAATTATTATGCCATAATTTTACGTCATGTCAAATAAAAAGACTTCCCAAAGGAAGTCTTGATAGTCTCTAAAGTTAATAGTATTAACGTTTTGAGAATTGTGGTGCACGACGAGCGCCGCGAAGACCTGGTTTTTTACGTTCTTTAGCACGTGGGTCACGTGTAACGAATCCAGCTGCTTTGAGGGCAGGACGGTAATCTGCTGATGCTTCGATTAAAGCACGAGTAATTCCGTGACGGATTGCTCCGGCTTGACCTGTAAGTCCTCCACCTTTAACGTTAACATTAACGTCAAATTGGTCAACAGTTGATGTCACTTCAAAAGGTGAACGAACTGTCATTTGTAATAATTCTGAAGGCAAATGCGCTTCAATAGGTTTGTGGTTAATTGTAATAACACCAGTTCCTGGAGTCAAATAGACACGAGCAACGGATGTCTTACGACGACCTGTACCTAAGTAAGTTACTTTATTTTTTGTTGTCATACTCTTCTCCTATCCCTTGATTACCATTTCCACTGGTTGTTGAGCTGCATGTGGATGGTTTTCACCTTTGTAAACAAATAAATGTTTACGTTGAACATCGCCCAAGCTTGTGTGTGGTAACATACCGTGAATAGCTCTTTCGACCCATTCTACTGTGTATGCTTCACGCATTACACGTGTTGAACGTGTACGCATTCCACCAGGGTAGTGTGAGTGATTGTAGTAGAATTTTTTGAATTCTTGATCTCCGCTGACTTTAATTTTGTCTGCATTGATAACGATTACGTAATCTCCACCGTCTACGTTAGGTGTGTAAGTTGGTTTGTGCTTTCCACGTAATACTGTTGCAACTTCACTTGCAAGACGTCCTAGAGTCTTGTCAGTTCCATCAACAACATACCATTGGCGCACAACATCTGCTGGTTTCGTCATAGTTGTTTGACGCATAAAATTTCCTCCTAAACCAAAAGTAGTTTCCGGGGCTACTATTGGCATAAAGTGCCGATATAAATTATATGTTCTTTGGCAATAAAAGTCAAGAAACTAATTAGGAATTGTACGTGACTTTTTCTAAATAAAGACCACACCCGGGCACATTGTGTTTTGCAATATCTTTGTCCTTAGCATCTCGGTACATTTTGACCGTATCAGGACTTATTTTTTCAGATCCGACCATGACCATCGATGCGACGATCATTCGTACCATATATCTTAAAAATCCAGTTCCCGTAATCCGAAATTCAAGAATATCGTCCGAAACTGTCATTTCAAAACTGTGAACTGTACGAACTTGATTGGGAAACAAATCAAGTGGTGAACTATTAAAACTTGTAAAATCATGTTCGCCCACAATATATTCCATAGCTTCTTCAATTTTTGAAAGATTGAGCGGATGATTGACCTGATATACATAGTTTCGTTCAAAGACATTGTACGGTCCGACATTAATTCGGTAAACATACGTCTTTGCAATTGCATCGTGGCGAGCATGAAATGTATCATCAACACATTCCACTTTGAGAATATTAATTGCATCTGAGGTTTGCGTATTGAGTGCCTTAATCCAATTTGCAATTGGCATGTTTATATCCGAATCAAAATGAAAGACTTGAGCCAATGCATGAACCTGTGTATCAGTACGACCCGATCCATGAATTGGTACAGGTTTACGATGGAGCCTTTTTAGTGCTCCTTCAATGTCGTCTTGAACACTGTCTTTCGATGGCTGTTTTTGCCATCCTGAGAAGGCGGATCCATCGTAAGCAACCGTCACTTTGTAGCGCATTAGATACGTCCAATCATGATTGTTGCTATGAGGATAGCAATTGACAGAACAATGAACATCCAATCACTTGCTTTTACTTCAAGTTGTTTGTAACGTGTTCGTGTTTTTCCTGGGTAATATCCACGGGCTTCCATCGCATCTGCTAAATCTTCCGCACGCATATAACTCATCATGAATAAAGGGCTGATCATCGAAACGATTCCGGTTATTTTTTCTTTTAACGATCCTTCGTCTAAATCTACACCACGGCTTGCTTGCGCATTCATAATTCGTTGTGTATCTTCGATTAAAGTTGGTATATAGCGCAGCACAATTGATATCATCATTGCTATCTCGTGCGCGGGAACTTTAATGCGACGTAAAGGACTTAGTAAATCCTCTATTCCAAGTGTCAATTCTAGTGGTTGAGTTGTTGCTGTCAAAAGTGTTGTTACCATGATCATTTGAATTAAACGGCTAACAATGAACAATGTTGAAAAAATAGCACCACTGTAAATATTCCATCCAAAAATCGAAACAAGAACATAACCTTCTCGGATTGCGAACATATTTAGAATGAATAAGAAAATCAACATAAACATCATCGGTTTCATCGATTTTAGAATAAATTTGAATGTGAGTTTCGACGCAAGAATAGCTGCACCTAAAATAACAAACATAAAGATACTTCCAGCAGCATTATTGACATTAAAGATAGCAATCATCAAGATAATCATTGCCACCATTTTAAAACGCGGATCCATTTTGTGGATTTTTGAATCGAGCGGAACGTAACGTCCTAAAGCAATATTATTCATGACGTCCCTCCTTAACCATTTGTGCAATGTTATCAAGGTCAAGTTCTGTTCCTGTATCAATACCACGTTGTTTCAAAGATGCTTTCAGTTGTAAAACTTTCGGGACAACAAATTCTAAACTATCCAAACGACTGGTATCTTCAAAGAAATTCTGAGTTGTTCCACTAAAGAACACCTGACCATCTTTTAGCACAAGGACTTCGTCTGCGTAGTTTAGTACATGATCCATATCATGAGTTACCATGATAACTGTCTTATTATAGTCTTTATTGAGCGTCATGAACAATTGCATCATATCACGACTTCCTTGCGGATCAAGACCAGCAGTAGGTTCGTCGAGCACGATAATTTCTGGGTCTCTTGCCAAAACTCCTGCAATAGCAACACGTCGTTTTTGACCGCCAGAAAGGTCAAAGGGAGATTGTTGCCATAACGCTTCATCAATTCCAACTAAACGGAGCGCTCGTTCTACATTTGTTTTAATTGTTTCATCACTGAACCCAAAGTTCTTAGGACCAAATGCAACATCTTGATAAATTGTTTCTTCGAACAATTGCATTTCTGGGAACTGGAAGACCAAGCCGACTTTAGAACGCAATGCTTTCAATTTAGAGGGCTTTTCATTCGCGACATGTGTATGGTCAAGAATCTGAACTTCGCCTGCTGTAGGGCGTAACAAACCGTTTAGGTGTTGGACAAGGGTTGATTTCCCACTACCAGTAGCACCAATAATTGCAGTGACTACACCTGCGTTAATTGTGGCATTGATATCACGCAATGCAACATATGCAAAAGGCGATTTCGGAGCATACTCAAAACCAACATTTTTAAATGTTATTGCCATAATTCCTCAATCATCCTTTCTACATCATACATCTCATCCAATTCAATTCCCTGAGCCTTCAGTGCATTATGAAACTTAACACTAAACGGAATATCTAATTGTAACTTTACAAGCGTCTCGGCTTGGTTCAAGATACTCTCTGGTGTTCCTTGCATTGCAATTGACCCACCGCTCATAACAATGACATAATCAGACATCAACACTTCTTCAATATCATGCGTGATGGATAAGATTGTCATTTTATTTTTATGGTGTAATTCGTGCACCAAATCATTTACTTCTTTACGGCCTTTGGGGTCTAGCATACTCGTTGCCTCATCCAAAACCAAAAGTTCTGGACTCATCGCAAGAGCACCTGCAATTGCTACTCGTTGTTTTTGTCCACCTGACAGTTTAGTCGGTTCATGACCTAAATAATCGAGCATTCCGACGCGACCTGCAAATGTTTCGATAATACCATCCATTAGCGCAGGTTCCACAGTACGATTTTCTAGCCCAAATGCGATATCATCACGGACCGTGGATCCGATAAATTGATTATCTGGGTTTTGAAATACAATTGCGATTTTTTCGCGTACGTCATAAACATTGTCATGTGTAAGGATCATGTCATCGATTTGAATCTTCCCTTCATCAGCTTCAAGTAAGCCGATGATGAGTTTCGCAACAGTAGATTTTCCACTTCCATTATGGCCAATAATTGTTACGTAATCTCCTTTGTTAACCTCAAAATCAATGCCATCGACAGCATTGACTTTTTTGTTATAGGAGAATTTTAAATTACTTACTGTTAATTGTTTCAAATTACTCACTCCAAACTATTGAATTGCATTTAATTTTGATATTGCAATAATAACCTCTGTTGCTTTTTCCATCGTTTCAACAACGGCAAATTCATGTTTTCCGTGGAAATTCTCTCCACCTGTAAAGATATTTGGTGTCGGTAACCCCATGTAAGAAAGTCTTGAACCGTCAGTTCCGCCACGTACAGGTGCAATGATGGGTTCAATATCACATACAAGCATTGCTTCTTTTGCTAGTTCAACAATACTCATATCTTTTTCAATGATATTACGCATATTATAGTATGTTTCTTCAGTTTCTACCATTACTGTACCCGCACCATATTTGGCATTAAGATTCGCTGCGATGGTGTCCATAAGGTCCATACGTGCTTCAAATTTACTATCATCATGATCACGAATAATAAATATCATCTTCGCATCTTCAACAGTCGATTCCATATCTGACATCATAAAGAAACCTTCATAATCTTCAGTATGCTCTGGACGTTCGAGTGGAGGGAGTTGATTAAAGAATTCCATTGCTACAACACCCGCATTAATCATGGTATCTTTGGCAGATCCAGGATGAACACTGACTCCCTTAATGGTTACAAGTGATTCCGCAGCATTAAAGGTTTCATATTCCATTTCACCCAATCCGCCACCATCTACGGTATATGCAAAATCTGCATCAAATCCTTCAACATCGAAAGAATCAGCACCAGTTCCAATTTCCTCATCGATCGTAAATGCGATTCGGACATCACCGTGCTCTACTTCTGGATGTTGTACTAAGTATTCCATGGCGGTCATAATTTCTGCAATGCCTGCTTTATTGTCTGCACCAAGAAGTGTCGTCCCGTCAGTAACAACCAGTGTCTTTCCAACATGTTTTTTTAAATTCGGGAACACATCAACTTTCGTTACAATATTTAATGCTTCATTCAATACAATATCCCGACCATCGTAATTTTCGATGATTCGTGGTTGCACACTTTCTGAGTTAAAATCAGCTGTATCCATATGAGAAATGAAACCTACAGTACGAACATCTCTATCCACATTTGAAGGCAACAAAGCAGTCACAATAGCATTATCATCGATTTTAACTTTTTCTAAACCAATCGCAATACATTCTTGATAAAGCATCTTCGCCAAATCGAATTGTATTTGAGTTGAAGGGGTTGTCATTGATCCACTATCTGATCGTGTGTTTATTTTAGTATAACGTACTAAGCGTTCAATTAAAGTATCTTTCATAGTCTCTACCTCGCTAGTCTGTTGTTATTTTACCATATTTGATAACGGAAATGTTACAGAGTGATAGGCTAACCTCATAAAAAAATCCACTATTCAGTGGATTAATTGATAATGCTATTCTGTTGGTTCTTCTACAACTTCATTGGCAAGATCTAAGACTGCGTTTTCTGCCTCTTGACTGATTGCATCTAAAGCATCAATTGTCTTCTCGACATGCTTTTTATTATTTGCGTTTAGATAGTATGCTGCAGCACCAACTGCACTACCGATTATTACGAGTGGTAAGAATTTTTTCATTGAATCTCCTGCCTTTCTTCTACTATTAGTGTATCATACTCATACTTGTTTAGAAAGTGAAGATATCACGAACTCTTTGTATCTAACTGTCTTCTGATATGACATATTTATAGATTGCATGTGCGAATCCCTGCTCCGTATTTTTTTCTGTTTGAAATTGAGCAGCATCACGAACCGCTTGGTGTGCATTTCCCATCGCAACGGAAATGCCTGCAATTTTTAACATCGCGATATCATTTGAGTCATCACCTATTGCGAATACATCATCCATGCTCAGACCTAGGTGTTCGCATAGGATTTGGAGCGAGCGTCCTTTGTTTGCTCCTTCTTGTGTTATTTCATAATAACGATTAGCGGACATTGGATAAGATATGCATTTAAGCGGCTCTAATTCTGATAAGACCCGTTCCAATTTTCGGTGTGACAATGTAAATATTTGAATTTTTTCGACTTCGTAATTATTGTCCTTGATAAAGGATGATAAATCACGAACTGTTGGATGTGATTTGAAGTCGTTATGAAAAAGTATTCTACGCCCCATTTTTTGTAACCAAGATTGATCATAACATTCACCATTAATATGTAACGATGTCCACACACGATAAGGTTTTACAATTTCCACAATTTTGATTGCAAGTTCAGTAGACATTAAATCTGAATCAATATCTTCCATTGTACGCAAATTTGTAATCCGAGCACCGTTTGAACTTATCGCATAATCGCAAATATTTAAATCACGAATCGGTTTCGGAATCCCATCCAAAGAGCGTCCAGTAGTGGGCACAAGAATGTAACCTCGCTTTGAAAGATCAATCAGGGCATTCAATGTTGATTGATCTACTTTTCGATAGTTATTGATGGTTGTACCATCGATGTCAAACGCAATAATTTTTGGTTTCATTGAGTACCTCGTATACTACTAACTATATAAAAAAACTTGCCTTATGACAAGTTTTTACTGGAATAATAAATACGCTGCATATTCCACTGGATGATCACTGGTAACAACTTCAAAATCAGAGGATAAGTTCTTCACAACTGCATTGTAGACGTGTTTATTGTTTAATAAAACGCCGCCGCCGAATGCAATTTTTGTTTTACCATTTAATTCGAAGTTATTTGCGAGATCGGCAAGTTCTTGGCCGGCACGTTCGTAAACATTATCAGCATGAACACTTTGAACATTTCCTGCAATCTTACTGAATTGAGCAACCCATGTTCTATAATCACTTTGATGATTGTTTGCGATGCTGATGAGGTCATACGCTTCCGTCAATTCAAAATGATGCATAATTGCTGTATATAAATCCGTTCGTGGTAAACGTCCATCAGCTTCTTTTGTAAATACTTCAAGGATGCGCTTACCAATCCAGAAAGCACTTCCTTCATCAGCCAATAGATATCCGAACCCTCCGCGACGGTCATAGTTACAATCCTGTTTGCGGAATGCAATTGAACCGGTTCCCGAAATCAGATATACACCATCATTCATGGATAGTGCAGATGCCATCGCAAATTTTGCATCGTTCATGATAACTGCTTTAGGGAATACACCCCATATTGCATCTTCAATTCCTTTACGTACTTGCTGATCCTCTCCATAACCAGCAGTACCAATGGCTACACCCATCGATTCAAAATCATAACCACGTTGCTCAAACTCGAGACGAACTTCTCCAAGTACCTTTTTAATACCATCAAAGCCCACACGCATAAAGTGGATACTATCGCGATCGATTCGGTCAATGTTTACACCTTTATCATCAAAGATGAGGAAACGCGTATGCGTTCCCCCTGCATCAATACCGAGGTATTGTTTCATAGTGTAAACTCGAATTTTTGCCATGGTTTAATCTTGTCGAGTAAGAATACTTCTTCTTCAACAACATGACCGACAACATTTGAACGACCTGTATTAACCATATCACGTTTCGCAATATTCAATTCACCTGCATAGTGTCCAAAATTATCACTCTCGATTACGATGTCTCCACGTTTAATCATCTCAGGAGCATTGAAGACTGGGAAGCCTTGCCCTTTGTATTTAACACGTGACATTGTTGAACGGAGTAGATAGTCATTGACATCCCCACGGTTGAAATGTGGTTCCTCAAGGACGATTTTTTTCATGAGCTCAGGAATATCATCAACAAGTTTAACTTGTAAGTTTAATTTTGTAAGGTTTACTTTTTTTACTTCCGCCATTTCAGCATCTGAAGGAACAAAGTTCGAAATAATAATGTCATCTAAAACATTACGTGCAACATAGTCTTTCATTTGGACGTGAAGTGGTAAATTACGATGTGACTCGAGTGTCACCAAACCGTAATCTACAGGCCATGGTCCGTAAGCTTCAGGACTTTGACTTGCAACGAATGCAGCCGTACGTAAGCCATATTTTGTAAAACGTTTTGTTGTGTTTACAAATTGTTCCTCATTCAATCCTGAGTATGGGTGTGGATAGAAGTTATGGCATGCAATCAAGTTATATTGATTTGGTTGATAATCCATAATTGTATCGATGTAATGCGTATCGTTACTCATATTGATTTCAATTTTGAGATCGAACTCATTGAATGTCATCATTGATTCTTGATGCCCACCAAATCCTGCATCGAGACGAACGCCATCAGCACCAATTTCATGGAAGAATGTTAAATCATCATAGCTAATTCCTAAGTCAGCGAAAACTTTAGGACTAACGTCAACAATGATTTCAAAACCATGATCACGTGCAAAATTATTGATTTCAATAAATTCTGCTTTGATTTCTTCTTGTGGCTTTTCGACAGAAAGTAAGCATGAAAAGATACGTGAGAACCCTGCATCTGCTGCTTTAACAATATAGTCTTTCATTTCTTCAACTGTTGATTTATCTGGATAAATCGATATTCCTAATTTTCTCATATAAACTCCTTTTATTTGTACCTACAACCTTAGTTTAACCAAACATTATAATGTTGTCAAATCTACAGACTTGCTACATTCCTGCGGTTGACTAGATTGGGTAAATATTGAATATCCAATAGTAGGATATAAACATTGATAGTATTGCAATAAGTCCAAAAACAATCCAAAATCCTTTTTGCATTCCTTTGTTGGAATCAACAAAATACAAGCAGTATGCGATGACACCACCTGAAGTAACTCCAATTACGATAACGCGAAGAAAGTTTAGCTGCAATCCGAATGCATCGAGCAACAAGGGAAACCCTAATGTTGATGCTAAGATCCCAAACATCACTATAAATGAACTTTTGAATGAAAAACGTGTTATGGAACTTGTCTTCTTTTCTGCTTTTCTTCTTGCCATATTGACTCCTTCTAATTAAAAGGTCTTGCTCAATGCAAGACCTTTTAAGCATTTATTGTATTTATTATTTACCTTGTTCTTCAGCAACCAATGAGTTGTCATAGATTTTGTAGAATGGTAAGTACATTAGAGTAGCAATGATAATTAGAACGACGCTAAGTACGGCTGCTCTCCAATCAAATCCTGTAGCCATGTAAGCACCGATTGGTCCAGGCAATGTCCATGGCGCAATTTGTGTTACTTGGTTTACGAATCCCCATTTTGTTGCGAACCATGCAATTGTACCAAGTACAAGTGGTGTTACGACAAATGGAATCATTAAGACAGGGTTCATAACAACAGGTGTACCGAACATTAATGGTTCGTTGATGTTGAATAAAGCAGGAACGAATACTGTTTTACCTAATGATTTTGAGAATGCTGATTTACCAACAATAAGCATTGATAATGCAAGTCCGATTGTTGCTCCTGATCCACCGATGTAGATGAACCATTGGAAGAAAGGCTCAGCAGCAATAGCTGGTAATGCTTGCCCTGCTTCTAAAGCGATTTGGTTGTTTTCTAATAATACAACCCAGATTGGACGTGCGATGTTTCCGACGATTGATGCACCGTGGATACCAAATACCCAGAAGAATGAGTTCAAGAATGTTTGAATCATTACTGAAGCGTAGCTGTCAGCTGCTGAGATAAGTGGTGATACTAATTGAGCAATAAATGTATGCCAGTTAAAGCCTAACCAGTAAGTAATTGATCCGAAAAGGATTAATACGATTGTTGTTGGGAATAAAGCTTCAAATGAACGTGCAACTGATGGGGGCACTTGTTCTGGCATTGAAATTTTAATTCCTGAACGGTCTGTAAATCTGAAGATTTCAACTGCTAGCATTGATGTAAGGATTGCTACGAACATTCCTCCACCACCAAGGTTTGCCATTGGTAATACCCAGCCAGCGATTCCAGCATTTAAAGTTGCAGGAACGTTTACAGGTGTGAAAGTTAGTAAGAATGCAAGTGTACCTAAGATACCACCTGACAATCCGTCTAAGTCATATGACTCAGCTAAGCTGAAGCCAATACCAAATGTTGCATATAATGCCATGATTCCCATTGATAAACGGTAAGGCAATACGATGTTTGCAGCATTTTCTTTCAAGAAAATTTGAATTCCCCAGTCTGCAGGGAAAGGTAAGTTTCCTCCAATAATTAAGAAGAACGAACCGACGATGATGATTGGCAATGTAGCAACCATTCCGTCACGAATTGCTCGCAAATGTCTCTGGTTTGCAAGTTTCGTCATTGGACCACCAAGTTTTTGGTCCATGAAATTTGTTAAAGCTTCCATATTCTCTCCTCTCGATACATGCATGTATCAACAGTATTAGTTTACTCATTTATGTAAGCGATGTCAACGATATTTCACTCATTCACACATTCGGATGAAATATTATTACCCCTAAGCCATTTCTTGTCATTTTTAATCGAAAATAATCAACTCGAGTAAAGAAAAAGCTATCCGAAGATAGCTTTTGAATCGAATATTAAACGAATTCGATGATTGCCATTGGAGCAGCATCACCACGACGCATTTCAGTTTTGATTACGCGTGTGTATCCACCTTGACGATCAGCATATTTTGGTCCGATTTCATCAAAGAGTTTTTGTAAAGCTGTTTGGCCTGTTTTCTCGTCAGCTACAACGTTAAATACGATACGAGCTGCTTGACGACGTGCGTGAAGATCACCACGTTTTGCAAGTGTTACGAGTTTGTCAGCTACTGAACGAAGTTCTTTAGCTTTCATTTCTGTTGTTTCAATACGTCCTGAGACGATTAAACTTGTTGAAAGGTTACGAAGTAACGCTTTACGATGAGCGGCGTCACGACCTAATTTACGGTTTCTCATTCTATATCCTCCTATTCAAATGATTTAAAGCCTAGTCCAAGATCATGGAGTTTGTCTTTAACTTCTTTTAATGACTTTTTACCCAGGTTACGGATACGCATCATTTCATCCTCTGATTTGAGTGTTAACTCTTCAACAGTTTGGATTCCTGCACGTTTGAGGCAGTTATATGAACGTACTGATAGATCGAGATCTTCGATCATCATTGTGGACATAGGATTTTCAACACCTGATACATCAGGGCGAATTACTGACTCACTTTCGTAAACTGAATCTTTGATTGCTACGATTTGTTCCAAGTGATCCATTAAGATTTTAGAACCTAATGATAGTGCAACTTGAGGTTGTACTGCTCCATTTGTCCAAATTTCCATAATTAAACGATCATACTTTGAATCTTGACCAACGCGTGTTGGCTCGACAAGATATTTAACTCTTTCGATTGGAGTATAAATAGAATCTGTGAAAATCGTGCCAATCCCTTGGGATGCGTTTTGATAGATTAGTTTGTTCTCATCGGAACTAACATAACCACGACCATTACGAGCTTTCAGTTCCATTTCTAAAACAGCACCTTCAGCTAATGTAGCGATAATGTGATCTTTATTCAAGATTTCCACATTTGTTGGGCATTCAATGTCAGCTGCGGTTACAACCTTTGGACCTTTTTGTGATATACGAAGTGTATATACTTCATCATCTGCAATATTAATTACAAGGTCTTTTACATTTAAAACAATACCAGTTACATCTTCTCCGACTCCAGCAATTGATGTGAACTCATGGTAAACACCTTCAATTTTAATTGAATAAACTGCTGCGCCTGGTAGTGATGAAAGAAGTACGCGTCTTAAGGCATTTCCGATTGTATTTCCGAACCCTCTTTCGAGAGGCTCGATTACAAACTTACCGTAATTTGCTGTTTCATCGAATTCTTTAACTTCAAATTTCGCACGTTCAAACTTGTTCATCTATGAATACCTCCTGGTTTTTTTTACTAGTTTAAAAATTTTATCCACGTGGACGTTTTGGTGGACGGCATCCGTTATGTGGAACTGGAGTAACGTCGTTAATTACGCTAATCTCAAGACCAGCAACTTGTAATGCACGAACTGCTGACTCACGTCCAGGACCAGGTCCTTTAACACTTACTTCTACAGTTTTCATTCCATGATCAACTGCCGCTCTTGCTGCTGCTTCTGAAGCCATTTGAGCTGCATATGGTGTTGACTTACGTGAACCCTTAAATCCAAGAGCCCCAGCACTTGACCAAGCGAGAACATTTCCTTGTTCATCCGAAATTGTAACGATTGTGTTGTTAAATGTCGAATGGATATGTGCAACTCCGCGAGCTATATTCTTGCGGACACGGCGTTTACGTGTAACTTTTTGCTTTGCCATTATGATTTCCTCCTACTTAATTATTTTTTCTTGTTCGCAACTGTACGACGAGGTCCTTTACGTGTACGTGCATTTGTTTTTGTACGTTGTCCACGAACTGGTAATCCACGACGGTGGCGGATTCCACGGAAGCTTCCGATTTCCATGAGACGTTTGATGTTAAGGTTTACTTCACGACGAAGATCCCCTTCAACTTTGATTTGTTCTACTTCACGACGAATTGCGTTAACTTGATCTTCAGTTAGATCTTTAACACGGATGTTCTCATCAATGTTTGTTTTCGCTAAGATTTCTTGTGATGTTGGTAAACCAACTCCGTAGATATATGTTAATGAGACAACTACACGTTTGTTACGTGGAATGTCAATTCCTGCTATACGAGCCATTAATATGACGTCCTCCTATCCTTGTCTTTGTTTGTGTTTTGGATTTTCACAAATTATCATTACTCTACCATTGCGTCGAATAACTCTACATTTTTCACACATTGGTTTTACAGATGGTCTTACTTTCATAGTATATCCTCCTAAAACTATCTATTTATGTCTAAATGTAATGCGCCCACGTGATAAATCGTAAGGCGAAATCTCAACAGTCACGCGGTCTCCCGGTAAAATGCGAATGTAGTGCATACGGATTTTACCAGATACGTGAGCTAAAATTTCATGACCATTACTGAGTTCCACCTTAAACATTGCACCTGGCAATGTATCAAGTACTACTCCATCTACTTCAATTACGTTTTCTTTGCTCATGAGTGTTTATATGCCTCCTTTGTTCGAGTGAGAATTTCAAATTCATTCTCTAGAATTAGTACAGTATGTTCAAAATGAGCTGTCAACGATCGATCTGCGGAAACCACATTCCAACCATCTTCAAGTACTTCTGTTTTACTTGTACCAACTTGAACCATTGGTTCAATAGCGATAACCATATTTTTTCTAAGTAATGCACCTTTTCCAGGTACCCCTACATTAGGGACATAAGGAGCTTCATGCATTGATGTTCCTAAGCCATGTCCTGAATATTCAACAGGTAAACCATAACCATGTGGTGTAACAACGCTCATAACTGCATGACCGATATCACCAACACGATTTCCCGCAATTGCAGCTTCAATGCCTGCAAAAAGAGATGCTTCCGAAACTTCCAATAGATGTTTGGCTTCATCACTAATTTGTCCGACTGGATATGTCCACGCATGATCACTATAGTATCCTTTGTAAACAGCTCCAACGTCAATCGTAATGATATCTCCATCTTTGAGAATTACATCCGAACTAGGGATTCCATGAACTAATACTTCGTTCACTGAAGCACATATGGATCCGGTAAATCCTTCGTAACCAAGAAACGCTGGTGTTGCACCCTGACTTATTATATACGCGTGTGCCAAATCGTCAAGATGTTTTGTCGAAACGCCTGGCTTAATAGCCTGACGAACAACCTCTTGTGCTTCGAAAGCGATACGACCTGCCTCACGCATTAAGTCTAATTCACGTTCAGACTTGGTTGTAATCATTTAACCGCCTCCAAAATGTTTCTAATTTCATTCATAACTGCTTCCGCATTTTGAGATGCGTCAATGTCACGAACTAAGCCTTTTTCTCTAAAATACTCGATTGAAGGCTCTGTTTGTTTTGTATATTCTTCAAAGCGTACTGCTAGTTTCTCTTCTGTATCATCTGATCGTTGATACAGTTCTCCACCATCAATGTCGCATACATTTTCGACTTTAGATGGTTTGTAGTGAATATTGTATATTGCACCACATGTTTTGCAGAGACGACGTCCTGTAATTCGTTTTACAAGTGTATCGTAATTAACTTGTAGATTGATAACGAGATCGATTGGTTTTCCAATTTCACGAGCCATTTCTTCTACAGCGTTTGCTTGATGTAAGTTACGTGGATAACCATCTAAGAGATATCCATTTACTGTATCATCTTGCATAATACGCTCTTTAACCATACGATCAGTAACATCATCAGGTACTAAGTTACCATTATCCAAGTAAGTTTTTGCCTCTAAACCTACAGGTGTT
This sequence comes from Erysipelothrix sp. HDW6B, assembly GCF_011301115.1. NCBI lineage: Bacteria > Bacillati > Bacillota > Erysipelotrichia > Erysipelotrichales > Erysipelotrichaceae > Erysipelothrix > Erysipelothrix sp. HDW6B. The sequence goes on along the minus strand of NZ_CP049860.1, from coordinate 747,169 downwards.
CCGTTCGCAATTGCAGAACGGAACATATCACCTGTAGAGATATGAGCAATGCCAAACTCTTCAACGATTTTCGCTGACATTGTTCCTTTACCGCTACCAGCAGGACCCATAATTAATAAATTCATAGTTCCTCCTATCGGCTGAATAAACCTTTATATGAACGTTCAGTTAAACGTCCTTTTAATTCTTTAACAGTTTCAAGTGCTACCCCAACAACGATGATGATACCAGTTCCACCAATAGCTGTTGATGCAGGAATTCTGCCATCAGTAATCATTGGTAAGATATGTGGTAATACAGCGATAAATGTTAAGAATAATGCACCTAGCACAGTAATTCGATTTAATATTGTACTAATGTAATTCTTAGTATCTTTCCCTGGGCGAACCCCTGGAATGTAAGAATTATTTTTCGCAAAGTCTTCTGAAATTTTCTCAGGATCAACTTGCAAGTGAGTGTAGAAGAATGTGAATGCGATTGTAAGTACAGCATAGATTGCAAGACCCACTGGGTGTGATGTTACAAAGTATGTTGACAAGAATTGATATACACTTCCTTGATTTACCCAACTTAATGCGATAATCGGTGCTTGCATGATTGCTCCTGCAAAGATAACCGGGATAACACTCGCTGAGTTAATCATTAATGGTAAGTGATTCATTCCTTTTCCACGCATCGTTCCGCCAGCACTCGAAGTGTATTGGATCGATATTTTACGAACGGCACCGCTCATAAAAGTTACCAAGATGATAATTGCAATAAATGATATAACGTAAAGTGTAAACCATAACCATCCTAAGCTTCCGCCATTTGTAACCATTGCGTTAAACGCACTGACAAATGAATTTGGCATTGCAGATACAATACCAGCAAAGATAATTAATGAAGTACCATTACCAACACCTTTGGTAGTGATTTGATCAGCTATCCAAAGTAAGAACATAGTTCCCGCTGTCATGACTGTTCCCATGAAGAAATAGTCAGCAGGAGTTGTACTCAATAAGATTCCATATTGAGAATTAAATACGTATAAAATACCAATTGCTTGCACATATGCCAATACCACACCTAAATAACGCGTAATACGATCAAGTTGTTGTTTTCCACTTTGACCGGATTTTGTTAATTCAGTGAGGTAAGGTATAACGTCCATTGCTAATAATTGAACGATAATTGATGCTGTGATGTATGGTCCCACTCCAAGCGAGAAAATTGATAACGACTGAAGCAGTCCACCACCAAGAATATTCATCATTCCAACTAAGTTGTTAGACTCTAATGCAGATACCATCCCTGAAAGCTTAACGCTATCAACGTTAGGAACAGGTACAACTGTTCCTAAACGATAAAGTAATAGCATCGCAAGTGTGAAAATGATTCTTATTCTGATTTCTTTGTTTTTGAATAAATCAGTGATAAATCTCATTAGATCACCTCTGCTTTTCCACCCATTTTTTCGATAATTTCAACTGCTGATTTTGAGAATACATTAGCTTTAACAACTAATTTTTTCTCTAATTCACCTTGGCCTAAGATTTTTACGCCGTCAAGTGTTTTGTTGATAATACGTTTTTCTAATAACATTTCAATTGTAACTTCTGTACCATCTTCAAATACGTTTAATGATGATACGTTAACAATTGCGTGCTCTACACGGTTAACGTTTTTAAATCCACGTTTTGGAATACGTTTGAATAATGGTGTTTGTCCACCTTCGAACCCTAAAGCAACTCCACCGCCACTACGTGCGTTTTGTCCTTTGTGTCCTTTACCCGCTGTTTTTCCATTTCCTGATCCGTGTCCACGACCGATACGTTTACGATCTTGGCGTGCACCTTCATTGTATTTTAATTCATGTAGTTTCATAAAGGTCCCCTTCCTATCGTACGTCTTGGACTTTAATTTCGCGTAATTTCGCTACTTCGTCTACAGTTGTCATTGATTCTAAAGCATCAAATGTTGCACGAACCATGTTGATTGGTGTGCGTGACCCGATACATTTTGTAAGAACGTCAGTAACTCCTGCTAACTCCATAACGTCACGGATTGCTCCACCAGCGATAACACCAGTACCTTCGATAGCTGGACGTACAAAGACTTCTCCTGCTCCGAATTTACCTGTGTTTGTATGTGGTAAACTTCCGTTTACAAGTTTAACATTGATTAAGTTTTTCTTAGCTGCTTCAACACCCTTACGGATTGCATCTGGAACTTCGTTTGCTTTACCTGTTCCAAATCCTACGCGGCCTTTTTTATCACCAACTACGACTAGAGCTGCAAAGCGGAAACGACGACCACCTTTAACAACCTTAGTAACACGATTGATGACAACAACACGTTCTTCGAATTCTTGTTCGCGTGCTTCTCTTCTAGGTTTACGATTCATCATGCGCCTCCTTATTAAAATTCTAGTCCGGCTTCACGAGCTGCTTCTGCAACTGCCTGAACACGTCCATGATAGATGTATCCACCACGGTCAAATACTACAGTAGTAATGCCTTTGTCTTTAGCGAGTTTTGCAACTTCTGCACCGACTTTTTTAGCTGCTTCGATGTTTCCACCGTTTTCAAGTTTAAGAGCTACTGATCCTGTAGCAACAAGAGTTGTCTTAGCTACATCGTCAATAATTTGTACCGCAATGTGTGTATTTGAACGATACACGCTAAGACGTGGGCGTTCTTGCGTTCCACTGACTTTACGACGAACGCGTGCATGACGACGAACACGTTCCTGATTTCTAGATAATTTTTTTGCCATAATTCAATTTCTCCTTTCCCACTATTTCTTAGCTGCAGTTTTACCCTCTTTACGACGGATAACTTCATTTTTGTATTTAATACCTTTACCGAGGTAAGGTTCTGGTTTACGAGTTGCGCGAACGTTTGCTGCGAATTCTCCTACCATTTGTTTGTCAATTCCACTAACAACGATTGATGTTGCTGATGGTACTTCAACTTCTAGTCCTTCTGTTACATCGAACTCGATTGGATGTGAGTATCCAACATTCAAGACTAATGTATTCCCTGACTTAGATGCACGATACCCGATACCAACAAGGTCAAGTTCTTTTTTAAAGCCTTCGTGAACACCTTCGATCATGTTGTTTAACAATGAACGTGTAGTTCCGTGAATCTGTTTTACTAATTTTGTATCATTCGGACGAATAACGTTGATTTCGCCTTCAGCGATTTCGATTGTGTAAAGTTCATTGAACTGACGTGTTAAAGTTCCTTTAGGACCTTTAACTGTCACCTCATTACCAGCCTTTACTTCGACTTCAACGCCAGCCGGAATGGTAATCGTTTTATTTCCGATACGTGACATAGTGTGTCTCCTCTCTTACCAAACGTAAGCTAACACTTCTCCACCAACATGTTTTTGGCGAGCTTGTTTATCTGTTAGCAATCCGTCTGATGTTGTGATGATTGCGATTCCGAGTCCATTAAGAACACGTGGCACTTCATTCACTTTTGCATAAACGCGTTTTCCAGGTTTTGAGATACGTTTTAATCCGCTGATTACTCGTTCTCCATTTGCACCATATTTTAGTACAACTGTGATTGATTGTTTGTATCCCTCACCATTGATGAGGAAGTCACGAATAAAACCTTCTTCTTTTAAAATTCTTACGATTTCTACTTTTTCTTTACTTGCAGGAATTTCAACAATATCGTGTTTCGCTTGAACAGCGTTACGAATACGTGTTAATAAATCCGCAATTGGATCTGTTACATACATGAAAAGTTCCTCCTTGCTACCAGCTAGCCTTACGTACGCCCGGAATTTGCCCTTTATGAGCTAATTCACGGAAACGAATACGTGACATACCATATTTACGTAAATATCCACGAGGACGGCCATCGACTTTATCGCGATTATGTAAACGAACTGGTGAAGCATCACGTGGTAATTTTTGTAACCCGATGTAATCACCTTCAGCTTTTAATGCTGCACGTTTTTCGGCATAGCGAGCAACAACTTCTTGACGTTGCATTTCACGAGCAATCTTTGATTTTTTAGCCATTAGTTACCCTCCTTCTTAAAAGGCATTCCTAACTCTTTTAATAGAGCGTATCCTTCTTCATCTGTTTGAGCTGTGGTGACAATAGTGATATCCATACCACGAACTTTATTAATTTTATCATAATCAATTTCTGGGAAGATTAATTGTTCTTTAACACCCATTGTGTAGTTTCCACGTCCATCGAATGATCCACCGTTAATTCCACGGAAGTCACGTACACGAGGAAGTGCAACTTTGATTAATTTTTCTAAGAAATCATGCATTTTTTCGCCACGTAAAGTAACTTTAACACCGATTGGCATTCCTTCACGTAACTTAAAGTTAGCGATTGATTTTTTAGCTTTTGTAACTACAGGTTTTTGTCCTGTAATCATTTCCAAGTCAGCAACTGCATCGTCGATTGCTTTCGCATTGTTGATAGCTTCTCCGACACCCATGTTGACAACGATTTTTTCAAGTTTTGGAACTTGCATTACTGAAGTATAGTTAAATTGTTTAACTAAAGTTCCAACTACTTCTGTTTTGTATTGTTCTTTTAATTTCATCTAGCTATACCTCCTTATTTAACTACGCTGCCTGATTTTTTGTAGACGCGTACTTTCTTACCTTTTTCTTCTTTGAATCCTACACGGCTAGCTGCTTTTGCTTTAGCATCGTATAGCATTACGTTTGAAACATGAATCCATGCTTCTTGTTCAATGATTCCACCATCTGGATTCATTTGAGTTGGTTTCATATGTTTCTTAACTAAGTTAACACCTTCGATTTTGACTTTGTCAGTTTTAGGACTTGCTTCAATGACATCGCCGATGGTTCCTTTATATGATCCAGTGATAACTTGAACTTTATCGCCACGTTTGATTTTCATAAAAGCCTCCTTATAACACTTCAGGAGCTAATGAGACGATCTTCATGAAGTTTTTTTCACGAAGCTCACGAGCTACTGGTCCAAAGATACGTGTTCCTTTTGGTGTCATATCATCTTTTAAGATAACAACTGCGTTGTCATCAAATTTAATGTATGAACCATTTCCACGACGAACACCGTATTTTGTGCGCACGACAACTGCTTTAACAACGTCACCTTTTTTAACACTTCCACCTGGGATTGCTTCTTTAACTGTACCAACAACGATATCACCGATGTTTGATGTACGGCGGAAGCTTCCACCTAGTGAACGGATAACTAAGATTTCTTTTGCACCAGTGTTGTCTGCAACTTTACATCTTGATTCATTTTGTATCATCTTGACAACCTCCTACAATACAACAGCTTTTTCGAGTAAACGAATTACGCGGAAATGTTTTGTAGCTGATAATGGACGTGTTTCCATAATTTCTACGATATCTCCGACCTTAATTTCATTTTTCTCGTCATGAGCTTTGAATTTTTTTGAATAGTTTACACGTTTTCCATAGAGTGGATGACGTTTTGATGTTTTAACTTCAACGACTACCGTTTTGTCCATTGCATCAGATACAACAGTACCACGGTAAACTTTACGTTTATTTCTTTCCATCGCTTTGTGACCTCCTACTTATTGTCACTAAGCTGACGCTCAGTGATTACTGTTTTGATGCGTGCAATCGTTTTACGGATTTCACGTAAACGAGCAGGGTTCTCAAGTTGACCAATAGCTTGTTGGAAACGTAAGTCAAATAATTCTTCTTTTAATGTATCGATTTGAACTAATAAATCTGTATTATTAGCTTCACGGATTTCTTTCAATGATGTCATACTTGTTCCTCCTCTCCCTTACGGACGAATCGAGTTTTAACTGCTAACTTGTGTGATGCAAGACGGAACGCTTCACGCGCAACTTCTTCTGGTACACCAGCAACTTCGAACATTACTCGACCTGGTTTAACTACTGCTACCCATCCTTCAGGTGCCCCTTTACCGGAACCCATTCGGACTTCAAGTGGTTTTCTTGTAATTGCTAAGTGAGGGAAAATTTTGATCCAAACTTTTCCGCCACGTTTCATATAACGTGTCATTGCAATACGAGCAGCTTCGATTTGTCTGTTGCTTACGTAGTTTCCTGATTCAGCAACTAAACCATATTCTCCAAAAGCAACTGTACGTCCTGCTTTTGAACGTCCTTCGTATGAAAGACGGTGTGGTTTTCTATATTTAGTACGTTTAGGCATCAACATAACTAATTACCTCCTTGCTCGTCTTTTGATGCTGCTTGAGCATCGTTGCGTTGTGGACGGTTATTTGGACGACGGTCGTTACGGTCATTGCGACGACGACGTGGTCGATCAAATTTTCCACCTTTTGGTGCTTCTGGTTCTTGTACTAATTGTCCTGGCAATACTTCACCACGGCAGATCCAAACTTTAACACCTAAGATACCGAATTGTGTATTTGCTTCATAGTGAGCATAGTCGATATCAGCACGTAATGTATGAAGTGGTACGATTCCTTCTGAGTATCCCTCAGTACGAGCCATATCAGCTCCACCTAAACGTCCGGAAACAGCAGTTTTAATTCCTTTTGCTCCTGAACGCATTGTACGTTGGATTGTACGTTTTTGTGCAGTTCTGAATGAAGCACGTTGTTCTAATTGCTCAGCAATGTTACGAGCAACAAGATGTGCATCTAAATCAGGGTTTCCAACTTCTAATACTTTAACATTTACTGTGTTTCCTTCTGAAATCTTAGCGATTGCAGCTTTTGTTTTTTCAATGTTTGCTCCGTTAACACCGATTACAACACCTGGGCGGGCTGTACGGATGATAACATCAACGCGGTTTTTTGAACGTTCGATTTCTACGCGTGAAACGTATGCATCTTTAAGATTTTTAAAGATGTATTCACGGATAAGTGTGTCTTCGTGGAGAAGGTCTGCGAAATTATTTTCTGCATACCAACGTGATTCCCAATCACGAATAACACCAACGCGCATACCGATCGGATTTACTTTTTGTCCCATTGTGTTTCCTCCCTTACACGCGTTCCGAAACCACGATAGTAATGTGGCTTGTACGCTTCATAATTGGCGCTGCATTCCCCTTGGCACGAGGTCTGAAACGTTTCATTGTCATTCCTTCGTCAGCATAGCATGCTGAGATGAATAATTTTTCTTCTTCTAATTGATGATTGTTTGTAGCGTTAGCAACTGCTGACTTTAAAACTTTCTCAATGATTTTTGATGCGTTATTTGGTGAGTATTTTAGAATTGCTGCTGCATGATCAACATCAAGGCCGCGAATTTCGTCTAATACTAAACGCGCTTTACGTGATGTAACACGTACTGTTTTTGCTACTGCTTTAACTTCCATTATTTACGACCCGCCTTTTTATCTGCTGCGTGACCTGTATAACGACGTGTTGGAACAAATTCACCTAATTTGTGTCCTACCATGTCTTCTGATACAAACACTGGAACGTGTTCTTTACCATTGTGCACCGCAAACGTATGTTCTACGAATTGAGGGAAAATAGTTGAACGACGTGACCATGTTTTGATAACTTCTTTTTTACCTGATTCATTTAGTTTTTCTACTTTATTCATCAAGTGTAAATCACAAAATGGACCTTTTTTTAAACTACGACTCATTTCTCTTTCCTTCCTTTCGTTTATTTCTCATTACGACGACGAACGATTAGTTTTGTCGAAGATTTCTTAGTGCGACGAGTTTTAACACCCATAGCTTTTTTACCCCATGGAGTCATTGGTGATTTACGTCCAATTGGTGTACGTCCTTCACCACCACCGTGAGGGTGATCAACTGGGTTCATTACAGAACCACGAACTGTTGGGCGAATACCCATGTGACGGCTACGTCCAGCTTTACCAATGTTTACAAGTGAGTGCTCTGAGTTACCAACTTCACCGATTGTTGCACGGCATGTTGATAAAATCTTACGTACTTCACCTGAAGCAAGTTGAACTGTAACATATTTGTCTTCAACACCAAGAACTTGTGCTGATGTTCCAGCTGAACGCACTAATTGTGCTCCACGTCCTGGTTTTAATTCGATATTGTGAACTGTAGTACCTTCTGGCATTTGTCCAAGTTCTTTAGCGTTACCAACAATGATGTCAGCTTCTGATCCACTAACAACTTTGTCACCAACTTTTAGCCCTTTAGGAGCTAAGATATAACGTTTTTCACCATCAGCATAATTTAATAAAGCAATGTTTGCTGAACGGTTTGGATCGTATTCGATTGTTGCAACAGTTGCAGGAATTGCATCTTTGTTACGTTTGAAATCGATAATACGGTACTGACGTTTGTGTCCTCCACCAATATGACGAGTTGTGATACGACCTAAGTTGTTACGACCACCAGTCTTGATTAATGGAGCTACTAATGAACGCTCAGGGTTGTTTCCTTTAGTTAATGTTTCATTAGCTAAAGTAGTCATCCCACGACGTCCAGGAGTAGTTGGCTTATATTTTTTGATTGCCATTTTAATAATTCCTCCTACGCAAATTGTCCGGAAATAGCGTTATTCTTCCGATAAGTGTTATTGTTCTTCTTATTAAAGAACGTCGATGTTAGAACCTTCAGCAAGTTTAACAATAGCTTTACGTACTGATTTTGTAGTTCCTTCATATTTACCTACGCGTTTTGTGCGAGGTTTTTGGTTGATCATATTTACTGATTCAACTTTTACATTGAAGATTTCTTCAATTGCTTGACGAACTTCAATTTTGTTTGAGCCTTTAGCAACTTCAAATGTAACTTTGTTATCATTTTGTTGCATCATTACTGTTTTTTCAGTGATGATTGGGCGCAAGATAATATCTCTAGGGTTACGTTTCATTATGCTAGTACCTCTCCAGCTACTTCCGCAGCTTTTGCTGTGAATACTAAAGTATCAGCGTTAACGATGTCATATGTGTTCAAGTCTTGAACAGTTAATAACATTGTGTTTGGTAAGTTACGCATTGATAAGTAAGCGTTAATTACATCTTCTTCGTCTGCGACGATGAATAATGTTTTACGGTTAAGTTCTAATGTGCTCATAACTTTTGCAAATTCTTTTGTTTTCACGTTTTCGAATGTTAAGTCAGCAACAACTTTCATTGTTGAATCAATAACGTGTTGTGATAATGCTGAACGAACAGCTAAACGACGAACCTTACGGTTGAGGTTGTATTTGTAACTTCTTGGTTTAGGTCCAAATACAATTCCACCACCACGCCATTGAGGAGAACGGATTGACCCTTGACGAGCACGTCCTGTTCCTTTTTGACGCCATGGTTTACGTCCACCACCGCGAACTTCTGTACGGTTTTTTGTTGAATGAGTTCCTTGACGAACTGATGCACGTTGCATGACAACAGCTTCAAAGATTGTTTGGTTATTTGGTTCAATTCCAAATACTGCTTCGCTTAATTCAATTGCGCTAACAGTTTTACCTTCTAAGTTTAGAACATCTAGCTTAGGCATTGTTTGAATCCTCCTTAGCGTAGTCAACTAGTTCAACTGGATCTTTTGATTTCACGCGTTTTACTGTTGATTTAATTTCAACAAATCCACGACGTGGTCCAGGAATGTTTCCTTTAATTAAGATGTAGTTGTTTTCTTCATCAATTTTGACAATTTCAAGGTGTTGGTTTGTTGTAGTAAATCCACCATGTTGTCCTGGCATTACTCCACCTTTTTTGATTGTTGGGATAATACCTTGTGATGCTAATGAACCGATTCCACGGTGGTATCCTGAACCGTGAGCTTTAGGTCCAGTTTTTTGGTTTCCACGGACGATTGCCCCGTTGTAACCTTTTCCACGTGATGTTCCTGAGACATCAACAAATTCCCCAGCAGCAAATACTCCTGCTGTTAATACTGCTCCTACCTCGTGTTCCATCATTTCTGATCCACGAATTTCGCGAACGAATTTCTTTGGAGCTGTGTTTGCTTTAGCAGCGTGAGCAATCTCAGATTTGTTTGCACGTTGTTCTTTCACATCGGCAACACCTAATTGAACTGCTTCATAGTTATCTGATTCCATTGTTTTCTTTTGAAGAACAACGTTTGGTAATACTTCAACTACGCTAACAGGAATTAGAGTTCCATCTGCTGTAAAGACTTGAGTCATTCCTAATTTACGTCCTAATAATCCTTTCATGATTTCTCCCTTCTACTAAAGTTTTATCTCGATATCGACACCACTTGGGAGATCAAGACGACTTAATGCGTCGATTGTCTCTGCTGTAGGTCCAACAATTTCAATCAATCTCTTATGAGTTCTTGATTCAAATTGTTCACGAGAATCCTTGTTTACGTGTACCGATCGTAAAACTGTTACGACTTGTTTTTCAGTTGGTAATGGTACTGGTCCAACTACTTTCTTTGCACCGTGATCGTTTGCTGCTTGAACAATTTTTTGTGCCGCACTATCAATTGTACGGTGTTCATAAGCTTTTAGACGAATACGAATAAAATTCTTTGCCATGGAAATCCTCCTTCTTCCGCCTATTAAATAGGCCTGCTCCATGCGAATTCCCCGACTTCTCACTGACCATGACAACGCTCTTCAGTGTGCCGGCAACCTCGCACTTCTATGCAGTCGCTTAAGTATTATACACTAAATACATATAGAATCAAGGGATTTTCTAATATTTATTCGACTTTTTTTACATTCGCAAAAATCAATCAAAATCCGCAGTATTCAGAGGGTATTTTAAGAAAAAGGAGCTTGAATAAATCAAGCTCCTTTGTATCGTTCATCAATTTCGCATAGCTCAGCAAATGTATCAATTTCAACAACATCTTGGAGTGTAACTTTGCGCAAATATATTTTGTATTTTTCGCGATTATAACGTAACGCAACTTCATCCCAGTATAATTGCTTTCCACTTTCAGATTCGAAGGTATGTTTGAGATCTTCTGATAACGTTTTGGCATCATCTTGATCCCAGTAAGATATTCCTACCATCTGATTTGTATTCGTTCCAGTGATACCAATGTCAACAATTAGGTCGCCTTCAGTTTCAAGGATCCAATCATCGCTTTCCGCCATAGGAATTCCCATATACATACTTCTGTACTCGTACTTGCGAATTATTTTAGAATTGTACAAGAGTAAATCCGATTCAAGTACAAGTGCATTATCCAATATATCACGAACCAAATACGCACTTGAAATATTATTAGCTTTATTATATCCATCATTATCAATGAAGCGAACTTGCGGATACTTAACACGTAATGCCTCAAAGGAATCTTTTAGATACCCCCGAACAATTACGATTTCTTCAATTCCCGCATCTACCACTGCATCAATAAGACGATCAATTAAACGATTGCCATTGACTTGGATTAACGGTTTCGGTGTACTCAACGTCACAGGCACCAACCTTGACCCAAATCCAGCAGCCAAGAAAATCGCACGTTTTACTCGGTATGGCTCAAGTGCCTCAATGCCTTTTTGAGTTATTTGCACCATCTCTTCATTCACAAGAAGTCCCATTGACAGTAATTCGTTGAAAGCGTTCTCCGCAAAATAGGGATTTTCTTTTACGGTCGCATACGCTACTGCACCATCGTGAACTGAACATAAAATTTCAAACTGATTCAAATCGATCATTTTTAGACCTCCGCTTCTTTTTCATGTTTCTTCACTAACGATACCACTACCTTCGCAATTACATTTACAAATAGAATTAAAATGGAAATAAATGCCGTTGATTCAATCATTGATTGAGAGTCTAGCTGAGGTATCAGAAGTGATAAAGGTTGGTTTCGCATATTCGCTAGGAATGAAACCGCAGAAATCGTAATCATAGCATTGATAAAGAAGTAGAGAAACATCTCCAAAACTGTTTCTTTTGTACTTGGGATATACACATCAAACAGTAGACGCATTTTTGATATACCCAAGGTATTAGCAGTGTCTTCCAAATTTTGATTAAACTTCTGTAGTGAATTATACGCCATTAAGTACGGTGATGCAAAGAAATGGATGATATTGACAAGAACAAGAATTGCTATCGTGCCATAGATAATGGAACCATTAAAGAGCATAACATAACTCAGACCTAAGACTACACCAGGTATAGCGAGTGTTGTTAGTGAAATAAAATGAATTGCTAGTGTGCTTAGTTTCTTATCACTTCGCGCAGTAATATATGCCGTCAAATAGGTTATGACAACTCCAATTAGTCCTGTGAACAACGCCACAGCCAATGAGTTTAACAAATACATTCCCACTCCTATATCAAATGCTTTTTCGATATTGACCAACGAGAACGTTAAATCAACAGGATATTTTGTTACCAGTGACAATATTAAGAAGCTTATCAGTGGTGTAACAATTACAATCCCCAAGACCGTGCAAAAGAGAATTGCAATGCGATCTCTTTTCTTGTTTTTTTCGACTATATATTCTTTCGTTATTGTGGAAGCACTCGTCGTTTTTTCACTCTTTAAATCAATAATAAAAGCAATAATAGCAGGTATTAGCAAGAATGCACCAATTACTGCCCCTTTTGAGAAATTTAAAAGACCAATTACTTCACGATACATGTACGTCGACAATGTCATCGTTTTGCCGCCAACTGCTAGTGGAACACCATAATCTGTAAAAATCATCGTGAAGACTGCGAAGAAAGCTGCAATTAACGGAACTTTTAAATTCGGTAGTGTTATTGTTACAAACTGTTGTCGTTTTGAGAGACCTAGTACTGTCGCCGCTTCATAAACTGTATAGTCTTCATATTTGTAGATATCTGTGAGCATCAAAAATGCAACAGGAAATGAATAAAGAATGGATCCCAAGATGATTCCCGGATATCCATATAGCCCAATATTAATACCAAGTAAATTAGTAACAATACCATTATCACCTAGCAGTAACACGAGTCCAGTACCGTGTGATATAGATGGAATCAACATCGGTAGCGTAAACAATACCGCAAATGCACTCTTATATTTAATATTGGTTCGATTAATCGCCCATGCACAGCATAATGCGATTAAAACAGATAGAATTGTAGCAATTGATGCTGTTATCAAAGAATTCATCATGTACTTTGGAAATTGCTCACTACCAACGACCGCTGTAATATCTGTTAACGATACACTACTCACAAGTTTGAGTACTGGTAATATGACGGCAATAACTAAGACGACGCCAATAGCAATTATTGACGTTCTCATCGATCGCTTATTCATAGGTTGATTTACCTGTCGTTCGTTTCAAAGACTCCAACTTAGCATCCAAGTGATCTACAACAAAACGTTTAATGTATGGATTTGCTGGGTTATTATAGATTGCTTGCGGTGAATCAAGTTGTTCAATTTTCCCTTCAGACATGACCATTACGCGGTCTGATAGAAAAAAGGCTTCTTCTTGTTCATGTGTAATAAAAATCATGGTTACATTAAATGTCTTTTGAATTTGTTTTAATTCTTTTTTCATAATTTCTCGATTTGATACATCAAGAGCTGATATTGGTTCGTCGAGAAGTAAAATCGAAGGGTTAAGCGCAAGGGTACGTGCAATCGCAACCCGTTGTTGTTGCCCTCCTGACAGTTTTCGTGGCTTTTTATCAATCTGATCAAGCATACCTATCATTTCCAGTGTCTTAAGTGCAATTTCTTTAGACTTTTCTTTGGTTTCCTTGTTCAATTTCAATGCGTACTCAACATTTTCTAAAACCGTCATATTTGGGAATAGTGCATAGTTTTGAAATACAATTCCCATATTTCTTTCAGATGGGTGTTGTTTCGAGATATCGATACCTTCATTCAATATAGCACCACTATTTGCGTGTTCCAATCCCATTAAAATACGAACTAGTGTTGTTTTTCCACACCCAGATGGTCCAAGAATACTCAAAAATTCTCCCTCATAGACATCGAAGTTTATATCGTTCAATACGACTTTTCCCTCATATTCTTTATGTAGATTCGTCACCTTTAGTTTAATTTTATTATCTAATATTTCCATTGTTCTAATAACCGGTCCTTTTCATCGATGCTATGAATTCCTTCCATATTCGCATATGGAATATGCTCAGGGTACTTCTCAATTTTATTTACTTGATCTTTATAGACTTGCTCTGGTGAGTACAAGTCTTTATCAATTACAAATGCTTCATTAATGATATAAGTATAAACGCGCACAACATCCGGATCATTCTCACGTCCTTTTAACATAGAAGTAGCAGAAGTGTTGTAAGGCGACCCCAGTTCTGGAAAAACTAATTCAAACGGCATCCCTTTATTGATTTCATTTACTGCTTGGAACGTCATCCCCATTGCTATCGCAATTTCTCCTTGATTAAGAAGTTTTATTGGGCCAGAACCAGACTCCGTAAATTGCTTAATGTTAGGATGAAGTGCATCAAAGTAGTCTAACGCTCCCTCTACTCCAAACTCGTTCACTAAACTTTTGTAGAAGAAGTATCCGGTACCACTAGATTTAGGGTCAGGCATTGCAATCTTATCTTTATAGATCGGATCAAGAAGATCTTGATAGGTCTTTGGTAGTGGAAGATCATATTTTTCCAATACATCTGTATTAATAATTAAGCTTCCTCCATAACGTTCCCAAATAACTGCTTGGTTATCAAAAATGCTTGGATTAAACTCGTCAATATAGTTTATTTCACTTAAATGACTCATCGGTGCCATTATATCGATTACCCGCGTCATGTAGCCAGTCTCTAACCCCACGATGATATCAGCATCCGTTTTCTCGCCTTCCACAGATAGTTTTGCTGCACTTTTACCTGTAGATGCGTATACAACCTTAACATGAAGGTCCGGAAATTCTTCATTAAGTTGTTCCTGGAGCGCTTCTCCTCGAAATTGTTCCATACTGGAATAAATAATAATTGTTGAGCTGTTTTGTTGTGACACAGCCCACAAACATATAAGGGCGAGTACTGTAACCGCAATAAAGAACTTTTTCATAAAATACCTCACTATCGTTTATTATACACTATTAATACTGTATTGTGTTCAATTTGAGATAATTTATCACTGTATTGAACACAATGTTTTGTTCAGACATAAAAAAAGAGAACTCTTACGAGTTCCCTTAGATTGATTAACTAGTTTGTTGAGAAATTATTTGATAATTTCTGTAACGTTTCCAGCACCAACAGTACGTCCACCCTCACGGATTGAGAATGTTGTACCTTGCTCAACAGCGATTGGAGCGATTAATTCAACTTCCATTTCGATGTTGTCTCCAGGCATAACCATATCTGTTCCTTCAGGAAGTAAGATTGTACCTGTAACGTCTGTTGTACGGAAGTAGAATTGTGGACGGTATTTGTTAACAAATGGTGTATGACGTCCACCTTCTTCTTTGCTTAAGATATAAACTTGAGCTTTGAATTTTACGTGAGGTGTAACTGATCCTGGTTTAGCAAGAACTTGTCCACGCTCGATTTCTTCGCGGTTAACACCACGTAGAAGTGCTCCAACGTTATCTCCAGCCATAGCTGAGTCTAACATTTTGTGGAACATTTCGATTCCTGTAACAACAGTTTTAGCTGTTGGACGGATACCAACGATTTCAACTTCTTCGTTGATTTTGATTTCTCCACGGTCTACACGTCCTGTAGCAACAGTACCACGACCTGAGATTGTGAATACGTCTTCTACTGACATTAAGAATGGTTTGTCTGTATCACGAACTGGATCTGCAACGTATGAGTCAACAGCGTCCATTAATTCAACGATTCTTTCTTCCCATGCAGCATCTCCTTCAAGAGCTTTAAGAGCTGATCCACGGATAACTGGAGCGTTGTCTCCATCGTAACCTTGTTCTGAAAGTGCTTCACGTACTTCCATTTCAACTAAGTCGATTAACTCTTCGTCATCAACCATGTCGCATTTGTTCAAGAATACTACGAATGAAGGAACACCTAATTGTTTAGCTAAGAGGATGTGCTCACGTGTTTGTGGCATTGGTCCGTCTGTTGCTGAAACTACTAAGATAGCTCCGTCCATTTGAGCAGCACCTGTGATCATGTTTTTAACGTAGTCCGCGTGACCTGGGCAGTCAACGTGAGCATAGTGACGTGCTTCTGTTTCGTATTCTACGTGTGATGTAGAGATTGTGATTCCACGCTCTTTTTCTTCTGGCGCGTTATCGATTTGGTCATATCCACGAGCTTCTCCACCCATTTTTTTAGCTAATACAGTTGTAATAGCAGCTGTTAGAGTAGTTTTACCGTGGTCAACGTGTCCCAATGTACCAACGTTTACGTGTGGTTTGGAACGATCAAATTTTTGTTTTGACATTTGAATTGTCCTCCTGTTTTAAATTTAACTCATTGTTTTACAAATATATATTAAGACAAACAATGATGAAAAGCAATATTAATGTTTAACTAAGTGTTTTAAGTTTTATTTTTTCTTAGCTACTGTTTCAGCAATGCTCTTTGGAACAGCTTCATAGTGATCAAATTGCATTGATGAGTTACCACGACCTTGTGTAAATGAACGAAGATCTGTAGTATATCCTGACATTTCTGAAAGAGGTACGAATGCTTTAACGATAACAGCATTGTTACGTTCTTCTTGGTCACGGATTTGTCCACGGCGTGATGAGATATCTCCCATAACTGCACCGAGGTATTCAGCTGGAGCTGTAATTTCAACATCCATAACTGGTTCTAGTAATACTGGATCACAAAGTTTTGCAGCTTCACGTAATGCAAGGCTAGCAGCAACTTTATAAGCCATTTCTGAGGAGTCAACATCATGGGATGATCCATCGAATAAAGTAGCTTTAATATCGATTGCTGGATATCCATATGCTAAACCGCCATCAAGAGCAGCTTTTAATCCATCGTGTGCTGGTTTAATAAATTCGCGAGGAACCGTTCCACCAACAACAGCGTCAACCCATTCAAATCCTTTTCCTGGGTTTGGTTCGAACTTAATCCAAACGTGTCCATATTGTCCACGTCCACCTGATTGACGAACGAATTTACCTTCAGCATCAGCAGCTTTACGGATTGTTTCGCGGTAAGCAACTTGTGGTGCACCAACGTTTGCTTCAACTTTAAATTCACGTTTCATACGGTCAACGATGATATCTAAGTGAAGCTCACCCATACCAGCGATGATTGTTTGTCCTGTTTCTTCATCAGTGTAAGTTTTGAAAGTTGGATCCTCTTCAGCAAGTTTTGCAAGAGCAAGACCCATCTTATCTTGGTCACCTTTAGTTTTTGGTTCAACAGCAACGTTAATAACTGGCTCAGGGAAGATCATTGATTCAAGGATAATTTCGTGTTTTTCATCACAAAGAGTATCACCTGTACCTGTAACTTTTAAACCGATTGCGGCTGCAATTTCACCTGCGTAAACTGATTCGATTTCTTCACGGTGGTTGGCATGCATTTGCATGATACGTCCGAAACGCTCACGTTTTTGTTTTACTGAGTTATAAACTGGTGATCCTGATGTAGCAACACCTGAGTATACTCGGAAATAAGTTAGACGACCTACGAATGGGTCTGTCGCAACTTTAAATGCTAACGCTGAGAATGGTGCTTCGTCACTTGCTTCACGAACAGCTTCTTGGCCATTTGGTAATGTACCTGCAACAGCTGGGATGTCTAATGGTGAAGGTAAGTAATCGATAACTGCATCAAGCATTGCGATAACACCTTTGTTTTTATAAGCAGCTCCACAAAGAACTGGGAAGAATTCACCGCTAATAACCGCTTTACGGATAGTAGCTTTGATTTGTTCAACTGTAGGTTCTACACCTTCAAGAATCATCATCATGAAATCTTCATCGAAATCAGAAATTTGATCAAATAGTTTCTCACGAGCTTCAGCTACTTGAGCTTTAAACTCTTCAGGAACATCAATGATGTCATCTGTTTTTTGTGAAACATCGGCAAACATGTGAGCTTTTTGCTCAACAATGTCGATAAGGCCGTCGAAGTGATCTTCGACACCGATTGGTAATTGGATAGGTGCTGATTTAGCTCCTAAACGATCAACAATTGTTCCGGCTGCCATGTAGAAGTCAGCACCTGTTGCATCCATTTTATTAACAAATACAATACGAGGAACGTTATATTTTGTAGCTTGACGCCAAACTGTTTCAGTTTGTGGCTCAACTCCTGATTTAGCATCAAGAACTGTAACCGCACCGTCAAGAACACGCAATGAACGTTCAACTTCAACTGTAAAGTCTACGTGGCCTGGTGTATCGATAATGTTAATACGGTGACCATTCCATGCAGCTGTTGTCGCAGCAGAAGTGATAGTGATACCACGTTCTTGTTCTTGCGCCATCCAGTCCATAGTTGCGGCACCATCGTGAGTTTCCCCAATTTTATGTGTTCGACCTGTATAGTAAAGAATACGCTCAGTTGTTGTAGTCTTACCAGCGTCAATATGGGCCATAATACCAATATTACGCATATTGTCTAATGTAAATTCACGTGACATAAGTTTTCAAATCTCCTTTCGCTATATTGTTTATTAGAAACGGTAATGTGCGAAAGCTTTGTTAGCTTCTGCCATTTTGTGTACGTCATCGCGTTTCTTAACGGATGCGCCTGTACCATTTGAAGCGTCGATAATTTCAGCAGCTAAACGCTCTTCCATTGTCTTTTCTCCACGTGTACGTGAGTATTGAACGATCCAACGTAGTCCGAGTGTCAAACGACGCTCTTGTGTTACTTCAATTGGAACTTGGATGTTTGATCCACCAATACGACGAGCTTTAAGTTCTAACACTGGCAATACATTGTCAAGTGCTTGTTCAAAAACCTCCATTGGTTGACGTCCTGTTTTTTCTTCGATAATTGCAAACGCATTATATAGAATTGATTGAGCTAAACCTTTTTTACCATCAATCATGATTCTGTTAATTAAACGTGTTACTAATTTTGAATTGTAAATTGGATCAGCAACTACGTCGCGCTTTGGAACATGTCCTTTTCTTGGCATTTAATTCACTCCTCTCATTTTTGATGTATTATTCTGATGCTTTTGGTTTTTTAGTACCGTATAATGAACGGCTTTGACGGCGATCTGTAACTCCAGCGCAGTCTAATGTTCCACGAACGATGTGGTAACGAACCCCAGGTAAGTCTTTAACACGACCTCCACGGATTAAAACGACACTATGTTCCTGTAAATTGTGACCAATTCCAGGGATGTAAGCCGTAACTTCCATACCATTACTCAAACGAACACGCGCATATTTACGTAAAGCTGAGTTAGGTTTCTTAGGTGTCATTGTACCAACACGTGTACATACTCCACGTTTTTGTGGGCTGTTTACTTGAGTTGTTTGACGTTTAATCGTATTCAAACTACGACCTAGTGCCGGTGATTTTGATTTGTATACACGACTTGTTCGGCCATGTGTAATCAATTGATTAATTGTAGGCATTAATTGTCTCCTTCCTGACTATTGCACACAGTACCAAGTGTGCCGTGGGCTCCATATTAATTAGGTCTCTTCGCAGAAACCCTAGATTAATCATAAGCCTTTACATTCTATCATATAGCGATTCATTGTCAATAGGTTTTCCACACTTTTTCCACGTAATTATTGCGTGGAGTACGTGACACTATCTCACTGTACTCCACCCACTTCTAATGTGTTTATTTTTCGATAGATTGAGGAAGTTCCCTTTTTTCAAATTTTTTGAAGAATTGGATTTTCCCTTCATCGTGAAGCGTCTTAAGAATTGTTACAAGGATTGGTAAGCCAAACAGACCAATAATCCCAGCAAGTCTCATCCCTACAAAAATACAAATTAACGTTACCAAAGGATGGAGCCCAATTTGATCTCCAACTACTTTCGGTTCCAAAATATTACGGATCACCGTGATAACGACATAAATAACGAATAGGCCAATAGCGCGTTCGAAATTCCCCATAACGAGTTCGATGATTGTCCACGGAATCATGACTGTACCTGTACCGAGTACCGGTAGGATATCAACAATCGAAATCATAAAAGCTAAGCCAATTGGATTCCCAACTCCAATGAGCGCAAACCCTATCGATAACTCAATAAATGTGAGTGTCATTAATTTGGCATAGGCTTTCATATATTTCCCAACAGTATCAAAGAATCCGCCTTTAACGTCATACATAAACTGGACCCACCGTTGTGGCAAGTATGCGAGCACTGTATCCACCACATTCTTATAGTCTAACGTGAAGAAGAATGAAGAGATAATCGCTATTAGAATCGAGATGAATAAATTTGGCAAGCTACTGACGAATCGTGTCAAGAATGAAATTGCACTGGTAGATACAGTTCCAGCCAATTGCTGAATCTGTTTCGATATTGCATTAGTAACTTCTGACAGATTGCTCAGTATTTCCGGATTAATGTGTTCAAATAATGACTCAACATAATTGAAGATCGAAGTCAACGCTGGAATTAGAGTTGATTCCACATATGTAGGTGCGTGTTTCACAACACCTTGAATTCCCGAAATTGCTGCGAGTGTTAATCCGAAAATTATGATTCCCACTACTATATAGAAAACAACGATGACTCCAATTCGGAGATATTTGTTCTCGCCAAACATTTTTACAAGCTTTTGAATAATTGGTTTTAAGAGTGATGCAATCACAAATCCAACAATAAACGGTGTTAAATACTTTACCGAAAACTTAAAGACTAAAAATGCGAGTCCTGCAATTAATGTATAAAAAACAAAATTTATTATAAACCGCTTTTTTTCTTCTAATGTCATAAGTACCCTTTCTTAACGAATTTCTCTACGTTTTACTATTATACTTTCTATTTCCAGGAAAGCATCTTCAAACCTAGTATATAATATGATTTTAGTATATCAAAGATTGTCATCAAATACTGTCCACTAACGACATTACCATGATTGATGTGTATTTTTTTACAAAAGTGGCCATTTCTGTTTAACAAACCAGATATTCTTTCTATATATAATAACAAAATCAACTTTAATTCATGTGTATTTTATGTAAAATAGACGCACTTAAAATTCATCGCTCTGGGTTCAAAAAACCACTGTTTTAAAAGGTGTTAATTTTTCAAAAAGAGTATTGCCATGATATGTTTCTTGTGATAGTATGTATAAGCAATCACGAAATGGCGAATATACGCACTGGGGATGTACTCAAGTGGCTGAAGAGGTGCCCCTGCTAAGGGTATAGGTCGGGTAACTGGCGCGAGAGTTCAAATCTCTCCATCCCCGCCATTAATGGTCCAGTGGTGTAGCGGTTAACATGCCTGCCTGTCACGCAGGAGATCGCGGGTTCGATTCCCGTCTGGACCGCCATTCGTATTGCAGGTGTAGTTCAATGGTAGAACACGACCTTGCCAAGGTTGAGGCGGGGGTTCAATTCCCCTCACCTGCTCCAAATTGCATAGCACAGAGCGACATAGTCGCTCTTTTTTTATTTACATGAATAATACTCGATGTTTTTACCTTGACCTTAACAACATCTCACTATAAAATTCAAGTACAGATACCGATCGTAGAAGGAGCTATAATGAACATAAATAATAAACTCAAACAATATGAATTAGATTTTCTTGATTTCGAATTTATAAGTTGCAAGGCAAATGTCGAACAACGCATTGATCCGACATTCTTTGAACTAAAATCTGACGGTACACGACAAAATCGCGAAAGCGTTGTTAATTCGCTTTGCTCAACGGAACGTGATCGAAACATTGACATTACTAATTTTATGATACAAGAAATTGGACCGAGTACATTTCTCATAAACTATGAATCTCGAAATCAAGAAGACCAAGAACATCTTGCACGAACTTCAATATGGCGTGAGCAAGATAATGATTTGAAATTACTCTTCCATCAAGCCACGATAATACAACCAGCGGTTGAGTTAGAGTAATATTTTAGACTATTTTCAAGAATAGTATTGCCAAGATTAAAATCCTGTGTTAATCTATAATCCGCTAAGGGTTGCAAATCAACTGGTCCAGTGGTGTAGCGGTTAACATGCCTGCCTGTCACGCAGGAGATCGCGGGTTCGATTCCCGTCTGGACCGCCATTCTTAGTCAATTGTGAGCGAATTCAATTCGCTCTTTTTTTTATATTCATTTAATGAAGTTACTCTTTTCACACGTGTTTAATTGTATTTGCAAATAATTGCATTTTCTTGTTGCACTATGTATGTTCTTATGGTATTCTAAATGAGCACTAAGAAGTGCAGTCAATACAATGAATGGTCCAGTGGTGTAGCGGTTAACATGCCTGCCTGTCACGCAGGAGATCGCGGGTTCGATTCCCGTCTGGACCGCCATTCTATTGCAGGTGTAGTTCAATGGTAGAACACGACCTTGCCAAGGTTGAGGCGGGGGTTCAATTCCCCTCACCTGCTCCAATTTATAAATCTAAAGAATGACATTTGTCATTCTTTTTTTATCATTACACAATGAACCGAATTTAATCTATGATAAACTGTAACTATATCAAAAAGGGAGGAGCGCAAATGCCCGCTACAACACAAAACGAAATCTGGAGTCCGCAAGTCATCGCCGCCTTTATCAGTGTCGGAGGTGTACTTCTAAGTTCGATCTTTGGATATATTAGCTCATACTACGGAAATCAACAATCTCAAAAGAACGAGCTTCGCAAAATTGAAAAAAACCAACAAAAATATATTGAGCAACAAAACAAGCTTGAAAAAGACAAATCCTTACGAAGCGCGCTTCAAAAGCTCACATACCTCTTTTATCAAACAGACTTCGATTCCCAAGTTTTTCATACATATTTCAATACACCTGAAGGGCTTGATTCCTTTAATGATGTCATGTCCTATGTCACTGCGTATGGTAATCAACTTTCAACACAGACTGCGATTTACCTTCAAAAAGCCATGTTTGAAAGTAACCTATTGTCAAAACATTACGTAACGCTAGAAATTTTAGCGTCCGATGCTCTTAACTACCAAATCGATTGGACCCGTTATGAAACAAACGCCATCGCATGCCTTCTCATTGCACAGATACGCTATGACATTAGTAAAGAACTTATCAACCCTAAGGATTTACTCGCTGCCAAATATAATAATGTGAATCCGAACCTGAAGCGTTTCTTTGAGACAGGTGTTGATCACTTTATTGATATCCTAAGCCTTAATCATTTTACTCAATACAAACAGACAAAAGACGACTTCCAATAAGTCGTCTTTTTTTACTACTGAATCGCTATATAGATTTTTACACTACCATCCGTGCCATAACGTTCATAATCAATCGTGTAGGCACGATTCAACAATCCGCCATCTTCCAATTCCCAAATTTGTTTCCACGTTCCTGCAACGTCTCTGTCGACGACATCGAAGACGCGGTAATCAATATTTGGTGTGATAGGTATCATCATTTCTGTACGAGGTTCTTGTGTCGCTAAAGCGAATCCATAATCACCACGATAGTCACTGTGATAATCTGTATAGATAGCATAGATGTCTCCTTCCAAAGCAGGCTCTAGTTTTGATATATTCACCCATGCTCCCTGGATTTTATTCAACATCGCTTCATCAGTAAAATTATTAGTTCTAAACGATTCCAATAGGTATAAATTCATTTTCTTCACTTCCTTTATTTGATTGTAACACAAAGACCGTCTACCGACGGTCTCTAGTTTATTTTGTCATTTTATTTTTTATGATCGCCTTACTTCCTTGATATGTAATTATAAAGTAAATCGCATATACAATGAGGACGAATCCGAGTGTAATTAATGCTGGCATCATTGAACTTGCCGACAAGCTAATCAACTTTAGGTTCACGTTTACTGCACTTACACCAATATACGTATGTAATAGCGCAACAATTAGCGGAATAAAGAAGTAGATTGCATTTTGCATAAAGATTGAGCGATCAATCATTCGATCTTCGACACCTAGCTTAGCAAGTATTTGATAACGTTTTTGATTATCATTGGCTTCAGAAAGTTGTTGGAGCGCAAGAATAACAAAACTTGTCACAAGGAATACGACCCCAAGATAGAAGGAAAGATATGTCAGAAGTAAACCCATCGCCATTGATGATTCAATCATCTCTTGTGCAGGAGTTACAAAATACATGTAGTCAAACATGTCATCTCCAACTTCTTTGTTATCGTAATGTGTTGCAATTGAGGTTCTTAACGCTTTCGCGAATTCTTTATTATCCGTACCAGCTTGCGTATTCATCATATGTATGGTCACCGCAGAGGTAAGGGCCTCATTCGAATCCACAACATTTTGTAATGCGTTGTCATTCATAATAACTAACACATCATCATTACCATTATTGTCAATTTTAGTTTTTTCAATGTCTTTAACTTCTTTATAAGACAAGTTTTGGTTTGCAAAATCGTAGGTGTTTCCGTCTTTAAAGATAGCACTTGGAGACATGGTTTCTGGCCCCATTTGTTGAATTGGCGCAATAACTGCAAATTGACCCTGACCAACTGAAATTGGCTCTAGATTTTGCATTGTACGTGCTTTATTAAAGTTTTCCACACTCACAAACCCAACGTCTGTGATTTCATACATAAAACTATTAGCATCATTTTGATCAATGTACTTCTCAAAGACAACATTGAATCGCATATTTACTGAAGAATAGTAGGTCATGGTTTCCGCATTTTTGATACGAGAATCGTTTAAATCAATAAGGTTAGGTCCTATCGTACTGCTGCCGATTGGATAAGAGTATTTTACAGAAATGTCATTCGCAATCATTCCCGATATTTGTTCATTCATAACTGAGTTTAAGTTAAATCCCGTTATGAGAGTACCCATACCAAAAAGTAGCATAATACTAATCACAGACATCATTTTGTAGGTCGAGTTAATTTTTGCACTTACCTGACGCCATACAAAAACATTAAGTCCTTTGTAATAACTCTTCTTGCTTGTTTGCATAAACTTGAGTAAGAAACCTGAGAATGATTTAAAAATTAAGAATGTTGCAAATGAACCCAAAGCGATAATTGGCAGTAACTGCATGAAGAGTTCCATTGGTTGCAGCGCCCAATTGTAAGCATAAATGAGTAACCCTGTACCAATAACAAATATCACAACAGACATCCACGCACGTTTCACAAAGTTCTCTTCGTTGATTCGATCGGCTCTTAAAAGTTCTATGAGTTCATATTTTTCAAGAAGTATACGATTAAAGAGCACAACTACTAGGAAGACTCCTAAGAAAATAGCAATCGTTTTGAGTGTCGCTTCGAGCGAGAAAACAAAACCATAATTCATGTCTGCAGCCATCATTTTCCCTGTTAAGACCGCAGTCCCTTGAGACGCGATGAAGCCAAAGACGAGTCCTGCTAGTAATGAGAAGAATCCAATGTACATCGTTTCTAAAATTAGAATCGTCGAAATCTTACGTTTTGGCATTCCCAAAAGGGTATAGAGACCCAATTCTTTTTTACGACGTTTAATAAGAAAGTTGTTTGCATAAAGAATTAAAAAACCAAATACTGCAGCAACAATAACAGACATAACATTCATAACATTGACCAATAGTTTAACCATTGACCCTTGCATTTCATTCATTTTAAGGATTGTTGATTGTTGTTCGAATGAGTTGAAAACATAAAAAAGCGCTACTGAAAACATCAATGTAATAAAGTATATAGAATAGTCTCGGTAACTCTTTTTCACATTTCGGAAAGCGAGTTTAGAGTACATTAGATGTGTCGCCTCCCAATACAGTTACTACTTCGATAATTTGGTCAAAGAATTCTTTTCTTGATTGATTGCCTCGAATAAGCTCATTAAAGACTTTACCATCTTTGATAAACAAAATTCGTTTTGCATAGCTCGCACTAAAAGCATCATGAGTAACCATCATGATTGTCGCATGTTGTGTTTCGTTGAGATCTTGCATTTTTTCAAGAAGCATACGACTTGATTTTGAATCGAGAGCACCTGTCGGCTCGTCAGCGAGAATCAAACTCGGATTTGTTATTAATGCTCGCGCACTTGCTACACGTTGTTGTTGTCCACCAGACATTTGATATGGAAACTTTTGAAGGTGTTCTTCAATATTTAGAAGTTTCGCAACCTCGCCCACGCGTTTTTCAATTTCTTTGTGACCGACCTTTTGGATGGTCAACGCAAGCGCAATATTTTCGTATGCTGTTAGAGTATCCAATAGATTAAAGTCTTGGAAAATAAATCCTAATTCAGTTCTACGAAATGCTTGAAGCGCTTCTTTTTTTAATTTCGTCGTTTCTTTTCCATTAACTGTAATGACTCCACTAGTAACTGAGTCGATCGTTGAGATACAGTTTAACAATGTTGTTTTACCAGAACCACTAGGTCCCATCACACCAACAAACTCACCTTTCTCAATTTCAAATGAAACTCCATCGAGAGCTTTTGTTACATTACCTTTTTTACCGTAATATTTTTCGATATTACTTACTTTTAGAATCGTTGTCATAATTCCCTCCGTGTCTATATTAAGTATACTTTATTGCGTTTTTAGTACAATTTATCTCACTTACAGTGGACTTACATTTTTGTCATAATTTACAATTTTTTGTTTCGCTCTTTGAAAAGACCGACAATATACCGATACAGGACATAAAAGTAAAGTAAGTAGCACACAAAAATAACGAGTGCAACGGCAACGCCACGATAGTTTAGGTAGGTAGTAGCATCGGCCCCAAATAGGCCAGCACTGGCCGCAACCGCGCGGTTTCCAACGAGCGTATGGCAAAGTGCAAGGACTAAAGGCATCGTTACATAGATAAGTGTTTGCTTACGAATTATTTTAGTGAACTCTTGATCATCAACCCCCAGTTTATCGAGAACGCGATAATTCTTTCGTGTATCCATTGCATCGCTCATAACATGCAAGGACTGAACGACCATAGCACTTATGAGAAATACGACGCCTAAATATAGTGTGGTGTAAGATATAGCGACGCGGATTTCATTTACGGTTCGGACAGCGTTTTCTTGAGTTGAAAGAAATATTTGGTTATCTTGATTCAATGGAATCAATTGTTCAATAATCTCATTATTGGTCGTATCGATGTTCACTACAGACTGGTTATAATTGATGTACCCGTTTGTCTGCCACATCTCTAAAACTGAATCTTCCACAATCAAATAGGATGCCATTCCGGCTCCATTACTCAGGATTACTGTTTCTGCGGTTGGTAGCTGGTGCACTGTTTTGGGCGAATCAAAAAGATTGATTTCGGTCACAAGCTTGCTAGAATCAAACTGATTGAACGGATTCGTGGAAACAATGTCACTTGCTAGGAGCACATCTTCAGTATTCATATCTAGTGGCGGTAAGTTGAAGTGTGCTCGAACTGCATCGTAGTCTTGCTTGGATACGATAGAAATCGTTCCAGAATAAAATTTATCATCATTGATAAAGTCTGAAATTGTGTATTCACTCTCATAGAGTTCAAGCGATTCTGAATATTGTAGTGGTACCTCATTCGTTGAAAGATAGTTTTGAAAATCAATCGTTTCTTTGTCATACATAACCGATAGAGTATAGGGAGAAGTACGGTAAGCACTTTTCAAAAGATACGCATTGGTATTGATTCCGGTCGTCAAAAAGACCAATGAAAAAAGCATAATAACACTAATAAATGTCATCATTCGATAGGTGGATCGGATACGGGTTCCAAGTTGACGAAACACAAACATGTTCGTGCCTCGATAATAAACAGGCTTGATTCGCGTAATAAGATTCATAAAGATATGTGCAATTGAGTAAAAGATAATAAGTGTTGCGAGTGTTCCTAAAAACACAATTGGAATGAATCCGATTATAAGCTGGTACGGTTGAAGTGCCCATCGATAGGCATAAAAAAGAATATAAATTCCCGCCAACAGGCTGACATATCCAAACCAAGGTTTTATGTTCAAAATTACGTCGTTTTGGCGTACTGCATTAAGCAGATTAACAAGTTTAAATTTACGGATTTTTTTAATATTACCGAAACTCACAAGAATAAAAATGATGCTAAAGCTGATTATGGTATTTTTAAATGCAGCTTGTGAATATATGAAAGAAAACTCAATGTCGCTTTCAAGTACAAAGGCTGTAAACACACTCGTAACTTGCGAAAGGGCAACTCCCATGATAAGTCCCACAATTAGTGATACAACCCCAATTACGAGCGTTTCGATGACTAATATTACGGCCATAGTTCGATTGCGCATCCCAAGTAGAATATAGGTAGCAAATTCTTGATTGCGGCGTTTGACCAAGAAGTTATTGGCATAACGCACCAAGAAATAGAAAATGATAAAAACGAGAATTGAAAATCCTAAAATGAACGAATCAAAGTTAGCGACAATCCCGTCAGATGACTGGAGTATTTTAATTAACGACAATTGTTGGTCAACAGATCCAAAGATATAGAAAAGCGCCACTGAGAAGGTCAGTGTTATAAAGTACATTAAGTAGTCTTTAAAGCTTTTTCTAACATTGGCAAACGCCAATCTAATACTCATCATAAATTACCTCTTTATTGAAACATCATATCGGATTTGGGGAATGTAATGGTAACATGTGTACCTTGTTCTGATTTAATGCTTATGTCTAAGTAAAGTTTGTCACCAAGTATCTTGACAAGATACAACCCCATGCCGGTTGCTTGTTGGTGGAAGCGACCAGTTTGACCGGTGAATCCGCGTTCAAATACGCGCCGAATGTCACTGTCAGCAATACCTGGTCCATTGTCTTTAATATGGAGTGACACACTTTGGTTATGGGTTTCTGCTGTGATAGTAATCATACCTTCACCTGCTGTCACATACTTCAAAGCATTATCGATAATTTGCTTCAAAATGTACTCAAGCCATTTTGCGTCACTGAACACATCAACATCCAAATTCTCCAACTGTAGCTGAACTCGCTTCTGAATAAATGTTGCTGACAGATTCTTAATGACTTTACGCACGGAATCTTCAAGTGTCACCTTTTGAATGATATAGTCTTTTTCTAGCGATGAAGAACGCGCATAGTACAGCACTTGTTCAAGATAATTCTCAACTTTAGTTGTTTCTTCAAGAATCTCTTTCATCTCACGTGTGTTGGTATTTGAAGCGATTAAGTCAATTGCTGCAAGTGGTGTTTTTACTTCATGGATCCATAAATCAAGATAATTCATGTAATCATCTTGACTATGCCTGTACGCACTCACGTAATCACTCATCGATTTATTGGATATTTGAAGCGTTTCAATTAGGATATCCCCATCCAAAAAACCTGAGTTCGGCAATAATTCTGTAATGAGATATTTTTGATCCAGTGCGGCAAGATTCATAGCGACTTCATTGTAGAATTGATAGCGGCGGCTAAATTCGACCACCATCATTATAAAGAATAGAAGCAGCACCGACACAATGACCACCACAATTATTTCCCACTGAATTTTAAGGACAATTAAAAAGAAAGCTAAAAACACTGTTACTAACAGTGTTGATAGAATAATATAGCGCTTGTCTTCGAAGAATGCTTTAATTGTCATAAATGGTATACCCCATACCACGTTTGGTTTCAATAAAGTCCTCAATCCCGATTTCTTCAAGTTTTTTACGAAGGCGATTGATGTTTACCGTTAATGTATTATCGTCAACAAACCAATCTGTATTCCATAAATATTGCATCAGATCTTGTCTTGAGACGATTGTATTTTTGTTTTGAATGAGAAATGATAGAATACGCAACTCATTCTTTGTAAGTTCTTGTTGGGCATCACGATACTTAACACTACCGCGTGGTAAATCAAGTTCGACACCACGAATTGTAACGACTTGGCTATCTGATTTTTCATAGCTTCGTCGGAGTATTGATTGGAGTCGGGCCAACAGTATCTGTAAGTTATAAGGTTTGGTGATGTAGTCATCGGCTCCTAAATTCATAAGCATCAGCTCATCCATCGTACTATCACGACTTGTAACCACTACAATTGGAACCTCACTAATCTTACGGATTTCCTTGGCAAGGTAATGGCCATCAACAACAGGCAATGATAAGTCCAACAAAATACAATGGACATCCTGTGCTTTAAACGTTTCGATAACATTTCCAAAATCTGTGATAACAAGGGTTTCGTACCCATTTTTTTGCAAAAATGTACTGAGTTCATTTCTAATTTTTTCATTATCTTCAACAATCATAATTCGATACATAGTTGTGCCTCCATTTCTTTTATTATACACTAAAACAGTTCTATGCATAACCATGATATAATATCTAAAATGGAGGTCCCTATGAAAATAATCACTTACACCGACGCAACAACCTTAACCTTACCCGCTTATGTCATTCAATCACTTCGTGATAAAGCTGAGTTGGCTCATATTCGGCATCTCGATAATAAAACATTTATCATTCTCAATTACCCTAGTAGCCCTAAAAATTTGCACCCCATTTGTGTAGAGGCCGATGGATCCGATTATACATTGTATGCGCACGACACTGTCATTCTCGATGACAACGTTGCTGACTTTACCTTTACGGATCTTATCATTAAAACGTTACGAAATTACGAGACACTGGTTAAGTATGTGAATGCTAAGCTGAATCACTTTGAGAATGTCATGGACCGTGGAATTACGAAAGAAAACATACGGCAATTATTTAGTATCAACCGGCAACTCATTTGGTATCAAACTGCCATCAACGCGATCGGTGATGTCACCCAATACATCAATGACCAGAAACCTGAGCAATTATGGTCACCTGCCAATGCTTCTGAATATGCTAACATTCGAATTGAAATCAATCAACTTGATCAAAACATCATTATGTACCAACAGATTATTGATGCCATTATGAATGTATCGGATTCCTTATTTTCAAATAAGTTAAACATAACAATGAAACGGTTATCAGCTATTACACTTGTTCTGTCCATTCCAACACTTATTACCAGTTTTTATGGAATGAACATTGACCTACCGTTTCAGGGACACCCCTACTCTTTAGTTATTGTTTTTACAATTAGTACGGTGTTAACGATTGCGACTGTTGCATACCTTTACAAAAAAGATTTCTTCTAACAAAAAAGTTTGGCTTTTCAGCCAAACTTTTATATTTTACCACTATCTGAGCATCGACTGCGTATAGTACGTGCAGGAACACCTGCAACAATATCACCGGGAGCAACATTGTGTGTTACGACACTTCCCGCTCCCACCACGGCGTTATCACCAATTGTAATATCACCGATAATTTGAGCAGCGGCTCCTATATGAACACGATTCCCCAAAGTTGGATGTCTCTTCCCTTTTTGACGTGTCTTACCCCCTAAAGTAACACCGTGATGTATCAGGCAGTCATCACCAATTATTGATGTTTCACCAATCACAACACCATTACCATGATCTATCACGAAGCGGCGCCCAATTTGCGCGCCAGGATGAATTTCAATTTGAGTCATAAAACGACCCATTTGAGAAATCAAACGTGCTAAGAAAAAGCAATGATACTTGTAAAGCTGATGCGCAATTCGATAATATCCCATTGCATGATAACCCGGATAAAGTAAAAGCACTTCCGCAATAGTTCGAACGGCTGGATCATGTTTTTTATACGCCTTCGCTGTATCGAGCCACTTCACAACTGGCCCGCTTATAATGTATTAAGTTTTTCTTGAATTTGTGCAAGAACAACTTTTCGATCTTCAGGATTATTTTCAAAATCTAAATTATCAACATTAATTTTAAGAATCGGGGATAAGTCATAGTTATCGAAATAGGCACGATACTCATCGTTGAGTTTCTGCCAGTACTCGCGTTCAACCACCAATTCGTAATCACGGCCTCGTTTTTTAATACGACGCATTGCTTCATCAACGCTAATTTCAAGATAGACCATTAGTTTTGGAACATGCACATGTTCCAACATATTTGCTAGTAATTCCGTGTAGGTCTGGAATTCCTCATCACTCATTTCCTTACTTAGATTTAACATCCTTGCAAAGATTGCATCACCATAAATGCTTCGGTCCATAACCGCTTTGGATACATCCTTAGCTTGTTTGATATGCTCAAATCGTTTATTCAAAAAGAATACTTGCAGGGGAAACGCATAGCGTTCACGATCATAGTAGAATTTATCTAAAATTGGATTATCTACTACGGGTTCTTCAAAAGCTTCATAATCATTTTCTGCAATAATACGCATTAAGGAGCTTTTCCCAACCCCTACAACACCTTCAATAACAATCATGTCATAGACCTCTTTCTTTGATACATAACTCAATATTTCTTTATATGAAAAGTTCATAGTCGTCACCATTTCCAAATTTCATGTACTATAAGTGTAGTCGGTGATTGCGTAAATTGCAAGTGATTGTCAATCATATTTCGCAATGATTTTTTGCGCCTCATCCTGAATCCACATTCTAAGTTCTAGAGGCGCTAACACTTCCAAATTTGCACCACCTTTGCGAATAAAATCCTTTGCTGCGGCTTCATTAGGAAACTCCAATTCCATATGAAAACGATGATCATCCAACCACGTTATCACCTGATTTTTACCCCAAATGTACTCACTTAGAAAATCGAGATTACGAATAATTAATGTCGCTTGGACTGGCTTAATCTTATATCCAAATTCCGTGATGGCCCCCTTGCTATTACTCGGTGCTTCATAACGGAATGTTTCATCTAGCATCGTCAGGGTTTCTATGCGATTAACTTTCAAACTTAGATAACGATTGCGTTCATCATAACCCATCATATACCAGAATTGATTTACAAGAATGAGTTCATACGGTTCAAATGTATACGTGTTTCGATCTTTATGAGTTTTCTTATAACTCAGTTTGAGTCGTTGGTGCGTTTCAATTGCAACCTCAATTAATTCAAGATGCTCTTGATACTGCTTCACATCGACATTTAATTTAACGGATTGGAAGGCCATTGTGTTACTGACATCTTGATAATTGAGTTGCTGCGACAGTTTGGAGACTGCACGCACAAAATCTCCGCCCATAGCAGAGTTATTGTGCTGAATGACCATTGCGAGTGCCTGTTTCAAAATTTTACGTTCTTTCATATCAAATGCAACCGGCGGGATTTGACTTCGACTATGGAGTTGATACCCACCACCTGGACCCATGACAGTTTCGATGACATATCCTGCATCTTCTAATTCTTCCTTTAATCTTTGAACACTACGGGCACTAATTTCTAATGCTTGTGCCAGCTCATCAATTGGCACGATTGCACGTGCGGACAATATATCAAGCATTGCTAATGCATTCGTTAATTTACTCATTAGAGTGACATGCCTTTCACGATATAGCAACGGGTTAGTAAATCTTCAAACTCGCGCTCACTACGACCAATTTGAACTAAACCACCTAGTGTTAACTCTGGTAGCACTTCACTGACTTCGATTAAGCATTGACGGCTTAAGAGCTCACCATGGTTAACAGAGCCTGTAAAAGTTGTCTTCGAATAACTTTGGACAAATTCAATCTCAAAGCGCAGATCTAAATCTCGGCTGATTGTTAGAAGATTTGGCTCACGACTTCCAAAATAATCGTACAAAGTTGCTTGACCTGTGACACATAGACTTAATTCATGGAATGGATGCGATGTAACTGTGTACTCCTGCGCATAGGTAGGATTCATTCGAATTTCATTATAAAAGTCATGAGCATCTTGTTGCGATTCGAATCTGAGTGTTACCATGACTGGTTCATCGTAATTGAGCCCAAAGCGTTCTGTAAATTGGTAGTGTTGGTCACGAATAAACGTTGTAATATCGTGTCCTTTCATTGAATGTACTAAGTTTGCAATTGTTAATCCTTTTGTCATATTGATCACCTCTTGAACCTAGTATATAACTAGTATACGACAATATCTGTCATATATTATTATTTCATTGGAAATTTTGTAAAAAAAACACCTTTATGAAGGTGTTTCTGTTTTCGGAGTGATTAATGATATGAGTTCTTCGGCAGAGTTGCTCGTATAAACCGGCAATCTTCGTACCGTCCACTGCCCATCCTGAGGCCGAGCATTAACATGACCCGCTACAGGTGCAGAAAATGTAAATGCTAAGCGATAGTTATTCTTAATTAATGCATCGATGACCGACGCATTAAACGATCCGAATGGATATGCAAAGTATTGGTGTGGTTTTAGCGCATACTGATTTGCGAGTTCAAAATCTTTCATTAAATCATCATCATTCATAACAGTAATTCGGGCGTAACCCCCTTGATTCAATTGAACAATACGGTGAAAATCAAAGGAATGATTACCATGTTCAAACGTATCAAGGCTTGCTTCCATATCTTCCAAACTAATAAATGCACTTTCGCCTGTTTTAACCCACGATCCAATGTTGAACGAAACGGCGGTATAATTATATTTTTTTAGAACTGGTCCAGCGTATGTGATGACATCTTTCATGCCATCATCAAATGTAATCAGTACCGATTTAGGATTAATAGGTTGACCATTCACATACCATTCATAAAATTGATCCAACGTTACGGATACATAACCAGCATCATGGAGTGCTTTCATATGTGAATCAAACTGTACATCATCAATCCAAAGTTCAGAATTGCTATAACGACCTGCCTTTGTCTCAACGCTTGTGACGCCATGATACGCCAAAACAGGAATCCCATCTTGATTAATTTGCTTCAATAGCGCGTCTTTCGTTGCCTTTTCTTCAATTTCTAATTGTAAGCTTGTATAGGCTGTATCCTTGCGCTCAAATGCATGGGATACCGCATAATAACTTGTCATCAATAAAACCATTGCTAAAATTACACTAACTGCTATCTTCACTTGAAAACGCAGTTGACGCTTCTTGTTCATTGTCCCCCACCTCACATCATTTATTAATCTCATTATACGCAACTTTATACTAACTTAACAAACAATCGTCTCAAAAATTTGTTTTCGCTGTTGCCAAAAAATAAGGTCTTCATGTCTTTTGGCAACTTCGTTAAATTTATCGATTCTTTCACACAAAAAAACCAAACCGAAGTTTGGTTTTAAATTAAATTATTGATTCCACTCAGCTTCAACTTTGACTTTGTAATCGTTTAAGATTGCTTGAGCGTCTGATGAAGGGTCTGAAAGGATAAGTTCCATCATTTCACGTGTTTTGTTATATGCTGGATCTGAGTTTTCAATAACTGGAATTGCGAAGAGGTCTTTCGTTGCGTCTGATAAAATCTTAGCAATTAATGAACCTGAGTTTTTGTAATCATCTGATGCTTGTACTTTTGCGCTTACAGGCATGTATCCTGTTTTTGTAGCCCAGTGTAATTGTGCTTCAGGTGAAACTAAGTATGACATGTATAAGAATGCTGCTGTTTGTTGTTCAGGTGTTGCACTGTTGAACATGTAGATGTCTGTACCTTGTTGGATGTTTTTAACATCTGGACGCACAGCTGCTCCATATTCGTAACGACCGTCGACAGCTTTCTTAACGTGTGATTCTCCAGCCATTGAACCTACGTTCATAGCAAGTAGTCCTGCTCCGAATGGTGTTGATAGGTATTCCCCTTTGTCAGCGATTCGGAAGTATCCTTCTTTAACACCGTCTTGGTAGAATTTCGCAACTTTCAAGCTTTCTGGGCCTGCGATATCTAAGTCTTTTGTAAATTCTTTACCTTCGTTAGCCATACCGATTGCATAGTAGTTATTGAGTGAGTCAAAACCTGCACCGATAACTTGTCCATTTGATTTTTCGAAAATTTCTTTAGATGCTGATGCGAGTTCTTCCATTGTTGTAGGAACTTGAACACCATATTGGTCTAATAGTGTTTTGTTATAGTAAAGGACTTCAGTTGATTTGTTGAATGGGATTCCATATTGAACACCATCAATTTTAGCACCGTTCATTAATACTGGTAAGATATCAGCTTTGTCTTTTAATCCGATTGTTTCGTGATTGATAAATGGATCTAAGTCTACAAGAACTTTATCCTGTGTTGCTGCATTCCATAACCAGTTAGGGTATGCTTGTGTAATTGTTGGTAAATCTTTTGGTGATGCGATTGTTTGGTTAATTTTTGATTGTAAATCTGGGTATTTTGATTGGTTTTGTAATGTAACTTTGATATTTGGGTTTGCTGCCATAAAATCTTCAGTGATTTTAACAAGCGCATCTTGTTGTCCACCATTCATAGCGTGCCAGAATGTAATTTCTGTACCTGCAGGAACCTCGGTAACGATATCTGTGTTACCTTTGCTTCCCGAGCCACTTGAACATCCAACTAATACTAATACTGCAAGTAATACTACGAAATACTTTTTGATATTTTTCATATATGTCTCCTTCAAATAGTTTCTCCTCGTGTAGGCAAATGTCTCAAACCATGTTTGTTTTCCAGTCTTTCTGGACGTAATGTATGGATTGGGACTAATAATTTAGGGGCAATTCGATCAACAATTTCCTCTAAGTCTTCGGGGAATGCATGTCCTGAACATGCCAATCTCTCAAATACTATATCGTTCGCTGCCAACGCATCTAAGAATGGTTGGTAAGCTGGATCGAAATCTCCTAACGGTGCTGCATCGCTATGAATATAGACACCACCTCCTTTAAGATCAGCGTGATCCGCAACAACTTGCCATAGATACTCCCCTGAATCCGCAAGAAGCATGTCATAATCCACACGCAAATCGGGATTTAAACCGAACGTCTCAGTTCGTACATAATAGGGTGTTTCTATATTCAAGCATTGTTTTAAGATATGAGCATACGATGCTTCCAGAACAACAGGTCGGGGACTTTGTTCAACAATTGCGGCAAGACGTTTTACGTTTGCAGGGTATGTGTTGAATGTCACTTGATTCCCGTCGTTGTCTTTAACGACTTGTACCAAGCGATCAAGAAGCTCTTGTTCGCTATTAATTCTGTTTACATGTCTTTCATCATCAAAGCTGATTGAAACACCTTCGATAATTAAGACGTCATATCCGTGAGCACGTTGTGCATAATCTAGAGAGGCTTCTCTATCAAAACCATGAAGTCTTAAGTCTCCTGTATAGGCGATTGTTAAGTCTGGTGTGCGAATGAGTAATCCACAGGCACCATAAGCGTCATGGTCAACGCGGCGAAGTTCAACTTCAATAGCACCGATATTTAAGACTGTACCGTCCGCAAGACCTGTGATCTCGCGTGTATATGTCGTGTCAACTCCTGGTAAGAGGAAGTCGTTCGTACTATTCAAGCTTTCGAGTAAAATCTTTGTTTCATTTAAAGCATACAGTGGAATCTTTGGATCCAAATAATTAATCATTCGAGAATGATCCAAATGACAATGGCTTAAGAATACCGCTGTATTGTCAAATGTATTGGGTTCAGTTTCTTCATAACCCAAACGTGGATCATAAACATGATTCAAGTCAGGAATGAGACGATGTTTTAACAATGTATGGATGGATTCGTCTTTGAGGTTTAATTCAGGAACGAATTCAGTCCCAAAATCAAAATAGATACGATCATTGCCATATGCAACTTCAATCACTGTACCTCCAATGGTTAAAATACCACTGTGGAACGTAATAGTTGTTTTTTTATCCTTTAATTCCATTTTTTGCAACCCCGCGAATAATTTCTTTTCTAAAAATGAAGTAAACAATCAAAATTGGAATAATTGTGAGTGTAGCAGCTGCCATTTGTAAATGGACATCACTACCACTTTCTGTCGTAAAGGCAGAAAGACCATTGTTAAGAAGACGCATATTCGAGTCGTTTGTAACCAGCAATGGCCATAGGAATGAGTTCCAGCCCGAGATAAAGCTTAGAATTCCTACAGTTACCAACGCAGGTTTTGCAAGAGGAATCATAATTTTCCAAATAAACTCAAGGTCTCCACAGCCATCAATTTTAGCTGCTTTGTAGTATGAGCTTGGAATTCCTTTAAGATATCCTTGTAAATAATAGATGTAGAAGACACTTGCAAGTGATGGAATGATCAACGCACTATATGTGTTAAGTAATCCCAATTGTGCAATTGTTTGATAGTTTGTAAAGACAATTGATTCGTAAGGTACCATGAGTAATGAAATCATGACAATTAATACGAGATTTTTGTGTTTGAATTCCAGTTTTACCAATGCAAAGCCAGCTAAGACTGACGTTACAAGAATTCCAAATGTAGTTGTTAATGAAACAAACACAGTATTGAAGAAGTAACGTAAGAATGGCGCATGCTCGAACACTAACCTAAAGTTAATGAATTGTGGTGATGACGGGAAAAATGTAGGCGGAATACTTGTTGCCTCTTGATAGGTCATAACACTTGCTAGAAGCATGTATATGAATGGGAACAATGTAATTAACGCCATAAATATAATGAATACTACTGATATTACCTGAACTACTTTTTTCATAATTAACGTTCCACCCTTTTCACGATCTTATTCTGCAACGCAGTAAATAAGAGAATGAGTGCAAAGAGAATCATCGTTGCAGCCATAGCAATCCCTGGTCGTCCAGCGACGTGGAATTTATCATAAATATAGAATACGGCGGTCTGAGCACTGTTGGCAACACCAGCAGTTCCTCCGAAAAGCGCGTAGACTTGCGAGTAAATTTTAAATGCTCCGATAAAGTTTACGGTAAGTAAGAATGTAATCGTTGGGATTAATTGCGGCATGGTAATACGTGCAAATTTTTCCCAGTTCGATGCACCAAACATATCGGCTACTTTGTAGTATTCTTCGCTAATATTTCTAAATCCTGCTAGCAAGATAATAATATTAAACGCGAGTCCTGTCCAAACACCAAAGATAATAAGCGTTGGAACCGACATATTTACACTGTTAAGCCAGTTAATGGGTGCGATACCAACCCATCCCAAGACATGATTAACAATTCCATAATTACCATTGAAAAGGTAACGGAAGACAATCCCAATAGCTATGGTACTGGTTACGTAAGGAATAAAGAAGATTGTTTCAAAGAATCCTTTATTCTTGATTTTTTCAAAGATTAACCATGAAATGAGTAATGAGATTACCAAACAAATTGGAACCACAAAGAACGCATAAATTGCAGTGTTCTTCATCGCTGTATGAAATACTGGATCTTTTAAGACTGTGACATAGTTATCTATGCCCGTGAAGCGTGGATTAAGGAGTGTTCCTTTTTGAAACGACATCCATAAGGATTTAAACATCGGATAGATATTGAACACGCCAATAATAGCTAACGCAGGAAAAAGAAATAGCCACGCTTTGGGTTGATTCTCTGCGCTATATTTTTTGAATCCCTTCATTAGTAAACTCGCTCTCCACTCTCTTTGAATACGAATACACGTGGGTAGTTGAAGTCACATGAGATTGCATCACCTTCAAGAACTTGCTCATCAATACTTACGATTGATTTTCCGTGAATACCGCCCATATCAAAGTTTAGGATGCGTTCACGACCAATGAGTTCCACAGTTTCGACATTCGCACTAAAGATTGGATTGTCGTTTGTTAGGGTAACGTCTTCAGGACGTACACCTAAGAGGTATTTGCCATCAGTCATTGTTTCTTTAAAGCGATCTGCCACAAAGTTTGCTTGGGCAAATTCGAAATTTTCACCGATAACTTTTCCATCTTTAACTTCAATTGGTAAAATATTGATTACTGGATTACCAATGAATTTTGCAACGAAAAGGTTATTTGGTTCTAGGTATAGATTTTGTGGATCGTCATGTTGTTGGATAACACCTTCGTCCATGAGTACGATTTTATCACTAATGGATAAAGCTTCTTCTTGGTCATGGGTAACAAAGATAGTTGTGATTCCAACTTCTTTAACAAGACGACGGATTTCTTCACGAATACGTAAACGTAAACGTGCGTCTAAGTTTGAGAGCGGTTCGTCCAATAATAAAATACTTGGATTTTGTACTAACGCACGGGTAATCGCAACACGTTGTTGTTGTCCCCCTGACATCGTTCCAGGTTTTTTATTTTCAAGTTCTTCAATGCTTGTAAGTTTCATAAACTTGCGAGCGATTGCTTCTGCTTCTTCTTTAGGCATTTTCTTCTCACCAACACGTAGTGGGAACATAACGTTTTCTAAAACTGTCATATGTGGATACAATGCATAGTTTTGGAAAACAAATCCGATATCACGATCTTTAGGGTGTTTATCGACCATTGTCACACCTTCATTTAAGATATCGCCTTCAGTTGGATCTAAAAGACCAGCTATTAAGTTTAGGATTGTAGTTTTACCACAACCTGAAGGTCCGAGCAAACAAATGAGATCTCCGTTCTCAATTGTGAAATTAACTTTCTTAAGTGCTTCAAACCCATTATCAAACACTTTTCTCAAGTCCTTGACTTCAATCATTCCATTTCCTCCTAAGTTGAAAGCTTGTGCTTCCATTTATTACTCTAAACTATTTACTCATTTTTATAGGGTTATAAAAATGTCTATAACTTAAAAGTCTACTCAACATTATAACAAGACACGTTCCATGTTGTGTAAATTTTCGTTAATATTCATGGTTTTCGATCGATTTCTTGCGAAATTTCCGTAAATCCCATGAACACTTCATTTTACCATCAATATATGCACCTTGTGTTAAGTTGTCGTAAATATTTCTGTAACAATTTAAGTATAGCATAAAAGAGCGTAAAATCTAACGCTTGCAACGCTTGAAATTGAAAAAAGCACACGATAATCATGTGCGCCTTTTTTATGTTAGTTTTTTATGCTTTTCGTGGGAAGTGCAAACGTACTTTAAAGACATCTTCTTCAGGTAGCCACGAGACCATCCCACCCTGGTTTTGCATCACTTCTTCGACAATTTTGGTTCCGATCCCGTGAAATTGCGTTTCTTCTGTTTTTGTTGTTTCGAGATTGTCTTTGACGGTGCCTGAGAAACTGTTCGCAACTTCAATATCGAGCCAATAATCGCGCAAATTACTGCGTATTTTAATGAAACGCTGTTCGTGGTCTAGGTTGAGATTCGCTTCATAGGCATTTTCTAGGACATTGTTGAAGATGCGGGCTAAATCCAAATCATCAATGATGACATTAGGATCCCAGTAAACTTTAGCTTCAAATTGAATCATCGCTTCTGCACAATAGTTTGCATATGCTTGTAAGATTGCATCAATAAATACATTGTTTGAGTATTCAACGTGAGCATCGACGCCCTTAGCCATCTGAACACCCATGTCATCCAATAGTTTGACCGCTTTTTCAGTTTCATTGTTTCGAAGCAGCATATTAACTGTGGAAAGGACTTTTTTATAGTCATGGCGGAACTTTCTAAACGTCTCCGTATACTTTTGATACGATTTATAATGACTTACTTGCGTATTAAGTTGTTGTTGAAGTACTGCTGTTTGTTTCTCATACTCTAGCATTTCCGAAATACGAACCGAGTGATTCAATGTCAACCGTGCCATCCAGACGACCATCATTGATCCTACACAATACGCCAGTGTATTCCAGCTTTCTTTTGCAGAAAAGCGTGTTCCATATGTAATAAACATAAGGTAAGATGCCAGCGAAAATTTAACGATAGTCACAAAGTTCAGTTGTGTGTGATTGTTGATTAGTTGGCGCATTCGTTTTCCACTACGATAATATTTCGACTCAAACAACAGTAACGTAATCGACATGACTGTTGAGATTAAAAATACGAGTAGATAGAAGTTGTCAGAGGCATTGATTCGATAGAGCGGAACTTGTGTAACTATTGATAAAACAGTTACTGCAAATGCCCGCATGGTAAAAAGATAAAATACGTGACTGACTGTCGCAAAGGATACCACATAAATCGGAAGGTCAACTGTAAAATAGAACGTTAACCACATCACCGCCAGGATCAGCCAAAAGGTTTCAAACATTTCCAATCCGTAGCTATGCGAGAAAATAAAAATAATTGATTGTGTCACCATCGAAATAGCTAAAAAAACATATGCATGTTTACGAAATTTACCATATTGACTGATGTCAGCTACCGACATATAGATATAGCAATAGAGTGCAATCGTAAACAATCCCAAGATTGTCAAATACATTATGCGTCCCAACTATCTGAAACGAACGCGTTGAAGGCGTCCTTAACGCTAACTTGATATGCTTTTCCGAGCGGCAATTCTTCCTCATTTGAGAGGCGAATTGTTTGGTTCTTAAACATTACAATATGTTTGAGATTTACAAGATAGGATCGATGAACCCGAACGAAGCCTTTTCCAGCTAATTTTTCGGTCAAAGAATCCATTGTTTCATAAAAGTCAAACGTTTCATTGGTATTGTAATGAACCCGCATGACACGACGGTAAATTTCAAAATGAGAAATATCTTTAAGTGCAATTCGGCGTGACTCAGATCCAAAGGAACAATCAAAAAAATCCGTAGCTTTCTTCTCAACTAAACTAATCGCGTTGTTGAATACTTCCTCAAATCGAGCATCACTCGTATCTTGTTTTACAAGATAATTAAAAGAACGCACATCAAACGCATCGAATACAAACTCAGACGATGTCGTTAAGAAGATAATTTGCGCATCAACATTGCGTTCGCGAATTCGCTTCGCAGTTTCTATACCGTTTAAGGCATCCATGTAAATATCGAGCAAGATAATATCCGGAGCATCGGTAAAACCATCCAGATGAAAAAGCAAATCTTCTCCACGGTGAAAAGTCTCTAGCTTGAGTTCAAGCATGCGTGCTTTACTGTAGCGTTTAATAAGTGCGCTATATGATTCGATAATTTCGATATCATCATCGCATAAATAGACTGTTATCATAATCCCACCTCATTTTGTTTATTATACCACGAGTTTTTACTCACAGGTACTGACAACACTCTTCTTTAAGTAAATATATTTGACATAAATTTCATCATAAATTCAAGCTGTTGTAACGGAATTTTCGACATTGCGTGATATCGTTAGACTACGTTCAGTATTTAAGGAGGACTTATGAAAAAATTATCTGTTATTTTACTCGCTTTTTTTCTTGTAAGTTGTTCGATCAATACGATCGCCCAAGATCTTCCTTCAAACCAAGAACACTTCATTGAAAACTATGCACGCCAAAAATTTTATGAATATGGTTGTAATCCGCCAGAGTATTCGAAATGGACAATTATGAAACAACAATCTACATGGGATGTAAGTTTCGATGATGCATTTTCAGGCGCACGCCAAACCATTCGCTTTGTTTGGGATGGTGAATCGGAATATGCCGAAACGACATTTGTTCAAATCGATAACCAGATTCGCTTTACACGATAGATTTAATATATTTTGTAGGACTCATTTCACTAAAATCAAATGCCGAACCCAAAATATCAGATGCTATACGATATCCAATAATCGGTCCGGTTGTCAGCCCCGATGAACCAAGTCCACTTGCTACATATACTTTTTTAGTAGTATCAATGGGGCCATAGAATGGTGCAAAGTCTGAAGTATATGCACGGGTTCCAATTCGAAAACCGGTTATATCCGCACTGGTAATCTTTGGGATATACATTTGAGCATCATGAATCAGACGCGCTTCAACATTGAGATCACGATGCGTATCAAAACCGGCTTCATTGTCATGTGATGCACCAATCACCAGCATTGTTTGGTCAAACAAGATATCAATTTCACCTTGTGGCATGATGACTGGATATGCCTTATCAATATCAAAGGCATTTTGGAGTGTTACAAGCTGTCCTTTTTGTGGTTTTACATCAAATATGTATTTTTTTTGCGCGTCGTTTATCCACGGTCCAGCAGCAACAATGATATGGTCAAATCGACCACATGTTTCAAGACGTTCAACAGTCGTCTGTTCTTTAATAACAGGTATGTTTTGATCCTTCTGAAGAATTTCGATAAGACGAGCACCGTCGATTTGCGCACCACCTTCAATCAACAATGCATCCTCAAGCGTCACATAGTCTGGAATATAGTCTGCGAGAGCTGGTTTCTGCAATCGTTGGACATTGCCCATCGCTGGTGTTGTTTTAGCCCGCTCAAACGCAAGCTCACTCAATGCGTCCAAACGAGTCGTATGTGCAATCAATGTGCCTGTTTGTCGATAAAATGATGGATCTGACACATCACGAACAAGCGTCTTATAAAATGCCGCACCATCAGATGCTAAAGCATACCATGCTTGATGACGGCGCTGGCTCACCCATGGACAAATTATCCCCACGGCTGCTCGTGTCCCTTGTGCATAATCAGCATCATATACAACGACATCCATGCCGTTTTTCTTTAAATAGTAGGCGGCAGTCATACCGACAATACCCCCACCAATAATTGCAATTTGTTTCATGTTATCACCCAGTGTTATTATAGTAAGTATTAAGGAACATTCCAAGTATCTAAGGAGCACCTATGACGAAATTAAAAGGACTATCAAACGAAGCCGTTCAAATGCGCATTCAGAATCACCAAGTCAATACACAACCTAAACCTGAACTGAAGACAAACAAAGATATTATCATAGGGAACATTTTCACCCTTTTCAATTTATTTAATATTGTAATCGCTATTGCATTGATAGCTGTCGGCGCTTATACCAGTATTTTCTTCATGGGCGTTATCGTCTCTAATTCTTCTATGTTCATTATCCAAGAAATACGAGCTCGAAATCTTGTTCAAAACCTTAACATCTTGGTAGCACCGCATGTCAAAGTTTTACGAGATGGTGTAATTCAAACAATTACGCCTGACGAAATTGTTTTGGATGATATCGTTTACTATGAACCCGGCAATCAAATTGCTGCAGACAGCGTCGTCTTAGAAGGTTCTGTGGAAGCCAATGAATCTCTTTTAACTGGTGAAGTCGACCCTATCGATAAATACACCGACGATACACTTTTATCC
Organism: Erysipelothrix sp. HDW6B; assembly: GCF_011301115.1. Classification (NCBI taxonomy): domain Bacteria; kingdom Bacillati; phylum Bacillota; class Erysipelotrichia; order Erysipelotrichales; family Erysipelotrichaceae; genus Erysipelothrix; species Erysipelothrix sp. HDW6B. The sequence continues at coordinate 702,398 of NZ_CP049860.1, read as the reverse complement.
GGATCTTTCATTGTTAGCGGAACTTGCTATGCTCAGGTTGTCCATGTTGGAAGTGACAACTATGCAACCAAAGTAACGCAACAAGTGTCTACGCAACGTCGCATCGCTAGCGATCTTTTAAACACCTTTACAAGCGTCACAAAACTTACTAGTTTCTTTATCATTCCCATCGGTGCACTTTTATTCATTCAAGGATTTGTCTTCCGACACGAGTCGTTATATCAAGTTGTTGTAAATACTGCATCGGCACTCCTTGGTATGCTTCCTCAAGGTTTAGTCTTATTAACAACCGTTACCTTGATGACAGCAGTTCTTAAACTCGGAAAGTCCAAAACATTAGTTCAAGATTTGTATGCAATTGAAGCGCTATCTCAAATTGACGTCTTGTGTGTCGATAAAACTGGAACCCTCACCAAAGGTGAAATGCAAGTCATTGATACATTAAATCTTGATGTTAAGTTTCAGTTTCTCATGAACCATTATGTCAACTACACTCATGATAATAATGCGACCATGCTAGCCATCAAACATTATTTTGAACCTGTTGAAACGATGCAATGTATTGATACAATTCCATTTGCTTCAGCACGCAAGTGGGCCTCGATGACGTTTGACAATCAGGAAACCCTCTTCATCGGTGCACCAGAAATATTAATGCCAAACCTAGCTTTACCCGACGTCATTCTAAATCACCGTAAACTGGGGGCACGCATTATTCTTGCAGCATCTAGCTATGAGGCACCAACCGACAAAACGCTCCCTCAATCGTTACATGCACTGGGATGGATTGTAATTGAAGACCCACTCCGGGAGGACGCACATCAAGCTATTGATTTTTTTGTAAACAATGGCGTCAATATTAAGGTAATATCCGGCGATAACATCGACACCGTTCTTGCTATCGCACAAAAAGCGGGTGTTAATACAATCCAAGGTGCTGTCGATGCATCAACTTTGACAACACCAGAGGCGTTGCACGAAGCAATATTCAAATATAATGTCATTGGACGGGCAACACCAACTCAAAAACTTGAGTTTGTAAAGATTTTACAAGAGGGGAAAAACCGTGTTGCGATGACAGGTGATGGTCTAAATGATGTACTTGCACTAAAGCAAGCAGACGTATCGATTGCTTTAGGTGAAGGTAGCGACGCAGCTCTAAACATTAGTCAAATCGTTATAATCGATGGCATGTTGTCCACCTTGGTGGACGTTGTTCGAGAAGGACGACAAACCATCAATAACATTACGCGATCTGCATCCCTTTTTTACTTACGCACAATCTTAACCATTAGTGTTGCGATTCTTGCAATCCTCATCAATGTCCGTTTCCCTTTCATTCCGTTCCAAGTAACCCTTACCAATATATTTGTGGGCGGACTCCCTTCCTTGCTGATCATGTTCGAATTACACGATTATAAGCCAAAATATACGGTCTTAGAACATGTCGTGCTCTATGCACTTCCCAGCGCCCTTGGGATAGTCACTATGTGGTTTATTCTTGTTCTCTTTAACAAACCTTTAGGACTGGACCTTAAAGCCATCCAATCCATCATTTTCTTTGTAAATGGAATTCTCTCGATTCACCTTATTTATCGGATTTTGACACCCTTGAATCGTTTCAGAGCATTCATTCTTGCCCTGGACATTGCAGGTTTTTTAATAACGAGCATCGTAATGCATCCCTTATTAGAACTCGTGTCATTTACACAACATCATCTTATTATTTTGGTTGTTGTCGTGCTTATTAGTATTCCCATCGTGAAACTCTACGCTCGCATCAGCAAGTTCTTCGTAACACGACACCGACTTCACCAAAGTGCATAAAAAGGGTTAGCCTGCGGCTAACCCTTTTCTTTTTATGATCAATCTTCTAAAGTCTTAGTAGGATAATTCTTTGACAAAGAAATGATCTGTTCCTGTCAATGGATAATCTTGCTTTACATAGACTTCTTTAAATCCAAATTTCGGATAAAAATCTTTACCCTGGAAACCAAATGTATTCAGAAAGAGATAACGGCACCGATGCTCGATTGCCATGCTTTCAACTTTCTCTAACAATGCTTTACCCAGTCCTTGTCCTCGTAAATTTTCGTGAATTACTAAGTATTCGATATCTACCCAATTGCCAAATATTTCGCCTGAAATGCCTCCAAGAATATTCTCATCTTCATCTCTAATATAGATAGCAAATTTAGAATGTTCTAAAGTTTCAAAGTTTTGTCGATTGTATTTCCTCAGAAGATCTCTAAGTTTAATAATATCTGTCTCTTCTGGAGTGAGTGTTTTTTCAAATTTCATCAAGTATCTCCCAATTTTGGATGCTTCACAATTATCCCAATTTGAAATTAAAAAGTTAACCGAACGGCTAACTTTTTAATTATAGTCTGATTGGAGGCTATTTTTGGTATCCTACAACTCCACGGCAAATTGTTGTTTCAACATTAATGTCGTTATCAACTATAACAATATCAGCATCTTTACCGATTGCGATACTTCCTTTACGTCCAAAGATTTCAAGGTGTTTTGCGGCATTTTCCGAAGAAATTTTCACCAAGTCACGCATACTTGCACCGGTAAAGTGTTTAAAGTTACGAACAACGAAGTCCATTTCAGCAACTGAACCTGCGAGCGATCCTGTAGCGATACGGCATTCTTTTCCAACTTTAATAACTTCTTGACCACCAAGATCATACTTACCATCTGGAAGTCCCTTAGCACGCATCGCATCCGTAATTGCAATAACATTGTCTACACCTTTAATTTCATATGTTGCCTTAACAACATCTGGATGTAAGTGAATACCATCCACAATTAATTCTGCTTTTAATTCTGGTCGTAAGAATCCAGCAGTAACTGCTCCTGGTTCACGGTGATGGTGTGGTTTCATCGCATTGTGGAAGTGTGTTAAGTTTGAAAGTCCATTAGGAATTTCATCAATTATTTGTTGATAATTTGAATCTGTATGTCCAGCTGAAGGAACAACCCCTTTTGAACGTAGGTAATCTGTAAAACCTGGCGCTGCTTCTTCAGGTGCATAGGTAATTAACTTGATGCGTCCTTTTGCGACATTCCAGAATGTATCAAAATACTCTGTCGTTGGTTTTAAAACAAAGGCAGGGTTTTGTGCCCCAACATGTTTTTTCGAAATAAAGGGTCCTTCGAGGTGAATCCCTACGATTTCAGCTTGTCCTGGTTTGTTGGTATCATCCATAAACTCTACAATTGCACCCAATGCTGTCGATACAGCTTCAATTGATTGCGTCATTGTTGTAGCAAGATATGACGTTGTTCCTTCTTTTGGAAGGAATGTTGCGATATTTAGTAAACCTGCTTGATCAGCGTCCATATGGTCAGCACCATTTGCACCATGAATGTGTTGGTCAATAAATCCTGGCAAGACATTGAGTCCCTTCGCATCGATGACATCACCGTCTAATTTCGGTGCATTTTCCATCATACCAAGTTCGACGATACGGTCCTCTTCAGTACGAATAAAACCGTTCTCGATAACACGGTCTTCTAAATAAATTTTCCCATTAATGATTAACATAAATTGCCTCCTTATGTATACATGTATAATTATAGCACTTTTTTTATCACGCGTTCGTATAAACACAGGCACATTCTAGGGATATTCTTATGTTTTTCAACAATTTAGAGTATCTTAAATATTTTTTTCATACATTCAAATTTAATTAAAAAAGACTATCCGATGTTTCCGAGAAAACAAGTTTGATTTTAATGTGGAGTAGTCTATAATAATACTGAATGAAAGTGAGAGGGAATTACAATGAAATTATTTGTTGTTAAAGATAACCAAGAAGGAGCAGAACTTGGTTACAACATCATTCGTGAAGCGTTAGTTAGCGGAAACTTAAACGTCTTTGGATTGGCTACTGGAAGTACACCAATTTCTTTATACGATCGCATTACTGCAAGTGACTTAGATTTCACAAATGTGGTATCCATTAACTTGGATGAATACATCGGTATTGGTGCTGATCATATCCAAAGCTATAACTACTTCATGAATAAACATTTATTTGGTAAAAAGCCATTTAAAGCTAATTATTTGCCAAATGGCTTGGAAGAAGATGCAGCTAAAGAATGCGCACGTTACGACCAAATCATCGCTGAAAATCCAATTGATATCCAAATCTTAGGAATTGGCGAAAATGGTCATATCGGTTTCAATGAGCCAGGAGCATCATTTGATTCATTGACAGAAAAAGTTGCATTAACTGAAAGTACAATTATTGCAAATTCACGTATGTTTGATTCAATTGACGAAGTACCTAAATTTGCATACTCAATGGGTATCAAATCCATCATGACTGCAAAAACAATTATCTTGTTTGCATATGGTGAAAAGAAAGCTGATGCTATCTATAAAATGATGGAAGAAGCACCAACAGAAGCGCTTCCAGCAAGTGCTTTACAAAATCATGATAACGTAATCGTCATCGTTGATGAACAAGCAGCTTCAAAACTTGACGTTACAAAACATCAATAAAAAAAAGTTCCGCAAGGAACCTTTTTTTTATGCTTTCTTTACAAATTCAGATTTGAGACTCATCGCACCAAAACCTTCGATTCGGCAATCAATATTATGGTCACCTTCTACAAGCTTGATGTTTTTCACTTTTGTCCCTTGTTTTAAAGGAGCAGACGCGCCTTTAACTTTTAAATCTTTGATGATTATTATTGAATCACCGTCATTAAGAATGGATCCATGAGCATCACGGATAACATCTTCAGCCACTGCTTCATTCTCAGACCACTCGTGAGCACACATTGGGCAAACAAACATGCCACGATCCTCATACGTATAGTTTTCATTACACTGTGGGCAACTTGGATATGTCATTGATAATCTCCTTTACGCTTTAAGTATACAGTAACCGTTTTATTTGACAAGTTTTCGAATGAGTTCTATAATGAACAAAGTTCAGGATGGTGATTTTATGAAGAAAAGTACAATTAGTAAACAAGCCCTTATCGATGTCGCGCGTCACATTGTTTTTACCGATGGTTTGGATGCATTAAGTATCCGTCGCGTTGCTAAAGACGCTGATGTTTCAGTTGGTTCTGTTTACAATTACTTTGAATCTAAAAATGATCTAACGATCGAAGTTATCAATGAATTTTGGGATAAGGTTATGATTGGTGATCTCAAAAACATTAGTGCACATGATCGTTATACGACGATGCTTAAAGAATCGTTCAAGAAAGCTTCTTATCATGCCCGTATCTACCATTCTATTTTCATCGGCTATTATCGTACGATTTCTGAAGACGATCGAAAACGTACGATTGAAACACACCACCGTAACCTGAAAGCAATCGAAGATGTATTCAAGCAATCTCTCGATTCTGATGCATACCAAAATCCAGCAATTTGGAATGAGAACTTTACTAAAGAAAAGTTTAATGCTTTTGTCGTTCGTAATTTCTTAGAATCCCTGCGTCATGGTGACGAAGATATTGACTTCTTAATTGAACTTATAAGCCACACTCTTTACAAATAACCTGAATGGTTCATCTTACAATAGTGTAAGCAAGTTGTACGATAGTTCGCTCAATGATTCAACGATATTCTCGTATCATAGGATACAGGAGGACTTCTCATGACATCTTATCTAAAACTTGCTTTTCGTAATGTCAAAAAGAGCTATAAAGACTATAGCCTTTATTTCTTAACACTCACTTTTTCCGTGGTTTTGCTTTACTTACTGCGGTCGTTTGAAATGCAATCGAGCATTCTTGAACTCGACCCATCGCAAGGAACTGCGATTGCTTCTTTGATCATGGTTTTGAACACAATGTCTGTGATTATTAGTGTTGTTTTTGCGCTGTTAATCATCTATGCCAATCAGTTTCTAATTCGACGACGAAAACAAGAATTGGGTTTATACACTTTGATGGGCATGCCTTTTCGAAAAATACGTATCATTCTGTTCTTTGAAACATTAATCGCGGCACTTGCCTCTTTGGTCGTTGGATTTACGATTGGTATCGGCTTATCACAAGTGATGGCCATGTTTAGTGCTTCCATTCTGAGCGTTAATGCAGCTTACACATTTATTGTTTCAGTGCCCGCACTTTTATCTACAACCCTAATTTTCAGTGCAATTTACACTGTTGTTATTGGTTTTAATACACTGATCCTCGGTCGTTTTACTTTGCTCGATATGTTGACAGCACATCGCCAAAATGAATCAATCAAAGCACCACGCACTCGCACAACAGTGCTCTTGCTAATCCTTGGTGTATCATGTATTGCTTACGCATACACCGTCTCGTTACAACCTTATGGTATCTTAAATCAGATGGTGTTAGTAATCGTTGTCGGGGCGATTGGTACCTTATTGCTCTTCAAAGCCTTGTCCGGCTTCCTTCTACAGAGTGTGCAGCGTTTCGAAAATCACTACTACTCAGGTTTAAATGCCTTCAATTTTCGACAACTTTCATCAAAAATTAGTACAACATATCGTTCGATGAGTATCATATGTCTTATGCTTCTAACTGCAATAACCGCATTGGTCACGGCATTCAATTTGAATAATGTACTCGCACAATTCAAGGATTCAATGATTGTCTACGATATCGCAGCAACACATACACAGCCCTTCGATCTCAACGGTATTGATACCTCCCAAATAAAAGAAAGCTATCAGTTTTATGTTCTTAATGGTAATGCATCAGACGCCGTAATTTATCCTGTAATATTTATTGCTCAACATGACGCAAACCAAAGTTTAAGACGTGATCACCAGCAACCTATTCAACTCCTAGATAATCAGTTTGCATTCTACAAACACCCCAATTTACCAATAGAAACACCTGACTTCAGTGAATATGGATTAACAGACTCCGTCACAACTACCGTTTCAGATTTAAGATTAACGAACAGTGCTTTGATGAACTCACTTAAAATTGTTGTGAGTGATGCAACATTCAAGCAACTCGAATCCCACCTCAAACCTACATACTACACCAACATCAATACCCACGATTCACAATCAATTGCTCCCATGCAAGATAATCTATCTACACACGTTCCCGCTGGAACGCAACTTGTTTCAGCACGTGATGTCGAACTAGAAATGGCCGGTACCGAACTTCTATTTACCTACCTTGGTTTCTACATTGGTGCAGTCTTCCTAATCTGTAGTTGCGTGTTATTGGCACTCCAACAACTTTCTGAAGCAAGTGATAATATTCATCGTTACAGCATACTTAGCAAAATCGGTGTTGAAGAGTCTTTAAAACTACAGTCAATTACCACTCAACTCAGTCTTTATTTTGCCTTACCTTTGATTATTGCGATGATGCATGCTGTTGTTGGCATCAAAGCCGCCAATCTTACCCTATCTCTTGGTGGTTTAGCGCCTTCTAGTCCTTTAATTGCTATCATCGTTACCCTTGGCTTTATTGTCGCATATGGTTTATATGGATTCACAACGCTAAAATCTGTTCAACGCATTGTCTTACAATAAAAAAAGTGAGTATTATCTCACTTTTTCTTTGTTTTAATATATGCTTGCATTTGTTGTTCCATGATATCCATGGAAGCAGCACCACTATCAAGCAACACTTTGTGGAATTCAACTTCGGAATACTGTGAACCTAAGGCATCTTTCGTTGTCTTCTTAAGATCTCTAATATAAAGATTGCTTAAATAATATGTTGGGTAAACTGCAGGTGTTTGGATTATTTGGTAATAGAATGACTCTAACCCTGCTTCATCTAACGTGAAGAAATCAGACATGTATGTACCAAATTGTTCCATAGTCCAACCTTCGTAATGAACGCCAATGTCTGCTCGAATATGTATTGTTTCAATTAGTGTCATGTAGGCATTGTAAAACTCTTCGAATTTTTCATCATGTACATATTTTACTGCGAGTTTTTCAGCATAATTAGCCCAACCCTCAGCGCTATTTGATGGCGAAATTAGTGATCGAATTGGATGCATGTCTTTCAATGTCTTGAAGTAACTGAATTGATACATGTGCCCTGGAATCCCTTCATGAGCATATGTTGTGTAGAGACTGTTATCAAACTCTCCGTTAATATAGATAACCTGTGCCTCTTCTCCAGTGTAGTCAACTGGTGGTGAGAAGTAAAACGCAGGGGCTGACGATTCAGAAATCGAAGGATGCACCTTACGCAGTTCATAGAATGGCATTGGGATCATAGGGAAATCTTCCCCAAACGATGCATGAATATCTTCTAAAAGGGCTTCACCATTTTCATAATTTCCAAACGATTCAGCCATCATGAGTTCCATATAACGATCACGTTCTTCAGTTGTATACTCATTTGATAAATATAAGGTTTCAACAGCTGCTTGTTGCGATTTTTCGGTAAAACGTAAAATTTCTTTAACGGTCGATCGTTTTCCAGTCTCTTGTTGTAAGAGTTCTTCGTAGAATGCCTTACCATTGGGACGCGTGCTCATTCCCGCTAATGTTGTATCTGTAACTTGGATGGCCCCTAGTTCCGTTGCCATCATTTGGTAACTTTCATAAAGTTGCTTGGAAATTAAAGCCTGACTTCTTGCCTTTGCAGTTTCTTTTTGCGACGCATCTAAGAATGTAGCACCATCAATTTTCTCATTCATATATGCAATTAAGTAGTAGTCTGGTTGTGCAATTTGCTGAGCCGTCACATCACTTACTCGAGCCATTTCAGTTAATTCATACTGAGTAAATCCTGTTGAACGTGTTTGTCGGTCTCTTTCCAACTGAATATATTTTGAAATCGTTTCTGGCAACGATTCCAACAATGTAAAGTATCCTTTTAAATCTTGTTCTGTTCTAAATTCGTAAATTTCAAGATATGCCGGGAATGAACCCATCAAGTTACGACTGTAGCCAAGGACAGACGATCCGACACTGAAATCGTAATAGTCTTGTAACGCAACAATATCTTCAAGATGTTGAACAATTACTTTTTTATCAAGTTGTTGCTGTGGTGATAGCGTTGCATCATCAAAGCCCTTCACTTCATCCAATACTTCTTTGGATGTTTTTGCTGCTTCCTTATAGTCTTCTTCACTTACAAAATCCATTTTGTAATCTTTACTTTCGATGCCGTATGTTGCTGGATTTTCAAACATTAGATTGATTGAAAAGTCCTCTGGATCTATAAACTCCGGCAAGAGTTCATCTAGGTATGTTGTGAATTCTGCATTGGGCGTATCCGTACCGTCAACATTCTTAGGTTTTGTCGTACAGCCCGTTAAAACTAAGAGTGCAATTAATGCACTGATCAATATTTTTTTCATAGTCCCTCCCACTATTTTCTAATACTATCCTACCATGTTTGGACCAGCCTTGAGAAGTTTTCCACAGTTTTTATTGCGTCGCGAACATTTTTAAATTATTTGTATGGAAAGTGCTTTCCGACTTCGCTATAATGTCCTTAATAGGAGGGGCTTATTATGGAATTTTTCCAAGTGAATTTGATTATGCTTGTTGTCGCAATTTTATTCTTTGTGGGGGCGTATTACTTAGATGCGAAAACAAAATTTATCGAAAAAGTATTTAAAACAACACCCAAGCAGTTTTATATTATTACAGGAGTTCTTGCACTTGTAATCTTGATTATGAACTATATTGCAATTAGCGTATTTGGTTCATGGCAATCATTGATTATCACATCTGCTGCGATTGCGATTGCAATCTTAATTGTTATTAAACTTTACCAATCACGCAAAGCATAAAAAATGTTGGATTTAATCTCCAACATTTTTTTATTTTTCTTTGGTCAACTTTCGGCTACGCACCACAAGAATCCATAGACCATAACCAATTAGTCCACCAAGCGTATTCATGATGAGATCATCAACATCGAAGATGCGAACATTAAAGCCATAATACATTCCCGCTAATTGAAGTAGCTCAATCGTTAACGTAAATGCGATGACAAATCCCATCGTTTTTATGAAAGGTTTATTTTGATCTTTAAGATAACGTCCCATGAGAAAGCCAATGGGCACAAAAATAGCAACGTTCAAAAAATTTTCGAGAAGGTAGCGTGGTTGAAAATCAACCCACAAGTTCCAATACAAATTGTTCAAAGGCTTCAGATTGTAGCGGAAACGGTGCGCTTCAAGTACATGGAGTTGTGCTTCTTTACCCCATGGAAATGGAAACTGCGTAACATCAAACACAAGTAAGACATAAAGCAGTAGTATCGAACCAGTTATTTTTTGAGACGTATTTTTGCGACGTAAAATCGTAAAATACACGATAAGGTAAAGTGGTATATAGATGAGGATTCCGGTTGGAATCCAACCTGGACCACTGTGTCGTCCAAACATAATGCTCTCCTTTTTTCAGTGTTAAAACTATACCATAACCCAATGCAGTCCTTGCGAAATGTTCGTGAAACTATGCTTCGATGTCTAATGCATATTTACCTGCGGTAAATCCTGTAGCAAAGGCAGACGTAATATTGAATCCACCAGTGAACGCATTATAATCTAGCAACTCACCAATACATGAGATATGCGGATCTAGTTTTGATTTTAGTGTTTTTGGATTGATTTCTTTTAATGATATGCCGCCGTTTGTTACGAAAGCATGAGAGAAACCTCGAGTTTCGTACGTAGTCATTGGGAAACGTTTAAGATAGTCGATTATCATATTTTTGTTACTTGCTTGCTCTTTGATAAACGCTAACAGTCGTTTGGGTACGCCCGATTCAAGCGCATACGCTTCAATATCTTCTGCTTGCATTAGTGTATCGATACTCACATCTTTCAAAAAATCAATCGTCAGCCGTACAGGTGTCTCTTTTTCAAGGACTTGCTGTACATAAAAACTTCCCCGAAGGGCTGCTGGCCCTGATAAACCAAAATGTGTAAAGAGTAAATCATGAGTAATTGCTTTCTTAATCTTTTTGCCTTGATGAACGTTTAAAACAACATCGTGAAAGGATAAGCCTTGAAGTGCTTTTTCTTGGATGAAGACATCATTTGAAACGAGCGGTACCTCGGCCGGCAACAATTCTGTAATCGTATGACCAAATGAGGATGCAAGGACATAGCCATTTCCATCTGAACCTGTACCAGATAAAGAACGACTTCCCGTTGCTAAGATGAGAGCATCATAGGGGACATCTTTACCATTCACAGTTACAATACGTGCATGAGAGTCAAGGCTTTCTACATAACTGTGCAGTCGAATATCTACCCCCAATGCTTCTAATCGTGATTGTAAAGCATCAACGATTGAGTGTGATTTGTTCGATGCAGGAAACATCCGTTCGTGATCTTCCTTTTTTAATGGGCACCCGTTCGCTTCAAAAAAAGCTTGAATGTCTTGGGGATTAAAGTTGGTGAGTGCACTATTTAAGAATTTTCCATTTTTCGGGACATATTTTATTACTTCTTGAATATCGACATCTGCCGTAACGTTGCATCGGCCGCCGCCTGTCAACCGTAATTTTTTTCCCAAACGTTCATTACGCTCAAGTAAAATTACATTTGCTTCTGGCCAATGTTCTTTAGATGATATTGCTGCCATCATTCCTGATGGACCGCCTCCAATTACAATAATTTGTTTCATACAAGTTCTCCTTATTGTGGCTATTATAGCAAACTTCGTTTTGAAGAGTAAATGTGTTGACAACTTTCGATACATTCTATATGATTACAACGAAACATGTATCACATATATGTTTAATATGTTTTACGCATAAAGGGGATCAAAATGGAAATTCTATGCTGCTGTACATTTTCAAACTATAACGGGAACACGAAAGTGTAATTTTTTGCATGGCACATTTAATCTCTTGCACAGATAAGAGAATTCTTGAGATGTCATACGACATCTTTTTTTATAAGGAGGAGAGAATTTTATTATGTCTACATACTTACCATGGATTGCATTCGCGACGACGCTCGTGGTGTTTGCATTTCTTCAACATTTGCGTAAGAAACGTGTGAATTTCGGGCTTCGCACGATTATTGCGATGGGCTTTGGATTGGTGATTGGATTTGTATTTCAAGGGAATACACAATACGTCACACCCTTTGGAACAATCTTTACACAATTAATTTATGCAATTGTGGCGCCACTACTATTCTTCAGCATCATTTCAAGTATCGCGTCACTTAACAGTATTACCCGTCTTAAAACACTCGGTTTCCGATCAGTATTTTGGTTACTGCTTAATACATTGATTGCAAGTACAATTACATTAATTGTTGCTACGAGCCTCAAACTTGGTTCTGGGTTTACCATTTCATTGCCAACAGATTATGTTGCTCGTGAAGTTCCAACTTTTATAGATACAATTGTTGGGTTTTTCCCAAGTAACTTGGTCAATCATGTTGCAAAGAATCAAATCATTCCGATTATTATTTTCTCGGTAATGGTCGGTGTGGCTTTGGTCAAATTTAATACCAAAGATCCTGAGGGCGCAAGTCCAATGATTCAATTCTTTGAATCTGCTAACAAACTTACATATCGCGTTGTTAAATCAATTATCGCACTAACACCATTCGCTGTTGTTGCTTATATTGCGAACGTTCCCACACGTGATGGTGGAAAAGACCTTGCATCATTTGCAATGATTATTGTGATTGCCTATGCGATTAGTTTCTTCCAAGCCTTTGTTGTTCACGGTACATTAATTAGTGTATTCGCAAAAATGAATCCAATTCGTTTCTTTAAAGCAATTTGGCCTGCTCAAGTGGTTGCCTTTACATCACAAAGCAGTATTGGAACGGTTCCAGTCGTCATCGAACAAGTCACAACCAAACTTGGTGTCAAAGATGATATCGCAGGATTTGTTGCCGGACTGGGAGCCAATGTCGGTATGCCAGCATGTACTGGAATGTGGCCAGTTTTACTCGCCGTATTTAGTATTAACGCTTTAGGCATTCCATTCACTACACAACAATACTTATTATTAATTGTTTATACAGTTGTTGTTGGTTTGGGAACAGCCGGAGTTCCTGGAACTGCAACAATCGCAGCAACTGCCGTACTAACAGCTGCTGGACTACCTATTGAGATTATCTTTGTCTTGTCACCTATTTCGGCTATTGTCGATATGGCACGTACAATGGCAAACGTTACAGGATCAGCAACAGCAACCGTAATCGTGGCAACACGAGAAGGCGCAATCGAAGAACCTGTTCAAGCCGCTTCATAAAAAGAACCCCAGTTGCAAAGCAACTTGGGGTTTTTTAATAATTTTGAATCAGTATTTCCGCTTCCGTTACATTTCCAGCATAAGGGTATGTCTTACGCATCCTTTTTAAGGTCGCAAGTGCCTGTGATCGCGCCGCTTCAGTACCTCTTACTTTTAGATACTGATAAACAATGACTTCAGGTGTATGCTTCATCCCTTTTAAGATAATTTCCAATTCTCGACTTGCAGTTGGTATCGTATCCGTAGCGAGCATTTGTTGTGTGTGATACTCCAAGTCAATTGCACCTTTGAGTACAGGTATATACGGAAGATCATCAGTTACCAAATCATCATAATACGCTAACTTTTGAAGTGGCGTTAGATTGCGTGCCGATGCAAACACTGCATTCACATATGCATTCATCGTTAAGCCATCTTTCACATCTTGTTTATCAAACAAAGGCACGAATCGTTTGTCAATTGTATTGAGTGTTTCACCTGCAACAAATAGCTCATTTTGCTTGAGCACGTACCACAATGCCTCGCGCGCTTTGGGATTCGCTTTTATGGCTGCCAAATTGCTACCATCAGATGTACCATTCTTCATTGGAACACTATTCATAATCGCTAGAAATAGTCCCATAATGATAAATATAGTTGCGACATACTTCACCATTAGACTTGAGAAACTAAGGAAAATAAGTAGGGCGATAAAGCTCGCAAAACCATTAAAGATAACACCACCCCAGTTATACATTGCATACGGATATGTTTCTGGAAGTCCAGATGGACTCATTAAACACTGACCACCAGTTCCCGGAATTTGATAGCGTTTGTAGCTGTAAACGCCCTTTGACTTTTGGAGCATATGGCTTCCGACACGATACGACACGAAGTCATAGCCACTGAGCTTACCAAACACTAGATGACCCAACTCATGAATGAGAATATGAATCAAGACGCTGATTATCACAGTAATAACGCCAACGCCTAATAAAAGCCAAATTGAAAAATTGGCTTCAGCGGCAAGATAACCAATCATTAAGCCACCGTACAAACCAAGCCCAATAAGTACAAGATATAGTAAAACCATTTTAAGAATTTTCTTCATAGGTCACCTCTGCAATTATTAAACCACACTTTCATACTAAAAGGGTATATTTCCGCGGAAATATACCCTTTATGTTTTTAAGATTAGAAGCGGTTAAGTTGGCTGTCTAACTTATTGTATTCTTGTGTGTACTCGTCGAGTTTTTGATTGTTATCGGCAAGTGTTTGTTTTAATGCAACAACTTCTTCACGAATTGCATCGGAGTCATTACTTGCAAGTTGACCTTCAAGACTTGAAAGTTTTGCTTCAATTTTGTCATTGATACTTTCAAGTGCCGAGATACGTGCATCTAGATCTTCGATTTGATTTTCTGCATCCGCTATTGTTGCTTCACGACGGTTTTGTTCACGGTTTTTGAAGCGATCGTAGAAATCATCTTGAATTGCGCGGAATTCGTTCCACAACTTCTCTTCAAATTCACGACCACTGTGACCTGCTTGTTTCCACTCTTCAAACATTGCTTCCATTTCGGAACGTTGTGTTGCATCATGGAACGACTGTACCAATGCTTCTGCACGTGTAATGATAGCTTCTTTGGCTTTGCGAGCTTCACCTTGTGTTTCACGCATTTCGTCAAAGAAGACGCGTTGTTGTTGGTAGAAATACTGACGAGCAGTATTGAAACGTTCCCAGAGTTCATCTTCGAATTCACGTCCAGCAAATCCTGCTTGTTTCCAACGTGTCATCAAGTTACGCATATCTGTGGATGTTTTCTTCCAGTCTGTTGAATCTTTTAATGCTTCTGCTTCAACGATTAATTGTTCTTTCAATGCACGAGTATCTTTACGATCTTCTGTAAGTTGATCGTAATGTTTACTGCGCTTATCGAAGAAATGGTCATTGATAGCACGGAATTTCTCCCATAAATCCTGATCAATATCTTGCCCCGCAAATCCAGCTTCTTTCCATTCGTTTTGCAACTCCTGTAAATAAGTGGAAGTCTTGTTCCAGTCTGTTGAATCTTTGACCTTATCAGCTTTTTCAATCAGTTCATGTTTGATAGATTGAGCTTCTTCAAGACGCTCTTGGCGCGTTTCGTAACGATGAATTGCTTGGGTGAAGCGCGTTTCAAGGGCAGCATCAATGCCTTCCTCTGATAGCGAATCCCATTCACGCTTAATGAATTCCAGTTTCTCATCGTCACCTGTATTCATAATACTGTAAACTTCGGAAATCAATTGGTTTTGGCGTGACTCTTCTACAGAAGCAAGACTTTCCCAACCAAAATCATTGCGTGAGTAACTTGGTTGTTTTGTTTCTTCTTCTTTGTCTTCGACCTGAGTCAATTTTTCTTCGTTAATAATAAACACCTCTTTCTCTAATCACTACTTCTTATTTTAGCATAATTCAGCCGATATGTAATGTTTGATGTATTTTTGGTCAAGTTTTTCTTTGAAAGTCTCTTCACATTCTCTCATATATGAATTCTATATAATAATGTTAAGGAATATATAGGAACCGTTATTCTTTTAGTATTTGTTTCAGACTTTTTCATAAATTATTTCATAGAATAACATAATCTTACATAATCCGGTTGTAAGAAACCCAAATACTAGATATAATTAACCAATGATAAATAGAATATAAAGGAGAAAAAGCATGGCAGATGTTAATTTATGGCTCCTTGTTGGAATCGGTATTATTATTGTCGGTTTCGCAATGAAGCTTGATTCAATTGCAGTCGTTCTTGTCGCTGCAGTCGTAACTGCATTAATTGGTGGCATGAATTTTATGGAAATTCTCGAGACGCTTGGTTCTCAATTTGTGAGAAACCGCGGTATGAGTATTTTCATTCTCACCTTACCTGTTGTCGGTATGAGTGAGCGATACGGATTACGTGAGCAAGCAGTTGCTCTAATCCAACGCATGAGCGCACTAACCGCTGGACGTGTTATTTGGTTATACCAAGTTATTCGTCAAACAGCCGCAGCCTTATCGTTACGTTTAGGAGGGCATCCACAGTTCATACGTCCATTAATTCATCCAATGGCAGAAGGGGCAGCAATCGCCGATCGGGGTGGCGTACCGCTCAATGATGTGGAAGCAGACACCGTTAAAGGTGCAGCAGCCGCAGCAGAAAACTATGGTAATTTCTTCGGGCAAAACTTATTCCCTGCAAGTAGTGGTGTTAACTTAATTGTTTCGACCCTTACAGATGCAGGTATTCACGGCGTATCCAATGCTGGAATTTCAGCATGGTCCATGCCAGTCTTCATAAGCGCAATTTTACTTGGTGGTGTTCAAATGGCGCTCCTTGATCGTAAAATTAAATCAGGAGGTAAGAAATAATGGATTTTTGGGCACTCTTTTTAGAAATGTGGTATATCCTTATTGGGTTTATACTCTTCGCTACAGCAATTAACGTATACCGTTCAACAGATGATGTTCGTCGTTACGGTGCATTTAGTTTCTGGACTATCTTAGCTGTTCTCTTTATTTTTGGACCTAAAATTCCAAATGCAATCAATGGAATTCTTGTCTTATCACTTGGTGTCTTCTCAATTACAAAATCTGTAAATGTTGGAGATATCGAACAAATTGCTCAATCATTTCGTGATGAACAATCTGGACGTATTGGTACTTTAATTTTCTTACCATCCGTAATGATTGCTGTTGGCGCCTTTGCACTGTCAACATTATTACCGATGATTGCACCAAGTACAGTATCCGCTGGTAACCTTGGCTATATCGCGATTGGTCTTTCAGCAGCCATCGGGTTGGCAACAGTCTTCATTATAACAAAAGCACCAATTAAGACTGCCGCAGCTGATGGAACACGCTTAATGCGTACCATGGGTTCAACAGCAATCCTTCCTCAACTCTTAGGTGCCCTTGGTGTTGTCTTTACATCAGCAGGTGTTGGGGATTTAATCGGAACACTTCTTGGTGGTGTCATTCCACAAGGAAATGCATTTTTAGGCGTCATTGCATATTGTGTTGGGATGGCCCTCTTCACAATGATTATGGGAAATGCTTTCGCAGCATTTACAGTTATTACTGCTGGAATTGGAATTCCTTTCGTCTTTGCAGCTGGTGGTGATCCAATCATCGCAAGTGCAATTGCCATGACTGCTGGGTTCTGTGGAACACTCTTAACTCCAATGGCAGCAAACTTTAATATTCTTTCCGCAACACTGTTAGAAACAAAAAATGAGTATTCTGTTATCAAGTTCCAAGCACCATTTGCTATAATACTATTGGTAGTACATATTTTCCTTATGTATTTCTTAGCATTCTAGAGGAGGTAAACCAATGAAAGTACTTATTACTGGATTTGATCCATTTGGCGGAGAAGCCATGAACCCTGCATATGAAGCAGTTAAATTATTACCCGATACAATTGAAGGTGCCGAGGTTATTAAACTAGAAGTACCTACAGTTTTTGGGAAATCAATTGATGTTTTAGAAGCAGCAATTACAGAACACCAACCTGATTATGTTATTACGGTTGGACAAGCTGGTGGTCGCTTCGGCATTACACCAGAACGCGTCGCAATAAACGAAGATGATGCGCGAATTAAAGATAATGAAGGAAACCAACCTATTGACGAAGCGATTCGTGAAGATGGTGCACCGGCATACTTCGCATCGTTACCAATTAAAGCAATTGTTGACAACATTAAAAAGGCAGGATTACCTGCAAGTGTTTCAAATACAGCAGGAACCTTTGTATGTAACCACTTAATGTATGGCCTTTTATATTTAATTCAAACGAAATTCCCAAATGTGCGCGGAGGATTTATTCATGTTCCATTCGCAACACAACAAGTTGTTGATAAACCAACAGCACCAGCTCTTTCAATCGAACAAATCTCTAAAGGATTGGAGATTGCAATTGCAACAACCGTTACAACTGCAGAAGACATTAAAGTCCAAGGTGGCGCAATTTCATAATGTCTGATGTCATGTTTGTTTATGGATCACTCATGAAGAACTTCCATAACTACGAAAAGTATTTACGTGGTCATGTGTTGGACATTCAACCTGCTACAGTTCAAGGAAAACTTTACGATATGCCTTATAAAGGCTATCCAGCAATCTTAGATGGTGACGATACCGTTCATGGTGAAGTTATTCATGTCAAAGACTTAGCTGCAATTCTTCCAGCCATTGATAAGATGGAGGGCTATAATCATCAAGCAGATGATGAGTATTCACGGATTCCTAAAACCATTACATTGGCAGATGGATCCACAACCGTCCTGGATGTTTACGTCTATACAAGTAAGCATTTGGACACACAGTTTGAAAAAGAGGCAATCTACCTTCCAGAAGGAAGTTGGCGTGCATTTAAGGAATCATTATAAAGAGCTTCGGCTCTTTTTTTGTGGTTCTCTGTGTTATAATTAAATTAATATTGGAGGTCGTTATGGATACTACACCTGAACACATCGCTCAAAACTTTATCAAAACAATTAAGAAACGGTTACTCATATCACTTGTTGTGATTATTCTTGGATTCTTATATTTAATCTATAATGTCGGACAACCTGGTTCTGTCTCAATTATTACCGTAATCTTTGCTTTTTTCTTAGCTGCTGCCACAATCGTTTTTAACTTACTCGCAGCCGAAATGGATCGGGAAAAACTATACCATGTCCTGTTTGAAGAAAAGGATGCTGACAAGGCACGTGAAGTCTTTCAGTATGTCATCGCTAATTTTCCAAGTGCTTTAAGACAATCATTTATTTCTACAGATTTCTATTATGCAACAGCTCTATCAATGTTGCTGACCGGTTCAAATAATCATGATATTCAGAATTATCTTGAAGGCGTCATGGGTGGAAGACTGCACGATAATGGGCGTTTTAAGTTATTGTACCTCGCACACTTAAGTGCGTTGACGCATGACAAACAGTTTGTCGATGCAATTACACCTCTTGGTAAGGTCAATGGCCTCAATAAACAAATCATTGATTATGTAGATGCAGTTAACGCAGCGCTAAATCACAACGATAAAGCACTTCAAAACGCTGTATCTCTCATTGAAGAAATGAACGTTTACCCGCTCATTACTGATTTTGCTCAAACACTCAAAGCATAAACAAAAGACATCCACGTGGATGTCTTTTTTACGTATTAAACTTTAGTAAGAAGATTGACCGCAGATTCAACTTTTGTTTGATCCGTCACATCCACATGTTCCATGAGATTTTGAATCGCAACTAAGCGCATCAAACGATCAATACTGGAACGAACGGCTGTAAGCTGTGTTAAAACATCTTCACAAGGACGTCCTTCTTCCATCATCTTCGTAATACCCCTTAGTTGCCCTTCTGCGCGACTAAGACGATTTAATAGGTTCTTATCACATTTCATCGTTATCACTCCTTAGAAACGGATTCTGGGTGCATCAGCGCCTGATACTTAAACGCACCATCAAGATTCTTCGCTTTATACCCCGCTTGTTTTAAAACACGCATTGCTGAATAACTACGTTGACCACTATGGCATGCAACGATAACCTCAGCATCTTCAGGAATTTCATGCAAGCGGCAGCGAAGATAGTTTAACGGAATATTATGAAACCCGTCAAGTGCCCCCGCCTCTTTCACTTCCATAGCATCTCGAACATCTAGAAGGTATGCTCCTTGATTACGATACTGGTCGACTTCATCCCATTGAATCGCTTCTGAATATCCTTCAACAATGTTTAGAGCCGCATAACCAGCAATGTTTACAACATCTTTTGCAGTACCAAATGGCGGTGCATATGTTAACTCTAATTCTGGAAGATCTTCAACGGTCATACCACCTTTAATCGCAGTAGCAATAACATCAATTCGTTTATCAACTCCGTCTTCACCTATAGCCTGTGCGCCATAGATTGCACCGGTCTGTGGGTTAAAGATTAATTTAAGGTTAATCGCAGTTGCATTGGGGAAGTATCCTGCATGGTTTTTCCCTGTAATATGAACAGATTCATATGGATACCCTAACGTTTGAAGTTGGCGTTCATTGAGACCCGTACTTCCAGCACCAATCGAGAAAGCACGAAGAATCGAAGTACCTAACGAACCACGATGTTTACGTGGAAGCCCCGACATCGCATCCGCAGCTTGTCGCCCTTGACGATTTGCCGGTGACGCAAGTGAAATAAGCGTCTCTTCTTGAGTAATCATATGTTTAACTAATACTGCATCACCTACAGCGTAGATATCCTGAACATTTGTTCTGAAGAACTCATCAATTCGAATGCCTCCTTTAAAACCAGTTTCAATACCTGCTTCTTGAGCAATCGCTGTATCTGGCATAACACCAATTGACAAAATCGTTAAATCAGACTCAATTTCGTCACCATCTGATAAAATAATCGTTTGGCCTTTATTCTTGAATTCCTGAGCACCCTTACCGACAAGTACTTGAATCCCATTGGCTTCGAGTTCATCACGCACAAATTGAGCCATTTCTGTATCTAAAGGCGCAAGAATTTGCGGCGCCATTTCGACAATTGTGACATCCAATCCACGATGTTTTAATACTTCAGCCATCTCTAAACCAATAAACCCAGCACCAATTACAACTGCTTTTTGAGGCGCATTGTTGTCAATGTGACGCACAATTTTATCCATGTCAGGAAGATTACGAAGCGAAAAAACATTGTTAGACTCGGTCAACCCTGGAATTGGTGGAACAATCGGCTTCGCTCCTGGTGACAAAAGTAATTTATCATAACTTAGTTCAAACGTTTCTTCATCATTCACAACCGTTACTGTTTTAGTGTCTGGATGGATTGCCACAACTTCATGATTAGGACGAATATCTAGCTGAAATCGTGCTTTTAGTGTTTCTGGTGACACGACGATGAGATCATCACGATCCTCAATTTCACCACCAATATGATATGGTAGCCCACAGTTTGCAAATGAAACATAGGGTCCTTTATCTAAAACAATAATTTCTGCATTTTCGTTTAGTCTTCGAAAACGGGTTGCGAAAGACATTCCTCCGGCAACGCCTCCAACTACAACAACTCTCATTTTTAGACCTTACTTTCTAAGTACTCTTGTAATGCTTTTTTAGGTTGGAATCCTTGGATTTGTTCGACTGGTTTTCCATTTTCAAAAAGAATCATTGTTGGAATCGACATGATGCCAAACTCTTGTGCTATTTCCGGGTTTTCATCAATATTAACTTTTGCTACTTTAATTTTACCTTCGAATTCTGTTGATAGTTCATCAATTACAGGACCTAACATACGGCATGGTCCGCACCATTCTGCCCAAAAATCAATAAATGTCAGTCCTTCTGCAATTTGTGTTTCAAAATCTTTGTTTGTAATGTGTATTGTCATACCATGACCTCCTGTATCTATTTTCATTATACCCCTATAGGTATATGTTGCAAGATATTTGCTTATAAAAAGAACCTGGTCGTTACCAGGTTTTACTTTGTCTTTATGCATCGCTGCATGCTTGTGAAGGTTTATTTTAGCTTCACGAATATTTTAATTTAAACACTTTCAAGAATAGCGCGCAATTTTTGCACATCATAGGTCGTATATAGACGTAAACGAATTACAGTTGATAGCTTCTTATCTTTTACTTTAACGTATAAGCGTGTCCCAAGGTCAGCAGCACTCACAGTCAACCGAACATGGTCAATCTCGGCATACGCAATATCATAGTTACTGTAAATCGTGTTTATGCGTACGTGATCATGGTCGCATTGAATGGATGCTTTTCGAGCATATACGATTCCATATACCCACTGTAAAAGATACACAATCGTAACGGGAACAATAATCCATTGGAGTATCTTCTCACTGACTAAAAAATGTACGACATCAGACCAACCAATTTTCATTCCACCCATTATTAAAAAACTAAATCCAAGAATCACGAGTCCATGAAATGCGATACTAAGAATTCCAAATGGTATCAGACAACTTTTGGCAACGCTTGGTCGAAATGTTTTTTGTTCCATCATCACCACTCCCTTACTTTGAACTTATGTGTTTCTATTTTACGAAATCCTGTAACTTTCGTCCAGTTCACAAACCTTTACAGATATAAAAAAGTAATGATAGGCTAACTATCATTACTTGAATTATTATTTTTAGTTATTATCTTCCATGTCATTGAAGCGATCTAAATCTTTTTCTTCAACAAGTACGAAAAGTAGGTCACCATCTCGAATAATATAGTCTGGTGAAACATTAATAATAAATTCATTGTTCACGCAGCATTTGAGAGCAACGATGTTAAAGCCATACTCTTGACGTAAATTTAATGCCTGAATTGATTTATTCTCCCATTCTTTAAGGGGATGAATTTCGACTAAGTTGTATCGATCATCAATTCGCAAGGCATCAATTACAGAGTGACGTGCAAGTTCATTCCCAAGTCGTTTACCCATTTCAACTTCAGGTAATAAGACACGGTCTGCACCAACTTTTTTTAGAACATCGTGATAATCTCTATTTTTTGTTTTACAGATAACTTGAGGAACACCAATTTTTTTTAGGTTTAGAACACAAAGAATGGCTTCTTCCAATCGTTCACCAGAGGCAACTACCGCAATATCAGCTTGACCAATATCTGCTGCTTCTAGATGCTCTAGTTTTGTAAAATCACCTTGAATTGTATGTTCAACATGCATCGCAACTTCATCTACACGTTCCATTTTTTTATCCATTGCAATAACTTCCACATCATGACGTGCAAGTGTTTTTGCAACAGAGGCTCCAAACAACCCTAGTCCAAGGACTGCTACTGTTTTATTTGTCATAGTTTTCTCCTAACCCACTAATATATTTGCTTCTGGGTATTTTAAAGTTGGTTCTTTCATATCCGAATGGTTTCCGAATGATAAGAAGAATGTTAACAACCCGATACGGCCTGCGAACATTACAATAATTAATACGATTTTTCCAATACTTGTTAAGTTTGGTGTTAACCCCATGGTGAGTCCAACAGTTCCAAAGCATGAGAAGACTTCCATCAGGATATATTCAATACCAAATTCTGGCGGAATGGTTTCAGTGATGAATAGAATGAGTGATGCACTGACTACAATCGCAATCCCAATAAATAGAATCATCAACGCTTTAATAACGCGATCCATTGGAATAGCTCTCGATTGAAAACGCGGTTGAGTATCACTGAAGACACCACGCATAAAGAGGAATAATGTTGCGAATGTTGTAACTTTGGCTCCACCACCTGTTGAACCGGATGAAGCACCGATAAACATCAGAATAATGGTTAAGAATATTCCCATTGGAGAAATAAACGCGTAGTTAACATTGGCATACCCTGCTGTACGAGGTGTAATCGCCATAAAGAGTGTATTTACAAGCTGATCCCACAGTGGCAATCCAGCAAATGTCCCATGTCTTGATTCACTAACCCAAAAAAGAACAAAACTGATAATTAAAATACCAACTGTCGTAATTAACGTAATTTTCGTATGTATAAGTAAACGTTTTTTTCGTTTAAACGTCAACAAATCACGCCACACGATAAATCCAAGACCTCCAAAGAATATGAGACCTCCGATTGTGAGTAGTACTAGAGGTGTTTGTGTAAACCCTTCGAGACTGTTTCCAAACAAATCAAATCCAGCATTATTAAATGCGGAAATGGAGTGGAACATTGAGAAGTAGATTCCTTTTAGAAATCCAAATTTAGGAATAAAATCGATTGCTAATACCGCTGCCCCAAGTGCCTGTACTGACAATGAGAATTTAACGATATAGCGGATTAATTTTTGTGCGTCGGCAGCATTTTCAGCACCAACAGATTCTTGGAGTAAATGGCGTTGTCGTAATGTCATTTTCTTACCCATAAACAGGAAGAAATAAACAAAAACTGACATGAATCCAAGCCCACCAATTTCAATTAGGGAAATGATGACTGTGCTTCCAAAATAGTTCCAATGTGCAGCTGTATTTACTGTAGTTTGACCAGTAACACAAACCGCGGATGTTGCGACAAAGAGCGCATCCAGAAAATTGGTCCACGTCCCATCACGAGATGCGATAGGTAAAGAAAGCAAACAAGCACCAACAAAAATTGTTGATGCGAAGCCCATTGCGATATATTGAGGAATAGTGCGTTTCTTCAAGAATGATTTAATTGAACGTATCATTTTCTAAGTTTTAACCTCGTTAACGATCGTTTTAGCGCGAGTTCAGCACGCTTCATATCGTATAGTTGTTGATTGTTACTTTCTATGCGTTCCTCAGCACGTGCTTTTGCTTTAGCTGCACGTTCAAAATCAATATCTGATTCTGATTCAACTGAAGATACTAATAGTGTAGCAACGTTGTTTTCAAATGTAAAGAGTCCCTCTGAAACCACAAAATTTTCGATTTCAGAGTTTGTCTTTGTATACATAACACCAATATCAATTGGCATTACTGTTGCCATATGGTTAGCGAGCATGGTTCGCTGGCCATCCGTGGTTGGCAAAGTTACGGAATCTATCTCTAATGTTTTATAGAGCCCATTGGGTGTAAGCAGTTTAAAGGTAAACATGACGTTACATCATCCCTTCTGCTTTCTTGTACACTTCTTCAATTGTCGAGACAAAGAGGAATGCTTGTTCTGGTAAATGATCGACTTCACCGTCAAGGATTACTTTGAAACTTCGAACAGTATCAGCAATTGATACATAGGATCCTGATATTCCTGAGAATGTTTCTGCAACAAAGAATGGTTGTGACAAGAAATTACGAATTTTACGTGCACGGTTTACAATTTGCTTATCCGATTCACTCAGTTCGTCCATTCCAAGAATCGCAATAATATCTTGGAGTTCTTTATATCGTTGAAGTATTTTTTGAACTTCTGTTGCAACATAGACATGTTCTTCACCAACAACATCTTCGGACAACAGATTACTACTTGACTCTAATGGGTCAACCGCTGGGTAAATTCCAAGCGCCGCAATATTTCGATCCAATACTGTTTTCGCATCCAAGTGCGTAAATGTAATCGCTGCAGCAGGGTCAGTTAGATCATCCGCTGGAACGTAAATCGCTTGAATGGATGTAATTGATCCATCTGTTGTAGATGTAATACGTTCTTGAAGTTGTCCCATTTCTGTAGCAAGTGTTGGTTGGTATCCAACAGCCGAAGGCATACGCCCTAACAATGCGGATACTTCAGATCCCGCTTGCGTGAAACGGAAAATATTATCGATGAATAAAAGAACATCCTGCTTATTGTTGTCACGGAAGTTTTCCGCCATAGTTAGCCCTGATAATGCAACACGCATACGGGCCCCTGGAGATTCGTTCATTTGTCCATAGACAAGAACTGTATTATCAAGAACATTTGCATCTTTCATTTCGTGATACAAATCATTTCCTTCACGTGTTCGCTCTCCAACACCAGCAACTACTGATAGTCCACTATGCTCAATTGCAATATTGTGAATAAGTTCTTGCATTAACACGGTTTTACCAACACCAGCCCCTCCAAAGAGACCAATTTTTCCACCTTGTGGATAAGGGCAAAGTAAATCAATGACCTTAATCCCGGTTTCTAATACTGTATTGGTTGTTTTTTGATCTTTAAATAACGGTGCAGAACGGTGGATTTCATGGAATTCCACGCCTTCACTGTCAAATGGTTTTTCATCAATTGGTTCACCCAAGACATTAAACATACGTCCAAGAATAGCTTGGCCGACAGGAACTTTAATAGCTGCTCCTGTATCAACGACTTCAAGATTACGAGATAATCCATCAGTAGTTCCCATTGCAATACAACGGGCTAAATCATTACCAATATGTTGTGATACTTCAAGTGTTACTTTGAGTTCACCGTGTTCAACTACAAGCGCATTGTAGAGTTTCGGCATATGTTCACTATCAAAACGAACATCAACAACTGGTCCTACTATTTGTACAATTCTACCTTTCATCGTTAACCCTCCATTCCTGAAACAATTTCAGATATCTCTTGTGTAATCGCCTCTTGACGAATACGGTTATATTTTCGACCTAAATCTTCAATCATGTCTTCTGCACTGTCTGTTGCTTTTTCCATCGCAATACGGCGTGTCGTATGCTCACTTACTTTTGATGTCAGATATGTGTGACGCAACAACGCCATGAGTGCTTGTTGAATCATGATTGAGGCAACATCTTCAAAATTCGGTTCGTAAATTACTTGATCACGTGCTCCCGACACCACTGTAGGTAACGTATGGAGTTCGAATTCAAGATTCAGTGCATTAGCATAATCAGGGACAATCGTAACAATTTGGTGCGTTGCAAGATACGGCTTTAATAGTTTTACAGCATCAAACAACTCAAAATGTTCACTCGATTGCATCGGGTTAACGATTGTAACTGACTTGTTTTTTAGTGATTCATAACTTTGTGTCCCAATAACAACTGCACTATCTTCAGGTTTATATACAGAAAGTAACTTTCGCATATTACCTTGAATATAAGCTGAGCACAATCCCAAATCAGGCATCACAACAAAATACAATTTTGGTTTATCATCCGTCGCCACTTCAAAATCTATAAACTGTGTTGTCGCATGACTCACAGCATCGTAATAGGCTTCGAAGTGTCCTTTTCGATCACGATACCGTTGAAGTTTGCTCAACGAAACAAGCTTCATTGCTTTCGTGATTTTTTGTGTCGATTTGATGGACCGGATTCTTTTTTTTATGGCTTGTGTATTAGGCATTATTTCTTATCTTAAAGCGCTCTAATTCTTCGTTGATTACTGTTTTGAGCGTCTCAATTAGGGCATCATCAAGTGTAAAGTTCGCTTTTATTTGATCTAAAAGATCTTGATGTGATGAAACAAAGCGTTCATGTAAGAACTTTTCGAATGGTAAAACTTCTTTTACACTTAGCATATCGAGGAACCCGTATTTATTTAAGAACATACTTACAATCATCAATTCGTGAGGTGTCTTTGAAAGTGCTCCTTGTTTGAGCAATTCAGTAAGACGGTTCCCATGGTCAATAATTTTTTGGGTTGCTGGATCAATGTCAGTACTAAACTGAGCAAATGATAACAGCTCATGATATGTCGCTAATTCAAGTTTCAATGATGAGGCAACTTGTTTCATCGCTTTTGTTTGTGCGGCTGATCCAACCCGTGAAACTGACATTCCGCTATCGACAGCTGGTCTAAAACCACTATTGAATGAATCTGAGTTCAAGAATAATTGGCCATCTGTAATTGAAATAACGTTTGTTGGTATATATGCGGATATATCACCAGCTTGTGTTTCAATGATAGGTAACGCAGTCATTGATCCACCACCGTAGTTTTCGTTTAGTTTTGCACTTCGCTCAAGCAAACGTGAGTGAAGGTAGAAAACATCTCCGGGATAGGCTTCACGACCTGCAGGACGACGTAATAGTAATGAGATTGTTCGATATGCTACCGCATGTTTTGATAAGTCATCATAAACAATTAATACATCTTTACCATTATCCATCCAGTGTTCACCAATCGCTGCCCCTGTATACGGTGCAAGATACTGAAGTGGTGCGAGTTCACTGGCTGTACTTGATACGACAACGGTATAATCCATTGCACCATGTTCCTTAAGTTTCTCAACAACCATTGCAACGGTTGAAGCTTTTTGTCCGATAGCAACATAAATACAGTTAACATCTTGACCTTTTTGGTTGATGATTGCATTCAATGCAATACTTGTTTTACCTGTTTGACGATCACCGATAATTAATTCACGTTGACCTTTACCAATTGGAATCATAGAGTCGATGACTTTAAGTCCCGTATGTAAAGGTTGGTGTACTGACTGGCGTGTCATAACACCTGGAGCAACACGTTCAACAGGACGGTGTCCTTCATAGTTGATTTCTCCAAGACCATCAATAGGATGTCCTAATGCGTCAACGACACGTCCTAAAAGACCATCACCAACACCCACTTCAATGATATGTTGGGTTCGATAGACGACGTCACCTTCTTTAACTAATGAGTCATCACCAAGTAGAACAACCCCGACTTGGTTCTCTTCAAGGTTCAGTGCGAGTCCATAAACCTCATCACTAAAACGTAGCATTTCCCCCGAGAGGACTTGGTCTAAACCACGAACAAACGCAATACCGTCACCTACTTTAAATACGCGACCAATATCCTCGCTCTTCGTGTCAAATTCAATTCCAGCAATTTGTTCTTTTAACATTTCGAGAATGTTTGCTGATTGATTGCTCATTGTTGTAATCCTCCTTGGTTAATAATACGATCCAGTTTACTTTTTACTGAGGTATCATAGATATCACTACGAACATGAACAATCATGCCTTGAAGCAAGTTTGCATCAATCTCATAGTGCATTTCTAAGTCGCCTTTATATTTTTCTTTCAACGTTTTTTGTAATGATATTTTTTCTTGATCACTCAATGCTATCGCGCTAACTACATCCACACGACTTAAGTATTCATGAATTTCTAATAAATCACGAAATGCTGCCATTACGCGCTCATAACTCTTCATCATGTTTGCTTGATAAAGAAGTTGTAAGAAATTGACAACTTGCTTTGAAAAGTGCGATCGCAACGTTTTCCACAACGGATCAAGAATTGTTTCGTCTTGATATGTTCGGGTAAAAATACGATTGATTTTTTCATCTTCAAGTATCAGCGAGACGACTTGTAACTCCGCATAGACATCCATAACTACGTTTTGTTCCTGAGACACTTCAAATAGAGCTTGAGCGTATTGCTTAGTGCTTATGATCATAAGCTTCCATTTCCTTCTCTAGGTCTTGGAGCATTGAAGAGTGATCTAATTCACGCTCCGACAATACTTTGCGGTTTACCGCTACAGCTGTATCCAACATGTATGTAGATACTTCGCGGTAAAGTGCAGCTTTTTCATTTTTTAAGGCTTCTGCCATTTTGATTTTCTCATTTTCAATTTCTTCTTGAGCAGAATCAATAATTGCTTGTTTTTTATTTTCAGCATCGCGTAACATATCCGCTTCAACGATTTTTAGTTTATCCATTGATTCAGAATATGCTTCCTGTGCTTGAGCACTCATTGTTTTTGCTTCCAATCGGTACGCTTCTGCTTCTTTCATTTCTTCAGCCATACGTTCAGCACGCGCGTCCAAATATTTTTGTACAGGCTCGTGAAGGTACTTGCGATACATAATGTAGATTACAAAAGTGGCCGCAAGTTGTGCAGCCATCGTCCAAGGATCTGGCATTAGCTTTGCAGCAATATCTAAATTCATAATACCCTCCTTTGATTATTAGAATACAAAAATTAATAAGAATGCGATAAGCATACCGTAAATCGCAGCTGTTTCAGCAATACCCGCTCCAAGAATTAACATTGAACGAATTTTACTTTCTGCTTCTGGGTTTTTACCTACGGCTTCTACAGCTTTAGCGGCTGCATAACCTTGTCCTACTGTTGAGAAAATACCTGTCATAACTGCTAGTGCGGCAGCGATCGCTACCAATCCTTTTCCAATACTTACTGCTTCCATTAATAATATCCTCCTTAGTTTAGTCTTGATATTCAACAGCGATTAAGATCGATGTTAATGATATAAATATGAACGCCTGCAAAAATGCAGAGAACATATCGAAATATAAATGTAATACTGGAGCAACAATCACTCCGAAGAAGTTAAATCCACCGATACCGGGGATAAAACTGCTAATCCAACCCGTAAACGTATAGAGCAATGTCATAATAACCGTTCCTGAGAGTACATTTCCGAATAAACGGAGTGACAAACTGATCAGTGGTGCTACCGTTCCGAAAAAGTTCGGAATGACAAAGGGGAAAAACGGTTCAAAGAATCCTTTGACGTATCCCTTTACGCCATTTGCATCTATTTTTGCATGTTGAATTAAAAGGAATGTAATAATTGCAAGTACAAGTGTTACTGAATAATTACTTGTAGGTGCAGCTAATCCTGTTAGTCCGAACATGTTTGCAACTAGAATGTAAATAAATACACTTCCAATATACGCTGCCATTCGTCGCCCGTGTTTTTCACCCATGTTTTGAATTGTGAAATCAGAAATCGTCTTAACATAAAGTATTGCTTTTAAGACGCCTCCGCGAGGCTTTTCAGTAAGCGGCAAATTCTTAAGCCGCTTGCCTCCGACATAAAACGCGATGGAGAGACCAATTGTAATGATCAAAATCGAATAAACTTCAACTTGCAACATTTGCCTTCTCCTTTGTAAAAATTCCTGTCATAAAAAGTAGCAAACGGTCTAGCAAGTATGTTGCCGCTATCGCATAAGGATTAATCCATGCCGGGAACATAAATGCCAAGAGCAAGGGTAACCATAAAATCACAAATACAAAGATGATGTATCCAACGTACTTTTTGACTGTAAACTGTTGTTCATCGAGTATGATGTTATAGAACAAATTTCTGAAATGTTCGAGTGTCAGTAAACTAGTCCAACCAATCAACCAACCTAAGCCCAATCTCCAATCGATTATCGATAGAATGATTGCTCCAACAACGCAAATTGCAATTTTTATTTTCCGTGTCATCGTTGCCTCCTTTTCATGTCTGCATTGCTTCGTCTTTTCACTTGTTTTAGTTCGAGCATGCTAGGTAAATCGTACCACAAACATGCGTCTCAATCAAACAAGCTTCCTTACTATATTACGCTATTTAAGCCGAATATCAATAACTTACCAAAAATTAATTTTGGGATAACCACAAATTGTCCCCCACATTATTCACTATATAAATAGGAAGAGAAAAAACTATAAAAACAGACCAATATATTTTGATGAATCATCCACCATGAGACCACCTACTACTCACACACATACAAAAAAGAATAGGACTGGCCTATTCTTCGATAAAACTAAAATTAACGGTATTTTTGATGGTCGGTAACTGTTCTACTAATCCCTTATTGAGAGACCATGTCGCAATCGATTCGAGTTGATCATTTGAAACTGGTTTTGCTTTCTCAAATGGGGTCGTTTTTTGATCAATGTAGGATCCCATTTGAGGTGGGAATGCATATTGTGTCAACACGGCTGCATAAGCTTCTGATTGATTCTTGTTAAGGTACTCAACCCCTTGATTATACGCACGGTAGAAGCGAGCAATAATTTCTGGATCTTTCTCAATCCGATCTTTCTTCGTTAGCAAACTTCCGCCCTTGATGCCATACTCACTTGAGCTTCCGAGTAAATGTGCACCTTGAGCAACTAGCATACCTGCTTGTGGTTCTGTAAACACTACTGCTTCGAATTGGTCTTGAAGTAGTCCCTCAAAACGCCCAGGAAAAGATGCCATCGCTAAAACTTGATAATCAAATGCGTCTTTTGCAGCAATCTCATCCATTACATACTCTAATAACAGACCTGGAATCAGTGCAACACGTTGATCTTGCAGATCTTTCATCGTTGTGATACCGGAATTAGGTGATGCAATAATTTTAAAATCTTCGTTAATATCTGAGGTTATAATATATGGAAATCCTTGTTCTTGAAACGCAAATGCTGTCATTGCGTCAGCAATCATCATGTCAATAGCACCACTTTGTGCTGCTGCATTTCGTTCTTGAGGATTGGCAAACGGAACAATTTCAACATTTATTCCTTCACTCTTAAAGAATCCTTCCTCATGTGCAATAATAATTGGCAATGCGGATTCAGCTGCAAGTGTTCCTACTTTTAAAGGTGTTTCTAAATCTGGTTTGGGTGTGTTTGAACATCCAGCAAGGACGAATAAACAGAGTAATAGTGTAATTATTTTCTTCATTTTATCTCTTTTCTAACAGTTCAACAAATGCCGAAAGCGGCATTTTATAAGGAATGATATTGCGTTTAAGCTCGAACCGTGGGGTACTTAAGGTGTTGACACCTGGCTTTGTTGTAAATGCGAATTCTATGTTAGCATTTTCCAAAGACGCAAATACCGAAGGATCATAAAATCCAAATGGATATGCAAATATTTTAGGTGCATCGACATATGTTGCACACTTTAGAATATCATCTACCACAGCTTGCTTGGGTTCTGTCTGAATAGAACCTTGAAGATGAGTACGTTGATGCATCCAATGGGTATGATTTGCGGTTGTAAGACAATCTGACATTGTCTCGAGATCTGTCCAAGACATTGTTTGAGCAACTGTAGCATCCCATGCTTTGCTCTTTTCATACATCCAACCACTAACTACAAACATAGTCGCCGGAATTTTGTTTGCTTTAAGCAGCGGATAAGCAAGTTTTTTCATCGACTGATAAGCGTCATCAAATGTCAATAATATCGCTTTAGACGGCAACATCTTTCGATCTTTATAAAAAGCTTCAACATCCTCTATAGTTATGAAATTAAAGCCATTATTAATACAATACTGCATTTGTTCTTTAAAGTCTTGAATATCCGTATACAACGCGATGGGTAAATTATCCTGGTATCCGTTCGCAACTTCAACGGGGATAGACTGTATTTCTGTATTTATTGGGGTATCTCGAAATTCGTGATAGCAAAGCGTAATAAAGTCCATGTGGTACCTCTTTCTTAGGTTATTTTAGACAGTTTTAGATCGAAAGACAATATTGTGAAATCAAGTGCCTTTTAAACAAAAAAGAGGTTAGGCCTCTTTTTTTGAATGATAGACTTCTAGAATCAATGCTAGAATAAAACCTATTCTGAATACAAACTCCAATACTGAGACAAGCACCAGAATAATTGTGAATCCTTCAAGGAAGGTTCCGATGGAACCTACTAAAATCATCACTGTAAACGAAATGGCAAGAAATTGATAGAATCGCTTATAGAAATCATTATGCGCATTCTCTGACGCGTAAACCATTAGAAGGACATCTGCCATCCGAATTAGAACATACGTAATTAGCAAGAAATTGGATAAAATTGCGATCATTGTGAACATATCAGTTGTCATCATTGGAACAAATGTACCGCTCAAAAAGACAATCGCAAAACTTAGCATTAAGGACGCTAGACTCCAAATTAAATACTTGTTTTTGGTAATTGTGAATAACTTAAATGTTGCAAATATTTGAATCCCTAATCCAATTACCATGACAATAGGATATTGTTTCAATACTGTCGCAAGCATCGAGATGATCAATCCACTGATGAGGATCATTGTTTGCGTTATTTGGTCTTTCGTTTTCATATTTCCTCCGTCTTTAAAGATTTAGTGTTGAGATAAAGTTCTGTTAAAAGGGTTGCTACAAATCCCGCATAACCTGTAACTTCGAACACCGATACCATGACATCCAATATTGTAGGAATCGGAAAAGCAAATCCGAGTGTTCCAACGCTTACGAACATAACCATAACAAAGGATAATACTTGATAAATACGTGTCAAGAACGGATTACGCGAAAGTTTAGATACGTAAAGAATAACGAGTGCATCAGCAATTCCCATCAAAATGTAAGATATTTGTAGTGCGAACGACTGGTTTCCAACTGTTCGGGCTATTTCTCCAGACTGAGCAAGAAGAAACGTTCCACTAATAAACGATACGCCAAAGCTTGCAATTTGCGCAATTAAACTTGCTAACAGCAACTTTGATCGCGATGGAATTAAAAGTTTCACCGTCACAAATAACTTCAAAATCAGTGATAGTGTCATGATGATTTCATTTCGCTGCATCACTAATGAGGTGATTGAGAGAACGTGACTGAGTGCTAAAACCACGTAAATTAGAACTAGTTTTTGATTTTTCATGAATGCTCCTACATTCTAGGTATCCAACATGATTTATTATGACGCATCCAAAGGTAGCATTGAAAGTTGAATTCGCTGTTTCTTGAGATCAACTTCAAGTACCCAGACTTGAACAATATCGCCAACTGAAACAACATCAGTTGGGTGTTTTACAAATTGTTTACTTAATTTAGAAATATGAACCAGACCATCTTGTTTAACTCCGACGTCAACAAAGGCACCGAAATCCACGACATTTCGAACAGTTCCTTGAAGTTCCATACCTGGTTTTAAATCTTCCATACTCAAGACATCTTTACGTAATAATGGCCCTGCCATTGATTCGCGCATGTCACGTCCTGGTTGTTTTAATGCAGCAAAAATATCTTCTAAAGTAACCTTCCCAATATCGTATAACGAAGCAAGCTCATTAATTGACATGCCTTCAATTTTGCCTTTCGTTGCTTCTGTTCCCAATTCCTCAGGTTTAATATTTGAGTGCTTTAAGATTTTTTCAGTAGTAGCATATGCTTCAGGGTGAATTGCTGTGTTATCGAGGATATACTCCCCGTTTGGAATTCGTAAGAATCCGATTGCTTGTTCATATGATTTAGGACCTAAACGCGGTACATCTTTAATCGCCTTACGATTCTTAAAAATGCCATGTTCTTCACGATAAGTCACAATGTTTTGTGCTGTTGTTTTTGTCAGCCCAGCAACGTATTCTAAGAGCTGTGGTGATGCTGTATTCACATCAACCCCAACCTGGTTAACTGCTGTTTCAACGACAAAATCAAGTGCAGTCGTTAACTCTTTTTGGGAAACATCATGTTGGTATTGACCGACACCAACAGATTTCGGATCGATTTTCACGAGTTCCGCCAGTGGATCTTGAAGGCGACGTCCAATACTTACAGCCGAACGTTGTTCAACTTGTAAATCTGGAAATTCTTTACGTGCAACATCAGAAGCAGAATATACAGATGCTCCTGCCTCATTCACAATAACGAAGGCAGTTTTACCACCAAGTTCACTTAAAGCTTTTGCAACGAAAGCTTCCGATTCACGAGACGCTGTACCATTACCAATGGCAACGGTATCTACATCAAATTTTGTAATAAGATTTTTGAAAATTGTCGCAGCTTGAGCGCGCTTATGCTCAGGGGCCGGTTCATGTGGATAGATAACATCAATAGAACCAACTTTCCCCGTTGCGTCAACGATTGCTAACTTACAACCGGTACGATACGCTGGGTCAAATCCCATAACCGTTTGTCCTTTTAAAGGTGCTTGGAGCAGTAAATTTCTAAGATTTTCACCGAAAATATGAATTGCTTGTTTATCTGCTTTTTCTGTCATCATATTTCGAATTTCACGTTCAATGGCCGGCTTAATGAACCGTTTGTAACTATCTGTGTAACCATTTTGAACATATTCAACAGTTGCGGAGTTACTCTTGTTCCCAATTATGCGACGACGGAAGTACTCAAGAATACGAGCTTCATCAATCTCAATATCAACTTTTAAAACACCTTCTGCTTCTGCTCTGTTTAGTGCTAAAATTCGATGCGATGCAATTTTATCAACAGGCTGTGAAAACTCGTAATACATCTCATAGACTTCACGCTCATCTTTATCTGCATCTTTAACTTTACTGACTACAACCCCATGTTTTGAGGTCATATCACGAATCCATTCGCGATAACTTGGCT
Organism: Erysipelothrix sp. HDW6B; assembly: GCF_011301115.1. Taxonomy (NCBI): domain Bacteria; kingdom Bacillati; phylum Bacillota; class Erysipelotrichia; order Erysipelotrichales; family Erysipelotrichaceae; genus Erysipelothrix; species Erysipelothrix sp. HDW6B. The sequence continues at coordinate 666,788 of NZ_CP049860.1, read as the reverse complement.
CATCCGAAACAACCTCCGCGATAATTTCGTGAACGCCCGCTAAAACATCCTCGCGGGTATTGAGTTCGAACTCTTCGTTTAGGTATGCGTCCAGCCCTTCCAGATTGAACGAATCTGGTAATGCCATAAACTCGATCGCTAACGGCTCTAAACCGCGCTCACGGGCGATTGTCGCTTTTGTGCGGCGTTTTTGTTTATACGGACGGTATAAATCCTCGACTTTTTGAAGAACCGACGCATTTTGAATGTCTGCAAGTAACGTTTCCGTCAATTTCCCTTGCTCATCAATGAGACGAATAACTTCTTCTTTTCGTTTTTCAAGATTTGTAAGATACTCAAAACGGTCTGCAATTTCACGGATTTGTACCTCATCAAGACTTCCCGTAACTTCCTTACGATAACGTGCAATAAACGGAACAGTATTGCCATCTGCCATTAAATCCAAAACAGCATCAATTTGGTGTGCTTTGAATTGATTTAATTCATTTTTTAGTAATTCATTGACATTAGTTTCCATATCTTTTCTGACCTCATTTACTACAGATAGTTTATCACAATTTATGAGTCTGTGTTGTATGCGATTTCATTTGAAGAAAAAAGAAAAGACGCATATGCGTCTTATGTTAATCCAATGACCGTACCATCATAGTCCATGTTTACAGCATTTGGTATTTTTGGTAATCCAGGCATTGTCATAATTGCTCCCAATAATACTACCAAAAATCCAGCACCCTTGGCTAAACGCACATCGCGAACATTGACGACAAAATCACGCGGGGCATTCAGTGCTTTAGGGTCATCACTAAAGGAATATTGTGTTTTAGCGATACACACTGGCAGTCCTTGCGGATAGGTTTCCAAAATCTTATCAATTTTCGCTTTCGCTATATCAGAATATTCTACCCGATTCGCACGGTATATTTCTGAAGTAACTGTCTCAATCGCTTTGTAAACATCGACAGATGCGTCATAAAGGTAATTGAAACGGTTATTTTTTTCGCACAAGGCAACAACGTGATCAGCAAGTTCGAGTGCACCCGAACCCCCTTGGCCATAAACATCGGTTAGAATGATTGAAACATTGAGCGTCGATGCTAATGTTTGAAGGTACTCAATTTCTGCTTTCGTATCACTTGGGAATCGGTTAATAGCGATCACGATGTTGTCACTATACTTCCGCATGTTCTCAAGATGCTGCTTAAGGTTAGCACTTCCAAGTGCCAACGCTTCAAGATTTTCTTCATTCAAGTCATGAACCGAAACGCCTCCGTTATACTTCAAGGCACGTATTGTCGCTACCAAAACTGTTGCATCTGGTTTAAATCCTCCAATACGACATTTGATATCGTAAAATTTTTCTGCACCCAAATCTGCACCGAATCCCGCTTCAGTTACAACGTAATCACCAAGCTTCATTGCCATCTCAGTCGCAAGAATTGAGTTGCAACCATGGGCAATATTTGCAAATGGTCCACCATGGATAATTGCCGGTGTATTTTCTAGTGTTTGCACAAGGTTAGGACGCATCGCATCTTTTAATAAGAGTAACATCGCCCCCACTGCTTCGAGGTCTTTCGCAAGGATTTCGTGGCCTTCGATATCATAAGCAACGATAATATTTGACAGACGGTTTCGTAAATCATCCATATTTTTTGCTAAGCAGAAAATCGCCATAATTTCCGACGCTGCTGTAATATCAAAAAATGTTTGATGTGGTGTTTTTTTGCTTTCAATTTGAAGACGTCGTAAGGCACGATCATTCGTATCTAATGCACGTCCCCAAACAATATTATTAAGATCGATTTTGAGTTCATTACCATGATAAATATGATTATCAATCATAGCTGCTAGTAAGTTATGTGCAGCCGTAATTGCATGAAAGTCACCATTGAAATGGAGGTTAATATCATCCATTGGAATAACCTGTGAATATCCTCCACCGGTTGCGCCACCTTTCATGCCAAACACTGGCCCCAAAGATGGTTCTCGAAGTGCTGTCACCGTCTTATAACCGCGTTGGTTCATCGCCATCGACAATCCAATATTAACCGTTGTTTTTCCCTCACCCGCTGGTGTTGGATTAATAGCTGTCACCAGAATTAGTTTTGCTTTTCGTGGGCGGTCTAACAGTGATAAATCAAGTTTTGCTTTGTAGTTACCATACACTTCATACTCGGTATCTTCGAGACCAAGTTGGTCCGCAACGACACTAATTTTTTCATACTTTGCTTCTTGTGAAATTAATGCATCATTTTTCATACTATCACCCCTTCAATTACACCTAGTGTACCATAATAAAAATGGTCTATTATAGACCATTTATCAGTTTCTCACCAAATTTTTGGCGTTGTAGCGCTGTGATGAGTGAACCGTTAATAATTATTTCTAGTGGGAGCATAATCGCTGACTTTAAAACACGAGGCCCAATGATTGCGGAAAAGGCTTTCCCACCCATCATATAGATCCAGGTCGAATTCAACAACAAGCTTACAAACGCAAAATGAAAGAAAGAAATCCCAATGACCCAAAGCCACGGTTTATCCTTACCTTTCAACATTCCCCATGCTGCACCAGTTACGGCTGCAGAGACGGTAAACCCTGGAAAATAGGGCCCCGAAGGCAATAGTGTAGCTCCAATTAGATCGGCAATTATCGCGATAAGCATCGATTTTTTAACACCCATTAAATACCCAGTTACTGCTAAGGGTATAAACGTAAAGCTGATCTTTGTGATCGGAGTCGTCACACTCAATAAACGTGATACAACAATTTGTATTGCAACAAACATTGCCATCACTGCTATTTGTTTTGTTTTCATTTCAAATCCTCTTTTCTTTTCAAGCAAGTTAAAGAAAAGTTATGCAACGGAGGCAATAACACACTGCACTTTCGTTTCGTCCAGAGGCGACTTCCCATCCTTCTGGCACTTAACACATGTTATTTACTTTGCTTGATGTAACAAGAATACCAATAGCAAGGCACATATTCAAGCATTTACCCCTTTGAATTAACATTCCACATAATTCCTGATGTTTACGTTAATCCGAAGCGACAGGTACATGATTCCACACGATTTACTATATCTCGCTCTAACTCTGTGTTAGACTATTTGTAGGTGATTACATGAAAATAAAGAAAACAAACGCAATGCGTATTCTTGATCAAAAAAAATATGCATATAATATGTACGAATATAGCAAAGATGAGATAGAAAAAGGAATCGATGTGCCCACTCAAATCAATCAGCCAGCCCAAAAGGTATTTAAGACGATTGTCCTTGAAAGTGGTAACGATCATTTTGTAGCGGTTATTCCAATTTTTGATCATATCGATATGAAAAAAGCAGCCAAGGCACTTGGTGTAAAACGGGTCGAGCTTTTGCATTTAAATAAATTGTTTGATTTGACCGGATATGTACGGGGAGGATGCTCACCACTTGGCATGAAGAAACAGTTTCCAACAGTCATCGCTGACTCTGCGCAGTCGATGGATGAAATCATTGTATCAGCAGGCAAAATAGGCCAGCAGATGGGCCTTAATCCACTCCATCTCAAAGAAGTAACACGGGGATCATTTGCTGCCATTACAGTCGATGAAACACACACTTCAGACAGCGATATGAAAAGCGACTTTTAATAAGTCGCTTTTTTTTATTGATAAGCTTGTTGCATCAACATCTCCATACGACGTTTGACTTCAAGACTTAATTCTGTTCCCTTCAATTTATTAAAAGTTTCCGGGAGCATGGGTTCGCCAAAGAACACCTCATAATTACGTGTGTTTTTCTTATAGCTATTTTTGATGTACATTGGGACAATTGGAACCGTACTCTTTCGAAGCACGGAAAACATGCCCGCTTTAAATTCAACCATTTCTTTCTGATGGGACCGAGTTCCTTCTGGAAATGCCAGTAAAGAATGTCCTTCAGTAGTATCTTCAAGTGCTTGTTTAAGTAGGGTCAATGATTGGCGTGGGTCTTCCCTATCTAACGGATACGAACGGGACATTTTCATAAATGACCCTGTTATAAAACTTGTAAACAATTCTTTTTTGGCAACAAAGCGGAATGGTGTTTCAACAATTCCTAGGGTAACGAAAATATCATTATGGGATTGATGGTTCGATAAGTAGATACAGGTACCTGGATCCACCGGTCGATTTACCGGAGTAATCGTTTTACCTCTGATACCAAAATAATGACGTGAATACATCTTCAACTCACGGTCAATTTGGTCATCTGAGCCATAACGGCGCAACCATTGCGAACGAATCCAATAATACGGCAACGCAATAAACGTTACTAACATATAAAAATTATCCATAAATAATCACCATTCCAATCGCATACGCTCCATCATGGCTGATTGAGACTGCGCCTTTATCGCTAATTGGAGCTCCTAAATCATTTTTCAAGACTTCAAAATCATGAAAATCAGTCACACCAATGCCAGTTCCCATAGCCTTTGAATATGCTTCTTTACACGCATATCGACCACAAAGAAACTCTAATCTTCGACGAGGTGTGGTAAGTTTTTCAAACAATACTATTTCCCGCTCTGTTAAGATACGTTGCAAGAAACGCGGATCAGTGACATGTTTCTCGAAACGAGGCATATACACTAAATCGATTCCTGTTTTAATCGCCAATGGCGAATTTGATTGTTCCAAGGGCACAAACCTCCCCATTAACATACGCTTTTGCTTCTGCAATACCCATAATACTCTTGAGTTTTACGAGTTCAACATGAAGTTCTATTTGATCTCCAGGAATAACCTGTTTCTTAAATTTAAAGTTATCGATTCCAACAAAATAGGCTATTTTCCCTTTGAATTGCGGTTGCGACAACAATACAATCGCTCCAGCTTGTGCTAAAGCTTCTGTAATCAAGACGCCAGGCATCACATGTTTTTGAGGGAAATGACCCATGAATTGCATCTCATTTGCCGATACATTCTTAATTGCGACAATAGATGTTTCCGTCATCGTTTTCACCGCATCAACAAGTAAAAATGGGTATCGATGTGGAATAATCGCTTGAATATCATTTGAGTTCATTAACATAAGACTACACATCCTTTCTGAAGACAATCACAGCATTATGCCCACCAAATCCTAGGGAATTCGACATCACTGCATTAACTTCCATCTTGCGAGCGACATTGGGGACATAGTCTAAAGGACAGTCTTCGTCTGGTGTTTCATAATTTATAGTTGGTGGGACAATGCTTCGTTCCATTGCTTTAATAGACAAAACAGCTTCAATACCACCAGTTCCACCTAAAGCATGACCATGCATAGATTTTGTTGAGGAGATTGCGACCTTAGATGCTTGATCTCCAAAAACTTCCATGATTGCTTGGGATTCAAATTTATCATTTAAAGGGGTGCTTGTTCCGTGCGCATTAATATATGAAATATCTTCTGGAACCATATTTGCATCACTTAAGGCCTGACGCATCGCATCCACAGCACCTTCTCCATTTGGAGCAGTAATATGAAAGGCATCACACGTTGAACCATATCCAACCATTTCTCCATAAATCTTTGCTCCGCGAGCCATTGCATGGTCATATGATTCTAAGACAAGGACACCTGATCCTTCACCTAAAACAAACCCGTTACGGTTTTTATCAAACGGGCGTGACGCACGTGACGGATCCTCTTCAGTACTTAATGCGGTTAAGGCATTAAATCCTGCAAGTGTATACGGTGAAACACCAGCTTCTGTTCCCCCAGCTAGCATAATGTCAGCATCGCCATATTGAATCATACGAAATGCGTCACCAATTGCATGTGTTGCGGCAGCGCAGGCTGTTGTAACACATGAAACATGACCCTTTGTATTCAGCGAAATCGCGACATTACCAGCTGCCATGTTGGGAATAATCATTGGAATAAACATTGGTGGAATTTTACCATACCCGCCTTCAAAGGCACGATTTAAGTCATTTGCAAAGGTCTGCATGCCACCCATGCCGGTTCCCATAATCACTCCAGTTCGCTTTGGATCGTGATTTTCATCATTGAGTCCAGCATCGCGATATGCTTCGTTTGCAGCATAGACCGCAAATTGACTAAAAAGATCTTGACGACGCGCATCTCGCTTGGTCAAATACTTTAGCCCATCAAAATCCTTAACCGGAGCTCCAATTTTTACTTTTAAATCTGTTGTATCAAAATGAGTTATGCGTTCAATACCACTGATACCATCAATAGCATTTTGAAACGCGGTTTCGACATCATTACCTAAAGGACTCACAATTCCGAGTCCCGTAATCACTACACGTTTTTTCATAGTTACCTCTAAATCACCATACCACCACACACATTGAGTGTTTGCCCAGTTATGTATTTTGCCTGGTCGCTCACTAAAAAGCTTACAGCGTGTGCAATGTCTTCGGGTTCCCCAAATTGTTTTAGTGCAATTGCATCCAAGATTGGTTTTCGGATGGCTTCGTCAAGAGACGCTGTCATCTCCGTTTCAATAAATCCTGGAGCAACACAGTTAACGCGAATACCGCGCGTCGCAAATTCTTTAGCAATGCTCTTAGAAAAGCCAATGAGACCTGCTTTACTTGCAGCATAGTTTGCTTGTCCAATATTGCCAACCACACCAATTACAGACGTAATATTGACGATTGCACCACTTTTTTGGCGCATCATTGGTTTCGTAATTGCTTTAACCATATTGAAAGGTCCGACCAAATTAACATCTATAACATCTGTAAAGTCAGTGGCTTGCATGCGCATCATTAAGTTGTCTTTAACGATGCCTGCATTATTGACAAGAACATCAATACGACCTTGTTCGGTCTGCACTGTTTTAATAAAAGCATCACAAGCTTCAAGGTTGCGTGCATCTACTTGATGTAATTTAAAAGTTGGTGTTTCAAGACGTGCAACATAGTCCGGTTCATAATCTCGAACATATGTTCCATATACAAGATAGCCGTCACTTTCTAACTGGCGGGCAATAGCCAGGCCAATCCCTTTTGTTGCGCCAGTTACGATTGCTATTTTATTGGTCATCAATAAGTCCTCCCAATGTTTCAGCAGAATAGACGTTATACGTTTTTACTGTATCGCCACATATCTCTTTTACAAATTTAGAAATTGACCCTTTAGGACCAATCTCTATTATTGTATCCACACCCATATCCACCATTTTTTGGATTGATGCCGCTAGTTCCGTTGGTTCGGAAATATGACGTGCTAATGTATCCACAAAATTATCTGATTGGACTTGCGCATGAATATTGTTGATGAATGAAATCTTAGGTGTTCTGAAGGGAACTGACTCAAGTACACCGCGTAACAATGCACTTGCGGGCTTGAGCAATGCCATATGGGATACCGTTGATACTTTCAAAGGTATCACCATTCGAACACCAGCTTCTTTGAGCGCTGGAATAACAGCTTCGAGCGCTTCTACATTTCCACCGATTACAATTTGTGACGGTGTATTAACATTACAAATCGCGACGTCATGTCCTTGAAGTACCGCTTCTACCGTATGACGATCAGTTTTGAGACATGCTGCCATGCCACTTGTGTACGGAGTGAGGGCATTATGCATAATTTCTGCTCGTTTTTGGATAAGGGCGAGTCCCGTTTCAAAGTCGATGACTCCTGCTTCAGTAATGGCATTGTATTCCCCTAATGACAAGCCACAAACGACATTTGCTGAAATGTTATTTGTTTCTAGTAATTGGGCAATAACTGTATGCAGTACATAGAGTGCAGGTTGGGTAAATCGTGTTTCACTAAGTTGTGATTCATCTAATTTTAAGACATCATATCCTAGTATTTGTGATGCTTGAGCGTATGTACGTGCCGCACTGGGGTACAACGCTACAAGATCTTCACCCATGGATACAAACTGCTGGCCCTGGCCTGCAAAAATATAACCAACTGTCATTACTGTTTCGATTCGATATATGCGACAATATCATTTACTGTTTTTAATGTCAGAATATCTTCAGTTGGGACTTCTACACCATATTCGCCTTCAAGTTCCATGACAATTTCCATCACAGCAATTGAATCTGCTCCTAAATCATCTAAGATTGATGCATCTTCCGCAATTGTTGCTACCTCAACATCTAAAATTTCTGCTACTATTTCTTTAATTTTTTCGTTCATAATTTTGCTCCTTTAATTTACTTTGATATTCAAACTATATAGATTTATCGTTTATCTGTCAACTGAATTAGATGTCCAGAAGCGCTGTCCCGTAGGTCAGCCCACCGCCAAACGCTATCATAATTATTTTCATTCCGGGTTGAATTCGGCCGTCTTTAACTGCTTCATCCAGTAATATAGGCACACTTCCCGCAGAGGTATTACCAATCCCTTTTACATTACTCAAAAATTTATCTGTGGGTACTTTGAGTGCACGTGCTGCACTATCAAGAATACGTTGATTGGCTTGGTGTGATACCACATAATCAATATCGTCCATACTCAACTTATGTTTTTGAAGTATGGCATTAATTTCTGTTTCCATCGTTTTCACCGCAAATTTAAAGACATCCGAACCTTTCATTTTGAAATGTTCATGCGCAATTAAATCGCGAGGCAACAATGGATTGGGATGATCGGTTAAATTGGGTGCCGTAATACTTGCCAAAACATCTGTTTCGCCGCCAATGACACAATCAATCGTTCCTGAAGGTGCCGCTTCCATCACAATCGCACCTGCACCATCACCAAATAAAATTGCAGTTGATCGGTCCGTAAAGTCTAGATAACGCGAGTTAAAATCAGCACCAATCACAAGCACTCGCTTGTATACTTCGGCTTTGATGAATGCATGAGCGTTTTGAAAAGCATAGAGGAATCCCGAACATGCTGCATTGATATCGAACGAAGGAATGGATCGTTTAATCCCAAGGTTTGAGCGAACTTGGTTCGCAACCGTTGGAATGAAAGTATCTGGGGTATAGGTTGCCACAATAATACAATCAATGGTCTCAACATCCAAAGATGCGAGAGCTTCAAAAGCTGCTTCTGTTGCCATATAGGTTGTACTCTTATCACTAAAACGGCGGGCTTCAATTCCAGTTCTTTTTTGAATCCATTCATCGTTGGTATCCATGATTTTACTTAAGTCAGTATTGGTCACTTTAAAATCAGGCACATGTCTTCCTGTAGCAATAATTTTACTTGTTACCATGTTCTACCTCACCCATATTTCTAAATCGTTCATAACGGTGCTTTACAAGACTTGAACCACGCTTCTTCTTATACTTTGAAAGCGATTGATAAAGTTTATCACCGATTTGTTGTGCTAATTCTTGGTTATCATCATGTTCCACAATGATATCGTCAATGATTCCCAGGGTTAGAAGGGCATCACTCGTGATTTTCATATCATCAACAATTTCCTTTGCCTTCGATGCATCTTTATATAAGATCGAGGCGAAGCCTTCTGGCGAGAGTATGCTATAAATTGAATTTTCGAGCATCCATACTTCATTCGCAACAGCAAGTGCTAGTGCACCACCACTCCCTGCCTCACCAATAATAACCGCAATAATAGGAACTTCAAAGGTCATCATTTGCATCAAATTTTGAGCAATTGCTTCCCCTTGTCCGCGTTCTTCTGCACCAATACCAGGATACGCTCCTGGTGTATCAATAAACGTTATAATTGGTCGTTTAAACTTTTCAGCTTGTTTCATAAGACGAAGTGCTTTACGATACCCTTCCGGATGTACCATTCCAAAATTTGCTTTCAGGTTTTCCTCGGTATCGCGCCCCTTAACAACACCAATCACAGTGACTGGCAAATCTTTGAGCATACCAATACCGCCTTTAATGGCTGAGTCATCACCAAAGTAGCGATCACCATGAAATTCCATAAAATCTGTAAGAATGGTATCGAAAATTGTTTGTGTGTTAATTCTATTCTTTGAACGCGCGCGTTCAACTTTTTCCCATGCAGTCGTCATGTTACTTACCGTGAATGCTAAGTATTTTTACGAGTTCTTGTTTCATATCATGACGTGATACGATTGCATCCACAAATCCCTTCTCTAATAAAAACTCAGATTTTTGAAACCCTTCTGGTAATGGTTGTTTCAATGTTTGTTCAATCACCCGCGGTCCTGCAAAACCAATAAGTGCTTTAGGTTCTGCAAGAATGATATCTGCAAGCATGGCAAAACTAGCAGTAACACCACCTGTAGTCGGGTCTGTTAAGACATTAATAAATAAGCCGCCATTATCTTGAAAACGGCCGACAGCTCCACTTGTTTTTGCCATTTGCATCAGACTGAGCATCCCTTCTTGCATCCGTGCACCACCAGAGGCACTAAATACAATGACAGGTTTCTTTTGTTGCATACCGCGTTCAAAGGCACGTGTTACTTTTTCTCCAACAACAGTTCCCATTGATCCCATGAGAAAATTTGAATCCATAATGACTGCAATTACTTCATGATTGCCAAGGGTTGCTTCTCCACAGACAACCGCATCGTAGACTCCTTGTTTTGAATTTAAGTCATCCAACTTAGAAGCGTATCCTGGAAAATTCAGAGGATCTTTTGATTTAACCCGATGGTTAAATACTCGAAAACTATCAAAGGTCATTTGCACGCGTGACGCTGCATGCATACGATAATGATGGTCGCACGCAGGACATACCCAACGATTATTCTGAATTACTTCTAGTAACTGAGTTTTTTCGCATTTAGGACATTTGTCATACATGCCATCCGGAACCTCGATTGACGCAGATAAATATTCAGGATTTTTTATTGCATCTACTTTTGATTTTTTATCTTTTAAATTTTTAAACATGTTTATCTCCCTTCAATAGTGTCTGAACTAATGTCGTATCATACACATTGTCTTGGAATTTTTGATTGAGAAGGATTTCGAGTTGGAAGTCCACATTAGTTTTAATGCCATCCAAGTCAATTTCCTCTAGGCAACGAATTGCTTTCTCCATTGCTTCATCACGATTGCTTCCGTGTACAATTACTTTCGCAATCATTGAATCGTAGAATGGAAGAATTTTATACCCTTGGTACACAAACGAGTCAATACGAACACCATTTCCACCTGGGAAATGAAGCCCATTCAACGTTCCTGCCATAGGTCTAAAGCCTTGATCAGGATCTTCTGCATTGACACGAATCTCAATAGCATGGCCGTTTGTCTTTAAATCTGATTGCTTAAGTGAGAGCGGCTTTCCTTCAGCAATTCGAATTTGTTCTTTTACAATATCCACGCCGGTTATTAATTCGGTAACTGGATGTTCCACTTGAATCCGGGTATTCATCTCAATAAAGTAAAAATTTTCGTCTTTATCCATGATAAATTCCAACGTTCCTGCAGAGACGTATTGAACTTGTTTCGCAGCCTTTGTAGCGACATCATACAGTTTTTTTCGAGTCTTAGATGATAGGTTTTGAACTGGTGCTTCTTCAATCATTTTTTGGTTGTTGCGTTGAACCGAACATTCACGTTCAAAAAGATGCACACTATTGCCATGCTTATCTCCTAGAATTTGAATTTCAATATGCCGGGGACCTTCTACAAATTTTTCGATATAGACGTCTGCATTATTGAATGCATTAAAAGCTTCTTGACGTGCTTGGTTAAAAGCATCTTCCAATAAAGAGGCATCATAACAAACACGCATGCCTTTACCACCGCCACCAGCCGTTGCCTTGATTAACACTGGATAACCGATTTCTTGTGCAACCTGATAAGCCTGCGCTAAATCATGAATCAACCCTTTTGATCCAGGCACAATTGGTACTCCAGCAGCAATCATCGTTTCTCGGGCAGTTTGTTTATCGCCCATTTTGTCAATTAAGTCTGCACTGGGTCCGATAAAGGTAATTCCAACACGTTCACATGCACGGACAAAATCTGCATTTTCACTCAAAAAACCAAATCCAGGATGTATCGCCTGGACTTGAGTATTCACAGCAGCTTGTAGAATTGCGTTGTGATTTAAATATGAATTTTCAAGACGATGATCGCCAATACATATTGCCTCATCGGCTAACTTTACATGTAACGAATCACGGTCAACTGTTGCATAAACTGCCACTGTCTTGATGTTCAATTCGCGGCATGCACGAATAATCCGAACAGCAATTTCACCACGATTTGCGATTAAAACTTTTTGAATCATTGTCATTCAATTACAAATAACGGTTGATCAAAGTCTACCGTAGCGCCTTCTGATACATAGATTTCTTTTACGACACCTGCTTGTGTCGCTTTGATTTCATTCATTACTTTCATCGCTTCAATAATGCAAAGGATATCGCCAACTTTGACAGTTTGTCCTACTTTTACAAATTCAGGTGCATCTGGTGATGGTTTACTATAGTAAACACCGACTAACGGAGATGTCATCGCGTTGGTTGCAGATGTTGGTTCTGGATTAACTGGTGCAATCACTGCCGGAGCCGATGGCGATGGTATAAATGTATTTGTTACTGGTTTTTGTAATGCGATTTCAAAATCTTGATTTTTATAGGTTAAGGACTCAAGTCCTGATGTTTCTAAAATGTCTATTAATTGCTTGATATCATCAATGTTCATAATTTACCTCCAAACAAATAGTTTGATATTCAAACTAAATGATAATATAATGATTTTTGTAAGTCAACAAAGGAGAATCGTGTTTATGATGACAATCAAACCGTTAATTCGCGATAATATCGCACTCAATGCCCACCCAGAAGGGTGTTTCCAAAACATTAAAAATCAAATTAAAGAAGTTCAAAATCTTCCAAATATCACAGAAAAATCACTCAATGTTCTGATAATCGGTGGAAGTTCGGGCTATGGATTAGCAACCCGTATAGCCTTAACATTCAATGCTCATGCCTATACTTACAACGTCAGTTTTGAGCGTGGTCCTAAAGGTCGTAGCACTGGAAGTGCTGGTTACTACAACAATACTGCTTTCGCTACATTGGCACAGGAAAATGGGTATGCGTCCGATGATTTGAACGCTGATGCGTTTAGCCATGAAACGAAACAAAAAGTTATTGCTGATTTTGTAGAAGCTGGTCGCAAAATTGATTTAGTCGTCTATTCAGTTGCTAGTGGTATTCGCATTCATCCCGATACCCAAGAGAAATTTGTATCAACATTAAAACCAATTGGTACACCTTTTGAAGGATATTCAATCGATATTGCGAAAGAGACACTGTTCCAAGAATCATTACAGCCAGCAACATCTGAAGAGATCGAGAATACACGAGTTGTTATGGGTGGTGATGACTACGAACTTTGGATTGATGCGCTCCTAGAAGCCAATCTTCTAAACGACCACGCTAAAGTTGTAACCTACACATACGTCGGTTCTGAAGTCACGTATCCTATTTACAAGGATGGTACTATCGGAAACGCCAAACGGGACTTAGAACGCGCTAATGCTGCAATTAATAAAAAGCTTCAACCGATCCATGGTGAAGCTATTATTTCAGCATCGAAAACTGTTGTAACCAAGGCGTCTGTATTCATTCCAACTGTTGCCTTGTATGCAAGTGCATTGTTTAAAGTCATGAAAATAAAGCAAACACATGAGTCGATCACAATGCATAAATACCGTTTGTACAAAGATATGATTTATGGAAATCAAGCGATTATTGATGCGGATGGGCTCTATCGTTTAGACGCGTATGAGCTAGACGCTGCAACACAACTAGATGTACAGGCCATTTTAAATGACGTTACAGCAGAAAACTTTAAATCCATCACGGATTTCGAACAATTTAAGCATGATTTTTTAGCACTTAATGGCTTCGACCTTTCTGATGTTGACTACCAAAAATAAAAGGCTCCTTGCGGAGCCCTTTTTACTGTTTAAGATGAACTGTTTGTGTATTATATGGCATTGCGATGCCTTTTTCATCCAGCGCATTTTTTATATCTTTGCGCATACGGCGTTCAATCTCATAATTCTTGCCTGCTTCGGTTTTAACACTAACACGAACTTTAATAGCACTTTGAGCAAAGTCAACGATACCAATAACCTCAACCGGCGTAAGTGCACCCTCATAATTCATTGGAGCTACAATGTCCTGTAAAGTTGAAATGATGGAATCTGTACTCATTTCATAAGGCATCGGAATATCAACATAAGCATTCATATACTCTTTTGAGTAATTAACGATAACTTTAATTTCACCGTTGGGAATGGTAATAACTTCACCTGTTAAACCATTACGCAAAATCGTCGACAATAGTGTTACTTCAACGACTTCTCCAACAGAATCTTCGATTTTTACTACATCGCCGATTACGTATTGATTTTCTGTAAGAATTAAGAATCCAGATATCGTATCACGTACAACCTCTTGTGCACCCAACCCAACTGCAACACCGACTGCAGAACCAATTGCGAGTAACGGAGCAATTGAGATGTTGAAAATTTCCAGCATGAATGTAAATGCAATGACATAGAGAATGTAGCGGATAATTTTCGCGATTAATTGGTAAATTGTGCGCTTGTTTATATCAATTCGACGTTCATTGGCAATGCGATCAATCGCACTTTCAATCGCCCGATTAATGACCCACACCCCAAAGAATAAGATTGCGGTCGCAATAACACGTTGTGCAAATGGCGACGAGATATATCCCCATAACGATGTAACATTATCAACTTCAGTTTTGAATTCTGGTGACATAACTACCTCCTAAAACTTAGTTAAGAATCGGATAAGGCGATTCTTTTCTGGCAATTCTGATTCATTGTCTCTAAAGACATAATTGATGCTATAACCAAAGAAAATAATCCAAGCAATAAACCATCCTGAGATTAATAAAATCATTATAGATGCTAGCGGACCATAAATGGTTTGATAATTCGTAAAGCGATTAATATAAACGAAGAATAGTTGCCCTAAAAGCAATAATATTAATGCTGCTATAATAGCGCCTGGAAGTACCTCCCGCCACTTTGTGTAGCGAAAAGACATCAGACGGTAAAAAACCATAAAGAAGCCAATGACCAATGGAATGACAAAAAGTTTGTATGAGAAGTCAAAGAATCCCATAACCAACCCCACACTTGCAACTCCAACTAAAATCAGCAAGAAATAAGCAACCGATAGCCCACGAAGTAACCATCCATTAACCGCTACTTGATCTTGCTCACTGCTCAGAATTAGAAATGAGTAGATACTTTTGGACCCAACCCATACACTCGCCGCAAATAATGTAATTAAGAGTCCCAAATTATCAAAGTTAGAAGCTGAGATATAAAGTACAAACGGCTCAATTAAGTCTTTCGGTATATAACGTTGTAGAAATGAAATAAGTTGTTCTACTGGGACAACATATTTCCCAATAAAAACAACCGCTAAAATTAAAATGGGAGCGATCCCAACGATTAGTGAATAAGCAAATGCATATGTGAAGAGTGTTCCTTCATTTGATGACATCATTGTAAACAATGCCTTTAGATTTTTTCGATATTTTTTCATAAGAGTCCCTCATTCTTATCATAACAAAAAACGTGGCAATGTTTCCACTATGTGAGGGGATGATTCGTTACAGTTTTCTATAGACCCTATTATAAGTAAAAAAACCGCAATTATTTGAAGTTGCGGTTTTCTATTTATTTGTGACTCTTAATGTTTTGGACGACGTTTCATTCGTGATGTGAGCATCATGGCAAAACCACCCACTATCAAGATCCATCCATAATTATTATCCGCCAATCCTGTTTCTGGTAACACCGGTTTAGGATTTAATGTATTCGTGATGTTGAAGCCTTCGATCCGTGTTATATAGCCTGCAACAGCATCCTCACGAACTGAATACTCAATACTTCGTTCTCCTGCAAATTTTGGTAAATTCGCAAATTCATAGTACCAAACATCATCGGCTTTAGACCACACAGGTTTAACATTTTGAACCTCTTTACCATCAGCATATAGGCGTACTGTAATAGCATGAGGACGTTGTCCTGATTGATTGGATTGATCAACCCATGTTTTGGTTCCTTGAATTGAAATCAGTTCATGTGGCGGTTTCACGAGCGTATTCGTAATATTGAAGTCTGCGATATTTGTTTCATAACCCGGTACCGTATCCTCGCTTACAGTATAGATAATTGTTTGAGTGCCATTCATTTTCGGAAGACCCTTAAACGTATAGCTCCACACATCACCTACTTTAACCCATGTCGGTGTAACATTTGTTACCTCAGTACCGTCTGCATACAAGCGTACAGTAATTGCTTCAGGTCGTTGTGAACTTTGACCATCATCCCATGTTTTGGTACCACTAATTGAAATAAGTTCTATCGGTGGTTCAATTTTCGTGTTTGTAATATCGAGTCCTGTTTGTGTTGTTTGATAACCCGGTACCGCATCTTCTGTAACGGTATAGGTAATATTTTCACCTTCATGGGTTTTCGGAACATCCTTAAATGTATAAGTCCATACATCACCTGCTTTGGTCCAGATTGGTGTAACATTCGTTACTTCAGTTCCATCTGCAAACAAGCGTACAGTAATTGCTTCAGGGCGTAGCGGGCTTTCACCATCGACCCATGTCTTGGTACCACTAATTGAAATAAGCTCTACCGGTGGTACGATTTTCTCGTTCTCCACCGTCAATTCGAAGACACCGTTAGCAATCAGTAAATCATTAGGTATCGCAATTGGGCTTTCCAGCAGTAGATACCCATCTGGTGCAACGGTTTCTTCTAACGTATAATCATCTTTCAATAAGTCAGCGAACGACACGACACCATTCACATCCGATGTACTCGTTGCCACGATTTGATTGGTACGGTTTCGTGTCAGTGTAAACGTTGCACCTTCAAGCGGGTTGCCTTGTGCATCAACTTTCAGTAGTTTGATTCCGTGGTTGTACCCATTTGCTCCACCACCTGCGGAATAATAAACAGTATTTCGAACCACTTCTTTAATGATGACATCTGTATCCTCAAGTTTGGCATAGTTTTCGAATTTTTCATCAGTCACAGGTTGATAAGAAATCGACGTAATATATTGAACCATGTATTCATCAGAATTCAATATTTTCCCAAAATCAATACTAAAGGAGCGGTTGTCATCGCCAAATTTGATCTCGAAATCTGCCGTCACATCAACACCATTATCCATACGCCATACACCTTGAGCATCGAGGATCCAATCACCTTTTAAGATCTTAAACGATGACAACTCATAGTCTAAGCCAGCTGTTCGTAATTCATCATAAACAACAGCAGCATTGAAAGTTCCACCTGATGGATTAATACGCAGAATGTTTTGGATTTGAGTACCTTCTTCGTTTAAGAACCAATTATACTTCGAGAATTTTTCGTTTGGATCATCGCTATTATGTTCAATTTCGATTGTCCCTCCGGAAATAACCTCACCATTAATATCAATATCAATTTGAACTGTCTCCCCAACCTGAGTTGTGGTTGTATCAATCCGTGTGAAGAATTCCAATGATCCTGAGATGTTCGAATTTTTTTCGATGTAATCTGTATATACGAGCTCTGCTGTTTTTGTTAGTGGATTGACGGTAGCATACGCAACAATGTTCCCCAGGCTATCTTTCATTTCGAATTTATTATTTCCTTCAAACTTAAGAGCATCGGGTAGTTTAATGTTTGTATAGTCACCTTTTTTTCCGATGTTATTCGGAATTTTAAAGTCCAACGCAAACTTAATAACTGTATACTGATTTGCTGAACCAATGGCTTCCCCTTTTTCATTGGTTATTTTTGCATTCAATATTTCTAACGCAATTTCTTTTCGATCAACCGCCTCAATCGGTTGAATCACTGGTGCAAGTGACAGCATAATACTGACAACAATCACCATTACAATACTTAATTTTCGTTTCATGTTTTCAAGCTCCCCTCTGATTGATTATCCGTTTTACGGTAAACGGAAGACTCTCTCACTTAATACAACGAATCAGCCCTCCAAAAGTTTTAAAACTTTCAAAATATTATTCTAATCCATTCACCAGATATTTCCGTGTTGCACTCACAGATTCATTGACTTCATTTTGATAGGTTATGGTAATTTCGATAAACGAATTGTTACTCAGTTGTGTATTAGGATCAATACGCACTTGTGTTTCACTGCGTTCCTGATCAAAACAAGTACCTTTTTTAGCATATGCATGCCCATTTCCAGAGTGTCCAACAAACGAAACATCCAAACACGAGAAGAGTTCATCAGCTGAATTACCTGCTACTTCAGAAATAGGTGGATTGCTTGTAGTACTTGTCGCTTTAGGAAATGAATAAACCATACCCATGACAACCATTCCGACTCCTATCCCCCCTACAACGCGTCGTTGAATATGTTGTGATGAACCTTCTCGGTGCAACATTCGAATGAGAAGATATGAAGAGAAAATCGGAAAGACACTGAGAAGGCGCTTGCCGTCTTGAGTCTTTTCATGAAGGACTTGTGCTAATTTCTTCTTGCCGTAACGAAGATTACTCTTTACGGTATTCCGATTCAAATTCAATTCTTCGCCTATTTCCTTAATCGAAAGATCTTCAAAGTAGAATAGAACGATGCAAAGTTGCTGATCTTTTGGTAATTCTTGAATTGCACCATACAATAGATCGTTCCGTTCTTGTAACATCGCTAGTTTATCAGGATGTTCAAACCGTCTTTGATTCGCGGTATCTTGACTTAACGATTGCAACACTTCAATCGATTCCACAGATATATCTCGCTGTTTCTTTAGCGAATCGATAGCACGATTCCGTGCAATGGTCGCCACCCATGGGCGGAAATTTTCAAGTGTTGGTGCTTCAAGTGTGTCGATGCGAGCAAACGCACTCGAATACACATCCTGCACAATGTCATCCACATCATTTTGATTATTGGTAATTTTATAGACGATATTGTATACCAAATTTACCGTTTCATCATACATTTCTGCGAAAAATCCATCGTATTCTGTTTGCTTTAAATCATTGGTTCTCGTGTTTTCCATAACCTTAATCCCTTACTGAGCGTACCATTACCATAACATCAATTGATTTGAAAGGTGTGAGAAATTTATGTGTGCTTCTTAAGATATCGCAAATAAAACAAAAAAAAAGCGACTAAGCGCTTTTAAGATTCTATTGATGGAGTTACAACTGTTTGAGTCTCCCACCCTTTATGAAAGAGCGTTTCATCAACCATATCTAGTTCATGAGCGACACATAATGCACTCACGCCATCATCCATAACATTTGCCGCAGTAACAAGCATTTCAACCGGACGGTTGATTGCGAAAATAAAGCTATATGCTGCAAGTGCCTCTGGATTAACATAACCCATCCCACTAATAATTGTGAAGAGTAAGACTGCACCTGCGCCAGGAGCCGCTGGGGTACTTATCGACCCAATTACAACGAGTGCAATAATGGAAATCATTTGAACTACGCCAACTTCATAACCGCCTACTGACGCTATGAACAAGGTTGCAACAATTTGCATAATGGCCGTTCCAGTCATATTGATGGCAGATGCAAGTGGCACGATGAACGAAGCAATCGCTTCATCAACACCTAAATCATGCATTACCGTTTCTTGCGTTAAAGGTAAGGTTGCTGCAGACGAAGATGTGGAGAACCCAAACGCAATTACCTTATACATTTTCTTTAGGAAAATAACTGGAGATAACCCTGTACGTACCAACACGATTAATGGGAAGACTACAAACATCAAGACCAGTAAGGTTAAGGATGTCAATACCATGTAAACCATTGCTGGTTGCAGATAGTTTGTTCCATAAGATGCAAGCGTTCTAACCAATAAGGCAAAGATTGCGAATGGTCCAAACTTAACAATGACGATTTCAAGAAGTTTCATCGTAATAATGTAGACTTCGTTGATGAATTTACGTAGGATATCGATTTGATCGCGTACACTTTGCATGACAACACCAACGATAAGCGCAAAGACAACTACCGCAATGATGTTTCCGTTATTTGAAAGCATCGATACAAAGTTATTATTGAAGGCATTTAAGACAATCATCAAAGGATTAGTGTCGTTAACCGTTGTTTGAGCAAGCTCAATCGATTCAAGATTCGATAATTGGAACCAACCCATACTGTAACCAAAATAACCAACTGTTGTTCCAAGGATAACTGCAACAGTGAGGAGCAAAATAAAGTTCTTAATACCTTTGGTTGCCAGCTTGTTGAGTAAACTTGACTCACGAATATGATCAATTGCTTTAATAATTGAAGTAAAGATTAGAGGAACTAAAACAATTTGCAAGAGTCTCATAAAAATTTGACTTACTATGTAGAAGATTCCAACTGCATTTTTATTACCTGGTGCACTGATATCGGCAAACAACAATTTGTCTATTGATGTCCAAAGTGCTTGATGATTAGTTGATATTAAATACTCACGCAGAAAAATGAACCCAATTCCAACAATTAGGCCCAATGCGAGGGTGATGAGTATCTTACGTGTAAAATGATTCTTAGCCATGAAATGTACCTCCGTATGTATGATCTGACTTTTCGAATCAAATAAGAACGTGAAAAGATATACGGAAAACATGACTAGTTTCTTAGTGTGTATGTTTCCTTATAAACATCTCTGTGCTTACTTAAAGGATTCGTATGTATCTTACCAAAGTATCCTCTTTTATGCAATGATAATCCTCTAAAAAAAACACATCACGTGTGATGTGTTTTTATACATGAAACAATAAATCGCTATATGTTGGGAAAGGATACAATGAAGCATCCATATATGTCTCTAATTGATCCGCATCAACACGAATCGATGACAACAGTTTAACAACTTCTCGATCAAGTACAAGGCATTGTGCATCAAGATCTTTATTAACCACACCTTGAACCAATCGTTCCATTGCTTGGATTTTTTCCACAATACGGTCACTAAGATTTATAATTTGAGCGTGACGCGTTGCTGCATAGTGCCCTGGTAGTATTGTACCGTTCGGTAACATGAATGCCTGAACTTGTTTCATCGCAGCCGGAAGTAATTGACGATTAATCATCTGAATCAAGGTTAATGCTTCTGTTCGCACGTCTTCCACATAGCGATGACGTGCAATTTCATAGCGCGCCTCCAATTCACGACGATTTAAGACGCGTGTTTTCTCAAACATATTTTGTGACTTGTCCAAGAGTAATGAGTGGGTCGACTCAAGATAGGTTGTAAGATTTGCAAGCCCTCTGCGGGAGGCTTCTTCAATCCACGATTCATGATAACCGTCACCACTAAATAAGATCCGATGATGGGCTTGCACAATTTGTTGGCAAACTTCAAGCGCACGTTCGCGGCTTTCCTGAACATATTTGTATTGTTCCAATTCATCTGCAATTGATTCAAGTGACTCTGCCAGAATGGCACACAATACAGTATTTACGAAAGCACTACAGATTGCAGAACCCGGCATACGGAACTCAAATTTGTTACCAGTGAACGCAAATGGTGATGTTCGGTTGCGATCGGCACTATCTTTACGCGTAGCCGACAAAGATGCTAAAGGACTAAAGTACTGATCATCTTTATTAAGCGTTAATTCTTTCGTCTGCATCAATTGGTTGAGAATCGACTCTAAGGTCTGACCCACAAACATTGATATAATTGCAGGAGGCGCTTCACTTGCACCCAAGCGATAATCATTACCCGGAGTAGAGGCAGCAAATCGGAGTAATTCTGCGTGTGTATCTACAGCACGAATCATGGCACTTACAAAAATCAAGAAGCGAACATTTTCGTGAGGACGATCACCAGGATCGAAGAGATTGAGTCCAGTATCTGTGACAAGTGAGAAATTATTATGCTTTCCTGATCCATTAACCTTAGCGAATGGTTTTTCATGCAATAATGCATTCATATTATGTTTTAACGCTACACGCTCTAAGGTTTCCATTACGAGCATATTCTGATCAATCGCTATGTTCGCCTCAGCATAGATTACAACAATTTCAAACTGCGCAGGGGATACTTCATTATGCTCTACCTTTGCATGAATTCCTAATTTCCATAACTCCTCATTGACCGCTTCCATGTAATCAATAACTTTCGCTGGAATAGCTCCAAAGTAATGACCTACATGTTCTTGATCTTTCGGTATTTCATGACCGAGAAGGGTTCGTCCCGTAAATTTTAAATCGTCTCGTGCTTGAAACGTTTCACTATTTACGAGAAAGTATTCTTGTTCTAAACCGACCATTGCGCGGACCGAAGTGACGGACTTATCACCCAACGCATGAACGACTCGAGTTGCTTGTTCACTTAATGCATCCATCGCCTTAATTAATGGTGCTTTTTCATCCAGTGATTCTCCATGGTAAGCAATAAAAATTGAGGGAATGAAGAGAACATGGCCACGCAAGAATGCCGGTGAGGTCACATCCCAGTATGTATAACCACGAGCCTCGAATGTTTGCCGAAGGCCACCATTTGGAAAACTAGAACCATCAGTTTCACCTTTGATTAGATTTTTTCCTGAAAAGCGAGTAATAGTTTCACCACTTGGAGTGACTTCAATAAATGCATCATGTTTTTCGGCGCTAGAACCCGTCATTGGATGAAACCAGTGTGAGTAGTGAGTTGCACCATTTTCCATCGCCCAAACCTTCATCGCGTGCGCAATCGCGTCAGCAGTTTCCCGATCCATCGGTTCCTCTTGACTTACCGACCGTTCCCATTTCAAAAAGACTGGCCGTGGCATATATTTACGCATTTTTTCTGACGAAAATAGTTTTATTCCAAAATTATCCATGATATTTGTCATATTTTTCTCCTTGATTGCATTATTTTAAAAAAATATTGGAAATATGTAAATATTTTTGGAGTAATTACTGAAAAGTGCAAACATTCGTAAAAAAGTGGACCTTTTTCAGGTCCACTTAAATTTATTGAATATGTTTTTCGAGGAAAGCCGTTACTT
This sequence comes from Erysipelothrix sp. HDW6B, assembly GCF_011301115.1. Classification (NCBI taxonomy): domain Bacteria; kingdom Bacillati; phylum Bacillota; class Erysipelotrichia; order Erysipelotrichales; family Erysipelotrichaceae; genus Erysipelothrix; species Erysipelothrix sp. HDW6B. The sequence goes on along the minus strand of NZ_CP049860.1, from coordinate 643,882 downwards.
TTGAAGGTGCAACATCGAGAAGTACATCGCCATCCGCAATTAATGCTGGTGTAGCCATAATATCATTATCTAATGCCAGCTTCATAAATGCCTCTGGATTGTTTTCTTTTTTTACAATTTCAATATCGTCCGCATACTTGTTGCGAAGACCGAGTTCTAGAAATTGTTTTAAAGTAACACATTTAGCACAGTTGTCCTGTGTCAACATTTTAATTTTGCTCATCGTTTAATTCTTGGAGCATCAAATGAGAAATCATCATCTTGAAGTGATTCTGATTTCATTTTTTGATACCCATTTCCTTTCATTGAGAAGTTATCCATTGTTTTTGTCTCGGTATTTAATCCATTCAAGACAACCGGGTTTACCTCTTCGTAGTCAAAATATGGATCAAACCCTAAGTTCATCATCGCTTTATTTGCATTATAGCGCACAAAAATCTTAACATCATGAGACAAGTCTACTGCATCGTAGATGGATTCAATTAATTCTACTTCTTCACCGTAGATTTCGTCAAGATAGGTTGTGAGCCATTGGTACAATTCAGCCTGCAGTGATTTATCAAACTTGTTGTAAATTTCCATTGCTAAGTTTCCAACATAGAGACCATGAATACTTTCATCACGAAGGATCAAGTTAATGATTTCCCCAGCTTGCATAAGTTTTCCTTGTCCATAGAAATAAAGTGGGTAATAGAAACCACTGTAGAATAAGCACGATTCTAAGAAGACGGATGCAACCATCGCTTTCCATTGTGCGACATCAAATTCTAACGAATCAACAGGCGTCCCTAAATCATCGTAGCGACGTTTATAAGTAAGACGGTCCAAATCTTCATAATAACCAACGATCAGCGCAAGAAGTCGCTGCATGTTCTTATTATTTTCTGTCCATGCAAACATTTCATCAATCTCATCATTTTGCAGGTATGTCATGAAAATATTTGAGTATGACTTCGCGTGAACCGCATTTTCCATGGCTGCCATAAAGTTTAAGACTGCTTTACGTTGGTGGAAACGATCATCAATTGAGCGTGACACAACAGGCATCCCAATATCTCCTTGATAGGTATCCAGGAATGTTAAAACAGCAAGGTTTTGTGAGTACGCTTTACGAACATCTTGAGGCAATGTTGCCCACAAGTTCAAATCTGGCTGAAGACTGATGTCTTCAGGTCTCCAGAATTGACTTAAATTTTGTTCATAAAACGTTTGTGTAAAGTTATCTTCATTTTCGTTCCAGTTTGCACCATCGTAATGGCGAACTGCACTTTTTGCTTCAATTTCTTTTAGTAACATATCAATCATTTCCCTCCCAAATTAAACTGCACATGCGATACATTCTTCGATGCTCAATTTATGTGTTCGTGTATAGTATAGTGTTTTAATTCCTTGGTAATGTGCATATAAGTAGTATTTTTGCAAACTACGTGTCGTTTCATCTGACGTAATGCATAGTTCAAATGAAATTCCTTGGTCCACGTGTTTTTGTGCCGTTGCAATAACATCAATAACTTTATATTTGTCCATTGTATATGCTGATTCATACATAAAACCCGCTACATCAGATGCTGGCATTGGGAAATATGTTTTTGAGTTCCCATAAGTACGCTCTTCTACAATTTGTTTAATCGGTGTTAATGATGGTGTTGCACTCATAACATATGCAATTGAACCATTTGGCGCAACTGCTAGTCGGTTAGAGTTATAGAGACCAAATGTCATTACATCATCTTTTAACTGTGTCCATTCTTCTTCTGTTGGAATATAAATATCCTTCATAATGTCTTTAACGACATCCGTTTGTGCATGAACAGGTCCACGATCATTGAAGTATGACCCATCAGCATATTTTGAACGCTCGAAACCATAGAAACGAAGTCCTGTTTCACGGGCTTTCGTCATTGAATGTTTTAAACTATAGAAGTTAACAAGACTGAAGAATACATCAATTAAATCGATATCTTCATCACTACCATAAGCAATATAGTTTTCCGCAATATAGCCATGGTGCCCCATAATTCCAAAACCAACAGAACGCATAATATTATTAGCACGAGCAACTGCTGGTACATGGGCGATATTCGTCTTTTCAGATACAGAGTTCATAATATCCATGGCAGCATATACTGTTTCTTCAATCGTATTGTTTTTAATCATATTTCCCATATGTCCACTTGCAAGGTTACATGAAATATCTAAACCGATTTGGTCTTTATCACGATTGTTGTAATCTGCATATGTTGAGACAACAGAAGGTTGCAGAATTTCTGTACATAAGTTTGAGAACTTAATTGGATCCGCGAGAGGGTTTTCCTTATTAACGTTATCAGCATACATGATATATGGGTATCCGGATTCCCCTTGTAATTGCGCAATCATATCGAAGAGCTTACGAGGGTTTATTTTACGCTTACGAACATTTGGATTTTCTACAAGTTTCTCATACCAGTTATCCATATCAATTGCGATATCTGAGAACGGAATTCCATATTCTTTATAAACCGTATGCGGATAGAAGACATACATATCTTTGTCTTCGCGTGCTAATTCAATCATCTTGTCAGGCATAACCACACCCATTGATAATGTCTTAACACGAACATCGTCATCAGCATTCAATTTTTTAGTTGAGAGGAAATCTTCAATATCACTGTGGAATACGTTTAAGTAAACAGCACCCGCACCTTGACGTTGACCCATTTGATCAGCATAGCGGAATGCATTATCAAGAAGTTTCGCTACCCCTACGACACCTTTAGCGACTCCAGGAATATCTTTAATGGTTTCACCTTTCGCACGAAGGTTGGTCAAGTTAATCGACACGCCACCACCCAGTTTTGAAAGTTGCATTGCAAACTCTTGAACACGTGCAATGTCATTTAAAGAATCATCCACTTCCAACAAGAAACATGAGACAAATTCACCACGTTTTTTCTTCCCAGTATTGAGTAGTGTTGGTGTTGCTGGCGTAAAGTCTTGAGCAATAAGTGATTTAATAAGACGACGCGCTGTCTTTACATCACCATCAGCATGGTAGAGCGCAATAATGGAAAGTCGATCTTCATAACGCTCCAAGAATACACGGCGTTCATCATTTGATTTCATTGCATAATCGTTATAGAACTTAAATGCACCCATGTATGTTGGGAATCTAAACTTCGCATTATAAGCAATATCATAGACAGATTCAATTTCTTCAAATGTATACTTATCCAAAAATTCTTTCTCATAATACTCATTTTCAATCATGTAATCGAGTTTTTCACGTAAAGAATGGAAAAACTGTGTATGTTTATTCACATAATTTAAAAAATAAGAACGAACCGCTTCTTTATCTTTATTGAGATCTTTAATATTTCCATCTCCATCAAGGATCTGATTATTAAGAATGACCCACTCAGGAATTTGATTTGTTTTTGTTTGCGCTGTCATAGACGTGCCTCCTTATATTCTTGAATCCATGTTTTTACATATTCAACATCTTTACTAAAGCCTGAACCTTCAAATTTCAATACGAGTTCAATGTTGTATTGATCACTAATTTTCTGCCCTGCTGCTCCAAAGTTTGTACCCCAATTACGATTGCCGCTTACTGCTAGGCCTACCACTTTATCTGCATATGTTTCAAGAAACTCTGCAGCTTCATCGGTAACTTTCCCAAAGTCCCATGAACGTGTTATCAAGAATAATTCACTACCCTCACCGTCATAGTCTAAGATATCTATAGTATTTTGTTCGAGTTTTGATGCAAATCTTGCACCTTGACCCGTCAAACTATCAAAAACGACTAACATACATTCACCACCCTTCAAATCTAATAGTATTAAAACACAGATTTTTTTTACATGTGAGTCCTTGACACAGATTTTCGTCTGTTTTTAAGAAATGAAAATCTGAAACATAAAATATTTAATGATTGTCGTTGTGTCGGAGTGTGTGAACGCCTTAACAACATAAATTTTCTTCATAAATTACATCCATAATATTAAACATAGTAGATTGCTAGGTCATTATTCTTGCACTCCTTTTTTTGATTCGTTATGATTGCATTATCAACAAGGCAGTACATGCCAGAAGGAGCACATTTATGAAAACTATATCAGGATGGCATCATATCACCAATATCGCAAGTGATGCACAGAAAAACTACGAATTCTATACAGAGGTTCTCGGAATGCGTTTATTAAAGAAAACCGTTAACCAAGATGATATTTCTGCATACCATACATTCTTTGGAGATGAGAACGCGTCTGCCGGAAATGATTTAACTTTCTTTGATTTCCCTGGAATCAGTAAAGCTGTCCGTGGGACCAACGCAGTAACCTCTGTTGGACTGCGTGTCCCAAGTGATGCAGCACTTGAATACTGGATGCAGCGTTTTGACGAAAAAGGCGTTAAACACGATGCTATTGATGAACTCTTTGGTGTTAAAGGGCTTCGTTTTGAAGATATTGACGGCCTCCGTTTACGTCTTGTCTCAGACCAAACTGGTGGTGGTTTCCCAGCTGGAAAACCAAACCAATGGAGTGATGTACCTAACGAATTCGCAATTGTTGGACTCGGAACTATTGAAATCACAGTCCGCCATATTGATACACAAGAACAATTCTTAGTTGATGCTCTAGGCTTCACAAAAGTTGGTATTGAGGATGGTGTAACACGATTTGAAACGGGCCCAGGTGGAAACTCATCATCCATTCATGTTCGCGTCGATCAATCTTCAGCAGACGAGTACCAAGGTTATGGTGCAGTTCACCACATTGCGCTTCGTGTTGAAACAACCGAAGACCTCAAAGAGCGTATTGACCAAATGACCCGTAACATGTATCCAAACTCCGGTTTCGTAAACCGTCACTACTTTGAATCTCTTTACACACGAGTTGGACGTATTCTTTATGAATTTGCTACCGATACCCCTGGATTCACAGTTGACGAACCAATTGAAACATTAGGAGAAAAACTAAGCCTTCCACCATTCCTCGAGCCACAACGTGACCGCATTGAAGCTGAAGTCCGTCCATTTGATACGAAACGAATTAACTACCGAAAATAAGGGATTCTGTGTTAATACACACAGTCTTCAAAAACAGTGTGCTATACTTAACTTATGAAAAGGAGTATATTTATGGACAAATCATATGAGATTTTATCAACAAACAGCAATTATGCAGTAATTGGCATGACCGATGATCAGAAAAAATTTTCCTATAGAATTTACACTTTACTGAAAAACAAAGGCAAAATTACACGAGGCATTCACCACCGTCTTACCGAAGTTGAAGGCGAACGTATTTATAACTCAATTGAAGCGATTGAAGATCCAATTGATGTCGCAGTCTTTGTTGTTAATCCAACGATTGGGATCAACTATCTTGAACCCATCAAAGCAAAAGGCATTTCGACCATTTGGCTCCAACCTGGAACTGTTAGCGATGAACTCGTTGCCAAAGCACATGATTTAGGACTGAACGTTGTTGAAGATTGCGTTCTTGCAACCTATGCCCGAAACGAATCGAAATAATCATAAATAAAAGCCAGTTCATCGAACTGGCTTTCCTAAATTCAAATCTCAACCGCACCATCAAGGTGCGGTTGTTTTTGTATAATAAAAGGAGCCCACCCGACTAAAAGGAGCTCCCATATGAAGTATAAGCAATTAAATAAAAAAATAAAAGACCAAATCGATATTTTATTGAGTGTAGGATATTCGATGCGACAAGTTGGACGCGAACTGAATATTTCGCATTCAACTGTTTCGAGGTATAAAAGCAATCATTATAAGAAAAGAAAAATAGATATTCAACATAAATATAACCACTTAATCGATTACCTCAATTCTCGTTATGATCCGAAAGTCCGTTCTATCGATGTCTGCCTCAACAACTATAGAAGGTATCATCCTCATAAACCCTGTGTATCCGTTCAACAAGTGTATAACTGGATCAACCAAGGAAAACTTATGATTGACCCTCTTAGGATGTGTTACAAAAGACGTAGACGAAAGAAGCGAATGAGTGGAATGATGAACCACTTTCAATGGAATTTGGAAAATCGAACTGTGCTACCAATTAGTCTGAGACCCAATTATATAGAGGCCCGAGATGAAATCGGTCACCTTGAAATTGACTCAATAATCGGAAAGAAAAATGAAAGTGCAGCAATAATATCAATCGTAGATCGATGTTCCAGAATGAATTGGCTGATAAAGGCTGAGTATCGATTAGACTATTACACATCCTCATTAATTAGAAAATTTATAGAAGAAAACAAAATAGTAACGAAATCAATAACCGTTGATAATGGATTAGAATTTAACACAATGGGAATTACTGCAAAACGACTCGGTGTCAAACTTTATAAATGCGATCCTTACTGTTCTTTTCAGCGTGGTTCTAATGAACGAGCCAATGCGATAGTTAGAAGATTTATACCGAAAGGAAAGTCACTTTACAGCATTGGACAACAATATCTAGATGACATTGCCTTTAAAATCAACTCAATGCCGCGTAAAATATTTGACTTTAAAACTGCTTATGAGATAGAATTTTTAAAAATGAATAGTGGTGCGGTTGAGATTTGATAAAAGAAAAGCCAGTTCATCGAACTGGCTTTTTTAACTATAACTGTATGCATTGATGGCATTTTGCATGTCTTGATAATCCATGATGCACAAATTCATGACCACATGGCCAATGACCCCGGCAGCAACCGCCGAAGCACCTGCTTTTAGAAAGAGCCCAATTGCATGGTTAATCTCAAACGCTCCGAGAAGCTGAGGTATCGGCATAAATAATGGATAAATGCATGTTATCACTACAACTGTCAAGAATGCGACGCGTCCAAGGAATGTCTTTGGTAGTTTTCGATATACTGGTCGTACATGATACCCTTCAATGTCATATTTACAATTTTGTAAGTCCCGCTTCGTATTATAAAAACCAAAGCCCGAACATAATACACCCAGCCAAATAAGACCCACCAACAAATCCGATTGGACATTGACCATCGTTAGTGCTCCCTTGTGTGTGCTAAATGCTACAAAGTAAAAGAACCCATTTATGAGTATATTCATAAACACAAAATCGAACATTATTTTTCGAAACATATAGAAACGCATGTTTTCCCCCACAACCATTTCTGGAACTTGATTTTAATATAGTGTTAACTCAACATTTCCATTTTAGCATATTTAAATTTATTTTAAAGATACTCTCTTATGATTTCACAAAATATATCATAAGTGGTTATAGTTACATCGATACTTTATGATGAACTTTAAGAATGCGGTCATGTTTGACCAATGCATCACACCATGTGTCATCGTGCATCAAAATTTTCAACGAGACCCACTCATCATCAACATCCATAAATTGTACCACCTGTAAACCACCCTCTACCGTCTTCTTTTTTAGCGCATACAACGCCTCCAATTCAACCGCGAGTGTCTCACCTAAATACTTTCGCAGATGGTTCTCGATATAATCTTTTTCATTTGTGAGTCGCGCAAGCATGGTGCGAACTGCACGATTTTCTTTTAGCAACTCACTTAAGGCATAAGCGATATAAATTAAGATAACTAAATAAATATACTCCATCATCTCTAACGTCCCCCTTTAGAAACAATTGCACCAATACCTTCAAGGTTGATAACTTTTAATTCATTGCCTTTATCTAGTTGAAGCACGGTCCACTGTTGATCCATATCTGTGACAGTTCCACTTAAGACCACACCACTCAGATATTCAACATCAACTTGTTTTCCAATCCATTGTGATACAGCACTTTGACTCCTGACAGTCTGTGTATCACCCTCAATCAGGTCGTATAAACTTGTTTGATACAACAACGCCAACGCATGTAATTTATCCAGAGACGGCGCTACATGGCCTGTCTCCCAATTTGAAACAGTCTGCCGTGTTACTTCTATTTCTTGTGCGACATATTCCTGCGTCAGTCCTTTTTCTTTTCGACAATTTGCCAGTCGATCACCGAGTTTCATATTAACTACCTCCCCCTTAACTTTAACGAATTCATCAATATTTATCTATCAAATATCGTTTGCACCCTTCGCAAATGAAAACCCCATGCTCTCAATTGGTGCATGGGGTTACTTTTTTTACTTAATAATGAGAGTACGGAGCTCTTCCATACGTTTTCCAAAAATTGCGAGTGTTGTATCAATTGCTGTTGTTTCATGCATATCAACACCTGCTTTTTTCAAGACATTAATAGGGTAGTCGCTGCTTCCTGATTTCAAGAAGTTTAGATACGGCTCAACGTCCCCTCCATTATAAATGGTTTCTGCAAAGAGCGTTGCTGCACTGAACCCTGTTGCATATTGGTAGACATAATAATTGTAGTAGAAGTGTGGAATTCGCGCCCACTCATACCCAATTTCTTGAGTAGATACTGCTTCGCCATAGTAAAATTTATTAAGCGCGTAGTAAGTATCAATTAGGTAATCCGCTGTTAATGCAGTACCTTCTTGATCCGCTACGTGAATCAAATGCTCAAACTCTGCGAACTGAGTTTGACGGAAAACCGTACCCTTGACGGTATCAAGGTAATGGTTTAATAAATAAGCACGTACTTTTGGATCTTCGTATTGATCAAGAAGATAGTTAAGTAATAAATTTTCATTCGTTGTCGAAGCAACTTCTGCCACGAATATTGAATAGTCTCCGTAAATATACGGTTGGTATTTACGCGTCATATAAGAGTGGACCGAGTGCCCTAATTCATGAGCCAAGGTAAACATGTTATCAATGTTTTCTTGCCAGTTTAGAAGGATATACGGATCAGTTCCGTATGATCCGGATGAATAGGCACCAGAGCGCTTCCCTTTGTTTTCGACGACATCAATCCATCGGTCATCAAAAGCACGTTTCAAGACCGAACGGTACTCATCACCAAGCACTGATAACGCTTCAAGAATAATTTCCTTCGCCTCTTCATACGTAAACTTCAAATCAACATCGTCAACCATCGGTACATACATATCGTACATTTGGATATCTTCAAGTTGTAATGCATCATTACGTAGCGTTACATAATCATGAAGCATATTAATGTTTTTATGAATTCCATTGATTAGGTTTTCATGAACATTTTCATCAATATCATTCCCGAAAAGGGCTGCTTCACGTGCTGATTTGTATCCTCGAATATTTGCATTAAAGTTATGAATTTTGACATTTCCAGATAAGGTACTTGCAAGAGTATTCTTAAGATTTCCGTATGTTTCTTGCATTGCTTTAAACGCACGTTCACGAACTTCACGATTCGGATTTTCCATAAACAAGGAATAGCGACCATGTGACAGCTGAACTTCATTACCATTCTCATCTTTGATTGATGGGAACTGAATATCCGCGTTATTAATCATTCCAAACGTTGTGGATGGAACATTGAAAATCTCGCCTGCAGAAGCAAGAACACGTTCCTCTTTATCACTTAAAATATGAGCACGTGATTTAAACAATCTCTCAAAGTCGTGCGTATATAGTTTTAATGCGTCGTTTGATTCAATATAACCACGAATGGTGGATTCATCCACCGCAAGAATCTCAGTATTGTAAAAAGAGAAACTCGAGCTGAATTTTGCAGCCAGCGTTTGGACGCGACCATTCATTGCTTGATATGTTGGATTGGTTGTATCAACATCAAAACTTAGATGTGCATAAATATAGAGAACTTCTAAACGAAAACTCAACTCATCTCTAAATTTTAGACCTGCTAAGAGTGCTTCAGCACTTTTACCTAAGGTTCCTTGGTATGACGCAACTTCTTCTAATTGTTTTTCGATAGCACTGTATTCTTCATTCCACGCTGCATCGCTTTCAAACATTGGTTTTAAATTCCATGTATCTTTTTCTGCGACTTCTGAACGAAGTGGTAATTCATAATGATCTGACATATTGCACCTCTATTCTATTGTGGGTAATGACCCATTGCTTATATTTTATCATAAATTTACGAAGATGCTTTATGTAATCATTTTCATTACTCGCATAAAAAAACTCACTTCATTGAAGTGAGTGTTAATTACAATTGGTGACCCGTACGGGATTCGAACCCGTGAATGCATGCGTGAAAGGCATGTGAGTTAACCGTTTCTCCAACGGGCCAGCTGTGCGTTATTGATGTTTATCTTTTTAGCGCTTTTGTATTATAGCAAGATTGGTAATTGATGTAAAGTGTTTTTTACACTTATTTTCAACACCACTTTTTCTAAAAATAAAATGGCGCTTGTTGCAGGACTCGAACCTGCGACCCACTGGTTAACAGCCAGTTGCTCTACCGACTGAGCTAAACAAGCATCGCTTAACGCTCATAAAATATAACATACATCCCTACTGTAAGCAAGCAAATTTCCACTTTTTAAGGATAATTTTTTTAACGCATTATCATCAGTGGGTATTCTGCACTTTTTTAACAATATAGTCGCTGTTAACTACTGTATTTGTGTGGTTTATATCAATTTTTTTATGACTGATTTTTCCTATGCTGATGTCTTGATCCTCAATTCGAAAGTGTCAAAGTATAAAAAAAAAGCAACATTCGGAATGTTGCGTTAATCACACTTTGGTGACCCGTACGGGATTCGAACCCGTGAATGCATGCGTGAAAGGCATGTGAGTTAACCGTTTCTCCAACGGGCCAATAAATGGCGCTTGTTGCAGGACTCGAACCTGCGACCCACTGGTTAACAGCCAGTTGCTCTACCGACTGAGCTAAACAAGCACTGCTTAGTGCTTATAAAATATACCATACAAGATATCGGAACGCAAGCCTTTTCTTTAAATAAATATTTATTATCTTTTGGAATAGAAAATACGGCTATTTAAAGCCGTATTATTAGAATTTATTACGATTTGGAATGCAGAAAACAACCGCAAATAGTAAGATTGTTTGAATGTAATATATCGGAATATCGAAGACACCATAAACTAAAAATGCCACGAGTAAAGAGATTGCGAGTGGATAGTCTAAATAGTATGCATTGTTATAGACATCAACTGCTCTTTCTATAATAAACAACGTTAAGATACCCGTTCCGACAATACCAAGACTTAATAAACTTTCGATAAAGATATTATGTGCATGAGTATTGTCAAACAACAAAGCATATGAAAATAGACCGTGACCCCACCATGGTTCTTTAATTATCGCATCCATTGCATTATCCCAAATATGGAAGCGAATGGACGAATGATCAGCAACTTCCATGAACCGTGGAAAAATTGAAGGGTTGTTCATAATAAAGATTCCAACGATGCAGCCAATAAACACCAGAATTTTAAGCTGTGTCCATTTCCTTTGCACCAAGATAACCCCTACAAGCCCCACAGCGAGACCTAAGAGGATGGATCGAGTTCCTGTTAGGAATAATGCGTATGTATTGATTAGGAATGCTCCAGCGTAAAAGAGGAGCAACTTATAGTTTTTAAATGTAAGTTGAAATTGAATTTGGTTAAAGCAAACTAATAGAACAATTAGCAAAATGAATGCGTAGAAGTTGGGATTATCAAATGTTGAATAAGCACGATAGTAACCATCTCCATAAGGAGGAAGTTGCCACGCCGGCATATGTCCAACATTAAACCACGCCATTACCTTCGTCGCAAGGTCCGAAAACCATTGTGGACGGTACTGAATAAATATAAAGAAAAAGTTAAACAGCGAACTCCACACAATATAGTATTGCATCTTCATGTAGTTACGTGGCGTAATGCGCCGTTTAACCGCACCGACATACGCAATTATATAAAGCATAAATATTGCTGCCAAAAGCCCCAAAACGTTGTTGTTAACATATGCTACGACGATTAGGTAAGCAATCAGCGGCCAAATGAAACTTTTAAAACTGATGTCTTTAAATTTCACCCATTCATATGCAACATATACTCCTAACGCAATGAGACTTGGATACATAACATAGTTCGGCAAAAACAAGACAAAAATCAAGAGGAATAATAAATTCTCTTGAAATTGTTGATTTAATCTTTTACCAATTGTCATTATGTCTGTCATCATAGTTATTTTACCACAAGAAAAAGTGACAACTATAACAATAGTGTCACTTCATGCTATTCAATTATTCTGTTCCTTCTTCTGAAGGTACATCATTGCCAGATTCTGTATCAGTAGCTGCTTCTTTTTGTTCGCCTTCTTTTGATTCAGACTCTCTTAGTTTTTCCACAAATTCTGGTGCTGTTGCTTCACTTACAAGTTTTCCAACAGGTGCTTCTTGTTGGGATGATTTTGAGTAAATGTAGTAGATAAAGTTTGGTCTTTGTTCTTCAGTTGGTTTAACCATATTGTAGACATTAATTTCAATATCGTACATTTTTTTCGAATCAGAAGCTGTGAAATACTCTCCCACAGGTAGTGTTGCTACGGTAGTTTCATAAACTTGGTTCGCAATTGATGCAATGGCATCTTTATCAGTACCTTCCGCAACTTTAACGTTGATCCGCACTGTTGCAGTCTCGAGTTCATATTTTACACTTTCAGCGACACCTAATGCTTCGACATTTTTTTGTATCGTTTCAAGCGCCGTAGTTTCAATAGCTGGTGTTAAATCACCATCAAAGCGATTTCCAATAATTGGTTCACCACGTACTCCTGTTGCTGATAGGATTGTATATCCGAGGAATACTGTTGGAATTGCAATAAGAACAAGGCACACTATGATTGCATAGAATGACCAGTCATGTTTCTTTTTAGTTTTATTTTTTGGTTGTTTAATTTTTGGATCTTGTTTTTGAGTCATCATGATCCTCCTTATTATTTAATATAAATTGTATACGATTTATATTTTCTGCGCAAGCACACGTAATACAAGTTCATTGGTTAAGCGTGGATTTGCTTGTCCTTTAGAAAGTTTCATGACTTGACCAACAACAAATTTAATCGATTTGTCCAGCCCATTTTTATAGTCTTCAATAACTTGTGGATTTGCTTCCAGTACAGATTCAATCCAAGCTTCAATAGCGCCTTCATCGTTAACTTGAACCATCCCAGATTTCTTGATGACTTCTTTTGGAGATTCTCCTTCAACCATTTTTGCGAAAACGTCTTTTGCTTGTTTTGATGAAATAGTATTGGAATGAATTGCTTCTATAAAGTCATTAAAATATGCCGGCTTAATCCATGATTCTAAGCTTTGTTCGCCTTTTTTATCAAAAACGGCAAGGATATCTTGTGTTAACCAGTTAACAATTAATTTTGCTTGTGAATTTAAAGCACTGACTGTATCAAAATAATCTGCAATCTCTTGATTACGGACAAGAACCGTTGCATCATACATGCTTAATCCTAAATCATTGTGGTATCGCATTACACGTGCAACCGGTAATTCAATGCTTTCTTGATTTAGCATTGCTTCTGGAATACGGATTGGCGCGATATTCGGTTCTGTAAAGTAACGGTAATCGACAGCACTTTCTTTGGTACGCATTCCGACTGTTGCTTGTTGTTTTTCATCAAAACGACGTGTCTCAGTCACAACTTTGTCACCACTTTCGATCACATTTCTTTGACGTTCAATTTCAAACTCTATGGATTTTTGAACGTTGCTTATAGAGTTTAAGTTCTTAATTTCAACTTTAGTTCCAAAAGCTTCTTGACCTTCTGGGCGGATTGAAATATTCACATCACAACGAAGTGATCCTTCATCCATACGACCATCCGAAATTCCTAAATAGATTACCAAAAGACGTAGTGCATCAACATAGGCTGCTGCTTGTTCGCCAGTACGGAAATCGGCTTCAGTAACGATTTCGAGTAGTGGTGTCCCGGCACGGTTAAAGTCAATTAAAGTATTTTCCCCTTCATGGAATTGCTTGGCTGTATCTTCTTCCATATGGAGTCGATTAATTCGTACCGTCATCATCTCTTCGTTTACCAGAATATTAAACAATCCGTTTTGTCCGAGTGGGTAGAATTGTTGTGTAATTTGGAAACCTTTCGGCAAATCTGAGTAAAAATAGTTTTTGCGGTCAAAACGAACTAAATCATCGATTTCGCAATTAAGCGCCTGAGCTAACTTAACGCCATATTCAACTGCCCGTTTATTAACTTGTGGTAACGTTCCAGGCATGCTCAGATCAATTTCATTGATTGCTGTATTTGGTTTTAAACCATAGCCCAAAGGAGCTCCGGAGAACATTTTAGATTGTGTCTTGAGTTCACAGTGAATCTCAATACCGATAACTGCTTCGTAATTCATTAGAATGCCCCTTTCCAGTTAATGAGTGATTCAAATGCATTTGCATAAGCAAACATCGTTGCTTCTTCAAATGGCTTGGTGCTGATGTTAATACCAATTGGCATCGCATCGACGAATGCTAATGGTATTGTCATACTTGGGTAACCACTGAAGTTATTGATAACCATGTGGTTTTCTGAGATAAGTGATTGATCTGATTTTTCATCAAGGAATGGTCCTTCAATTTTCGGCGCAATTTGTGTTGATGCAAGGGCAACAACTACATCCACATCTTCAAAGAATTTTGCATAAGCATCCACGATAACACGTCGGACACGTTTAGCTTGATTGAACACTTCTTCTTGATTTTTATCATCGAGTGCATATGCACCAAAAACAAAGCGACGTTTAATGGTCTCACTGAACCCCAATGTACGCGTACGTTTCATAATTTCTTCGAGGGAATCACCTACTTGTGCGACGCCATAACGAACACCGTCAAGATCAGCATGATTCGCAACTGCTTCAGAGTTTGAAATAATGGAGTAGACTGGAAGTACTGCACGTAGAAGTGTTTCATCCATTTTTTTGTCAACTAAGACAGCACCTTTAGCTTCAAGTTGGTTGGTAAATTCTTGGAAAGACTTTTTAATTTCGCCTTCAGGCATGTAATCCTGGATTGATGAGAAAATACCAATTCGTTTGCCTTCAAGATCCATGTCTAATAATTCTGTATATGCTGGTACTGGTTCAAATGAACTCGTCATATCTTTATTATCACGACCAGCAAGAACTTCAAGCATTAATGCTGCATCTTTTACTGATTGTGTAAAATAGCCAACATGATCCAATGAAGATGCATACGGAATGACACCATATCGAGAAATTCGTCCATAAGTCGGCTTGACTCCAACCGCTCCAACGAAAGCCGCAGGTTTACGAATGCTATCTCCTGTATCAGATCCTAATGCAACACGGACTGCTTTCGCGCCAACAAGAGCTGCACTCCCTCCAGATGATCCACCAGAAATGCGTGATGTATCGTAAGGGTTACTTACGGGTCCTGTAATGGCACTTAAGTTTGTACCACCCATTCCCAATTCATCCATTGATGTCTTAGCGACAATGTTAGCCCCTGAAGCTAACAAAAGGTCCGTAACATGTGCATTATAAATAGATTTATGATTGCTCAACAGCTGGCAACTTGCAGTTGTCAGTGTTCCTATCATATTGAAGTTGTCTTTGAGAGCAATATCCCATCCTATGAGTTTTCCTTCGGATGCAGGTTGGTGTTCGACATAACTTACAATTGCATTTAGAGATTCATTTGCTTTTTTTAGAGTATCAATTGACATTATTTATTAACCACCTTAACTATTTCAAAATAATCGCCTTCTATTCGTGGCGCATTTTCGAATGCTAATTCTTGCGAAATAACATGTGTTGGCTCGTCTTCACGAAACCAACTTGTTTCTATTTCAAATGGATAAGACATTGTTTCCACACCTGATGTATCGATATTTTGCAATATTGAAATTTGATTCAAGAATGTTTTTGATATTTCTTCGATATGTGTAATTTCTTGGGGTTGGAGCTCAAGCATCAAATCGGATGCTAATTTTTCGATAAGCTCTTTGTTTAGTTTTTCCATGTTACCTCCTATATAACAGTTATGACTGGATTGCTTCCCGGTTGATAGTTAATGACTGCACGTGTATTTTGGAAAAGTTTTATATTAACTACAACGGGAACTTGATTTGAATCAATACTACTAATTAACGTGCTAACATATTGGGTCAGTCCATGAAATTCGAGTTGTGTTTTTGCACCCATCGTTATTTCAATGACATATTTTTTTACTTCATTATCAACTACAAATGCTTGACCAACCACGCCTACAGATTCATCAGCAATAAAATCTTGAACACGGCGTTTGAAGATTTGGAAGTTGCTACTTGATTGAGGAAGTTGCTGGGTTGCAAGTGTTGAACCCATGTACATCCAACGTTCGTTATTCGCGGTCAATGTTGGAATCGTCTTCGCATTATCGTAGTAAGCATGACCAATAAAGTGACCTGGTAAGTACCGTCCATTCAATGTATCATCGACGCTGTCCTGAACGTAAAAACCAATCATCATTGGCATTGTTTCCATACCTGGAATCTTACGCATGTATGATTCCAATCGAGGACTGATAATGTCATTTGCTATTTGAAAGAGCGACTCATCGGTAATTGCTTGAGTAAGTCCTGTTTCACGATTCACTATCTGGTTACGATCTAATACAACACCCAGACTAATACCGTTAAGCTCGGCTTTGTCTTTGTTTTTATAAAAATTCATTTCATAAATACTGTGAACAAACATTGGATTTGGAATAGTTACAGTTTTAGTCACGATTCCTTTTTCATCCTTCACTTTTTCAACATATGGTTCGGAACCATCACTTGGAGAGTTTAGAGAGTATGGATAGTCATCACTCCGACGATTAATGAGGTGCTGATAGTGCTCTTGTGTGATGATACTTCCCTCAGCAATATAATAAGTGCTTGGAGAAAAATACTCTTTCGACAATTCTTGCAAACGCGATCCAATCTCAATCGTATCAATTTCACGCATCGCTGTCGCATAGCCTTGACGTAACGGCGAAGATGAGTACGGAGTAATGATTGAGTACTCTCCTTTCCCCGCACTTACGATTTGCGTTGTCTCGGTGGTTTCATTCGTTGGTGTTTTGGAACCTTGAATACAGCCAGTAAGAACTAATAGTGCTAATATTATTGTAAGTATTTTTTTCATGATGTTTCCACCTCCCTTATAAAGCGCGCTTCATCCCATGTCTCCACATTAAGTTGTTGGGCTTTCTCTAGTTTTGACCCTGCACTTTCACCATAGACTACCACGTCGGTTTTCGCACTGACACTGCCACTTACGCTACCACCTTGTGATTCAATGATTTTTTTAGCATCTGTTCGTCCCATTGTTTGGAGCGTTCCGGTTAAGACAAATTTCTTCCCACTAAATTTCGATGATACGACTGTATTTGCAAAGTCTGGTCTTAAGCCATAAGACAATAGATTGGCAACAAGTTGCTGATTTTCTTCTAATGAAAAGTATGTTGCAACAGATTGTGCAATAACCACACCAATCTCAGGAATACTTTGTAGTGTTTCAACGTCTGCTTGGATTATATTTTCAATCGTGTTAAAATGCGCAGCTAGTACTGCTGATGTTTTTGCTCCAACATGACGAATCCCTAATCCAAAGAGCCATTTTTCTAACGAATTTTGTTTGCTTTCTTCAATTGCATTTAGGAGTTTTTCAACACTTTTCTCACCCATTTTATCAAGAGTACCTAATGCTTCTTTATGATTTTTTAATGTATAGATGTCAGGAATTGTTTGGAGTAGTCCTGCATCATGAAGTTGATAGACCCTTTTTTCACCAAGGGTATCAATATTCATTGCTTCACGTGAGGCGAAATGCACCAATGCTTCTGCAATTTTAGCAGGGCACTCCGAATTCACACAGTAATGGTCAGCTTCTCCATCAAATCGAACCAAAACTTCTCCACATACTGGACAATGCTTAGGGAACTCATAAGGGACTGCTGATACACTCCGCTTCGAAACGTCCACACTGACGATCTCAGGAATAATCTCTCCTGCTTTACGAACACTTACGGTATCGTTTATTCGAATATCTTTATTTTTGATGTAGTCTTCATTGTGTAATGTTGCATAGCTAACGAGTGACCCAGATATTTGTACTGGCGTGAGTTGCGCATTTGGGGTTATTTTCCCTGTCCGACCAACCGTTACAAAAATATCTTCAACGGTGCTTTTTACTTCTTCCGCTTTAAATTTGTAAGCTGTCGCAAAGCGTGGTGTTCTAACTGTAAATCCAAGAGATTCTTGAATTGCGAACTGATTGACTTTAACAACTACGCCATCGATATCATATCCAAAGGTGTCACGATTCTGCTCAATTTCTTGAATTCGGGCATATACCGCTTCGATTGAATCGAATTTCTTCACTTCTGGATTGACCTTGAAACCAATTTTTTTCAAATAGTCTAATGCATCCGATTGGCTCAAAATCCCAAGTTCTTCTGCATTGACTAAGGTATACCAGAATCCATCGAGTCCCCGTTCACGAACTGTTTTCGGATTTAATTGCCGAATGGTTCCTGCAGCCGCGTTACGACAATTGGCAAAGACATCTTCACCATGTTCGAGACGACTTTGATTAACACGGGTAAATGACGATGCAGGCATAAACACCTCGCCACGAACCGTCACATCAACGTCTTCATTAAGTCGAAGTGGAATTGAGTCAATGACACGAATATTAGCAGTCACATCTTCACCAACACGGCCATCACCACGGGTAACTCCTTGAACAAATTGTCCATCTTCATAATCAATAGACATCGCAAGTCCATCAATTTTCAGTTCTACAATGTATTCTACATTTGGGAATTGTGTTCGGATACGCTGATCAAAAACTTCCAAATCTTCAAACGAAAACGCATTTCCTAATGAATACATAGGAAAGCGATGTGTAATCTTATTAAATCCTTGAGCAATTACACCTCCCACTTTTTGTGTGGGAGAGTTGGGATCAGAGAACTCCGGATGTTCTTGTTCAAGAGTCTGAAGTCTTTGAAACAATTGATCATATTCGACGTCCGAAATTGTTGGGGCATCGAGTGCATGATATTCATAGTTATACTGATGTAATTGTTTACGGAGTGTTTCGATTTCTTCTCTTATCATGACATACTCTCTTTCCGGCGTATTCCTTTAAATTTGCGTGATAAAGTTTTAGTTCCATGTGGGAAATTAAATGCAACACGAATTGTATCGTCTTCCACACGAATCACAATACCTTCGCCAAAATCATCATGAATGACGACATCAGCTTTCTTAAAATTATTCGTACGCGTTGCACGGACTTCTTCTTCAAATGTTGCAAGAGATGTTTGTGCCTCTTCCCGTATAACACTTGGATTGAACGGATTTGAAGGTGTGTCTAGCAATCCCATTTCTTGAATAAATCGGGAAGGTTTGCCATAACCACCTGATACGAAGCTATAACCAATATTATTGGTTACATAGAGTCGTTCTTTTGCACGCGTAATCGCAACATACATTAAACGTCGCTCTTCTTGAATTCCGCCACTACCTTCTTGAATGCTATTTTTATTGGGGAAAATGTTATCAGCAACGCCCATAATGATGACATTATCAAATTCCAATCCTTTTGCGGCATGAACCGTCATCAAACGAACATAGTCACCTTCGACTACAGTTTCACGATCCCCATAAAGGCTTACCATTTGAATGTATGCTTCCAATGATCCTTCATCATGGTTTTTTTCGAATGCCATCGCATCCGACACAAGTTCCTTTAGGTTTTCGATACGTTCCATTTCTTGTAGTTTTTCAAAATGCGACACAAGTCCACTTTCTTTTAAGACATATTGCAGCACGTATTCAATTGAATTTTCAGATGCAACAAGTTTGAAATCTTGAATCATTGCAACATACTTTCTAATTTTGGGATTTGCGAGACCGTTTTGGACATCATATTCCATACTTTCGTACATCGTCATCCCACGCTCTTGTGCTTGATCAAAAATGCCGTCTAACGTCTTATCTCCAATGCCACGACGCGGAATTGCGATACTACGACGTAATGCGAGATCATCACCATGCGTAATCATTCGTAAATAGCTCATCATATCCTTAACTTCTGCATGGTCATAGAATCGAAGTCCGCCATAAATCACATAGGGGATATGGCGTGCCATTAACGCTTTCTCAAGTGATCTAGATAGGTAATTCGAACGATATAAAACTGCAGTATCTAGGTAATTGCCACTCTCATCGTGAAGTGTTTCTATTTGACGTGCAACCCAGTATGCTTCTGATTCCGGATCATCCATGCTATGATACTCGACATCAAATTCACTTTCTTTGTTCGCAAACAAATCTTTCTTTGGACGATCTTTGTTGTTTTCAATCAACTGATTGGCTTTATTTAAAATATGTTGTGTCGAACGGTAGTTCTGATTTAGAACAATCGTCTCGCTCTCGGTATATTTCTTTTCAAAGTTTACGATAAAATCAACATTTGCACCCCGCCACGTATAAATGGTCTGGTCAGGGTCTCCTACAACGTATAATTCATTATCATTACCAACAAGACTGTCAATAATCCCATATTGAATATGATCCACATCTTGAAACTCATCCACAAGAATAACACGGAAACGGCGTTGCCATTTATCACGCACGACTTCATTCTCTTTAAGTAGTTTATTCACAACTAAAAGGAGATCATCAAAATCTAATGCATAGAGTGCTTTAAGACGCTTAACATAGAAATCATAGACATTCGCTTTTTTAGTCTCATGATAATTCGATCCCGCAAGCATCATCGCTTGATGGACGCTAACATTCGCAATTTTATTAGCTGAAATATATGATAATACTTCGCGAGGATTCAGTTCCTTGCGATCATAGTCAAAAAGACGATATGCTTCACGCAAAATCGATTGTTGGTCAGATGTATCAATAATTGTAAAACTACGAACAAGTTCGACAGCTTCGTAATCTTCTCTTAAAATCCGAACACACAAAGAGTGAATGGTTGATGTATGCACTCGGATTGCATCCGAGTCCATTCGCTCCATTCTTTCTTTCATTTCATTCGCAGCTTTATTCGTAAAAGTAATTGCACAAATCTTCGATGGATAGTATCCAAGGTCTTTGATAAGATGCACGATTCGAGTTGTCAGGACGCGAGTCTTCCCACTTCCTGCTCCAGCTATAACGCGGACGTATTTATTGCGGGTTAAAACCGCTTGTTTTTGTTCATTGTTTAATCCTTGTATGTAATCCATTTTATCACCGTTATTATTATAGCATAGTCACTCCCTTTACTCTGTGAGATTTATTCGAGTTTTCGCGCAATAAATTGCGTCGTTACCACGCATGCCTTATAATGTCATGTATATAAGCGAGGACCTATGACTAATTATACAACCATTACAAATATAGTAACTTTATTGAACGAAACTGAAATGATGATTCCAGGTTTGCTAGTTGATCCCACTACATCCATTGACTCGGACTTTTTAAATACATTGGACAGCGTAACATTGCTTGTCCCACGCCGTTTTCAAAGCATGATGTTAACGGGATGGATGGAACGTCAGGGTTACATGTTAAACGATATATCGTCGTATACTTTTAATGTAGATGGCACAAAAATATCTTTTGAGACGTTTGAACACTTTGACCCCAACTTTGATACAAACGAATTAAATCACGAAATTTTCTTTATGGAAAATGCTGTTTTTTACCCATTTTCAAACAGCACTACGGAGGTTCCAAATGCGCATCAGTAACCGATGGCAAGATTTCGAAGTAATCGATGCCGGAAACGGTATGAAAACAGAACGTTATAAAGACATCGTTGTCCGTCGGCCTGACCCGGTTGCAACATGGAAACCAATTGCTCCATCTATGGGTGTAGATGCCTTTTTCGACACTGAGTGGCGTTTCAACAAAACACTCCCTGAGTCATGGATCCTTTCATACGGTGACATGCTGCTAAAAGTAAGACCCACTTCATTTAAACACACCGGTGTTTTTCCAGAACAGGCTGTTAATTGGGATTGGATGCGCAACGTTATTCAATCCAGTTCTCAAGAAGTTCGTATCTTAAATTTATTTGGCTACACTGGTGCAGCAACCATTGCATGTGCAATGGAACCAAACGTCACTGAAGTCGTCCATATTGACGCCCTCAAATCGTTGAATGAATGGACACGTGAAAACATTAGTTTGAATCAGCTAGATGATAAAATGATTCGTACAATTACTGAAGATGTCATGAAATTTTTAAACCGAGAAAAACGCCGCGGTCGTACCTATCATGGAATTATCATGGATCCGCCAAGCTTTGGACGTGGACCCAAAGGCGAACGTTGGAAAATCAAAGATCAATTAGCGCCCTTACTTCAAGCTGCTGTTGAACTTTTAGACAAAGAAGCGTTGTTTCTAAGTGTTAATACCTATACAACTGATTTAAAACCAGAAACAGTGCGACATCTTCTCGATGCTGTCTTACAAAGTGCTGGATTCCCAACGACAACACATAGCGATGACATTGGATTACCTATCACAACAATGGACCAAACGCTATTTGCAGGTGTAACGACAAGGTGGTGTTATGATGAAAATCTTTTATGAGGATAATCACATTATTGTTGTTGAGAAAAAACCAAATCAACCAACTCAGGAAGATGCATCCAACGACTATGACCTTCTTTCTGAAGTACGCGACTATATCAAAGTTACCTACAATAAACCCGGAAACGTTTTTGTAGGCCTTGTTCACCGATTGGATCGCCCGGTTGGTGGCGTCATGGTTTTTGCCAAAACATCCAAGGCCGCAAGCCGATTAAGTGACCAAGTTCGAACACATAAACTTGATAAAATCTATACCGCCGTCATTCAAGGCGCTCTTGAGCCACAAACATTACGTGATTATATGCTTAAAAACCGTAAAACAAATATGTCTCGTGTCGTATCCAAAAATACACCCGAAGCGAAATACGCAGAGTTAGTTATCCTAAATAGTTTTTACAATGCTGAACACAATTTATCAACCGTCACTGTTTCATTAATTACGGGGCGATCACATCAAATTCGCGTGCAATTTTCATCACGCAACCACCCATTGTGGGGTGATGCTCGCTACAATCCGCAAGCAAAGGCTGGACAACAAATTGCCTTATGGGCAACAACGTTAACGTTTGAACATCCGACAACAAAAGAACGTATGACTTTTGAAAGTCATACGCCCGATCGTTATCCTTTTACACTTTGATAAAAACTGATTATTTCATCACGTCGTGCGTCACAGTCACGATGTGCAATTTCAAATAGATTCTCAAATTGATCTTTTGATCCCTTAAAGCGCCCTATTCCTAACTCTTCTGTTGGGTACATATAGAGTGCTTTTTCTTCGTCTACAAGTGAATCAATAAGCTTACGTTCTCGATAGTATACATCAACACGATCTGAAAAGTCATTCACTAATTTCGGATATTTACGGTAGATGATTTTTAACATACTACTTGATACAAAACCCTGCGGCTTACGGACATAGTCTTTCGACTTCGTCGTTACAATCATATGCTTCACACAACCTGCATCGATACTTCGTTGAACAGGAATCATCGTTGTGATACCTCCGTCCATATAGTCTCGACCCTCAATAGATACACGACGACCAACAATTGGTAATGTACACGCAGCTTGGATATAACGAGGATGTTTCGCAATCTCATATTTGTCTTTCCAAACAGTTTGCTCACCTTCAATATCATAGACACCAATTTCAATATCACCAGGAATTGTGTCAATACTTTCCAGTGGATAATCAAGCTTTCGCGTAACTGCATCATACAAGAACTCATAACCAACGATTGTGCGTTCTTTCATCAAGGGTTTTACCCCCACATTTCGTGTATCTGCAGCAACATCAATAGCAGCTTGCTTAAGGGTTTCCGGTTTATCCAAAACATACATCCCAGCATACAACGCTCCAGATGATATCCCCACCACATAATCAAAATGCAAATCATTTTTTAACAGCCAGTTTAAAACCCCAGCGGTATACGCACCACGCATGCCGCCTCCTTCAAGAACTAAGCCAATTTTATCCTTTGTCATACTTCCAACCTTTTCTTTTACATGAGTCCGCTGAAGACGCGAACAACCGATCTAAAAACACGTACAATGAATGGTGTTTCTAGTGCTTCTTCTAGTGTAATTTCAATACAGTGATTATTGATTGTATCAATTGAGTCTTCATAACATTTTGTCACTGTTTCACTATCCATAAATAGAATACTACATTCGTAGTGCAAATAGTAACTGCGATAATCCATATTCGTTGTTCCAATCATTGCAATCTCATCATCAACAACCACTGTTTTTGAGTGAACAAACCCTGGTTCATATTCAAAAATACGAACCCCATGCTCAAGTAAATCTTGATAATTTGATTTCGTCACTTGGTTAACGACAACTTTATCAGGAATATGTGGTACAACGATCCGTACATCAACACCCGATCGAGCAGCCATTTTCAATGCCATAACCATTTCGTATCCAATAATAAGATATGGTGTCTGAATATATATGTAACGACGGGCATTATTGATCATATACATATGAGCATCCAACCCCATATCCACATCATCTGTCGGTGCATCACCAAACGGTAGCACATACCCTACATTCTCCTCGAGTTGAGGGAAGGTATATTGAAAATCCAACGGGTCTTCAATGCGCTCTGAATAGTATCGCCAAAATTGGAGGAACATCATCGTCAAAGAGTGAACCGCATCACCTTCAATCATAACTGCAGTATCTTTCCAATGTCCAAATTTACTGCCAATATTTATGTATTCATCCGCAAGGTTCATACCTCCAACAATTCCCACACGACCATCAACCACGCATATTTTACGGTGATTTCGGTTGTTCATTTGAATTGCCAGTTGGGCAATTAGCGGGTTAAATGCAATTGCTTGAATCCCTGCGTCATCACATTGTTGTTGTAAATCTTTAAAAAGTGCACAACCCCAATCATCATACATCAACCGTACATCAACGCCTTCCGCGACCTTTTCTCGCAGAATTTCATAGATTGATTGCCACATCAAACCATCTTTAATAATAAAATACTCTAAAAAGATGTACGATTTAGCACTTCTTAACGCTTCTTTCATTGCTTCAAATTTCACTTCACCTGATTCCAAATACACGGACTTTGTATTCGTATAAAGTGGGTAATTTGTCGTATTCACAATGTAGCGAAGCATTCGATTCCAGTGCGGATTTTTTGTTTCTGCATTATCCATGATGACGTTATAATCCAAATCTAAAAACGAATTTTCAGAATAGGCATCTGTGATCTTTTCTCGTAGTTTGCGCGGTACTTTCTTTCCACCAAACGACAAGTAAAGAACCGCCCCAATTGGTGGAAAGACGAGAATCACAATCGTCCATGCCAAACGATATACTGGATTATCATTCCGATTAATAACATAAATAACCAATAGGACCGCCAAGAACATTAAGATTGAGTAAATCGTTGCATAGTTTAGCGATAAATTCCATACTAAATACAGGAGTAACCATAGTTCCGCAACAACGATGATCCCCACGACAAATATTTTATTTGTAATTATACGTAATAGTGTCTTCATATCCACCTCACTTGAGGAAATTATACTTGATTGCACTTGATTATTGCAAGTTATCACTTGCTTATGACCCTTTGAGTCGCTATGATTATAAAGTACAGAAGGGAAGCATTTGTATGACTATAAAAGCGAATGAAAATAAAGCATTAACCGTATGCGTTAATGGACAAGAATATGAGCGTTTACCAATTAAAACTAAGTTGGTAATGCCAAATGATAAGATTGATGCTGTTGTGGGTGAGTTCGCAACACCATTCCTTCAAGATGGCGATATTTTATTTGTAACTGAGAAAATTGTTGCTATTACGCAAGGCCGCGCCTATCCTATTAAGGATGTGAAGCCGCGTAAACTTGCATACACTCTTTCAAACTATGTAACAAAAACACCGCACGGAATTGGTTTGGGTATGCCTGAAACCATGGAGATGGCATTGCGTGAATGTGGAACACCTCGCATCATTTTTGCCGCTGGTGTTGCTGCAATTACAAAAGTTTTTGGACGTAAAGGTGACTTCTACCGCGTTGCTGGTTACAAAGCGCGATCAATTGATGGTCCCACATCACATACAATTCCACCATACAATGAATATGTTGTCCTAGGACCTGAACGTCCAAACGAAGTTGCCAAAGAACTAAAAGCACTTTTCGATAAGGACATTGATGTCATTGTTGTTGATATTAATGATTTAGGCGGAAATATTCTTGGATCAAGCAATTCCGCAATTGACTTGGACCAAATGGTAAAAATATTAAAAGATAATCCCCTTGGGCAACAGTCACAATCGACACCCTTAGGAATTATCCGTAAAGTTAAAGCTTAACAGTATATATTTCTTTTTGAGTTTCACCCATGTGGTATAACTCGTGGTCTGTATCCACATCCACCGTTTCCACATAAGCACCACTCAAACGTTTAATAATTTTCTGTGACGCTATATTATCCGGATTGCATGTAAGAATAACTTCATGTACATCCGGTTTTTTTATTGCCAAAATATCAAAGAGAGCAAGCGTAGCTTGATAGGCAAGGTTCTTTCCACGGTAAGGAGGATAAATCACATATCCAATATTACCGTAGAAACGAAGATCGCGCCCTGTTTCATTTCGAAATTCGCATCGTCCAACGAAGCGCGACATTTCGGGAACGAAAATATCATACAAGAATGTTTCGACACCTTGATGATCATATTCATCTGTGATATCAATTAACTCAATTTTCATCATGCCTTCTTGGTGAACAACTCTTGGTATAGTTTGAATCCAACGAAAGCCGCAAACGCAAATCTTAAAATTTCGGTTAAGATTGGCATGTTTAAATTAAACAACAATCCTGTAATAGCAACATTAATAAAGACGAGTACAAGGGCAATTGCTGCATTAGGCAAGAGTTTATCTTCGCGGACTCCACGAATAATTAATGCAAATCCTGCTGTATAAATGATGTACTCATAAATTCGAGACAGTAATATATTTGCGTAATAGAAGTTAGGATTATTAACAACTTCGTTCACCAGATTTGCAACTTGTTCTGGTGTAAATGATGGGTTTAGAACTGTCGCTGCGGTTCCTTTATTAATCGCAAAACCAAACATAAAGATATTTGTAAGTGTACTTAAAGTAGATGCAACAAAGAAAATCATTAACCCAAAAGAGAGATGTGTTGTTGTCCACTTGGTAAATTTAAATTTCTTATATGCAATTGGGACAACAATAATGGAAGCAAGCGTGAATGCAACTGCACTCATTATTCCCCAGATCATGCCGTATTGCGGACCAAATGTCATTTTTGTGATGTCCCCAAATGGTATTTGAGCAACCGCAAAAATAATGTTCATAAGGAAGTAACTCAACACTCCCCACATAACGCCTTTAACTATTGTTTCTTCTTTTCTCATTTTAATGTAGTATCCCAGTAACCAGCCTAATAATGCAAGAATACTGAAACCTAGAATTACAAATTTTAGTGGTGATACCATAATTTCCTCCAATATTTACTAATAGATATTATAATCTAAATTCTGATAGAATGCGACTTTCTGTCCATTAAAAAACAGTAACCGAAGTTACTGTTTTTCTTTTATCAAATCTCAACCGCACCACTATTCATTTTTAAAAATTCTATCTCATAAGCAGTTTTAAAGTCAAATATTTTACGCGGCATTGAGTTGATTTTAAAGGCAATGTCATCTAGATATTGTTGTCCAATGCTGTAAAGTGACTTTCCTTTCGGTATAAATCTTCTAACTATCGCATTGGCTCGTTCATTGGAACCACGCTGAAAAGAACAGTAAGGATCGCATTTATAAAGTTTGACACCGAGTCGTTTTGCAGTAATTCCCATTGTGTTAAATTCTAATCCATTATCAACGGTTATTGATTTCGTTACTATTTTGTTTTCTTCTATAAATTTTCTAATTAATGAGGATGTGTAATAGTCTAATCGATACTCAGCCTTTATCAGCCAATTCATTCTGGAACATCGATCTACGATTGATATTATTGCTGCACTTTCATTTTTCTTTCCGATTATTGAGTCAATTTCAAGGTGACCGATTTCATCTCGGGCCTCTATATAATTGGGTCTCAGACTAATTGGTAGCACAGTTCGATTTTCCAAATTCCATTGAAAGTGGTTCATCATTCCACTCATTCGCTTCTTTCGTCTACGTCTTTTGTAACACATCCTAAGAGGGTCAATCGTAAGTTTTCCTTGGTTGATCCAGTTATACACTTGTTGAACGGATACACAGGGTTTATGAGGATGATACCTTCTATAGTTGTTGAGGCAGACATCGATAGAACGGACTTTCGGATCATAACGAGAATTGAGGTAATCGATTAAGTGGTTATATTTATGTTGAATATCTATTTTTCTTTTCTTATAATGATTGCTTTTATACCTCGAAACAGTTGAATGCGAAATATTCAGTTCGCGTCCAACTTGTCGCATCGAATATCCTACACTCAATAAAATATCGATTTGGTCTTTTATTTTTCTATTTAATTGCTTATACTTCATATGGGAGCTCCTTTTAGTCGGGTGGGCTCCTTTTATTATACAAAAACAACCGCACCTTGGTGGTGCGGTTGAGATTTGAATTTAGGAAAAACAGTAACCGAAGTTACTGTTTTTGGCTAAACTAATTAGATAGCTCTAACGTTTGCTGCTTGCTCTCCGCGTGGACCTTCAACGACATCAAAGCTAACTTCTTGACCTTCTTCTAAAGATTTGTATCCGTCTGCTTCGATTGCTGAATAATGAACGAAAACGTCTTGCCCACCTTCGATAGTAATGAATCCGTAACCCTTCTCAGCGTTAAAGAATTTCACTTTCCCTGTACTCATGCCAGTACCTCCTATCAGAAATAAGTTGTACTCAAACGTAAATTTCAAACTATGGTAAACAGTTTTTAACACACATTGAGTTCCTA
Organism: Erysipelothrix sp. HDW6B; assembly: GCF_011301115.1. Classification (NCBI taxonomy): domain Bacteria; kingdom Bacillati; phylum Bacillota; class Erysipelotrichia; order Erysipelotrichales; family Erysipelotrichaceae; genus Erysipelothrix; species Erysipelothrix sp. HDW6B. Next base: position 614,946 of record NZ_CP049860.1, on the reverse strand, counting down.
CGATATAATTCTTACAAATTACAATCATATTCTTATTACAATTTGATATTATCATCATTATAGAAGTGTGTCAATCCATTTTCAGATTTGTGAAGCGTTTTCAAGGCTATTCCATTAAACATCAAAATACATACTATTTATTTGGGTGTATTTTTCATGGATATGCACTGTTAAAGCCCTTGATACCACTTACCGCTATTCTGAAAACCTGTTTCATCATTGGGGATTTTTACCATGTTTTTCACAAGCAAACGGCTAAATTATGACCACCCCAGTCCGTGTATCTTGAAAAGTCAAGAAAAATAATTTTAAAAAAATTATACCGTTCAAACCCTATCGAATTTATAGAGGTAGTTAATCATCCTTTGCAAAAGAATATTTCGTACTTTATATATAATAAGGATACTATCTATTTAAGGTGTTTTCTGTCATAATGAAATACGAAATGAGGTAATTTATGAAACATACAATTAAAGTAGTCCGCGATGGTGAAGTTTTAGATACAGTTTTGAGCGCTGATCTAGCATACAGCCGGTCAAAAATTAAATCATTACTGAAACATGAATGTATATCTATCGATAATGAGGTCACAACACAGTTTGATGACCCTGTTTATGTAGGGCAAACAATCACAATTGTCTCACATAATCAACAACGCGATACGCCACTACAGATCTTGTATGAAGATAATGAAATTCTTGTCATCGACAAACCTTATAAACTCTTAACAGTTGCAACAAATAAGAATGAAGAGCTAACTGCTTATCGGCTTGCAAGTGATTATGTCAAAACGCAAAACTCTAAGAACAGAATCTTTGTTGTCCACCGCCTCGATCAGGATACATCTGGTGTTCTAATGTTTGCAAAAAACGAGCGTGTCAAGAAAATGTATCAAGATGATTGGAACGCAGCGGTTCTTGACCGCACTTATATCGCGATTGTCGAAGGTCGTGTACAAAAAGAAAATGATACGATCAAATCTTTCCTACGTGAAAACAAAACAACGCATATGTATTCAACGACTACTGGTCAAGAGGCTATCACACACTACAGCGTTATCCGTAGAAGCGAAAAATTTTCACTCCTTAAAGTCCAACTCGATACAGGCCGTAAAAATCAAATTCGCGTGCATATGTTAGATATTGGTCACCCAATTATTGGCGACCGTAAGTACGATGCGAAAACCAATCCTATCAAGCGAATGGGATTGCATGCTTATCGAATGATTGTGAAGCATCCAAAATCTGGTAAAGTCATGGAATTTATTTCACCTTTACCACCGAAATTTAAACGTCTTACTCGTGTCACGGAACAACAAATCGAATCCATTTAATAAAAAAGTGTTGACCGCTAAATATGGTCAACACTTTTTTACGCCATTTTTTTCCAGACACGATCATCATCACCTGGTGCTACAACACCCTTGTTTTTAGAGTTATCTGCCGTAAGTAGTGAATATGTAGCATCACCATAACGCACGGAAACTACTTCACCCTGCAAGGATTTCGTATACAAGGCATTTTCCACATACTCAACATGATTCATCGGTGTCCAACCAACATCCGTTCCAGGGACATGACCCTGTTTATATTTCTGATTCGCAATGTACACAACGTTCTCGAAATACACTACAGATTGTCCATCAAATGGGTTCTTAGGAATCCCTTGCGTCTTAGTATACTTTCGATTCGAAAATGTAAGGTACGATGCAACCTGTTGCGCATTAAACGATCCATTTTTGTAGAAATACGCTATATCACCAGATACTGTATATCCTTCGTTTGGATGATTTTGTGGATTAAATGCGCCCAAATTATTGTTATAAATGGACATGATTTTGTGATTATACCAGGCTAGGTCATACGATTTCGTTTCATCTATGTCTTGCTTAATGAGATAGTAAAAACCCTGGTCGTCTTGTACGATGGTACCTGCGGCATATCTATTTCCCGGGACATATTTGGGAACGGAATTTCCAAAAGGTGATGAAAAATCACCAATGCGCATTGAAATTTTCGATTCTTTTTGGGTTCGGGCAACATCAAATGTGTCCCACATAGCTTTGATACTCACCGTCATTGTGATCAAAATGATGATCATGAGCAATGGCGTATATTTTTTTACATTCATAGTTAGGACTCCTTATTGTGGCGTTACCGTGATGTTAATATCAAACGCTATCGTAGATTCCTTTACAAAGTCATAATGCTCTTTCGTTGGTGGCATCCCTAGCTGAAAAGCATGCTTAAATGCTTGGAGATTACCATCGCCCAAGAAAATGTCACGAGTTGCACCAAATGAAATTTCGTTTACCCAATTTGGGTTTGATGTATCGCGATTTGCTGTGATAGGTGTTCCCGAAAAGAGAATGAGATTGAGATAAGACTCATCATCTCGCCTTTCTGTGATTCCATCGATATTTTTTTCAAATCGAAAATTACTATAAACAACCTGTAGCGTTCCTGGATGTCCTGTCGCAAAATCAGTTCCATTTTCTTCCCAGGATACTGAGTATCCTGTTTCCAATGTATCAACCGACTTTCCCTCAACGGCTTTTCCTTTTGGAACGAGAGGTAGTTCTGTATTTTTAAATATATTTAAATCACCAATTTGTGTCGATACGGTTACCGTATCTCCGCTTCCAATTTTCATTGTATTTGTCTTTGTTACTTCTGATGGTGGAGATACGGTTCCATCAAACCAGTAACTCCACGTAAAACCTGTTAATAATAACGCTAAAACAGATAGTGAAATTAAAGCAATTAACTTATCGCGTTTCATTACTTCCCCTCAATGATTCTTCTATTTGTTAATTAGTCTTGACTCAGATACCAAAAAACGACTCAAACACGCAATGTGTCTAAATCATCTTTGGGGGAATCTTCATCTTTTTCATAGTAGACATGCACTATGGTCAATACAATTGCAGTTAATGCGACCAAGAGAATTGGCACCGCATTGTTGTAAAGTGGGATAAGCAGATGACCTACTTTAGGTATGGTCATAACAACTTTTCCACGAATTTGATTACCGTGAATTGTCCAGGTATCCATCGTTTCACTTACATTTGGTTTTGTTCTGTAGTTATTTCCATCAATTTCCGCAATATAATGTGTAACCAGCTCGAGTGTTCCGTCTCCATCAATATCGACATCAAAAGTAATAATATCATCTACCTTTAAGGTCTCAGGAGTTACTCTTTTGACAACAATTAAATCATTTACATTGATCACAGGTGTCATACTGTCGCTGATAACCACATAAGAACTATGCTTAACGACGTGCGACATTACGTTTGGAAAAAAGCGTATTGCACCAATTACCAACGCTAAAATAGCGATGATAAGGTAGAATGCGATAGATCCTACCTCACGTCGTTTAGTGGTTTCTTTTTTGTTCATACGTTTCTCCACTTCGTAACGCCCAAACTGTTTCATTTTCACCTGGTTTGATGTATTCGCCAGTTTGAGGGTCTTTGTTGCTTTTCGTTCGCAGTTGATAAACAATATTTTTTCCGTTTTCATTCATTACAACAGATACGGGATATCCTTTGTATTTTACATACAGATAGTTTTCATTAAAAACTGGATCATTTAATGAAGTCCATCCTTTTGATTCACCAGGAACTGGTCGACTCGAGCCATCATAGTCTTGATTCGTGATGTAAAGCTTATCTTTGTGCCACACAACTTGATTCTTCCCTTTAAATTTGGGATTTATATATGCTTGGGGATTGTTGCGATTCAATGCAACAGCTGCATATCCAGTTTTATAGCGTTTGGTAGCATCAAAGAGATAGGTTGTAATATCTTCATGCATGATACGTTTTCCATCTTCAAACCGACTGATATGGTAGTCATCGAAGGTGTAAAAACCATGTAAATATCTGTTCGACACGTTATCAGGCACCGAGTCAGATAATATTCTGAAGGGGGATACGTCGTCAGGGTATCGTGATGGTTCACGGTGAATTCCTGATTCGACTGGATTAACAACCACATAAATATCGCCTCGTGATTCGAATAATTCACCGATACGGTATTTACGATTTAAATCGTAATCTTTTAAGAGATCATAATCCTTCGTTAGTGTCATGATACCGAGGTAATCATGAATTGTAACAGAGCATTCGACAGTATTACTTGCTGAGTTAACGCCATATGATTGCCAATAACTGTACGTTTTAGTAGATACAATCAAGCAGCCTAAGATGCTTAGAATCCCTATCAACACTCGTGCAATCATTCAATAGCACCTATAACGGAGTTACTGATAAGCGCACTTTAACTTTAATAGTTTTGTTTGCAATTGCTTCGTATTCTGATTTATTTTTAGGTTCATTCATGGTTACTGATAAACCAATTGGAGTAGCTGTTGAATCATTCAAAGTAATTGTCGGCATCGTTTCGTCAAATGTTGGTTTGATGAGTGATGTTGCAATCTTGTTGTCAGTATGGTTAACGTCAATTCCATCAATAGAAACACCGAGAATTTCAGCTTTGATTGTTCCCTGTGCACCTGATGCAATTTCTTTACCGATTTGGTTTTCAGTCCATGTTGCATTAATTGTTAGTGCAGCCTTAGAACTAAAAGTTGAGCGTTCGCCTTCGGATAGTTTGTTATAAATATCAGCAGGAATCAATGGTTTCGTTGTTGATCCGGGAGCAATCGTTAACGTTGTTTCGACTTCTTGGTTCTTGGCCGCTCCTAATACAACTGTGTTTTCGCCATTTTCAGTTAGGTGGGGTTTGATCGTACCAGCATTCCAGTATGACCATGTGTATCCTGTTAATAACAGTGCCAGTAAGATTAAGACGCTAATACTTACTTTCTTTGAATTCTTCATTAAAATAATGTCTCCTTTTTTCATACCTACCAATACTACCACCGTAAGTTGTTTATTTCAACTTATTTTCACACTTTCACTAACATTAGCTATAAATTTAATATTTTCTTCATGTTTATGCATAAAATGAAAGATTATATTGTTTAAAGTGAAATCAAGATGAATAAACCTTACCCCTTTTCAGTTATGATACTTTGTATTATATCTTTCGATTTCCTCCATTGCAATCAATTTGTCTTATTTGGAGCATATTGGAGCGTGAAATAATCTCGCTATTTCGTTAATTTCACTACCTTTTTTCACAAAAATAGTCTTTTCTTTGTGATATGGTTATAATAGATAAAAAGGAGACATTTATGTTCTATAATCAAATCAATGAATCTACTGCATTTATTCAACAGATTACTGCAACTAAACCCCGAATTGGAATTATTCTTGGAAGTGGTTTAGGAAGTCTAGTTGATGAAATGGAAGTTCACCATACCATTTCATACGCTGATATCCCCCATTTCCCACAGTCTCACCTAGTTGGTCATGCCGGCAACCTCGTTTTCGGAACCATTGGTTCTCAAGAACTTGTTGTCATGCAAGGACGTTTCCATGCGTATGAAGGTTTCCCAATGAAAGAAGTAACCTATCCAATTTATGTTATGAAAGCACTTGGAATCGAGAGTCTCATTGTCACCAATGCATGTGGTGGTATTAATCCAACATTTAAGCCTGGTGATTTGATGATTATTGATGATTTCATCAATGGTGTATCAACAAACCCTCTCGTCGGCCCCAATGATGATCGTCTGGGACCACGCTTCCCTGACATGTCTGAACCTTACAGTTCAAAACTCCGTGATCACGCACGTCATACCGCACACGGTCTGAATATAGAGTACAAAGAAGGTATCTACACATTCTTCCAAGGCCCTTACTATGAGACTCGAGCTGAAATCCGCATGTACGGTAAACTTGGTAGTGATGCAATTGGTATGTCTACCGTTCCTGAGACCATTGTTGCAAACTATCTTGGTTTAGATGTATTAGGCATCTCTGTTATTACGAATATGGCCACTGGTCTTCGAACTGGAAAACACTCTCACGATGAGGTTGTTGCCATTGCCAACAAAGCAAGTCTTGATTTATGCAAATGGGTCACACAGATGCTTAACACTTGGGACTTTTAATTTCATTCACTAAAAAGGGCAATACCATCATCGGTATTGCCCTTTTATCACCATTTATAATTATTTGTGATCTTACTTAATGTAAGATTTCATCATCCACAATGATTTTCCTAAATCTTGGGAAATCGCTGTAAAATGATCTGCAGTCCCTGGATCTTCATTTTCTTCTGCAAGTTTAATGACACGAAGCGCTTGATTGTTTAATGTTTCAAAATCAACAATCAAATGTTTTATACCTTCAATTGCAGTAATATCATGATCTCCAAGTTCTTTGATGCTTGTGCGATCAAGAATTGCTTTATAGCTACCTAGTGGACGTGATCCAATAACAAGTAAACGCTCAGCTACAGTATCAATTCTTTCTTCTGCTTCATCATAGAATTCGTCCATTTGTTTATGCATTGGGAAAAATCCTTCACCAACCATAAACCAGTGGATATTGTGAATCTTCATGCCGACCACAATTTGGTCTGCCAAAAATGTGCTAACTGCTTCATATAAATTATTCATATCAAATCCTCCTATACCTAAAGTATACGCCTTTCTTTGTGATAAGAAAATGAAAGTAACTTTAAACGTTTCAGTTTCGACTTATGCTATAATTTCTTTAGAGGTGAGACCATGAAATATACATCATTTGAATGTCTAGGTACTACATTTTATATTGTTAAAGATGATCTAGGTGTGCGCTATTTCGGAAATAGTTATGCGGATTTCCAAAAATACGCACCAACAGCTGTCGAGGACTCTCAAGCATTCGAACTTGAAGTGGATGAATTATCCCGTTATCAAGCAGGTACTTTAGATACTTTCTCGTGGAAACTTGCGCCACAAGGTACGGATTTTCAAAAATCGGTGTGGCAGGTTTTAAATACCATCCCCTATGGCGTGACATGGTCCTATTCCGATGTTGCCATTGCATTGGGTGATGTTAAAAAAGTTCGTGCTGTCGGAAGTGCTATTGGTAAGAACCCAATCATGATTGTTACCCCATGCCATCGCGTCATTGGAAAAGATGGAAGATTACATGGATTTACAGGAGGGCTCGATCTAAAAGTTAAATTATTGGATATTGAATCCAAGGAGGAACATGACTATGGATCTCAAAGATAAACTAACTCCCATTCAGTTTGAAGTAACACAAAACAGCGCTACAGAACGTCCATTTACTGGAGAGTACGATGATTTTTATGAACGTGGAATTTACGTTGATATCGTGAGTGGTGAAGCACTCTTTTCATCAAAAGATAAATACGATGCTGGATGTGGATGGCCATCATTCACAAAACCAATTGAGAAGGTTCATGAAATAGAGGACTTTACGCACAACATGCATCGTATTGAAGTGCGTTCGCTCAATGCTGATTCGCATTTAGGTCACGTTTTCAACGATGGACCACGTGAACAGGGTGGTTTGCGATATTGTATTAACTCTGCAGCATTACGATTCATCCCTAAAGATGACATGGAAGCCGAAGGATATGGCGACTACTTAAAATTTATTTAGGAGGGAAACCTCCTTTTTTTGTGGCTTGCTACTGCATCAATTCAAGCCTATAATAAGTTGTAAAGGAGATTATATATGAACACAATTATCGAAGATTTAGTAACTTTATTAAACATTAAAAGTCCTACTGGACATACAGAAGCCGCAATTCAATTTGTTGCATCAAAATTTGAATCAATGGGTTTAATAACACGACGCACAAACAAAGGCGCTCTAATCGCTACATTACCTGGAATAGATGATAATGCGCATATCACGCTATCCGCTCACGTTGACACGTTGGGTGCTCAAGTAAAAGAAATTACTGCGGATGGAAGTCTAAAATTAACACAAATTGGTGGTTATGCCTGGACGACAATTGAAGGAGAACATGTTACAGTTGAGACTTTAGATGCAGCTTTTTATACCGGTAGTATTATCACAACTGTTGCTTCATCACATGTTCATGGTGCCAAAACAAATGCAACAGAACGAAACGAAAATACACTTATCGTACGCGTTGACGAAAAAGTCTTTAACAAACAAGATGTCTTAGATTTAGGTATTCGTGTCGGTGATTTTGTTCACCTTGACCCACGAACAGTCGTAAGCCCTTCAGGCTTTATTAAATCACGTCACTTGGATGACAAGGCGTGTGTCGTTTCCTTATTTGGAATGGCTGCTTATTTCGTTGAAAATAATATCAAACCTGCTCACACAACCCATTTCTTTATCTCGAACTATGAGGAAGTCGGTCATGGTGCATCTGCAGCAATTCCTGAAAAAACTGTAGAGTTTATAGCTGTTGATATGGCAGCTCCAGGCTCTGGACAAACATCTGATGAGTATTCAGTCACCATTTGCGCCAAAGATAGCTCTGGCCCATACGATTACGAATTGAAGAAACGTCTTGTTACGTTAGCTCAAGAAAATAAAATTCCGTTCAATATTGATATTTATCCATTTTACGGGTCGGACGGTTCAGCAGCATTACGGGCTGGTCATGATATCCGCGTTGGGTTAATTGGTCCTGGCGTCGATGCTTCGCATAGCTTTGAACGCACCCATGAAGATGCAATTCAAGCAACTATTGATTTAGGAATTGCCTACCTAAAATAATAAAAAAAACCACATTTCGCGTCATTGCTGCGATGTGGTTTTTTTCTGTTCATGCACAACCATTGCAAGGATTGCTAGACCCTCGAAGACCAATATTATGCCGATATGTTGTACATTCCATACTTTATAGGTATTTCCATCCCGTACAACACCAAGGGGTGGTGTCGCACCAGCCGCAACATCTGTTGGACTTTGAGTCGTAACATAAGGTGGAAAATAGGTGATTAACCCCACAAGTAATGCCACAGCAATTACTGGGTAAATTTTTTTCATAGGACCTCCGGACTTAACTAGAACACAAAAGGAGCTTGTATACACATGCTCCTTAAGGTATGACAAATAATGTTAGTCGTATGAGATAGATGATCAAAAAGGCTGAGACACCTACCACACTTAAAAATAGATACCGTTCTTTATGTGTCGACATGTATAGAATGATGACCAGCAACAGTAATGGTGCCCAAAGAAAGAGCGGATGATACCAAAATGCATCCCCAAAATTTCCTTGAAGTGCAGCTAACCATGCGCGTGTCGTCCCACAAAAGGGATCAGGGACACCCGTTATCGCACGGATCGGACAGGTAAAGGGCGTTAGCATAAAGAATAAAGCATACGCAATCGCCGTTACCCCTAAACCTACATATAATCGTTGCGGAATTTTTTTTAAATCGTTAAACATGCTAGTAACGAAGGAATTCATTCATTTTTTGATAGTTGATTTCACGTGTACGTTCTTGTATCAAGAATAGATCAATCAACCATAACACGCCACAGCCACCTGCAGTGAATAGTTTTAATAACCCCATGCCAATATCACCAATAAAGAATCGGTCGATACCAAGAGTTCCCCCAACTGCTGAAATAATTAAGGATACAGTTGGATCCTTAAAATCTAGTGTACTGACGTAACGCACGCGATCTTCTGGCATGAGTCGTAGTCGTTGTGCAATCTCATGACGTTGTGAACTAGGAAAGTATTTTCCATTGTTCAACATAAAGATGTCAATATATTCATTTGTTTGTGTATGTGTTTCCATAGTTTACACCTCGTTTCTAATACCATTATATCTGTATTAGTCGATTAATACAACGTACATTTTTGTAAGTTAGTTAGATTACTTTTGTTGGATTCAGTCTGTTCTCTGGATCAAATGCTGTTTTAATTTTTCGCATCATATCCAAATACAGCGGTTGTGTCATCTTATGGAAATAAGGTTTCTTAATTAATCCAATGCCATGTTCTGCTGAAGGAAGTCCACCTAATTCCGCAATTCGATCATAAAGCTTTTCAAGTACGATAGCTTTCTTTTCTGCCCACGCTGCTTGATCTAAATCACCTCGCATTACACAGGTATGAAGGTTTCCATCCCCTGCATGGCCAAAACTCATGAGTTGAACTCCGTATTCAGCTTCTAAATCTTTCGTATATTCATATAATGTTGCGACATGGTTAATAGGAACTGTTTCATCCATCGTCACTTGCTCGGTATAGTTTACGACTGCTGCGAGTAAATTGTCACGGAGTTTCCAGACATTGTGCTCAAGTTCATCAGAATTGAGGGGCATAAAGGCCATTGCTTGATGTTCAGTTACGACGCGTTGCAGTTCAGTTTCGCGGCTCGCAATCGATGTCTCGGTATCACCATCAAGTGTTAAAAGTAAGTAAGATTTCCCAACTGCGACAGGGAATGTGATGCCTGTTTGCGCAACACTTAAATCCATCATATCGCGTTCAAAAAATTCTAATGCTGTTGGGTCAATACCTTCTTGAAGAATTGCAGCAACTGCACGTGTCGCCAACGTCAAATCTTCAAAGGCAACGACATATGATTTCTTATATTTTGGTAATGGAATTACTTTTAAATCAATGCGTGTAGTAATTCCCAATGTTCCTTCGGAACCGATGAATAAATCTTTTAAATCATATCCCGAACTGGATTTTACATTGATACTTCCAAGTTCAAGTGTCTCACCAGTTGCTAGAACGGTCCGTAGTGCTTTAACGTAATCACGTGTGACGCCATATTTAACTGCACGCATCCCACCAGCGTTGGTTGCGACATTCCCTCCAATTGATGAGTTCTTTGATCCTGGATCGGGGGGATAAAAGTATCCTTTGGATTCTACATATTCTTGGATTTCATGAAGCTGAACACCCGGTTCGACTGTGAGTGTCATGGTGCTTTCATCTAAGCCATGAATGCGATTCATGCGCGATAAATCAAGGACAAGTTCCTGAGCTACAGGAGCGGTTGCACCTGAAAGTCCGGTTCCAGAACCGCGGGCAATTATTTTTAAATCATGGTGAATTGCATACTTTACTGCGGCGACTACTTCCTCATGGGTAATCGGATAAAGTACTGCGTGAACACCGTCACTTTTGCCAACGTAATCATCATTAAGGATTTCAAATGGAACTGCTTCATTTACCTTAATGCGTGATGGGTCGTTGATGATTGTTTCTAATTTCATAGTTTACCTCCACTATACCCTTATTGTACTGATAATTTCTTTGCATTCCCACGGTTTTGACTGAAAATTTTAACATTCGTCGCGCAATAATGAAATTTGATTTCAAATGGTTTTTCACAAATTTGTAGATTGCCAAGGAAGCCCCTATAATTAATGAAAAGGAGGCTCTTATGATGACAGAAAAAGAATTGATTGATCAGGGATATCGCAAATATTCCGGTGAGGCTATTGATATTTTCTTTAACGGCAGTGTTTGTATTCATTCTGGAGTCTGTGTTCGCGGATTACATGACGTTTTCGACACCAACCGTCGACCATGGATTCTTGCAGATAATGCGCCAGCCGATGAGGTTGCTGCACTTATTGATTCATGCCCAAGTGGTGCCTTAAAATACATTAGAAAGGATAAATAAGATGGAAATTATAAAAGGAAACGATCGATTTTACATTATGGATCAAGAGCACGAAGTTGGTGCTGTAGAATTGTCCAGTGCTGGTGATTCACTCATCATCATTGCTTCAACCCACGTTGATGACGCATATAAAGGACAAGGTCTTGCTACCCAACTTATTGAACGTGTTGTTGAAGAAGCCCGTGCTACTGGCAAAAAAATTATTCCCCTTTGCTCGTTCGCTGTCAGTGAGTTTGAACGGAAACCCGATTACCGTGACACATTAAATAATGCTTAACATTCTCAATGAGAATGTTTTTTTGATTCACCGCGTTATCATGACACTTATGCTATAATTTTATAAAGGACGGTGTCTTATGGAAACATTCACAATGCAATCAACAATCCACGATATTTTAGACCATCCAATTGGAAAAGATATTGTATACAAGGTCTTACTCCAATTGGGTATTTCTCGTAAACTCATTGAAAATCCAGTGATTGGTAAACTCACACTCGGATCTATCCAACGCTTAGCGAAAGACCGCTTGGATCAAGCATTTTTTGACAACGCACTGCAGCTCTTGAACACTGAGACAGAATTGCCACGTAATGATGCCGTGGATGCTGAAGCGAAATGGTGGAAAGAGGCCGTTTTCTACCAAATTTACCCGCGCTCGTTTAAAGATAGTAATGGTGATGGTATCGGTGACTTACAGGGAATTATCGAAAAACTGGATTATCTAAAAGCACTTGGTGTTGATGCCCTTTGGCTCTCACCAATTTATGATTCGCCAAATGATGATAATGGCTATGATATTCGCGATTATCATAAAATCATGCAAGATTTTGGTACAATGGCAGACTTCGATGCCTTGTTAGAGGGGGTTCATGAACGTGGTATGCGTATCATTATGGATCTGGTTGTGAATCATACATCGGACGAACATGCTTGGTTCCAAGAAGCCCTTCGTGATCCCAACTCCCCAAAACGTGATTATTATTTTATCAGACCAAATCGTGATGGTACCCCACCGAATAATTGGACTTCCTTCTTTAGTGGGCCTGCGTGGAATTACTACCCCGAACAGGATGTCTGGGCGCTCCACCTTTTTTCTAAGAAGCAAATGGATTTGAATTGGACTAATGGCGCAATGCGTCAAGAAATCACCGAAATGGTCAAATGGTGGTTGGATAAAGGTATCGATGGCTTCCGCTTGGACGTAATAAATTATATTTCTAAACGAGACGGCCTCCCAGACGGAAGTGAAATTATTGGTGACATGATGGGCTTCACTGGCATTGAGCACTATTTCTTTGGTCCCGATCTTTATCGCTACTTGAACCAACTCAACCGAGATGCCTTCGCACCTTATCAATCATTTTCGGTTGGAGAAACGCCTGGTATTGGAATGGAAATGGCTAAGCTTTTGAGCGGCGACTACCGCCAAGCATTGGATATGGTATTCAACTTTGACCATCTCGAAACACCGGGACATGTTCGTTTTGATAAATATAAGTACGACCTCAATTACTACAAAGCCTACATTATGGACTATATGAAACACTATGGAAATCATTACTGGATGGCACTCTTCTTCGAAAACCATGATAATCCGCGGATGATTTCTAAGGTGAATAAAAACCCTATTTTCCGCGAAGCTTTAGGAAAATTGATTGCGACTTTATTGTTAACTCTTAAAGGTACTCCGTTCATCTTCCAAGGGCAAGAAATCGGAATGGTTAACCAACAATTCCGCTCTCTTGAAGATTTCAGAGACGTGGAGTCCATTCAGAAATACCATGAACTCGTTCAAGAGGGCATGGCGACCTATGAGGCTTTCAGTCATATCGTTGCAGGTTCACGAGATCACGCGCGAGTTCCTGTAGCGTGGACCATAGATGGTAGCTTCAGTACGGGTGAGCCGTGGATTCATAATGACCATCGCAATGCTCACATCAACGTTGATGATGCGATGCGTGACCCGCATTCGATTTATCATTTCTACAAAACTTTAATTGCGTTACGAAAAAACCACCCAGCATTTATTTATGGTGATGTTGAATTTGTGTACGAAGCAACAAAAAATTATTTCGCATATTTCAGAGTCTATGAAGGACGTCGATATTTTGTTCAAATGAATTTATCGGAAACTACGATTCCACGACATCAAAGAACCGGAAACTACAGTCCGCTTCTATCAAATTATGTTCATCACCTCGATGTAATGCAACCTTATGAAATCAACATATTTCAAGTAAAATAAAAATTGAGCTTAGCGCTCAATTTTTTTTGTTAGTACGTATTTAAGAGACTCATAGCCCTCTTTCTCATAAAAGTTAATTGCTGCTGTATTTTTCGTCCAGACATTTAAGCGAACTTCAGTAAACGGTGCCGTTTCTGTTTGAGTTTCGAGATGGGTCATAAGTTGATGTCCAATCTTTAAACCACGTGCTGCTTCATTGACACAAATATCATCGACAAAGAAAACGTCACCATCCATCCAACCAATCAAATATCCTTCTACGTGTTCATTATGTTCGTAGACCCATACGGTCATCTGTGGATTTTGGATCAAACCTTGTACTTCCGTGACTGAATATTTCGGTGTGTCTTTGGGAAAGCGTTCAGGGTATAGATCATGATGATGATTCACAATTTGAATCAACAGTTCATGTATACGGGGTGCATCTTTATTTTCTGCAATACGAATTGTCATTTTATTCCTCTATTCTAAATTTGTTGCATGAACACTAATAACCGTACTCTTGAGGGCCATCGTACTTACGAATTCACTGAATGAAAAACGGCGGCTACCTTGCACTTCAAAAATACTTGTATAAACACGTTCATTACCAAACATATCAACACGATAATTGACTTGTTGGAATTGAACATCCATCGATTCAAAAACACGCTCTATATCGTCTAATGTTTCTTGTCCACCAATATATTTGACATGCACGCGTTCTGAAAACGAAAGGTTTTGAAAGCGACGTGTTACAAATAAAATTAAGAAGAGGAAACCAAAGCCCAATACAGCAATTTCATAATACCCCATCCCCACAGCAAGCCCTAAACAGGCGACCGACCAAATTGATGCTGCGGTCGTTAATCCCGAAATATTGCGTTTAGTGACGATGATGGTTCCTGCTCCTAGAAAACCAATACCACTTACGACCTGTGCAATAAGACGAGCAGGGTCCGATCGTAAAACTCCAGTTAATTCTGGATAGGCAAGTGCTTCAGCAAGTGCTGTTGCTGCAATTTCTTGTTGAATTAAAGCTACGATTGTTGCTCCAACACCAACAATCATATGTGTTTTCAAGCCGGCATGTGCATTATTTACCTCACGCTCATAACCGATAATACCTGAAAATAATGTAACCATTGCAAGTCGTAATAAGACTTGTTCTACTGCCATAGTAATCTCCCTCCAAGATATTTCGAGTGTACTCTTATTATACCAAATATTGACCCTTTGTAGTTTACAATATACGTGATAAAATACATACATGAAAACTCTTAATCCATTCAAATATTCAAACGACAACAAGCGTTACTATACTTATAATTATTTCACCCAGAAAACTTACGGCTCCAAAGCATTTAAAGTTAGTATCGACGCGGGCTTTACATGTCCTAATCGAGATGGAACATGTGGCAGTGGCGGATGTAATTTTTGTTCTGCTCGGGGTTCTGGCGATATGATTCTCAAAGATCCAGATCTTGAAGCACAAATCGATCACTCCGAAGCAATCATGCTTCGTAAATGGCCCAATGCGAAGCGAATCGCTTATTTCCAAGCATACTCCAATACCCACGACAGCCTTGATGCTTTAAAAACATTGTATGATCCTTTTTTTGAGGATGATCGTTTTGTTGGTATTGATATCGCCACACGATCAGACTGTCTCGACGATGACAAAATTGCTTATTTTGCCTCCAAAGCGAAACGTAAAGATCTCACAATTGAGATTGGTTTGCAAAGTATGCATCCAACAACGGGTGTATGGATGAATCGTGGCCATGACTTAGACTCCGTGGCATCATGCATTACCAAATTGAAAGCTGCAGGGATTCGGACCTGTATCCACATAATCAATGGTTTTCCAGTTGAAACAACAGATATGATGCTCGAAACCTGCGACTATGTTGCCCAGTTAAATCCAGATATGCTAAAAATTCATATGCTTCATATTATCAAAGACACCAAGCTTGGTTATCAGTATACAAAGAATCCTTTTGAAATTATGTCGATGGAAACCTATGTTGATTTAGTCGTTCAACAACTCGAGCGCCTTCCTGAGACGATGGTCATTGCCCGCCTAACTGGTGACGGCATTGGATCTGACTTATTAGCACCAGAATGGACGCGACGAAAAACAATCGTATTGAATGAAATCGATAAACTCATGCTTGCTCGGAATACGTGGCAAGGTAAATATTATAAGGAGCATTAACATGAAACACGCAGTACAAAAGGATACCACCCTCAAACAAAAACAAGGTATTATTCGTCACGAAACCAGTGCCTCGCTTCGTCTCAATAAATTTGTTAGCGAATCTGGGTATGCATCACGAAGAGGTGCCGACCGCTTAATTCAAGACGGTCTTGTCATGATTAATGGACAGGTTGCTGAAGTAGGATCACAAGTTTTTCCTCAGGATACAGTGAGTGTTCGTGGTGAAACAATAAAAAAAGCGGATGATCTTGTCTACATTGCACTCAACAAACCCGTTGGAATAACCAGTACAACAGACTCCAAAGACCCAAGCAACATAGTTGATTTCATGAACTATGAATCAACCATCTTCCCAATTGGTCGTCTTGACAAAGATTCGTATGGTTTAATTTTGATGACAAACGATGGTGACATTGTGAATAAAATTTTACGAGAAGAGTACGGACACGATAAAGAATATATAGTGTCTGTTCATAAGACTTTCGATCAAGAATTTATCAATCAAATGCAATCGGGCGTCGAAATTTATAATCAGGCAGCACATACCCATGAAATAACTCAAGCTTGTGACGTTGAACGCATTGGTCCCAAAACTTTTAAAATTATTCTGAAACAAGGTTTAAACCGCCAGATCCGTCGTATGACAAAAGCCCTCGGATATCGTGTTACATCTCTAAAACGCGTTCGGATTATGCACGTTTCTTTGGATAACTTAAAACCAGGAGAATGGCGTTATCTTACTGAGTCTGAACTCATCGAAATGAACCACCGCATTTCCCAATAAAGTCAAAACACCGCTTACGCGGTGTTCTTTTTATTTAACGATGTATTGTGCGAAGCGTTCATAGTCCTCTTGGGTCAGTACCACTTTGAAATGAGCACCCTTCTCATCATACTCAATGTCTCCAATATCATATGTGGATGCAAAGTAATCTAAGATACCCAGGTCTTCAAATTTCAAAAATACTGATGCTTTCTTGAACTTGTCTGCAAGTGCATCTTCAATCAAGTCAATCAACAAATCGATATCTTCAGGATTATGAGCACTCATATATACACGATTTGACATCGTGTACCCTACAGGATAATCTACCTCGGTAGCAAGATCCACCTTATTATAAACAGTGATTATGGGCTTGTTGAGAACTTCCAAGTCGCGCATGATTGCTTCAGTGGTATCCATCTGAATATCTAAATCTGGATTGGATGCATCTACGACGTGGAGAATGACATCCGCAAAACGAATTTCTTCAAGTGTACTCTTAAAGGCTGCGACTAACGCATGGGGTAAGTTGGAGACAAATCCAACCGTATCTGTTAGAACAATGGATTGGTTGTTGTTTAAGCGTGCACGTCGCAGCGTCGTATCCAAAGTAGCGAAGAGCATGTCTTTGGCTTCAACTGTTTTAGTCTCTCCACTGTGAGTGAGTATGCCATTCATGATTGTTGATTTACCCGCGTTGGTATACCCAACTAAAGCAATAATTGGAAGACTTGATTTTAGTCGTTGTTTTCGTGTTGTTTCGCGATGTCCTACAACCTTCTCTAGTTCGTTTTGAATGTGGGTAATATTGCGTTGAATATGGCGTTTGTCAGTTTCTAATTTTTGTTCTCCAGGTCCTCGTGTTCCAATTCCTCCACCTTGTCGTGATAAATAATCACTGTAGCCAACAAGACGTGGTAAACGATACTTTAATTGTGCCAATTGGACTTGTAGCATGCCTTCCTTCGTATTGGCACGGCCAGCAAAAATATCGAGAATGAGATTAGTACGGTCGACAATTTTAACGCCAATCAATGCTTCGAGATTACGTGTCTGCGATCCCGAGAGTTCACCATTAAAAACAACCATGTCGGCTTCATACGCTTCCACTAATGCCGCTACTTCCGCAACTTTACCACTTCCAATATATGTGGCACTGTCGCGACGTTCACGTGCTTGTGTTGTCATGGCCATGACCTCTGCACCCGCAGCATCAACAAGATTAGCAAGTTCTTGCATCGATGCTTCAATGCGATAATCCGATTTCGCAAAGTCAATCCCTACAAGGATTGCCCGTTCTTTTCTTTCTTTAGTTTCCATAATCAATGTCCTGTCTATTGTGTGTCAACACAAATGTAAATGTGGTTTCCTGGTGTGGAACACTTTCCACTATTATATCAATCATATGACGTTTCGCAATCTGTTGTGCGATTGCAAGGCCAATTCCATTACCTAGCTCATTCTGTGTTCCTTGATCTTTATAGAAACGATTAAAAATATGCGGAATCTCTTCCGAAGCAATACCTTTACCAGTATCCGTGATACTTAACGAATCCCCTTTCTGTTGAAGGATAACGGTCGCATGCGGATCTGAAAACTTTATGGCATTATCAAGAATTATGGTGATCATCTGCCGTAATCGTGCATAATCACCATAAATGGCAAATGGTACTGTTTCTTTTTCATAGCGTATTTCTATCGCTTTTTGTATTGCAACAGGACGCAGTGATCGTATTGCATCACCCACAATATCATGCAGATTTACAACGTCTTTCTCTAATACAAAGTCGGTCGTATTCAGCTTTGAAAAATCGAGCAAATCATTAATCAATTTTTGTAAGTGTATCACTTCTTGAAGCATGTTTTCTTCATACTCTTCGCGTTTTTCAGGGGTTTCCACTTGACCATCACGCATCGCTTCGAGGGACCCTCGTAAAATCGTGACGGGCGTTTTTAATTCATGGGATATGTCTGCAAAAAATTCGTGGCGCATGTGGTCGAGACGGTCTCGGGCTTGTGATGCTTCGTTTAAACGTACGGCTAATGTATCAATGGATGCCGCAAGTTCGCCAATCTCATCATGTTGATGCACATCGGTTTGCACAGTGTAGTCTTCCATGGCTAATGCTTTTGATGTTTCACTCATCCGTTTCAATGGTTTCACAAACCGAATGGATAGAAAGTAAGCAACGACAACCGACAGTACCAATGCAACCGCAATGTTAATGCTTAAAACATGATACCCATGTTGAATAACCGCATCAATACCAGCTATTGGAGAGTGAACAAGCACTGCACCTACAATTTGACCATCACCATTTTGTACTGGAACACCGACAGTCACTGACTCCGAATTTAGCATTTCACTAAAGCCATCACTATAAACGGTAAATCCAGATAAAGCTTGTTTAATCATACGTTCACTATCTTCAGGTAAATCCGAAAGTTGGGTTGTGGCATTATTGTGCCCTTGACCCCTACTGATTGATTTCATTTCCTTATCAACGACCCAGACTTCACCAACCGTCGATGCTTCAAGCGATTCCAAATAAGTGCTTAGGTCACGGTTTCGCATCATTGAGCCATGTTTGTTATTTGAACTGGAATTTTCAAGGTAGGGCGATACCGAATTCGCAATTGTCTTTGCGCGAAACTCCAAGTCTGTACGGGATTGATCAAGGGTTGATTGTCGAAACATCATGGAGAAGGTCACCCCAATAATAATTGCAAAGACAAGTAACGTAATTGCAAAATATCCCACTAATTTTTGTGTCATTTTATAGCGCATGGTGGTTAACCTCAAATTTGTAGCCAACACCCCAAACCGTCGCAATTGACCATGTTTCTGATTCATACGGGGAAAGTTTGGCACGAAGTCGTTTAATATGGGCATCCACTGTGCGGAAATCGCCATAATAATCAATTCCCCACACACTATCTAACAATTGATCACGCGAAAAAACTTGATTCGGATGCTGCATCATGGTCCACAAAATCTCAATTTCTTTTTTGGTTAGTGACACCGGCTGGTTCGAAACAGTCACCTCAAAATCATCCAAGTTTACGCGCAAGGTATCGTAGGTAATTCGGTTGTGCGTATTGCTTGGTCCAATACGGCGTAAAATTGCTCGGATGCGAGCCATAACTTCAGCTGGTACAAAAGGCTTCACAACATAGTCATCTGCCCCCATATCCAAGCCCATGATACGATCATAGTCATCCCCGCGAGCGGTAATCATGATGATGGGAACATTGGATGTTTCACGAATCGTTTTGCATACTTCAAATCCATCTTTAAAAGGCATCATCACATCAAGTAAAATCATCACAAAACTGTTCTGGGCAAAGGCATCAAGAGCCTCATTCCCATCACGAGCTTGAATCACTTCATAACCTTCTTTGACGAGATATTCATTGAGTATGTGTCTAATTTTATCGGAATCATCCGCAATCAATATTTTTTTCATGTTTATCACCTTGTGACTATCGTATCATATTGTATTTCGAACTCTGTGACTTTTAGCCTTATTTTCGTCATATTTGTCATGGTTTCGTCATAATTACTTGTTAGGATGGTGGTGTAAGGAGGAATGAAGCACATGAAACATTCAAAACTGAAAGTTATTGCTGGAGTGGGGGCACTCTTTATTGGTAGTGCATTGTCCATGAACGCTATTTTTGCTGCCGATTCGACAACAACCCCAGATTCAACGACACCAACCCAAGACGTTCGTGATGGATCATGGGGACACCATAATGAGGATCATCCTATGAATCATGATGGACATCGCGGTATGCACCGCAATGGAAACGATGATTCCATGAGAACACCCGAAGAAGCACAACAGTGGCGAGAATCCCGTGGTGAACGATGCCATGGTAACGGACGTAACTCGAATGGGACACATCGCGGTTGGAATCAATAAAAAAAATCTTGGTTAATCCAAGATTTCTTTTTTCGATTCAAGTGCGCTGAGCACAAGGTTTAATACGATACCACAAATGGCCGCTAAGCTCATACCACTTAAAGTTGTCTGCGGTGTTATTTTTAAAGTTGCACCACCCAAGCCAATTACCAGCATGGTTGAGACAATCACTAAGTTTTTCATATTTCCGAGATCAGTTCGATCTTTGATGAGTACTTTGACGCCATTGGATGCAATCAATCCATAAAGAATGATTGTCATACCACCAATTACTGCCCAAGGAATACTTGAGATAAATGCTTGTACATAACCAAGGAAGCCCAGACAAATCGCAATGATAGCCGCTAGACCGATAACCCAAACCGAACCGACACGTGTCATCGCAATAACACCTGTGTTTTCACCGTAAGTTGTATTTGCCGGTCCACCTATTGCAGCGGATACAAATGTTGCGATACCATCACCCAGAATTGTTTTACTGAGACCTGGTGTTTCAAGGAAATCTTCATCAACGATTTCCCCTAACACGATGTGATCACCAATGTGTTCCGCAATCGTTACGAGTGCAAGTGGCGCAAAGGCAACGACTGATGAGAAATCGAGTTGATACGAACCCACAAATTTAAAGTTTGGAATTTGGAAGAACGAATATCCAGTAAAGACCTGTGATAGATCGACCAAACCTAAGACCACGGCTGAAATGTATCCAACAACAATAGCGATTAAGAATGGGACAATTTGCAAGAAGCCTTTTCCACGCATCGAGATTACCACAACTGTTGCGAAGGTGATGAAAGCCACTAACGGCACTTTCCACGCCGCACCTGCAACACCAACATATTTCCCTTGTTCAAGCAAGATATCGATACCCATAAGTCCTGTTTCTTGAACTGCGGTTGGTGCAAGTGACAATCCAATAATCATGATCATTGGACCAATAACTACTGGTGGCAATAATTTACGAATCCATGCTGAACCTGTAAATGAAATGATAAATGCAATTAACACATAAATAAGACCGACGGTCATTAAGCCTACATACGCGCTTTCTGGACCACCGGTTACGGCGATTGCAGTTGCGATACTTGAAATGTATGCAAAGCTACTTCCTAAATAAACTGGAACTTTAGCTCCTGTACAAACAATGTAGATTAAGGTTCCTATCCCACTTGCAACAAGCGACACCCCGACATCTAATCCCGTTAGAATTGGGACTAAAATTGTCGCTCCAAACATTGCAAAGACGTGTTGAACACTTAATACAAACCACTCGAGTTTTGTTTTTGGTTTCTCCGAGATTCCAATTAACAATGACTGCTTCTCCATAAAAATCTTCCTCTTTCCTTTGTAGTGTACGGTTCCATATAAAAAGACACCCTAGAGTGCCTTTAAGTTATCGGTAGCCAGCCTCACAAAAAGATTGTAAGCGAAGATTTGCGTACCTTATCAAGCTCTCTGTCTTGACTTAAAGGACCTATACTATGGTCAGTATACCATACACTTAACTAAATTGAAACGAGGAATTAGATATGAAATATAAAAAAACACTTATTGCAATCACAACATTTACTTTTGTATTTGTCGGTGCGTGGTTCTTATGGGGCTCAAACAAACCAACTCAAGCTGAATTCTTAGCGAACTATCAACTGGAGTCTATGGATACTCAATCATTAGTGAATTACCTAGAATCCAACCCCAATAAACCAGCTGATTTACAAGCACAAATTTCCCCTTCAACTTTAAGCCTCCAGAATGATAAAGATAGTATCAATATTGATCTTGATAACGAAGACTTCTATCTCTCGTTTGCACCCTATATGGAGCAAACACATCCCTGCTTTAATCATGTTCCAACAGGTTGCCAAGGTGAACTACCCAAACGTGAATTCGAAGTTCTAGTAACCCAAGATAATGGCACGGTACTTTTCGATGATACGGTGGAAACAGCGGCAAACGGTTTTGCAGGTATTTGGTTACCTCGTGATATTGAGGCAACCATCACAGTTACTTACTTTGACCAAAGTGCTACAACCACATTCACAACACAAGATACAGACGGCACATGCCTCACTACACTTAAGTTAGTATAAAAAAAGACTCCGTCAGGAGCTTTTTTATTTGATTAATAGGAAATACGCGAGTACGATGAGTCCCAAGACAATGCGGTAGTATCCAAAGACTTTGAAATCGTTCTTTTTGATATATCCAAGTAAAAGTTTAATGACAATCACTGAGACGATAAAAGCTGTTGCCATACCTGTAAAGAGGATAATATACTCCATTAATGTAAAGTTGAATCCTATTTTTACAATCTTGAGTAAACTTGCACCAAACATGACAGGAATTGACATAAAGAAAGTAAACTCCGCTGCGACAACACGTGACACGCCAATGAGCAATGCCCCAACGATCGTTGCCCCTGAACGTGATGTTCCTGGGAAGACGGCTGCGATTAATTGGAAAAGTCCAATAATCATTGCTGTTTGGTACGTAATCTGTGAGATCTTCGTAACTTTAGGTTTACGACCTTCATTGCGATTTTCCACCACAATGAAGAAAATTCCGAACAGAATGAGCATGATAGCAACCGTTACGGGATTGTAGAAGAGTGCTTCAAACACATCATCAAACAAAATTCCAATAATTGCTGCAGGTAAACATGCAAAGACAATTTTCATCCACATTGACATAATTTCTGGTTCAACGTGTAGTTTTCCATTTTTAGATTTAAACGGATTCAGCTTATGCCAGTAGATTAATACAACGGCCAATACTGCCCCCAACTGAATTACCACCAAGAATAAACTCATAAACTCAGGTGATACGTTTAATTTTAAAAATTCATCAACGAGAATCATATGACCTGTACTACTGATTGGCAACCATTCAGTAACACCTTCCACAATTCCCAAGAAGATGGCTTTTAAAATTTCGATAATATATTCCATATTGCCTCCTGGTAATTTCCATACTTCGTTATTTTACCATATATTTAGAATCAGTTCCTTGCTTCACTTGAAATTTCGTGGAAACTTAAAACATGACGCCCTATCAGCGTCATGTTTTTATTGTAATGTGAATATTCTGAGTTTTATTTGTGTATCACTTGCTTAGGCTGAATCTGGCTATTAACAATTAAGGAAACAATAATTCCAATCACCGTTTCCACAACACGCGATACCATGTAAATCAACATGCCATCAAGACTTTGGTTGTGTGACATGAGGACTGAAAGCACCAAAATCGCTGACATTGAGGTTGCATATTCGCTAAAATTCAACACTTTCGCCATTGTCATGTCTACAAAAAGCACCAATGTTACAAGTAAAATATACGGCATTGTATTGGGACGTATGCCAAAGTAAAATGTTGTTACCAGGAAAACACCACCCAAAGTCCCTCCAAAAACAGTTCCTTTCACACGGTTTATTCCATGCGTAACGGAATGCTCTGGTGTTGTTTTCATTATCAATACAGCCGCAATCGCTGCATAAAAGGGCGTATCATAACCAACCATATAAGCAATGATTAAACAAATAAAAACTGCAATGGTTGTTTTCACAATCCGGAGTCCGGGAATATACTTTTTCATAGATGCACCTCGTTAATACTAGTATACCACAACCTTTTTTTGACTTAGTGCCATTTGGACAAAAAAAAGCAGGTTTCCCTGCTTTCCTTTTTTAATTCAAATCTTTTAGTATTTCACGTAACACTGGCATCCCAAAAACTTCATATTTTTCTTTAAATGTCGCCACTTCTTCTTTCGAATACAAAGACTCATCCAGAACAATAGCATGAGCCGGAAGGTGACGTACATTTGCAACCTTTACGTCAATTATCACCGGAACTTGAGTACCTTTCGACTTCGTGAGTGCATCCATAAGTTCATCGTATGTTTCGACATGATAACCCACACCACCGCATGCTTCCGCAAATTTGGCATAATCCATTGGTGTTAAATCAACACCAAGGGTATCGTTGTTTTCCATTTCTTGGGCAACTTGTATGAAGCCATACGATTCATTACAAATAACAATATTTACCATTGGCAAGTTATATTTTAACTGAGTCATGTATTCTTGCATCATCATTGCAAATGCACCATCACCACTTAGGGTGTAAACTTCACGTTCGGGATAACTAAGACGCGCTGCAATCCCGCCTGGTGTTCCTATCCCCATCGTTGCAAAGATACCTGAAGTCGTAAGTTTTTGTTTTCCTGTAAACATGAGTTCACGGGATGACAAGATAACATTATTCCCAACATCAACAATAAATATCGCATCATCATCCGCAGTTTCATTCAACGCTTTCATTATCGGTTCTGGACGCATCGGAACCGATAGATCATTTTCAAAATGATGAATCCAGTCTAACCAATTCTTTCGGTTAATTTGATTTGCTTTCAACCATTGAGTTGGTGCTATTGCCTGTCCTTTTTCAATAATCTCGCGCATCACTGCCTTTGAATCTCCAAGTATCCCTACCGTAGCAGGTAATCGTTTCCCAATTGTTTTGGGATCAATATTGATTTGAATGGATTTGATATCTTGGGGGAACATTTCACGCCCAAATGGATACTCTGCCCCTACCATCACAATTAAATCGGTATCTTGAATCGCTTCATTGGATGACTTTGAACCCAATCGCCCTAATTGTCCCATCATGTTAGGATGCGCATCAGGCATTGCACCTTTACCTAAAAATGTGAGGACAACGGGCATCGCAAATTTTTCAGAGAGTTCACGTAACTCATCTTGAGCGTGATGCGTTCCCCGTCCTGCAAATATAACAGGGCGCTTCGCTTCTTGAATTAAGTGCACTGCTTTATCAATATCAACCGCACGATGTTGGGGATATGCTTTTTCAAATGCATTGGCACTAGAAATATAGTTATCGTCAATTTCTGTGTAACCTATATCGACTGGAACATGGACGATGGCTACACCGTTTTCGCGATATGCAGTCCGAATCGCATTATCAATTACAAAGGGCAATTGTTCTGCCTCCGTAACAAATCGATTAAAGACAGACACATCGGAATAGAGCGGTACGGGATCCATCTCTTGGAAATAATCCGTTCCTAAATTACGAGTATGCGTCGAACCCGTGATGACTAACATCGGAACACGATCAAATTTGGCATCGTACATACCATTAATTAAGTGTGTATGACCTGGACCACCTGATCCAAAACATACACCAATTTTCCCTGTTAGTTTCGCATCAACACTTGCGGCAAGGGCGCCCGCTTCTTCATGTCGAACTTGAATATATTGTAATTTGTCTTCGTAAATTTTTAAGGCACGCATTAATGAATTCGTTGAACTTCCGGGAATACCGTAAATGTGATCAACGTCCCATTCTGTTAATATCCGCACCATTGCTTCTGCTGCTTGAATTTTTTTCATAAATTTGTTCCTCCTGATAAAAGTATGGTATCAAAATATAGTGTTTTTAAATGACACATGTCCTTAACACCTTCATATAAGGCACAAACGTCATGTTTTCGTATAAGAACTCCCCCTTTCGGTAACAAAAAAAGACGCAATCGCGTCTTACCAGTTTATGTGTGGATTATTTCGGCTTTGTGATTCTGCTTCAAAGAATGCGGCACGTTCACGCTTCGCAAGAAGATTAACAAGATTACCTGGAAACGTATCTATTGTTGAATTGAGCGCTTCAACTTTATGATTATATAAACGGCGAGCCGCTTGAATATGCTCCTCCGCATCCGTCAATCCACGTTGAAGATTAAGGAATTGTTGGTCCGCTTTAAGCTCAGGATAACTTTCAGCAAGGGCTAGCAATTGCGACTGGACCGCAACAACATCTTGATCATATGCGGCACGATTGGTTACAGGAATCGTTCTTAAGGCAGCAACCTGCTCAAAAATAGCACGTTCGTGGGAAGCATAGCCTTTTACCGTTTCCACAAGATTCGGAATTAAATTATAGCGTTTGGATAACGCAACATCCACACCCGAAGATGCTTCTAATACTTGGTTTGAGGATGAAACGATTGCATTAAAAACATAGATCATCCAAGCACCAATTATTAATAAGATTAAGCCTATAATTTCCATCACTACCCCCTAAAGTATTCTTTGTTTTCCGTCAGTGTGTCGATAATGTACTGAATGGTCGCAATTTCTTGAGCAATTTCTTTAACGTACCCTTCATCAACATCAGTATACACACTCGGTTCCATCACATCGTGTGATGAATAAATTCCTAAATAAACAACGCCATCTTTTACAACCATACTTAATTCATAGCCCAAACGGGCACGAAACTCATTGATTTTTTCCATAAAATGGGGCGTAAACACACGATACGCTTCTTGTTCATTATTGGTAAACGTTGCCCATTGTTTGTTGAAACGATCATCTTCAAATTTTATTTTGCGAGAATCGTCCGTACGTGGTCCATCTGTAAATTTATTAAACCAACCAGCATCGCGTATCCGAATATAACCTGTCGTATCTTTATGAAAATCAAACATAATAACTTGTCCATGGAAATAAGTTTCCGTCGTTGACGTTTTTCCATTATTTGTAACATTTTCCGACAACACATCGGCACGCTCAAACGTAATGCCGTTATACTCACCCCGCACAAAGTCATTGGTACTGTAGCGATTGCCCGTTTCCATAATTCCCAACTGTTGCATCGCATCCTGATCAAATCCTTGTGTTGGAACATAATCAACATTCGTAAAGGCTGTCTCAAATAAGGTTTTATTGACCAGAATTTTTGCTTTTTCTTTATAGGCCCGAATCTTGGGTTGTACAAGAAAGTTGGTGATTGCTAGAAGTATTAGCATCCAGATGATAAATGCAAACATTGCAAATGATGATGAACTCGGACTAAACGGATCTTTGGACCGTGTGTTTGATGCCAAAAGTATAAAAATCGTAACACCAAGCATCAAACCACCCGTCACAAAAAGTGTTCGAGTAACTTCATCTCGAAGCGGTTTTAGCTTTTTGTTGATCTCATCGATATTCATAGTTGGACCTCGTCTTCGTTATTTTGCTTCTTCTTGGTCTTCATAATGCAACACATTGAGGACCGCATCCATACTTATTTTATTGATAATGCTTTTGACCAAAAGGTCTAACTCTTGACCCCCACGGTAATCCGCTGCTGTAAAGTAACGAATACGGTGCTCGTTAATCATTCGGAAGACCTTTTCTTTATCTTTCGTCATTGGATTATAGACACCGACGGAGTGACCACCATTCATATTAACAAGACGCATGCATGGAATATCCGTATCGCTATCTCCAATATAAATCATATTCGTAAATGGGATACGATGCTCTCCTGGTTTGTAATAACTGTTTACTTCAGCATCGTTAACATCCAGAACGCCTTTTTCAATTCGAAATAAAAACTGTGTTTTATTCGTATAATTTATTGCTTGAGCTGGCCATACTGCGAGTCCATTCTCATCGTAAAAAAACGAACTTGCATAGATACGTTTGAACACACCTCTTTCGCCCAATACTGTACCTTCAATCATTTCTTTTAATCCAGAAGAAATAATGTAATGCTCAATGTCGATACCCATAAGATCACCATATTGATCAATGCGATCAAACCATTGTTCTACGCCCGGAAACAATTCAATTTTCGACCCATAATCAAGCAAACTCTCACGATTAAAGATATGTTTTCCTCGTGAAGCCTCCATCATTTTGTACATGTAGGACAAGTTGGTATCCATTTCAAAAGTTTTGGCCATCTCATTGACTTCGGTCCAGAAGTCCTTAACATCATACCCAATCGACTGGATGAAGCCTTGGGCTTGCATATCATCAGGGGTTAATGTCTTATCAAAGTCATAGCAAATGGCTACAACTGGTCTATCTTCAGGTTTTCGTTTCATAGTTCACCTCTCTAGGTTTATTTTATCACTTTTTCACATTTTTCGATACTCTCGAAAAAGACTCGCTTTCGCGAGTCTACTTTATGCTACTGGTTTAAATTTTCCGAAGTCCGGGAAATCTAATTTGACAGCGTCATCATAACCGTTATAAACAACCTTGACGTTTGTGGTCACTGTTTCGCCTTCAGACTCGACGGTCACCGCAACATCCAATGTTTTAAATTCAAATGTGTCAGAAATTGTCATATCAAATTTAACATCTTTGATCTTAACCGCTTCTGCTTCCGGAACATTCATAGCTTCTTCCATCGCTTTCACAACTTCGGTTTCCATACCTGTTACTGTAAAGGTATAGCCATCCGCTGTCTTAGTTGCAATCATTCCATTAAGCGACTCTTCAGTGAACTTAAACTCATTTAAATCTGTTAGGTTCATTAAGTTAGATATTTGGCTAAACTCATTATTTGATGCAACATCATTAATTTTAAACTTCACCGGTTCTGACATTGGGTTTTCAATATATCCAACACCATCTTTGGCGTACATTTTTGATTCCATATTAATGTCGTTTTTACCGATTTTAAAGGTTGCAATGAATTGTAAATCTTGGGCACCTTCAAAATCTTTATTTCCTGCATACGTTGCGGATCCTGTTAAGGTTTCTTTAACATCACCAAGATTTATTTGAAAATCTGTAGATGCTGTTACGTCAATTAATTCGTGGGAGCGATGATTTTCGAGAGCTTTGTTGAAGACTTCGACTTTATTGAAGTCTGCGGGTTTTGCGCTGCATCCTGCAAGTGCAAGTCCGACTAATAATAATGCCATTATTTTTTTCATATTGAGCATTACCTCCTGTATGACTAGTATACGCTTCTTGGCGTTGGCGTACGCGAACAAAAATGTCACTTAACGACATAAAAAAACCCTTGATAACTCAAGGGTTAATGTATCGATTGATTGCGTTCTGTGAAGCCATCGAGATACCATGCTGCATAAGCAACATCTCGATCTCCCATTTTTATGATTGCATATGGATTGTATCCAACTTCGATTAGGCGTTCTTTTTTGTACAAAAAGTCAGCTTCGTTGTCACAGAAAATATAACTGTGATGAACATTGCGATCAATTGTACGGATAAACTCTGTAAAGATTTGCGTTACTCGTTCTAAGTCTTCAAATGTTCGATCATGAAACACATCACGATCGCTTATTTCAAATTTCAAGACTGTCACGGTACCTTCGTTAGACATTGATAACCGTGCCTCATAGACCTCATTTCCCAAAATTAGTTCCATATCTGCATAAGCGGTACGGTACGATAAGCCTTCAATCATCTCATTCAGTTTTCCTTCAAAAGAATCTGTACGCCAATCATCTGTATTGCCCTCGTGCGGGTAGGTTAGCATAATATTATCTGCATACTCATTTAATAGGTCCAACGTATTTTCCACTTCAATCATGAGGTTATCATCATTCTCAATTACAATTCCTAATCCAATAAATGTATCCATCATCAATCCTCATTTCTACTCAAAGCATTATATCACGCTTTAAGTTTATCCCCAATTAAAATACTTGGAGTTTAACGAATTTCGTTTGGACTTTCATTTGTTGTGTTGAATGATTTTAAAGATGCAAGTGCCACTTCGACCATATCAGACACCGCTTGATCTGTATAGAATGCTGAATGTGGAGTTACGATGACATTCTTGTGACTGTTAAGAATCGCAAGGTGGTGGTTTGCATATGTTTTATTTCGTAAGTCTGTATGGACTATTCCAATTTCATTAGGGAAGACATCCAATCCACAAGCACCAACATGACCCGATTCAATACTTTCAATTAAAGCATCCGTATCAATGAGTTCAGCACGTGCACAGTTAATAATTGCGACACCTGGTTTTGTCATCGCTAATGTTTCTTTGTTGATAAGGTGGTATGTACTATCAAGTAATGGTGTATGAAGTGTAATAACATCTGCTTCTTGAAGTAATGTTTCTAATGGTACATAGCTTACTTTATCTTTAATTGATGCATTTTCATAAACATCATATGCTAAAATTCGACCATTGAATCCGCTTAAGTTTTCAACAACTGCTGCACCAATGCGTCCTGTTCCAACAACACCAAATGTCAAGTTGTGCATCTCTTTTCCTTGAAGTCCTGCTAATGAATGGTCATGTGCAGCACCACGTAGCATCATTGTTTTCATATTACGAATCGACATCAAGATAAGCATTACGGTAAAGTCCGCAACACAGTATGGTGAATAGGTTGCATTTGAAAAGCGAAGTCCAAGTTCTTTGAGTGCTTCCATATCGACATTGTTGAAGCCTGCACTTCGTGATGCTAAGAATTTAACGCCGTTTGCTTTTAAGGCTTCAAGCACAGGGCGGCTTGCATCACAGTTTCCTAAAAATGTGACTGCTTCAAAGCCTTCACTTTGTGCGACATTACTCATGCCTAATTGTTCATTAATATATGTTATTTCGAGTCCCATCGATGCCTCAAATTGGTGAAATGCAGCGATCTCATCGGGACGGACTGCGTATGCTAAAATTTTCATGTTTTTATCTCCTTATTTGAAATCTACAAAGTAATCTTGTGGTTCAACCATTTTTAGTTTCTTTTCAAAAATATAGGTTGATACATAGCTCATGGCAACTGGTACAACAACGAATGCAACAACTGCAATCAATAATTGATCTATACCATAGCCAACTATATTTAAGTGATTAATTGGTCCAATTAATCCACTAATACCAAATCCAGCACTTGCAGGTGTACCTTGAATCATCAATAAGCCTGCGACGGCACCGGTAACTGCCGCATTTAGAATAATAGGTAACATCATTTTTGGTTTTTTAATCATGTTTGCCATTTGCATTTTAGGTGATCCTAAGAAGTGTGCAATGCTGGTTCCAAATCCATTAACACTAAATCCTGCAACAGCAAGTCCAAATCCAGCAGCACAAATTCCTAAGTTTGCAGCGCCTGAGGCAACACCTGTTAGTGAAATTGCCATTGCAACACCTGCTGTTGAGAGTGGTGACACGATCATAACAGCGAATGTAATTGAAATAAGAATTCCTGCAACGATTGGTGTAAAGCTTGTAAAGCTATTAACCATTGCTCCTACAAATCCTGTAACAGATGCTACATAAGGCAACATAACTAAACCAAGTCCACCAACACCAACAGTGACGATTGTTGGAATTAAGAGAATTGAGTATGCCTTGAAACGACTTCCAATTAATTGCATGACGTAAACTGCAATTCCTGCAACAATTCCAGCGTTAATGACATCCCCGATTCCTACTAATGCGAGCATGCCGTCTTTGAATACAAAGGCACCTGATCCGATGGCCGTTGTAATCGCAAGTGTTGCTGATTGAATTGGTGTTAATTTGAATTGCATTGCAATCGTGAGTCCCATAATGACTGCAAGTAAGCGTGTTGCGATAGTTGTTATATTAACAACTTCAGTCCAGTTTAGTGCTTTTGCTACTTCCCCTAATAGCGCACCAGGAATTAATGCAACGACGATACCGACGCTCATTCCTGTCAATACTTTATTGATAAACGATTTAAAACTTTCCTTTTCCATATGCCCTCCTGGCGACAATTGTTATTGTCTTCACAAACAATGTTAAGGCATTCCCTTAGGGCATGGACAATCGTTCTTAAACAATTCGAACTTGAATTTCTTGAATCATTTCTGCATCAGCATTCACAAATGTGTAATCGATGAGGCTAAAATCATAGAAATTGCCGATCGGTTGATACCCGTTTTCGAGACACCAATCGGATAGCATTTGAACTGATTTTTCGTCAAAGTAACCGCCTTTTTTGTACATACACGCATATTTACCGCCCTTTGCGTATATTTTATCAATATTCTCGATGCTTTCGGGTAGTTCAATAAACGCTCCTATTTTAGCGTACGTTTCGGATTTATTATCATCATCCTGTACTGAAACGGTACCGTATGGCATTTGTGAAAATTTGTTCAAAGTATTCAAAGTTTTCAAAATTCGTCGGTATGCAAGCATGACTCCCAGTGATTTTTCTTCGGGGTTGGCATACTCCACCGCAAACTCACGGTCTTTGAAAAACTTAATATTGGGACGGTACAAGTCTCTTTCATCTACTAAATCGGCCTGTTTGTAGAAATCAAGGAGGTACCTTAGGTCATCCTTTTTACGACGCAACGCATCCATTTCTAGCGTAACCTCTTGTAATCGTCGTTCTAGTTCTGTGATCAGCATTGTCATGTTTCGATTTTCAAGGAGCTCACCAATCTCTACCAGCGTAAATCCTAAATCTTTTAAGTATATAATTTGTTTTAGATACGGAAACTGTTCGCGGACATAGTAGCGATATCCTGTATCCTCATCAATTTGTTTGGGGACAAACAAACCGATACGATCATAATAAAGCAATGTTTTTTTACTGATGCTGTGAAGTTGAGCAACTTCGGTAATCATAAAGAGTCGTTCCATAGTTGATACCTCATCGAACTCACACCTTAATTTTAACAGGTCATGCCGTTAGGCAGTGGAAATCACTGATTGAATTTTTTTATAGGTATGGCTTCGTTTCTTTCTATTTGGGGGTGGGCATGCTTTCGCATAAAGTCTTATAGATTGCATTGAGTGCATAATCGAGTTGGGCATTCGTTATACGTGTGATCGTTATGCGAATGCCTTTTTTATTTTCATGGGGATGGTAATACGATTTTTCAATTGAAGAGACACTAATAGTTTGTTGTTTTAGTTTCGCAATTACCACATCAACATCAATCAATTCGTTAACAAAAATAGTGGAATAATATCCCGATTGGGCTGGGAGGTGCCATGCTATCGTCGAATCCCATTTTCGGGTAATCATATTTAAGGTCTTTATTTTTTCATGCAAGCGATCGGATAAAGTCCCAGCGTTATTTTGGAGAATATCACTTCGAATAGCGGCTTCAAGTGTTGCTTGTGAGACTAAAGATGGCATTTGGTAGGATGTAAAATAAGAGTGCTCGATAGCTTCTTTAAATGTCTCAAGCAAAGCATCGCAAACAACCGCATAACCAATTCTTATAAAAGGAAAGAGTTTTGAGTAACTTTTGAGATAAACACATTTATCAAAATTAGCATAATAATAAAGAGGTTCGTATTTGGGGATATGAAAGGAGTCATTAAAATAGTCATCTTCAATAATATAAACATCATAACGGTGGGCTAATTCCATAATACGGCGGCGTTGGCTTGCAGGGAGTATCGTCCCCAATGGGTTATGATTGCGGGGTACGACATAAAAAAATTTTATAGGCTCAGTTTTGAAAAGTAGTTCCAAGTAGTCCATATCCAGACCATTTTCGTCGCGGGCGATTGTCAAGACGGTTGCACCATGACTATGTAAAAGCTTATTCGCAAATGAAAAGGTTGGTGATTCAACCAAAATTTTAGTTTTGTGATTGGGAAAGGTCAATTGCGTAAACAACGTCAACATTTGAATTACACCTTGCGTGAGAAAAATATTGCGGGGTTTGGTATAAATATGAAAATCATTGAGATAATCTGCCAACAAACGGGTTAGTGAGAGGACGCCTCGAATCTCTTGTTCAAGCGAACTCTTCCGATACGATTCTAACGCAACATTTAAAACATGTTTTGCTTCGGTGATTGAAAATGCATCAACTACTGGATTCCCCGAACTTAGATCGTACGCAATGTTTTCATCATGCTGGTACTGTTGCAGATCATTTGCGACATAATAACCACTTTGTGCTTTTGCATAAATGATGTGTTCATTCCGAAGGGTATCATAAGCTTTGAGAACTGTTCCCTTGCTACAGGCATACCGTTTCATCATTTCATGAAGCGAGGGCAATTTATCTCCATACAATAAATAACCATCCCCAATTTCCTGTTTTATATCAAATACTATTTGTTCATATCGTTTCATAGTTATCTCCATTTGCCCTATCATATCACATTTTTGTACCAGTACAGTTGCATATTCCTATTCTTGATGTGGTAATTTCACTCGGCTATAGTATGTGGTGTAAGGGCTAACAACGGCCGAGTTAGTCAGTGCTACATCGATAAGGAGAAAATTAGATGGGATTAATCATGAAATGGTTGGAAGATAAATTTCTTCCAATAGCAGTGAAATTAAGTAACCTTCGTTATTTAGTTGCACTTCGTGATGGTTTTATTGCTATTATGCCTATTAGCATGTTTGGAGCGCTTAACATTATGGTTAAGGAAATCCTCCTCACACCAACATCACTATTCGGTGCATCATTGAATAAATGGTCTTTCTATGCAGAAAATATACAGCCGTTTTTCGACAGTGTATTATTACCGATTTCAAACCAAATTTGGTGGGGATCGCTCGCATTAGGAATTGTATTTACAGTATTTACGATTTCGTATAAACTTGCGGAATTTGACAAACAAGACTCACTCACTGCAGGTGTTCTCGCAGTTGTTTCATACTTTATGCTACTACCACAACAAGCAGGACCTGATGCTGCATGGGGAACAGTATCATGGACATCGTTCAACTCAGAAGCGATTTTCACAGGTATTATTGTTGCGATTGTATCAACTGAAGTCTTTATGTTTATGAATCGTAAGGGTTGGGTTATTAAAATGCCAGAACAAGTTCCACCCGCAGTATCACGTGCATTTAGTGCCGTTATCCCAGCTGGTGTTGTCATGTTTATGTTTGGAATCTTCTCATATCTTACGTTAACAGTTCTTGGAACAACGTTAAAAGATATTATTAACACTTCCATTCAAATTCCACTTACAAGTCTTGGACAATCACCGTTTACCTTGATTTTAATTACACTTATTTCACAGGTTTTATGGTTCTTTGGATTACATGGTTCCTTAATAGTTGGACCGGTTCTTGATACGATGTACTCTGCATCACTATCACAGAATGCTGAAGCAGTCTTAGTACACGGTGTGCAAGCACCCAATGCAATCACACGAAATATTATTGATCTCTATGGAATGGCAGGAGGATCTGGAGCAACGTTAGCGTTAATTATTGCAATCTTCATCGTTTCAAAACGTGCAGACTACCGAGAGTTGGCGAAATTGTCATTAATGCCAGGTGTCTTCCAAATTAACGAACCTGTTATTTATGGATTACCGATTGTCTTGAATCCTGTACTTGCAATACCATTTATTATTATTCCACCGATTATGGTTACGATAGGTTGGTTCTTTACCGCAGTGATTCCATTTGCGGGACGCGTCTATATTGCCCCACCGTGGGTCGTACCACCAATTCTGAATACATTCTTAGCTACAGGAGGAAGTCTCAGTGCCACCTTCCTATCCATCTGTACATTAGCTTTATCAGTAGTTATTTATATTCCATTTGTAAACTTAGCAAATAAAATGGATTAACGTTTCCACAAACGTAGAAATAGGAGATTTTTATGAAACGATTTTTAGGAATAGATGTTGGCGGCAGCTCTATTAAATATGGCGTCTACAATGAGAAGGGTATTGCATATGTTGACGAACAAGGTCAGTGTATTACACCCAAAACGTCTCTAGACGATTTTGTTAATCAAGTTGTTGATATTATTAAAGGGTACCCAGATCTTGACGGTGTCGGACTGAGTATTCCCGGTGGTGTCAATACGGATACCCAATCGATTATTGAGGGTGGCGCGGTCCCTGTAATTGGGGGATCAAACTTGAGTGACATTCTTAAGGCACGCACAGGATTTGAGATTGTAATCGAAAATGATGCAAACTGTGTGGCCTTAGCAGAAAAATGGATTGGTAATGGTGTTGATGCACGGAACCTTGTCTGCATTACCATCGGCAGTGGTATCGGTGGTGGAATCATCTTAAACCATGAACTCTACACTGGCAGTAATTTCTTTGCTGGAGAGTTTGGATATATGATTCATCGTGAATTCGAAGATTATGCAGATATCGAAATC
Organism: Erysipelothrix sp. HDW6B; assembly: GCF_011301115.1. NCBI lineage: Bacteria > Bacillati > Bacillota > Erysipelotrichia > Erysipelotrichales > Erysipelotrichaceae > Erysipelothrix > Erysipelothrix sp. HDW6B. The sequence goes on along the minus strand of NZ_CP049860.1, from coordinate 578,428 downwards.
ATGAGTGCAACGAGTGCTTCGATCCCCATGATTAAAATGGTCGCAAATGCCAAAAATGTTCCTTACGAATCGTTAGACGGTAAGAAAGTCTTCGCAATGCTTGATGCACGCGATCCAGATGTTGAAGCTATCTATAAGCGCTGGATCCGGGCTCTGGCAACCGGTGTTCTTAACATCGGCTTTGCCCTTGATCCCGATACAATACTGATTGGTGGCGGTGTAAGCGCAGTCCCACGAATCGTTAATGATATTCGCGATCAAGTGGCCCATATGAACAAATACTCCAAACATTGGCACATCGATGTTTGCAAGCAATTCAATGATGCTGGAAAAGTCGGTGCTGCTTACAATATTATGATGAAGGTGACAAAACATGAAAAAGCTTAAAGTCGTTACAATCGGAGGGGGTAGCAGTTATACTCCTGAACTCGTTGAAGGTTTCATCTTACGTTATGATTCACTTCCAATCACAGAATTATGGCTTGTTGATATTGAAGAAGGTAAAGAAAAACTTGAAATTGTTGGAAAACTTGCGCAACGCATGGTTGAAAAAGCAGGTCTACCTATTAAAGTGATTTTAAGCCTTGATCGTCGCGAGGCATTGCGAGATGCGGACTTTGTAACCACCCAAATGCGAGTCGGTCAAATTGATGCCCGTATCTTGGATGAGCGAATTCCAATCTCACATGGCATGATTGGACAAGAAACCAATGGTGCAGGAGGCATGTTCAAAGCCTTTCGAACGATTCCTGTCATCTTGGACATCGTAAAAGATATTCAAGAGCTTTGTCCAGATGCATGGTTGATTAACTTTACGAACCCAGCGGGAATGGTTACCGAAGCAATCACTCGTTATACCGATTTTAAACGTACTATCGGTTTGTGTAATGTGCCTGTCGATATGAAGTTCCACTTTGCGAAGATTCTTGACGTCGACTATGATGCTTTGACGCTACAATTGAGTGGTTTGAACCATCATGTCTTTATCACTGACATCCTCCATAACAACACTAGCGTCTTCGATGCAGTCATCGAAAACTATATCCAAAAAGGTTCTGAAACCCTTGAAATGAAAAACTTCAGTACCTTAGCGTATACGCCTGAATTTATCAAAGGACTGAACGCAATTCCATGTCCTTACCACAACTACTACTATTTCACGCAAGAGCAATTAGCAAAGAACATCGAAGAGTTTAAGAACGGAACAGTTCGTGGTGAAGTTGTTCAAAAACTAGAAACAGAATTATTCGAACAATACAAAGATGTGAATCTTGCAGTGAAACCAAAACAATTAGAATTACGCGGTGGTGCGCACTATTCTGATGCAGCATGTAGTTTAATTGATTCAATTTACAATGATCGTAAAGACATTCAGTACGTTAATACGTTAAATAACGGTGCCATCTCGAATCTTCCTTCAGACACTGTTATCGAAGTAGCTGCAACCATCACAAAAGACGGACCTGTTCCAATTCCTGTGGGAACCCTACGCCCTGCGATAAATGGAACAGTTCAAAACATCAAGGCTTTTGAACTAATGACTATTGAAGCAGCCATCACCGGAAATACAGACCTTGCCATCACGGCACTTAGCAGCAATCCCTTGTGCCCAAGTTCATACAAGGCACGTGAAGTTGTTCTTGAGATGTTAGAAGCTCATAAAGCTTACCTACCGCAATTCTTCAAATAAAAAAAACTCTGTTTCGTCATTACGACAAACAGAGTTTTTTATTACATAAGATAGCCAATTATTATAAGGTTGTCATCACATTAGTTTTCCACGTATCGTGAACTACTATTCCCGCATGTGATAAACGTTTAGCATTATCATTATGTTTTATTGTGCCATCAGATATCATTATGCCCACCAACATATTGCTATCTGTGAATTCTTGAACCGCGTTAAAGTCCCAAGTACCTTAACAATGATTCTTTCATAGTATAGCCAGTAATAACCGCTTTGCGGGCTTGACGTCATCACTACCCCAAAATATGTCACCAAATGATATCATTTTGTAATTCTATTCGTATTCCAAAATTTTACTGTTCATTTAGTCGCGCTCTCAGAGTTTTTAGTTTTAATGCAAGATACTCATGATGACCACCCTCATGACCATTATAGGGATAAATGTACAGTTCCTTATTACTACTTATTTTGTCATAAACAGGTTGGAATAACCGTGCAGGACATACATCATCTTTACCGCCAACCGACACACTCACGGGTGCTGATATAGATTCTACAAGATTTATCAAATCGAAGTTTTTTTGTACGGAAAGTACCTGTGATTCTGTTGAAGGATATTTTTTGATAAATTCTGTAATGGAGTGATAACTTCCTGATCCGTCTTGAATTCGTAAAGGAATTGATGATGAACTTGGGACATCCGCAAAAATATGAAAAAGTTTCTGACTGGTGAGTGCTGCGGATGCTAGGACTAGCGCCCCTCCCTGACTTGCACCATTTAAAATGATTTTAGTTTTGTCTATCTGAGGTAGTGACGCAACAATATCTATTGCACGAACCGCATCACAGTATAGTCGACCTTGATAGTAATCATGGGCATCCATCAAGCCAAATGCTATGGGTTGATTCCCAGAGGGATACGACGTATATTTTCCGTCAGTTGAACGACCGCCTTGCATTCGATTATCATAGACAAATACTGCATAGCCTTCTAATATCCAGTGCATATATTGATACAAAGACGAGATAGTAACCATGTATCCTTGCTGTTCAATAACACATGGTACAGAAATAGCATCAACTGGTTGTAGGAAGTAACCTCGAATTTGGCCATCTTGGATACTGTTGAAGCAAACGTCATAGACTATAGTATGAGGCAATACTTCCGGCGATTCCACAATGTTTACATTAGCATCAACATTACGCAAGTGTTTGAGCTTTTCAGTCCAAAACTGGGATACGTCATTCATGGTACAAAGATGCTCCATTTGTGGCAATCACATCTTTGTACCAGAAGAATGATTGTTTCTTACTTCGTTTCATTGTACCTTGGCCTGCATTATCTTTGTCCACATGAATAAACCCATAACGTTTTTCCATCTCACCAGTACCGAAACTTACGATATCGATGCAACCCCAGGCCGTATAGCCCATTACGGGAACACCGTCATTTTCAATTGCTTCCATCATTGCCTTGATATGGGCTCCTAAGTACTCCATCCGATAGTCATCATTAATGCTTCCATCTGCATTGACCGTATCATATGCGCCAAAACCGTTCTCAACAATAAACAAAGGTTTATGGTATCGTTGCCAGAGCATATTCAAGACATAGCGCAAACCAGTTGCATCAATAGGCCATCCCCAATCACTGGATTTAATATAGGGATTATGGGTAAATTTAAACCCTTGCGCATCAGGATCTTTCCATCCTTCAACATCATCACGATTTGTAGCGGTATGGGACATATAGTAACTAAAACTAATAAAATCAACTGTACCCTTTTTCAATGCAACAAGTTCTTCCTCAGTATAGTCAATATCATAGGATTTGTGTTCCCACTCTTTCAATGTATACGTCGGAATTTCGCCATAGACATGAATATCATTGTAGAAGAAACGGCGGTTCATTGCCTTAAGTGCTGCCATTTGATCATCCGGGTGACAGGAATAAGGATAGACAGGTACATATGCCATCATGCATCCAAACTCAAAATCCGGATTAATGCTTCGCCCTTTTTCAATAGCCTTAGCACTTGCAATCAAAGCATTTAAACCTGCTTGATATACTGTTTTTTCTTTGTTTTCACCCGGTTCAAAAACAATCCCTGAATTTGTGAATACATGTAAATCATGTGCACCGTCTGCTTGATTATTAATTTCATTAAATGTTAACCAGTATTTTACTTTATCTTTATAGCGCGTCATTACTGTTTCAGCATACGTAACAAAATAATCTATTACTAACTTACTACGAAATCCGCCCAAGGTTTTAGCAAGATGATATGGCATTTCGAAGTGGGATAACGTCACAACTGGTTCGATATTATACTCACGCAATGTATCGAATAAATCATCATAGAATTGTAATCCTGCTTCATTCGGCTCGGATTCAATGCCATTAGGGTAGATACGTGTCCAGTTGATACTGGTTCGAAACGCTTTAAATCCCATTTCGCTAAGAAGTTTGATGTCTTCTTTATAGTTATGGTAAAAATCAATTGCGGTATGGTTGGGATAATTCAAGCCTTCAATAACGCCATCGGTAATTTCGCGATTAACGCCGTTTGCTCCTGCAGTCATCACATCTGCTATTGATACACCTTTTCCGTCAACATTCCAAGCGCCTTCAATTTGATGTGCAGCTACTGCGCCACCCCATAGAAATTTGTCATTACTTAATTTCATAATTGACTCCTTTATATATTGTTTTACCTGCACATGGTGCAGTACTGTCCGTACCGACAAAGATTTCAAAAGAACCTGATTCAACAACTCGTTGTTCACGACTATTTATATATGCAAATTCATCGCACGGGATAGTATAGTGCAAGGTTTTTGTTTCATCTGGTTTTAGAGTCAGTTGGACATACCCTTTTAAAAGTTTTACGGGTTGGGCAATTTCTGCAACTTCATCCCTAATGTAAATTTGAATAGTTTCGGTACCAACACGCTCGCTAACATTTTTAAGTGTAAATGTCAGTGTCAGTCCTTCCCGAGTAAATTCTGCAGGTACTTTAATATCATCTAGTTTAAACTCACTGTAACTTAAGCCATAGCCAAATGGGTATAAGGGCGTATTGGGTGCATCAAGGTATTTCGATACATATTTGTTATCCTCATTCCAAGGGCGAAGTGGGCGTCCCGTTACTGTCTGGTTGTAGTAAATTGGAATTTGTCCAATATTATATGGGAAGCTCATGGTCAATTTACCACTAGGATTATAAACACCATATAGGACATCAACAAGAGCATTGCCGGCTTCACTTCCAAGAAACCATGCCTGAACAAGGCTATTACTATTTTCTTTCGCACGACGAAGATCAAGTGGACGACCACTATAAACCACTGTAACGACTGGTTTCTTAAAAGTGCGAAGGCTATCAAGTAATGCTTCCGTTTCTTCGGAAAGGCTAATTGAAGTTCGGCTCGCTGCTTCACCGCTCTGTTCGGATGTTTCGCCAACAACTGCAATTATCACATCAGCATCTACAGGACTCACAATTTCTATGTCCTGGGCAACTAACGCGTCATAAAGGCTAATGCTTTCATCCGTCCGTCCGACCCATGACCAGGCACCAAGAACATCTTGAGTCTTAACTTTGTCACCAACGAGTGCAATCTTTTGCTGTGTTTTAAGCGGTAAAGAACCGTCATTTTCAAGCAGGACGATGGAAGATTGACCTGCTTCTCGTGATAATTTACGAGCTTCTTCTTGTTTAAATTGATAGTCATAGCGAGAGAGCAGTCCCCGATAAGGATCTTCAAAGAGCCCCAGTTCTTGTTTCAAAGTTAGGACACGTAACACTGCCTCATCAATTTTCATCGCAACATCGTTATCATTGCTAGCAATTCGTGCTAAATTTTTTAAATATGAATTCGTCATCATATCGATATCAACACTTGCATTAATTGCCTTGTGAGCAGCCGCTTCTCCATCAGCTGCGACACCGTAAGGAATCATTTCGCCGACACTACCCCAATCCGAAATAACCACACCTTTAAATGCCATTTGATCTCTTAAAATACTCTTAAGGAGCCATTGATTTCCGGTTGCTGGAATACCATCGATAAGATTAAAAGATGTCATAACCACTTTAGCGCCCGCATCAATTCCAGCTTTAAATGGTGGAAAAACAAATTGATGGAGTTCGTTATGTGAAATATCTACTTTATTGTACTCGCGCCCAGCTTCAGTATAGCCGTATCCCGCAAAGTGCTTGAGACATGCAGCAATTGCATCATAGTTCTCATCCAATTTCGAATTCCCTTGATATCCTTTAACCATTGCTGCTGACATCATACGATTAAGATATACATCTTCACCCGTTGATTCCATCACACGACCCCATCGGGCATCTTTAACGGTATCAACCATTGGAGAAAACGTAACATGAATCCCCTGTGTAGCCGCTTCGTATGCGGCATACTGAGATACACGCTCAACTAAATCAGTATTCCAACTCGCACTTAATGCCAATGGAATCGGATAAATCGTTTTATATCCGTGAATGACATCTGCCATGAAAAGCAATGGAATTTGATGACGACTTTGCTCGAGATATGCCTTCTGGATTGCGATTACTTCTTCTTTTGTATGCGTTCCGAGGACCGAACCAATATGATTCAAATCTTCGATGGAATAACCAATATCATGGAGCGGTCCCGTGATTTCGCCCTTATCTTCCAAGAAAAAATTGGGTGTAATTTGCGCTAATTGTCCAACTTTTTCCTCAAGCGTGAGTGATTGAAGAAGTGCTTGAATATCAACTTTAGACATTGTGCATTCCCCCTTTGGCTTTATATGCAGCACCAATTATTCCTGCATCATTAAGGAATCGGCATTTTTTAATTTCTGGAAATTTTACAAGTCCCATGTTCACGTGATTGTCTTTTAGTGCATTGACACTTTGACGAAGCCCATCCATGAATGCATCGTTAGTGCTAATTGCACCTCCAATTAAAATAATCTCTGGATCCAAAGTCACAGATATATTAAAAATACCGATTGCTAATTTATCATAAAATGAGGCAATCACGTCTTGTGCTTTTTGATCACCGCGTTGGGCTAACTCATAAATCTCTTTGCCATTGTATGATTCCATTGCTTCAGCATCATTGTAGGATTCAATGAGTCCAAACTGCACAGACGATACCATACTGTATGTTGCTTCACGCGTATCATGCGCCTCAATCGGTTTAACTATCATAAATCCAAATTCACCTGCACTAAAGTTTCCACCTCTATATAACTCATCGTTAACAATAATACCCCCACCGATTCCGGTACCAACTACAACAGTTAAACTATTCTTGTAATCTTTGGCATTACCATTCCACTTCTCGGCAAGTGCAGCACTGTTCGCATCATTTTCAATAAAAACAGACTTGCCAGTTATGTCTTCAAGTGTATCTTTTAGATTTATACCATAAAAGTCACCAATCGCACCGGCTGTTATCATAAATCCATCATCCGCCACAATTCCCGGAACACTAACACCAACTGCCTCAACACGATAGTCTTTCTCATAGTCACGAATCACACGATTCATGACGTCATAAATCTCTATATCCGATAACGGTGTTTGTGTTCGATCTTTAGCAATAACATTTCCAGTTTCGTCAACAAGACCAAACTTAATATCTGTTCCACCGATATCAAAACCAATATAATATTTCATATCAATCCTCTATAAACTTTCAATAATTGTATATGCACATTTTGCTTTCATTGTTATTGCGATACCCTCGTTTTCAAAGGCAACATTTTGATCTTCCCAACTATCATTGAAACAAACCAACACGCGACGATTATCTGGTCGTTCAAATGCCACAACACGTAATGTCTCAGTCTGATTTGAAGCTATTTGAACAGATCCCTGCGGCACGAATTTACTAAAGTGTCCGATTCCATAGTAATCTAGTGTTAATTGATAGCATCTGGTAGATTCATCCACTTTCACTAAACCGCGACATGTACTTGTTCCAAATCCAGGTACGAATGGACCATTTTCTTCATTCAGAGCCATATTCCATAAAATGAGTGTCTTACTGTAGTTCCGCATAATTTCGATGGATGTTCGCATTAGGTTTGAAAATGCTGGTTCAAACTCAGGAATCCACGAACCTCCTGATCCTTCACTAAAATAAGTTTCTTTCATTGGATACGCCTCATGGACCATAGTCTGTGCATCAGGTCGACCACCATACCAATGCCATGCCGTTCCATCCACACTTTCTTTCGCATGCTCGAGAACATATAGCGGAAACTCAGGATGATCCCAGTTATGATCATATGCGATGATTTTCGTTTGAAGATCACGCGCCTTGAAGTGAGGCTTCAAGTGATCAACAATCACCGTCACCTGTTGTTGTGCATCCATAAGCATGCTTGGGTAGTGCAATGGCATATATCCCGGTTCATTTTGTAGTGTCACCGCCTGAATCGGTATGCCTTCGGCATGCATGTGTTCGATATAATCCACAAAATACTTAGCGTAATGATCATAGTATTTTGTAAGAAGTTTTCCACCATTCACATGATTACTGTCTTTCATCCATCCTGGAACAGACCAAGGCGAAGCCATGATCCATAACTTAGGGTTTAGGGCTAATGCGTCTTTTAGTGTTGGAATGACGTACTCATAATCAACACCTAGATTAAACGGTTGGCCTGGTTGATCCTGATACGTATAGAAATCGCGTGCATAATCACTTGCACCCATCGTATTTCGTAACGCAGTAAGTCCTATTCCCGCTTCAGTGTCAAATAATTTATGCATTACTTCATGGTAATCACTATCGGATAAAACTCCTTTTAAGAGATATGATGCACTATCTGTAAACGATGCACCAAACCCTGAAATTGTTTGTTTCTTATGCGTGCTATCGGTTGTGATAGATACCGTTGCTTTATCTTTCGCAACCATATATGTCTTTAGCGATTGTGCTCGCAACATTGATGTCATGTCTTTTGATTCAAATATTTTCCACATCGTCATGATCCTCATAGTTTCTATAAATTTTTAGCAGTGATTTCATATTTAACGTCGCGATCATCGGAAATCCAAACAGAATTCCGAGAATTAAAAATGTAAATGATAGTACCGACGCCATAATTACGGCAACATTAATTGCAAACAGGATTATGCTTATCGCAATATTATTAAAACCTATGTAGAATGCATTCATGATAACTTCCTTAGCATTATTATCAAATCGTGATAAGAATGGGAATGCATGGAATGCACCAATACATAACATTGCAAGGATTACCATTAATGGATACGCTGCATAGGGTGCAGCAATAAACTCAAAGACAACTTTCATGAGTAAAAAGACGATTCCAAATAGAACCATAAAGACAAACCACACTTGGGTCGCTACTTTAAAGTCTGCTAAAAAGCTATAAGTATATGTTTTTAGAATACCTTCGTCTTTATGTTCCATCATTTTTGTCACGGTATAATGTAGCGCAGTTAACGCAGCGCCAAGTGTCACAATTGGTAACGCACTGATAATAAAGAGTATGCTCAATGTAATCAGTTTACTCAGGTAGTCTAACGTTTTGTAAAGTTTTCCTTCAATGCTAAATATTTTCATAAGATACTCCTATATTGAGGATATCGTGAGATATCCTCAATCATTTATTTTTCTAAGCGCTCAATGTTTGCTTTGATATTTTTTGTATAAATTTCTTGAATTCCAGCGAAATTATTTGATTCTAAGAATGCTTTATAGGCATCCATGTGACCATTTAATTCTGCCTCGTCTTTTGAACGAATCATACTTACTAGTGTTGTATTCCACTGTGTTTGAATTGCTGTTAAATTACGTGCTTCCGCTGATCCAGCTTCTGGTTGAATGTTTTCAAGGACAAAGTGTGGATAAAGTTTACCTTCACCCCATTCTTGCATTTGACGAATTGATGATGGGAAACCATCAGGACTCATTGCTTTATATTTGTCATGACCGAAGATAATGAACTCACCCAATCGGTATTCTTTCTTAAATTTGTCAGACTCTTTTTGACGCATTTCTGCAAGTTCTGGAGTGAGAACATATTGGCCCTCTGCATTTTTAGTAAATGTTTCGCCTTCAATTCCAAAGTTCGTAAGAATTTGACCCTCTTCACTTAGTAGGTATGTAAACAATTGGATTGTTTTAATTGGATCTGCATTCTTTGTTGTAACATAAGTGCTCATCCATCCAGAAATCCCACTTTGATTTAACGTCTTCGCATTTCCTTTTGAGTGATCCATAGCATCCACAGCAATGTAACGTTTGCCTTCTGAGTTGGCTGTAAATTCTTCAAGTTGGCCTGAACGTTGTGGCGTACCGTTAATTAATAATGTTGCATAATTTCCTTGTTTAATTTTTTCTTCAAACGTTGTACCATCATCAGAGAAACTATCATCAGTAATTCCACCGTTACGGTAAACTTCGTTCATTGTAGCAATCCATGATTGATATTCTGGATCAAGATCACGTTGATAGAATTCATTGTTCTCATCGACCAATGGAATTCCCAACATATCTTGCAAGACATTCGTCATCGGTCCTACAGATTGACTCATAGGGTCAAATCCAAAAGGTACTAATTCTGGGAACTTTTCCTTAATTGCATTCATGCTTTTTACAAATCCAGCTTGAGTTGTGAAATCCAAATCTGGAAGTGCTTTTTGAACATCATCACGTACTACAAATGCTGTCGTTGCAGGAATCATGCCACTTTCGTAGTCTGCTGCAGTATTTGAATAGTTAGGATAACCGTAAGTTTTTCCATCTTCTAGCGCATACCAGTTAAAACTATCTTCGGAAGCAACTTTCTTAAAATGAGGATCGTATGCTGTTGCTAACTCATCTAATGGAATTGCCCATGTATTTGCTTTTTTCGCCACCGGTGAGTTCTTATCAAAGACAGTAATAATATCTGGAAGATCCTCACCTGCAAAGAATGTATTCAGTTTTGTATCATCACCTGTGATAAATTTAATATCGATGTTTAAGTCTTCTTTAATTTTTTTCGTCACTACATCATTACCAAAATCGGTATTCCACCAGTCTGCATTTACATACCACGTTAATGTTGTGGTTTCTTTATTTGTATCTAATTTCCAAGCTGGTGTATTCTCATCCAATGCGTAACGGTCTCCAAGTTCAGGGAGTGTATATCCTGTAGTTGAACCACCTTTACTTCCACACGCAGCCAATACCATTGACATTGCTAACATAAGCACAACTAATAAAGATTTTCTTGTCTTCATAATTTCCTCCTATTTGACAGTCAATCGTTTTCCCTATTCCTTAACAGCCCCAACCATCATTCCAGAAATAAAATGTTTCTGTAATAATGGGTAAATCACAAGAATTGGAAGTGTCGTAATTACAATTGTTGCTAATTGTACACCACGTGTTGTTGTTTCAATGGCGAAACTTCCTGTATTTTGTAAGTTACTCATTTGCGACTGAACAATGATTTCATATAATTTCATTTGTAACGGATACAATGCTTTGTCTGTGATATAGAGCTTTGCCGTCATGAAATCATTCCATTGTCCAACACCGTTAAACAATGCTATCGTCGCTAATGCTGGTTTTGAAAGCGGTAGGTATATTTTTAAGAAGATTTGCCACTGGGTGGCACCATCTATGTTCGCAGACTCCTCTAAAGACTGCGGTACATCTCTGAAGAAGTTCATTAAGATAATTACATCATAATAGCTAAACATAGCCGGAATGATATAAACCCAAAAGGAATTCAGTAACCCTAGAGATTTAATTAAGAGATACATTGGGATCATACCACCACCAAAGAACATCGTGATAATTCCCATTGTTGAGTAGATTTTTCGTCCTTTTAAATTTTTCTTACTCATCGCATAGGCGACCATAGCACAGAAGAAGACGTGTGTCGTCACTCCGACAACAGTCTTTAAGACCGAGACACCAAAGGCACGCCATATCGTTGAATCGTTAAACACCATTCGGTAGTTTTCTAACGTAAATTCTTGAGGCCAGAAAATCATACCAATACCTGTATTCCCTCCAGCTTTACTGAAAGATGATACAATCACGTTCCATAATGGAATAACTATCAAAAGCGTGAAGATAAGGAGCAAGATACTATTTATACCGTTGAACACCTTTGTATCACTATGTTGAAATCGTTTCTTTTTCATAGATCCTCCTATAACACTGAACTGTTATCGTTTAAGCTTCTCGTTGCTTTGTTTGCAAGCAAGAGTAAGATAACTGAAATAATCGAGATTCCGAGTCCAACTGCAGTGGCATAAGAGAAGTTTCCTTGTGTCATCCCCATACGATATACATATGAGTTGATGACTTCTGCTTTGACTTGGTTTTGTGTATTCATCAGAACAAGTGTTTGATCAAGATTTGAACCCAAGATTCCACTAACACTCAGTATTAAATTAAGACTGATAATATGACGTATCATGGGAAGTGTAATCATACGTATCTGTTTTAATTTTGAAGCACCATCAATACGCGCCGCTTCATAGTAAGTCGGATCAATGCGAGACATGGTCGCTAAGTAAAGAATTGTTCCCCAACCTGCCTCTTTCCAGATATCTGAGAATACTGCAATGAACCAGTATTTATCAGCATCCAGTAAAAAGTTCGTTGGTTTATCAATTAAGCCAAGACCTAAGAACATCTGTGTTATCAATCCTGTGGTTGATAGCCAGTTGATAAGCATTCCACCAAGAATGATCCACGATAGAAAGTGTGGCATATAGGAAATCGTTTGAACGATTTTCTTGAATTTAGTATCTTTTAATTCGAAAATCATAACTGCAAGTATGATTGGAACAATAAAGCCAATACCTAGTTTCAATAAGCTGATGCCCAATGTGTTCTGTACTGCATGCCAGAAGAATTGATCGGTAAGTATTATTTTAAAGTTATGAAGTCCTACCCATGGGGCAGTTGCCATCGTATCTACTACGGTATAATCTTTGAATGCGATGGTGAGTCCGTAAATAGGAATGAAGCAAAAGACTATCATAAAGATTACACCCGGCAAGACCATACTTTGTAACTGCCATTGCTTCTTCAATTCAGCACAATGTGCTTTGAATGATTTCTTTGGCGGTTTGTTGTCCATTTCAAGTTTATTCGTACGTAACATTATTCCTTACCCTCCTAATAAAAACGTTTTTATTTTTTTACAAAAAATATATGTCATTGACCTATATTTTTATTTAAATAGCATGATCGACGAATTACTAAATTTCCTGGTAATAATTCTTTATGTCCTAATTTTTCCTCATCTATCATACTTAGTAATTGTTTCACAGCACGTTGCCCCTGTTCTTTCACTTGATTTTTCACCGTTGTTAATGGTGGTACAAAATAGGGTGCAATATCAATATCATCAAATCCCATAACACTAATATCTTCAGGTACACGATATCCTGAATCTTGCAACGCCTTTATACAACCAATGGCACTGAGATCATTGGATGCGAGGAAGGCTGTTGGTATCGTTTCCGGTGTCGTTTCAATAAACTTTTTAACGGCTTCGTATGACTCCCGTTCAGCAAAATATCCAGGCAGCAAATACGAATCGTTGAACGGAATTGCTTGTTCCTCTAGAGCTGCTAAGAATCCATTTTTTCGATGTTGTGCATCATACATTGAAAGATGCCCTTCGATGAATGCAATGTCCTTATGACCAAGACTTAAGAGGTAATGTGCCGCATCATAGCCAGTTTTATAAGAATCGAAGAGTACAGATCCGATTGTGTCGGATTCAATTTCTCGGTCGAGGAATACAGCTTTAACCCCTTCCTTTTCCATCTTTTTGATTTCACGCTCTGTAATTGAAAACTCTTCAAAGATTATGACTCCATCTGTACGATCACCATGAATGTAGCTAAGAATCGTGTTCTTATCTTTGGTAATCACTACGTTTAATCCATAATGGTTACTTTCACATTCTAATGACATTGCTTCAACCAGATTATAGAAGTATGGTCCAACAACATTCGTTGTTAGAAACGTAATCATATTGCTTTTTTTCGCCTTCAGTAAGCGTCCATTAAAATTGGGAACATAATTGAGACGTTCAGCGACTTCAAGGATGCGCAGTTTGGTTTCTGGTTTTAGAACATCAACGTCGTTGAGTGCGTTCGAAACCGTTGATATCGAAACACCCGCTTCCCGTGCTACGTCTTTAATTGTTGTTTTTTTCATAGGTCCCCTTTCAGTAAAAACGTTTTTATTTCACTGTTAGTTTAGCACTATCTTTTTATGAAAACAAGCATAATTGAGAAAATAATGTAAACGGATACATTTTTATTCCTCGAAATACCACTTGTAGCTCGCTTTATTGTATTTTATTCTTTTTTGTCCTCCCATAAAAAAAGCATCCAAATTGGATGCTTACTGATATTTATTAAAAATCAAGAAAGATGGAAACTTTGGATCAAATGCAGTTGATTTGGGAGGCATGATTGCTCGCTTACTCGAGACAAACAAGACTTCCTCTTTGGAGATAGGTGCAAGCTCTAACTGGACCGCTTGAATATTATGTTTGCATTTATCTTTGCATGACTTAGAACTAATATAGTACTCTAATTGACTTGTATCATAGATTCCAAATGCTTGTGACAGAATCTGTGTGTTAAGTCTATAAACATCATTGTTCCAAAAATCATCGGACTCTAGGTCGATCAATTTAACATTGACGCTTTCAGTACCACGGCTCACACGGACCATTCCTTTGGTTAATGGGCCACTAGCGTCAGATACTTCAAACTGATTCTGAATGAATGTCATCGCTTTTGAGAATAAGGCATCATCAACGTAAGGAATCATACGATCAATACTATTAATCTCAATATCATCGATACTCATCAAGCAACTGAAAATTGTACCTTTACGACGCCATAAAGAACTTGTATAGAGGCGATGATGACCATCCCCAACAATCAGTGTCTCTATGCTGCTAAGTCGTTGCATGATTCGTTTAGCATTGGGTTCCTTGAAAATGTGAACGGCCATTGCTTCAATTTGAACAGTTTCATGGTCGAATGTTTCCACAATATCTTTCAATTGTAGGTCCGTTGGACTCATCAAAAACACCGGCGCAGTTTCTGCATTGTATGCTTTAAGATTGCTGAGCATCCCCTGAATGATATCAGGTAACACAAGTTCGTGAGTAATCAAATTACCATCTGCATAATCACTCATATCTACATTACATATGACACAGTATTTTCCATCTCTTTCAACGATGTAAACAACATTCTCATAAGCAACAATTGCTTGTTCATTTAGAATATCTTTCTCATCCTGATTTAGAAAACGAGTTTTTTCATCAAAATTAATGCAATCATCGGTTATTTTCGCAAGATTGATGAAGTCAGGTCCATAAACATGGCCACTTACGTTCAGATGACTCTTTTTTAAAGGTGAGAGTTTCATGAAGCACGCTCCATGATTGTACGCAATCCTTCCACAAGAATCTTGTTTTCTTCAGGACGTTTCACCGCGATTCGAATAAATTCTTTTTTGAAGCCAGCTTTTGTTGATAAGTCTTTAATAAAAACATTGTGCATATCAAGAAGTTCTTCAGTTACACTTTGTGCTGTATGATTACCTAAAATTTCAATCATGATGTAGTTCGCTTGAGATGGATAGACGTTGAGGTTTGGAATTGTATTCAACTGATCCACATAGTCGCGACGAACCGCTCTAAATTGAACCATCGCCTGTTTGAAGTCTTTTTTATATTTATCCACAATTTGCATATAGTACTCACCAAAGGAGTTGATGTTCCAAATGGACACATCTTTTTTAATATGGGCGATCATCGATGTGTCTGCTGTCGCAAGAATACCAAGTCTGAATCCTGGAACGCCATATGATTTGGAAATACTCTTAACCAAGTACAGATTTGGGTAAGTATCCAATATATCTGATTTCAAGAGCGTACCCGCATCATCACTTTCTGCAAAATCGATAAATGATTCATCGAGAATAAGTCGGATATTTTTTTGCTGACACCATGCAAGTAGTTTGATTACATTATCATGGGTTATATAGTTTCCTGACGGATTATCAGGGTTAATGAGTATTAGCGAATCAAGATTCTTATCTTCATAGAAATCAATCAGTGTTTCTGTATCGTATTGGTAATCTACAATCGAGCTATCAAATGGTATTACATGCATATGTCCACAGCGATTGGGATACTCTTCAAAAGTAGGTGTAATAACCCCAATATTACCTTTTAGTGTTTCCATAAGGGATTTAATGAGTTCAGCAGCGCCATTTCCGATGACGACGTGTTCTGGACGCAAGCCAAAATGTTTTGCCGCTAGCAATGTATTAACACCCATACCGGATGGATAATCACGAACCAGACGATCAAAATTGGCTTTGACTTCATCCAACAGACGCGCATTGGGATAGAATGGATTCACCAGATAACAGAAGTCGATTAATTGTGGGTAACGCCAGTATCCACCATAACGTTTCTGCATTAAATCAAGTTTCTGACGGGCAGTTTGTGCAAACATAACCTGAGCGATATCAAGATCTTGAACATCATCAATTTCATACCATGTAATGCCATCGTTAACTACAGCCTTGAACGCAACAGTCGGTAATTCTACAACAAACTTAAGAACATTTTCATAGTATTCATTGACGCCAGAAGCTTTCATGTAAGCTTCCATAAACGGAACATACACATCTTTTGAAAATTCTTTACTAAACTTATAAATATTGATTGTTT
The DNA here is from genome assembly GCF_011301115.1 of Erysipelothrix sp. HDW6B. Lineage (NCBI taxonomy): Bacteria > Bacillati > Bacillota > Erysipelotrichia > Erysipelotrichales > Erysipelotrichaceae > Erysipelothrix > Erysipelothrix sp. HDW6B. The sequence goes on along the minus strand of NZ_CP049860.1, from coordinate 561,974 downwards.
TGTAGTAAGTATCGGTATGTTGATAATTGAATGCTTGTTTACCAATGAAATCCGTAATTGTTTTTGTACTATCAAGTGTTACAACGGTTCCATCCATCCATGCTTCATACTTCGATACGAGTGCACTATTCGGATTCGGATCATCAAGAATGACGTCAAGAAGTGCTTCATCAAAGATTAAGTCGGATTCTAGAAGAATCGTGTCCGACTCCAGCAACAACTCATGGGCTAAGTACAGAGAATAGATATTATTCGTCTGATCATAGATTTCGTTTGTGATAAATTGAATTGGTGTTTTAATCTCAAATTTGTTAATGAATGATTCTAGTACATCGTTTTGGTATCCGTCCACAATAATGATGCGTTCTAAGTTCTTAGCATCCAATTGACGAAGTACACGTTCAATCATTGATGTGCCATTGACTTCTACCATACATTTTGGATGAACTTCAGTAAGGTTCCCCAAACGAGACCCCATTCCAGCTGCGAGTATTAATGCTTGCATAATTGCCTCCATGCAAAGATTTGTATCTTTGTTCAAATATACTATAATTCTATCACAAATGAACATTACATTGAAACCCTTGTTTCTTGACCGTCCATTTTCGTGTGGTCAGCGTGCACATTTTCCGGCTGAATGTGTAACTTTCATGACATCTGTTTTATTGATACTTTTCTTCACAAAATATGAGCTCCAATGGAATTGGCTACATTCTCGCGTCTGGTGTTGCTGTGTTGCTCATCGACGTTCGCATCCCAAAAATTTCCAAGAATCTATAAAAAACTGAAACCTTTCGGCTTCAGTTTATGATTATTGTTTTATTCTCTTATGACGGAATGAAAGCATTGTAAGTCCTAGAACTGCTACAACACCCCCGACAAAGATTGCCAAGTTGTCTGCATATCCTGTCGCCGGTAAAACAGCTTCTTCTTGGTTCCATTTTGCATACAGAGTCATTGTATTTTGGACGGTATCAGTATCAAAGTTCCAAACTGTTTCAAATGTTGGACTTGTGTACCATCCTGCGAATGTGAATCCAGTACGGGTTGGATTACTTGGTTTCACGACTTTTGCACCTGCTTCTAAATTTTGTTGCGGTGCTACTGCTGTTCCACCATTACTTTCAAACGTTACATCATAGGTGTTTACACCTGGATTTTGATTCCATTTCGCATACAGTGTCATTGTATTTTGGACGGTATCAGTATCAAAGTTCCAAACTGTTTCAAATGTTGGGCTTGTATACCATCCTGCGAATGTGAATCCAGTACGGGTTGGATCACTTGGTTTCACGACTTTTGCACCTGCTTCTAAATCTTGTTGTGCTGCTACCGCCGTTCCGCCATTACTTTCAAAATTCACATCATAAGTATCCACTGCTAGTTCTTCCCATTTTGCGTGCAAGGTTATTGTCTTATCGACATAGTCTTGGTCAAAATCCCATGATGTTGTGAATGTTTCATCAGTAAACCATCCTTTGAAAATTGCATTAGCCTTAGTTGGATCAGCGGGCTTTGCAATTTGGGTTCCGATGTACACTTGAAGCACTGGTGCCACCGTGTCACCGCCATGACTATCAAAATAGACATCATACTTAGCATCAAAGGCAGGAAGATATGTTGGTTTTATGACATTCATATCTTTATTAATATCAAATCCATCATAAGCATAGGAATGCAAAACAAGCCCTTGATCCATTCGGTAGAAATCGGTATCCATATAAGATCCAATATCTTCGATTTCTCCCATATCGTATGCATCATACAGTGCTGAATTCTCAGCAAGTCGTTCTGTGACTAGATCTATTTTCGCTATATACAAATCAATCCGTTGAATACTTCCAACGATTGAGGTATCGGTATCAAAATCATAAAAGAAGGTGTAGCGTTCGTCATCGTCTATTTTATCAACATCATCATAATAAATGCGGTCAGCTTCAAACATACGACCATCCGCAAGCGTTGCTTTGACTTTGAAGGGAATCGTCGTTACTTCATCATCTCCCAATGAACTATCAATAAAATACGCTAAATTATCCAAATCAATTCCCACTGTTTTTTGGTTTGCATTCGCTTTTTGGAAGGTATTGCCTTCTGTGCGAATTACATAAGGAATGTTTTCATCTTCAATTGTGATTGCATAAAACAAAGTATCATCCAGGCTTTCAAGGCGCACTGGACGTCGTATGAAACGATCTGGTGATTCTGCTTCGATTTCATAATCCATATTTCGATTCAGCCCAGCCAACCAATTTAAATTGACAATGAGTGGATCTGCTTCATCCAAGTATACGATGACGCGTGACCCTGTGTATTGTTCGGACACTGAGACTAATTCTGAAATGAAAATTGTTTGATACGTTTTTAATGTATTGTGGTTGAGTGTTTTCGCTGTTGCTGGATCACTGTCACCCCAATAGGTATCACCCAATTGTTCGTACATTCCGGTTTCAGTTGAATACTCGGCTGCAAAAATACGAATTCCACTTCCATAATCATAAAATTCTTGAGGAAGTGTTGTTAGATTTTGTATGGTCTTTGGGGTTCCTGTTTCGCCCATTGTTCCTAAATCCACGACAATAGTTAATTCGGCTAAATTTTCGAATTTTTCAATTCCCTTATAATCGAATATATAGTAATTCTTTTGATCTGTTGTTGATTGGTAGCTTGGACCCACACTGTGAATCATTTTTACGTATTCATCAACTGCTTGATCATCGACAAGTAAATCTTCTTCCTGATTATCACGTGCTGTCGCATAGACAACATCTAAAATATCTTTTGAATATGTAGCACTCCCCGGTCGCGTTTCAGCACCGATTGGCAATGCCATAATATACAGTAAAACAACTAAACTAATGCTTAGTATTTTCTTCATAATTACCCCCTTGGTTATTAGACCTATTTTACCAATTTATGCCTTAAATTAATGTGAGATTCTCTCGAAATTCTTAGATGTAAATCCATCCCTCTTGATGATAGATTACCGCCATCATTTGCGGTATAACCGATGTAAAAAACCATAAGAAAAAAGGACTAAGTGCAACACGTATTGTGCACTCAATCCTCATAGCATTAATACAGTTTTATGATATTTGATAACGCTTATTGTAGCGGTAGAGAACGCTTAAGAGAAGTACCAAACCAATGAGCATGATGCCCAAACTTTGAATCCCAACCGTCTTTTGACCAATTACGACACAGGATACGCCAACAATAAACATCACAAATTGAAGACTATATGATAATACTGTTTTCATCAAGGACCTCCCAACGAAGTTCTTCACTTCTCAGAATCATACTGTGGGCATTCCCATTACCGTCATAAACTGTTGTGCGTTGCTCATCGGCGGTATTATTGATGATTGCAACTTTCCCAATCTCTGGGTACACATTCACTTCGCAATTAAAGTTTGTCGAGAACCAACGGTGTAGTTCTGTTTCTTTTCCTGCGGCATAGAATAAGCTACGGTAGAGAATGCGTGCATTCTCCGAAGAGTATGGAAGACCTGATAAATAGACACCGCGACCGCGACCGTATTGATTCGCCGCAATCGTTACATTCTGATCTTGGATATCGATGACTTCAGTCTCTTTATGGGTTGCGTAAATATTCGTTACAGGTTCACCACTTTCGAATGGTTGCGTTTTGTCTTCTGTGATGAAGTGCTTATCCATGGCAGTATAGAAGTATTTGTTTGATGAAAGTGTTAGACCACGTTCCCGCTCAACCCCTAAGATATCTGCAAGTTGGAAGAATTTTCCAGATTTATCGTATGCACTGGGTTCACCCACACCGACGAAGCCATGACCTTCATGAACCCATTGGCGGATGATACTTACAACTTCTGGATCATTCCAATTGCTTCCGCCACTCATCGCAGTTCCTGCTTGACCGGCATTAATCACAACATCAATGTCCGCTAAGGCACCTTGCTTCACATCGTCGAAGTTAATAAATTTCACATCCACACTCATGCCACTAAGAGCATCCATCATGCCGTAGAAAGAGTATGTTTGTTTGTACCACAATTCATGCGCAACCATAAAGGCTTGCCAGGTTCGTAAACGACCCCATGAGTTTAAAATTCCAACCGTTAAATTGGCATGTGGTTTTACGTCTTCAATGTTTTCAATAATATCTCTAAATTGATCGGCAATCCGTTCGACATAATCGACAAATTTCGGAAATTGGTAAGCAAGACTTGGATAACCACCATAGCCAATACGATTCACAGGTTTACGCATGATTGCACGACGTGCACGTAACCAATTATCTGATGCTTCAATTACAGGGTCATTTCCTTCACGGAAGGTATCTGGGAAGAAGTAAGGCAGGAAACGACCCTCAGTGTATTTAACATGTGGAATATCTGCAATAACACGAAGGCTCGCACCGCCTCCGACAGAACCAACAACGGCATCCAAACCAATTGAAGCAAAATAGTCACCATACGGTTCGGTACCAATCCAGTTGTCACCCAGGAACATCATCGCTTCTTTACCATGGGCATGAACCATATCGACCAGTTCTTTTGCTCGACTTGCGACAAACCGCTGCTGGAAATCAATGTAATCAAGGTAACGTTGGGTTGGTTCGTTAAAGGTTGAGTTGTACGTTCCTGCTTGGATGAAGTCTTCGGCAAGCAAACGATAACCATGTTCCGCTTCAAATGCTTTCAAGGCTGCTGGTGACACACTAGCGCCATAGCCAAACCAATCGACAAACTTATCTTTTTTCATATCGTTAAAGAATAACGTGAAATGGTAGAAGAAGGTAGTAAATCGGACCACGTCTGTCTTAGGATTGTTTTCTAACCATGTCTGCAATGTTGCTTTCATGAATTCCCATGATTTGGGTCCTCGAGCATCAAACGGTATGTCTTTCGGAACATCACCCCAATTATTCGTTAAGTGATTGTACATTTGTGTTGGATCCCACATTACAAAGGCTAAGAAGTTGACTGTGTATTCATGGAAGGGTTGCACATTATTGATTGTGACGGATTGTGTCGTTGCATCATAAGTCCATGCATCCACAGGGAGTAATTCACCCGTTGTTCGGTTATGTACTTGCCACCATTCTTTCGGATCTTCTAGGGTATTGGGTTGAATTTGTTCAGTGAAGAACCCTTTCAAAATTTCAATCGTCATATGGGTCGACGTTGCAATGGTTCGTTCACTCATAACAAAGATTTGTTGGGTTTCATCCAAGTGTTGAAGAGCAAACTCGTTATAGTTTCGTGCTACAAAATATGTTGTATAGATTTTTGCATCCAGATCTTTAACACGCTCTTCTAACTTCGTCCCATCACTATCACGGATTGCATCAGCTCCCCATCGTCGCATCAATTCTTTCGTTTCATCATAAAATTCATGTTCGCCAGGTAATGTAAGTCGGCCTTTTGTTTCGCTCATAATAATCTCCTAATCTTTCAATCCACCAAGAGTCATCCCTTGGGTCAATTTGTTTTGCACAAAGATGTACAATATTAAGGTTGGAAGCATGACAATCACCAATCCCGCATACAACGGTCCTGGATTTGCAGCTCCTCGTGCAGCCTGTTGCAAATTTATCAAACCAACAGGTAAAGTTTTGGTTGTGCCGGGCATCAGAGTGAGGGCAATGATATATTCATTCCAAAACGATAGAAAATTGAATAGAATGACTGTCACAATGCTAGGTTTGGCCATGGGTATCATTATCTTCATCATCGTTTGAAAATGTGAAGCACCGTCAATTGATGCCGCTTCTTCAAACGCATGGGGTAAAGTTTTGAAGTATCCAGATAACAGATAAATTGTGAACGGCAATGCTGTCGCCGCATAAACCAATGCAAGTGTGAATCGATTGTTGATGAAGACATCACCAAACACTGCTTTAACACCTTGGTTCCATTCCAATAGCATCAAGAAAATCGGAACAACAATATAGTTAACATTAATAAAGAGACCTGCCATAAAAAGACTATTAATTGGTTTCTTAAATTTAAAGTCAAAACGCGACAACACATAAGCAGCCGGTATCGCTGTAACAAGCAAGATTACAATTGCTAATGCTGTCACTATAATCGATGTCATAAAGTACTCACCCATTTTAGCTTGGTTGAATGCATCGATATAGTTTTGGAAATGGAAGGATTCGGGAAGTTTCCAAGGATTCATAAAGAATTCTGCGGGAGCTTTCACCGATGCAAGAAATACCCAACCTAACGGAATAATGATTGAAATTGCCAGCGTTATTAACGCAACATATACAAACAGTTTGTAGAGTTTATCAATTGGCATATTTTTAAGTTTTGTCATTTTACGCTCCTTCTACATTTGTATGGTGTCACGCTTAGTAACACGATTAATAATGGCTGATAAAGCAAACGAGAATATAAAAACGATGACACCAATGGCCATACCATAGCCATACGATGCATTGTCATAAGATTGTTTATATAAGTAACTTAAGAAAACTTCACTGGATCCACCCGGTCCTCCCGAGGTCAAGACTTTTACAAATAAGAAACTCATATTAATCGTCGAAATGACAAAGAATGTCAGTGTCGTTCGAAGATTCGTCCAGATCAGGGGTAGAGTAATTTGAAAGAACTGTCGTGTTTTTGACGCGCCTTCAATTTTAGCGGCTTCATACATATGCTCAGGTATGCTGCTAATACTTGCCATATACATAACCATATAGTAACCAACCGCCTGCCAAACCATCGCTCCAATAATTGAATACAAGACAATATTCGGATCTCCGAGAAACTGTATGCTTTGCCAGGTATCAGGTTTGAATAATGCAATGACACTATTTAAGAGACCACCTTGATCCACTGCGTAAATCTGCGCAAAGACCGCTGATATGACGGCTACCGATAAAATATTCGGAATATAGAAAATAACGCGGAAGAAACTTTTCCCTTTCACATTTTCACGGACTAAGACATTCGCAAAGAGAATGGCTAAGACAAAGGTAACAAGTGTTACAATAACGATTAATAGTATGGTGTTTTGAAATGACTGAATAAATTTTTGGTCGCCAAATAAGGTTACAAAGTTACTCAACCCGATAAATGTTTTGTTGGCTGATAACCCACCCCACTTAAACAACGACATGTAGAAAATATTGAGGGTTGGATAAACCATGAAGACACCAATTAATATTAGAGCCGGCGCCAAACATGCAATGATAAAGCGATTTCGGGATTTTTTGTGGATCATAAGCTACCTCTTCTCATAATAAGGGCGATGAATAGACATCCATCGCCGTTAAACTTCGTACTAGTTAAATTTAGCGACTGCCTCAACGACTTCGTTGTACCATTGGTCTGCTGTTTTTTGACCTGAAACAACGGCATTTACAGTTCCATATAAAATACCTTCTGGTGATGTTAAATCAACACCTTCAACTGCATCGTGTGCAACAAAGCCAACTGTGTTTGCTTTTGCACCATTATCATAGACACTGTAGAAGAGATGTTTTTCATCATCTGCTGGAATTAGACTATTTGCTTTTGCTGTTGGTTGGATTGCTCCACCATTAGTATAGAGAAGCTCTACCGCTTTATCGGAATACATAAATGCTAAGAACTCTTTCGCAACATCAATATTTTTTGCTCCTTTAGGAATGTACATTTCTTCGGTAAATGTTGATGAGTATGCATCTTTCGTTGTTTTTGGAATTGCTGTGAATCCCCATTTAAATGAATCTGTACGTGGTGCATCTTTCATTTCTTCAGTAAGCCATGTTCCATTCGGAATAAAAAGTGCTTTATTATCCAAAATTAATTGTTGGTTCTTTGTGAACCCTTCTTTATTTGCTTGTGCAACGGTATCTTGGTGTGTGTATGTTGCAAGCTTCCCTACAATATCAAATGCTTCTTTCACTTCAGGAAGTTTCCATGCCGCTTCATCATAATTCATCAGTTTGGCATACACATCTGGACCTGCTGTTGCATTTAAGAGTGACGAGAAGAATCCATCAAAGTACCCGGTTGTTGGGTATGTAAAGAGGGCAATTCCTTCTGCTTTTGCTTTATCTCCTAAAGCAAACATTTCATCCCAAGTTGTTGGAACTGTCCAGCCTTTTTCAGCGAAGAGTCCTTCATTGTAGAATAGACCAAGTGGTGAATAGTTTTGAGGCATTAGATATGTTTTACCATCTGCATAAGGTTGTGTACGAATGCTTTCTAGAAATCCTGGAAGCACTTTATCTTTGACCGTTACTTCTTCACCAGGAATTTTCATATTTACAACATCCGAAATTTCTTCAATGTTCTTTTCTGCAATCATAGTATCTGTTAGTTTTCCTTCAGCACCAATACTTAAATGAATCACATCTGGAACATCACCTGCTTGAATTTGTGGACGTAGAACGTCAGTAATGTTTTTCGCTAAGGTGAGCTCAACTTTTACCGTGCCACCTTTCGTTTCCTCAAAAGCTTTGGCTACAGCTTCAAGTCCTTTATTTCCATAGCCACCTTCTAAGCCGGCAATTTTTAAGACTGTAGGTTCTGATGCCGATGGCGTATCTTTAGATTTAGAGCCACATCCTGTCAGAACAAGTAATGCTGTTACTGCTACAACAAATAATTTTTTCATCAGTAAATCCTCCTGTAAGTTCATCATACATACTTGAAAGCGTTCTCACTACGTGAATGTTGCCTTTGTCTTGTAATATCTTGTTTTTACCGGTTTACTAATAAATTTCATACATATCGTATTTCTGGGCTTCCTTTTCATATTCTTTACAATCTCGAAATATCTATAGATAAAAGAAAAAAACGTATGCTTATAGCGAATACGTTTCTCTTTCTTTTAAAGTTGAATTGAATTTTCCACAATGGATTCCCAACGGAGTTCTTCACTTCTCAGAATCATTGTATGGGCATTTCCATTGCCATCATAAACTGTTGTGCGTTGCTCATCGGCGGTATTATTGATGATTGCAACTTTCCCAATTGCTGGGTACACATTCACTTCGCAATTAAAGTTTGTCGAGAACCAACGGTGTAGTTCTGTTTCTTTTCCTGCGGCATAGAATAAGCTACGGTAGAGAATGCGTGCATTCTCCGAAGAGTATGGAAGACCTGATAAATAGACACCGCGACCGCGACCATATTGATTCGCCGCAATCGTTACATTTTGATCTTGGATATCGATGACTTCAGTCTCTTTATGGGTTGCGTAAATATTCGTTACAGGTTCACCACTTTCGAATGGTTGCGTCTTGTCTTCCGTAATGAAGTGTTTATCCATGGCAGTATAGAAGTATTTGTTTGATGAAAGTGTTAGACCACGTTCCCGCTCAACCCCTAAGATATCTGCAAGTTGGAAGAATTTTCCAGATTTATCGTATGCACTGGGTTCACCCACACCGACGAATCCATGACCTTCATGAACCCATTGGCGGATGATACTTACAACTTCTGGATCATTCCAATTGCTTCCGCCACTCATCGCAGTTCCTGCTTGACCGGCATTAATCACAACATCAATGTCCGCTAAGGCACCTTGCTTCACATCATCGAAGTTAATAAATTTCACATCGACACTCATGCCACTAAGAGCATCCATCATGCCGTAGAAAGAGTATGTTTGTTTGTACCACAATTCATGCGCAACCATAAAGGCTTGCCAGGTTCGTAAACGACCCCATGAGTTTAAAATTCCAACCGTTAAAGTGGCATGTGGTTTTACGTCTTCAATGTTTTCAATAATATCTCTAAATTGATCGGCAATCCGTTCGACATAATCGACAAATTTCGGAAATTGGTAAGCAAGACTTGGATAACCACCATAGCCAATACGATTCACAGGTTTACGCATGATTGCACGACGTGCACGTAACCAATTATCTGATGCTTCAATTACAGGGTCATTTCCTTCACGGAAGGTATCTGGGAAGAAGTAAGGCAGGAAACGACCCTCAGTGTATTTAACATGTGGAATATCTGCAATAACACGAAGGCTCGCACCACCTCCGACAGAACCAACAACGGCATCCAAACCAATTGAAGCAAAATAGTCACCATACGGTTCGGTACCAATCCAGTTGTCACCCAGGAACATCATCGCTTCTTTACCATGGGCATGAACCATATCGACCAGTTCTTTTGCTCGACTTGCGACAAACCGCTGCTGGAAATCAATGTAATCAAGGTAACGTTGGGTTGGTTCGTTAAAGGTTGAGTTGTACGTTCCTGCTTGGATGAAGTCTTCGGCAAGCAAACGATAACCGTGTTCCGCTTCAAATGCTTTCAAGGCTGCTGGTGACACACTAGCGCCATAGCCAAACCAATCGACAAACTTATCTTTTTTCATATCGTTAAAGAATAAGGTGAAATGGTAGAAGAAGGTAGTAAACCGGACCACGTCTGTCTTAGGATTGTTTTCTAACCATGTCTGTAATGTTGCTTTCATGAATTCCCATGATTTGGGACCTCGAGCATCAAACGGTATGTCTTTCGGAACATCACCCCAATTATTCGTTAAGTGATTGTACATTTGTGTTGGATCCCACATTACAAAGGCTAAGAAGTTGACTGTGTATTCATGGAAGGGTTGCACATTATTGATTGTGACGGATTGTGTCACTGCATCATAAGTCCATGCATCCACAGGGAGTAATTCACCCGTTGTTCGGTTATGTACTTGCCACCATTCTTTTGGATCTTCTAGGGTATTGGGTTGAATTTGTTCAGTGAAGAACCCTTTCAAAATTTCAATCGTAATATGGGTCGACGTTGCAATGGTTCGTTCACTCATAACAAAGATTTGTTGGGTTTCATCCAAGTGTTGAAGGGCAAACTCGTTATAGTTTCGTGCTACAAAATATGTTGTATAAATTTTTGCATCCAAATCTTTAACACGCTCTTCTAACTTCGTCCCATCACTATCACGGATTGCATCAGCTCCCCATCGTCGCATCAATTCTTTCGTTTCATCATAAAATTCATGTTCGCCAGGTAATGTAAGTCGGCCTTTTGTTTCGCTCATAATAAACTCCTAATCTCTATTTTCGTTCTACACCCATCATACCCAATCTTATTGAAGCCCGACAATGCGTAAATTGTGGACAATTTACGGTATCTTGCTATAATTTCATTTTCTTAATAATTGACATTCGGTTAAAAACATATAGACTAAGAAGTAAGGAGCCTCTTCATTCATGAACAAAAAAAATCAGACCGTGAAACCTAAGCTTTTAAGCATTGAGCAGTACGCCTATGAAAAAAACTGGCACTCTATTTTGCACTCCCATTCATTCACCGAACTCTTTTACGTCGTATCGGGAAAAGGAAAGTTTCTCTTCTTTGATGGATACACTGTCAATGTTCAAAGTGATGATTTAATTATTATTGACTCGAATATAATGCATACTGAGATGAGTAGTAATGAAGATCCACTTGTTTATATCGTATTGGGAATCCAAGGGATGACCTTTATTCCCAACGAGGATGAATATCGTGGATATTCTATGCATAATTACCAAGAATATAAGCATGAAGTGCTTTTCTATTTGCGCTCACTATTACAAGAATTTAAGTCACCGGATGCTTTTTTAGAATCTGTATCTGACCATCTTCTTAATGTTCTCATTATAAATATTTTGCGACGCACACATTTAAAAATGTCCATCAAACAATCACAAACTGAGGGCAAAAATGAATGTATCTTCGTGGAAAACTATATTAATACGCATTATAAACAGGATATTACGTTAGATGAACTTGCCGACTTAACGTTCTTTAATAAGTTCTACTTATCCCATATTTTTAAAGATCATTCAGGATACTCACCCATCGAATTTTTACTCAATAAACGGTTGAATGAAGCAAAGAAACTGCTCTTGCGCTCCAACCATTCGATATCCGATATTGCTACCGCAACCGGATTTAACAGTGCCACCCATTTTTCTGCATATTTCAAAAAGAAATTAGGGATGTCACCATCAGCATTTAAACAACAAGGAGAACACCATGATAACACTTAAATCTGCCCGTGAAATTGAAGGAATGGAAGCATCTGGGCAACTGCTTGCACGCGTTCACGAGGCGCTACGAACCTTTATTAAACCTGGAATTACAACGCACGATATTGATCAATTTGTCCAATCGATGATCGAAGAGAATGGCGGAACCGCTGCCCAAATTGGCTATCAAGGCTACAAATATGCAACATGCATTAGCGTCAACGATGAAATGTGCCATGGTTTTCCAACATCACAAGTTTTAAAGGCTAATGACCTTGTTAAAGTTGATTTTTGCATTGATTTGCACGGATTCTTATCCGATTCATGTTGGGCTTACTGTGTTGGAGACAATGCACCAGAACCCATCCAAACACTTATGGATGCAACACTGAAGGCACTTGAATTAGGCATTGAACAAGCTGTTGTGGGAAATCGTACGGGTGACATCGGTTTTGTCATGGATGAATATATCCAACAATTTGGCTATAAAATGTCTTTAGAATTTACGGGTCATGGTTTGGGACCTACCATTCACGAAGACCCAATGGTTCCATTTACTGGTCAAAAAGGGACCGGAACGCTTCTCAAAAAAGGCATGGTCATCACGATTGAACCCATCGTAAATGTTGGCACTCACTATGCAAAACTGGATTCAAATGGTTGGACCGCGCGCACTGTAGATGGCTCACTAAGTTGCCAATACGAGCATACCCTCGCCATTACAGATGGTAAACCTCATATTCTCACATTACAAAAGTAGGATCTCCTACTTTTTCTTTTTTTTGCGTTATAATTGATGTGGAGGATTTTATGATACATACCAAAAATTTAACCTTTAAAAACATGTTGATGTACCCAGACATCACAATTGAAGCACAGTCTATGAGTTTCATCATCGGACCCAGCGGGGTCGGTAAAAGTACTTTTTTCAAACTTTTAAACAGTACTTTGTCGGTCGACGATCACCAAATATATTATCATGACCGTGATATTAATACCTTAGACCCTATCGCACTGCGTCAAGATTTACTCTTATGTGGTCAATCAGTTTTTCTCTTTCCTGGAACCATCCGTACTAATTTTAATCAGTTCCGAGAGCTACGACATTTAGAACCACTAACTGATACTGAAATATCAGCATTTCTTGAAATTGCCGAAGCACAATTTGATCTCGATAAGAATGTTGATGTTCTCTCTGGTGGTGAACGACAACGCGTTTACATTGCAATCTTTGTGTCACTTGCGACGACGGTCCTTTTATTAGATGAGCCGACAGCTGCATTAGACAAAACTACAGGTTCAAAAGTTCTCGAAAATATTAAAAAATATATAAAAACCAAGCAAATGACCGCACTCGTTATCAGTCACGATCCTGATTTGGCGCGTGAATACGCAGATGCATTGATTGACTTTAGTGCTGTGAAACGAGGTGAAAACTAATGAACTCTGGAATTATTCAACTCGATATTCTACAATTTTCAACTGTCTATGTATTACTCATACTCGTTTTAGCAATTATGAAATATGCAAAAATCGACCAAAGCAAACTGCTTTTCGTAGCAAGTTTACGGATGTCGATTCAACTCTACCTCGCAGGGCTCGTCTTAACATATGTCTTCGGCAATCCCCACCCTTTATTTGTGGTCGCTTATTTAGTTGCAATGGTTATCTTTGCGAGCCACCGTATTCTTAAGCAAAATCAACGCTTGAATAGAGCCTTTCGTCGTCGCATTGTCATGGCCATCGCAGGGTGCGGTACACTAATTCTTGTCTTTTTTGTTACATTGGTCGTTCGTACCGATTTCTTCAACCCACAATATACGATTTCCTTAGGTGGAATGATTTTCGGAAACTCGATGACAGCTGTGAACCTAGGTCTTAAAGCCTTCACACAAAACCTTGACCAAGAACGTGCAAAATCTGAAACACTCCTTAATGCCGGTATCGAACCTAAAGCAATTCTTATGCCACATGTAAAGAATGGTTTAGAAATGGCATTCATCCCAACGTTAAACTCCATGCTTAACATGGGAATTATCGCATTACCAGGGATGATGACAGGGCAAATTCTGTCGGGCACATTACCACTTACGGCTATTATGTACCAAATTGCAATCATGATTTCGATTGCAACGAGTGTCACCTTGACTGCCTTTGTGGCTCTATACTGGGGATACCCTACTTTAATCTCGCAACGCAAACAAATAACTTGGTATCAACATGAGCAGTAAACGACGCAAACAACAACCAAGTATGATTGGATGGGTTCTACTCGTTTTCGTCTTATCCATGGGTTTCATGATGATTCGCAATCATTTTTCAGAGCCCGAGATATCGTTTCAAGAACAGTTTATTGAAACCTTGAATGCCAATATGACCCCGCATCCGACATTTAAAAGTGTTGTCTACGCGCAAGCTATTCTTGAGTCCAATTGGGGCCAAAGCGAACTGTCGACCGAAGCAAATAATCTCTTTGGGATTAAGGGTGACTATCACGGGGAATCCTATATTGTTACCACAACTGAGTTCGAAGATGGTGCCTTTGCCTCAATGGATGATACCTTTCGACGATACCCCGATTATCGAACATCCATTGCGGACCATGCTGAATTGATGTATCTTTCCCGCTATGATGGGGTTCGTGAAGCACGAACTTATCGCGAAGCCGCTCAAGCTTTACAGGATGGTGGTTATGCGACCGACCCAAATTACGCTGCGAAACTCATCGAGATTATCGAAACCTATCGCTTATTTGAGTATGATTTGACACAATAAAACCGCACATAAGGTGCGGTTTCTTTTTAATCAATCGTAGTTTCAAAGACGAATTGGTTATTGTATAGTTCGGCATAATGATTTCCATCTGCGAGTAAGGACTCATGAGTTCCTTCTTCGATGATACGACCATTCTCTAGAACTACAATCTTATCTGCCTTGAGGATCGTTTTTAAGCGGTGCGCAATTACAAAACTTGTGCGCCCTTCAATAACAACATCCATTGCTTGTTGAATGTCAGCTTCGGTTACAGTATCAACATTGCTTGTTGCTTCGTCTAGAATTAATAAATCTGGATCTACCAACATCGTTCGCGCAATACTAATCAATTGTTTTTGACCAACACTCATGCGACTGTTGCTTTCGCTTACAATCGTATCATAACCATCTTCAAGCGTCATGATAAAGTCATGGACATTGGCCTGTTTCGCAACGCGTTCAATGGCTTCCTGGGATGCCTGAGGATCTCCAAAAGCAATATTATCGCGAATTGTACCTGTAAACAACACAGAATCTTGGAGTACGATACCGACATGTTTCCGTAGAGTTGGTAATGAGATATCGCGAATATCGCGACCATCAAATTCGATTCGCCCCTGACGGACATCATAGAAGCGATTTAGAAGATTCATAATCGTTGTTTTACCAGAACCTGTATGACCAACAAGTGCGACCATTTGTCCCTTATCCGCTGATATATTAATACCATGAAGAACCAATGACTCATCATAACCAAACGATACATCCACTAAATTAACATCACCATGAATGCCATCGATCGCCGTTACTGTACTGCGATCTTTTTCATCTTCTTCCTGAAGTACTTCCATGATACGTGATGCACCAGCAAACGCCAACTGCATTTGTGTATATTGGGATGCAATCTGTGATAAAGGTTGGTAAATCATTCGTACATATTGTGTAAATAAGAAGATGGTACCCGCAGCTTGTGCTATAGGGAGGCGACCAACCGATGTCATCCACGCACCATAGAAGATTACAATTCCAGTACTTAGCATCGAAAGACCTTGAAGTGTTGGGAAGAGGACGTTTGAATAAAACTGTCCTTTAAACGTTGCTTCAAACAATGCTTCATTTTTCTCATGAAACTGTGTACGCGATTCATCATGCAAACCATTCGCTATAACCAGCTTTTGGCCTGAAAACTGTTCGTCAACGTAGCCGTTCATTTCTCCGACACTTTTTTGTTGTAAGATTACAAATTTCTGTGCCTGCTTAATAATGAAGATGGCTGCACCGATAATCAAGGGTGACATGGACAAGACTACAAAAGACAATTCAACATGATTCATGAACATCATTATTATGGTTACAACAAGCATAAATGTATTAACCATTATTTGATGGATGGATTGGTTTAACGTGTTTGAAATATTATCCAAGTCACTGGTAAATCGTGACAAAATATCGCCATCATTCGATTTGTCAAAATATTCAATTGGAAGTCCTTCGAGTTTTTCAAAGAGATCTTTTCGCATATCATTGGTTGCATCTCCTGAGATTTGCGACATTAATACGTTTTGAATCAAATTGAATACCCATGATGCAACCGCAAAGATGATCATCAGCATAATAACTCTAAAGAATCCTGATTTGTCTTGGCTGCCCATGATATAGGCACCCAATTCATTAATTCCTTCACCAATAAATTCTGGTGATTTAACCGTTAAGAATGTACTTACGATTAATGCTGCTATCACGACCCACAGTTTGAGACTGTGGATTTTGATATATTTCCAAAAATACCCTAATGTGCTTTTCATAAGTACCTCCTATTCTTCTGACGCAAATAGGTTTTTCCCTTTTTGCGATTCAAAAATACGTTGATAGATTTCCGACGTCTTCATGAGTGATGCATGAGTGCCTTGAGCCACCAATTCACCATCATCAAGAACGAGAATGTTGTTAGCGTGAATGATTGACGAAATTTTCTGAGAAACAATAATTTTTGTTGTATTGGGTAAGTCTGTTTTTAAAGCTTCTTGAACTTTTTTCTCACTCTTCGCATCAAGAGCACTGGTACTATCATCAAGAATCAATACTTTAGGATTACCAACTAAACCACGAGCAATAGACAAGCGTTGCTTTTGCCCCCCTGAGAAGTTAGCTCCCCGTTGGTATACTTCTGACTCAAACCCTTTGGGCTCTTTCGCAATAAACTCAGACGCTTGGGCTATATCCGCAGCCCGTTGCATTGCTTCAAGACTTGCATCTTTTTTTCCTTGGCGAATTGTATCCGCAATGGTTCCTGAGAATAATGTTGGTCGTTGTAACACAAGTGCAACATCTTGACGCAAGACCACTTCAGATACAGCTTTTAAGTCTTGATTTCCAATGAGCACACGACCCGATGAGGGGTCATAAATACGTGCCATCAATTGGACTAAGGAGGTTTTTCCAGCACCCGTAGCACCGACAATCCCCAAAGTCTCACCATGTTTAACACTGAAACTTATATGTTTCAAGGTATCAGGTGTATCTTCTGCATAGGCAAAAGACACATCTTCAAAGACAACATCTCCTGTAGCAATTGGTTCAGATTCACTCACGTAATCCATATCACGTACGGTTTCCATTACTTCTTTAATACGTCCTAAAGAAACAAAAGCACGTGATGAGAAGCTTACCATCATTCCACCAATCATTAAGGACATCATTACCATAACTAAGTAACTGATAAAGGACACGGAGTTTCCAATAATGCTTGGATCAACCTCCGCACTACGTCCTACTAAAATCATAACAAGTGCAATACCAGTATCCATTATGAGGAAAAAGGATGGCATCATAATTGAGAAGATATAGCCAATCTGAATTGTTTCTTTAGTGAGGATGTCACTTTCTGCGTTGAATTTAGTTTTCTCTGAATCTTCTTGGACGAATGATTTTACGACACGCATACCAATGAAGTTCTCTTTTGCAATCGCATTGATTTTCTCAATTAACATTTGGATTTTTCCAAAGCGTGGTCCCATTTTTCCAAAAGCTGCACCGACAACAAGGCCAACGAGAGCAATCGCTAAAATAACAATCCACCAGAATTGTGGTAAAACCGTCATTGCGAGAATGAAACTACCAATAAACATAACTGGGATACGTGTTAAGGACTGCAACATAATCATGATCAAGTTTTGAACTTGTTGCGTGTCATTAACAAGACGAATCACGAGATTGCTTGCACTAAATTTTTCAATATTACTGTAGGAAAATTCTTGTACCTTTTCAAAAATTTCCCCGCGTAATTCACTCCCAACACGTTGTGCAATTCGTGCTGCGATGACGGTATTTAGAATCCCTGCTACAAATCCAAGCAATGCTAAACCGATCAGAATTACACCCAATCGTGTAATTGTACTTGTGTCCTGTTGAACAATTGCTGTAATGATTGTTGCAAGGATGTTTGGTTGGATTAACTGTGCTGCTGCAGAGGTTCCAATTAATACAAATGAGGCAACAAACCACCATTTATATTTTTTTATGTATTTCCCTAAAATATCCATACACATTTTCTCCTCTTTAATATCATTTCGTTGGGTAAGTCTCGAACATTATACAAGACTTATTTTTTATTGTATACAGAGATGCAACGTGAATTTTTGATTTTTAATTTTCTGAAAATGAACATTAATGAACAACGTTCGTTTACGCTACTATTTGAGCCTTATATCCACTGAACACGCATTATTAAAGAACTTCCGAAACTTTTTTCACAAATGAAAAAAGTGCTAATGCACTTTTTTTAAAACTGTAACACTGTTAAAACGCCCAATGTATTTTTAAGTGATGAAACGAGTTCATCTTGATCAATTTCTTTATCCAATTGGATAATAAACTGCGTATTATAAATCCGTTCTTCGCCATCGCGCAATGTGGGTAGTTTATTGGATTCAATTTCAATAATTCGCGCATGCGCCGCTTCAAGTGAATTCACAAATTGTTGGAGATTAAAGCAACTGGTATAGGATATATAGATTTCAATAGTAGAAACGCCGTTTTGAAGCACTGACATCCGAGACAATACTTTAAAGATAATGATTTCAAAAATAACGGACCCGATTGCCCCTTCATAGAACCCAATACCAACCGCAATCCCCATACAGGCACTAAACCAAATTGTAGCTGCTGATGTTAATCCTTTAATACGATTTCCACCCATAACCAAAATTGTTCCCGCACCAAGAAACCCAATACCACTAATTACTTGTGCTGGCATTCTTGATAAATCCGTGCTACCTGTTAACTCACTGATGTACTGGCTGGTGAGTATTACTAACGCTGATCCTACAGCAACCACACTATGTGTTTTTAATCCTGCGGGGCTGCCTTTTCGCGAACGGTCCGTACCAATCATGGCCCCAAGAACCATCGCTAACCCCAATCGTAATAAAATTGTAAAGAAGGAAAACTCATGCAAAGCCTTCATGATTGCAGTGATACTATCGATCATCTTTTTGTGTTAAGTAGAGCGTAATGGAAGAAATAATCATTAAAACAACAGTATAGACAAAGGACATTGCAATAGCATTGGTTGATGCAATATCATCACTCGCAGCTTTTACAATAACACCTAATGGCGAATAAAGCGGATGATAAAGGAAAACCGTTAGATCATACTCCGCCAGTAAACTGTTAAAGTTTAGTGCGATAACCGAAAGAAGGACTGGTAAGATGATGGGAATAATAATTCGACGTAATGTGTAGAATTTACTTGCGCCCATTGACTGTGCAGCTTCTTCTAAACTATCTTCAATACTATAGAATGCTGACCGAATCATTCTAAAGGAGAACGGTAGTTTTACCACAATGTAGCCCAAAAGAAGAATGACAAGTGTACCGATTAAGACTTTATTTCCAACAATTAATCGTGACTGATCATAGGTCAACATGAGTCCTAAGGCAATAAGTGTAGATGGTAAAATCCAAGGTATTAGCATACTGTATTCAAAGAATGCATTCGTCTTTGATTTACCTTTGTGGACAATTCGCGATACGATTACTGCAATTGCAGTTACGATTACAGCTGCACTAATTGCATAAATCACACTAATGAGATACGGCTTGAATGCTGATGAATCGACGAAGAGGCGTTGGAAATTTTCGAGTGTAAATGCACTGAACGATAAATTTCCCGTTGTGATTGCTAAAGAATTGGAGAATGCAAAGAGAATAACAAGAACAACTGGAAGTGTATAGATAAAGAACAGAGCATAGGCCGTAATGTGTGCTAGGATGTTAAGTCCCTTATTTTCGATTTTTTGTTTCTGTAATTTCGTCTTAGTTTTAGAAATCGAAATATAGTTTTTACCCTTTTCAAGTTTATTTTGAATCATCAATAATAGAATCGTTGCCACACCCAAAATAACAGCAAGTAAGGCTGCCAGTTCTTGCGAACTTGGTGTTTTGGCGAATGCCATGATCATCGGGTTAATGGTTTGAAAATTTGGTCCACCCACAATCAATGGCGCTGACATGGCACCTAAACCTGTTAAAAATGTAAGAATTGTGACTGCAAAGAAGGTTGGTCTAAGCGTTGGCATCACAACTTTCATTAGAATGCTGGTCCCTGATGCTCCTAAGTTTTTGGCAGCTTCAATTGTATGGTAATCCAAGCCACGAATCGCATTTCTTAAGAAGATCATATGATTCGAAGTGACAGAGAATGTCATAACAAATACAACCGCAAAATAACCCGTGAACCAGTTGGCATTCATTGCAGGAAACAGTCCTGTCAAAAGATTTGTAACGATTCCCGTAGGACCATAAATGAATTTATATCCACTTACTAAAACAACCCCACCATAAATAAGTGTACTCATGTATCCCAGGCGAAGTATTTTTGCCCCTTTGATTTCAAAGTATTCCGTAAAGAGAACAATGAGTGTTCCAACGACATTTACAGTGATAACTAAGGTGAAAGCTAGAACAAAACTATTCATCAGTGCTTTCATAGCGCGTTCCGAAGTTAATATTTTTCCAAAAGCATCTGTGGAAAACTGTCCGTTTTTGAAGAAAATACTTACTAAAAGATTTGCATTAGGGTAAATTACAAATGCGATTAAGAACCAAGCAATAACAAGTTTAACTGCAAGGCTACCCAACTTTAGATTATGAATTTTTTCTTTTATTGTCTCCATAATTCCCCCTAAAACTGCATAACATCATCAGGATTGATAGCGAAAGTAAGCACTTCGTTTATAGCATATTGGCGATCAGTCATATTTTTTTCAATATGTTTAAACTCTTGACCATATGCTGATACAACATACGTGCTAACTTGCCCATTAAACATTACTTCTTTAATTTCACCTTCGAATTCAAAGTGTTCATTTTGACTACGATGAATTCGTTCAATACGAATATAACCTGGTTTTGTAACATCAAGTTTTGATGTTTTCGCAGAAATTGCCTCAATAAAAGGGAGGTCGAGTTTATTGATAGCACCAATAAACTCACAGACAAATTCAGTTTGAGAATTATTGTATATTTCGAAGGGGGTTCCAACTTGCTCAATCTTTCCATGATTGAAAACAGCGATTCTATCAGATAACTCTAATGCTTCATCTTGATCATGTGTTACATACAGGGTTGTGATTCCCAACTCCCGTTGTAATCGTTTGAGTTCCTGACGTAATCCCACGCGAAGTTTTGCATCAAGATTTGATAACGGTTCATCCAAACACAGAATCTTTGGCTCCATGACGATTGCACGTGCTAACGCAACACGTTGTTGCTGTCCACCTGATAATTCTGAGACATTTTTATAGAGCTGTTCCTCTTTTAATTCGATTTTTTGAGCTACATCCATAATTTTTTGATGGATAACATCTTTAGATAGTTTTTTGACACGCAACCCAAATGCAATATTCTCGTACACGTTCATCGTTGGAAAGAGTGCGTAACTCTGAAAAACCATTCCGATTTGACGCTGTTCTACTGTTTGCTTTGTAATGCGATCTTCTGCGACATAGATATCCCCTTGCGATGGTGATAAGAAGCCAACAAGTGCCCGTAAAGTTGTCGTTTTACCACAGCCCGAAGGTCCTAGAAAGGTGAAAAATTCACCCTCCTCAACCTCTAGGTTCAGATTTTCAATAGCAACGAAGTCACCGTACTTAATTTCTATATTCTCAAATTTAATCATAGTCTTCCCTTCCTAATTCATACTATTGAACAAATTCTAATTCAGCTTTTTCCACCCATTGATCTATATTTTTTGTTACAAACTCCCAGTCAATGTCTTGTGCATGGACTGAATTCATAAATTCTATGACGTCTGCCGAAGCATTTTTCATTGCTTCTGGATGAGCAGGAATTGTCCCAAACTTTTCACTCCATGCTGCTTGTGTTTCTGCTGATCCGAACCAGTTTGCGAATTCTGTTGCAAGTTCTTTTTTCGAGTCATTTAAGATTGCTACTTGTTCCACAACATAAGGTACTCCAATTTCTGGTGAGATAACACCAAACTTGTAATCACGTTCTCCTTGATGTTGCATTACACCTGACCCCCACATCATTGAGATTGGGCGTTCTCCGGATATTACATTTCCAATATAATCTTCACCTTTAATTTCAAAATGTGCATTTTGAATATAAGCTTTTGCAACCTTCCAACCTTCTTCAGATACTCCTAGGACTCCACTTGGATCAGCGTAACGAACGAGTATGCTTGAGTACAATGTTTTTCCTGTACCCCCGCCTAAACTGAATACATTGTATTGATCTTTGTATTTCGGATCTGCAAATTCAACTATATCCTTAGGTACATCGTTACCCACAACGCTTTCATTGTAAATAAAGACTAAGGGTTGAACTACGATTGGATAGTAGTGTTTTCCATCACCCAACGATGTATCCACATCACTCGCCCATGCTGGTGTATATTCAACAAGCATATCTTGTGCTTTCAACTTTTCAAATTCAATCGTATTCAAACCATAAACCATATCTGCAATCGCGTTGTTTTTTTCTGCAATAAGACGGTTTGTAAGGTCACCAGCTGGTATTGGAACAATTTCAACCGTGAATCCTGCTTCTTTTGCTTTTTCAGTGAGCCATTCACCACGCCCGTCACTCGCCGAGTTCGAATAAATAACGAGTGAATCTTTTTTCTCAGCAGTACTACCACATCCTGTTAATACCAATAATGTTACGAGAATGCTTACTATTATTTTTTTCATCATAATCTCCTTTATCTGTTTTTGATGAAATTCTGAATCAATGCAGGCCAATCGGTTTGAATCATATCAAAACCAAGATCAATAAAGTGTCCCCATACGGATTCATAATCGCCAGTTTCAATTGCACGATTATCGTCGCGCTGTGCCGAAAGAATCGTTTTGTCGTCCAACGTAATTGTATTAATCCATAAGCTGTATCCTTCAGCTTTTAGGGTATTGAGGTATGCTTTATCTGCTAAAGTATCGGTGTCTTTTGTTACAATCATTTCAAAAGCAATTGTATTTAATTCCATTGCCTTCACAGTTTCAACATCATCAACACTTTTGGTAATCGGCATGTACATAATCGATGGCCCTTTTTCTTTGAGCGTTGTGAGTAAGGATGTATCGACTGGTGACTTGATAATAATTTGTGATGCCATTGATGCCTTATTGATATAGTCAATAATCTCTTCCCAGTAAAACCATGAACGATCAATGTTAATTAAGCAATCCGGTGTTTCCTTTACAAACGCAAGAACATCATCAAGACGCTCCAGTTTGTAATGTGTTGGTGTTGCATTTGATCCACTGATGTACAGAGTTTCGATTTCTGCAGATGATGCTTCACGAATATCTTTATCAAATCCAAGTACTGTTTTCTCAAGACCATTATGGAATGCGTAGAAAACACCATCAGAACTTTTGATTACATCAATCTCAAGGATATGAGCACCGTGACGTAATGCATTTTTATACGCAAGAATTGTATTTTGAGCAATATACCCACCATTCAATCCTCGGTGAGATGCAATTAAGACCCCATGCTTTTGGAGCATTTGTTTTAAGTAATTATTTTCGGACATAAGCTTCCTCCTACATCAAGATTACCAACGAAATTGGAACGTGTCAATTCAAAAATTGTTAAAACGTTGTAATTAATGAAAGGGATTACATTAATATTCAGTTAAATAGCGGTTTATTGATGATTATGTGATTTGAACGTTCCAATATAAAAGAGAAGGCTTTACCTTCTCTTGTTTAGTGTTGCGATTGCGCGTTCTAATGCATCATCAAGTGTTGACACACCTAAAATATAGGATCGAATCGCTTCCCCCAAAATCATCTCGTAACTGAATTCATCGATGCCAATATCACTTAACGATTCTTCTCGACGTTTTCCTTTGGCAAAATACTCAGGATATTTCTCAATCCAAGGATAAATACGGAGCACATCAACATTCTCATGAACTTTGTTCGTTAAGATGCTACCCCCAAGATATGTAATTAATGCTGATATCTCAGGACTGTATAACCACTCTAGAAACTTGATACCTGCAGCTTCATGGGTGGTGGTCTTTGTAATACCAATAACACCCCCACCAAGCATCGGTTGTCCACCTGGGATATCAGCATAACCAATGCGATGAATACCTTCTTCTGATTCAATCAGTGAAGACGCGTGATTAGAATAGACAGTCCCCATTGCAGTGCTCCCGCTTGTAAGATTATTTAAAACATCGCTCCACCAATGGTTCGTATCTCGGTCAGAGTACTTTTTCGATTGTACATATGCCTCAATGGCCGCTCGCATCACCGGATGTTTTAAATCATACATCTTGATATCTACTTGTTTCTTTTGGCTATAGTCCCGAACACGCGGGATAAAATCACTTGCCGTTACGATATTTGATCCATAGACCAGAGATGTACCGTAGTGAGTTTTTGATTTATTATTAAATTCCCGTGTGAAGAATTCGCTGATTTCGTCGTATTCTTCGTAGGTCGTAGGAACCGCTAAATTGCGTTTATGCATTTCATAAAAACTACGTTTGATGATCGCATCTTCGAACAAATCTTTCCGGTAGTACAAAACTTGAACTGATGCATCGAGCGGAACGGTATACATGATGCCATCGATGTGAGTATAGTCATCCGGAATATAGCGTGGAACACGTGCTTGTAGTGTATCAATTTTCAAGTTTTCAAGTTTCTTAAAAATGTGTGCACCAACGCGGGTCATCCACCCCATATCTATTCGGATTAGATCATAGTTTTTTACTGAATCAGGGGTCGATACGGTCTTCAAGAGCTCATCATATGTAAGTTCCACAATATTAACACGAATGCTATATTGGGTCGTAAAATCTGCGACAATGGCACGAATGGCATTAGTCGTCGGTGACTTCAACATCAAAACATTAATTTCTTCAAATTCATGGGACGTTGTTAATGTTTCGTATTTGAATCCGTCATCAGCAAGTATTAGATGACTTACAGGTGCTTCGAAATCGAGTTGTGTTACAATCTCAGCAGCTCTTTTTCCAAGTTGCTGATAATTTACATCCAAACGATAGGCTGCTTGGGGATCTAGAAGTCCTGTAGCTCCAACTGTATATATATTGGGTACCGTTGCATGATTCGTAAATCGTGTGAGCTTTATGGCATTTTCGACAACATCCTCGTCCATCGCAATGATAGCATCATACAAATGGTGTTGTGACAAAATATCCAAAGTTCCCTTCATTAACAAAAGGTCATCCAGACGTTTATGTGTTATTGCAACGTCTTCATCTT
Source organism: Erysipelothrix sp. HDW6B (assembly GCF_011301115.1). Classification (NCBI taxonomy): domain Bacteria; kingdom Bacillati; phylum Bacillota; class Erysipelotrichia; order Erysipelotrichales; family Erysipelotrichaceae; genus Erysipelothrix; species Erysipelothrix sp. HDW6B. The sequence continues at coordinate 536,477 of NZ_CP049860.1, read as the reverse complement.
CAAGCACTTCATTTACACCTTCAAGAAATTCGCGATACATTACTTTCGATTGACCTGTTACAACAACAATATTGCGACGTTGGTCTTGCAATGCTTGGCGGGCAAGGGCACGCCCTAAATCACGATAATCAAAACTAATTGAATGAATCAAAGGATGTGTTGATGTTAAATCGCGGTTCAAAATCATAACAGGAATATCCAACGCCTCATACTCTTCAAGTCGTTTTAATATGCTATATGCTATAACGCATGACGCTCCAGAAGACGCGATTTTTTCTATAATACTCAATTCAATGTCGCGATTTCCATTTGAAAAATAAACATCAAACTCAAACTCAGTCTTTGCGATTTCGAATTCGATTCCTTTGTAGATTTCATTATATTTATGGAGCATTAAACTTGGAAGAACCAAGCCGACTTTACGTGCGCTTCCTTTTCGAAGCTGTTTGGCCTGTACGTTCATAACAAAGCCCAGCTCTTTGGCTGCCTGTTCAACGCGACGAATTTTTTCAACACTGACATTACCGTTTTTATTTAAGACGTTTGAAACTGTTCCATGCGAAACGCCTGCGCGTTTTGCGATATCTTTGATCGTTGCCATCGTTTCACCTCATAGTTTAATAATATGCGATTTTAGCTTTTTTTAACAGACTTCTGGTGATTTTTAAAAATGTAGACACACGCAGTGAGTGATCCCGCCATATTTACAACAATATCTTTCATTGTATCCCAAAGCACTTCATGACCACTTCGGTCCATGTACCGTTGTAGGTTCAAATCCATCAAACCATCAGCAGTATACTCATAAAGTTCCCAGAAAATACCCAAGGTCATCGCAAAACAGAAGACAAATATCATGATGACGATGATCGGTGCTGGTTTTTCTTTCATAAAATGGCACCATACTTCATAACCAATCAACGTCAGTAATGCCCCACTTGAGAAATGAAGCATTGAATCGTAATGTTCGAAAGTGGAATAAAAACCAAATCGTTCACCGGCATAAAGCGTTGCAAGGATGAAGAGAAAATAGAGAATATAGATACTATCATCAAGATTTTTGAACCATGATTTTTTGAGATACCACGGTACGATGATTGCCACAAGGCCGATTGAAAACTTTGATAATGGCAGAAGATTGGACATAAAATTAGTACTGTATGTCACGATATTGTAGGCAAAAAGTCCTACTCCCATCATCATTAATAATTTCGCTATTTTTTGTTTCATACTAAAACTCCTATCAAAACCAAAAAGATGCCGACTCCGCCAGTTAAAAGCATTACTAACGTGGGATCCCACTTTAGTTTTCGAATAATCATAAATGCGCCAATAAAAATAAATGCGTTGGTCAGATCTAGCGTGTCAAATGATACAGGATTCCCATTCCACATCGCATTCATGAAAATAGAGACACCTGCGACGGCGATTAACGCGACAACTGTTGGGCGCACAGCATCTAATGTAGCTTGAATTGCACGAACTTTTGAATAATTAAAGTATATATACGCAAGCACGGACACAATCACAATGGATGGAAACACATTTCCCAACGTTGCAACAATTGCTCCGGGAATACCCGCAACTTGAAGTCCCACAAAGGTTGCGGAATTCAATGCAATCGGCCCTGGCGTCATCTGTGAAATTGTAATAAGATCTGTAAACTGTGCAAGCGTTAGCCAACCATGTTTATCAACCACTTGAGCTTGAATCGGCGCCATAGCAGCATAACCACCACCAAAGCTTACCAACCCAATCTGCAAAAAACTGATAAACAATTCCCAATAAATCATCATTTCTGTGTCCTCACTGTCATTTCAAAGACACCCATTAAACCCGCTACAACGATCAATATTAACGCATTAATTTGGAAGAGCAATGATAAGACAAACGTTGCAATCATAATCATGAGATACATACTATTTTTGGATTGAATGATTTGATTCCCTAGCGTTACAACAACATCAAGGATAACCGCAGCGACTCCTGCTTGCATCGTATGTAAGGCAGCCGCAATATAGCGGTTTGCCTTAAAGGCATCATAGTATTGCGAAATCACAGAAAGTAAGATTAGGGGCGGTAAAACTGTTCCCAATGTACATACTAACGCTCCTGAAATACCAGCAATTTTATATCCTATCAAAATAGATGCATTCACCGCGAGAGAACCGGGTGCTGATTGTGCGATGGCAGTCATATCCATCATTTCATCATTACTAATCCAGCCCAAGTTATCCACAAATTTCTTTTGAAGCAATGGGATGATGACATACCCGCCACCAAAGGTAAATGCACTTAAGTAAAATGAAGATGAGAATAGTTGCCAGTACTTTTCAATTCGTTTCATGATATCGCCTCGATTTCTTTACTAATCATATACTTTTTGTGCGTTACCTTCAAATTGGGTACATAAAAAAAAAGAGCAAGATGCTCTTTCTTTAAACTCGTTGTGGCTCTTCTTGTTTGGCGACATTAAGGTTTACACTGACCTGGCGCCAAATCCATACGGAGGCAACCATCGTAAGCACTTCCGCGCCAATCACGGCATACCAAATACTCGAGGATCCAAAAATTAGTGGTAACACAACCAGGAACACCATGAGTGGTACCGTTGAACGCATGAGTGATAAATTCGTGGACGACTTTTGATAATCCAATGCTTGAAGCACTGTTGCAAGCACGATATTAATAGCTGCAAAGACAAGATTCAAGAAATAGATATTCGCAATTGCACTTGTGTTGGCAATTAATAGAGCATCATTGGTGAACAGACTAATAACAACAGGTCCGGCTACCCACATAAGGATGGTGAGTGCTAACGCCAACCCCACATTAAACCAAACTGTTGAACGCGTTAAAGATACGATTCGTTCATTTTCACCACTACCGGCAAAGAAGCTAATCGCAGGCTGAATTCCCTGAGAGGAACCCAAGAAGGCCGTTAATGCGATTAATGCTAGATACCCTATAATGACATAGGCCGATAATGTTGCTTCTCCCATGCCTTGATGGGTGATTGAAAGGTTATAGAAGAGTGTTACCAGACCAATCGAAAAGTTTGTAATGAAGGCTGCCATGCCTTTTATGGTTATATCCCAGACATCTTTGATTGTAAAAGCCATGAACGCGAACGATAAGACACCTTTCTTTCGTAAAAAGTGGGGCAGTAAAATCATAACACTGAACACTGGCCCCAGTGCCGTTGCAAGCGCAGCACCTGCCATCCCCATATTTAAGGGATACATAAACACCCAATCCAGTAAAATATTTGATAATGATCCAACTATAAGTGCCCACATTGCGAGTCGTGGAGCATTGTCATTTCGAGCAAACGTACTCAACGTAAAACTAAAGATTAAAAAAGGTGATGCCGTTATAAAATAACGCAAGTAAACCATCGTATCGTAAAGAATCAGATCTGTCGCACCCATAAAACGCGCTAGCGGCTCTAAAAAGAGGTTACCTAACACAACAACACTAACTGCTAATACAAGTGTTATCATATTGGCCTTATTGAAGATTTTGTTAGCAGATTCAGTATCATTCTTACCTAAAGATGAGGAGATAACAACACCCGCTCCCACTGAAATCAACATGGATATCGCAATCATAATTTCAACAACCGGAATCGCTACCCCTGCAGCCGCAAGGGCATCAGGGCCTAAACGACGTCCAATAAAAATTCCATCTATAATAAAATAAATTGAATTGAAAATGAGTCCAATCATTTGTGGAATCGCAAATTTCCAAATAATATGCCTATTACTAATTTTCGAATAATTCATAGTTCCTCCTTGAGCATATAAAAAGGCCAAAGTAGCATTTACTTTGGCCTTGCATGCGTTTCTTTATGACACCCTGCGACTCGGCAGTCTTCCGGATGTAGTCTCCTCGTATTTTAGCACACTGACGGTAGTTGTCAATCGCAATGAACAGTGTGCATCATTCGAAATTCGTGCTAATTTTCCGTATAACTATCCCCTTTAAACCAAAAGCACCTACCTCGGGGAAAGTAAGTGCCTTTATGTTTGATTTAGACTGATAAATCGAGAATTAAGAGAGATAAAGTAATGTTAGTTTTGTGCTAAACGCATGAAGCGTTTAAAGCCAACATAACCCATTATTATTGTGAATACAACCATACCCAACACACTGAATACAAGTGGCATAGACGCTACATCCACATACATCAATGCTCGAAGTGCTTCGTTAATATACACAAGCGGGTTTACAAGAACAAGCATCTGGAATACTGGTAATGCGGACAATGCATCCCATGTAAAGAAGATTGCACCTGTAAATACCATAGGCATTAAGAATCCTGGGAACATTGCAGCAATTTGCATCGGCTTCACGATTGTTCCTACTAACAACCCTAATGTTGCGGAAGCAAATGATGCAAGAATCAATACACCGATAAGTCCAATGATTTGTCCGAATGTGAAGGAGAAGACAAGGTATTCGTTCATGAATATGAGTGAAATTGGTAGTACGATTAACGCACCGATCCATGACTCGATGATACCAACAATCATTTTCGCTATCGCAATGTATCGTGTATCAATTGGTGCCTGAAGACGGTCTTCAATTTCTCGGGAATTATTGAAGTCCATTGTTAAGGGAACTGCAGTACCATGGATACCTGTAAGGAGTAAACTCATTCCAACCATGCCAGGGAACATATACTGTGGAAAGTCTGCGGATACGACACCTATTTTCGGAAGCACATATCCATAAATTAAGATAAGAATAAATGGTAACATTCCAACTCTAAATATAAATTCATATTTGTCACGGGCCTGAATCACTAAGTCACGTTTGACCATTGTTGTGATAATTTGACGGTTGCTAATTTTTGTTTCCATTATTTTGCTCCTTTTGTTGTTAAGTGTACGAAGACATCATCCAAAGTAATGTTGCTGAGGTTGAAGGATCGCATTTTTAAGTGGTTCTTGTTAATCCACTCAAGGACTGCTTCTGATGCTGCAGGTTTGTCTTCAAGATAGAGTGTTAAGCTTGTTGGCGATGTTTCAGATGCTGAACTGACTTCGGGTAGGTCGGCTAGGGCATCTTTCAGTTGTTGTTCAATCGCTTCAAACTCAACATTGATAATCTGGTTACCAGGTGTTAATTGCTTCAATTCTGCCGAGGTACCAATCGCTTGGATGACACCATTACTGAATATCGCAATACGATCAGAGAATCGTTCGGGTTCTTCCATATAGTGTGTTGTCAAGAACACTGTTGTTCCCTCACGATTGAGTTCCAACATTTCTTCCCATAAAACTTCACGGTATGCTGGATCAAGACCTGTTGTTGGTTCATCTAAGAATAATATTTCTGGCTTATGAACCATAGCTCTTGAAATCTTCAAGCGTTGTGCCATCCCACCTGAGAAGCTCTTCACGTATTCGTGTTGCCAATCTTTAAGTCCGAATTTTTCCAATAAGAAATCCGCACGAGATTCAGCCTCTTTGCGACTCATTCCGAAGTACAGCGCATGGTAGATTAGCCTCGATCTAAATTGTTGTGTTGTGCCACGATACCAATTTTGCTTCGTGCTTCGATTGCGTTGAGACGCAATGGTTTACCGTCAATGAAGACGTGTCCATCTGTAATTTCTTTTTGTGTCGTCAGCATTCCAATTGTTGTCGATTTTCCTGCTCCGTTTGGTCCTAAGAAACTAAAGATTTCTCCACGTTTTACTTCAAAGCTAATCCCTTTAACAGCTTCAAAGATTTCTCCATTCTTTTTGCGGTAGTGCTTCACGAGATCGCGTACTTCAATAATGTTGTCCATAACTTCCTCCTGTCGTTTACGTTTGTAAACACATTTATAGATTACAACTGTAAACGATATTTGTCAAGCCTTTCGGTAAAAAATTTTTTAAATAAATTTTCGCATGAAAAAACACGAACCGAAAAGTCCGTGTTGATTGTAAGAATTTATGTATTGGTTGTGCTCGCGATTTGTTCTTTAATGGCTTCTATGATTTGTGGTTGCGCTAAACCCATGTGTCCTGAAACCATTGTCGTAATTTCCAATGACGCATATTGGTCTAAAGTCGCAATGTATGTTGAGACATCCAAATCTAGTTCCGGAACGATGTGTGACACATCATCACCAAGATTATCGCCAACGTTAACAACTTTTTCAATACGATCATAAACGCTGATTCCATCAACAGTATGGCCTGGCGTATGAAATAGATAAATCCCATCATCTTCGAACCAACAATCATTGAAGAATGTCTCTGTAGGCAGACACTTCGGTGGTTGTGTCTGTAAATAATCGGCACCTTCGGCAATTAATGCATCCCAAGAATCGCTGAGGATTGTGGCCGTTTTATGGTGCGCAACAATACGATCTGCTGGAATGGCATAATTACCCAAAACATGATCCCAATGATAATGACTGTTAATGAGTACCAACGGTTTTGATAATGATGCAAGTATATCCAATAATGGTTCAAGTGCGATGTGGTCTATACCACTATCAATCAAATAATTACGATGCTCCCCTTTAATCAAATGAAGATACAAGTCCCATTCTGGATACTGGAATTTGAATAAGTGGTGGCGATTACTGAGTTCAATATGCTCCATGCCTCCCTCACTATGCCTCAACACGATAATTGAACGTATAGGTTTTGCAGACATTATCTTTGGCTGCATATACCGTTCCTTCATATGAACCTTCTTCAGCTGTATCTATAAAACGGAACATCATATCTTGGGGTTGATCACCACATGGTACTTTATTAAATGATGCGACATCGTAATCTGAAACATTCGGCTTTAGAATTGACTCCACCGTAATTGTTGGGCGCTCAGGATCATTTGGCATATCCTCTTCCTCAAACGACAACTGACCAATCTTGAAGGTAATGTCATCTTTAAAAACAAGGATCGGCTCGTGCTTTGTTTTGGGTTCATTTATAGCATGTAAGGTGAACCAAGAACCTGCTCCAACTAGAACAAGCAAGACGATTAGTGCAATGGGTTGATATTTGTGTTTTTTCATTTTGTACCCTCCGTTTTTTACAGTCTATCAAAAAAATAGGCTAGGAGCGAATTGAAATTTGCATCTTTTATGGAATGTATGATTTTATGTGATGCCTTACATCTTAGGACCATGTTTTTGAATAATCGCATCATAGGCCGTCACGACCGCGCGACCCGCATCCGTTATTACATATTTCCGTAATGGAAAGGAAGTTTCTAACGTATTCTCACTGACATGATCACGTACACGTTCTAAAACATCCTGCTTCTTACCTTTTTTATCCAGATTATTTTCCTCTAGAATCCTTTTTAAAACTGGAATACTTAACATATCTAACGATTCTTTAGCACTGGCTTTATAGGCATATCCCTTTTCAACTAAGAGTTCCAGACTTTCATCACTATTGATACCATATTTGTATTCAAAATAGTTGGGAATCATGCTGAGATTATTAAAAGTTCCAAGACCAATTCGCCACAACATAATAATATCGCCAGGTAGCAATCCTTCTGGAAGGCGCTCCATGTTCTTCTTTTCAACCTTCGAATATGGAAATTCTTCCGGGTATTTTTCCCATCGCGCAAGATCGCGTTCTGGAGAAATATACGGATACTCTGGGTAATTGTCGTAAATTGGATGTTTGATTTTTGTCATTGTCTTTACCTCACTTTAATCCTATTTTATCACAGCCCCAAACCAAGCGAATCTCGAATGCATAAAAAAACACACTAACTGAAGTGTTAGTGTGTTCGTAGTGATTTAAGTTTTAATGCCATCCGTTCGAGCATGCCTGATTCTTTCATATACGTAATCAAGTGAATGCTGACGCCAATCAGTGCGATTCCTGTGAGCACCATCGTAATGACACCAAATTGATAAGCAATTCCAAAGAATAATCCTGCAAGCAAGATGGTCTCAATTAAGTAAAGTGGTGGTGCCAACATTTGGTTGCGTCGGGAGACAAATTCCAATACTGCTACCGATACCACAATGATTAGAGATACGACAGCATTAAACATCGGAACACTGATGAATTGTGCCACACCTTTGTTGATTGTATCATCCGTAAATCCATTGATGATTGCACCAACATCTAAAGATTCAACACCAAATTGTTTTAATACCGTGTTTTCATCAACATACTCAGGTAGGGTGACACCAACATATTTCAATGGATCTTTGATTTTACTTGGCACTTTTAGCAAAATATGACCATCTTGATTCGGCGTAAAATCTAAGACATAGGAAACGTGGAAGTTTTGTTTCATATCGTTGACTACGACGCGAGTGGTAATCAACCCTACACTCATGACCGCCATCACAGCGAATGTTGCAATCAAGCCATTTCGTGTATATTTACGAGCTCGTTCATGAGTCCATAGTTGGCGCAAATCGAAACGACCTTCACGATGTAAGGCATAGAGTAAGGCAATAAATCCTACAATTTCCAGCGCTAAGACCCAACGAATAATAGTATCTTTTTGCATGACTGTCGGTGTTGAAAACATGCGGGTTAAGAACATACTATTCGGTGTTGTCATCCACATTGATACAAGAATAATTAAGGTTGTGACAGCAGCTAATAGAGCATGATCGTGTTTCACAATATAACGTTTCATCAACATCACAACAATTTGGAAAACAATAAATGGAACAACAAAATATAAAGCATCTACTATAATCAGCGGGTTAAAAATCGATGTTACAAACCCTCTTAAATCAATCATTTGCGTTGCTTTTGCATATGAATATGCTAAATTCCCCACATAAGGGATGCGATCAAAAACGGCCGTCAACGCCCGATAAAAAAGCGCTGAGCTTGAGCCAATTAATGTCACGGCTAAACCAATTCCGGCCACCATTGCCAATATCCAAAAACTATTAAATAAGACATTTATCCGTTTAAACAGATAGTTTTTTGAATCACTCATAACATCCCCCTGTCATGCACATTCGTGCAATTTGAATGATTAATGCAGATCGCGACTTATTGTATCAACAGTTGCTTTTGCATCGCGTAAGCCGACACCATATTTGTCGATAATGTACTTAATTGCACGAACCTTTTGCATTTCTTTGATTAACCCTGTGACGTAGACTTTATCGTCAGCATCCAATTCAAATGCACCTGTAAATTGTTGGTTTGCACGCTGTTGATTGCGTTTCATTGCATTGAATTGACTTTGATTAAAATCAGATTTCTTTTCTTCATGTGAGTGCAAGTGTCCATCACGAGTCGTTGTATAACTCGTATGGCTTGAAATGCCATCTGGCTTTATATTTTTCGAGCGATCGTATTCTACAAAGGCATCATGAGATTCTCGTTTCCGTGATACAAGCAACAATATAATAATCACGACTAAGACCACTATTAATATCCATTCCATGTCAAATCCCCCTTATAGATACAGTTTACATGATTCTATACCGTAACGCACCTGCTTCCCTTTAAAAAGTTACAAAATTGATGCTAGGCATCCGAGTATGTTGAAATGACATGGCATGCTACAATGGCATACACATGGGGGTATTATCATGAAATTTGTAGTAATTGGCATCAATGGTGCAATTGGACAACGATTTGCGCAAAAAGCTTTAGCGACAGGACATCACGTCATTGGATATGCTCGTGGTGAAAAATCTGACCACATTTCTCATCCTAATCTTACTTACGTCTACGGTGACCTTCGTGACCTTCAGATGCTGGAGCGATTGGTTGTTGAGGCTGATATCATCGTCAGCACCTTAGGACCTAAACTTAAATCGAAGCGTTCCGATAAAACAACACCGATTGCGAATGCGCATCACGCAATCTTAAAACTCATGCACGTACACGGTAAAAAACGACTCATCACCATCGGGACACCATCCGCTTCGAGTCCCAGCGATCCGAATACATGGTTCTTTAAAATGGACCACTGGATTGCGAAACATTTTATGCCGCAAGCATTTTTAGAAATGAAGCAACTCAGTCATGTCTTGCATCATTCCAATTTGGATTGGACGCTCATTCGTTTTGGTCGCTTAACAGATCAGGAAACATCCGACTATACACTTGCCTCTGGTTCAGAAGCAATGAAAGATCGCGTAAGTCGCGACGGTGTAGCCCAAGCATTGCTTGATGTATCCCTTCAAGACACCCATCTCAAAAATTCTCCCATCGTCTTCACACCCTAGCATAATAAAAGCCATCTATCCGATGGCTTTTATTTGTGCTAGGTGGTCAAGAAGCGCAGATACAATTGCTTCCATTTCAACTTCATCCGTCTTGGTGAAGCGATTCAATTCTGGGGAATCAATATCCAAGACACCAAATGGTTTCCCATCAAGATACATTGGAATCACAAGTTCACTCCTCGATGCAGCATCGCATGCTACATGTCCTGGAAATGCATGTACGTCCGCTACGTTCATCGTCTCATTGGCCTCTAATGCCGCTGCACATACCCCTTTACCCGGATAAAGATGAACGCATGCTGGTTTCCCTTGGAATGGTCCTAAAATAAGATGGTCTTCTTTGAATAGATAAAACCCCACCCAGTTGATACGGTCCATATTCATATTTATCAACGCAGAAATATTTGCGAGGTTCGCGATTAAGTCAGTCTCTCCTTCGAGTAATGCTTCAGCTTGTTTTGTAAGTAGTGACATATAAACTCCTTCTACAACATGTGTTTTTCTCATTTTATAATTAATCAGTGTTACTTTACCGCGAATATGCTCCTGTTTCGCATAAATTTCATACCCCTGTTGTTCGAAAAATAAGCGTGCGCTCATTGATGCGTCAACTTCGAAGTAAGTTTCAGATTGTGACACCCCTTCAAGTTTAGTCAGTAATGTTTGTGCAATTCCTTGACGGTGGTATTTTGGATCCACATACAACATATCTATATAATTATCCACAAGATTCGCAAAGGCGACCAAGCGGTTGTGATCAAAGGCAACAATCGTATGGGAGGTCGCGAAGCGGTGATGCCACGTATCACGATCAATTGTATCCATACTGCCAGTCCACGCATCCTGTTGCGCTTTGTTATAGTCTTTTCCTGTTGATTCGTGGACCGCATCAAAGAAAACACGAATCATCGACTCAAGCATATTTCGTTCATATTTTCTTAAATTTATCATAGTTTATGCCCACCTTGTAAAAACGTAATTTAAGTGTACCACAATTAGAATGTACCTGCTTTCTTTCATATTTTTTTAAGATGCGAATGGTATAATTATAATTAACGGGAGGCACACTTATGGCCCAACAATACACCAAATGTTTAATTCGCGATGCCTTCATCGCTATGCTCAATGAAAAACCATTAAAGAAAATCACTGTCAAAGATATCGCGATTGCTTGTCAAATCAATCGCAATGCATTCTACTACCACTATAACGATGTATACCAACTTTTAGAAGAAATTTTTGACGATGAACTGAATGCCGTAATCCAAACTTACAACGATACCTTATCATGGGAAGAAAGTTTTATTTTGGCTGCAACCTTTGCGCTTGAAAACAAAACGGCAATTTACCACGTCTATGACTCGATGCAGCGCGATTCTTTACTCAACTATATTTATCGCGTCTCTGGTAACGTCATGCAGCAGTATGTGCATGATGCGAATGCAGATATTGGTGCAGATGAATATGATGTTAATCTGATAGCGTCCTTTTATCAATCCGCACTCACCACGCTCGTCATTCGTTGGATTGAAACCGGAATGAAAGAAGACCCGCATGAAGTTGTTGGACGGATTGGGTATCTGTTTGACGGTAACATTCAGAACTCATTAGAACGAAGCATCAACTAGACACCACAACCGATATGCCTAGTATTTATACAAAAAAGATGGACTGTCCGAAACTTAGACACCCATCTTTTTTTGTATAATGCATCACGTTTCTAAAACACGTAAACTATCAGTGTAGGCAAAATAAGACGCCACATGGTCAAGGCGTATTTTGCTAAGAAAGAAGGAATAACAATGGAATTGAAAACACATGACCCACGATTAACGTTAACAAACGGATCGTATCATTCACTCGTGAATGCACGCAAACCAATCGGAATCGAAGATAAAAGTGCTTATCTTATCGGTACTGGAATTGGTTCATTAGCAGCTGGATGTTTCCTCATCCGAGATGCACACATGGACGGAAGTAAAATTACTTTCCTCGAACAACTCGATTTACCGGGTGGTTCACTGGATGGAATTGTTCGTCAAAACGCAGGATATGTTTCCCGTGGTGGTCGCGAAATGGGACACCATTTCGAAGTCCTATGGAGTCTCTTTAGTTCACTCCCTTCAACCGAAGATCCAAGTGTTAGTGTCCTCGATCATTTTTTCTACACGAATTATGACGACCCTAACTACAGCAATTGCCGTGTCACAAAAAACCAAGGAAAACGCTATGACAACGGTAAATTTAACCTTGGACAAAAACTAGCGAAAGAACTTGCAGAATTTGTCATGATGAGTGATGCATCACTCGAAAACAAAACAATTGATGATGTCTTTTCGAAAGAATTGCTTGATAGTGATTTCTGGGTATACTGGCGTACAATGTTTGCCTTCGAAAACTGGCACAGTGCGCTCGAAATGAAACTCTACATGAACCGCTTTATCCACCATGTTGACGGACTTCCAGATCTTTCAGCGTTACAATTCTCAGAACATGATCAATATACATCGTTTGTTTTACCAATGGTTAACTATTTGAAAGATCACGGTGCTCAATTCCGTTATGGCGTCAATGTTGAAAACGTTGAGTTTGATCTTAGTGATGCACGAAAAGTTGCTAAAAAAATTGTTGCATACGATAAATCTGGTAACGATATCTCAATCGACTTAACTGAAGATGACTTCTTATTTATTACCAACGGTTCGATGACCGAAGGTTCCGGATATGGTGACGATGATACACCTGCTCCATTCGAAACTGAAGCTAAAGGTGTTTGGACCTTATGGAAAAATATCGCAGCACAATCACCAGAATTCGGCCGTCCAGAAAAATTCTGCAGCGATCCCGAAAAATCAAACTGGGAATCATGTACAGTAACATGTCATGATGACCGTGTTCCTAAATATATCGAGGCTATCACAAAACGTTCGCCTTACGGTGGAAAAGTCGTCACCGGTGGTATCGTATCAGCAGTGGATTCGTCATGGCTTATGAGCTGGACGATTAACCGACAAGGTCAATACATCGGTCAACCAGAGAATGATGTCGTTGTATGGGTCTATGGCCTCTTCTCAGACGTTCCTGGCGATTTCATCAAGAAACCGATGCGTGAATGTACAGGTAAAGAAATCACAAAAGAATGGTTGTACCACATCGGAGTTCCAGTTTACGACATTGATGAACTCGCAGAATCATGTACCGCTGTTCCAGTCATGATGCCATTTATAACATCACAATTTATGCCACGCGCTACCGGTGATCGTCCTTATGTTGTACCCAAAAATTCGATTAACTTCGCCTTTTTAGGTCAATTTGCTGAAACATTGGATGACCCAGGACGAGACACAGTCTTTACCATCGAGTATTCAGGACGTACTGCAATGGAAGCCGTTTATGTTCTTGCAGGCGTTGAAAAAGGTGTTCCAGAAGTTTATAATTCACGTTATGACTTACGTTATCTTATGTATGGGGCTGTAAGTTTACTGGACGGGGAACAACCTGAACTCCCACTTCCAAAACTTGTTAAACACCAAGCATTGAAGAAAATCAAAGATACAGATATTGAGCTAATGCTTAAAGAATACGGAATCATTGATTAACCAAATACATAAAATGAAAGCTCTCAAGTTTATCCACTCGGATAGTCTCAAGAGCTTTTTTGTTATGCTTTTTTACGTTTTGAATAGATAATCACTAAGAATCCACTAATTACTATAAGAGCACCCACACCATAAACATAATGTGTATTTACTTGGCCTGTTGCCGGCAATGTCGCGAGTTGCGAATCATCTTGTGTCTCAGTAGGAGAGACAGGTCTGATAGGTTCTACCGGATCAACTGGGTCAATTGGATCAATTGGATCGATTGGGTCGATGGGATCGATTGGATCAATTGGATCGATGGGATCAATTGGATCGATTGGGTCGATGGGATCGATTGGGTCAATTGGATCAATTGGGTCGATTGGGTCGATTGGGTCGATTGGGTCGATTGGGTCGATTGGATCGATGGGATCAATTGGATCGATTGGGTCGATGGGATCGATTGGGTCAATTGGGTCGATTGGGTCGATTGGGTCGATTGGGTCGATGGGATCGATTGGATCAATTGGATCGATGGGATTTTCGGTATAGATTGCGTAAACTGTCATACTATCTGTTATAACCGCAGTCTCCGGGTTAAATCCGTTCCCTGTTCCGTCAGGATTCGTATTCCACTCTTTAAAATGATGGCCCACTTTATCTGTAGCAGGAACGCGTGAAGCGTCAAGTGTCGTGTTATAATCTGTCGAGACTAAGGTCGTGTCACCGTCAACATCGAAAGTAACCGTGACTAATGAAGGACCATATTGAGCCTTATATTCGGTAAAATCGTCGAGTAAATTGGTAGTTTCAGTTTTATTTCCATTGTCCGGATTCCATCTTCTAAACGTCTGATTACTGTCACTTGCAGTTGGAACACCATCTAAAAACTGGTTATAATCCTCTGCTGAAACTAACAATTCATTCATTTCTGTAATCGTAAATTGATTGAACATTTTAATAATTTTCGCACTATCTTCAAATGCACCACCTGCCATTGCATTTTTTGAAGGACCAACGGTATAGCGTTTATCTCTTGCATAATCATAAGATGTTAATTTTGGATCCTCAGTTTTAATAACCAATGGACTATCAAACCCTTGATTCATCACAAACACGCGATCCATCGAGATTCCATGTTGCAGTTGCCAGTTTGTCATATCAATGAAATGCAAGTTTAAGTCATAAGCAAACATGAAACTAATGTCTTCCATTGCCGCAGTATTCCATTGAGAAGGATTAATCCCCGAAAGATTTTGCATACCAGAAAATGCAGATCGCGCATAAACAACATTGCTGACATCCCATGCTTCAACATCGAGGGTTGTAAAGTTTGAATCTTTGAACATATTGTTTATTATCGTTACATTGCTCATATCAAAGTGCCCAACATCTACAGTTCCAGGAACATTCCACTCACCCGGAATTTGCTGTGTAACCTTGGTTCCTTCGAACATCGAATCCATTTGAGTTGCACTTTGGGTATCGAAATTAGAGAGATCGAGAGACCATAACGATGTCGCATTCTTAAACATACCTGAGAAATTTGTTACCTGAGCGGTATTAAAAGACGTTAAATCTACAGTTTTTAAAGCGTTTGTATTCGCAAACATCCCTTGCATTGTAGTGGCTGAACTTGTATCAAATGATGACAAGTCAAGATTCGGGATTGCAGAATATGTAAACATTCCAGAAAAGTCTTCAACATTTGACGTATTCCAATTATCAACATTGAGGGACGTAATTCTCGTTGTATTGTGGAACATCGATTGAACAGATACTAAATTTCCTGTGTCCCATGTACTTAAATCAAGTTCCCAAAAACCAGAACCACTAAACATAAATTCCATCGTTTTTACTTGTGATACATCCCATTGTGATAGATCAATCGTTTTAATACTTTGGATTCCAAAAAACATGCTATTCATGCTTGTAACCTGTGATACATCCCAATTGGAAACATCCAGATATTCAATGGCAGATGCGTTTGAAAAGACGCCATCCATGGTAGTAACACCCCCGACATCAAGCCCACTCAAATCAACATAGGTAAGGCGTGAATGACCGGCAAAGGCACTTGATATGTTTTGAGTATCAAGCCCCACTTTATGAATTGTTGATGGATCATTTTCTGCTGGTACTGATTCAATGATGATTGATTCATAGGGACGTGTATCAGTTGAAGATTTCATTTTGAACATATTTAGGTTCAATAAACGCACTTCAATATCGTCCCCTTCAACATTTACAGTTGATGGAATGTATATATTTTTTAAGTCCTTGTTAGTAAGATCTGTTAATGTCCAAACACCTTCTACTGACTTGTCGATACTCCAATCATTTTCATCAAACTGTCGCATCGCGTCGGTTCGATATATTTCCAAATCTTTGGTCTCATGGCTCACATGCTGCAATTGTTGCGCCCCATCATGTTTCTCATTTGACGCTTCTAAAGCATGAACATTTGTAAATCCGAACGCAATAATTAATGATGTAATTCCGAATGTTTTTATCAGTTTCATCGTGATACCCCGTCTTTTCTTTTTATAGTCTTAACACTATCACGAATGTTAACATTCAATTAAAACATGTCATAAAACATTGCTCTCAAGTTATCAACACCATAAGTAAACAAAAAATGCTCACCTATCCAAGAGTCTACGGATATGTGAACATTTATAGATTATTACCTTAACATTCAGAACTAAGCTGCTTGAATTTCACCAGACATTTCAAACGCCTTTTTAGCAACAATGACTGCAATAACTTCATTAATTACAGCTGCGGCTGCAATTGTTCCTTGAATAATCATTGCTGAATTGGGATCAAATGGCATGATTGTTGTAACGGCAATCCCAGTGAAAACAAGAGAGACTCCTGAATGGGGTAGTAATGTAAATCCAAGATATTTTTGAACGGTCTTTGGCATGTGCATAAGTTTAGCACCTGCTGTAGCACCAAAGTATTTACCAATTGCACGTGACACGATGTACACTAATGTAAATATTCCTGCACTAAAGATTAAATGATAATCTAGAGGCATTCCTAAATCGAGAATTACAATGATTAAAGCAACCCCAATAACTGGTGAAAGTGATGTAAAGAGTGCTTCTTGTTTTGATGATTCTAACATATTTGCAAACCCTGCCGCGAATGCCATTCCCAATAACATAAAGTTTACAAGAGAGTCTTTAAAGATGACTCCATTCATAAACAGCCCAACAGCGGTAACAATCGCAACGGCAACCATTACCGTATAAAATGAGTGTTGATTACTCTTAATTTTTCTGAGAACAAATCCAGTTCCAATACCCAATATTAATCCGATAGCGATTGGAACAACAATCATAATAAAGAGAGTCGTTCCTAATGACATCGTACTGCCACCACTTGATGCACCAATCAAGGATACTGTTGTGAAAAAAATAATGATTCCGATGATATCATCAATAGCTGCAAGTGGTAGTAATGTGTCTGTTATTGGCCCTTTAGTATTAAATTCTTTAACAATAGACAACGCGGGAGCAGGTGCTGTTGCTAAGGCAATCGAACCCATAACAATTGCGACATACAATGGAATACCCATCACTTTAAACACGATTCCAAATGCTGCTGACACAACTACAAATGTTACGATTGATTGGATAACTGTTGTCACAATGACCGCTTTACCTGATTCTTTTAACTTACTGATGATCAGTTCACTCCCAATCATCACCCCAACAAATGCTTCTAAAAACGCAATCATAACGTGATAACTATTTACGTCCATCACTGATGCATTTACAATGCCAAGGGCATGCGGACCAACAGCCATGCCGGCAATGAGCCAACCAAGAATTTCTGGCAATCCCAGTTTTGCAACAAGTTTCCCTGTCGCAACTGCAATCGCAATGGCTATAATTAATCTTAATATTTCAATAATTCCCATGTCTATTGTCCTCTCTTAACGGTTCCAAACATCATCATGTTAATGACCAATTCGATATCTTTGAAATGTTGATCAACATCTACCGAATCGACTTCATGGAATTTTGCATCGAATGCATCGTTCACTACCAAATAATATTGCAAGACATCTTCAATCGATAAACCATCTTCTAATGTTGCGTGTTCTAATACAGCACGGAAATAATTCAAGTTAAAGTCGAGCAAATTTTGTTTCACACTACGAATTGGCTCCCTTAATTGTTCGGGAACGTTGTAGCGTGTATGAATGAACAATCGCGAATGATCTGGATATTCTTTTCCAAAAGCATACCGAGCGTCTAGATATTGACTCAAACCGTGCTCATAATTAGAAATTTTTGAAGTGTGATCAACAATATATTGCATGAGTAAATTGTACGTTTCTTGAACACTGTCGAGATAGAGTGCTTCTTTACTTTCGAAGTAGTGATAGAGATGTCCTTTACTAATTCCATTGTTCTTGCAGAATTGATTCAATGAGATTTCAGTATAGCTGCCTTGTGAAAATTCAAGAATTGCAGCATCGATGATTTCTTTTTTACTTATCTTTCCTTTTGGTGTTAGTGACATGTGACCTCCATAACCGACCAACTGGTCTGTTATCACTTTATCATGCCGCCCATTGAATTGCAAGTGACACATCTGTGAAAAGATAAATTGCAGTGTTTTCTTCAGGTTTATGACATTAGTGGCACCTTTGGGCAACATAATTACTTCCCAGTTTGGACAGAATTCACCGTGCAAATGAGAACATAAAAACAAGAAAAAAAAACTCGTTTCTTTACTTAAAACGAGTTTTTTGACATCGAATGGATACAATATCGCGGCGTCCTACACCTATAAGTCATCAATATATTTAACTGCTTTTCCATTGTTACATTGTTTCGTTATTAACATTTTGCACGTCACCATCGTTTTAAAAAAAATGTTCGAAAAAAATATTTTTCCTCAAGTCCACTTCATAGTTACAATATTTAACGTCAAAAATAAATATCGGATTTTTAGCTTTGAAAGTGCCTTGACACTTCGTATTTCCTTTGAGAAACTAGGTTTACTTTGAGCGGAGGAACAACCATGAATTACATAGAAGAACAACATTTTACAGATATCGAGATGTGTGATGAATCACTCGATGATCAACGTTACATTGACTGTACGTTTGAGAACTGCAAATTTGAAAATATCGAATTGCATAATACAGTGCTCTTGAACTGCACCTTTAAGAAATGTACAATCATTAATCCGACATCTAACTTTGGCGAGGTAAATAATGCCTCATTTGAAAACTGCAATCTTATCGGTGTCTCGTGGGGGATGTTCACCGGACCAAGCAAACATCGACGTGTTCTAAATACAATCACGAATACCTTTATGAAGTATAATTCGTTCATTAATCTATCTTTGAAAAAACAGAGTTTTGTAAGCAATAGTTTTCAAGGAAGCAGCTTTGAACTTTGCGAACTTTCTGAGGCATCGTTTAAAGCATGTTCATTAGACGCAACAACATTCACGAATTGTGATCTGAAGAAAGCTGACTTTAGAGATGCGCGATACTATGTCATCGATATTACAAGCAATCAACTCAAAGGGTCCAAATTCAGTTTTCCTGAAGCCCTCACATTACTCGAACAAACAGGAATCATCATTGATTAATACGATGCAAAGATAAGGATTGTGGATTCAAATTGGGGTCCCATTGTGAGTTCATCTCTAACTTGTAACACATATACATCAGATGTAATCATCACATTGTGGGCATTGCATTGTTTCAAAAACAAACGAATTGGTTTCTCAAGATTATCTAAATCTGCGGCGATTGTAAGCGCAACAATCGGATGTGGTTCACCTTTTTGGTTTGTTGGTGTGAAGATTTGTGCCGTCTCAGTTTGAAGCTTAACACGGATCCCTATCATCCAGCTGAGTAAGAGTGTCTTTGTCTCGGGTGCTTCCTGCATCTTCGAGAGCACCGTATAGAAATTTTCATCGGTCACAGGTGTATGATGTGAATAAATTTGATTCATATTCCAAGTATCATAAAACAACTTATTCATCGGATTGGTTTCAAGAAATTTCTGAAATTGATCGCGATACTCTAACATAAAACGTGTTTGTTCTAAGTCATGGATGGCTTGATCAATACGTTTTTTTAATGTTATCTTATGATTCTCATATGAGGCATGATCGCGCAGCATCATTTTAATTTCTGCAAGTGAATACCCCATCTCACGATATGCTTGAATCATGATAAAAGTATTTGCTTGAGCGGGTGTATAGATGCGATACCCATTCTCTTGTCGTGATTTAGGGCGAAAGAGATCGATGGCATCGTAATGGATTAATGTATCTTTTGTCGTTTTCATGAGCGTTGCGAATTCTGAAATTGTAAGTTCTTGCTTCATAACTTCTCCTTGACTAAGGGGTTACCCCATACTTTATTATACATGGGAGGTGATATTATGTTAAAGAAAATGAATTTAACTACAGACTCTGTTTTTGAGGTTGCACACTATATTTACACCGCTGACCCCGGCATTTTTGATTTTATTTTTGGTAACACATTGCGTGCATTAACCGCAATATCTAAACTTGTGCGATTGGATGATAATGCGTTTTCTCATAAACACATTTATCTATATTTTGATAAAGGAATACTTCTTGGATGTATTTCTATGTTCCATACCACCGATATTGATTCTCAACGCGAATGGCACGATTTGTCTTCAGTACTGAATTCTTTTGGAAAAATTCGGGTTATTGGCGCTTACATGATCTTACATCGTATTGTTGATATCAAATATCTTGATGGCATCTACATTCAGACTGTTGCTATTAATGCAACTCATCGCGGAGACGGACACGGTTCAAGAATGGTTCAACTTGCGCTTGATACCATCCGTTCTCACTCTAATGACGCAGTTTATTTGGATGCATCGCTCGAAAAGCCACATGTTAAACATTTTTATGAAAAATTGGGCTTTCAAGGAATCGGAACACGAATGGCCCTATTGGGTCCCGATGGTGTTACGCGTATGAAATTTCAATAAGCGTGCTAGTTGAACCAATAAAGAAGCAACCTAAACACCATGGGTGACCGATCCTATCCTTTCTACTGTATAATATATTCAAAAGAGAGGGAGTATCTTGCATGAAACATAAATATTTAGGTGCCGTTCTTGCTGTTATTCTTGGCGATATCATTCTGTTTTTTCTGGATGTATTTGATCCTACAGACGCGATGTCGTACATTCTATATTTTGTTGTTCCAGTTATAGTAGTCTTTTTATCAAATTACAAAACAAATAAGAGCCCGCGGTGATGCGCAGGCTCTTTTATATAGAGATGAATTTTGGCGAATTATTGATCGCGGTCAACAATTCCACCCATTGCAACAATGTGTTGCTTAATTAACGCATAGTCTAATTCATGAGGGTTCAGCGCTTGAGATGCTGCTAGTGCAGCAATGATTCCTGCTGATTGTCCTAATGCCATACACGTTACACTGACACGACTTGCAGCATGTGCCGCATGGGTAGCACTGATTGGGCGACCCACAACAATTAAGTTATCCACATTTTGTGGTAAGCACATGTCCAAATCAATTTCAAAATTTCGAACAATATTTTCCTCAAGAAATTCCATGATTGAAGAATCGGGCGAATGAATATCAATTGGATAACAACCGACAGCAATTGATTTATCCTGTTTTGCGCCACTCAGAACATCGTATTCATTTAACTGTTTTCGACCTACGATATGGGTTGATTCGCGAACACCGATATCCCCCACGTCCTTAATGTATGCATCTTTGAACGCAGGAATTTCTGCCTTTAACCATTTAAACAATGCGAGTACTTGTTGGTGTCCTTCAATTGTTGCTTGTTGTAATTCTTCAGGATTTAAACTTGAAAGATTCATGATTCGGGTTGTATTCATTCCGACTTCACCTTCTTGAACGCCTTCAAAGAATAAGAGGCGATCACGTTGAATTGGGAATGTCTTGCTTGAGCGAACTTCATCAAAGTAACCTGAGATGGCAACATAATTCATTCGTTCTCCATTACGAATCGCATCACTTACCGCAAAGTTATCTGGATTCTTTGCAACGTCATCACGAACACGTTCAAGATCTACATTACCGACATTAAAGCACATTGTCATTGGCTGACTTTTGTGATCAGATTCTCGACCGATGTTGACTGCTTCACCACTCAACCGAGTTACATCGGCATCTCCGCTAGCATCGATAATAACGGAAGCACGATAACGCTTTGCCGTTCCAAACTCATTTAATGTTTGGATTGCTTGGATGCGAGCACCCTCGCGCTCAACTGCAGTAACACTAGTTCCTGTCACTATTTCAAGATTTGATTCAGCGTACAACTTATTAGCTTGAATAATTTGCATTGCCTTAAAATCAACCGGTGTTAAAGAGTAGGCAAAATCGATGGGATCATCGACATGACCTTTACTACCACCAATAGCAATGAGATCATCAATGATCTCTTGAGGAATTCCACCTACGATTGGTGTTTTTGATTCACCAAGAAAAGGTACAAGTGGTCCCACCAATGCATTAGTATTAGTCCCACCAAACGTTGTTTTGGACTCTACTAACAACGTTTTCGCACCACTACGTGCGCTGGAGAGGGCAGCAATAACACCCGCACTTCCACCCCCAACAACAATTACATCATATGTTTTCATAAACTAAATCTCCTTCATTGCCACTTCAAAACTTCGGCCCCACGGTAGATACGCTTGAAACTCAGGTGTATCCAAGAATGAATACTTTCGGGCCTCTGCATTTAATAGCGTCGTTAGATAGTCATTAATGGTGTCGCTATAGTTCTCAGCCCACACATCAAATCCCAAGTCACGCATTTTAGCATTCACCAGTAATCTAATGTCACCCTGGTAGAGTGCATCATCGATAACTCGGTGTTTAATATAAGTAGGGTTCGTATCATAATACATCGCAATCACTAAATCCAGCACTAACGTACCAATCGAATTACTGCCCGTATTCCATGCACTGTATCCTTGCAATGTTGCATTGTTGAGTTTATTCAACAAACGATCAAGGCTACGGATATCACCACCATTACCATATTGAACATCTAAAACAAACAGATTTTTATCATTATACCGTTCGTAATATTCTAGTTGCTCGATTGTGAGCGATGGTGTTGTTTGCTTCGGTTCAAATGCCAAATCAATTGTCTGACCTGTTGCTGGAAGTGTGAGGAACACATACGGTGTTTCTTTTTCTGTTGGTGTCATATTTGCAACTTTAAAAGCTCCTGCAATATTCTCGATGATTGTACGATCTTCAAATTTAGCAATATATTGCGGATCGACGAATTTGACATCAACATTAAAGCCTTTTGTATTCTGATTAAGATCTCGAGCAACTAAGAGTGCTACCATCTCATCCGTTCCATTTTTAATAGAAACGCAATCTTGTAATGCGTATGTTTCAATCATATGAAGCAACACTTCTTGTTCTCGGACATGAAGTCCGAATTCGTGGGTATCTTCTTGAACAAGTGAAACATAGTCAAGAATCCCCTCATTCGCTAAGTCAACACATGCTTTATTAAAGTGATGATTGCGTTGTCGTGCTGCCAAATAATCAGCGAGAACGGTTTCCGGAATACGTTGTGTTACTAATTGAAGTTGCGCTTTAAACTGCGGCTCACGAGTGACTCGATGTACTAACTGGGAGTATTCAAAGAGATCTTCCCAGATTTGAAGTTGACTGGAATCGGTGACAGTTGTGGTAAGACGTACGATGACTGAGTAGGCCAGAATTTTAATGTTTGGATTGAGGTCTTTAACATCACGAAGAGTTTGCAACAGTGCGTCATAATCTTGCTGAGTCTTTGTGGCATCCATTGTCCGGGATTGCACAAGCCCCCCAAAAAGTAACGCATCAATCGAAATAACGAGTGTATCCGCTTCTGCACAATGATCCAATAAATACTTACGAATTGCTATCGTATCCCCTGCATGAGTAAAGTGTCCCAAATACGATTTGGGAACCATATCTACCTTAACATCATGAATATTTCGTGTCGCTTCAAGAATAAAGTCAGTATGACATGGTCGATCATCAATTGGTAAAATTAGAATTTGTTTCATAGTGCATCTATAGCTGCTCTAAACGATTTAATGGTTTCAACAAACCCTTCGTACTCATTACCTGTAACAACTGCTCCAATCATGATTGCTTTGAAACCAAGATCCTTAATGTTGCCAAGTTCTTCAATACGAACTTTCTTTTGAGTTGGCAATGCAGCTGGAATATCAATGGCGTCGATAATTTGCTTATAATGAAGTAAATCACGCATATTTAGTGGTTTTCCATAATCGTCCGGATGAACGATGCTCAATTCGGCAACTTCAGCACCAATTTGTGACCACATTTTGATTTCATCCAACGTGTATGCATAACTACATGCAAACATCCGGGTAAGTTTGTCTTGATTCACTACTTGAGGTGTTGCATCATGAAGGTAAAGTGACAAGAATTCGAAATCGTGTGCTAACACGTTTTTCAAATCGTCATTAACAACTTCTGGGTTACCACCAACTACAACGCCAACTGGTACTGGTGAATTCGTAATTACTTTTTCAATAAATTCACGTTCTTGAGCAGCACTTCCAAAATCTGTTCCGCTCGCATGGTGATGCACATTAAGATGAATTTTCACTGCATCCGCACCATTTTCCCATGCAGCTTTTACATACTCATAGTCATTTTTAGGACAACTGACCACCAATTTTAAACCTTCTTCATTTAGCAAATCGATAAATTTCATAATCTTGAACCCTCTCTTTTAAATACGTAGCTAGTGTTTCTTTTGTATACGAACCTTCACGAATGGCAATAACATACTCGGCAATGCGTGGATGTATCGGACAGCCACTTTGCAGTTGCGAATAATAAATAGCAGATACTTCGGAAATGCGATGACGTTGGCGATACTTTAAAGTATCATACCAAACCCCTTGCATTTCGATTACGTGATACACTTCATGCATAAAATGCAGATTGTACGCTTGCGTTGTATCCATGATTTGTTCGTACTTTTGTATCCATTCGTTGTTAATTGTGATTGTTTGAGTATTTGGATTGTATTGTGCATGAATCGATGCTGGATCTGTATCAACCATTTCAGTTCTAATGTTTTGTGCTTCAAGAAGTGCTGTTGGATCAATTTGCGTTTGCATTTTAACCGCCTCAGCAATTTGATCCATCACACGTTGACTGTTTTGAGTCATGTTCAATTCAAACCAATAAATATAGTCCGTTAAATCCTGAACTTTAACCTCTTCTTGTAACCAAGAATACAATGCGTTCATCATCTTCCAGTCCTTCCAAATCCATCCATGAAATGTCCTCAATTTGTTCTTTATTCATAAGTCCTGAATAGTTAAATGTTCGGAATTTGGCGAACATGTGTAACTCAGGTACTGTTTGTCCAGCATCACTAAAGGTAGAATATTCATCCATGATAAACGACATTACGTCTTTAAATTGTCCTTTAGTACCGTAGACAATTTTTCCATTTGGACGTCGGAACTTAACGACACCATCTTTGGTGAGAATAACTGCAGATGTTGTTTTTTTCTTGAAGATCCCTAATGCACGTTTCTCACTATGGTTAACTTCAACCCCAACGATTCGTTCATTTTCAACGACGATGTTTGCCTCAGCTGTTTCGTAGCCAAGCGATTGAATCGCTATTTTTTTAAGTTCTTCATGCGATTGTACAACGACAGCCGCATCGTTATTTTTTATTTCATTGGTACCTGATGCGTTCGCAATCAAGACATTATTCAAGGTATCCACTTCAATCGAAACTTCAATGGTTTCGCGAAGGGCTCCCATTTCTAACATTTTATCGATGATATCTGCGCGAATTCGCTTAATATCATCTTCATTTGGATTAACCACACTGCGTTCAATCTGTTCCGTAATCATTGCAAGTGCTACACCTATTGTAGAAATATAAGGCGCGTTATTCACAACCTTGCTCTTTAGGTCATATTTCTTACCTAAGTAGTGCGTAATAACGCCTGCACTTCCGCCACCACCGTATAGGGTAATGAACGAACGCTCAAGTTCATAATCTGCAATGAGCTGTTCAATGATTGCCCAAATTTGCTCAGATGCACGGTCCATGCATTGTGTCGCAAGTGTTACTGGATCCATCTTCAAATACTTTGCAAATGCTTCCCATGCCTGGGTATATCCCTTGCTCGTAGCACAGGAGTAATCCTCAGCATGAACACATTGAAGGTAGTTTGCGGCACCTGCAACCGTGAATGCATACGTTTTCCCACTACTATCTTCACAAACAACATAGTCATCAGGATCTTTCGCACGTGGTTGAATCATTTTAATAGTAAAGGTTTCCCCTTCAGGAATATCAAAACACTCATACGGTAAGTGCGCCAAGTGCGCAGACCGTGGTCCAACTACAATGCCTTGATTTGTATGGCGAATCATCGTACCACCGGCAATTGCGGTCGTTTGGACATCTACTGATTTTAAGTATGTCTTATGACCTCCGACACTAGCATTTTTTATCATAACTTGGCCATCTTTAATGACAGAAATATCCGTTGAGGTTCCGCCAATTTCCAAGAAGACGCCATCAGATATTTTCTCATGCATAATGGCTCCTGCAACACCTGCAGCAAGTCCCGACAACATTGTTAAGATCGGACGTTTTCGAACTTCATCAATGGACATAACGCCACCGTCAGCACGCATAATCATCAAATCACGTTTGATTCCTAGGTCTTTAATGACCTTTTCTGTCATGTCTGATGTTTCCATCATTTTTGGAATTAATGATCCATTAACAACTGCTGTTCGTGTGCGCAATTTAAGTCCATAAAGTTGAGAGATTTGGAAACCTCCTGTAGCATAAAAACCTCGTTTTTGTGCAAGTTCGATAACACGAATTTCATGTTCCGGGTGTTCAATTGAGAATGCTTCACTCGCAACAATAACTTCTGCACCTTTCGCAATCAACGTATCAATTGCTTGACCTATCGTCGAATCAGAAACGTCTGAAGACGGGATAAACTCATGAAAGACTTCCAAAAACTTATTGGGTGCAAGTTCAAGTTTTTCTACATTAGTCTCATTGCGAGCAGACGTACCATCACCCATCCCCACGATACCAATCCGCGCAACATCACCTTCTAGTAATGCATTCGTTGCTTGAGTTGTACCGTGCGAGATAAAAACGACATTTTCTGCATCGATGTGATACTCGTCCAAAAGTTCACGCACAATGTTTATAATTCCTTTTGCAACACCTTCTTCACTGTCATGAGTTGTAGGGGTCTTTTTCAATGCGATGACGTCCATTGTTTCGTTATCAATTACGACTGCATCGGTAAAAGTACCACCAACATCAATTCCTATTCTTACTTGTTTCTGATTCATATAAGCCTCTTTTCTAAAAATTTATTAGATTACCAATGGAATATTTGCAACAAACACTGCATAACTTAAGATAAGCAATGACATGAGCATTCCGTAAAGTAATACTTCTTTTAAGATATCGTTAACATCTACGTTGACAAAGTCTGCAACCCAGATATTTTGTGAATTCGTTGGATCTCCAAACCCTTGCATATTTCCATTTGCTCGTAATGCCCAAATGATTGCCATTGGACTGAATCCCGCAGCACCAAATAATGCCGGTAAAGCTCCACCAATACCATATGTATTTAAAGGTCCACGGTACAATGCAAGCAATGATCCTAATGTAAATCCAATGACATATGTTACCGGATTTTGTAGGTATTGAACTAAGAATTTAATGGAAGGTCCTACGACTGTTTGAACTGTTTGGTATTGTACCCCTTTAATTAAGATACCCAAACCAATCATCAACAAGATAACACCAGCAACATCTTGAGTTCCCTCAACAAAACTTTGTGTTACTAATTGGAATACGTTCTTAGCTTTTGTAGTAAGGAGTAAGTAAATGATCCCAATAACAATTGCAATTTCTGCAGGAACTGCATATTTCATCAATTGTGCACCAATTAAAATTACAACTGGAACGACCGGGGCAAACATTGCGAGTGTTGAAACATTGTTGCCTTTACCACCGATGTTTGAGTCGGTTGTCCATGATTTAACGGATTTTGTTCCTTTGATATTTTTAAAGATGTAGATAAGCGGTACACAGAACGCAACAATATAAATTGGTAATGACATTGAAATCAAGGCTTGTTGTGCTTGAGCTGCATTGTCTCCAAATGATGGCGCGAGTAATGGAATAAATGCTGAGTAGTTCATTGGATTAAAGACACCACCGGAACTAAATGAGAATAGGAAAATAGTCGCTGCATGTAATGGCTTAATACCTGCTGAAAGCATAATTGGTAGGATAATTGATCCAACTAAGATAATGCTTCCCAATCCCCCAATAGCCATAAAAATGACCGAAACAACAACGTAGAATACTAATGCGAGTACGAGTGGGCGGTCCCCAGCATATTCTGCTGCAGTTTTAATAATTTTTTCAACAACGTTTTGTTTCATTAACATTTTTGAAAATGCGGATGCAAAGATAACGGTTGCGATAGCCCCAGCCATCATTTTTACACCATCAGTAATAACAAAACTGAAAATACCTGGTGTCATTTTTTCGACGCCGTCGACCATAACGGGATAATCAAATAACCCTGCCATTGGTACCACTCCAATTGATGCAACCAACGCAACAAGGAATCCCATCATTGGCAATGCAATAATTGTAGGGATTTTCTTTTTCATCATCATTGCGATGAAGAACACAATAATTCCGAAAATTAATAAAAGTCTAACTGTATCCATTTTTTCTCCTCCTTAATGGATTAGTGGTAGCGCTTACCATCTACGACAAATATATCAAATATTAATCTTAATAAAACACAGGTCCAAACACTTGATAAAATTTACATCTCTTTTCACCTATTTAGTGCACATTGCATAGGTTGATTTACACATATTTTTATATTCTTGTAAATATTTACACAATTGTATATGATAATACTAACGAAAAGAGGACCCATTATGGACAATCTCATCTCATATTTGGAGTATAACTTATCCGAATTTACACAATCCGAGCAAATTATTGCACGCTTTTTCTTATCAAAAAAAGATTTAGACCACACAGGAATTGTGGATGTATCCGAACGCCTTTTTGTTTCAACAGCAACTATTAGTCGTTTCGTAAATAAAATCGGGTTTGAAAACTATAAATCATTCTTATATGAATTCCAAAAGTCACTCGAATCCAACAAAAGTGATGGAATCGCAATCAATAGTGAAGCACGTGACTTATGGAACGTCCACAACACTTACTATAAGTCGTTATACGAAAGTGTGGCAACAATTGATTTGAATTATCTTGCGAATCGATTTATCAATAGCAAAATGATTTATACCTTTGGTTTTGGTAAAACACAAGAAACGACGAACATGATGATTTATCGGATTGAGAATCTAATCCAAAACATTCGTAGTATTCCCCATTTTGAGCATCTTATGTACACACTTACGAATGTCATGAGTTATGAACACGTATTAGTCATCTTCTATCAACACGAATATTTTCGAGATGATTTAGAGAAAATCATCATGATTGCGAAACAGCGTTTTGTTCCAATTATTGTTGTGACATTGTCAGCTCAAGTCGACAATCAAAATTATGCCGAAGTCATCAAGCTTTATCCACATGAAGATGATACCGTTGTTAAGTATTCCACAACAATGTACACTCCGTACCTACTCTTTATAGATATGATGTACCTCGCAATCCAACGAAAGAAAAACCAACAACAGTTTAATTACGTATAAAAAAATAGCACCTAGCGTGCTATTTTTAGTAACTGGGAATCAGCGTTCCATTAATAATATCTTGTTGAATCTGAGTTACTGCATCTACACTAATTAAAGCGTTCATCACTGCGCCTAACTCTTTCCGATTACGATTTATAACGACTACCGCAATACGGTTATCATTATTCTTAAGATTCAATGGAATTGTATTGAGTGCATTCAATTCAATAGCACGGTCTTCTTCATTCCATACGGTAGCGTCAATGACGCCATTTTGAATGGATTCTATCAATTGATTATACTTAATCTCTACAAATTCAACGCGCTTACCTGCACATATTTCACGTACAAATGACGATTGATCAATCGAATCATGATCAATTCCAATACGCATTCCGTCCTCAATATCACGATACGAATCTTTCGAAAAAAGAATAATATGACCGGATAAATAACTACGGTCCGAGAATTCTTTAATTATTTCAATACTCGTATCGTGTTTTAGGAATGCAAGGGCAGCATATTTTGACATAATTGCGAAATCATAACGCCCATTAAGCATCATTTCAATCCGCTGTTGTGCCCCACGCATATAAGCCATGTTGACCGGAATATTAAGCGTGTTTTCCATCGTTGTTAATAAAGCGGTACTCAGCCCTTCATAGGTTCGAGAATAGGGCAGCGGCATTACCCCAACCAAAAATGAAATTCCAGCAAATTCAAGTAATAACTTCAAATCTTTCTGAGATAAGAATGTTCCTAATTGACCACGAGATTCCACCGCAATTGCACCACTATCGACCAACTGCTTAATTGCATTTTGAATTGTACCTCGGGCAACCTCAATCATTTTTTCGTACTCAGAAATTGTGAGAATTTTAGAACCGATATCTCTACTTATAAAGTCCTTTGCTAGATATTCAATCGCTAAGGCGTTTTTTGTCATCAATTTTCTTCTTGGTGTCATAAAACTTCCTTTCTTTAATATATTATAACAAATATGTATGACGCTTCCTATGTTAAAAAAAGCACTTTCTCAGTGCTTTTCAATCTCAGATAAGAAGGATGTTCCAAACTCAATCTCTGTCCCAAAATAATCAGCAACAGTTTGACCAACATCCGCCATTGTCCGCCGCGTTCCGATATCTATTAGACCTTCATGACCGATTCGTTTGATGAGTAATGGGACACGTTCCCGTGTATGCTTACTGTGTCCTATGGTTGGGTCATTACCATGATCCGCCATTACAACCAGAATATCTTCAGGTGTTAATTTGGACATTAACCCCCCCAGTTGTTCGTCCGCTATGTTTAAGACATCGATATACCGTTCCGGATTTTCACCATGACCCGCCAAATCTGTTTCCTGAATGTTTAAGAAAAAGAAGCCTTCATCATATGTATCCAAATCGTTAATTAAAGCATTAAGTGTATCCGCAGTATCGACACATGGATAGTTTGTACCCAACGGATTGTGAACAATATTTTCGACTTTACCGTAGAAATGGTTCTCAATTCCAATACGTGCCAGAGCAAGCGGTACCTGTTTCGTATGGTCCACTCCATACCCAATATGAACCACATGATAGTTAGCGTCATAGACACCAGATGCTGGTGCATCGACGCCAATAAATCCATCTTTCGTAATGATATTAGCTTTAATGCGCTCAATCGTCACATCAGACCCACCAAAGGCAATAACACGCGGAACTTTAACATGTTTTCGGACAATATGTCCTACTTCCTGGATCATTTCGAATCCACAGGTGTCCATCGCTCCCACAACATTAATCGCTTGTCCTAAATCAGTTTCCATATTATCACCAATAATAATCATATTGTTAACGTTGAGGACTTGTAATCCATCTTGTTCAATGCGACTGACATTAAAACCAGAAGCAATGAGATCTTTTTCAATGTCATCCAAATGAATTTGGATATGTGTAAACAATGGTTTTTTAGGGTTAGTACCAGATATTTCTTGGTGCCCAAAGTAGGAGTCAGCACCAAAGTGTTTCAATTCACTGCTTCCGAAAATAGCATTCGAACTCTTTACAAAGCCAACTACATCTTTATCTAATGCATTCATGAGTCCCAAACTTTGTAAATGAGGCCATATCTTGGTGTGCGGATACTCGAGCAAATGAAGGCATGTATTGGAGCCAATATCATTCGGGCGCACCTTAACAACATCATCCATTGCTCCAATCCCAAAGCTATCCAAGACTACTACGATGAATCGTTTCTTACTCATAAAGTTTCCCCAATCCATCATAAACTGCCATAATGCGGGGAGAATTTGAATGAATGCCTTCGACAAGCGCAACTTTACTACGTGTCACGAACATTTGAAAACGAAAGGCCATGATAACCGTCGCACTCACTTCGTGTTCATGTTCTAGTTCAAAATAATAATCAATACTATCATCATCCACCGGAATCACTGTATCCATAACTTCAAGATCATGATGATAAACAAGCGCATTTTTGACATGTGAACGACGATAATGCCCACCGCCATAAGCATAGGCTTTCTGTCTAAAATTATGCGAAACTTCGCTTAGATAGAGAACTGCTGGCAACTCCTCCAAATCACGATATGCGTGGGCTGGAGTGGTACCGGTCAAACCATGTCCTGGTTCGCCCATTGTGCCTTTACCTTCAGCCATAATTTTTAATGTTGATACCGAGGTTGTAGAAGGAACATTAATTTGCTTAATTTCAAGCCCTTGGGATTCCATCATCTCAGTGGCGGTAATCACGGTTTGATAGTTTGGTGTTGCTTGTGTCTTGTGGGTTTGGGTGTCGTAAAGATAACAGGGAAAAGCAGTAGCACCAACAATACGAATATGCGGCAATTGTCGCGTTGCTGCAATGAATGCATCAAGTTCAGTTAAGTCTACCCCTGACATTTGACCACTGTAATACAAATCATTTTCTGATGCCACTTTTACGATTACATCTTGAATCATTTCTAATTTTTGGGCTGTTTCGTTTATTTCTTTAACTTTATCTAAAGAAAAGACGGTAAAAACCTCAGTTCCGTATGCCATCACACGCTCAAGCATATGGTTGGGTGTTTGCACGAGATGACCAACATTTCCAAGTGGAATATTGTGGCGCATCATAATTTCTGCTTCACGAAAATCTACAACTACCGCCCCGCGATAACCCATCGCGACAAGCTCTTGTCCAATGACGGGATTACGTCCTAGTTGTTTGAGCATGAAGTACAAATCAATATTAGCAGCAGAGGCCTCGGTTAGTATTTTTTGCGCATTTTGGCGTAAGATGTCCATATCAACAACATAGGTATCCGGTTCTAACTGTCCTGCTTGGTGCATCTTTCGTACGGTATCTAAAAATTCTGGATTCCGGCGTTTTAAAACATCTATAAACATGATAACACCTGCTCAACTGCACTTTCTAAAATACGCAATACAGTTTCATGACCGCTACGCATTGGATTAATTCGAATCCAATATGCTTCAAATTGATTATCGGATTGAAGCATCGTTTTGGAAACACGATAAAACATTGGAACCACTTCAAACTTACTTTCAGCACCTACTGGATATGCTGCAGCACCTTGTTTTGCCGCTTCTTCTAAAACTGCCTTAGCGATCGGTTGATCAAAGCGCACACACACTACTTTGGATTGCGCATTCACGATGACCGCTTCCGCAACGCCTTTAACTCCGATTGTGTTGATGTGATTTGCAAGAGCTTCTATTTGTGTTGCCTGTATAGCAAGAGATACAGGGGCGTAAACTAACGAACGCATTGCATCCAAGGCTTCAAATCCTTGAATTTGACTTCCACCTGAATAGTGAAATTTGCGAATCGTTTCAATGTATGCTTGTTTTCCAATCACACATCCAATACCTTGAGGACCTAATAGTTTGAACATTGAGAAACATGATAAGTCAGCACCTAATTGTGCACCTGTAAAGGGAACTTTCATGACTGCATAATTGTCATCGGTGATAACGACGCAATCTGGGCTCACATTCTTGATAGTAGCGATAACTTGCTTCATGTCATAACTATCTGCCAATTGTTGGCGTGTGTACTGAACTAAGACTGCTTGAATCGTTGGGTTCTTTTGCAATGTCAATGCGAGATCCTCTAAATCGTTAAAATTACACGATACGGTTTGAATTCCAAGCATCTCAAAACTTGTTATTGTTGTTGAATAGATTGGAGCCTCATGTACTAAAACTGTATCGTTAGCTTTCACAGCACTTGCAAAAGCTTCTCGGATGGCTGCCGTTCCGGCACCACGAACGAAGCACGCATCTTCAACCCCAAAGAAATCTGCGAGAACACGCTCTACTTTTCGGGTTGTTTCCGGCTGGTTCCCAGATGGATGAACACCCAAATCCCCTTGCTGTAAGATATCGTAGCCGTTAAAATACTTTGTCATACTATCAACGAGTTTAAATTGCATTTTAGTTGCTGCTTCAAGATTCATACTTTGTAGCGGAAAAGCTTTCATATTATTTACCTCCAAATATTCGTTGCGGATTCTCCACTAACATTTTGTGGATTGATGCCTCGGTAATGCCCCTTTGTCGTAATAAAGGTAAGAAGTCTGTAAAGAGATAGGTATAACCAATACCTCCTTGATACTTGAAATTTGATTTACGGGTAATATCTAAAGAGAGCGTAATTGCATCTAACTTTCCGAGCTCTTGGAGTTCAAACAAATAATCTGCCCGTGTTGTATCTGGGAAATAATTATTTTTCCCAATCGTATCGAATGCTACATTGAAACCTTGGTTAATTAACGCTTTGATTTGATCAAGATTTCCGGAAAGGTCTTGATGTCCAATGATGACACGTGATGGATCAATGCCCTTATCAACAAAGAATGATGCTTGTTCAAGAGCAAGCGTTCCCAGCGATGTATGCGTCGAAATGACTGTGTTGGTACGTTTGGCTGCAATCACTGAAGCTTCAAAAACTTTACGTTCCATCGGTTCAAATACGTCTTTACTTGTTCCAATTTCCCCAATTAAAGCTGCGCGTGTTGTTCCCCCGTCGATTCCCGATTCGATTTCAGAAACCATAAAATCAGCCAATTCCTCAATACTCATTGAGTAGACAAAGTCCGGAAGAAATGGTTCTTTGTAAAAACCTGTAGCCTGCAAAATATTAATACCAGTTGCTACTGCAACTTTATTAACATATTCAACATTGCGACCCATTCCATTTGCGGTTACATCAACGATATTACGAACACCCAAATCGTACAGTTCCTTGTACTCTTGAATTGTTTCGTCAAAACAATCGAGGAAGCAATCCGGATTGTTCTTTACCTTCGATAAATCAATTGTTGTGTGTTCATGAATTAGTGTGATGCCATCTTTAAGTAATGTCATATAAATCTCCTTACTCTTGTAGTGTAAAATAGCGGCTTTCAAGCGCCGATCGCTCGAAAGGAATTTGATGTGCAAAACCCATCATCGCCTGAATATAAGTAGGGTCACTTTTGCAAATCATCAAAATGCTGGTGCTGAGTTGCGATGTTGGAATGCTGATTGCACTAAGTCCTAACATGTTAATCACTTTCAGATAATTTTTATGTGACTGTGACTGTTTAGCTGTGGTTAGTGCGTCATAGTGTCCTGATAAAGAATCACCATATTCAATAAAATCAATCGGACCTTCAAAGGTAATTAACACCGAGGTATCAAAGTCAAAATGACGAAGCTCATCGATCATCATTGATCGATCTGTATTGATATAGCGTAGGTTCGTATAATCCGAAACATCCAAATGATGTTGAACAATTCGTAAACACTGTTGATACGGTTCAAAATCTGGTGTACTTACGACAACGTTAATCGATGCTTGGTTATCTGCTGGTAACGTTAGCGCAACCACATCCCGTAATACCTCAAATTCCCGAGCCATAAACCCAATCGATGGTTGAAACGTGATGTTGTCGGTTGATTTTTTTGAATATTTTGACAATGCATCATTACAAATTAAGGGACTGATAAATCCATACAAGTTAAGCGCCGCTGCCGGTGCCAAAACAGAGCCACCGCCATCAGTTCCAATTCCTAAGTCATTAATCCCTTTAAAAACATTAACCGCAGTACCACTTGATGAACCAGTCATATAGCGACCTGTTATAGGATTAACCAGTTCTAAATCTATGGCACGCCCATTCAAGGCCATAGCATCGCGAGTATGCATTAAATAGCCATGTGACTCAAGCATTTCTAAGAATTCAATGGGAATTACGTTGGTGTTTTTCACACCAACGTAATAACATGTTTCTTCACGATTGAGTCGTTGTTCGCAATCTACGATTTTTTGTACATTGACTTCGACAACAGCTTTTTCACCGAGCGCTTGATAGGTACGTAATGCAAATGAAGAAACGTTTCTTGTCATATTACGCTACGACCGGTAATGCCCAAAGTCCGATAAGCAATAAGATATTCAAGAGAATACCGAAGATAATTGCTGCAACCGGTCCAACTGCAAGATCCACAATTGGTTTCTTGGATTGTTTATTTAACAAGTAGAATCCGATAACGAATAAACTACCAATACCTGCAGCCATTTTATCGGCAGCAATAACCCCACCAACAAGTAATGCAACTTCGAGAACACGACTCATTGCTGTACGGATATGCTCTCCCATTTCACGAACACCAGGGAATTTATCCATAGCTTTCGCAAAGATATTAATTAGGAATACTTCAAGAACCATAACAGCTGCACCAACAACAAACGCGAGCA
Organism: Erysipelothrix sp. HDW6B; assembly: GCF_011301115.1. NCBI lineage: Bacteria > Bacillati > Bacillota > Erysipelotrichia > Erysipelotrichales > Erysipelotrichaceae > Erysipelothrix > Erysipelothrix sp. HDW6B. Next base: position 500,126 of record NZ_CP049860.1, on the reverse strand, counting down.
GTGGATTACCATGTAATGCAATACCCACCACGAAGACGAATGTTGCTCCAGCAGGACCATAAACACCAGTAACAATTCCTGTTGTAAAGACGAGCGGGACAAATCCAATCGCACGTGCAAAGGCTGCCATAGCTGCACTGGTCATTTGACCTTCAGACATTAATGCTAAAGAAGTTGGGTCACCAGCAATGATGAGAAGACTTGTTCCAGCGGCAATAAGTCCACCCATGATTCCAAGAATCCACCAGTTTTTTTGAATACGTGCAACTTGACCTGAGAATACGTTGGTTAAGTCTTGATTAGATGTACTGGTATCTTGTTTATTTTGTGTTGCGAAAACAACCATAAGAATTGTTCCGACAAGCATTGAGATTCCTTCAGCATTTAAAGCAACTTTAGCTTCACCAAGTGTGAAGATACCGAATTTTTTGACAACGAACCAAACAAGAACTGTAATAATTCCTGTAATCATTCCTTTTTTGAATCCATGTTGCATCGCAATCGCTACAGCTGGGAACACTGCAAATGCGACTGTGACAGGTGCGCTAACACTTCCAAGTGCTGTTAAGAAGTTAAATGGCATTGCTGCAAAGAGATCAACAACAAACTGTAATCCACCAAGGATTGCTGCACCATAAATAGCACCAACAACACCAGACAGAATTAATCCCGTTAAATCATCTTTAAAAATTGTACCGATAATATCAGTCGCTAATAAAATGGAGTGAATTAAAATAATTGAAGCAGCAATTGATGTTGGAATTCCGAATCCAACAACAAGTCCAAAGCTAATTGCAAAACTGGTTGCCGCTAACTCTTTACGGCTAATTTTACCTTCAAAATATTGTGGCACGACAGGTCTAAATCCGTCGTTAAAGACTGCAATACCCTTATTGGCAAGGATGGATGCCAAAGCACCAATTGCCATGATAATAATATATTCCATAGTTCTTCTCCTTTAGGTTATTTGATGAATTCTCGAATGAGAATTGGCACAACGACTTCCGCGTGTTGTGCAGTAAAACCAAATGCTTTTTTCCCTTTTTCTATTTCTTCAATCATGAATGATTCATCCTTGATTGATCCTGGCATCGAAACTGTTGAACACAGATCGGAACCAAGTAATGCCATTGCCATCGCAAGTGCGCCACCGCCACCGGTGTTGCATGCGCCAATATAATAGTCATATTGTCCACTCTTCATTGCCATCGCAGCATCAAGATCACTTTTTATATCAATCGATACACTGTCTCCTCCTATCTTTTTTGCTAATTCCGCAATTGCCTGTTTGTCTATTTGTCCACCGACTACGATTTTAACCATCTTTAAGTCCTCCTATTGGGTGTTCAACACATTCGTGAGATGTAACCAAATGTATTGCTTTTCTGATTCTGGAAACGGGATTGTTGAGTGATCAAGAATTTTTTCCGTTACTTCAAGTACCGCTTCATAATGTTCACTTGCTTTAATCTCATCAAGGATAAATGCATCCATGGGTGCAACAACATCATCATTTCGAATTCGTTGTGACGCCATTGCGAGATGGGTTAAAAAAACCTCAGTAGCAGTCTCATTCCAGTTATGTTCAAGTGCATACTCTTGAAATATCTTCATTGCGTAAGCATATACTTCAGCGTCAATGACATTATTTTCAAGCAAAATGTTCAATCTCGTTTCCACAAAACCTCCTATGTACAAAATATTGTATATTCATCTGTAATTTCATTATATTCAGTCAAAAAAGCTTTGTCAATTAAAATGTAATCGTTTACTTTATCAATTAAAGCGCTATCATCACTAAAATCACGCTTTTAGCGAGTTTTCTAACATAAAAAAAGAAACAGTGATGAACACTGTTTCTCATAGATTTGATACTTAACTAATTACAATTCCCATTACTTACTGTCAGTGAGACATGATCTTCCATCGCAACGTACTGACTATACTTACTTGCTCCGACCACAGTTCCTTTCGGTTCACACCCACCAGGTTTAACATAGGAAACAGAATAGCTAATGTTTGCGCCTCGGTCTCTAAATGCGTAAAAATAAGCAGCTAATTCATTTTCTTTCATACCAATCAATTCACCTACATATGGTTTACCAATCGAATAATACACTTTTACCGAAGTGTCTTGAGTTCCAGCAATATTTGTTCCAGGAGCGATGCTTTGCTCCAAGAAGGTTCCGTAGGTATAGCCACTGTACCATTCTTTCAATGTTGCGTTCACGCCGGTAGGTGGATTGTCTTTAAATTCTCCCATGGAAATCTGTGAGAAATCTGGAACATAGATTGCCTTCCCTTTTGAAACTACAAATGTTAGGGATTCATCTTTCGATACCTGTGTATCAACAGCAGTTCCCTGGGAAATAATCATACCAACTTCGAGTTTGTCATCGTATCCTTCTTCATAGACGAAATCCGATACGAATTTTTTCTCTTTATGCCACGCTTCAACATCGGCTTTCGTTTTACCTTTGAAATCCGGAACTTTGATATCTTTTGAAAAGACTTCCGCACCTTTGGATACAAAGATTGTCACAGTATCTTTACGTTTCAAGGTTTCGGGTGTTACATCTTTATCCCGGATCTCATGGCGAATGAATTTTCCTTTTTCAACATCAGTGCTGTATTCTTGGACAACCTTGATATTTTCCATTTTATTATCCTTCACCCATTTATTAATTTCGGTTTCATTCATCGATGCAACATCTGGCAATGGTACAACTTGTTGTGGATCAGCGCCTTTGCTGACAACAAGTCCTTGAGTACTTCCCTTCTTAACACGTTTCCCTTCGGAAGTCGCTTGTTTCATAATTACGCCAGTATCATCGACAAGAGAGTACTCTTCAGTTACTTCTGCTTTGATACTATTTCCTTTTGCCCATTGTTGAAATTCTGTCACAGGCTTCCCAACAAAATTGGGATATTTCACGGTCGTCATGAAATGGAAAAGAATAAAACCGATGATTAAGGCGACAGTCACACCCGCTCCAATAAACAGATACTGCTTACGTTTACGGGCTTTATATCCATCATCAATTTCAACTTCCTCATCTTTGGACTCATTTGCATCTTCACGTTTGTACTCATCTAAAGATTTCGTAGGAGCTTCATCTTCTCCCTCTAAATCCACTAAAACATCGGCTTCATTCATAGGCGCATCTGTATCGTTTATTAATGATTCCGTTTCTTGTGATTGTTGTAAAGTATCGTCAACGAGTTGTTCAGGTTCGAGTTGCACAGTTTTCGTTTGGGAAGCATGTGCATCCAATTTCTCTTTTTGCGTCGTTTGTTCATAGTTCTCTTGACTGAACTTTTTTAGAAAATCACTCATCGTTACCTACTTGAATGGGACGCATCGAACCCTTACGAAGGTAATAACCCTCATCCGCTTGAGACGCAACTTCATTCGAGTGTGTAACGACAACCACACACTTATTATGTTCATGAGCTAAAGATTTAAATATATTAATGATTTCAGTCTCCATATCTTCGTCCAAATTACCGGTTGGCTCATCGGCAAGAATCAGATCCACATTCGTCGCTAGTGAGCGGGCAATCGCGACCCGTTGTTGCTCTCCACCAGAAAGTTTCGTGACAAGTCGGTCAGCCTTAGTTTTAGTAATGCCAATATAATCTAAAAGGTTGTAGGCAACCGTACTCTCACCTTCTGGCAATTCATTATCCGTGATCCCCATCGCCAATAAAATATTTTCATGTGCAGTGAGGTGCGGGATTAAATTATAGCTTTGGAAAATTATACCCACTTTATTTCTTCGGTATGATTCATAACCAATTGTTTTTAAATCTTCACCTTCATATAAAATACGTCCGCCTGCCGGTTCTTCCATAGCACTAATGAGTGATAGGAGTGTTGTTTTGCCCGAACCAGATTGACCCAGGATTGCATAGAACTTTCCTTTTTCAAAGCGAACATCAACATCACGTAAAATGTAACGTCGTTGATCCCCATCTTGGTAGTAAAATTCGACTTTATCGACTTCGATTAATGACATACATGTCCCTCCCTACATCATGATTTTCTTTGGATTAAGGCGTGTAATATAAACAGTTGGTACGATTGTACTTGCTGCTGTGACCGATAATCCAATCAAATAGAATAAGCCAACATATTCTGGTGTTAGTTCAACTTTATAAGCTTCAATAACATCTTGTTCATTTAGACCCGATCCATAGTCGTTAAACATTGGCATTCCAAACATTGGGTCTTCCGAAGGTTTCATCAGATTACTGGATAAACCCTTCGCTAAGAAATTACCTGTGACTAACGATAAGGTAAGCCCAACAAATGCAACCAACATGACTTCCATGACAATTTGGCCAACAACACGACCACGTCGATCACCAAGCGATAGGTAGACCCCAAGTTCGTGTTTTCGATCTCGAAGGAATAAAACAATTACCAAGCTCAAAATCAGAATCGTTGCACTGACCGCAACAATTAGGGTAATTTGAGCCATTGAATCCATAGCTTTTACAGGTCCCGCAATGGAGTCGTATGCATCACTTGATGTACTTACTTTATAGAATTTTGGTAACGTCGGGTCTACCGCAGCACGGAATGATTCTACATCCTTAGGATCATTAAGCGCATATACCGGTGTTACATTTTGCATAATACGTTCTTCAATCGTTAATTTATCATCTTCAAATATTTCTGGATATTGTTTCTTGAGTCCTTCCATACTGAAGGTAGCTTCTTCAAGTGCAACTTTGTTTGATGTGATGAGTAAATTATCATATTGACCTTGGAAACCTTGTGCATTGTTATTATTTTCTTTGTCTTTAATTGCTTCCGAATTAAAGGTTCCAATGATTTCAAACGTTACATCACGTTTGTCAATATCCTGTACTTCGCCACTATCACTGCTACCATTAATAATATTACTCAAGGTTACGGAATCACCAACTGACAGATTGTTTTCTTTCATAAATGGTTCTGAAGCCATGATTACCAATTTCCCCGACTTAATCTCATCTTCACTGAAGACACGTCCATTTGCAAGATTTATTTTCCCTTCGGTAATTAAACTGACTTTAGGATTGTGAACACCACGTACCTCAAACATTGATCGTGTAGTCGATCCATCTGATGAACTTTGACGCCAAATTCCTGGACCCTCTGATTCAACACTTTTTAAGGTATCAGACTGAAGCATTGCTGATATTGAATAGTCATAATATTTCACACTATCTGTAGCACCAATTGTCTCTATTTCTTTAACACTGAGACCTTTGATTGAGAAATCAAAATCAGGATTTTCTTCAATTTCTTTCATGATTGCATCATTATCAATTGATATTGTAGCAATTGAACCTAACTGATATTTGATTGTTTTCTCAACATTTTTTGACGCTTGTTGTATCGAGAAGGCACCTGCAATTACGTTCCCCAATACAAAAACGAGAACCAAAAGAATCAGTGATTTACCTTTCCGACGAACGACACTGAGCCATGCTCTTTTAAAATGATTCATTGTATCTCTCCTTTATCGTAATTATCTACAGGAAAGTCATCATCCAATATAATATGTCAGCGTTACATTGCTGACCCCGTTATGAATTATGCCCACCCATACATTCATACATATGTACCGTTATTATAGCATTGAACGTCTGATGCAGAAAACATAATTCACATCTTGAGGCGAGAATTGTATGAAGTTATTGTGTATAAAACGACGAAATATTAAAAAAAGCACCTTATGTGCTTTAACGATTTTTTTGAAGATATTGGGTTACAAGTTCCTGAAGTCCATCAGGATAATCGGATTCTAAGACATCACGATGTTTATGCATCAATTGTGCCATGATAACATCATGATCAAAGGCAGATTGAACCAATTGGACAATGGCCGGATGATGCGTTTCGATTGCACTCGCTTGAAGGCGATGATCCAAACTTCCCACAACAACTTTTTGACCATCACAAAGAATTGAAAAATTACTATGCTCTCCTTCTTTACGGGTGTCTTCATCCACAATTAGATTCTTAAGTGTGGTCGAAACTGATTCAAATGTAGATAAATAAACGGTGACTCCTCGATCTTGGGCTTCTTCAAGAAGTGGCAAAATCATTGCAAGATCTTCCGGCCACAAATCCGCAATAATTTGAGATTGTGCTTTTGATATATTCGTTTTGATTATTGCCATTACAGCGTCAGTCCCTTGCGAGCTGTAAAATCCAAAATTTACCTTTTGTTTCTTTTGAAGTTCGCGTTTTAAAATACTTGCGGAATGCTTAAATTCTTGTTTCAAGCGATCTAAGACATCTTCGATTGGAACGGCACTATAGGTGGTACTTTTGCCTTCTTGGACACGGCAAATCCCTTTATGAGTCAGTGCACTCAATGATGCATAAACATTCGATCGAGAGACACCAATGTGCTTTGAAACTTCATATCCTGTTTGGTTAGGATTATCATTTAAGAAAAGATAACATTTCGATTCAATCTCTGTCAGTCCCAGAGCCATAAGTTCTTTTATCATTACTTACTCCTTATCCCTAAATTGAGATTCATAAATTTGTGCATAACGTGCCGATTTGTTGATAAGTTCATCATGCGTTCCTTCTTCGATAATTATACCACCTTCAAGCACAAGAATCTTATCCGCGTTGCGGATTGTGCTCAATCGATGTGCTATGACTAAACTTGTTTTGTTCACAAGAAGTTCGTCTAGGGATGCTTGAATATACCGTTCTGACTCGTTATCAAGGGATGCTGTTGCTTCATCTAAAATCAGAATGGGAGCTTGTTTCAAGAAAGCCCGAGCAAGCGCAATCCGTTGCTTCTGTCCACCCGATAATTTAAGACCACGTTCACCAACTTGTGTATCGAATCCATCCGGAAGCGATTTAATAAATGACAGAATATTGGCCGAACGCGCTGCGCTCACAACATTACGCATGGATGCACTGTAAGCCCCATAGGTAATATTTTCATAAATGCTTCCATCCATGATATCCACATCCTGAGTAACAATTGCGATATTTTGGCGTAATGAGCCAATTTCGTAATTTCGAATATCCTCATCATTAATCAGAATTTCTCCAGATACGACGTCATAATGACGCATTAAAAGTTTCGTAAGTGTCGTCTTGCCGTTTCCCGACGCACCCACAAGGGCAGTCATCTTACCGTGTGGTATCGTCACATTTAAGCCATTGAGAACCGGCTCACCATCGCAATAATGAAATACTACATTGTTAAATTGAATATCATTACGACGTACCATTGGTAATGCCATGTAGTTGTTCACAATCTTAGGTTGGACCTCAAACAAACGTTGGATACGATCAAAAGAAACCCGAGCTTGTTGAACACGATTCACAATCGAGCTGAACGATCGCATAGGCCGTTGTAGCAAGACAAGGTAGGACATATAGGATACCACAACACCAAGTGTCATCGTTCCATTCATGACTTTGGGTGCACCATAGGCTAAAACTAAGATTGTACCGATAACATCCACCATTGAAAGAGTAGGACCGTAAGCCGATTGGAGCGTTGCCGCAACACCAATATGGTAATCATAATCCGCAGTCAATGCCTCAAATTTTTGAACCTCTCCCTGTTCATTCGCATAATTCTTTATAAGACCCATAGAAGTCAAACTAACATGTAAATGCTGATTGATTTGCGATGACGCATGGCGCACAGCTCGATATGCTACTTTAAGACTCCGCTTAAAGAAACGGTTAATAAAATATAGAAGTGGGAATGTTACAGAAATACAAAGAGCAAGCAACCAATCCTGAATAAAGAGATAGGTTAGGACCCATATAAAAGTGACAATGCTACCAACTAATCCAAAAGAATTGTTGGAAAATAATTCTTGTACATTCGTCACATCTGCTGAAACATGTTCCATGATATCTCCTGTTTTAATCGTCTCGAAGAAACCATAGTCCTGTTTCATAATATGTGCATACAATTCATTTCTTAAATCAGTGATAGCACGCTGACTTACAGTTGCAATTGCATTGTTTGAAATATAATTAATAAGCGCAAGTCCCGCCGTTAACGCGAAAAGAACGCCAAGTTGAACCCACAATTCATTAGCGGTGCCATTTGGAATGATATCATCGATAACGGAACGTGTTACTTGTGGAATAAGAAATTGAAGATATGACATCACCAATAATGCCACCACAATTATCATCACGGTAATCTTTTGATTGCTTAAGCGCTCGATCACGAATTGGGCCATACTTGTTTTATGTTTAGGTTTATTTTTCATACACAACCCCCTAGTAGTACTTATTGCAACCACTAGTATATACCTATCTTTAAAATTGTCAATCTTTGTGCTACATGTTTCAGTATCTATGCTTAATGATTTTCATTTTTAGGGGAGAAATCATGCAATTTTTGACTGGTTAAGCAGCCTACATTTGAATGGATTTTTTTATAAAAAAATTAGCTCACTAATCAACTAAATTCCAAATGAAATTATATTTCTGTTTTTTATATATTTTCGAGAAATTATTTTGCTATTAAACCCACTCATACCGCGGATATCCACTAATTAGTGGATTGTATGCACTTTCATAAATTCCTGTTTTTGATTGACAACCGAAAATATATAGGCTAATCTATGAATGTGGCGTGCCATTAAGTTGCAACTTAAGCAAGAGCCCAGGGATTTTACCTTGGGCTCTTTTTATAATTTTAGAGGAGGAAATTATGAAATATGTAAGTAAAGTAGTGTCGAGCATATTACTCGTTTTCGCAATGCTTTTAACGATTGTAACACCTATAAATGCTGAAACATCAGCACCTGTTGCAAAGCCTGAAATGTTCGAACTTCTTGATCAAATAATTACCGCTGAAACGCGATATGGACTTACGGGAGTCCAAGTTGCCGTAACTAAAGATGGGTCTTTAGTCAAAAACTCAGCCTATGGATTCACGAACAACTACAAAAATGTTTACGACGAAAATGGCGCAAGCATTCTTGACCAAATCGAGGTTTTACCTTTGGCACAACGAACCAAAGTTACACCCGACACACTATTCGACCTTGCAAGTAATACTAAAATGTACGCAACGGTGTATGCAATGCAACGACTTGTAGATCAAGGAAAAATTACGCTTGATACAACCGTCGTATCAATTTTTCCTGAATTTGTAAATGATGGGCGTGGCGTTCAATCGAAACACCTCGTCACTGTTGGTCATTTACTCCGACATGATGCGGGATTCACCCCGGATCCACAATATCACAACCAAAATTATACTGGAAACCTCGAAAGTGATGGATCAAACTATCTCTTCTCGCAAGACCGAGACTTAACTTTAGAGATGATGTTGAAAACGCCTTTACTTTCGGAACCAGGATCTGTTGTTAAATACTCTGATGTTGACTTTATGTTACTTGGCGCTATCGTTGAAGCAGTTAGCGGACAACGCTTAGACACCTATGTGTACGAAAACTTTTATCAACCACTTGGCCTTGATTCATTAGTTTTTAATCCGTTAGACCATGGTTTTACAACAAAAGACACCGTTTCATCCGAACTGCACGGAAATACACGTGATGGGCGAATTTCATTCGAAAATGAGCGCACTGAAGTTGTAACTGGACAAGTGCACGATGAGAAAGCATTCTACTCTATGGGCGGAATTTCAGGACATGCTGGGTTATTTGGAACAGCTCAAGATGTCGCAATCCTTGCAACCGCAATGTTGAACCAAGGAACTGTTGATGGCCAAACATTCTTCTCTCAAGAAACAATCGATAAATTCGTAGCTCCAAGTGCTCTAAATGATACATACGGATACGGATGGCGTCGTCAAGGAAACACGAATGGTTACGGATGGGCATTCTCCGATTTTGCAAGTAAAAATACGATTGGCCATACTGGATGGACCGGTACGTTAACACTAATAGATCCTGACAATAATATTACCTTGGCTTTGATGACCAATTCACGTAATACACCAATCATGGGTCCTGGCGATAACGATTTCTACACCAAGAACTTTAATACGAATGCTTACGGCATGGTTTCTGAACTTACCTATCAAGCGCTTGGATTGGGTGATGATACAACAGCTCACGAATACCTCGTGGGAATGATCCAAAGTGAGTTCTCAACAATGACCGCGACATCTACACCAAGTAAACGAAATGCTTTACGAGCTTTAATTAGTGTTCTTGAAACCCGTGCTCCTCAAGATACCCAAGCCAATGAATATCTACAAAGTGATGAAGTTCAAAATATGATTACAATTTTGGAACCTACATTTGCAGAAGATACTAAGTATCTCATATTTGAAGATACGGTTGATGTAACTGAACTTGAGACAATCTTGGATAAAGCCCGTGCAATCGATACACGTCTTTATACATCGGAAAGTGTTGCTGTCTTAACAGATGCGATAACAGAAGCAACCGAACTTCTTGAAGCAGGAAGCTACACCCAAGAAACGATTGATGCACTTACAGTAAAAATACAAGCAGCACTAGATGGTCTCGTTGAGATCACAGTCACTCCTGTGGTTGATAAAGCAAATTTAAAAGCAACCATTGAAAAGGCAACTGCAATCGATCATACGGTGTATACCAAAGAAAGTATTGCTGCGCTAACCTCAGCTCTTACACAAGCGCAAGAAGTCTACAATGATGACGCCGCTACACAAGAAACTGTGGACCAAACAACCATCACACTGAACAACGCACTCAATAATTTAAAACGCATTCCCGATACTGAAACACCAACGACACCAGGTACACTGCCAGCAACAGGCGTGCAAACAAGTAATCTTATTATCATTGCCGCTGGTTTCATCGTTCTTGGAATTGTTCTAAGAAAATATAGTCTGCGTAAAAGTAATGAATAGATATTAATTGTCATTGATGCATCTAAAAAGGTACTGCTTTAAAAGCAGTACCTTTTTTATTAAATTGTAGAGAGTAAATGTTTTTTAAATAATGCAACATCCACATCAATCGCAACACTCACAGTTCTCGACATCACATCTTCAATCGCACTTAAATTTAAGACTGTACGACCCAAATGCTGTGCATCGGTTAAGACTGTAAGTGGAATTGTAATTGTGCGAACAACATCTTCATGCAGCGCGACAACCGCAGCAAGAGGATCATGCATCGCTGCACCGCCCCATTGAGGATAGATAAGCTCATGTGCCTTAAAGTAATGATCCATGATTTGAAGTAATGTCTGAGTTGTATCACTCTTTGTTTCCCATTGCTTTAAATCATCGCGACTTAGAATGGCTCGCGATGTCACATCAAGACCTATCATTGTTATTGGAATGCCACTTTCAAAAACCACTTTTGCAGCATGTGGATCTTGAAAGATGTTTGCCTCAGCAACCGGACTGACATTGCCCGCAACTGTGAGTGCACCACCCATTAACACGACACGTTTACAACGTTTCATCGCATCTTTATCATGCAAAATTGCTTGCGCAATATTTGTGAGTGGTCCACTCGCAACGATTGTTAGTTCATCACCATGGATCTGAGCCATGTCAACTAGAAAATCAACCGCTGATCTAGATTGAATTGCACGCATGCTATCAGTCAACGCAATCTCGCCAATTCCGTTTAATCCGTGAAAAACTGCCCCTCCGCGTTGTTGAGTAAAGCCATCAGTGTTAAGAGCATGTTCAGCACCACTATAGACACCTACTTCATCCCTGCCCATTAAACTTAACAAGTTTTTCGTATTACGCGTAGCAGCGTCTCGATCAACATTACCATAGACCGTCGTGACACCTAATAAGTCAACATCACGGTGTCCACAAATATACGCAAGTGAGACACAATCATCAATTCCTGTGTCAACATCTAGTATGATTTTTTTCATCACTTACCCAATAATCCATAGGCCTAATTGTGCAATAATTGCTCGACCTAGGTAACTTCCTAAGAAGACGAACAATGCAACAATAATGAATTTCCATGAGTTCTTAGATAAATCACCCAAGTTGTTCGCTACCGAAATTCCCGCAAAAGCTAAGACCGGTGTTGTGATTGACAAGAAGTCGACACCACCAATTGCTGTAATAAAGAACGGTGAAATCAGGCAGAAAATCAAAGATGTAATTGAAACCCAACCAAGGACCGGAAAATCCGCAAGAATTTTGACGCCGGTTTTCTTCATAAGCTCAGTAATAATAAGACCTGCAAATGAGAAAAGCACAAGCACACCCAAGCCCATGAATGTTTCTTTTGTAATAGGTGTGGATGCTGGGTTTTTAATGAGTTTAATGGACTGTGTAAATAGAATTAAAAATGCACCAACAAAAAGCATTTTTAAGCGTGGTAATTGTTCTTTAATAATTGTAATCATGATGGGCCTCCTAGTTTATAGCTCTTTCTTTTTTAAAGATTTTGTACATAAAGTTCATCAGTGGAATCGAAAGGAATACCATAATATAGGTTCCCATAAAACTTGTTACAAGCTGACTTGCACCAGCAAATGATGTAATGGTATCTGCAAATTGTGGATGAAGCCCAACTATTGAACTGGATGCTGCAGTCATCATACTTGCAGATCCTAAACCTGAAGCAATTGCTAATGCACGATAATCAAATCCTACGGCATTTAAAACTGGAGGAATGAAACTAAAGAATAGTGCACCAAAAAGTGTTCCAACCAAATACATAGATAAAACACCACGTCCCTCTTCCCCATTCAATCCAAATTTTTCAGATATATATGCTAATTCCCCTTCACGACCAATACCCAATGTAGCTCCGATGGCCTCACGGTTAAGACCAAGTAATAGTGCAATTGGTAATCCCAGAATTACAGTTCCAATATTTCCGACAGATTGCAAAAGGAATACCCATCCATATTGCATAATTTCATTAATTTTAGGTGCAACATCTGCACCGTAACGAGCCATCAATGGCAACATAATAAAGATTAAATTGCTTCCGGCAAATTTGATGTTAGTATCAGAATAAACTTTTTTAATAATACCTTTACGCCATGCAGGTATTCCCACAATCATCGTAATTAATACTGCAAAGACGAGTGGTAAGATTAGAATTGTAAGATTCCCCACATTTACGAACTGCATTCCGATTAGCTCTGATATCGCAATAACAATCATGATATAAACTATAAATAATACGTTACTGTCCTTTTTCATTGTCTTCTCCCTTTAGACTATATGTTTGATCATTTTGATGTGTGATGTCCCATAGATTTGGAAGTTATTTCCACTCACTTCAAAACCATGTTTCTCATACATCGGACTGACTTGTGTTTGTGCAAAAATTGATATCAACAATGCACTACTTGACTGAATAAATTTAACCGCTTCAATAATGAGCTGTTTCCCTAGCGATTGGTTTCGATAATCCTTTGCCACAGAGACACGTTCAATGTAGGCAACATCGCCCTCATTTCGAATACGACAACTTGCAACAATTTTTCCGGCATCTTCATAAAGGATATGTGTACACGTTTCATCATGAATGTCTTCAATGACGCATTCATCCAAACCTTGCTCCAATACAAAGACTTCTTTTCGAATTGTTTTAAGTGCATGCCATTCGGGCATATTTCTGACATTTTGAATAATCGTTCTCATGCACACCTAATCCTCAACTTATACTATAAATAATGGTTTAATTTCTTTTGAACTTACCGCCACTAAACCCAAGTCTGACATTTTCGCTTCTGGAATCACGATTAACGACAATGTTGTAATTCGCATTAGTGGATTCACAAATTCTGTCATTCCTAAAGTACGATTGGCTTCCTTCATTTTTCGGTTTTCGATGGCAAGTGCTTCAGCTTCAAGCTGAGACATCAAACCAAAAACAGGTAAGTCTAATGTATGCAAGACTTCATTATCTTTAACTGCAGACATACCGCCACCTTGATGCATCAAGGCATTCGCAGCACAGAGGGCATTTTGAGTGTTGTTGTAGACTATCGTGAGGTTATGCGAATCATGAGAAACCGTTGACGCTAATGCTCCGCCTTCCATGCCAAAATTTTTGACAATGCCCAATGCGATGCCATCATTATTTTTATGACGATTCACAACAGCAACAAAATTAAATGACTCTGGTAAAACAATGCGTGAGTCCACAACTTCCATTTCAAACTGAGACACAGTTGTCAGGGAAGAGTGTGGTGAATGGTATTCAATACCATGCATCATGATTGTTCCATTTTCAATTGGAGCGATAATCTCAAAGTCGCTCAGACTTAGTTCATCTACAAAGACTGTATTCTCTAATTCAATTGGATCTACAAGTGCAAGAATTTCAACATCTAATGAACCCTCTGATGCAACCTGTTTTCCTTCATAGAAGACACGCGCTGGATGGATTGCGTCCAAAGTATCCACAACAAGCATGTCCGCAATGTGTCCTGGTGCAATTGCCCCTAGGTTATCTATTTGAACCTCACGCGCTGTATTGAATGATGCACAACGAATCGCATCAATTGGATTCATTCCATAAGAAATGGCTGCGTTCACCACTTCGTTCATATGCCCATGCACTAAAACATCTTCCGCTTCTTTATCATCGGTACACAGGCATAGCGTATCTAAATAACGTGAACCTTTGACTGCTTCCCAAATATCTTTAACATTTTTTGTAATTGAACTTTCGCGTGCATCGACAAATAGACCTGCTCGAAGTTTTTCTAAACCTTCTGCTCCAGAACGAGATTCGTGACAGCTTCGTGGTCCACCACAAATATATGCCGACAAATCACGACCAGATACTGATGGCGCATGACCTTGAATAAAGAGACCACGTTGTTCCGATGCAGCAATAATGTCCATCATACGAGCTTCACCATTAATTACACCCAAGTAGTCCATAACTTCTGCAAGACCAATAACACGATCCAATGATGCAAGTGTTTCAATCTCTTGAACTCCAAACTCTGCACCCGAGTTTTCAAGACCAAGCACTGATGGAACACAACTTGGAATATCAACAAAGTGACGCATCGGAAGTCCTTCTGCACTATCATGCATATATTGAACACCTCGAACTCCAGTGACATTTGCTGCCTCATGTGGATCTGTAATAATGGTCGTTGTCCCATGTGGTAACGCTGCCTTAGTAAAATTGCGCGGTGTGAGCATCGTTGATTCAATGTGCATATGGGCGTCAATCAATCCTGGAATGACGTATCTTTTCTCCACATCAATTATTTCTTTTCCATGTACATTATCGCGATTGTCATATTCAACGTGCGCTATCGCATTATCAGAAACATAGATGTCCCCAAGACGAATTTCTCCTGTAAAGACATTTAGAATTTGTGCATTTGTAAGTACGATATCCGCCTGAACGTCCCCACGCGCAGTCGCAATCAACTTACTTTTATCTGTGTATTTAAGCTTCATAACGAGCCTCCCAACTAAACTTCAGTAAGGGCCGCATTTTTAACACTTGAATCATCAGTTGTTGTTTAATCCCGTAATTTTAAACAAACATACTGGCCTTCAATGCAATGAAAAAAGAACCTCTCGTTATGCTCAGTTCGCATACCGAAGTCGTGCATTACCACGTGCTTCGAAAAAGGTTCTTTGTTTTTCGTTATATTTTGTCATTAAAAGCGATTGTATTGCCACACATGCAACCGTGTTAAAGTTGCTAAAGATCGATGAACGGAATGTCTTATTGCATACACTTAAAAAATCAGAATTTAGAATGAATTCTGTAAACTGACTGTTTTGATGTAAATTTAGTGTTTCACAGTTTGAGAAACAAGAAAAATAAGATATCTGATTCATCAGTATCTCCTTACTCTAATTCCGATATCTCAAACGTAGAATACGTCATAGTACTTAATTTACGGTTAAGTGTAGAGACTGTCCACCAATTTGGACATTATATAACGGAATAAACACAGTATACCACACTCAAAGCGACATACAATATTTATGACAAAGATTCGTCTTCATAATTTGTTAAAGAATAATCAACTACACTTTTATAGAACTTCTATTTGTTCATTTTTAAGTGTTTGTTTAATTTCTTATAAGCCCACTCGTAGTGACTTGTTGTTGAAGAAACACAGTAACTTCCCACTGTTGATGTTGGAGCCCAGTTGAAGTATGCTTTCGAAAACAAAGCGTCATTACTGAGCGTATCGATTAGCGACATTACCTGATCATGACTTTTAATAAGCATTGCTTTTGCTGTTTCTAACGATGTCATTTGGTGCTTTTCAATGAATGTAACGTTCATGGCACCATAACTCTTCCAATTGTATGGATCTGGCAGAAATGGGACGTCATTACCCTCGAGATTATTTTGAATCCAGTGTAGTAGTAGCTCATGCCACTCGTATAAATGAATGAGAACTTCTTTGACGCTCTTGTCACGGCGCCAATGTGCTTCTTTCAGTTTGTCATCATCAAATCGTAGTGGCGTCATTATAACTGCTTCAGGCATATCGTTAATACACGTCATCAATTTCTTAAATGATTTTTCGGACGCTTCTTGAAGATCTATTTTAGTTGTTGGTCTTGCCATACTCTGCTCCTTTTTGAATTAATTACCAGTATATAAATTATACACCAATCACAAAGTGGATGTAATTGACATATTGAAAGAAAGAACTCCAGGAATTGGAGTTCTTTTCGGTTATTCTTTACCTTTTATACTCACAAACAGTGTTAATAAGCCACTAAAAATTACGAGAACCGCTAAAATAAGATTAGTACTTTGATTTAAACCGGTATTCGGCAATATCGCAATTTCCGATACTTCCTTCTTTTCATCTGCATCAATTTTTGGCGTTTCACCGTCATGATTCGTATTCCCTGACTCATCGGTATCAGAATTGATTTTACTCCATTTGGCATGTAATGTGAGATCAGCTTCAATAACTGTATCAAAATCAAATGCTTGTTGAAGGGCACTATCTTGGAACCAACCGTCAAAGGTATAGCCTTCGCGGATAGGTGCTTCAGGTTGTGCTACCCTTTCTTTGTCTAAAATCGATTGGGATGTGGCTTCACTTCCGTCGTTACCATTAAATGTCACTGTATGATAGACATCAATTTTACTCCATTTGGCATGTAACGTGAGATCAGCTTCAATAACTGTATCAAAATCAAATGCTTGTTGAAGAGCACTGTCTTGGAACCAACCGTCAAAGGTATAGCCTTCACGGGTAGGTGCTTCAGGTTGCGCTACTTTTTCTTTATCTAAAATTGATTGGGATGCGATTTCATTTCCATCGTTACTATTAAATGTCACTGTATGATAGACATCGATTTTATTCCATTTGGCATGTAATGTGAGATCAGATTCGATGATCGTATCAAAATCAAAAGCTTGTTGAAGGGCACTATCTTGGAACCAACCATCGAAAGTATAGCCTTCACGGGTAGGTGCTTCAGGTTGCGCTATTTTTTCTTTATCTAAAATTGATTGGGATGTGACTTCACTTCCGTCGTTACTATTAAATGTCACTGTATGATAGACATCGATTTTATTCCATTTGGCATGTAATGTGAGATCTGCTTCGATGATCGTATCAAAATCAAATGCTTGTTGAAGGGCACTATCTTGGAACCAACCGTCAAAGGTATAGCCTTCACGGGTAGGTGCTTCAGGTTGTGCTACTCTTTCTTTGTCTAAAATTAATTGGGATGTGATTTCACTTCCATCGTTACTATTAAATGTCACTGTATGATAGACAAGTTCGGGTAAATCGACAGCGTTTATACGCATCCACATCACACCCTGAGCATCGTAGGATCTATCGGATGATAAGAGAAGAAAGTTTCCTGCAGAAAAGTCGATATGGCCGGAATTAATAATTTCTTCGACATGTTCATTGTCATACACAACACGCCCATCATCAAATGTTCCGTAATAAGGAATATCGTATTCACTTAATTTTAGTGGCTCATAACCTGCTGATGCTGTCGGTGGAACAATGCAATCTAAATCCAAGAAATAGACATCGTTTTCAGTATCATATGACATCGTCAACATTGGTGTTAAGCCATCGATAGATAACTTACGACGAACACCTGTCTCAGAATAAGGATATGTCAAAGCACTAAAGTCAGTTATTTGATTTCGCTCACGACCGCGATCACTCACACTAACATTCAACGTACTTAAGTTGTGCATCGACTCCACACCATCCAAATTCGTTAACTGCGCATCACTCAAGTTTAATGTCTTTAAATCCGTTAAGTTTGCGATTGGGACGATAGTCGTCACAATAGAATGCTTTAAGGTTAGGCTTGTTAGTGATTCAATCTTAGAAAGTGAAACCAAATGTTCATCACTAAACGGAGAAAAAAACGAAGTAAATGTATTCAACTTTAGATTCTCAACAGGAACCAAAAAATTTTCATTCGATGCAATTGCATTATGTGTTATATCTGATTGTTCTGTAAATGTGAGTGACTTAAGATTCATTAGGGACTCAAGCGCAGCAATATCCTCAATCGGTAAATTGGATAGACTCAAAGAGGTTAACGAATTTTGCAACACTTCAATACCATCTAAAGAAGTCCAACCTGTATTAGCAATTGATAATGACTCCAAGTTCTCTAATTTTCCTAGATCGCTATCAAAGGACACATGTCCATCATCTTCATATAAAGAGAGAGATTTCACGGTCCGAAGATCGTTTTCTGTAATGTCATCCGTCTTTTTAAGGACCTGAGCGACAGCCTTGGCTGTTTGTGGACGACTAAAATAGTCATCAATTGATTTACCAGCAGCACTGATATTCATGATTGGCACGAGTAAAAGTACCATGCAAAGTGAAAATCCTAGTTTTATTATTTTTTTCATAATATGTACCTCTTGACAATATATTAATAAAATTTAAGGTTTTCATGTTCAAGATGTATTAAATGTCTCAAATCACGTCACGAACACCACCCTGTATAGCTTAAAAATAACTAAGTCACTTGCCTCATGTGCAATCCAGGACAATTACAGATAATTGTCATAGTATTTTAATTAAAATAGGATTATGATAAAGAATATATGACAACCTGCAATTTCATGGATGCAACACCATTTCTGCATCCACATGATTGCATCGATGAAAAGAGGAACTACCATGGAATTTATGGATAACAAACAAAAGAAAAAGCCAAAATTAAGATACATCATTGGTGCAACCGTACTTTCTGTAATTCTTGCACTCTTCATTGTTAATCAACTTACTCCATGGCCATTCGATATGATGTTTCGGGCATTTAACAGTCAGAATAAAAATGCAATTACTCTCGGCCCTTATGAGAATGACATTGCTCAAGTTGTAGCCCAAGAACCAATATCCATTCCTGTGACCGGATATCCGGACGCAACAATCACAATATATGATATCCCTAACAACCAAACCAAGCCACTTGTTTTCTTTATTCACGGTGGTGGTTGGATACTTGGTGACTCAACACAGCTTGAGTCATTAGGAAAACTTATCGCATCACGAGGATACGTAGTTGCATCTTTAGACTATTCTTTAGCACCCGAGCATACTTATCCGACTCCAGTTCACCAAGCACTTGAAGCACTTAGCTATTTGAACCTCAATGCCAATACCTATAACATTGATACAGAAAACATTTTTATTGGTGGTAATTCTGCCGGCGCACAACTATCAAGTCAAATTGCCTCCATTACTACGCAAACAAATCTTCAAGAACTATTTCCAGTAACATCTTACATTGAACCATCTCAGATTAAAGGATTGCTTCTTTTAAACGGTGTCTATAACTTTGATTCAGTAGGCAAAGCCGGGTTCCCAGGATTTGGAATGTTTGCATGGAGCTATACTGGAAAAAAACAATACACAAGTTATGAACGCATTCGTGAGTTATCAACCGTTTATCACGTTACCAATCAATATCCACCAACATTCATTACTGCCGGGGATGCCGACCCGTTAGAAGCACAGTCTTTCGAGTTCGAACTTAAACTCCGCGAAAATAATGTCCCTGTCACAAGCGTATATTGGACAGGAAGTCACGAAAATCTCAATCATGATTACTTCTTTGATCTAAGTAGAAAACCCTCTCAAGAGATGTTTGAAACAATGATGACATTCATGCAGCAAAACGTTACACAGCCTATTAAAAACTGAAGCACTAATACTATGATGGCATAATAATCCAACGAGATTTAATGTCATCTTTTTTTATGTCATAATCCAATTGATTGCGCCAACAACTATAATAGCGATATAATGATGTAATCGAATTAATAAAAAGAAAGGAGTCTATTCATTAATTCAGAGACACTACCGATAAGGAGATCTTTATGAATATTATTGTTGAACCATATAATGAACAATGGCCAACACGCTTCGAGATAGAAGCACGTAAAATTAGTGATGGATTAGGAGATAATTTAGTACAACTCCATCATATAGGAAGTACTGCAGTCCCAGGTCTCAGTGCTAAACCAGTTATCGACATTCTACTCATCGTTTCAAGTTTAGAAGTACTTGACCAAAGTGATCATCACTTTGACGTTCTTGGCTACGAGGTCATGGGCGAATTTGGAATGGAAGGTAGACGCTACTACCGTAAAGGCGGTGATGACCGAACGCACCAAATCCACGCATTTGAAGTCCATAGTATTTATGACATAGAACGGCACTTAATCTTTAGAGACTACCTGCGCGCTCATCCCACAGACCGACTCGCATATCGTGATCTTAAAGAAAGAATTGCACTTGAATACCCCTTCGATATTGACGGTTATGGGGATGCAAAAGACGCATTAGTAAAAGAACTTGAGCGGAAGGCTCTTCTTTGGTACTACAAAAACAAACGCTAGTTAGAGAATAATAAAAAGCTCCATTATTAGGAGCTTTTTTAGTGGTAGTTTAACTTATAAATTATCGTAATAATGACATCGATTACTGCCTTAATCACAGTTCCATTTCCCATTTTCAAAGTTGCAAGCATTTCCACCTGGTCCTTCTTCAACAAGTTCTAAGTGATGCTCTTGCTCCTTTTCAGCAAGTTTTTTCTTAAGAACCTCAATGAGATAGTTTTCATCGAGCGCGCCATTAATGAGATATTTTCCCTCAACAACAAGACTTGGTACGCTTCGGATTCCATATGTCTTTACACGCTCAAAGTCAGCTTCAACGGCATTCAATGCTTCACCAGACTCAAAATATTTTAACCACAGATCGAAATCAAGATTTACCGTCTTGATAATGTCTTTAACGACTTCAACGTTACTTACATCACGAGTATCCGTAAAGAGTCCTTTTTGTAGTGCATCAAATGCATCCCAATATAAATCATCGCCACCTACTAAATACGCTGCTTTTGCCGCAGTCAATGGAACAAGTGATGTCGGAAATAGAAACGACTCTTGTTTCATTCCTTCAATGTTAAAGCGATGTAAAGTATCATTTTCATTTGCATGTTCCCAATGATTCATGATTTCTTTTTTTGCACCCTCATGCGAGCCAAACATCATTACGAGATCATCCGAGCTTTGTGCAAGCGCAAATGACCGATGAATAATGTTTAACTCAGGCACGGCTTTAGAAATCTCCCTCATTCTATATGACATTGGATAGCAAAAACTACAAATCACGTCATGAAAAAATTCTACATTTAATGTTGCCATAATTTCCCCTCCATCATTAGTTTACTTTTCAACTATATTTCTATTATATCAATCGAACGCAACGGTGACTAGAAGCATGCATTATACTTTTTCATGTAGATTGACTCCGATGCGCTAAGGACACATTAACAAACGACACCCCTTAAATCTTTTTCGACATTTTCGAATCATGTCCGACCTGCAACATAAATCCAGACATCCTATTACTACATAGAGTTTTCTTACTAGTTTTCTAATTCTACATTCCAACTTGCATTATAGTTATAACACAACCGAAATAATTAGGAGGTTACAATCATGGATCAAGCTTCCCTGGACATTTAGAACCTACTAATGTAAAAAAAACGAGTTTAGTAACTGAACTCGAATTAAATTTATATTGGATCGAGCATACATGATTGCCGAACATTTGTGAACTCAAAAGTTCTGTTTAACTTATGTATTTATACATCAAAGTCCATTATTGGTCAACTATTTTAGTGCTTTTTATATAATCTCTCGCTATTTTTAGAATCACAAGCGCATAATCAATCATGAACGATTTTTTATCTTCAGTTAACTTTTCTCTTACACTAAACATTGCTTAATCTCCACGTCTGAAAACATGTAACTTTCCATTGAAACTAGTCACGTCATTAGGGGTAATCAATCCGAACGTCAAATCATGAAAAGGAATTGAATAAAAGCATGCGTGCTTCATTGATACGAACATTCAACCTACACTTGAGGATTAACGATGAAAAGTTCTTAAATGCGATTCAAGAATACATCGATACTAACAAAAGTATCGACATAAAAGTATGTCAAGAAAAATTGAAATATAATTTGAATTAATTAATTGGGAAGAAGGTCTATAAACACCACTTATAAGTGGGTTTAAGATATAAATTCTAAAATAACATAATGAGTATCCTTTGCAGGGATACTCGATTATGAATACTAATGGTATAATATACTCATAGAGTTACATTAGATACTTCTAGTGACTGTGTGAGCAAACTTGCTCACTTTTTTATTTCATGAATAAATATGATAAACTAAAATTAACTTAAATATATCGGGAGGGTTATATGGAAGCGTTAAAAAAATGGATTAGTACAAAGAATGGGAAAATAATTACTGGAGTCGTTGTCGTTACATTGATACTTGGTGGGATTACAATTGCAGCACTCTTACAAAATAAATCAGTGGACTATCAATTGGAGTACGTGGGTAAAGATAACGTAAATATTGTTGTTGAATATGGATCATCAATTAAGAATGAAGATATTACATCGAAATATGTTCTTAAAGCAAATGGAGAACTCGTTGATACAAACAAATTTACAATCTCAGTAGATTCAATTAAATCAGATACAGTATCTTATAAAATGACGGACGAACAAAGATTAACAATGGCAACTGCAGACATTTTTGATTTATATGAGTTCCATCTTGCTCTTATGAATGAAAATGGTGGTGGCAAACCAACTAAATATGAAGTGAAGGCATTTGATGGGGCTAAGGAAATCGCGTCAACATCCTTTGATGTTATTGTGGTTGATACCGTAGCACCAACGATTGAGGGAGAAGCAGAAATAATTCTGAATCATGATGAACCATTTGATGTAACACAATACAAAGCATTTGATCCTGTTGATGGTGAATTACCTGTTACCGTACTTGAAGGTTCAGGAAATGTTGTAGATGGTTCCACAATAATGAAGTTATCTGCAGTCGACCAAAATGACAACCAAACTATTAAAGAAGTGAAAGTAACATTTAAAGCTTAAGAGGATGAATAAGCACTTCCAGAGACTGGAAATGATGGAAACAGTTCATCAAACAGTGGCAGTTCAAACAATGGTGGTGGATCAACAAACAATGGAAATTCATCAAACAGTGGTGGTAATACTACTCAACCTGAAAAACCTAAACCTGTAGAACCAACAAGACCAACATATCAACCTGGAGAGCATGTCGGCGATGGATTGTATTTCTACCATGATTATGGCGTCTTCGAAGGGTGTGACGCGGTTGTGTTTGATGTGTTGATTGAAAACTCTTGGGAGTGGGATTCAAACATCTGCGATTCTGGCGGAAAAATGTTTTATACAAAACGATAAGAGCGAGAAATCGCTCTTTTTTATTGGGAAGGGGTAAAGTCATGTATGTGTGTTGAAAGGGTAGAAGTCCTTAATGTAGTAAATCAATAAACTTGGGTGCCGAAAGGCATCTTTTCTTTTATCAATGAGGAGGAAAATATGAAAAAGAAACTAAGTAAATTGAGTTTATCATTATTAATGATACATAGTAGTTTTGCAGTATTTGCACAACCACTAAGCGCTGATAATTCAGAGGTATATTCAAACGAAGACCATAGTGTAATTGTTGAAACGACACGAACACAGTCAAAAGATGGGGTTGGTCTTGAATTCGCAACGAATACCGATGAAAAAATTGTGGTTGATGATATTCAACACAATCAAGAAAGCATAACGAGTGGTGACTATAAATACTCTTATGTTGTTGGAAAGAACGGTGATTACAAGTTCACTGTAAAATACTCGCAAACATTATAATTGGAAGAAGCCAATAAAGCGCCTAAAAAGCGCGTGTTTGAAACTACAATTTGTGTCTTCTGTTTAATACAGTAAGATGCTGGTTGTGAGTCTTACTCAGGATTGCCGTCTTTTGTAAGATGTAAAATTGAACTTGGGAGTTTAGGAGCCTTAGGGCTCTTTTTTTTTACTCACATTTATATTTTTCGAAAACTTCTTCAATAGTGTATCCTAACTGTGATGCAACTTGATCAGCAGTCTTCAGCGAAATGCCACCCTCGCCTTTTGTTAGTCTTACAATAGATTGCCGACTAATATCAATCATTGTTGATAATTGATTTGCACTTCCGACTTTACGTACTTCGTCATACATCAATTCTTGAAATATCCTGGTTAAACCTTTACTCACGTTCTACACCTCCTAAATACGCAAAAAAGCGAGTTCGTTAAACGAACTCGCATAATGTCCACAATTGGCTGGGCCACCTGGGATCGAACCAGGGAATGTCAGAGTCAAAGTCTGATGCCTTACCGCTTGGCTATGGCCCAATACATTGAGTGCTTTCAAGGCTATTCCCTTGATTGCTTACTCATTATATCATACGACATGTACAATGCAAGCCTAAAATACAAAAATTGTAATAATTTAGATTAGACCCACTTAACACACGATTTTCTACTACATAAAGTATGTTTATTAGGAAGAAAAGTGGTGAATAAGTCACCACTTTTACTATTATTTAATGACGAGTTCTGTCTCTGGATCGAAGAAGTGTGCTTTGTTGATGTTGAATGATAATTCAACTTCTTGATCAGCTTTATAAGTTTGGTTTACACCAACTTTTGCGATAAACTCATGACCACCAACAGATGCGTGAAGCATTGTCTCAGCACCCAATAATTCAGATACAACAACTTTTGCTTTAACAACTGAATCAGGGTTTGATTCAAGAACTAATAACTCATCATGAATATCTTCTGGACGAATTCCAAACACGACAGGTTTTCCTTCATATCCTTTTTCTTTAAGAAGTTTTAGTTTTCCTTCAGGAATGCGGAGGTTTAAGCCATGGCATTCAATATGGTCATTTTCAACAACACAGTGGAAGAAGTTCATTGCAGGAGATCCGATAAAACCAGCAACAAACATGTTAGCAGGTGTGTTATAAACTTCTTTAGGTGTACCGACTTGTTGTACAAATCCAGACTTCATGATTACGATACGGTCAGCCATTGTCATCGCTTCCGTTTGGTCATGGGTAACATAAACTGTTGTTGTTTGAAGACGGTGGTGTAGTTTTGTGATTTCAGCACGCATCGCTACACGTAATTTTGCATCCAAGTTACTCAATGGCTCATCCATCAAGAATACTTGTGCATCACGAACAATTGCACGACCCAACGCAACACGTTGACGCTCTCCACCAGATAATGCTGATGGTTTACGGTCCAAGTATGTATCAAGTCCTAAAATTTCAGCTGCATTTTTAACAGCTTTATCAATTTCGTCTTTTGGAGTCTTACGAATTTTAAGACCGAAAGCCATGTTGTCATAAACTGTCATATGTGGATAAAGTGCGTAGTTTTGGAAAACCATCGCAATATCACGATCTTTTGGTTCAACATCATTTACAAGACGATCTCCAATATAGAGTTCCCCTTCTGTAATATCTTCAAGACCAGCAATCATACGAAGAGTTGTTGATTTACCACATCCTGAAGGTCCAACAAAGACGATAAACTCTTTATCTTCAACCTCTAAATTAAAATCTGTTACTGAATAATTAGGGTTTTTATCATATTTTTTATGAATCCCTTTTAATGAAATACTTGCCATTGGAAAGTCCTCCTAAATTGTAATTCAATTATAATATAGCGGTTACATTTATGATATAGTATTTATGACCAATGATTTTGTGCAATGTGCAAGGAGACGATTATGGACTTCAAACAGTTAAAAACTTTATATCCAATTGGAACAATTCAAAAGCATAAAAGTAATCTTACCTCAGTACTATCCTTATATAATGGTTACGAGTATTTTGTCCTACCGAAAGATTTGCTGAGCAGTAGCGAGATTCAATTATTACAATCACTAACAATTCGACAAGAACGTTCCTCACCATGGTATGATTTTTTGTATCATCAAATCCTGTCATCACAATTTGAATCAAAATACTTTCAAGTGATACACTTCATGGTTGAGAATCTTCACGATAGCTATGACCTTTGGCTTGAATCGTTCACATCATTTATTCCAAATATCGAAGAAGCATTTTTTGTCGATGAACGGTATGGTATCTGCATTGTGAATTCACCGATTGTAAGTTCAGAACGTATTGAAGGGTCTATCGCTACATTGGATGATGATTTTGGTACTAAAACATCCTTATTTATTGGGATCAATGCACCAGCAGATAATTCATTCCCTTATATATATAACGAAGAACGTGCAATTTTCACTTCGAACTATCAGAGTCAAAAAGTTCAATCTTTTAAATCCTTATACATTCGTCACTACTTGAAATCAAGCCTTGTCGATTCCACCTATGTTCAAATTATCAAACACCAAATCTACAGTTTTGAAGATATGGAAACACTCATTCGAACAATGTGGAATGAGCAAGGAAATATAACATCTACAGCACAAGCACTTTTCGTACATCGGAATACACTTAATTACCGCATCGATAAATTCTATGAACTAACAGGACTTCAGCTTCGAAAACTGGACGATTTATTGCTCTGTTACTTAATAATTCATTAAAAGAACATTAATTGTGTTCTTTTTTTGCATATCTTTGGCATAACTATAATATAGAACTTTCATCGTGCTATAATAAAAAGGTTATAGGAGGATTATTGATTCATATGGATTTATTTGAAGGACTTAAATCAAAAATTAAGGGACGCGATATTAAAGTTGTCTTCCCTGAAGGTACAGACGCACGTATCATCGGAGCTGCTGTCCGTTTAGCGTCTGATGGATTACTTCACCCAATTGTATTAGGTGATCCAGCAGAAATTGCAAAAATTGCTGAAGAAAAAGGATTTATGGTAGAGCGTTTGGAGATCATCAACCCTGAAACTTATTCAGAAAAAGATGCAATGGTAGATGCATTAGTAGAGCGTCGTAATGGCAAACTTGCACGCGAAGATGCATTTAACTGGATTAAAGATGTTAACTATTTTGGTACAATGTTAACATATATGGGACTGGCAGATGCTATGGTAAGTGGTGCAGTTCACTCAACAGGTGACACTGTCCGTCCTGCATTACAAATTATCAAAACAAAACCAGGTGTCTCGCGTACAAGTGGAGCATTCATTATGTCAAAACGTAATGAAACATACCTATTCTCTGATTGTGCAATTAACATCAACCCTTCAGCTCAAGAATTAGCTGAAATTGCTGTTGAATCAGCACGCACAGCAGAATTATTCGGAATTGACCCTGTTGTTGCAATGATGAGTTTCTCAACAAAAGGATCAGCATCAAGTCCAGATGTTGAAAAAGTTATCGAAGCAACACGTATCGCTAAAGAACTTGGACCAGAATTCAAGATTGATGGCGAGTTACAATTTGATGCAGCATTCGTTCCAACAGTTGCTGAACTAAAGGCACCTGAATCAGATGTAGCAGGACAAGCAAAAGTATTTGTTTTCCCAGAAATTCAATCTGGAAACATCGGATACAAAATTGCACAACGTCTTGGTGGATTCGAAGCAATTGGACCAATCTTACAAGGTTTAAACAAACCAGTTTCTGACCTTTCACGCGGATGTGTTGAAGAAGATGTTTACAAATTAGCAATCATCACTGCAGCACAAACCTTGCTTTCATAATTCAATCAAATATTACATAAAACTATCTGTATTCAGATAGTTTTTTATTTGCTTAAACGCACTTAAATAGCCGTAATTTTGCATTTTTTAAATTAAATCAAAATAATTCATATTTACTGTTGACTATCCTTAGGGGGTCATGGTATATTATTAAGGCGTTAAGGAAACAAGACGTCATGGAGGATTAGCTCAGTTGGGAGAGCATCTGCCTTACAAGCAGAGGGTCAGCGGTTCGAGCCCGTTATCCTCCACCATGCCGACTTAGCTCAATTGGTAGAGCAACTGATTTGTAATCAGTAGGTTGGGGGTTCAAGTCCTCTAGTCGGCACCAGTTTTTAATAAGATGAATGGGGAGATAGCGAAGTGGCTAAACGCGGGTGACTGTAAATCATCTCCTTAGGGTTCGGCGGTTCGAATCCGTCTCTCCCCACCATTCGTGTCCCGTTAGCTCAGTCGGTAGAGCAACTGACTTTTAATCAGTGGGTCGTAGGTTCGAATCCTACACGGGACACCATTTCTTATTATAACAACAAATATGCGGGTGTAGTTTAATGGTAAAACTCCAGCCTTCCAAGCTGGCTACGGGAGTTCGATTCTCCTCACCCGCTCCAATATAAAATCAACACATCGATAAGATGTTTTTTTTTGCTTAAATCGATCTCAAATGTAAAAAAATAACAGAATTTCGAAATAGTTATTTACTCTGAATTCAATTAGAAGTATAATTACTATACGCAAACGGAGGATTAGCTCAGTTGGGAGAGCATCTGCCTTACAAGCAGAGGGTCAGCGGTTCGAGCCCGTTATCCTCCACCATGCGGGTGTAGTTTAATGGTAAAACTCCAGCCTTCCAAGCTGGCTACGGGAGTTCGATTCTCCTCACCCGCTCCAATATGAAAACAAAACCACGTAAACGTGGTTTTTATTTTGATTATCATCGATGTTTTACATGACTTTGCCATCAATTTCTATATGTAATACTGACGCATTAATACTTTTCACTCACTGTAAAAACAACACTTGATTGTATTGTCCCGCTTTTATACTTTTTTTATCTTTTAGGCTTTACATGTGTACTGATTCGGTGTATTATAGGTAAGCGTTACGGAGGATTAGCTCAGTTGGGAGAGCATCTGCCTTACAAGCAGAGGGTCAGCGGTTCGAGCCCGTTATCCTCCACCATGCCGACTTAGCTCAATTGGTAGAGCAACTGATTTGTAATCAGTAGGTTGGGGGTTCAAGTCCTCTAGTCGGCACCATGTTGTCCCGTTAGCTCAGTCGGTAGAGCAACTGACTTTTAATCAGTGGGTCGTAGGTTCGAATCCTACACGGGACACCATTTCATATTATAAAAATGCGGGTGTAGTTTAATGGTAAAACTCCAGCCTTCCAAGCTGGCTACGGGAGTTCGATTCTCCTCACCCGCTCCAATATAAATTTCGATAAACGTCTTAAAGAGATTGCATACTCTTGAGACGTTTTTTTATTGTTATAGGATATTCAATTGTTAGTATCACTACTAAAATCTTAATTAAAAAAGACAGCCACTGAATGACGAATGCATTCGGTGTCTGCCTTTGAATCTATTGTTGAGCCACTAAAATAGCTTCAATAAAATCGAGTATCGCTTCTGAGTTATTGTCTTTTTCTAATACCACATCTGAGATATCTTTTACTCCTGGTCTTGCATTACCAACCGCAACCCCTATTCCTGCTTTTTTAAGCATTTCGATATCATTATCGTTATCTCCAAATGCAAGAATTTCTGAATCTTTAACATTCAATATTTTTTGGATTTTTTCTATCCCTTTAGCTTTGTGAACTCCAGGTTGGATCAAATCTATTGCAGTGTTTCCGCTCGTGACTGGCGTGATACCATCTCCCAAGACACGATGAAAATCTTCAAGCATTACCTCTAAATCTTGAGGCTCCACAATAAGTGCAAATTTGAGAATATCATCCGCAACATTTTCCAGTGAGTCAACCCACTGAATTCGATGATTATAGTTAATAGCAAGGTCATAGAACGCTTGTGTTTGTTCTTTCGTTAGATATGCAGACTGTTTACCACATACCAAAATATTTACACCTTCGTATCCCCCAACGATATCGAATACTTTATGTACGGTATCCCACGGTATCACTTCATGATCAACGTCTTGGTAATGGTGAATCACGTTAGCACCATTATCCGACACAAAGGACATTTCTTTATGGCGGTGAAAGAATGAACGAAGTTGGTAGTATTGATTCCCACTCGCTACTACGAATTCGACATTTTGTGTTTTCATCATATCAAATAATAAATCAAAGCGTTGTCGATTGTATTCTTTCACATCACTTAAAAAAGTTCCATCCATATCAACAGCAATCAATTTTATCATATTTTAGTCACCCTTCTTATGGCCAAACTCAGTGTTCTGTAACCCAAATCTTCGAGACCCCTTCTTTTTCTTTAACGTTCTCAAAGATGTGGCGCAACAATCGCCCGTCCAGTTCTCATGAGTTTCCAATCTACTGATTACATTTATTATACAGACCTCAAGTATTGTTGAACAGTTAGAAGAAACTCTATGGTTTTTTTCACACGAACTCCAGATTCAAAAGCTCACCCAAAGTTACTCATTATCTAAAAACATCTCTTACAAATAGGGATTATAGAAAATTCCTTTCTTGTTATTACAGCAGAAAGCCACCTTCAGAAGAAGGCAGCTTTCTATTGTTTTAAATGCTTCTTACGTAACCGAATATTCAAAGGCGTCACTTCAACAAGTTCATCATCATTAATATAATCTAGAGCATACTCTAAAGTAAGTGCGATGGGCTCTTCAAGTTTCAACGCCTCTTCTTTACCACCGCGTCCATTACCACGGTAACTATTCAATCGTTTATTACGGATTACGTTGACCCACATATCGTTTTCTTTGTTCGTAACCCCCACTATCATTCCCGGATAGACTTCGGTTTGGGCTCCGATAAAAAAACTTCCTCGGTCTTGAATATGAAACATAGGGAAAGCCATCGAATTACCTGCAGCATTGGAAATTAGTGAACCTCGTTTGGGAACCTTCATCGTACCAGCTTGCACATCATACTTATAATGCTGACGCATCATGATCGCATTACCACGCGTCATATTAATAAGATCTGTTCTAAATCCTAAAATGAGACGTGCAGGGATGTACCAGTATTGTCGAACCGTATCATTGTGTTGTTCGACATCATATAGGTTTCCGTGACGCAAGCTCATTTGTTCAATAATTTTTCCACTATACTTCTCTGGAGTCTCGATAATCACCCGATCAATTGGTTCATACGTTACACCGCTACGTTCTTCAAGAATTACGTGTGGTTTTCCAATAGAAAGTTCATACCCTTCACGGCGCATTGTTTCAATCAAAATCGAGAGATGTAACTCTCCTCGGCCCGAAACAGTGAAGTAATCTGACGATGACCCTGGCTCTACTTTAAGACCCACATTAACCTCCAATTCGCGATTGAGTCGCTCTTTAATATTCCGACTGGTGATTAACTTACCTTCTTTTCCTTGTAACGGCGAGGTATTCACATAAAAGTTCATGGACAGCGTGGGTTGTTCTACCATAATTGCTTCCATAGGCAATGGTGACTCAAGAGAACAGAGTGTATCTCCAACAGTGATGTTCGATATTCCCGATATTACAACGATATCTCCGCTATTGGCCTTCGTCACTTCTTTATGTGTGATACCATTATAAACGAACATTTTTTTGATTCGTGCATGAGAAAGCTTTCCAGAGTTATCAATGACACTGAGAGCTTGCCCTTGTTCTAAAACACCTTGGTGGATCCGCCCAATCCCAAGACGTCCTAAATATGCGTCATAGCCTAGTGTTGATACTTGCATCTGTAGTGGTAGATTATCTTTATTCGGATAAATTTCTGTATGTTCCAGGATTGTATCAAAGAGTACATCCATCGAGGCATCCCGTACATCTTGATGACGACTTACCTTGAAATCTCGGGTTATGCCATAAAGTATCGGAAAGAATAACTGTGATTCATCTGCATCAAGTTCCAGGAACAAATCATATATTTCTTCAAGGACCGCATCTGGACGGCATTCAGTCTTGTCCATCTTATTAATCAGTACGATTGGTTTAAGATTTTGTTCCAATGCTTTACGCAGTACGAATCGTGTTTGAGGCATTGGCCCTTCAACCGAGTCTACTAACAAAATCACAGTATCCACTGTTTTAATAATGCGCTCCACTTCTCCTGCAAAATCTGCGTGACCTGGTGTATCAACTATATTAATTTTCGTATCTTTATACATAACCGAGCAATTTTTGGAGTAAATTGTAATCCCGCGTTCTTTTTCGAGATCATTACTATCCATCACACGCTCTACTGACTTTTGCGCATGATTGAAAACACCTGACGCGGATAAGATTCCGTCAACAAGTGTACTCTTACCAGCATCGACATGGGCGATGATGGCAATATTTATTATTTTTTTCATTATTTATTTTCTTCGCTTCCTATTTATCTTTTCATTATGGTACAGGAAGGCACACTAAAAAGAGCTGTTTTTTTGTATAATCTTTTAGTACCTTCAATACACTCTATTTATTTCGATAATATAGGTATTGGAGGCGTCATGACTAGAATTTGTTCGTTAGTTGACATGATATAACCTCGCTTTCGCACATTATATCATAGTTTAGAAAAAAAATGAAAAGTAGCAAATTATGATTGACCTGTGATATAGTATACGACGTTAGGAGATTAATTATGATTTTTACATCTATAATTAAAAAAATAGCTCCCCTACCCGATTTTGATGTTTTTATTCAAGGTATCTAATCGTTAGGAGGATTATTTTTTGATTAAAAACATCGAATTTAGAAAACCAAGTTTTATACTTATAATTATTTTATTGGGCTTTCCTCAACTTCAAGAGGCAATGTTTGCCCCTTCATTACAAACTATTGCACTTAATTTTGACATTTCTATCGCTAGTGCTCAATCAACCCTGAGCATTTATTTTGTAGCGTTTGCGATTGGTGTCTTATTTTGGGGCTTTTTCTCAGATAAGTTTGGCCGTCGTCCCGCATTACTATGGGGATTTGTTATATACTGCCTGGGAACGGGCGTAATGCTTACGAGTTCATCGTTCAATTTTTTCCTAGTAGGGCGCTTTGTTGTCGCATTCGGTTTAGCAACCGGTTCAGTCACGACACAAACTATATTAAGAGAGAGTTTTGACACACAAATTCGGAGCAAACTGTTTTCACAAGTATCCATTGCACTCGCAATTGTTCCAGGAATTGGGCCCTTGCTCGGAGGTTATCTGATTGAGTCATACAGTTTACGATTACTCTTAATAGTATTCTTAGTCTGTGGACTTAGTATTGTAGCTTTAACGTATTTACGTCTTCCCGAGACAAACGTCGTCGCAACGACACGCAATGCCAATTTTTTTGATGTCCTTATGCGAATGTTACGTTCGAAACGAGTATGGATGTATGGTTTTTTCATTGCATCCATGAACGTGATTATGTCTATTTACTATCTTGAAGCACCTTTATTATTCCCAAAATGGTTTGGAATATCGCTTGCAACAACAGGTAGTCTCGGTATTAGTCTTGCGATTGCAACGATTCTTGGTGCATCAATTGCACAATTACTTCTTAGAAACCATGCACCAAAACAAGTGCTTCAGTTTGGAAACTATGTACTCATATTAGGAGCTATTTTAATGTTCTTCTTTGGATATACCGCAACGAACACACTTTTATCACTGATATTGTATATGGGAGGAATGTTCTTTGTTCGTGTCGGAACTGCCATTTCCTTATCAAACGCCATAAGTTTAGCACTGGAGGATTTTCAAGATGTTTATGGTACCGCCGGGTCCATTCTTAGTCTCGGATATTATCTCGCAATAAGTGTGTTGTTACACATTATGTCTGTAATCCACACTGGCTCATTATTAGTCATGCCGCTGTACTTTATCATTTTAGCACTCTTAATGATCGCTATGACTGCTATGTCCGCACGTAACGACTAAAAAAACTCTGCTATGCAGAGTTTTTCTTTTTATATGTTCTATATCTTCGATTAATTTGAATAAAACACCAACTTGTTAGGTGCGTCAACACAAGCGTAACGAGCGTCAGTAGTAATGCTCCTAATAGCGTTGTCTGCGGTTTAATTGTCTCTAACACACCATATATGATGAGCGGATGAATTAAGTAGTAATATTTATAGTATTCACGTATCGACTCCTTGAACGGCATCCTAATTGTAAATGGCAACTGTAACGCAGTTGTAAACATATAGAAAACGGTCGGAATCGTCATGAACATCAAGTTACTATCCAAACGATCTACTTTTTGAAGCAACATCACTTCAACTAAGAACAATAGAAAACTAACTACAAGTTTGGTCAATGATGCTTTTGCAAACACGATGTTCTTTGCTTCTATCGCATATCCCATAGCAACAAAGAAGGTTCCAAAGAATAAGAAGTTACGTGTTGTAATGAAAATATTGTAGTAATATGTGTTTAAAATTGTTTGGATTGCATTTGGTAGCAGCCCAAAATAGGTCTCGGTAGCTCCCAACGCAAATAGAAGAAACGACACAACCAGTAAAGAACTCAGTTTGAAGCGTTTTAACCACGCATTCGTGAATAATAGCGCAACAATCAAGGCGGGGTAATACCAAAGATGATAATATGTACCGGAATAGAGAAGCCCGACAATAAGGCCCACTGGGTACAACATCGGCGAAAGACCCATTTCTTTAATATATTGGAGACCAAACGGCAAATAAATCAGGCACCAAATTAAATACGATGGAATCAATCCTTTAATATAGCGTTTGAAGTATGATGGGTTTTGCTTTTGTTTTTTCGCTACAAAATATCCTGACGTTATGAAAAAGAACGGTACAAACAACCGCGAAATCATATTATTAAACAATAAGTCGAGCGGATATGAAATATCTTTGAATGGTCTCAAGTGTAAGATAACAATTAACACCGCACCAAAATACCGCAGAAAATCTAAGTTCTCAAACTTGGGCTTCTCTGCACAATCATTGTGTATATCATATTGATCAATTGCA
The DNA here is from genome assembly GCF_011301115.1 of Erysipelothrix sp. HDW6B. Taxonomy (NCBI): domain Bacteria; kingdom Bacillati; phylum Bacillota; class Erysipelotrichia; order Erysipelotrichales; family Erysipelotrichaceae; genus Erysipelothrix; species Erysipelothrix sp. HDW6B. The sequence goes on along the minus strand of NZ_CP049860.1, from coordinate 465,009 downwards.
TGAAAAAAGAGTCCAATTGAAATGGCAATTGGAATGAGATACGTCAAACTATTTTCATAGCCAGTCAACACTTCATAATTTCTGAGCAAGACTGCAAGAATAAATACTACTACACTGATAACCGTCGCTTTTTTAGTCATTATAATTCACTTTCTCTTATTTCTATTATACATGAAATTACTTCTCGTTTATCAACCTTACAGAAATGTACTAAAAAGAGGCTTACGCCTCTATCTCGTGATCCAACCAGGATGCTATTCGTGCAACAATCGCTGTTGCCTCGCGAATTCTCAGTAAATCATGTTCTTTATCAGGGAGTACTTCGATCGTTTTATCACTACTTCCAATGGCATCAAAGAATTTTTTACTTCCTTGCCATGGTAAGATTGGATCGTTTTCACCATGCAGTATCAGCACCGGATGAGTGTACATACTTGTATGTTCCCAAATAAACTCTTGAGCTTCAACTAATGATTCTACAATAAACGTTCTACTTGCTCGTTTCAGTACATACGGCGAATCCATCGCCACCAATTGTTTGATACCTGCATCACCTGATGTTCCCATAAGTTCTAAGAACTCATGAATCGAAATTGAAGATTCTGTAATCTCACGAAATTGTGGTTGCGGCAATAGTCCAGGACCTAATAATATTTGCCCCGATATTGCATAAGGATACATGATTCCATAGACTGCAGTAATCATGCCTCCCAGACTAAATCCCATTGTGTAAACCGGAAGACTTGAGTCACGATCTTGAACCCATGTTACACATACATTCAAGTCATCCGCAAAGTCTTGAAAATGCTTCAGTTCGCCAAGAGGGGGTGTCGTTCTGCCGTGACCACGGACGTCATATTTAAAGACATTGTATCCATGAGCGTTGAACATTGGTGCTAACCGTGAATAGTGAGCACTGTATTCCACAAATCCATGGCTAAATACAATTGTTGCTTTCGCATTTTCTACTTCATGATATTGGTAGTAGACATCATAATTATCATATGTTTTTAGTGTGCCATCCATACAAAAAAGACCTCATTTCTAACTTCTGTATCTTATCATAATAATCCTTCATGCTCCACTGTAGCGCCATAAGAAAAGCAAGGATCCCCACCCTTGCTTTTCTCTGCTCTGCATGTCTGCAAGTGATTAAATATCACTTACATCCCCGTCTTTCTAAATACCCCACCGTATTTAGAAGACTTATTAACACAAGGATTATGTCTTGTGTACTTTTAATTTACCATATTTATGATGTTAATGTTATAATATTACCCCATTTTTAGTCCCATTAACCATATTTTTGTTCAAATTGTATAAAATTGATAGGTTTTACATGAAAAAAGATAGGGTTTCCCTATCTCTCAGCAAGTCGAACACCAACGCCCCATACAGTTTGAATGTATTCAACACTTGGATCGATGCGACGCAATTTTTTACGAATACTGCTGATGTGTACATTCACGGTATTCTCATCCAAGTTTTCACTGTCGCCCCACACACTGGCATACAGTTGTTCCTTTGACACAGTACTATTTGGATTCGACAAGAGCAGTTTCATAATTTCTGTTTCTTTCTTCGAAAAGTCTACGACTTCTCCACCCAACTCGAAACGATATTCGTTTGGGAAGAATCGGATATTTTTGAAACGTATTCCTCGATTTCCACTCAACTCATGATCCAATGAAAGCTGTTCTTCAATTCTTTTGATGAGAACTGGACTTTCGATTGGATAAACATAATAATCATTAGCCCCCGCTAAAAGCATCCCCATTACCCGACTCGGATCTAACCCGTCAGTCAAAACAATTATAGGAACAGGACTCTCGTCTCGAACCATTTCCAAAATCTTTGCACTTGGCAAATCAGGAAGACTCATATCGAGTAAAATCAAATCTGCAGTATGCGCTTCAAGAATATTGATTGCTTCATAGCCGCTGAATGCGTTAATCGTATGATAGTGGTCTCGTAAAGTTTGTGATAATTCTACGCCTAACATACGATTGTCTTCGACAATAAGTATTGTTTTCATGCTTTCCCCCTTTGCACTAGTATATCACGTAAATTTAATTAAGTGATTATTAAGCTCCTATATTGGGGTTTTTGACGTTTATATGGTAAAATATCTACGTTTGTTGGAGGAAAAGTCTGTGAAAATTGTATCTCAATTTCTAATTATCGCTGGTTTCACGTTTATTGGCGATAGCATTACAGCGTTTTTCAAACTTCCGATTCCAGGTAGTATTATCGGATTATGTTTGTTATTTGCTGCACTGCAATTTAAACTCATTAAAGTCTCATCTGTCGAAATGGTCGGCACTTGGCTCAAAGATAATCTTGCTTTCTTCTTTGTTCCTGTTACTGTAGGCATCATGATTTATTTTGATGTCTTACAAGCAACATGGGTAGAGTTCGTGATTATCTTAATTATCTCAACCCTCGTGACCTATGTTGTGAGCGCCTATGCAGCAACCCGGGTTCAAGGAGATCAATAGATGGATAAAATATTTACAAGCCCACTGTTTGGATTAGTTTTATCGATGGGAGTATATGTACTGATGACAAAAGTACAAAAAATTCTAAAGTCAGACTTGTTCAACCCCCTACTCATGTCCAGCATTTTTATTATTGCTTTCCTCATGATTTTTAATATTTCGTATGAATCATACAATATTGGTGGCCAATTTATCTCTGCACTCATTGGCCCTGCGACAGTCGCCCTCGCAATTCCACTTTATATGAACCTTGGAATGCTCGCAAAGTATAAACGCGTCATCCTCGTTTCAATCAGCGCAGGAGTATTGGCTCACGCCATTACAATCGGCGTCCTAGCATCGATCTTAAAGTTATCGCCTCAGATGATTGCAACAGTAATCCCCAAATCTGTAACAACGGCGATTGCTGCTGATGTTGCAGTTTCACTGGGGGGCATTTCAACACTTACTGTCTGCATTGTTATTATCACCGGAATCTTTGGAGCTGCACTTGCACCATTGCTTAATAAAATATTCCGCATTGATAGCCCAATTGCTCAAGGCTTAGCGCTCGGAACTGCAGCACATGCAGTTGGAACGTCAAAGGCTATTGAAATGGGAAAAGAGCAGGGAATTATGTCTACCCTCGCTTTAATTTTGACGGGAATTTTTACAGTTATTATTTCTCCGATTACCAAAATTATAATTTTTGGACTACTTGGTATCTAAAAGGTCGACTTCTGTCGACCTTTTTTATTGTTTGTTTTTATGGATAAAATTGATACTTTCAGCTAAATCAGCAAGAATGCCACCAGCATATATATATTTTTCATCATCCTGAGTTGCTTTCTGAATCGAGGATTGTTTGTTCGCAGCGAATAAGTCTTTTAAATCCCACTTTGCGTGCAAAGTTACATCTTCAATAACAATATCACTTTCAAAGTTCCAAGGATATTTCAGTGCTTCATCGTGGAACCATCCCTTGAAGATAGCGTCGTTACGTGTCGGACGTTGTGGTTCTTGAAGATAACTTCCGTCTGTAACAAGGACGCTCGATATTTGCGTTACAGCATCACCAGCATCAAATTTAACTTTGTAATCATTCATAGTTTATCCTCCATCTGTTCTTGGTGATTTTACTATCTCACGAAGTAGTTCTTTGATGGGAAGAATGTCATTAAGCATAGCATTTATGTCACGAATATAAACTTTTTATTAAACTATGAATAATAATTAACAAATAAAAAGGATACGTTGTATCCTTTTAGAAATCTAAAATTACAATTTCTGGACGAGCAAAGAATCGGATAGGCAACATTCCCACAGTTCCTCCCACGCCCGACGATACGTACATTGAACCCTGTGGTCGACGAATCATTCCATGAACGAGTGTTTGGTCAAATTCAGAATTTGTAATTGGCGCATATAAGCCAAATAGTGTTACCTGTCCCGCATGGAGATGACCAGCTAATGCCATATCGACGTAAGTGGACTTCGGTAATTTTTCAAAGTAATCCGGATTATGCGTTAGTAAAATTGATAAATTGTCTTCGTGAATTGGAAACACTGGGACACCCTTTATGGCATCATCAACCCCAATAATATCGAGACCGTGATAATTATAAATTTCATTAATGAGTACTGTTACACCAATATCTTGTAGCATCGTAACCGATTTTTCATATTCTCGATAATCATGATTTCCGAGAACTGCAACCTTGGGTGCATTGATACTATTTATGTATTCAAAGATAGGGGTATTCTGTTTTCCTTCTTGATGGATATAATCTCCACCTAATAGCACCAAATCCGGTTTGAGAGCATTTACTCTTCGAACAAGATTTCGGGCAGCTCCATGCAAAAATGGTCGTCTCTTGTGATCAAACTGTAAATCGGAAATAAAAATAATTCGTTTTCCCTTTAATCCATCTGGAATCTTATGTTTTGTATCAAAATCTATGGGTTTCAAATATACATTCTTTAGCCAACGGTATTCGATAAACGAATAAATGAATATTCCCAGTAACGCAATTAGCAGATATTTAATCAATGGTTTTTGACCTTATTCAGGGCAACTGAAGTCGGTACTGCAATAACCACGCTGGCAATGATTTCGAATATACCATTTGACAAGAGAACAGATCCAATCAATACAAGTGCGCTTGTCGGTGCTGCAGCTAAAATTTCTGGGCTTGTAGAACCTGTTGCCGCAATAAACATCGCAAGCAATACTGCGACCGTATGAACAAGAGTAGCTACGACTGAGGTAACAGAAGCTACCACGACAAAGTTTTTTGTGATCCGCTTCATCAAACCAGCCACCACTACGATACTAAGTCCAAAGATAATTCGCGGTAGTACTGACACTAAAGGATTCACGAACAAAACATCGAAGACGCCTACTGGTCGTGTTGCAGCAATAAACATCGCAGCAACACCAAATGCAGTTGCGTTAATTAACGCCGCTTTTGCTCCGAGTACAAGCCCGGCAATAATTACTGGAATATGCATGATCGTTATCGAAACAAAACCAATATTGATCATTCCTAGACCTGGCACTAATGCCAAGATAAGTGTGATTGCAATGAACATTGCGTTCATTGTTATGTCTCTAACTTTCATCGTTTAAATGCTCCTTTCTGATAGATCTCGTAGAGTCCATCATTTAGTAAAAATTCATCATATATAAACGCTTCTGTTGCTCCATGAATAATTGAAGCATAGCCACCTGTTATAATTTTTGTACAAGAAGTTCCCAGTTCTTTTTCCATTCGCATCGCCAATCCTTCGATTTGCGATACAAGTCCATACAAGGCTCCCGATTGAATTGCATCAATAGTCCCAGAGCCAATCACTGTTTTTGGAAATTCTAATGCAACTTCTGGTAGGTGGGGAATATAATCCGCAAAAGCTCGCATGGATGTCCCAATCCCAGGTATAATGGCACCTCCTAAAAACGACCCTGTTTCATCAACAACCGTTAATTTTGTCGCACTTCCAACATCCGCAATAATCACTGGTGTTTGATACTTTTGAATTGCACCCCATGATGTTGCTATGAAATCCGCCCCAATATCATTTGGATTATCCAATTTAATCGTTAGGCCATCAATGGAAGTTGCGTCAATCATAATTGGTTTCTTTTGATATAGTAATTCAATTGTTTCAATAAACTGATCTTTAATCATTGGTACAACGCAGGATACGATAATATCCTCCGGAATTTCTTTAATAATTTCTTTAAATTTAATGGTATAGTTTTTAATTACATCTTTTTTGTAAGTGTCAATACGCGCTTCTAAAACTCGCTTGTTATCTTTATAACCGACAATGACCGTATTGGAATTACCGATGTCTATCGTAATAATCATACATTCACTCCTAGCGTTTGTTGCAATATTACAATACACGATATTTCACTTTTTTGCCACTAATACGACATTTATGGAGAGGCGCTCATTGCGCCTCTTGACTGTTATATGCGTACCCATAGGCAGATATTTCAACTGTTTGCGGAATATAACTAAAGTTATGTACATATTGAATCAACACTTTGAATTTTCTGTCTTCATTTTTCACAAAATATGTACAATTTTGACAGCTGTTTTTCGACTGTATTCTTTCTTTCACCACCGAATCGTATCGATCATGGACTTCAATCTCATGAACAATTACATCACGGAGTGTGTGAACTTGTTGAATACCAATAATCAAGTTACAAAAATCCAAGGTAACCAATACTCCAAGTCCAAAGAAAACCATCAATACATAAAATTCAATTGATATCTTCATTTACGTACTTCTGCCATTCCATTCCACTTCCCGACGAGTGTAGTTCTTAAAATATCCTTGAACTCGTTCGAAAAGACAATCATCCCTGTCGCAATAATTGTTACAACAAGGACCATACCAAATTCTTCAAAAAAAGACTTCAAATGCCCCACCCCCTTTCCATTAAGCCAACGATTACTTGCGTCATCAAAACCAAAAACAAACACCCAACCGATATCAACGGAACTAAACCCAAAGGGGTATACATTTCGACATTCTCCGAATATGCAAGTAAGCGTTGCTGTCTCAACCTTCCATTATTGATTTCAATAATACGCTGCAACTGGCGGGTCGCATCAACAGTTGATTCCACGCAATATCGGTACAAATACTTCATTGTTTGACGTATTTCTGGCGTTGATGCTCGCACCATGAAACCAACAAACGCCTCACGATCTTCTGGATTTGCTTCAATTTTTTTAATTAGTATTTCCACATCATGTTCTAAATTCCTAGGTACCGTTTCTAAACTTAATTTCAATGCATGAAGGAGTGTATTTGTCTGAATGAATGCCAAAATTGATTGAATCCAAATTGTGAACGAGAATTGAAGTGTAGCGCGTGTTTTGCGATATACTGAGTTCAATTTTTTTTCATAAAATGTAATAAACAGCGGAATTACGATTAGAACTCTATTGGAGAAACAGGCGCACACAAGGCACATGCACACAACGAGATACACAGTCCTTTCATAGGATACGCCAATTAAATCATTTCTTGCTTTAATGGAATGCCACAAAAGACTCCGTATAAGTTTGGACCCAAAAACAATCCAGAACATTAATAAAAGAACATTAACAAACATGTTCCCTCCTTAGAGTCAGGTCATGACGTAGAATTCTAAAAACGACGCATACAAAACTATTAATTAGAACTAAGAATATGAACAGCAGTATTTCGTAGTTAGGAAGCATTAGTCGTTGAGTTGCTTGCAGCAACATTTCGCATACAAAATATGTCACTAAAATACTTATTGATGAAAGTAGCACTAACATTTTAACTGTTTGAATCAAACGTTCACTATACCCATTTACAGCATCGTACCAATAGTCAACTTCAGCTTCTAAATCATAAAGTTTATCGTCGACACCCTGGTCCCCATGGATAATGTCCACAGCTAAAACAGAAATCAGCGTTTTCCATGAATAATGAGTATGAATCAAAGCGAGTTTTTTGAAGTCAAAATCTCCCCTTTCAAATTCTAAGAGGGGAAGTTCCTTAGCATTACATTCAATATTTCTCATGCTAACTAAAATATTGTGTGTAAAACGATATCTTACTATCAAACTTAATGTCATTTGATATTGCGCCGTAACCCTTTCTTTGTTTACTTCAAAAGTCGCAAGAGATGCAACTATATCTTTTATAAAAACTATTAAAACAAGCAAATACACACCATTTAAAACTATCGAAAACTTAAACATCATGAGTATGATTAATTGTGCGCATGCATAAACACAAATACTCTTTAGCTTTACCACTGGACACCATAAAGGTCTGCTCGACTTTTGATTTTCTCAGGAAGTTTATTCAAATCAACAACTCCCCCATGTTGATAGATTGTCACTGTTGATCCCTGATTAAAAACGACAATTTCTCTTACACGCCGCACAATGCCCTTACTCGTGTGCAGTAAATCAATATGTATTCCAACATCAAACAGTGTCTCTATCTGCGCTAACATGCTTACACTATCAATTGATGCCCCATTCATCATGAATAACAGACGGTTGGGTATCTCTTTAGCACTTCGAGCATGAATAGTACTTATTAGATGTAGTCCTGTTGAAACACATTTTAATAGTTCGAATGCTTCAGAACCTCTTACTTCACTTAATAGCAACCAATCAGGTCTTTGGCGCAATGATGCTTTAATCGCATCATCATACGACATCACTTTACTCGTTTTCAGCGCAACGCAATCACGACGTGGATGGAGCACACCATAGTGAATTTCCATACTGTCTTCGAGCGTAATCACGCGTTCTTTGTCACCAATAAACTGTGTTAAAAATTTTAACAACTCCGTTTTCCCCGATCCTGGCAATCCACTTATCATTACATTGCAACGACACCGTATGCTACTCACCAGAAAGTCCAAAGCCGCTTGCGATATGTATTCTTTTTCAATTATTGATTTGACATCGTAACGGCATTGTCCACTTGTCTTACGAATTGAAATACAAACATCTTTAGAAATTGTTGGATGAAGAACACTTATTCTTAGTAAACCAATTTCTGTTTCAAAGATTGGATTACTCACTGTATAGGGAAGATTCACAGCATTTGAAAGCCGCAAGACTAACCGGTAAATGGCGTCTTTATCACTAAAACCTTTAACGACATAACGCCCCTTATTTAGGTCATCAACCCACAAATCTTTGCCATTGTAATTGAGATCAGTCACATCCGCTTGATCTACATACATCTGGAACATCTCGAAATCAAATCTACGAAGCATAATACTCCTCAACCATAAGTCTATCTAAAGAATATGTATAGCCGCCAATTTTTCTTTCAATCCCAAAGCGCATCGCATTAGGAAATAAAGATGTTTCAAATCTCTTAACTGTGATTTCTCCACCATAATTCTCATAAAATACCTTCAGAACATTCACAAGTAATGTCTCTTTAGGATAGTCACTCGCTATATTTCTTCGCATTGCTTGATGGTGGGCAAAACGAATTTGAAAATGATGAGATGCCAATATAGCCACAAACATTGCGAACCCACTTATACACGCAATAATCATGATAAGACCAACACTCCAAAATATATGTTTCATAATTTCAACCTTTCGTTAGTTCAGTTCCATTTTTCACAGAATTGGATTCAATTTCACTTTTTACCAATCTTCTTTCCCTGACATAACTAAGTATGAAGTGATACCTAAATATCCTAAAAATATCTATGGTATAATACACATATGAAAAAATTCGCATTCATCATGGCGACTCTATTGATCTTAACGGGTTGTTCAATAAAGTCTGGTGATAACTACACAAAATACGAAGCCCGTACCTCCGAAGTTGGATTTGATACTGTCATGACCTTCGTCGCTTATACAAAAGATGAGGCAACTTTCAACGATTACTTTAGTAAAGTTAAAGCAGCTTTTCTGCGCTATAATGCCTTATTTGATAAGTATAATGACTATGAAGGAGTCGCAAACATTAAAACTATCAACGACAACGCTGGAATTGCACCCGTAACCGTTGATCCTCTAATTATAGAAATGCTTGAACGCTCGCGTGACTATACTGAAGTTTCAAATGGTTATTTCGACATTACCTATGGTTCTGTTATGGAAATTTGGCATGACTATCGAGAGGATGGTATTGAAAAGAATGCATCTGGTGAACCTGGAGAAATCCCAACACAAGATGTTCTTGAAGAAGCAGCACGCCACGCTGGGTGGCAATTTGTCGAAATTGACAAGGCAAATAACACCGTCTTTCTTACCGATGCCAAAACAAGACTTGATGTAGGAGCAATTGCAAAGGGCTATGCAACGGAACTTGTTGCTTTGGAACTAGAAGAAGCCGGATTAGAATACGGTGTTGTAAGTGGCGGTGGAAACGTTCGTACAATCAATACCAAACCAGATGGTGAAGCATGGGCAATCGGTGTTGAAAAACCATCAATGCTTGTCAAAAATGAAAGTCTTGATGTATTCCGTATTCCACATTCAATGTCAATTGTTACATCAGGTGATTACCAACGGTACTATATTGGCCCAAATGATGTTACTTATTCACATTTAATCAACCCAAAAACATTACAACCACAATCAGTATTCCGTTCAGTAACAATATTTACACCAGATTCGACCATGGCTGACGCACTTTCAACTGCTGTCTATATGATGTCATATGAAGAAGCACAGACTTTCATTCAAGACTTCAATACAAAATACCCTGACAAGTCAATTGATGTGTTGTGGGTTTCGGAAGATCATCCTGAATGGTATCAATTGGAAGACTATGACTTTACTTTCACTGACAACATTAAACAATACTCCGCATTCGCAAATAAATAACTCAAGCAAATCTAACCGAACCACCAATCTTTGTTCAAGATTGGTGGTTCGGTTTTTATATAAAAAAGAACTTCTTTATAAGAAGTTCCCAATGATGACCATCAAATCATAAACAAACATGATTGTTATAAAATTTTTGATGATATATTTAAATGATAGACGTTTTACCAAATCTTTGGTATATGCATTGTAATTCTTTAAAACACGTGGTGCTGTTGCTAATGTCAGCAATGCAAGCCAAGGTATCACACCAAGTGCAACGGCGGCTACAATCGCTGCATACACACTTATATAAAGTATTTTCATCAAAACTACAGCATTTTTCTTACCAATATAATACGGCAACGTATACCGCTTAACAAGCACGTCTGCCTCAATATCACATGTATTGTTCGCGAGCATGATACTTGATGTCAGAAGTGTCGGTGGCAAGAAAATTATCAAGAAATAGATAATATTCACTAGATTAAAGTGCATCGTGACATTTGGTGCTACAAAGTTGAAATCGACCAGTAGCCCTGGATTGTTAGCATGAATCAAGATAAATGGAATAACATAACCATAGAGTACGCCAGAAATGATTTCTCCGTACGGTTGGCGAGAAATCGGAACCGGACCCCATGTATACAAAATTCCAATCCCAAAACAAATCATTCCCAAAATCAAGATGACAAAATCAGTCAAGTATACTAAATATAAACCAGATATAGTAGCAATTGTAAGCATTGTATAAATGATTGCACGTCCTTGGTTTCGCGTATAGCCAATATCTTGGCCATTTTCTTTTGAGTCAATGTAATTATTGATAGCAGTTGTCGTTAAATCAAAGACAAACATACCAACAAAGAAAACAAGTGTTGCATCCCAACGGATCTGTGATCCATTAAATACCATAACGCCAAGCGTTAAGGCAAAGGGAAACAAACTTGTTATTTTAGTTTGTATTTCAGTATATTCTAATATTTTTTTCATGTATTACTTTCTCATTGCTAAGTTTAAGATACGCATGAGTTCCTCTCGTTTGGTATCTATGATATCAAGATTTTCAATTGCTGTCTTGGCTGTTGCATAATATGTTTCAGCTTTCGCAATTGTTATCGCAACACCCTTGGAATTGCGAACATACTGATTCACTTCGTTACGTGTGAGCGCATGTTGTTCCGCTTTTATTAATGCTTCTGGATATATACTAAAAGCATGAATTAATGGTAGTGTAATAACGCCTTGTTCAAAATCTGATTGTACAGGTTTTTTTGCAACAGATTCATTTTCATCAAAGTCCATCACATCATCCAACAATTGGAAAATCATACCTATCGCATGTCCAATTGTTTGGTAGGATTCTTGTTGTTCACGAACATCATCCGATGTTGCGACTCCCGAGTACATTGCTGCCTCAAAGAGTTTCGCTGTTTTACCATCAATAATCGATAAATAATCTTTTACTTTTAATTTGTAATTTCCATTATTAATATGTTGATTAAGTTCGCCCAATGCAATGGCTTCCATATATGTTGGTAAACTATAACCAAGATAGGTTTCTTTTTTCTCTGTTTTATTAGCCAATGACATTGACGCTGCCATTAGGTAATCTCCACAAATAACAGCTGTTTTACGCCCATATTTTTTATGGAGTGTTGTGACGCCGCGGCGTGTGTCTGCATCATCCATGACATCGTCATGAACCAGTGTTGCTAAATGTAGCAATTCAATCGATGCGGCAAAAATCACAGCATCGTGATGGATTGTTCCATCTTTGTTTTGTGCAGCAGCAAGGACTGCCGCTGCGCGGATGTATTTTCCTTCGGATTTTAAAAGGTGTTCTATATACTTTCTAACTATTAAAGGAGAGGTTGATATTGTTACACCAACCTCCCGTTTAACATATTCTAAGTATTCTTCAAATATGTTCATTAAGATTACCTACTAATCGTGGTAGATGTACCACTTCTTAACAAACGGTATTCCAGACCACCATTTTTTGAGTTTTGGCATCACCCAGTAATCTAAGCTTAATGTGTTTCCACCGAAGATTAATGCGATACCTGCTACTACCATCCATACAGTATTTAAGTATAAACCAGTTGTCATTAAGAACATCATTTGTAATACAACAGACATTCCTGCTGCCATCGTTGTAAAGAGTCCTACAATTAATGCTAAACCAATTCCAATTTCCATAACAACAACCATTGTTTGCATAAATACTTGTAATTGTGGATTAGGGATAATGACGTCATTTACGAACCATGTCATCAAGTTGAAGTCAATCTTAAATGCAAAGTCTTCAAGACCTGATTCTAATAATGGTTTTCCAGTTACAAAGATTGGTTGAATAATATTTAAGAAGTTCCAGTGTAATAAGACAGATCCTGCAGCTTCGCCACCACCTGCTCCTGTTGCACCTGCGACTGCATCAGCAGCACCTGTAGCACCTGCTGTTACATCAGCAGCGATTTTACCAGCACCGTTAACGACAGAAGCTCCAGCGTTCACAACAGTTGTTGTAGCCGCTTGAGTTGCTTCAACGACTTTACCAATAACGGATGATCCGGCATTGATATCGGCTCCACCGGCACCAAGTAAGCTATCATACCATTGTTGTGCACCACCGAAGAATCCTGAAAGTTTAGGATCTCCCGCTAACCAGCCTTCGTTAACTTTTTTAATTCCTTCAAATAACCAAATTGCTCCTAACCACACACGAAGTGGGAAGAGTAAGAAACTTGGTGTACGGTTTGAGAAGTTTCCACCGACAAAACTACGACGGTTACGGATTGTAAAGATTTCATGTTTCAAGTAGCTAAATACTTTGTTCCAACCTAAAACCTGGAGGAAGTAAACACAGTTCATCATGTGTTTTGCAAACATTGCAAAGAATGATACAAGATTAAACTCAAGTTTTCCAAGTTTAATATTTGCAGTTCCCCAACGTCCACCGATACATACCATTGTTCCGTGGAATGCTGGTTTATATGCTGTTAGGTTTTTACCACCACGAATTTGTTCTGCGATATTCTTCGCAACGAGACCACCACTTTGTTCAGCATTTTCAACCATTTGTGGCAATGGTCGTTCTTCACCTTCAAGTACGAAGTATGTGTTATCACCGATAACATAAACGTCTTCGCGACCTTTTGCACGTAAGTATTGGTCTGTTTCAATTCGGCCACCACGTTGTGCAGCTTCAAGTTCTGTACCTGATTGCGCCGTAATATCTGTACTTTCAATACCAGCTGTCCAAATAACTGTGTGTACTGGGTTTTCTTCAATATTACCGTTGATGTCTAAATGAATAGCATCTTCAGTGACTTTGATAACTTTTGCGTTCAGTTTAATTTGTACACCCATTTTTTCTAAACGGTTTTGTACTTTGTTTGCGAGTTTTTCTGGCAATGTCATAACTGTACGTGGCATTGCATCGACTTCAACCATTGTGACATCACTTGGGTCGATTGAGAATTTATCACATAATACAGGAACGTATTCAGCAAGTTCCCCCATCATTTCTACACCAGTGAATCCTGCTCCTACAACATAGAATGTTAGCAAGAAACGACGTTTCTCAAGGTTTGGTTCTTGTGATGCTTTTACAAATACATCATTGATATGGTCACGTAAACGAACTGCATCATCGTATGACCACAATGTAAATGTATTTTCTTTAGCGCCTTCAATTCCAAAGAATGTTGGTTTTGAACCTGCTGCGATTACAACATAATCGTATTCGTAGCTTTCGTTCGCACCTTCAACGACTTTTTTGTCAAAGTCAATTTTTTGAACTGTATCAAGTTTTACGTTGACATTACGTCCAGCAAAGATTTTTTTCAAATCCATGCGGATTGAATATTCATCAACACGACCTGCAGCAACTTCATGAAGTTCTGTCAACATCGTACTGAATGGATTGCGGTCTATAATAGTGATTGATACTTCTGGATCCTTTTTGAATTTTTTAGCTAACTTTTTCGCAGCTAAAATCCCAGAGTATCCTGCTCCTACAACAACTACTCTCTTTCCCATTTTCTATTTCTCCTTTAATTACTTTTGCCTTCATATTATAGCGTATCGCTAATTTGTTCACAATCTTGGGGTTTGTTACATCGAGATGTTTCATGCCCCAAAAGAAAACTCATGCAGTTTCCTTTCGAAAAAGACATGAGTTTGTGAAAGTTGTGTATTTTGTTCACAAAACCTTAGGCAGGTTTCACAACTATATTTACGATTTTATTCTTGATAACAATTTCTTTTAGAATTTGCATTCCTTCAAGGTTCTTTTGAACTTGAGGTTGCTCGTATGCGAGTGCTTTTAGAGCATCATCATCGAGTCCAGTAGCCGCCATGAATTTCGCGCGGACTTTACCGTTGATTTGCACAACAATTTCAGTCTCTGATTTCACAAGTTTCGTTTCATCAAATGTCGGCCATTCGGTATAACTAATTCCCGTTTCTTCCGTTAATATTGTATACAATTCTTCACCGATATGAGGTGCAAATACAGCTAGCATTTTAACAAATCCAACCGCATATTTTTTATAAATTGTTTCGGCTTTGTAAGCATCATTAATGAATGTCATTAATTGTGCCAATGCTGTATTCATTCCAAATGATTCAATATCTTCAGTTACTTTTTTGACTGTTTGGTTATATGAGAAATCTAGGGATCCATCATTTGTATCTACAATTTTTCCTGATTCGACAAACAAACGCCATACGCGATCTAACCATTTACGGTTTCCATCAAGTCCTTGTGTACTCCATGCAGTTGCTCCATCAAGCGGTCCAATAAACATTTCGTAGACTCGCAACGTATCTGCTCCGTGACTGCGAACAATATCGTCAGGATTAACAACATTTCCACGAGATTTACTCATTTTTTCATTATTAGCACCTAAAATCATACCTTGATGGAAGAGTTTCTTGAATGGCTCTTTCGTATTCACAACTCCAATATCATAAAGTACTTTATGCCAGAAACGTGCATATAGTAAGTGAAGCACTGCATGTTCTGCACCGCCCATGTAAAGGTCTACTTCCATCCAGTGATTAATAAGTTCTGGATCAGCGATTGCTCCTTCATTGGTTGGATCAATATAGCGTAAGTAATACCAGCAAGACCCCGCCCATTGCGGCATAGTATTGGTCTCACGACGGCCTTTTGATCCATCCGGGAATGTTACATCTAACCAATCACCGGCATTAGCGAGTGGTGATTGACCATCTGGTGCTGGTTTGTAGTTCTCAACCTCGGGAAGCTCTAGTGGTAAATCCTCAAGGTCAACTGTACGCATTGTTCCATCTTCCATATGAACAATAGGAATTGGCTCTCCCCAGTAACGTTGACGTGAAAATAGCCAATCACGTAGTTTATAAGTAACTTTCGCTTCGCCGTATTTGTTGTCTTCTAACCATTTATTCATGATTACAAGGGCTTCTTCTTTATTTAAACCATCAAGGAATCCTGAGTTTATATGATTGCCATCTTCAGTATACGCAACTTCCGCGATACTTCCGCCTTCAAGAACTTGAATCATCTCAATGTTGTATTTTTTCGCGAACTCATAATCGCGTTGATCATGTGCTGGTACCGCCATGATTGCTCCTGTACCATAGGCTGCTAGTACATAGTCTGCAATATAGATAGGTACTTGTTTACCATTAACAGGGTTAATCGCATAGGCACCCGTAAAGACACCTGTTTTGTCTTTATTTAGCTCGGTACGTTCTAAGTCTGACTTATGCATCACTTGATCTACATACGCATCAACTGCTGCTTTTTGCTCAGGAGTCGTAATCTGACTTACGAATGGGTGTTCCGGAGCAAGGACTGTATATGTCGCACCAAAAAGTGTATCTGCACGTGTTGTAAATACCGTGAATTCTAAATCATGGTTATCAACTTTAAAGATTACATTTGCACCTACTGATTTCCCAATCCAGTTGATTTGCATTTCTTTGGTTGATGCTGGCCATTCGACCAAATCTAAATCTTCAAGTAAGCGTTCTGCGTATTCTGTAATACGTAAAACCCACTGACGCATTGGGATACGGATAACATCAAATCCACCAACTTCAGTTTTACCGTTGATAACTTCTTCATTTGCAAGAACCGTTCCCAAATCAGGACTGAAGTTTACGGGTTTCTCATCAACATATGCTAGGCCCATATCGTAGAGTTTCGTAAAAATCCATTGTGTCCACTTATAGTAGTGAGGATCTGTCGTTGAAATTTCACGAGACCAGTCATACGAAAGTCCTAGTGACTTAATTTGTTTCGTAAAGTTTTGGATATTTTCTTTCGTAAAGGCATCTGGGTGATTTCCTGTTTTTAATGCAAATTGTTCTGCTGGCAAGCCAAAAGCATCCCACCCGATTGGGTGTAAAACGTTGAATCCTTTCATACGTTTGTATCGTGCCAACACATCTGTGGCGGTATAGCCGCGTGGATGTCCAACATGAAGTCCATTCCCTGATGGGTATGGGAACATATCAAGGACGTAATATTTTGGGATATCAAAATTACGAATGTCTGTTTTAAATGTTTCGTTTTCTTCCCAGTATTGTTGCCATTTTTGTTCAATTTTTAAATGGTTATACATCGTTTTTCCTCCTGTAAAATAAAAAAAGCACCTGCAAAGGACGAATGTCTCGCGGTACCACCTTAATTTCTCATCTCATGTTTGAGACAAGCGCTCTTTCCCTTAACGCGGGGCTACGGAATCTCTTACTGAATTCAGAAATTCTGCTCCAAGATGAGTTCTTTATTGTCCACTTACTGATTCACACCACCCATCAGCTCTCTTATAGTTTTCAATAAATACTATTTCTTTTCATCGCTATGCCTTTATCTTATGTGTTTTGCTTTGAATTGTCAATTTCCAAACGCAAACAAATCTAAAAAACCACGCTGATTATCAACGCGGTCTGAAATATCGGTATCATTGTTACGCAACATCACATTTCTTTTTATATATTGCGAATCCAAATTGAATCGGTGTACTTAGGGTTTCTAACGTCTCTAATGTCGCAATGGCATGTTTCGGTGTTCGATGATAATAAGGTGTCATCGCTAAAAGATTGTTGATGGTCGTTTGTCCTGTTAAATGAATGGTATGTTCAACACGAATGAGCGTTTCCAATTCAAATCCCTCATATGTAGGTAACACAACCTCGTTCTCATAGGGCTTATCATAGAGGATTGATTTCAGTCCCCATAAATGTTTTTCGAGTGGAAAAACCACGACGAAATGTCCATCATTTTTCAGAATTCGATAGACCTCATCAGATGAAAACGGTGCAAAAATACTATATGCGAGATCAAATGCACTATCCATCAGTGGTAACTTCGCAGTCGATGCAACAGCTAGCTTCATATTCTTATTTCGTTTCGAAGCACTGGTGACTGCTTGTTTTGAAATGTCGATTCCATAGACAGTTTTTTCCTGTTGAAGCAACGGTTCGGCATACCAACCCTCGCCACAGCCGACATCAGCCAAGCTATTCGCTGAATATTTTGTTACAATGTCTTTAAGAGCTTCTCGAAATATATCGTAGTATCCGTCATTAAGGAACTGTGTTCGCGCCTGAATCATTTTGGCATCATCACCGTGTTGTTTAGATTTAGAACTTTGTGATTGTAATAGGTTCACATATCCAGCCTTGGCCATATCAAATTGATGACCGGTTTCGCACACATACGATTTGTTTTGGAGTACCAGTTGTTTTTTACAAACCGGGCATTGAAATAAGCTCATAGTTTTACCTCATCTTGTCTTCACAATTATATCACACAATTTTACTTTGATTTAGTTGAATTTTGTACCACTTTACTTATAATAAACACAAGGAGAATTAATTTATGAAAAAAATATTGCTTACAGCAGTTGTATCGTTGTTGGTACTTGTCGGATGTACATCGGCAAATACAAACATTATGAAAGGTTACAAAGGCTTTGATAAAAAAGACCACCATTACCAAGCAATGAGTGCTAGTGATATGGCAACAGCACTTGAAAATAAAACTGAAGGTATTTATTATTTAGGATTTGAAACATGCCCATGGTGTGTCGCTCTTGTTCCTGTTATGGAAGAAGCTGCAGCAGCAGGAAACCACACAATCAACTATGTTGATACACGTGGCAACGATTACACACAAAATGCCGATGCTCAAAAACGTATTGAAGCATTCTCAAATTCATTACCTGAAGAACAACGCATGACTGGTGTTCCTTATGTTGTCATTATTGGTGGCGATGGCTCAATCCAAGTTAACATTGGAACCGTTCCAGGACACAATGCACCAGTTGACCCATTGACAGAAGATCAAGCGAAATTCTTACAAATCAGACTTACTGAGATGTTTAGTTCAGTTAAATCAAACGCCTAGTTTGTCCATTTTATATAAGCACCTAAACAGGTGCTTTTTTTATTAAAAAGATAGCAGCTTAGCTGCTATCTAATAAGATTTTTAATTAAGATGAGTTCTAGATTTTCTCCCGGGAAGAGTATATTTCCCGAATCTTGATAGCCAAGTGCTCGGAAAAAATGCTGTGCATCTTGGTCCGCTCTTCCGGAAGTCATAACTAGGTAATTCCCTAATGCCATCATTTCTGTTTCCCAGTAATTAATCATTTCAGTACCATAACCGCGGTGACGGTAAGGCTCTAGAATCTTAAAGTAATTGAGGAATGGATACTGATCCCAGAACATATTGTATCGAATGATACCTACAATTTTATCGTCGACTTCATACACCAGAACGCGTCCAAGTTCGAGTTTTGATTCAAACTCTTCACGTTCAACGTGTGTGTCCAATTCCATTAGAATATCAATGTCTTCTACTGTAGCTCTACGGATCATATCAGCCACCTCCATGTTAATTCTATTGTAATGAGTAATTATTTTTTGTGCAAGTTTATTTCTTGAATAAGGCCCAACCTTTTCTGTACTTTTGTGTAACGACGTCGCGCTACCGGTAGTCTTATCCCATTTTTTAGGACTAGAAAATCTGTTTCTAGACGCTCAACAGCCGCTAAGTTAACAACGACACCGCGATAGATTTCTATGAACGGCGATTTTCGTAATAAATGAATCCAGTGATGAATCGGTCGTCGATCCTTGTAATCTCTTGTTTGTGTTCGAATCAGAAGATGGCGTTTGCACGTTTCAATTGTACAAATTTCAGAAACATCCACAACCGAGCTTTCCCGTCGTCCCACTTGGACAAACTCCGGGTTATAAAGTGGACGTTGAATCAGGCGCGACACAACCCGTAAGGTCATTTGGCAGTTATCTAAGTTCTTTAGACAATGATGCCTTGGTATTTTAAAACCAATGAGGAGCGTTTTGCGGCGATCATAACGGTGATTTGCATAATCAACAATATATAAACCTACCGGTGGCTCTTTGGTATATGTTATTGCTTCTTCATTAAGTTCGGAATATAAGTCAAGTACTTCTTTTACGCAACGACGCGAAAAGCGGTCACGCAAATCAACATGGACATGAATCATTGGACTCCTTTCAAAAGTTCATTGACATCAAAAAGTTCGTATCCAGCAAGTTAATTAAATAGGTTTACTATGAACAATCCGCTATTTCAGCACCTAACATACTGTAGTATCCTATGTTCCCGATAGTAGTATTGTAATGAGATTCCACGTGAGACGCAATATTTTTATTCTTTCATCAAATAGCGCATTTTCGTTAGTATTTCCTGATAGCGACGGCGTGCGACTGGAAGTTTTAAGCCATTTTTTAGAATGACATGATCCTTGTTTACGGTTACAACTTGGCATAAATTCACAAGAACTCCTCGATAAATTTCTAGAAACGGCCATGCTTCAAGATAACCTTGCCAATATGAGATTGTATTCGTATCAAGATATTCATCAGTCGCTGTTTTGATTGACAGGCGGCGCCCTCTTGTTTCGATAACACAAATCATTCCGACATCAATACGCACAACACGACGTTTACCAAGCGTGATTTCTTGGGGTTCATACTTCGGTCGATCAATAATTTTTCGGATTGCTTTGAGTATCTGTTCTTTGTGGTGGCAGGACTGAATGCATTGATAAGATGGAACATCAAACCCTATTAAAATTGTCTTACAAGGGTCATGATATTTCATAATGCAATCTGCAATCATTAAATCTACATTTTCTGGTGAATCAATAACGGTGAAGGGCTGATTGAACAAATCTTGATACAGCACTAAAATTTCTTTAACACGTATGTTTGAATTCCGATTTCGGATGTTTAATTGAACTCGAATCACTGGCATCTCTCCTCGATTTTTGCATAATTTAATATGAACCAGTTTTATTGTAAAGATTCTTTGTATTAGCGGTCGTTTATGTATGGCGAACGGTCTTATTTTTAAATAAGTAACCGTTCGCAACATTCCTATCTCATAAAAAAAACTCGCCGAAGCGAGTTATTTTATTTTAAGAAGCATTGCATTAATCGCGACGATAACTGTTGAGAGCGACATTAATACGGCTCCAACTGCTGGAGATAGAATAAACCCAATGCCCGCTAGTATACCAGCTGCCAATGGAATAGCAATGAAGTTATATCCAGCTCCCCAAAGTAGATTCTCTTTCATCTTACGTGACGTGTTACGTGCTAATGACACGAAATGAAGAATATCCGAAGGATTACTCTTAACAAGAATAACATCCGCTGAATCAATTGCAACATCCGTTCCAGCACCAATTGCGACACCAACGTTGGCACGCGCTAAACTTGGCGCATCGTTAACACCATCGCCGACCATGATGACAGTTAGCCCTTGATCTTGATATTCACGAACAATACGTTCTTTGTCTTCTGGCATCAATTCCCCATGAACATCATCGATACCAAGATTCTTAGCAATCACTTGAGCTGCTTGTTTATTATCACCCGTTAGCATTACTGGTTTGATGCCAAGTGCTTTGAGTTGACGAATCATCTCGCGAGAGTCGTCTTTAATTTCGTCTCCTTGAGCAATCCAACCTGTGTTGCGATCATCCACAAGTAAGAAACTAATGGAATAACCTTCACCCGATAACGCCTTAAATGCTGCATCATCGTATGGAATTTTATTGTTTTGAAGATATTTCACACTTGTTATTTTTACATCATGACCTTCAAGCATTCCTTCAAGACCTATCCCTGCAATTGTAGTGACATTTTCTGCCTTCAAGAGCGTGATGTTCTGAGCTTCTGCTTCATCAAGAATTCCAACCGCTAATGGATGGGATGATGATTGTTCTAAGGTTGCGAAGTATTGGAGTACTTTTTCTTTGGAGTATGACTCATCAAATGAACGATAATCTGTAACGATGAAGTTTCCTTCTGTTAATGTTCCGGTTTTATCCATCATGATGACGTCAATATTTTGTGCAACTTCAAGCGCTTGGCGTGATTTGATCAGTAACCCATTTTGAGCTCCTAATGATGTTGAGCGTGCCGTTACGAGTGGAATTGCCAATCCCAATGCATGAGGACACGCAATCACAAGGACGGTAACCATGCGTTCAATTCCTGTATTTACATTGGTTAATATTGACCAAATAATCAATGCTAAGATACCCACGACAACGGCAATATAGAATAACCATTTTGCAACAACATCAGCCATCGATTCTGCTTTAGATTTATCTTTTGACGCTTGATCGACCAACGTCATTACTTGTGCAAGGAAACCGGATTCACCAGTTCCCGTTACTTCGACGGTAAGCGTTCCAGATCCATTAACAGATCCCCCAATAACCTTATCGCCTGGTTTCTTTTGAACAGCTCGTGATTCACCGGTAATCATTGATTCGTTGACGGATGTCTTTCCATCTACAATCACACCATCTGCTGGCATATTTTCTCCTGCTTTAATGATGACTTTGTCTCCGATAGTGATATCTTTCAACGAACGAACTTCTGTTGCCCCGTTTTCAAGGAGTACGGTTGCATCACTTGGAAGTAATTCAGCCATGCGTTGTAAGGCATTACCGGCATTCGAAATTGCCTCCATCTCAATCCAGTGACCAAGTAGCATAATGAGAATTAAGCTCGCAAGTTCCCAAAAGAAGTCCATAATGTGCACGGGACTACCGAGCACCGTATTCATTACGAATGCATACATACTATAGATATATGCGACGGATATCCCCAATGAAATTAATGTCATCATTGCTGGATTTTTAGATTTTAACTCTGATTTCGCTCCCGCTAAAAACGGCTGTCCACCATAGAAGTACAGAACGGTCGCTAAAATTGCGACAACCCACTCGCTTCCTGGAAATGTAAATTGGAAAGGAAGGGTTACCCCCATCATTGGTGCAAGAAAGAGTATTGGTACACCAAAGAACAGCGAAACGATAAACTTTTGTTTAAATGCTGTACCGTGTCCCGAATGGTCGTGTCCTGAATGATCTCCATGTCCTGAATGATTTCCATGTCCTGAATGATCTCCATGTCCTGAATGATCTCCATGTCCTGAATGATCTCCATGTCCTGAATGATCCATATGTTTCGAATGATCCATATGTTCCGAATGATCCATATGTTCCGAATGATCCATATGTTCCGAATGATCCATATGTTCCGAATGTTTCGAATGATCCATATGTTCTAAATGATTATCATGACTCATAGTTCCTTTTCCATCGCTTGAATGGTCATGGTGGCTATGATCGTGCATTGCTTCTTTGTTTTCACTCTTATTTTTTTCTGTCATATTAATCCCTCCACTTTCTTATAGTTTACAACTGTAAACGATATATGTCAAATTACTTGCATTTTCGTCATGTAAATGGCTCGTTACCACCCTCATCGTAGCAAAGTACGAATCATTAATTGTGACTTAAGTATGACATTTCGGATGGAGTCTATGTTTGATCAATACAACCTTAGCAATAGTTATAATTCACGGTGAATATAGAAGGTTAGGAATTAAAGTGAATTTCTTGACACATTTTGTCTACAACTGTAAACTAATAGTAAGGAAGTGATAACTATGGAAGATATAACAACAGCATCCTCAGCTGAATGGGAAGTAATGCGTGTCATTTGGAGCCTTGATGAAGCAACCAGCCGCAGCGTTTCAGAAGTTCTCAAAGACACACAAAATTGGGAAGTAGCAACGACCAAAACACTTTTGGGACGACTCGTTAAGAAAGGCTATTTAGATACGCGTAAAGATGGTAACCGATTCATTTATTTGCCCCTTGTTACAGAAGAGGAAAGTGTATCCAATCGCGTCGACAAACTATTTACATCAATTTGTAATAGCGCTGTTGGTGGCGCAATCGCAAAAGCAATTGACACCCACAACCTGTCAAAAAAAGACCGAGAAATTATTCTTGCAGCTCTCGAAGCAAAAGAGTTTGTTGATTCTGTGCCCTGCAGTTGCTTACCGAATCAAACAACAAAATGTAACTGTGAAACTGATAATTGTAAGTGTGGTCACAATAATAACTAACAAAATTAAAAAACACCCCGATTGGAACTTTTCTCCAATGGGGTGTTTTTTTGGGTGATAGGGCCCAATTATAATCTTTACTGTGCAACTTTAAATGTATTACTGATCGCTAATGTTTCTTTAACATTGACGTCAAATGTAAGTTCTTGATTTAAAACATCTGTAGGAACTTGGGCTGCAAATTGAATTACAGCATCTGCTTTTGGTTGTAATCGTTCAAATTGACTGAATTTTTCTTGATTGCTAATTTCGAAAAATGTTGTCGTCTTGATGACTTCTGAACCAACTTTTAGTGTTCCTAAAATATCTGTTTTTGAATCCAGCTCATCTTTAGTATTGTTGGTTACTTTAGCTTTTACACTAACCCATACTTTACCCTCTTCTTTAATTGGATATTCCAATTTATCTGAAGGTGCTGATGTTGGTTTTAAACCTTTGTCAGCTTCAATAGAGATTATTTCATAAGATAAAGCATTTCCCTCAACCGCTTTACCGATTTCTGCAGGTGACGTTGTTACTGTCTTTGATCCACAACCGACAAGTACAAACATTAATGTCACCAAGGTCACTAATTTTTTCATTGTATTTCCTCAGCTTTCCTCAACTATTGTACACAATTATTGCTTTGATGACTACCTTGATTCACTGACTTTCTTAAGATAAAATAAAGAGAAAACGGAGTCGAACTATGAATCAATGGACAGTAACCACACATGACGTTGGCAAACGCATTGATGTGTTTATCAGTGAAAAACTTAACCTTTCACGAAGTAAGGCATCAGAAATGATTAAAGATGGCATTGTATTTGGTAACGATACATGCTTAAAATCGAAGTATAAAGTTAAATTGAATGATATAATCAAGGCAGAAGACTATCATGTCAAAGCCTCAACACTTGAAGGCGTTGCAATGGCTTTGGATATAGTTTTTGAAGACCGCGATATTTTGGTTCTCAATAAGCAACGTGGGCTGGTTGTTCACCCAGGGAAAGGTGTTCATGAACCCACACTTTTGCATGGCTTAGTTCATTACTTGAACCAAGGTGATGAGGTTGTAAAACCTGGGATGGTGCATCGCATTGACCGCGATACTTCAGGACTTCTTGTCATTGCAAAAAATGATAAAGCTCATACATTTTTGGCTGACCAACTTGTAGATAAAACGATGGCCCGTACCTATCTTGCTTTGGTCCATGGTGTTATTGAAGACGCTATGATTACAATTGAAGCGCCAATTGGTATGGATCCCTTAAACACAAAGAAAATGAGTGTTACTGAGAAGAACAGTAAATATGCTAAAACCGATTTTATTGTGAAGCAACGGTTTGATACGATGACGCTAGTTGAATGTCATTTGTATACCGGTCGCACGCATCAAATTCGTGTGCATGCAGCATATTCTGGTCATCCTTTGTTAGGCGATCCTTTGTATGGAATCGATGATGACAAATCATCAGGGCATTATCTTGTTGCTTATCAACTCCAGTTTATCCATCCGCGAACACACCAACGTGTATCGTATCAAGTCGATATTCCTGAATATTTTGAACAGGCATATCCCCTAAAGTAGAGATGAGGTAGCTATGAAGCAGAAAATAAAAGTGCGCGACATTTTTAAATCAACATTTAAATACATACGTTTTGATATGTGGCGTTATTTGGTCGTTGCAATTTTAGCAGAAACCATGGTTATATTATTAACCAAACAAATTACAAATCGACTCTTCGACCTGGCACTTGTCAGTGCGAAAGTTCACGGAATCAACAATGAAAACTTTTTAGGTATACTTTTCAATCCGATTGCCATTACCCTCTTACTGATAATGGTCGTCGTTCTAGGAAGTATTGGTGTTGTTCAGTTAATTGCAATTCTTGCATTTGCTGATCGAAAATACCACCCTGAACCCCTTACGATTCAATCAATCTTTGCGCCCTTAAAACGACTCCGCGCTAAAGATATCCCGATTTTCTTAATTTATATCTTTATCATTATGCCGTTTGGAAATATTGGATTGACTTCTACGGTAACATCCAGTTTACAAATTCCGCTTTTCTTAATCGATTTTATTTATGAATTTGCCTGGATGAAGTATGCATATATTACACTAGGATGGATTCTTTTCTATCTTAACTTGCGTCTATTTTATGCCATCATCATTTTCTACAATGAAGATGTCAATTTCTATGAAGCACTCAAGAGTAGTTGGAAGATGACCCGCCGCCAAGAGTTTACCATTCTTAAAATCGTGGCTGCGATTGGATTCCTCTCTGTCTTATCGATTTTAGTTGGATCCATGGTATTACTTGTTTCCGGTGCCTTTATCGAAACAGTCTTGCCACAGTACCAATTTATCATTGAAACCATTACAAACACTTTAGTCATCTTCTGGACTTTCACCACTATTGCGTTCGCAAGTGTCTGGCTCATTCAAACTGTTACAGTGAGTTATCATGAACTAAAAGGCACACAGATTCACATCCATGCATTAACACCCAAATCGCGTCGACGTCTCCAACTTATTAATGTTGGCGTTATCTTTGTTTATCTTGGATTTTCTGCACTTCTTTATATGGACATGCCCAATAACGAACTTCGCAATGACACACAAATTGTCGCACACCGTGGTGATACGAAACGTGCCGTTGAGAATTCACTAGAGTCACTTAAATATGCAAATGAATTTAAACCTGACTATGTGGAGATGGACGTTCAAGAAATATCAGATGGTACGATTGTTGTGTTTCACGATCCTGATTTAAAACGTATTGGCACGAACTCGAATGCGATTTATCCTTACACATGGGAAGACCTCTCTAAAGAAACAATTACAAGTAAAGGTCATGAATCAACCATTCCAACATTCAAAGAATATATGGAACTTGCTCGTTCTTTAAACCAAAAGATTATGGTAGAAATTAAAGCACATAAAACTGACAGTCCCGAGTATCTTGCAAATATCATGCAGATTATCCGTGACGCAGACATGGAACACATGGTTTCTTTCCAAAGTCTCGATAAAAATGCGATTGTAAACTTTAAGGCAATGTACCCTAATGCTTACACTGGCTATATTATTGGTTTTAATCTTGGCGGTATTGAACCGATGCCCGTTGATTTCTATTCGATCGAAGATACATCAATTACAACACGTGTCGTAAACGATATCAAAAATCAGAAAAAAGCCCTGTACGCATGGACGATTAATACCTCTGACCTTATGGAAGTATATATTCGAACCAATGTTAATGGTATCATCACCGATGATCCCGAAACAGCAATCCAGGTTAAACAAGATATTAAAAACGGACCTTTGGATCGCCTCTTTTGGTCCCTTGAATCCATTGTCGATAGTATCAACTAAGTAAAAACGCCATGATAATCATGGCGTTTTCTTTTATCAAATCTCAACCGCACCACTATTCATTTTTAAAAATTCTATCTCATAAGCAGTTTTAAAGTCAAATATTTTACGCGGCATTGAGTTGATTTTAAAGGCAATGTCATCTAGATATTGTTGTCCAATGCTGTAAAGTGACTTTCCTTTCGGTATAAATCTTCTAACTATCGCATTGGCTCGTTCATTGGAACCACGCTGAAAAGAACAGTAAGGATCGCATTTATAAAGTTTGACACCGAGTCGTTTTGCAGTAATTCCCATTGTGTTAAATTCTAATCCATTATCAACGGTTATTGATTTCGTTACTATTTTGTTTTCTTCTATAAATTTTCTAATTAATGAGGATGTGTAATAGTCTAATCGATACTCAGCCTTTATCAGCCAATTCATTCTGGAACATCGATCTACGATTGATATTATTGCTGCACTTTCATTTTTCTTTCCGATTATTGAGTCAATTTCAAGGTGACCGATTTCATCTCGGGCCTCTATATAATTGGGTCTCAGACTAATTGGTAGCACAGTTCGATTTTCCAAATTCCATTGAAAGTGGTTCATCATTCCACTCATTCGCTTCTTTCGTCTACGTCTTTTGTAACACATCCTAAGAGGGTCAATCGTAAGTTTTCCTTGGTTGATCCAGTTATACACTTGTTGAACGGATACACAGGGTTTATGAGGATGATACCTTCTATAGTTGTTGAGGCAGACATCGATAGAACGGACTTTCGGATCATAACGAGAATTGAGGTAATCGATTAAGTGGTTATATTTATGTTGAATATCTATTTTTCTTTTCTTATAATGATTGCTTTTATACCTCGAAACAGTTGAATGCGAAATATTCAGTTCGCGTCCAACTTGTCGCATCGAATATCCTACACTCAATAAAATATCGATTTGGTCTTTTATTTTTCTATTTAATTGCTTATACTTCATATGGGAGCTCCTTTTAGTCGGGTGGGCTCCTTTTATTATACAAAAACAACCGCACCTTGGTGGTGCGGTTGAGATTTGAATTTAGGAAAACGCCATGATAATCATGGCGTTTTCTTTAGTCTTGATGGAGGACATGCGTCGCAATATAATGTGCAACACCATCTTCATCATTCGAAAGTGTTATTGCATCAGCAATTGTTTTGAGATTCTCGCGTGCATTGGCCATCGCGACACCACATCCTGCTTTCGCAATCATCGTTAGGTCATTATCGCTATCACCAAATGTCATAACTTCTTCAGGTTTGATCCCTAAAGATGCAGCATAGTTTAGAATGGCATCCCCTTTGTTCACCGAGCGTGGCATAATCTCTGCCCATCCATCTCCAACAATCAATAAATTGTAACGGGAGTCAAATTCTTTTGCAATGCGTTCTTTTACCAATTCGGTATAATCACCATTTTGGATATAAACCATTTTTAGAATCTGATGACCTGTTTCAAAAAGATGTTTGATATCCTTCAGTCCTGTTATTTTTTCTGCATTGAGAGACTCATTAAAGAACTTAAATTGTTGTTCAGAAATTCCCAACTGGTAGTCTTGGAATGCTACATCATCCATATGATAATAAATCTTATCTTCAAAACAATAGAGCACTCCCATAAAATATTTGTTTCCGATTGCTTCTTTTAGCTCGCAATCTTCATATGTCATGGTCGGTGCATGGTAATGGTAGTCTCGTGAATCATTATCAACACGTAGACCGTTTAAGCAAATTATGGCAGTATCATCACCTTCAATACCCAGTTGTCGTGCAATACCACTCGCACTTTCATGGTCACGTCCGGTTGCAAGCGCAAATTGAATGCCTTGCTTTCGTGCTTCATGAACTATTTTTTTCGTATAATCACTCACTTCATGATTGCTGTTTATTAAAGTTCCATCAATATCACTTGCTATTAATTTAATCATTGCCTTACCTCCCTATGCAACAAAACCAACATTGCGATGCAATGCTGGTTTATGATTATTTCATTTTTTCGATTGCGTCTTTTAATTTTGGATGTGGATCTTCCCACCCTTGTGGTTTAATCGTTTTCCCGTCTTCATTATAGTGAGGTTTCCCGTCCTCCCAAAGTTTCGACATATTTGCATGCTGAACTATTTCAAATAATGCTTCCGGCTCAACGCCCATTTCAACCAATGTTCCCAGCGCAAAATAGATTGTGTCAATCATTGCATCTGCTTGTTCAACAATTTCATCGGCTTCCAAGAATTCATTAATTTCCTCAAGCATCCACTTATAACGTTTTTCAGCACGTTCTTTTGCCATGAATGCAGGTTTTTCGGAAACGGGGTGGTTAAACTTTTCGTGGAAAAGTTTTACATCATTCCATTCTTTATTCATTCCCATATGTCATAATCTCCAATCTTAAATTTGTTTGTTAAATTCTTATATATTATAGCATACTCGCGATTTTAACCCGATGCTTTTCAACGATTATGAAAAACTTTTAACAGATTTTCGAGAAAAGTTGCAATTTCTGGAATTGTCGTTTATAATGAACATATGAACACACACTCATATGTAAGGAGGTAAACATATGGCACACAAACATTCACACGAACATGGACACGATCACAATCACGATCACAACCACGGAAACCTTCCAGTAATTATGTTCTTTATTGGACTCGGTTTCTTTATCGGGGCATTATTCTTACAAGCAGGGATGCTCCAGAATACATTCTACTTTGTTGCAATGTTGGCATCGGGATACCACATTATTATCGAAGGATTTGGAAGTACAATTACCGAAACACGGCGTTTAAAGAAATTTGCACCAAACATCCATATATTAATGACACTTGCAGCATTTGGGGCATCACTCATTGGTAACTTTGAAGAAGGTGCATTGCTGATTGTTATCTTTGCTGCAGCTCACTTCCTTGAAGACTACGCAGAAAATCGTAGTAAACGAGAAATTACAAACCTTCTCAAAATGAATCCTACCGAAGCACGCAGAATGCTCCAAGATGGAACCATTGAAGTCGTAGCTGTCGATGAACTAAAAGTTGGGGATCAACTTCAAGTTCTAAACGGTGACCAGATTGCTACCGATGGTGTGATCATCTCTGGGGTCGCAACCATTGATGAGTCATCCATTAACGGAGAGAGTATTCCACGTGAAAAAACAACCGGTGATACAGTCTTTGGAAGTACCATTAACGGAAACTCAACATTTATTATGGAAGTTACGAAAGACAGTTCTGAAACCGTCTTTGCTAAAATTGTGGAATTGGTTAATCAATCACAATCCAACCTTTCTAAAACGGCTACAAAAATTAAAGAACTCGAACCAATCTACGTTACAATCGTTCTAATTATTGTTCCAATCTTTATTCTTCTCGGAACATTTGTTCTCGGTTGGGGTTGGGATACAAGCTTCTACCGCGGCATGGTCTTCTTAACAGTTGCATCACCTTGTGCTCTAGCAGCTGCTGCGATTCCTGCAACACTATCTGCTATTTCAAACTTAGCAAAACGTGGTGTTCTCTTCAAAGGGGGATCATTCTTATCAAATCTTAGCGAAGTTAAAGCTGTTGCTTTTGATAAAACGGGTACATTGACAGCTGGGAAACCTGTCGTTACTGACATCTATTTTACTGAAGATATCGATCAAGAAACAATGACTCTGTACGAAGATGTGATTGTTGCAATGGAAAAAACAGCAAACCACCCATTAGCGAATGCAATCTTAAATTACTACTCCGCAACATTTGATTATGAACTTGAAGTTGAAAATGTCATTGGAAAAGGACTCATTGCGCGTCATGAAGGTATCCACTATCGAATCGGTAAACCCGAAACATTTGATAATGTTCCAGATGCCATTGAAGACCACAATGACCGTTACTCAAATGACGGTAAGACTGTTGTCTACTTCTCTGCTGATGACCTTGTAGTTGGAATGATTGCAATGATGGACGTTCCAAATGAGAAATCAGTTGCTGTTATCAAATACTTACGCAGTCAAGGCATTCATACAGTTATGATTACTGGTGATTCTGAACTGACAGGACAAGCTGTTGGACGACAAATCGGTATCGATGAAGTTATTGGGAACGTCTTACCAGAAAACAAATCAGCAATTGTTGAAGCGTTGCAAGCTAAATATGGTGTTGTCGCCATGCTTGGTGATGGCGTTAACGATGCACCTGCACTTGTAAAAGCAGATATTGGAGTTGCAATGGGTGATGGAACTGATATCGCTATCGATGTCGCTGATGCCGTACTCATGCAAAATGATATGACAAACTTCGCATATGCACACCGTGTCTCCAAACGACTTGATAAAATCGTCATGCAGAACATATGGTTCTCAATGTTGGTTGTTTTAACCTTAGTTCTCTTGAACATATTCGGCAAAATGACATTACCATTAGGTGTCCTTGTTCACGAAGGTAGTACCTTAGTTGTTATCTTCAACGGCTTACGCCTACTTGCGAACACCAAAGAATAACGAACTTAAAAAAAAGAGACTCCCACCATGGAAGTCTCTTTTTTACAATGTTTCCCTAATACGACGGGGTAATTTATCCGCAATGAGATTGTATGAGTTTAAAGCAAGTTGTTGTACGAGTCCATCGTCATGAATTTCATCCAAACGAATCGATATCCAATGACGTTTATTCATATGATAACCCGCTGTAATAATGCTCTCATAGTTCTGTCGCAAATACTCACCATCCTCTGGTTTTGCTTTTAACGTTAAAATCCGATAATTTTCTTTATCAAAACCATGAAGTGCAAAGAGCTTATCTGCTACAAATGCAACTTCGGTTTCCCATTCGATTTTAAATTCGAAACGCGCACTTGGAAATGATTCACAAAGCGCTTTTACTGCTTGCGGGCTCATTGTTTTTCACCTGAGAGTGTTAATACATAACCATCCGGATCAACTAAATAAGTTTCCAACGTTCCATAAAACGTTTCGTAGATATCTGGCATTTGATAGCCTTTTTCCTTTAAGGTTGCTACGAGTGCTTCAATGTCATCAAATCGAAAATAGAGCGCAATACTAGCCTTTAGGTCGTCATGTTTGAGTACTGGATACTCCTGGACCATTGCTTCCATTGATTCCATCATAATCAAGACATCGTCACGCCCCAAAATGACAAAATTATTCTCGACACGATCCACAACTTCAAATCCAAGCGTATTATGATAAAAGTGAATGCTTTGTTCAATACTGCTTACCATTAAATTCGGTGTCATTCGTTCTAGTTTCATCGTTTTCCTCCTTAATATTAGTATCGCAGTTTACTATTAAATTCTATTGGAAAAAATGGACATCTTCAAGCCGTTTTAATACGGCGTAAGGAGTCATTCCTAAATTTAGCTTTAAGTCATTAATGAAATGGGATTGATCGTAGTAGCCCATCTCTAATGCTAATGTCGTTAACGCTTCGGATGGGTCATTGATTAGATGAGACAGTGCTTTTTGCATTCTGATAACCATCACCACCGCCTTAACGTTCATCCCATAATATTGTAGAAACAGACGATTCATATGCTTGGAGCTATAACCAAAATGTGCTGAAATTGTATCAACACTACACAAGTAAAGATCATTGAAAAGTACCTCAAACCATTCGAGTGCTTGATGCGATGTTGTTTTAATACTTAGCGTTTCAAGATTTGTCGTGAGCACACCTTCTTGTTCTTGAACACTAAGATTCCAAAAAGATGAGTCTACAAGACGATCTGTCACGTCAAACGGTTTATCCATGGCTTCAGTTGCATGGATACCAAAAAGCGCATGTGCAGCCCCTGGACGCATTCTGATGCCAAATGAATCGCCCGGGTGTTCGGTAATGACATCATGATACATAGTCGATAAACCAGACAAAAAGATTGTCTGGTTTTTTTGATCAACAATACAATCTATACAGGCATCCGCAACAATGATATTTGTAACGGAATGGCCTTTAGGTATTGGCTTGACTTGATGAAAATGCCACATACAAATAACCCACGCATCGAATGACGGCAATTCGGTTTCGTAGTAATTAATATATTCCGAGAAGGTATCATGAAGATACGTAGGTATTTGAACAGGCGTATACATATTATCGCAAGGACGCGTTGACCGCTTTTTGAACGCGACGTGGTTTCCCTTTAATAGAATGTGTTTTAAGGTGTTTGAGAACTTGTTCTCCTTTACCATTATGAATATCAACATACGAAGAATCTTCCAACACTGAAATAACGCCAATATCATCCGCATTCATTCCTGCAAGGCTTGTGATTGCACCAACAATATCGCCTGGACGAATTTTTTGATTTTTTCCACCACGAATATGAAGTTTCATAATTTCAGCATCAAAATTTGCTGCTTTTGTTTTTCGTGGTTTTTGTTTACGACTTTGTTTATTCAAGAACATTTCTTTACGTGCTTCCACAAGAGATGGACTTGGATGCTTCATATCTAAAATTTCATAGGTTGAATCTGTCCCGTTCTCTTGAATCCAATATTGATCATCACGACTCAACAATGAAACTGCAAGTCCCTCTTTATCCAGACGAGCTGTTCGCCCAATACGATGGGTATAAGTTTCTAAATGGTGTGGTGTATCAAAGTTGACGACAATTTTAACATCATCAATATCAAGTCCACGTGAGGCAACATCTGTCGCAACTAAGAAGCGGAATTGACCCGTCTTAAATGCATGAATTGTTTTGGTTCGTTCTTTTTGGTCCATGCCACCATGAAGCTTACGAATATCAACACCTGCTTCGTGAAGTTGTTGCTCAATTTGATCTACTTTTTCTTTTGTGTTTGCAAAAATCAGACCGTGATCTGGGTTTTTCACAATCAACAACGTTTCTAAAAGCGCAATTTTATCATCCTCGTCGACAGTGTATGCTTCCTGAACAATTCGTGTGCTAACATCGTTTTTGGCATCGATACTTACTGTGATTGGATCGTTTAGAATACTCTCAGCAAATGTTTTAATTGCTTCTGGGAATGTTGCAGATAACAGAATAATTTGGATTCCCTCAGGCATATATTGTAAAACATCATCAATTTGATCTAAGAACCCCATACTGAGCATTTCATCTGCCTCATCCAAAACAACTGTCGTAACTTCGGAGACGTTAATTGTTTCTTGTGTTAAGTGATCAAAAAGACGACCAGGTGTTGCCACAACAATATGGGTTCGTTGTGCCAAGTCACGACGTTGGTGCTCAAAGGAGTCTTTCCCGTATACTGCCTGAACTTTAAGGCGTTTATTACGGCCAATATTAGTGAGTTCATCACGGACTTGTAATGCAAGCTCACGGGTTGGTGTTAAGACAATCGTTTGGGGTGTTCGAATATCCCACGATGTTCTATCTACAACGGGAATACCAAACGCCGCTGTTTTTCCACTTCCGGTTTGTGATTTGATGAGTACATCACGCTTTTCAAGAATCGGTTGTATTGTTTCTAATTGTACGTCGGTTGGCTCTGTATAGCCTAATGTTTCTAGTGCTTGTAATGTTTTTGGATCCAGTCCAAATTTATTAAATGATGTCATATTTATACCTCTTGTACGTATTATAACCTATCTCAGAAAAAAACACGCAATTTTGCGTGTTTAAAATAAATCCGTAATTATGATTCGGTCAATTTCATTGGAAGATGTCTTTTCGAATCCGGCAATGAACGCCTTTTACACCATTCGCCACTTGGCTAATATGAAAGTCCGCATGAACACTCAAAATCGAATACGCCAAAGTGCGAGATACACCATAATGCTGGGCTAAAAACTCAACACCTTCTAATGCAGCTTGGTGCGTTGCTTTATCTAAATCTGCATCAAATCCGTGGACCATCCAATGCGTATCAGTTTCTAATATTGGATTCTCTTTAAGTTTCATATCTTTATGAAGAACGAGTTGAATACGACCATTAACACTGCCTTCTATCGCCGTTCCGCTAAGCTCAGCGTCCCCTTGAGCAAAATGGCTGTCTCCAACATAAAAACCCGCTCCGGGATTATTCACTTCATAATACATGGACGTACCAACAACAAAGTTTTTATTATCCACATTCCCACCAAAATACTTGGGATGAGTTGTATCGACTTTCCCAGTTTCTTTAGGTGTCACTCCTGCAATACCAAAATGCAAGTTAAGCGGCACCTTGATGGCATCAGTGACTGTAATGCGTTCAACTTCATGTTCATGGCGTATTTGTCCAGGCTTTTCAATTTTCCCAGGGTATGTATACATAAATTCTGGGGATGCCGTAACGCCATCATCATTGATCTTATAGATATAGATGTATTCAGTTTGGTCGAATGCATCTGCCAATTCTCCCCAGTTCGCAAGAACATTCGAACCATGGGGCATGCGAGGCTGTAGGTCAAGTATTTTGGCTTCCAACACATCTCCAGGTTCTGCACCTTCGATATAAATTGGACCCGTCACAATGTGATCTCCCATATTACGATCTGGGAATGCATCATAAATTGCAGTAATTGCTTCATCCATCAAGAGTTCGGGGGCATCTCCTGATTGATGGCATATTGCTTCAATTTCTACGATATCGCCTGATTTCACAACAAGTGCCGGTTGCCAACTCTTGTCATAATATCCCCAATGTACCGTGTGGGGAGTTGCGGGTAGTTTGTGTATTTGACTCATAAGTATCACCATGACTTTGTATAGGTTTGCGACTATACTCCTTGTACTCTTATTATAATTTGCATGGGTTCAGAACGCTTTTACCATATTGGACAAAGAAAAAGGGATAATTTTCGAAGTTTTATCCCTTTTTGCTATCCGTGTCTTTTCACGTATTTTGCGTCATTGTATAAGAATCTGTCAGATTGTTTTTTCATTATTTCCGTTTCCGATTTACGACAGCTTCGATCCATGCCGGAGCATACGCTGACGTACATCCTGGCGCAACTTTCATATCACGGTAGACACCTAACGTCTCACCAATTGTAATACACTTTTGAGTATAGTCCGAAAAACGAAAGCCAATTTCACTTAAAGCTCGATTCATCATCCATTGCGTTTGTGGTGGTGATGCTACAAGTTCAGCTTCAACAGTCTCCAATATACCTTCAATCCGAGCTGAATCAATCATCTTATCGTTGCCAATTTCATACACAATCATACTCCAATACGCACGTTGAAATGCATCCCGAGAATCAGCTTTAAGTTCTTTTTTTAATAAATCGTAGTCAGGGATTGCTACAAGTGTTCGAAACATGAGATCATCTTGTAACGGTTCATATGCTGCTTGACCGATCATTGAGATGGCTGTTACTACCGATATTTGTTTCGGGTCCAGAAGCATGACCGCTAAGAGTTGCGCATCCACGACTTCACTTTTCCATAACTGAAGGGCGAGTTCATGATTGATTCCCATTGTTTTTGCGAGTTTTCGAACTGGGCCCAACGTTACACCTAATGTTGTTTCAGGTGCTCCTTGTTTGATCATTGATTTTCGGCGGGATGGACTTGCATGTGTCTTAAGGAATTCCATCGTTTCTTCATAGGTCATAGTGATTGCCTCCATTTGCAACATTATAAAATAGATTGGTAATTCAAGCCACTGCAGTGCATAGAAAAGCTCGGATAATCCGAGCTCATTTTATGATTCACGTTTTTTGTAAATGATGATTCCTGTACCTACAACAACGAGTGTTGCTCCGATATTAAGCAGTTTATCGCTCATTCCTGTTTTAGGAAGCCCTTCTTGTGGGTCCTTCGGCACTACCGGTTTAACTGGTTCAACTGGTTTCACAGGATCAACTGGTTTGACAGGGTCAACTGGTTTGACGGGGTCAACTGGTTTGACAGGGTCAACTGGCTTGACGGGATCGACTGGCTTGACAGCATCTTTCTCGAAAACAATCGTATATTCGCGATCAACACGATCATAAATACCACTTAGAATATTACCTGCTTTTAGTTTAAAACCATCTATCTTCGGTGCGAGTATCTCATAGGCACTTGCAACTTTACCTGTGATGGTGACATCTTCTATCAATGCATTACCTTCCTCATCAACAAACTTAAATGTATTAACAGGTTGACGTAATTGAACATTGTATGTCTGGTCTCCTTCAACAAAGTCAATGGGTGTTTCTCCAAATGGACCAACTACGATGTAGTCACCCACAATACTATTGAATGCCATTGAATCCGCTGGAACATCAATTTGCATCGCAGGTTCACTGTCATCATAAAAGCTAACTAAGTGACGACCTGTCATTGTTTCAGTTAAAAGTACTTCTTCACTACCATCAGCATTTATCAAGGTATAAGTCACTGTGTTCGTTGGTGCGAGTGCATACATCACACGAACACCATCTATAACTAATCCCTTTGCATCGGCATCGGCGACGATTTCGTTATAATTTACAGTTGTGCCATAATAAGCAATTGCTGAATCATCTGTAAATGTTATCAATGTGTAATAGAATGCATACGTACCGTCGGCTGGTGTCGGATAGAAGGGATTCGCAACTGTTTCCATCGGACTTATCACTTCTGAGCTTTTTGCAGTAAAAACTGGATTGGATGGGCTTAGGGTTCCTGAATCCTCAACCAGC
The DNA here is from genome assembly GCF_011301115.1 of Erysipelothrix sp. HDW6B. Taxonomy (NCBI): domain Bacteria; kingdom Bacillati; phylum Bacillota; class Erysipelotrichia; order Erysipelotrichales; family Erysipelotrichaceae; genus Erysipelothrix; species Erysipelothrix sp. HDW6B. The sequence continues at coordinate 427,240 of NZ_CP049860.1, read as the reverse complement.
GGATTCACAACCATAATTTCTTCACCTTTGCTTGCTGCTATTAAATTCGTTTTATACTCGATAATCGGAATCTCATAATTTGAAGATTCTGCTTTAGTGTAACCAACGCTTCCCAATACGAGTATAACCATCATCAATGATGCTAAGATTTTTTTCATAATAATCCCCCCGGTTATGTTTATAATCGAAGTCTACCATACTTTCTTATTCTTAATCAATAATTTTAATACATAGTTAATAATTAAGAAAAACCTGTGAATGTCTCCATTCACAGGCTCTAAATCTTAAAAGAAGTCATGAGATGCTTCAAAGGCATCGATCATTGCACGTGCTTCATCTGTTGTGGTAGTTTCCATGAGTTGAACACGAAGGTCACTTGCTCCTGGAAAATCACGAACATAAATTTTAAAGAAGCGACGAAGTGGTTTGAACACACTTGGTTCATCCTTTGCATATTTATCAAATTCATCTAAGTGGAAACGGAAGAGGTCAAGAAGTTCTTTCGGACTGTGGTCTTTCGTATCTTTTTCAAACGCAAATGGATTGTGGAAAATTCCACGGCCAATCATCACCCCATCAACACCATACTTTTCCACAAGTTCCATCCCAACTTGATAGTTAGGAATATCACCATTTATTGTTAGAAGGGTATTTGGCGCAATTTCGTCGCGGAGTTTTTTTATTTCTGGAATTAACTCCCAGTGTGCATCAACCTGACTCATCTCACGTTTCGTTCGTAAATGGATGGATAAGTTCGCAATATCTTGTTTGAAGATATGGGTTAACCAGTCGCGCCATTCTTCAACACGAGATGTTCCCAAACGTGTTTTGACACTTACAGGTAATCCACCAGCTTTAGCCGCTTGAATTATTTCCGCAGCGACTTCTGGTCTTTTAATCAGTCCTGAGCCACGACCATGTTTGAAAACATTGGGCGCTGGACATCCCATATTAATATCGACACCTTTGAATCCCATTTCTGCCATTCCAATACTCATTTCTCGGAAAAATTCAGGACGATCACCCCAAATATGTGCAACCAGCGGTTGTTCATCTTCGGTAAATAAGAGGCGGCCACGTAAGCTATCACGCGCTTGGGCATGGCAATAGCTTTCACTATTCGTAAATTCTGTAAAGAAAACATCGGGGCGAGCTGCTTTCGCAACAACATGGCGAAAGACCACGTCAGTAACGTCTTCCATTGGTGCTAAGATAAAAAATGGTTTAGGCAAATCTTGCCAAAAATTATGCTTCATGGGGAAATCCTCTCATAACAGGACTTCATCATGCCTGTTGCTTCTCTTCTTTGTATTTTATACTAACTCTCGCGTGTTATTGTCACATTTTTTTTGATTTTTTTCAAGCAGTTAACCCTCGCATTAAAAGAGATGCCGTGGCATCCCTTCTTTTAAGATTCTAAAATTTCGCAAACGCGGCCGACAATACCACTTTCCAACATGACTTTGATACCATGTGGATGATTTGCGGAGTTTGTAAGAAGACGTTGAACGATACCCTCAGTCGTCTTACCCGTACGTTGGTCTTGTTTTTGTACCACCAACACACGGAGTCCGGGTTGGATGTTTTTACGAAGTTTTGGATCCATTAACGTTTACCTCGTTTCGGGCCGTTTCCTTTTTTTCGATCGGCATAGAATGGTTTCTCTGTGAATGAGCGGGAGGCATTTTTTGTACGTGCTTCCCCGCGCATATTGAGATCTTTCGGTTTCCCAGTACCTTTTACTTTTTTCGGTTTAGCGGGTTGGCTATCACGACGGTCATATTTTTTCTCACCGTTCGCATCAAAGCGTTTATCGGAGAAGCGACGGTCAGATTTCTTACCTGATTTGCGTGCATTGACCTTGGATGCCGACTTATCGGATTCAACCCGTGGCGAATCATCAAAACGACGACGTTTGGCACGTTTGGCTTCTTGGCGTTCAAGATCGCGTTTGCTTGGATTTTTTTCACTCTTACGTCCACCTTGACCCGGTTTAGCTTTCGGTGTTTTATCTTCCAACGGGAAGTCGAGGTTTTCAAGGACTGTAATTTTTTGTTTCGTCAATGCTTCAATGTCTTTAAGCAACGGAATCTCATTATAACTTACATATGAAAGGGAGTTCCCGCTGTGACCAGCACGTCCGGTACGACCAATCCGGTGTACATACGTTTCTGGAACATCTGGCATATCATAATTAATGACATAGTTTAATTCATTGATATCAATGCCTCGTGCAGCAATATCTGTTGCAACTAAGACTTGGGTTTCGTAATTTTTGAAATTATCGAGAGCCATTTGACGCGCATTCTGTGATTTATTACCGTGAATAGCTTGTGCTGATACACCTCGACGCATCAAGTCACGAACGACACGGTCTGCTCCACGTTTTGTTCGTGTAAATACAAGCACTGGACCAGGATTTGCTTTCGTGAATCTTTCGAGCAAATGTATTTTGTTGACCTGATCAACATATTGTACTGTTTGCGTTACGGTCTCAACCGTAGAAGATACAGGAGCTACAGATACATGGACCGGATCAATTAATAAGCCGTCCACGATATCCGTAATCTCTTTTGGCATTGTTGCAGAGAAGAAGAGTGTTTGTTTCTTTTTTGGAAGCAGTTTTACCAAACGACGAATATCGTGAATAAATCCCATATCTAACATTCGGTCTGCCTCATCAAGAATAAAAATCTCAATTGATGATAGATCAACATAACCTTGATTGATTAAGTCAACCAAGCGTCCGGGTGTTGCGACCAGAACATCGACCCCTGCACGCAAAGCACTGACCTGCTTTCCTTGACCAACGCCACCAAAGATGACGGTTGATTTGAGGGGCAAGTGATGGCCGTATGTTTCAAAACTCTCGTAGACTTGCATCCCTAGTTCTCGTGTCGGTGTCAAAACCAAAGCCCGAATTGGGCGACGACGATCTTTGCGTGGGTTTGTAGCAAGAAGTTGTAGTGTTGGTACAGCAAACGCTGCAGTTTTACCTGTTCCTGTTTGTGCCAACCCTAAAACATCACGACCTTGTAATGTGACCGGGATAGTTTGCTCTTGGATTGGTGTTGGCTGTGTATAGCCTGTATCCTGCAGTGCATTTAAGATTGCAGGCATAATTCCTAATTCTTTAAATTCCATAATTTCTCTTTCTTTTCTAATTGTGATATCTTTCGGTAATTATTCCGACCAAAAGAAAAGAGTGTGACCACTCTTATTCATCTACTAATGTTTTTGTACAAATGAATGACTCAATGCATTAATAATACGTTTTTTCACGAAGAAAGTAAACTAAAGCGTCTTTTTAGAGAACGAGTCTTTCGATACTATCCGCATTTATGATGCATCATCTTGTAATTCTTTCTTGGATTATTGTGCAGTTTGTGTTTTTTGAAGTAAGACTACAGTCTCCACATGTGCGGTATGTGGAAATTGATCAACGGGCTGAACCGATACCAGTTCATATCCAAAATCTCGTAGTGATTTAATATCTTGTGCTAAACTCTTCGGTGCGCACGAGACATAGATAACTTTATCAGTACCAAAACGACCAATACTTCGCATAACTTTTCCACCAGCACCACTACGTGGTGGGTCTAAGAGTAGAATATCCGGTTGTCCCCATTCTTCTTTGAGTTTGGGTAACCCACTGCGGGCATCACTTGTCATAAAGTAGGTATTCTCCAGGCCATTATCATGGGCATTACGACGCGCAGATATTATAGAGTTTTCCACAATCTCAATTCCCGCTAAAGATTGGCTCTTCGCCGCAAAAGGTAAACTAAAGGTACCAACACCACAGAATAGATCCAACATTTTCATTGAATCATTCACGTCTGCCATCTCAAGTGCCAAGTCAACAAGTTTTTCTGCTTGGACTGGATTTGCTTGAAAGAAAGTATCGGGCCAGATTCGATATTTAAAGCCATTAAGGACATCTACCAAATAATCGCGACCATGCAAGATATGAACGGCATCTGCTTGGATACGTTCTACCGCTTCCGCATGTTCAATCCATTGCAGACTGACCAATGAATCAAATTGTGTGGTCATGATTTCAACAAGTTCTTTGATTGCCTTTGGAAAATTCTCTGGTGATTGTGTTGCATAGAAAACAACCATTAACTCTTGGGTCGTGAATGAGTAACGCATCATGAGATTTCGCAGCAAACCTGTTTCTGTTTCTTTATTGTATCCAGAAAGTTCATATTTATGTTGCCAAGCACTAACGGCATGTTTCACCGTTACCATAATTTCCGGCATTAAAACCGAATCTTTAAGGTCAATAACTTTGCGGAAGTTTCCTTGTTGCGTCATGCCTAACTCACCATTCACACCAAACGTTAACTCCATCTTGTTACGATAACGCTCCGGTTGTTTCATTCCAATGATTGGTTGAACCAATGATGTATCAAAACCTTCCTCGTCCAGATACTGTTTGACCATATTTTCTTTGAATTGGAGTTGTGCATCATATTGCATGTACTGTAGCGGTGTACCACCAGAAACCGATTCATCGATGGGAACATCCATATTACGAGTTGGCCCCGGTTGGAGCAATGTATCGTAACCAAGTGTAGCCTTTCCTCGTCCCTTTGCATTCGGTACACTCACCCGAACAACATCTCCAGGAACAACATTTGTAATAAAAAGATTCAAACGTCGACCCTGTGATCCTTTTTCCGGCGCATGTGTATAACGTGCGTATCCATATCCATATTCATCTATGTGATCAATCGTGACATCAAGAACTTCAGTTGGGTATGTAATTTTCTTCATTGTTTCACCTCAATTTTGTAAATTTAATCGTCTATCATTATACGATAAATTATGTAAATTAACACCTATTAGCTTTTTTGTTTACCTTAATAACTAAAAAGAGCGCCGGAATTCGACGCATTTTAGATTAGAAACTATTTTTCAATAAATCTTGTATTTCTATACACTCAATAACTCAATTATTTTTGCGTATGCATTTTTATAATCTCGTATCATTTCAGTAAATCTGGGGTCCACTTTATATCCATCCACGACTCTAACTTTTTCATCATACTTAAAGGGACCAAAGTTCTTCTTATTACCAGTTTTTATTTTTACTTTACGTTCTTCATCGATATCTGGCATCCTGATTGTTTCCACGCTTCCATTTCCTAAAACTGATTCTCAATCTCCTGATACATCAAAACTTCCAACAACTTCAAACCCATACCGATTTGTTAAATATACAATTACCAAATCATGTGCAATTTGTTCATTAGAAATCATTTATCTATCCTCTTTCTTATTTTATATTAGTTCTGCTTTCACGCCATACGCAATTAACATATTTAAACAGTCGACTGACTGAGTTCGTAACATAAAGTAAACACTAATATATTTAGAATGATATAAATTAGTGACCACTATAATGTGGTCCGTTCAATATTGTAGTTTATTTACTTTAATTCTGCCACTTCTTCCATTTTTAGCAATACCACCGTTTCCACGTGTGTTAAGAGGAAGTCATAGCTATCAAACATTAGTAACCTGAATATTATTCTTTTCGAGTGAAGATATCAACTAAGGGCTTCGTATGTGGGAACATGTCAACATAGAAAGTATTTATCAATTTCATCTTCATTTTTGAGAATGCTTATCTCCGGAACTCTTACGTACTTCGCTATATTAATAGAAGAAACAAATCTTAACTGAACATTGATATTGAAGTCAAACGAGAATTGCTGCAATTCCCCAAGTTTGTGATATTTATTCAAAAGCTCATCGAGCTTCACTTGGTATTCTTTGTCCAATTTATCAACAAATGCATTAATTCTTTCTTGATAAATATTGATAACTTCGATTTCGTGCTTGTTTAGAACGCCTTTTCCAAGACTTAGTGCTATGGTTGCAACAATTGAACCAACCAAAGCACCAGCAACTGGAATTGGAATAACTGTTTGTCCTATTGCAGCACCAATAGCAGCACCTGTTGCATCAATAGCATTTAATACTACTAAATCTATAAATCCATCTGTGTCAACATCGCCATTTCTATATTTGATGATGGCATTGCTTAACCCAAAAGTTCCTGAGGTAATTGCTCCAGCACTTGGTGCAGAGAGGTGACAAATGTTGGTTAATCCATATATTGCATATCCAGAAACTCCACCTTTAATAGTGCCTTTAGCTGTACTTAGTCCGCATTCTTTCCAATCTTCAATATCGAAATCCCAGACTTCTTTTCCTTGCTTGTGTTTTTGATAGACAAATATTCCTAGATTAAAACCACCTTGTACCATTGCACCTATCCCAGCAACTTTGGATGCTTCTCCAAAGCTTGGTTCTGCTTTTTGTTTGGCTTTTAATCTATCGCTATCCGCTTCCTTTTTAATATCAGTTTTTTGTTGAGCCGTTTGCTTATTTATGTTGGTTGCTTCCCCTGATAGCGTCTTGTTAATTCTTCCCTTTTGAACGTCCTCATATTTAAGAACTGATGATTTCAACCATTCATAATGAGGAACACCACGTAGAGCACTCTCGTCTTCAATGGCTTTTCTAATATTATTAACTTGGGAGTTAGACAAGATATTTCCATTAATTTCCACAGATTTTGCGCCACTCATAATTTCTTCTATGACTTCCACATGGTCCTTTGGAAAAATCATAATCATCTTATCATAATTGGATGCTTGCTTAATCTCACTTTGGATATTAGCATAAAATTTCATTTGCATTTCTTTGCCTTGTAGTAGAATATCCGCAGGTCCATTATCATTTAGTAGTACTACGCTTTTTTGCAGTCCTTGAAAAACATCTCTTGCATTTCTTATACCAGTTTCCGCAAACTCCGAAATAAACCCATGTACTCCCGTATCTCCACCACGATTAATATTGATAAGATTATCGATTTCTGCTTTCGCCCAATCTAGATTTGATAATGCATTTGCTGATTTAGTAGCTAGGTCTGATAATTTATCTGTTTCACTGGTAAGAATTGATTCTAATGTATTCATCAGATCTGTTAATCGGATATTATTTAAATAATCGACATATGAAGCAAAACCTTGTTCAACATTTTTATCAATAATCTGTTCACTAATCATCTAATTTCAGCTCCTTATTAATAAGTTGTGCCAAAGTTAAAGTTGAATTCACAAGCAATCCAGCTTGAATTTTCTCATCCTTGGAGAATTGACTATAATCACTTCCTATCAAATCTTTTTCTGCTTTAATTACTCCAGTAAATTGAGTGTTGGTAGTTTCCACCAATGCTTTGACTTCTGAGTTCATAGTATTAAATTTTCTAATTATTTTTTCGAGATTTTCTCTCTCAACAATTAGCTCATTCGCTGTTTCTTTATTTTTATGACTAGCATACAGACCTGAGCCAACCGAACCTGCGAGCATAACACCAGCAATTGTCCAACCTACTGGTCCTGCTAGTGCGAGGAGTGCACTACCGGCACTTATTCCTCCACCACCAGCTGCTAATGCACCACCACCAAGCCACGCCATTGCAGCATTTGTCGCAGCGGCTCCCGATAAAGTAGAGATAGCAGTACCTGTTGATGCAACACCAAAAGTAGTTGCAATGCCCATTGCTGCTGTTGGACCCATTGTTGCTACGGCAACTCCAAGAGCACTTAATGTTGCACCAGCTCCTGAACCTCCAGAAGCTGCTTTTGCTTCAATTTCTGCCTTTTTAATTTCTTGCTGTTTTATCTTGAAGTTTTTCACTTCAATTTCAATTTTTAGAAGGGTTACTTTGAATTCCTTTGGAGTGTTTACCAATTGATTAATTCGTTTTTCAATTAATTTAACAAGTTTTAAAGCTTTCTCGCGTTCTTTATAAAGAACATTCGTGTTTTCAACTAAATCATTGGTGACTTTCTCATAGCGTTCAACCGCTGCATTAAAATTGTCGATTGCATTTTTTCTTAACTTTGCATTAAACATGTGATTCCCTTCCCCATAATTTATTATCGTAGTAGAGTTTTAATCTCCTTTGCTTGAGCCAAACCTAAGTGCCTTACCTATATACCATTTAAAGCAATATTGCTTTCAAGGCATCACTCATTAATTTTTGCCGTTTAGCCATAAAATCTTCAAAGTGAGATAGTTCAAAAGAAGAATCACTCGGCATATATTTAGTATTCTCACTATTAGCTTTAACCTTAATCCAATCTACTAAAGGTGTCGCATTTTTTCTCTCATTCTCGCGCCCTTCTAATAATTGTAGATTCGCCAATGTATTTCTCCTGCGTCTCCATTCTTCTTTTCTAACATCATCAATAACCGAGCCATCAGGAAGCTTGAGGTTTGCAATCTTACTTTCTTCAAAACCAGTATATGGATGCATGTGATCTTGATGAAACCCCTTCTGGCTGTATTTTAAATTTGGATACACTAAGGATAACAACATAAATGTATATGCACCAATTTCATATGTATCAAACATTGCATCTATTTCTTCAGAGGTATAGCGTAATGTTCTTTCACCGGTAAAGCGTACTTTTAGTAAATTACCCATCTTAAACGAATCCTTTGGAGCTGCTTTCAAAGCTTCTCGTATGCTTGCAAGGGCTGAGTTTGTAGCAGCACCAAACACCTGTCTTACCTGCGATATAACTATATACTTTCTCAATTCAGACTTACTTTCAGCATCAAAATTTCCACCTTTAAAACGATAATATACCATTGGCGATACAGCCACATAGGATATAATGTTTTCTGAATTAAATCCAAATTCATTAAGTAAATCTACTGTGTCCTTAATGGCCTTACGAATGTTTTCCCAATTACTTTTTATCTTTAATACGCTTTCCTTCTTGAATGTCTCAACTTTAAGCGTAACAGACATATCAAGGACATATAGGCATGTACGCATTATAAAATCATTGGAAAACTTATACCCTTCACCAATCTTATTAATTTCTGCAAGCAATTTATCTATTTCATCTCTAGCTTTGTCCCAATGCGAAACAATGGTAGAGAACAACAAATCACTCTTCGATAAAACTGTACCACCAGAATTAACACGAACGAATATATCGAGGACACTATCGATAGAGTCCGTCTGAACTTCGAAATAGTTAATTATTTCATCACCAACAAGTCTGGTATGTAATAAAGATAAATTTTTCATTGCAACTTTATCCGATGACCATTCGTTCGGAATAATTAAATCTGTTACAAGCTCATCCTGAGAATACTTTAATATATCTTTAACCAGATACCATAGCTTATCATCTTTTTGTTTTTTAGCTTCTTCTTGTGTCAGAAATTTAAACTCGTAAGAAATATCTTCTTCTTCATTTCTCTGACTGTGTAGGTCTAAATACAATTCTTTTATAGGGAATGCATCATCGTTTTTCCAACGTTTGTTTGGTAACTTCCTACTCATACTACCTTGCAAAGCTATATATAGTGAGGTTAACCTCTGCTGACCATCAAGAACAGCCCATATTGTTTCTTCATCACTTCCAATAGGAAATGGCTGTGGTGCAGATGGATTTTTATAGACATCTCTTTCATGGAAATCCTTTATAAACTCGTACATTGAATACTCTTTTTTATTAATTATTGACTTTCTAACCTTCCAGAAGAGAAAAGTTCCTATGGGATATCCAAGCATGATAGAATCCATTAAACGTGTTATTTGATCATCATCCCAAACATATTTTCTTTGTATTGCCGGAAGATAAATCTTGCGACTATTTATTTCTTCGATTACAGCTCTTATATTTTTCTTCTCATATGTCATAAGTTTCTCTCCAATTTCCCTTTATTTTGTTTTTTTCTTCCTATAATTCTTCGGGAAGTAATCCTTCCCAAGCTGCCAAACGTACTGGTCGATTTGCTTCAGATTATACTTATCTAAACCATAGAAGACACGGAAATCTATCAGTATACATTTGAATTTAACATAGTCTTTCAAATCGCCATCTTGAAAATCTGAGAAGTTATCACGATTTCTAAAATATCGTAGAACCTCATCAACGTAGCTATCATATATAGGATAATCAAGTGGATTGTGATGGCTACAATATTTGGTGGCAAAAGAATAAAAACTTCTCTTTTTATTACTAATCGTCACATGCTGGATATCTCTGACTAAAGTAACATCGCCAGCATCGAGTCTCGTATCAATATTTAAAGAGAGTATATGTTTAGCTACCGGATAGATCGAGAAAATGTTCGTACTGTAAAAATCATTAAGTGTTGATGCTTTTAACAAAATATCTACAATGTCTGTATTATTTGAACACAGTTCTAGAAATAGTTTATTGAGAGCATCTTCTTGTAAATGATAATTTTCAAGACCTTCCCACTTAGTAAGATAAATCCCAACTTGCTCAACCGTTGGAGAAGGGATGACAATATCTTTGTTTGTTCTTCGTAAGTTTGTGCTTTTTTCTGTTTTTACTTGATTGTTTTCATATTGCTCCAAAGCACTATCAGAATTTATATACGAACGAAACTTTCTTAGGTGAGACAAATAGCCACTTACCAGAGCATTAGCATTACCTGACGAGTGTTCAGAAAGAACTTTCAATAATCTTGACCTAGCTTCAGTCTCAAAATCATTAGATAAGACTGTATCCCAGAAAAGGATTTTACTATCCTTTCTCCATAAATAGAAGGTATCTACGGAAGAAGTATTTATGGTTGCTTTTGAAATGTTCAAACTATGTAGATGCTGCTTGTACAAAACACGTAACTCATCATATTGCATTTCTTTCAATTTGATTATATCCACTAGTTAACCTCCTTATTGGTACTATACTGTAAATATGGACAGTAAACAGGAAAAACACTCACTATAAGAAACAAATGAAAAACCTATCTATGTCAAACAAAAGAACCCGATATTCTGAAGGTTTTATGAAATCAATTGTTGTTCTCTATCATTATGGTCAAACTTAGCTTCGCCTCTTCGAAGGTTATGGTGTTGCTCCCTACACATTTCATAAATGGATTAAACTCTATTCAGAAGTCGAAACAGATAGTAGAGCGATTCCACTCTCTAAACAAGTTTGAGAACTCAAAAAACAAGCTGCATTATTCAAGGAAGAGAACCTCATCTAAAAAACAATTGCCATATTCACGACACACTCAAACAACGACTAAAAGCTATCGAGTTCCTTAAATCAGGACACAAAATATCACGTCTTTGTATAGCTCTAAATGTTAACCGTTTTACCTACTACAACTCTTTAAACGTGAACCTTCAAAACGCGATAATAGAAATCAGAAGAAAAGGTCTCATCTTTTGGATCTTTACATAAAATACAATAAGCAATTAGGTGCTATAAAGCTCAATCGTCGTCTTTTTGTTGAATATGGCATATCCATTAGTTTTAGACAAGTTTGCAGACTCTTAAAGTCTATGTCTTTACCTCGTACGTCAACTGATAAACCTTCATTCAAAGCTTCTCAACATACTAATAATGGAGAGAGTATTAATTGTCTTAGTCAAGAATTCAGTCCTTCAGAACCAAATAAACTATTCGTTAGTGATTTTACTTATATTAAAACGTCTAAAGGATTTCGATATCATTGCGTTATTATGGATTTTTATTCTCGTAAAATCATTGTATTGAAGCTTTCTAATCGAATGAATTCGACCTTAAACTTAATGTCTTCTATGATACGTACAAAACAAGAAAGCCTCAAGGAAAATTGCTCTTCCATTCGGATCCCGTTTTACAGTATCACTCTTTCAATGAAAGAAAAGTAATGGATGACTATAACATAGTACAATCCTTCTCAAAAAAATCATATCCTTGGGACAACGCAGTTATATATTTATTTTTTAAATATTTAAAACATGAAGAAACAAATCGACGTTCCTCTATAGAAATCGAAGATTGCCAGAAATGTCTATTCAACTATATCAATGATTTCTATAATCCGTTCAGACCTCAATCGTACAGCGATTGGTTATCACCTGATTAAAAAACTTAAATTTATTCAATTAGTTTCATAAATGCTGTCCAGTTTATTGACATCGAACCAATGTGGAAACTGTTCAATTATTATTCTTACTTAGCACTAGTCTGCTGTGACTTATCAAGAGCGACCAAAGTTTTTTCTACAACTTCCGAGTTAAATGATTTGTACAATTGCTTATCACCAATGATATAGAATTTTTTCTTGGCTCGTGTAGCTGCAACGTTCATCAAGTTTGGTTCAGAAATAGCCCAACGAGCTGCGCCTATCTCATCCGTGCTTGCGCCTAAGACGAGATAAACAATATCTGCTTCTTTTCCCTGAAACGTATGAACTGTTCCTACATTTGATTTTTTAAAACCAATTGTACTTAACGTTTTTTGTAATTGAATAACTACGTTTTTAAATGGAGATATAATGTAAATGCTCGGTTGTTCTTCTTTCTTATCTTCAAGTATGCTACTTATCTTAGATTTTAGAAATTCACCTTGCTCTCTAACAAACTTGTTATCTGATTTTCCTTTAATGTCAATCCAACTCCCTTTTCCGGGATTAGTCATATTTGGGGGCAATACCATCTGTCCTCCATAAGAAATTTCGTTTGAAATGCTAAACATAGGGTCTAGACAACGGCGATGCACCCACAGTGGCATTCCAATCCACTCCTCTTCTGTTTTTCGATAACCAAATTGACTTGCTTTGTCTACTAGAGTTTGAACAGATGAGTATCCATTTACAATATTTTCCGAAGCAGTATAGCGAGAAGCAATTAGTCCAATAATACCGTTACTCAACGGTACTACCGGAGTTATTTGAGAAGGATCACCTACCGCCATGATTCGTTTGCTACGTATAACTGCACCAACCGCTGACTGTGGCGTTGCTTGACCCGCTTCATCAATAAAGAGGTTGGCAATTGATCCTATGCCCATATGTCTAAACATCCCACCAAAGCTTGCAAATGTAGTGCTTATTACTGGAATTGCAAAATTTATCCAACTCCATGCCCATGTAATTAAATATTTCTTCTCGGGAGTCGCATAATCTTGAATTTTATTCCAAATTATCCAACTACCATTCAAACTTTTCACATTTTCATATAGAAACTGTTTCCTTACAGCAATTGCTGCTATAAACAAATTTGTTTGTTCTACTCGATATGATTCGTCAAACCATGGATTATCTAGTTGCAAATTTGAGTATGGTTGTGTCAAATCGAGCGGTTTAAAGTTTGACGTGTTTATTTCTTCTTTCAATAAACTTATTCTATATTTCAATTCGGTTAATTTTTCCCTACTTTTATCTTTCCAAGTCCGGAACTTAGTATTGAAAGATTCCATTTCTTCATCGCATTTCCCCTTCAAATTTCGCATCTTCTCTAACTCTCTAAATTCATTATTATAGCTTTCCTCTATATTTTTATAATTTATAAGTAACTCAGTTAACAAGTTAGAAGCACTTGAAAGTTGTTCTAAATAAGTATACGTAGATTTATGATTTATAATTTTTAGTAACCAAAACAGAATTGGTTTTTGCTGCTTTACAGCCTCCAAGTTCAATTTTGACAATTCTAATTGCTCCATGATATTAGCTTTATCAACATCCAAAGAGTGCAATTTAGTTTCTATCAATTCAATTACATCATCTATCTCCTGCATCAACTCTTCTCTTCGGGCTTTTTTTTCGTTTAACTCAGATATTTTCTCAGAAAGTTCTCGCTGAAATTTTTTTGTTTTTTCATTCAGTTTATCTTCTAATGGAAGAAGTTTCTTTTGAATATCTGCAATTTTTTGTGCATCTTGCCGCATGGCATTCACGAGTTTATATTGTTTAGTAAAATTATGATATACGTCCTCATTTGAAACAAAATCAGCGGACTTTAGTACTTTAGCCATCTGCTTTACTGTCTCGATCATTTTTTTACGGTTTTCACTTTTTCCACCTTCAATCGCAAACATCCCCCAATTTCCATTATTCGCAAAATAGTCAGTATCTAGAATACTGTTTAGAAATTGATTGTCTATTTGTTCTTTCTGTGGAAGCTCATTCACAATATTTTGAACTGCTCCATTATTAGAACTCGCAACCAAAATATTCTTGTCCATTATATGATTTGGCATTTGGGCAATTTTACCACTCATATAGTAAGTAGCAGTTTCATTTAAATGCTTATCGTTTAATTCGCATATTTCATATGCCTGACGCACAACTAGCTCTGCAAAAATATCTTTCAGAAGTGTTGTTTTCCCTGTTCCTGGCGGCCCATTTACACCGATAATGTTATTTTTATCATTGATTGCTACATTAACAGCAACTTGTTGCATTAACGACAATCCCCACTCTGGATTAGATGGAAAACGTCCTAATGGATAGTTTTTAGGTTCAAGAGTTTCAGTAATGTCTTTTGCATTGAATAATTTACTCTCCTTGTTGCTATCTAAGTTAGTTCCTTTTCCCGAAAATCCAAATAAGTAACGATTTATATTATCCGATTCATTGCCTTTTGCTAGATTTAAGTCGTCAATATAAAATGAGTGTAAAAAAGGAGCTCTTTTTGTTACATCTTCTTGAATTTCATAATAGTTTTGAGTTGATAGTCTAGCCTCTTGTTCAATTAACTCGAACATCCCTTTTTCAAAATCATATTCAAATAATTCCGCCATACGCTTATTTAGATCGTCTTCTTCGTTTGAAATTTCAACTGGAAACTCTCCATTACGATGCGCATATCCACTTATTGTGTAAAATATTGATTTATCAACTAACTTGAAACTATCACCTGTAGTTATAAACGATAAACAATACGTAAATTTTTTTAAATTATTATCGTCTCTATACTCTTCAGGCAACCGAAATTTATCAGACAACTCATTTATTAAATTATCAAATTTAAAAACATCAAAAAAAATAGTGAAGCCTAAATTTTTTACTTTTTTCTCTGGTAGTTTTCTATGTTCCTTGAATTCGTTTAGTTTATTTGCAAAGAAAGTAGTCCAGTTTTCACATGAAGTTGGCAATTGTTTATACTTTACATTTCCTCCTTCCTTTAAATCAATATCTCCTTCAGAAAATTGCTCAATTGAAATCCATGCATCCAATACATTTTGTTTTCCGTTCATCGTAATTGCTCCCCCCCTATTTAAAGTCGCTAATGAAATTCATTAAGTAAAAACTCTTACATCAACTATTTAAAAGCGCTACTTTATTTCTTTTTCGTAAGCAATACCACCGTTTCCACGTGCACCGTTTGCGGAAACATATCCACGGGTTGCACCTCTACTAGCTTATATCCTGCATTCGTATAACTCACGAGGTCACGTGCAAGTGTCGCAGGATTGCAGCTTACATATACAATTCGCTCTGGATTTGATTTTATGGATGCTTGAATGAACTGGTCGTCCAAGCCTTTTCGCGGTGGATCAACAACTAACACATCAATGTTTAAGCCATCGGCAACCCACTGTAGCATGACATCTTCTGCTTTTCCAACTTCAAAATCAACATTATCAATGCCATTCTCCATCGCATTAAACTTAGCCATTACAATTGCGTCGGGAACGATTTCTACAGCATAAACATGCTTCGCGTGGTCCGCAAGATTGAGCGAGATTGATCCAATTCCGCAATAGGCGTCAATCACATTATCTTTTTTGCTTACATTCGCAAGTTCAATTGCAGTTTGGTAGAGGACTTCCGTTTGTTTTGAATTAACCTGATAAAAAGACTGTGATGAAATACTAAAGGTTTTTCCCATCAATTTATCAGTATAAAAATCATTACCGTAGAGAACATTATTTTCACGCCCCATAATCGTATTTGTTTTTTGATCGTTTACGTTTTGGACCACGCTTACAACATTATCAATATTTTCTACAATATCTCGAACTATTGCTTCCCCTTGGGGAAACTCGCGACCATTTGTTACCAAAACAATCATCATATCGTTCGTTATTTGTCCACGTCTGACAATAACATGACGGATGAGACCTGTGTGTGCTTCCTCATTGTAAGCGACACTCTTATGTTTACGAAGAATATCACGTACTGTAACAATTGCCTCATCAATTTTCGGATCTTGAATATGGAAATTTTCAATTGGGATCAAATCGTGAGACCTGCGTTTGAAAAATCCTGTTTCAAGGATTCCATCAATTTCACGAACCGGTATTTGTGCTTTATTGCGATATCCCCAAGGATTCTCCATCCCAAGCGTTGGTTTTACTTCAAGATGCGAAATATCAACCATTTTCGACAACGCGTCATGCACAAGCTTACGCTTAAATTCAAGTTGATATTCATAAGACATATGCTGCAGGGGCATTGTACCAATTCGAGTCCCTACTTTATCAGTAATCTCGACACGATGTTTTGACGTTTCATAGAAATTAATAACGCGACCATATGCAAATTTCTTGAGTACTTTCGTCACACTCATCTTTACTTTTTCACCAGGTAGCGTATTTTCAATGAATATGGGGAACCCTTCTATTTTCGCAACACCAAAACCTTCGTGAGTGATGTCGATAATTTCCACATCATATGTATCGTTCTTTTTTAATTTAATCATAAATTTCACCTTCTATTCTCAAGAGAATCGAGCGCTCGCTTTATAGCACCCGCAACAGTCGCACGGTTATAGCGTGGTTGTCCAAAATGGTGCGTCATTAAGGTCAATTGGTGTTTAAATGCAAGATCAAATTCGTCACGATCAAAGTAGCCTTTGGTTTCAAGCATGGCATCCAAACTACTTCCATAAATGAACGTAAATTCACGTTGGCCTTGGTGGTACCAAAAATCAACACCATCTGGCAATTTGTACGCCTTGATCCAATCCCAAACGATTGTGCTATCGTCAATGTTGGGATTATCGATATGACAAAACTTACACAGTAAGACAAAATTTTCGGGACTATCCGAGCCACCTAACGCATGAGCAAGAATATGACAGCGGTCCAGACGTCGCTTTACACCACAGCGCCAGCAATGAGTTGTGGCTTGTTTCAAGCTTACATTTGTATCCGAAAAATCTATCTGTGTTTCCCAGTAGTCTACGATTTGTTGCTTCGTTGTTTTAATACGTTTTGTCATAATGTGCCTCACTGTTTTCATTATAGCAAATAATGAACCCAATCGTTCATTCATTAAACTTTGTGGAAAAATGATCGAGCGAAAGCGAAAAGATTAATGTATATGCTTTGAGGCAGTCCCCTTTTCAACGTATAATGAAACTAGAAAAGGAGTTGTGATTAAATATGGAAATTACTCGTAAAGGCGTCCCAACAACAATTGAAGGGGTTCAACCAAAAGTTGGTGATACTGCTCCCGCATTTGCACTAACTAACCTCAATGGTCAAACAGTTACTGTCGATACTCTAAAAGGGAAGAAAACTATTGTTTCGGTTTTCCCAGATATCAATACGCGTGTCTGCGATTTACAAACGCGCCGTTTCTTCCAAATTGCGAAAGATCTACCAAACGTTAATATCGTGAATATCTCAAACAATACAATCGATCAACTCGGTGGTTGGTGCGCAACTGAAGGAATTGAAGCTGAAATGCTAAGTGATGCAAATCTTGAATTTGCGAAAGCATACGGACTCTTCATGCCTGAATTTAATGTCTTAGCACGATCAATTTTCGTCTTTGACGAAACAGGAACTATTACATATGTCGAAATTGTCCCAGATATGGCAACTGAGCCAAATTACGATGCCGCAATTGCTGCATTAAACTAGACGTATTTCTAAATATTAAGAAGGCGTGAACATATGTGGTTCACGCTTTTTTTATAATAAACTCATATTTATTCTGTAATTGTTTTTACTTGAATCTGCTGTCTCAGGTCACTCAGTTCTTTGCGAACCTTCTGAAGGTCACGTTCAATCTTAACTAAGTAACTAATAACGGTAACGATAATGCCAAAGACTGCTCCAAAAATCACTGCTTCCATATCAAATCCTCCTCATTCTATTATATGAAAGCAAACCTGAAGAAGATGAGATTCGGTTTAACTTGTCCATATCTTGGATCAAAACGTCATTGAAAAGGCCTATTTCTTACTTTGCAACAAAAAGAACGATCGCTCGTCCTCTTACTGCACATAGATTTTTCTAAAGTAGGTCGCTTTGATGTATTTCCCATCATCAAAATGAATTGCGGTATACATGTCTCCACTTTCCATAAGTTTGCGTTCAAAACTAAACACATCCATCTTACTTTGCGCTAAATGTGACGTATCAACCGAACCGACATAGTCAACCTGTACACACGGTGAAACTTCAAATTTTTCAAATTGTTGAAATTGGGATTTAAAAGCTGTTGCCATCGTTGTTTCTACATAAAAAACGTAGTCCATATATACTGTGTCATTTTCTGCAGAAACGTTACCACATGATTTGACCCACAATGGACCATCTACAACCACCTTCAATGCCTTTAACCGACTTAGAAAACGGTATATGACACCTTGAAGGTCATTCACATCTAAACCTAAGTGTGTTTCTTTGATGCCACTTTTAAGGCTAAGACGCGCAGGATAATGGAGTGGCAGTTTCTGTTCAATCATGTTGGAACACAACCTTTTTCGGAAAACGAACTAAACGAATTAAGCTATGCACCCAAAAGATGTATATCTGTATTGATCCAAACAACGATAACCCAAAGCAATGGCCTTCTTGATAGTGTACCCAATTAATTAAGATAGCCAGAACACTCAAAATTGTATACACTGCAACTTGAGCGACTAAAATTGCAAAGTCATTTAGGTGATGTAGTCGAGAAACTTCCACGCGACCCCCATTGAAACACCACTAGCTGCTGCGATAACACGCATTACGGCATTAATTCCATGTTTGCGAACAACATACCGAACGGAGTGTCCTAACATTCTCGCCGCAAGCCAATATTGTCCATAAACAAGGGCGGCTCCAATAGCAACCGATCCAGCAATCACTGCGCCATACAATGCTGCACGTTCCCAACTTCCTCCGTTCACCTCTTGTGATTCTATCTCATTCAACATTGTATAGTGCTGAGGTAAAGCAAGTTCCATTAAATCAAACCTTTCTTGAGATTAAGTTCTCATAACTAAGTACGTCAAACTTTGCATTAAACCTAAAAAAAAAGACCAGCATTTGCTGATCTTTTTTTCAAACTACTTAACTTTATTATAGTATTCAACAAAGTTATCCATAACCATGTTGATAAACTTTACGGTTCCTTCGTCATTCAAGTTGCCATTCTCATCAAATTTTGTATGTGATGCAGCCAACAGAATGTCGTTACCTGGAAGAATACGCATTGGTAAACGATTCAAAATACTATGTAAACTTAAGAATCCACGTGCACCGCCGGTCATCCCCATTGATTGCGCTGCAATCAAACCAGGTTTGTTCGCTAAATAGGGGGAACGACTTGCCCAGTCAATGGCATTTTTTAAAACACCAGAGGTTGAGTTGTTGTATTCTGGTGTAATAAAGAATACAGCATCAGCATTTTTCATTGTTTCCAAGAATTCCGTCACTGCTTCTGGACGGGTATCAGGAGTATCAAAGTCGCCATTATAATGCGGTAAATTAATATCTACAATCTCGATATCAAATTTATCGCGATGCGCATTTTGAATATACTTTCCAAGTTTAAGCGACGATGAATCCTTTCGCAAACTTCCTACTAACATTGCTACTTTAATCATATTATGCCTCCTTCAATTCATTTACATTATACCATGCCTATGAATGTTGTCTTTATTTATGCTTTTATGAAAAAGCCAGCTTTCGCTGGCATCTTATGCTTTGACCATATGATAATGTGCGATAAAGGCATCTATAACGCTATCTACAAGTTCAATTGTTTCTTGATCCGTTAAGACTCCCTCATCATTAATTTTTTGGTGTATGCGTGATACCAAGATCTCATTTCCTGGTAACAAATGCATTGGAATGCGTTGGAGTATTTCGTGCAAATGGGTGTAAGCCCGTGCACCACCTGTCATTCCCATTGATGTCGTCGCAATCAAACCCACTTTTTCCGGGAAATGTGGAGAACGACTTGCCCAATCAATGGCATTTTTAAGCACACCTGAAACGGAGTTATTGTACTCTGGTGTAATCATCATGAATGCGTCAGCACTTTCCAACTCTTTGTAAAATGCTTGGATTTTTTCAGGACGTTTTGCGTCGTTATCGACATCACCATTGTACAAAGGTAAGTCCAAATCAATAATCGTAACTTGAAGTGTGTCTGCATATCGTTTTTGAATATGATGTGCGAAACTCTTACTGCTATTCTTCTCACTGATTGAACCAACCATAATTTTCAGATTTATCATTTCTAGCCTCCTGCCAATTATTATAACGAATAAATTGATAATTGCATTATTTATGACCCGTATTAAATATATTTAATCGCGTTTGAATTGCTTATTGACAGCAATTTCTATAATATTATCGTAGTGGTTTAAGGAGGAGAAATTGCCATGGTTTTAAGTAAGTTTTTTGGCGATCGTGATTTCTTCAAAAAAGCGCTTTGGATTGCAGTTCCTTTGATGCTTCAACAACTCATCAGTACATCTGTAAACCTCTTGGATAATCTTATGATTGGACAACTGGGAGATCACTCTTTAGCAGGTGTTGCAACGGTTAACCGTTACTTTATGATTGCAGTTTTTGGAACAAATGGAGTGATTGCTGCCGCGTCAGTATTTATGGCGCAATTCTATGGCGCAGATGATAAGAAACATATGCAACAAACCTTCCGGTTTGTGTTGATCGCCTCCAGTGTTATCATGACAACTTTTGTGGTTATTGCATTACTATTCCCTGAGAATATTATAAGATTTTTTGTTAAGGATGATTTGGTCATCCAAGAAGGTCTCAGCTATATCTATATTGCTGCACTGACTTTTATTCCAAATATGATTACATTAGCAATTGCAGGCTCGATGCGTGCTACCGGTGACTCAAGAACACCTTTAGTTGCAAGTGTGATTTCAATGTTTACCAATGCATTCTTCAACTATGGATTTATCTATGGAAACATGGGTTTTCCAGCATTGGGCGTTGCTGGGGGTGCTTTAGGGACACTCATTGCACGTATTGTTGAATTAGCGTTTATCGGTTATTTCTTAGCTACGGGAAGCTATGCATTTAAAACTCGAATTCGCGAATTATTTCAAATTTCTAAAACGCTTGTTAAACGAATTGTTGAAAAAGCATTACCCCTCGCACTTAACGAGGTTTTATGGGCTAGTGGAATGGCACTCTTGCTCAAATTCTATGCAACACGTGGTGCAGACGTTATATCTGGATACTCGATTGCAACAACCGTTTCTGATATGTTCTTTACGATGAACGCAGGAATGTCAGTTGCGACAACAATTCTCGTATCACAAGCACTTGGTGCTAACCGTTTGGATGAAGCACGTGAAAACGGCTACCATCTCATGGGCTTCGGCGTTGTTCTAAGTATTGTGTTTGGTACCTTATTAATGTTATCAACATTTATTATCCCCCATATCTATTCAGTGTCTGATAATGCAATGTGGACTGCGCAGTCATTCCTACGCATTCAAGCACCGTTATTTAGTATTTATGTTATGAACACAACCTGTTACTTTATCCTTCGTGCAGGTGGCGACACACGCTCGACACTCATGCTCGATTCTGGTTACATGTGGACTGTTAATTTAGTAGCTGTCGGACTTGCAACACATTTTACAAGTCTTGGTATTATTGGACTCTACCTTGTTGGCCAATCAACCGATATCTTCAAGATGTTCATCGCGTATCGTTTTGTAAGCAAAGAAAAATGGCTCACGAACCTTGCTGCTGAAGAAGTACGTGAGGAAGCCCAATTGGAAATGGGCCTCTAGTCATAACCTTAATCAATAAAAAAGTAGCGATCATGCTACTTTTTTTGTTATCCACCGATTAATTGAAGCATACTATATAAAAATGGCATACCAATGATGAGATATAATGTATTCACTTTGAACCTCAAGACAGCAATGGCACTCACTATAAAAATAATGATGAGTGACACTGAACCCATACTTTGAGATACGAGGGTTAAAGCAACGTAGAACATTAAACCCAAGGAGGCAAAAGCAATTCCTTTGAGTGCTTGTTTGATCCAAACGTTCGCGAGTAGGCGATGGCTTATTGGCATGACCAGTATCATAAGTAAAAATGATGGCGCAAAGATGCCCAATGTGGCAAGAATACCACCAGGAATCCCACCTAACATTGTTCCAACTGAAGTTGCAGTTGTGAAGACCGGACCGGGAGTTAATTCACCGATTGTGAAAGCTTGGATTATTTGGGGGTAGGTGAGCCATCCCAATTGGTGTACAAATGTAGTTTCTAAATATGACAAAAGGACATAGCCACTCCCGTACAATGTTGCCCCTATTTTTAAGAAAGCCAAGGTTAACATGCCCAGACTGAACGGTTCCACACTGTATAGCTTGGTGCCAAGATGATTCCATATACTAAACATTAGAGCTCCAAAACCTATGATTAAAAACTCATCAACATTAAAATATTTTAAAATCAATGCAGCGACAAGTATCGTAATTCCTTTGACATCCAGATCTTGTTTTTTAATTAGATTTAGCAATGCTTTTAAGATTATAATCGCAATTACAGGCGTGAGGGCTACACCAATATTGGTCAGTAAATTAAAATCAAACCATGATAGTGACACCGTTATTGCAATAACCATCATCATAGCAGGGAGTAAAAATGATATACCGGCTACAAAGAGTCCCTTCATGCCATAGCGTCGATAACCAATCGCCATCACCAACTCACTTGAATTAGGCCCCGGTATAAGATTCGTAATCGACATTAATTCAAGAAATGAGTCGGCACTGAGCCAATTCCGCTTTGCTACAACCTCTGTTTCGAGCATGGCTGTATGTGCTGCGGGTCCACCAAACGCCACGATTCCCAATTTTAAAAACAACAAACTCATCGATTTCACAGACAGTCCTCCAATAGTCTACAGTTTATCAACATAATGTTTGCAATCCAACAAGCATGCATTAAGATTGTGTAAACTTAGCAAACCCAAAAACAGTGCCCTTATTGGACACTGTTTGCAATTATTGTAGTGATATAACTTTTGTAACTTTTGTTTGAGTTGCTTCGAACGTAATGGTTGTTCCAGCATTCATAAATGCAAGACGATCATCAAGGATTAAACTTGCTTGATAGATTGTATCTTTTCCTTCAACCTTAAATAAATAGTGTGTATTACCATCAATCATAACTTGACGAACATCCGTCAGTGTACCCGTGATTGTTTCCACATCACTTGGCACTAATCCTGTTTGTGAACCCATGACACTTAGGTAAACCTTCTCCGTTTGTGCTGGCGTATCACCCACAGCCGATTTGGTATAATCTTGGTAATTGACATAGGCTAGCCCACGAACCACACCCGATTGATCTTTAAGTGACATGACATACGTAGGGAATCCACCGACGTTTTGAAGCGTTGGTGTCGTTGGAACATATCCTTTTTCCTGAATTGATCCAACAGCTGTATCTTGAGCACTGGTTAATGACACACCTGGAAGCGACAATTCCATCGCTTCACCGGTTCGACGATTCATGAACAACAAGCCAGTTGTAGACGATGAATCCAGTTTGATTGGACGAATTCCTGCAAAAATATAAATTTCATCATCAATTGAAACATAGTTGTAGGCACCTTCATCGCTGTCGACAGCCATCACCCCTTGTTGTTGGAAAATCGAATTGAAATAACCGCCCTTAAGTGTGTAGTGTGACTTGGCTTGATCCATCAACATATCCGTTGGATACACCGAATCGACCCACTCGGGAATTTCATCGAGACCATAGTTTGTGGTTTCGCCAGTAACAGCATCCACGACAATTAAATTATTCATGTCTTTGGCACCCCAAAGACCCACTCGTTTCGTAATTCCTTGGACCACCCAAAATGGATGTCCTGCATCATCAATTTCGAAGAACCAGTCATCAATGTAGCTAAACTTATGACGCATCGCTACATGACGGTGCAGGTCATATTGAAGCGGTGCTCCTGGGTAATACTTCATCGGCTCATCCAACGTTACGATTTCAGCTTGAGCATTGAGATTGCCTTCACCGGTATTCACAATAACATAGTACGGTACACCTGCACCAAAATTTAAGTACTCTTTAAAGATATCAGTATACTGGAATGGTGCTATTCGAACCATTTCGCCTTGATAATTAATCTGAGAGAACTCAGCTACATCCAATTCAAATCGGGATGATAGATCCGACAATTCACCGACTTTCTTTTCAGCTGCAAGAATCGCTGACTCTTTATCAACATATGACATTTCGATTTGATGGTCACTGCTGTATAAGTCCGCAAATTCTACTTGTTTAACCGGCCCAATAACATTCGCATATGACTTCGCATTAAATATTTTGGATGACATCAAGCCTCCAATGATAAAGACAACAACGAATCCAATTGCAATAACACTAAAAGACGTAGTGAACTTCTTATAATTTTGTCGGTCAAGAAAGAGTATTCCTAAAATGACCAAAATAACAAATGCTAAATAGAGCATTGATGCAACATTTGTGTAATGGTACGTGTTTCCATTCCATAAGTCGATTGCGACAAATGCGAGGAGTACAACACTTATCCATTTAATTTTATCTTTTTTATCCATAAACCCTCCAAATATGACAATTTTACCACGAAATTGCCGTAAAAAATTGATTTCATAAAAAAAGCACCACCGAAGTGATGCATTTTATCATTTAAATTGTGCAAGAACCATCAGTGCATGAAACATCATCATTATTGGATGTATCCATTGCTTCAACGGTAGGTTCTAAGTTATCCACATAGTCCATTGCTTGCATAAATGTATCGACAGGTTGAGCTCCTGATAACGATACTTTATTGTCAAACACAAAATGTGGAACACCTTTTGCTCCAACCATTTGAGCAAACTGTTCTTCTTGGCGCACAGAAATTGCGAAATCATCGGAATTTACTGCGTTTTCAATCGCAATGCGTTCAAGTCCAACAGACTCTCCCATCGCAATTAATGTCTCAAGATCTGATAGATCTTTTCCACTTTCGAAATGACCTGACATTGCAACTTCCACAAACTCATTTCCAACACCTTTTAATTTTGCGAGTTGGAATACTTTGTGAGCAACAAATGTATTCACATCAATTAGCCGGTCAAAATCATAGTTTAAGCCGGCGGATTTTGCCATAGAGACAACACGTGCGTTATTCTCTTCAGCTTCAGCGACACTAATACCATATTTGTGAGCTAAATGTTCTGCCATTGATTCATGCGCACTTGGCGTGTGGTCTGGATCCAATTCGAAACTCATCATTTCAATTTGGACATCACGACCTGATTTTTGAATTGCTTCTTCTAAATGTTTTTTCCCAATGTAGCAAAATGGGCATCGGAAATCTGACCATACTTGTATTTTCATAGTTTTCACCTCGGTGATATTGTACGACTTTTTAATTTTGATTAAAAACCTTATGCTCTTATCTATGATATAATCCCTATAGAAAAGAGGCTTCAACTTATGAATTCAACTATCCAAAAACAATTATCACATCGCTCAATTCGTGCATTCAAAGATACTCCTATTTCCCATGAAATAATTGATACGCTTGTTGAGGTTGCACGTCACACGGCGACGAGTAGTTTCTCGCAATCAGCAACATTGATTAGTGTGACTGATGCGAACCTAAAAGATGAGATTGCACGTGTTTGTAAACAACCGTATGTTGCGCAAGCTTCGCACTTATTCATCGTTGTCTTAGACATGTATCGAAACCACGCAATTGCTACAGAAGCACATACGGATACAGAAGTCTTAGGTAGTACTGATCGGTTCTTAGGAGCAGCGATGGATTGTGGATTAATGGCACAAAACATTGTAACTGCTGCCGAGAGCCTCGACTTGGGTACTGTTTACCTTGGAAGTATCCAAAACGATGCTCAAACAATGATCGATTTGTTGAACCTTCCTGAGTATACTTTCCCCCTTTTAGGAATTGCGATTGGCGAACCAGATCAACAACCACAACTTAAACCAAAACTCCCTGAATCCTTCATGCACTTTGAAAACAGCTATACTAAATTCGAGAATTACCACGATGCATTGAAAGATTATGATGCTGTAGTAACTACATACTATGACTTACGCAATAGCAATACTCGGGTTGATTCCTTTACCAACCAAATGACTGCACGCATGAATGTTAAGGGTCCCAATCGTATGAAGAACCTGGAAGTTCTCAATAAACAGAAATTGTTGAAATACTAGGAGCTGTCTATGATTACAATCGTAAAAGATATTTTAATTCCCGTAGGTGCGGTAGCGTTCTTAATCTGGATCCAAGTGTTATTGTCAAAAGGCACAAATCCTAAGATGGGGTATATTCTTCCTGGCATAATTACGTCGATGAGCTTGTTTTGGATTCTCTTAGTCTTAACGCTTGTACTACCTTCTATGTCCACTGCAGATCGGGCTAATTTCCAGTATTTTGATTTGGTCAAACTATTCCTCATCACAAATATTCCCTCATTAATTCTCTTGGGAATCCATATGCTCGTCGTGAAAGTGAGAAAATCATAAGATGCTTATTCCAATTCTCAGTGTACTCGTTATGGGTGCCGCAATATTTCTTCAAACCAAGTTAGCGAAGGAAGACAATGGACGGTACAGTTTAATGTTGCCATTATTGTTTTTCATTTCTGCTATTATTGTAAGTGTGTTCATGATTTTCATTACATTTGGTGGCCCACTTGAAGTGGTGCTCACATTTGCACTCTCTGCCTTTTTTATGGCAAACATTCCTACACTTATCATGCTTCTTACACGCTATATTGTGCGCAAGCATTACAAGTTATAGACAATCCCTCAGGTGTATTCATCTGAGGGATTTTTTATTCAAATCGACGTTGCTGTCCGCATTGTATCTCATAGACTAACAAAGTCATGAGCAATGTGACTCAGCTAATAGCATACACCTGCGAATCATTGTCAAAAAAAGAACCCACGATTTGTGGGTCCTTTTCAATATTTTGCTTATAGATGTTTATCCATCCATAGAATCATATCATCTAAGATGGTATCTTTCTCATTTTCGTTTAAAATTTCGTGATACAAGTTCGGGTAGATCTTTTGGGTTTTATCCTCAGACGCAATGTTTTGGAATAAATAATCCCCAACAGCAACGGGAACAATTTTATCCGCTTCACCGTGTGCTAAAAACATAGGATACGAATAAGTATGAATATTCATCCGAACAAAGCTAGGTGCTTCAATCAAGAATTCTTTCAAGAAACGGGTCGTTGCTTTTTTCAAGACCATCGGATCATTTTTATATGCTTCAACAACTTCTGGCACTGAACAAACATCATCTTCGACCGGATTTGCTATCTTAAGTTTGGGGAACAGTGTTCCTGCCATCTTAAGAATATAATTATTGATACCCTCCGCTTTCGGTAACGTATTCACTGCAGGACCGGAAAAAATTTGACCTCGAAGTGTATCGGGATGTGTAATTCCGTACATTGCAGTAACTAAGCCACCCATACTATGTCCAAGCATGAATATCGGTAAGTCAGGATTTTCTGTACGTGCAATACCAACAATTCGATCTGCATCATTAATGAAATCTCGGTATGAATCCAAATCTCCTTTAGGTCCAAGAGTACGCCCATGACCGCGAAGATCATAACGGTAAACACTATACCCTGCATTGTTAAGACGGTGCGTTACGTAGTCGTAACGGCCCGTATGCTCCGCAAACCCATGATTAATAACAACCACTGCTTTTGCATTTGCAACGGCGTCAACTTGATACCATAGGCTTACTGTGTTGTCTAATTTTAAATACATATACTAACCTCCTAGCGAAGTGCAATGAGTGATTCAAGAATTGTTGCATTGCTTCCACTCATGAATACTTCATGTTTATCGGCATAAGCAATTGCATCATGATGTTCACCAAAGTACCATGTGCCACCAACTTCTTTAAGAATAATTACAGCCGCGGCAATATCCCATGGTTTTAAGCGACGGCTCATATAAGAATTGGTTCGCCCTGCAGCAACTGCTATAATCTCAAGCGCTGCAGAACCCAGATAACGTTGAACCATAATGTGTTCATCCAAATCTACTTTAAAAGTTTTGAACATTCGATTATCTGCATTCACAATAGCGTCTTTAAGGACGACCTTAGGATCCAAAGGCTCAAGCTGTTGCTCATTGAGATATGCACCTTCACCTGTGATGCCCACATACATCTCATCACCCACGACATCATAGACAATGCCAAATTGTGGTTGACCATCCTCATAATAGCCTACTGAAATTGCGAAATTTCGTTTTTGGAAAATGAAGTTTGTGGTTCCGTCAATTGGATCGATAATCCACATATCGTGTTTCACTTCATTATCAATCATTTTTTCTTCTGTAATAAAGCCTTGATCTGGATACATCGCTTGAATTGCTGCAACCATAAACTCTTCTGCTTGTTTATCTACATTGGTTACAAAATCATGGGCATTCTGCTTTGTATCAATGTTCAAATTTTGAGACATCAGACTTTGTATTAAACGTCCGGTATCGCGAACGAGTTCTTTTGTAAATTCTAATTTTGTTTCTGGAACTTCTATCATAAAAAACTCACCAATCTATCTCGTACATGTTGATTGCTTGCAGCAATAATAACTTTAGGATTTTTATCTATCGGCAGATGATCAATCTCACCTCCGAAATACCAGGTTCCCCCAGCTTCTTTTAGAATTATCAATGCGGCGGCGATATCCCATGTCTTAATTTTAGGAAAGACATAAGCTTGGGCCCGACCGGCGCCAACTTCAGCAATTTCAATCGCACCTGAACCGTAGAAACGGTGTGTAATGAACTCTTTCTTTAATTCTGCTGGACTTAATTTAAAGAAGTCTGGACGGTATACATCCCCGAAAATTACAGAATCTGAAAGCAATTGGTCTTGATTCAGTTGTGGTAATCGCTCTCCATTCAAGAACGACCCAACCCCCGATATACCCACAAACATCTCATCTGCCATCACATTGTAAACAATTCCAAAAATAGGTGCCCCTTGATGGTAATGTGCGACCGAGATTGAGAAATGCTGTTTCTGATAAATAAAATTAGTGGTTCCATCGATTGGGTCAATTATCCACAAATGATCAGAGCCATGCATATCGACTGTTGATTCTTCTGTTAAAAAGTTTTGGCCTTCGTACCGCTCCTGAATCTTTGAAACGATAAATGCTTCTGTTTGTTTATCCACATTGGTGACAAGATCACTCTTTGACGTTTTTTCTTCGACTTTTATGTCTTCTTGCATCATATGGCGTATTCGTTTACCTGCCTCATAAACGACATCTATTGCGAATTTTACATTTTCTTGCATAAACGAACCTCCGTAGGATTATTATACCACCAATCATGTGATATTTTAGGCAATACCATAAATCCACAAAATATCATTTCATAAAAAAACGAGATCCATCATGGCATTGATGCATCTCGTTACAAATTATGATTTAAGTTGGGTTGATTCTTCCCAATTGACATCACACTTGAGAATTTGGGTCGGAACCATTTCATTTTTGCCTTCAATTTTGTCAATTAAAATTGATGCCGCAACTTTTCCTTCCTCGTAGGATGGTTGTACGATGGTTGTGACCGTTGGCGACGCAAATTTGGTCCACTCTAAATTATCAAATCCGAGCAATCCAATTTGTTCTGGAATTTTTTCACTTTGTGCTTTCACTGCCATGAAGACATTTCCAAGCAACCAACAGTTTGCTGCAAAAATTAATGTTTTGCGATTGGGATCAATCATATCATTGAGTGATGTTTCAATGACTTCAGCGCTCATATCGTAATCGACGATATGAGTACGGTGGCGTTGCTCTCGAATTGTCAGCGCGTCGGTAAAACCGCGACTGCGTTCCATTCTGGTACTGAGGACGCTGGGATCAGCTGTAAGAAGGATAAAATCATTGTAACCTTTGTCCACTAGTTCAAATGTTGTTTCGAGCACTGCCTCATAATTATTCGTTTTAACCCATGCATTGCTTTCCATATCTGTTTGCGAATCGATAAATACTAACGATTTACCATTAGCTCTAATTTTAGGAATCAAAGCTTTAAATTGGATGGTTGGTTGCACAATAAAACCGTCAACACCCATCGACAACATCCGATCAATATAATCCGATTCACTCTCAAAGGTATAATTTGAATTACCCACAATAAGTTGGTAGTTGTGAGTTTTCGCAATCTCGTCAATTCCTTTGACGATTTGGTTTGCGAAATCATTGGTGATATCTCCAATTAAAACACCAATGAGCTTCATACTTTTAGCATTCAATGATCGCGCTGCGACACTTGGTCGGTATTGTTGTTCTTCGATAACCGTGGCAATACGGTCTTTTGTTTCTGCACTCATTTTGTCAAACTTGCCGTTTAAGTAAAAGGAGACGGTTGTCTTAGATGTTTGTGCTAAGCGTGCAATATCATTAATGGTAACTTTTGGCTTTTTAGCCATAAATAGGCACCTCCCATAAAACATAAGTTAGCTTAATTATAATGTTTCAAAAAGGGAGAAACAAGTTGATGTCTTCTAATGCACGATATTTGTACATTTAGTCACATATTTTTGTAGAATCTTGCCAATTTACGGTACATTGTAGGGTCGTATGCTCTCGACCCCGAGTATTATTTTCAATTGATGCGATCAGCAAATCAGCAGCACGACGCCCTTCTTTATAGGCAGGTTGCACGATTGTTGTGATGGATGGTGTTGCATATTCTGTCCATTCTGTGTTATCAAATCCGATTAATCCAACATTTTGAGCAAGTGGTAATTCTAAGGCACGCGCCACTAAAAATACTTCTGGAAGGAGCCAGTAGTTCGCAACAAATATTAGGGTCTTTTTACGTGTATCTACGGATTTTTTTATGACCATTTCTAACTTATCTTGGTTATATTCGGCCTCTTCAATGATATGGATTTGATGATCGACATTCAGCTCTTGAACCGCCTCCGTAAACCCTTCTACCCGTTCAATCCGGGTACTTAGAATTTTCGGATTAGCAGTTATCATAACAAATGATTCGTACCCCATCGTAGCAAGCATTTTGGTTGTGTCGTAGACTGCTTCTTTATGGTTGGCTTTGATAACATTAAGATTTAAGGTCTCAACTTGAGAGTCAATGAACACAAGAAATTTTCCACTTTTATGGATTTTTTCAATTAAATCACCAAACAGCACGGTTGGTTGAACGATGAATCCATCAACACCCATTTCGAGCATCCTTGATACATAGTCAACTTCTGTTTCATGGTTATAGTTAGTATTTCCAATGAGAACTTGATAATGATGTTGTTGAACAACATCATCAATCCCTTTAACAATCTTGTTCGCAAAATCGTTTGTAATGTCCCCAATCAAAACGCCAATAAGCTTTGTACTCTTGGAGTTCAATGACCGAGCAACAGGGTTTGGTGTATAGTTTGTTTCTTCGATGACCTTGCGAATACGCTCTCGTGTTTCATCACTCATCTTTTCTGTTTTGTTATTTAAATAGAATGATACTGTCGTTTTGGAAGTATTGGCCAATTTCGCAATATCATTAATGGTTAGTCGTACATTTGATTTCATATCCCCACCTATGTTTTCATTCGATAGTATTTATCTGGTGTGAATACTATCGCTTTTGCGTGGAATGGTCTTCCCGCACTATAAAGTATTTTATTACCCTTAATAATCTCTTGATGACCCATCACAAACGTCAAATCACCAATCTGATACGCTGAAATAACGGTGGCATCCGCAATTGTTCCAGCGCCTTGAATGATTTCCGATTTTTCAAATGTCTTTTCACTTGGATACAGGAACGTTGTAAGAATACAATGATTTTCAAACGTAACACTGCCTCTCAACACATCATGCGTCGTGAGTTCATTGTAGTGATACGACATCTCAGTTTTTTCGGCTTGGAGTGGCACGTCACTTTGAATCGCTATCGTATGGTGCTGCTTGGTAGTTATAATACCATCCTGATACGTACATGTTGGGTCAAGGTGCCAACGAATGGTAGCAGTGTGAGTTCCTTTAGCATGTATTTCGTCCACGATTTGCCAAATTCCAGAGTCATGAATTTGCAACTTCCGTGTATGACTGTATCCATCCGCATCATAACTGCTTTCATAATAATGAACGGCGTCTTCGTGACGCACATAAGTTTTATGTGGATTCACAAATTGACGGTAGGTCCATGATCCTGTTGGAACCGATGCGTCCTGATCATCAAGAATAACGCTATTATGAGCTGCCATTGCTTTGAGTTCGATACGTTGCGGATCGTCTTCTCGATATGTATAACGGCCCGAATCAATAAGTACCGGATCGCCGTTATATACCGTAGAGATATGTAAGTTATCGGCATGACCATGTGCGCTGCCAAGGGAACCATTGGTAAACATTGTAAAGTTAGCATCAACATCCCAATTAGATCGGGTCGTAAACATACCACTCGCAATTCCATCAAAATTCACTGACTGTGGATAAATGAGATGGGTTTGTAATCCGTCCAACTCCAAATACTCATAGAAATACGAATATGTCTCGATCTCGATATTGCCAAAATTTAAGAACGTTCCATCATGCAAAAACAATCCACAATACGTAAACATTTCTGTCAGTGAACTGTTGTCACTATCCCCAAACATTTCCATCTTATTCTGAGGCGTACGTTGCATGAGTAAAGCATGGGCCATTTTAACGATACCTTCGTAAAGCCATGGCTCTTGGTGCCCTTTATATGCTTTCATTAGGTACATCATGACTTCGACATGATACATTGTCGATTGTTCCCAATGCAATCCATCCTCATAAATTTGAATCGCTACTTGTGTTTCAAGCTCAGACAATGCCCACTGGAATAGTGAGTCATTCTTGTGGTTTGTTTGACCTAACAGATAGATGATTGTGGCTGTCTGGATGCTTCCCCAATTACTGAGTGTATATTTGGGAATATACCGCGTCCGCAGTGACTCTAATTGCATTGATACACTGGATGCAATCGTTTTTTTATGGTCTATGAAGACATAATAATCAAAGAACTTCTGAGCATCATGCCAATGGACAAGACGCATCGCTGTATCCAACGTACGAGTGCTTGGACGTTCATCAATTTGAGGATGCGCATCAATCCAATCAAGAATTAAGTCCCATGCTTTGGCGATGAAACGACGATCGTCTGTTAAGACTGTTGCATTAATCAGTGTCGGCATGAATGTCATGCGATTCAACATAAAAGTCCACTCATCATCGCCGTTAGGAGTAGCATCCCAATCGATATCCTTTAACTGATATGGCGTCGCACAACGTTCCATATCCCATGTTCCCACAAAATAATAAATATCGTCTAAGATATCTTCAGCTTGTGTCAGAATTGACTCACGATGGTGCATCAATAACGTACGATATTGCATGAGTAATTTTTCTGTAAGTTTTTCCATAAATCCTCCAGTGATAAAAGGAACTACCGTGGTAGTTCCTCTGTATAATTATCCTAAAATACCAAAGAAGCTCAAGACAACTCCGATGACAACTGTTAAGATAACAAGTTTGTATGTGTTCCAACCTTTTTTCTTAATTAGGTAGTACATTAAACCTGTGTATAACATTGGAAGTAAAGCAGGTGCAACTTTATCTAAAAGTGCTTGAATATTAACCGTTGATTGTTTTCCACCTTCAATAACTTCTCCCGCTGCAAATGAAATTTTAACGTTCATTTTTACGAATGTAGCAGCAAGACCTGCGATAACAGTAACACCGATAATGTTTGCGGCATTTGAGATAACTTCCATTTTTTCACTGAGTTTATCAATGATTGAAGTACCAACTTTATGACCGTAGTATCCCATGAAATAACGAATTGAGAATAAGACAGCATTAATTGTAATTAAGAACAATACTGGAGCAATTGAAACACCTTCCATTGCGAGTGACGCAAAGATGGTTGAGAAAAGCGGTGCAATCGCAAATTGTGATAACGAGTCACCAATTCCTGCAAGTGGTCCCATAAGCGCCATTTTAATACCACGAATTTCTGATTCAGGACGCCCTTCATCAGCCATTACCAAGTGTAATGAAGTAATAAATGGTAGTAATTGTGGGTTTGTGTTATAGAACTCTGTATTTGCTTTCAATGCTTCTGCAAAGTCAGCATCATCTTTATGAATTTTACGTAATCCAGGGTATAGCACTAATGCATAACCTAACCCTTGATAGTTACTGTAGTTAAATCCATTTTGTAGATAGTATGAACGCAATGTTGTTTTAAAATAATCTTTTTTTGTTAGTTGTGTATTAGATCCAGTCATCGTTTCCTACCTCCGTATTAGCTGCAGCAACTGATTTGTTTGATGCTTGGTTGTATTGTTGTAGTGCGAAAATTGTTGCAAAGAGTGCGATACCAATAACTGGTAATTTGAAGTAAGCAGCAAGAACATAACCCATTAATACAAATGGTATTAATTCTTTCTTAACCATGACAGATAAGATCATTGCAAATCCAATTGCAGGTAACATTCCACCGGCTACGTTTAATCCTGTGAGTAACCATGCTGGGATGTATCCAACAAGTGTTGTTAACATTTCCATGCTATATGCACCTAGGAATCCAAGAAGGAAACCAACTAATGCAAACAACCAAATTGTCATATTTGCATGTAATTTAAAGCCACGGAAATCTTGTTTGTCTAAAGCACGTGTAGCACCTTCAGGAGCACCCGCACGAACTGTATAGATTGCTGTTTGTAAGAACTGAATTGCAACAGCAAATGGCATTGATAATGCTAATGCACTTTCTGGTGTAACTGCTGGGTTTGTTATTGCCATTAATGTACCGATAATACCAGGACCAATTGGGTTAGGTGGAACTGTACCACCAGCACCAACTCCGAATCCCATAAATGCTAATTCAGCAATAGCACCAACTTGTAATGCTGTTTGAATATCTCCTAAGATAACACCAACACCAAATGCGAGGAAAATTGCGCGGTTTGTATATACACCCCAGAGCATCCCTGCATAACATGCTGCTGTCCATAGACCGATTAATACGGCTTGAATAAATGTTATTTCCATTTTCTTTCTCCTATTTAAATGTGTTTTCTAATGTCTACTTCAACGGATCCATCGTCTCCACGAGGGGTCGTTTTAGTATTAAATTCAATGTTGTATTCGTTTACGAGTTTATTTAAATGCGCTTTATCGTCAGCACCTAAGAAAATTGAGCGTGTAATCTTTTCTTTTCCTTCAGTGTTGTGGATGTTACCAATGTTGATGGTTTTGATGGGAACGCCACCTTCCACAAGACGTAATGCATCTTTACAATCTTTAATAATGATGAAGATTGATTGTGCTGGAGCCGCTTTGTGAATTACTTCAATTGTTTTTTCTACAGTAAAGAAACGCATTGCAATTCCGCTTGGAATGACAGCTTTCATCAGTGTTTGCGCCATCGGATCATTGCTTGCTTCATCGTTTGCAACGATAACAGTGTTTACACCGAGCGTTTTAATCCATAATTGACCTTGTCCGTGTACAAGACGTTCATCAATACGTGTCATTACAATATTTGGTTGTGTCATAATATTCTCCTCTTATCTACCAATATGGGTTCCAATCTTTGTATAAGCGCATGAGGGCTTCAAGGTAGAAATAATCTCCCCAGATATTTCCTTCATCAACACCTTTACCGCTATGCCATGAATAAACACCATGGTAGAGCACTGGATTTCCCGGTTCGTGAGTTTCCTCTGTATAGTTATCAATCAATGATCGCATCATCGTTTGAATAGCACCTTCATAAACAGCTTTATCAGCATCGTTTGGAAGGTATTTATTCATTTCATCCATACCGCAAATTGCAATTGCTGCAGCACTGGAATCACGGGATTGATCATCACCGTCATTAAAGATGAGGTCCCAGAATGGAACATTATCTTTCGGTAAACGATTGAGGAAGTAGTGGGTCATACCTTTATACAGTTCGGTAACATCATTTGTTTTTGTGTATCGAATGTTTAATGGAATTCCATAAACACCCCATGCTTGACCACGTGCCCATGACGAATCATCATTGTATCCTTGACGTGTCGCACCGCGTACTGGTGCACCCGTTTTTGGATCCATGTAATACGTATGATAAGCACTTGCATCATCGCGAACAACATACTTGATACTTGTTTGGAAATGGCGTTGAGCCATGTCTGCAAACTTTGGATCGTTTGTGACTTCTGTTGCCCAATAGAGCAAGGGAATGTTTAGCAAGCAATCGATAATAAAACGATAGTGTTCAGGATTGTTATATTCACCCCAAGCTTGGATGAATTCACCCTTTTCTTGCCAACGTGTAATCAATTTTTCTGCTGCAAGAACCGCTGTTTCTTTTGCAAGCTCATTGCCTGTTAATTTATAGCCGGCAACGCATGATAGCGAATATAAGAAACCCAAATCATGATGTTCAAGTTCGATATTGTTATCAAGACGATGTCTGAATGACACAACATGCTCCAACGCAAGATTTTTGTACTTCTCATCTTGAGTATATTCATAAGCGAGCCAGAGTTGTCCGGTCCAAAATCCTTCAGTCCAATCAGTGTTTTCGATGATTGGATATTTGAGGTCTTTTGTAGCACTCCATGGGAACTTCCCATCGAAGTAAGCAATGTTTTTATCAATCTTAGCGATTGAATCTTCGATTGCTTTTTTCAGCTCTGCCTCTGTCAATTTAGGTGCATTTAGGTATTCGTCGCGTCTTGAAATTGACTCAACATTTACGTACTTTACTGTGTTAAACATAATTCCTCCAAATTCATATAAACTGGTTTACTGGACACCCACATACTAGACCTGAAATTAATGAAAGTCAATAGATTTTCGAAAAAATGTTAAACGCTTACAAGTGATGAAAATCCATTTTTTCACAAGATAGAAAATTATCAACCTTATATAATGGCGAAATTATTATCGGTAAAATTTGGTTCAGTAAACCGGTTGACAAAACCGGTTTACTGCGATATTATGGGTTCACTGGTACTTAAATACACAGTTTCACTGGACAAAGTTATTAAGGAGATTTCTTATGAATGATATTTTAAACGCAATACAAAATATTGGAATTGTACCGGTTGTTAAGATTCAAAAAACGGAAGATATTCTACCCATGGCACACGCCCTCAATGAAGGCGGCATCAACTGCATGGAAATTACCTTCCGCAGCGAATTTGCAGTTCAAGCAATTCATGAAATTCGCAACGCTTACCCAGATATGATTATTGGTGCAGGAACTGTCACTTCCGTTGACTATGCACAACAGGCACTTGAAGCTGGCGCACAATTCCTTGTGACACCAGGATTCAATCCTGACGTTGTAAAATGGGCTGTTGATCACAACATTCTCATTGTTCCTGGAGTACAGACAGCATCAGAAATTGAAGCTGCAATGGCATTTGGTCTAACAACACTTAAGTTCTTCCCAGCCGAATCAAGTGGCGGTGTCAAGAAACTCAAAGATTTCAGTGGGCCTTACAGCCATATTAAATTTATGCCATCCGGTGGCATCAACAAATCGAATATGCACAACTATTTGGATCTCCCTAATGTTGCTGCAATTGGCGGTAGCTTTATGCTTCCGAACGATTTAATTGCTGCAGGAGATTGGGACGGAATTGAAGCCCTCTCCAAAGAAGCAATCAAATTTATGCTCGAGTATAAACTTATGCATATCGGCGTCAACAGCGAATCCAAAGAACAAGCACAAAAACTTGCTCAAGATTTAGCAACATTCTTTAATTTTAAATTTTACGAGACAGCAGTTGGTTCAAAATCTGACGCAGGTTTTGAATTTCTACATACACCAAACGAGAACTTAGGATACTTCGGGATTCAAACACGTTATCCCGAACGCGCCCTTTACCAACTTGCAAAACAAGGCATCCATGCCAATGAAGCAACAATCGCACGTAATAAAGCACAAGCAATTACAAGCGTCGCACTAAACCGTGACATTGCCGGCTTCAACATTCGTCTTGTAAAATCAGAAATTTAAGCTTAGGAGGATTTATGAAAAAAGTAATTACATTTGGTGAGATTATGCTTCGTTTAGCACCACAAGGCTATTACCGCTTTTCACAAGCGGATGTCTTAGAAGCAACTTATGGCGGTGGTGAAGCAAACGTTGCAGTATCCCTAGCAAACTTTGGGATGGATGCTTCCTTCGTTACAAAACTTCCAGCACATGCAATGGGACAAAATGCTGTTAATTCACTACGCTACTTTGGCGTGGATACAACATCCATTGTTCGTGGTGGTGATCGTATCGGAATTTACTACCTTGAAAAAGGCGCTTCACAACGACCAAGCCAAGTTATCTACGATCGTGCCCATTCCGCAATCGCTGAAGCACAACCAGAAGATTTCAACTGGCCAGAAATTCTAAAAGGCCATGATTGGTTCCATTTTACAGGGATCACACCAGCCTTAAACCCTGACGTTGCAGCAATTACTTTGGAAGCACTTAAGGCAGCAAAAGCTTTAGGAATTACCGTTAGCTGTGACTTAAACTACCGTAAAAAATTATGGACACAGCAAGAAGCAAACGATACGATGTCAACACTTATGGAATATGTTGATGTCTTGATTGCTAACGAAGAAGACGCAGAGAAAGTATTTGGCATTCATGCTGATGCAACGAACGTTGATCAAGGTGAAATTGACCACGAAAACTACATCAGTGTTGCAAAACAACTAACAGAGCGTTTTAACTTCAAGAAAGTTGCAATTACACTCCGTGAATCAATTACAGCCAACGATAACATTTGGTCAACCATGCTTTATGCAGACGGTACGGCATATTTTACACCCCGTTACAATATGCATATTGTCGACCGTGTCGGTGGTGGCGATAGCTTTGGAGCTGGGCTTATTTATGCACTAACTCATGAAATGAACAACCAAGATGCCATTAACTTTGCGACAGCAGCAAGCTGCCTCAAACATTCAATCGAAGGCGACTTCAACCGCGTTACCGTTGAAGAAGTCATGACATTAGTTCAAGGTGACGGATCAGGACGCGTACAACGCTAAAAAGGACAGGACAATTATTATGACAACATTTAAAATGGATAACTTCCGTTTAGACGGAAAAGTAGCACTTGTTACAGGTGCTTCATATGGTATTGGTTTAGCATTAGCTACAGGATTTGCTGAAGCTGGTGCAACAATCGTCTTTAATGACATTAATCAAGACTTAGTAAACAAAGGACTTGCAGAATACGAAGCAATCGGAATCAAAGCACACGGATACGTTTGCGACGTTACGAACGAAGAACAAGTTCAAGCAATGATCAAACAAATTGAAGCAGAAGTTGGTTCTGTCGACATTCTTGTAAACAACGCTGGAATCATCAAACGTATTCCAATGGTAGAAATGAGTGTTCAAGACTGGCGTCAAGTTATCGATATCGACTTAACAGGTCCATTCATCATGGCTAAAGCAGTCTTACCAAGCATGATTGAAAAAAATGCAGGTAAAATTATCAACATTTGCTCAATGATGAGTGAATTAGGCCGTGAAACAGTATCTGCATATGCAGCTGCTAAAGGTGGTCTTAAAATGTTAAC
Source organism: Erysipelothrix sp. HDW6B (assembly GCF_011301115.1). Classification (NCBI taxonomy): domain Bacteria; kingdom Bacillati; phylum Bacillota; class Erysipelotrichia; order Erysipelotrichales; family Erysipelotrichaceae; genus Erysipelothrix; species Erysipelothrix sp. HDW6B. The sequence goes on along the minus strand of NZ_CP049860.1, from coordinate 387,549 downwards.
ACGTAACATTGCTTCAGAGTACGGCGAGCACAATATCCAATGTAACGGAATTGGCCCTGGTTACATCGAAACACCACAAACTGCACCATTACGCGTTGATGGACATCCATTCAACAGCTTCATTATTTCAAAAACACCAGCTGCACGTTGGGGAACACCTGAAGACTTAATGGGACCTGCAGTATTCTTAGCATCCAATGCTTCAGACTTTGTTAACGGTCACGTATTATACGTTGATGGTGGTATCTTAGCGTATATCGGTAAACAACCCGAATAGTATTCGTCATTTAAATATCTAGGAGGATTCAATGAAAATCGCATTAATTAATGAAAATTCGCAAGCATCAAAAAATGAAATTATTTATACTTCTCTCAAACAAGAAGCAGAGAAAAAAGGACATACTGTTGTAAACTACGGTATGTACTCAAACGAACAAGATCACCAACTCACTTATGTACAAAACGGTCTTCTTGCATCAATCCTACTTACAACAAAAGCTGTTGATTTCGTCGTTACGGGATGTGGAACTGGTCAGGGTGCAATGCTTGCAGCCAACTCATTTCCAAATGTCTTATGTGGTCATGTAACATCACCACTTGATGCATACCTCTTTGGTCAAGTAAACGATGGAAACTGTATTGCAATGCCATTCGCACAAGGTTTCGGATGGGGTGGTGAAGTAAACCTAAACTACACATTCGAAAAATTATTCTCAGAGCCTTTTGGAGGTGGATATCCAAAAGACCGTGTTATTCCTGAACAACGTAACAAAAAGATTTTAGATGGCGTTAAGGCTGTTACACACCGTCCTTTAATTACCATTCTTAAAGAAATCGATCAAGATTTCCTTAAATCAGCAATCAATTACCCTGAATTTAAAGAATATTTCTTCGAAGCATCACAAGATCAAGAAATCTCTGATTACCTTAAATCAATTTTAGATTAATGAAAATCGTAAGCGCTCATGTCTAAAAAGAAATTTAGTGGAGAACTCGCACTCTTAATTGCGATTGTTTACAACAGTATTAACTTGAACTTATTAGTACACGGAGGATTTGGGATTTCCACCCTTTCCTCCGTACCCTATGTCTTATCCGTTGCGTTTCCAATTACATCACTTGGGACTTGGACGATTATCATTCAAAGTCTCACACTGCTTGTGATGATGCTGATTACTCGACGTTTTAAGATTGGGTATATTCTCTCCTTCTTTGTTGCAATTCTATTTGGTTACTCTGTTGATCTAACAGCACCATTAATTGCACTCATCCCTACTTCACTTCCGTTCCGCGTATTATGCCTGGGAGTGGGCCTTGTAGGAACCGCTATAGGAGCTGCATTCTTCCTACTCTGCAAGCTTCCTATCCAACCTTTTGATTTATTTGTACGTGAAGTTGTTGACGCCTCCAAGAAGTCAGTACACTTCGTTCGTATGCGTTATGATGGTGTATCCTTGACCATTTCCCTAGTGGTCACACTGTTATTTATCAAACATTTAGATGGAATCGGAATTGGAACCGTACTTGGGTTCTTATTCACCGGGAAGTTGTCTCAAATCTTTGTAGACTTCCTGACATCACGTTTTGAATTTACGCAATTCACAAAGGTTGGCGCGTTCCTTGAAAAAATATCATAATAAAAAGAGAGCAATGCTCTCTTTTTTTTGTTTCTCATCAGAAGTATTTTGCAATTATAAAACCTCCTATCTGATATGATAGGAGGTTTCTTTATCGTTATATTAGTGTTTCATTTGTTTTCTACGATTTAGAATAACTGCAAGTGCTCCTGTTACCACCAGAACCGCACCAATCATCACTAAACCACTATTACCAACTCCAGTTCCCGGAAGATTTCCTTCTTCCTTAGGACCTGTTTCTGGACCTTCTGGAGTCGTAGGATCGACTGGATCCACGGGATCAATTGAATCTATTATTGTTCCCACAAGGAAGTTTCCAAGTTCATTAGCTGTAAATTGAATTGTTTGCTCACTAACTTCAAAAGTAATGACATCTTTAAAGTCTTGACCACCCAATACTCTTAACGATTTTGCTTGGCTATCAGTAGGCAATACTACAGTGACTGCTTCATTCAATACAACATCTACACCATCACGTTGGAGTGAGATTGCATATGTTGTGACATCACTAAGCCCTTCATATGTTCCTGCTTCTTTGGAGACAATGAGTTCTAGACCTTCTTTAACTTGAGGCGTTGCGAATTTTATACGAACACCAGTTGCTGCATCTACAAGTTCAGTCACTGTTTCTGGAACAACTTCTACTTCAGTTAAATTGATTGTCTGAGTCACACCGTTTTTGTTATGTGTATTCACTGTGACTGTTGTTGTATCACCGTTGATGACTGCAGTTGCATCACCACTCGCTACATCGAAGTGACCGTTTACTGTAAAGGAAACGGTTGCTTGTGCCTGCGTCGGATCTTGAATTCCATATGTATTTCCTTTACGCATCATAATGAGTTTGTTATTTGCAGTAACGTCATTTGACGTTGCAGCTTCAAAGAATACATATCCTTCTACACCAAGTCCGTCATGAGCTACAGCATGAACATTATCACTATTTTCAAGAATGCGAACCGCATCGTTGTTTGTACGAGTTTGCATTGCTGCGGCATTAACGTTTGGTAAAATGCTGTATGCGTATGAAGATGTTTCACTTCCATCATGGTTGTACATCACAGTTGCATATTGTTTTGTTATTTCTTTATCAGCAGTTCCTGTTGTTTTGTTACGAACATCAGAGTATTTCCCTGTACGGTTTGTAACATCAAAAGATACTGCATTATCATCATAGAATTTATACGTTACATCACGTTTCGAATCATCCGATGCAACACTAATCCACTCAAGTCCTTCATGAGATCCATTTGATAGGACCCCTTTATTGGAATCGACCTGTAAGGTATCAGTGACATCATACATTCTATTATCGACTGTAGTTTTCATATCACGACCTTCGATATCATGAATGTTTGATCCTAATACAACAATCTCATCATCAAACATGAACCATGATTTGTTTGCTTCCGCATTTTTATAGGTTACAAAATCTGCAGGTAAGCTATCACGATCTTTGTACGATTCCTCATCACCCAATTGCATTCCAGAAACTGCAAGATTATCTAAAGTTGCACTTCCTGAAAACTCATTGGTTCCTAGTGGGAAGTAAACATACTTATTCTGTGTTACAGACCCTGATGTAAATTCAGGTTCATGGAGATAGAAATCAGTGCCATAAAGTTCAGGCATTGTTTTACGCTTTGCATTCACGGTTGTGGTTCCCGGAAGTTTGTAATGATCAACGGTTGCAAAGAAGTCAATGCCATATACATCGGTTTGATCTACACCACTTTGATAAAGATAGTAAGCACCATCTCCTTGGAACCATGAACGCAAGTTTTCTCCAGACATGTATTCATATTTCGATACACGTGTTGAACTGCGTGCCAGTGAGAATGCATAATCGTCACGTAAATGAACGGATTTATCCATCAAGTTAAAAGCGAAGTGAGAATTTGCATCGATAGGATTCACACCAATAATTGAACCATCTTGCTTAATATGTTCATAGGCAAAAATATTACTTACCGATACGAAACTATTTGTATTTACTTTAAATTCGGGAATTGTAATTAAATACTTAACATAACTTTGCATCTTAGATTTTGATGCATCATTCATGCCTAATGAGAGCTGAACAAGCGCTTCAACGACACCAGCACCATCTGCATAACCAGTACCTGTTCGGGATACTGCACGTCCTTTAACAATTTCCATCATATACCCTTCGTACATGACAGGACCAAAGCCACGATAGACCCACTCTTCAACAGTATTCATGAGTGTATCATCTTGCCATTGTGTATTGTTCAAGACAGTTACTAATTGCGCAATACGACCGAGAAGTACTTTTCCATATGATCCTGTATAGGCAACGGTTGAGTGTTGAATAAATGATCCATCTTCATAGAAACCATCAGTAACGCCATGTTGGAGATCATTGGGATCTATAGTATTAAATACCGTCATCATATCTTTAACGGCTTTATCTACACGTTTTACATCACCAGTAATTGCACCTTGGATAATACGGTTAAATGTAATATCTGTAAGGTTCGCTCCGGTATGTTGACGTGCATCGAGATTTACATCACCAATTAGTGATGAACCTAATTGTTCATCGCCACGGATATACGCATCCATCATTGTAATTGAATCGGTGATAAATTCAGGTGCAATTTCATCACGAAGAATAAATAGAATTTTAGTTAAGTTCATCGGCATTCCGATTTCCCAACTATACCAGTTTCCGTAGTATCCATTATCGGTATCTTTTAAATATTTATCATGAATCCATGACAACGTATCTACCAATTCAGCATAGACTTCGGGGTTCTTATAGAGTGTATTTCCTTCAGCTTCTGTACCATAAGCTAAAGCAACTGCATATAAGTTCTTATAGGTTGTTTCTAAGTTTGCTGACAGTTTCGCAACAACGTGCTCAGTCCCACCAGTATTATCTAATTCAACACCTGGATAAACCGCATTCTGCGATTTATCAAAGGATGGACGGTTTGCAGTCCCTTTTTTGATAATATCATTAATTTTATTTTTACTCATTGGATCATTATTGATCGTTGCATTTCCTAAGAGATAAATTTCAAAGTTCTCTACGATCTGATCTAAATCGCCAGTAGATTGTTCCTGTGCTTTCACAGGAATCGGTTGTAGTATGGTAACACCTAAAAGAATTGCGATAAACATCGCCATTAATTTTTTGATTTTCATATTTTACCTGTAACCCTTCCTTAGCGTCCACTAAACCGGTTTACTCATACATTATATGATAACGCTTTCACTTTTGCAAGGTTCTAATCGCAATTTTCATATAACTTATCGCAAGATAGCATAATATTCAGAGCATTTACTTGAATATATAAAAAAGACAACCGAAGTTGTCTATTTTTGTATTATGTTAACGAATAAATTCGCTCATCATTGAATCTTCTTCTTGAACTGCATTTCGTTCTTCACGTTCTTCTTTCAAGCGTGCTGCCAATTCCTTGACGCGCTCTGTAGATTCACGGTAGAGAACTGATCCAGTACCAGCCGGAATTTTCTTACCGATGATAACATTCTCTTTAAGACCCATAAGCGGATCAATTTTCGATTTAATTGCTGCATCTGTAAGAACTTTTGTAGTTTCTTGGAATGAAGCAGCTGATAAGAAGCTTTCTGTTTCAACAGAGGCTTTTGAAATACCGAGAAGGACAGCGCGGTAACGTGCTGGGTTTTTACCTTCCATGAGGATTTCTGTATTGATATCTTGCATACGTTCAACGTGCATTTGTACACCAGGAGAGATTCCTGTGTCTTGTCCGTCGATAACGATGATTTTACGCATCATTTGGTTAATCATAACCTCGATATGTTTATCTGAGATTTCAATACCACCACTTTGGTAAACTTTCTTAACTTCTTTAAGGATGTATTGTTGAACTGCGAGACGTCCAGCATATTCCATAAGTTTCTTAGGATCAACTGATCCTTCTGTCAATTTATCTCCAGCTTCAACTTCTGAACCAACTTTCAACCATGAACGAGCAGGTTGGTGTGGTAATGTTAAGTGTTCTACTGTACGAGTTTCATTGGTAACAGTAATGACATAACCCAATCCATCTTCGGCTGGATGAATATCTGTAATGTTTCCATGAATTTCTGAGATAACTGCAGGTAACTTCGGTGAACGTGCTTCGAACAATTCTTCAACACGAGGAAGACCTTGAGTAATATCTTCTCCACCTGCAACGGCAACCCCACCGGTATGGAAGGTACGCATTGTAAGTTGAGTTCCTGGTTCCCCAATTGATTGCGCCGCAACGATACCAATTGCTTCTCCAACTTCAACATCTTCACCTGTAGCCATATTACGTCCATAACATTTTACACATGATCCATGTTTAGATTCACATGTAAAGACTGAACGAATACGTACTTGCTTAACGCCAGCATTAACGATGCGTTTTGCAGTTAATTCATCAACAAATTCGTCTTCTTCAATGATTACTTCACGTGTCATTGGATCAACGATTGTTTCTTTAATGTAACGTCCTACAAGACGGTCGTGTAATGACTCAACGACTGAGTTAGATTTACGATCGACAATTTCTTGAACGACATATCCGTTATCTGTGTAGCAATCTTCCTCAACGATGGTAACATCTTGAGCAACATCGACAAGACGACGTGTGAGGTATCCTGATTCAGCAGTTTTAAGCGCTGTATCGGTTAGACCTTTACGCACACCGTGGGTTGAAACGAAGAATTCACTAACGTTCAATCCCTCACGGAATGAAGAATAAATTGGAACCTCAATAATTGATGGTTGATAACCAGCTTTTGATTTAGATTGTGTTGGTTTCCCCATCAGACCACGCATACCAGCAAGCTGCGTAAAGTTAGAAACGTTACCACGAGCTCCTGATGTCGCCATCATGTTGATAGGGTTTTGGCGTGGTAGGTTTTCCATTAACTCAGCACCAACACGGTTTTTGATTCCATCCCACAATGACATGAGTTTTCCTTCCCATTCTTGGGCAGTCAAACGTCCACGTTTGTAAAGAACCATAAGGCGTGCAGCTTTCTCTTTACCTTCTTCAACGTATTTTGCTTTATTAGGCGCAACGTTGATATCGCTAAGTGAAACTGTAATACCTGCAATTGTTGAATATTTGAATCCGAGGTCTTTGATGTTATCGAGGATTTCGGATGTTTTGGTTAATGAGTAACGATCAAAGATTTCTTTGATGATTTTCTCTAAGTCTTTTTTCTTGAAGTCGTTATTCAATGGCATTGCTGCAATGACTTCACGAACATCTTGACCTGGCTGCACAAAGAATTTATCTGGTGTAGCCTTGAAGTTATCTGCTGTAACTTCATTGAGGTATGGGAAGTCACTTGGGAACATTTCATTAAAGATCAGTTTTCCAAGTGTTGTCACTAAGTACAAGTCGTTTTGTTTTGCGCTAAATGTTTTCTTCGATAACGATGATGCACGAACACTAATACGTGTATGGAAGTGAATTACTTCGTTTTCGTATGCTAGGTGTGCTTCTGAAGTATTACGGAATGATTTCCCTTGGTTATCACCGTAACGACGCCATTTCGCAGCTTCCGTTAAGTCGCCACGTGCTTCAAATTTGTCTGCCTTTTCATAGAATTCTTCTGGCGATTGTTCCATGTTAAGGTAGAAGTTTCCAAGAACCATATCTTGTGATGGTGTAACGATAGGTTTTCCATCTTTTGGTCCAAGAATATTGCGTGATCCAAGCATGAGTAATTCTGCCTCAGCTTGTGCCATTTCTGACAACGGAACGTGGACCGCCATTTGGTCACCATCAAAGTCCGCGTTAAACGCAGGTGTTACAAGAGGGTGAAGACGAATTGCACGACCTTCGATCATTTTTGGTTTAAAGGCTTGAATACCAAGACGGTGAAGTGTAGGGGCACGGTTCAAGAGAACTGGGTGATGTTGGATAACTTCTTCAACAATATCCCAAACACGAGGGTCTTGACGCTCGATAAGTTTTTCAGCTGCTTTCGCGTTGTTGCTGATTCCACGAACTTTCATTTCGTTGACGACGAATGGTTTAAAGAGTGTAATTGCCATCTCTTTTGGAATACCACATTCGTACATTTTTAAGTCCGGTCCAACAGCAATAACTGAACGACCTGAGAAGTCAACACGTTTTCCAAGCAAGTTAGCACGGAAACGTCCTTGTTTCCCTTTAAGACTGTGTGATAGTGATTTTAATGCACGTCCACCAGCACCTGTAACAGGTTTTGAACGACGTCCGTTATCAATAAGTGCATCCACAGCTTCTTGAAGCATACGTTTCTCGTTTTGAACGATAACTTGTGGTGTTCCCATTTCTAAGAGACGTTTTAGACGGTTGTTACGTGTAATTACACGACGGTAAAGGTCGTTAGCATCAGATGCTGCGAAACGGCCACCATCAAGTTGTAACATTGGTCGTAAATCTGGTGGAATGACTGGAAGCTCAGTGAGCACCATCCATTCTGGTTGATTGTTTGAATTTACAAAAGCCTCAACTGTTTCAAGACGGCGAATTAAACGTTTACGTTTATCCCCTTTTGCTGATTCAAGTTGCGCAAGAACATCATTACGTTCTGCTTCTAAGTCCATTTCTTCAAGTAATGTTTTTACCGCTTCAGCACCTGCCTGCGCGACAAAACCATTGTGTCCAAATTCATTAACATAATCGCGATATTCGCGGTCGTCAATGATTTGTTTGTATTGAAGTGTTGAGTTTTTTGGATCTGTAACAACCCATTTTACAAAGTAAACAACTTCTTCCAATACTTTTGGTGTGATGTTTAATAATAAACTCATACGTGAAGGAATTCCACGTAAGTACCAAATGTGAGCAACTGGAGCTGCTAAAGTAATATGACCCATACGTTCACGACGTACAGCTGATTTTGTTACTTCAACACCACAGCGGTCACAAATTACACCGCGGTAACGTACTTTTTTATATTTTCCACAGTAGCATTCCCAGTCCTTTGTTGGACCGAAAATGCGCTCGCAGAATAAACCGTCACGTTCTGGTTTTTGTGAACGGTAGTTAATTGTTTCAGGTTTCTTAACTTCACCGTGCGACCATTCAAGGATGCGTTCTGGTGAAGCCAAGGCCAATTGGATTGAGGCAAACTCTTTATTACTACTCATCAACATCAGCCTCCTTAAGCTTCTATGCTAAAGTTTTCATCTTCAGCATTTGTTTCGTATTCTGAAATTTCATCTGCTGTATCTTCTACAGGTTCTTCTTCAGGTGCAGTGCCGTATTGTGGCGCAATTTTTCCATCCTCAATACGTTCTTCACTTTCGATAATTTCTTCTTGATTCTCATCTAAGAATTTAACATCAAGCGCCAATGCTTGGAGCTCATGTTTAAGCACTCGGAATGATTCTGGCATTCCTGGTTCAGGAATATCTTCACCATTTTGGATTGCGGCATAGGTCTTCGTACGTCCATTGACGTCATCAGACTTGATTGTAAGGATTTCTTGAAGTGTGTTCGCTGCACCATAAGCATAAAGTGCCCAAACTTCCATTTCTCCAAATCTTTGTCCACCATTTTGTGCCTTACCACCAAGTGGTTGTTGTGTAACAAGTGAGTATGGACCTGTTGCACGAGCATGTAATTTGTCATCGATCATGTGTGATAGTTTCAACATGTACATTACACCGACTGAAATACGTTCATCATAACGTTCACCAGAACGTCCATCATAAAGTACCATCTTACCGTCAGGTGCGACATTTCCTTCTTCCATAATACGGAAGAGCTCATCTGTTTCGATACCATCGAAGACACTTGTTGCAAATTTAACGCCTAAGTTCTTCGCTGCAATACCTAAGTGTAACTCAAGAATTTGACCAATATTCATACGGCTAGGAACCCCTAATGGGTTAAGCATGATGTCAACTGGCGTTCCATCTTCCATGAACGGCATATCTTCTTCAGGTAAAATACGAGAAATAACCCCTTTATTACCGTGACGACCCGCCATCTTATCTCCTTCAGAGATTTTACGTTTTTGTACAATATATACTTTAACAGCTTCACTCACTCCAGGTGGCAAATCATGTCCATCTTCACGACGGAAGATACGAATGTCTTGAACAATTCCTGATCCACCATGTGGAACTTTTAATGAGTTATCACGAACTTCACGTGATTTCTCACCAAAGATAGCAAGTAATAGTTTTTCTTCAGGTGAAATTTCGCTTTGGCCTTTTGGTGTTACTTTACCGACCAAGATATCGCCTTCTTTTACTTCAGCACCAATCATTACGATTCCACGTGCATCAAGATGACGACTTGCGACTTCACTTACGTTTGGTATATCGCGTGTAATTTCTTCAGGTCCGAGTTTTGTTTCACGGACTTCAATTGTATATTCTTCAATGTGGATTGATGTATAAACATCTTCTTTTACAAGACGCTCACTCATGATGATCGCATCCTCGTAGTTATATCCATTCCATGTCATGAAGGCAACAGTAACGTTTTGTCCTAATGCCAACTCTCCATTTTGCATTGAAGGTCCATCAGCAAGAATATCTCCTGCAAATACTTTTTCACCAATCTTAACGAGTGGTTTTTGGTTAATTGCAGTTCCTTGGTTTGAACGACGGAATTTTTGCATTGTATAGGTGCGAGGTTTTCCTTCTACACTATTAACAATGACTTTATTTGCGTCAACATATGAAACCATACCATCTGTTTTACAGATAACAGCAGATCCAGAGTCTTTCGCAATACGATGCTCAATACCTGTTCCAACATAAGGTGAATTAGGGATTAAGAGTGGCACCGCTTGACGTTGCATGTTGGCACCCATGAGCGCACGAGACGCATCATCATTTTCGAGGAATGGAATCGCTGCAGTCGCAACCGAAACAATTTGTTTTGGTGAAACGTCAACCAATTCAACAGTCTCACGACGTGCAAGAATGTTTTCTCCTTGGTAACGAACAACAACTTCATCATTTACAAGTTTGCCATCAACGATTTCGTTCGCTTGCGCAATAACATATTCGAATTCATCATCAGCTGATAAGTAAACAACATCTTCTGAGACGTCACCATTTTCCGAAACGATTCGGTATGGTGTTTGGATGAATCCATAACGGTCTAGACGACCATATGATGTTAAGTTAGAGATCAAACCAATGTTTGGTCCTTCAGGTGTTTCAATTGGACAGATACGGCCGTAGTGTGATGTATGAACGTCACGAACTTCGAAACCGGCACGATCACGTGTAAGACCACCCGGTCCTAACGCTGAAATACGACGCTTGTTGGTAAGTTCTGCTAACGGGTTTAATTGGTCCATAAATTGTGACAACTGGGATGAAGAGAAGAACTCTTTTACCATAGCAGTCAATGGACGTACGTTTGTGAGTGTTTTTGGTGTTAAGTTCGCTGAATCTGATGAGATTGACATACGTTCTTTAACAACACGTTCCATACGGCTTAATCCGATGCGGAATTGATTTTGAATTAATTCTCCAACGGTACGAATACGACGGTTTCCTAATTGGTCAATGTCATCTTCGTTTCCTAAACCATCTAAGAAGTTTAAGAAGTATGAGAATGTTGAGTAAACATCAGACGCCACGATTGTTGTTTTATCCAACAATGGGTCCATTCCGACAATTTTAACTTGGTCTTGAAGATCTTCTGATGTCGAAACATACATTTCTTGCATTGCTGCACCAACTAACCAAAGTGTTAGTGGGCCATCATTTAATGATTCTGTGACCAATTTTTCGTTTGTTTTATTTAAACGTGGGTGGTTAACATTTGGTACGAATAGATCAACAACAGGTGTTCCTTTTGCTGACATCAATGTCTCACCAGTTGCCGTTTGAAGACGACCAAATGTGAAGAGACGTTGTCCGTAGTTTAATACTGACCATACGTTATCTGCTGTTACTTGAACAGGTTTTGCTGCAATTCCTGTATAGATTGTAATTTCAAATCCTTTAAGAGTTGCGATATCTTGCTCTGTTAAAACTGTTCCACGATCAAATTCAAAGTTATCTTCGTAGATATCTTTTGCAAGGATACGTCCGACTAGGTTGATATTTTCTGTAACTTCAAATGTATCAACACCTGGAGCTGAGAAAATATTACGAAGTGGGAACACGTTCATGTATCCACCATGGCGTAATACATCACGAACTTTATTGACATCATCACGGTGTGTGATGTGTGTTCCTTTTGCAAAAATTACATTTCCTTGAAGATCTACTAAATCTTCTGTTAGATATGTATCTTTAATACGGTTAAAGATTTCAAGTTTTTTATGAAGTTTGAAACGTCCCGCTTTGTTAAGGTCATAACGACGTGGATCTAAAAACTTCGCGTTCATCAAGTTAATCGCACCATCCGTTGTTGGAATCTCATCTGCACGTTGGTTTTCGTACATTGATCGTAATGAATCCTCGAATGTTACGGTTTTGTCTAATGCTAATGTATTTACAAGTTCAGGATAGTTTCCAAAGTATGCAGTATAAAGAAGTGCATACAATGTTAAGAACTCACGACGTTCACTATCTAACTCTTCCCACTCATCATGAACTGGTAAGTCCAATGTTCGTAAGAATGTTTTGAATGATGAAACATCAAATGTATCTTCACCTTCTTGTAAGTCTAAACTTAGACCAAATGCCTTAAATAGAATTGTAGAAACGATTGTACGTTTACGGTCAACTTTCATGTTTAAAACACGTCCGTTAGCAGCCTTACGATCGTCACTCATAAATTCTAACCATGTACCACGGCTTGGGATAAGTTCTGACATGAATGTTTCACGTCCAGTCTTATCATCTGTTTCGGACTTGAAGTAAGCCCCTGGTGAACGAACGATTTGTGATACGATAACACGCTCTGCACCATTAATGATAAATGTTCCGTTATCTGTCATTAAAGGAAGATCGCCTAAAAAGACCTCTTCTTCTTTTTCGATAACTTCACCTGTTTGTTTGTTAATTATTTCAAGACGCATGACAGCACGTAAAGGCGCGGCATAGTTTGCCTCGCGTGATCGACTCTCTTCTACATCATATTTCGGCTCTCCGAATGAGTAACCAACAAATTTCAGTTTTACATTTTCGTTATAACTTTGAATAGGATAGATTTCATTGAAAACCTCATCGAGACCTTCATTTTTAAACCATTCATACGCTTCCGTTTGAATTTCTACTAAATTTGGCAATTCCAAAGTTCCACTAACTTGTGAGTAGTCACGACGTGTCGCTTTGTTACCAAATTTCTTTACACTATATACTTGGTTTTTTCCCATTTATGCCATCCTTTCCTGTACTTTTACAACAACCAAAAAAACGCGCATAAATCCACTATTATGCAATTTTATATGTTATCACTTCGTGACCCATAAGTCAATCTTTTTTGGCTTGATAGACATAAAAACCTTTGTCCTTTTTTAATAGTTCACAATTACCAAATAATTCGATACATTTTGCCTGCGCACTTTTAGCACCATGAGATTTTCTCATTACAAATATGAATGACCCACCGCGAGTAAGTGATTCGTACGCTGAATCGAATAATTCGTATAATTTTTCTTTTCCAACACGAATTGGGGGATTACTAATGACTGCATCAAACGCTCCCGTCAACCCATCTTGAACGATGTTAATTCCTTTTACATCGTGTCGTTTAAAATTTAAGTTTGCGAGTTCAACTGCACGTGGGTTAACATCAACCCCTGTGATATTGATATCAAAGTACGATGACAAGATAACGCCAATCACACCAATGCCACTTCCTAAATCCGCAACATTTCCCGTTAATTCTTGATTTGTTACGACTTTTAGAAGAACTTCGGTTCCTCGATCAAGACCACTCTTAGAAAACACACCATCATCTGAATGAACGACATATTCAATGTCTAAAAACCGGAAAGGAACTTCTTTCCGGTTTTGCTTTAGATCTGAATTGTCTGTAAAGTAATGACTCACAGATTATCTTCAATCAGTTTTGAATTATTTAACTTCAACAACTGCGCCAGCTTCCATGAGCTTAGCTTTAAGCTCTTCAGCTTCTGCAGGTTTGATGTTTTCTTTGATTGCTGCTGGTGCGCTATCGACTAATGCTTTAGCTTCCATCATTCCAAGACCTGTGATTTCACGAAGTGCTTTGATGACTCCAACTTTTGAACCGCTGATTTCTTTGATGTAAACTGAAACTTCGCTTGGTCCTTCTGCTTCTTCTTCAGCACCTGCTGCTGCAACTGCTACTGGAGCTGCTGCGCTAACTCCGAACTCTTCTTCGATTGCTTTTACTAATTCGTTTAATTCAAGAATTGTCATTTCCTTTAGGGAAGCGATTAATTCTTCTGATGTTAATTTAGCCATTGTAAATTTTCTCCTTCTAATTAAGCTTCAGTTGTTTCTTCAACAACTGCTTCTGTTGCTACTTCTTCTGTAGCTTCTTCAGCTACTGCTTCAGCAGCTGTTTCTTCAACAACAACTCCTTCAGCTTCTGCACGTTGTTCTGCCACTTGTGACACAGCATATGCAAAGCTTCGGATTGGTGATTGGAACATACCAAGTAACATTGAAATCATGCCATCGTGGTTTGGTAATGCTGAAAGTTCTTTAATTTCTTCAGCGTTAACGATGTTTCCGTCAACTACACCAGCCTTGAGGACTAATTTTTTGTTTTTCTTAGCAAATTGTGCAAGTACACGGCTAGGTGCTACTGCATCAGTACCGAACGCTACAGCGTTAGGACCGACTAATTCATCTTTCAAGCCTTCAAATTCTGTACCTTCAACTGCTCGTTGGAATAATTTGTTCTTGTAAACTTTGAACTCAATTCCTTCTTCACGAAGTTGGCGACGTAATGTTGTAATTTGTACAACGTCTAATCCGTGATACTCAACAATAATTGATGATGCTGAATTTTTAACCTTATCTTGAATCTCTGCTACAACTGCTTTCTTATTTTCTAAGACTTCGTTACGCAAATGATTCACCTCCATTCGATCTCGCGGAAATCAAATTATAACCAAATAAATAAACCCACATCAAAGACGTAGGTTTAAAAGTTTTTTATACTTTTACCTCGGCAACATGATTAAGCGCTAGGCCGTTGCTGTCTTTGGCATATTTTGATAACACTAGTATTTTACCAACATTTGAGCGAATGTCAATCTTATCGTGACATTTTTTCTAATTATTTTAGGAAAGTATTACATATTTGTTGGTGTGCCGTTTTTTAGAGACTCTTATCAAGCTTTTTGGGGACACATCGGTGTTTTGACTTACAATGACGTTTATTATAGAGCGCGAACGTAAGTTGCCATCGATCGTCCAGATTTAGATGCGTGTAGGATGTCGTGATTTCATGAAAGCATCCCCAAAACTTCGGACCAAAATCTTCACTTGTAATTATATTGCGCAGAATGAGTGACGCCCACAATGGATTATCGCGATAGTACTGAGACTGTTTATAGTCTTCCGCAATCGCAGATAAATTATGGTGCGTTTGTCTATTGTAGGTTGCTATCGAAAGTTTGGGCGTAAAAGACACGATTTTATATTGATAACCGGCTTGCGTGATTGGTATACCTACCGAACCTGGATTGATAAAGTATTTTCCACGATAATGATAGTTCTGCGCATCATGTGAGTGTCCAAATAGACAGATATCAAAGGTATAGGATTCGATAAGGGCATCAAATGCCTTCTCAATCGATGCATAGTGTTCAAAGCCATCCCCATGGATTACAAGAACACGATAGCCTCCCAATTCTATTTCTTTTATTCGCGCGAGCGTTTTAATGTACTTTCGATTGGCTTGAGTTAAGTTCGCATATGTCCAGGCAATCGGTTTCATATTAATTGGAACACAGTCAAAATCAAATGTTTCAAAAATTCGCTCACGATTCCCAGAGATGAGGATATCTCCATATTCTCTCACCAAATCCAGTACCTCATTATCTTGATAGCCGTCAGTGATATAATCTCCAAGAAATATGTAGCGATCAACATTGCGATTTTCTGCATCACGTAGCGCCCACTTCAATCCGTGCAAATTCGAATGAATATCACTAATTACTGCAACCCTCATAAATAAAGCCTCGTTTCTACTATCTCGATTTTAACACAAACAAAGGAGCTTTCGCTCCTTCCATCAAACACTTATGTTGTTATTCTGCTGTGTTTCTTGCGATTACCGAACTATTGACGAGACAATCGAACAATTCATCGACAAGTAAAAGCTTGTCAGCTTCATCCAGGCTATATAAATCAACACCTAGTTCTTCGTGTGAACTCACGTTGTTAACAACGTGGAATAAATTTCTCTTAATACTCACTGCACAATGCTTTTGATCGATTGCGTCGGGTACCTCTCGAACCAGGGTATCAATCGTTACTTTCAATTCATTTGAAAGACGAATGAGGTTCCTCATATCAGGATTCGAGTTCCCACTTTCCCATTTCGCAACAGCTTGCTGCGAATAGTTTATACGTGAAGCTAATTTATTCTGTGTTAGACGGAGTTCTTTTCTAATTTTTCTTAAATTAAAATGTAACATCTTTCCATCACCGCGTTTCATTATACATGATTTTACGCATTTTAATATGGTTTTTCACAAGTTTATTCATACTTTTCGCAATTTATTTAAAAATTCCAATTTTGAAGTATTTTTTGGTATCATATGGCTAGAGGTAATTGCATGAAAACGATAAATTTTGAAAATAAAGTGATCCATTTTGTTTCTACTGCCCACGTATCGAAAGAATCCGTTGAAGAAGTAAAAATGGTAATTGAAACTACGCAACCCGATGCCGTTTGTATTGAGCTCGATGCCCAACGTGCACACAGCCTACAACATCGTGACGAACAAAAAGATATTGACATTAAACAAGTCATTAAAAATAAAAAAGTCGGGTCGTTTGTAACCAACTTGATTCTATCGTCCTATCAGAAGCGAATGGCCGATGACCTTGACACTCAAGTTGGCCAAGAAATGCTTCAGGCGATTGAAAGTGCTCAAGCGATTGGTGCTCGAACACACATGATCGACCGTGATGTCCAAATAACTTTTCAACGCATCTGGCGTAATCTGACATTTTGGAAAAAGCTAAACTTGATTGCCACGTTAATCACCAGTTTCTTCACAGATGATACTGTGGATGGTGCGGATATTGAAGCATTAAAGCAAAGTGACTTACTTTTTGAAGCAGTGCGAGAAATGGATGAACATTTGCCGGATGTCTCATTACGCCTTTTGCACGAACGTAATTACTACATGGCTGAGAAAATTAAAGCCGTTTATGGTGATACAATAGTTGTTGTTATTGGCGCTGCACATACCGAGGGCATTATCGAAGCTTTATATGAAACTCATTCGCTAAGCGAACTCAATGTTGTTCCTCCTAAGAAAAAGAATTCTTGGGTTCAATGGCTTGTTCCTGGAATCTTGATTCTACTTGTAACACTGCTTACTTTTAGAAACCCTCAAGTAGGGCTACAGCAATTTCTTGTTTGGATGGGTCTTAGTGCTGGACTTGCAACACTGGGGGCTATCATTGCTGGTGCGCACCCACTCACCATCCTTACAACGCTAGTTACTGCACCAATCGGAACATTAAGCCCATTTCTTGCAGTCGGGATTTTTGCAGGTCTCATGGAGGCCTATCAACGCCCACCGACCACCAAAGATTTTGACGCATTGTCAGATGACATCACAAAGCCAAAACGTTGGTTTCAAAATAAGGTCTTACGTATTTTACTTGTACTGTTACTCACCAACTTGCTCAGTTCAATCGGAACGTTTATTGCTGGTGGGAATATCATTAAAACCCTCTTCAACTTTTAGCCTCTTCAAAGAGGCTTTTAATTTATCTCTGTTTGAATATAACGTATAATTACATGTAGGAGGATTACACATGAAAAACTATACATTAACAAATGGCGTTGAAATACCTGCAATTGGTTTTGGAACCTGGCAAACCCCCGATGGTGACGTTGCTAAAGCGTCCGTTCTCAAAGCACTGGATGTCGGATATCGTCACATCGATACCGCAACAATATATGGTAATGAACAAAGTGTTGGTGATGCACTTGTAGAAAGTGGCATTGATCGCAAGGACCTCTTTATTACTACAAAATTGTGGAATGATATGCGTCATTATGATGAAGTAATGAGAGCAATTGACGCATCTTTAGAGAAATTACAAATCGATGTCATTGATTTGTATTTGGTCCACTGGCCAAATCCTGTTGCGTATCGCGATGACTGGAAGGGTATCAATAGCGAAACATGGCGTGCGATTGAAGATGCTTATGAGCAAGGCAAACTTCGTGCGATTGGCGTTTCAAATTTCCACCAACATCATCTTGAAGCATTGTACGAAATTGCACGCATCAAACCCATGGTTAATCAAATTTACTTAAATCCAAGTGACATGCAAGCAGATTTGGTAGCGTATAATACAGATCATGGCATGCTTACGGAAGCGTACAGTCCTTTGGGAACCGGTAATCTTTTCGAAGTTCCGGAGCTCATTGCGATCGCTGCACAGTATAACCGTACTGTTGCACAGATTACACTCCGTTGGTCTTTACAGCATGGTTTCTTGCCATTACCGAAATCGGTAACACCATCACGAATTGAAGAAAACTTCCAGATCCATGATTTTGAACTTTCTGACGAAGATATGGCACGCATCGATGCGTTACATGGCGTTGCAGGAACTGCACCCAACCCCGATACTAAAAATTACTAATTTCGTTGCGAATTCAAAAAAATCAACACTTAGCCAAATAGGCTTGTTGATAACTTTGGATTCGCTTTTTATGTCATAACTTGCAAGAATTGCAAGTCTTGCCTTATACTTTAATGGCTTAATTTTATTCAACCACTACACTTTTCAAGTTGAATAAACTAGAAAGGGTGATTTTATGATGTATCCCGAACCCGATCACAACTCTGATTCAATAATAAAAAGTGCACTACTGGTTAATGACAGTGTTGTTATTCTCCAGTTCACAACGACCGCAGGTTTTACCACTGACAATATTTTAGAGAAGCTTATGCTTACAAACAAATCCATGCAATTCAAACCTGTCGATGTTCAAATCGAATATGATCAACATACTGTGTATTTGATCGGCGATTATGATGTTAATTATCCAACACATGTTTCCCTTGGTGGCGCGACATATCCCGTTATCATGGCATGGCAGCTCAAAGATGAACTTTATCAATATGATGGACCTTTGGGGGCTTTGTTGTATCCTGACGGAACCGCAGATTTTTATTTGTGGGCACCAAGCGCAGAAATGGTAACCCTTGTTCTTTATGATAAAGATAATCCTGAGCTTGTCTTTGGACGTTTTGCGATGGATAGAAGAACACATGGGGTATGGCATGGTCTTCTTAATAGGGAAAATACATCACTCACCTCAGTTCGCGGGTTCTTTTATCAGTTTGAAATCCTTCGTGATGGTCAAACTTATCTCACTCTAGATCCTTATGCTCAGTCCATGTCGGCATGGACAAGCGATACCGGTTCTACAATTGGTAAAGCTGCTATTGTAAATGCGCAACAGCTAGGTCCAGAGCTTGATTTTGCATCCATTCAAGGGTATGAAACACGAGAGGATGCCATCATTTATGAGATCCATGTTCGTGACTTTACTTCAGACCCCGATATTTCGGAAACGCTTCAAGCTGAGTTTGGAACTTTCGCAGCTTTTATTGAAAAACTTGATTATATTAAAAATTTAGGGGTAACCCACATCCAACTTCTGCCTGTCATGAGTTACTACTTCATTGATGAACTCAACCGTGATCGTATTCTTAACTATACGTCCGCAAACAACAACTATAATTGGGGGTATGATCCACATAGTTATTTCTCACTAACCGGAATGTACTCTCAAGACCCACGCAACCCCGAGCTGCGCATCATCGAATTCAAGAATCTTATTCAAGAAATTCACAATCGTGGCATGGGTGTTACCATGGATGTTGTCTACAACCATACGGCACAAATACACATCCTCGAAGACATTGAACCCAATTACTATCATTTTATGAATCTTGATGCATCACCTCGTGAGAGTTTTGGTGGTGGCCGTCTTGGAACGACTCACGCAATGAGCCGACGCCTCTTAATCGATTCAATTTGTTATTTTACAGAAGTATTTAAAATTGATGGGTTCCGATTCGATATGATGGGTGACCATGATGCCACCACAATCCAAAACGCCTTTGACGCAGCAAAAGCCATCAATCCCAATATTTTAATGATTGGTGAAGGTTGGCTTTCCTACGCAGGTGATGAAGGCATTCGAATTGATCACGCCGCTGATCAGCAGTGGATGCAATATACTCAAGCCGTCGGTTCATTTTCCGATGAAATGCGCAATGAATTAAAGTCAGGTTATGGGAGCGAAGGGCAACCACGTTTCCTCACAGGCGGAGCGCGAAGCATTCATACTATTTATGATAATATCATCGCAAACCCAAGTAACTTTTACGCTGATGATCCCGGGGATGTTGTTAATTATATTGCAGCACATGATAATCTCACGCTACACGATGTTCTCGCACAATCCATTCGTAAGGATCCTAAATTTTTCGAGACGGAGATTTTACAACGCCAACGGCTTGGTAACTTGATCATCCTCACATCGCAAGGTACTGCTTTCCTGCATGGCGGGCAAGAATACGGACGTACCAAACAAATTCTGGATGACATTAACGCACTTCCTTACAAATCAACAATGATGCGTAATGAGGATGGAACACCCTTCACAAATCCATATTTTGTCCACGACTCCTATCAGGCTAGTGACTTAATAAACCGCTTTGAGTGGCGCAAGGTAACAGACTTTGTGAATTATCCCGAACACGTAAAAACGATGAACTATACTGCAGGGCTAATTGCCTTACGTCGTAGCACACACGCATTTACACATCCAACACGTCAAGCGATTCACGATAATGTACGACTGATTAATTCCTGTTGTATTGGTCCAAACGACCTCACAATTGCATACGCTTCGTATGACCCAAGATGTCAATGCGAATATCTTGTCGTTGTGAATGCCGATAATCTCGAGCGATATATAGATTTATCAGGTTATGCGCGAAATCTTTCCGAAGGCGTCATCATTGCTGATCGATCGAACGTTAATCTTAATGGCTTGAACTTTTTTGATGGGGTCATGATTAAAGGCCAAACCCTTATTCTTGATCCACTCACAGCTACAATTATTCGTTTCCATGATTAACAAAAAAAGTAAGTGTCAGAAGACACTTACTTTTTTAGTGTTGTATTGTGGGCGTTTCTTTAGCCATTGCAATAATCACAAAGGCGATCAAGAATAATAGACCCGAAACTACAAAACTTAAAATTGGATTAATCGTATAGACAACACTCGTTACAAGTGCCCCAAAGATTTTCCCAAACATCATCAAAGCATTATACAAGCCTGCTAATTGATTTCCTTCGGTTGCATTTTGTTTCTTCGATAAAACTGCATTCTGCAGTGCTGGAATCATGACTGTATAGGACCCGAACCATAGTAATGAAACACCAACAAATCCTGATTCTGTTGGTAACCACGCTACAATCGCAGCTAGCGTCGCCATCCCAATGAAGAGATTGCGTAAGAACACGCGACCAAAAACTTGTTTCCGTCGGATTAAAATAATATTAAGGACCACCGCAAACAATCCCGTAATAAATTTGATAATCCCGTTTTGACTTGGTGCAAAATTAAAAATATCTTTTATATAATAATTAAAACTTTGATCAAACAATGTTGATCCAATCGATGTAATAAAAACCGTGACCAATAGTGGAATCATAAAACCAATCATTAAGTGTTTGGAGTTATTGACAATCTTGATTGGATTCGATTCTTTGAGGACATTACGGGTATCAATTTTACGTTCCTCAAACACTTCTGTCGGCACAAGAATAATGTAAACAAGAATCCCCAAAATTATATGCATAGCTGCTTGAATCATAAATGTCATTCGAACGTCAACATCTCCCAAGAATCCACCGATAAAGAATCCAAGTGCTGCACCAACACTTACAATAACGGATGATATCGTTATATAGTGAGCCTGTTCCTCAACCTTTGCATTGTTGACAATATAGCTCATAAACCCGACTTGGAACCCTCCAGCAAAGACACCACTAATCAACCGCGCAATATAAATTTCAACTTCGGTATGCGCAATACCAAAGAGGATTTGCGCTAACGCGTAACCAATTGATGAAATCGCCAGTATTTTAGACTTTTTCATACTATGAGCCATATTCGACCATATCAGCGCAAAAATAAAGTTGGTCGTACACATCGCTGCAAACGAAACACCAAATACATGTGGGGGTAGGTTTAAATCTTTTAGCAAGGATGGTGTGACGGGGTGTGCTAAGTTCATTCCCACCGTTAGTATTAAGTTTAAGACAATAAATATTGTCATTTTATGTTTTTCAATAAATCCGCGCATAAGCCCTCCATAATTAAAAGTAGGCAATTGCCTACTTTAGTTTAGATGTTTTTATGTGTTTTGTCTATTTCCATAAGTCGGATGGGTATGTTCCATCTGATTGGAATGTTTCAAATTGTTTTAGTACCATTGGCTTGTCATCTTGGTAAGTAACACCAAACCAACGATCTGGGGTGTCAAGAATACGAACTTTGAGTTTGCCTTCTTTAATTAATGCTCCAACGTCATTTGGAAGTAGCGCTTCTGATTTCATTGGATTTGCAGCCACTTCATCTTTGAGGAATGCTTCGAATTTGCCTTCCATCATTTCAAAGATAGCTGGTGTAAAGCCCCAGAAGTTCATAGATACTTGTGTTCCATCTGCAATAAGATGTTGATCGTCACCACCAACAACTCCCGCTTCAGTACGACGAATTCCATCAACTTCGACGATATCTGTTAGGTATCCACCTTCGTTTTGGCATACACCACGTGTTACTGTTCCATTATCGGTAATTGTATTGTCCACGATGTAACCCATCATGGATGCGTTTGTATCTGTAACTTCTTCGTTGAGGAAACGCGCCATTTCAACAAATGCGTGTTTACCATAGTAGTCATCAGCATTGATAATGACAAACGGTGTATTCACGGTATTACGTGCTGCAAGGAGCGCATGTGTTGTTCCCCATGGTTTTTCACGGCCTTCAACACCTCCAAACCATTCTGGAACATCCGTAATGTTTTGGAATGCATATTCAACTTCGATATGTGGGCGTACTTTCGATACGAGAACTTCTTCAAAAATATCTTTGTGTTCTTCTCGAATGATTAGTACTAATTTTTTGAATCCTGCTTGGATTGCATCGTAGATTGAGAAATCAATGATAGCTTCACCACTTGCACCAAATTTATCAATTTGCTTTAACCCACCGTAACGGCTTCCCATTCCGGCTGCTAGAATTACTAAAGTTAGATCTTTCATAGTATCCTCCTATTGTCTTGTTCATTGTATCATAGTTCAACTTTTGATTCTTATAGTATTTTGTTTTTGACTCATGAATCATTGTCTTTTCGGTCAATCACGAAACTTCATTTTTTTGTTTAATTCTCATCTTGCTTTTTATTGTTAATTTGAGTATCATTGAAATGCACATGCCGCCATAGTTCAATGGTAAAATAGAGCAATGGTAATGCTCAGTTCCGAGTTCGATTCTCGGTGGCGGCACCATATAGAAATTAACCCACTATTTAGTGGGTTTTTTAATGATTTTATTGACTTGGGGATACAGTGGGTATACATCTTTTACTATTCTGCATTTTTTCAACTTCAATGGTTCAATATACTAAAGACACGATTTCTCGTGTCTTTAGTATATTGAACCTTGGTGCTCATCAAGTTAGCTTCGCAAATTAACTAAAAGATTTATTTTCGAACTATGTCATTTAGTAGTTTATATTCGATGCCGGTGATACAAATAACAGCAATTGCTATATAATGAGGAATCATCCCTTTTAAGTTGGCTAAAAATAGTAGCCAAATTATTGATGAATTCCCTACTAGTATGAGTATTTCAAGCACAATCAATTTACTTTTCATTACTTCGAACTACTCCAATGAATAGTTGTTGATTCTGTTGTTGTGACATGTGCATTCCCACTTGACCCATTTCTTGAACGAACAGTACGACCATTCCAACCTAATACCGTTCGACTTGAACCTTGACTACTTCTACTTAGACGAATTTCAACAGGATTTCCATTAGTGGATAAATTGGCAATTTGACTATAAAAGTGTGCATCTAAGACATCTACCACCGCCAGCGCAACTGAGATAACTGGTCCATATTTGGGGATTGCAGAAAACGCAAGGTCAAATAAATATTTTAAGGCAGTTTCTGATCCAGATGATTGGTTTTGAGCAACATATTTATTTGCCAGTGATGCGGTTAAGTATAAAGTTGTAACTTGTTGACCATACCCCCTTGTTTTGACTTCCCAATATGTCGTTGCTGAATACTTCCCTGAAGGAAGAGAAACATATGTTTCAGTTATCGCTCTTTTACTTCGCTGTTTCGTTATCAAATTTGACTCGTCTAATGAAGCTATGTTTATCGTATAATCTGATTTCATGTTCTTTTTATAAATCACGTACTGTTCTAAAATCATTATTATTTCATCACTATCAAGTTCTTCATACAATCGCTCACTGTTTGGAGTAAAAACTGTATTTACTAATAACTCCATATCATCATCAGTTATATTACGCGACCCTTCCGCATTAACTGGCACAACTACAACCATAAACATCAAAAGAGATAAAACGGAAACACTAAACATCTTAAATAATTTATTCATTTTCATTTTCTCCTTCTACCTTTCGGTTTATAGGAAAAACGTAACATATGTGTTATTTGTGAAATAGTATACTTGATTAAAATGTTGTATTTGATGTCTAAAACGCAAAAAAAACAAGAACAAAAATGCTTGCACATAAATTATATCATAAAGAAATCGTATCCCACCCCCTGAGATACGATTCTTTTCAAATGACCCCCACCGATCATTTGAGTTGTGCTACCCCTGCCATATATAAATAATACGCACTGTATAGTGCGTTTTTTATTGTTTTCATTTATTTAAAACCGTACAAATGCTATTTTCACTACATCACTAAACCAGAAAAATTAATAAGAAAAACTCGGATAAGGAAATAATCAGAAAATCATCATCACTCCGAAAATCTATTTCAACAGATAAAAGACATGATTTAACATGTCTTTTATCTTACAATCTCTACAAAGAACAATCCCTCAGAGAAGTAAATCTTCTTCTGTTTGCCATCAATCGTTGCGAGGTACATTTCGCATGTGTATCCAGTTTGGCTCTTCACGAAAGATCTAGATTCAAATTCAGTTATCTCAAAGCGCTTATCACCCCAGTACATAGCGAGCAAGTGTATTTTGCCGCTTGCATTATATATTAACTCTACATCTACATTTACGCGTTTGTAATAGCCTTCCATATGTTATACATTAATGACGATGAATCAATGGTTGTTAAACTAATCCATAATCTGTATGTAGAAGATGATATGTCTATACTAAAAGTTGTCGAGTACTTAAGAATTAATGGATATATGAATGGAAAACTAAATTGGAATGTACATAGTGTTCGTCGAATTCTAGAGAATACAGTGTACATAGGAATGGATTATAGAAAAGACTTGGATAAAACATTCTATAAAATAGCCCCACCTTTGGTTAGTGTAGAATTAAGAGAGAAAGCTATTAAGCTATTAGGTACAAGAAAACGCAATAGTAAGAAATCAACTAAACACCTCTATTATCAAAAAGTACGATGTTTTGATTGTGACAATATTTGTATTAACGATAAATCATCAAAAGGATGTCGCTACTACCTATGCTCAAAGTGTTTAAAAAGATATAGTGAAATAAAACTTGATGATGAATTAGGCTTTGAGATTACAACAGAAATATTAGTGAGAACCAACAAAACTCTTTCGGAAGAAGCTAAAAAAGAATTTAAGAAAATTCAGCAAAAAGAAAAAATAGTTCAAGAATTGTACGAAGAAGAACAAATCAGTAAGAATGCATATAGAATTGAAAAGAAGTTCATTAGCCAATCTCGTAGGCTGTATCTCCAAGAGTTAGCATCTAAATCAAATCTGCCTATAGACTGGTTTCATTTGTCGATCGTTCAAAAAAAGAAGCACATCAAAAAAGTCGTAATCGAAGTGTCTGTAAATATGAGAAAAAGTATGTTATAGATACTGAATATAAGTAATAATGTCTTCGAATTGTTCAAGCGACGAATATTTTTTATTGGATAACAAGTTTATCGGAAAATGAAAGCGTTTACTTCTTTCTTGAAATTGATATAATGACAGTAATATAGCCATAGAAAGGAATACAAATATTTAAAAACTGAATAAGGATTTCTTTTTCAAATCAAGGAGGTATAACCAATGAAAAAGATTTTGAAATTAGTTAGTGTATCAATTTTATCTTGTATGATGGCATTGTGTTTGATAGTTCCTGTAAGTGCTGAAGAACAACCAGGATTATATGAAGTCACAATAGCAGATATAAAAGAAGAGTTATCAAATGAAGAAATTATTCAAGAATTAATAAATTACACCACCGAAATAAAATACGAATTGTCGATAACGTCTGATTTTGAAAAGAAAATTCAACTTACGCAAATGATTGAATCTTTATCAGAATTATTAAACTATGTAGAAGTTCCAGAAGAAGATAAAACAATCGAAAGTGGATTTCGACGTTCTTCGCAGTATGACGATGAAATACAACAGCAAGGATATGCTACAGGAAAATCAAATGCCGCTTTAATAATTGCTTATTTTAAAAACAAGGGGTATAATTTGTCAGCTGAATTATTAACATATGCTACTGTCAATAAATCAAAAAATAATACTTACTATCCAACGAATGGTTCAAAAGTACGAAGTTCAGATTTTTTTAATAATTTAGTTTCTACAAAAAACCACAGTGGGTCGTCATCATTTACAGGATCAAACTCAAATATGGATTTGTATTATGCAATCCATCGTTTTAATTATACGTACACCGCATCAAATAAATTATTAGTAATATCTGATTATTATGATTTTGCATACGAGGATAATTATGGAGGATTAGCAGGGGTGGCAGTTCGAGCTATGTATAATGCTCAATATTATGGAGCAATTGTTCCATACAACGTAAGAATTCAACAATATAAATAAGAAATAATTTAATATGAAAAAATCATTTATAAAACTTACAGCATTTTTTTTACTTTTATCACTTTCTGCATGTAACCAAAGCAATGAAACAATGCGATTTAATCAGTGGAATTTACTTAAGCCTACTTCAGAGTTATTATATAGCTATTCTGATAAAGAACGAGGCATACATGGTGATGGTGTTGACTGCTATGTTTATAGACTATCTCCAGAGTATAAAGAGTATGTTACTGATTTTTTAAAAGACAGCGATATTAGTATAACTAACCCAAAATCTATATTAAGTTTTCCTAGTGATATAAGTGAAGAAATATTTAAAATTAAAAATACTGAGATAATCGAGTATTTAAATACTTTGGACAATTTATATTTAGCATTAGTTCCTAATAAAAATGACAAATTGTTAATTATTGTTGATGAGAGCAATGAAAGAATTAGTTTTGTTTTTTCCTTTTATTAAACAGATGACAAGCCACTTTATTACAAATGGTGCTTGTCATCGCTATGAAATAGTGCCATAATTATAATGCAAAGTTCAATTACTTAAGCGTATTTGAACAGAAACTAATCAAGACCCTTTACACAATCGGCACAAAGTTCGATTATGTTAATAGGGGTGCCACCATTCAAAGAAAAGCAACTTCTGATTTTAGCTAAATCAGAAGTTTTTTAATGATATTGCTTCAGTAATTCGAAAAAATAATGAATTAGATTTTTACTTTTCAGATAATCTCGTTCATAAATGTCGCAAACAACTCAGTATAAAATCAGAAGCTAAACATTATCAATATAAGAAACTAGGCGATAGATTTAGGGCATAGATAATTGTATAACGTCTATTTCTTATACATAGGGGAAAGGAATAAACACACTTTTCCATATAACAACCAGTAAAAATAGAATTATAGGAATGAGTTTTCGATATGTTTTGTTTGATTTCCTCTCTTTTGATTGACCTCTTATGTCTATTAATAAGATTAGAAAAATAATCATAAATGATGCAATATCTACATCTATTGATTTGTATTTAAAGAGTATTCCGAAGAGTAGATTTACAATTACAATTGCATAAGAGGATCCTGTGAGATTTTTGAAATCAGTCATTAATAGTATACTCACGTGTAAGAGTTGTACCATAAACCCAAACAGAATAATCAGCATTTCGATAGACATCGATTTTAGCCTTTAATCTTGTTACGCCGTCAACTCTTGATTGAGTTCTCGTGATGGTATAGTACAAATCAGTCCCGTACGAAACTCTTTGATATACTGCAGCTGAAAAACCTAATAGTGCTGGTATTGGATTACCAAATGTTAGAAGACTAGCGGCCATTCCAGCAGCCATTGAATATACCGATGACCCGTTGTAACTACCATAACTGATGGTAGTTCTTTTCGGATAGTCATATCTGTCTCTTTTTATTCTTTTGAAGTCTGTTCCAAACAACTCCATATTTATTAGATCCATCTCCGTTTGAGTTATAAAGACTATTTCTGTAGTCTCAACTGTGGCATCAGCTCTTATGATATCTTCATCCGCGCTCACAGGTATTGCTATTCCTATTATCAATAATGTGGATAGAATGGAAATACATAACAATTTAAGTAGTTTACTCATTTTCATTTTCTCCTTCAACCTTTCGGTTTATGAGAAAAATATATCACAGGTCTTTTTTATGAATACACGGTATCTGTTTGAGTGGTATAACATACGTTTTTAAGTGGTATAACTTACGCATCAGATGCATTTTTTAAAGACATAAGATACGTAATTCATGCCATTATTCCGATGTATGTTTCACCATGATGTATAATACGCAAATACAAAGGGGAACATTATGAAATCAAAATATACTATTGTTATCGGACTTTTATCCGTGATCATTTTACTTTTAATTATCGTGATAATGGGGTCGGGAATCTACATTTTCAAAATTTTGCCAGAACACAACGTAACAGAGTCTCACATTCAGACACCACTGCAAACAAACTCCGGTAAGCCAAGTGATTCTAACACTATTACCCCTACACCTGACACCACCGCATCTGCATCACCTGATGCAACAAGCCTAACTATTGACACAGTTGATGCATACCTACATGACTATGCAAATTATCGATACACATATAAACAACAACATGGTTACATCAATG
Organism: Erysipelothrix sp. HDW6B; assembly: GCF_011301115.1. Taxonomy (NCBI): domain Bacteria; kingdom Bacillati; phylum Bacillota; class Erysipelotrichia; order Erysipelotrichales; family Erysipelotrichaceae; genus Erysipelothrix; species Erysipelothrix sp. HDW6B. Next base: position 358,518 of record NZ_CP049860.1, on the reverse strand, counting down.
ATTTTTCAATGACAGAAATCGGTGCAAGTCAAAGTGCCAATAAAGTAGGTAAAGTTTTTCAGGTTACTTATGACCGATACGGACACAAAAAACAAGAATTCTATTTTGTCGGAATTGATTTCCAACAAAACGCACGCCAACTCATCATTTCTGATTTGGTTGACGAGAGCGGCGACACTTTGAAAGACCTCGTTGAAGATGTACAAGATGAGGGATTTATCATCGTATTAAACCAATAGTACTTCACACTACATCATAAATTGTGGATAATTTTGTAATCGCTACAAATGTTCATTTCCGTTCATTTTTGTTTAGTCTTAAGCAAGTTCGAACAATCTCATGCTGTACGATTGCGACCAATTAAACAAACTCCACCATTTATTCTTATTTACTTTATAAAAGAAACCGCATTCATATCTTTACTCATGGGATAAAGTGTGATAATATTTAAAAAGAATATGACCAAAACATTCAATAATACTTTACGCTATTATTACATGCTTCATATTTTAGAGGGAGGTATTATTCTATGGAATCAGGAAAAGTAAAATTCTTTAACGCAGAAAAAGGCTTCGGCTTTATCATCGTTGACGGATCAAACGAAGAAGTATTCGTACATTTTTCTGCAATCGTTTCAGAAGGTTACAAAACATTAAACGAAGGCCAAGCAGTATCATTTGATATTGTTGAAGGTCAACGTGGTAAACAAGCTGACAACGTACGCGGTTTATAAGAACTGAATACAACAAAAGGAGCCTCGGCTCCTTTTTTATTTATCTTTGAATCAAGCGACGCTTGATTCTTTTTAGCGATTTGTGACTTTCATCACACGTGCTTGTTGGCTTCGTGTTTGGTCATCAATCTTCAACTCAATGTATCGAATTGTTTCTTTGATATCTGGAATTGTTTTATATTCGAGAGCATTAACTCTACGGCGTGTTAATTTAATCTCTTCCGACAGCATGAAACATTTTTTCTCAAGGGATGCCAGATCTACGATTCGTTGAAGACTCTGAGCGCCCTCTTCCTGCATCGTATTAACATGGGAATTCGTTAGAAGCACCGAAGTTGTTTTGGCTGGTGCTTCCCCTTGAATCAGTTCATAATGTGGAATATCAATGCCCATAACGGATTGAAATTCCATTTTTAAACTTGGTGATGATTGATTGTTTCTTAATATCGCATTCAAAGTTTGATTACTTAATTCTAATGATGCGTAATTATATTCTTGATTCAGAACATCAAATTCATAGTCAACTTGCTTGCGAAGATTTAATGCATCTTCATAATACTCCATAAAATTACGAATCAAGGCATCCTGCTTTTGTTTCAATAAGCGGTGTCCTTTTTCTGCAATCAACAAGCGTCGTTGTAGATTTTTAAGTTCCATCCGTGTTGGGTTAACTTTTAAACGAGCCATATCAATCCACTTTCTTATAGTATTTATCAAGATAGACATCACGAACACGTTTTAACTCAACTTTGGGTAATATCGAAAGCAAATTCCACCCCAGGTCTAATGACGCTTCTATGCTTCGATTTGTATAAAATCCTTGACCAATAAACTCACGCTCAAAACGACGTGCAAACTCTAGGTATTTTCGGTCAGTTTTCGAGAGCGACCCTTCTCCAAGAATTGCTGCCAACTCTGCCGTTTCCTTACCACGTGCATAGGAAGCAAAGAGTTGATTCATTACATCAGCATGATCTTCACGGGTTTTACCTGTACCAATTCCTTTATCTTTGAGACGGCTCAAGCTCGGTAAAACATCAACGGGTGGTGTAATATCTTGTTGATTTAAATCACGAGACATAATGATTTGTCCTTCAGTGATGTATCCCGTCAAATCGGGAATTGGATGCGTCTTATCGTCTTCAGGCATTGATAAGATTGGAATCATTGTAATGGATCCATTTCTATTTTTTAGTTTACCTGCACGTTCATAGAGGGTTGCAAGATCGGTATACATATAACCTGGATACCCTCGACGTCCTGGAATTTCACGTCGCGATGCTGAAATCTCGCGTAACGATTCTGCATAGTAGTTCATATCACTCATGACTAAAACGACATGCATATCTTTTTCAAATGCGAGATACTCTGCTGTGGTAATCGCCATGCGTGGTGCAAGAATTCGTTCTATTGCTGGATCATTCGCAAGGTTCACAAACATAACTGTTCGATCAATTGCTCCAGTTCTTTGGAATTCATCTTCAAAGAAACGTGACTCTTCAAAGGAAATTCCCATCGCACAGAAAACAACTGCAAAATCAACATCGTCATCTAAGACTTGGGCTTGACGTACGATTTGAGCTGCAAGTTCGTTGTGTGGCAAACCTGATCCAGAAAAAATCGGCAATTTTTGTCCAACAACCAGGGTATTAAGCACATCAATTGATGAAATACCTGTTTGAAGAAATTGGTTGGGATATTCGCGAAGTAACGGATTCATGACACGTCCATTTACGTCTCGCTCCGCATCACCAAGTAACAGTGGTCCATTGTCACGAATCACCCCTTTTCCATCAAAAACGCGACCTAACATCGTTTCCGATACTTTCAGACTCATTGGTTTCCCTTGGAAGTGAACCCGTGTTTCGTCTGGACGAATTCCCATACTTGATTCATACAGCTGAATAATTGCTTTGTCATCCTCTATTTCAAGAACACGTCCAATTCGACGGTCGTGTTTATCGATGATGATTTCCACATGTTCATCAAACTGCACATTTTCAACATTTTCAACAACGAGAAGCGGACCAACCACTTCGTTAATGTTCTTATAACCCTTCATGATTGTCCCCTTCCTTTAATGTCATAAATTCTTTTTCTGCTGCGTCTAATATTTTTAAAAGTTCTGGTGTTTTGTCACTTGGTTGATATTTCATACGTGAAATATCGTAGAGTATCTCCATATTTGTAATATCTCCAATTAGAATATGATCATGAATGAGATATTCTTTTGCAAGGGCATAGAATCCTAAAATGACAACCATCATATTGGCTTGCTTTTCATAGGAAGTATACGTATCTTCTTCTTGGAAGGCATTTTGTTGTAAGTAGTCTTCGCGTATCATGCGTGCTATTTCCAATTTTAAGATGTCTTGGTCTGATAGCGTATCTTTTCCTACGAGTTGTACAATTTCTAACAGTTGTTGCTCATCCTTAAGAATCGACAAGGCTTCTTGACGATTTTTTACAAAATGCTTATGTACATTTTGTTTCAAAAACCGTTCTGTAGGTTTTTGGTATAGCGAGTAACTTTCAAGCCAATCGATAGCGGGAAAGTGACGCATGTGAGCGAGTGATGCGTCTAAGGCCCAGAATACCTTAACAATTCGAAGTGTAGCTTGTGTTACCGGTTCTGACAAATCTCCGCCAGCCGGGGATACAGCTCCAATCATTGTCACAGATCCTTGTTGTTTGTTTAATGTTTGGACCATACCCGCACGTTCGTAAACATCAGCCAACCGTGAACTTAAGTATGCAGGATACCCTTCATCTCCTGGCATTTCTTCTAATCGTCCACTCATTTCTCGAAGGGCCTCTGCCCACCGAGATGTTGAATCAGCCATGAGCGACACATCGTAGCCCATATCGCGGAAGTACTCAGCGATCGTCATTCCTGTATAGATTGATGCTTCTCGTGCCGCTACGGGCATATTCGAGGTGTTTGCAATAAGAATTGTTTTATTCATAAGGGGTTCTTTAGTACGGGGATCTTCAAGTTGTGGAAATTCATTCAAAACATCTGTAATTTCATTCCCACGTTCGCCACATCCAATATAAACAACCATGTCCGAGTTGGACCATTTCGCAAGCTGGTGTTGAACAACTGTTTTTCCAGACCCAAAGGGCCCTGGAACACAAGCGGTTCCACCTTTAGCTACAGGAAAGAACGTATCAATAATTCGTTGTCCTGTAATCAACGGTTCATTTGGCATTTCTTTTTGCAAGTAGGGACGCGATTTTCGAATGGGCCAATAGGACATCATCACAATGTCATGATTTCCTTCTTCATTTTTAATGACAACTACGGGTTCTGTAACATCCTTCATTCCTGGGTAGACATGGATGACTTCACCCTTTAATCCGTGAGGAACCATAATACGATGTTCAATGCCATTCTCCATGACATGTCCGACAATCTCGCCTTCAGTTACAAAATCAGCGATGGCAACCCTTGGGATGAAGTCCCATTTTTTTGCTTTATCGATAGCATCATAATGAAGGCCACGGGCAAGAAATTCTCCAACATTATTGGCATACGTTTCAAGATTTCGTCCCACCCCATCTAAAATTTGCGACAAGATACCTGGTCCTAAAACGATACTGAGTGGACGATGTGTTGAAACAACTGGCTCACCAATTTTGATGCCTGATGTTTCCTCATACACTTGGATAGATGCTTTATTGCCGCGTATTTCTATTATTTCACCGAGTAAATTCTTATCTGATACATAAACGGTGTCGTACAAGCGCGCACTTGGGATATCTTTCGCGACCACTAAGGGTCCTGATACTTTGGTTATTGTTCCATAATTCAAACTAATTCCTCCTAAACTTTAAGCGTTCCAATCGCTTGTTCAATTGATTCGTGGAGCCGCTTCTGTGCTTCTTTATGGGACCCAACGCCATCCGATAACATCACGATGGTTAAAAGTGGGTCGGTATTATAATTGTTAATAGTTTCTTTGTGGTCGCGATAAATCGTTTCGTCCACAAGGATAAGTTCTTTTTGGTTTTGTTTCAGTTCGCGTAGTAATGGTGCTATTGATTCATGACGTTTAACGCGATACACTGCGATGCCCATACTCTCAAGTAGCGCGTGACCATCGTCATAGGAAAGATAGAGTATATTATGCATCATATCTCCTTATATATTTTTCAATCGGCGTATCTAAGTACGGACGTTTTAGATAAATCTTAAGATTGTTGAGGCGCAACATATACTGAATTGCCAGTACAAATGTTGCATCTTCAGTCGTTAGATCTCTAAGCATATCATCAAAGAAATGAAATACCGTCTCATCAAAATATCGCATGATGTTATTGATTGTTACAGCACGCATCGTCGTGTGATAGGGACTGTGACTCAATAAATGATTCACATCAGCATACCGTTGGTATGCTTCCGCTGGAATTAAGCCAACTGCACTTGTATCAATTTCCTGCTTTTGCATATGTCGAAGTATATTCGCATAATCAAGTAACATTGCAGCGTAGCGATTGGCAGTTTTAAGGTGAAACGATTGTTGGCATACCTCACGCAACATGTAGTCAAGTTGCTGATCAACCTTTTTTGATGTCTCGAGATCATAGGTTAGTGTAATCAGTTGGATATACTGTGCATCAATTCCGTGACGGACAAGCATACTTTTAAGATCCGAAACATGCTCATTGATAATCGCATCGGCAGCATACATATTGAGTCCTTCTTGACCTGATGCGCGTTGAATTTCTTTATTCAAGGATGCGATTTCGCGATTCAGGAGCACATTAAGCATTGAAACACTAGCATTCATGATGGTCACCAAACAAAATTTGATATATTTTTGTCGTGAATAATTCCCGATTCATTTCAAAATATTGTTTGTACTCTACATTCACATCATAGTTATCGTAATTGAGTACAAAACCATTTTGAATGGATGAATCACAGACAACTTGGTATCCTTGGCCAAATGTTTCCAAACACACTTGATAATGCGCTTCGCAGATCAAAATACGAGGTTTTTTCGTTTCGTCTTTGCTCAAAGCATTATTCATCAAGAGCATTGTTTGTTCTGGGCTTAAGGCTTCAAATGTCGCAATCACATCATCATAAATTCGTGACACAAATTCATGTTTGAGATTCTCAACCCGCTCATGCTCATGTTTCTCGATATTTCGAAATGTTCGTTTCTCAAGTTGCTTGGCTTCCGCTTCAATTTTTTTAAGTCGAAGTGATTGGCGTTCATTACCTTCTTGAATCATCTGATCATAGAGTTTTTGACCTGCTTTATGAGCCTGTTCTACCGTTTCTTGAAATGATGCATCTGCAGATTTTTGAATCGATGCTAAGATCAATTCAAATCCTGTTTGAGTCATTAGAACGTCACCGTACTTAAGATAATAATTGATGATACAAATGCTAACAATGCGTAAGTTTCAACCATAACTGCATAAATGATATTCTTTGTCATTTCATTTTCGTTACGCGCTAGCAGATGAACACCTGATACGGCAACACGAGCTTGTGCAAGTGCGGTAGGCCCACCAACAATAATCATTGGCAAACATGCCATAAAGATGTATAAGCCTTCTTGTAAGCCCATCCCGACGTGCAGACGGCTTAACGTCATGATTGCAATAACAAAGCCATACAAACCTTGCGAAGCAGGCATCATTTGAAGTAAAAGACTCTTACCAAATTTCTCTGGCTCATCAACAATTAAACCGGTTGTTGCTTCACCAACCATACCGACTCCTTTTCCACTATTGTATCCTGGAATTGCAACGACAAGCCCCATTCCTAAGACCGCAAATATGAGGCCTCCGTATTCCATAAAATATTGCATGAATGACATATTAATACTCCTTTTCTAATTTAATGTATGTTGGTTCTTCAATAAAGTTTTTAAAAGGTTTTCCCCCACCAATGAAGAATTTACCGAAGAATTCGACGTATGTAAGTCGTGCTGAGTGAACATACGAACTCAAGCCACTTATTAATAAGTTAAAGGTATGGCCAAAGATAAAGATGATGACTCCGGCAATAACACCGATAATGCCCATGCCACTGACCATATCAACCATCATGTTGAAAGCAACACCAATTGATGCGCCCGCTAATCCTAATGCCATTAAACGAGAGTAGGAAACAACATCACCCAGGTAATTGGTAAGGCCATATAAACTGTAGAGTCCTCCGGCAGCTTTACCTCCAAGAGATTTTGCATTACGCCCATTTGTGAGGACAATACCAACCATCCCGATGAGCATCGCAATTTGGGCATATCCCATATAAGCCACATAAGCATCGGTAAAGAGTTGCGTCACAAAAATACCCACACCTGAAAGTGTCAAGTACCAAAAAATGACATCGTATAAAATGTAACGTTTTTTATAATCACGGTAATAGATATACCCTTTTACCCCTAATCCTACGAATAAATGAACAACGCCAAACATAAGCGCCATAATCAACACACGATTGTATTCACTGTTTATATCAATAACTGGTGTCAGTGGAATTAAACCACCAAAAAACGAGCCATACATAAGACCCCAAAACATAGTCGGTGCACTTACGTACAGCAAGAGGCGAACCATATTTTCCACACTTGGTTTAAGTGTTATTTTTTTGAGTACAATTGATAAAATTATTGCCATTACCAAACCATAACCAGCATCAGCCAGCATCATTCCGAAGAAAAATGCATAGAACGGTGCCAAAATCGGTGTTGGGTCTAATTCATTATATTGTGGTTGAGAGTACATGTTCGTAATCGGTTCGAATGCTCGAGCAAACCGTTTATTTCTCAATTTAATGGGGACCTCACGCGAATGAATCGGAGCCGCTTCGAGACTTAAGTCATAAGCCCCTTGCGTTGCCGCATCAATCATGGTTCGAAAGACACCTTCGTCATCTGTCTCTACCCAACCCCGAATTAGTGTAACGTGAGATGATGTTTGAAATTTCAATTTTTCAGTTTCGCGAAGTGCCTCATTTCGTAGCGCTTCATAATGTGCTTGGAGAATTTCCATATAGAGACTTACCTGTGTTAAAATCTCATATTCATTCTCCCGTTTATCTAAAATATCTTGAAGTGTATTTTTCATCTTCTGGACAATATCTTGGATATGAAGTGATGTGGATGATCGATATTCCATATCATATTTTTCTGTAATAATTGATACTCTTTCAAAGTTCTCAGATGATGGAATGATAACAAAGACACCATAGTGGTCACCTTTTTCAAATTTATGCATATAATACAACGAATCAATCGGGTTTAATTCATCAAGGATTGCAGATACGTTCTCCGCTGGAACATTACCAATAATCGGTTTTTGTTGAATTAAACTACGGATTTCTTGTGTTGTTAGTGATCCTTTACGAATCGGACTGTGATGGATAAATTGCTTAAAAGTTTTCTTATCGTGTTCATTAAATTCCAAGAATAAGTCAGTAATCGCACCCAAACTGTGTTCCTCAATGACAGCATTGAGTTCACTCAATGACATTGATTGGATGCCAAGTTGGTTCATACGATCCTTCTTCTTATTTTTCTTATCAAGTTCTTTGATTTTTTTTAATACAGTTTGAATATGTTCTTGTTTTTCAAGATTTCGGTCGAAATCATAGGTTGAGTTATAGTGTGAGAAACCTTCGTAGACTTCTGGGTTTTCTGCAAACATCACTGTTTGAAATTTTTGCATTTCGCTCATTATATGATCGACATTTTCCGAATTTACAAAGAGTTTGTATTCACTCATTTTAACAATCGCCAAACTCAAACACCTCCTCAATGATTGAATTTAATGCAACGTCTTTTTTGGCTTCATAATATGCCGTAATCTGTGCTTCTGATTCTTGCGACTTTGCATGAAGCACCTGACCTCGAACCTTGGCATTGTGAACTGCTTGAGCATTGCGTTGCTTTTGCACCTCAGTTTGCACTTTCTGTTGCTTGGCACAGTCTTCTTGTGCCTTGTGCCTGTAGTCACTCACAATATCGTCATAAACCTGGGATAGGCTTTCGATCGTGTCTTGATATGACTTTTCGACAGTCTTTATCGCTTCTATTTTTTTATTCAATAATCTTCACCCTCTCTTATGAAAAACTGGTCAATACCTCGGCACTGCGTTCATACAACGCATTATGTGGTATCGCTAGTGACTGCTCGACAAGATCAGTAATTTCCCGTTTACTGATTGGGTATACTTTGGTTAACCCATAGATTCCTTCAAGCGTTACAACGAACATAAGTTTTGGATGTTGAATTTGAAAGTATCCTTGAGCCTGACCTTCTTCAATAATTTGCTCGACAATCTTTTCCGCAAACTTAAGATAACGTTCATGAAATGATGTAATTAAATAAGCATCTTCTTGGTTTGGATGGATTGGTCTTAGCCCGTAGTATGGATGAATTTCATAGAAAGTATCGAGTAGAATCAAAATTTTATCTAAAACGTCGTGTCCATGATTGGATAAGCGTTGACTCAAAATGGATACCTGTTCTTCACACAGACTATCGACTACTGCATCTAGAATTTCATCTTTGGATTTAAAGTAGTAGTACAACAAACCTTTGGCCACACCAACTGCTTTCGCAATTTGTGTAATCGATGTTTTGTCCACACCATACTCTGTAAAAAGCTCATAGGCTTTTGCTACGATTTCTTTCTTTCTTACTTCCGGTAATTTATGTTCTGCCATAGTTTCACTCCAATTTTCTAGATTATATTTCAATATTGACCATTAGTCAATTAAGACAATTGTATCATATTTCAAAGATTCCAAGGACCATTCTTTAAAATATCATCTAATCTTTTGAGTGCAGCGAGCGTTCTTAGATGTCTTGTTTAAGGGACGATATTATATTTCAGCGATGATCTCTATGCTCCTTTTTGCGGAAATCTTAACAGACCCTTAACCTTCCAAATATCACGGAAACACCACAATCATTTCACGTCATTTTCATATTGGAATTGCTTTTTTTTGAATCGAATGAAAAAAAAAAGAAAAAAAAAAACAGACCGGAGTCTGCTTTTTCTTATTTGAATTCTTTAACTTCGTTTGTAATTCGCATTTTCGACATTGTATTTGTTTCTTTATCGAATGTGAATGAGATACCCGCATTATATTCACCGTACTCTAAAACTGTACGGTAACTTGATCTATCATCAATAATTCCTTTACCATATGCTGCTTCAACCTCTTCAATTGTTGATGCTTGAGTAATACCACCTGGTAATTCAAATTTTAGTGGTGTTGTATCTTTATCATATGTAAAGTTAACAACGAATGAGTTTGAATAGTAGTTCGCATTGTTATCGTAGTTCAAGACACCCATGCGTGTTGTGTAGTTGTCGTAGCGTAGATCTACTCCAGATTTACTATCGCCAGATGCTAAGACTTCGTCATTTGAGACTAGTGTCCATGAGTTTTTAACAAATTCAGGAACTGGTGCTGGTAAATGATAAACGACATCATTTATTTTAATGGTAAAGCTATTCCACTTTTCACCCAATGCACTTGGTGTTTTATATTTAGCATGAATTGCTGGCGCGTCTTTTGAAACTTCACCATTGATTTCATTTATAACGGTATCGTCTAGTTCTGAATTAAAGACACTTATTTCGATTAAACGCATGCCTTTACCATCATAATTGATGAATACAAAACGGTAACCACTGTCTCCATATTTGTCTTTATTATATGTTAGGGATTCGTAGTCTTTGTCTTTACCTTCGTGACTTTCAGATGGTTCTCCAAATTTCGCAATAATGTCTTCTTTTTTCGATTCAAAACTTAACCCACCAGAAAGTTGGACATTGGCTATTTTGTCGTCCGATTGATAGGCTCCTTCCATCGTTAAACTAAAGATGTATCCTTCTTTAGCTGTGATAACACTGTTACTTGGATTTATAACCCTTGCAGATACCTGTAGATCATCTTTTTTGAACGTAATCAGTTCTCTACGATCTGGTTTGATTTGGATTGACGTATCATCAATTGGTTTCCAACCTAAGGCCTCAAAATCTGAGAACTTCATTGGTAATTCAATCTTCTCACCTTCAAGTGCAAAGACCAATTCATATTTGTCTTCTGGCAACTCTACCTTTTTCGATTTACCAGATGTTGTACATCCTGATACAACACCTAAAACTAAAAGTAGTACCAGAAATTTTCGCAGCGTGTGCTTCATATTATTTCCCCCCGAGTTTCACAAGCCTTTTAAATAGTATCTGTTTTGCTTGATATACATAGTTTATCAAGGAATTTCACACATATCGCACACACATTCCTAACTCACCACTACATTCTTCATTACCGCGATACATTGGAAACACTTCGCGAGTTTTTAGCTTAGGCTTGTACAATACCTGCTTTTACTCACAATTATTCGCATGAGCACATCCCATCCCGATTTCTTGAGAGTGTGCTATTCTTGGTTTTAGAGGAGGTCTACCCATGAACAAAACATTTCGAAACATAAGCATCGTGATTGTAGGCATTGTTTTAATCGTTACAGTGATCATGTATGCACAACGACATACATCACCCAAAAAACCACAAGGAGAACCAACTATGATTGATGTATCAACCGAAACACTCGTAAAAAGCATTACCGATTCTGACCTTACAACTTTACAGTCAATCCTGAACACAGGAACCTACGAAATCAATGCCACGAACTCTAAGCAAGAACCCCTTATCCTTATCGCAACTCACAACAATAATATAGAGATTGCGCAACTGTTAATCGATAACGGGGCCAATGTTAACCTTCAAGATACAATTCAAGACTCAGCGTACCTCTATGCTGGTGCACAAGGACGGACTGAAATTTTGGATTATATGTTACAGCATGCTGATATCGATTTTTCCGTAGTTAACCGATATGGCGGCAACACACTCATTCCTGCAGCTGAGAAAGGTCATATTGATACCGTACGCTTGCTGGTCGCAAATCCGAACATTGATATCAACTTTCAAAATAATTTTGGCTACACGGCACTTATTGAGGCCGTAGCACTTACCGATGGAAGCAAAACTTATCAAGATATCGTCCAAATACTCGTTGACAACGGTGCAGATACCAACATCCGCGATAAAAGCGGCAAAACAGCCCTTGACTATGCCCAAGAGCGTCAGTTTGATGCGATGATAGCAATCCTCCAATAAATATAAAAAAAGATATCTGATGGCCCAGATATCTTTTTTTTGTATACATTAACCGGTATACCGGTATCATTATAGTTTTATTGCAGTTTCTTCTTCATTGAAAGGCGTTACCCCATATCCGGTAACAAAACTATTATAGTTTTTTTCTTTATGATTCGGTTCAATATGTTACGAACACCTTATTTGATGTTACAAACGTAAAAAAAAAGTGGTAAATTACCACTTTCCTTCTTTCAACTCTTGATAGACACGTGAGATTGGGAGTCCCATTATGGTGTAATAATCACCGACAATAGACTCAACAAACAATGCCGCATGTCCTTGGATACTATAGCTACCAGCTTTATCCATTGGATCTTTAGTTGCTACGTAATTCTTAATTTCTTCGTCACTCAATTCAAAAAACGTTACTGTTGCTTTGACTGAGAAGACACGTTCAAGGTTGCTTGAAATCAACGCTACGCCAGTAATGACTTCATGCGTACGACCTGATAATGATCGTAACATGCTACATGCGTCTTCTTCATCTTTAGGTTTACCCAGTACTTTTCCATCCAACACGACAACTGTATCAGAACCCAGGACAATATTATCCTGTGAACCTTCGAATACTGATTTGGCTTTACGGTGGGCCAAATCTTCGATTTGTTGTTCAATCGAAAGTACTGTGTTTAAGACTTCATTTGATGTTGGTGATTCAACACTAAATGGTATTCCTAAAAATGTAACCAATTCGCGACGACGTGGGGATTGGCTCGCTAAAACTAATTTCTTATGCATAAACTTCCTCTTTCCAAATAGTATTATAAACTATTTGTTCCGAATATACACATGTTTCACGTTAGTATCTGGAATTCGTCGTTCTTCAATTTCGAATGCATTCATCGATTTAACGAGTGGTGTTAACTGATGAAAGCCAAAACTACGTGGGTCAAAGTCTGGTTGCTTTTTGATGATATGGTTTCCTAAATCACCCATAAAGACATATCCATTATCGTCAGCGAGGTCATTGACCGATTCTGCAATAAGATCGTACAGTTTTTGATCCGCGGTTTGTTGTCCATTTACAGATGGACGTACAGCTGGCACATCTTTCTCAATATTTTCTATATAGACAAATTTATCACACGACGCAATAAATGCAGTCGGTGTCTTTTGCTCACCCATACCGATGACATATTTGCCTGACTCACGCAAACGAACTGCAAGACGCGTGAAGTCTGAATCGCTCGACACAAGACAGAAGCGCTCCACATTTCCTTCATAGAGTATATCCATAGCATCAATAATTAGCGCCGAGTCTGTTGCATTTTTACCTGTTGTATAGGAGTACTGTTGAATCGGTGTAATAGCATGTGATAGCAAATGGCTTTTCCATCCTGATGCAGTTTGACGGGTCCAGTCTCCATAAATTCTTTTAATGGTTGGTGTTCCATAACGTGCGACTTCGCGCAAGACACCACCAATGTTACTATACGGGATATTATCGGCATCGATTAATACCGCAATTCGTTTATCATTTTTTGTTTGCATAGGTTCTACCTCTCTATTTTAAAGATAACGCCATGTTCTGTATTGATTGCGGATACATGGTAACCATAATTCGATGTAACTTTGTGGACAATTGATAAGCCCAAACCAAATTGCCCACCTTCGCCCATTTCATAAGCTTTGAACAACTGTTCAATTTTTCCTTCAGCTATGTGACTTCCATCATTATATACAGAAATCATGTGATCATCGGTTTCAATAACTATTTCTGTTTGTGCGTACCGTAACGCATTATCTAATAAGTTTTCAATCACGACACGCCATGGCTCTTCGGATCCATAGATTAAGCTATTGTCTCCAACAACTACAATACTGACATCTTGGCGCAACTGATTCGATGATACAATTACTTGCTCGATAATTTCCTTTACTTCAAATTCGTGATTCTGATCAATTTGTTCAGACGTTAAATAATCCATTCGGTTTAAAGTTAGTAGATTGTAGACTTTTTTCTCCAAACGATCAGCATGTTCAATAATAACATCGACACTCTTTTCCAGTGTTTCATAAGGATAAACACCATCTTTGATTGCTTCTCCATATGATTTAATGGTTGCGATTGGTGTTTTTAAATCATGAGAAATGTTTTGAATCATCTCTTCTTTAACTTTCTCTTGATGTCGGATAACATCATTCATTTCAACCAAAACTTCTGCTAACTGGCCAATTTCATCCTCACGGTTTATAACCAGTGTTGCATCTTCATTCCGTTTTACTTTTTCAATATAGTTTCGAATTACATTGAGGGGGTGAATAATCGACGATACCCAAATTAAGAGAGTCATAAATACCAATGCAATTAATACCATTAAGATATTAACAACACTATTCAACATCATGTCTTTAAATGCATCATTATAGTCGCGAGATATAATGGTCGCAATTGATGCATTTTTTGAAGGGATATTGGTTATTGTATACAATCTTGAATCGGAGTAAATATAATTTACTGAGTCACCATATTGATTATTATCCATTTGGATCTCGATTTGTCTGAGAAGACGCTTATCGAGGGTTTCCATACCATTGGACAAATACTTCCCATCTGGAGTGCTAATAATATGTATCATATTTGGATTGGGAGCGCCAAATAAGTACGGGTCTTCGATATCATTTGTATAATTGTAAATGACATCTTGTTGTTTGAGTTTAATAACATCATAAATCTGATAATCAACGAGAACATCCATGTTCTTCGAAATAGTTCCAAAGATAAAGAATAAAAAGAAAGTCATCGTCAAAACAACAATCAATACTAATTGCTGCGTCAACGATAACTTTCTTATGTACTGCCCGAATTTTTTCACTATCCGAGTCGGTATCCAAAGCCATAAATTGTTTGGATATTAAGATCTGGCATCTTCTTGCGAAGACGGCGGAGTGTATCATCAACAACACGATCTGATCCGAAATAGTTGGTTTCCCACACATGGACAAGAATTTGTTCACGTGTAAAGGCAACACCTCTATTTTTGACAAACAGCATGAGGAGATCGAACTCCTTGGTTGTTAATTCTAATTCATAGTTATCTTTGGATGCTTTTCGTTGTTTTTCATCGATGACATAGCCGTCAACTTCGGTTTGAATATCTTGGCTATAGACACGTTTGATTATATTATTAACTCTTAAAACAAGTTCTTTTGGGGAGAATGGTTTTGTGATATAGTCATCACTTCCTTTTTCAAGCCCAATAATGCGGTCAAACTCTTTATCTCTTGCTGACATGAAAATGACGGGGGTGGATGGATCATGAGATTTTACAAGCTCAATGAGATCATAACCACTCTTGTCATCCAACATAATATCTAATATCCAGAGATGGACATCATCATCTTGCGCATGAATGCGCGCTTCTTCATAGGTAAAATATGAGCGCACTTCGTATCCAGCATTTTCTAAGTAGCTTTTTACAAGTTCATTCAAATCTTTTTCATCTTCAACAATGTTAATAACATGTTTCATAGGATCACCTCTATTGAATAGTTTTGATTACATTCATCATATCATTCACGTAATGATTACACAATTCGTTTGTTTCTGCTTCAACCATTACACGAATCAGTTGTTCAGTTCCGGATGGGCGTACTAAGATACGGCCTGCATCACCAAGTTCATTTGTAATACGTTCAATTGCTGATTGGACATCAGGATGATTCATAATAACATTTTTATCTTCAATTTTTAGGTTTTCAAGGAGTTGTGGGAATTGGACAAAGTCTTTACCAAGGGTTCCTAATGATTGTTGTGCTTTTGCGACAACTTCTGCAATAACAAGAGCGGTTAAAACACCATCACCAGTTGTTGCATAATCTTTAAGGATGATGTGTCCTGATTGTTCGCCACCGAGCTTATAGTCATTTTTAACCATTTCTGCAAAGACGTTCTTATCTCCAACATCAGTCGTGATAATGTTAAGTCCAATCTTTTCACAGCACTTCATAAAGCCAAGGTTAGCCATGACTGTTGAGACCACTGTATCCTCTTTAAGCATCCCTTTATCACGAAGGTATTGACCCAAAATAAAGAGAATTTCATCACCATCGACAAGTTTACCGTGCTCATTAACTGCTAAACAGCGGTCAGCATCTCCATCGAATGCAAATCCCATATCAGCGTTCAGTTCTTTGACTTTTTCGATGAGAGATTCTGGATGTGTTGAACCGCAGTTAGTATTGATATTAATACCATCTGGATTTCCATGCATCACTGTAACATTTGCACCTAATTCTTTGAACGCACGTTCTGCTGATGATGTTGCAGACCCATTCGCAAGATCAAGTACAATATTTAATCCATCAAAGCGTGCGTCAATAAGGCCTTCAGCGTAGCTCAAGTATTTTTCAAGACCTTCATGGTACTCAATAACTTGGCCAATCTCTGCACCTGTCGCGACATCAATAGCGATTTCACCATCAATGTAGGATTCGATTTCTAGCTCTAACTCGTTTGGAATTTTCATACCATTCGATGCGAAAACCTTGAGACCATTGTCATTAAATGGGTTATGGCTTGCGGAAATCATGACACCACCTTCAAAATCACCCTTGCTGACTGTATAGGCTAATGCAGGAGTTGCACATACACCTAACATGTATACATGAGCCCCAGTTGAAGTTGCTCCAGCTGCGATGGCACTTGCAAACATGGTGGAGGACAAGCGTGTGTCTTGTCCAACAACAATGTTTTTTCCTTTATGAAGGTGTCCGAGATATGCTCCGACTTTCATCGCGATCGCGACATCGAGTTTCTCATTCGCATTACCACGAATTCCATCTGTTCCAAAATATTTTCCCATTTTAATCTCCTTCATTTATGACCTAAGCATTACTTGATAATATCTACTGTAATTGTTTCTTTTTCGGGTACGATGCGGTAAACAACTCCTGATTTTGGATAGTTGTATTCAATGAATAATGGTAATTGTTGGCCATCACCCACGACTGCATTGCGTAAATCAATATATACTCGTAAATTTTCGCGTTTGAATTCTTTAATGTTTTCTTCTGTTGAGAAGACTTCGAGTGAAATTACGGCCTGATCAAGTCCGTTAACACTTGGTTTCAGATCGTTCACATTTGAGGTAAAGAGTATTTCTACATTATCAACTTTTTGTGAGACCACTGGTCCAAGTTGAACTTCAATGTTAACTTTAGATACCGTACCATGACGAACACCTGCTGGTAAACTTACAGTTTGTGACAACTTGTTGGTGTCGGATGTCAGTGCCGATGTTGGAATTGGAACACGAACTTCATCGATGTTATCGAGAATTTCTTTTGGTGCATAAATCGTAATTGACTCCGCATCCATCTTCCATTGGCTGACAGCTTTACCAGCTGGCATGTCACCTTCAAAGATTGGACGAATTGGCACGGATTTATATGTTTCATTAACAGCTACTTTCGCTTTAACCGTTTGTGGAATAATATCGACTTTATCGAGTTTTTCTCCTTTTTGGTTATAAGCGACAATTTGTGCATCGGTTTCAAAGTTTTGTGTTTGACCACTTACATCGATTAATGCTTTTACGAATGCTACTTGATCCAATGTTTCACGTGATCCACGAATCGAAACTTCACGAAGTTCGAGTTCTGGTTCACCCAATACATATTTCGGATTGAGTTTGTCCATATTAATAAAGTCTGATGATAGTTCTTTCTTCTCAGCTTCTTTTGTCATGATTTTGACATTTGCTGTGGATGGTTCAATCATCGTTTTAATGCGTGGAGAAACACCATCAATTTTATATTTAACTTGGTGTGTTCCTTCCGTTAAACCACTTAAATCAAGTTCTACTTTGAGGGCACTGTTGACATTCAAGAGTCCAATATCACTTTGTGATCCAATAAAGGTTACTTTAACTTCTTCGTCAACACCTTTTAATTCATACATTTCTGCATTGTATGTGACAGATACTGGCACAACAACATCTGGTTTTGTATATTCAAGTGGTGCCGTCATGATACCTTGGGAATTGAATCCGAGGTATACGACAAGGGCAACGGCAAATGCGACAAGTTTACTGTGGCGTGGGTTGAATAGGAAACGGTCAAACCAGTCACTCATCCAACGAAGAACACGCATCGTTCCATTCGCTAATGCTTCTGTTCGTTTTGAAATTTTCTGCGACTTATCAGCGATATATTGTGCAATTTCGACTTTTTCTTCCGAAGAATCAATCGGCTTTTTTTCATCTTTTTTGTTATTGTTACTCATTGTCATTACCTCCTTCCGTTTCTGAAGGGATTACGGTTTCGGATGCCTCTTCTTTGACTTCTTTAACGACAGTCTTTGTATCGGTTACTTTTTTTGTTTTTGTACTTTTGGTCTTTGTTGTTTTTGCAACATCACCCGCTACATCGAGGGTTGTTTCTTCTACTTTTTCAACATCGACATCATCTTTTTTTGTTGTTGATGTTTTTTTCTTGCTTGCTTTTACTTTTGTTGGCGTTTCTTCGATTGTCTCTTCAACGATTGTTTCGATTGGCGCTTCAACTGCTGTTTCGACAGGCGTTTCTAGTGTTGTATCTGGAGTAGCTGATACTTCATCTTCGACTTTGTGTTTCTTAAAGAGTTTGCGAATGGACTCATCCGGTGCCTTTGGTTTTTCCTCGGCTGGTTTTTTCGCCGATTCTGATGCCTTAGGTGTTTCTTCTGTCGCCTTCTTAACTTTTGGTTCTTTTGGCTTACGTTTAAAGATATTCATGAGGCGTGATACATCCATGTTGTCCTCTTGCTCTTCATCAAAATCTTTAATCATGATGTCATCAGCATTGATTTTTTCAATCTTAATTGGATCGATGTTGAGTTTTGACAAGTTTAATCGACGCGCACGGCGTGTTGAAACGGCATGACTTACTTCTTTTTCCATATTTTGGATAACAAGATTTAAGTAGTCACGTAGGCTGGATTCATCCATTTCACGAAGACGTCCGCCTTCCGCAATTGAGATTGTTCCGGTTTCTTCTGAAACAACAATTGTGATTGAGTCTGTCATTTCGGAGATACCAATCGCAGCACGGTGACGTGCACCGTATTTTGTAGGTAAATCAACCGTTGTTGGTGGGAAGTATGCAGATGCAGCAGCAATGCGGTCCCCTTGAATAATTACCGCACCATCATGAAGTGGTGTTGAAGTTACAAATATCGAAGTTAAAAGATCACTTGTGACTGCTGAGTTTAAAACTTTACCAGTTTTAATATAGTCTGTGAGTGAGTGACCTTGTTCAATCGTAATTAAAGCACCTGTCTTACGTTGTGACAGGATTCGTGTTGCTTCGACAAGTTCATCAACAAGGCGTTCTTTTTCATTTCCTGAAAGTGAATGCAATGTTGAGAAAACTGATGTCTTTCCAAGACGTTCGAGCATGTTGCGGATTTCCGGTTGGAAAATAACCACGAATGCAAGTAGTCCGTATTGTAAAGCAATGCCTAATAAGGATGCAGTTGTTGTTAGGTTCATCTTCGTTGCGATGAAGTGCATAACAACAATAAGGATTATTCCTTTAAATATCTGTACTGTTCTTGAATTATTACGAACAATTTTGAGTACGTAATACACGAGAACCCATATAATTAAGAAGTCTGCAACGACTTTTAATTGTTGAATAATCGTCTGTAATGTTTGTAGGGTAAACTCCATAAGTACCTCCCTGGTCTTTTTATTATATCACTTTCGTAATTTGTATATGTACGTCTTATAGAATATCATATTTCACAAACAATATGTGATTTTTTCATGACATTATCATTTAGAACTGGCTCATATAGAGCTTGTGATAGAAGCCTTCTTGAGCCATTAATTCTTCGTGGTTTCCTTGTTCAATCAATTGCCCATCTTTCATGACAAGAATGACATCGGAGTCAATCACCGTTGAAAGGCGATGTGCTACAAAGAAACTGGTTCGTTTTTCCATGATTTTAACAAAGACACTTTGAATATGTTGTTCGGTAACAACGTCCAAACTACTTGTTGCTTCATCAAGAATAATTATTGGTGCATCGACGAGCAGTGCCCGTGCGATTGTAATCATCTGACGTTGCCCTAACGAGATGTTCTTGGACTCTAACGCGATCATCGTGTCATATTGTTTATCGAGGCTCATAATGTAATCATGACATCCTGCCTGTTTCGAAACTTCAAACATTGCTTCATCACTGGCATCTACTTTACCGTATTTAATATTGTCTCGAATCGTTCCTTCAAAGAGCCATGGATCTTGAAGTACAATTCCCATTGTATCGCGAATCGACTGTTTGCTCACTGATTGTAAGTCAACCCCATCAATTTTAATGCTTCCTGAATCAATGTCATAGAAGCGCATTAAGAGGTTGATCAATGTTGATTTTCCCGCACCTGTAGGACCAACAATCGCCACTTTAGAGAGCGGTTTAATATCGAGACTTAAGTTTTTAATTAAAGGTTTTCCTTCAACATAAGAGAATTGAACATCTTCGAAGGAAACAACCTTACCGTCTAGTTTTTGTTCATGATCGTTGTTGCTCTCAAGTGGCTCCTCAAGAATCGCATTAATTCGTTCTAACGATGCACGACCAGCCATTACTTGAGCTACTACCGCACTAAATTCGTTAAAGGGTTTTGAGAACATCATTGAATAGCTAATAAAACTTGTGAGTAGTCCTACTGTTAGTCCCCATTCACGAACTGCAAAAGCACCGACCAAACCAATCAAGAGATAACTAATATTGTTGACAACGCGTGTTGTTGGATTTGTAATTGCCGAAATAAACTGAGCCCGTTCACCGACATCATTCAACTCTGCATTTAGGGCTTCAAATTTAGCAATGGCGTCTTCTTGATGATTGTATGCAAGTAACAGTGTGTTATTGGCAAAGTATTCATTCACCGTACCACTTATTTCACCGGCAATGGCTTGTTGTTTTTTATAAAGTTGCAAAGAGTGTTTTGCGACTAATCGTGATGTTATGTACATAAGGGGTACAAGTGCAATTACAATTACTGTCATCATCACATTGATTGAGAACATAAAATAGGCGGATATAACAACAACAAATATACCTCCGATTAACTGGGTAATCAGTTGATACATACCGTCCAGAATTAATTCACTATCCATTGCAAATCGTGATTGAATATCCCCATGAGAATGGGTATCTAAATAACCGACAGGAAGTTTATTGATGTGCGCAAAGAGCTTCTCACGAAGACTACCAACTACCCCTACTGAAACTTGGTTCGCAAAGAGTGAGACGAGCCATGTAAGTATAAAGTTGGCGCCATAAAGCATTAGCGCAATCTTCAACATTTCCACAACACCAACCATATCGACATTGTCTTTTCCGATCATAAAATCAATCGCTTTCCCTAGATAGAATGGGGTTAATACTAATGTGATTGCTGCCAAAAGCGAGCAAATAATCGTGATACTAAGTAAGAGATAGACTTTCGTTTTTTTCATTTGTCTGACCTCCTTCAGTTTGAATACGGTGAATTGTCGCATACAACTCACTCGCTTGCATGAGTTCATCATGGGTCCCAGATGCAACAATTTTCCCATCATCTAATACGAGAATTTTGTGAGCGCCCATCACTGATGTCGTTCGCTGGCTGACTATAATCTGAGACATTGAGGCATAGTTTTTTGCCAAACTATCACGTAAATTTCGATCGGTAAGAAAGTCCAAAGCGGAAAAGCTATCATCAAATACAAGAATTTTTGGTTTTTTAGCAAGAGCGCGAGCAATGCTGACCCGCTGGCGTTGTCCACCCGAAAGGTTTTTCCCTTCCATTTCGATAACACTATCCAAACCTTTATTGAGAATATCTGCCCCTTGAGCATCAATTAGAGCTTGTGATGCATCGCCTGACCCACCTAACAAAATGTTGTATTCGAGGCTTCCCTTAATAAATTGTGCACTCTGTGATACAAATCCGATATTATCGCGTAAATTTTTAAGTTGATAATCTTGTATCGGTTGGTTATTAATACGGACCGTTCCCTGCGTTGCATCCGCAAATCGTGGAATTAATTTAAGCAGTGTTGATTTTCCACTCCCCGTTAATCCTACAATCCCCATGACTTCACCAGGTTTCAGTTCAAAACTAATCGCTTGAATGACATTTCGTTTTTCTTCAGGGTAGTGATAGTAAACGTCATCAAACTGTAATATCATTGAATCTTTAATTGTTTCAGTTCCTGTGTCACTCACAACAACTTCTGTTTGCATAATGTCACGTACACGAATTGAGGATGTATAGCCTCTGGAGAATATCATCATAATATTCATGGTTACAATTAAAGTCAGGACAAGCTGTGTACAGTAATTAATAACCGCAATAATTTCACCTTGCGTCATGGTCCCCACTTGAATTTCCATTGCCCCAACATAGATAAGAACAACCAGTACGAGATTCATAATTAATGTCGTCACGGGGCTTGATAACGTTGTAATTACACCCACCTTACGTTGATATTTTTCTAACAGTTCATTTTCTTGATCAAATGTTTTCTTAGAATCGTCTTGTTTTGAGAATGCACGAATAATTCGAACACCACTTAACGATTCACTAACTTTTGACACCAATCGATCAAGTTGGGAGGCTGCTTTTTTATGTCCAAACATGGACATAAACATAAATCCAACAACGACAAGTACAAAGAGGGGAAATGATGCTAGCAAGAGTAACGATAGTTTCCCACTAATTGCCGAAAGTGCGACAAGACTCCCAATCATCAAAATTGGGGCGCGAACGCCCAAACGGATAACACGAGCAATCATATCTTGAATCAAGTTTATGTCCGTCGTAATGCGATTGGCAAGTGTTGCGCTGGGGTATAAATCATACGACTCTTTGGAGAATCCCATGATTTTTGCAAAAACTGCCGTCCGAATTCGACCACCAACACGCTGTGATACGTGAGATGCCAAGTATTGACATACCAATGATGAAATGTATCCAAACAATGTGAGTACAAACATCCAAATAACCATGCGATACACGACATTCATATCTTGGCCTTTAATCCCTTGGTCAACAAGTGTTGCCATGAGTAACGGTAAGATAAGTTCAAATATCGCTTCCACAAGTTTTGCAGTTACAGCTGCAACTGATTTAAATTTATAACCTTTAAAATAATCCATAAGTCACCCTGTTTCTTTCACAATTATACACCACTTCGGACGTTAAAAAAACTCTATCCCTATGGATAGAGTTTGAATTACCAGCTTCCGCCACCGCTTCCGCCAAAGCCACCGCCGCCGAAGCCGCCGCCACTTCCGAAGCCACCACCGCCAAAGCTACCGCCACCCGAAGATCCTTTCGGTGCAGGAACACTGACCATAGCGCTATTAATTGTATTCATCGAACGACTTAATGTACTCCATAAATAGAGTGATGTGAAGGTCGATGGGTTTGTCGATACATACCAATCCGGTTGTGGGATTGCGATTTTCTCGAATTTTTTAATCCACGTATCAGTTATTCCAAGGACATAAGCATAAGGTAGCACATCGTAGAATATCTCCGGAGATTCCATCGCTAATGCTTTAATACGCTCTTCTTCAGCAACTTTAATGAAGCGCTCAAGTCCTTTAATTTGGCCATACCATCGTGCTCCTTGTGGTGTACGTCGACCTGTATTTGCACCACAATAGACGGTAATTGTATAACTAACAAAAATAATAATCATAAACCCTAAAGTTTTGGCACTGAGCCCTAAAATACTAATGGAACTCAATGCGAGAACAATAACACCTAGTGGAAAGATGAACGATACACCTTTCTTTTGACTGCCATTAATGCCATCAAATGCTAAGAGATAAAAACCTCCTGCTGTGAGTACCAGTATAAGGACACCACTAATGACAGCTGCTAAAAGGAAATCCATCGAATATCCAGAGTCCATAATTGCAAAGGTTCCGTAGCTTGCGGCCATCAGAATTACTGCGCTTAACCCGACAATGAATTTCATAAAGCTGGATTTAGTTTCATAGACTTTCATCTCAGGGTTATGTTTGAAGCGCCCACTGATATTGCCAACAGCCTGTGCTACAGTTGCCCCAAAGGTTTCGTTTAGCTCATTTGTTGTGATTTCTTCGCGACCTGCAAATAATGCACCAAACAAGCGACGTTCTTCTTCATTTTCTGATTCTAATTTCCTAATTTTAGTAAGACGAATATTATCCCCAATAGGATCCAATTCTTCAATGATAAGATATCCTTTAGAAGCCCAATAAATAATCAAAGAAATGATATCTTTATTGTTACTTGAACCACGATAAATATAGCCTATTTCTCCACTGGATAATCCTTGTGGCGCGCCAAACTCAACCGAGTCAACAACCGGATGTTCAACCCCAAATTTGAAATAGATTGCAATAGCGAGAAGTGCTAGTACTACCGCCGCAATCGTTGGATAGATTGTATAGTCAAAAACAGGGTATGTAAAATATCCGTTTGGAACTTCCAACCAAATTGACAAACCTTGCTGATTCAAGGTTTTATCATAAGACCCAGTGATTACATTCCCGTCGACCGTATAATCGACCGGTAAGTTTCGTGTTGTCGCATACAATTGTGGTTCGAGCTCGAATGGTTTTGGCATGGTCACTTTAAATGATGTATGTTCAATTGGGAAATCCCAACCCCGACCAACAATATTCCAGTAAAGAATTTGACGATCTACATCTTTGAGTGCACGCGTATGAACTTCATAGGAATATTTGTATTCTTTAGTCCCACTGATATACTCACCTTTTGTTCCAACGCGAATAACTACACCTTCACGGCTTTCATCGGTAGAATATTCATCATCGCTAATCATTTTAAAGTTTTTCATGGGGAAAAAATACGTATTACGATTGCCATCAAAATCCATTTCCATTTCCTGGGGAATGTTTATATAGATTCCTTGGCGCGGCTCTTTAAAATTCATTCTAATGGTTTCTTCAATTTCTAAAACACCATTATCATTAACGTTTATCTCCACATGCATATCTTCTATAATATTTGGATCTTGAGCTGCATGGACCGGTGTACTCCATAGCCCCAAGAGTACAACCATCATGACGAGCATGCGTTTAAAATGTTTCATAGCATTCTCCTTATGTTAAAAAAAGGGAGAATCTCCCTTTTTCTTAAAACTGAACTTTAACGTTTTCGCGTTCTTCCACATTTGTTACTTCGTAAAGTGGTTTCGCTGTAAAGTTAAACATTCCAGCAATAATATTCGATGGGAATGATTCACGTTTCGTATTGTATTGACGTACGGTACCATTGTAGTACTTACGTGATTGTGCAATTTCTGTTTCAATTGTCTTCAATTGTCCCTGTAGATCCATGAAGTTTGTGTTCGCTTTTAAGTCTGGGTAGCTCTCAGTTAATGCGAAGAGTCTTCCCATTACTTGACTAAGGTCACCTTCTGCTTGCATACGTGCTTCTGGAGTTGACGCATGTCCTGCGGCATTACGAGCTGCAATAACACCTTCTAGTGTTTCTGATTCGTGTGCTGCATAGCCTTTGACTGTTTCCACTAAGTTAGGAATTAAGTCATAACGTTTTTTGAGGTAGACATCCATTGTTGAGAATGCTTCTTCCACAAGATTTCTAAGTTTTACAAATCCATTATATTGCGCAATAGCATAGAATGCCACAATAACAACAATTCCTATTAATACGTATAATCCAATCATATCGGATACCTCCTGTATTACATTAATAGTACATCGTTCGCATTTGATTGTCAATTAAAGGAAAAGAGCCGCTTTCGCGGGCTCTAATACTGACCTTTCATGGCCTTTTGGATATCTCGTTTTTGGCTGCGTTCTTTCTCTGTTTGACGTTTGTCATAGAGATGTTTTCCCTTCGCTAAGGCTATTTGTAATTTTGCACGGCCTTTACTGAGGTGAATGTTCAACGGCACAATGGTGTACCCTTGTAGGGTTTGCCCTTTTTGTAATTTTTCAATTTCATGACTATGCAAGAGTAGTTTGCGATCTCTAAGTTCTTCGTGATTAAAACGATTCCCCTGTTCATACAAACCAATGTGCATGCCCTTAATCCACGCTTCTCCATCCTTGATGGATATAAACGCTTCTTTTAATTGTACTTTACCGTCACGGATGGATTTGATTTCAGTTCCAAGTAAAACCATGCCAGCCTCAAATTCATCTTCGATAAAGTAATCATGATATGCTTTTCGATTTTTTGCGACGACGCTCATTTGGTTTTCGACGCCCCTTTCGTACTCGTGGTTCAATAAATTCAAAATTCACAACATGCTCCAACATGTCGACGTTCATAAGTTTAACTTTGACTTTCTGTCCAATCGCATAGGTTTTCTTGGTGCGCTCACCAATCATTTTCTGTGCTGTTGCATCGTATTGATAGAAGTCGTCTTTAAGATTGCGAACATGGACCAATCCTTCAACTGTATTTGGAAGTTCGACGAATATTCCGAAATTTGAAACACCGCTGATGTAACCCATATAGACTTCACCAACTTTATCTTCCATAAATTGTGCCTTCTTAATTTTCTCAACTTGACGTTCAGCTTCAAGAATGGATCGTTCTTTGGATGATGCATGTTTCCCCGCTTCGATTGTGAATTGTTCGTCTTTCGCTTCGTGACGACGATCTTGATGTACGAGATACTTTTTCAAACGTTGGTGCAAGAGTAAATCCGGGTAACGACGGATTGGTGATGTAAAGTGTGTATAGTCTTCCAATGCTAGTCCAAAATGACCTAACGGTTCCTCACTATACTTCGCTTTACTCATCGAACGTAACATTAGCTTCGAGACAACTGGCATCTCAGGTTTTCCTTCAAAATACTCAAGGGCTTTTTGAAGTGTCTTGGGATGAATTTCTTCCAGATTCCCTTTCATGACATATCCTAAGATACGCAGTGTGTGGGACAAATCCTGCATCTTTTCTTTTGATGGGTGTTCGTGGACACGGTATAAAATAGGAATGAAGGCATAACGGGCTTGTTGCGCTACAACTTCATTAGCTGTAACCATAAACATTTCAATCATTTCCTCGGCTTCGCCTGTTTGACGACGGTATATATCTAAGACTCGCCCATCATTGTCAATCACAAACTTACTTTCATCTGAATCAAAACCAATAGACCCTGCTTGTTCGCGTTTGTATTTAAGACGGCGTGCGCATTCCATCATTAAATCTATCATTGGCTGCACACTTCCCAAATCTTGACCTGAGTTAACTTCTTGATAACTCATACGTCGTTTGGAATGAATGACAGATTCATAAATATTATAGTCAAGAATTTCTCCGTTAAACCCAATATCAATTTGGGTTGTCATGGTTAGACGATCAACATTGGGATGGAGGGAACAGATTCCATTTGACAGTACTTTTGGTAACATTGGCACAACACGATCCACCATATAAACGGATGAACTGCGGTTATAGGCACTTGTCGCAATAGCACTTCCTTCAGGCACATAATGTGCAACATCGGCAATATGTACATACAAGCGATAACCATTCGCAAGTGTTTCCATATAGATTGCATCATCTAAGTCCTTGGCATCTTCACCATCGATCGTGATGACGAACTGATCACGATGGTCCATACGGCCCTTCGTTTCGTTTTGATCAATACTTTCTGGTACAGCTTTTGCCGCTTCAATGACTTCATCATCAAAAGGTACATCAATACCATACACAAAGAGGACCGAACGCACATCCATTCCGGGCTCATCTGCTTGACCCAACACTGACGTAATCTTTACATGAATGCGATCATCAATTGATGTGATATCCCCAATAACCCGTTGATCAGCCTCAAGGTTATGTCCATTCGCATCATAATCCACCAGTTTTGAAATCTTATTATCATAGGGAACAAAGAAAATACGTTTCCCTTTTTGTTTCATTGTACCTAGAAGGACAGTTCTATTGCGTTGGAGGGTCTTTCGAATAATTCCATATTGTTTTTCAGCACTCTTAATCTCAACAAGCACTGTATCGGAATCCAATGCATCTTTAAAATCAGCACTTCCGACATAAATCGAAACTGCCTCATTTTCTACGAATCCAAATGTATCACGGACCGCTTTAAACGTTCCAATCGCATAATGGATATTATCAATGACAAAGACGATGCCCTCATCCAACACAATTTCTTGTGCTTCTATCATTGCTTCTAATTCTTTATTAATCTCTTTTTCGCTTAAATTGAACATTGTTTTGAAGCTCTCTATTAAGACTTCCAATGTTCTCGGTTCTTTTACTTTAATTAAGCCTTCGCGTATTTTATCGTAATGTGTCATCTAACGAAATAAAAACCGCTTATCGCGGTTTCTTATCCTCTTACTGATTTAAAAGTGTAACGATCACAAGTACAATAAATAATGCACCTGAAACAAATGTTGCGTTTGAGAGAACTTTCTCTGCGCCACGCTCTTTAGAGTTTGAAAATAAATCTAACCCTTTGCTTCCTGAGAATGCCCCTGTGAATCCTTCTGTTTTTCCACTTTGTAATAGAGATAAAATAATAATAACCGCGGATACAATAAGTAATAATATTCTTTCCATAATATCGCACCTTTTCTATTTTTCTGTTTATATTCACTCAACATTTTATCAAAGTATCAGGTAAAACACAATGTTTGTTGTTGCGAGACTTTCATTTATAGAAAGACTTTGGTGTTATCAGCTTGACATGGAGTGCACTCTATATCATAAAATCAAGACAGAGGTGACCCTTATGAAAATTGGCGAATTATCAAAACGAACTGGCGTTCGTGTAGACACACTCCGTTTCTACACCAAAGAAAATCTTTTAAGCTATACACAGATGCATCATTATTGGAACTTTGATGATGATCAAATCGTGCTTGTCGAACACATACAATTACTTCGAAGCCTGGGATTTTCGATTCGAGATATCCGTTTTGTCTTCCAGGCGAGTGAGGATTTGCTCGACGGCACCCGTGTAAACCATGAAAACCTTGCTATATATAAGGATTTTTTCGAGGCGAAACAATCTGCCTTACGCATCCAAAAACAACATATCGAAATTGCGGAACAACGCATCAATAAAATACTTGGAAAATTAGACCACATGGCGACTCAGGAGACTTTTTCATTATGAAATACATCCCAATTCTAATCATTGCTGTACTTCACGGTATTTCCGCAATTACGAACGTACGTCTGAACCATATTGGTCCATGGACCATGCTTCTCGGTTCGATACTAATTATTCTTGGTTCAATTCAAGGAATTCGCAACAATACTACAGAATGGTGGCTGTTGCTGGGTGGGCTCGTACTTATAATCGATAGTGCTATCTATAACGGGTACAAACAAGGACACATTCACTGGGTTCACCATGGAATTCGGATGATGCTCTGTGTCGTGGCAGTGCTACCACTTTTTCACTAAATTAGAACCTGTTATTCGCAAGCAACAATTTCTAGCTTGATGCGGTCAGGATCTTCAAAGAAAAATGTGTATGCGTCGGCGCCACCGGCGTGTGGGTATGCTTCTGGATACAATTCCACAACACCCATACTACATAAAACATCACGAATACGATCGACATCTTGCGGTGTAGTAACGCCAAATGCAAGATGGTTAAGCCCTATTCGTTTGCGATGATAGCCTGCACTTTCGAACGGCTTTTCCACTTGCACAAAGACGATATACGTCCCATGTTTTCGGTAGCTGAATCCTTTGTCCCACGTTTGATACAACTCATAATCTAGCAGTTTGAACAACTGATCATAAAACAACCGGGTTCGCTGCAAATCATTTACATAAATTTCGAGATGGTGAATCATCGGCACCTCCTTAAACCTTACCTTTTGAGTATAGCATGATATGCGAATTCCTTCCGATTTTACCTCAATATTTGTTATGATAAAGATACTATGGAGGATCGATAACAATGAACTTTAATCATAATGCTATTAAGCGCTTTGGGCGTAGTTACAAGTGGGACGCAATGTTAGAAGCTTTTCCAGAAACTGAAGCAATGGACATCATGCCCTTTACGGTTGCTGAAATGGAATGGCAAACAGACCCCATCATTACGCAAACCCTACAGACTTACCTGGCTGAAGATATATTAGGATATACGAAAGCATCTGAAACGTATACTAAGGCTGTCTGCCAATGGATGCACAATCACTATCACCTCGATATTCAATGTGATGACATTATCACAACACCAGGTGTCATTACTGCGATTAAAATGGCTTTAGAGGTTATGACAACTGAAGGTGATGGGGTTATTTTATTGACACCTGTCTACCATTCTTTTTTCAAAATGTTGGAAGCAGTTCATCGCATTCCAGCGACATCGGACCTTATCAATCACAACGGTATCTACAGTATTGATTTTGATGATCTTGAAGCGAAGTTTAAAGACCCTGCAAATACTGTCATGATTATGTGTCATCCTCATAATCCAATTGGCCGTGTTTGGACACGCAATGAGCTTGAGCGCATCCACGCGCTTAGCCTAGAATATAATGTCCCAGTAATTTCTGATGAGATTCATGCCGACTTAACACTCTCTGGACACCAACATGTGAGTTATGGGACTCTTGACCCACAGGCTATCATCTGTACATCGGTCAGCAAGACTTTTAATCTCGCAGGATTAAAAATTTCTAATATTATTATTAAAGATGAACGACTTCGTCACCAATTCGTCAATCATGGCGAGCGCTACGGAACCATAGGAGCAAATGCGCTTGCGATTCAAGCTGCTGAAGTTGCATATCGAAAGGGACAACCTTGGTTAGATCAAGCCCTTCAGGAAATTGAAGCAAATGCCGCAATTGTTTCCGATCGTTTTGCCGCAACTGATATTATTGTTTCTCCCCTTGAGGCAACATATCTTATTTGGATGGATTTCCGAGAAGTCATAAAAAAAGACCCTACGTTATTACAACGACTAGAGTCTGAAGCGTATTTCTTTGCAAGCGATGGTGAGGCATTTGGTGCCAACGGTGCAGGATTCCTACGAATGAACCTTGCAGGCCCACAACGATACATCGTCGAAGCATGTGACCGTGTCTTAGATATCGTAAACAAACTCTAAGATGTCACGAGGCTGACATTTCAATTCTGTACAAATCGAATTCAAAGTCGTGAAGCGAATTGCCTTCACCTTTGAATTTTTTAATTTCGAAAGATTGACCTCAGAAATTTGGGTTCGCTCTGAGAGTTCCCGCAGTGTCATTTTACGATCTGCCATGACCCGATCTAACCTAACAATAATCATAAAAACCCCTCCTCTTTAACAAAGTATAGCACAAGTTTAATTTTTATCGTTAAATATTTAACTTTAAAGTTTGTGAAATGATGTACTAACGATTTACACCCGAGATTTGATAGCCTTTTTATTTTTAATTATTTATGATAGATACATTAGGGAGGGTCGCACTACATGACTAACATAATTATCTTAAAACGTGACAACCAAAAGGCCAAATTTAATGGTGAAAAGATTGCAGTTGCAATCAAAAAAGGCTTTGACTCATTAGAGTCTGACAAGTATAGCGGCGATGATGTTAACCACGTCTATAATGCTGTATTGACACAAATCGAAGAACTATCCAAACGTGAAGAGTATATCTCGATTGAACACATTCAGGATTTAATTGAGCGTGAATTGTTGCGTCAAAACTTTACGGATGTTTACGAGTCCTTTGCGTCCTATCGAAACCGTCGTAACGAATCCCGTAAGATTTTTATTTCAAAACAACACAAATTTCTCAAAGCGATTGAAAAATTGAACCAAAAAGAAGCCATTGATAATGACGATAAACGTGAAAATGCCAACGTTGATGGAAACAGTCCAATGGGCATGATGCTCCAATTTGGCTCGACCATTTCTAAAGAATTTGCGAAAGCCTATCAAATGGATGAAGATTTTTATGAAGCCCATGACTCTGGTCAAATTCATATTCATGATATGGACTTCCTTCCAATGGGAACAACTACCTGTAACCAAATCAACCTCGAACAACTTTTCGAAAATGGATTCTCAACAGGACACGGTCATCTCCGTTCGCCACGAGACATTATGTCGTATACCGCACTTGCAGCTATTGCGATTCAATCAAACCAAAATGATCAACATGGTGGACAAAGTATCCCTGCCTTTGATCATTACATGGCGCCTGGCGTCCTTCTCACTTTCAAGAAGCAACTCAAACAACGTGTTTATGACTTCCTTGAAATTGCCGATTTACTTGAAGCTGCCGACATTAAAGGCATCATTAAACATATCGACAAATTAGATTCACTCACAATTGACACCAAAGATTTCAGTAAATTCGTTAAAGATGACGAAAAGTCTCTTCAAATTATTGATAAAGCGTATGATAAAGCGCTACGTGTTACAGACCGTATTACCTTCCAAGCCATGGAAGCATTTATCCACAATTTAAATACCATGCATTCACGTGCAGGTGCACAAGTACCATTTAGTTCAATAAACTTTGGTACAGATATTACTCCTGAAGGTCGGATGGTTGTCGAGAA
The DNA here is from genome assembly GCF_011301115.1 of Erysipelothrix sp. HDW6B. Lineage (NCBI taxonomy): Bacteria > Bacillati > Bacillota > Erysipelotrichia > Erysipelotrichales > Erysipelotrichaceae > Erysipelothrix > Erysipelothrix sp. HDW6B. The sequence goes on along the minus strand of NZ_CP049860.1, from coordinate 326,056 downwards.
TTATCTTAAAGCACTCGACAAAGGTCTTGGAAAAGGCGAAACACCAATTTTCCCAATTGCCATTTTCAAAGTAAAAGAAGGTGTTAACTACTTCCCAGAAGATATTAACTATGATCTTTTCAAACTTGCTATTAAAGTTTCCGCTAAGCGTCTATTCCCTAACTTCTCATTCATCGACAGTCCCTTCAATAAACAATATTATAAAGAAGGCCGCTATGAAACAGAGATTACGTATATGGGATGTCGTACCCGTGTCATGAGTGATATCAATGACCCCGAAAACGAAGAAGTAATTGGTCGTGGTAACCTGAGTTTTACCTCCATTAACCTTGTTCGCTTAGGAATCAAACACGGAATTCTTACGCATGAAACTCCAGACATTGAAGGCTTCTATGAAGAATTGGATCACCTCATTGATCTTACAAAGTATCAACTTCTTGAACGTTACCGTATTCAATGTGGAAAATCAGTCGCAAACTTTAAGTTCTTATTAGGACAAGGCGTTTGGAAAAACTCAAAATCACTAAAACCAAAAGATAACTTACATAAAGTATTGAAACATGGATCGCTCGCGTTTGGATTCATCGGACTTGCTGAATGCTTGAAAGCATTAATTGGGCAACATCACGGAGAAAGCGCAGAAGCACAGCGTCTTGGATTAGAAATCATTCAACATATGCGTGATCGTGCCGATGCCTTTACCGAAGAAACACACCTCAACTTCTCATTAATTGCAACGCCTGCTGAAGGTTTATCCGGACGTTTCGTAAGTATTGATCGTTCGATTTTTGGAAGTATCGAGGATGTAACAGATCGCTCCTTCTACACCAATTCATTCCATGTACCCGTTTATTATGACATTTCAATCAAAGACAAACTCGCAATCGAAGCACCGTATCACGCACTCACAAACGGCGGTCACATCAGTTATGTGGAACTCGATGGCGATACGACACAAAACCTTGAAGCATTTGAGGAAGTTGTACGTATGATGCACGATTCTGAAATCGGTTATGGTGCGATTAACCACCCGGTAGATCGTGATCCAGCATGCGGTTATACTGGAATTATTAATGACGAATGCCCAAGCTGTGGCCGTCACGAATCTGAGGGAGATTACGGTTTCGAACGCATCCGTCGTATCACCGGATACCTCGTCGGAACACTGGACCGTTTTAATGATGCGAAACGTTCAGAAGAAAGTGAACGTGTAAAACATAGTCTATGAACATAAGACTTTCATCCTTCATTTCAGATTCAATTGTTGATGGGGAAGGCATCCGTTCTGTAATTTTCACACAAGGATGTCCTCACAATTGCCCTGGTTGCCACAATCAAAAATCGATACCGTATGATGGTGGTGAACTTATCGCAGTTGAAGATGTGATTACTCAAGTTTTAGATGCTAATCTTGGTAAAGTTACATTTTCCGGCGGTGAACCCTTTATTCAAGCAGAGGCATTGTATCTAATTGCAAAAAGACTCAAAGAAGAAGGGTACAACCTTTGGTCCTACACAGGTTTTAAATATGAAGCCCTTATGCGACATCAAGATCCTTATGTTCAAAAATTCCTAGGCTGTTTGGATATTCTAATTGATGGACGGTTTATGATTCGTAAGAAAAGCATGGCTGCACTCTTTCGTGGTTCGTCAAATCAACGAATTATCGATGTCCCACAATCTCTTGCAGCTGGAAAAGTTGTTGTCTCAACAGTCTTTGTTGATCCCGTTGAGGATGAATCAGACCGCGACCATGATATCTTTATTTAACACTCCTTCGGGAGTGTTTTTATATAAGAAAAGACATCCGAAGATGTCTTTTAACGTGTTTCTGTGAAACGTTCACGAAGTACCGCGATTTTTTCTGCTGTTAATCCATACTCTGCTTCGAAGTATGCATCATAAGTTCCATGCTTTGCTTTGATAGTATCAAGTGCTGCATTTAAGTACGAAGGTTTCACAATTAAGCCTGGCATTTTGTGATATAAAGTTTCAATGCTACGACCATATTTCAAGCGACGGACTTCGTTCTCCACAATCGCATCAAAGGCTTGAATTGATTTCAAGAAATCAAAGAGGACATCTTCTTCACTCATTCCAAGCGCTAACTGAATGAGTGCCGTACCAACACCTGTCCGATCTTTACCTGCTGTACAGTTATGAAGATAAGGAACTGAATTGTCTTCTTGAAGTATTTTGAAGACATTGATGTATGCCGGATTATCAAATACTAATTTAGTATAGAAGACTTCCATATCTTCCGATGACAATGCTGTGTAGGGAAGGTTCTTATCATCTTCAAAACCGCCAAGATGTTCTGATGCTGAAATAGTATAAACTTTCTTAGCAAACGTTTCGCGAAGTTCGTCGCGATCAAGTTCGCTCACTTCTCGGTAGTCACATAAGTTTTGTATATTTAACGAACGGATATAGTCACGATCTTCCTCAGTGAGATCACGATACGACCCACAACGGAAAAAGATTGCTTCTTTAATAAAACGGCCATCCTGTGTCGGATACCCACCAAAATCTCTAAAATTGATTAATTCACTTTTCATAGAAAACCTCCAAGTTGTTTCAAATTGTATCATAATTTATCCAAATTAACCTAAATTTAACGAATCATTGACGAAAACTAGATACTTAAAGGATAGTATAATACCAAGAGCGCATGCTCGGCAAGTACCTAGGATCTCCATCACTGGTATTTGAGAACGGCCAGCCTAGACCACTGAGCCCTCATTGAGGTCATTGCGACCTCTTTTTTTATGAGCGAAATGTCTATGCAAGGGTTGCCTTTGTGCTACAATCTTTGAAAAGGAGGATACATGATGTCCAATACAACACAAAAAATTTATTTAGCTGGTGGTTGCTTCTGGGGTGTGGAAGAATATTTTAGACGCCTCAAAGGTACAGTGAATACCAAAGTTGGATACGCCAATGGTATCCGTGATGGTGTATCATATCGCGACGTGTGTTCAGGTACAACTGGACATACAGAAACGGTCGAACTTGTTTATGATCCCACTATTCTTCCATTAAATGCAATTATTGACCACCTCTTCCGAATTATCGACCCAACATCCATAAACCGCCAAGGCAATGACATTGGTACTCAATATCGTACTGGTATTTACTATACTGATGATAACGACCGAAACATTATAGAGGCGACAATTGCGACGCTTGCATCATCAATTGATGGTCCACTTGCAGTTGAAGTTCAGGCTCTCGAAAACTTTACAATCGCGGAAGATGAGCATCAACTTTATCTAAATGTAAACCCTGGTGGGTATTGCCATGTTGACTTTAGTGTCGCAAATGCCGATGAGTTGAAAGATAATTATATAAAGTAAGGTATATTTTTCACAAAGTAACGTTGAAACGTTGCTTTTTTTATTATTTTAGACCATTTTTAATAAATTATTATCAAACCATAGTCATTTGTTATGTTTTCTCTCAAATATTGTGTATAATAATCATGTAAGTTAAATCGTATCTAATGTTTTGGTAGGCGTTAGAACAATAACTTTCGGAAGTCTTATAATAATATCCATGTAAGTGCCATTACATGCATAATAGAATCAATCTCCAATTGAACTTCCGCTTAGTCTATCTTCTTCATATCAATCTTTATTGATAGACTAACTATAAAAGCAAGGAGTCGAACTCCTTTTTTTATGTCATGACATAAAAAGAAACCCTCTATTGATAATAGAGGGTTTTTATTTTGACTTATTTTCCGAGTAAACGGAACATGTTCTTTTTGTAAACTTCAACGCCTGGTTGATCAAATGGATTCACATCCAACATGTAAACTGACATTGCAAGTGCCGTAAAGAAGAAATAGACCATATATCCAAATGTATAGGCATCGGCTTTCTCAATTGAGATCAAGATGTTAGGAACTCCACCTGTAACTTCATGAGCCTCAAGCGTTCCTTCAAATGCTTTTTGATTTATCCAGTGTAGGCTCTTGCCTGCGAGATAGTTCATTTGGTCAAGATCATTTAATTCTTCAGGTACTAACATATCTTCGATTGGATTATCGATGAGTACGACCGTTTCAAATATATTTTTTGTTCCGTCTTGGATGTGTTGTCCCATTGAATGCAAGTCTGTTGAAAAGTTCACGCTTGCTGGTAATATACCCTTGCCTTCTTTTCCTTCAGATTCGCCAAAGAGTTGTTTCCACCATTCAGCAACAAAAAGCATGTGAGTTTCATAACTCACAAACATCTCTGTAACCTTCCCTTGTTTTTCTAGCATACGGCGTGCTACTGCATAAGTGTATGCAGGGTTTGCTGTAAGGTCAGGCGTATTAAATTCAAATGTAGCGTCTTTGACACCTTGCATTAACGCATCAATATCAATCCCTGCAGCCGCAATTGGTAAAAGTCCTACTGGTGTAATAACTGAGAAGCGACCGCCAATATCATCAGGAATCACAAATGTTTCATACCCTTTGGTGTCGGCAAGTGGTTTTAAAAGACCATTCTTTGCATCGGTTGTAGCATAGATGCGTTGTGCTGCTTCTTCTTCGCCATAGACTGCTTCCATGTGCTGACGAATCATACGGAATGCGAGTGCTGTCTCTGTTGTTGTTCCAGATTTGGAGATGACATTCACTGCAACACGTTTGCCTTTAATATAGTTCAAAATACGAACTATTGCAGTTGATGAGAATGTATTTCCCACATAAATTATTTCTAAGTCTGATTGTGCATAAGGTCCTTGCAGCATTTCAATCGCTGCACGAGCGCCTAAGTATGATCCACCAATACCACATACTAAAAGAACATCAGCTTGTTCTTGTATGCGTTTAGCAGCAGTTTTGATACGTGCAAACTCATCTTTATCATAACGGTTTGCCCAGTCTAACCATCCTGTATAGTCGCTTCCTTTTCCAGTACCTGCATGTAACATTTCATGAATACGATTCACGTCTTCTTGATAATCTAACACATTACCTTCTAATAGTGCGTGGCTTAAATCTACTTTAACCATATCTTTCTCCTTTTGCTTCAACCATCGAGGCATTATTGTCTCAAGCGTTTCAAAACCCAACTCAGCGTCCGGTACTAAAGGTCGTTTATTGTCTTTATCGGTGCGATCTTTTCGCGAAGAATAGTTCAATGCTTTCAATGATAAGCGCAATTGACTGGGTCCTTCACTCACATCAATAATCTTCGCAATAATATGTTCCCCTTGTGTTACATATTGACGAATATCACGTACAAAATCATCCGAAACTTCTGAGATATGGATAAGACCTGTGGTCTCTTCATCTAAGACAACAAAAGCACCGTACGGTTGGATTCCGGTTATGACACCTTCAACTATCTGTCCATTTGTATACTTATGTTTCATTTTCATACCTCAATATCCTATATATTATAACACATCCTTTTTTGTATGATATAATAAAAGTCAGAGGTGGATCCTATGAGTTCAAATTTTTATCCAATCATTTCAGCAATCTTGGCGAATGTGCTCGCACAGCTCTTGAAGCCATTGTTTTACTATTTAAGAACCGGGGAGAAAGACTTAAGTTCAATCTTCGAAAGTGGTGGTTTCCCAAGTTCACATACATCCTTGGTTGTTGGTCTTACGATGTCGTATGGGTATCTCTCAGGGTTCCAATCACAGTATTTCTTTATTTCGCTGGTATTTTCATTAACTGTTATTTATGATGCTGCGAATGTTCGCTATTATGCTGGTCAAAACATTAAGATGACCAAACAACTTATCCAAGATATCGAAATTTTGACACAAACTACATTGGAAAATCCTGTGTATCGTGAAAAAATTAAAGATGTTTTAGGACATAAATGGGTTGAGGTAATTGGTGGTTTCCTATTGGGATTAATCACAGCATCTGTTCTGTATTTCTTTCAGGGGTGATTAACATGACATTAGAAGAACGTATAATTCAATCGTTAGATAAAATCAGACCATATATTCAACGTGATGGCGGTGACATGGAATTCGTAAGTGTCAGTGACAAAGGCGTTGTAACGGTACGACTTCTTGGAGCTTGCATTGGGTGTGGCTTAATTGACTACACACTACGTGGCGGTGTTGAAGCACTGCTCATGGATGAAATTGAAGAAGTCACAGGTGTTATTGCCGAGGATTACGATTTATAATCGCAATACGATTTGGGATTGACACAAATCTAGTAGAAACAGTAAAAAAAGCATCTTCTATTTGTATCTTGTCTTAGCACAAGTGTACGAGTAGCGGATGCTTTTTAGTGCTGCATCATCTTTATGTTTTTGTATGGGTATTTTTAACCAACCATGCGATAATCGCAATCACCAAAATAACGATAAAAGTCACGACAATATCAACCGTCATAAAACTCATGAAATCAAGATGTTGTGCGGCCGCATCATCCATGTTTTTGATAATCAAAAAGAGGATTACTTTAAATCCCATATAGCATGCGATTGTTGCGACAATAATACTTAGAACGAGACTGGACTGTTTTTTCTTCATAGATATACCCCACATTAGTTCAAGTATAGCAACCCATGAAGCTTCCTACAGGTTTCTTGGTTTAGGTGGTCAATTTTTATGTTTATCTGGTACAAAGAAAAACGATAAGTTTACTTATCGTTGTCATTAATAGGTGACCATGACCGTGTTGTTCTAAACTGTGACGCCAGTTCGTCTGCTACAGCAACCAATTCCGGATCATATCCATAGTGCTCAAGTAATCGAATTGCATTGGTTGTGTTCGACGGGCCTTGGCGAAGTTGATAATCAAATTCGATACCGTAGTTGGTGATCGTTTCGCGGAAATGATAATTCGTATAGATGGTCCCCAGCATTTCCGTAAGTTCAATATCGTGTGTCGCTGCAGCCACAAAACATGATTCATGAGCAAGAGCCGATAGCACTGATGCTGATGCTGCAATCCGCTCGATTGTATTGGTTCCTTTTAAAATTTCATCAATAAACACAAGTGTGAATGCTTCATGTTTTACAGCATCTAATATTCGTTTTATTGATTTTGTCTCGGTCACAAAGTAGCTATCTCCCGATTCAATGTTATCCCGCATAGCCATCGATGTAATGACTTGAGCATGTCGCAATTCAAACGAATCTGCAGTACATGTATTGAAGTTTTGTCCTAAAATTGTATTCAATGCCAATGCACGGACAAAGGTCGATTTACCACTCGCATTCGACCCCGTTATCAGGCATCTTTGATCCATTTCAGCCGTATTCGCAATCGCTGCTTCTTCAATCAACGGATGGACAATGTTTTTAAATTTTGGTGCAGAACGATCCGATATGATTGGAAGTGAATAACTTTGCAATGATTCACGATATGAAGCTGTCGCGACATAGACTTCAAGCATTCCCATTATTTCTATAGCTTCACGCATGGCGTCTTGATTCGAATTATAAATCTTGATGACGCGACTGTAGGCTAAGGGTGTTATCAAAAAATAAGTTGATAGTATCGTTGTAAAGAAACTGACACCCATTATATCACTTTGGTTGGTCGGCATCGCAAAGCTTAGCATCGCGGATACACCATTAAAAGGTTTTAACGATAATCGCAAACGCTCCATTTCTTCTTCAAAAGATTCATGTTCAAACTTTGTAATTTTGTGGCCACACTTGATAACATCGGTAAAATAGGCTGCACTGGTTATGTTGGCTTTTATTTGATCGGTAACTTTTTCATTAAGTGCAAACATGGCAATGAATGAAAAGGTAACCCCTAATATTCCTGCCGTGACATCGATAAAAAGCATGAGAATTGATCCAATTGCGAAGGCTCTGGCTAATATAAGTATTATATTAAAGTTATGATCAATGGGCTCATAACCATCAAAGTATGCTTGCATCATTTTCTCACGCGGTTTTCCAATGCGGTTGAGTGGTAATAGCACTTTGAGTCGTGTTGCCTCATCTTCCATTGCTGTGACCTTTAATTCGAAATCATCGCGATTATGCTCGCGCATATCCCGTAACCGATAATAGAGCATGCTTTCTCCTAATGAAGACTGTGTTACATTCATGCGGTGAAACAATGCCTCCATATCCAAATCTTGGAACGTTGTCTCATCAATTGCCTGTACGGGTGTAAAACGATCAAAAAGATACCGTGCATTAGCCATTTCAAAAAACCGCGAATCAAACTCCGGTTTCTCTCCGTACTGTTGTTTAATCATTTGGATTGTTTGTTCTCTTTGAAATTTAGCAATCAAAAAGATAATAACTAACACACTTACTACAACACTAACTGCTACGATTATAACGCCCATAGTTTCCTCCTCATAGAAAAAGAAACAAGCACTATTTATTGGCTTGTTTCGTTAGTTTTATAAACTTTTGGATGATAAGCACGACTGCCGCAATCATTAATACATAATTAATAATACGTAGCATTGGCCATCCGCCAAAAGGATATAAGATGCGATCTGAAATCCACATTAAGGTAACAAGTATTCCTAATCCTACAATACTTGTATATGTCGATTTATCTTTACTCTTCTGTGCCATAGATCCTCCTATTCCACAATACTGAGTAGTTCCATTAAGTCCGCAATTTCATAATCCGGAATAATGTTACTGGTGTTTTCGATTTGTTTTGGATTGTACCATACGGTCGTTATTCCCGCAAGATTACCCCCTTGAATATCTGCACTCAATGAATCACCGATAATCAATGTTGTTGTTTTATCCGCCTGCGGTAATTGTTTGAATGTATAATCGAAGAAAACAGGACTTGGTTTTGTTGCACCAACATCACTCGAAATAACAATGGCATCAAAAATATCATGAATACCAACGTTATGCAAGCGTTTGTGTTGTGTTCGACTTATACCGTTAGTCACTATTGCTAGTGTATACTTATCTGTAATTTTTGCAAGCAATTCCTTTGCATTGGGCATTAGAATGGGATGATTTTCTACATGTTGTCGAAATTTATCATCCATTTCATATCCGCTCATGCTGACTTCATAATCTTCAAATGAGCGCGCAAATCGCTGTTCCATGATTGTTTCTTTCGGAATCTGGCCCGCTTCATGGTCGTGCCATAATTGATGATTTATGGCTAGATATTTTTCTTTGAGAGCATCGCTGTAAGGAATGCCCACATCGTTAAGTAACTTACCAAAAGCAATGTCTTGTGATGCTGTGAAATCGAGTAATGTATTATCGATATCTAGTAATATAGTTTTATACTTCATCTTAAACCCCGCTTATTTCATACTTCTAATAATACAACATTCTAAACGTTTTGTATCGCTTACTTGAAAAAAAGTCCATGAGCTAAGCTCACGGACTTTAGGATTAGTCTTCAGAAAATTGGCTATTGTAGAGGGTTGCATAGAAACCATCTTTGGCGATGAGTTCTTCATGATTTCCCACTTCAATAATATCTCCTTTGTCCATAACAAGAATCATATCTGCGTTACGAATTGTCGAGAGACGGTGTGCAATAATAAAGCTCGTACGTCCTTCCATCAATTTATCCAATGCTTGTTGGATCAGAACTTCGGTACGTGTATCAACAGAACTTGTGGCTTCATCAAGTATCATTATTTTCGGATCGGCAAGAATTGCACGAGCGATTGTTAATAATTGTTTTTGCCCTTGGGAAACGTTGGATGTTTCTTCATTAAGAACTGTATCATAACCATCAGCTAAGGTTCGAACAAAGTGGTCGACCTGTGCTTCTTGAGCAGCGGTATAAACTTCTTCATCCGTTGCAGCGAGATTACCGTAGCGAATATTTTCTTTAATAGATCCACTGTATAACCATGTATCTTGAAGAACCATACCAATGGTCGAACGTAAATCTTCACGTTTGAAGTTTCGGATATCAATACCGTCAATCATAATTGATCCAGAAGTAACATCGTAGAAACGCATTAACAGTTTAACAATGGTTGTTTTACCAGCACCTGTTGGACCAACAATCGCGACTTTTTGGCCTGGTTTAACGTAGGTACTAAAGTCATTGATAATTGTCTGTCCTGGAAGGTATCCAAAGTTTACATTCTCAAACATAACAGAACTTTGCAGTGTTTCCAAATCGTAGTCAACGGGTGTTTCTGCTGGTTCTTCGTCCTCTTCTAAGAATTCGAACACGCGCTCTGCAGCCGCGATTGATTGTTGGAATTGTGCGGAAATACTTCCTAATTGTGCAATCGGATTTAAGAAGTTACGCATATATTGGATAAAGGATTGAATATCCCCAACACTAATCATTCCTTGCGTTGCGTACCAACCTCCAAGAATACTAATTACAACATAACCAGCATTCCCAATAAAGTTCATCATTGGTTGTGCTAAGCCTGAGAAGAAATTACTTTTCCATGTTGAGTCGTAAAGACGGTTATTGATTTCATCATGTTTTGCTAATGAAATGTCTTCCGCATTATAAGCTTTAACAACAATTTGGCTTCCGTACATTTCCTCAATATGACTGTTCAACTCTCCCAAGTTGTCTTGTTGCGCTTGGAAGAATTTTTGTGATCGGCTAAAGATAAAGACCATGATTCCAAATGATACCGGCATAACGAGCAATGCCGCAAGCGTCATTTGCCAGTTAATTGTGATCATCATATATAAGACCCCAACAATGGTCGTTACCGATGTGAGAATCTGTGTAATACTATTGGTCAAGTTTGTATCAATAACATCAATATCGTTCGTTACAATTGAGAGTGTATCTCCAACTGTTGTTTTGTCAAAATAGCTAAGGGGTAGGCGGTCAATTTTAACCTGCATATCTTTACGCAATTTGAATGTAATATCACGAGAAATTCGTGCCATCACAAATCCTTGAATATAACTAAACAGGAAACTAAAACCGTAAATAGCTGAGAGGAAGATAAGGATTTGTCCAATCTTCTCAAAGTCTACACCACCAAGTCCTTGGACACGAGAGACCAATCCTTCAAAAAGAACGGTTGTCGCTTGTCCTAAAATCTTCGGTCCAATGATTGCTAAAACCGTTGAGATGAGTGCTGCAATCAGAACAAAGATGAATTTCACCATATGAGGTTTAATCAACCCTGCTAATTTGCGAATTGTTTGCTTCATATCTTTTGCTTTTCCAGATGGAGCTGAACTGTTATTTTTTGCCATAATTCAATTCCTCCTCTGATAATTGTGACGCAGCAATTTCATAGTATGTGGCGCTGGATTTGAGGAGTTCTTGGTGAGTTCCAATTCCTACCATTTTACCTTCGTCCAATACAATGATTTGATCCGCATCGATAATTGTATTAACACGTTGTGCAACAATCATCAGTGTTGCATCTTCATAATTTTCGTGAATTGCTTTTCGTAAAAGTTGATCTGTTTTAAAGTCTAAAGCAGAGAAACTATCATCAAAGATATAGATTGACGCATCACGTACTAAAGCACGTGCAATACTGAGTCGCTGGCGTTGTCCACCAGAAACGTTTGTTCCACCTTGTGCAATACGATATTGGAGTCCTTCTTCTTTATCAAGAATAAAGTTTCCTTGCGCAATTTCTAATGCTTTGAGGACTTGTTCATCACTTGCCCCTTGATTTCCGTATTTCAAGTTTTCTTCAACCGTTCCAGACAGTAAAATTCCTTTTTGAGGAATATAACCGATGTCTTCGCGAAGCGTCTTCTGATCGATATCACGCACATCGACACCATCAACACGCACAACACCTTCACTTGCGTCATAGAAGCGTGGAATCAGGTTGATTAAGGTTGATTTCCCAGACCCTGTAGACCCAATAAAGGCCGTTGTTTGTCCTGGTCGTGCAGTGAAACTAATGTCTTTGAGGACATATTCATCTGCTCCGTCATATTTAAACGAAACATTGTCAAACTCAACAACACCTCGTTTTGTATCATCAAACGGAAGGCTTGTTTGCGGATCCTCAATTGAGTTTTCCGTTTCAAGAATTTCGTTAATACGGTTTAATGATACCATCGCACGCGGAATAAAAATAAACATCATCGAGATCATAAGGAAAGCCATAATAATTTGCATTGCATATTGCATGAAGGCCATCATATCTCCGATTTGGATGATTCCATTTGAAACTTCACCTGCACCAAACCAAATGATTCCCACAACTGTCATGTTCATTATTAACATCATGATTGGCATCATAATCGACATGACACGGTTCACAAATAATGTAAGGTCTGCAACATCAACGTTTGCTTTTTCAAATCGTTTGTTTTCAAAGTCTGTATTTCCAAATGCACGCATAACCATGACACCACTTAAGTTTTCTCGGAAAACTAAGTTTAAACGGTCTACGAGCGATTGTCGTATTTTAAATTTCGGCATTGCAACAAAATAAATAAAGAGAAGAACAACGAAGAGAGCGGCGCATGCTGCACCAATTAACCACGTCATGGAATCGGCTTTATTTTGAATCATGACAATCCCACCTATAGCCATAATTGGCGCATAGAAGAAAATTCGAATAGACATCATGATCATCATTTGTACTTGTGTAACATCATTGGCTGATCGAACAACCATTGATGATTGTGAGAATTTATTAAATTCTGCACTTGAGAAGCCTTGGATTTTTTCAAAGACTTCACGACGTAGATTACGGGAGAATCCTGCCCCTGTACGTGTTGCGGATAGTCCGACTAACACAGCAGCAATAACCCCAACAAATGTTATTCCTAACATTTGTAATCCGGTCTTAAAGATATAGTCACGTTGTAACGTTGATATATCCGTTCCTTGTTCTTCATAAAGCATTTTTGCGACCATGACGCCTGTTTGTGCTTTTAAAGAATCTTGAGTTTCTTCAGCCTTTGCAAATGCCGTTTCTTTGATTGAATTGTCTAAGGACTCAAAGAGTGGAATTGCAGGGTAAAGATCTGTGATATTGAAATCTTCGGACATTTGACCGTTCATCGGTTCGGTTCCGGGAATTTCGTAGTTCATCAATGTCCAAATGGATTCTCCCACTAACACATCGATTTCTTTGCGATCTACATCATCGTTGATGACTGCTTCATTACCAGATACTGTATATGCATTTTTAAATGCATTTGATTGTGTTTCTGGAAGTACAGCAGCGATTAGATCGTAGCCATTCTTACTCATTACTTCTGGACTTGCATGTTCGATCCCCGACTGTTGGATTCCGACGTTTACGATATCCGACATATAATTCGGAAGTTTTAGGTCGGCCCACGCCTGAACAAACAAGAGCGATATCGCTACCAGAACTAGTAGTATGAATGGTTTCATATTCTTAAGAATACGTTTCATTCATGTACCTCTCTCTCATAATCTTCACATAAATTTCATAAAATGAACCATGTTCAGTTACTATTATATTACAAATTATCGGCCATGACAATTTTAATGGTTCGATTTTAACAAATCTTCACGTTCCCATAGAAAAAGTTGTTATCACAGGATAACAACTTTCGTAAATTTAGAGCCTTAGCTGTAACACATTTGATTTCTAGAAAGATACGTCATAAATAAAATACCGCACTGGTCCCCACACAGCGCGGTATTTTATTTCGGTTCAAGGGCATTACTAATAACCAAACAGTTGTACGTAGTAATGCATGCCTCGAACATCTCGAATTACGGCAGTTCCAACCGTCCCAAAATCTCCATAGAGAATATTGTCACGATGTGATTCAGATTGCATGAAGCCAGCTTGTGCTTCTTCAGAGGTCTTTTGTCCGTATGCTATATTTTCAGCATAGACATGGCTACTCACGGTATCCCATAAGCGTCCATCCGGACGTTTATGATCAAATGTAATAAGAAGCTCCTTAGCCCTTGTTTTAGCAGCTTGCGATAATTCATCCGACCACGAAAGCTCTGTTAAATAAACATCACGTCGGGATTGATTAATTGATTCGAATAATGCACTTGCAAGAGCATCATCATAAACACCTTGTGTCACACTCTCCAAGGTTTTAACCCCAACTTCTATAATTTCTGCAGTTGCAGGAACTGTCTCTGCAAGATTTTCATATGTCGTTATGTCGCCATTATGTTCTAACTGAATGATTTCATAACGATAATACCCATCCGCTCCCGATTCAACAATTCGCGAATCACCAACAAACAATAATCCTGAAGGTCTTTCAATTGTTTCATAGTAGATAGGTTCAATTCGCTCATCAATTACTTTGGAATAACTGGTCACTGTGTCACCAGTCATCACCATGCCCAGTTGCTGATTTGAGGCACAACCCGTGATAAGTAAAACTACTATAAGTAGCAGTAGTATTTTCTCCACATAATCACCCCTTCAAAAAAAATTACTAAGGGTTGTTTTATACAACACGGCATCCTATCATGAACATAGGATTATAATACCATTGTGTCTGACACATTATAAGGTTTATCGCACAATTATTAAATCATGTTCGTTGTATATTGACTAACATGCTGTATTTAGTGGTTATTTGGTAACTATTTTTCAATTGGTGTGTGTTTTTCTTGTGATTGAGGAATTAAGATTTAGAATTAAACATAAAAAAAAAGATAACCTCAGTTATCTTTTTACATTTTAAGAATGGATTCCATAAGTGCACGTTGTTTCTGTGTGTAAGTCTGTGGAAGTTGGCTCTCACGATACGTCATGCCATATGCATAGTCACTCACTGAAACAATCGGCGGCATTTGAATGCGCTTGTAGACAGCGACATTCATCGTTCGAATAACCCATTTCAAATCATCGATAAACGCTTCAGGTTTATCCAATTGATAGGTTTTGAGATAACTACCGAGTTTCGTATTGTAAATGGTACCATCTCGATATGATGTAAGCAAATCTTCCAAAGAGTCTTTTTGTAAGAATTCGATGAGAGCATCATGATACCCCCATTTCATGGGATCAAATTGATCATCCTTTAATTCTGCACTTGGCGCAAATTCCCAAGATACATGTGTTGCTTCGTCATGAGGAATAAGGTTTTGTGGAACGAGTTCTGCCTCAGCAATTTCGTTCAGTGATTGCGCAACTTTTCCAACTTCCATCTTAGTAAGATCTCCAAGTATCGCAAGCGCACCAATTGCATCGCCATAAAGCGTTGCATAACCCAATGCAACCTCTATTTTATTTCCATTATTTGAAACTACAGCATTTTCTAGGCTCGATACGCTCATCAATGTATGGCCTCGTAGACGCGCTTGAATGTTTTCATAGGATAAACCTTCGACCGTTTCGTAACCACCGTGACCTAAACTTTCAAGTGTTGCATCAACCATGGAAGCAATTGGAATCTCCAATAATTTAAAGTTTAGTTTTTCACTGAGATGATAGGCATTACTCTTGGTAATGTCACGTGTGAATTTACTTGGCATTGTAACACCCAATACACGATCTTCTCCCAGTGCTTTAACTAAGAGCGATACCGTTACACTGCTATCAAGACCACCCGATACACCTACAACCCATTTTGGACCGTATGCAAGTGTTTCCTCATCAAAATAACGAATTGCGTGGATGAGTGCTTCATAAAGTTTGTGCTCGACTGAATTTTGATGTGCCTCAAGGGCCATCAAATCAATCACGGTTTCTGATTGCTCAAAATTTTGTGGTAACTCATGAATTGTGTTAGGCGTCACAACCAATGACCCACCATCAAATACTACGACATTTTTACCATTGTTTTGCATTCCCGTGGCATTCACATAAACAAATGGCATTGATAGATTGTGACGACGGATTGTGTCAAGGCGCGATGTCTCTTTGCCTTTAACCCATGGTGATGCGGAAATATTAATCATGACATCAGGGTTATAGGCTTTCATTTGTGTCGTAGGTGACATATCATGCGTTTCATCCCACATATCTTCGCAGATTTGAATTGCAACTTTTTGACCTTTAAATTCAAACGGTTCAAAATTACCATGGCCCGCATGGAAATAGCGTTTATCATCAAAGAATGTATAGTTAGGCAATAAGTGTTTGAAATAGATACCCCGATCGGTTTGAGATGCACGTTGTGCCCAATCCCCATCAACTGCAAAATACGCAGCATTGTATAAATGCTTTCCATCATGATGCACATTTCCCCAAATAACTGCGGTTCCTTCAGAGAGTACTTTTAATTGATCGTTATACTGCATGAAATCATGAATTGTATCTAGATTATTATATTTATCCCCCAACATGTAACCACCGACGGCCATTTCTGGGAAGACAATGATATCTGCTTGATTCTTATGGGTTTGAATCGCTGCTTTCATTGCTTCAAAGTTTCGTTGTGGATTATTTGAAAAAATACGTTGTTGTATAATTGCTAGTTTCATTCGGATACTCCTTTTTGACGATAGTGCTCATAGGCAAAGGATGTTGCTGCTCCAACCGTACTCAACGAGACACGTGCATCATAATCGATTCGAACATGATCATCACTTAAATCAAGGAGTGAGCGCGAAAGCCCACGAAGTGCGCCTCCTAAAGCAATACAGACACGGTTAGGCATCGTGTAGTGATGAAGCGCAACACTCTCATCACCACGGTATGCAGCAACAATGCGAACATCGTTTTCTTTTACAATAGTCATATCGTGCGCTAAATCATCAGATTTTAACCACCATAACGATTCACTTGCACCAGCACTTGCACGAATCAATTTTGCTTCATTATCATAAAAATCATAGTTTGGCGTCACAATACCATCAAATCCCAAAGACGCCACCGTACGGCAAATCTCACCAAGGTTAAAAGGATCAGTGACCCCTTCAATACACATAAGCGCAAGTTGTCCTTGCTTTAGCGTATCAAAACCATCCGAAATTCGTGGTCCACATGCAACTAAATATCCACCATGGCTCGTATTTCCTGCTAATTGATCCATAGCCTCACGATCTAACCGTTCAATCGGTAGTCCCTGCGCAATTCCCAAAACATAACGCGACTCTTTGTCATGATGTTTATCAAGAATATAGACGGCACTAATTTCTCGTTTTCGTTCTTTTAGAATTGCTTTAACACTTATTTTACCTGATACAATCATAGAATACTCCACTCTTTAAATTTATCCAAAATCGCAGTTTCTAGAACGCGAATACCTTGTTTTTTCAACTGTAAACCATTTGGTTTAACAATATTATAAGCTCCGGTATCGAATGCCGCTTGATTCAGCAAGCCATCCAATGTAATTAATTCAAACCCATACGATTTCGCCATTTTACGGGTGATGTATATTTTATCCTGAATATCGTAGCGAACATGATCACAGATTGTATAACGAGATACATAAAAAGGCTCAATCAAGACAACACGTTTGAGTGTCATAGCATCCAGTTTACGGGCTAATTCATGATACTGGTTTTCAAAATTAAGCATGGATGCAGTTGTTCCCGATAAAATATCGCGTCGTAAGCTCAAACTATCTTCATTACCAATACTCACAAAAACGACGCTTGGTTTCAGTGTTGTGCAATCGGATTGAAAATTATTCAATACATCCTCCATAAGATAGTGCTTTTGTGCACTGTTATGAATGTTATAATTTTGCAATGATTTCGTTAATGATCGTGTTAATGATGTACTCACAAACGTATTATCACCCAACAGTACGATGTTCGCATTTTTCTTTAATCTCATATTCAGTCACCCCATTTATTTTATTATACATGTTTAAACGAAAAAAAGAGTTCGAAAACTCTTTTAAACTTGGAAAAATGCCCATCCACAGTACAATAAGAGCAAATCGAGGAACCCACCGGTAATTCCTACGGTTCCAAGTAATTGGCGAAACTCTGGTACTTGTAGAATATTTAGTTGGAATCCAAAGATAAAGACAACGATGATTGCGATGACAACTTTTCCTAACCAACGGTTATTCGCTTTGCTGTGCGGGGACATAAAGTGTCCAATCACTAGAAGCATAACCATCCAAATAAATGTTAGAAACCATGTAAAGGTTCCAGGTATAAATTTTAAAAGCAGACTGTAAATTATTGCGGATGCAACAATTGCCAGTAATGCGGTCCAATGACGTTTCAAACTTTCACAACTCCTTCTTGTTTAAGGCGTACAAACGCACCAAACAATATTCCCAATCCCGGAATAATTGTCGATGGTAACCAGACAAGATTCATAAACGATCGAATCTGCATCGTATCGTACATTAAATTCCCAAAAATTGGGTTCATAAGACTATAGAATAACCATGGCGTCTTCAGGTGTAACACGTAACTGTATCCAAAAATAATCAAAAACGTTGCAAGTAAGATACCCGTTAGTACAAGAACTGCTGAATCAATGGTTGCGATAAGGTTACGCTTATTAGATTTTGAAATAACGAGCAGATAACCAGGAATCGCATAAATAATAAATCCTATAATACTAATTATAATTACTTGGAAACCAACATGAATCCCTCTAATATATTGAATTAAAGGGTGACCGTTTCCATACATTAAGAGCGTTATTGTTGCGACAATGAACTGAATTCCTATCACAATTAGAATCATTTTTAACCGCTCTGGATTTTTATTGATTTTCATAAGACTCCTCTTTTATTTTTTATGGGTCAAGATCATGCTATCGCCAAAGGAGAAGAAACGATATTCAGTTTCAACTGCGTGGGCATATGCGTGGTCAATTTCCGCTTTACCAGCAAAGGCGCTGACAAGCATAATGAGTGTAGATTTTGGCAAGTGGAAGTTCGTAATAATTGCATCCACTGCTTTCCATTCATATCCTGGATAGATAAATATTTTACTTTCACCTTCTGTCTCAAGAAAGGTTCCATGTTCGCTCATAATCGTTTCCAAAGTTCGGACTGATGTTGTTCCAACAGCTACAATACGACGACCTTCGGCACGTGCTTGATTTAAAACATTTGCTGTTTCTTGGGTCATAAAGTATGATTCGGCATGCATCGTATGCTCAAAAATATTATCTACTTTGACAGGTCGGAATGTTCCTAAACCGACATGTAATGTTACAGGAACAATCATAACACCTTTTGCTTTCAATTGGTCAAGGATTTCTTCAGTAAAGTGTAATCCTGCCGTGGGTGCCGCAGCACTTCCTGCAACTTCCGAATAAACTGTTTGATAACGCTCTTTATCTTCAAGACGTTCATGAATATACGGTGGCAACGGCATTTGTCCCAGTTCATCCAGCACCTCTAAGAATATCCCCTCAAAAATTAGGTCAAAGAATCGAATGCCTTCTTCGCCAATTTTAGTACAGATAGCTTTCAGTTTTCCACCACCGAAACTTAGTTCTGTTCCCAGTTTCACAACCTTAGCGTTTCCAACTAGGCATTCTGCAGTTGTCCCTTCAAATTTAAGAATCAACAACTCAACATGTGCACCTGTCTCAGGTTTTTCTCCGAAAAGACGAGCAGCAATAACGCGAGTGTTATTAACCACCAAGACGTCCCCTTCATGCAAGTAGTCAGTTATATTGTAGAAGTGTTTATCTTCAAGATTCATACCGTCCACAACCAATAAGCGCGACTCACTGCGTTTGGCGGCAGGTGTTTGTGCTATCAGTGACTCTGGAAGGTAAAAATCAAAATCATTTACGTTCATAAGTGTTCTCCTAAAAAGTTCTTTACTATTTTAACACATTCCCTTTTGTGATTGCGAACTCTTGGAATTCTTGAATCATTCGTAAGTGAACGGGAACCATTAATTCTGGCAATTGATCCAGTGGATAAAAATGAACACCTAGGGATTCATCAGGATTATGTTGCAAATCTCCATCATAGTCCATTGTATAGAAAACCGCGGTTACAACGTACATCTCATCCCCATTTTCGAGTACAACATGATGCGACGGTCCTGAATAATTTTTAAAAAATTCCAGTGTTCGAATCGTTAGGTTTGTTTCTTCTTTGACTTCTCGAAGGGCAACTGTTTCAAAACTTTCGCCAAGATCCATCATTCCTCCAGGAAGGCCAAAATGACCTGAAGTACGCTGCTCCAAAAGAACTGCCCCAGCACTATCAAAAACAAGTACAACTGAACCTGGCAATATAATTGGACGGTGCCCAACAAATTGTCGTAAGTATTTGTAGTATTCCATAAGTAACTCCTATCTATCCTTTGATATACAAAAAAGCTTAGGATATCCTAAGCTTTAAAATTATGCGTTTACTGAGAAGATATCCTCAGTTGTTGGTGTTACTGTTTCACCATCACGATGTAATGTTATCGCTTGGCCTGATGTTATAATCATTGGACTGATAATTGATTTTCCAGCCGCCTTGATGAGGTCAAGATCCATCGTTGCAAGTTTATCTCCACGGGATACTTTATCACCGACTTTAACGTGCGATACAAATCCTTTGCCTTCAAGTTGAACCGTATCAATTCCTAAGTGAACAAGAATTTCAACGCCATCTTCTCTGACAATACCATAGGCATGGCCCGTTGGGAACACAACCGTTACTTCACCTTCTGAAGGTGCAACGATTGTTCCTTCGGTTAATTCAATGGCATAACCATCACCCATCATTTTTTGGGCAAAGACAGGATCAGGAACTTGTTCTAATGATAAAACAGTTCCAGTTCCGAATGCTCCATATGATTCATCTGTTATTTTCTTTTTACGTTTAAAAAACATATATATACCTCCAAGTGGCGCTACGCCGCATCAAGTCATTATTAGTTGATTGTTGGCGCTTGTGTATCTATTTTATCATTTATTCACGCGGAATAGATACGTTAACGACTATTTATTATGAAATTACAATGACATTTGTGACGTATTCATCTCTAGTTTACATTACGCAGTGATGGCGTAGACACATGCTTCATACGGTTTCAATTCGCATGTTGCAGTTAAAGTCGTACGTCCCACATTGGAAAGCAAGATTTCTTTAACGTTTTGTTTCGGTTGATATGCAACGGTATTGCCATAAAAATTAATGACCACTACCATCGTTTCTCCGTTATATTCGCGGGTATAAATCATAAGCTCCGGATGATCCATTGCTTCAAATGTTATCGATCCCGATTCAATAATTCTCAAAGTCTTTCGTAACGCAATCAGTTTGCGGTAATAATGGAAGACTGAATTCGGATTATCAAGGTTATCTGCAACTGTTTGGACATTTGGATATTTGGTCAACCCTAACCACGGGGTTCCTGTCGTAAAACCATGATGTATGGTATCATCCCAAGGAATGGGAGTTCTTGAGTTATCGCGCGAGCGTTGGCGTAAAATTTCAAGTGCTTCATTATCTGACATCGATGTTCTTAGAATTTCATAATAATTAATCGACTCTACATCACGATAATCGTCAATGCTATCAAAGTATGCATTCGGTAACCCAATCTCTTCACCTTGAAAAATATAAGGCATTCCGCGCATTAATTGCATCGCGGTTGCCAGCGCAGTTGCCGATTCAAATGGATATTCTTGATCATTTCCGAAACGAGATACAGAACGGGGTTGGTCATGATTATTTAAAAATAACGACATGTTCGCATTATTTGCTGCCATTGCATCTTGCCATGTTTTCATCAATGTTTTGAATTGCAAGAAATCAAATGGCATTAATTCCCATTTCTTTCCATCTTTGTAATCCACTTTTAGATGATGGAAGTTGAAAATTGTGGATAACTCTTTGTTTTCTGGAGTTGCATAAGCAACTCCATTTTGAACATCTGTCGACGAGAGTTCACCAACAGTGGTGATATTGGGATATTTTCCGAATGTTTCTTGATTCAAGCGGTGAAGGTGTTCGTGAATTCGCGGGCCATCGGTATAGAATCGACGTCCGTCCCCTTCAAAATCATCTTCAAAAGTATCGGGATTAGGTTTAGAGACCAGATTAATGACATCAAAACGAAGTCCTTGAATTCCCTTATCCAGCCAGAAATTCACAACATCTACGAGTGCTTGGAAAACAGGTTCATGTTCCCAGTTCAAATCCGCTTGGGTTACATCAAAAAGATGTAAATAATACAGATTGAGCGATTCAACATATTCCCAAGCATTTCCTCCAAACTTTGACTCCCAATTGGTTGGTTTCTCGCGGAAGAAATAGAAGTCTTGATATTGTGGATCCTTGAGTGCTCGTTTGAACCATGCATGTTCTGTTGAAGTATGATTTAAAACCATATCAAACATAATACCAATATCACGTTTTTTTGCTTCTTGTATCAACGTTTCAACCGATTCCATTGTCCCAAAAACAGGATCAATTGCAAGATAATCCGCTACGTCGTATCCATTATCACGCTGTGGTGATGTAAAAATCGGAGTTAGCCAAATCATATCGATACCTAAATATTGGAGGTAATCCAACTTTTCAATAATTCCTTGAACATCTCCAATTCCATCCCCATTTGTATCATAAAATGACTTTGGATAAATCTGATAAACTATCGGTAACTTATTTTGCATTGCCCTCAACCTTTCTGCCATATGCGACAGTAATTACAAACGGAACAATAATGACAACGAGGGCAATCATAAAGAATAATGGCCAACGGTCAATATTAAATGATAAGAATCCTGGCAATCCACCAACTCCAATTGAGTTAGCCATCAATCCAAATCCAACCGAGATGACAGCCGCAATTGATGAACCAATCATCGCAGCAATAAATGGATAGTTATACTTCAAGTTAATTCCGAACATTGCTGGTTCCGTAACACCAAGATATGCTGAAATAATGGAAGGAATTGATACTTGCTCTTCTTCGGTATTGCCTCGATGGAGCCACCAAATTCCAAGAACTGCACTCCCTTGAGCAATATTACTAAATGCAATCATTGGCCATAAGAGCGTTCCACCAAAGTCATTAACGAGCTGCATATCAATCGCATTACTCATGTGATGTAATCCTGTTAAGACTAGGGGTGCATAGAAGAAACCAAAGATTCCTGCAAAGAGAATTCTAAATGATGATGTTAGACCTGAATAGACGACATTTGAAATCCATGAACCAATTGTCCATCCAATAGGACCTAAAACAACGTGTGCAATTAAGACTGCAGGTACTAATGCGAAGAGTGGTACAAAAATCATTGAGACAGCACTTGGGATGATTTTCTTCCAGAACCGTTCCAGATATACCAGAGTAAATCCAGCAAGCATTGCAGGAATGACCTGTGCTTGATACCCAATCATTTGAACTTGTGCAAATCCAAAATCCCAGAAAGGAATTGCTGTTGCGCCGGCTACCTCATAGGCATTCATTAATTGTGGTGAAACTAAAGTAATCCCTAAGACAATTCCTAAGATTTGTGTTGTTCCCATCTTGCGTGAAATTGACCATGTGATTCCGACTGGTAGGAATTGGAAAATTGCTTCTCCGATGAGCCATAAGAAGTGGTTAATCCCTGCCCAGAATTGTGAGTTATCGACGATTTTACCCCACTCGCCCCATGTAACACCTTCCAGAATATTTCTAAACCCAAGAATGAGTCCCCCAATAATTAATGCAGGAATAAGCGGTGCAAAAATTTCTGCCAAGTTGCTCATGAGTTGTTGAACTTTACCCTGATTCGTTTTAGCGAGTGTTTTGACACCTTCTTTTGTGGTCCCTTCAACTCCAGATATTTCTACAAAATCATTGTAGAAAAGATCGACATCATTTCCAATGATAACTTGAAATTGACCAGCTTGTGTAAACGTTCCTTTGACTGCTGGAATCTTTTCAATTGCTTCAATCTCAGCTTGGTCAGGATGATTTAACACAAAACGCATCCGTGTGACACAGTGTGTTACAGCCCCAATATTATCCTTGCCACCCACGTGTTTTAGTAAATCACGTGCGTCATTTTGATATTTTCCCATCTTCTTTCCTCCTTTGGAATGGGGTTTAAAGAAGAAAACATAAAAAGCCTCCCAAGACGCCATAAAAGACGCACTTGAGAGGCTTGCCCATAATTCCGGTAACAAATCCTCACTTGCCTTTATTCATCATCTCCAAACGGTTTAGATGAATTGTAAGATAGACAAGTTCTTGTGGGTTTAGTTTTTTCTTTAAACGATTTTCAATGTATTCCTGAATTTGTAGCGAACATTTGTAAGCACTATCAAATTCTTCAATAACATTGTACAAGATATTTTCTTCGAAGTCAATTTGTGTATCGCTCAGTGCCCGCTGGACGAGCATTTTTATATGAATTGTGATGCGTTGTGTTGCTGCTTCTTCAAGTTTTAATGAGATTAAATAGTAATCACGAACAATATTCAAACAGTTTAGAACCGTGTCCGTTAGAATCGAGGATTGGTTTTTAATATCCGCATGGGCACCATTCACAATATGCATCGTCAGGAATCCAATTTCATCGTCAGGCATATTAATTCCATACTTTGTGTTAACCATTTCAAGCAATCGAGTTCCAAATTGGAACTCATCACCATAAAGAATTTGAAGATCATAGTTCAATAAATTTTTAATATCTTGACCACTTCGATGACGTTCCATCGCAAAATTAATATGATCAATCAACGTTACATACGCATGAGCATCCAAATTGATTCGCGTTTGCTTCGACACATTATCAATCAGACGATACATGTCATAGAACATACTTTCAGGAATATCGCGAACAAGCTGAGACGTCTTTAAAACATCTTCTTGCTTGAGTTCGAAGACTTTTTCAATTTTTCGGTTATCAACTTTGGCATGAACTTTCCCCTGAAAGCCAACACCCATCCCAACTATAATAACTTCCTGGAGTCCACTCATGGCACTCACAACGTTATTGTTGAGTATTTTTTTTATTCGGTACGTTTTTTCCATCGTGAGTTCTCCTGTGTGCATTGTACCGTTTAAATGAATTTATTGTCAAATCTTTAACAAAAGAAAACTCGCGGTTTATGAACCACGAGCTTTTGGATTTAGTATAAGTCGCCATGGACTCGAATATAGTCCATGAATGATTTTTGTACATCGTCATAATACTTGCAAATAACACGTTTTGAAAAAGCATCTATGTTTTCTGGAACGTCATACATTGGATAAAAGGTCTGACTGCCATTGGGTTCAAAATCTTCAGTATAGTAAATTGTATGAACTTCTACGAGCCACTTACTTGGGCTAAACTCAGAATCTGAGTACACATTCATCAATGATAATGTTCCTACTTCCAAATTATGCACGTCTTTCATATCCATACGTACTGAATTTTCTAATGTTTGCTTTTGTTTTAATTCTATATTGGGTAGCGAATATACCCCTCGTTCGTTTTTTGCGAGAAGGACATTTCCTTCTTTATCTACGGCCAATAACGTTGCAATTGGCACTACTTTTGGGGTCTGCGTTTGTCTGAATTTTTTGGACATCGTTACCACCTCCGTAAATCCATTATGCATTATTTATGTGTAATTTGAGCGAAATAAGTACTAACACACAATCTCACTAAGTTTGGGGAATTGTTGTTTTGATAGGTTGAACACGGTAGGTACTAATCATATCAATTAAAACTGATGACACTGTTACCGTGATTAATGAGTAAACTATTCGCGACATCGGAATATACGACAATGATAGTATTAGCACTGAAAAATCTGTAATCATGTACGCTTTCGCAAGTTTCCAACCTGTACGTTCAGAGATGATGAGTGCAAGTGCGTCATCACCACCACTCGATCCCCCACTTCTAACAATAATTCCGACCCCAATACCTACAAACATTCCTGCAGCGATTGCAGCGACGAACTGATTCGTAAATAGATGGGTAATTAATGGAGGTTGAAGTTCCCACATTCTTAAAAATGCAGCAACAAAAAATGATGTGATCACCGATTTTTTAATGAAATCGAGACCTAAGAATTTGAATGCAAAGGCATAACACAATAGATCCAATGCAAAGGAAATGTAGGAAGCGTTAATCCCTGTCCAGTGGTTGATGAGTAGAATCCCACCAATAACTCCACCTTCGGTGATTTGTAGGGGTTGGTGAATATTATAAAGACCGAATGATAGGATCAGAGATCCTAGTAACATTGCCCCAACAGTCTTCCTATTTTCTTTATTGCGAAACATTGTATTTCTCCTTTTTCTATATATTGACCATTTTAAACCCTAGTACTATACTAGAGTCAAACAAAGAACTTTGGAGGATACCCATGAAACAACTTTATACGATCAAAGAAATTTCGCAGTTATATGGTATTGGTGTCGATTCCATTCGCTATTATGAAACCAAAGGACTGATTTCACCGCAACGCGGCGACAACAATTATCGCTATTATTCCCTTAATGATATTTTCATTCTCAACATCATTCGCGACCTCTTGGCCTTAGATTTTTCCACTGAACAGATTAAAGACTATTTAGATGCTTTTTCACTCAGTCATACAATTACACTCTACGAAACCGAGAAAGAACGCGTCCAAACGGAAATATCAAAACTAAATGAAATCTATGAATCTCTAAACTATCGGAGTGATATGCTACGCTTTTACCGTCATTTAGACGCCACCACGATCACCATCAAAGAGTATCCAATTCGCTACGGTTATGAACTCGAATCACAAATGCGAAGCGACGAAGAAACTGATTTTGTAATCAAACAACTACATCGGAAACACCAAGAAGAATTGGATGAATTAGGTGATTTAGACATTGGTGCCATTCCTTCCTATGATGATATAAATCAAGGAATCTTAAATACTATGCAATCAGTCTTTTTTATTGGTGATGAAGAAACCGACGATTATGACTTTATCCTTCCTGCTGGTACCTATATCTCTATCTTCTATCAAGGTTCGTATAAAAAAAGTGTTGCGAATTTGAAAAAAATTATTAATGTTGCACATGAGCACGGCTATACATCCGACAATCGTCCTTTTGAAATTTATCGTATCGATAACCGCTACACTCAAAATGAGTCCGAGTTTTTAACGGAGGTACAATTAAAATTAAACGATAAAAAAACCGCTTAATAGCGGTTTTTTATTGTTCTGATGTTTCCGAAATTGCTTCAAGCTCACGTTCTAGCTGTTGTTTCTCGAATACTTTAAAGAATGGATAGTATATGAGTAACGAGATTATGAAGTTTATGATTACTAGGATCGCAGCCATTATTGTCCAATCAGTGCTAATCCATGCAGCAATTGGCGAGAGGACAGTAAACGGTAACTTCGCAACCATCATCGGAATCAAATTAAGTTTCAAAAAGATGTATGAAACTGTCGTCATAACCAATGGAGCAACAATAAATGGAATCGCAAGAATTGGGTTCATAACAATTGGAGCTCCAAAAATAATTGGTTCGTTAATATTGAAGAGTCCCGGAAGAATCGACAGTTTTCCCAATTGCTTCAAATATTTAGATTTTGAGAACATAAAGAGAACAACAAGTGCCAACGTTGCTCCCGACCCACCAATCCATACAAACCATTGAATAAATTGTTCCGTAAATATATTGGGGAGTTGGGATGCAGGTACACCATTAGTGAATGCTTCCATATTTTCAGCAATCGACATGTCCCAAAATGGACGAATAATGGGACCTAGAATTGCCGGACCATGAATTCCCATTACCCAGAAGATGCAGATTAAGAATACCGTTAGTAATCCTCCAATTAAACTATTTCCCGTTAATAGGCCTTTCAACGGCATTAGGATGGTTGTGAGGAAACCATTAATATCAAAGCCTAAGAGATAGCGTATCGTCCAGAAGAATAGAATTACCACGGCTGTTGGGAGTAGCGCAATGAATGAATTCGCGACTTCAGGTGGAACGCCATCAGGCATTTTTATCGTCCAATCTTTTGCTTTCATATAACGGAAAATCTCGACAGTAATTATCGAAGTAACAATTGCAGCAAATAATGATGATGAACCTAAAGCTCCGATATTGATGTAACGACCTGAACCAATCACACCATCAACAGCTTGTGTGACATGAACAGGAACAACTGTCGAAATAAGAAAGGCCAAGACTGCAAGTAATCCCGTTGATACTTTATCCAATTGGTAGGTACCTGCTAAATGTTGGGCAATGGTAAACGTACAATATAGTGACATCGTTCCGACAGTAAAACGGAAGGGAATATCAAGCATTGCTTTGTACGGCTCGATGACCGCAGCAATTTCGGGTACGGGAATATTCAGCAAAATTGTAAAAAACGATCCTACAATCGTTAACGGAAGGGTGGCGATAATACCGTGACGGATTGCGGACATGTGGCGCTGTCCACTAATTCGTGTCGCATAGGGCATAATCTTGGCTTCCAAAAATGTCATTAATGCATTCATAGTGAATCCTCCTATATAAAACATTATAACATTATATTCATTAGATTCAATACAAATATGTATGCGTTTTCAATATATGGGTATTCTCCCTTCTATTAACAATAAAAAAGCTTCGACATATTGTGTCAAAGCTTTTTTCTGAATTAGAAACCAGAAGTGTTACTTCCATCCGCAATTCCATACGCTTCATAGACTTCATCACGAAGTGCAAGGAGACGATCGTCTTTAATTGCTTCTCGAATATCTTCCATTAGTTTTAATAAGTAACGTAAGTTATGGATTGATAATAAACGCATTCCAAGACCTTCGTTTGTACGCATTAAATGACGTAAGTAGGCTTTAGAGTATTTAGTACATGCCTCACAATCACAATTTGCATCGAGTGGTGAGAAATCACGTTCATATTTTACACTCTTCATGTTGATACGACCGACACTTGTCATCGCAGCACCATGACGTGCGATACGTGTTGGTAAAACACAGTCAAACATATCAACACCGCGCAACACACCTTCAAACAATCCATCAACACTTCCGACACCCATTAGGTATCGTGGTTTGTCTTCTGGTAAGTGTTTGATTGTATCTTCAATCATTTTATACATTACATCTTTAGGTTCACCAACACTGGTTCCCCCAATTGAGTAACCTGGGAAGTCCATATCAACGAGTTGTTTTGCGTGCCATTCACGAAGATCAGAGAATTCTCCCCCTTGGCAAATCCCAAAGAGGGCTTGGTCATGCGGACGTTGGTGTGCTTCTTGGCCACGTTTCGCCCAGCGAACTGTTCGCTCGATACTTTCTTTCATATACTCGTAAGTTGCAGGATATGGAGGACATTCATCAAAGCTCATTATGATGTCTGCTCCTAAATCATTTTGAACTTGAATTGAAATTTCTGGAGTTAAGAAGAGGGCATCGCCGTTAAGATGGTTCTTAAAATGAACGCCTTCCTCAACAATTTTACGAATTTTCCCTAAAGAGAAGACTTGGAATCCACCACTATCTGTGAGGATTGGTCCGTCATAATTCATAAATTTATGCAATCCACCTGCCTCTTTAACAATATCGGACCCAGGGCGAAGCCATAGGTGATAGGTATTACTCAAGATTACTTGTGAATTGATATTGTACAAATCTTCAGGTGATAAAAATTTAACAGTTGCAAGTGTTCCGACCGGCATAAACATTGGCGTTTGCACAACGCCGTGTGGCGTTTCAATGGATGCGAGTCGGGCACCTGTATCTTTTTCAGTTTTCAGCAACGTATATTTTAGTGGTTGGTTATCCAATGCCATAGTACGACACCTCTCTCATTAATTATTCTTGGACGTTTCGGATTGCAGCTTTACGTTCGTGTGGTTTTAAGAAACGTTTACGTAGACGAATATTTAGAGGTGTAACCTCAACCAATTCATCATCGCGAATGAACTCAAGTGCATATTCAAGTGTTAGTTGGATTGGTGGTGTAAGCTTCATGGCTTCATCACGTCCTGAACTACGAATCGCTGTTTGTTTTTTGTTTTTTGTTGGGTTAACATCCATGTCGGTATCACGTGCGGCAATCCCGACGATCATTCCTTCATAGACATCTGTTTGTGCACCAATAAAGAATTGGCCACGTTCTTGTAAGTTAAAGATTGAGTATGCCATCGAAACACCTTGTTCTGTTGAAACCATTGAACCGTTTTGACGTTGTTGGATAGCACCTTTGTATGGTTCGTAACCGAAGAATTGGCGGACCATTGTACCTTCACCACGTGTTGAGTTAATAAAGTCTCCACGGAAACCAATTAAACCACGCGTTGGAACACGCCAGTATTGTTTAACCATACCACGGTCTTCAGTCATGTCAGTCATTTCCCCTTGACGAAGGCTAATTTGGCTGATCATTGTTCCTGAATATGCTTCTGGCACTTCAATGATTACAGTTTCAATTGGCTCATGTTTTTTGCCATCGATCATTTGTGTGATAACTTGTGGTTTTGAAATTGCCAGTTCGTATCCTTCACGACGCATGTTTTCAATAAGGATTGATAAGTGAAGTTCTCCACGTCCAGAGACTTTGAATGAATCTGCTGACCCCGTATCATCAACGCGTAATCCCACGTTAACTTCGAGTTCTTTTTCAAGACGTTCTTTAATGTTACGAGATGTTACGTATTTTCCATCACGACCTGCGAATGGTGATGCATTAACCATGAAGTTCATGGACAATGTTGGTTCTTCGATAATAATTGGTGGCAATGGATCAATGTGATCAACATTGTTTAATGTGTTACCGATTGAGATATCATCAACACCAGCAACCATTACGATGTCACCAGCGTATGCAACTTGTGTCTCCACTCGTTTTAGACCTTCGTAGACATATACTTTTGAAATTGATTGACGCTTAACGTTTCCATCATTATCAACAACAGCTACTTGTTGTCCTTTTTTAACTTGTCCTTTAGTAATACGACCGATTCCAAGACGTCCAACATATTCATCATAAGCTAATGATGATACTTGGAATTGAAGTGGATCATTATCGTAATCTGGATAAAGTGGTGTGTGTTCAACAATTGTGTCAAAGAGATCTTTAATGTTTGTTGCATCTTGATCTAATGATTTTTGAACAATTTGTTTTTTCGTAATTCCGTAAAGAATTGGGAATTCAAGTTGTTCGTCGGTTGCATCAAGATCCATAAAGAGTTCGTAAACTTCTTCAATGACTTCTTCAACACGACGGTCTTGTTTATCAATTTTATTTATTAGTAAGATTGGTTTTAAACCATTTTCAAGCGCTTTGTTTAGAACAAAACGTGTTTGTGGCATAGGTCCTTCTGCACTATCAACAATTAAGATAACTGTATCAACCGTTTTGATGATACGTTCAACTTCACTTGAGAAGTCAGCATGGCCAGGAGTGTCCACAATATTAATTTTAATGTCGCCATATTCGACACTACAGTTTTTGGAATAGATTGTAATACCACGCTCACGCTCGATATCATCACTATCCATAACTTGGTCCACGACCACTTGATTCTCATGAAATACACCTGCGGACTTTAACATCGCATCTACGAGTGTACTTTTACCAGCGTCAACGTGAGCAATAACTGCTATGTTTATTATTTTTTTCAT
Organism: Erysipelothrix sp. HDW6B; assembly: GCF_011301115.1. NCBI lineage: Bacteria > Bacillati > Bacillota > Erysipelotrichia > Erysipelotrichales > Erysipelotrichaceae > Erysipelothrix > Erysipelothrix sp. HDW6B. The sequence continues at coordinate 294,756 of NZ_CP049860.1, read as the reverse complement.
ATATTACATTTTCCTTTTCTACAACTGGTCTATTATACACGAATTCGTAGTAAAAGTGTAGAAAATGCAATCATGAGTGCGTTTACAGACGAAAAAAGTTCCATTTTCAAGCAATTTGCTCTGTTTTTCTCGTGTTCATCACCCTTCATTAAGATTTGCACCTGTGCTTTACTACGAAAATAGCCCACCATGAGGGCGGACTATTCGTATACTTTATAGATTTGACTGGTTGATAATTTCTTTAAGCATATCTGCAGATTCTCGAAGTGCTGATACTTCGTTTGTGCTGTATGGAACTTCAACGGTATTTAGAACTCCTTGACGACCCACAACTGTTGGTACTGAAATATAAACATCTTCGATTCCATAATCACCACTTTGTAATGAGGAAACGGTTAAGATTGATTTTTCATCACGAAGAATTGCTTTAACAATGTGCGTAACGGCAAGTGCAACCGCATAATTGGTATAACCTTTACGATCAATAATTTCGTACGCAGCCGTTTTAACATCATGCGTAATTTGATCACGCATCGCGTCATTAAACTCAATGTTCATATTGCGTGAATACTGCTCGATTGTAAGTCCAGCAATGGTTGCGAGTGACCATGTTGCAATCTCACTATCACCATGTTCACCAATAATATTCGCATGGATATTACGAGGATCGACAGCAAACTTGTTTGCTAAAATTGATTGGAAGCGTGCGGTATCAAGAACTGTACCTGAACCAATCACGCGATTCGCTGGGAAGCCTGAAAGTTGGTAGGTTATTTGTGCCAAAATATCTACTGGATTTGAGACAACCAAGAGGATAGCATCTGGATTGTATTCAACAATACTTGGAATTAATTGCTTATAGATCTCAATATTACGGTTTACAAGATCAATCCGTGTTTCACCAGGTTTTTGTGCCAAACCGGCAGTGATAATTACAATATCGGATCCTGCTGTTTCTGGATAGTCACCAGCAACAACCTTTACGGGAGAAACAAATACTTGGCCTTGATCCAGATCCATTGCTTCACCTTTCGCTTTATCTTTGTTGATATCAACAATTACAATTTCGGATACGACATTACTATTCATTAACGCAAATGCAGTGGTTGAACCAACAAAACCTGCACCAATTATTGAAACTTTATTTGCTTTCATAGAATCTCTCCTTTTGTCTGTCTTCATCATACCAAAACTGCGTTAAGAAGCGGTAGAGTTTGCTTGCATTTTCATCGTGATAAGTTATTCTTAATCTATGAGGTGATTCACATGTATACAAAGTTTTATAAGAAAGATATTGCAGCTCGGAAAGCTGTCCTTGCTCAAGACCATCGTTACGATGAGTCCTTGGATACGCCTTTACCGGAATCTGTTTACGACAATATGATTGAAAATGCAATTACAACCTATGAACTTCCAATGGGAGTTGCTCCTGGATTTCTAATCAATGGAAAAGATGTTGTGATGGCAATGGTCACAGAAGAACCATCAGTGATTGCTGCTGCGAGTAATGCCGCAAAGATATTCCAACGTAATGGTGGTATAACAAGTCATGTAGAAAGTCGTTTCATGCGTGGTCAAATTGCATTTGCTAATCCAAAGAATCCACAAGAAATGATGGAATTTGTTGAGAATAATTTCTCAGAACTACAGCATATTGCACACACTGCTTACCCGTCTATTGTGAAAAGAGGTGGCGGTCTTCACAAAATAGAAACCAAGTATGTGATGAATCCCGATAAAACACACTTCCTGATTGTCTATTTAATTGTAGACACGCAAGAGGCAATGGGTGCAAATATGATGAATACTATGCTTGAGGCCGTTAAGAGTTACTTAGCCGAAACATTCTCAACAGAAGCCTTAATGGGGATTTTATCAAACCTAACAACGGAATCCGTTGTTCATGCTTCCGTACGTTTGAATCCAGATACGCTTAAACATTCTGATCTCATTGCCTCACGCATTAAACAGGCATCCGATCTTGCGATGGTAGACCCATATCGAGCAGCAACACATAATAAAGGGATTATGAACGGTATTGATGCTGTCGTCTTGGCAAGTGGGAATGATTGGCGTGCAATCGAAGCCGCAGTCCATAGCTATGCTTCACTTTCAGGCACATATCAACCCTTAACTAAATGGTCTATAGCAGATAATGGTGATATTCTCGGTTCCATAACCTTACCCATGCCCATTGGCGCTGTTGGCGGTTCAATGGGTATTCATCCTAAAGCACAATTAGCACGTAAAATTATGAAATTCGAGAATGCTCAAGACCTCATGATGATGATTGCAAGTGTCGGCCTTGCACAAAACTTCGCTGCCATTTACGCATTAACTACTGACGGCATTCAAAAAGGGCACATGGCACTCCATGCCCGGTCGCTCGCATTACAAGCTGGGGCTATCGCTGAACATCTCGATGCAATCGTGACTGAACTGACACAAACCCAACCCATGAATCTTGAAGCAGCTCATAAAATTGTTTCAAAATATGAAGGTAGAGAGTAATCTCTATCTTTTTTATAGGATTTATAGCGCACGCTTCCTATTTAAAAGATAGAGGTGAAATTGATGTATTCTATATTAACTTCTATTTTTTGTGTACTACTGACATTTTTAATATGGTGCTGGGGATTTCGCGTTATTGATGCAATCAAAAGTAATCAATATGTCCAACGGCGCGTCTCTGTCTTTATTTTCATGGTTTTCAATCACTACATTATTTTTCGACAATTGATGCAAATGGAACTCCCAACGATGCTTCGAATTGTCCACGGTTTGTTTATATCGCTTCTGTTGTTGATGAGTTTAATTGATACATACACCTGTTGTATATCGAATCACCACTTAATAATCTGCTTAATTTTAGCACTACTTCAGCGTTGGCTAAATCCACTGACCCAAAATCACTTTTTCTTGTTAGTCTGTGTTGTTCCGCTAACATTAATAGGTTTAAGACACAAAGAATATCTCGGTTTTGGCGATGTTATCTTACTTATTATTTGTGCGACTTACTTAAATGTACTTTCGTTTTACATAACACTTGCGATCGCGGTGATAAGTGCTTCGTGTGTTTCTATTTTGTTAATTGTGATGGGGCGACGATCGCTGCAAGATGCTATCCCATTTGTTCCATTCATCACTTTTGGGTTCGTTATGACCTTACTTTTTGACGCACCAATTTGGTTTGGATTCCCATAAAAAAAAGCTCTTACGAGCTCTTTGACGTATATATTTTTTTCTGAATTACACCAGATCCAGGTTTTTTTAGTTGGCTTTCAAGATACTCATAATAAGCACCGGGAGTTGCCACACCACTTATTTGTATTAATCGCATTCCACTTGATTCAATTATTTGATCAGCAACCAGAACGCAATTGGTCGTAAACACGTTGTATGTTTTGAACTTACCGCGCTTAAACTTATAGAAATCTACTTTTAGATTTGCTTGACGGAGTCGTGTTAGATAGTTTTCGCCTTCTGTATCTTGTTGATATGGGTAATCATAATAAAACGCATCTTCAAGAATTGTATCAATACGTGCTTCTATTTGACTCGCTTGCTCTTGTGTTAAATGAATAAAGAAACGAAAGACTGTTGTGCCCGTATCGACTGCATATTGGACAAAATCTTTCTCACTTCCAATAATCATGACACCGTCGCCATAGGCCATTGATTTTGCGCGGTTGAAGTTATCATGGGCACCATAAGAATAAATACTGCCACGATATCCTATATCAAGGTGGCCGATTCGACTATGTCCTTCATCTTTAGCATAAAGGTATACCGATAACATTGTACCCGTTGATGGCTCAACCTCGCTTGAAAAACTGCCAGGATTTTCCAACTCAATACGATTAATACTCTTTATTAAAAAATTCGGAATTAATGCAGCAAAAAAGACTGGCAAGGAAAAACTAATCTTGATTTTATTACGGAAAAGAACTTGAACTGCCGAAAATCCCTCCACTATACCATATAGAATAATGTATGATCCAACTTGTAAATTAATAATAAAACGGTTTTCAACACCACTGAAAATCAGTAATAAACCCATGCCAAATGAAATTAGAAACGCAATAATTTTTCCAAACTTTCCGGGTTCGTTGTCCTTAATTTTGACATAAAGTTCAAGTCCGTGGACTGCTGCATTAAACATTGCCCACATCCCAAAAATAATTGCAATGATCTCGATATAGAGGTACTCCGTTAGTCCCAGCAATATAAATAGACCCAGTGCACCTAAACCAATTAACCCATTGAAGATATTCCGATTTCGGATACTTTGATAAATCGAAACCACAAACGAAGCAATTAATGCAATACGGATAGCGAGATAAATGAGTGACCACATGAGATTATCACGATAAATAAAAAGTACCCCTATTACGATTAAAACTACAGACACGAGTATCTGTATCCATAAAACTGATTTTTCTTCCCGTGAAAACACATGTTTCATATAATACCTCTTTGCTTTATTATAACACTGAAATATAGCCTCGTCGTCGAAAAACGCATGTACATTTTCGATACACACTCTCATATTCTCATAAATTTTCAAATATTGTATACATATTACTGTTTTTCTGTTCGTAGATATTATAGAATAGGACAATAAAGGGGGAAAACTTATGAACTATTTAAAGAAATTTGTAGCTAACATGGCAATCATGGATGGTCGCACATCACGTCGTGAATTCTGGTTTACAATCTTATACATTTATCTCTTTGCAGCACTCTTTGGCGTTGCTGTTGGTTTAATTGGATTAATTGTTAAATTACCTACACTCTTGGGCGCAGCTATCATCGTTATTCAAGCCATCATTTTCATTGGAACAATCTCGATGCAAGTTCGTCGTCTACATGACACAAATAAATCTGCATGGTACCTACTCGTAAATATGATTCCAGTTATTGGTCAATTCGTATTTATCTTCTTCTTAGTAAGTCCTGGTGATGACCACATGAACAACTATGGTTACCCAAACAACTCACAAGAAACAACATTCTAGTAGATTAAAAGGCACTCGACCTACGTCAAGTGCCTTTTTTTATGTTCTATAGTAAATTTTCTTTGGTTCAATTGGGATGTTACGTGATTCGAGTAATTCTTCGACCGTGACAAATTTATAACCCTCAGCCGATAATTTTTCGAGCGCACACTTAGTTCCTTCAACAGTACTTGAATACAGATCATGCATGAGAACAATTCCACCATCATGCGCATATTCTACAACTGTATCGCAAACTGATTTGCCATCTTTATAACGCCAGTCATTTGAATCAATTGACCAGTTAATAAATGTGACATTTGAATTTTCACGAACATACTCATTAGCATTCCCGTATGGCGGGCGGACCATGATTTGACCATCATATCCCGAAGCATCGCGGATTGCTTGCTCTGTACTCGCAATTTCTTGCTGGATTTGCTCTGGAGTCGCTTTATTCAAATTTGGATGTGAAAAAGTATGACTCGCTATTTGATTTCCGGAATCAAGAATTTGTTTCACAATGTCTGGGTAACTTCCTACACGACTCCCAACTGTAAAGAATGTCGCTTTTCCATTATACGTTGCAAACAAATCGATTAATGCCAAGGTATTATCACCGTGTGGTCCATCATCGTATGTGAAAGCAATCAATTTCTCATTGCCATCGATTCCTTGATCAAGGTAGGCTGATGGAACATCGGCTGCAGTTTTATCAGTCTCATACGGTGGTTCATCAAAGAAATGGGCAGACTCTTTTAAATCGTACTCGACCTTACGATCATTCGAAAACAGACACATTTTCTGATCGTTGAGCAGCCAATTTGTTTTCCCATCCAACGTCGATGATGCAATAACTTGATCACGCGGCATTACTGGTTCTAAAATCTTACGGTAGTCACTCATGACCTTTCGATCTGCTTTGTCAACGAGCAGATCTTTGGGACTTACTTCCGTATCTGAATTCATGTCAAAAACACGACTTTCCACATTGGTGAGTGCACCATCAAGTTGTTGGTAGAATGTAACACTCAAATATTTATCTTTATACGTCGATACCGCGTAGTCTTGGAGAAATTCGACATCGGTTCGTTCACTGTCGGTAAACACCTCTTGGTTTCGAGTTTGGGTATTTGTAAGCACATTGTCCACAAATGTATCTGCAGATTTGTATCCCGTCTTTGGATAATGATACGCAAAATATCCTTGATCCATTGATTTTAAATCCTTAACTTGGGTTCCAATTTGCTTATTATCTGTATCCACATTCTTTAAATGACTTGGATATTTGGGAAACATACCACTTATAATATATATTCCTAAACCTACTACAAGTAGGATTGATAATGCAAAAGGAATCGCAAATTTATAATTAATTTTATAACGTCTTCGCTTTGCCATTTATCTTTACCTCTTCTTAATAATCCTATCACACTCATCGTTTAAATCTAACCCCTTCCAATTGATTATCTTTTGAAATTTTCGGGAGTTCACCATCATTTCATGAACTCTTCCGGTAGTGTTAGGTTTCTTCACATTATCTTTACAATATAGTCAAATACCAAAATTACACATAATGTTATCGATGGTAATTGGTTGATTTTTTATTTACAAAAAGGTATTATGTTAGTAACAACTTCAAATAATAGATAAGTTGTTACTGCATCCGTCGTAGATGACTTCATAATTTCCTTCTTAACCACTTATGAAGAACACTACGATGTTACGCACTATCTCTCTTAAAAGAAATGGGTTCCCGTCCATTTCTTTTTTTGCGTTCAAATACCCAAAGTCGCGAATATGGGCTATACTATACGCATGACATTTACAGATAGATTAATAACATGGTATCGCGCAAATAAACGAGACTTACCGTTTCGTCGTGAGCGTGATCCCTATAAAATTTGGGTCAGTGAAATCATGGCTCAACAAACACAAATTGCAACGATGCTCCCTTACTATGAAAAATGGGTTGCGAAGTATCCAACTGTTCAAGCTTTAGCAGCAGCTGATATTGATGAAATTCTCAAAATGTGGGAGGGATTGGGTTATTACCGCCGTGCTCGCAACTTACATGCCGGGGCACAGTTTGTTATGGAACATTTTGACGGTGTTCTGCCCGCGGATAAACAGGCACTTATGAGTATTCCTGGCATTGGTGACTACACTTCTAGTGCGATTGCCTCAATTGCTTTTAGCTTGCCGGAAATAGTGATTGACGGTAACGTCAAGCGTGTCATGGCACGATATCTTAATTATACCGAGAACGTAAATGCACGAGCAGCCCATAAGGTCTTTGATGCGTTTCTTAAAGAAGAGCTTATTAAGGATGGTGCGGATCCTAACGAATTCAATCAAGCATTAATGGAGTTAGGGGCCCTTGTATGTACTCCTAGTAACATAAACTGCGAAGGGTGTCCTTTTGAGGAAATGTGTGCTTGTTGGCGTGGAGAAGTCGTGGGTCAGGTTCCCTTTATACCCAAAAGCAAACCTGTGAAAGCGTATGATAAGTCGGTCTTTATCCTCGTTAAAGATGGAAAATTGCTTATTTCGAATGAGCACGATGATGGTTTGATGGAAGGTCTCTTCCGTTTACCACAAATTGATGGTCACCAAGATTTAGAACCTGTCACTACACTTGTCCATAAGTTTTCTCATTTGCATTGGAATATTGAAGCTTATCACGTTGATTCGTTAGACATTGGAGATCACAATTGGTTCTTTGTGCCTCTTCAAGAAATTGTGGACACTTATCCTCTCGTGACAGCGCATCGCAAGATTCTCCAAAATCAGAAGATATTATAAAAAGAGTTCACCATTGGTGAACTCTTTTCTAAATTATTTTTAACGTTTCAAGGGCATAGGCTATTCCCGATTCATCGTTTGAACGAGTAACAAAATGGGCCATATCTTTAACTGCATCGACTGCATTCCCCATTGCGACAGCATGGCCAACATAGGATAAGAACGATTTATCGTTATGACCATCGCCAAACCCGATCATCGCATCAGGATGGTATCCTAAAGGTTCTAATGCTTGCGCTAGTGCATTTCCTTTATCAATCCCTTGCGCTGTATACTCAAGGTAAAATGGCGCGGAGAAAACACAATTGAGTTTTCCTGAAAATGGTGCAATAAGGGCGTCGTGGTGTTCCTGAAGATACTCAGGTGTAGCGCTCACCAAAACTTTACTGAGGGTAAATGTTGCGGCTTCACGTAAATCTTTAATGGGTTTGAGCTTCAGATAGCACATTTCTGCTTCGTGTTGAACCATATAACCATCTTCATTATTCGTATACAAGTATGTCCCGTCATCAAACATCATACTGACGTCAAATTGTTCCAGGTGATCAATAATTGAAAGCACTTCTTCATGAGATAGTGGTTGATGAAAGAGAACTTCATCCGTTGCTGGATTTAAAACCTTGCTACCATTATAAGAAACAATCATGCCACCAAAGTTTGCAAGATCGAGTTCCGCTGCAAGTGGAAGCATACCGCTTGTCGGTCTTCCCGACGCTAAAACAACACGCGTTCCCTTTTGTTGAGCCTTAATCAAAGCTTTTTTTGTAGTCTCATCCAGTGTTCCATCGGACGAAATTAGTGTACCATCAATATCTGTAACGATTATTTTAATATGTTCCATAGATCCTCCACATAATGCATCTATTATAGCTTATTTTGCATATAAAAAAAATCATGGTTTCCCATGATTATTTACTTGATAAATATGTCAGCAAATAGGTTCCACTCAAACCTAGGGACCCAACACCTAAAGCAAGAAGGCCCCACTTTGATGCTTCTTGTGTAACGCCTGTTAATGCATAATATGTTAGCAGAACGCCGAACAATGCATACAAACCAATATTCATCATCAATGCTTGTGGTTTTAGATTATCATTCATCACAAAACGTTCTTTTGGTACAATCGTAAGCCCTTGTAAAAAACGTTTACGATAAATGATTTCCATTATAATGAGTGTCGCAAGACCGAACACCATGGATGCAGGTGTATCAAAAAACAGGCCATTCACAACAACTGCAAGTGCTAAAGTAATTGCAAAACGGCTCTGAAATACCTTTGCAAGTGCCTCTTTATCTTTGGGGACAAGATATACATTCTTATTAAAAAAATCAATAAACATAGTTTCTTCTGTTTTTGCCATTCGATGATTCTCCGTCTCTATATACCTATTCTACCTTATATTTTATAGTGTAGCACCAATTCATTTGTCTTTTTCAGTTTGCTTTTTGCATCTTTAACCAATTTGGTTGAGGCACACCCTTTCCAATCCTATAATGAAGATGATAAAAAATATAAGAAACGGAGATTTGTATATGTTTAAACAAGATAAAGCCCACTGGGAAGCACTTGCTGGTTTCCACACGGCAAATGAAATTGCACAACAACCTGAAACATGGTTGAAGACTTTGGACATCGTAACTTCAAAACGTTCTGAAATTGAAGCGTTCATCAACCAAGTTACAGGCCAAGAAGATTTTGATGTTATTTTTACAGGAGCTGGAACTAGTGAATTTGTTGGAAACTCACTTGCACCAATCCTTCAAGCAGCGTATGGACGCAACTTTAAATCAGTTGCAACTACAAACATTGTAGTTACTCCTGAAGTCTATGTTCACCCAACACGCCCTACATTACTTGTATCATTTGGACGTTCAGGAAACTCACCAGAATCCATTGCCGCAGTTGATGTTGTGAACGAAGTCAACAAGAATGCAAAACACTTAGTCATTACATGTAACCATGAAGGTAAATTAGCGTTACGTGATGACGAAAACATCTACTCAATCAAACTACCAAAAGAAACAAATGACCAATCATTTGCTATGACAAGCAGCTTCTCAAATATGTTCCTTGCAGCTTACCTATCATTCAACATTGATAAATTAGAGAGCTACACAGATGCAGTCAAAGAAGTTGTCCGTGTTGGAAAACATATCGAATCCGATCGTTTCCAAATTGTTAAAGATACAGTTGATAGCTTTGATTTTGACCGTATCGTTTATCTTGGAGATGCAGACCTTAACGGTTTTGCCCAAGAGAGTGCATTAAAAATGTTAGAACTTACAGCTGGTGAAACAGTAACAATGCATAACTCACCACTTGGTTTCCGTCATGGACCTAAATCAATTGTCAACAACAAAACTTTAACTGTTATCTACATGAAAGAAGCAGAATATGTTCGTAAATATCAAATCGACTTAATTCGCGAAATGAGCGGACAACGTGCAGGCAACAAAATTATGGTTGTCGATACACGCCACGATTCACAAATTAAAGACTTAGTTGATGTCTACGAAGTCATCGAATATAATGAAACTATGAATATGGACCTTGTTGGTTTAAATATGGTGATGTATGCTCAAATCTTCTCACTGTACCAATCAATCAAGTTGAATAAATCACCAGACAACCCATGGCCATCAGGACTTGTAAACCGTGTTGTTCAAGGGGTTATCATTTATCCATATCATAACGGAGGCGCAAAATAATGATCGGTATCGTTGTAACAGGACACGGCGAATTTGCTTCTGGTTTAACATCAGCAGTCGAACTCATCGCTGGACGTCAAGAACAATATGAGGTTGTAACATTCAACCAAGATAAAACACCGGAAACTTTATCTGAAGACTTAAAGGCAGCAATCGAACGTGTTAATACAGGCGAAGGTGTCTTAGTGTTCACAGATTTAAAAGGTGGAACACCGTTTAAAGAATCAGCAATGTTATCTGCTTCATTCAGTAACATTGAAGTTTTAACAGGAACAAACTTAGCGATGTTGTTAGAAGCAAGTTTAATGCGAATGGGTGATGTTGAAGTTCAAGCATTCTCACGTTCATTAGTTGAAACTGGCGCATCACAAGTAGATTTCTTTGAATTAGTTTTAGAGACATCAGAAGATGATTTTGATGGAGATGGTATCTAGGGAGGCTAACTATGACACCAATGTCAGTAGTTTTATATTCAAGCTTAACTGTTGGAGTGCTCTTAGTTTCATTCGCAATCATTTACTATATTACAACTGCGCGTAAGATTAAGCAGCAACACAGCCGTATGCCTGATATTCTTAATGAATTGAAACCAGGGGTAGAGATTGTATTCGCTGGTGGATTCGTCGGAAAACTTGTAAGTACCGATGATGAAAAAATCTTTGCAAAAGTACGCCTCAGTGATAACACTGTAGTCGAAATTGCAATGTATAGCATTACCAATATTTTAGATCGTTAATAAAAAAGCTGGAGTCTTCACGACTTCAGCTTTTTTTGTGCTCTGATTTATTTTCTTCTGTAATTGATTCAATGGATTCTTTGTATATCGATTGTGAGAATTCACTAGGTGCTAATCCAAAACGTTTTTTGAATTTACGTGAGAAGTAGTGGATTGAACTAAACCCAAGCTTTAACGCAATTTCTGTAATTGGATAGCGTTCTTCCAAGATCATGTGTTGGGCTTTCGCCATTTTCAATTCATTAATATACTGCTTCGGCGGCATATTGAGATTTTTCTTAAAAATACCCTGTAAGGTTGAACGGCTAATTGAAAACTGATCGCAGATGTCTTCCACCGAGATGGGTTCAAAAATATTATTATGAATATAAGTACTAATTTCATTCATTAACTCATTTTCAAAGTTTTCTTGAATTGGATTGTTTGTCGTAACTTTTGTTTGATCTTGATTCTCAAGTTGGATCAAAAGAATGACTAATTCTTGAAGATATGAAACCATGAGATCACGCGAGTATGGTACGTTATGCGACTCCATAATGGTCGAGTGGCGAATGAATTTATCCGTCAATTGATACAACTCCGGAGTACAGTCAATGATTCGATCTTTAAGATGTGCCATATCCTTCGTGCGAATGTTCATATCAAACATAATGGTGAGGTATGATGACGATTTGTCACCTCGAATATACTGTTTATGAAATTGTCCTGGAAAATAAAGCATGATTTGTTGACTGGATAGGATATGTTCAACACCATCCACTTCAACCCCTAACTCTCCCGTATCCACATACGTTAATTCCCAGAAATAATGGGATTCGCCATCAAAGTGATAGTCCTTCCCTTTTACACTATAATAATATGAATAAATGTCGGTAACAGCAAATTTTGGACGAATCGGCTCATACGCCAACTGGTTGGGTAAATCGATCCGTTTCAACTCTTGAGCCATCGGTGTTTGATATGAGAAATCCACAACAACGCTTTGTGTTAATGGAATGACTGTATAAGGCGTATTCTCTTTCAGCATAATTGGACGGTGGATAACAAATTGTTCGCGGCTTCCAAACTCTTCTTGAACTACCAAAATCGCAATTCCTTCTAATAACTCAATACGAATTGGCACTTCACTTACTTCTAGATAGTCTGGATTTTTTCCTTCAATAATCCTACGATGTGATACATATTCTGACGGCTCTTCAGCAATCGAACCAAATTTAAGAAACTGTGGACTTGTTGTCTTTAAATACATAATTCACCTACCTAAACTTCTCTCTATGCCTCTATTATACAACATTGTGCTTTTTCATTAAATAATTACCGCCGATTAATCAAAAGTGCAAAGGATATGTAAAATAATGCAAATAAAAATGTACCTATCTATTGTAATATTACACTATAAGAGCGCTTACATCTCTTATGGGTATGAAAGGAGAGCATGAATTATGCCAAATATCGTATTAACTCGAATTGACAATCGTCTCATCCACGGACAAGTCGCAACACAATGGTCAGGAGTTATTGGTGCTAACTTACTGTTAGTTGCTAATGATGAAGTTTCTACCAACAAGATGCGTCAAGGCCTTATGGACATGGCTGCACCAGGATACGCACAAACACGTTACTGGTCACTTCAAAAGACAATTGATACAATTCACAAAGCATCTGATCGCCAAATGATTTTCATCATTTGCGAATCACCTCAAGATGTCTTAACACTTGTTGAGGGCGGTGTTCCAATCAAAAAGGTAAACATCGGAAACATGCACATGGCGGAGGGGAAACGCCAAGTAGCAACTGTTGTCGCAGTTGATGACAACGATGTTGCTGCATTCAAACGTCTCCAAGAACTTGGAGTTGAGCTTGAAATTCGACGCGTTCCTCAAGAAGGTACAGAAGACGTCGCAAAATTATTTAAATAATACTCAAGGAGGAAAAGATTATGGATTTTGGAATTATTCCAATCATTCTCGTAATGATCGTTACATTTATTGCAGCGATCGACCAATTTAGTTTCCTAGAATCCCTCTACCAACCAATCGTATTATGTACAATTGTTGGTGCTATTCTTGGAGATATTAAGGCCGGAATGGTTGTTGGTGGTACATACCAATTAATCTCAATCGGTAGTATGCCAGTTGGTGGAGCACAACCACCTAACGTAATTATCGGTGGTATCATGGCTACTGTGTTTGCTATTTCATCAAACATGGCACCTGATGCAGCTGTTGGTTTAGCAGTTCCATTTGCTTTATTTGGACAATATGCTGTTACATTGACATTTACATTAATGTCACCAATGATGGCATTAGCAGATAAAGCTGCTGAAGACGCAAACCCAGCAGGAATTACACGCGTTAACATTATCTCAATGGCAATCTTGGGATCACTCTTCGCATTTATCGTCTTACTTGGAATGTTATCAGGACAAGTTATCGGTAAACAATTAGCAGAAGCTTCCTATAACCTTAGCTGGTTAATGGCTGGTCTTGATGTTGCTGGTGGTATGATGAAATATGTTGGTTTCGGTATCTTGATGAAGATTATGCTATCTGGCGAACTATGGGGATTCTTCTTCCTTGGTTTCGCATTTGCTACAATCGTCAACATGGTTCCTGGACTTTCAGGAGCAGCATTGCTCATCCTTTCAATGATCGGTGGCGCTATTGCTATCTATGACTTCCAACAAAATACAAAACTACGTAAATTAACACAAAATGCAACATTCGGTGGAGGTGAAGAAGATGGAATCTAATGTAACACACTACAAAGATTTAACTCCAGCACAACCGCTGGACAAGAAAACTCTTAACAAAATGGTTTGGCGTTCACTCTTCTTGCAAGCATCATTTAACTATGAGCGTATGCAAGCAGCTGGATGGCTCTATGGAATTCTTCCTGGATTAGAAAAAATCCATACTAACAAAGAAGACCTCTCAGCATCTATGACGCATAACCTTGAGTTCTTCAACACTCACCCATTCTTAGTTACATTTGTTATGGGTATTGTTCTAAACTTAGAACAAAACAAAGCTGATATCCCAACAATCCGTGCCGTACGTGTTGCTGCAATGGGTCCTCTTGGAGGTATTGGTGATGCTCTATTCTGGATGACACTTGTTCCTATTACAGCTGGTATTACAGCTAATATGGCAATTGGTGGACAGATTATGGGTCCAATCTTGTTCTTATTAATCTTTAACGCTGTACAATTTGCACTTCGTTTCTGGTTAATGAACATGTCATACCGTCTTGGTGCACAAGCAATCGATGTCTTTACAGAAAATGCTAAAGAATTTACACGAGCAGCTGGTATCCTTGGGGTATTCATTGTTGGTGCGATGGTTTCTATCTTCGGTGGAACACAAATTCGTATCTCAGTTGTTGATGGTGACATGGTAACAAACGTTCAAAAAATTATGGATGGAATTTTACCAAAACTCTTGCCATTACTCTTAACAATGTTAATGTACTTCTTACTCAAGAAACGTAACTGGACTCCTACAAAATGTATCGTACTATTATTAGTAATCGGTATTGGTGGAACTGCAACAGGAATCTTAGCTGGTGATTCAAAAGCTATTAACCCTGAAACAGGAGAAGCAATCCCTGGTGGCTATAACCCACTTCTAAACTGGTATGAATACGGTGTAGAGAAACCAAAAAACTAAAAACATAGTATTTCAGAAACTCTCCTTTCAAAAATACTAAAAAAAGAAAGCTACAGACTGATGATCTGTAGCTTTTGTTTTGACAATTTTAAGGTGTTTGGATAAGATTCCATGTAATTGTGGCATTATAGTTTCCAACACGGGCATCGCGAGTATCAAGGTTTAGCGTAACTTTATCATTTGACTTTGAGTCTTGTGCAAGCCATGTTGTAATCCAGGTACCCATACCATGATCGGTATCGGCATTCATAATGTCAACAAAGTTGTTGTCTTTACTTGAAGTGAGTTCAATTTTATTTGATGTGACAGGAGCATTTTTATCGAGCGTATCTCCAGTTTTAACTGCACCATTTTCAAGCACGAGTTTGGCATTTGGAAGTACATGCGTACCATTGGTAAATTCACCAAGGCTTGCTTGAAGATTCCATCCTTGCCCTGTTCCACGAACGTCTGTAACCTGTACAAATGGTTTCTGAGTTGTTGAATTCATCGTTGTCACTTTACGTGTTAACTTTTGTTCACCGAATGAAATCTGCGGTACATAGTCAATGGTTAAAGGACCAATATTCCCTGTACCTTCACCCCCATCGCCTGGTTCGAGCGGTTTCGTTGGATCGGTAGGATCGACTGGCTTCACAGGCTCTGTTGGTGTTTCAGCAACAAACTCAACGCCAACATTAGATGTGGCCGTTGTTGCATTGTTTTCATCAGCGAAGACCGCGGTTGGCACCATTAAAGCGATAACCAACGCTGGTATAAGTAATTTCTTTTTCATATTTATTTCTCCTCTATCGTTTTACTATCATAATTTAATGCTAAGTTAATTATAATTTTTATCTGTTTTATATGTGGTATATGTCATGAACCGATTTGTATTTGTAATGAAACATTGTTTTCTTCACAAGTGATTTGTTCATTACTTATATGTCAAAATCCACTCCAATTCGGCAGTATATCCGGTATTCGCGTAAATACCATTAGGACCACCCAATTGCATAAGCACACCTAAGTCGTTAGCAAAATCCAGTTCGGTTACAGCATCGTAATTTTCAGGTGTTTCATAGACAACAATCGGTCTATTATTGATGACATTGCCGTTATGTTGGGCATTCTTTTTAAAGATTAGGCTATCATGAAGGACTGAATTACGTCCGGATGTATCTGTGAGTTCTTGTTTTGCACGAACTTCAAGTTTCCATCCTGTTCGTTCATACCGAGTATCTTCGACTCGTAGCGTCATTGTATCGTGACGTGCATGCGTTCCAGCAGTATTTCGAATATCAACGTCACCGAATTGAATGGTCTTTGGATAGTGTGTCAAATCAACACTTCCGTAAATGGTATAGTCAAGTACCTCAACGATTTCAAAGTGTCCATCTTTGATAGTTATCGTATGATAATCAACTCCTAATGGCTGATCCAGTTTTGCATAGTATCGGCCGTTGGTATCCGCATTCCCTTCAATGACTTGGTTACCATTGTAGTTGAAGGTGATCGCAGCATTTGGATTTGTTTTGAAATCTATGATGTTTTGGTCATCACCACTTTGATTTTGAAACATAACATGACCCATTGCATAGGTGGCACGACCATTAAAAATACCTGTTTCAATCTTATTTGAACCTTCGTGAGGAACAAATGTGTTACGAATGATATTTATGCTGTTATCGGTTCCGACTGTAAATTCTAAGGTACCCGTACTGTTATCCTTGTTAAAAATCCGAATATCAGCGGATGTTGTTGAATCAATGTCATTCCACAAGTTAATTTGTTGCGTCGTAACTTCAATGGTTGGTGTTTTCTTAGTATTTAATAAAGCCATTTTGTGATTTCCATCAGCAATAAACCAACCTGGTTTCGTTCCATCATTCACAATTTTTATATGCTTTTCCACATCGAAGATGCCGATTATTTCTTTATCATCAATAATTAGATTGACTCTTGCATTTTTGGACTCAAACTCTTTCGCTGTAATCATATGGTATTTTGAAACGGTCCCAGCATTACCTTCTGAGTCAACCAGAATGTCTGAATCTTCAATCATGAATTTTTTTGCGACACTGACTGCACCGATTCTAGAATCATTCGAATCTGCCCAAATGTTACTATTGGTTATCGTTAGATTTCCCATTGTGCTAATGGCTTCTCGGTTTATTTTTGCAGCTTGCATATTAACTGTGGAATTGTTGATGATCATATCACTGCGGGATTTCATCATACCAGCATATGCGTAGTCAATATTAAGGTTAACTGTTGAGTTGTCAATGACAAGACCTTGAGAGTAAGGTGTTGATTCTGAAGTTTGATCGATAACATCAGGAGATGTGTAATCGGCTTCAATTGTAACCGTCGAACCGTCGATAATTTCGATACGATTTTTGGCTGTCAAAGCTTGCCACGAGCGGTTACTGCTTATGTAGACATTTGACTGACTAATAATCATTTCATCCGTTAGAACAATCGCAGATGTTCGCGTGTACGAGTTTATGACAACATTCAGATTTGCACCCTTCATCGTCAAGATTCCTGTTTGAATAATCGAAACTGTACTTGCATCATATGCTGTCACAATTTCGACATCTAAACTTGAATTTGGTTTTAAATCCATTGATTTCGAGTATATGGCACGGTAGTCTGAACTTATTTTTGTACTTGAGCCTTCTTCAAAGACAAGTGCTGTTGTAGCTGAATTAAATGTAGGGCCATTCTTGGATGAGAAGTCAGTAATGACATTATCACCATAGAAGTTAATCTCAAGTGCACGAGCTAACTCCTGGGAATAACCAGATTTCATTGTTGCAGTAAAGTTGTTTAAGACAACTTTACCTTTTAAGTTATGTACTAAGGTGGTTCCAGTAAATGAAACATTTTCATATATAAACGTTGTATTGTCATAACCCGAATACATTAATCCATATTTATTGTATGTTGAGATGTTCATATTTTGAAAGTGCATTGTTGTAGGCGTTGCATTCTTTGCTTTAAATGCGTATGTAAAGAAATCGTCATTTTCACGAGCAGTTAGGCTATGATATTCACCCGTTACCGGATCTCTTCCATCAAGGACAAAGCTATAGCCTTCAGGAACCGTCAAACTCTTGCTCACTACAAAGTCTTGACTCATATAGTAAGTATCATAGACTCCATTTCCACGGTTTGTCACTAATGTATAAAGTTCGTCGAATGAGTTCACTACTACTTCATTTTCTTTTAGCGTCAGTACTTCTATTTCCGCTGATACAGGAGTCTCCACTTCATGATTTAGAATATCTTGTTCTGTCACTTCAACATTATCAATACTATCTTGCGATACTTCTTGGTCAACTGTAATGGGTGCCTCAGGTTGTGGCTCAGTAGGTGCTAAAGGTTGAGATGTCACATCTCCACTATTTATAGTCGTTGTGTAGACTTTAGTCTCTTCGGCACTAATGTTTGTCGTTTGCCCTGCTGTAAATATGAGGGTGAGAACTAAAGTTGCACTCAATGCTAAAAGTGTAATTCGTTTTAGAATTTTGTTCATATGACATCTCCTTTTTCAATATTTATCAATGTGATGTTTGATTCTCCTTGTCATTATGGCGTTTCCATAATAGGAAGAAGATAATCATGAGCATGACGCCCATAATACCTAGTAAAATCCATGTTAGTATGTTTGCATTTTGTTCAAAACTGACGACATCGTCATTGATTGACGCTGATGCATCTTCAGATACTGTAAATGTATCTTTAAAGTGCCATACATCAGACTCATGTTTAATCTCTAAATCAATGGCATAAGTACCTGCATCAATCGTTTGGCGATCTCCAGTGTATACAACATTAAAGTTCGTATTGGGTGCGATAGATCCATTCTTCTTATCAACCATACCAACAACTTTTCCCGTTTTTGTATCACTGATACTTCCATGAAGCGAAACACCATTCATCAAGACTGGTTGATCGTTTTGAATAACGGACACAAAATGTGCATCCAAATCAATCACATCAATATCTGTCTTTACATAATTTAAATTTGATTTAATTGGTGTGTCGTGCATTCTCGTTTGTAATCCAAGTGTATACGCAACCCGGTTGTTTAACGTAACACCTGAGGCGTTTGATGTATCCTTATTATTTAAGGTATCTGCAATGACTGTAATGCCTCCCAGACGAATTCCTTCAAAATCTACGTCTGTCGTGTCAATGTCAATGTAGATATTTTCTGTTGCATGAGGTGCAACTTCAATCTGTTCCTCACGTAGTGTTGCAAAGCTTGTAAGTGGTGTGCTTAATGAAGCATCTGGCGCTTTTACTGTACTAAACTGTTTCATAGCATTGTTGTTTGTTGTTGCATCAACCAGACTAACAGTCGCATTCATCGGTTCATCACCTTGATTTATAATTTCGATTGTGAGTGTTTGTTTCGTGTTTGGTTTTAAATCGAGATCGAAATAACCAACATTTTGATTTATTTGATTTTCAGGAATGATTGGATTGATGCTAAATTTATCGTATGCATCTGCGCGTACAATGTTAATTTGGGTGACCATAATGAGCATCGTTAGAATCATTGCCATTATTGTTTTATTTTTTTTCATATTCGTTACCTCGACCTTTCAATTGCTCTCCATTCACGAAACTTTAATATGTTAATATTTCGTTCACTAAATCGATTGCAAGCACATAATATCAATTTATACGGTTTTATGTAGTCGATGTCATTAATGCACGCATTTATGTAATTAATGACAATATTTTTCTTATGTAAGCGCAACTCAATATTTTCCAAACAAAACACACCATATTTGAATTAAACAAATAAAAAGGACTTCCCGAAGGAAGTCCTTGATTATACTAAGCTTCTAATTCATCAACGTGTGTTGCGAATTGGTAGTCATCTAAGTAAAGTTTAACGTAGTCTTTAATCAATGACAATGGATCGTTAGATACTCTACCATCTTTAATACGACGGTATTGGTATGGCATGTATTGTGATAACAATGTCATTGGGATTGGTGTTGCTTCTAAGTTTGCAACTAGTTTATTGATGGCAGCTTGAACTGCTGGTGTTGGCAAGTAGTAACGTGCACGGTCTGAGTAGCTATATTTACGTTTGATTGCAAGTTCAGCGTCTGTTCCGTGGTAGTGTTTTTGCCAGTTTCCTGGGCTTGCTAACATCGTTTCTTCAAGAACATCAATGAAACGTGAAGGGTCTGTTGTAATTTGATCTTCAATGTGTGAAAGGGCAAATAACGCTTCACGTAAAGCAAATGTCAATGCTGGTCCTACTTTGAGGATTGCAATTCCATCTTCAACCATTTCACGTAAGTGTTCTGGTGTTTGGTAATCTGTTGAGTGTCCTTCGAATACAAAGTTATCAAACTCATCACGTAATGTTGCAGTTAAGACTTTTGCATTTTCGCGGTTATATTGGAAGAGGTCTTCATCTCCAAACTCAACTCCAGGTTGAACAACAATACCAATTACAGCATCAAATACTTTTTCAACACCATATTCTGTAAATGTTTCTTTAAAGACACGGTATGTCTCTTTAAAGTCTTCTGGGCTTGTAACTGCTAATGTTTCTTCTTTTTCTTGAGCTCCTCCTGGGATTGGAACTTCACTACCAATAATGAATGCTGGGAAGATTGCATCTGGGTTTTCTTTTAAGAGTTCATCATAAGCTTCTAATGATGCTTTAGCCATGATTGCAGAACGACGCGCAATCGTTTCATTTGATAACATTTCAGTTGTGCTATCATCCGCAACACGCATTGATGTATCCAAGTGGATTTTTGTAAATCCTGCACGAACATAGTCATAAACAAGTTCAACTGCATTTTTCATTGCTTCGTCTTCGTTTAAGTCTGTCCATGTTAGAGGACCTAAGTGGTCTCCACCTAAGATAATACGTGACTTGTCATAACCTACTTTGTCCGCTAAACCGTAAACAAATTCACGGTAATCTGCAGGTTTCATGCCTGTATATCCACCAAATTGGTTAACTTGGTTCGCTGTTGCTTCAATAACTACTGATGAGTTGTGTTCTTTTGCGAATTCTAATGTAGCTTCAAGTACAAGATCACTCGCTGTACATGCTGAATAAACCCCAACTGGGCGTTTATTGCTTAATAAAAACAATGGATTTTTTTTCATACTTTCACCTCGTACTTTAATTTTAGCACAGTTCAATTTGCACTATGTTGTGGTAAATAATAGGGTTGTTGCATTTTTCGACATAAAATGCGATTTTGTCATTAAAAATTCAAAAGCGTGAATCTTTTTTACTATTTCGGATAATGCATTTAATTCAGTGACATGATATAAATAAGTTAGAAATGGAGTGATACTATGTTATGGATTAAAAATGTTTTACTGGAAAAAGGCTATGTTAAGCATGCTTCCCTCGGTTACAAAACTAAGACAACACTCAGTGTCTTGGGAATTGAGAATGGAAAAATTGCTGTCATTTCTGATTGCTTGCCAGATGATGCAACGGATGTTGTAGATGCACAGGGATATCTCGCAATTCCCAGTCTTGTGGACAATCATATTCACTTAGATAAAGGTCATCTTGGTGGTCCATGGCAAGCAGTGGTCCCCATGCATTCGGTCGCAGACCGAATCCGTGAAGAAGAAGCCTTCTTGGAATCTTTTTTGGTAGATACGCCTCAACGAGCACAAGCTTTAATTGATCTTGTTGGTGGTTATGGTGCAACGTTTCTTCGGGTTCAAGTCAACGTAGATCCAGTCATTGGACTGCAAAATCTGCAGTGCATTCGCGAAGTATTAGAAAACAATGCACACCGTTTGGACTATGAACTTGTCGCTTTCCCCCAACACGGTACACTTGCAACTGAAAATGACAAATGGTTAACACAAGCCATGCAAGCACCCGGTGTTAATGTAATTGGCGGTCTCGACCCTGCTACAATTGATCGTGATATTGATGCATCGTTACAGGTGTTGTTTGACCTTGCACAAACATATAATAAAGAGATTGACATCCATCTACACGATCACGGCACACTCGGTATTTTCGAAATCGAAAAAATTGCAGATTTTACCGAAAAATATGGCTTAGCAGGACGTGTTCAAGTTAGTCATGCCTACGCATTGGGTGATGTTCCTCTAGAAATAGTTGCAACACTGGCACAACGGTTGGCGACATTAGACATAGCAATTAACACTACTGTTCCGATTGATACTTCAGCGCCACATATTCCGACACTTCAAAATGCTGGAGTTCGGGTTCATGTTATTAACGATAATATCAACGATCATTGGAGTCCCTTTGGAACCGGTGATCTTATTCAGCGTGCAAGCCGTGCTGCTGAGCGTTTTAATCTCACTGATGAAATCGCACTGTCTCAATCATTAGGGCTTGTAACAAAAGGGAAAACACCGCTCTCGCCTTCTGGTGAGATGCTTTGGCCTAAGATTGGTGATTACGCAAATATTCTCTTTATCAAAGCTGAATCTTCGGCACACGCTATCGCACGGATTCCTCAAGATCGTGTATTGATGTTCAAAGGAACCCTTATGACGCATCATTTCGAGAAATAATACCCTCATCCAAAGAGTATCTACGGATACTTTTTTATTGTCATTTTTAATAATAAAAAAACCTCTAATGTGGCACCATTAGAGGTTTATGTTTTTATAAGGAATTAAGACATGCTAGCAACAAAAGAATATTATTTTAATGCCTCTAGAATAAAGTTCATCATGAATAGCGCAGTTGAGATGTAGACAATTGGATGGACATTACGTGCTCGACCTTTCGCTACTTCAACAATAATATAAGCCATAAATCCAAATGCTAAACCATTTGAAATACTGTATGTAAGGACCGTCATGACAACTGTAAAGAATGCAGGCACTGCCGTTTCGAAATCACTCCATTGAACGTCCCCAAACGAAGCACTCATTAAGATTCCGACAACAATCAATGCTGGTGCAGTCGCAGCAGCAGGTATTAACGAAACAACGGGTGCAAGGAAAATACTGAGCCCAAAACATATAGCAGTAACAACTGATGTTAGACCAGTACGTCCACCCGCTTCAATTCCAGCAGAACTTTCTACAAATGTTGTAGTATTTGAGGTACCAAAGATAGCCCCAACTGATGTTGCGATGGCATCAGCAAACATCGCTTTATCCATTTTTGAAGAAAAACCTTTGCCTTCTTCAAGTGCACGCTCATCTTCAGCTGTGAAGATACCTGAACGACGACCTGTACCAATAAAAGTTCCGATTGTATCAAAAGTATCAGTAAGACTAAATGCAAAGACAATTGGGAATACTGTCATTAAACTATGGTTTGTAAAGAGGCTTACAATCCCTTCATTTCCCAACGCTTTACCAAAGATACTGCCAAACTCTGTGAAGATTTCTCCAAAGCTCACAGTTTGCGCAGCGCCACCAAGATTAACAACTCCCATTGGGATACCAATTAATGTTGTAAGTACGATTCCAATAAGCATTGCGCCTTTAACTTTGCGAAGCATTAAGACAAGGATCAAGACCAATCCAATTAATGCCAACAAGATGCTTGGGTCACTGAAATTTGAGAGTGCCGGAACGCCAGCTGTAAAGTTTACAAAGTTAATGTTCAAAAGGCCAATATAAGCAATGAACAATCCAATACCAGCACCGATTGCTTGTTGCAATGTTTCTGGAATTGCTTTAATGATGTGTTTACGAATACGGGTGACAGTAATCAAGATATTAATGACACCACATACAAATACAAGTGCTAATGCTTCGTAAGGTGTGAACCCCCCGATAATAACAACAGTATAGGTGAAGAATGCATTAAGTCCCATACCTGGTGCTTGTGCATACGGTACGTTTGCAAATAACCCCATAACCATGGTCCCTGTAATTGCTGCAAGTATCGTTGCAATGTAAACTCCGTTGATCGGTAATCCCGCTTCGGATAAGATCTGTGGGTTTACAAATAAAATGTAGGCCATCGTAAAGAAGGTTGTAATCCCTGCTAATACTTCTGTACCTACGGTTGTATTATTTTCTTTGAGTTTAAAGAATTTTTCCATTTATTCTTTCTCCCTTTCGTCTCAAATGATTAAAAAACCAAATAAAAAAGATCGGGAGAAAACGATCTTGAGAGTTTTCACCACGATTGTCGATACATTTACGGTGTATCGGTAGAGACTACCCGACCATATTTCGGGTATTAAATTCGGCTAATTAATACACTTACAGTATATGAACACAACTATTGATTGTCAAGTGAACCTTTGAGAATGACTAAAAAAACTGCCGAAGCAGTTTAGTCGAGATATAAAATGTAAAAGTGTGTTGTGATTCCGACGGCAGGAACATTTTCAAGAACCGCATATTGTTTGAACCCAAGTTTCTCGTAGAATTCAGGACCTTGGAAGTTCAATGTTGAAACTGTAACAGATTTACAGTTATGTGCTTTCGCATAATCAATCGCCGATTTCACTAATTTTGAGCCTATACCCTGACCACGATACCCTTCCTTAACCGCTAACATACTTATTTTGAGGCGTTGATAGAAAATTTTTCCAGTAATACCACCGATGTATTCGTTGTCGATTGAATATACATTTGAGAGAGCTTCCTGTTTTTGTGATGGAAAAACTGACAATGCGGCATTGTGCTCATCAAGAAGGACATTTAGCAGTGCTGAATTTGTATCATAGTCTATAGATTTAATCATAGTAACCACCCCTTATATAACTATTGTAGGCAATCTTTTCATTAATTTCCATGATTTACGCATATATTTCACATGAATTTTTATACATCAAAAAAGAGAGCATTCGCTCTCCTTTCATTACGCTAATTCGTTTTTTGATGTTCCGGTATTGATAAACTCTTGTAAGTTTTCATATGAGTATTCAACCATATTGCTGACGGCTTCATCTGTATATGATCCAACATGTGGTGTTACAAGTACACGTGGGTATAAGTTCATGATACGTGTCATCAACGCATCAACGTCAGTTCCACGTAAGTCTTTATTAAAGTAAGCTGTTTCGTTTGCGAGGACATCTGTACCAAATGCTTGAACTTTTCCTGATTCGACAGCATCTAAAATTGCATCTATATCTTGGAGTTCACCACGGGAAGTGTTGATTAAGATAACGCCATCTTTCATTTTAGAAATTAAGTCTGCATTTAAGAATTCGTCATTTGAACCTTTAAAGTAAGGCATATGCATTGAGATGATATCAGATTCTTTAAGAAGTGTTTCAAGATCAACTTGTGTACATGTATCGCCTAAGTAATCTTTTTCCACAACATCATATCCAATAACGTTTGCACCAACACCTTTGAAGATTGTTGCTGCTGTAAATCCAATTTTACCAAGTCCGATAATTCCAACAGTTGATTTACGGATTTCTTTACTAAACATGAAGTCATCAATTTTGAAGTTTCCTTGTTGAGTATTGTTTGTTGTATAAGATGTATGGCGTGCAAGTGTCAATGCCATGGTTAATGCAAGTTCAGCAATCGCATTAGGTGAATAGAAAGGTACATAAGCAACTTTCAATCCGAACTCTTTTGCTGCTTCTAAATCAACATGGTTGTATCCAACTGTGCGTGTTAAGACATATTTAACGCCATAGTTTTTATAGATTTCTAAATTTTTACGATTTCCTGGGCAATTTCCACGAAGCATAACTGCATCACAACCTTCTGCAAGGTGAACAGATTCATCGTTTAACATTGCTTCAGTTAGAACTAAGTCATAACCAAATTTTTCATTCAATGATTCAAAGAATGGTTTTTCTACTGGGCGTACCCCATAACATAAGAGTTTCATAATTTTATCCTTTCAAAATTAAATAATACCTGCTGTACCAAGAGCTGTTAAGATAATTAACCAAACAATAATAGCAACGATTGATAAGACGGTAGCAACTAATGATGCATTCGATGCAAAGAGTGCTTCTTTATCAAAGTTGATTGCGTAGCTAACACAGACAGTTGCTGGTGGTGTTGCTAACATAATGATAATTCCTGTAATTGCGACAGAGTCTAATGGTAAGAATCCGATTTTCTTGAAGATGATCATCATGACTAATAGGATTGCTGGAATAATGACAAGTTTTACTGCTGAATAAATCCAAACTGCTTTGTCTTTCACAGCATCTTTTAATGAAATTTTTGCAAGTGTCATCCCGATTGCTAACCATGCTAATGGTGATGATAGTGATGCTAAGTAACCGACTGATTTCATGAACCATGGTAATGTTTTATCTAAACGTAAGAATGCACCAGTCCATGCTTTATCACCAGTACCAATTGTTACTTGAGGTAAGCTACCTTGGAACATCCAAATTGCAAATCCAATAAATGTTGCAAGAATGATTGGGTTCAAGATGATTTGTTTTAAGTTTTTCTTTTCGAGTTTTAAGCCAGAGAAGAGAATAAATCCATATGAGTATAAGAAGACACGGTAAGCAATATTAAATAAGTTTGCATAAAGTGTTCCTTCTGTACCTAAGAATGCTGAAATAATAGGAATTCCGAAGAATGTTGTTGATCCAAAAATTGTGATTCCACGAATAGCGTCAAGTTTATCCCCTTTATAAATAAACATGTAGCCAAATGTGATGATGATTAAGATTACGTAAGCGACAAAGCCGAAGATAAATGTATTGAGTCCGACTGTAAATGTCTCAGGTTTAATTTCAGTCATAAATGCTTGGAATGCTAACGCTGGTAACGCAACATT
This sequence comes from Erysipelothrix sp. HDW6B, assembly GCF_011301115.1. NCBI lineage: Bacteria > Bacillati > Bacillota > Erysipelotrichia > Erysipelotrichales > Erysipelotrichaceae > Erysipelothrix > Erysipelothrix sp. HDW6B. Next base: position 268,128 of record NZ_CP049860.1, on the reverse strand, counting down.
CAGCAAGACTGCTGTTAATGCTTTAGACGCTTGGTCTGTAACTTTATTTGATTTTTTCAAGTAGTATCCTAAAAGGATAATTGAAATTGTTGAAAAAATCGCCCCTAGAAATGCTTGATCCGAAAGGACCTGTTTCATAATTTCCATATTCTATTTCCTCCATTGTTCTCATCGCACTTCAAGTTCCGCTTCGAAGTGCTTCGAGATATTAATCATAAGAGATAAATATGCATATATATAGGGTGTTTTATCGGTTTTTATCATTTTATGTCATTTTTAGTGCATGAGTGGTATCCATATTATATAGTATGTGAAATATTTAACTAAGATAACAAGTGCAACCCTTTACAAAAAAAGATACTATTTTACAGTATCTTTCATCACTAATGGTTTCAACAAGCGAAGGCTGTTGAGAATAACAAGAATTGTACTTCCTTCATGACCTACAACTCCAAGTGGTAATGAAATATCGCCCATAAAGTTAGCAGACACAAGGAGTAAGATTACGCTGAACGAGAAGACAATATTTTGAATTACAATTCGACGGAGTCGTTGAGACAAGGTATATGCGTAACGAATATTCTCGATATTATTGTGAACGAGAATGATGTCTGCTGCTTCAATCGCAATGTCTGTTCCGCCTCCCATGGCAATTCCAATGGTTGCATTCGCAAGTGCGGGTGCATCGTTAATGCCATCCCCTACCATCGCAACATCACCATATTCTTCAATTAAATTGTTGATAATATCCGCTTTTTGATTTGGAAGTGTTCGTGCAATCACGCGTTGGACACCTACCGCTTCGGCTATTTTGTTTGCCGTTTCTTGGTTATCACCGGTAATCATAACGGTTTGGATATTTTGTTCGTTTAACCATGAAATTAAAGCGATCGCATCGGGACGTAACGTATCAATTAAGCCAATAATACCAACAATTGTTTCTTCCTCTTGAATGTAGACCAGTGTTTTTCCTTCTGCCATCCAAGCAGCTTCTAAGGCGATCATTGGTTCGCTAAGAGCTTGTGATGATTCATTCCGTCCAACTTTATACAGTTTGCCTTGATACAATCCACGCACACCAAAACCCGGAAGTTCTTCGATATCTTGAACAGCAACAGCACCAGTGTGCATTTCTTTAACAATAGCCTGTGCAAGTGGGTGAGTCGAATGGCGCTCTAATGCAACAACAATGCCGCGAAGTGTTTCATCGTTTAAATAGACATCGGTTACACGCATCTCGCCTTCCGTTAAGGTTCCTGTCTTATCAAAAGCAATCGCTTTTAAGTCCATAAGGTTTTCAAAATGAATACCACCTTTAACTAAAATACCATGTTTGGCACCGTTAGATATTGCTGCCAAAGTTGCTGGTGTGACGGAGGCAATTAATGCACACGGTGAAGCAACTACAAGTAAAATCATGCCTCGATAGAAGGCTGCTTCAAACGGTACATTCATCAACAATGTCGGAATCGCAATAAACAATGCAACAACAACTAAAACTCCTGCTGCATAATAGCTTTCAATTTTATCGATAAATCGTGCTGCTTTTGACGGATAGTTTTGAGCATCATCAACCATTTTGACGATTTTCTGAAGCATCGTATTTCCGGGTTCTTCGTCTACTTCTATGGTAATTGGACTTGACACATTCAACGTTCCACCAAAGACACGATCTCCGATTGTTTTATTACGTGGAACTGATTCACCCGTAATTGCAGCTTCTTCAAGTGCAGTTTCACCACTAATGATTTTTCCATCAATTGGAACACCGGCACCACGGGCAACAATGACTTTGTCGCCGATGTTAAGTGTTTCAACTTGTACAGTACGTGTGCTTCCATCTTCAAGCAATTGTTGGGCTGTTTCTGGTTGCATCGCCATCAATGAGTTGATTTCGCGTTTACTTTGATCCAATGTCATTGCTTCAAGAGCACCCGATACCGCAAAGATAAAGATTAATACAGCACCTTCAGAGTAGTAACCAATTAAGCAGGCCCCTAATGCGGATAAAATCATCAACAGTTCAACGTTTAAATGTTTATTTTCTAGCGTATCTTGAATCCCTTCAAGCGTTTGTTTGTATCCCCCGATTACAATTGCCAATACAAAAAATACGGGACTATTGGTAACAAATCCTAATACAAGGAGTATTCCACATGTAATCGTATCCCAAAATTCTTTTATATAATTCATACATATACCTTCTCTCACAAATGATATTGATAATGATTATCACTATATGTAGATTGTATCATACGTTCTTCCGCTTTTGAAGTGCGAACCATTAATTATTCAACTTCACAAAGTATTTGCTTCATGGACGCCATCGTTTACGATTCACTATGTATGAACATTTGATTTTTGTATTAGTGAATTACAGGTTTGATTCTTGATTCAGCATTATGAACAAATAAAAATAGGAATCTGATGATTCCTATTTTTCAATGATAATATCACTTGCTGGTGAATTCTCTTTATGCAACCCAGAAATTTCGTCACACTCTGATGGTGATAGTTCAAAATCAAAGATATCAAAATTTTCTGCTTGTCGACACTCATTCGCCGATTTTGGAAAAACAACAAATCCAGTTTGAATTTGCCAGCGCAACACAATTTGCGAGACTGATTTTCCATATTTTTGTGATAATGTAACGAGAATGGGTTCTTCTTCCAAAGCACCTCGTAGTAAGGGGCGCCATGCTTCCATAACAATTCCTTGATTATGATTATATGCATATGCTTCCGCTTGAATCATATATGGATGACGTTCCAACTGATTTACCATTGGCATCACAACCGCATCTTCCATTAAAACTTCGAGTTGGTGATTACTGAAATTAGAAACACCAATTGCTTTGACTTTACCTTGATCGTACAAGTATTCCATCGCACGCCATGTTGCTTTTGATAGCGCGTGGGGCCAATGAATCAGATATAAATCAAGATAATCAGTTTGTAGATTTTCGAGTGTATGTTCAAACGCTCGAAGTGTTGCATCATATCCTTGATCAGTTTCCCACACTTTAGAGGTCAAGAAAAACTCTGATCGTGGAATACCACTGTCTTTAACAGCCGTTCCGATGATTGTTTCATTGTCATAATATGATGCAGTATCGATATGGCGATAGCCTGTTTGAATTGCATGCTTAATGGCAACAAGACCTTCGTCACCTGTTAATTTATACGTTCCTAGACCAAGAACTGGAATAGCAACCCCATTGTTTAATGTTTGATAAAGCATGATAACTTATCTCCTTTTCAAACGATCGAACCACGTTTCCTTTTTTGTAAGTTTGCGGATATCGTCCATGTGATATCGTATCACGCGAGCGCCTTGAATCATCGTAAATTGCCCACGACCTATTTCAAAAATACCAACTTTATCAAGGGGAATGTTGATATGGACATCGGCTTGTTTTTGTACTAATTGGTCTGCTTCAATCCGCATAATATCCATGACCCGAGTTCCCAATCCAATCATCGAATCAAAGTCTTTAAAAGGCTCGTTCGAATGCATTGTTATCGCAATGGTTCGATCAACACCGTAGTCTTTAATCGGAACAAGGGGTAGATTCTGACGCACCCCACCATCGACCAGCATCATCTCTTCAAACGGTGTCGCAGCAATCACGAATGGAAACGAACACGATGCCCGTACGGCCGTCGAAAGTTTAATGGTGTCAATCACAATCGTTTCAGGATCGGAGTTTTGGTAAAGCTCTGGATGTGATACAAACATAATCGTTCGCCCTGTAATAATATCAACGGCATTGATTGCTAGGGGGATTTTGGCATCTTGGATCATATGGAGTCCCAGTTTCTCTAAATAGACATCCAGCACATCCTCTAAGTCTTGACCATCGACAAGACCGCCTACTAATTTGTCTTTTGAGAAGGGCAGAAGCTTCATCGAAGGACGACTCATAATTTTCTTGTCTTGAATTTCTTTCTCCAATTCCAAAGCGATTTCCTTAACCGTTTCAATATCTGCACCACTGGCATACAATGCAGCGATAACAGAACCCATGGAAGTTCCCGATATCGCATCAATTTTAACACCTTCACGATGTAGAGCCGCTAGAATCGGCAACTGGGAGAACGCTCGGATTCCACCACCCGATAATGCAATTCCAATTTTTGTCATGTTTATCACCTCTGCTTTTAATTATACCGTATCTTCTATGATACAATTACAAAAAGGATGTGAAACTATGACACTGACACTTGAACTTGTATTACTTATTTTAATCGCGTTGGGAATCCTCTTACTTCTAATCCGCAGTTTTATTAAAACTGATAACACACACAATCAGCAGGAACTACTCAATCGTAATTTCAATAACCTAACTGACCGTTTGGATATAAAAATTAATGATTTGAATCAACGAAATTTAGAATTTGAACGGACCATTACGTCAAGTTTAATCCAATTTCATGACCGTACCACAACAACCATGGGTACACAATTCGATAAACTGCAAGAGTCTGTTGAGAAGCGACTAATGTTGATGGATCGTCGTATGTCTGAAAGTCTTGAAGAAGGATTTAAAAAGACAAATCAAACCTTTACCGATATTGTTGAGCGACTCAGCAAAATTGATGAAGCACAGAAAAAAATTGATGCGCTTTCGTTTGAAATTGTTTCATTACAAAATGTTTTGACCGATAAGAAAACACGTGGCGCTTTTGGTGAAGTGCAACTTGCCCACATTCTCGCTTCCATCTTTGGTGAGAAAAACGACAAAATTTACCAACTTCAGTATACATTCTCTACAGGTTCCCGATCTGATGCCGTCTTGTTTGCTCCGGAACCTTTGGGAACACTAGCTATTGATTCTAAGTTTCCGTTAGAAAACTACCGCCGGATGGTCGATGTGAACCTCAGCCCTGAGGCGCGAACACTCGCCACCAAGACCTTTGTGAGTGATGTGAAGGCGCATATTGATGCGATTGCCAACAAATATATTATCCCGAACGAAACATCCAACCAAGCTATAATGTTTGTTCCTGCAGAGGCTATCTTTGCAACCATCAATGCTTATCACGAAGATATTATTGACTATTCCCAAAAACGTCGTGTCTGGCTCGCGTCACCAACAACATTGATGAGCACCTTAACCACAATTCAAACAATTCTCATTAATCTTGAACGCGAGAAGTATGCAGCTGAAATTCATGACCACTTACGCAAACTATCCGTTGAATTTGACCGTTACCGGAGCCGTTGGAATAATTTATCGCGCCATATGGATACACTCCATACCGACTTCAAACAACTTGACATTACCACCGAAAAAATCACCAAACGTTTTGATGATATTTCCAATGTGGATGTTCAAAATACAGCCGCAATTTCCAACGAATAGTAAAAAAAAAGCTTGCTTCAATAACGAGGCAAGCTTTTCTTATCCAAATATAGCAAATAATAAAACGACATACCCAACCATTACGATAGGGGCAACGATAAATTTGATTTTTGAACGTTTTAATAACGCTTCATCTTTTTCATCTTTCCCTTTGAGACGATCACCGTATGCGGATATCATAACAGCAATACATGCCATAAATATCAAATATCCCGCTGTCGACATATAATTATAAAACGTAACACGATCCATATTTAAACCCTCTTATCTACATTGCAATCAGCACAAGGAATGAAATACCATTCATCAATGCGTGAAGCAGAATACTATACACCATACTATCTGTTTTGGCATAAACCCATGCCATCACAAGTCCAGCCCAAATGTAACTCAGCGACATAATCCATTCAACTTTTACACCTGCAAGAAGCCCTGGGATAATGTGAAGAAGACCAAAGATGACGCCCGTCACAACATAAGCAAGAATTTTATGCTTTCCATATATTTGTCGGAAGTAGATTCCACGATACGTAATCTCTTCAACGATTGGTGCTTGAAGTACAACCATAAAGAATCCATAGATAGGTACCGAACGGATAATTGTTTCCACCATTTGTTGGTTTACAGTTGATTCTGTTACACCCATAGCTTGGGTTACCATTGCTGTTCCAATATTACCCAAATAAACAAGTCCTAAACCAATAAAGACATAACGGTATTTCTTATCACTATTTTTAAAGTTTTGCCACGATTCATAAATGACCACGCGCATCTTGTACACCAAATAGTAGATACTGATGAGACCCATCACAATTTGCGAATATAAGCCAATAACTTCAGTACCACCAGCGGCCATGGATATCGTTACAAACATCAAACTGAGTACAACCTCAAATAGAAACAACTGCAAGATTGTGAGTGCTGCACGCCCCAAGCTAAAGTTTGATCCATCTTCAATATGTTCATAGACTGGAACTGTCAGTGGATCCTGAAAAAGGCGCATATACAGCTCGTATCCGCCGAAAACCAAAAATACCGAACCTGCAATAATTGTACCTAAGAATGCGCTCATGTCAGCATTGAATGGTAACAGTGCTGCTAGCATCGCAGCACCAACATAAAACCCAATCATGTAAATCCAGATACTTCTTGTTCTTTTTTTCATCATAAGCCCCCTATTGTTATTTTGAAAAAAGTGTTTGTAGTCAAACCTGAGTTAGCCTATAAACACTTGTTTAACGCACGATTACGGATACAACGTGTTGATTACGAAGATAGCGCCGTTCAATCCGATCACTTAACGTTGACAGTTGAATATACGGCATAATGCCTGTTGCTTCATGAATCAATTTTGCAGGTCGGTTAGGACCTAGTAATTGTATCGTATCACCAAAATTTACCGTTTCATCCACACGTATCATCGTCTGATCCATACACACTTTACCAATGATTGGATAATTACGATTGTTGATTGATACTGGAACAACTTGATTGCGAACATCAAAGCCATCTGCATACCCAATCGGCATTGTTGCGAAAGTTTCGTCCGTTGTTGCCGTGTAGGTATAATCATACCCAACAGTTTCACCTGCATGGATGTGATCCAAATGAGTCACTGATGCATTGAGTGTAAGGATGGGTTCCAAATCTGGCATATCAACGCGATAACCATACAATGCGATTCCCAAACGTGATCCATTAATCCACGCTTTATCTGCAATCAGCGCGGTTGGTGCATTTCCTACATGAATCCATTTCACCGTTTTCTCTAAAGATGTCACGATCGCTTCAAATGCATTCAGTTGGCGTTGTCCTATTTCAAGATTTTCAGGACTTTGGAAATGCATATATATTCCTTCAACCTCATGATTTGAAACAATATCTCGAATGACCGCAGCATCTTTAATGCCATAACGGTTCATCCCTGTGTTCACTTCGATATGCAAACGAAGTTGCATATTTAATGCTTGAATTGATGCATACCATGCTTCTGATGGCACAGTATACACAAATTGCGGGTGATGATGTTTCTGAATCACCGACGCAGAAACATAGCTGAAGATAAGGATATCTTGCGTAATTCCAGCTGTTTGAAGACGAAGTGCTTCATCAAAGGATGATACGCATAAAAAAGGTGTTCCCAACGCTTCCAGTTCGCGTGCAATTGTAATATCACCGTGACCATATGCATTGGCTTTCACTACCCCAAATACTTCTGTATTTGTATAAGCTTGGATCCGTTTATAATTACGTTCCAATTTATCCAAATCTATTTCTGCCCATGTTTCTCTAAATCCCATTAAACAACCCTCGAATATATATAAGATACATACAGTGCTAACGCACGGTATAAAAACCATAAAACTGATGAAATACTTTCTTTTAACATTGAGCTAAATGTCAAACGAATGGATTCCATATTAATAAGTCCCACAATCCCAAACTCTGAAATAATATCAGAAAGGATGATTGCAAGTAATGTTGATAATACCGCTACAATTGCGAATTTTAATTGAATGCCTCGCCCTACGCGATTGATTAGCATTGCGATAAGTAAGCCAACACCTGTAAGAACGATTGCATGGTTAAAGACATATTGTCTGAAGTAACCACTAATCACCCCTAAAAGCACTGCCGAAATCACACCAGCAATGATGGACATCGTAAAACGATGTTTTACAGATGCTGCTTGATTGTTGAATAGTACCATAAGCGCCTCTTTCCTTGTGTTTTCATTGTATATTTTACACTATTTTTACTGCAGTGACATCATTTCACGATTAACTTGTCATATGCGATGCGTTTACTGCCATTTAATAGGGTTATTTCCCCACGTTCGATATATCCGTTACGCTCTAAGAAGCGACGCATTTTTTTATTTTGAACATGCGTATCGATGCGATAGTAAGGCATTCCAATTTCTGTTTCGATTGCTTGAAGAAATTGGCTTCCAAGACCTCCACGTTGATGTATTGAAGAAACGACAAAGCGATGGATGACGGCATACGGTTCGTCATAGCCCCAAGCACCATCAATATTCTCATATGTTGCCTCACCCATTGTGGATATCATGCCACTGGCCAGTATGATCTTGTCCTCAACATAAACAAATGAAGTTTTTGCATCTATATCATGTGTCAGTGTTTCTATATTAGGATACCCATCTTGCCACTGATCAATTCCATCTTCTCTCAACATCGTTGCGGCATTGCGATACATTTCTACGATAGCATCTCGATCAGAATAAGTTGCTTTTCGAATTTGATATGTCATTTTTAACCTCGCGTAAAGACATTCGTCACTTTGATTGTTATAATAAGGACATGAACAATATTAAGAGAATTTCCTATGTCATTGTAGGATCATGTTTATTTGCAATGTCCGTTAACTTATTTTTGATTCCTGCCTCCATTTATAATGGTGGGATAACAGGTATAGCCCAGTTGCTTCGTGATGGGATCATGAATACATTCAATATTCATCCATCATTCGATATCTTTGGCCTCATCAATTTAGGTCTTAACATTCCAATTTTTATCTTTGCTTGGAGTCGTTTATCCCCTAAATTCGTTCAATTAAGTTTACTCAGTATTATAACACAAACTGTAGCGCTGACGTTAATACCCATACCAAAATCGCCATTAGTGGAGGATGTCTTTATTGCGATTGTATTAGCAGGAATTATTGGATCATTTGGTGCATCACTTGCCTTTCGTGCAAAAGCATCAAGTGGAGGTTTGGATGTTATCGGATTCTACTATTCCCAGAAGAAAAAGGGAAGTCTTGGTAAAATCTACTTAATTATTAATAGTATTATTTACTTAATCTGTCTTGTCGTTTACGATGTTCAGACTGCAATTTATTCGTTGGTGTATTCCTTTGTATTTTCGTGGGGACTTGATCGTTTCCATGAACATAACTTGGAAGCCAGTGTCATGGTCTTTACGAAGAATAAAGATATCAAAGCACATGTTATCTCTGAAATTCACCGAGGAGTTACTCACTGGGAAGGTTTTGGAGCCTATACAGGAACAAGCATGGATGTCTTTGTTACGATTGTTGCACAATCCGAGTTGAGCGATGTTAAACGCTTAATTCGTCACCATGATCCGAGTGCCTTTGTTATTGTAACCAAAAACCTTAAGGTTGATGGTGGATTCGAAAAACGTCTTATTTAGAAATGGAGCGTATTATGAAAAATATTCCAGAATATAATGGTAATTTAAGAAAACACATTCTCCGTGTTCCTGACATTATTGATACAGCAAGCGGCATTCGTGTCTTTGGCCGTGTTATTAAGTCGCTCGTTTTCACAACGGATATCGCCATTATTCGTAATTGCAATGCTGATGCTGTCATGGCTGTCTATCCATTCACACCGCAACCTATTATTACGGATGCAATTGTTGCTTCGTCTGACAAACCCGTCTTTTCTGGCGTTGGTGGTGGTACCACACGTGGTCCTCGGGTAATTGGACTTGCTATGGATGCGGAACGTCAAGGAGCACACGGTGTCGTCGTGAATGCGCCAACTTCGAATACAATTATTCGTTTGGCAAAACAAAGTCTCGAAATTCCGATCATTATCACAATTACCGATATTGATACGGATATCTCAGCCCGCATTAACGCAGGTGCAGCAATCTTAAACGTATCTGCTGCCTCAAAGACTCCAGAAATTGTGCGTCACATTCGTGAGTCTTATCCGGATGTTCCGATTATCGCAACTGGTGGTCCAACCGAAGAATCTATTCAAGAAACAATTGATGCTGGTGCCAATGCAATTACTTATACACCGCCTTCAACTGCAAGTCTCTTTAAAGGTATTATGCAATCGTATCGTTAGTGTACCTCCTGTGCACTTTAAACCCGTATAATTGATTATTATGCTATGATGATATTAGAAATTAGGAGAGATTGATATGAAACTAACAATTACAAACGAGGCCGCAAAATGGTATATCGAAGAAATGGGATTAGTTCCTGGTGATAGCATCAAATTCTTCGGTAAAGTATACGGTCCACATGGTGGATTTTCATTCGCGATAGCTAAAGAGGAGCCTACCAACCCACTTATGCTTATCACGGAAGAAGGCGTAAATTTCTACGTCGAGCAATTTGATGAGTGGTTCTTCAATGATAAAGAAGTCAACATCAAAATGCGTGCAGATGGTTACGAACCAGAATATGAAGTTATTGTAAAATAAGGGCTCACGCCCTTTTTTATTTATACCTATTTGGTACAATGTTGGTATAAGGAGTTTTACTATGACACAACAGACTTTACAAGAAATCATAATTAACCGTGACCAACGTTTTAATATCCCGTCACTCTTTCTTCAACAAGCCAAACGCTTTCGTGAGATGATGTTGCTCTACGAATGTGCCGTTGACGAAATCACAACCAAATTAAATATTTTAGATAAAGAATTAGGATTTGTATCACAACGCAATCCCATCTCGGCCATCAAATCACGCGTCAAGCGTCCACAAAGTATTGTAGATAAACTTATCCGTGACGAAAAACCCGTGAATGTCGATTCTGTTCGCGAAAACCTCAACGACGTTGCGGGGGTTCGTGTCATTTGTTCCTACATTGATGATATTTTTGCACTTGCCGAAATGATTAAGAAACAAGACGACATTCGAATCATTGAAGTCAAAGACTACATTACACACCCCAAAGATAATGGATACCGTAGTTTGCATATGATCGTCGAAGTTCCGGTCTTCCTTTCCTCAGGTAAAGAATATGTGCGTGTCGAAATTCAAATCCGCACGATTGCGATGGATTTTTGGGCGAGCCTCGAACACGAAATTCGCTACAAAAAATCACACAAGCACTTAGAAAGTGTTGCTGAAGCATTAATGGATTGTGCCAATACCATTGCCGAAACGGATCAGAAAATGCTTGATATTCGTTCGCTCATTGACGATGGTGATGAAAAACACGAAGAATAACAATCAATAAACCAGAAAGATAACTCACTTTCTGGTTTTTTTCTGTTATTTTTACTGTCTCGATTGTTTTTTTAGGGTTTATGAATTGTAAGCGCATTGCAATATTATGTAGAATAGAGAAAAGGAAGTGATTTATGAAACGCCATACCCTAAATTTCTTATTATTCTCAAGTATTTTACCGATTGTACTTGCGTTTTTGATAGCTTCGCCTACGGAGCTTTTTAATGGTATTATCGCAATTATTCAGGCACAAGACATTCTTATCACAGATTACATAGCAATTGGAGGGTTGGGAGCCAGTTTGCTTAATGTAGGGTTGATATCATTACTTGCTGTTTGGATGATTCAATACTCGGGAGCAGAAATTAATGGTACCGCGATTGCTTCAGTCTACCTAATGGGAAGTTTTGCCTTTTTTGGAAAAAACATCTTCAATGTCTTACCGATTTTGCTTGGTACCTATCTTTATTCTAAAATAACAAAAGAGCGCTATTGTGACATTGTCCACATTTCGCTACTGGCTACGAGTTTTGCGCCAATTGTTACGGAATTGCTGTTTTATATTCATGCACCGTTATCGATTCGCTTATCACTGAGTATGGTAGTCGGTATCTCTGCTGGTTTTATTATTAAACCAGTCTCACGACATCTGTTTAAAGTTCATGAAGGGTTTAACCTTTACAATACAGGATTTTCAGTTGGTATCTTAGCGACGCTCTATGTTTCAATTATGAAGTCATATGGCTATGAACCGGTGAAACGTTTAATACTTGATACAGGCAACACCTTCCCGTATGCTCTGTCCCTTTCCGTTTTATTACTAGCAATGTTTATGTACGGGTTTTATCTTGATGGTTTCTCATTTAAAAACTATCGTCAACTTTTGAAGGAACCTGGTTATCTGGATCATGACTATCTCAAAATGTACGGTCTTTCCACAGTTCTAATCAATATGGCTATTAATGGCTTTATTGTAATGGGGTATGTCCTCTTTGTGGCTCGTGCTGGATTAAACGGTCCTTACATTGGCGCCATTCTCACCGTTGTCGGATTTTCGGGTCTGGGAAAACATGCTCGGAACATCTTACCTATTCTTGTGGGTGTTGTATTGGGAAGTTTAACCCAAAACTGGACTTTAGATACACCAACGATTGTCTTTGCCGCATTATTCGGAACTGCCCTTGCACCGATTGCTGGTCACTTTGGTTGGGGTTGGGGTATTCTTGCAAGTTATATCAATTCCTCAGTCGCCTTGAACTCTGGACAGATGCATGCCGGTATGAATCTCTATAACACTGGATTCTCTGTTGGTATCGTTGCTGCCGTTTTGGTTCCAATCATGCACCGCTTCGCACCAGTACCACCAGATTTGGATAAACAACTTGAATACGATTTAGACGCATAGACATGATAAATGTCGTGCGTTTTCTTTTGATAATTGGTATCATACTCGTATGTGAGGTGATGAAATGTTTGGTTCTGTTTATTTAAAAAACTTCCGTTGTTTCGATGAAACTACTGTTTCTTTGAAAAATAAACGCGGATCGTTCAAACAACAAGTCAGTGTATTCGGAGAAAATTCAAGTGGCAAGACATCGTTTCTTTTAGCTTTTGGATTTCTAAGACGGCTCACCGATGGATATCGTGTCAATGATATTTACCGTACCCGCACTCACTTCCGCTATACACCGAAAGTAGATCCATTCGATTTAAAACGTGAAGTTGCAAAGCACTATCGAAAACTAGCATGTGATGACATGGTCTTGGCTTTCGAAGTCTCCATTAAAAACCAAATATTTGTTTATACAGTACAATTTGACAACAGTCATAATCTCATTCAAGAGTCACTCATGAAACGTGTTAACAATAAAGAAAACATTATCTATAAAGCCGACAGCACCGGGATTGTCTTTGGTCGCAGTATGGTCTTAGTCCGCGATATTGATACTATCAATGCTTTCCACCAGAAAGCCTTTGGTGAGTATACAATGTTATCGATTCTTAATTATATTTGTTATGAACACAAAGACATTGTCTTTAAATCAACACTTTCTGACTTCATTGAATACATTGCGCATATGCGCGTTGTAATTCCAAACCATTATATGCAACTAGACTTCCATAACTTTATCTGGAATTCCAATATTTCAGTTTTCGGTGGCCGCGCAGATATTGAGTTGAAACAGTTTATTCTAAGTTCTTTACCCGTATTAAATAATACAATTAAAAGTATTTTTCCATTGGTTGATTCTGTGGATTATACATTCGTTGAAATTGAACCTAACTTATGGCAATACGATCTCGTTGTTTCTAAACGAACCGATTTAGGCATCGTAAGTGTTCCTGCGAATGAACTTCCATCAGGATTGACACATGTTTTATCGATGTCGATTAGCTTTGTTGAACTGATGTTGGGAAATACCGTCATCTATGACCAATTTGACCACTATCTCCATCAAATACCAATGCTAAACATTATCGAAAATATTGTTTCTAAATTTTCTGGACAAAGTATTCTAACCCTTGATTCTTTGGATACTATGAATCATTTAGAGCCCCCTTCAGTCTATGTAACCAATATCAAAGACTATACGTTTACGGTTACCGGAATTGAAGAGATTTCACCAACCCAACCGAACCATAACGTACGCAGTCGTTACGAATCGGGAGTGTATGGGCACCCATTAAAAACAGAACCGAATACGTTGTACGTACTGATGGACGACTATGCTAAAGTGGTCCGATGGACACGTAACAAAAACAATTACTAATCATTGGGAACGTTTTATTTACCGTTGAGAACATCAACAATCGACATTTCCGAAAGTGGTGTAAACTTAAGCTATCATCGCAAGATGACGTTTTACCCCACCATTTATATGACTTAGTACAGAACGTCTTCGACATCTGACATGTATTAAGCTAAAAGATCCGCCCCCGGATCTTTTTCTGCGTTACCCCATTTAATATGTTTATTTCCTTACATTATGTATGAATAACACATTTTTGACTGTGGAAACGAGACACTTCACTACTTTTGTATTCATCAATTAGATATAATGAGCTTTGTGTCTAAAGGAGAAAATACAAATGAAGAAGAATAGATTTCTGGCGCTAGCCTTAGCGCTACTTGTCGCATTCTCTCAAGTATCCGTACTTGCCGAGGATAAAACAACCCACGAAATCGCCCCCACAGTTCTTTCTGAAACTAGTCATGATGCAAACAAAAACAATACATCAAATATAGATTTAGATCCTGCTGTGGGCACACCCCAACCACAGAAGGGTGAGATTTCTACAGAAGTCGACGCAGCGCAAAACGTAACCGCACTGTCGACTGAATCCGTGAAACCTCAGCAAGCCGCACCACGTACCCAACGCGGGCCTAAAGATTGGTCAAAAGCAATCTTACCAGGAACTGCACCAATGCTGACGTTATTACATACTAAGAAAGACAATGTCATCGATAATAATGGTGATATCACATATCGAGACAGTCAAGAAATCACTGATTTCGATCAGCCTCTAAACATTGAAAATGGCGATGTCCTTAGTTTCAAAATCAATTGGAAAATTGATGAAACAATCGCAAACTCTGACGACCCCGTATTACCACAAGATTATCTCGAATTTGATTTACCCAAACATTTTGCAAGTACTGCAAATCTGTTTATAACTGAATATGGTACTTATAAGGTTGAAGATGGTAAAGTACGCTTTACCTTTAACGAAGCACTCAATTCAGGATCAACATCGAGTGGTTTGCCAGAAGGAAAACTCAATTTAAATTTACGAGCAGATCTTAATAATGTTGATTTGAATGTTCCATTCGATATCACAATTCCTTATACTGATGAAAAAGTCTTAACCTTAAATCCTCGTTTGGATGTTAAAGACGATGTTACCAAAAAAGTACTTTCAGCTGAAGCAAATGGCCAAACAATCACATGGGAAATTGATATAAACCGTAGTAGTACATCAATAACCAATGCCAAGCTTCTTGAAACACTCCCCGAGCATAGTTCATTAGTATCTGTAACGAAAACCGAATTAAAACCAATCTTAAAGAATGGTAGTTTATCATTAGAACCCGTTTCTAATACAACAACATCCCTTGATGTAGCGTCTCAAACAGGACGCAATGTCGAGATTAGCTTAGGTGATATCGATAAACCCTATCGAATTCATGTTACTACCAAAACAGATGACTCATCGATTGACCAAAGCAAAGAATTTGAAACACTCATTAACCATGCCAAACTTACTGGCGAAGGAATCAAACCTGGATCCAAAACTGAAGATTCAGCATCATTCACTTATACACTTCCTGAGAAAGTAACCAAAGAGCATATAGCAGGTGTAGAAAATTCTGGTAAGGATTCATGGGCAGTTGCGATAAATCCTCATAAAGTCTCTTTAAAAACTGGCACAGTCTTCAAAGATACACTTTCAGGCATTGCAAGTACCTATGATTCATCCAGCTTCAAATTTAAAGTTGGATCAAAAACTTATACTCTTGCTGATTTAAAACAAGATAGCACAAACCCTAATAAATATACGTTCGAAGGCTCAGATGCTACATCACGTTTCAGTTTTGAATTGAACAATAGCAGTAAGAACCCCCACTTCGAGCTAACCTACCTTAGCAATTCATCAGAACGTGTAGATATTACTTACGATACAATTGTGACGCTTCCCGAAAAAGGAAATAGTGACAATGTAACAACCCAACCTGATGGCAATGTCACCAACCGAATTATTGGTAAAACAGGTGATACAGTCATTGGTAGTGGTGGCGGTACCGGTGCTGGATACCACGGTCGAATTATTTCAAAATCAAGACCAGTGATTGATTATGCAACAGAGACAATGACATGGACCGTCGAAATTAACAATAAAGAATATCTTCACGATAAGATTCTTGTGAGTGATATGCTTCAAGGAACCCATAACATCTTCTCGATCGATACGGATTCTTTAAAACTGGATGGCGTCGCAGTTTCTACAACAACGCACAGTTCTCTTACATTCACCAAAACAGGTGACAATGTAACAGGATTCTCGTTCGAAATTAACCCACCTAAACCAACCAAACAACGTTATGTACTCACCTATACAACGAAGTTTGATGCTCGTCAATTTGAAACAAGTGAAGCAATTGGTATTGCCAATAACGCCGCAGTAGAATTATCAAATGGCAGTACAACATTAATTGATACAACACGCGTCTCAGAATCAATCAGAACGACAGTTTCACACAACGGTGAGAAACGTGGTCATTTTGATTTCAACGATCCGAAGAAGATTATCAAATGGGAAAACTATCTCAACTTCAACAATCGTCCGGTTAAAGATGCGATTGTATTCACAGATGTTCTTCAAAACAATCAAGTTTATCATCGTGAATCACTCAAATTCTTCCGTTATACGGTTGACGCGAATGGTCGCACTGTTTTAGGCGATGATATCACCAAAGATCTTTCGATTACCCCCACTGTTGATATCGCTAAAACAATTAATGATGACCAAACAGAATCACAAACAACGACACTAACTGTTCGAATCGATGGCGATAACCTAAAGGCATTAGGTTCCGACCAACGTATCGCAATTATATTTGAAACCGATATTAAAGATGTAGAAGCACCCCAAGAAGTCATCAATACCGCTCAGGTAACATATGATGACTACAAAACCGAAATTACTGCGAAAGTTAAGGTTTCCGATGGACAGCATGTTGTAAAGTCCAGCCCAGGAGCGATTGATATCGATGCGTCTGGAAATGTTAAAATTCCATGGCAAATTGACATCAACCAACGACGTTCAAAGTTACAAGAAACTATCCAAGTCCAGGATTTATTGAATGACACACACCTTTATCTTCCTGAAACCTTGAAGGTTTATAAAGTCGTTTACGACAGCACGGGACAAGAAATTCAAGAGAAATCTGAATTGCTTGAACCCAACCAATACTCTGTAACCTATCTAAACTACGCCAACGATGGTAAGACAGTTTTAGATGGGCCTATTAACGAACCCCACAGACAAGGATTTAAACTCGAAATACCCGTAACCAAAGGCAATGAATACGCATCATTCAAAGTAACATACCAAACAGAATCAATCGTTTCTGAAGGTCGTGTTGAATGGACAAATAATGTATCGATGGCAGGAATTATCACGGACAGTGGAACAAAAACTGTAACGGACTCCAGCCATAACTCCTATACATATGGAAGCGGTAGTTCTGGTGTTGTGAATCTCGAACTCGAAATTCTCAAAATATCAGAAAGCAATATTACCGACAAGTATGGTAAACCCCTCAATGGTGGCGACCCACTTGAAAATATTCAATTTAAATTGATCACACCAAACGGACGTACAATCCGTGAAGCAACAACCGATAGAGATGGAAAACTTGCATTTAAGGGACTTTATCCAGGAAAATATCGTATTGAGGAAGTTGCTCCGTATCCGGGATATGTTTCAATTGCACCACGTGACATCGTACTCTCAGCAAATACTGAAGCAGAGCGTAAAAAGCACGAAACAGTTGTTAATTACCCACTATCGATCGAAGTTCTAAAAGCATCCGTAGATGGCACAGCACTTGCGGGCGCTACATTCGAACTCTATACCCACTCTGAAAGTGACGGCTATACGTTATTCCGTTCAGCACAAACATCGGATGCACAAGGCCGTATCGTCTTTACAAACGATATTAATCCTGCTTCAGGAGTCACAGCAGATCGCAACAACTTGCTTGAAGATGGCGTCACTTATTATCTTAAAGAAACACAAGCTCCTGATGGATTTATCCGCAATGATGCATACATCCCAGTAACAGTCAGCGTCAACAATAACGGTCTCACCACCGTAAATGTCGTTAACCACAAAGCAAAACTTAGCTTTGCGAAAACTGATGCTCTTGGCAACACACTAAATGGTGCAACATTCGGATTATTTACAGATGCTAGCGCAACACAACAAGTTTACGAAGCAACATCAAATACACAAGGACTTGTATCCTTCGAAAATGTCGCTGTTGGCAACTATTATTTTAAAGAGACCCAAGCAGCACCTGGCTATGTTCTTGATAATACAATTACACCAGTTGTTGTCGACCTTCACTCACCGCTTCAAGTTGAACTTGATTCACGAATCAACTACCAAGGATCCGTTACATTAACAAAACACAATGCGAACAGTGATGTCCTCGAAGGTGCTGTCTATAAACTCTACGATGCATCTAACAACCAAATTGGAGATACATACACAACGGATATCAATGGCTTGATTTCTGTTACAGATTTAGCTCCAGGTTCTTATTCATTTGTAGAAGTAGTTGCACCAAATGGTTATCTCTTAAATACCATTCCTGTTACCTTTACAATCGCATCAAGTGCTTCCGGTGAACCAACCCCTGTCGTTACAAACCATATCAACTACAAAGGTTCAGTTTCACTCATAAAAGAAGCACCAACAGGTCAAACGCTTGAAGGTGCGGTGTATAAATTGTACGATGCAGCAATGACCCAAATTGGAGATACGTATACAACGGATGTCAATGGCATTATCTCTGTATCCGATTTAGCTCCTGGATCATACTCATTTGTTGAAATTGCAGCTCCAAATGGCTACCTCGTCAACACAACACCAGCGGTCTTCACAATTATGGCTCAGGCTGAAGGCAACTTAACAAATACAGTAGTAAAACATGTGAACTATCAAGGTTCCGTTTCATTCACAAAAGAAAACATGAATGGCGATGTCCTAGAAGGCGCTGTTTATAAACTTTATGATTCCAGCAACAACCAAATTGGAGATACATACACAACGGATATCAATGGCTTGATTTCTGTTGAAAACTTAGCTCCAGGTGCTTATTCATTCGTTGAAGTCACAGCACCACTTGGTTACCTCATTAATACTGTACCAGCAACCTTTACCATTGCTTCTGAGGCGATTGATACACCAATCGCTATCACAGCTCACCATATCAATTACAAAGGCTCTGTTACACTCACTAAAGAAAACAAAGACGGAAACGTCTTAGCAGGTGCTGTTTACAAACTCTACGATGCCGATAACAACCAAATTGGAGATACATACACAACCGATATCAATGGCTTGATCTCTGTTGATAATTTAGCTCCTGGTACCTATTCATTTGTAGAAATAACTGCACCACAAGGTTATCTACTTAATACTGTTCCGGCAACCTTTACGATTGCTTCTGAAGCTGTAGAAAATCAAACAGCTACAGCAGTAACTCATATTAACTATAAAGGAACTGTTTCCTTAATTAAGGAGAGCCCAAATGGCACTGTTCTTGAAGGTGCAGTCTATAAGCTCTACGATGCTCAAAATCAACAAATTGGGGATACGTACACAACGGATGTTAATGGTATTATTTCGGTTGCTGATTTAGCACCGGGTTCTTACTCATTTATTGAAGTTCAAGCACCACACGGGTACCTTATTAATACAGCACCTGTTTCATTCACAGTTGTGGATGAAGCTGTAGATAACTTAACAAATACCATTGCACGACATGTTAACTACCAAGGTTCCGTTTCACTAACAAAACAAGATGCAAATGGAGATCTTCTCGAAGGTGCAAGCTATCAACTCTACGATGAGACAATGAATCAAATCGGGGACACGTATACAACAGATATCAATGGCTTGATCTCTGTCGAAAACTTAGCTCCTGGTACCTATTCATTCGTGGAAATTTCAGCACCTCAAGGGTATGTCATTAATACAACACCAATTACTTTCGTGATCGATGCTGAAGCAATGGGCGCACCAACACGTGTTGAAACATCTCATATCAACTACAAAGGATCCGTTTCATTCGTGAAACAAGATGCAAGCGGCCATGTACTTGAAGGCGCAACATATAAACTCTACGATGCTACAATGAACCAAATTGGTGATACCTATGTTACGGATGAATCAGGCTTAATTACTGTATCTGACCTTGCACCTGGAACCTATCAATTTGTGGAAGTTGCAGCACCTAACGGGTACATTATCAATACCGTTCCTGCTGAATTTACAATTCAAGCTGAATCAAAAGGTGAACCAGCCTCTGTTGTTATACACCATATCAACTACAAAGGATCTGTTTCTCTTATCAAAGAAGACGCTCATGGCAACCGTCTTCAAGATGCTGTTTACAAACTCTACGATGCAGATAAGCAACAAATTGGCGATACATATACGACTGATACACAAGGTACGATCGTAGTTTCTGATCTTGCCCCTGGAACTTACACCTTCGTTGAAGTAACAGCACCTAACGGCTTTATGATCAACACGCTTCCAGCAACATTCACGATCAAATCTGAATTAGCAGGTGAACCATCTCTTGTCGTTGCACACCATATCAATTATCAAGGATCATTGACAGTCACAAAAGTTGATCCTAAAGGAAATATTATTGGCGAAGCTACCTTTGAACTATTGGATGCATCTTTAAATCCTGTCGCAACATTAACTACGGTTAATGGTATTGCTCATTTTGAAGATTTAGCTCCAGGAACATACAGCTTACGCGAGACAGTCGCACCGCAAGGCTATGTACTTTCGAAGGAAATCATTACCATCGAAATCCCAGAAACTTATGCGGGCGCATTCGAATCAATTGCTGTCGAATTTGAAAATGATGAAGAACCAATTGTTCTTGGCGAAAGCAAAGAACCTAAGAAACCATCTGAAACACTCCCACAAACTGGTGTTTCTAATTCAGTTCTTTTATCTGGTACTGCACTAACCTTAATGGGGCTCTGTGCTTTAATCATTGCGAAACGACGCAAACATACCAAAAATTAATCATTTTGAGACTTACACCCTAGTGGTGTAAGTTTTTTTAATCACTTGATGATATTGGTTATCACTTCACTTTCATTCTCGAACAAATAAGTGCATAATAGATATAGGAATGAAGGGTTGTAGCGTTTAACGACATTCCAAACCTTGGTAAACCAAGAACCTTTCAATGAAGCGAAAATAAAAAGCAAGATATCTTGCTTTTTATTTGTATTCGGAACACAATGAAATAAAGGAGTGATATCATGAAAATAGGATTTATTGGAATTGGAAACATGGCACAGGCAATCATTCACGGAATGCCTAACAAGGAAGATATCATTATTAGCGCACGAACGCATGATGATACGCTGTTTAAAGCAAATAAACTGAACGTTACCCCCGCTGCCAATCATCATATGCTGGTTATCGAGTCAGATATTATTGTGATGTCGGTCAAACCTGAAATGTTTAGTACTATTTTTGATGAAATAGGCCCTTACTTGCGGGGAAAAACAATTGTGTCTATCGCAGCAAAACTTACCATCGAGATGATACAGGAACAAGTCGGCGACATTCCCGTGATTCGCGCAATGCCCAATTTAAATGTAGCCATTCAACAGGGCATCACGGCCATCACGGCATCAGACAATGTCGAAAATCAGGTTGCAACATATGTTCGCGAAATGTTTGATAATTTGGGTTCAACGGTCCTCATCCATGAATCACAAATGAGTGGTTTTATCGGACTTGCAGGAAGTTCTCCGGCATTTGTATTTAAGTTTATTGATGCAATGGTTAGTGAAGCAATGCAAGAAGGGTTTGCTTACGACGATGCATTAAGCATTGCCAGCCACGCTGTATCCGGAAGTGCAAACTACTTACGTATTAGTGGTGTCGATGCCCAAATTTTAACGGAACGTGTTTGTTCCCCTGGCGGCACAACGATTGAAGGTGTACGTTCGCTCGACGCCAATCATTTTGAAGATACTGTCCGTAAAGCAGTACGCGCAACCATTAACAAAGATAAACAATAAACAAAAACTCCTATGATGGGAGTTTTTTTGTTGAATCCGGTGCACTTTGCAAGTCATCGTTTATCTCTAAATGCTAGAATGAAGATAAAGGAGGATACTTATGGAAAAGATTTCAATCACAACTCGGGTTAATCAACCTATTGACCTTGTTTGGGAGGTTTGGAATGACCCACAACACATTATGAAGTGGAACCAAGCATCTGAAGACTGGCATACTGTCCGTGCCTCGAACAATCTTACCGTTGGTGGACAATTGTTGTCACGAATGGAAGCCAAAGACGGTAGCATGGGATTTGATTTTGGTGGCACATATACCGCGGTAGAACCGCTCTCACGTATTGACTACGTGTTAGATGATGGGCGTGAGGTATCGGTTATATTTTCAGAAAACTATGACTCCACTACCGTAACACAAACATTTGATCCAGAGGCAACAAACCCCGTCGCCTTTCAACAAGCAGGATGGCAAGCGATTCTTGATAGCTTTGCCCACTATACTGAAAAACTTTAAGGTTTTTCAGTATGATATGCATACTTAATTGTGTGCTTTATTATCTCATGATATAATAGCCCTACGGGGTCGTCATGGTTTCGACAGGATTTCGTTTGATCTCAATTGCAGTGGTGTGGCTACCTAAAGGCCAAAAAACTTATAACTGGAAACAACAGTTTACAATTCGCTGCTTAATTAGCGTTTAACGCTGCAGCCAGATACTATGCGTTTTAGCCTTTGGGCAAATAGTATCTAACAACCTACAAAGGATAAGGTGTTGCATTGCTCGGTGTACCACACGAAAATCTAAGAGCGCATCAAGGTTAATGGTTTGTCTTATGTCCTTGCCTTGATTATTAACACGAGACTAAACTGTAGACGTTGAGATGTGGGACACTTTCTGGACGCGAGTTCGACTCTCGCCGACTCCACCATATAAAAACAACCGAAGCACTTATCAGTAGTTACTACTCATAAGTGCTTTTTTGTTATCTGAGGTGCATAAAATACCATATGCCACTTGTCATTTATATTACGAAACTTGTTTAGAACGAGTTTTCAGTCTCTGATATGAGTGTAAATGCGTTTACAGTATCGGTACGTTCTTGTTCTGCGACATAGGATAAGATTTGTAAGATTAAATTACTGATGAATGAACCCAGTAAGTCCTTATTTGTGGTTTTACGGGGTACAATCGTAGCATAAATTGCTTGTGTGCAACTTTAGTTATTTTTCAGTACAAATACTCATTCAAAAGAAAAATGCTGGTTAAACCGCTTAAATCTAGCAAAAAGAAAAACGGTTATATTTCAAACCGTTTAATCATAGATTAAATTACTCCAAAAGGGTATGTTCTTACAATCAGCAGAGTTGTCAAATTCTTTTATTTTAAACTCAATTTGCAAATAAGACTCTAAATTATCTGAATAACAGATAATATCACTGCCTGCAATGGATAGAATTTTCATATTTTTATCATTGGCTACGCCCACAATGTATCTATGAGAATAGAACGGAATTATTTTCGGAGCCCTTTCATATTCACTATTATAAATTTTTATTGCCTTTTCAAGATCATTGGGTTTCTCCCCCCAATTTTCACACCAATAATTCTCGTTTTCAATCTCTTTTAAGATATCTAGAAAAGGCCGTTCAATCATTTGTTTTATTTGTTCGATATTCTGATTACTTAAATCTTTCCAATTATAAAACCCTTTTGAAATAGGCACGCCACAGCTCAAGAACTCTTTCAGTTGACTGGGAAATATTACATTAAGTTTATCTTCAATAATTTTGAAGTCATATTCTGACATACCCTCTGCAAAGATAATACCTTTATTAGTTAAATTTGCTATCAACTTTTTATAATTACTTTTCATTAGTGTTTCTCCTTATTCAAATGGTATGAAAGTTTCGTAATGGTCGTTCGTATACCACATAGAACCATCACTACCAATTATAATACGTTCACCCCCCCTGTTTTGACCAGAAATATTTGGATGAACATCATATTCTTTGTAGGTTGGACCTTCAGGGATTTTTTGACCTGTTCCTCTTGGCTGATTCTCATAAACTTTTCCACCTTTATACCCATCTGGAGGTGTTCCATTTCTAGATTTAACTTGGTCAGCTACATCTTTTGCTTCTTGCGGAGCATTTCCCGTCCTCTTATGTTTACTGAAACATTCCATTGTCTACAAAGGGACATCCTAATACAGGGTGTCCTATTATGGAATTAAAATAATGCTTTTATTTTAATTTCAAACCAACAATTAATAATATATTGGCTAGCAATTGTCCCCCTAGTTACAATATTCAAAGCATTTTCAAAACTTTGAACACTTTTACCACCGCTTAGTATGTACTTATTGTCTAACCTTGTGATACTGAACAACTCTTCTAGATAGTAAAACTCAATTTCTCTCCCCATTTCCAACAACATGATAAATGCAGCTATTGAGTGATAGTTTAAAAGTTCATTTGTTATTAATTCGTGCAAGTTGATATTATTCTCAATTAAAGTTTCTTTTTTCATATTAATTAGTCCCTTGGACTTCCTCCATTTGTCCAATCCCAATAATGTTCTTGAGGGAAGGTATGTGTATTATGTGGGTCATTGTGTTGGTAATCAATATCCTTGATTGCTCTCCCATTTTCATCGAAAAATCTACTTTGTATGTCTGGCTATCGCAAACTCATTTTATATACATGTTAGTGTAGTAACACATTGGTCTCTAATTCTTTGATTCTAGACTTTCCACCTTAAGATATGTTTGACTCTTTCAAGTTCAATTATTACCGTTAACATCCTATAGCTTATAGTATTTATATTACTCAGATAAATTTACATATGTTTCAACATTCTTGTTTTTAACCTTCAATACCTTGTCAAATTTAGATAAATTATCTTTTGATGTATCATGAGTTACAAGTAATACCGCATTTTTTTGCATACACAAAAATGTGGTAAGTGTCTCAGACAATATTGCATCGACGGATGAAAACGGTTCGTCGAATAAAAGTAAGTCTTTGTTTGAATTTAGCGCTCTAATAAATGCGATGATTTGTTTTTCACCCCCACTTATTTTCTTAGGCTTAATAACCTCACATGTTTCTTTATGCAAGATTTCTTTTGCAAGGTCTGCATACTCTGTATTTAATGGATAACTACCAAAAATCGTTATATTATCCTCCAGGGTTTCGCTAAAAATCACTTCTTGCTGACTGCTATAAAATGAATTCAATGTAATATATGATTCACCAGAACGAATGCCATCAATGAAAACCGGATTTTGATTATCTGCTAACAAAAGTGCCTTGAGCAAACTACTCTTTCCAGATCCCGTTTCTCCAATGATCGCAATCTTTTCACCATTCTTAATTCTTAAATCGACCTTATCGAGAATCAAATTGTTACCATAATTTACGGATAAGCCCTGTACTAAAATCTCTTCAAAATCAACACTATCGGTTTCTTTAAGTGCATATGTTTCAAAAGCGAGTAAATCTTCAATTCTTATTCTCGTTTGTTTTACAGAATGGATCATATTTATATCCGTTAATATATACCTGATAGGATAAATAAAATTTTCGATGTATGAAAATGACGCAACTGCTGCACCTACCATAATCTCACCCTTTAGTAACAGTATGGAAATTGTGGTAAAAGAGCTGAAACTTACCATGAGCATCACAAAACCATTTGTAACATTTGCGAATGTTTTAAATTCACCATAGTTAAATAAACTCTGTTGAGCTTCATCTGAAGATATTTCATGCCTACGATTGATCCCCTTAAGTGTAAACAAAGAAACAAGGTGCTTTGAACATAAAAGTTCATTCAGTTTATCGAAATATTTCTCATAGGAGCGTAATTGCGCTTTCCGCCTTATAGAAAGTTTATTTGCAACTAAATAAGGGACGCATACTGCCCCTAGAGTCACGAGAATTACCACACATGCAACACGCCAATCTACAAATACAACTAAAGCAACTGCATAGACAGTAAACTGAACCAATGACCGTGCAATGTCTACAATTGGGCTTAAATAGTCTGAATCCAATGCTTCCACATCATTATTGAAAATAGCAACATATTCGCTTTCTGTTTGTTTTTGAAACAATTCAGACGGCAGTGTAATTACTTTAAGAAACAAATCTTTTTGAAGATCTCTTCGAAATGTCGCAGACATTTTCCACTCTAGTCTTTGATATATGTATTGAAACAAAGAATTCAATGCAATCAACATAAAATACATCAGGATTAAAGAAGTAACAAACTTCCAACTCAGCGCCTCTAAATTATTGAAGAGCATAATATTAATATAGGGAATAAACACATTTGTAAATGTCCACAACAGAGAGAACAAGAATTGCAAAAAAAGATTAAGTTTTAACTTCTTTATGTATTTTCTCATTTATAGATCCTTTCACTTAAAAGGTTTACATTTCTGTAAACATTAAAAAAAAACAACTAATTACTTTCCATTACATGCACCTTATATTCTCACCCTTTGCAGCAAATATTTGTTCTTCAAAGCAAAAGTGGCAACCAACTCACCTATAATGTAACAATCGAGAACAATGGCATGAATTCCCGTCTCCACTTTTCATTAATCGACGGCACGTACCGTGCTGGAACTTATTCACGTAATGCAGGCTCTTATCTTTCACAGCCTCCAGGATATTTTATGGATGACCTTGATGATTACTCACAATGACTCATACTTCAGAGTACGATGGCGTCAATAAACAGGAGTATCATGTAGATGTTGAGATGTGGGACACTTTCTGGACGCGAGTTCGACTCTCGCCTGCTCCACCAAATACAGAATAACCCACTATTTAGTGGATTTTCATTTTAATTGAGAAGATTTTCGAGAAGAATAGAATATATTTAGTATTCAATGAGATATTATTTCAGTCCTTTTACCTCAACACTTCTACAAACAACAATCCTTCAGAGAAATATATCTTCATTTGCTTACCGCCAATCGTTGATAAGTCTTTACTTCGTATCAGAAACCGAAACACTTATTTTGATTAATTTAGAAGATGCTTCACTTTTTGTTTTTGACGTAAATTAATACAATAATTGTGAAGATAAGAAATATTAGTGCACATATTTGCAATATTGTTGAAAACGTACCTGGCATGAAAAGAGAAATGGTCATAATTATTAATGGAATGAATATTATGAAGAGATTGAAGTTTCTATTCTCACTAGCTTTGATAATATGTTTAATCATTACAGTATTCTTTCTTTGATACAGTAACTAATTCATTTTCGAATATTTTTACTGAATTATCTTCCTAAGCACTAGCGGGAATAATAGTGACCAATAACATCAAAAGAGACAAAACAAAAATGCTAAACATCTTAAATATTTTACTCATTTTTATTTCCTCATTCTACCTTTCGGTTTATGTATAGAATATAACACGTTACTCATTTGTGAAATAGTATACTTGATTAAACCGTTGTATTTGATGTGCAAAATGAAAAAAAGCCCCCCAATCTGAACTGCGCCTTGTCAAGTAGACAGATGAAATAAATAAAATGTGTAAGATGATTTATCACTTAATGATAAATCATCTTTTCTTATATTCGAATTGCTTGTATTTTTTTTCTCTAATGTTTAACCAGTACGTCTTAATCTTCTTGTAAGGTGCCATTGCGTTAGTCAAGCAAAATTACAACAGTAGGGTTGAGTTTGCATAGACCTGATTCGGTGGGTTTCCATTGTTAAATGTATGGAAACGTTTGGAATTGTACAAATTTTCTTCAAAATCGAAAATCGTCGAATCCATCTATCTTTTGTCATAAATGAATAATTATAGAAAACGAGTATGAATACCCTTGATTGTCACAGTAGTAACGCATCATTCTGATTCCTAGCACTTATCAGTAGTTAATACGAATGGGTGCTTTTTTGTTGCTTGGACATAATTCATTCACAATCTCAACATTCATTGATGATACGTTTCTATATTAAACCAACACATAATAGGCACATTTATTATAAACAAAATTGTCTATGCTATAATGAACATACTATCTAAGGGGGTAATTCATGGGATTGGTGTCTTTTCTTGACGAAAATCAACTCTTTTCCGATACGGAACTTAATCAGAAATATAACCACTATTGGTTAAACTTACTTGATGTACATAATACTCCACTACCTCATAATATTAAGGTAGACTTCTCATGCACCATACAAATCAGCCAACAAAATATAACTTTATATTTCAAATTTCCTGATTTATTGATGCCTGAATCACATTTTTACGATCATTTACCGGAGGTTCCACTGTCTTTCTTTAAGCGTTACGGAAGGGTTTCAACTGTAAACCCTTCGCAAAAATCTCAATCAAAAGGCGATCTACTAAGTTGCTACTTTCCCATCAATGATTCATTGTTACTGCTCATTGATGGAAACCACCGCTATCATAGGTCTATCGGAGGACCGGATATGCCCAAAATACGATTCATTCCTGAATCTCTTTTAATATCCAACAATTGCTTTTCTGACAGTAATAGCTTATATTGGTACATTTTCTTGGTTGAGTTAAATACAATTCAACGCATCAAAAAAGAACTAAAGCTCACAGACGCTGAAACATGGAATAAACTCTACTGTAATACAAACGAACTTTATTTTACTTACAACAAACTATTCAAGGGGAGGATACGATGAAGCATAAAATTTTAAAAGTTTCGCAAGTTGCATTAGCTGCTCTGGTGTTATCACAAAGTAATTCAACGATTTTTGGAGAGACAGCACGTGATTGGAATTTAGACAATCGCCTCATCGATTACATTGCCACAAAATATTTTTGTGAGCGATCAAACCGTGGGAAACCAGGATGTGCTGAATTTGAAATTCATCCCAATGATTTAAAACCTTCAGATTTAGTTGGCGAATACGTTGCTTTTGATTTCAATTGGCGTACCGTCAAAGATATATTTGTCAATGCTCCTGTGGAAAGAATTTCTGATAAATTAGACGTTTTAAATGGTTTGAGGTACAATTTTGACCTCATTGATTCTGACTTTGTGTTTCCTTATAGCGCACAACAGTTACCCAATACCAACATTAACATTGGTTTTACCAATGCTGATATCCGTGAACCTTTAGACTGGGAGTCCATCGAAGGAACTTGGAATTTACCGTCTATGTTTGATGAGAATTTACTTATTGGAAATACTAATATATCAATCGATTATGTTCAGTCTTCTTCCACACCACCGGAAAAGATGCTTGCTCTTTACCAAGAAACAATAACTGAAGAGAATTATACATCTTTCAGTATTCCTCTAAGTCAACAATATCAACCTTTAAATACCGACGCAGATGCAGTAATGGATATATACTTTAGATATTCTCAACCTTTGGAGCAAATATTTGTACTTCAAAGCAAAAGTGGCAACCAACTCACCTATAATGTAACAATCGAGAATAATGGCATGGATTCCCGTTTCCACTTTTCATTAATCGACGGCTCGTACCGTGCAGGAACTTATTCACGTAATGCCGGCTCCTATCCTTCACAGCCTCCAGGATATTTTATGGATGATCTTGATGACTACTTCACAGTGACTCATACTTCAGAGTACGATGGCGTCAATAAACAGGAATATCATTTTGAGGGTAACGGTACCTTTATGCTTAACGCGCCCAGTGCACTATTTGTCCATTACGTTGATGATCTTGGAAACATTCTTCACGAAGACCTTACGAGTAGTGGGTTAGTAGATGAAAACTACACTACCGAAGCATTAGATTTCGATGGTTATACCCTTGAACGCGTCGAGGGTAATCCGAAGGGTGTTTTCGCAGAAACAGATACTCATGTTACCTATGTTTACACAAAAACAAAGCCGGTTGATCCAGTTGATCCGGTTGATCCTGTTGACCCTGTTGATCCTGTTGATCCTGTTGACCCTGTGGATCCCGTTGACCCCGTTGAACCTATTGGGCCTGTGGATCCAATTGATCCAATTATTCCTATTGTCCCTGTTAAACCTACAGAGCCAAATATCGAAAACGAAACGATACCAACATTGCCGCAAACCGGAATACAAACAAATCAAACATCACTTATCGGTGCGATTGTTACATTACTTGGGAGCCTCGCATTACTAGGCTCGCGAAAACGAAAGAACACGAGATTATAAAATGCACTAAAAAGGGGATCCCAGCTTAAGGACACCCCTTTTTTAGTTTGGTGTTATTTTTCTTGCGACTACAAATAAAACCACCATTTTCCATCACATTCATAGAGTTCATGTTTCTCACCATTCATCAGTATACAGTATTGCGTTGTACGGATTGATACATCGCGATGATGTGCGATACTTAGCACTTTGGTTACTGTATTTTTTATCATACCAATTACTACAAATAATGGTATATAACTCCCATCGAGCTTATGGAGCACCACGACTTCAACATATTTCCTACTTAATGTCATCTCTATCACCTGACTTCATTATAAACTTAGTTTCGGACATTCCTTGACCGATACTATAGATATACTCGATCCTTATACTTTGCAATAATAGTTTCACATTGTACAAAAAATTATAAACTACGACTCTTAACTTGTATATAACTGAGTTATCAATGGAACGAATAAAAAAGGATCAGAAATTTCTGATCCTTTTCCAATGCGTCCGTTTTACACGCGACGTCTCATTTTTTCAAGTAGTAATGCAATCACACCCATAAATGATATGAATAGACCAAGTTGAGCAATCGAATTATTGATTCCGGTTGCTGGTAGTTTTTCTCCACCATCAACTGTTCCAGTTCCATTGTCCGTTTCCCCAGTTGTTACTTTCACGTCAAATGTTGCGCTTGCACTCTTTTCAAGTCCTTCTGGACTTGTTTCTGTGAAGACGACTGTATATGTGCCTGCTTCAAGATTATTTAACGCTCCATCAATAACTAAACCTGTTCCTGATTTGATATCACCAGTAGCTGATGTGATGATCCATTTCATTGCAGATTCTGTAATTGCTGGTGTTGCTTCAATCTTAGTAGGATTTACAGCTTTATCCACAGAAATGACAGGGTTTGGATATCGCATCGTAATCGTAGATGATACTTTTGATACGAGTCCTGTCACACTTGTTTCTGTAAAGCTAACTTCATATACTCCTGCAGGTAATGTATCAATAAGTGATTGTGTCACTATTTTTCCTTCACCAGTATGGAGTATTGCTGTTGCATCGCTAATTGCCCATTCTAATTTTGAATCTACAAGTTTTTTATCACCTGTGATACTTCTTGGATTAATTGGGCGATCAACGCTGATTTGTGCTTGTGGCACGAGTACAGGATCTTTTTTAATGGTAATGTTTATTGAACCATCTTTAGTTAATCCTTCTGGACTTGTTTCAGTAAAGGTTACTGTATACGTTCCATCGGCGAGTCCTTGTAGGTCCTCTACAATCACTGAACCTGTTCCTGATTTGATGTCACCAGTAGCTGATGTGATGACCCATTTCAATGTTGATTCCGCAATTGCAGGTGTTGCTTCAATCTTTGTAGGATTTTCCGCTTTATCTACAGTTACTGTCGGATTTGGATAACGTACTTCAAACTCATCCAGTTTTCGTGAAGTTTCTCCTGTAGCACTACGTTCTACATAGGTTACAAAATATCTTCCGGCGTCTAATCCTTCAAGAATGTCTTGAGGAATTGCTGCACCTGTACCGGTATGAACAGTTGTTAATCCGTATCCGATTGTCCATTCTAATGTTGAATCGGATAATTTTTTACTTCCTGTAATACTTGTTGGATTGTAGTAACGATCTATTGTCATTCCTACTTCCGGTAAGACAACATCTGTTTTTGTCGTAAATGTTGCGTTTGCATCTTTGGTTAGTCCTTCTGGACTTGTTTCAGTAAAGGTTACTGTATACGTTCCATCGGCGAGTCCTTGTAGGTCCTCTACAATCACTGAACCTGTTCCTGATTTGATGTCACCAGTAGCTGATGTGATGACCCATTTCAGTGTTGATTCTGCAATTGCAGGTGTCGCTTCAATCTTTGTAGGATTTTCTGCTTTATCTACAGTTACTGTTGGATTTGGATAACGCATTGTAATGGTTTCAGATACTTCTGATTCCAATCCTTTGACTGTTGTTTCTTTAAAGCTCACTTGGTATGTTCCTGATGATAATGCATCAACGAGTGATTGTGTCACTGTTTTTCCTTCACCAGTATGGAGAACTTGTGCGCCATTTTTGATTGTCCATTCCAATTTCGAATCAACAAGTTTTTTATCACCTGTGATACTTCTTGGATTAATTGGACGATCCACAAGAATTACGGCTTGTGGTAATTCGACAGGTGCTTTCACTGTGAATTCTTTTTGAGCATCTTTGGTAAGATCCTCTGGACTTCGTTCAGTGAACACCACTGTATAGCTACCATCTGCTAATCCTTTTAAATCTTCAGTGATGATTGAACCTGTTCCTGATTTAACTTCAGTTGTGCCAGATTTAATCACCCATTTTAAGCTTGACTCAGCAATTGCAGGTGTTGCTTCAATCTTTGTAGGATTTTCCGCTTTATCTACAGTTACTGTTGGATTTGGATAACGTACTTCAAACTCATCCAGTTTTCGTGAAGTTTCTCCTGTAGCACTACGTTCTACATAGGTTACAAAATATCTTCCGGCGTCTAATCCTTCAAGAATGTCTTGAGGAATTGCTGCACCTGTACCGGTATGAACAGTTGTTAATCCGTATCCGATTGTCCATTCTAATGTTGAATCGGATAATTTTTTACTTCCTGTAATACTTGTTGGATTGTAGTAACGATCTATTGTCATTCCTACTTCCGGTAAGACAACATCTGTTTTTGTCGTAAATGTTGCGTTTGCATCTTTGGTTAGTCCTTCTGGACTTGTTTCAGTAAAGGTTACTGTATACGTTCCATCGGCGAGTCCTTGTAGGTCCTCTACAATCACTGAACCTGTTCCTGATTTGATGTCACCAGTAGCTGATGTGATGACCCATTTCAGTGTTGATTCTGCAATTGCAGGTGTTGCTTCAATCTTTGTAGGATTTTCTGCTTTATCTACAGTTACTGTTGGATTTGGATAACGCATTGTAATGGTTTCAGATACTTCTGATTCCAATCCTTTGACTGTTGTTTCTTTAAAGCTCACTTGGTATTTTCCTGCTGGTAATGCATCAACGAGTGATTGTGTCACTGTTTTTCCTTCACCAGTATGGAGTACTTGTGTGCCTTCTTTAATTGTCCATTCCAATTTCGAATCGACAAGTTTTTTATCACCTGTGATACTTCTTGGATTGATTGGACGATCGACAAGAATTACGGCTTGTGGTAATTCAACAGGTGCTTTCACTGTGAATTCTTTTTGAGCATCTTTGGTAAGATCCTCTGGACTTCGTTCAGTGAACACCACTGTATAGCTACCATCTGCTAATCCTTTTAAATCTTCGGTGATGATTGAACCTGTTCCTGATTTAACTTCAGTTGTGCCAGATTTAATCACCCATTTTAAACTTGACTCAGCAATTGCAGGTGTTGCTTCAATCTTTGTAGGATTTTCTGCTTTATCTACAGTTACTGTTGGATTTGGATAACGCATTGTAATGGTTTCAGATACTTCTGATTCCAATCCTTTGACTGTTGTTTCTTTAAAGCTCACTTGGTATGTTCCTGCTGATAATGCATCAACGAGTGATTGTGTCACTGTTTTTCCTTCACCAGTATGGAGAACTTGTGCGCCATTTTTGATTGTCCATTCCAATTTCGAATCAACAAGTTTTTTATCACCTGTGATACTTCTTGGATTAATTGGACGATCCACAAGAATTACGGCTTGTGGTAATTCGACAGGTGCTTTCACTGTGAATTCTTTTTGAGCATCTTTGGTAAGATCCTCTGGACTTCGTTCAGTGAACACCACTGTATAACTACCATCTGCTAATCCTTTTAAATCTTCAGTGATGATTGAACCTGTTCCTGATTTAACTTCAGTTGTGCCAGATTTAATCACCCATTTTAAGCTTGACTCCGCAATTGCAGGTGTTGCTTCAATCTTTGTAGGATTTTCTGCTTTATCTACAGTTACTGTCGGATTTGGAAACCGCATTTTAAACGTTTCCGTCTTTACTGATTCCTTGCCAGTCTTGCTTATTTCTTTAAAGCTCACTTGGTACGTTCCTGCTGGCAATGCATCAACGAGTGATTGTGTCACTGTTTTTCCTTCACCAGTATGGAGTACTTTCGCACCTTCATTAATTGTCCATTCCAATTTAGAGTCTACGAGTTTTTTATCACCTGTGATACTTTTTGGATTGGTTGTTCGATCAATAAAGAGGCTAACTTCTGGGTCATCTTCAACTTCACCAGTTACTTCGAAATTTTTGAATTCTGAGTGTTTTTTTGGCGACCCTTCCAACATAGCTGTGAATTTAACTTGGTACTTACCTTTCTCTAAAGAGTCAATCGTCTTCTTAGGTACTTCACTTCCTAGATCTCCAGCAACCAATTCTCCGGAGTTCTTAGTGATTTCCCATGAAATCCACGCTTCTTCGACTGGGCTTTCTCCCCACATTCTTGTTGGATTAATTTCCTTATCAATATTTGCTTTAACGGACATTAGAACTACTTTGAAAGAATCTTCTAGTTTATATTTTCCACCATCAAGCTCATATTCAAATGCAACATGGTATTTTCCAGCGGGTAGATTATTTAGCGTTGAATTCGAAACAAATTCGGTACTTTTAGTTTCTACTACTGAACCGTCTTCTCGAGTTAAAATATAGCTCGCAGCATCAACACTGAACTTCGGAAAGAGTGTAATTTCCGTCGGGTCAATCTTCGAGTTTGAAGGAACTGGTCCTACAAAATGAATCTTAATACCATTGACATCTTCTGCACTTCTAACAACTTGCGATATAGGCGCATTGCTTTCTTCTGCCGAAATACCGATACTTGCACCACTTAGTGCCAACGAGATACTAGTTGCATATAATAATACTTTTTTAACTTTTCGCATATTTCCCCCATTTGTAATTGAGCTAGTGGAAACCACTAGCTCAACTCTTATTACTCAGTCTCTTCTTTTCGTCTTTTAATGAGACTAATCAGAACAACTAACAATCCGCCCATAGCAATTTGCATTCCTAGTGGATTTGTACCCATACCAGTTTGTGGTAGTGTAGGTTTTTCATTTCGGATTGGATGTTTAACTTCATTGGTTGGTTTAAATTCGCGTTCTTTTTCAGACTTACCATAAGCGACGTTGATAATTTCAGCTTCTTTTAGATCTTTAACATCTTTGACCTTAACTTCAAAGCTTACGTTGACACGTTCTCCTGGTTTAATCTCTGGTATGATCCAGTGAATTTCAGAACCTTCAGTAATCTGAGTTCCTTCAACACTTGAACCAACACTGTTTGCGACATATTCAGTTAACTCTGGAATCGTATCTTTGACTTCAAAGTTAGTTAGAACTGTGCTTCCTGTATTTTCTACATTAATTGTATACTTAATCGTATCTCCAGTTTTCACTTGAGTACCACTCACAGGATTACTTTCTTTACTGATCTTGTAACTTGATGTTGTTGGGTGAATTATTTCTTCCGTAGGAACTTCTGGTTCACCAGGAAGTTTAGTTGTCGCAACGTTTCGAATTGTCGCATTTTCTTTCGTTAATGCCACAGTTACTTTGAAGCTAACAACAATTTCTTCACCAGATTTAAGTTCTTTAATTGTCCAGTTGATGACGCCATTGGATTCTGTACTTGTAACAACATCTGGATTGCTCGATGTGATACTTGATGCAACCAACTTAGTATTCGCTGGGACAGCATCCGTTACGAGCATATCAAACAATGTATCACTTCCAGTGTTTTTAACTGAAATTGAATATGTAATCACATCGCCATTGTTTACAACTGTTCCAGATTTTGGATCACTTGATTTGTGTGCTTCATACGATGCACTTTGACGGTGAATTGTTTGATTTGTAGGTGTGTATTCTTTATCGGCTGGTAATTTTACATAACCGATATTTGTAATATCACGTGTACCTTTTTCAACCATTGGATCAACTTTGACAGTGAAGCTTGCTTCTGCAGTTTCACCTACTCCAATTTCACCAATTGTCCAGAACAAGTCATCACCTTCCACACTCATTGTTGCAGTATGGCTAGACTGTTGTGTACCTTGAACATATTTAGTAAATGTTGGAACAGTATCTTTGACCATTAAGTCTTTAAGAACTTGATCACCTGTATTTTTAACTTTAATGGTATACGTAATGTCATCTTTTCCATTAACCATTGAGCCACTAATTGGATTTGATACTTTCTCAATTTCATAGCTTAGTTTTTGCTTGTGATTTGTTTCTTCACTTGGAACTGGTGGTTCTCCAGGTAAGTTCGCAAACGCAACGTTTCGAATACTGTTTGAACCTTGTGTACTTAGTGGGTTCACAGTTACTTTGAAGCTCAGAGTAATTGTTTCGCCAGCTTTGAGTCCGTCGATGACCCAGTTCACTTTGCCATTTTCAAATGATGGAGTTGTTGTTGCACTACTTACATCATCTGCTGCTTGGCTATTTTCAACAAAAGTTGTTCCTGCCGGAATTGCATCACTTACATTGAGTTTGTTCAATGTTTCTTCACCTGTATTTACTACAGATAAGAAGTAAGTAATTTCATCGCCAGCTTTAACGATTGTTCCATTTTTTGGATTCGATGTTTTGTGGAATTCATAGGAACGATCTTGTTTGTGGATAACTTCTTCTGTTGGTACTTCTGGAATTTCAGGGAAATTTGCATACGCAACGTTCTTAATAGTACGTGTGTTGTCATTTCCTAATTCATTAACGGTTACTTTGAAGCTTAGAATCATTGTTTCATCTTTCTTCACACCATTAACTTCCCAGTAGAGTGTGCCATCTTCAAGTTTCATTGTTGCGGTTCCGCTGCTTTGATCATCGAATGTTTGGCTGTTTTCTACATACGTTGTTCCTTCAGGGATAGCATCTTTAACATTTAGTTTACTCAATGTTTCTTCACCTGTATTCACAACTGTTAAGCTATATGTAATTTCATCGCCAGCAGTTACGAAACTTCCTGTTACTGGTGTTGATGATTTGTGGAATTCGAATGAACGTTTTTGTTTGTGTTCAACCTCTTCCGTTGGTACTTCTGGAATTTCTGGGATTTCAGGGAAGTTTGCATACGCAACGTTTTTAATGCTGCGGTTATCATCTTTTCCTAATGCGTTAACAGTGACTTTGAAGCTGAGAATCATTGATTCACCTTTCTTCACACCATTAATATCCCAATACAGTACGCCATCTTCAAGTTTCATTGTAGCGGTTCCGCTGCTTTGATCATCGAATGTTTGGCTGTTTTCTACATACGTTGTTCCTTCAGGGATAGCATCTTTAACGTTTAGTTTATTCAATGTTTCTTCGCCTGTATTCACAACTGTTAAGTTATAAGTAATTTCATCGCCAGCAGTTACGAAACTTCCTGTTACTGGTGTTGATGATTTGTGGAATTCGAATGAACGTTTTTGTTTGTGTTCAATTTCTTCCGTTGGACGTTCTGGTTCACCTGGTGTGCTTGAATAAGCAACATTTCGGATTGTACGTTCGTCGTCCACTTTGAGTTTATCAACGGTTACTTTGAAGCTTAAGATGATTGTTTCACCTTTCTTCACGCCGTTAACTTCCCAGTAAAGCGTGCCATTTTCTGATTTCATTGTAGCGGTTCCACTACTTAGATCATCAAATGTTTGGCTGTTCTCAACATAGGTTGTTCCTTCAGGGATAGCATCTCTAACGTTAAGTTTGTTCAATGTTTCTTCACCTGTATTCACAACTGTTAAGTTATAAGTAATCTCATCACCAGCTGTGACAAAACTTCCTGTCACTGGGTCAGAGCTCTTATTAAATTTGTATGAACGATCTTGTTTGTGTTCCACTTCCTCTGTTGGATCTGGTGGGACACCTGGTAGATTTGAGTACGCAACATTTCGGATTGTACGTTCATTTTCAGTGCCTAAATCTTTAACAGTAACTTTAAAGCTTAATGTCATTGTTTCGCCTTTTTTGAGGCCATCAACGTTCCATTGCAATTTGTCATCTGTTTTTGACATAACTGCGGTTGCGCTGCCACCTGTATATGTTTGGCTTCCTTCCACAAAGACGGTTCCTTCTGGAACAGTATCTGTAGCGACAAGATTGTGGACACTTGTTTCACCAGTATTAATGAGTGTTAAGTTATATGTAATAACGTCTCCACCAGTTACATACGTACCTGATGCAGGTGTTGAATCCTTATGGAACTCATATGAGAGTTTTTGTAAGTGTTCAACTGGGTTAGTTGGTGTTGGTTCTGGGTCTTTTGGAAGGGTGACGTAACCGATATTTGTAATCTTACGTTCGCCTTTTGTATCCATAGCATTTGCTTTAACTTCAAAGCTTACTTGTACACTTTCGCCAACTGCCACAGCTTCGATATTCCATGTTAATGGACTATCTGCGGACATTGTTCCAACATGACCGCTTACAATCTTCATACTATTTGGTACAAAGGTTGTAAACTCAGGAACCATATCAGTAATCGTGAGATTTCTTAATGTTTGGTTACCTGTATTTGTTGCAGTGATGGTGTATGTAATTGTTTCATCAACATCTACATAGCTTCCTGATGCTGCAACTGCATCTTTACTTACGACATAGCTCAGTTTTTGAGTATGGCGTGTAGTTTCTGATTCTTTAGGAGTTTCATCATCTGGTAGTTTTGCATAGGCTGTATTCAAGATTTCTTGTTCAGCACCATTTGCCTCGAGAGCATCAACAACAACTTCAAACTCGAGTGTCATTGTTTCCCCTTTTTTAAGACCGCTAACGTTCCAGCTTAATGTATCGCCTTCAGTCATAACAGCTGTTCCGCTTCCACCTGAGAATTTCATACTGTTTGGTACATACTGAGTATGGGTAGGAATTGCATCTGTTACGTTTAAGTTATTTAGTGTTGCTTCACCTGTATTTTCGACTGATAAGATGTATCGAATTGTCGAACCACCATCCACGACACCATCAACTGGATCACTTGTCTTGTGGATTTCGTAATCAGTTTTTTGATTGTGAATAATCTTATTCGTTTCTTTTACAGGTTCTTCATTCATCTTGTATTGCGCAATATTCTCAATTACACGTTCACCAATTGCAGTCATGTCATCTGCAGTAACTTTAAAGCTGACTGCTGTTGATGTCTTACCTGCTAAATTGTTGATATCCCATGATAACGTTTCCGTACTATCATCAGATACAACAGTTGCTTCACCAGAATCTGTTATGCTTCCCGCAACATATTTTGTATGTGTTGGAATAACATCCGTAATTCTGATTGATTTAATTGGTTCACTTCCTGTGTTATGAACATTAATACGGTATTCAATTTCTTCATTTCCAGCAACATAACTTCCTGATACTGGAGTACTGTCTTTAACGACATTGTACGATAGATCTTGATGATGAATAATCGTATTTGTTGGTCGTTCATCCGGTTCATCTTTAAGTTTTCCGAACGCTGTATTTTCAATTGTTCTGGTACCTACTTCTAAGAGTGGTTTCACAGTAACTGGAATATGAATTTCAACAGTTTCATCAGTTTTTAAACCTTCGATTGACCATTTCTTACCATCTACATCTGTAATATCTTGAACGACGGTTGAATCTGGTTTCGTAATTCTTATGCCATTTTCAACAAGTTCAACTTCATTTGGTAACACATCTCGGATAATTCCGTTGTTGATTGTTTCATTACCAACGTTAGTAAATTTAAGTGTATAGACGATTGTATCGTAACCTTTAACGGTTGTGTCATTCTCAACATCACTTGTTTTCTCGATAGAATACTGGCTTTGTTGTTCGTGAGTAATGACATTTGTATTCTTGTAAACTGGAGCTGTTTCAAGTTTGTACTGACCCACGTTAGTAATATAACGTTTTCCTGTATGATTCATTTCTTGAACGTTAACTGTAAATTGTACAGTAGCTTCTGATTTTGCAGGAATTTCGTCAATTGTCCATTCTGCAACTCCGTTTTCAACTTTCATAATTGACGTTGAATTGCTTGATGCAATTGTATTGTCAACATAAGTTGTGAATTGTGGAATTTCGTCACGTAACATAAAGTTGGTTAGTGATTCTTCTCCACTGTTATTGATGGTCAAGGTATAAACAATATTACTTCTTCCATCTACAAGTCCTTCAGCAACATCAGCAGATTTGACTACTGCGTACTCAAGTTTTTGTTTGTGCTCAACTTCGTCAGTTGGGACTGTTGGGATTTCAGGGAATCCACTGTAAGCAACGTTTTTAATACTTGATTCGCCGTCGACACTTAATGGGTTAACCGTGACATCAAATTTCATTTCAAGTGCTGTTTGTGGTTCCAAGTTACTTACGTTCCATTTTAGAACATCACCATCTTGGCTCATTACTACAACAGCATCATCATTTCCTTCATGTTTCATGCTACCAGCTACAAATGTTGTAAATTCTGGAATTGCATCAGTAACATTTAGATCATTAATTGTTGATTCCCCAATATTTTCTAACTTGAGGATATATGTAATGACATCGCCACCATTTACATAACTTGGTGCTTCAGGCGTACTTGGTAAAGGATTTGAACTCTTGACCAATGTATACTTGATGCCTTGTTCATGTTTTGTTCCTGGTGTCTCTTCAGGTGTATTTGGTTCAACAACATATTGTGCGGCATTAAGAATTTCGCGTTTTCCAACTTCTTTCATTTCGTCAACAGTGACTTTGAATGTTGGTGTTGTTGTTTCACCTGTAGTAACTTCATCAATAACCCATTTCAATGTATCACCTGTTTGTGTCATTGTGACACCTGTTGTAGGATCAACACTTTGGCTTCCTTCGACATATGTTGTGTATGTTGGAATCTTATCGGTTACTTCGACGCCACGTAATGTTTCGTGACCTTTATTTTCTACAGCAATGAAGTATTGAATTTCGTCACCAGCATTAACGATACCGTTTCCTGGTGTACTTGTTTTTCTTACTTCATAATCCATCATCTGTTTGTGTTTGATGATGTTTGTTTTTGTAGGAATTCCATCATCTGGTAATTGTCCTTGTGCCTGGTTCGCAATTTCTCGCTCACCCTTCACAGTCAATGGATCTACCGTGACTTTGAAGATAAGTTTTGCATTGTCTCCAACTTTGAAGTTATCGAGTTTCCAACTTACTTTTCCTACTTCCGCTTTCGGTGTAATTGTTCCTGAACCTGTACTTGTGATGCTATTTTCAACATACTTAGTAAATTCAGGAATCATATCTTCAATGCGAAGATCATTCAATGTTTGTTTTCCACTGTTTGTTACATCAAGCGTATATGTAATAACTTGTTTACCATCTACAAATGTATTTTCTGCAACATCACTGCTCTTAACAAGAGTAAATGCTGCTTCTTGATGGTGTGTAATTTTATTTGTTTTTTCATATTCAGGCATTCCATCAATGATGTATTCTGCCTCATTAACAATATTTCGTGAACCAATTTGTGTCATTGGATTTACACGAACTTTGAAGTTTACTTCAACCACGCCATCTTTTTCAACTTCAGCAACTTTCCATGTTGGAACGCCAGCTTCTAGTGACTCAGTAACATCAGCGCGATTTGATTTCATACTTCCTTCAACATATGTTGTATAGCTTGGAATAGCATCACGAATGACGACATTATCAAGACTTTCATGCTGGAGGTTTCTCAACGTAATCGTATACTCAATTTCTTGGTTTCCGTCTACATATGTATTTGCTTCGACATCACTTGTCTTAACAATTTCATAGCCGAATTTTTGTTTGTGTACGACCGTTGATTCTTTTGGTGTAGTTTCTTTAGGTAATTGTGAATATGCAGTATTTGGTACATCTCGTGAGTCAACATCCCCAGCTACAAGTCTGTCAACCGTTACGTTGAAGATCAAATCTACAGTTTCATTAGGAGCAAGATCTTCGACAGTCCATGAAATCTTACCGAGTCCATGATCTCCACCTGCTTCGTATTTACCACCTAAGTTTGGATATCCTTCAACGACTTTGTACTCTGTAAATTCAGGAATACTATCCCAAACATTAAGTGCGTTAATTGTTGAAGATCCAGTATTTTTAACACGTAAAGTATATTTAATAGTTTCTGGTCCATCAACTAATGAACCACTTGCAGGGTCACTAAATTTCTCGAAAGTATAGTGAATGCCTTGATTGTGTTCAATTGTATTCGTTGGTTTTGGTGTTGGAATACCATCAAATTGATAGTAACCCGTATTTTCAATCGTTCTGCTTCCTTCTGCTTCCATTGGTTGTACTTCAACATCGAAACTTACGGTTGCTACAGATTTACCTGCCAACTCTGCAATTGTCCATTTTAATGTACTTGTAGTATCGTCTTTTGTTGCATCAACACTACTTGCAATTAATCCAGCCACATAGTTAGTGAATTCTGGAATCGCGTCAGTAATGACAAGATTCTTCAACGGTTCTGTGTCTGTATTTGAAATCTTAATTGAATATTTAATAATATCTTTACCATTTACGGTTGTTCCGTGAACTGGATTACTTTCTTTTACGATTGTATAGTTCATGGATTGTTTGTGTTTAATGGTTTCTGATGGAATTTTTGGCAATTCATTGAGTGATACATATGCTGTATTCTCTATCGATTTTTCCCCAACTGTTTGAAGTGGTTGAACGACAACTTGATACGTTACCGTAACAGTTGCACCAGCCTCAAGATCAGTTATATTCCATACTGCTTCACCGTTTTCCACTTTACTTTCAGTGTTTGCATGATCAGATGTTAGTTTTCCATCTTCATTTAATACAACACCTGCAGGAATTGGATCGGTAATTTTTACATTTTTTGCAGTTGCTTTTCCATCATTTGTAACAGCAATGGTATATGTGATGACATCGCCACCTTTTACGACACTACCGTCTGCTGGATTTGAGCTCTTAACAATTTTTACATTTGGCTCAGCAACTTTGTGGTACGTTGTTTCTGAATTTTTGGTTACTTCAGTTTCAGTGTATATAGCAGTGTCTTTTACATTTTGAACGACACCATTCGAATCGATAAAGTCTTCTTTGTAGAATTTACCTTCTTTTTGAATGTCTTTCATTACTGCTGTATTTTCAAATTGTTTTTCATACGTTTGTGGGTCTGTATCCGTAAGTGTTGTGCTTGGTGCGACAACTCTAAATGTTAAGTAAGCTTCTTCGCCACTTCCCATTTTGTTCAGTTCCCATTTCAACGCATTGTTTGCTTGTGTTGGTTCTGTTTGAGTAACCGTTGCTTGTGTTCCCGCATACGCATTTTGTGTTGCGGAATCTCGGAATACGGCTTTCATCGAACCTGGTACATATGTAACACCTTCTGGCACTACATCGTCAACTGTAATAACATCTGACAGCATTCCTTCACTACCTGTATTTTTAACCTTGAGGCGATACTCTACAGTTTGTGATAAGTTTGTTGGAACTGGATTTGTACTTGTTCCTCTGTTTTCTGGATCAAGTCCTGTTTCCGTTACCAATGCTGCAGTTTTTTCAATTTTTGCATTTCTTGCAATTATCTTATGTTGAACTTGAATTGATGGCAACTCAGTGTCACCAACAACGATTGTTCCGTGGTTACCAAAGTCACGTTCTGTGACCCCTTCCGGTAATTTGTCCACCACTACTTTGAACTCATACAGTGTCTTACCGATACTTACATTACGCACACCCCAATACACTGTTCGTGTTTGAGGATTGTATGCAGCTGAATCTGGTAATACTTCCCATGATGAGTTTACATCTTTTACTCTAATTGAATTTGGTACTAAACTCATTCCTACAGGAATTTTGTCAGATACCTTAACACCAGTCAATGCACCACGAGGTGAATTAACAGTAAGTGTATATGTAACAACGTCTCCTTCTGAAATTGATGGTTTTTCGCCTGGGGCGCCATCAAGTTTACCAGCAGGATCCGCACTCTTCTCAATTGAGTATGGATAGAAGAATCCAGCATCATTATTTGAAGAGACAAAGTTTAAATCTTTCATTGCTGATAGTTCTGGTAATTTTATTTCATCAATAAATGCTTCTTGAAGAATATAATTACTGTCATATTTTCCTTGTGCATCACTGTCAACACCTTGAGGCACACCTGGAGCTTTACGTTCGGTCAACTCATAGTCAGACAATGTAAATCCTGACGCATCTACGAAGTTAACTTTATATTCTCCAGCAGGAAGGTTATCAAATGAGTATTGACCGCGACTATTTGTTT
Organism: Erysipelothrix sp. HDW6B; assembly: GCF_011301115.1. Taxonomy (NCBI): domain Bacteria; kingdom Bacillati; phylum Bacillota; class Erysipelotrichia; order Erysipelotrichales; family Erysipelotrichaceae; genus Erysipelothrix; species Erysipelothrix sp. HDW6B. The sequence goes on along the minus strand of NZ_CP049860.1, from coordinate 223,565 downwards.
CCTGTGGTCGAACGGTTTTACCCATTACATCTTTTACTGTATTTCCATCTTTATCAGTTAATCTGACACCAACACCAGCAAGTAGTTTTTCATTAGCATCACGTTGCCCGTTTCGGTTTGAATCGAACCAAGCTTGGCCACTGATCATACGTTTAGCAACACTTACTGTTTTCGATGGTGCAACTAATGGGACTTTCTCATCACCTCGAACCACCGAAATGTTATTACCATAAATATTACCTGGCATGTTTCCAACTGGTACTAAGTTATAGGATATATCAATTCCAGTCATTGCATCTAAATCACCCACGAGTGCTATTGCAGTAACTTTCTCTCCAGCAGGAATTGTAAATGTGAAGAGCTTGTCACCACCAGATATTGAAGCTGCAGTCCAACCCGTAACGTCCACGTTTGCAGCATTATTGGTTGTTTTTTGAACTCCCGTATCTGTTGTATAAACAACTCTTAATGGTGTAAGTTTTGGACTTTGACTATATTTAACATTAATTGACTGTAAATCATATGTTCCATCAAATTTACTTCCTCTACCATCGCCATTGTACGGTAAAATATCTAGGAGTTTTGCATCCATTATTGCATTATTTCCTGCATTACTATAGCTAATATTAAATCCTACAGTTCCAGATAATTCAATAACTGGCTTAATAGCATTTTTTATTACAGATGTTGGACTGTTTTTAATTATCCGCACATCTGCATTGTCGATGTTTCGGTTTGAAGCCATAATTCGCCTCATATCTAGATCTGACGAAATTTTTACAGTATTACTTAGTATTTTTCCATCCTCGACATCAGTTACTGGATTTTCCAATGTACCAATTGTTGCTGAAAATCTAAGTTTTTCCATTGGCGCTCCGACTAATAAATCCGGAATTGTCCATGTTAACTCTTGGTATGATTGCCCACTTTTATTTGTCTTAGTAACAATGACTGGCTCTAAAATTTCACCACCAGTGATTGACCCTTGTTGACCCGGCGTTTGATTCGGTACATACTCACCACCGAGAGTACCACTTCCTGCATTATACTTAACATTTGGAGGCAACTCATCAACAATTTTAACTGTATCTCGAAGCTTACTATCAGGATTTGGTAAACCTGAAGTAAATTCAAGTGTTGGAGTAATTAAATAGTCGATAACTCGTTCTCCACTTCCTAAGTTAAAGTTATATTTGGGTTTGTTTCCATCGGTTTGTTCAACAACTTTTGTTACTGTTGTTTTGTCTCCTATAATAAGCAATGATTGACCTTGCCATGGGCCTCCACCGTGCGTTCCAGGAACAAGATTTCCGTCTTTATCATATGCTGTTTTTGTATAGCTTGAGTTCATAGTTTCGGTCGGTGTTGGATATACACTTGTTGGATTAAGTCGTGAAACACTTTCGTCCAGTTTGTTTGATTCAGTATAAACCCTTAAATCATTTGTTGATTGATAGACTTTTCCAATTTCAGCCGTTTCCTTTATATACATGAACGATCCGATTTGGACGGTTCTTCCCGCAGCTACTCGAGTATTTCTACCTTCATAAAGAATTGCTACTGGAATGTATCCCTTACTTACCAATTCGTCTACCGTCGCAAAATATACAAGATCTTCTTCTCTGGTACTACCCATCTCAGCATCGTTCTTCCAGCCAGTTTTATCTGGTTTTGCACCATACAGAATTCGTGGTGATTTTAAACCTACGCTATTAGTAGCTACAAACTTAGCTGCATATCCTGTTTTTGCATCCACCGGCATAAATGCCTTATCATCAAATTTTTGAAGTAAATTATAACTTTGTACTTCTAAATCTTTTTCGTTTGATACACCGGATGAAACAGTTGACCACATTGTCATATTATGGCCGTTAGTAGTTGATCCATCACCCTGATCCCACTGAGAGTAATATGCCTTATCTTCAAGCGAGACGCTTGACTCTTGTCCGAAAATTGTCCTTTTCGTGTATGAACCCGGCAATGTCTTCTCTATTCGTTCAACCGTTTTATTATCAGAAGTCACCATATCAGAAGTCACTTTTTGACCCGACTTAGATTCTGCTCTGATGTTAGTTATTTCTGTAGTTCTATAATATTCATACTGCACGTTTTCATTGTCTATTGGATTGAACACCTGTATGTATCCTGCAGTAAAAACTGCTTGATTTTTATCATACTTAATCGGGTCCTTCGATGTATCTCCTCCATTATGCGTTGGGTAAATGACTGAATCGAAAAGATACTTATCAAATGTAAAACTATAACTATCTAATCCAGTCTTAGTCATACCAACTTTTCCCACTTCATTTCTAAAAGCAGAATGTATATTTCCTGGACCAAGAGCAGAGAGCGAGACTGGTGCGGCTTGAATCCCCAGTACACTATTATCTCCAAGCCACTGCATGTTACGTCCATATGCTCCTTTAGATCCGTAATTATTCAATTTATAATCCCAAACTTCTGGAGTTAGTATATTCGTAACGTCTTGCCGAGTTTCAGGTTTTCCCATAACTTGGCGTTCATACTTATACTTTAAATCAAAGGTTATTGGTCCTGTCGGAACTTCTAAACCCTTCAGTGATCGTTCTTCCTTGTTGTTGTAAATTGAAATACTAATTGCTTGAGCTGTTAGTCTTCCCAATTTGGGATTTACACTTTCGGGTGTAGCCACATTTCCTTTATCAAAGTCAAAATCATCTTTTAGAGATAGCCAATTTGTTGGCACTTGAGTTAGTTTAACATTGATCTTTGGTAACGCAGATACTGTGGTTACTTGTGTTTCTAGAGTTTGTTGACTATTGCTTTTTTCATTTCCATCAAGCCATAGTTTGAATGTAGGTTTGATTTGTTCACCATTTTGAGCACCTTTAACATTTAGAAGCACTTTAATAGGTTGTGTACCCGGTATCGGTGACTTACCGTTAGCATCTTTCGTTATTTTAATGTACCCGGTCATTGTCTGTTTATTTCCTACAACAGTAACCTTTGGTTCTGAGATTTCAGGCATGTTTTTTGTATCAAACTCTGCAACATCAATAGGTTTGTCTATTGTAAATTCGACATAAATTCTTGCATCAGTAAATGAGTCGAACTCTGATTTATCCCGAACAGCTAATGTTGTATCCAAATCGTAACGAATCGTATCAAACGAGCGTACTATTCCGTTATGAGGTCCTGAGTCATTCCCTGGGTTGTTATCTGCATCCCACTTTTCGGTACCATCATATACCTTGACGATTTTGGAATTACTTATGAATGCGTCATCAGGACTTTTTGCGAGATCCCCACCGGGTTTTTTGACGTTTGGTTTTAAATTATCTTCTTCCCATTTTATATCTATTTTTTTCGCAGGAAAGTTTAAGTTTCCATCAACATCAGTATCGTAGAATCCTTCATCAGATCCATCAACTTTTCCATATACGCGATAGTAAGGATTTCCATCTTTACCTGTAAATGAGTAGAAGAATGAACGTGGAGTAATTGTCTTATCCGTTCCTTTATCTACAGGATCGTTATAGTACGGTTGTTTAGTCGGTGCTGTACTATTTTCTACAAATCCTTTTTTCGATAAATTTAAGAACTCTTTTTCAATGCTCTTAATGACCGAAACTTCTGGTGCACCAAATCGTGTATCATATTTACCTTCGTCTGTAATTCGATGCCATCCTTTTGTTGCACTTGGATCTGTCACATTTGTTACTTCACCGAACGATCTATATGCAGATGCGGATGAATTCGTTTCATATTTATATACGTCAAATCCAGCTTTTGAAGATTGTGCAGCATCCTTAGCAAAACCATTGGCTTCACTTGGTGTTGTTCCCTCAACTGGTTTGACCACGAAGTTATAAGGTGCAATTGTCATATTTTCATTTGATAAATCAATGACACTTTCAACAGTAACTGTGTTTCCAAACTCATTTGAGCTATAGAAACCCTTGTTCGCACCATCTACAGTTCCGTATACGCGATAGTAACTGATACCATCACGACCCACAAACGTATACACAAGTCGACCAGTTCCTGTTGGACCTTTATAATATGCAGGGATTACCGATGCATCAGGTATTTGTTGTTCAAATACACCATCTGCCATATTGATAATTTGCTCAGATTGCTCACTACCATCGACTGTTTCTTCGCTATTGTTAAATATTGCGTTCGTTTTTTCGTCTTTAGGAACAAATGCTTCGCGTTCCTTGTCGATATCAATTTTTTCGTTGGACTTTAATGTTTCAAAGTCTTTATCGATTTCATAGAACCCTGGATTTTGTCCATCATATGTTCCATAAACGCGATATACCTTTTTATTTTGTGTATCTTTCGTTACAAAGATTTTCTCAGCAATACGTGTACGAAGTACAACGTCTCCAGCTACGGACTGATCAATCGTTGGCTCAGATTTTGATGCGTTATCAGCTTTTACGCTTGCATCTTCAGTATTGTTACTTTTCTCGATTGTTTGTTTCTTTTCATTAGCCTTTTTAATCGCTGCATCATTAATTTCCTGCAATGCGATATCTACCTTGTGAAGTTCTTCCTGTGTTACTTCTTTATAATACTCAGGGAAATTTCCATCTGGAATTGTTACGATCTCTCGGAACAATGTTGAATCAACTTCAGCAAGAGGCGTTTGCGCATTAACTGTTGTGAAACCAATTGATAATGCCATCACAAAAGCTAATGAACTTCTTAGGAATTTACTTATATTCCCTTTCATTAAATTGTCCCCCTACCTATTTCAACGAACCAAAAACTGCTTGCTCTATGTCCGCTCTTAAAAGACTGCGTTCATCCACAGTAAGTTCTTGTTGGTTGAAATCTATTGCCGTATCTTCTGGCAAGAATATTTTATGACTTTCGTCATTAACAAAAATGATAAGTGGTCTGAAGCTCATTGCCTCGTCAGGTATGTCTTCATGTTTTAAAAATTCTGTGATCCTTCGATTCACATCTGTTGTGAATGCTGTTTCATTACTCATGTCAATATAGTTTGCCTCAAGTTTTAAATCCTTTAACACATCATTTAGTGTGGGGATTATGTTTAAGCTTGCATAACTACCTGGATGCGCCACAACATATACACCATTCTCATCATTCGTTAACGCCTTCGTTACCGATTCATAGTCTACGGTTCTAAATTGGTTAGTTTTTGGTACCCCTTTGTATGCGCCCATGTCAGCACTGTTGTTTGCACAACCAGTTGCGAGTAGCACAAAAATAATGGATATCATCAACCATTTTTTCATTCGTTTATCATATCCTTTCTACGTGATGTAGACTTGACATTTATTTGCCTACCATCAACTTTTTATACTCAAAAAGAAAATGTAGTTAAGCCCCCGCCCCCCGTTCTATGATTATGTTCTTTTTCAATATAATTTCCGATATTCCCAGCACCAAACGATGTTGGGTGCAAGTGCCATGCTCAAAAAGTGCCTTCGATAATCAGCACCATTTGATTGATAAATATCAGAATTATAATCTATTGATCTAGATTCCATAATTCTGTGGATACATTATACATTAAGTTTTACACAAAAAGTTCATACAGACTCGGCATAAAATTTATATTTAAATACAAACCTAACAATTTAAGATTTCGTTCTTAGATTGTTTTCGATTTGTTTGGTTTATGAATTTATGAACGCATTGTTTGTTAGGGTTTCCGGTTTCATCACAAGCAATTTGTATCTTCTGACTAGAAAATTGGTCAACGCTTAAGCATCCTTCAATTTTCTAGCATAGAATGCGGATTTATTACCTTTTTTAAAAATGTGGAAAACTTTCTGGCGGTCACATTTAAGATATAACGTTCATTCTAGCCATTAGACTTTGTGAAGCGTAAATGTAAAATATAAGCTTTTTTGAAAAAGTTTGACTAAATAATTATGACTTTTATGAAATTTTGTTGAAATGAGGTAAGAATTTTGCGTTTTCGGTGTAAACCTGAATTTTTGAGCTTACAGCATAGTTTCGTCACATTGTTCAATGTCTTTAAACCCAATCAAATTGTACCTTTTACGTCATTTTAGAGAGTACAGTTTGTTGTATAAACTATTCCAATTTGTTCCCTATTTTTCGATTCCGCACCATCTTGAGATCAGCTTTGTTAAGGTTTAACGTTTTATCCAAATTTTGATTGTGAAGCAATCATCTTCATTGTCGACATCTACTTATACTTGTGAAATTCATAAAAATTGATTAATAAAAAAACCTACAATGTAGGTTTTTTCGATTCCACGAACCATGCTTGATAGAGCAATTCGATCCCTTTCTCGATATCCTCTAAACTCACATCGGTAAATCCCATGAATACAGTAGGATGCTTTCTCCCATCAGCATAAAAGTCACTGGTCGGATAAATCTTTACCCCTTTTTTCCATGCTTCCTTCACTAAAATCTCTGAAGTCGTGTTTTTATCAACTTCCAACAATACAAATAGTCCCCCGTTTGTACCATGAATGGATACATACTCTCCAAATTTGTTTTTACATAATGTACGAATCAAATCATGCTTCTTCTTATACACATTACGCATTTTTCGGATATGCTTTTCGTAGTCTTGATTCACAAGAAACTTTTCAAGAATACTCTGCTGTAATGTTGACACCGAACTTGTGTATCCATCATAACGGGTTTCATATATTGGTAAAAGTGATGGTGGAAGAATGAGGTACGACATTCTTAGCGTTGAAGAAAGCGGCTTCGAGAAGGTTCCAAAGTAAATAACGTTTCCGCTCTCATCCATCGATTGTAGAGAGGGAATTGGGTCACCTTTGTAGCGAAATTCACTATCATAATCGTCTTCAATGATGTAGATGCTGTGCTTACGTGCCCATGTTAGCAATTTTTGCCGCATCGACACGCGCATAACACTTCCAGTCGGAAAATGATGTGATGGAGTAACAATTACAGCTTGTAAATTATGTTTGGGATTTTCAGGGAGTTCAAGATTCCCATTGTAGTAAGAAAGTGGCTTGCTATAGATATCATTTTTGAGGAGTGTGTTTCGTGTCACTGGGAATCCCGGATCTTCCATTGCAATTGTTGACTTAGAATTTCTCGCTTTCAGTAAATTACTAATTATCTCTAGACTATAGACATACCCGTTGGTCACAACAATCTGTTCGTACGATGCGCGTACGCCTCGGTGGCGATACAAGTATTCCGCAATTGCGATTCTGAGATTAATGTTTCCTTTATTATCAAGAAAAGGGTCTGTCTCTGAACTGAGAACCTCTAAAGTGTACTGTTGCCATTTTGCTTTAGGAAATGTGGAAAATCCATTTCCTCCATATTTGAAATCAATGATGGAATCAGAAATTTCAGTTTGGGGTTTTCTCAGATTCGGCAGTGCTGTCAATTTTATTTCACTAAAGGTATCAAGGACCACAAAACCTACATTAGGTTTTGATAGGATGTATCCTTCAATCTCTAATTGTATATACGCACGATCAACACTATTTCTACTCACATTAAGATCAAGCGCTAAGCTGCGTGTTCCTGGCAGTAAGTCGCCTTTCTTAAGTTGCCCCGTCTGCATATCTCTTATTAAATTTTCGTAAATTTGTCTAAAAATTGGAATCGAACTTGTTTTATCTATCATTATCCACACTCCTGGACCCATTCAATCTCATGATATCTGGACCTTTTGTAGTTCCAGTTCCACTGTATAATAGAAGTATAAAATCGTCAACAGGAGGCTATTATGAATAAATCAATTGACTATTATACACTTGCGCCAGATGCTATGAAAGCAATGTTTGCAATGGAGAGTTTTGTTAATTCAATTCCGTTAGATCCGTCATTAAAGGAACTGATTAAGATTCGAACCTCACAGATTAACGGATGTGCATATTGTGTCAACGCTCATTCTCAAGATGCCATGAAACTTGGAGAAACAACACAACGGATTCTTAGCTTATCTGTTTGGGAAGAGTGCACTTTTTACACTGAAAAAGAACAAGCTGTATTGCGACTTGTCGAGCATGTTGTTGAAGTAGCAACAAAACGTGTCCCACAAAATGTCTATGATGACATTTCAAAACACTTCACAGATCAAGAATATGTCTATATTGTTTTTTGTATAAACCAAATGAATGCATGGAATCGCATTGCGATCTCAATGGGAAAGAAGGCCGATCGTCAGTAATACGCGCAGGACGTACGTTAACATTCATGAGATTCACTGTGCAAAACTATGCTATAATCAATCCTAAGAAATGGAGATTCCTATGAAAACATATCCTATTATTGATTGGCATTGCGATGTATTGATGAAACTACATCAGAATCCAGAATACAGTTTTTATGACAATGAAAACCTAGATGTTAATGTTTTGAAATTGCGTAAAGGTGGCGTTAAAGTCCAAGCCTGTGCAATTTTCATTGATCCCGACGCATATATTGATAACAAGTACGACGTTGCATTGGGGCAGATTGATGCATTTAAAAACAATGTTCTCAAACAAGAGGGAATTGTCCACATAAAACATTTTGCGGAAATTGAAAACCTAAATGATGATGAAATCGGTGTCTTCTTGACTCTCGAAGGACTTGATTGCGTTGGGTCGGATATTACAAAAGTGAAGCAATTTATAGATGAAGGTGTCCTATCTATTGGAATGACATGGAACGACGCAAACTTGGCATGTGATGGAATTGGTGAAACACGAGGCGCTGGGCTCACAACATTTGGATTTGATGTTGTGAAACTCGCTAATGACCGTGACGTCTTCATCGATGTTTCCCACATTAGCTTGAATGGATTCGAAGACGTCTTAGATACAGCTAAGCATGTAATTGCAAGCCATTCAAACGTTCAGAAACTTGCCTCACACCGACGTAATCTCAAGGATGGACAAATTCAAAGGATGAAAGATAGAGGGGCTCTTGTACACTTTGTGTATTGCGATGCGTTTGTCAATGACCAGCATCGGGTTGAACCGACTACAATTCAAATGCTTGTTGACCACATCGAGCATTTGCATCATGCAGGGCTCGCATCACAACTTGGACTTGGTTCTGATTTCGATGGTATCTCCTCCAAAATTGTGAATCTTGAAGATGCCAGCCAGAGTCAGAATTTATTACACGAGATCTCAGTACGCTTAGGCTCCGCTTTCGCAGAAGACATAGCCTTTGGAAACTTCATGAGATACGTTAACCGTCACTTCTAAAAAAGTAACCTGTGGGTACTTTTTATTTGTATAAATCCGCAACACGTTGGATTCGAGTTCTGAGTTCTTGACGAACATGTTTTGGTGCGAGACACTCGCTTTTATCTCCAAAACTCAGCAAAATATTGTAATAATAGTCATTTTCCATGAAGGGAAAGTCAACGAGATAGTACGTATCATCTATTGCAGAAAATGCATCAAACGAGCAATAATCCATTACACGATCCATTAATGACCGTTGTACACGTAACGTGACGGTTTCATTGGGACTATCTAAGACAGTTGATACATCAAGGCGAACTTGGGAGTACTCTCTACGCTCAAATGATGTGGGTGTTATCTTTAGGTCCGAAAGGCGTGAAAGTCTGAAGATTCGATAGTCTTCTCGCTCTAAACAATACCCATGCCAATACCAGCGATTACCTTTAAGTACGAGTTGATACGGCTCAACTGTACGTTGTGTACTATTACCAAAACGGTCGTGATAGGTGAATGTTAACAGTCTTTGCGATTCAATGGCTTCCTTAATAATCTCTAGATACGATTGAACATTACGATTTCCAAACCAAGAACTTAAATCAATATGAACGTGTTGCGTTTGCAGCACAATGTCCTTTTCTTTTTCCGGTGGAATTAGACTTTTAACTTTGGTCAAGACATTCGTTAAAGTGTCATTGGATGTCATATCGGATACACTCGATAGACCTGTAAGAATTGTTGACAAATCTGAAGTTGAAAATACGTTGTGATTAAGTTTATAGTTCGGCATTATTTCAATGCCGCCACCGACTCCAGGTATTGTTCGAATTGGGATTCCCGCCAAATCAATAGCATCAATATCTCGATAAATCGTCCGGAGTGACACTTCAAACATATCGGCAAGTTCTTGTGCGCTTACGCGTTTTCTTTCCAGCAATACAATAATGATACTCATCATACGATCCGTTTTCATGGGCATTTCCTCATCTTTATTAAACAAATTATAAATTGTTGACATAATGGTGTCAACAATTGTCACGTATACTATAAATACCAAGAGAATGGAGATTATGATGAAACATATTTATGTATATGTAATGGATACATTAGCAGATTGGGAGATTGGATATATTACCGCGGAATTGCATTCACGTCGCTTTTTTAAGGACAATGCACCTGAGATTGCTATTCAAACGATAAGCTACGCGTCGCAGTCGATTACTACCATGGGAGGACTTAATGTTACTCCTGATTGCACGTTGGATAGTATGATTGTAGACGAGAATACTGTGTTGATTTTACCTGGGTCAGATACGTGGCATCAACCAGAGCACCAAGCCGTACTTCAGTATGCACAACAGATTTTAAATGCCAATGGTAGTGTTGCAGCAATTTGTGGTGCTACACTCGCTCTCGCCACTTCGAACATGTTGAATTCACGCAAACATACCAGCAATGGTCCGGGATTCCTTGACATGTTTGCACCCAATTATACGGGTCAAACCTTTTATCAAGATCAACCGGTTGTTCGCGACAACAACCTTATTACTGCGGGATCCACAGACGCGCTCCTTTGGTCCAAAACAATTCTTGAGACACTGGATGTCTTTAACGATGACACCCTAGCATTATGGTACACTTTCTTTAACGAAGGGAACCCGAATGTCTTCTATGCACTTATGGAGACTTTACCCACCAAAGGCCACTAGTTCTAAAAAAAAAGACGTCACTGACGTCTTTTATTCTGTTATCGCATTTAGTCCTCGTTGGACAGCCGCTGCAAAATAGGGCCATCCATGATCGCCATCAGCGATTTGTGTATAGCGTACTTGCGCATGTTTTTCAAAGACTGCAACCGTTGCATCAACATCCGCAAACGGAACAATCGTATCCAACATTCCTGTCTCAATATAATACTGCGTGGTATTCGCCTGCGCGAAAGAGACTGGATGATTTGCATAATATTTTTCGAAATCATAAGTACCATCTTCATCGCGGAATATACTCCAAGCATAAGTTTCTGTCTCGGGGGTCATTTCTTTCCATACTGCAGGTGCAATGGCAAAGACTTTTTTGAACGTATTGGGATGTTTCATCGATAAGCGCAAGGCGCCATAGCCTCCCATTGATACACCACCGAGTAATATATCACCATTGGTACGATACTTTTCCAAATAATGTGGAATTAATTCTTCCATAATCATGGATTCCATAGGATATCCCGGCCCATCAAGATAAAATGAATTGAAACCGTCAACAAAGACTACGATGCCTTCATAGTGCATTGCGTCTAACTGACCTTTCATGTCCATACGCTCAAGGAAATTGAGTTGATGTCCGCCAGCGCCATGGAACATAAAGAGTACTGAATACCTTGCATCCGATGTGTCATAGGATGCAGGAAGATAAACACTCGAGTTCCAGTCTATACGCATTTTCTTACTTGCAATAAAACTCGAGATAATAGTGCCTGAATTAGTTAACAAAATATGTGTGCTCCGTTCTCCATTGTAATACTTTAACATGAACAAAGAATCCGTAAATTCCGAAAGTTACAAGAGTGAGTAACCACCATACAATCCATTGTCCAAATAAACTCATTGCAGTTCCAGTAAAGACTGTACGATTGCCTTCAAGGACTGTGTGGTCTGCTTCCCATCGGTACGTACGAACCATTGCCCATGGTGATCCAAAACCAAGTGTAAAGACTACGATAATAACATTGACGATTTGTAAGCCAAGGTATGACATAAAACCGCCATCAAAATATGAACTTTTCATTGATAAGTCCCCCTTTTTTACATTATACACGATAAATACGACAAGATAGGACGAATGTCTACCAATTACATAGGTATAGGTGTAATATATAAAAATATGGAGGGGGGCGACTCTATTGAAAGATAAGCGACATTATTATCTGAATTGGGTACTTATTTTTATTACGGGTGTCCTTCTTTTTGTGCTTGTTTTGATTCAAACTGGATTCACTTTCTCAAAAACATCCGTACTTGAGGCGATTCGTTCTCAAGATCCTAAATACGGTGAAATCGTATTCGCAACAACCCTCAATGATCGTAAAGAAGTTTATGTCTTTAAATATGGTGATGATTTGTATGCTCCAGTCGTGCTGGAACGTTTGGGTTCGTTATGGCGAAATAGTCATTACTACTACCAAGATGTCGCACAAATGAACATGTACTATACCGGTATTCGCGGCATTGCTTATGATTTTAATTCGATGAGTGCGCAGCGTCTCAATTATATTGATTTATCGTTAAATAAAGATTCTCACTGTTTCTTGGTCATTGATGAAGACTTAGACAATGTCAATGTTAAGTTCGAATCAGAACCTACTGAAGTACCAATGACTAAGAGTCAAAATGCCTTTTATCTTCAAAGTGATGTTGATATCGAAGCAGAAGATTCATTACTGATTGGTTATAAAGATACACAGGCCATCAAAGCGCGGTTAATTACGCATGATCCGGCGACAGTGATTGACTCTGTAAGTATTGGTACCAACACAACATTAAATACGAAGAAAAATCCTCTAATTGTTCCACGAATTCAAGCTTATGCTTATGATGATACTGCCTATACGAAAATTCCTTTTATCCATAAAGATGTAACACGGAATCCCATCTATACCGTCAGCATCAATAAACAAGTCCCTGACTACGCAACGACGACGCAAGGTTTAGTTCGCGAAAAAGATGGTCATACGTTACTAACCTATTATCATTTTAATGATTCATATCTGCTTGAGGTGCATAGCGTCGAGACAAAAACAAACCAGTATTTTGAACTTTCATCCGATACGTTTGCTTTGATTTCAAATGAAATCAATCATTGGTTGAGCAGCCTCAATCCGCCATCAACGCGCAGTACGATCTATTCAATTATTAAGACATCTTCATGATGTCTTTTCTTTACTTTACTATTATTTTTGTTTTTTGAAGGCAGGAAGTCCAGTAGCACCAAGAAGAAAGGCGACAAGTCCTAGTATGAGCGCACCTGTCATATACGTAATAATCACTCCAAGTAATACGCCACGAAGCAGTGCTCCAAAATTTGTATCAAAACCATCAATATCTGATGTTTTTCGAATCTTGTATTCACGTTTCATCTCGTTTTTCCTCACTTTCGTCACATGATCTTTAAACTTTCTTGTAAAGTTAGTGTAGCATTCTGCCATACCATTCGTGATGAAAACGGTCTATGCTGCACGATTTTTTGTTTAGGTGGTCATATTTCTCCTATATTCTCGAAACTATTTCAAAAATTGTTGGGTGTCTTCACAGCATGGTGTAAGATAAGAAGGAATCATGTGGAGGTATTGACCGTGACAATAGATACACTATTTGACAACGCTCTTTTAAATCAAGAAATTGGTGGTTATGTTTATGCCATCATTGAAAACGAAACTGCAACAATTAAAACTGCAGGACAGGCGAGCCCTGAGCTTGCAATGAGTGAGAATTTGCACTTTGATATTGCGTCATTAAGCAAACTTGTAGTAACGACACGCATTATGCAACTTGTTGAAGATGAAGAAATTGACTTAGATACGCCTGTTCAAGACATTCTAGAATCATTTAGAATCGCACATATTACAGTTGAAGACTTATTGTTGCATCGTAGTGGCTTTAACCCTTCTGTATCCAAAAAATATCTGGAATCAAAACAACTAATTAAGACATCGATTATGCATGCATATGATTGGCAAGAAGCCAACTATCATACAATGACCTACTCTTGCATTAATTTTATTATTCTTGGTTGGATTATTGAAGCACTGGATGGATCCTTGGACCATTCGCTAAATGAACATGTTCTTAAGCCTTTAGGCATGAACGATACAACATTTAACCCTGTGTCCACACCTTTAATCGTCCCAAGCGAAATACACCCTACACGGGGCCTAATATGCGGTACAGTCCATGATGAAACAGCAGCATCTTTAGATGGCATTTCTGGAAATGCTGGATTGTTTTCAACAATTCACGACCTTATCGCGTTCACCAATGGATATCTTCAAAAAACTATTTTAACCCCTGAAACAATTGATATTATGGTAGATACAAATCAAGAGCTTCGAAGTCTCGGTTGGAATTTGCATCTTTATGAGGGACAACCCTATCTTTTCCATACTGGATTTACGGGACCAGCCATAATTATGGATTTCAATCGAGGTCGTGCACTCATCATTTTGACCAACCGCACTTTTCCTTCACGCTCCAACACAGCTTTTATTGAGACGCGCCTCAAAATTTATGATGCATTTTTAGGAATGTAGATTTGCAGCATTATCGTTTCAATACAAAAAAGCCGGATATTTGCTATCCGGCTTTTCTTTTACTATGATTTATTTTTTTGACATCATCATTCTGTAAGCTTTTTAATCGGTTAAATTTTCTTTTTTTTCTTTACGTGTTTTTGCAACATACAATAAAGAACCCAATCCTGTAGCTACAAGAATGTATCCAATTTTGGAACTTTGAACTCCGGTTTTTGGTAGCTCATCCGTCTCGTCAATCGTTGTTACTTTTTCCCATTGTGCGTACAAATTCATGTTATCTTCAATTCTGAAGTTTGAATCTACAGCATAATGTGTTCCTTTTCCATCTGCTTGAGTATTCCAACCTACAAATTTGTAACCTGCTTTCTCAAGCGTATTGAACCCGAGAACCGTAACGGTATCATGTTTAAGATATTTCAGTGTATCAATTGGACTTGTACCATTGGTTTCACCATTTCCATAATAGGTAACAGTATATTTTTCAACAACTGGCGTTACATCCCACTGTGCATACAATTTTGTATTTCCAGTGATTGAGAAACTTGATCCAACAGCATAGTGTGTTCCTTTTCCATCTGCTTGAGTATTCCATCCAGTAAAGGTATGTCCTGTTTTTTCAAGCGTATTTTTCCCTAGAATAGTGACCGCATCATTTTCAAGATATTCCGTTGTATCTGTTGGCGTTAGTCCTGCTGTCTCACCATTTCCATAATAGGTAACAGTATATTTTTCAACAACTGGCGTTACATCCCACTGTGCATACAATTTTGTATTTCCAGTGATTGAGAAACTTGATCCAACAGCATAGTGTGTTCCTTTTCCATCTGCTTGAGTATTCCACCCAGCAAAGGTATGACCTGTTTTTTCAAGCGTATTTTTATCTAAGATTGTGACTGTGTCATTTTCAACATATTCAGTTATATCTGTTGGTGTTAGTCCTGCTGTCTCACCATTTCCATAATAGGTAACAGTATATTTTTCAACAACTGGCGTTACATCCCACTGTGCATACAATTTTGTATTTCCAGTGATATCAAAAGTAGCCCCAACAGCATAGTGTGTTCCTTTTCCATCTGCTTGAGTATTCCACCCAGCAAAGGTATGACCTGTTTTTTCAAGCGTATTTTTATCTAAAATTGTGACTGTGTCATTTTCAACATATTCAGTTGTATCTGTTGGTGTTAGTCCTGCTGTCTCACCATTTCCATAATAGGTAACAGTATATTTTTCAACAACTGGCGTTACATCCCACTGTGCATACAATTCTGTATTTCCAGTGATATCAAAAGTAGCCCCAACAGCATAGTGTGTTCCTTTTCCATCTGCTTGTGTATTCCATCCAGAAAAGGTATGACCTGTTTTTTCAAGCGTATTTTTATCTAAAATTGTGACTGTGTCATTTTCAACATATTCCGTTGTATCTGTTGGTGTTGCTCCTGCAGTCTCACCATTTCCGTGATATGTAACTGTGTACGTTACAGCATCTGGAATCCAAATTGCATAGACACTTTGGCTTGCACTCGTTAGTTCAACTTCTGTTACTGGAGTACTTCGCGTACCGTCTTCAGTAGGTTCTAATGACCATCCACCAAACGTATAACCGTCTCGCTTCAATCCTAAATCCTGATGATTCATCACCGGAACGACTTTATTTAAGTATCCAACTTGGTAATACTCTTCAATGACGCCATCCTCATTGGGTAAATAGAACTCTGTTCCATCATATTCACCAAGAGGGGCTAAATCAAAGGCTCCATGGTTTGAATTATACAAAATTGAAGCAACTTGAATTGAGCCGTGATCTTTATCACGTGGTAAACCACGTTGACCAATGTCTCCAAGGTTAGCTTGTCCTTGATATGTATTATCAGCAATACTTCCTGGTCTAATCATTACAGTCGGAACGACTTCACGATTCACACCTGCACGTACATTGGATTCGTTTTTTGCGACATGTGGTGTTGTAACACCTAGGACTTCAAACAATGAATCATCAATCGTCGAATCATTCTCTAAGTTGATGACGTTTCTCTTTCCTAAATCCACTGTCGTACTGTTACTGATATCCTTGTATTTACTGGATTCGTTTAAATTTCCATTTTCATCATACACACGGTTTCCAGCAAAGATATTGGCATCTAATGTTGTGGATGGTCCAAGAAATGACGTTTGGCTCAAGCCAATGGCACCACCTTGTTGATTAACAGACGATAAGCCATCACCAGATTGGTTTCCAATAAATGTGGATGTTTTAATAATATTATTAGATGTTGATTTAAGTCCGCCACGGAAGTATTGAATGGCACCACCGGAACGGTTTCCTCCACTCTTTCCATGCGCGACATTATCAATAAATGTTGAGTTCGTAATTGATGTTGCTAATTTTCCATTACCACTTGCCTCAAACAGAATCGCACCACCATCATCGTTTGCTTCATTGCCGATGAATGATGATCCATCGATATTTACTTTTCCATCGCCATTATAGACACGAACATAGAGTGCACCACCATCATCTGCGGCGAATGTTGGTGACGTTGGATCACCCTGAGCTATATTTCCTTCAAAAATTGAATGGTTAATATTTATGACACCGAAGAGATCATTTACGGTGATGGCACCACCGCTTCCACCCAGTAATCCGGTATTTTTTGTTGTGTTGATATTGTTACGGAAAACCGTATTTTCAATCGTCATGACAGAACGGTAATTTTTAGCTGAAATTGCTCCCGCTTCGTAACCATAGCCTGATCCATGATTGTTCTCAATTGTTGAATTGGTAATTGTAAGTGGGGCACGCTCTGCAACTTTAATTGCGGATGCCGAGTTCATGCTTTTATTGTTGTAGATATGCATGTTATCTAACTTGGACGATACACCAAGATAAATAACTGCTGATCCCGCATTGTAAACAGAAGAATTATAAAATTCTAATGATCCACCACTACGACTATCGTCAAATAAGTACCCAGAGCGTGATTGTCCATCAATCTTTAAATTTTTGATTGTAACGGTACTTGGTTGGTTTCCTTGTAACTTGATGTTTCCACCATCCCAAATAACACCATTACCATCGATTACAAATGATACATTGGGAATTGTAACCGTCATAGGTCCTGATACAAAATCAGGTGCAAGTGTAATAACTTGGCCCTCAGTGGCAGTTGCGATGGCTTCCATCAGTTCATCTACGGTTGCGACTGCGTCAAAATTGACCGCTCTCGTTTCTGTTTCAGGAGTTGGTACTTCTGGGCTTACTGAATCTGCATCTTTCGGCTTGTCTTCTGACTCTTGTGTCTCGGACACAACATCTGTTTCAACTTCTTGAGATGCGTCTTGATCTAATTCTGTATCACCTTCTGTAACGTCACCAGTTACATTTTCAGATTCATTCTCTTGCTCAGTCTCAGGTAATTCATCACATGATGAACCTTCATCCTCATCCGCACACACTTCACTGGTCGTATCATTGCCGATTTCTGTTTCAGTTATCGGTGTTGATACTCCTTGGTTAGTGTTTGATTCATCTGCATTGATATTTAAGAAAGGCACCGAAATGAGTACCAAGCTTAATACCATAAAAATCTTTAATTTCTTTTTCATAGTACCACCTCTTTATCTATTCCTAAATTAACAAATTAGGTCTCTATTAAGTTGTAAATGATATTAAAACATCGATTAACGTTACCAACAGACGATTTTTCCGGGAGATACTGTATCTTAAATTATTTGGAATAAGAGCACTTTGACGCTTTGAAGCATGAAAAAAGTAGAACAACGTTCTACCTGTTTTTTATTATTAAGAAGCGATCCTCGAATCAATGAAGTTTCTTAATCGCTCAGCAGCCTGTGGATAACCACACCAACTTATTATTTTTTTGTATCAGGGCGGTAATTAAGATAAACCATTCCCAATCCAGATACAATCACCAACACAGCTAAGATACCACCGTGGACTTGACGTTTTGTCGAGCCTATTTGACCATCTTCTCTTGGCGCTTTCGAAACACCTTTTATGACAGGTACTTCTTCAGCGGAAGTCGCTGTGACGACGGCTGTTGCTTCGGTATCCTTTTCATTTGCAAAGACTCGATACGAGCCAAACAATGCTCCAGATACGACCATCATACAGCACAGTGTTCTTAAGAACTTCTTCATGAATTCCTCCAGACATATGTTAAGACATATAGTTGTACGTTATTTCTTAAACATACGCTTATATATTATGCATAAATAAAACACCTTATGCAAGCAAATGTTTTTAAAAAATTGCTAGCTCAAGGTGTTGCGGTATGATTCGATTATTTCTTAAGAGATTGAAGTGTGCGAGCGGCATATTCACTAATTTTTGTTTGGTTTCGATAAAGGCCATAAGCAATTCCAAAACCAAGCAGCGAGCCTACGAGAACATCACTTGGGTAATGAACAAAGACATACAAGCGTGAGAAGGCCATCAATGCTGCCAACCCAAGAAAGATCCACCGTTTCTTATCTTTAATAAAGAGGAAGAATGTTCCTGCCATTGCAAATGCACTTGCAGCATGTCCTGATGGGAACGAAGAACCACGTGGTACTGGAATCAAAATATCAAAGTTCGCTATTTCAAAGGGGCGAACCCGCATCACAATCGGTTTCAAAATCCCGCTCACAAGGATTAATTCAAGGAGTAATGCTAACAATGCAAAGTAACCAATTTTCCGTGTTTTTTTATTAATCATAAGGACAAGGGCGATAGCTATCCACAGCTCTGCATGATCTCCCAAACGTGTGTATATCGCGAAAAAATGATTAAGAAATGGGGTAGCCCATGTTTGGATCCACTGCAGAATTGCCATATCCATTATTGTGTTACCTCAACTTCAATATCATGTGCTGCACGATAACTAATGGCAACCTCTTTACCATTAACATTAACAACAAACGGTCCTTCATACGGATCAATACGAACAAGTTCAAAGGGTTCACCTAAATTAAAGGATATCGTCTCCAAGTACTTGAGCAGTTCTAAATCATCACGAACACGAGAGAATGTACCCGTATCACCCACTTGTAATGAAGCAAGTGGGGTCACACCATCACGATCTAAACCACCATTTCCATAAATGATGCTTCCGTGAGGACAATACTTAGGATTATTGAGGTATTCACTTAATCTTTGCGCAAGATTGTTGGAGGTAACATGTTCTAAGACCTCCGCATCATCATGAACATCGGTCCATGAGTATCCCAATTGTTCTACCAAGAATACTTCCCAAAGTCGGTGCTTACGGACAAGATTCTGCGCTTCACGGGTTCCTTCGTCACTCAATGTCAAACCCAAATCTTTATGTCTAACTACCAGTCCTGATTCTGTCAGTTTTCGAATCATTTCGCTCGTAGATGCCGCAGATACATCTAAAGTAGCTGCTAACTCTTTGTTTGTAAGTTTAATATTTCTTTGATTCATAGCAAATATAATTTTAATATAGTCTTCGCGATTTGGTGTCATTTCTTACCTCTTTTCTTAGGTATACCTAATTTATATCATTATATCACTAAATATCAGTGAAAAACAAGATATGGAATCCGTACGCACAGTCTTTTTCACATGGTATAATAGAATTACACTAAGGAGGTTTTTGTATGAAATTTTCCTGGCATGGACACGCCTGTGTCCAACTTCAAACACTCGATGGAACCAAAATTATTATTGATCCTTTTATCAATGGTAATCCTTATTCCGATCTTGATGTCGAATCGGTTGTTGCCGATTATATTATTTTGACACATGGTCATGAAGATCATGTTGGTGATGCCTTAGCCATTGCACGGAATAATGAAGCAACGATCATTGCTGTTGTTGAGTTAGCTGACCATCTGGCGTCTATCGACGTTAAAACCCACGGTATGAATATTGGTGGAAGTTTTAATTTTCCGTTTGGAACTGTTAAATTAACACCTGCAATTCATAGCTCATCATATAATGGTCACTATATGGGACTTGCAGCGGGTGTTATTGTCGATGATGTGAGTTCTACCATTTACCATGCAGGAGATACTGCACTCTTTACAGATATGAGTCTTATTGGACCTGTCACAGCAGCTTTTTTGCCAATTGGTGATAATTTTACGATGGGAATACGCGATGCATTACACGCTGCCCAACTAATTCAGTCTGAACTATACATTCCGATTCACTACAATACATTTCCTGTTATTGAACAAAATCCATACGAATTCACAAACATGCTTCACGACAATCGTGGACTTGTTCCTGAAATTGGCGAAATAATTGAATTATAAAGGAGGCTTTTTATGTTACAAGAACGCATCAATCGTGTCATCAATAATCATCAATTAAGTTGCGGACACACCAATCACTATATTTTTATACTTAAAGGGTTCACCCATGTTTTAAAGAAATACTCAGTACCGGTAAAAGACCTAGATGTCGTTAAAATCCCCACAAAAACCAATTTTTATATTACATACGAAGATGCGATGACCCTCGGTGACGGCTTTGTCAGTGCACTTATCGAACATGAGTATGATCCTTGGATTGTTGATTTTAATTTCTTCGAAGGGGGATACCTTGCTGATATTGACTCTGTAGATTATACCAATCGAAAACCATTAGCGAACATGTTGCTCGTTAATTACCCTGAAATATCATGGGCTCCAGAACGGAAAACAATCCATATTTTCAACACCAATAATCCGTTAATAGGTATTGTGGACGATCCTGATACACCACGAACCAATGAAGACCGATTAAACATATTTCTAGAATTAGAGTAGAATTTTCTACTCTTTTTTCATAAATTCGTTTTATAATAATATATAAAAGTGGAGGATGTCTATGAGACCTGTATATAATTTTTCAGCCGGGCCAGCTATGTTGCCCGAATCAGTATTACTTAAAATCCAAGATGAACTATTAAGTTATCAAGGATCCAACGTTTCAATGTTAGAAGTGAATCATCGTTCGTCAGAATTCTTCGGAATTATCGATCATGCTAAGGCAACATTGAAAGAACTCATGAATATCCCCGATACATACTCAATTGTATTTCTTCAAGGGGGGACAAGTCAGCAATTTGCAATGATTCCCATGAACTTTGCGAAAGGAAGACGCGTTGCTTATGTCGATACAGGTTTTTGGTCAGCAAAAGCGATTGAAGAAGCCCATATTCTCAACGATACACTGGTTGTAGGATCAAGCAAAGAAGATGGTTACAGTTATCTTCCAATGGATCTTAATGTACCCGAAGATTGTGCCTATGTCCACATCACAACAAACGCAACATCAGAAGGCCTCATGTATCGTGATCTCCCTGATACCAATGGTGTCCCATTGATTGGTGATGCGTGCTCTAATATCTTGGGCTTTCCCTATGATATTAATGACTTTGCAATGCTTTACGCGGGAACGCAAAAGAATTTAGGTATGTCAGGACTTACACTTGCAATCATTCGTAATGATATGCTCCACGATGTGGAAGGACTTCCTTATATCTTCGATTACAAAAAACATATCCAGGAAAATTCAGTCTATAATACCTCTCCAACGTTCGCCATCTATGTCACCGATTTAATGCTGACATGGGTTAAAGAACAGGGTGGTGTCGAAGCACTCTCTCAACAAAACGAGCGAAAAGCTGCAATGCTGTACGAACTTATCGATCGCTCGGGATTCTATTCCAACTGGGTCAAACCTTCGGATCGTTCATCGATGAACGTTGTCTTTACAACAAATGATGAAACATTGGATACGCTGTTTGTGGAAGAAGCAGCACTTGAGGGCATGATTAATTTGGGGGCTCATCGTAGTTCCCGAGGTATGCGCGTCAGCATCTATAATGCGATGCCAGTTGAAGCGGTTGAAAAGCTCGTCGACTTTATGAACCGTTTCCAAGAGAAATATCAATAATAGAACGCCTGTGGAACCGTTTAGCGAATCAACTCTTAAAGGATTCACTAAATGGTTCCATAGTTTTTTATGCAAAACTATAAGAAATTAATACGTTTGTGGAGGTCCTCTTTCGTACTTTAACCTTTGAATAGAGCCTCTGTAAACATCGTCAAACATCTTTTACATACATGCGAGGCACAATGTAAAGAACTTTTAGATTGAACAGTAAACGAAACTCTTTTAATGTGGGGTTAGGAGGAACGGTTAATGGATTTTGGAACAAGACTTAAGGAAGCTCGCAGTCGCATAGAACTTAGACAAGAAGATATTGCGGATGCAATCGGCGTCTCAAGACAAACTGTGTCTAATTGGGAAAACAATCGGAGCCTTCCCGATTTAAGAAGTATTGTTGAGATAAGTGACATTTACCAGATCTCCCTCGATGACTTACTAAAAGGAGACCGAAAAGTTATGGAAAAATTAATTAATGATTCTGACGTCAAAACAATGGAAAGGAAATTGAATATTCTTACTCTAGTTGTTTTGGCAACATCATCCTTGACATTACTCTTTATTGATGGCGATATCCTTTCAAGTACAAGTATGCCTGTACTTAATGCTATATCCATTATTCTACGAATGATACTTATTGGATTACTATTTTATACAATTATAAAATATGCCAAAATGCGTAATGACTATCAGCGCCAAAACGGAGATGAAAACCAACCAAAGTTTAACACCACCAAAGTTATCATTGTACTTGCTGGATTATGCGTTGTTGGATTCCTACTCGGACTCATTGCCGCATTATTATAATATTATGCCGCAAAATTCGTAAAAAAAAAGCTGAACCCTATTCAATGCGCTCTTGCATCGAAATGGGTCCAGCTTTTTTAGTGTTCGATTTGAACACGTGGATTTAAAACTTTGATGTATTTAAGAATCATTTCTTGAATCTCGGGATGGGTCAGCAGTTTAAATGTCTTTTTCGTTTTGTCCTGATAGGTCAGCGTAAAGATATCTTGGTTCTTGCCTGTGTATCGTTGATTGCGATATGCAACGTGGGCAACATCTTCTAATACGACTGCTTTGCCAGTATCAACAAGGATCAAGCGGTCGCCATCTATGAGAATCGGAAATTCCGAAACACTATTTTTTATATACAAATTAAAATTAAGTGCAATCGATGGTTTGTCCATTGCATGAATCACTTGATCTATCTTTTGAGTATTCTGATACAATCGAAAGCTTTGAAATGCTACAACAATAGCACATACGGCCGTAAGCATTAGTGCCGTTGTCACGAGCGTCTGCTCTGGAAAGGCTTGACGTGATGCCAAGGTCCCAACAACGATAACTAACACTGACACAATGACCCATGCCGTAATCTTAATTCGAATTGTTTCTTTATTAATCCCCAATAAATATTGCCGTTCACGTTCCATAATATACCTCATATCTTCATTCTATTATACGTGATTTATGAGGGTTTGTCATGACACTACTGATGTGCTTCAGTATATGCCTGCGGATCTTGACGCCACGCTTTTAGAGAAGCAAGGTCGCTTTGACTTATGGTACCTGAGCTTACTGCTACATCAATGAGTGTTGAGTAGTTAGAAAGTGATTCGTAGGGAATTCCTGCATTTTCGAAATTTTGACGTGCACTATCAAGTTCATAATCAAACACGGAAAGTACCGCAACTACTTCATGACCTGCATCTTCAAGTACTTTACATGCTTTAATACTCGATCCACCTGTTGATATCAAATCTTCAATCACGATAACTTTTGATTTCTCTGGAATGAATCCTTCGATTTGTTTGCTACGGCCATGATCTTTTGCCGCAACACGAACATATGCCATTGGCAAAGCGAGTGCTTCAGATACCCAGCATGCTTGAGGGATTCCAGCGGTTGCTGTACCAACAATCATATCAACAAATTGGTATTTTTGACGTACGATATCAGCTAAACCTCGTGCAATATTCATACGTACTTCAGGGTAACTCATCGTGATGCGATTATCACAGTAAATTGGACTTTTTAATCCACTTGCCCATGTGTATGGTTCGAGTGGACTCAAGGTGACGGCTTCGACGTCAAGTAAATATTTAGCGATGCGTTGTGCTGTGTTCATTATGCTTGCTCCCATTCATTCTTAATTGCTACATATGCTTCATATGGATTATCAGCTTTTGTAATTGGGCGACCTACCACAATATAAGAAGACCCATTTTGACGTGCTCGAGATGGTGTCATGACGCGCTTTTGGTCACCTACATCACTAGTTGCTGGACGAATTCCCGGTGTTACTCGCAGGAACTCTTCACCACACTCATTCGCAATTTGTTGTGCTTCGAGTGGTGAACATACAACACCATCTAAACCTGCTTTTTGGGCACACGCTGCGTAATGGAGCACTGATTGTTCGAGCGAAACCTCAATTAGTTGATCACTGTGCATTTGTGCTTCAGAAGTAGATGTCAGTTGTGTTACCGCAAGAAGAATTGGACCTTCTCCTAAACCACGACGTGCAGCTTCCATCATTTCAATGCCACCTGCTGCATGAACGTTAGCCATGTCGACACCAAGTTTGCGTAAGCCACGCATCGCACTTTCAACGGTATTGGGGATATCGTGCAATTTCAGGTCAAGGAAAATGCGATGACCGCGCTCCTTAATCTCACGAACCATTTCTGGTCCGGTTTGGTAGTATAGTTCCATACCAATTTTAACGTAAAGGGACTCTTCGAAATGATCTAAGAATTCCATAACTTCTGTTCTTCCTGGAAAGTCCAGTGCAATAATAACTTCTGACATAATAACCTCTTTCTTTTTCTTCATTGAAAAGCAATTCAAATAAAAAGCTTGAACCCATAGAGTTCAAGCGCGTATCTTAAAAGATATGATTCGCTTCGAGAACTCTCTGGTACTCTTTAAAGTGAATTTAATTATGAAATATTTACCGAATCTTCGCCATCAATTTCTTTAATATGAACAAAGATACGTTCTGTTTTGGATGTAGGAACATTTTTACCAATATAATCTGGACGAATTGGAAGTTCTCGATGACCGCGATCAACCAGAACTGCTAGCGAAATTTCTGCAGGACGACCCATATCAATCGTTGCATCCATTGCTGCACGAATTGTTCTTCCTGTAAACAGTACATCATCGACCAATACGACATGTTTCCCTGTTAGCGAATCATTAGATGATGCACTGCTGTGGATTTCTTGATCATCACGATAACCCGAAATGTTTAAGCTTACGACATCAACAGGTCCTTCGATAGATGCAATTTTTTCAGCAATTCTTTTGGCAATCGGCACCCCACGTGTCTCAATACCAACAATCACTAAATTTTCGATGCCTTGATTTCGTTCAACGATCTCATAAGAAAGACGGTTAATTGCACGCATCATTTCCGATTCATTCAGAATTATTTTCGACATACGTTCCTCCATAAAAAAAGAGCCACTCACAGAAAGAGGCTCGTTGATAATGATCATAGTTGCTCTTTCCTTCTTGATCTCTCAGGATCAGTTTAAAGGATTCTTTTTTCGAATAAATCATAATCTAATTCCCGCACAATGTCAATCAATGTTCCAAGACATTCTACGAACTCGATCGTAAGAGAAAAGTAATACGCATCGAATCACATTTGTTCGAAAATGATTGTTTTTGATTGCGTATTTCGACTAATTATATCGTTTTGTGAAATTTTATTGCGATAATACATTAAATCATTGTATTTATATGCTTTTCTTACATTTTTGTAAGAATTTTGTCCCGTATATCGATGTTATTGAAACCGTACATTTTGTATTATAGTAACAGAGTAAAATTCATCAGTTCAGATGCACTTAATTGTATCAAGTTTTTGATTATTGTTACCTTAATCCTACAATAATCAAATAGCAATTAAGCAATCATAATATCCGCACTCATGAAACTTGATGTCATATACTCTGTCTCGTATAGCACTTGAAGCCAAAAGATGATTTCCTAACATATGTCTAACATACGATGAGTGTTGAATAAGTCCGCATTTCAAATCACATTTGAATTTATCCGCATTCGTTTCATCTTTTTTTAATCCGCCGATATTCTGAGAGGATATCAACGATTCTATTCGCAATTTACACTAATATCCGCAAACTTGATAATTGGTCATTATCAAATCCCGTAAATTGTACGCACATGCTTTTGAAATCCCCGATATACTTCAATCGCTAGTTTCTCCTTGTTATCGACATCAATTATTGATTGTCCTAACATGCCTGCGTTAGCAAGTTCTTACGATTCGTACTTTTTCAAGTACTCTCCTCAGTTTTACTACCTCTCAGATTTGGTATACAGCTTTGTGTGTTTACCCCTCTAATACCAAGCAATGTATATCACACATATTATTGATGTAATAATATTGCATCCCATCAAAAAAGGAGCAGACCTGTAGACTGCTCCTTTTCCTATGCTTCCTTGTTCATAAATACATAACCTAAGGCAATTCCCATAAACGAAATAATGAAATATGCAACTGATTGTGGTTGCGTTAGTCCGCCATACAATACAAACGAAGCACCGAGTAACGCAAGTCCTGGATACACGTATCCTTTGAGAACACCCAAGCGTTTCCGAGTTAGCTCTTCATATAATGTCCGAACATATAACGAACTATAGAAGACATAAGTAATCACGATCGGTAAACTATCAATCTGAAGTCCACTTAACGCTAACGGACCCACAGTGACTTGAAAGACACTCATTGCATGAAGTATCAACCACAACATTACAAGCCCAAATGCAAGCCATGCTGACGCTACCGGTATCCCAAGATGGTCATTCATTGTCTTATATCGCTCCGAATGAGGAAAGCGATTGCGAATTGCTAAAGAATAAGGTAATCGGATGTAACCTAAAATTAAGCCATTCACGGAACCCAAAATTGAAATAATCACCGCAAGGTAGACCAATTTCATTCCGATTGGTCCAAAAATCATTTCGGCAATGTAACCAACAGATCCATCACCCAAGGCCATCACTTGTTCTGGTCCTAGCAAAGCATTAATTCCAATAAAATACGCAAGGTAGATCGCAAGAATGATAATTGGAGCGACAATCAATGCTTTCGATAGATTCTTCTTCGGGTTCTCAATTTCATGTGCTATTGCCGGTGCAACGAACCAACCATCGTAAGAGAATGCGCACGCAATTAGACCGACAAACAACCCTGAATTTAACCGTGATTCTTCAATTACTGGTGCTGCAAGATTGGAAGGATTTCCAAAAACTAGCCCCAATAGCGCTAATCCTAGCAAGGCACCTATCTTAATAACAAGCGTAATATTTTGGAATAGCCCTGCTTGGTTACGGTTAAATATATTCAAGACAAATGTTGCGACGATAATGGTCAATGTTATGATCCACAGTCTGATGTCTGTTGGATCTGTAATATTAAAGAGTAAGCCAATATAAATAGCACAAATCCACGATAGAATCGCAACAATTGCTGGAAAATAGAAAACAACTTGAAACCATCCGGAAAGGTATCCCATTGTTTTTCCCCATGCGAGTTCCGCATAGGCTATGAGTCCACCAGCTTCTGATGTTCGTTTAGCATACTCGGCAACACAGAGGCCTCCAAAGATAATGCCGAATGCTCCGACGACCCAAAGTACGACTCCCAGAAGGACACTTCCTTGGGTTGCAAATAGAATATCATCAGTTTTGAAAAAGATGCCAGACCCTACCACAATTCCGACAATCATGGCTATGGTTGTAAACAGTCCAAATTTTTTAGTTTCTTTCACAGGTGTTCCTCATTCTATATTAATTGCTGAGTATCAACGGTAACTTTTAGGGGATAGGTAAAACCATTACGCGCGAGCTCTTCTTTAAGTGTGGTTTTGATTGTGTCTACTACATTGAGTTTATCTGGTTCAATCACGAGATCAAACATCAGCGTGTCGTGAATAATTCGAACATCATGAAAATCAACACCACCATAGAACGTTCGTATGTGTTTTTTTATAATTTGATAAATCTCTTTCATTTCGGGACTCTCGATATCTAATGGGTCCATATGAATCGCCAAAGAAATCCCTGTTTTGTTAAGAATTGTATTCTCCAAAGTATCGACAATCGTATGTGCGTCAATCAAAGACATTGTTTGATTAATCTCAACATGAACACTTCCGTATGTCGTATTTGATCCGTAATTATGAACCATTAAATCGTGATAACCTAGAATTTCGGAATTCGTATCCAAGATAGTTTTTATTTCGTCAAGAACTGATGCATCAGGGCGTTCTCCTAGAAGACTGTTCATGAATTCACGGACCATTTTCAGAGCTGACCAAAGAATAAACAAGGATAAGCCCAGTCCTAAGTAGGCATCAATTGTATAACCCGTCCAAAATTGAAAGCCAACACCAATCAGAACGCCTGCGGTGGTCATCATGTCATTGAGACTATCTTGCCGCGATGCTAGCAACATGTCTGATTTGAGTTTACGTGCTTGGACATCGTACATATATGCCATGAATCCTTTAGCAACAATTGAAAATATCAGAATAAAGATGACAAGCATCGAGAATGTTGTAGTTTGTGGTTCAATAATATTAGCGATCGATGTTTTGAGAACTTCCAATCCTAAAACACCCATAATTAAAGCCATTACAAATCCCGCTATATATTCAAAGCGTTGATGTCCATACGGATGTTCGCGGTCTGCTGGTTTACCAGTGACAATAAAGCCGACCACTGTAATAACTGACGACATAGAGTCCGAAAAGTTATTAATACCATCAGCCATGATAGATTGTGAGTTCGCAATAATTCCAATCGTTATCTTAAAGACAGACAAAAGTAGGTTTATCGCGAGTCCCGCTAAACCTACTTTAATACCTTCTTTGTTTCTGTTTTTTTCGTTTAAGTTTTCCATGTATTTATTATAACACAGTCAGTTTTAGATGAATCCCTGCTTTATCAACTATTTCGACCGTATCGTCTGAAACTGTATAACTATAATTTTCGAGTGCTTGAATATCCTCTTTAATTGTCTCGAGATTGTCAACAATGATTGTTACTGAAGCAAGTCCAGTTGTATCTTCAGGGAGTGGTGTTAATGATGGTCCTGACCAAACGTTCAGAGCGATATCATGGTGATAACCACGTTTGGAAATAAAAATGGCATGTTGCATATCAGTAATCAAATCATAGCCAAGTATATCTAAATATAAAGCACGTGCATCACGAATCGCATTCACTTGAAGATGAGCATGACCCAGAATTGTTCCTGCTGGCATACCATACCATGTTGGGTCCGTTACCAATGAAACCAAACGTTGAATATCTACCGGTTCGGTGGCAGCTTCCATTGTCCCATCTTCATTCACATGCCACTCTGAGCGTGGACGATCGGCATAGATTTCAATACCATTTCCCTCTGGATCATTCATATATAGTGCTTGGCTATAAATGTGGTCACCAGCACCCCCAATATCAAATCCAACTGCGTCAAAGTGATACAGAATTTGACCTAGATATCGTTCATCTGGCAATAAGATTGCGAGATGGTAGAGGCCATTGTAAGCTTTGGTTGCTTGTTTTACATCTTTAGATGTTATT
Organism: Erysipelothrix sp. HDW6B; assembly: GCF_011301115.1. Taxonomy (NCBI): domain Bacteria; kingdom Bacillati; phylum Bacillota; class Erysipelotrichia; order Erysipelotrichales; family Erysipelotrichaceae; genus Erysipelothrix; species Erysipelothrix sp. HDW6B. The sequence continues at coordinate 193,573 of NZ_CP049860.1, read as the reverse complement.
AACTCTACAATTTTTCGATTATCAACCCCAAGCATCGTAGTCGATTCTGTTTCATTGATAATTTGTAGACCAATTGTTTCATTATAGAATTGCGTCATCATTTTTAAATCTTTGACACGGAGCGTGACGTATCCAAGTAGCGCTTCATTATTTAATAGCATAAGTAGTCCTCGTTTCTTTTCAATAACATAGTATCACAGTATGTTTAATATTTCTATTTTGAAACACTCAAAATTTCAAAAATTCAAAAGGAAAAAGATTTCGAAGAAAAAGAAGAACTTGAAATATTCGAAAATAAGGCGTATGATTGAAACATAAAGGAGGGACGCTATGTTTAATTGGGTAACTGGTAATGCACAACTCGAGATTGTGACATTAAACAGTAACAACATAACACTAAACCAAAACGCTGCATCTCACTTTCAGTCAAGTCAGTATGTTTTGGTTGGTTTTTCACAAAATTCAGAGATTGGAATTAAACCGGTCTCAAAACGTGATATGGATTTAAATGCATATCCAAAAGAGAACCTACATAAGATATCAATTGGTAAAGGATATGCTAAAATAAATAATAAGGCACTGTGTGATTTAATTTCTGCTAAAGTTGGAAAACCGTTAACAGGACAAAAGATCTATGCTCGATTTGATGAAACAGAAAATGTTCTTATCTTCGACATTGATGCTTTATCAAATGGGGAGGAGGTACTTGTATGACAGTGTTTTGGATTGTAGTGGTTATTGCGATGATTGTCATCGAATTACTAACTGCAGGGAATTTAGTTTCTATATGGTTTGCGATTGGGGCAATTGCAGCAACTGCTGTGGCATTCTTTACAGATAGCGTTCTCATCCAAGTCATTATATTTGCGTTAGTTTCGATTGTTTCTCTAATCTTAATTCGTCCATTTACGACGCGTTTATTACGAGGAAATGTTATCGCAACAAATGCCGACAGTCTTATTGGTCGGAAAGCAATCTTGTCAGAAGCAATTGATGAAGACAAGTGGGGAATGATACGTCTCAACGGTACTGAGTGGTCCGCAACAACATCGGATTATTCAGAGCTTCCAAAAGGAACGCGTGTTGAGATTATAGCAATAGAGGGTGTTAAATTAATTGTTAGAGAGATCAAGGAGAACTAGAAACAATGGAAATTTCAACAATGATTATTATTGGACTTATTTTGGTTATTGCGTTACTCATTATTGGGTACTGTATCCGAGTAATTCCGCAATCCAATGCGTATGTCATTGAGCGCTTAGGGGCATACTCACATACATTAGATAAAGGGATGCATTTGATTCTACCATTCGTAGACCGTGTCGCTAATCGTGTTTCATTGAAAGAGCGTGTCCAAGACTTCGCGCCACAACCTGTTATTACTAAAGATAACGTCACGATGCAAATCGATACAGTTATTTACTTCCAGATTACAGATCCAGTCTTGTTTACATATGGTATTCACAATCCAATTAATGCGATTGAGAACCTTACAGCAACAACACTTCGTAATATTATCGGGGACCTAGAACTCGACCAGACCCTAACATCACGTGATATCATCAACTCACAAATGCGTGCAATTCTTGATGAAGCAACTGATCCATGGGGTATTCGTGTTCAACGTGTTGAAGTTAAAAATATTATTCCACCACGTGATATTCAAGAAGCGATGGAAAAACAAATGCGTGCTGAACGTGAACGTCGTGAATCCATTCTTCGTGCTGAAGGGGAAAAACGTTCTGCAATCCTAATCGCTGAAGGGGAAAATGAAGCTGCTATCTTACGTGCACAAGCTAAGAAAGCTGCAATGATCGCCGAAGCGGAAGGGGAAGCAGAAGCAATCGACAAGATTCTTACAGCTCAAGCAAGTGCAGCATTGAAACTTGAAGCTATATCTGCAGATAATGCCTATATCAAATTGAAGAGCCTTGAAGCCTTAGAAAAAGTCGCCGATGGTAAAGCAACAAAAATTATCGTTCCTTCGGAACTTCAAAATATGGCCTCACTCCTTGCAAGTGCAAAAGAAATCATGACATCAGACAAATAAAAATTAAAAAGAGCATTCATCGTGTAGATGAATGCTCTTTCTTTTATTATGCATTGGCCATCAATAATTGACATGCAGGACAAATTCCATACAATTCCAATTGATGTCGTGCGATGATGAAGCCGGTGCTTTCCTCGACACGATCTTCGTAATTATGCAGTGGGCACCCTTCAATAATTTGAAAGAGACCACATTCGGTACAAATAAGATGATGTTTATGACCATGGTGTTTAAATTCATAGACGGTTTGGCTCGGTTCACTCACCAATAGTTTGGATACTAATCCCTTTTCAACAAACAAATCAAGGGTGCGGTAAATCGTCGAAAGATCTAACGTACTCTTTAATGATTCAAAAATTTGATTAATGGTCAGTGGTTGGTTACTCTCTTTTAAAAGCGATAACAGTTCATCGCGTTGTTTTGTGTACTTAATTTTATGATTTTTGAGCTCTTCTCGCATCTCTACGACACCTCCTTAATAAGTTCAATTGATTCCTGTATCAGCTCTTTGTGACCCATCCCCCGTGTCACATCGCTAAGCTTGTCTAGAGCGTCTGGTGAAAGGACACGGACATCATAGACTGCTAGTGTATCATATTGGCGTTCTATAACTGTACCTACTGATCCTGCATAAACTTCCACATCATTGGTAAACTCATATGGGAATGACACACGGAATAGAAAGACACGTTGAGGCACTAAGACTTCCGCTTCTTGGATTCCAAGCGTGACACTTGAACCGTATGCACGGATAAGACCACCAACACCCAACAAGATTCCACCATAATAACGCACGACTACTGCAATGACATAGTTCATCTTATTTCCACGTAAGACCTGAAGCATTGGAAGTCCTGCACTTGATGACGGTTCGCCATCATCATTCGATCGTTCAATCTCACCAACAACATATGCACTACAATGGTGTGTTGCTTTCGGATGTTCCTTTTTTATCGCACGCAGGTACTCTTTTGCTTCAGCTTCTGTTTGTACCGGTGCCAAATAGGTGATAAATTTCGATTTTTGGATTTCTTGCTCCGTAATTACTGATTCTTTAATTGTTTTGTAGTCTATTGGTTCCATGTATACATTATAAAGCATTTTGATTTCAGTTGAAAGACTGGCGACTTTAGGAGATAGTTTGACAATCAAAGTATTTAATTATATAATGCTCGCATTGGAGGATTACCATGAAAAATTATGCAATTGTCTGTGACACATCAGTCTCATTAACACCCGAACAAGCGGCTGCAATGAATGTCACAATTACACCACTTACACTTATTCACAACAATAAAGAATATCTCGATCAAGTTGAAATGGGCTACGATGCTGTCAACGATTTACTACGTAACAAAGAGCATCTTCAAACATCTCAACCAAATCTCGGACTCCTTATTACAACATTTGAAACTTTGAAAGCTCAAAACTACGATCATATTTTCGTATTAGCGCTGACATCATCATTATCTGGAACTTACAATTCCATGAATCAAGCCATCCAAGAAGTTGGTTTAGATAATGTTTCACTCGTGGATACCCGTTCACTTGCTGGGGCAGTACAACATCTTGTTCGCTTCGTAAACGAACAAGCGGCCGTCAACAGTTCTGTCGAAGCAATACTTTCAGGAATCGATGCCATGATTCCAAAAATTACTTCTTTTGTCTACCCACAAACATTAGATCAATTAAAAATTAGTGGTCGGATTTCAAAAAGTGCAGCAACTTTAGCGTCTCTACTTAAAGTGAAACCAATCCTATACTTAAAGAGTGACTTGGATACGATTGAAAAATTTGGGACAGCTCGTACTGAAACAAAAGTCTTCGACATTATTATCAAAGCGATGCGTGATGACAACGTGACACCGGAAACTCATGTTATTTATTACTTAGACAATGAGGGTGAAGAAATTGTTGAACGGGCTAATACTGCAATTACCGAAGCGTTAGGAACGTTTGAAACACATGCCTCTAAATTGCCGGCTGTTGTCGCTGCCCATGCAGGGCTTGGAACGATTGCAATTCAATGGGCACCAAAGTTCTAAATATGAGCACAACATGCGTTTATGGTATATAATATTAGGATACTAGGAGGTTGAATTATGAAAACTGCAGTAGTCGTTGACAGCGGAAGCAACTATTACAACGAAGTAGATCGTAAGGAAGGACTCTTTGCTATTCCACTACAAATAATAGATGGAGATCACGCTTACTTAGAAAGCGTTGAAATATCAATAGATGAAGTAAACCAGAAACTCGCATCTGGTAAACTTCTTCAAACATCGTTACCATCTTTGGGGAAAATTGAGGAACTTTTTACAGAAATTAAAGAAATGGGCTACGAGCAAATCTTAGCCGTTCCAATTACAAGCGGAATCTCAGGAACAATCAATGCAATGGTTACAGCTGCACAATTTGCAGATATTAAATTTGAATATATCGACTGCTTTACCGCAGCGCGTATTGAATTGGACTTAGCATTGACGGCACGTGATTTATTGGATGAAGGCAAATCAATCGAAGCAATTCGCGAAATCTTAGATGATTCCATTAAGAATAGTGATACCTATATTATTCCTGATGATTTGAAACATCTCTCACGTGGTGGTCGTCTATCGCCGCTTGCAGCAACACTGGGTGGATTCCTTAAAATCAAACCTATCTTGCATTTAAACCACACAACAAATGGTGTCATTGATCCATTCGGTAAGGTTCGCACAATGTCTAAAGCGATTGATACTGTCATCGCTCATATGCAAGATGTCGGCGTTGGTGCTGGTTATACGATAACGATTGTTGATGTTGATGCACCCGAGGCATTAGAAACAACGATTGAGAAGTTGAAGACAGCTTTCCCAGAAGCAAAACTTCATACAGGACCTCTAATTTCTACAGTTAGTGTTCATGTTGGAATCGGATCTGTCGCTTTCCAATACATGAAAAACCCTATAATTTAGACCGCGAAATGCGGTTTTTTTGTTTTCTATAACACCAATTCATACTTTAATGACAGATTGCATAACTTTATAATCTGTTTATATATGATGATGTTAGGAGGTTAGTCATTATGATAACAACATTAATTATTGATAGCGATTCAAAATATTTAGAAACATTAAGTAAAGGGCTTGAAGCAAACAACTACAAAGTGCTAACCGCATCGTCTGCCATGGAAGGCATTGAGCAATTTGCGATGAAAAATTCATTACTCGTCATTTCCGAATATGATCTTGATGATACAAACGGAATCAAACTTTTAGCATCAGTGAAACGCATGGTACCAACAGCACGTACTGTACTTATGACAGCATCACTTACAGATGCAATTGAAATTGAAGCACTTGCTGAAGATATCGATGTCGTTTGGGAAAAAAATAAATCCATTAATGTTCTACTTGCATATATGGAACGCATGTTCGATTCTTACTTCGATAAATCAACACAACTTTCATTGTTCTCTATTTCAGAGAATATGTTGATGGATGTTGATAATCAAGTCATCACAAAAGATGGTGTTGATATTCCAATGACACCGATTGAACTTGGCATTATTGGCCATTTCTTAGCAAACCGTGGTGATGTCGTTTCACGGCGTCAAATTATTGATAACATCTGGAACGAGCCCTATTCTGAAGAGCTCGAACGTAAAGTTGATGTACATATTCGTAATATCCGAAAGAAATTAAATCTTTCTTCAATCTACACTGTACGTGGTAAGGGTTATCGCTGGAGCGAAAACCCACACCGCGTATAATTGTGTAGGAAGCACAAAAGAAGACACCGCATAAATGCGTGTGTCTTCTTTTTTATACTCTTATTGATAAGTAACGGGCAACACCACTTATTTTAATGTTTGGCGTATTAGCATCAATGAAAGCTGATTCGCCTTTTTTAAGCTCAACGACTGTGTCGTTTTGAGTGATGGTGAGATAGCCATCAACAACCACAATTCCTTCAAATGATGTATCGTCAAGATAATAATTTTTGAAGTCATCGAGAATGACTTCCGTAGTTGTGAAGTAGTCACAACTTACAAGAATTCGACTTTGGTAGCCATCGGAAACAACGAAGGGTTCCTGAGCTTCAAATGATGTATCTTTGGGTTCTAGATTTGATACGTCGATTGCTTGTTGAATATGCAATTCGCGTAAATTACCATTTGCGTCTTTACGATTAAAATCGTAGACACGATACGTTGTATTTGAATTTTGTTGGATTTCACAGATAACGATTCCGGCACCAATTGCATGAATCGTACCCGCTTCAACAAAAATTACGTCGCCTTTGCTTACGGGAACTTTATTGAGAACATCGAGGATGGTGTTCGTTTCAATCGCTTCCTTGTATGCTTCTTTGCTTAGTGATGTCTTTGTACCATAGTAGATGGATGCACCGGGTTCTGCTTCCAAGATATACCACATTTCTGTTTTACCATACTCATTTTCATGAACTTTAGCATACGCGTCCTCAGGATGGACTTGAATGGATAAGTCTTGTTTAGCATCAATAAATTTAACGAGGATTGGAAAGTATTCAAATGCTTGTCCTTTGGTACCAAGAACGTGGCGACCTTGGACAGCAATGTATTCTGGTAATGTCTTCTCTACACCTGGATAGTCCACAAGATAACTGGGTCCATCTTTATGGGTCGATATTTCCCAGCTTTCGGCAAGTGGCGTTAATAATGTTTCTTTGCGATAGGATTCTTTGAGTTTACTACCACCCCAAAGATAGTCTTTATAAGATGGTGATAGCTTGATTACGCTCATATCATACCTCCAGCAAATACATTGAAGGCATATAAACCACCGCCGATTAGACCATTGTCGTCGCCTAGTTCCGCGCGTTTAATATTTACATTTTCAACTTGGACAGCATAGACTTTGGTTTGAACACGTTTAGTGACTTTTTCTACAAAGTTTGGAATTTTCAACGCAACACCACCACCCAACACAACAACACCGGGATCGATGACTCCAATCACAATCGCAATCATGTTCGCAAGATATTCAATTGCATCATCAATGATAGCTTCTGCGACCATATTGCCTGATTGTGCAAGTTGATAAACATCCCCAGCATGTTGGGCATCGAGTCCTTGTTGTTTGGCTCGTTGTGTGATTGCGGTCCCACTGCAAATCGATTCTACGGACCCGGGTTTTAAATCACCCAACTGTGGGCCGTCTTTCCATAAAATAGCATTGGCCACCTCTTGCGCAAAACCGTGTGATCCTAGAAAGATATTTTCGTTGATGACCAAGCCACCACCCAGTCCTGTACTTATGGTAAAGTACTGAACTACATCTTCACCAACACCAGCACCTTTCATGGCTTCGGCATAACCCGCTAAGTTTGCATCATTTTCTAAAATTACGGGTAAATTCCAAAGCTTTTCAGCTTCTTCTTTAAATTTAAAGTAATGCCATCCTGTTAAGTTTGGCGGCGTGAGGACGATTCCCTTCTTTAAATCTAAAGGGCCCGGGCAGGACACACCAACACCAACACAGGGCTCACTAAAACCTTGAATAATATCGTAAATTCCTTCAAGTGTCGCGTGTGGATTGTCGCCCAACGTGGTGAAGGACTGACGTTCAATAATTTCGCCTGTTTGACTTATTAGAGCAACACGAGTGGATGTTCCTCCAATATCAACGCTTGCAGCATATTTCATAATTATTGTGCTCCCTTCTGTGTTTGAAATGCAGCCACTGCTCCGACTAAATTAGCATCATTGAGGAAATGACACGCCTTAATCGATACATCGACACTTTCAAGACCTGCATTGCTTAACATATCTTGTATTCGTGTTGTAACTGCAGGTATTAAATCTGGGTTTTGGCTAACACCGCCACCAATAATGATGGAGCTTGGGTCTGTCGTAAATTGTAAATTATAGAGACCTAACGAGAGATAATCGTAGAAATTATTAACCTCGTCTATAGCGAGTGCATCTCCTGCTTTTGCGCGGTCAAATACTTCTGCACCCGTTATGCTATCTTCGGGAATTTTGAGACGACGTGCGTAGCGTTCAGCCATATGGACAGCGGTCCCAAGCATACTAAACGATTGTTTTCCGTCAAGGATCATGCAGCCAAATTCACCACCAAAAAGATTATGACCTCTTTGGATTTCGCCATCGACGATGACCGCACCTCCAATTCCTGTTCCAACAACTACAAATAGTACGTTTGATTCACCACGTGCAACACCTTTCCATGTTTCCGCAAGGGCGGCACAGTTGGCATCGTTATCGATACTTACCGGTAAACCAAAAACGGATTCAAGATCTTCCACAATTGGGAAATGGTGAATATATTCGATTGCTGAAATCCCACCGATAACCCCTTTCGCAACATCAACACTTCCTGGAGCTGAAAGGGCGATACCTGAAATATCAAAAGTTGCTTTGAGATTCTGATAAGTTTGATTGAGGCTTTCTTTCATTTCATCCCATGTTGCCGGTGTTTTGAACTGATCTGTCATTTCGAGCGTATCATTATTCCAGATACCGTACTTGACAGCACTTCCTCCCATATCAAATGCTAGTATTGCCATGTTCCTATTCCCCTTCCTGTTGAAATTGAATAAAGTCACGCATCCAGAAGCTACTTGCTTTAGGTGTTCGTTTTTGTGTTTCTAGGTCGACACTGTAGAATCCATAACGGTTACGGTAGCCATTGAGCCATGACCAACAATCCACAAATGTCCACATGTGATAGCCAAAGCAGTTTGCGCCATCAGCAATTGCTTCAGATAGGTAATGTAGGTGTTCTTCAACGAATTCAATTCGATAGGCATCTTGAATCATGCCATCTTCATCCTTAAAGCGGGCCTCATCTGCGACACCCATGCCATTTTCCGATACATACCACGGCATGTTGTCATACTTCGTTGTGATGAGGTTAGCGATATCTTTAATCGCTTCAGGATATATCTCCCAACCGCGATATGGATTCATACGACGTTCTGGCCAAGCATAGGCTTCGTAGAAATCTTCTGGCATTGTTGCAAGACCCACGAGTTTCTTCGAAGGTGCTTGAACACGGCGTGGTTGATAATAGTTAACGCCTAAGAATTCAGCTGTATTTTCCCGAATAATTTCTAAATCTTTTGCATCAGTTTCGGGAAGTAGTCCATGTTCTTTTAGAAGATTGACCATGAAGGGATCAAACGTTCCTTTGACCATTGCATCCATAAAACTCGTGATGTTTAAAGCATTCGCAATCCGAGTTGCTTGGACATCATCTTCTGAATCAGAGCGACCATAGACCGGGGTTAAGTTTAAAATGGTTCCAATACGAATGTCTGAACGAACATTACGCATTGCCTTGATAGCTTTCGCATGGGCTAAAATCGTGTTGTATCCCGCCAAAATAGCAAGTTTGAAATCAACAATCGCGGGATAATGAAATTCATACAAATAACTGCATTCAACGTGAACAATGGGTTCGTTAAATGTTGTCCAGTCTTTGACTAAATCTCCAAATTCTTCGATACATGTTTGGGCATAGAAGGCAAAATGGTCCGTAACTTCTGCATTGGTCCATCCACCCTTTTCCATCATCCACCACGGCATATCGAAGTGAAATAAGTTAATAATAGGATGAATGCCTTTATCAATCATTGTTTGGAAGTAATCACGATAGTATGTGACTGCTTCTTGATTCAGTGTTTTGCCATCCGGCAATAATCGGGTCCACGAAATCGATGTTCGATACGAGTTTAGATTCATATCGCGCATGCGCTGGACATCTTTTTTGTAAAGTTTGTAGACGTCTGAAGTTGTTTGCGGACCCACGTTTTGATCAAACCGCTCAGGGCTCAATTCAAACCATTTATCCCATGTATTTAATGACTTCCCACCACTTAGGTTAGACCCTTCTGTTTGAGGTGCAGAAGCCGCTGCACCCCACAGAAAGTCCTTTGGAAATTTCATTTTATTTGACATCTGGAATACGAATTGTACGAATCTCAGCGGCTTTGAGCGTTGTATCGTATGGTTTGTCTGTGACGATTTCAATGAGACTGGAATCATAAAGTTGTTTGCCTTCAAAATCAACATGAATTGTTGTAGCATCGTCATTACTCAAGTTGAACAGGCGAACCATGATATCAGTTTCGTGTTCTTTACGTTTGAGTGATGTTACATATGCGTCTGGTGCATCGACAACAAGGTATTGATGTTTACTTGCAAATGTTCCTGAATGAACAGCAGCCTGTGTAGTGATGAATGGAACCTGAATTCCTTTCATCGCACGGTAGTAATCATGTTTGTCATCACGACCATGGAAACTTACAGCATAAGACACCGTTGTTTCACCAAGAACTTGTGCTTCCGGTGTTGGGAAATATCCCCAATCGCCCATTTCGCCAGTACCGCGGTGAATTGTGACTGCAAGATACTGATTATCCAATACCTCATATTCATGCAATCCTGTATTTCCAACAATCATTCCTTTTTCGTCTGTTGTAATGGCGGAGAAAGCTTGTTGGTGTTGTGGGTTTGTTGGATTTTGCCATGATTTTGAGACTGCATTGGGACGTGTTACAACTTCATAAATACTTTCAGATTCATGTGTTGGTACCGACATTGAACTGTTGAAAATTGCGCGCACACGATGATCCTTCGCTTGATTATTAAAGCGTGTCTCAAATTTTAAAATTGGGCTGTCTGCCTCAAGTGTCATCATTGTTTCGAGTGTCAATGGGATAAGTTTTGTTGAGCGTTTTGATAAGCGCTCACGCATTTCCGTCACTGATTCTTGTTCAATTTTGAGCAGATCCTCAGCCGCTTCAGGAATCATCATCGTTTGGGTCATCTTCACGCGTTTCACTAAAGCAGTATCATCAAGTACCGTTACTGTTGCATCCAGTCCTTTAGAAGTGATGAATGTTCCGTCATGCGACTGCTTAAAGATATACTCATTGCCGATATCACCAGCATCATCAAAATAAAGAACATCTTCATAAGTATGACCGTGTACTTTATCTTCAATATCGATTTGTCCAGTATTCGAGATGGATACGCGTAATGATGCGTTTTCCAATCCTTCGAATGATGATGTGAGTGGTTCAGGTTTTCCTTCAACTAGTGCAAATGTCTCCCATGAGAAAGACGGCATCATTGTCATATTTAGACGTACGGTGATGTAGCGTGCAAAATGAGGTTTACGGAAAGCATCCTTTGGTAAATCGTAGTTGTACTTCACATCTGAACTTACGATTTCAAAAGGTACCGATTTCCCACTTTCATTGATTACGAGGACATCTGGCGTCCCTTTTTCGACAAGTTCATAGTAGTTTTCCTGCGGTTTACGATCATTAAATGGGATTCGTTCCCACTCTACTTCAACTTCGACTAAACCGGACTTTTCTTGACCTTCTGTATTGAAAACAACAAAGGGACGTGATGCTTCCGGGAAAACGTCTGTATTTAAAGCAGTTTCAATATGGCGAAGTGCTTCGTCACGCACAAAATTACCAACTTGTTTTGCATCTTCAAAACGAGTCATCATGCCACGGTGAATACTATCAACACCACATCCGCAAATTGAATCATGAGGATGGTTTTGCATTAGCTTTTTCCAAGCATAACGCAACATTTCATGTGGATAGTGACCTGTTACATCGGTCGCAATTGTAGCTAAAGGTTCGGTTATACGTTCTAGAAGATTTTGAACCGCAACGTTTTCTTGTTTTAAGTAAATTCGTGATGATGATGTATTCGCTAACGTATACCAACCATCTGTTTCTTGACTTGTTAATTCACCTTTAACGGTCCCGATATCTTCAGGAAGTGTCGCTTTGACAGCTTCGATATAATCCGGAAAGTTACTATGAATGAATTCGTAGTCTGGATACAGTTCATTGGCAAGAGCGATGGCTTTTGCCACGTCCTTTTGAATTGGTTGATGGTCAACACCATTCATCATGAGAAGGTGTGGTGTTGATGCATAACGTTCTGCATCAGCAAGTTTCTTATCCCAAAACGAAATTGCCGCTTCTCGTTCAGCTGGGATTTCATTACCATTGCTATACCAGTTGGCAAATAAGATACTGAAGATTTCAGTACCATCAGCGCCTTCCCAGTTAATTTCAGAGTATTTTGATGTGTAATCTTCATCGACAACAACGTTATTGAATCCTGTCGTTTTGACCCCGCGGCCATATGCAACTGCATCCATATTTCCTTGTTTCATCATTTGTGGTGCTTGTCCCATGTTTCCAAATGTATCTGGGAAATAACCAAGTTTTACGGGTTCACCCCATTTATAGCTCTCATCGAGACCAACAAGCATGTTTCGTGCATTTGCCTCAGCACTAATCAAGAAATCATCTTGTAGAATATAGAATGGTCCAATGAAGAGTTTTTTGTCACGAACAAGTTTTTCTAGTTTTTCACGGTTTTCTGGACGCACTTCAAGATAGTCATCCAATGATATTGTTTGTCCATCGAGGTGATAGCTTTTATATCCTGGATCATTTTCAAAAACGTCGAATAAGTCATCGAAGAGTTCGATTAAGCGCATATGATGTTGCTCATATGGCATGTACCACTCACGATCCCAGTGGCTATGTGAAATGATATGTACTGTTTTTTTCATATTATCGTTTAACCTTTATATCGAAGAAATCCATGACAAGTTCACAGAACATCATGTTTGCCCATGAGAACCACTCACGAGTGAAGTTGGTAGGATTATTGACATCGAAACTTTCGTGCATCATTTTTGTTCCACCATCGGTGGCTACTAGTGTGTTTAGGATTGCTGCTTTTGCATCTTTATCATTGGTTGTTAAGCCTTCGATTGATAATGCGATTGGCCAAATGTAACCTTCTGGGGTATGTGAACTTCCACATCCACGTGCAAATTGTCCTTCATAGAAATATTTATTTTTAGGACTTAATATGTGATCACGCGTATTTTGATACAGAACATCATCGACATCACAGAATCCCAAGTAAGGAGCTGCAAGAAGGCTTGGTACGTTTGGATCATCAATTAATAGGGCATTACCTAAGCCGTCAACTTCATAGGCATAGATATCTTTTTCACCATTTGAGAATACGGCAAAGTCTTCGATACCTTTCTTAATTTCAAGTTTGAGTTGTTGTGCTTGATTTGCTAAGTTTGCATCAACATTTATGGTCGTAAAGATCGTTTCCATATATTCTAGAACAACAACCGCAAACATATTTGATGGTACTAAGTAGTTGTATTCACACGCATCATCACTTGGTCTAAATCCTGACCAAGTCATACCCGTGCGGGCAACTTCACCACCACGACCACCATTGGTTAATGTGTCTTCTTTTCGGTCTGTTGGACGTTCAAAGTTGTATGGGGATTGCGTATGGTCTTGCTCGACTACCCATAAATCAATGACTGTTTGTGCGACTTGTTTGAAGCGATCGTCAAAGATTGTTGCATCTTGTGTATGTTGATAGTAAAGATAAGAAAGTTGAATTGGGTAGCACAATGAATCGATTTCATATTTGCGTTCCCAAATAAGAGGGGTCATGGTTGTATCATCAGTTTGATGACCTGCACCATTCGCATCTTCGTTAAATGCATTGGCATAAGGATCATGTAGAATCATGTCAAATTGACGCGAGATAACACCACGAATCATGGCTTGAATATCTGCATCACGTTCAGCAATGGGAAGATATGGACGTACTTGGGCTGTTGAATCACGAAGCCACATTGCCGGAATATCTCCTGTCAGTACATATGTATCGTCTTCACTGATACGTTTGATTGTTGTAAGCAGTGTATTTGAATACACGTTTTCAAATATTTCTGACCACCCTTTGTGTTCTTCACCACAAAGTTCAGCAATTTCATTCATAAAATCACGTACGGATTTTGGCATTTCTTTATAGACTGTCATAGTTCCTCCTAAAGTTGATATACCAAGATATAGTTACCAGTTACACTTCAATTTTATTCTTTATACAATAGGTTTTTAATGGACAAACTATAGGTCTTTGTGTACGAATTATTGGATTGATTTTTCTTGATATAACAAGTAAAATGTAGATGATATACCAACCAGGAGGCATTATGACCAAACCTCTATACCAAACAATTAAAGAGCACATAAAAAACGACATTTACCATGGCAAATACCACGCTCACGACCAGTTACCAAGTGAGAATGATATTGCTGCCACATTCAATGTCAGTCGTATTACATCAAAACGTGTTTTAAACGACCTTGAGCAAGAAGGCCTTATTTACCGCAAACGTGGTCTTGGAAGTTTTGTAAGTCCAATAGAAAAAATCACGTCTACGCGTGATTTAACCGATATTCTATTTATTATGCCTTTCCCCGATACTTACAGTTTCGGGAATTATACGCAAGGCATTCTTCAAGCACTTCAAGATACACCCTATCGTCTGCAAGTTCAGCAAAACAGCAAAATTTCAGCCGAACAACTTCAAGATATTGCGACAAATTATGCTGGTATTATCTTCTATCCATTCAATAACAATGATATTTTAGAATATGCTTACCCTCTCTATTTGCTCAATGTTCCAACCGTAATCTTAGATAAAGAAGTATCCGGTGTTCCCTTTTCAAGTATTATTTCCAACAACTTTCAAGGGGGATATCTTGCAACACAACACCTGATTGATCAAGAATTAAAAAATATTGCTTACATAAGTACCACACGCATCGAAGATGTTTCATCAGTTCGCGAGCGCTATTTCGGATATCTTAAGGCTCTAAGTGATTCGGGATTGAATCATAATGCCAAACCGATCTATTGTAACTTAACGAAGCATGCAGATGACTTTAAAGATTTGATCCACGATCTGATTGCATCAGAGATCAATGGTATTGTGTGTGAAAACGATATTCTCGCAATTTCTATTATGAATGCCTTAACACATTTGAATTATTCGATTCCACAAGATTTCAAGATTGTTGGTTTCGACAATACCCAGGCTTCACAATTCGTCAATCCGCCACTTACAACCCTTGAACAGAACTTTAAGCAAATTGGGATGCGTGCAATGCAACACTTACTTAAAATTATCCAAGATCCAAACACACCACAAGAACGACTGATTATTGATGTTTCACTCATCAAACGCGAATCTACGCACAATTAGGAGACTTTATGACACACGATACAATTGATACACGCGTCGGGACACAAAACTATCCCGGTTATTCAAACGGTAACACCCTCCCTTTCACCGGAGTTCCCTTTGGCATGAACTACTTTGCACCTCAAAATGATGAAGGGTCATGGTGGTTTAATCCAAGCAAACCATTATTTGCAGGTTTTCGCTGTACTCACCAACCGAGTCCTTGGATGGGTGACTTCAGTAGTTTTTTAATCACTCCTTTTACAACTGATCCACTTATCCGAAGTGTATTTCACCTTCAAAGCAGTTATCGTATTGAAGAAGCTGTATACAATCCAGGATATCTCAAACTTACGAGCCAACGCTATGCCCTTGAATCAGAACTTACTGCATCAACTTACGGAATGAAACTTAAGAACACGAGTTTACGTTCTGAAGCAGTCGGCTTCGTGATATCAGCAATCAAAGGCATCCATGATATACGTATTGACGCAGACACCATTTCATATGCTGTCGTGAATGCTTCGGGATCAGAAGACCCAAACTTCACAATGTATGTGCACATGACGTTAGATGTTCCATTTACTGCTGAAGCAAGTACTTTTGAAGATGGTACTGACATTATCATTATTCGTACAACTTCATCACATCCAACCATTACCGTTGCGACCTCTTTTATCAATTCGCAACAAGCAAGAATCAATGCATCGCGCTTACCATCAACCTTTGAAAGCATGCTAACAAATGCGAAAGATGCATGGGAACAAAAACTTTCCAAAGTTGAAGTAACTCACACTGACCAAGAAGCCGTCAAAATGTTTTATGCGGCACTTTATCGTTGTTTCCTTTTCCCTCAAACATTCTATGAATTGGATGCTAATAACGAACCTATCCACTACAATACAATTACGCAATCGAGTGCACCTGGAGTTTTATTTACCAATAACGGATTCTGGGATACTTATAAATCACTTTTCCCACTCTTTTCTCTTATTGAACCTGAACACTATGAGCTGATGCTTGAAGGTTTCCTCAACAGTTTCCGTGAAGCCGGATACCTTCCCAAATGGCTTTCACCCGATGAACGTGGACTCATGCCTGGCACTCTTGTCGATGCAGTTATCAGTGATGCGCTCACAAAAGGTCTCGCTCACGATAACATTGAGCCATTGTATGAGGCAATGAAGCAATCTGCAACAGTCGAGTCTGAGAATCCACAGTATGGCCGTCGTGCTGTTAATGATTATTGGAAATATGGTTACGTTCCATCATCCTACCATGAAAGTGTCAACCAATCGTTAGACAACAGTTACAGTGACTTTTGTATCGCACAAGTAGCAAAAATGCTTGGACGTACCGATGATTACCAAACATTCATGGATAGTTCAAAAAATTATGCACAGCTCTTTGATTCAAACTCAGGATTGATGCGCGCGAAAGATACAGAAGGCAACTTCAGTGATTCATTTAGCGATATAGAATGGGGACATGCGTATACCGAAGGTTCCTCTTGGCAAAACTCTTGGGCTGTCTATCACGACTTTGCCGGTCTAATTAAGTTATATGATTCAAAACAAGCATATCTTGATAAAATTACCCATCTTGTGAACCAAAAACCGTACTTCACATCAGGAAGTTATGGCTTTGAAATTCACGAAATGAGCGAAGTTGCTGCGATTGATTTTGGCCAAATGGCAATCTCAAACCAACCAAGTTTCCATATTCCTTATCTGTTCACGTATGGTGGCGAACCGGCTTCAACACAAGTACTTTTACGAAGCCTCATGCGCGAAACATTCAAGCCTACATTCACAGGTTACCCCGGCGACGAAGACAATGGCAGTATGTCCGCGTGGTATGTCTTCAACGCTATGGGATTCTATCCAGTTAGTCCCGGAACACAAGAATATGTCGTAGGTATTCCTTTCTTTGATACTGTTACAGTAAATCTACCGAATGGTGAAACATTACAAATCAATACTGAAAATAACACGCGTCATCATAATTTCGTTTCCAAGATGATGAAAGATGGTACTGAGTATACACCACTCTATCTCAAACACAGTGACCTTATCCAAGGTACGCGGCTTGATTTCGAGTTAGGAATTGTTCCTCGTCAACATCAATACACGGATGATGAACTTCCGTACTCAATGTCAAAATAAACCAAAAAAGGAAGAACAATGATTGTTCTTCCTTTTTGTTAGTCTAAGTGAAGGACGTCGCCGTTTTTGTGCCACCGTTCACGGAACTCTCGAGGAGAGATTCCGCATTCCTTCTTAAAGTTTTTGTAGAAATATCCAGAGCTTGTATATCCAACAAGTTCCGCTATTTCATTGACATTGTGACTTGATTGCATCAAGAGATTCTGTGCTTTCTTAATACGATGTTGATTTAAATATTGTGAGAAGCTAAGTCCCGTTTCCTTTTTAAAAATTTGTCCGAGATACATCGCATTTAAATGCAATGAGTCTGCGATTGTTCCGATTGTTAAATCATCAGTGTAATTTTGATGAATCATTTGCAGAGCTTTTTGCACGTTTACATTGTATTGTTTGACATCAGTTTGCGCATGATTAACTTCAATTGATGACTCAAGGACATCTAAAATTTCACCGATTGAATTTGCGCCATGTAGCAATTTAAGATTTGAATAGTAATGCTCTGAGGACATGCGATTATAATGACGGTAAATGTCTGAAAAAACAATAAACGCAATATAGCGTATATACTCTGGTTGCGGATTGGTTGCAATCGCCTCATCGATAAGACCCTTCATCTCTTCACGAATTCCTGCACCATCGCCTAAAGCAAGTGACTGATGAAATTTCTCAAACGATATCTTGGCATTCATTTCGATGCTCGTACTATCTTTAATACTTTGATCACGCAAGTACGAATCATCGTCATAAAACTCAACAATTTCCAAAAGTGCTGAGGCGTGGTCATAACTACGATGAATTTGATCAAACTTTACAAACAAATCGCCAATCGCAATCTTTTCATCTTCTTTTATAATGAGATGAATGATTCCCTTACGAACCTGATCAAAACGTAGGTTAGATCCCTCAACAACAATGTACAGTTCCTCCCCCATATAAGCATAGTATGGAATCATCATCTCTTTCATGAAGTGATTCCAAACTGCTTTACGGGCTTCAGTTACGCCACCAATCGCAATCACCGAATACAAATCTGTTAATTCTAGACGATGTCCTAATTGTTTTAAGATACGACGTAAATCAACGGAATCAATCTCCCCCGTTAACCAACGAATAATTGTATTCCTAAAGAGAATTTCATCGCCTTGCTCGTGATACTTTTCTTCATCGAGTTTTTGAACTATTTTACGAATCGATCCATTCAACTCAACCGTATCAATTGGTTTAAGGATGAAATTTTCAGCACCAAGGCGAATCCCCTCTTTGACATACTCAAACTCTTGATACCCTGACAAAATAATAAAGTTGAAGTTGATGTCTTCCTCCTGCGATTGTGCGACAAACTCAATACCCGTCATTACGGGCATACTCACATCCGTAATAACAATATCTACAGGATTTTCGCGAACATAATCCAAAGCATCGATGCCATCATCAAAGGTTCCTACTAATTCAATACCAAGTTGCTCCCATTGAATTAGCTTTTGTAACCCCTGTAAAATCATATACTCATCATCAATTAAGATTACTTTATACATCCGATTCCTCCTCTATAAAACTAATTAAAACCTCAAATCCTCCATTATCACTATGTGCGACTTCCATACGGTAGTCATTGTCTTTGTAGAATACTTTCAATCGTTCATGAACATTCACAAGCCCTACTGACTTGTCATTATCCAAATCAAATTCCGATTCTTGCAAGCGTCGACGAATTGTCGCTAAGACTTCATCCGTGACCCCTCGACCATTATCCGATACTTTAATATGAATTCGTTTATTGTCTTTGTAAACTGCAACTTTAATGGCGTTATCAACACGACGATAGTTTACACCGTGTACAAAATAGTTTTCAATCAAAGGTTGCAGCGTAAATTTAGGAATACTAATCATTTCAAAATTTTCTGCAACATCAAATTTATAAGCAATCTTATTGGGATATCGCATTTGATGAAGATAGACGTACTTTTCAACAAATTCCAGTTCTTTCGCTAACGTCGTTGTCTTCTCTAACGAAATGTTGTTGCGAAGCAATGTAGAGAATGTGTAGACAATATCCGCTAACTCATTAACACCTTCTGAGACAGCATACATACGAATAAATTCTAATGTATTGTATAAGAAATGAGGATTGATTTGTGATTGTAAGGCACGCATATTAATATCCTGTTGGCGAATCTCCATCTGATAAATTTGTTTAACATATCGATTCATACTGTCCAACGTCTCATTAATTGCCTGGGAAATCGTAAGAAGCTCATCCTCTTTATTTTGAATTTCAATACGATCCGAAACATTACCACGACGCACGCGTTCCATGGTTCCCAACACATCGTTCACTTGTGTATCATAACGTCCAAATGTCCTGAACAAGACAAACAGTAGAATCACAATTAAGAACGTCCCTCCCGCAGTAATCAACGCATATGTAGAGAATGACTTCATAAAGATATCGTGCTTATCAGCAGCTACAATGAGTACCGAACCATCTGATAACTCAACACGATTATAGACATACTGTTCAAATATCGCTGAATCTAAGGGTGAACGGGTTTCATACTGCGTCTTGATGTGTTCTTGTAAGACATCACCATTCCCCATATTGTATTGATATTGAATATTTCCCGTACTCGAAAGTAGGAATACAATAGGTTCTACAAAGCGTTGCTCCTGTTGCACAATCGTATCAAATACCGAGTAATCAATGTATAGATAGATATTTCCGAGCGGTAGGTATGCATCATAATTAATAATCGGTCTGGAAAAGACCATGTAATCAGAGATATCAGGTAATTGCTCTGGTTTACTCCCCATTTTGTTCTCTCGGCTTGAATGATATATATCATTGGTTGCCTCAAGCGAAATTACAAACCCTTCAATCGCATCGTAGCGTTCGTAGAGTTTTTCGACATCACGCGGAAAAAGTTGGAACTGTGGACGTCCCAACTGTTGCGTATAATACTTACTAAAATCCATATAAAAGTAATCACGCATACTATCAAGACGCGCCTGATCGGGAAAGAGATCATTGATCATACGTCGTAAATCTGTTTGATATCCCCCTGTTACTGCTGATACTTTTTTCGTTATTTGATCCACTTGATTCTGTACTGCCGTTCGATCGGATTGTGTTGTTGCATAACTCACCATCAACGAAAAGATGAGTATAACGACAATCAGTATCGCGGCATAGGTATGAATCAAACGTTTCATTAGGCTTTTCTTTTGCATAACTATCCGATGTGCTCATCAATGGTTACAATCATTGGCTTCCCAATTCGGGACACTAATACTGTAATCATACCGATTGTTAAGAATGGTAAAAGACCCATATATTTCGACGTAATAAACCCTACCACAATCATTGCTAGCAATAATTTTAAGACACTAAAGAAGTTCCCCATGACTGCGATTGCACTTAGCTTCAATAAGTTTTTATATGAAATTTCAAAATTATTATCAATTAAGACCGCATATAAATATGCACAGACTGTTAGTACAAATGCGGCAGCAATCAAGAATTGAACGAATAAAATTGCGATACCTCTAATTTGTACTGCAAGGTACATATTGTATGCCAAAACTGCGATAATCAAAAAATATGTATAGAATATCATATTTCCTCTTTTAAAATTACTTACAAAGAGTGTACCAATCTGCTTCCAACGCATATCACGATGCGTCCATTCATGATCGGTGTACAACTGAATAACACTTGAGAACGCAGGACCAATGCCTAGAACGACTCCACCCATCATCGTCATAATCCAAAACATTAACGATAATTTGATCAATACATATATTCGGTCAAAAAAATCACTTACATAGGTTCCCATAATCATCATCTTCCTTACTTCTATAATTATATACTATTTTTGATGATAGCGCTTTACGAAGAAAAAGGAGAGGGTCAATGCCCCCTCCTTCATTTGATCATTAAGCTTTTTTGCTAAATTCGTCAAATTGTTTTTGCATTTCTTTTTGAATCGTTTCGTATCCTGCTTCTTTTAATTTAGCAATGAATGTTGGAACGACTTCATCAGGGTTAACTGTACCTGTGTGTAATACTGCATAGTATTCATCAACAACGTTTGTAACGTTACTGATTTCTGTCTTAACTGAATCTGTAACAAAGTTGAATCCTAAGATTGGTGAAACTGTAGCTGCTTTAGTATCTGCTTCACGTTTTTCAATCATTTCTGTTGTTACATTTTCTGGTTGAAGTAATAATTCTGAGTTTCCTGTATTCCATGCTGCCATGTGGAAACCTTCTTTATATCCATCTAAGAATTTGAGGTGTTTATCCCCTACTTTTTCCCATGATTCGCCTTCAATACCGTATACTAATGTATTCATCATTTCAGCATTTGTGTTCAAGAGGTTTAACCATTTAACTGCTGCTTCTTTATTTTTTGAGTTTTGAGCAACAACGAAGTTAGCCATTTGAGCTTGAGCTGTTGATTTTAAGTTATTGTTTAATGGACGTGATACGATTTTCTTACCAGCAACTTGTGTTAATAAGTTATCACCGTAGTCAGCAGCACCTTGAGTTTCTTGACGCATGAACCATGTGTTGTTGTTCAAGTCGTATGATGTATCGTTTGTTGCTGCATCAGTAGGAATTAATCCTTTGTTGTATAGATCGTGTAATTCACGAAGACGTTGCATACCAACTTCTGTTTCGAATGGGTTGATAATTTGTGTTTGATCACCATCGATGTTTACTGCGAATGGTAGTGCATCACCTAAGATGTAGTCAAAGTTACCTAAGTTAGCTTTGAATGTTTTACCAATTGCGAATGGTACAGTTTGTTGTTCGTTGTCTTTAATTGTTTGTAACATTGGCTCAGCATCTGCATATGTTTTAACATTTGAGATATCTAAGTTATATTTGTCTAAAAGCTCTCCGTTGAATGATAACATTTGAGCCGCAAATACGTTACCGTTTACTGGGAAACCGTATAGTTTTCCGTTAACAACGTTACCGTCGTAGTAAATTGGGTCTACTGAATCAAAGAATTCTTTTGCATGTGTTTTTGCAAGATCTGTTAAGTCAGCATATGCTCCTTTTTGAGCATTAACTGTATAGTTTTGAGCAAATGCGATATCAAATTCATCACCTGCTGTAACCATTACAGACATTTTTTGGTCATAGTCTCCCCAACCAATATATGTGAAGTTAACTTTAACGCCGATTTCTTTCTCTGAAATTGTGTTAATTTTGTCTGTTAACTCTTTAATGTTTTTTGGTGCGTCCCCAATTTGGTAAACTTGTAAAGTTACAGTTTCTCCTGAACCTGTTCCTTCAGCACCTTTCTTTGAACCACAGCCTGTCAACACTAACAAGAATGCTAATGCTACTACTGCAAATTTTAATGCGCCTTTTTTCATGATAGTCCTCCTCTTCCTCTAAAACTTCATAAATAGGCAATATTTTATATCCTCTTATTCCTTAACGCCACCGATAGTCAATCCTGAGACGAAGTATTTTTGGAAGAACGGATATGTAAGTGCAATTGGTAATGTCGAAATTACGACCATTGCCATTCGTGTAGCTTCACGTGGGATTGACATCCCAGCACTGATTCCCGCGTTTCCAACATTCTTCGCGATGTAATCCAAGTTTGATTGGATCTGCATCAACAGATATTGAAGTGGGTATAAGTTATCAGAAGTGATATACAAGAGTGCGTTAAACCAGTCATTCCAGAATCCTAATGCGGCAAATAAGCTGATTGTCGCAATTCCTGGAACTGCAAGTGGCACAACAATCTGTACAAAGATTCGAAGTTCACTTGCACCGTCAATACGGGCTGATTCAATAATGGCATCTGGTACTGTCTTTTTAAAGAAAGTACGCATAACCATAATGTTGAATGGGCTCAGTGCCATTGGCAAAATTAAGGCCCAAATCGAGTTACGAAGTCCCAGCATCTTGGTAACAACCAAGTAGTTTGGAATCATCCCTGCCGAGAATAACATCGTAAGTAATGCAAATTTCGTAAAGAATTTTCGATATTTAAAGTTTTGTCTTGAAATTGCGTATGCATATGTAGAGGTAAATGTTGTATTGATAATTGTACCTACTACAGTAATAAATACGGTAACACCTAATGACGATAGAAGTTGTCCTTTGAATTCGTACAAGTATTTATATCCATCTAAACTAAATTCTCCAGGTATCAATCGATACCCTTGAATCGCTAATGCTGACTCACTGGTAAAGGATACTGCGATAATAAAGAAGAACGGGAATAAACACGATAATGCAATGATTCCAAGGAAGATTGAGAAGAATAGGTCTGTTTTTCTACCAAAACTTCGAACTTCTACACTTGCAATTCGTTTCTTAGTTTTTTTATCCATAATGTCCTCCTAGAATAAGCTTGAATCAGGGTCGAGTTTTCGAACAATTGCGTTCGCTCCTACCAAGATCACCAAACCGACGACAGATTGATAAAGTCCCGCCGCGGACGACATTCCTAAGTCACCCGATGCAGCTAATCCTTTATAGACGAATGTATCGAGAACTTGTGTTACTGGTGTTAATGGTCCTGAATTTCGAGGTACGTTATAGAAGAGACCGAAGTCTGCTCGCATGATATTACCAACTGCGAGAATCATCAAGATACTAATTAATGGGACAATTTGTGGAATTGTAACATGTCGAATTTGTTGCCAACGGTTAGCACCGTCAATTTTAGCTGCTTCATAATATGTTGGATCAATTCCCATGATTGATGCAAAGTAGATAACACTTTGATAACCAAGGTTCTTCCAAATCCCAATAAAGATAATAATAAACGGCCAGTAGGTTGGATCTGTATACCAATTAATTGGCGACGATCCCATATTTACCATCACGCGGTTTACAATACCCTTGTCAGGGCTAAGGAAGGAATATACGAAGGATGAAATTATGATCCATGAGATAAAATATGGGAACATCATTGCCGTTTGGTACGTTTTCACGCGGCGTTTATTCCGTAACATACTCATGACTATAGCGAGGGCAACAGCACAGGCTGTACCAATCACTATGAATCCCAGGTTGTAGAGTACGGTATTACGGGTTATGATCCATGCATTATCGGAACTAAATAGGAACTCAAAGTTCTTAAGTCCTACCCATTCACTTTCGTAAAGACTTCGTAAGAATCCACCATCGCTGGAGAATCGGAAGTCTTTGAATGCGACTACGTTTCCGAATACCGGAATGTAGAAGAAGAAAATCATCCAAAGCGCACCAGGTAATGCCATTAGTAGCAAGACCCAATTCTTGCGCATGTCTTTTATAAACTGTTTCATCATCTATCACCCCAGTTGTTATACAGTTTGCCTTGTGACACCCTAATTGTACCGCTTACATTTTGTTTAATATAGGGACAAAATATATGTAAAAAAGCACAAACTATAGATTTTACACGTAGAATACATATATTTAGTCGCTCCATAATTTACCTCCAAACGCTTCAATTAATGGTGTAATCATGGCTAATACAGCTGTCTGCGACAGTGCATTAGGGTCATCACACCAGACCGCAAAGAAGCTTCCTAAGTATTGCTCTGACGTGTCTAGCATGACTTGATCACGCTGCTCAGAAGCAAGTTCATGGCGTAATGGAAATACATGTGGCTCAAAAGAAGCCTGTATTTTATCTACCGTTGGATACGTATATCCTGCTTTTTCACCCAATACAAAATAGAGATATTGGTCCATAAAATTAAGTACTTTATGCTTATGTTTGATAAACGTTTCTACCGGTGCCATGTATTGATTCCAACTCGTCCAATATGTGACTTGAACATGTTTATCCAGCTTAACAATGGGTTTCTGATTCGTTCGATACAAACCATCATTCCAAACACGAACTTCTTTTTTATATTCGTAGACGTAGTTTGCAATATCGTTGATGTAATCAATATAGGTATCAACACCCGTCGCATCAGGACTAATGTGAGCTTTTGCATAGGCTTCAAGCTGCGGATAATCCCCATAATTTTCAAATGGAATAAACTCATCACCACCGATATGAATAATTTGGGATGTATAGAAACACTCCATAACACTCCCTAACATCCCCTTGATGAATCGACGTGCTTTAGGATTCGTAATATCTAAAGCTGTCTCGTTTCCCTTTAATTGGTACTGTGGATAATCTTTAAGGATGTATTTTAAATGTCCAGGTGTATCAAAGGACGGAATTACTTTAATATAAAAGAAATTAGCATAGCGAATGATATCTCGCATCTCAAATGTGGTTAAATGCTCTGGTGAACATAATGATTCATAACCATCCAACGCAAGACGAAAACCTTCATTT
Source organism: Erysipelothrix sp. HDW6B (assembly GCF_011301115.1). Lineage (NCBI taxonomy): Bacteria > Bacillati > Bacillota > Erysipelotrichia > Erysipelotrichales > Erysipelotrichaceae > Erysipelothrix > Erysipelothrix sp. HDW6B. The sequence goes on along the minus strand of NZ_CP049860.1, from coordinate 167,934 downwards.
TCTGATATATGAATTTGCAAGGTATTCAGTTTTTGTTTGGCCATGACTTCAATCAAATCAAAAAACCACGTTTTCGAGAAATATTTACGTCCCAGATCAATATGAACGCCACGTTCTTGAATCCACGGTTTTTGGTGAATTGCTTCAACGCCTTGAATACGATCCAGTGCGCCATAAAAAGCCATCACGTCAGATGATCCGCGTATCGTGTTACCATTAATGATATATCCTGTTACTGTCGGGTCGATGGCAACATCGAGTACTTCCCGATAATGAGGATATAGTATTTTTATTTTGTCTTCTAACATACTTGACTCCTTTTCTTTTAGTTTAGGTTTTTATGGCGATATCTAACAGTCATAGATTATAGGAATTTCGATACGAATTAGTGTTCTCTTTTTGAATGCACACAAAAAACCCTCTAGCTCTGTTGAAGCTTGAGGGTTTCTATTTTAGCAATTTATTTCGACTCTAAATCCTTATTTCTGGTGATCGCACTTATCAGGTTACCTTAAAGTATACTTTCAAATCTGTGTATACTTATCCTTGTCGGACACCGTTTTAGATCAACTGTTATTCAACGTTAATGCTTGATATCTAAGTCATTAAAAAACCTTGAATTTGCTATGAAACTCAAGGTTTTATCACAATCACAATTATTCGCTACGAAGTGCGACAACTGGATCTTTTTTAGCTGCCATTTTTGAAGGAATGAATCCTGCAATAAAGGTCAATGTAATACTTATTGCAATCAGAATTAATGCGTGGTTAATACTTAGGTTGGCGATATTTTGTGCTCCCGTTAAGTCATAAACGACTGCATTAATTGGGAACTGGAGTAAGTATGTTACTACGATTCCGAACGTACCGGATACAAGTCCAATGAGGAATGTTTCCGCATTAAAGACACGTGAGATATCTTTCTTACGAGCTCCTAAACTACGGAGGACGCCAATTTCTTTTGTCCGTTCGATAACCGATACATAAGTAATAATACCGATCATGAATGATGATACAACTAATGAAATTGATGAGAAACCAATTAATACGTAAGAAATCGTATTAACCATTGTATCCATAATATTTGTCATAATTTCTGACATATCTGTATACGTAATTTGATCAGGTTTTTCGCGACCTTGATTGTATGCATCAAGATAATCGCGAATTTGTGACTTCGTTTCAAAATCTTTGGGAATAATTGCGAGTTTCGTTGCTACATCTGAACCACCCAATGATGCTAGAACTTCATTGTAAACTTGTTCTGAGTCCATGAATGGATTTGCATTCGCAATGGGTTGTCCAGACACAACCGAGTAAAGATCTTTAACCTCTAATTGTTTTGCCACAACATTCGATTGACGTGCACGTGTTGCGAAATCTTTAGAAAGTGCCTCAGTGTAGTAAAGTCCTGGATTATACATTGAAACTGACGATGCTTCACTCTTACGTAAAACTCCTGATACTGTTAGTGTTGTTGCAGTATCACTGTTAAAGAGTGTTTCGTATTGTGATGTATTTGCCGGTGGGAAAATGCCCATAGCCGTTTCTTGATAGAAATCATTATGTTCAATAAGTTTGTATTCTTTACCAACAATGGAAGTTGCATCAAACGATTCCCCTTCAAGCCCTAAAATACGTTGCGATTGTTTAGGGATTCGGTTGTATTCATCGACGACAACTACAATTTCATTTTGATTGGTAGGCATCTTCCCAGCAATCACATCGTATTGGCGATTATTAAAATCATCGTTGTTTAGAAGTTCCCCAACACCATCTTGGCCCGTTTGAACTAATTCATAGTTTGATCCTTTTTGTGTAATCCAATTCATGGAAACACCTGTTGACTCTTGAATGGAAATATAGAGGTTTGGATCAAGTTTTCGTACATACTCAATGTAGTCTGCAGTGATGACATTCTTCTTCGCTTCGTAACCTTCCATTGGGTCATAGACATTGATTGATGTAGAATCTGGATACGATTCACCAGGGTTCGAAATGTTTGGATTCATCGCCATGCCATAATCCATCGCCGTTTGTTCGATTGTGATTGGCGATGATGCCAGTGTTTCTTCTTGCATCGTTTTAATCGTATTCGACAATCCCGTTGAAAGTGCTAATACCAAGGCAATTCCAATGATTCCGATACTTCCAGCAATGCTTGTTAGAATGGTACGACCCTTTTTAGCCCATAGATTTCGTCCGCTCAATGTTAATGCTGTACGATAAGGCATTGCTGTCATAACTTGTTTATGATTGCTTTCTTCTTCAATATCATTACTTACAGGATTGCTATCAGAAACCATTTCTCCATCGAGAAATTCAACGATTCGTGAACTATAGGTATGCGCAAGTTCCGCATTGTGCGTTACCATAATAACTAACTTTTCTTTTGATATTTCTTTGAGAAGGTCCATGACCACCACACTTGTTTTACTATCAAGTGCTCCAGTTGGTTCATCCGCTAAGATAATATCTGGATCATTCACCAATGCCCGTGCAATCGCAACACGTTGCATTTGTCCACCTGACATTTGATTCGGTTTTTTGTTGATTTGGTCATGTAAACCAACTTTAATCAGTGCTTCTTCCGCGCGCTTGTGCGCTTCCTGTTTTCCAATGCCCGATAACTTCATAGATAGCTCGACATTCTGTAGTACTGTCAAGTGGGGGATTAAATTATAGGATTGGAAGACGAAGCCGACAGAGCTATTTCGGTACGCATCCCATTGTTTATCTGTATAGGTTTCTGTGGACTGCCCATCGATAATTAGATCACCGTATGTATAACGATCCAACCCACCTACAATATTTAATAATGTTGTTTTTCCGCTTCCTGATTGTCCCAGGATAGATACAAATTCAGTATCTCTAAATGTAAGGCTAACATCTTTGAGTGCTTGAACTTGTCCATAATTCTTTGTAATATTCTTCAGTTTAAGCATAAACTAACTTCCTTCCACTGTATCAATATATTAACACAGTGACATTGTGCTTTCAATAGTTTTACGCATCGATTAATGAAAGATACTTCACACGTACTATTTCCTGGGAAATTAAAAGACCTACGATTCCGTAGGTCCTTGTATGAATTGTGCAACCCTTTGCGATACTTTTTCGAAAGCATTCTCTGATTGAATATCAATCCATTGACTCGGAGTTTGGTGTTTGAACCACGTAATCTGTCTTTTAGCAAAACGACGTGTGTTACGTTTTATGAGTTCATCGCGCTCTTCCGCACTAATCTCATGGTTAAAAAAAGGTTCAAATTCACGGTAACCAATCGCCTGTAAAGCCTGCAGTTCGAAGAGTTTTTGATGATGGCTGAGCAAGTCCGCGACCTCTGTCTCAAGACCTTGGTCAATCATCATATCAACGCGTTTATTAATTCGCTCATAAAGTACATCGCGATCTGTTTGCAAGAAAAAAATGCACGCATCAAACAATGCAACGTCTTTTTGGTTTTCGTGAATGCCTGTCTTTGTCTTACCATCTTGAAGCATATTTAACGTGCGTACAACACGCTTACGATTGTTGGGATGGATTGTTTGCGCGGCCTCCGAATCACGGTCCTGAAGCATTTGATGCAGTGTGTAATCATCAAAATCATCAAACGTTTCCATCGTAGTCGTTACTTCCGTTTCGAAACGATAATCATTTACTAAAGCATTAATGTATAGTCCCGTACCACCTACAATGATTGGTAGTTTTCCCTTTGCATGAATCGCTGCAATCGCTGCGCGCGCATCTTTTTGAAACTGAGCAACATGATACGGTTCCACAATTGAAGTAACATCAATTAAATGATGGATGATACCCTCACGTTCTTCTACTGACGGCTTCGCAGAACCTATATTCAATTCGCGATAAACCGCAACCGAATCGGCACTTATAATTTCACCGTTAAAACGATGGGCTAACGCAACACCCATTTTTGTTTTCCCAGATGCAGTTACACCTGCAATAACTACTATTTTTTTCATCGTTTAAATTCCTTAATGAGTTGATTGTGTTCGACTGTTATAAATGTCGGACGTCCATGAGGACAATGGAACGGTTGTTGTGTATGTCGCAATTGCTCAACCAACGTTTCCATCGCATCCATTGACATAAACTCATTAAAGCGCACAGAAGAATGACACGCCAATGTCGCGATGACATTACGACGCATATCTTCCTCACGTACAACTTTATCTGTTTCAAACATATCCAATACTTCATTCACAAATTCATGGACCTCTGCTTCATCAATCCAAACTGGAACCGCTCGAAGGATAAATGCATCATCTCCAAAAATTTCGAGTTGCATTTGAAATGGTCTAAAGACTTCATTGATAGCATTAATCTGAGTGATAAGTTTTTGACGCCCTTCAATTACCATAGGAATCAAAAAGTCTTGCATCGGTACGTCTTTATTTAAAAGTTTATCTTGATAGTATTCATAACGAACACGCTCCATTGCTGCATGTTGATCAATTATATATAATCCCGCATCCCCTTGTGCCAAGATATATTTACCACTTAACTGTGATAGAACTGTCAATGGCTCAATCAAAACTTCGATGGGCTTTGGTTCTGACGGATATGGAGTTTGAGGTATAAAAGCAGTCTCTTTTTCTTCAACACGATAATCGTGAATAAATACCGGCGTATCAATAACTGGCATATCTGTAATGTTTATTGGTTCTGATACTTCTTCCGATTCATCATTGCGTGTGTTTGGTAAAACCGTATTTTTACCAACACTTTCTTCAATAAATATTTCCTTTTGAGTATCAATAATCGCATTTTGTAGTGCTTCACGCATATCCGTTTGTTCTGGCAAACTCGGTTTTATCGTGATTTTTTGTGGACGCATACCTTCTGACAATAAAGCCTCTAAATGATTTTGAATTAAGGATACGAGTTGTTCCTCTTTCGACAAACGTATCTCCCATTTACTTGGATGAACGTTAACATCAACGAGTTGCGGATCTACTGTTATCTTCATTACAACGATTGGATAACGATCGGTTGGCATATGACGTCTGAAACTATCGACGACTGCTTTTTGCGCTTTCGGGTAACGAATCATTCGATCATTGATATATAACCAAATTGCATATCGATTCGAGCGATTGTGCTGTGGTAAAGCAGCAACACCTTCGATTTTGAAATCATAATTTGATGCTTCAAAACGGCGTGAATCTTCTGTAATGGTTCCCCCATAAATTCGGTGGAATACATCCATGACATCACCAGTTCCATAACTTCTAAACACCATGCGGTCATCAAGGGTAAGGGAAAATGCGATATCTGGGCGCCCAAGTGCAAATTTTTGCACCGTATCTTGTATGATTGAGTTTTCATAATGAATGTTTTTAATGTATTTAAGACGCGCAGGAGTTTTCAAGAAGAGATTTCGAACGTGAATTGTTGTTCCTTTATTTCGTGCAAAACGAACGACATCACGTTTTTTTCCATTATCAATAAAAATGCGATGTCCCGTATCGCCATTATTCGTTGTCGCTTCAACTTGGCTAACTGACGATATCGACGGCAATGCCTCCCCACGAAATCCAAATGTCAGAATTGCGTTTAAATCATCTGTATCTGATATTTTACTTGTTGAATGACGTTCAAAGGCACGTGACAAATCATCGGCACTCATACCCTCACCATTATCAGATACTTCAACTAATTGCATTCCACCTTCAATGATTTTAATATCAATCGTTGTAGCCTTAGCATCAATCGCATTTTCAACAAGTTCTTTTACAATGCCACCAGGACGTTCAACAACTTCACCAGCAGCAATCATATTTGTTAAATGTGTATCTAATACGTGAATTTTACTCATGTGAATCACCTTCTAAAACTTTTTTGAGTTCAGAAACAAGCATTAACGCTTCAATCGGTGTCAGTTGATTAATATCGATCCCTTGAAGACGTTGCTTCACAAATCCATAACCTTGCGGTTCTACTTCTACTTGAATTACTTTACTATCAATATTAACTGAGTTTTTAGAAAGTTCGAGAACTTCAAGATTTTGCTTTGCACGATCAATAATACTTTGCGGTAAATGTGCAAGACGGGCAACGTTTATCCCATATGATTTATCTGCTCGCCCATCTAAAACACGATATAGGAATGTTACATGATCATTTTCTTCATGAACTTCAACATGAATATTTTTAATGCCATCATACATTTCTTCGAGTGCAACCAGTTCGTGATAATGTGTTGAGAAAATCGTCCGTGCTTTAACCGAGTTATTAATATATTCAATAATTGCTTGGGCTAATGCCATCCCGTCATAGGTTGAGGTTCCACGACCAATTTCATCAAACAAAATTAATGACTGTTCAGTCGCATTAGATAAAGCTGCTTGAGCTTCAATCATTTCGACCATAAACGTAGATTGACCCATGAGAATATCGTCACTAGCACCCATGCGTGTAAAGATTTGATCAACAAGACTCCACACCATACGGTCGCACGGTACAAAACATCCCATTTGTGCGAGCACAACATTTAATGCGACCATTCGCATATAGGTACTCTTACCACCCATATTCGGTCCAGTTAAAATCAATGTATAAATCGATTCATCCATTAGTGTATCACTTGCTATGTACTGTTGGTCTTTAAGCGTTGCTTGTAATACGGGATGCTTTCCTTCTTGAATATCGAGGTAACGTCCCTCTACAACTTCAGGTTTCGTAAAACCAGGAAGCGCCGAAATTTCTGCTAAAGCAACAAGTACATCCAATGTCGCAAGACCATCTCCAATCGCATGGATGGATTTCGCATGTTCCGAAACATACTCAGAGTACTTCACAAAGAGTTCGGTCTCTATCTGCAGAATTTGGTCACTTGCTTGGCTTATCTTCACTTCATATTCTTGAAGTTCTTCACTAATATAGCGTTCTGCATTTGTTAGTGTTTGTTTTCGGATATAACCGAAATCATCACGAACATTATCGACTTGTCCTTTGGACACTTCGATAAAGTATCCAAACGCACGATTGTATCCCACTTTTAAATTTTTAATTCCTGTTTTTTCCCGTTGTTTGGCTTCATACGCAACAAGCCATTGCTTGCCATTTTTTGAAATTTCAAGGAGTTCATCTAAGGTCTCATGAATCCCCGTTTTAAATGTACGCCCTTCTTTTAATTGAACCGGAGCATCATCTAAAATAGTATTATCAAGCACCTCAAAAACTGCTTCTAAGGGATCTAATTCACTGATGAATTGGAACTCATCAAAACCTTCAATATCTCTTTGAATTGTGCGAAAGACTCCCAATGTTTTCTTCAAACGAACTAGGTCTTGGGCATTATGTTTTCCTGTCGCCATCCGGGCAACGACACGATGAATATCATAGACTTCTTTTAAACTTGCTACTAATTTATCATTTAATAGATAATCTTGAATTAGTGTTTCAATTTGTGCATGACGTTTGTAGATGTCTGACTTACTCACCATCGGTTGCATTAATTCTTGTTTTAAAGCTCGTGCTCCCATATTCGTGCGGGTTTTGTTGAGGTAGTGAAACAAGGACAATTCTTTGCCGTTTTGATGATCTATCAGTTCAAGGTTTGTCATTGTTGCATAATCCATACGAAGGTATGCTTGATCATTCAAAACGACAACATCTGATAAATGTTGCAATGACCGCTTATGTGTATACTTAAGATAGGCACTCAAACGTGCTAAGGCCATTCCAATCGCTTTATCGTCATGGTTCATGGTCTCATCAATTGTTTCTTGATATGATACATAAATATCTGTTTTGGCTTTAACTTCTTTTAAAATATTGGGGTCAAAGTCTTCGCTAACTACGATTTCTTTAACTTGAAATTGTTGGAGTACTTTAATGATATCTACGAAATCATTCATAACTCTTATGGCACGAACTGTACCCGAAACGATGTCGCAGCTCACAATACTCGCATAAACGAGATCTGTATGAATGGCTGCAATCTCACGCGTTTCATGATCTTCAACTTCGAGATATGTACCCGGAGTTACAATTTCAACAACCTCACGTTTCACAATCCCCTTAACCGATTTGGGATCTTCAACTTGCTCAACAATCGCTACTTTATAACCCGCATTCACAAGTTTTTGAATATAAGATGCTGCGGCATGATGGGGTACACCCGCCATGGGTGCTTTCTCATTACCACCTGCTGATCGTGCTGTTAGCACAAGATCTAAAACTTTTGATGCAACTACGGCATCTTCAAAAAAGAGTTCGTAAAAATCACCTAATCGATAAAACACCAACGCATCATTGGTGTTTTGTTTTATTTCCATATACTGTTGGAGCATAGGTGTCAGTTTTGAATTATCCTTCATTCTCTTCAACTTCCTCTACTTCGTGTATTGCTCTGTATGTTTTAATATTTTTATTAATAGCTTTTTGAATCATATATGCTGGTGAACCAATGGATAAGACAAAGCCTTGGCGAGTCTCAACAATTCGAGTAACACCCTGACGGTGAAGCGCAGCAATATTTAAGTCTTCGCGTTCCCTTAGTTCTACATGAATTCGCGTTAAAGTACTTGATACTGTTTCAATATTTGAAACACCACCAAGGCCTTCTGTGAAGTCCTCAATACGTTGTTGCTTATTCGTAATACTTAGAACATCCAATGCTAGTTTATTGAAGTACAAGCGTGTGAATGAGAAGTAAACTAAGAAGACAATGATTCCTACAAGCAATAAGATAAAGACTTTACTTACTAATACAGTATTATAAGAAATACCCATCAAATCGATAATATTTCCAGGTGTTGCTGAGAGTAAATTTCCAAAGAAAGAGAATCCCAGTGCCACCGAGAATCCACTCAGAATTGCATAAATAAAACTTGTTGCAAACAGGTGGAAGAAGTATAGTGTTGGGCTTGTAAGTAACATTAGAATTTCTATTGGTAACAATGTACCACCAACCATCGATACAAGAATCGCAGCAATTAATAATCCAATATTACGGTTACGTGCACGTTTGTTTGAAATGGTCGTTGAGATAGCAATTAAGTAAGCTGGTACTGCAAAGATATTCATCACATAATATGCACTTGTAAAACGACCAGCACCAAAGACATTCACCGTTTCTTTTAACTGTCCGGCCCAGATGTTGACATCACCAACGAATGATTGACCTGCAAGGTTCATCCAGGTTCCACCTAAGGTATTGAGCCAGAATTCTTGGTGTAATATAACATCAAGGTTAGCTAGTGCCATGAGACGCTCTAGCGCCCCATAGGCAAATAGACTCATTGGATTATTCACATCTTGCGAAATAAATTCCATGATGCTGTACATCATTTCCATAAAATATGGCCATCCAAATGCAAAGAGCATACCGATTACAGATGATCCAACGATTGCGAAAACCATCTTAACTGTTTCACGATCCGCAAATGAGACATTACTTATGTGACGTTTTTCTGAAGTTTTACGGTATATATTTTTAACAAAGAGATAGATTGCAATTAAACCAAATATCCCTGTACGGTATAACATGTACTGTTTATCACCTAATTTGATCACTAATGCGCTAATGTAAGTAGCTGTAGGTGATGTCGTTGGTGACAAGAGTAGCATAGATACTAAAAATGCTAGATATGATATAATTCCTGTGACTACTATGTTCGGTTCGTTTTTCTCATGAGAGAGTAACTTGATAAAAACATATAGTGGGAAATATGCTAAAATAATACCACCACTCATCAATAACACACGTGATATTGTAAGGAGTATTGGACTGTCCAATTTTAAAACACTATTCACATATGGATTGGGTATAATCGTACCAATTGCGACTAGCAACGATCCAAAGAATAATGATTTTAAAGGTAATTGTAATTGTTCGTAATAAGTTTGAAGACGATTCATGTGGAACACCTCTTGATTTATCTTTATATATTATACACTATTCTATCTATTCACAAAAGGAGCGACAATGAACAAATTCATCAATGAAAGTAAGCGCTACTTTACCTTAGACAAAGTTTTGTTCGGAATTATGATTGCATTCGCAACGATAAGTGTTGTGGCCATCTATCTATCCGCACCACTTTTAGATAATGGTCAAGCAGATGCAATTTCTTTAGTTAAGAAACAATTAATGTGGTTTGCGATTGGATTCGCAGTTATCGCATTTCTAATTAAAATCGGAATAGACCGACTGTTTACTGCGATAGATATAGCTTATTGGATCTTAATGGTTCTTCTAGCTGGTCTTGTAATTGCACGTTTTGCAAATATCAACAGCAGTATCGTTGCACCCATTAACGGAACACGGGCTTGGTATATGATCCCTGGAATTGGTTCTTTCCAACCTAGTGAGTTCATGAAAATTGTCTTAGTTATCAAAGCTGCAAACGTCATTCATCAACATAATACCGATAAAGAAGGGTATACATTTCAAAGTGATTTTCAACTATTTTTCAAAATTGCTAAATTTGCACTCCCACCTTTTATCCTAATTTTCTTACAACCAGATACGGGAGTTCCAATTGTTATTCTATTTAGTTTAGCAACTATGTTTATTCTTTCTGGTGTACGACGCGAATGGTTCATTATCATTGCAACATTAAGTATTGGCGCATTATTAGGAATTGTCTTCCTCTACTATAACTACCCAGATATCTTGAATACTTTGCTTGGTGGTGGTTCGACGTCATATCGCTTGGATCGTTTCTATGGTTGGCTTGACTATGAAAAATACGCTATGGGCCATGGGTATCAACTTTTCCAATCAATGATTTCTTACGGAACTGCTGGTATTAATGGACATCCTCTCGGAACGATGATTGCCCACTATCCTGAAGCACAAACAGACTTCATCTTTGCAGTTATCTCTCAAAACTTTGGCTTCATCGGTGGTTCAATAACTATTGCACTATCATTCTTATTTGATATTAAACTTGTCTCCATTACTAAAAACAGTGATTTACCAAAAGAACGTTATATGATGATGGGAATCATTGGGATGATTTTCTTCCAGCATCTAGAAAATATTGGGATGATCATGGCAGTGCTTCCGATTACCGGAATTACTTTACCCTTTATTTCGTATGGGGGATCATCATTGCTTTCTTATATGATTCCGCTTGCCGTTGCATTTCATATGTACAGTGAAACACAAAATAGACATAGACACTAAAAAACAGGATTATATCCTGTTTTTTTTTAGAATAGTGCATTTAAGCGAGTAATATGAGGTATCTCTTTGAAACGAGCAAAACGCATTACGTGGTCACTATTTCGAATCGTAATATCATGAATTGAATCTAAATGAACATGTAGATGATCATAGCAAAGCAATGCATGATCAAACGAGTCACTTGTAAGTCTAATTGTTGTATGTGGATTCATTACCAAAGGTGATCCTAAGCTTCGGGCATGGCGATGATGAATTCCAGATATTTCCGTCATCTGTAATAAATCAAGTCCCGGATAAATTACAGCTCCGCCAATAGAACGGTTATATGCAGTCGATCCGTATTGTCCTGAGATACATACGCCATTTCCTCTAAAGGTTTCAAAATATGAATCATCAATATGAATATCCATCGTTTGCGTCTTTACAATGTTTTCCACGCGAACTTCATTAAGTGCGTAGTAATGGGACACTTTCGTAGTATTTTTTAAAGTGACTTCTAAGATTCTCTTCTCATCAATGATTGGTTGTTTTGTTAATACATCCGAAATGAAATCATCAATTTGATCCTGTGTATAATCAGTTGAAAACCCTAAAGTTCCCGTATGAATACCCACAAACGAGACGTCTTCAACTTTATCAATATACTCGTGAAAGGCTTTCAACAAAGTACCGTCACCACCGACACAAATCACTAATTCTGGTTGATGCTCATCACGAACCATCCCACCTTCAGTTAATTTGCGTGTTACCAATTGGCAAATACTTTCTGATGCATTATCACCACGATGAATTGTTATAAATCGTTTCATAAGTTACTTCCTTTTCCTTTAGACATATTGTAACATAGTAATATGAAACATAACCTAGAGATTGAATACAAAACAATGTTGGATGAACCTTTATTTGACAAAATTAAGTCGAAATTGCCTTTCGATTCTGGTGTCAACCAACGCAATGATTACTACGATACACCCGATCGTCAACTGTATAGTATGGGCATCATGTGCCGTATTCGCACAGTCGACAATCGCTTCGAGTTTACAGTTAAAATTCCTCAAGAGGATGGGGTCATGGAACATGAGGTGCTCTTAGAAACAAAGACTTTAGACCACCCTTCCGTTATTAATTTTTTTAATCAGTTAAACTTGGACGTTAGCCAATTGGATTGCATTGCATATAGTGATACTCAACGCTATACGTATGATGATGCGTACGGATCTTGGTGCCTCGATGCATCCTCATTCGAGAATCACAACGACTTCGAGTTGGAATATGAGCTACATGAAGCAAACGAAAAAGCATATCCACACTATGTAGATATGCTCAATGAGTTAGATGTTGAATACCGTGAAGCAAAACCTAAATATATAAGGGCGTTAACTTCAGGCGCTTAAATTGATCTTCAAAATCACGCATCGAAGTTTTCGATACAATGACGAACTCAAGTTGATAAACTTCGAGTTCTTTTTTTAACCACGTTATAATACCAAGAAGTTCATAAAAGTGATTTTTTATTGATGAGCTTGGCAAATAGATTTTAGTTAAACGCTCCGTATAATGATATGCGATAGGACCAATTCGCGATGTATTTTCAATATTGTAGGTCAAATTTTCTTGTAATTGTGTCCATGTCACGGCTATATCAGAAATTGCATTTCGGATTGTCTGTTCGTGGATATCTTCATAAATTAAATTCATCTCTACGCGAGCATTTATTGCTGCAAACCATTGATCGATACCAATTGTTTCTGCCTTCTTTAAGAGGTCAATCGCAACATCCCTGCCACCATCTACAAGATACAAGAACGATTCAAGTCTACTTGGTAAGACGAAGTCAACTTCACTTAGAAAGACTGGTCCTTTGAAAAATACGACATGGTCTAATTCGATTGATTGAATTTGCTTGGGCGCTTCCCCATCTTTAGTTGCATTCATAATGGACTCATGAAACGAAGGATAATCTTTGTATCCATTCATGTGTTGATACTCGTCCCATGTCCGCTTGATACTCATCGTTCGTACACTACGAGCACGCCCATATCCAATAATTCCCTTTTCCTTTGTTACGGGGTGAATATAACGCTTGTCTATAAAGAACAACAATGAGCCCACATCAAAGCGTTCAAATCGCTTCGTACTAAGACGCCAAAAATTGATAGAACGATGACCATTACTTCTATGAAATTCTATCATTCTTTCGTCCGAAATATATGCGATTGAGCTCATTATGTTATCCTCCTTTACTTAATTTTATTACGTCCTTCAAAAGCCTTGATTAATGTCATATCATCGGCGTAATCGAGATGCCCTCCAATTGGAAGTCCAAAAGCCAAACGTGTAACATCAACTTTATCCTCAAGCCTTTTAGCAAGATATAATGAAGTCATTTCACCTTCAACTGTCGCATTCAATGCTAGAATCACTTCTTTTGATTCTAGAGATAGACGTTTTTCCAAACTTTCAATATTCAATTGATCAGGCATTATGCCCTTTTTCGTTGAGATCAGGCCATCAAGCACATGATAGACACCATGATACTCTTGTGTTTTTTCGATTGAGAAAACTTCTTTAGCACTTGAAACAACACAAATTGTATTTTGATCGCGAGTGTTATCTGCACATATGTCACAAATTTCTGTTTCTGTAAGATTATGGCATACTTTGCATGTTTTAATGTTTAATTTTATATTCATCAGATTGCTAGCAAATTCGTTGAGATCTTCAATGTTTGATTCCAACATTGTAAGTGCATAACGTTCTGCTGTTTTTTGACCAACTCCAGGTAGCATCTTAAATGATTCTATGAGTTGTTGCAGTGTTTTCGGATACATTATAACTCCTATTCAATAATTTCTACGGAATCACCAAATAGATTTAAGACACTATCAAGTGACTCATCAACAATTCGGGCATCTTCCGCATTATCTTCTGTTACTGTAAGTTCTTCAGGTAGAACAGGACTTGGTAATGTTCCTGCTTTATTAAGTTCAATAAATTTTGCGACCGCTTCTTGATACATATTTACTGAGATTGCTAAGATTGTTTTATCTTTATTGAAAATCACTTCGCTAAATTTATTGAGTTCGTGACGATTCCGTGCTTCACCAATTTCACGAACTTCAATTTCAGACTGCATCGCTACAACAACAAAGAATGGACTACTTAACACTACTTTACCGCCAGATAGTAATCTCGCTGATCGCGCCCATTGTGGTATATTTCGATACCTCTGAATTTGCGTAAATTGCTCTTCATCCGCTAATCTCAGTGACTTATCAGCAGTTACCATAAATCTTATAACCATATCAGTATCAATATTCTTTAGGCCAATACTATTTTCTGTATGTACAGGAGCAATATTTGATGAATTTGCTGAATCATCTACGACATCTTCGATTATTTCATGTTCAGTATCATCAAACTCAAACTGTATTGCGTCTTCCGGATTTGATATAACAACTTCTGGTTGTTTATTTACATCTTTTGTGAGTACTACTGGATCTAAGTCTGTAGCAACTTTCGTATTTACGGATTCCACTATCGGTTTTAAGTCTTTTGGAGTTTCAACTACAGTCTCTTGTTTATTTGTAACAAACTGCGTATCTTTTTGAGTTTGCTGCCCTTGCACTCTATCTGATTTATTCGAAAAATGATTAAATATGTCTAACATAGCAATCTCAAAGTACATTTCAGGTTGTTGTGAGAAACGCATCTTTTCTGCATACTCTAACAAGATATCAATCATTTTAAGACGGACATCTGTTGTAAATGATTCTGATAAATAGTGGACTAACGTATCTTCAGTTATTGTATTCATTTTAGTATACGTATAAATCAGACTATCTTTAAGGTTTTTTGTAATATCCATCACTAAGCGATCATAGCTGACTGATTGCATTTTCATACCTTGAATATTATCAATAAGTTGCTGCATATCACTTGCTGCAATATTTCTAAACATTTCCATTTTTCCATCAACTGATAGTACACCATTTGATGCATAGATTTGTTGCTTTGTAATCGGACCATCAGATAGCACAATTGCTTGCTCTAAAATAGTTAGTGCATTTCGCAATCCACCACCCGATAATGACGCAATCAATTCCGTTGCACCAGGTTCTGCACTTTCATGTTCTTGCTCTAAAATACTGTCTAAACGCTCTGCAATTGCCAATTCAGGAATTCTTGTAAAATCGAATCTTTGGCACCTTGAAATGATGGTTGGAAGCACTTTATGAATTTCTGTAGTCGCAAGAATAAAGACGACATGACTTGGTGGTTCTTCTAATGTCTTTAATAGGGCATTAAATGCACCTTGCGTCAACATATGGACCTCATCAATAATATATACTTTATATTTACCTAAAATCGGTGTGTATTTAACACGTTCGATTAAACTTCGAATTTCATCTACACCGTTATTACTTGCTGCATCAATTTCAATTAAGTCAGGATGTGTATTATTTTGTACTGCAACACAGTTATCACACTGACCACAGATCAGTTCGGTTTCACTTGTACAGTTTACTGCACGTGCAAACAATTTTGCTGTTGAGGTTTTTCCGGTACCTCGGGGACCTGTTAAAAGATATGCATGCGATATCTTATCTTTTTTCACTGAATTTGTAAGGACTTCAACAATATGTTGTTGGCCGACTACTTCGTCCATCGTAGAAGGTCTGTATTTTCTATATAATGACTGATATGCCATGTTATCACCTATTATTCATTATATCATACGGTCTATTGGTTGTAATTACTTATTTGATTCCATATAATTAAGGTATGGAAAAGAAGAAAAAAGTAAATGTTCTTGGTATCATTGGGATACTAATGACTGTGCTGGGGCTCTCAATCATTGTTTACGATGTCGGTAACAAATACTTCGATCGTAGATCACAGGAACAGGAACTACAAAATTTTATGAATGCTCCTTTATTATCTGAAAACTCAGAACTTCCAGCTGAGACTGTTGATGCCAATGTATGGGGCTATATAGTTATTGAAAAACTAGGTGTTAATCATTTGATTGCTAAAACTAATGATTGGGACTATCTTTCTCGCTATGTAGTTGCATATGAAAGTTCTCCTGAACCTACAGGTAACGGAAACTTCGCTATTGCGGGCCACAATGGAAACTGTGCAAGCTGTGTCTTTAGAGATTTTGATAAACTTGAAATTGGTGATGAAGTAATACTTAACGATAAAAAGAATACTTATACTTATCGTATTGAAGATATTTCTACCGTTCATCATACGGATGTGTCGGTCTTGAATGATACTCCAGATGCTAGAACACTTACTTTAATTACATGTACAGAACAAACGACTGTTGATCCATGGCGAACTATCGTCAAGGCAACACAAATCAGTGAAGTACCGAACACATAAGTTTATGCTATAAAAAAAACATCAATCACTAAGATTGATGTTTTTTTATTTGATTTCCTTTTCCATCATTATATGATCAATCCCTGCGTCATCAAAGACTTCACCATATTCTTTATAGCCATTTTTTTCATAGAATGGTATTGCTTGAATCTGTGCACCCAATTCTAGTCGCTTAAACCCATTATTTTTCGCTTGTTTCTCTGCATCTTGGAGCAACTTTGTCCCTATTTTGAATTTCCGGTACTCTTTGAGCACTGCAACTCTTCCAACCTTGAGTGTATCTCCCTTTTTCACGTACCGAGCAGCTCCAACAACTTGATTATTAACAACCGCCATTACATGCATTACGTTCTCATCATTAGGTGAATCGTATTCATCTATTTCAAGGCTTATATCAACGTTTTGTTCTTCAACAAACACTTTCTTCCTGACATCTAAGTATAGATTATAAGATTCATCATCAACACGTTTGATTTTTACTTCATTATTTCGTTTTTCTTTAAAAAATTCTTTCATAAGTAATCTCCCTTCAGATTCGAGTATGTTTGGGATTACCTTCGGGTAATGATTAAATCCCTGTATTTCAGACATATTCAATACTGATCCATAGCTACCACTATTTGGTTCATTAGCACCAAATACTACAGTATCTACATGAGCTTGAATCATTGCTCCTGCGCACATTTGACAAGGTTCGACAGTTACATAAACAGTACAACCACTTAAGTTCCAACTATTAAGTGATTTCCCCGCGGCATTCATGGCTTCAATTTCTGCATGTGCGCTTGTTCTATTGGTACTCTCTCTTAGATTGAATCCTTTACCTATAATTTTCCCGTCTTTTACTACAATAGCACCGACAGGTACTTCATCCATCTCATATGCCATTTTAGCTTGTTTTATAGCTTCTCTCATATACATTTCGTGATTCATGATTTATCACCTCATTTTGGATACAAAAAAAGCCACTACACACATAAGAGCTAAATTAAGGCTGCTGTATTCCTACCCTGACCTGGTTCATTAGATTATGTTGTAGTAGCATAGTTATTATAACAAATATGCAAATAAATGCAACGTTTCACGTGAAACATTTATGATATAATTTCACTGGAGGTAGCATATGCCAAAACTATTTGTAAGTGACATGGATCACACCCTTCTGAACGATAATTCAGAGTTGCCAAAAGATTTCAAAGAAACACTAGACCTACTAAACAGTAGTGATTCCGGACTTGTTCTAGCTTCCGGAAGAACACTCTTTAGTATTAAAAACAAAGTTAAAGATTTTAAACATGAGATCAATTTTATCTCAGACAATGGCGCAATTGTCGAGTATAACGGTAAAATTATCTATAAGTCTGTATTTTCTCAGGAAGATATTGAAGAAGTCCTAGTACCCATTCGTAAAGCAAAAGAAACTTCAATCATTGCATCGTCTCTAACGAGTGCTTATGTTGAAGTCTACAATGATGACCATAAACAAAAACTGTATGAATATTATCTCGACTATAATATAGTTGACGATATATCAAAGGTGGATGATGATATAATCAAAGTCACTATGCTAAGTCTTGATAATACAGTTGATAATTACAAAAACTTTATAGAACCTGCCCTATCAAGCAGTTATAATGCTGTTACTGCCGGTAAAATTTGGATTGACGTCATGCACAGCAATGTCGATAAAGGAGAAGGTCTTAAGCATCTACTCGAAGAAATGAATATAGATCGAGATGACGTAGTCGCATTTGGTGATTACCATAACGACATTGGAATGCTTGAGCTAGCAGGTATTGGTTATGCCGTTAAAAATGCACATGATGATGTCAAACAAATTGCTGATTTTGTAATTGAAGACAATAATTCTGCCCCTGTAACTCGAATTATCAAAGAATACTTAGCAAAAGAATAAATAATGAACCTAAAAAAGGAGATAATCTTACGATTAACTCCTTTTCTTTGTGATTTATTTAGATACAGGAACCATTTTCTCTTTAAATCCCATATAAGGTCTTAACGCTTCAGGAATTAGTACCGAACCATCTTCTTGAAGGTTATTCTCTAAAAATGCGATAAGCATACGCGGAGGTGCAACAACTGTATTGTTTAAGGTATGTGCAAATACGCGTCCATCTTTTGTATCAATTCTTATTTTTAGTCTTCTTGCTTGAGCATCAGTAAGGTTTGAGCAACTTCCTACTTCAAAGAATTTCTTTTGACGAGGACTCCATGCTTCAACATCAACAGATTTGTGTTTCAGATCAGCTAAATCTCCTGAGCAACACTCTAAAACTCTGACTGGAATATCTAGACTTCGGAAGTAATCAACTGAATTTTTGTACATTTCTTCAAATAATGCAGCACTTTCTTCCGGTTTACATACAATAACCATTTCTTGCTTCTCAAACTGGTGTATTCTATATACTCCGCGCTCTTCTATTCCATGTGCACCTACTTCTTTACGGAAGCAAGGTGAGTAGCTAGTGAGGCGTTGTGGCATCTTTGATTCAGGGTTGATTGTATCAATAAACTTACCAATCATTGAGTGTTCACTGGTACCAATTAAGTACAGATCCTCACCTTCAACCTTATACATCATATTTTCCATTTCTTCGAAGCTCATTACACCAGTTACAACATGACTACGAATCATATATGGTGGAATGACATAGTCATAGCCACGATCAATCATGAAGTCTCTTGCGTATGCAGTGACAGCTGAATGAAGACGCGCAACATCCTTTTGTAAGTAGTAGAAGCCTTGTCCACTAACTTTTCGCGCTGCATCTAAGTCGATTCCATCGAATGACTCCATAATATCTACGTGATAAGGGACTTCAAACGGTTTTTCTACCATTTCACCATGACGTGAACGCTCGACATTTTCGGTGTCATCTCTTCCTAAAGGAACATCATCAGCAATTAAGTTCGGTATTTGCATTAAGAGTTGTTGTAATTTCTCAAATACTGGTTCTTCATTCTGCTCAATTTCTTCAAGTTCTTTAGCAAATGCTTGAACCTGCTCTTTAATGGCGTTTGCTTCATCGATTCTCTTTTGACCCATTAGTTTACCAATTTCCTTACTTAATGAGTTTCTTTGTCCACGTAATTCATCTGCACGTGTCTTTAAACCACGATATTCAATGTCCAATGCAATGATTTCATCGACCATTGGTAGTTTGTGATCTTGGAATTTTTTCTTGATATTCTCGCGAATAATATCCGCATCAGTTCTAAATAGATTAATATCTAACATAACTATCTCTCCTAAAATAAAAAAAACACCCTCATTAAGGGACGGATTTACCGTGGTGCCACCCTTTTTCGAATGTTTCACGTGAAACATTCCTTTAACAGATAACGGCTGTCTTCCGAATTTAATCTCTCAAGGGTAGATCTATAATCAATTAATAATACCTCTCACCAACAGTATCTCTCTTTAAATAACTTACGACTATATTATTCCCTCTCACTGAGTTTAAGATAATTATAGCCATTACTGTATTTATTGTCAAATTAGTGAGTTTTGATTATGAATAAAGAAAAAGCATACGATAAATCGTATGCTTTTGTACTATATTATTCTGAATCTACAGTTTCTGTTTCAACTACTGTATCATCGTGTGACTTATCATCGATATCAGAGTCAGAAATTTCTTCACTAACTTTCAACACAGCGACTGAAGCAACAGCGTCATTTTCTCCAACATTGATAATTCGAACACCAATCGTTGAGCGACCATATATTCCTATATTTGCAACTTCTGTTCGGATTACAGTTCCATCACTTGAAATAACAAGAAGCTCTTCATCACCTGCCACAGCTCGAAGTGATACGAGATTACCGTTCTTCTCAGTAATATTAACTGTTTTAACACCTTTAGCACCACGTTTTGTTAATCGATACTCATCTAATTCAGTACGTTTACCATAACCTTTTTCAGTAATGGCTAAAATATACTTACCTTCACGGTCAGTTGCAACCCCTACAACGATTCCACCATCAACATCGAATCCTCGAACACCAGATGCGGTACGTCCCATTGGTCTAACTTCATTTTCGTCAAAGCGAACTGCTTTACCGTTGTCTCCACCAATGATAATTTCATTTGAACCATCAGTCATTTTGACAGCCACGAGTTCATCGTCTTCGCGTAGCGTAATTGCAATTTTACCATTTTGTCGAATTGACTCAAACTCACTCACTGCAACACGTTTGACGATACCTTGTCGAGTTACGAAGAATGCATATTTAGAGTCTTCATCATCTCTAGGTACTTTCACCAGTGTACGTACTTCTTCACCTTCATCCAGAGAGAGTAAGTTGACGACTGGAATTCCTTTAGCAGTTCTACTTGCTGCTGGAACATTAAATCCGCGCATTCTATACACTTTACCTTTATTAGTAAAGACTAGTAAGTAATCATGAGTTGAAAGAGCTAGGAATTGATCAATTTCATCTTCATCGTATGTCGCCATACCTTTAACACCCTTACCACCTCTATTTTGAACATTAAAGGAGTCTATAGTTGTACGCTTAATATAACCATTCATGGTCATCGAAATTACGATATCTTCTTCAGGTATCAAATCTTCATCAAGCATATCGATATCTGCTTCTATAACCTCAGAGCGTCTTGGATCACCAAATTTAGTCTTAATTTCTTCTAAATCTGTCTTAATGATATCTAAAACACGACTGTGATTTGCAAGAATATCTTTTAAATCTTCTATTGTTAGTGTTAACTCTGCGTATTCTGCATCGAGTTTTTCGCGTTGCAACCCAGTCAGACGTCTGAACTGCATATCTAAGATAGCTTTAGATTGAATTGCTGTAAGACCAAATCTCTCATTGAGACGACTACTTGCCTCAGCATCATCATTTGAACTTCTAATAATTGTCATTACTTCATCGATATTATCGAGCGCAATGATCATTCCTTCGAGAATATGAGCACGTTCTTCAGCTTTTCGCAGTTCGAATCGTGTTCTTCGGGTGATAATCTCAATTTGGTGATCTCGATAATATCCTAGTATTTCAAGAAGGTTAAGCAATTTTGGTCTATTATCAACCAACGCTAACATATTTACACCAAATGTCGATTGCATTGCTGTTAAACGATATAGTTGGTTTAGTACAACTTCTGGTTGTATTTCACGACGTAATTCAATAACTATTTTGATACCGACTCGGTTTGACTCATCTCTTAAGTCGGTAATCCCTTCAATTTCTTTATCCCGAACAAGACTAGCGATTTTCTCAACAAGATTCGCTTTATTCACTTGATAAGGTATTTCAGAAATTGTAAGAACCGGCTTCCCATTAGGTAACTCAGTGATATCAACTTTAGCACGCATAACTACAGATCCGCGACCAGTTTCAAATGCTGACTTAATACCTGAGCGTCCAAGTAAATAAGCTCCTGTTGGGAAATCTGGACCAAAAATATACTCATCCATCAATTCTTTAATTGTGATTTCCGGATTATCAATTAATGCAATTGTAGCATCAACGACTTCTCCTAAGTTATGAGGAGGGATATTCGTCGCCATCCCGACAGCAATCCCCGTTCCACCATTAACTAAAACATTCGGAAAACGTGAAGGTAGAACCGAAGGTTCTGTCTCTTCTCCGTCATAGTTAGGTTGAAAATCAACAGTTTCTTTATTAATATCGCGCATCATTTCCATCGAAATTTTGGACATACGAGCTTCTGTATAACGCATCGCAGCAGCGCCATCGCCATCAATGGACCCAAAGTTACCATGGCCATCAACTAGCATGTAACGATAAGAAAAGTCTTGTGACATACGAACCATTGATTCATAAACAGCACTATCACCGTGAGGGTGATACTTACCAATTACGTCCCCAACGATACGTGCTGATTTCTTATACGGCTTATCACTCGTCATACCCAAATCATTCATCGCGTATAGAATACGACGGTGAACAGGTTTCAATCCATCACGTACATCTGGAAGGGCACGTGAGACAATAACGGACATTGCATATGAAACGAAAGATTTCTTCATTTCATCAGAAATACTACGCGATTTTACGCGATCAAATTCTTTATTCTCTTCCATTTTTCCCTCCCTAGATATCTAAATCTGCATATTCTGCATTTTCTTGAATAAACTGGCGACGAGGTGCAACTTCATCACCCATTAGTGTTTCAAAAATCATATCTGCTTCCATCGCATCTTCAATATCAACACGAATAAGCGTACGTGTTTGAGGATCCATGGTTGTTTCCCATAGTTGCTCAGGATTCATTTCACCAAGACCCTTGTATCGCTGAACGTTGAAACGATCTCCGAACTCAGGTTTGAGCTCTTCTAACTCTTCATCACTATAAGCATAAGCCATTTTATTTCCACGAGAAATTTTATACAAAGGTGGCTGAGCAATATATACAAAGCCTCCTTCAATGACTGGACGTAAGAAGCGGTAAAAGAAAGTTAAAAGTAACGTTCTAATGTGCGCACCGTCTACGTCAGCATCGGTCATGATAACGATTTTATGATATCTCAACTTCTCAAGATTCATTTCTTCACCAATTCCCGTACCGAATGCTGTAAGCATCATGCGAATTTCATTGTTGTCAAAGATTCGGTGTAAACGAGCTTTTTCGACGTTGATAACCTTACCACGTAGAGGAAGAATTGCTTGGAATTTACTATCTCGACCTTGTTTTGCACTTCCACCAGCGGAATCCCCCTCAACGAGGTAAATTTCACTTTCGGCAGGGTTACGATTTGAACAGTCTGCAAGTTTTCCAGGTAATGATGATACTTCAAGAGCACCTTTACGGCGTGTCAATTCCCGTGCTTTACGAGCAGCAACACGTGCTTTTGATGCAACTAGAGCTTTATCAATGATTATTTTTGCATCGTCTGGATGCTCCATTAAGAAACGTTCAAATTGATTTCCAAAGATATTAGAAACAATCTTACGTACTTCACTATTTCCAAGTTTAGTTTTTGTTTGCCCCTCATATTGAGGATCTGGATGTTTTACAGAGATTATAGCAGTGAGTCCTTCACGAACATCATCACCCAAGAATCCATCTTCGTCTTTTTTCAATAGATTATTTTCTTTAGCGTAATTATTAATAACACGTGTTAAAGCAAGACGGAAACCATCTTCGTGCGTTCCCCCCTCTTGGGTATTAATATTATTTGTAAATGAATAGATATTTGGAACAAATCCATCATTATACTGCATCGCAACTTCAACTTGAATTTGATCTTCTTCGCCTTCGACGTAAACAATCTCTTCATGAATTACTTGGCGATTTCTATTCATAAAATGAACATACTCAAGAATTCCATTTTCATAATGGAATTCGTTGACGCGTGACTCCTCAGGCTCTCTCTCATCAACAAATGTAATCTTAATTCCTTTATTCAAGAAAGCCATTTGACGTAAGCGATCACGTAATACATCAAATGAGTACTCTGTTGTTTCTTTAAAGATTTCTGGATCAGCTTTAAATCTAACTTCTGTCCCTTGGCGATCAGTTTTTCCACGTTCTTCTAATGGAATGGCAGTGTGGCCACCATTTTCGAAACGAAGATAATACTCAATACCTTCTTTAAAAATAGATACTTCTAAGAAAGTAGACAAGGCATTAACAACGGATGCCCCAACCCCATGAAGTCCACCAGAAACTTTATAGGCGCCACCACCGAATTTACCTCCGGCATGAAGCACAGTATAAATTGTTTCTGCAGTAGAAACACCAGTTTTTTCGTGAATTCCAACTGGAATACCACGACCATTATCAGAAACAGTGACAATGTTATCTTTGTCGACAGTAACTGTAATTTCGCTTGCGAAACCAGCTAAAGCCTCATCAATACCATTATCAACAATTTCCCATACCAAATGGTGCAAACCACGAGCAGATGTACTCCCTATGTACATCCCAGGACGTTTACGAACAGCTTCTAATCCCTCTAATACTTGAATATCTTCTGAAGTATAAGAATGTTCTACTTTGTTTGATGCCATTAAATTACCTCCTTATGAATAATTCCTTTATTAACGTGAAACACATTTAAGTTTCTTTCTGTTTGTATAAATTGCATATCAGTCGTTGTAATAAATACTTGTACGGCGTCTGGAATCATTTTCAGAACCATTTTACGACGTGACTCATCTAATTCCGAAAATAAATCATCCAAGCATAATATTGGATAAGCCCCTTGCAACTCATAAACCAACGAGACAAGCGCAAGTTTAAACGCAATCATGAGCATTCGTTTCTGTCCTTGAGACGCAGTATTGATAACAGGAACTCCATCCATCTTAAATACGTAGTCATCTCGATGAATTCCCACTTGCGTTGCACGTAAATCTAAATCTCTTTGGTGCATTTCTTGCATACGTTTCGTTAGATTAGCAAGAATCGAACTATCAACACTTACAGGGCTCCTATACTCGAAATTAACACGAGTCGATGTTTGACTCATTGCTTGGTAAAATCTTTCTACAACTGGCTCTAAACGAGCAATAAATGCATTTCTTTGCTTGATAATCGGAATTTGATACTCAATTAGCTGGCTATCCAATATTTCCAATAAACCAAAATCAATATTTCTTGATTTCAATAATGCATTACGTTGTGTTAAGACCTGTGTATATCTAGACAAAATGCCAATATAATCTTTAGAAAGTTTTCCTAATTCAAAATCAACACTTCTACGTCGAATTTTGGGTGCATCCGTAAAAAAATTTAAATCATCAGGATTGAATAATATTACATTACAATACCCGATAAAATCACTTAACTTTTTCAATGGTGAATGATTAACCTGTAAATATTTTCCTTGCTCGCTAACAACTATTTTCAAAAGGTGTCCCGAATCCATAACTGCTTCGGCTTTCGCAAATTCTTTTCCATTTTGAATCAGAATTTTATCATCATTGACTCGAAACGATCTGCCTGAACCTAAAAAAACTATCGATTCGATGATATTTGTCTTACCTTGACCATTGTTTCCAACAAACACTGTAATATTTTCCGGAAAATCGAGACTTACGTCATCAACATTTCGAAATTGTTTAAGTTCAAGTTGCTTAATCTGCATCTTCTTCAGAGATTTCATGCATATTCCCGTTAATCACAACTTGATCACCAGGGTAAAGTTTCTTTCCACGACGATTTTCATTTTCGCCGTTTACTTGAATGGAGAATGTATGAATAAGGTGTTTAGCTTCCCCACCCGATTGCACATAGTCCATAACTTTTAGAAACTGTCCAAGTGTTATGTAGTCTCCTTCTTTTTTCATATTATCCATCCTTTTTTTAACTCCTCTATTTTATCATATTTTACGATAAAATGCACGTATATGAATAATCATAAAAGTCCTATATTAGTGGGTTTGATGACATTTTTTTACACAAAAAAAAACAACCGAATATACACCTTCAAAAATTATTTTTTTAAGATGAGTGCATTCGGTTGTTTTTATGTTTTATATGTTAATTATTTGGATAAAATACCCATAATGAATCCGCTAATTATTGATCCAATTGCAATATAAGCAATGTATAGAACTGGTTGCGAAACAAGGAATATTACGAAGATACCACCGTGAGGCGCACTTACCATAATATTTGATGCAAGTACAAGTGCACCGGTAACTGCGGACCCAACTACAAAACTTGGAATGATTCGTAATGGATCTTTTGATGCAAAAGGAATTGCTCCTTCAGTAATGAAAGATGCCCCTAAGACAGCATTAGTAAGTCCGGCTTGTTTCTCTTCAACTGTAAATTTATCTTTGAAAAATAGTGTGGCAACAAATACTGCAAGCGGCGGTACCATACCAGCCGCCATAACGGCTGCCATGACACTACTTCCTCCCACAGATGCTGTAGCAAGCGTTCCTGTACCAAAAACATAGGCCGCTTTGTTAACTGGACCCCCTAAGTCAATTGCCATCATAGCCCCTAAGAGCAATCCTAGGATAACAGCATTCGTGCCTGACAAGTTCAGCAGGAAGTTGTTCATCATATCATTAATCGTTTTCATTGGTACATTAACAATAAGCATAATTGCACCAGTAATGAGGACACCTAAGAGAGGATATAACATGATATTTTTTAATCCATTCAGTGAATGGGGCAGTCCATTGAGCATTTTCTTCACAAAATTGACTACATACCCTGCCACAAATCCACCAATTAGTGCGCCAAGGAAACCTGCGCCACCAGTGCTAGCAATTCCACCTGCAACAAATCCCGCTACAAGGCCCGGACGATCTGCAATACTGTAGGCAATGTAACCAGCTAATACTGGAAGCATGAATCCAAATGCTGCACCACCAATTTTATTTAGAGATGCAGCTAATTCATTGTAACTACCCAATTGACCTAAACTATCTTGTGGTACACCTATTAACTGGTCGACCAAAAATGAAAGTGCAATAACAATTCCACCACCAATAACAAATGGGAGCATATAAGACACACCACTCATTAGATGTTTATAGATTCCTTTTTTCTCATCTCGTGGTGAATCTTGAGCCTTCTCACTATGAATAGGAGTATTATCAGAAAGTGCTTCTTCAAATAATTTTTGTGGTTCTTTAATTGCTTTGGCTACTGGGACTGCAATCATTTTTTTACCATCAAATCGTGATGTTTCAACCTTGATGTCAGCAGCAACAATCACAGCATCAGCATTCTCAATATCAGCCTTCGACAACTGATTGCCAACACCTGAAGTTCCGTTAGTTTCAACTTTTACATCAATGTTCAACTTCTTTGCAATTTCTTGAAGTTTCTCTGCTGCCATATATGTGTGTGCGATTCCTGTTGCACATGCTGTCACTGCTACAACTTTTTTATGATTATGTAAATCATTCGTTTCGATACTATTAGTAGTATCTTCTATTGAGAATGCTTCGATTATTTCTGAATACGTTGAGGCATTTTTTAGTTTTAGCACAACATCGGAATGCATGAGCTTACCCGATAATTCTGCGAGAATCTTAAGATGCTCATTCCCTGAATTTTCCGGAGTAGCAATCATAAAGAATAAATGCACGGGCTTGCCATCCATGCTTTCGAAATTCACTCCACCAGTACTTCTTCCAAATAAAACAACTGTTTCTGTAACTATATTGCTCCGACCATGAGGGATTGCAATTCCATCTCCAACACCAGTCGTACTTATAGCTTCTCTTTCAAGAAGTACATCTAAGAACTGATTTGCATCACTAACAAATCCTTGTGCCTTTAGATATTCAGACATTTCTAAAAGCACAGATTTCTTATCATTTTCTTTCAAATCAAAAATAATACTATTTCTTTTAAGCACATCACTAATTTTTAATTTCATAATTAGATCCTCTCTATTTTGATTTTATTCATTAAATTTGATATTTCATCTGATGTTGCAAGTGCTTCAGAAAATGCCGTTGCCGTTCCCGAAGCCGATGCTAATAAGTATGTTTCTTTTTCGGATTCTCCTTTTACGATTCCTGCAATAAATCCAGCAACCATGGAGTCTCCAGCCCCAACTGAATCAATAAGCTTTCCTTCTGGCACCGTAGCCTTAAACAGGTCTTGATTGGAAATATATAGAGATCCATCTTTACCACAAGAGATAATAATATTTTTAACACCTAATTTAAGCATTTCCTTACCTGCAATAAGAATCGATTCGTAATCATTCGGGACATTGGTAATTTGAAGGAATTCATCGATATTTGGTTTAATTAAGAGGGGATGATATTTTAAAATATTTATGAGCTCATGACTTCCGATATCAACGATAAAATCAATATTCTTCGAATGTAAATATTGTGCTATCTTTGTGTACCAACTGTAATTCATTCCCCGGGAAATACTACCACTCATAACAACAATATCGTTTTCAGTAAATGTCTTGATTTCTCGTTCAAGTTGTTCAATGTATCTCGAATCGATGATTTCTCCAGAACCGTTCAGCTCAGTCTCGATATCGGTTTTAATCTTCACGTTGATCCTCGTTAATACATTTGAATTGATAAATTTATCTTTTATGCGTGGATACTCTTTCAAATTTTCACGAATATGTTCGCCAGTAAAACCTCCTAAAAATCCATGAAGCGTCGTATCAATTCCTAAGTTATTGAGTACGATTGCAACATTAATTCCTTTACCTCCTATTCTTATTTTCTCGAAGTTTGACCGATTCGTCTTGCCAAGTTCCACAGAACTTGCAGACATCAAATAATCAATTGACGGATTTAGTGCAATAATATGTATCATGAAATCACCTCTATTTGTATTTTATCATAAATGTAATCGTTTTCAAACACTATTTATCATTTCTTATCATTTTCATTCAAATCATTATTAAAAATAAAAAAAGTAGGACACGCCTACTTTATTACTTTTATATTTAGGTATTTATCTCCTGGATGTTTATTTGAAACTAGGTATCCATCACTAATTTGAGCAAAGGACATTCCTGACTTCCGCCCAAATTTACTTTCATCACCTAGGAAATACACTACATTAGAATGCTTGATAATAGTGGCCTTAATCATTGCTTCCATTTCATCAGGAGTTGAATAACCAAACTCTGAATCGAGAGCATTAAATCCTATAAGTGCTATATCAAAATTCATACGTTCAAGATATTTGATACTTAGTGATCCAACCGTTGCAAGTGTCTTAGTTTTTAGATGACCACCGATAATATACGTATCAATATTGTATTTATTTAGCATTTCAATATGATGTAAGCCATGAGTAAACACCGTTACATTCTTGTTTTCGAGATATGGAATGACAAGTGATGTTGATGTTCCTGCATCTAAATAGATTGATGAATCGTCGGGAATATAATCTGCAGCGATTTTAGCAATTTTTAGTTTTTCATCAGCATTAGTAGTTCGACGCAATTCGAGCTCAATATCCATAGCAATGTGATTCTGTTTGAGAGAGCTCGCGCCTCCATGAACTTTTTTAATGACATTTTCTTCATGAAGTTCATTAATATCTCTTCGAATCGTAATTTCGGAAACATTCAGAAGTTGCGATAATTCTTCTACTTTCGCAAATTGATGTTCATTTACGTATTCAATAATTGCGAGATGTCTTTGATTCTTTAACATGATTAGTCAAATGTTCTAAGTGGTAGAATTAACTGAACAATTGAATCATCTTCAGGATGACGAATTACAAATGCTTGCATTTCACCCACGAACATAATTTTAACTGTTTCTGACTTGAAGGATTTTAAAGCTTCAATCAAGTATTTTCCACTGAATGAAATTTTTAGATTACCTCCCACATAATTTATCGGATGGAGAATTTCTTCTGATGATCCAATTTCTTGAGATTTTGAACTAATAATAATTTCATCTGGAGTTGCTTCAAGTTTTACAGTCCAGTACCCTTCACTCTTTAAGAATGAAGATCTATCAACAGCATTGATTAAATCAGTTTTCTTAACAACGAGTTCAAATCCATACTCGTTCGGAATCAAACGATTTACATCTGGGAAAAGACCATCAATAAGTCGAGATTGAATCAATGTTTCGCCAATATAAAATTGAACTAATTTATCCGATACTGCAATAGTAATGATTTCATCACCGGTTATTGTTTTTTGTACTTCATATAAGTTAGAGGCTGGGACTGAGATATTAAAGTCCATCTCTACAGGAAGTTCAACAACTTTCTTTGCAAGACGGTAACTATCAGTTGCAACACTATTTAAAGTCGTTCCATTAGCTTTAAAGTTTACGCCCGTAAAAATCGGACGATCTTCACTTGTTGAGCAAACAAAAGCTGTCTGAGAAATAATCTCAGATAATTTACTTCCAGAAATCTCAAATTGTTTTTCTGGTTTTGTAAAGTCGATAATTGGGTATTGATCGCCCTTTGTTCCATTAATGTTATATTCAGCTTGATTTCCACTGATACGTGTTAGAGCACCATCAATAATTTCCATATTAATAATGTCAGCATCTAATTTTCGAACTGCTTCCAGAACATAACGCGCTTCTAAAACGACATCACCTTCTTCATGGATAACTAAATTATTTTCATCGTTAGCATAAATGACTTCACGAATAGAAATATTTGAATCACTAGCTATCAACGTTAACGTGTTGTTACGTAATTCGAATTTGATTCCTGAAAGTATAGGTAGCGGTGAGTGTGTTGATGAAGCACGACCAACTGAAGATAATGATTTATAAAACGATTGTTTTTTGATATTAAACTTCATAGATTCCTCCAAAGTATATTGAATACAATTACATTTATTATAGCATAATTATGCAAAATATTATTATCGAAAAAGTAATTCGTAAAGAACGATTTTTTGTTATTTATAAGTATATTAAGTAATTTAATACTATTAAGGGCTGTGGAAAAGTGGATAACATTTCATTTAGGCCTATAATACGCCAAATAAAGCTATTTTAGGGTGTTATCAATATGTGGATAACTGTTGATAACTTCTCTAAAAGAAAAACCAGCTGATAGATTTAGCTGGCTTTAAATTCAGATTCAATTTCAAAAATTGCCCGTGCAAGAAGCTGATCTGTTTTAAGCTTCTTTTCAATTTTGTCACATGCACTTATTATGGTTGAATGATCACGTTTTCCAAATTCTTCACCAATTTTATTGTAAGGTAAATCGAGATGTTTTCTCGATAGATAAATTGCAATATGGCGGGCATTCGCAATTGCTTTCGTCCGTGCCTTAGAAACAAGCTGAGCTTGTGTAAGTCCATAGTAGTCAGCGACAATACGTTTGATAGTTTTTGTATCCAATTCATTTGTTTTTATTGGTTGTCCATTTGTTACCTTAAATGCAGACATAGCTATATCTAAATTTATATGGTCATTGTTAGAGAATTGAATAGAGTAAAACAATAAGCGGTTAAGTGCACCTTCTAAAGTTCTCACATCTTTAGAGAAATTTGCAGCAACATAAGCGAGGACATCTTCATCAAAAATACCTGGATCAACACTTCGACTCATTATTTTCATTTTTAGAATTGCGAGTGAAGTTTCAAACTCTGGCGAATCAACGCCAACAGATAAACCTGAGGAAAAGCGGCTAATTAAGCGGTCTTCGAGTCCTTTAATTTCGGTTGGAAGTCTATCACTAGTAATAACAATTTGCTTACGGTTATAAATTAATTCATTGAAAATGTGGAAGAAAATCTCGTGGGATTTTTCTTTACCTGCTAAAAACTGGATATCATCAATAAGTAAAACATCGAGATCGTACATTTGATCTTTGAAGTCTTCAATTTCTCTATTTTGGATAGAGTTGGCAACTTGTCTAACAAAATCAGAACTTGATGTATAAAAAACCTTGGCATTAGGGTTCTTTCCTTTAATATAATTACCAATTGCATTTAATAAGTGGGTTTTACCTAAACCAGAGTTTCCATAGATAAAAAGAGGCGTATAAAATTGTCCAGGTCGATACGCACATCCCAATGCAGCTGAATGACTTTCCTTATTACTAGGTCCAACTACGAAATTTTCAAAAGTCTGGTCAACCGCAATTCCATCAGATTTAACAACACGCTTTACTTCTGGAACAGGAGTAGCAGTAATTGGCTTCTTCTGTGTAAACTCGCCTTCTTCAAGAACTTCACAGACCATGTTTTCTCGTTCTAAAACAGAATTAATGGCTTTATTCAAGTATTCAAGTTGATCATGTAGTATGACTTTTTGTAAATAAGTTGAAACAACAATCGTTGCTGTTGCATCATCGAGTGCACCAAGACGAGTATCAGATTCAATATATGTTTTAAAAATCATATCATCTAAAGGACTGTTTTTCTGAATATAAGATTTAACTTTTCCCCAAACATCCTCTAAATAGAATTTCATCGTTGTCATGGCATTTCTCCTTGTTCATTTACTATAATACCAAATAAAAACAAGAAAAAAAGCAGGTATTTTTTTGGTAACAAGTTATCCACAAATGTAAGTGTCAACCGAACAGTAAACAGTGGATAGTTTAGAGTTATCCACACTTATCCACAAAATTAACAATGGGGATTAATTGGGGAAAGTTGAAAAGATAGTCAACAACTGTTGATAAATGAATGATTCAGGAAAAAAACTTGAATTTCAAACGCATTAACAACATCAATATAGAGCTTGTATACTGGATATAATGTACTTTTCCACATATCAACAAAGTGTTGATAAACAATGTTATAAAGTGGTGGTAAAAGGTGTTAAGAGTCAAAGTGGATAAAAAAAACATATATTTAATCCACTGATTTATAAACAGGGTTATCACCAATCCTTAAATTACTAAAATAATGTGGATAAATGTTGTTGAATTTGTTAAGATGGAAAAGCATGTTTTCTGAATCAGTAAAAAAAAGCGTACTCGCTCGTGGGTTTCGTTGACATTTGGATACAGATTATATATAATTTTAAAGCATTTGCTCTTTATCGTAAAAAAGAACTGGAGGTGGTTTTCAATGAAGAGAACTTATCAACCGAGCAAAAGGAAACACCAAAAGGTCCATGGCTTCAGAGCCCGTATGAAAACAGTTGGCGGACGTCGAGTGCTTTCACGTCGTAGATCAAAAGGAAGAAAAGTGTTATCTGCATAAAAAGTCACCCATGCGGGTGGCTTTTTTGTAAAGATGGAAGTGAATTATGAAAAGAGAACTTAGAGTAAAAAATCCAAGAGATTTTCAACGAATTATGCAACGACGTCGTTTCAAAAATTCGAAGTCTTTTTCAGTATATATAGATACAAAAAAAGAGATTAGTCCACGCTTTGGAATATCAGTTCCCAAAAAATTAGGTGGAGCCGTATTAAGAAATAAAACCAAGCGCCAAGTACGCTCAATGGTTCAAGATATTGGAGTTTTCGAAAGCGATTATGACTATATTATTATGGTACGTAAAAGCTATTTTGAAACAAGTTTTGAGGAAAACCGAAAAGACTTGGAAAAACTCCTAAAAACAGTTAAAATATAACAGTACGTATGTTAGGAGATTTAGATGAGAAAATATAAAAAAATTGCACTCCTAGGATTACTACTTGTAGTACTAACAGGATGTATGAGCTATGTTGATCCTGTAACGAAACAAGTATATCCAGAATCAATTATTCGACTAGGGGATGCATGGACATGGGGTAAAGAGAGCTGGTTCGGCGCTATCTTTGTATGGCCTATTGCACAATTACTTAACTTCTTTGCTCAATATGTTGGAGCGTTATTATCAATTGTTATTGTTACTTTGTTAATTCGTTTATTAACAATTCGTGGATCAATCAAATCAACGATTCAACAACAAAAAATGCAATTGTTAGGACCTGAACAAGCAAAAATTGAAGAGAAATACCGAAACAGAACTGACCAACAATCAAAAATGGCTAAAGCAACCGAAATGCAAAAGCTGTACCAAAAACACGATATCAAACCGATGTCAGCAATCGGCGGTCAATTATTACAATTACCAATCATGATTGCAATGTACTATGCGGTTACACGTGCAGACTTAATTATTAGCGGAACAGTATTTGGAGAAACATTAGAAAAAACACCAATGCAAGGATTCCAAGAAATGAATGTTGTGTATATTACAATATTTGCATTAATGGTTATCTTCCAAGCATTATCAATGTTCTTACCACAATACTTAGCAAAACAAAAATTGAAGAAATATCCAAATCAAAAGCAACCTGCAAACCCAGCAAGCTCAATGATGTATGTATCATTAGCAATGATCGTTTTCTTTGCTTTAACATGGAATATCGGAATGAGTCTATACTGGATGATTTCAGCTATGGGACAACTATTCCAAACACTTTATATTAACAACAAATACGCAGATCAAAAATAATTCGTAGGAGGAAGTCATGAAGCAATATACCGCAAAGACTTTGGATGAATTACTAAGTAAAGCAGCCAAAGAAAAAAATGTTCAACCCGAAGATTTAGTATATTACGTAACTGAAGAAAAGACAGGATTCTTAGGAATTGGGTCCAGTGTTACTGCTGAAGTATATGCCCTCCAAGACGTGTCTGAGTTCATTAAAGATTACCTAACTACATTCTTTAGTGGTTTAGGACAGAACGTTGAAATTGAAATTGATCAAAACAATAATAATATTCGCATTAATATTAATGCAGAGAATAATGCAATCTTGATTGGCCGTGGTGGTAAATCGCTCGATGGACTAGGACAATTAGTTCGTCATGCTGTTAACGCTAAGTTCAAACGTAGATTCTTTGTTAGCCTTGATATTAATAACTATAAAAATGACCGTTACCAAAAACTTAAAGCAATGGCAAAACGTATTGCTAAACAAGTTCAACGATCTAAAGTTGATGCATCGTTAGATCCGATGCCAAATGATGAGCGCCGCGTTATTCATAAAGAATTAACGAACTTCCCTAATGTCAAAACGTTAAGTGAAGGCTCTGGCCGTAACCGTCATCTAAAGATCATTTATGATCCAAACAAAGAGTAAGGGGAAGCCCTTATTCTTTTCTTTCTAAAGAGGTATGTATGAAAATAGTTGTAGGTCTGGGAAATCCCGGAAAACAATACGAACGTACACGCCATAATGCTGGTTTTATTACAATAGATAAAGTTGCTTCGAAATTGGGAGTAACAATTTCTACGAAGAAATTTAAAGCATTGATTGCGGAGACATTCGTAAGGGGTCAAAAGGTTATTCTCGTTAAACCACAAACATATATGAACTTATCCGGCGAAGCTGTCCGTGAAGTTGTGGCATATTATGATGCATATCCGGAGGATATTATTATCATAAGTGACGATAAAGACCTTGATTTGGGAAAAGTCAGAATCCGTCCGAAAGGCAGTTCTGGTGGACAAAATGGAATCAAGAGTATCATCGAACATATTGGTACATCTGAAATTGCACGTATTAAGGTGGGGATAGGGAAAAATCCACATATGAATACTGCAGATTACGTTATGGGAAAAATTGATGAAGAAACAGCTATCGATCGTGCTGCAGATGCGGCAATTGATTTTGCTGAAGGAATAGAAATTCTTGAAATTATGAACCGTTATAATGGAGCAAATAATTCATGAATTGGCTTAAAGATTATTTAAAATCGAATCCTATTGTTGAACAATACACCCAGGGCAAAGATAACTTTGCCCATTTGAGCGTGATGCAAGAAGCAATGTTAGCTGTAGGAGCCACATTAAAAAACAAGAAAAAAATATTTATTGTTAAAGAAAATGAACAGCAAGCTCAAGAACTGTTCGATCAAATTCAGCGAATAAGTCCCGAATCAAGAGTTATATATTATAACCATGAAGAATCTCTAAGAGTCGAAGCTATCGTACAATCTGAAATTATGCGTGCCAATCGAATCGAGGCACTCTATCGAATATTAGAAAATGACTATGACATATGTATCACGCATGCGATTGCTTCGATTCGTAAGCTTTCGTCACCCAATACATTACAAGAGGCAATTACAACCATAAAAATTGGTGACCACTTTGAACCAATTGAACTTGCGCGTCGCTTGCAAAATATGGGTTACTCGCGCGTTAAATACGTCGATCAACCGTTTACGTTTGCAATGCGTGGTGGTGTTTGTGATATCTTTTCAGTTCAAATGGAAAAACCAATCCGCATTGAATTCTTTGATGTTGAGGTTGATAGTATTCGGTCATTCAATATTGATGACCAAAGATCAGAAGAGAAACTTGAATCTGCAACAATCGTCTTTGCGAATGATGTGTTATTAACCGATTCTGATAGAACGATGATTGTATCAAAAGTTGATCAAGCATTGGCTTTAGAAAAAAATGATGAACTTATCAATAACGTTGAAGTCAAACGAGAACAAATAAACCAAGGATCGTATGATACGACACTCTATCCCCTTCTTGGATACTGGGAAAATTATGCAACCATCTACGATTTCGTGAAAGATGCACAGCAGATTTTGAGTTCGGTTGAGGGTGTAGAGCGAACATTAAAACAAAATACGATAGATTTAGCGGAGTACTCTGAAGAATTGTATGACATGCACGAGTTAATCTATATCAATAATATGTATGCAGAGTACCCCTCCTACCTTAATGATGCTTCGAAAATGAAAATTCATGAGTATCAGATTGAAAATGAAGTCTTCATTCCTTGGCATAGTGCAAACATAATATCGGATAATATCGTAGAGACACTTCAATGGATTCGTAAAGAAGCTATAACCCAAGGTGTCATCATTGCTTTAAATGAACACAACATGGAAGAGTTCATCCGCGCACTCATTAATGCAGATATGTCTTATACAGTATTAACGGACTACCCAAGTAATCCTGGGATTTATATTGATTACTCAGATATCCAAAGTGGATTTTACTTAGAAGACGAGAAAATTCTTGTTTTCACCGAAAAAGAGCTATACCAATATCGTAAAAAGAAATATCGCTATGACAATAAATTCTCAAAAGCGGAGTCTTTGAATCAACTTCAAGATTTAGATACTTCTGATTATGTCGTGCATCGTCAATATGGAATTGGTCGCTACATGGGAATTACGACAAAAGAAATTGAAGGCGTCCATAAAGACTTTATGAGAATCATGTATCGTGATGGTGATGAATTGTTTGTCCCTCTCGAACAATTTAGTTTAGTTCGAAAATACATGTCTTCTGAAGCAACTGCAGTTAAGCTCAGTAAGCTTGGAAGTAGTGCATGGCAAAAGAATAAAGATAGAGTTAAACAGGATGTTGCATTAGTTGCGGATAAGCTAGTTAATCTCTACTCACAGCGAATGGAAAGTGTTGGTTATGCATACCAACCTGATACCGAGTTTCAAAAACAATTTGAATCAGATTTCGAGTACGAGTTGACTCCAGATCAAAAACAAGCAATCAAAGAAATCAAGGAAGATATGGAAAAACCACTTCCGATGGACCGACTACTCATCGGTGATGTCGGATTCGGAAAAACAGAAGTCGCAATTCGGGCGGCATTTAAAGCATTTGTAGATAGTAAACAAGTTATCTTCTTGTGTCCAACTACGATTCTTAGCGCTCAACATGCTCGAACATTTAAAGAGCGCTTTGCAAACTATCCAATTGTGGTTGAAGTATTGAATCGTTTCGTATCTGATAAAGAACAAAAAGATATCATTCAGCGTTTTAAAGATGGAAAAGTTGATATTTTAGTTGGAACGCATCGTGTTTTATCACGAGATATCAAGCACCATGATCTGGGGTTATTAATTATTGATGAAGAGCAACGTTTTGGTGTTGAACATAAAGAACGAATTAAAGAATTCAAAGTATCGGTTGATGTGCTTTCGCTGAGTGCAACGCCGATTCCGAGAACGTTACAAATGTCATTAATTGGTCTTCGTTCATTGTCACAACTTAATACTCCACCGTCAAATCGACTTCCGGTTATGACATATGTAATTGAGAAAAACCAAAAAACAATTAAAGAAATTCTTGCAAAAGAATTAAATCGTGATGGACAGGCATTCTATCTCTATAACAATGTAGAGCAAATTTATAGTGTTGCAAATAATATTGCAATGTCGGTTCCACAAGCGCGTGTTGCAGTAATACATGGGCAGATGGATCGTAGTGATATTGAAGATGTTATGATCCAATTTATTGAGAAAGAGATTAACGTCTTGGTATGTACCACAATTATCGAGACAGGCATTGATATTCCAAATGCGAATACGATTATTGTAGATAATGCTCATCGATTTGGACTGTCTCAACTGTATCAAATTAAAGGTCGTGTTGGTCGATCAGATCGTTTAGCCTATGCATATTTTATGATACCAAGTAAACAAAATATCACAGAAGTTGCGCAAAAGCGTCTGCAAGCAATTAAGGAATTCACGCAATTAGGAAGTGGCTATAAGATTGCAATGCGTGATCTTACCATTCGTGGTGCGGGAGAATTGTTAGGTGGAAATCAATCCGGTTTCATTGACACCGTGGGTATTGATTTATACGTTCAACTTCTTAAAGAAGCTATTTCTGAGCGTCAAGGTAAAGGAATTGAAACACCTGAAACAGAATCACGATATAATCTAAGTGTTGATGGTTATTTACCCGACGATTTTACAAGTGACGATGGTGAAAAACTGGAATTGTATCAGCGAATTAATGACTTAGAAACAATCTCAGATTTAAAACGATTCTATGATGAAATGCGAGATCGTTATGGAGAACTTCCAGAGTCGGTAACAATGTTGCTAGAGAAAACACGACTGGAAATATTCTTGCGAGATGAACGCATTGAATCATTTAAGGAACGTGTGAATAAAGTTGAATTGCGATTCACAGAAGCATACAGTTCAAATGTCGATGGAATCAGTCTTTTTGAATTGATTTCGGAACGCTCAAGTGAGATTAAAATTAAGTATACAAATCGTATGATATCAATTGAATTACCTGTCTATAAAGGATGGGCTGAAGATTTAATTTATGTTTTAGAACATGTAAAGGAGCAAAATCATGAGGCTTGATAAGTATTTAAAAGTATCGCGAATCATAAAACGGCGTACAATTGCGAAAGATTTGGCTGATGATAATCGTGTATTTGTGAATGGAAAATTGGCAAAACCATCGACTGAAGTAGCGGTTGGAAACATCATCGAAATTCGCTTTGAACACCGCCATATTAAGGTTGAAGTAACCTTTTTAAGTGATAAAATTCTGCGTTCAAATCCGCCAATGTATGAATTATTGGATGATAAACGCATCGAAAAGAGTGAATAAGTTTCCTCGAATATGTGAATTAAATTATTTTAATTCACATTCGAAGTCTTAATATATTAAGAAAATAGTCCTGAATTGTGACAAAAACGTCACTACATAGTGCGGAAATTTAAAATATGTGAAGATATCCTTGAAATATTGTTGCAATGTGAGCTTTGTGAAAGTGAAGTGACAACTCTTGAAACGTAATAATTTGTCGGTATAATTAGGTGTGTAAAGAAAAGGAAGATGAGACACTATGGCTCAAATTGCTAAGAAAAAAATTAAAAAAACATCACCACTTGTTAAAATTATTTCGACATGTCTTGGTGTTGCCGTTCTTGCATTTTCGGGATACATGTTAACAAAATCCGTAAACGAATTAGTTACAACAGCACAACTTAAACAAGAACTAAATACAGTTCAATCCCAATTAGACACATTGAAAGATGAACAAACAACTCTCAATGAAGAAAAGGCTCGTTTAGAAGATCCGACATACGTTCAAAACTATGCGCGTGGTACCCACCTCTTATCGAAGTCGGGAGAGCAAGTATTTATTTTACCTAAGGGTGAATAATAGAAAAGGTATGACATTATGTCATACCTTTTTATTTTGCAAATAAAGACGGAGTTTCATTGTAAGTGCAATTGTCTTTGCATCTGTAATTTCATTATTCATGATTTTTGCTTCAATCTCTGAGAGCTTGAGTTGGTGAACGTGAAGTTCTTCACCCTCATCAAGGTTTTGTCCAACAAATTCTAAATCAGTAGCGTAGAATAAGGCTAATGCTTCTGTAAGATAGGCAGGTGTTGGATGCATAATGCCAAGTGGCACAATAGTTTGCGCTCTGTAGCCAATTTCTTCTTGAAGTTCACGTTTCGCAACATTGAGGGGAATCTCACCAGGATCTGTTTTCCCAGCTGGAAATTCAGTCATGATCATTTCTGTACCAAAACGGAATTGATCAACGACATAAAAGTATTCATCATCGTGTGTCGCCGCGATTACAGCCCCACCAGGGTGTTTTAGGACTTCTGCTGTGAAAATACCTACATCGGTCTCAAAATCAGTCTCAAAGGCATCTATGAGAAAGCCATCAAATTTTTTTCGTTCATCGAGTTTTTTATAAGGTTTTACCATTGTTTTTATAATCCTTTCGCGCACCAACATAGTGTTTAATTAGATAACCAAAGCAAACAATCAACAAGACTCCTGTGATTACGGGAATAAAGGGTTGTGGCCAAAACATATAAACAATCATCAAAATAAAAATTATAGCAATCAATCCATTATAAATTTTGTCATCAGCAGCATTGTGAAATGCCTGTTTAAGTGGTTTCATCAACGTAATCCTTCTTTCATCACTTTTCATTCTAACTGAAATCATTTTTTCAAACAACAATAAAGAATGATGCATGATATAATGATAAAAAAAGAGGTGTGATTATGGGATTATTTGTATCATTTGAAGGACCAGACGGAAGCGGTAAGACAACTATCACGAAATACTTAACAGAGTATTTTATTGATAAAGGGGAAGATATCTTGCTAACGCGTGAACCTGGGGGAATTGGAATTTCAGAAAAGATTCGAAACCTGATCCTTGATCCAGTCCACACAGAGATGGATGATCGTACAGAAGCATTATTGTATGCAGCAAGTCGTCGTCAACACTTAGTGGAGAAAATTGTACCTGCCGTCGAAGCAGGTCGTATTGTTTTTTGTGATCGTTTTGTTGATTCATCACTAGCGTATCAAGGATATGCCCGTGGAATCGGCATTGATGAAGTTTGGGAAATTAATAAGTTTGCAATTGATAGTCATCTTCCAGATGTTACGATTTTTATTGATTGTGACCCGGAAATTGGTTTAGAGCGTACTGGTAAACGGGGCGCAAAAGATCGTTTGGAGATGGAAGGGTTTGAATTTCATAAACGTGTCTATGAAGGGTATCAAGAAGTCATTCGTCGTTTTCCAGACCGTATTCGTGTAATTGATGGTACTGGAACTGTCGAAGCGGTTGCTGCACAAGCAATAGCAATTATTGAAGAGGTTATTAATGAACGTTCAAACTGAAGCATTAAATTTATTTCATAAACAACAAGAAAAAAATCGTGTGTCACATGCATACCTAATTGTAGGGAAAAGTGATGCTTTTTCTTTTGCAGAGTATATGGCGCAAAGTTTGATGTGCATGCAACAAGAAATTGGTGCGTGTGGAACATGTAGTGTGTGTCTTCGAATTAAAGAACGAATACATGGTGACTATAGCGTTTTAAGTAGTAAAGATGAAAGTATCAAAAAACAAGAGATTGTAACGTTGAAAGAGCAATTTGTTCAAACCAATATGGAAGCCAATTCGCGTAAAGTTTATATTATTGAAGATGTAGAAAATGCTAGTATCGCTGCAATGAATAGTATTTTGAAGTTTCTTGAAGAACCGGATAGTGATGTGACTGCAATTCTTACGACATCCCAACCCAATCGCGTCTTAGAAACGATTAAATCACGATGCCTACTTATTCAATTGAAGGATAACGACCAAAAATTGCTCTACGAAGCCGGTATTGAAGAAGGACTTGATGAACAAGATGCTTATTTATTATCAAGAGTTGAAAATACCGTTGAAGAAATGCTTACTGTAAGTCAAAGTGATGGGTATCAAGCAACCGTAGATTTGGCGTTAGAATTTTTAGGGATGTTGAATGATATGCGCATTCACGAAGGTGTCGTTCTTATGCAGCACCGTGGTATTAAACAAAAAGTCTTAGACAAAACAACGATTGATTTATTTTTAGACGTGCTCTTGGTAAGTTTGGATTTTGAAACATTTCCAAAATTCAATCAATATGTCGATAAAATGAATGACAATACAAAACTTGGATATAAGAAACGTGTATTGATGATTAAAGATAGAATTCGCCCTGGGGTAAATACAAACTTACTCATTGATCAACTCGCTTATGAAATTGTGAATCAGCATAAAACATTTACGCTCTAGGAGGTCCCGCTATGATTAAGCAACAAAGTTTTAAAAATGAACTGCCAACACTGTATCTTGTCGCAACACCGATTGGAAACTTACAAGAAATGACACCACGTGCCATTGAGATTCTCAAAACAGTAGATATTGTTGCTGCAGAGGATACACGTAATGCGCGTAAACTATTTTCGCATTTTGATATTGAAACGAAGTTAATCAGTCATCATGCTCACAACGAACATGAGAGTTCACAAGGGATTATCGACCTATTGCATAACCATTCGAGTGTTGCATTAATTAGTGATGCAGGATACCCCCTAATTTCAGATCCTGGGCAAACTTTGGTTCGAGATGTTATTGCTGCAGGATATAATGTTGTGCCAATTTCAGGTGCGAGTGCATTTCTAAATGCATTAGTTGCTTCAGGTCTTGTTGCTCAACCATTTGCGTTTATGGGATTCTTGGAACATAAAGAAAATCAATTAAAAAAACAACTCGAAAAAGATAAAGATTTGCCGATGACAACTGTCTATTATTTATCGGTTCACAAGTTAGCAAAGACCCTAGAAATCGTGTATGATGTATTAGGTAATCGCCAAATATGCCTTGTTCGTGAACTCACCAAAATGCATGAAGAATTCATACGTGGCAGTGTTACCGAAGTTATCGATGCAGTCGATGTGATTAAAGGTGAATTTGTTCTTGTCATTGAGAAAAATTCAGTTGAAGAAATTGTGACGTTTGAAACGCTCATTTCGCAAATTGATGACGCAATTTCAGAAGGAAATTCAGTATCACGATCAATCTCATTGGTAGCGAAGCGTAATAATGTATCTAAAAATGATCTTTATGCGCAGTACCACGAATCAAAATAGGAGAGATAAAATGAAAATTTTTGATTATGAAGATATTCAATTGATTCC
Source organism: Erysipelothrix sp. HDW6B (assembly GCF_011301115.1). Lineage (NCBI taxonomy): Bacteria > Bacillati > Bacillota > Erysipelotrichia > Erysipelotrichales > Erysipelotrichaceae > Erysipelothrix > Erysipelothrix sp. HDW6B. The sequence continues at coordinate 124,740 of NZ_CP049860.1, read as the reverse complement.
CAATAAATGTATTGTGAACAGTCGTTCAGAGTGTGATACAAGCATTGAATTAGGAAACCGCCGTTTTGAAATGCCAATTGTTCCTGCAAACATGCAAACCGTTATTGATGAACCCCTTGCAATCTGGTTAGCAGAAAATAACTACTTTTATGTTATGCACCGCTTCGATGAAGCACGTCGTTATGACTTCATAAAGGAAATGGCAGAACGTAATTTATTTTCATCGATTAGTGTTGGTGTCAAAGGTGATGAGTATGGTTTTATCGAACAACTCGCTAATGACAATGTGATCCCTGATTATATAACAATTGATATTGCTCATGGTCACTCAGAGTCCGTTATCTCAATGATTAAACATATTAAAAAATTCATTCCTCAAACATTCGTAATTGCGGGTAATGTCGCAACACCTGAAGCTGTTCGCGAACTTGAAAATGCGGGAGCGGATGCTACGAAAGTTGGCGTTGGACCTGGAAAAGTATGTATCACAAAATTAAAAACTGGTTTTGGAACTGGTGGATGGCAATTATCAGCGCTAGCATGGTGTGCTAAAGCAGCACGTAAGCCAATTATTGCTGATGGTGGTATTCGCGACCATGGTGATATTGCAAAATCAATTCGCTTTGGAGCAACAATGTGTATGATTGGTTCACTCTTTGCAGGTCACGAAGAATCTCCAGGGGAAACTGTTGAAAAAGATGGAGTTACATTTAAAGAATACTTTGGTAGTGCGTCACAATTCCAAAAAGGTGAACACAAAAATGTCGAAGGTAAGAAAATCTTGGTACCATACAAGGGAAATCTTGCTGATACATTGTTAGAAATGAAGCAAGACTTACAATCTTCAATTTCCTATGCGGGTGGAAGAGACCTTGAGTCAATCCGCAAAGTAGATTACGTAATTGTTAAGAATTCTATATTTAACGGCGACCGTTAAAATATGATATAATTTACACAGGGTGATGCTATGAGTTTAAAACTTACAAAACAAAGACAAGAAATCCTCGATGTTATTCAAGCATCTGACGGACATATGACCGCAGACGAAATACATTCAACATTAAAAGAGCATGGAGTATCGGTAGGAATTGCGACTATTTATCGCAATCTTAACGTTTTGTATGCAGAAAAGTTGATTAACCGTGTGCGCCATCCTGAGCTAGGATTTATCTATGATAAGAATCTACATGATCATTATCATTTTAGATGTCGCGAATGCAATCGAATACAAGATGTAGAGATTGAGTATCGTGATGATTTACATGCGCTTGTAGAACAGGAACTTGGATGTCTCGTGATTGATCACGATATGTCATTTGAGGGAATCTGCAGCGAATGTTTAAAAAAACGAACCAAAAAAAGCTAAATCCCGTCATTACGGGATTTTTCAATAGATATGAAAGGGATAGTACATGCATACAAAAATATTAAATTTCCGTGATTTAGCTGGAATACCTGTTACTAATGGTGTTGTGAAGCCACATAAATTGTTGCGAGGTGGTCCTCTTGAAAATCTGGATGACCAAACGCGGGCCCGTCTTGTTGATGAATTTGAGTTAACGCATGTTATCGACTTGCGAACGCTTAATGAACAAGATCGTCAACCTAACGAAATTCTCGATGGTGTCCGGTATACACATTTGGATATACTTGGGAAACGCGAACGCACAACAGCAGACCCAATGGAAATGCTAAAGATGGTCAAAGACGTAAACTCGGTTGAGCATATGCAATCGCTAAATGATACATTTATTCGTGATGAAGATGCTCGTAATGAATACCGCCAATTCTTCAAGGAACTTTTAAATAATCCTGAAGGTGCTACTTACTTCCATTGTTCAGCAGGAAAAGATCGTACTGGGTTCGCAGCTGCTCAAATATTGAAAATTCTGGGTGCATCTCGAGAATCAATTTTAGAAGATTATTTGATGACAAATATCCTCAACAAAGATAATCAAAAACGCATGGTTGATCTCATGTTGGAACAGCATCCCGATGCGACACACGAACAGATCGAAAATTATCGAGGATATACAATGGTTGCGGAATCCTATATTCAAGCGGCATTTGATGCAATCGATGAAGATTATGGTGATTTTGATACCTACGTTGCGGAAGTCTTAGAACTTACTGCAGACGATATTGAAATACTTAAAACAATTTACGTAACAGAACAATAATCTCAGTGGGATTGAATCCCATTGAGATTTTCTTTTCTAAGTTGTGAGAAGTGACTAAATAAGCTATAATTACAAAGAAATATGCGGAGGCCTATATGAAAGATAAAAAAAATTATTACATTACATCCGCCATTGCTTACACCTCAGCAAAGCCTCATGTTGGGAACATTTATGAAATCGTATTAGCTGATGCTATCGCGAGATTTAAACGTGCACAAGGCTTTAATGTTCGTTTCCAAACTGGAACAGACGAGCATGGACAAAAAATTGAGGATTATGCGATTGCAGCGGGTATTACACCAAAAGAACATGTCGATAACATTTCTACAATTATTCGTGACCTTTTTGATCTCATGGACGTAAAATATGATTACTTCATTCGAACCACAGATGAAGATCATAAAACACAAGTCAAAAAAGTATTCAAAAAATTACATGACCAAGGGGATATCTATAAAGGTGTTTACGAAGGTTGGTACTGTAAAGCTGATGAAGCATTTTACTCAGACATTCAAGTTAAAGATGGTTTATGCCCAGATTGTGGTGCAAAATTAGAACGTCAAAAAGAAGAAACATACTTCTTTAAAATGAGTAAATACCAGGATCGTTTGGTAAAACATATTCAAAATAATCCAAATTTCATTCAACCAGAATCACGTAAAAATGAAATGGTCAAAAACTTTTTAACAGAACCACTTCACGATTTAGCGGTTTCTCGTACAAGTTTCAAATGGGGAATTCCTGTTGATTTTGATCCAGAACATGTTGTTTACGTATGGATTGATGCATTAATCAACTATATTACAGGTATTGGATATGATGCTGATGGAAACCATAGCGCAGAGTTTGCGGAATGGTGGCCGGCAGATGTTCACTTAATTGGTAAAGATATTTTACGATTCCACACAATTTACTGGCCAATTATTCTCATGGCATTAGATGTTGAATTACCCGAGCAAATTTTTGGTCATCCATGGTTACTTTCCGGTGATGACAAAATGAGTAAGTCAAAAGGAAACATGGTTTATGTTGACGACTTGGCTGCAGTGTTTGGTGTTGATCCTGTTCGTTATATTATGCTTCATGAAATGCCTTATGAACGTGATGGCCATATCACAAATGAACTGATGATTGAACGTATTAACACAGACCTTGCGAATATTATAGGGAACTTAGTTAATCGTACAGTTGCGATGATCAATAAATACTACGGGGGCGTCCTAACGGTAAACACTGTGACAGACCCACTAGATACAGAACTTGTTGATGCAATTCAAAATTTAATACCAAATGTCGAAACAAAAATGGAAACATTACATGTTGCAGATGCAATTAGTGAAATTGTAAGTCTTTTCCGTAAAGGAAATAAATATATTGATGATACACAACCATGGGTACTGGCAAAAGATGAAGCGTCAAGTGATCGCCTACAAACGGTACTTTATAATCTTGTAGAATTGATTCGTGTTGGTGGTATTGCTTTAGAAGCTTTCATTCCATCGACATCTCAAAAAATTCTTGACCAAATTAATGTTGAAGATCGTTCATTCGAAAGTGCGCGTCAATATGGTCGTACACCATTAGGTCACAAAGTTATCGATAAAACTGAAATTATCTTCTCACGTTTAGATAAAGAAGAAACTTTAGCAAAACTTACTGTTGAAGAAGAACCAGAAGTGGTTGAAGAAGTCGTCGAAGAAATCACGATAGATGAGTTCAAAAAAATGATCCTAAAAACAGGAACAATAGTGGATGTTGAGAAACATCCAAAAGCCGACAAACTCTATGTAGTTCAAGTTGACTTAGGATCTAAAACTGTCCAAGTCGTAAGTGGTCTTGTGGAACACTTTACGAAGGACGAACTAATGGGGAAACAAGTTGTTGTTGTAACGAACTTAAAACCTGTCAGTTTACGGGGTGTCCAATCAAACGGAATGATTCTAGCAGCCAAAGATGCTGAGGGAATGGATCTTGTTTCAGGTGGAACTGTCGCAAACGGAACTCAAATTAGTTAACCAGTCCCTCCGCAAGGAGGGATTTATTTTTTAGGAGGAATTTATGAAAGTTGTTTTTATCCGTCATGGTCGTTCCATGGCCAATGATACGGGTGTATGTGCAGGTTGGTACGATACACCGTTATGTGAAAAAGGAATTGAAGAGTTACATCAACATCGAGAAACGTATACCTATCCCAAAACCGATCGTTACTACAGCTCTGATCTGAGCCGCGCTTACGATACCTTTAAAATTCTTTATGGTGATGAAACACCGCTTGCAGAGAAAACATCAGCATTTCGTGAAATGTCAGTGGGCGATTATGAAAATGTTGCGTGGGATGCCATGGATTTTAATCCGTTCGACGAACTTTTTGGCAACAACAAGCCAGTTCTAAATGGTGAGACTGTTTCGCAAATGAGTTTACGTGTTTTTGGAAAGCTAACAAAAATACTTTCCGAAATGGATGCATCGAATGAAGATAGTGTTACGATTGTTTGTCATGCAGGTGTAATTATGATGGTTCTTACATTTCTTGCGCCACTGTCGTTTGAAGAGCGTATGAATATTGAAACACCCAATGGATTGGGATATGTCATGGATTTAGATTTTGATGCAATGCACAATCATATCCGCCTTAACTCTTACCATAAAGTCTGGGAGTAAAGGTCGCTTTCAAAGGCGAATCTTGGTACAATACAACCAGAGGTGATAGCATGAAAGTTGTATTAGTAAGACATGGATTTACAGTTGGAAATGATTTAGGTACTTATACAGGTTGGAGCGACACAATGTTGTCGGATAAAGGAATTCGCGAACTCAAAGAATACCGTGAAACGTATAATTACCCAAAAACAGATCGTTATTATACATCTGATTTAACACGTACAATTGATACATTTAAACTTATTTATGGTGAAGAAACACCAATTACGGAATCAACATTTGCCTTCCGTGAGATTAACTTTGGTGATTATGAAGATGTTCGTTGGGATCAAATCAACAACATTCCTTACAATGAAGTTTATATCCAAAACAAACCCCATGTGAATGGTGAAACCATTTCTCAAGTTAGTTTGCGTTTGTTTGGAAAACTGACGGCAGTTCTTGGGGAAATGCAAAAAGCAGGCGAAGATAGTGTAACAATCGTCTGTCATTCAGGAGTCATTAAGACCATCTTGATGTTCCTCAAACCTGTATCTTTTGATAATTATCGTCGTATCGATACGCCAAATGGCTTGGGTTATATTCTCGATGTTGATTTTGATGCGTTAAATAACTACATCACATTGAACTATTATGATCCAATCGAGAAGATAAAATAAAAACTGTCTAAATAGACAGTTTTTTTTGTTCGATTATTTCAATGGAATTGCAATTGAAAATGGAATTAGTGTATCTTGACCGATTGACTCAACATATAAGATGTTATGTAGTTCATTAGTGTAATCAGCAGCAGTTACTGCCGTTTCATAAGTGACTGCCTCAGTTCGAGATAAATTAGATAAAGTAACGGTGTCATAGTTCAAAAAAGACAATGCGTTGGTACTCATAAACCCGTATTCGGGATTAAAGAATCGCGGAATTACAATATCTGTCTTTGGCTTGGCAAGGAAATAGTTTAGATTAACATCGGTTTTCTTGCCTGTGTTTGCTTTGAGATAAGCAAGCGTTCCTGGGAATCGTTGGTCAACGTTTAATTGATAGGTTTCAGCATTCTTTTGATACATAACAATGTATTCAAGTTTGCCACCATCTTGAGTGTAATCTTGTGTTGAATCAATATTCCTCAAATCATTAGTATAGATGGTTCCAAGTTCTGTAAAGTTTCCAGTGAACTCATGCTCAGCTGTCAGAGTGTTATTAAAAATTTGCATCGCAGTAGGATTAAAACGTGGTCGTGATAATGGATTAATTTGAATCAGTGTTTCTGATGTATGCATCATTGAAAAGAGTGGATCCAACTTGTCTTTACGAACAAAGAACTCTCGGTTCATTTGACTGCCATTATCTAAGTTATAGGAAAATTTGAGTAACGCATATGGTGACTGCCCTGGTTCTGTAAAGATATCACTGTAGGATAATACTGATGCGTCTTTTTCGAAATCATCGACAATTGATTGGTGGAATGCAACGAAATCGTTAATACCCTCATCAGATGTGATAAAGATATCTTTAGTTGATCCTTCACCAAAAGGTAATTGAGCAACGGTACTTCCTGAAATCTTAATGCGCTCAACATTTTCGGCATTTGGGACGCGTGTTGTGAAACCATAGCCATTTGATATAAAAATAAATGCACAGGTTACAATTGTAACAAGAACAACAATACCGTAGTTTCGTGTTATTTCTCGGATATTTCGTGTCGATCGGTTTTTGATAATATTTAATAAAACGTAAATGACATAGCAAAGTAAAATTGGGAGAATGATGACGAATGGTGATAGGAAATGGTTCACATTAGTGAGAATTGCCCAGAACGCAATCAAACCAACCAGTAACAATGCCGTGAATAAAGATGTAATGAGACTGAAGAAGACCCGATTCGTAAACGGTTGTTCTGTCTTTTCAGATTTTCGAATTTGGTAGAGATAGATAGAAACAGCATTAATAATTATTCCAAGAATAAGCCAGTACGATGAGATAATCGTAGGACTGTATTCAACCCCTAAACTATTGGTAACATGGAATGTTGCGATATGAGGCGAGAAGAGTGCAAGCATCTCGCCAGACCCTGATGCAAAACCAAGAATGAAGCGTCCGGCAAAAAATTGGACAGCGGTATATGCAATATAAGGTGCAATAGATAGAATTACAGTGTAGATAATTGCATCGGACAATGTTCCGGTATTCATGATGACAAAAATTGTCATACTCATTATTGCCGCGAAAATAATAACTAAACGGGCATATATAAAGAGATGTTCAACGGACATTGGAATAATATTCAAGATATAAGAAAGAATATAACCCAAACCATATGTAATCGTAAATGGAATTACAACCATCATTAACGATGCAAATAAATAGGTAATATATAGGTCACGACGTCGTACTGGCAACGAGTGATAAATATTCACCGATTTACTCGAAAATAAATAGTTAAAGAATAAGAATGGTGAAATGGCACTGATGAAAACAGTGACAGTCGCAAGGAGGCTAACCAAGAATTGTGGAAATGGATTCAATGTCGATGTTGCTGAACTATTGAGCCAATTGATAAAGATTGGTAGTGGAAAAGTTGTTAGCAATAAAATAGTGAAAACCGTCATAAATGCCTTGAGTCGTTTCGCGTGGAAGCCGATGAGATCAAAGTTTATCCGTGATGTGAATAAGAGTTTCATATGTTGACCTCCGCCATAAATATTTCATCGAGTGATGTATCATCATGTTCGTAAAGAATAGGGTTTAATGTTTCAAGAAATGCTTCTATTTCTGAACGATTTCCTTTAACAAGAAGTGTAAAAATTCGTGATTTACCACTGATGCGTAGTGTCTCAATGTTTGCGAATACTTTAGGATCAATATCGTTCGCAAATGCAATCTGGTATTTATGATAGGAATTTAAGAACTCTTCTTGAGAGTAGTTCATCTGAATTGTATTCTTATCTAAGATAACTACTGAATCGCAAATATCTGATAACTCTTGAAGGTTATGTGATGAGATGATCACAATTGTTTTATTTGTTGCAACTTCATCACTAATCATTTGGCGAATTTTGAAGCGCATTAAGGGATCAAGACCATCAAATGCTTCGTCCAAAAGCAGTACTTTGGTGCGTGCTGCGATTCCAAGAAGGAGTGAGACTTGCCGTTTCATCCCTTTCGAGAAGGAGTTTAAAGATTGATCTTCATCTAAATCAAAAAGATAGAGTAATTCATAGAAACGACCATCGTCAAAATTTTTATAGAAGACTTTATAAAAATCGCGCATCTCTTTGATGGTTGCTTTAGTCATAAAATAGGCGTCATCGCTGACAAAGAAAACCTCTTTTTGGACATTTGGATTATCGAAAACTTGTTGTTGGTTAAATGCAACAATTCCTGCATCAGCTTCAACGACACCAGCAATGAGTCGTAAAAAGGTGGATTTTCCAGCACCGTTTCGACCAATAAGTCCTAAAATCGTACCATCTTCAATACGGAGGTTGATGTCTTCGAGGACTTCGCGATGCTCGTAGCGTTTGTTAACATTAATAAATTGGATCATGAGTGTGCCCTCTTTAGAAAATTTTGAACAGTCTCTGGGTCTTCACCCAGTTCAATAAGTTGTTGATATGCACTTGCTAAGATTGAATAGGCATCTTCTAAGACTGAGTCTAGTCCTTCGGTTGTCTCACTGACAAACGACCCCTTTCCTGCTACGGAATAGATTAAACCCGCCATTTCGCATTCGTGATATGCCTTCGAAACCGTATTCGGATTGATTCCTAATTCTTTAGCAAGAATCCGTACTGTTGGAAGCTGATCGTGTGGCTTCAATATCCCAATAGCGATATACTTAGCGACTTGTTGCACAATCTGTTCAAAGATTGGCAAGGAACTTCTTGAATTAATACTGAACATAATGTCACCTCTATCTGTACCACTTATAGTAATACAGTAATACAAAGCGGTGTCGGCTGTCAATAGTTTAAGCATAAAATAGCGGATTTTATGGATAATGTGTTAAAATCTAAGACGGAGGCTTTAGATATGTATGATGTTATAGTAGTAGGAGGCGGTCATGCCGGTGTTGAAGCAGCAGTAGCTGCAGCTCGCATGGGACAAAAAACTGCACTCTTTACGTTAAATATTGATCGAATCGCAGCCATGCCTTGCAACCCCTCAATTGGAGGTCCTGCAAAAGGTATTGTTGTTCGCGAAATTGAGGCATTGGGTGGTGTTATGGGAAAAATTGCAGACCAAACAGCACTACAATTCCGTGTATTAAATTCAAGTAAAGGACCAGGCGTACAAAGCTTACGAGTCCAATCTGACAAAATCGAATACAGTAAAGCTATGCGCGATGCTGTATTGAATGAACCAGGTATTGAAATTGTCCAAAAAATGGTGGAAGGACTTGTTGTTGAGGATGGGAAAATTGTTGGTATTCAATGTGCTAACGATGAATTCATTGCAACAAAGACGGTTATTATTACTTCTGGAACCTATATGAGCTCAAAAATTTTGGTCTCAGATCGTGTTACTCACTCAGGTCCTGAAGGTGATCCAACGTCAAACAAGTTGTCCAACTCAATACGTGCTCTTGGTCTAAAAACATTCCGTTTAAAGACTGGAACCCCTGCACGAGTCTATACAGATAGTATTGACTTCACAAAGACAACGATCCAACCTGGTGATGACAAACCGTATTATTTCTCAAATACAACACGTAAAGAAGATGTTATTCAAGAACAATATGCTTGTTACCTAACCTATACAAATGAAGAAACTCATAAAATTATCCAAGCCAACTTAGGAAAATCAAGTATGTATTCAGGTGTTGTAGAAGGTGTTGGTGCGCGTTACTGTCCATCTATTGAAGATAAGATTGTACGTTTTGCAGATAAAGAACGTCACCAAATTTTCTTGGAACCAGAGGCAGCATCGCTTGATACAACATATGTTCAAGGACTCAGTTCTTCATTACCTGAAGATGTACAAGATGCTATGCTTCGTACGATTCCTGGATTGGAAAATGTACGTGTTCAAAAATATGGCTATGCCATTGAGTATGATGCAATTGACCCAATTCAATTGAAACCAACTCTAGAAATAATGTCAGTTGATGGTCTGTTTACAGCGGGCCAAATTAATGGTACTTCAGGGTACGAAGAAGCAGCGGGCCAAGGACTAATGGCGGGTATCAATGCAGCATTAAAAGTACGTGGGGAAGAACCACTTATTTTAAAACGTGATGAAGCTTATATTGGTGTTATGATTGACGATTTGGTGACAAAAGGAACGTTAGAGCCGTACCGTTTGCTCACATCTCGTGCAGAATACCGTCTGTTATTACGTCACGATAATGCGTATAGACGTCTATCCCATTTTGGACAACGCATAGGCTTATTACATGATGATAAAGCACAATCTATTCAAGATGATATTGCGATTATTGATGCGTTTATTGAAGAAGCGAAAACAATCAAAGTACCTCATGATGAAAACTTTACGGCATACTTTGCGTCAAAGGATTCTCCGTTTGAAAGTCATGACTTAACATTATATGATGCAGTTAAACGTCCGGGTATTGAATTACTGGAGATGCTTGAACTGTTCAATATGGATGTTCGTCAAGATCTTGCATTCCAAATTCAAGTAGAGATTAAGTATGAAGGTTACATCCGTAAAGCCATGAAGGATGCGGAAAAACTACGTTCGATGGAAAATATAAAACTTCCAGAAGACATTAATTATGATGCCATTGATAACTTATCAATTGAGGGAAAACAAAAACTTGGATTGGTACGTCCTGTCACAATGGGACAAGCATCACGAATATCGGGAGTTAATCCTGCAGATGTCGCAATCCTAGCAATGGTTCTCAAACAAAGAAATAAACAAGCTTAACACCCATTCGTGGGTGTTTTTCTTTGCAGTTTACCACCCAATAATGTATAAAAATTGAAAACTGATCACTTTTAGAATGACTTCGAGATACAACATCATGAATACACCAAAAAAATGATATAATACAAGTAATCGACCCCAAAGGAGGACCTGTTATGAAAATAGGGACAATCGGAAGTGGTGTTATTGTTGAAGAATTTATCCAAGCTGCACGGATCGTTGAAGGTGTTAGTTTTGATGCCGCATATTCAAGAACCATGGACCGTGCATCACTTTTTGCACAAAAAAATGACATACCTAAAGCTTATGATGATCTTGATGCAATGCTAGCTGACCCAGCGTTAGATTTTATTTATATTGCATCACCTAATAGTTTGCATTATAGCTATACAATGCAAGCACTCCATGCTGGAAAAAATGTCATTGTAGAAAAGCCCTTTGCTGGAAATGTGGCCCGGGCACAAGAAATGATTGCCTTGGCAAAAGCGAAAAATTTAATGTTGTTTGAAGCAATTTGCAACATACATATGCCACACTTTAAGTATATTAGTCAGCAATTCGACCGAATTGCTCCAATTAAGGCAATTCAATGTAATTTTAGCCAGTACTCAAGCCGTTATACACAATTAAAAAATGGTGAAGTCACAAATGTCTTTGATCCACAATTTTCTGGCGGAGCGCTAGCAGATATTAACATTTACAACCTTCATTTTGTTGTGGGTTTATTTGGGAAACCTGATCATGTTACTTACATCGCAAATACGCATGAAAATGGTATTGATACTTCTGGTGTTGTAACACTAACGTATCCTGGTATGGTTGTTGAATGTGTCGGTGCAAAAGATAGTTTTTCTAAAAATTTCGGACAAATCCAAGGCGAAAACGGTTACCTCTACATTCCTGAAGGCGTAAACAGTATTAAAAGTGTCGAAACGATTACAAAAGACGCAAAAATCGATTATAATATTCAAGATAAACCACGTCTTTACTATCAAGTAGATGTATTCAAAAATATTTATGATACACAAGATTTTGTGCGTCGTGACGCATTACTTGAACACAGCCTTGCTGTTGTCGAGGTTGCAGAAAAAGCACGCGATGCAATCAATCTAAAATTTGAATTTTAATAAAGGAGTATGCATGAATTTCAACGTATTTATAGAACAGATAAATACATTAGGAATTGTTGTTTCAGATACGATGGAGCAACAATTTTTAACGTATAAATCACTCATTCAAGAAGTGAATCAGGTGTTGAATCTTACCGCAATTGACGATGATGCAGGGATTTTCCACAAGCATTTTTATGATTCATTACTGATATCTCCATTGATTAAGGCAAACACTACCTTAGCGGACATCGGTAGTGGCGCTGGATTTCCAGGAATTGTCATTGCTATTGCAAGACCGGATGTTCATGTGACATGTATTGAGCCAACAACAAAGCGTACAAATTTTCTAAATCGTGTTGTTGCAGAATGTGGTCTCAAAAATGTTACTGTTTTGAACCAACGAGCTGAAGACGCAATCGTTGATTTGAGAGAATCGTTTGACTATGCGACGGCACGGGCTGTGGCATATCTCGATATTCTCAGTGAGTTATGCCTTCCATTCGTCAAAATGGGTGGAACCTTTCTGGCAATGAAAGGTCAACGCGCGATGGAAGAACTGGAAATATCAAAAAAGGCCATCACAACCCTTGGTGGGTCATTCAAAGAAAGTCACTTTTTTGATGATGAAATTATGGGTGAGCGATATAACCTTGAAATCGTTAAAATTAAGAACACGCCAAAGAAATATCCACGTATTTATGCTAAAATAAAGAAGACACCGTTGTCGGGGAGGAATCATGATTGATCGCAAAGATATACCGATTGAACTAGTACAGCCCAATCGTTACCAACCACGTACTGTATTTGATGAAGAAAGCTTATTGGAATTAGCTCAGTCTATTCGTGAGAATGGCTTAATTCAACCAATAGTTGTTCGTGAAGTTGATGATCATTATGAGATTATTGCAGGCGAAAGACGTTATCGCGCCATGCTCATGTCCGGATTTTTAACGGTACCAAGTATTATTAGCAATATCAATGATGAAAAAAGTGCAACATTAGCACTGATTGAAAATATCCAAAGAGAAAATTTAAGTGTCCTTGAGGAAGCACGATCATACCGTGACTTACTAAGACTTCAAGGAATTACGCAAAAAGAACTTGCATCACGTGTCGGAAAATCACAATCAGCAATTGCCAATAAAATTCGTTTGTTGGAATTACCTGAACCAATTCTTGAATCACTCGGGAAAAGAGAAATAACGGAGCGTCATGCACGTGCACTATTGGGTGTTGAACGTGAAAAACAAGAAGAATTCCTAGAGGCGATACTTGCCAAAAAGTTGAATGTTAAACAAACAGAAACTATGGTAAATAAACCGAAAAAACGCAAACCTGTTACGCGTGGAATTTCCCAACATATTAAAATTGGTATCAATACGATAAACCAATCTGTACAGATGATTGAAAAAACAGGAATTGCTGTAAAAGCAGAAATGGAAGACTTAGAAGACGAAGTTGTCATGACAATTCGCTTCCCAAAATAAAACCATAGAAATAAAGGATGTGAGTCAATGGGGAAAATTATAGCCGTAGCAAATCAAAAAGGTGGCGTAGGAAAAACAACGACCAGTATCAACTTATCTGCAGGATTAGCTTACTTAGGTCAAAAAGTTCTACTAATTGATCTGGATCCACAAGGAAACGCATCGCAAGGTGTTGGCGCAAGTCGTATGTCAATTAAAGACAGCACCTATGACCTAATCCTTACAGATAAAGAAGTAGAAGATGTAGCGATTTCGCTAACAACACCACCAATGGATTTAATTCCTGCTACCATCGATTTAGCAGGTGCTGATCTTGAGATGGTTGAGTTTAAAGTAGGACGTGAACGTTTACTTAAAAATAAATTAGAATCAGTCAAAGACAAATACGATTTCATTATTATCGATTGTCCACCATCATTGGGATTACTGAATACAAATGCATTAACTGCAGCAGATTCCGTAATAATTCCAGTACAATGTGAATACTATGCTTTGGAAGGATTAACACAATTACTTTCAACCATTCGCCTTGTACAAAAACTGTTTAATCCAGAATTAAAAATTGAAGGCGTACTCCTTACCATGTTTGATGTTCGTACACGTTTGAGTGTCGAAGTTCAACAAGAGGTTCGTAAGTATTTCAAAGAACGCGTCTACAAAAGTAATATACCGCGAAATGTTAAATTATCTGAAGCACCATCTCGAGGCAATACGATTTTTGAATATGACCTCAAATCCGAAGGTGCAAAAGCTTATGCTTCATTAGCAAAAGAAGTTTTATCGCAGAATAAGAAAGAGAGTTGATATACATGGTCGATAGCAATCGCCTTGGACGTGGACTTGGAGCCATCTTTGGAGACGATGTAAGTAATGTCTTAGAAGATATTCAACAGGGAAAAAACGATGCATTTGGAGGCGTTAAAAACGTCATCAACATTAAAGATATTCGTACAAACCCGTATCAACCACGCCGCCACTTTGATGAACAGAAAATCGCAGAGTTGGCCGAATCAATTAAAACACACGGTTTATTTACGCCAATTTTAGTTCGAGAAACTAAAAAAGGATATGAGCTTGTTGCAGGAGAACGCCGTTTACGTGCGTCAAAACTTGCAGGTCTCAAAGAAATTGCAGCTATCGTTGTTGAATTTGATGATTCACAAATGATGGAAATTGCGATTATTGAGAACGTTCAACGTGAAGATTTAAATGTCATTGAAGAAGCTATGGGATATCAATCCCTAATTGAACGTCTTGGGTTAACTCAAGAAGAAGTCGCATCACGTGTCAGCAAATCACGCAGTCATATTACCAATTTGCTCAGACTTTTACGCTTGCCAAAAGCGGTCCAAGAGATGGTAAGTGAGAATAAATTAACGATGGGTCATGTTCGTCCGCTTGTAACACTAGAAGACGATAAAGAAATCATTCGTATCGCTCAAGAAATCTATGATCGCAAATTATCAGTTCGTGAGGCTGAGGCACTTGTCAATAAACAAGGGCAAACCGATGAACCGAGCGAAAAGAAAACTTCGGAGCATCCTGAGTACAGCTATGTGAAGTCACTGTTTGAAAAGAAACTTCAGACACGTATCAATGTAGATAATAAAAAAGTAACAATTCATTTCTCAGATGATGATGACTTAAACAGAATCTTAGAAATTTTAGGAGTTATGGAATAGTAATGATCCGGTAAGGAGGACATATGCCATTATTCTTTCAAGTAATTGCGATGATTGGTGCCTTAAGTGCGATACCGCTCGCAATATGGATGTATCGAAAAAAATACATCGATATCTTTATTCTGGGTGGGATAGGAATATATGTTGCCGTGTTTAGTAGTATGGAACCAATGCCATTGTTTGCTATTAATTCCGACATCTTTATTATTCGATTTATAAATGATTTTCTACTAGTTCAGCTCTTCTCAATAACACTTGTATTGTGTGTTGTGTTGTTAGTTACGATACTATACCGAAAATTTATCAAGAAACAATAACTCTGGGTATTAAATACCGAGAGTTTTTCTTTGAAAAAACTTAAGAAACGCACATAGTTGCGATAGTATCCAAAAAGCAAGATAACACATGAAATTCTCAATGTTTTCATAGCAATACGGTATAATTTTTCGTAATCTATAAGATAGAAAGGTAGAATGCACATTAGTATATTCTATAGACACGATAGTATGGCACAAATTTATTATGTAGATGCACAATTAGGTCATGATACAAATAGCGGAACCAGTTCTCACGAAGCATGGCAGTCGCTCAAGAATGTTAATACGATACTATTTCAACCGGGAGATTCAATTCTATTTAAAACGGATTGTGAATGGTTTGGACAATTGCATCCACACGGTTCTGGAACCGTCGATAAGCGCATTAAAATAGGTTCATATGGTACAGGGGCACGGCCAGCAATACACGGCATGGGTGTCACGTCTGTAATTTTACTCGTCAATCAAGAATTCTGGGAAATATCACATTTAGAAATAACAAATAAAAATCCTGAAGGTGCTGTACCTGGTCCACGTCGTGGTATAGATATTCAAAACGTTAACTACGGAAATGACACTAATCAGGTTACCAACCTCGATACGATAACCAAGCTACATGATTTCTACATCCATGATATGTATATTCACGATATTCAAGGTGAAGATAAAAAAGATGCTGATGGAAGTGCAGGAATACAGTTCAGTGTATTAATTCCTAATATTTTGGAGGGGATTCCAGCGGAACATTCAGTCAATCAACGGAGCACATTTGATGGAATCCGAATTGAAAATAACGAATTAAGAAACATCGACCGTTCAGGGATTATCTTTTGGACTGATTGGAAGAGTCGTGATTTATTACGCCATGCTGACTTCTTGTATGGTGATAAAACAAAAACGCCTTGGACTCCTATCTTAAATACTTATATTGCCCGTAACAAGTTATTTAATATTGGTGGTGATGGGATTGCGCCTCATATGACAGAATCTGCAATCATCGAATATAACTTTATTGACGGTTACAATACAACATCTGAAGGCTTTAATGCAGGAATGTGGGTTTGGAATAGTGATAATGCGTTATTCCAGTACAACGAAGCAACGGGTGGGATATCCATTCGTGATGGAATGCCGTGGGACTTTGACCAAGCTAACAAAGGAACGATTTACCAATACAATTACTCTTATGGAAATGAAGGGGGAACACTCCTTATTTGTCCTGAAAATGAGGGTAATGGGATTGTCGACTGTATCTTCCGTTATAACCTAAGTTATAACGACTTATATCAAACCTTTACAATTGGTGTTGGTGACACCGCTCAAAACATTCAAGTTCATAATAATGTCTTCTATCTGGATGAGACGATGAATACGAATCATATGGTTGCTCAAGGTGGTAATAACCATGCAGAAATATTTAATAACATTTTCGTAAATCATGGTACTGGTACTTATACAAAGAAAGATAAATGGCAGTACCGCCATAATCTCTATGTTGGTAATAATATACCTGATTTTGAAACGATTCCTGATGTGCAACCTTCGTATGATGATCCGCAGTTTGTAAATACAGATTTTCCAGGAACGATTCTTAATAAGGAAATGGAAACGCGTGATGTAACGGACTGGTCAGCTCTGAACGGTTTCAAGGTCTTGATGACATCACCCGCTATTGATGCTGGAGTGCCTGTTTCAAACGATCCATTAGATTTCTATAAAAACGAAAGTGGTCTTTATGCAAATATTGGCCTCGATCAAAAGACACGCTAAACAGTGTGTTTTTTTTCTAGGAATCAAGGAGTCACAACATAAGCGCTAAAGAATGCGAGTTAATCATAATTTGACGTCATTTTCGTTAAACATGGTAAAGCTTGAAGAAGACGAACAATTGTGGAGGGTGCAATGAAAAAATTGTGGCAAATGATCGTTAAACATGCGTTGCTGATTTGGATTATATTGGTTTATCTGGGTGTGATGCTTTATCTTCAAATTTATGATTTTTTTGTGGGGTACCTATTTTTTGATATTGCATACAGTTCTGGGGATAATATTGCAAGCGTTCGTGATTTATCAAATTCGATTGTTTCAGATTTGAGTCTGGGAATGACGGTATTTCTAATTGTTTCAGTCATCCTTTACTTTATGATGTTGCGAAGAAAACAGACAACGGCATCAAAAGGATGGGATTAAACAGGTAACAGTATGACATTGAAAAGGAGAGTGATTAAGCACACTTTCCTTTTATTTCGACTATATTTGCAATAATTCCCAAAGAAAAATAACAATAAAACAATCGATGATGTGTAAGTGGTTGCACATTTCGATTATTTTAAATAATTCTCTTATATATTATCTTGCTATAAGTTATCATGTTCTTGGTACCCCTTACATGTACAATTATAAGTTATTTTGTCTATAGCAAGAAAGCATAAAGCAAGCACAAGATTATTATGGCTCGATAAGATATTAAGCCGTATTATGTAAGTGCATACATTACTAAAAGTCAGTAGCGGCTCAACTCGAGTCATTACAAATAGGTGTATCCCAGGAGGAAATAGTATGAAGAAAATACTAGTATTATTATTGAGTTTATTAGTGCTTACTGCTTGTGGGTCAAAAGCTAGCGGTGGTGCTCAAACTGAAGCAGATATGGCCAAAGCAGAACGCGTTCTTGAAGGAACGATTCAAATTTATGCGCCAAAAGGAAAAAACTCTGACTATCTTACAAAGTCAATGGAATTATATAATCAAAAATACTCAGCGAATCTAAAATTAGATTTAGTTGATGTTGCTCCAGCAATTCCAATGGTACAAAAAATTACACCAATGCTTGTATCAGATGAAAAAATGCCAGAATTAGTATTCATGCAAGATTCAGTAGCAGGTTCTATCTTTGAAAAATTCGAAGACCGTTTCTACTCTGCTGAAGCATTCGGATTTGTTGGTGAACACGGAAGCAAATTCTACCCAGCAAAAATGAACATGCTTAAAAATATTGCACCAAGTAAACAAACATTTGGATTCCCTAATGACTGGGGTAATGCAGCAATGTTCTATAACGATGCGGCATTCAAAGAAGCTGGTGTCAACATGGAAGAAGTTAAAACATGGGACCAATTCATTGAAGCAGGTAAAAAACTTAATGCAGCTACAGGTAAAAAATTAATGTACATGCGTGATACTGGTGAAGTCGATATGATCAACTATCTGACAGAACAACAAGAAGTATCTATGTTTGATGAAGCAGGAAACTTGAACTTGCTTAATGATGCTGTAATTAAAGCATACGATGTAGTAAACCAAATTCAAGAAGCAGATCTTGCAGCTTATGGACCATCAAATGACTATATTAAAATTGGACAAGAAACAGGTGTTATCTTACAAGGTGGTTGGTTAGCGTCAATGCAATCAAAAGATTTCCCAGATGATTCAGGAAACTGGCGTGTCGCAAAATTACCACAAATGATTGAAGGTAAAGACGTTGCTCCAATGAGTGGTGGATCAAGCTACTATGTTACAAAAAATTCTGAAAATGCAACGGCTGCGTACCAATTCATTACATTTGCACTCACAGACCTTGATGCATTACAAGCATACATGGGATTCATGGGACTTCCTGCAAACATGGAAGCATATGAAACAGAAGCTGCTAAGAAACAATTCGAATACTACGGTAACCAAAGCATTCTCGAAGAACTCAATGAAATTAGTAAAACAAGTGTGAATGGATATGTTTATCCATATTCAACAGACCTTGCAAACTATATTCAACAAGCAAGTTATGACATTCAGTATAACGGTGCAGATGTAAAAACAGCACTCGAAAAACAAGCAAACGATTTTGCTCAAAAATATGGCATTAAAGTGAACTAAGTACTCTGATTTATGAGCACCTTCTCAGGTTTATTGCGGAGGGTGCTTCTTTGATTATTAAGGAGCATATATGAAAAGCAATATCGAATCACAACAATCCAAATCAGCTTATAAAATGTTGTCGCCGTTTATTTTCTTCTTTGTCCTAACGGTGCTAATACCTACTATCGCATCTCTCTTCTTTAGCTTTATGAAAATTTCATCTCAGTTTGAGTGGGTGGGATTCGATAACTTTATAGGGATTTTTAAAGATCCATTATTCTTCAAATCGTATGTGAACGTCTTTATTTTTATGGCCGGTTCAATTCCGATTACAATACTACTCGCATTAATCTTTGCGGTAATTCTTAATAAACCGATGGTCAAAGGACGTACGTTCTTCCGTACGGTTTACTATCTTCCTGCGATTACTTCAATTGTTGCAGTATCGTCTATTTTCTTAACATTTTACAATCCTACCGGACTATTCAACCAAGTACTTGCATTGGTAGGGTTAGGACCCATTCCATGGTTAACTGACCCATTCTGGGCTCGTGTATCAATCATAATAGTTTCAATCTGGCTCAATGTTGGTTACTATACAATCCTCTTCTTAGCAGGGTTGCAAAATGTTCCAGGTGAGATCTACGAAAGTGCAGATATAGATGGAGCCAACAAAGTCCAACAATTCTTCCGCATTACAATCCCAATGCTGAAACCTGTTATCTTGATGGCAATCATCCTATCGACGATTAACGGTTTGGGAGCATTTGAAGTTCCAAACATCTTGTTCAAAAATGGATTCGGTCCAGAATCATCTGTTGTTACTGTAGGGGTTAACCTCTATAAAACAAGCTTTGAGATGGTTGACTTCGGTCGTGCATCAGCAATTTCATGGACAATGGTCTTTGTATCAGCAGTTCTATCAATAATTCAGTTCAAGCTTGGAGGTAAAGATAATGAAGCGTAAATTACCATCATTAACTCTAATTTATTTCGTATTAATATGTGGTGTTGTTGTCTTTGCGCTTCCATACCTATACATGATTATTTCATCTACACAAACCAATGAAGTCATCCTTGGAACAACATTAAATTTCAAATTTGGACCACACTTTGGTGCTAACATTGGCGAAGTTCAAGAGAAATATGATTACGTACGGGTCTTGATGAATACAGCAATTATTACAATTGTCGGAACAGTAATTTCAACGTTTATCACTACTTTAGCGGGATATGTTATGGCTAAGTACAAGTTTAAAGGTCAAAAATTGATGTTTAACCTCGTTATGGTTTCACGGATGGTACCACAATTTGCTGTGATCATTCCACAATTCTATATCTTAAGCAAGCTTGGACTAACAAACACCTATGCTGGTGTAATCATTCCTGCACTTGCATCGACAAACTCTGTATTTATTATGCGTCAGTATGCTAAACAGATTCCTGATGAAATCTTGGAGGCACCACGTATTGATGGTGCCAATGAATGGACGATATTCTCGAAAATTGTAGTTCCGATTTTAATTCCAAGTATCATTACGACCGCACTGCTTACATTCATGGCATACTGGAATGCATATCTCATGCCATTAATTATGTTAACAGATCCAAAGAAATTTACAGTGCCACTTATCATTCAAAATATGACACAAAACTTCTACGATCCCTTAAACTACGGTGCTTTAATGGCATTGCTTGCTACATCAGTAATTCCAATCATTTTAATCTACGGTTGGTTACAAACAAAATTCAAAGCGACCAATTTGGATTCAGCAATTAAATAATGCTAAGACTGCTTGGAGCGAAACGGCTTGAAGCAGTCTTTTTATGAATAAAATCTAAAGGAGATAAGAATCTATGCATGATTCATTTGTTGGTAATATTAATTTGACACGTCACAAATTAAAACAAACACTAATGGTTCTCGATAGTACGGAACGACGTGCACTTATCGCACGTGCAGATCTTTTACTTACAGATACGTTTGTGTTTGATAATGAATGGGATATGGAACGTTCTCACGAACCAATTAACCTACCCAAAATGGATCGTGAATGGAACTATGTCCATAATAGTGATCTAGAATGGTCGTATATGTTTCACCGTCATACATTCTTAAATGATTTGTGGGCTGCCTATGCGCTAACAGACGATTTTAAATACATCGCCTATCTCATGGATTTTATTGATTTATGGATTCTGGAAAATCCGCATACAGAAGCAAATCATCCATTCAGTTGGCGAACAATAGATACCGCCATTCGCATGAACAATTGGATTCGGATTATTGATGCATTACGCGTGATGGAAGTTTTGGATACACAATGGGCAAACCGTCTTTGTGTGTCATTGGATGAGCAGGCTAAGCATGTCTCCGATAATCTCAGTATCATCCGTGCACAGAGTAATTGGGTTGCAATTGAAACTAGTAGTGTCATTGTCTACGAAATATTTAGATATCACGATGCGTCCAAACGAAGTACTTATAAAAATGCAGTATCTTTGCTGCAACTCTGTATGAAGCTGCAGATTAACCGTGATGGACTCCAGTGGGAACAATCGTTTATGTATCATCATGAGGTCTTAATGGTCTTACTCCAAGCATTATGGATTCAAAAGCAAAATGGGCTAAAGTCACACAGTCTTTTCCTTGAAAGTGCGGAACTGATGACCCGTGCTTCAGAAAACCTACGACGTCCAGATAGTACCCAAAGTAATTTTGGAGATAGCGATGTCGAGGTTATGGATGGAATTCTGGCTTTTGCGCAAACAGTTTTGGGTCGTGATGTCGAAGGAGCAAGAGGAAATCTCTTTTCAGTCATGCTCTCAGGGATTAACGAAACCGCAAGCGATGTAAATTCAGCATTAATCTCGACGCATATGTATGAGTCTGGAATTTCTATCATTAAGCATGCAGCATCTGGAAACTTTCTTATGTTTACGCATGGTCCGTTAGGAGGGGGACATGGTCATGATGACTTGTTGCATTTAGAACTTATGTACCGTTTCAAACCGGTCCTTATTGATTCAGGAAGATTTACCTATTTTGAAGCCAATCAATCACGTCTAAAATTTAAGAGTTCACGTGCCCATAATACTGTTTTATTGGATGATCAGGACTACAATGAACATAAAGATGCATGGGATACATTAAAGAACGTTGCGGCAGAGAACCGTGAATTCATTGATGGATCACGTCTCACTTATTTAAAGGCTGGCCACTTTGGGTATAGTACTGTCGCCAATGCTGTATATGTTCAACGTGAGGTAATTGCGTTAGAAGATATGCGGATTCTCGTCATTGATACGTCTCACGGTCAACAAAATCAAGCACTAACCCATCATTTTATCTTTAATTCAGAAGATGTCACCATTTCAGGACAGACAGCAATCCATCATGAAACCGGGTATCAAGTTCAAAGTTTTGGTTCAACACAGCCATGGATTCAAGAAACAACAGAAGTTTCAGAAACTTATAATAAAAAAAGAGAAACAGTCCGCATCATTAAAAAACATGCTGAACAAAAAGCAGTCACATACTTAAGTCCTGTGCAGTATCAAGATATCACGAGTGTACCGGTCTATGACGAACACGGAGCACTTATTGATCCGACTATTGTGAGTTGTTATCGCTTCGAGATTGATACAGTATACGAACATGTTTTGATACAACACCAAGAGCCTCAAGATGGCCGCAAGGTCTACGTGGTTTCAGGTCATTATTTTTACGGAACACTCATTCATTTTGTGACTGATGGCGAGTCCCTTATTTATGAAGAAAAACTACGATAGGAGTACTTATGACAGCAGAAATAATAAAGCAAGCGTTGGATCGTGTAGCAATCCAAACAGCATTAAATATGGAATATTTTGAAGACACATTTCCGTCGGCTTCGACACTTCAGAACCAATATCAGAAGGTAAAAAATGAAGACTGGGTAGAAGGTTTTTGGACAGGTATATTGTGGATGATGTTTGAATATCAACAACAACCAGTTTATCGTGAGATGGCACAACGTCATGTCATCTCATTTATAGATCGTATGGACCGTAATATTGTGCTTGACCATCATGACATGGGATTTCTTTATTCGTTGTCGTGTGTGGCATCATACCGCCTAACAGGAGATGAAGCAGCGAAAGAAGTTGCCCTTAGAGCTGCAGACAAACTCATCACAAGATGGCACGAAAATCCAGGTTTTATCCAAGCGTGGGGTGCTAAAAATGATCCTCAAGAACATCGCTTTATTATTGATTCGCTCTTAAATTTACCCCTTTTATATTGGGCCAATGAAGAAACTGGAATTAGTGAGTATCGTGACATAGCTGATCGACATTATCAAATTTGTTTAACGTACCTCATTCGAGATAACGGGAGTAGTTATCACACCTATTACGTTGATCCAATAACACACATTCCAAGTCATGGATTGACGCGTCAAGGGTTTAGTGATGACTCGTCATGGGCCAGGGGGCAAGCGTGGTCAATTTATGGAATTGCTCTTGGCTATAAACATTATCCGCTGACTGAGACCATGAGCCAATTTATGGCAGTTACTGACTATTTTCTCGAAAAATTACCAGAAAACCAGGTCGCTTACTGGGATTTGATTTTTAATGATGGATCAGACCAACCGCGTGATAGCAGTGCGGCTGCAATTGCGGTATGCGGTATGCTCGAGATGCTACCCCATATCACAGATAGCGACTATAAGAAAAAGATAGAGTCAGCAGTTGATGCAATTATGCTTAGCCTCATCAAAAATTATGCCAATAAAAAACCGGCAAAGGGTCATGCGCTTCTTAATGAAGGTGTATATTCGTGGCATGACAATTTTGGCATAGAAGAAGGAAATATTTGGGGAGATTACTTTTATGTTGAAGCTCTGATGCGCCTCAACAATCCGTCATGGAAGCCATACTGGTAACAAAAACGCATATTTATATAACCGGTTTACTAGTACTGTTTACTAAATAATTGCGATACTGCACGTTATTCGCAATCTATTGCCTGAACCCGGCAGTTCTACAAAAAGTATATGGTATGATAGAAATGTAGTTGCATGTGTCGTTGCGTTGAATATAACGAAACATGAAGCATATGCCATCACAATTAACCCTATTGGTAAAAGGAGAATCTATGATTAAATTAGGTATTTACAACAAAGACAATCAGATCGTACGTGAAAAATTTGATCCTAAATATGAATTGCCAGATCGTTTACTGTATGGCGAATCGGAAGATGCGGTTCACATTGGAAGTCGCAAAATTGCACTTCAAGAAGGAGATTTTATTCGCCTTGAAGTTGATCAGCCTAATCAATACGTTTGGGTCAAGTTCGATGACACATTCGAACCCAGCCTAGTCTACATTAAAGATGCAATAACATGGGATTATCAAATACCATTTGAACAATTAGAACGTAGTGCTTTGAAAGATACATCATTCACCGGAAATGGTCACTATATTTATGCACGTTATGCTTATGATTTTGAAATTAGTCAGTATCGCAACTTGGCATTAAACCGCCACGCAGAATATCTCAACAAAGGGGTATACCCACATGCCTCAGCCAATGTGGAAACGCGAAATGACCCAACTTTCTTTGCGCGTAATGCAATTGATGGTGTTTGGGCTAATGATGATCATGGAGCGTACCCATATCAATCTTGGGGTATTAACCAACAAGATGATGCAGCACTAACGATTGATTTTGGACGTGAGATTGTGACAGATATGATTAGTATTACGTTGCGCTGTGATTTCCCTCATGATACGTGGTGGAATCAAGTATCGATGTCATTTGATGATGGATCCGAAGCAGTCTTTGAGACCGTTAAAACGGATGCCCGTCAAGTCTTCAAATTCGAAGCAAAAACCATTACGTCACTAACAATGCATTCATTGATTAAAGGAGAGCCAGGACCATTCCCAGCCCTCACCCAACTTGAAGTTTTCGGAACTAACAAATAAGATAAGGAGCCTTTATTATGAAATTAGAAACACGCTATGCAGCAAGTCCTCGTGAAATGGAGCGTTTAAATACAACCGAATTACGCGAACAATATTTGGTTGAGTCAATCTTTATTCCTGGAGATATCTTGTTAACATATACGCACAATGACCGTATGATTTTTGGTGGTGTAACACCAACAACGACACCATTAGAAATCGTCTTAAGCACAGAACTCGGTGTGGATTACTTTCTAGAACGTCGTGAATTAGGTGTCATCAACATTGGTGGTAGTGGATCCATCACGATTGAAGGTGAAACGTTCGCCATGGAAAAACAAGATGGTTTCTACATTGGAAAAGAAACTAAAGACATTCAATTCATGTCAAACGATGCAAGTAACCCAGCAAAATTCTATGTTGTCTCGGTACCTGCACATAAAAAATATCCAAACATTAAAATTAGCATAGATCAAATTACACCACGCCTTGCAGGTGAAGCAAAGAGCATGAACGATCGCGAAATTTTCCAGTATATTCATCCAAATGTATGCGAAAGTTGCCAACTTCAAATGGGATATACGATTTTAAAGGAAGGTTCATCATGGAATACCATGCCAAGTCATACTCACGAACGTCGCATGGAAACGTATCTTTACTTTGATATTCCCGAAGGAAACCGAGTGTTCCATTTTATGGGTCAACCTCAAGAAACACGTCATTTACTCGTATCAAATGAACAAGCATGTATCTCACCAAGTTGGTCAATCCATACGGGTGTAGCGACATCAAACTACTCATTCATCTGGTCAATGTGTGGGGAAAATATTACATATGACGACATGGACCATGTCGCAATGGAAGACTTACGTTAATCAAAAAGGATACGTTGTATCCTTTTTTTGTGCTTGTGCATTTGAACTGACTATCCCCGGAACTTGCGTATAATGGATATTAAGACGAGGAGACGTAAAAAATATATGATTATAGCATTAACCGGAGCTGGAATTAGTAAAGCTTCAGGACTTAAAACATTTGATGAGATGCCGGGGGTCCGTCAAATGTTGAATAAAGAATTCTTAGAAAATAATCCCGATGCATTCCGTAACTCCGTATACAACATGCATGATTTGTTCATGGTTGCAAAACCCAATGATGCTCATCTTGCATTAGCTGAATATGGTGTTCAAATATTGACTATGAATGTTGATGGATTGCATGAAAAGGCTGGAAGTAAGCCGATTAACTTACACGGTACAATTCCGACACAGTTTCAAATCGATAATGATTTAGACCTAGAAAATCGTCCCGTACTCTATGGTGAAACAGCTCCAAACTATCCAAAAGGCATTGAGGCTATTAAAAAGTTAGGAAAAGATGATATACTTTTAGTAATAGGAGCATCGGAGTATACCGTCATATCCAATGACATTCGCCGCATTGCAGCAGAAAATGGCGCCCATGTTATTGAAATTCAACAGAATGCGGTAGCGAATACTCGAATTGTTCTAGAGAATCTTATAAAGGCGGGTATACAAGTATGATATTAGCATTTACAGGAGCAGGAATTAGTAAAGACTCAGGCATTAACACATTCATGGAGATGCCTGAAGTGCGTGATCGTTTGTACCGGACATTTGCGACGGCACATCCTCATGAGTATCAAGAAACGATTCGTGACCTTGTAAATGCAGTAAAAAATGCGGAACCTAATGATGCACATCGCGCTCTTGCGGAATACAAAATTCCAATCATTACGATGAATATTGATGGGTTGCATGAACGTGCCGGAAGTACCCAAGTTCTTGAAGTTCATGGAGTACTCCCTTCTGAAGATGAAATTGAGTATGCACATGAACTCTTTCATAAGCCCGTTCTTTATGGCGATCCAGCACCCAATTATGCCAAAGCAATTCAGAAAGTTTCAAAATTAGAATCTGGAGATATTCTTTTGGTGATTGGTGCATCGCGTTATACACAAATTGCCGTTCAGATACGTGAAATCGCTTATATGAATGGCGCTAACATCATAGAAATTCAAGATGATGCAACTTCAAAAGTACGAGATTTTCTATCACGAAATGCTTGATGGGGATAGACAAGCCCTAAAGGAGGATGTATGGAAACAACGATATTAGGTCGCACAGTAAAAGTTAAGATACACCGCCCAATGGGAAGTATGCATCCTGTTTATAGTTCGTTGCTTTACGAACTAAATTATGGTGAGGTAGAGGGTGTATATACACATGATAACGAACTCCAAGACGCTTACTTAGTTGGTGTTGAAGGGCCAGTGTCAGAATTTACGGGACAAGTTATCGCTGTTATTCATCGTGACAATAGTCCAATTACGAAATGGGTAGTGGCTCAAGAGGGGGCTATTTTCTATCATGACGACATTTTACGGCAAGTAAACTTTCAGGAACAGTACTTCAATATTACGATTGATGCACTCTATAAAGTATCGGCTGGGTTTTTAGTATATCGTGAACATCCTGAGCGTGAATACTTGTTGATTCGACTCCAAGACCAAGAGAACTGGTCATTACCTAAAGGACGTATCAAACGTGATGAGTTATCATGGGATACCGCAAATCGCGAGCTTTACGAAGAAGTAGGATTATCGGTTGACAGTGTCGAGACAACGCATTTTGTACTAGAGTACGACTACCGTGATCAGTATCATAAGAAAATCATTCTGTATCTGGGGTCTATCGACACCGAACAAGAAGTTATGAAACATCCAAAAATTGAAACATATGCATGGATGTCATATGATAAAGCCTATCAAGCGGTTGCAGGAACCTACTGGGAATCTATCATTGTTTCTGCAGAACAATGGCTCAATCCAATTCCATTACAATAAAGACATTCGTCAGATTAATACGATCTTCCGAATGTCTTTATTGCGATATAGATAAAACCCAAAATATTGACGAAAACTGCGATTAATGCCAACGACTGAAAAAAAGGCAAGGTAAATCCAATTTGATCGTATAGTGTTGGATAGTTCATGTTTAAATTGAAACCAATAAGTGACGTAAGAATGACATAACATGCTGCCGTAACGACACAGTTAAAAACGATGATTAAAATAAGAATGTAACGATTTTTGTTATAAATCATAAGCCCCTCCATTAAATACAGTATAAAATGAGAATGTAGTCTTAAGATGTGAAACTGAACAAAAACGCCACAATGAAATCGTATGTCATAGCATTCAGTTTGATTAAACAAAGAAATATCCTTATAATTAACCTATGATAACAGATACAATAGTTTCAATCATTACGGCACTTCAAGAAAGTGCTATATCCGTAATTCGGTTGAGTGGTGTTGAGGCAATCGCCTATGCCAATCAACTTTTTTCTCGTGATTTAACAAAGGCAGAATCGCATACTGTGCAATACGGACACATCGTTGATCCTGTCACAAACAATGTCGTGGACGAGGTTTTAGTGAGTGTTTTTAAAGCGCCTAAAACATACACACGAGAAGACGTCGTAGAGATAAGCTGTCATGGTGGTGTATTAGTAACAAAGAAAGTATTAGAACTATGCTTATCGGTAGGTGCTCGAATGGCAGAGCCAGGAGAATTTACCCAACGCGCCTTTTTAAATGGACGGATTGACTTATCACAAGCGGAATCTGTCATGGAATTAATTCAAGCTCCCAATGAATTTGCGCAAGAGATGGCAATTTCAGGAGTTCAAGGAAGTGTTAAAAAACTGATTGATCCCCTGCTCGAGCGATTGATTCAAATAATTGCAAATATCGAAGTAAATATTGATTACCCTGAATACGATGATGTTCAAGTGCTAACCGAAGATGTAATTTTACCGTTGTCAAAAGAATTCTTATCGGATTTAGACCGTATCTTAAAAGAATCAAAGAGTGGTCGAATCATGAAAGAAGGCGTTAAGACGGTTATCCTTGGGAAACCAAATGTTGGAAAATCAAGCATTCTTAATGTACTCTTAGACGAAGAAAAAGCTATTGTGACGGATATAGCCGGAACAACCCGAGATCTTGTGGAAGGGTGGATTCGTCTCGAAAACGTTGCCCTTCATCTTGTGGACACAGCTGGACTTCGAGAAACTGGAGATGTAATCGAGCGTATTGGAATTGAGAAGAGTCGCAAGGCTCTCGAATCCGCAGAGTTAGCTATCTTAGTGTTTGATGCGTCAAAAAAACGTGACCAAGAAGACCTAGAATTACTTGAAGCAACAAAAAATAAAGAACGAATTATCGTCTACAATAAGCAAGACCTCATTCAAAGTCATGATGAAGAGGGTGTTTACGTGAGTGCGTTAGATGGGGATATGGATGCCTTAAAGGAGGCTATAAACGTTCGTTATGTTGAACATACTCAAGCTTTAAGCAAACCAACATTGTCCAATCAGCGTCATATCGCAGCAGTTCAACGCAGTTATTTGGCAATGAAACGTGCGATTGAAGCCTTGGAATTTGGAATGGAACTTGATCTTGTTACGATTGATCTTAATGAATCGTATGTGGAATTGGCTTCCGTTGTAATGGCAAAAGAGGACATCAATGTCTTGGATGAAATCTTTGCTAGATTTTGCCTTGGAAAGTAGGAATAATATGGAATTAGGATGGATTGATTCACACGCCCACATCGCAAGTGACCCTTTGTTTGAATCATTTGATGAGATTGTGGTCCGCGCACAAGAGATGGGAATTACCAAAATAAATATTATTTGTGGAACATTAGCTGAAATAGAACGTGCACTTTCAAAAGTCGAAGGGAATCCGTTGTTTGATTTATCGGTTGGTGCTCACCCTATGGAACTGAATGCACTGCAAGAATCAGAACTGAAAGCAATGGAGGCGTATTATACGCATCCACAAGTAGTTTGTGTTGGTGAAATCGGTATTGATTACTATTGGGATGATTCGTATAAGGCCCACCAAGAAGCAATGTTGATTCGTCAAATCGAATTAGCGAATAGGTATGAACTTCCTGTTGCCATTCATGTTCGTAATGAAAAAGATGGAAGTGATGCAATTGATGATGTGATTCGGATTTTTAAAGAGCATCCTGTAAATCATCACGGTGTCATTCATTGTTATACTGATTCGGTTGAAAATGCGAAAACACTTTTAGATATGGGATTTTATCTCGGATTTGGTGGTGTTGTTACCTTTAAAAATGGCCAAAATGTACGCGATGCATTAGACGTTACGCCGATAAACCGAATCCTAACGGAAACAGATTCGCCGTACTTAGCACCAGTTCCAATGCGTGGTAAGCAAAATGAACCAGGGTTTGTATCCTATGTAGGAAAACATATGAACAATCACTTTGGAAAAGATATGCGCGAACAACTTCAAGAGAACTATAAGCGTCTCTATACAAAGACAAAATAAAAAATCTGAATGTAGTGAACTCCGAATTCTGGTGGGTTCAATGAATTAATATAATCAAGGATTGATTTCTGTGTCAACGGAAGTTAATCCTTTTTGTTTATCACAAATTGTGTTTGTTGCCGTATTGTAAGATACAATCGGAGATAGTGAAGTTATGAAAGAAGTTAGACTAAACGTATTCTTTGATAAATTATTTAAAGATTGAGTCGGTTTTAAAATGCATAAATCCCACTTAAACATGAAAAATCACAACATGAGCTAGAACATATTTTCTTTATATAGTTCACGACATACAATAGTCATATAGTAGAAGGGTAAATCAGATAATGGAAGAAAAAGATAAATATGTAACATACGAAATGTTGAGCCTTTATTTAACTAATATATTATTGCTAATTATTATCGCATTTTTATATATTTTGCATAATTTCACCGGTTCCATGTTATTTATTTATATTTCGCTTGTTGTTTCTTTATTTTTATTTATAAATATTAGTAAAGTCAGACGCAAAATGAAAAGGAAATGATATAAAAAGCATTTTAATTTTTGTCTACTTTCAAGCGCTAGACCATCTAACAAGATTTATATCAACAACGATGCCACACAAAGACAAAATAAAAGACTCCATATGGAGTCTTTTGCTTTATAAGCCTATATCATAGACTTGATGTGTACGATGACAACCATCGTGTTAGGAGCAATGGTTGTTGTTATTGCCAAAAGATTGAGAAAAAGGAAGGTCAATTGGCAATGCTTTGTTTTAAATTATAGATAATCTGGGGTGTTACGGATATAGATGCAGTTTTGAACCCTAAAATAACACTACCAAGGGAGGGTTCGTAAACAGGGGCAACAATTTCTACATTCAAGTCGCTTAATGCTTCTTTGAAAGGATCAAGTATAAAGACGCCACTGTTGAAGACACCGCCGGCATAAGAGACACGGACAGTATCTTTGAAATTAAGATTGGTATAAATACTACGAACCAGGCTAGCGAGTTCTGTTCCTGCTTCTTCAAATAGTGCTATAGCATAGGGGTCGCCAATCTTTGCAAGAACTCCAATATCTGTTGCCAGTTGTGCAATAATGGTTCGGTTATCACCATGTTCAATCACAAATTTCTGAATTAAATCAGAATCCTCTTTAAAGCTATGCTTCTGTTTCATGTATTCATAGAGTTCGGTCCGAGGAAGGCGGCCATCACTTTGTTTGGTAAATAATTGCATGTAATGTTGCGCAATCCAAGCAGCACTACCCTCATCACCACCGAAGGTATAATACCAACCGCCACTTGTATAGCGGTTTCCGTTATCATCAATACCGAGACCGATTGAACCGGTACCAGCAATGACACAGATGCCATGATCATCTGCTAGTGATCCTGCAAGTGCGTTATCAGTATCGTTACCAACAGCATGTGGAACATCTGCCAAAGCACGCGCAATACTAGCTTCAATCTGTTTCATATCTTCAGCAATATTACCGTATCCTGGGCAGCCGACGAAACAACCCGTGATTTCATTTAGAGAAATACCGCTATCATGAACCACTTTTTCTAATCCAGCTTTAAGTGTATCGTGAAGCCCTTCTAATCCGACTTGAAGGTAGTGAATTGTAGGGGTGATTAATTCGTGAATTATTGTGCCATCAGTTTGTACTAATGTAAATTTCGTTTTGGTGCCACCACCATCTATTCCAAGAATATACATAGTTCGTATGCTCGCTTTCTTTATTGAATTCATTATGTCATACCTATGGCAAAAAGCGTATATTATACTTGTATAACCTCAAGATACTACAAGTATAATTCAAGATATAACAAAAAAACTATCGGTTGATAGTTTTCAAGTTATTCAAGATACGGGATGATAATGGAATGTTGGCATATTTGAAAGCGAGAATAACACTTCCGATATCCGGCGAAAAAACAGGAGCTTGTGTATTGGGGAAAACAGATTTGATGGGGTCGAGGATGAGATTTCCACTTTCGAAGACGCCTCCCGCATAAGAAACTCGGACAGACGCATCCGGTTCGAGACAACAGGCTCTAATAATTTGAATAAGTTCAAAAGCTGCTTGTTGAAATATTTCAAGTGCGTACGGATCGCCTGCTTCTGCGAGGGTGTATACAACCCTAGAAAATGCTGCAGTATGGGTGCGTTGATTGTGAAGTAGGATGGTATTTGGAGTAAGTGCTTCAGCATTGAAATGGTATGTTAATGCTTGAACGGCTGATTGAAACATGTTTGATTGGGGATAACGCCCATCCATTTGTTTATGAAGTAGTGTGATGTACTGCGATGCAATCCAATAAGCACTACCTTCATCGCCACCGAATGCATGATGCCAACCACCACTGATAATGCGCTTCTCACCAAGAACGCCCATGCCAATTGAACCCGTTCCGGCGATGATACATACGCCATCATGTCCCTGTAGTGCCCCAGCATGAGCATTTTCAATATCATTACCGACTCGGTGCTTAATGGGTCCCATAGCGTGCGCAATAGCATCTCGTATCGAAGCTTCGTCATCTTTAATATCGCCAAATCCGGGACAGCCAATATATGCATAATCAATGAGAGTTTCGTGAAGCCCAGTTACTGAAAGAAGGTCATTAAGACCTTCTTTAATAATTTGAGTGATGCCATTGAGACCAACCTGCATATAGTGAATTGTAGGATATGTGTTGCGGTAGATGCTTTCTCCATACTGATTTGTGAGAATAAACGCTGTTTTGGTGCCACCACCATCAATTCCTAAATAATACATAGGACCTCCTGTTTTGATTAACGCTTGCGAACAATAACTGTAAACTCACTTCGGTTATGGAAAAGTTGACGTGCTGCTTCAATACGAACTGATTTACGTAATTGTGCAAGTGCGAGTAAGACATGGGTGTATTGGAAATTTTTCCCCATTTTAATTGTGATGATACCCCATCCATGATCTTCAAGGTGTGATGCAACATTCGCAAAAAGTTCAACACTCAGTTTCGATGACATTTTCATATCATTGACGACCATGGCATACTTAGTATCATGCACTGAATCTAAGAAATGCTGTGCAGTATCTTTGTAGTGTGTGACACCTTTGAGTTTTGCGACACGTGGGTCAAGTTTTGCAGGGTCAACCGCAATGACATGGTATCCACGTTCTTGTAAGACCCACGTCCATCCACCAGGAGCTGCGCCAAGGTCAACAGCAAGCCCGTTAGGGTCCACTGGAATGTTGAAGACGTCAAATACTTCGCGGAGTTTAAACTCGGCACGTGAGATCAGTGCGAGATCACGTGAAAAGTGAATCATTCCTCCTGACCATTTCGATAGTTGGAGTTGTGGTGTATTGTAGCCGTAGTAGATGGTCCACTCATGGAAGTATAGTGAAATGACACGTTCAGGGTTTTTAACATCGAGAGTATAGCCTTGAGCTACTAATTGGTCAGCCCAATCATTACGGAATGCAACTGCCTCTTCACGGAATGCTTTTTCTGAGCGGATCTGGATGGCGAATGAGTGGTTCTTGTCGATATGCGCACGTTCGATTAAATCGCCAGCGGTTTCAAAGGGTTCCTGATCGATGATTTCAAATAAATGACGGATAAAGACAATGGGTGTTGTACGGATAACTTCGTTGAGTTTATCAATTGGAAGTTTACTTTCTAATATTGCTTCGGTCTCCGTCAACCAAGTGAGCGTTCCCATTCCAGGGTGATGCTTAATTTCATAGATTAAATGTGATTGTGCATTTTCGTTACATGTAATGATATATTTCATAAGGTTCCTCAAGGTTTCTATTAACTGCACCCATCATACCATGTCAACGCTCAGAATAAAATTAGGGACAAAAGAAAACTCCACTTTTGCGGAGTTTCGTTAGTGTGTTGTCTTTTTAATGATAATATCACAGACAATTTGGATCACGAAGACAATCACAAGGATGACAATAACGCCAACCCATGTGACATCGGCCATTGAACGTCCATGTCCATATCGGATTACAAACGATGCAAGTCCACCACCACCTACGACGGCCCCAGATGCAGATAAGCCTAGAAGACTAATAAGCGTAATTGAGATAGATCTGAAGATGGAGGGAATACTTTCACGTAAATAGACTTTCCATATGATTTGGAGTCTTGATAAACCCATAGATTGCGCCGCCTCAATCAAGCCGCTGTCGACTTCTGAAAGCGAGAGATCTACTTGACGAATGAAGAAGGGCGTACATGCGACAATTAATGGGAAGATAACACCTTCGGCACCAATAATTGTTCCGGAAATGACACGTGTTAGTCCGGTTAAGACTGCAATTAAGATAACAAAAGGAATCGATCGGAACACATTCGTGAAAGCACTTAGAGTCTGATGAACAATTTTATTTTCATAAATCTTTCCAGGACCTGTAGTGACGAGAATAACTCCAAAAATAAGACCAAGAATGATGGAAAAGAATCCTGACACAGCAAGCATATAAACAGTTTCGATAATACTAATGATAAACTCGTCCCAGTTTGCTGCGACGTTGGGAGCAAGTGATGTAATAATTTCCATTATT
The DNA here is from genome assembly GCF_011301115.1 of Erysipelothrix sp. HDW6B. Classification (NCBI taxonomy): domain Bacteria; kingdom Bacillati; phylum Bacillota; class Erysipelotrichia; order Erysipelotrichales; family Erysipelotrichaceae; genus Erysipelothrix; species Erysipelothrix sp. HDW6B. The sequence continues at coordinate 89,655 of NZ_CP049860.1, read as the reverse complement.
TGTACACCTCAACTTTCGCATCGATGGTTTGTAGATAATCAAGTGCTTCATGACGGCGTTCGCCAGATAAAATCACAACCATTGAGCCAATAATGTCATGCTTAATTACTTCAATATTCGCGAAGACAATCGAGGTATCAACATCAAAAACACGACTTATATATGAAATAGTGGAATCTTTTGTGCTTTCACCGTAGAAATCGATGCGAATCAATTCCTGGTCATCTGCGAGATTGATGATTTCGGGGTTGTCTTGGAAAATCTGATGCAGTTGGTTAATGTTTGTTGTATTTGCAACAAAGTCCTTGGAAATTTGTGCCTGTGGTTTTGAGAAAATGGAGACAACGTCACTAATTTCTTTTACTGATCCACTTTCCATAACTGCGACACGGTCACAAATTTCTTTAATGACATCCATTTCGTGGGTAATTACAACGATGGTAATACCAAGCTTTTGATTCAGCGATTTAAGCAGAGTGAGTATAGTTTTTGTCGTTTGTGGGTCCAATGCACTTGTTGCTTCATCACACAGTAAAATTTTAGGGTCATTGGCGAGCGCACGCGCTATCGCGACACGCTGTTTCTGTCCACCAGATAGTTGGGAAGGATAGACGTCTTGTTTTTCGGGAATTCCTACAAGTTCGAGTAATGACTCCGCTTTTGCGTTTTTATCAGCTTTACTCATTTTAGTATTATGCATTGCAAGCAAAACATTCTCTTTGACAGTGCGTGATGTCATGAGATTAAATTGTTGGAAAATCATCCCAATATCACGACGGTGCTCTAAGATTTCTTTTTGACTTAGATCGGTCATGATGGCTCCATTGACGATGACATCACCCTGGGTTGGTCTTTCTAATAGATTAATACAGCGTACGAGTGTACTTTTCCCCGCTCCACTGTATCCGATAATCCCAAAAATTTCACCCGCATTAATTTTGAACGAGGCATCTTTTACAGCATATAAAACGCTGTGATTGGTTTGAAATTCTTTTGTTACATTTTTAAATTCAATCATAGGAAGTCCTTTCTAATAATAAAAAGCGCCCATCCATAAGGATGAGCGCGCTCATGTTACCACCTTAATGCGCCTTATCCTCACGAATAAAGCCTTAACAAGTATACGAAATACTTACACGATAACGGGTGATCCGATATGATTTTGGTTTCCCTTGACCATATAGCTCCAAGTCCATTTTCCGTATCCGTTATTTATCTGTTCGCACCTTGTCAGACTCTCTTAGAAACACTTGATACATACTCAACTCTTCGTTGCTTTGATGTAATTATCATGCATCGCATAGAAATTGTCAAATTGTAAGCGGTAGTTTTTGGATTAATATGTATGAGTGGTTCAAAGATATGCGAAGAAGGCACATTGATGTATAATAAGAGTATTAATTAGTGATCGTCATCAAACGTGAGGTCACATTTCTGGGAAGGGGGATTCGATGGATATTATCGAAAGACAGCGTCACTATTATAAGGATGGGCATACGCTTAATCCAACGTGGCGAAAAGAACAATTACGTCGATTGAAAGATGCCATAAAAGACTACGAGCCTTCCTTATATATAGCGTTTGAAAAAGATCTTGGAAAACATGCACAGGAAGTCTACCTCACCGAGATTGCAATCGTGTATCGTGAGATAGATCATATGCTTAAGTATCTCCATAAATTTCAGCGTCCTAAACGTGTTAGGACACCATGGATACTCGTTGGCCGACATAGTCGAATTCATCACTATCCCCGGGGTAATATCCTCATAATGAGTCCCTTTAACTACCCATTCCAGCTTGCAATCATGCCTTTAGTAGGAGCAATAGCGGGTGGGAACACAGCAATCATAAAAACATCTGAACTGACACCACATGTTTCAGCAGTACTTAAAGATATGATTACATCCATTTATGATCCGGCGTTTGTCTGTGTCATTGAAGGCGATGTTCATGTCAATCAGGAACTTTTGAAAGCATCTTATGATTTAATTTTCTTTACGGGAAGTCCCCGTGTTGGGAAAATTGTAATGGAATACGCTTCCAAACATCTGACACCTGTTGTATTAGAACTTGGCGGAAAGAGTCCAGCAATCGTTTTTGAAGATGCAAATCTGCGGCTTGCAGCACAACGAATTGCCTACGGAAAATTCGTAAATACAGGTCAAACTTGTATCGCTCCAGATTATGTTTTAGTCCATGAAAATATCAAAGAAAAATTCGTCCTATATATTAAGGAAGAGATTTTGAAATTGTATGGTCCAAATCCGCGCGAAAATCCTGATTACGGACGGATTGTATCAGAATCTCATGCCCACCGTTTACAACAAATGATCGACGCAGAAAAAAACAATATTTTGTATGGTGGAATGTATGATGGTCGATATATAGAACCAACATTGATCGATAACGAGATTTATGACGACGAAATATTTGGTCCAATACTTCCAATCAAAAGTTTTCAAACAAAGACAGAAATTATTGCGACCGTTAATATGCATCCTAATCCGTTAGCCGTCTATGTTTTCACGAAGACACATCAAGCAATTATTGATGAACTAAGTTTTGGTGGCGGAATGATAAACGATACACTACTCCACATCACGAACGAAGCATTACCTTTTGGGGGTGTACGCACATCAGGGATTGGAAACTACCACGGGAAATATAGTTTCGAGACATTTACCCATCAAAAAGCGATTATGAAGTCGGGGAGTTTTCCCTTAACCATGATGATGCCACCTTATTCAAAGTGGTATCATAAATATATTAGAAAATTCTTTTAAGGAGAGAAATTATGAACAAAACAGAATTTATTCAGGATCTTGGGGTTATTGTTGGATCCAAAAATGACATCTACTTTATTATTCAGTATGATGCCAAAAAACGACTTAATACGTTACAAATTAATGTTGGAGATGAAGAAAATGGCGCATTCTTGGATTTTTTAGCCGGATATCGCGATTTTCATCCAGGAATTGGCTCACGCATTGAATTTCAAGGAAATATCAGTCGCCTCTATATACCGCTAGATTTTAGTCAGATTGACCAGGAAAACGAGCTCGACCAAATTCTTGAGGCAATTACCTTAGAACTCGCGACTCGTCGTTATATTCAACGTTGCGGTGTGAGTGGTCGTACAGATAATCTTGCAATCTACCGTCTTGATAACAATGTTGAAATTCTAAATGCCGAAGTTTACAACCAACGTGTCCGTGATTTCGAAGAAAACCGAAACAGTGGTTCTGAACGTTCACCTCTTGCCTATATTGGAGCTCTTGGAGGTGTATTACTGGGGATGGCGCTTTGGGTAATCGTGGGTCTGATTGGCTTTATCGTAGGTATCATTGGTGCAGTTATGATTCTGGCCGGAATCAAAGGCTATCAAATGTTTGGTGGAAAGAAATCAAAACAGTCCATTATCATCATTGCAATAATGTCCGTTCTTGGAATTGTTTTAGCAGAATACATTTCGATAAGTATTTCATACTATCAAGCGATTAATGGACTCATTCCCTATCAATACATATTATTTGATATTATGCCAACACTCATCCAAGAACCAGAAATCATCCGTATCATGCTCTTTGATATCTCATTTGGAATCTTGTTGTCATTACTCTCAACATGGTCACTTATTAAAGAAGAAATCAAATCTGTTGAAAACCCAACAATCTATTACGAAGTTTACCGTGATGTTGATACATCACACCAATTTTAGTTCTTTCACAAGATACTCAATCGAATCCGCGTGAAAGTATGCGACAATAAATACAAAAGGATGGTCACTATGATTCAACATATCAAAGAATTTAATCGCCACTATAACTACCTATCAGATATTGAAGGATTATATGGCAAACATGGGGGATACTATTTTACTGCGATACAACTCGATCAAAAAAATATGATCGGATTGACATTCTCAGTAACGGACGTGAATGCAATCTTGCCTGAAATTGAAGCACTTCGAGTACAATATGAGAGTATGCCTCATGGTGGGGTTTATACAGATGGTCCAGAGCTAATTGTAGAGCTAAACATGGTTAACATGAATGACTCGCAAGATCTTGTCGATATTGTGGAAGCAATCACAAAAGTGATGCGCAATCATAATTCACAAAACCAATGCTCAATTTCTGGAAGTACAGAGGATATCGGAATCTTCCGAATCGGAACTAAAATGTTTATCCTCAGTGAAGCAGCATATCGTGCCCAAGTTCATACCAACGAAGCACAATATAATCACAAAGAGCCAGCACCAATCGTTCCGTTCCTTGGAGCCCTTGGGGGTATGCTACTGGGTGTAGGGGTATGGATTCTTTTCTCAATGATTCGAATCGTCACAGGGCTTGCAGGTTACTTCATCTTGAAATTCGGATTAAACGGTTATGAAAAAATGGGTGGAAGCGTTACGAAACGCGTTGCCAAGATTTTAATTGGCCTATCCGTCGTTATGATTGTCTTTGCGCAAATACTCACGTATGCATGGCCCTTGTTCATGAATGGCGTGCCACTCTTCATGTCGTTTAGAATTGTGGTCGCACAAATTTTTAACGGATCCGTAGCAACCAATTTTATTATCAATATCGCAATTGGAATTGGATTATCATTGTGGTCAAGTTGGGGGCTAATCAATCACTTACTCAACTTTGCACCGACTTCAACAAAACGCGTTCGTCGTAAAAATAACCGTTTGCTCTAAACTAAGGGGTGGTGTAAAATAGAACCACTTAGGGAGTAAACTATGAAAACAAAAGATTTAGCAATACAAGCCATGATCGCTACAGTATACGTAGCAGTATCCTTGGCATTTCAACCATTATCATTTGGAGCCGTTCAAGTTCGGTTTGCCGAGCTGACGCTCTTACTGCTACTCATCAATAATAAACATGCAACAGGCATCGTTCTCGGATGTTTCATTACGAATCTGTTCAGTCCGCTTGGAATGGCAGATGTAATCTTTGGTACATTAGCAACAGCATTGACATGTTTCTTAATGGCAAAAACAGAAAATGATGTTTTGAAACTGTTATGGGCGGCCATTATTAATGGTGTCATCGTCGGTGCTGAACTCACCATATTATTTGGTGGAGTACCTTTTTTATTCAATCTTGCAACCGTATTCGCAGGAGAAATCATTGCAGTCTTTATTCCAGGAATGTTATTCAAAACAAACATCCGTAATAATAAGGCATTGCAACAATACTTCAATTAATCACATAATTTCCCACAATTAAGTTAATTATGATCAAACCCACTAAAACAGTGGGTTTTTTAATACATGCATTTTGATGACTTCATGAAAAAGTAACTTTTATTTGACCGCACGAGTGAGATTTGCTATATTTTCGTGGTCTTTTTCGAAAGGAGACAATTTTAATGAAGAAATACATAATGACTGTGGTTTTATTAGTCATGGTAACAATCATTAGCGGATGCGCCGTTAATGCGGATGCAACGCCACAAATAACCTATCCAAAACTGAATGAACTAACTGATACTGATGAGGAACCCTATAGGTTTGAGATCGAAACCGTAACGGAACCTTTAGAAGAACCAGGAATTGAAGAACGTGAAGCAAGTTACGTTGTTGACGGAGGTGCAGAATGGATTTATGCCAAAACTCAAGACGGAACAACTGGAACGAAAACTACAAAATACAAAAATATTTATAACAAAAAAGACGAATTATTATCACGTGTAGAAATTCCCGATGCTGTCGAAATTGCTGACACAACACCAACAGTTTATGAAGGTGGACAAAAAGCACAGGTTGATGCTTACTATCGTGCATCACGTATTACCCGTTACGGTGTTGACTGTAATGGCTGTAACATGGGTGCCAATGGGCGTGGATCTACAGCTCTTGGAATTGGTGTAGGACTTGACGAAGTACGTCAAAGTGACGGAACTTGGAGAAAAGGCCTAACCTATGATGGATATTATATTATCGCAACATCTGCAGCGATTCCTTTTGGAACAATTGTAGAAATTTCAAATCACACTGTTAGTGGTGCCGGAATTACACCAGGTGTTCCATTTCAAGCGATTGTAGCCGATCGTGGTGGGGCAATTACTGGAAGTAAGATTGACCTCTATGCAGGAAGTGAACACAACATGCTTATGTCACAAGGTGGTATGCAATCTGCCGATGTTCGTATTGTTGGAATGAACGGAATCTAATAAAAAAATAAACTGGGGGCCTAAGCTCCCAGTTTTCATCATTTTTCAAACATGATATAATATTAGTATGAAGAAACAACGAATCAAAGAGGTTATTGTTGTCGAAGGAAAACATGACCGTGAAAAGATACTCAAATGTATCGATGCAGATATTATTACATCTAGTGGTACCCATATGTCGCAAGAATTTTTGGAGTTATGCAAGAAGATGCATGCCTCTCGTGGTTTAATCGTCTTTACCGATCCGGATGGACCTGGTGAAATGATTCGCCGTCGGATTATTGAAACAGTAGGAACAACAAAACATGCATCCTTGCATGTACTACAAACCAAGAAAAAACAGAAAGTCGGGATTGAGCATGCAGATTGCGAGGATATCCTTGAGGCGCTCACTAAGGCGGCTACTTTTGACATTTACAATGAATCCATGACGTGGGGTGAATTTATTGATTGCGGCCTTTCAGGCCTCCCAGATAGTCAATTAAAACGGGACACACTATCTGAAGCATTACATTTCCCCAAGTCCAATGCAAAAACTACATTTAAGTATCTGAATATGATGAACATAGACGTAGCAACCTGCCGCACTATTTTGAAAGAGAGTAACCTATGAAAACAATTGCTAATTATTCCGTAAGTATGGAGTTGCTAAAACGATACGAACGTCGTGCCAAGAAGCACTTTGGTCAAAATTTTATTATTGATCCGTCAATCGTTAAAAACATTGCAGCCCACAGTGGTGAAAAAGGAACAGTCATTGAGATTGGTCCTGGTTTGGGTGCATTGACGCAACAGCTTGCCGAACGCTATGACAAAGTCATTGCGTATGAAATTGATCCACATATGGTTGAAATTTTACAAGAGACGCTTGAAGACTACTCCAATATTGAAGTCATTCATCAAGATTTTTTAAAAGCGGATTTAAGTCATTTTACAGAACCTGTAACGGTATGTGCGAATTTACCGTACTATATTACAACACCGATCCTCTTTAAATTAATGGAATCAGTTCAAATGGTTGCGATGACCATAATGGTCCAAAAAGAAATTTCTGATCGCCTCACGGCGCTTCCAAATACACGAGACTATGCTGCACTTAGTATCCAAATGCAATACTATTTTGATATCAAGACCGTAATGCATGTATCCAAAGAGAGTTTCCATCCACGTCCAAATGTGGAATCAAGTGTTATTAAATTTACACCAACACACAATACGATGCCTTATGATGAGAAAGCATTCTTTAGTTTTGTAAAAAAATGTTTCCAGTTCCGACGTAAGACACTTACCAATAACTTGAAAACATTAGAACTTGAAGTAAATTACGCTGACGTATTAACAAGTTTGGGAATTAATCCAAGCATTCGTGCAGATGCGTTGAGCTTTGATGACTACCTAAGACTTTACGGAGCCTTGTATGCGTAAAAAAGCGTATGCAAAACTAACATTATATTTGCATGCGAAAGATCGAAAGGATGGCGTGCTACATTTTCAAAACATCACGGTGCCAATCGATCTTTTTGATATGGTTTATTTGGATAAGCATGAAACGATGCATATCGAGACGGATAAAACCTATCTTCCTAACGACAAACGAAATACTGTATATAAAACACTCATGATTCTTAAACGCACCTACAAAATAAGTGATAACTTTAAAGTTCGTATCGTTAAGAACATTCCAGCACAATCTGGTTTGGGTGGTGGAAGTGCCGATGCCGCAGCTGTTATTCATATGATTAATGATATGTACCAGTTACAGATGAGTGACCAAGCAATGATTGCTGTTGCAGCACAAATAGATGAAGATACGCCTTTCTGCCTTTTTAACCGTCCGATGATTGTTGAGGGTGGTGGCGAAATTTTAACACCGGTGAAACTAGATTTGGATTTATTCTATTTGCTTGTAAAACCGGGATTTGGTGTTAGCACAAAATCATTCCTTAAGAAATTTGATAACTTTCAAGATCCTTTAGGTTTCCACCAAGTTCTTGAAGGTATAGAGACGAATAACTATCACCAAATTGTTGGACATACACACAATGATTTTCAACGAGCTGTCATTAAACGTAATGGCCGCCTTCGGAAAGTAATACGTACCCTAAAAGAGGGAGACTTAGAAGGTGTCTGCATGAGTGGTAGTGGCACTACAATTTACGGATTAACGCAAGATTTAAGTAAGGCAATGACTCTATATAATAAAATCGTCTTTGACTACCCGTTCGTGAAATATGGCCGAATTGGGAAGTGAAAGACGCTTTCTTATGTTAAAATAAAATTGGAGGGCAATGAATTATGAAAAATGCAATTGTACTAGCAGCGGGTAAAGGAACACGCATGCAGTCAAATAAAAACAAAGTAATGCATGAAATTTTACGCAAACCGATGATTGGAATGCTTGTAGAGAATCTTAAAAAAGTTGATATTGATAAGATTGTCGTTGTTACAGGACATCAAAAAGATGAAATTGAAGCATACTTAGGCGATAGTGTCGACTATGCAGTTCAAGATGAACAAAAAGGAACAGCAGATGCGGTTGCGAAAGCGACACAACTCAAAGATGATTCAGGATCAACCCTAATTCTCTTTGGTGATGCTGCATTAATTCAGCCAGATACTTTTACCCAACTCTTTGATGCTCATGAAGGTCATGATTTAACGATAATGAGTGCACAAGTACAAGAGCCGGGAAACTACCGTCGTATTATACGCGATAACCAAGGTCAAATCGATCACATCGTCGATTTTAGAAATCTGACAGACTCAGAGCGAAACATTCAGGAAATTAGTTTGGGAATCTTCTGTGTTAATAACGAACTTCTCTTTAAATATTTACCAGAATTTAAAGATGATACCAATACAGAAGAGATTAATCTAACGCAACTCGTTAAAATAATGAAAACGAATGGCCATAAGATTCAATCATTACGCGCTGAAGATTATCAAGAATTTATGGGTGTTAATGATCGATTCCAGCTCAATACCTCAATGCGTTGGTTACAAGAACGCATCAATGCACAGCATATGTATAATGGTGTCACAATTATAAGTCCAAGCGATACATATATTGGACCGGATGTTATCATTGAACCGGATGCGACGATTTATCCAAATACGCATATTTATGGTAAATCAATTATTCGCTCGGGTGCAACAATCTACCCAAACAGTTGGATCGAGAATGCAACCATTGGTGAAAATACTACCATCGATAGTTCTCGAATTACGGATAGCACAGTTGGTGCGCAAACAACAATCGGACCGAATGCCCATATTCGTATGCATTCAGACATCGGAAACAAGGTTCGCATCGGTAATTTTGTAGAAATGAAGAATGTAATCTTCGAAGATTTATCAAGAAGTGCACATTTAACGTATTTAGGCGATGCAAAAGTTGGAAAAGATGTTAATATAGGTTGTGGTGTTGTAACTGCCAACTATGATGGAAAGAATAAATACCGTACTGAAATTGGTTCTGGTAGCTTCATTGGAAGCCATTCTACGCTAATTGCGCCTGTTACAATTGGGGAAAACGCATTGGTTGCCGCGGCAAGTGCTGTTTCGGATGATGTCGAAGATGGAGCAATGGCCATCGCTCGTACACGCCAAGAGACAAAGCCAGGCTATGGAGAGAGATTCAAAAACAAAGAGGGAAAGTAGATTATGATGAGTGAAAAAAACACTGTAGTATTTGCATTATCGTCAAATATTGAATTAGCAGATGAAATCTGTGGACATTTAAATATCAATCGTGGAAAAATTGATGTCCGTCATTTTGCGGACGGAGAAATTCTGATTGAACCGTTGGAGTCGGTACGTGGAAAACACGTATACATTATCCAATCAACATGTGCTCCAGTAAGTGAGACTTACATGGAAGTCTTAATTGCAATCGATGCGTGTCATCGTGCATCGGCAGACGAAATAACAATCGTCATGCCTTATTACGGATATGCTCGTCAAGACCGTAAGGCACGTGCACGTCAACCGATATCTTCAAAATTAATGGCTAATCTGTTAACAACAGCAGGTGCAGACCGCGTTGTAACAATTGATTTACATGCGCCGCAAATTCAAGGGTTCTTTGACATCCCTACAGATGACTTAACAGCTGTAGCGATGATTGGACAATACTACCGTGCTAAAGATTTTACGGACGAAATTGTTGTTGTCTCACCAGATCATGGTGGAGCAACACGTGCTCGTAAATTATCAGATACAATTCCTAATTCAACGATTGCGATTATCGATAAACGTCGTACAAAACCAAACGTTGCAGAAGCGATGAATCTTATTGGTGATGTTAATGGCAAGATTGCTATTGTTATCGATGATATGGTTGATACAGCAGGTTCACTCATGGGTGGAATCGATATGCTTTACGAAAAAGGCGCTAAAGAAGTCTATGCAGCATGTACTCATGGAATTCTTTCAGGACCAGCAGTTGAGCGTATCGCAAACTCACAAATTAAAGAACTACTCATCACAAATACAATTCCACTTCGTGAAGAAGCGAAGCATGTAGAAAAAATCAAACAAATCTCTGTTGGTTACATGCTTGCGAAAGCAATCGAAGCGATCCAAGATCATACTCCTGTAAGTACTTTATTTGACCTATTTAATGACTAATTTAACGTATAAACAAGTTAATGTTGTGATTGTTTTCAATACCGATGAAACGGATGTCCTCATGTGTTTACGCATGAAGAATCCTTATCTCGGGTTGTATAACTTCTTAGGCGGTAAAAAGGAAACACAGGAAACAGATTTAGAGGGTGCCTACCGAGAACTTTATGAAGAATCAGGAATTTCAAAAAATAATATTGAATTAAAACCACTCTTCACAACTCAATATCATCAGGATGGTATCGAGCTCCAAGTATTTTATGGAACTTTACAAGATATGACGATAGCATTAGTTCCGGAAAAACACCCATTGCACTGGATACCGATAATAGGCACTGACTTTGCAGATGAAACCAAATTTGCGGGTCAAGGTAATATCAAGCATATGATAGAAATTATTCGTGAGTCCAAACAAAAAGAAGGCCTTGTCATTTAGACAAGGTCTTTTATGTGTGTTATTGACTAGAATAGTTGTGACGATGCAAAAGCCCTTGTGAATTTGAAGCTAAATAACTTGATATTTACATTGTGTCCTAAAAAAGGATGCAAGAATATCGGTATTCAAAAATGAATGTATATCTTAAAAGTGTAATAACTTATTAGAAAGTGCGAATTCAGTAGGAAAAAAAAAGAGACTACGAAGTGTAATCTCTTTTTAAGTATGTTTGAAGGTGGAAGGAATAAATATATGCACTTACATGATGATTTGGGTAGTAACTACGCATCATCGCGATGTATCCATCGACTTGTGGTGCATAACGCTTCCAAAGTGTTGCAGCATCCGCATTATCACTTTTGAAATCTACAATTACAATTTCAGTGTCATCTTGGGCAAAAAAGTCGATGATACCCTCGCTGTTGGCGTCAATAAACGGAATTTCTTTTTCGATGATTGGTGCAAGATACAGTTGTTGGGTAAATGGGTGTGCGTTGTATGTCATCAGTGGTTGATGGAAACGTGCCTCAATAGACGAGAGGTCATCGTGAGTCCATGTGCGATTCGGGAGAGCCTCAATCGATTCGTGAAGCATCGTTCCATAGGCCATTCCAAATTCGGAGTATTTATCCGGATCGAGCAGCGTATTTTGGGCAATAAGAATAGGCTCGGGAATCATTTCAAATGTCGTGTCAAAGGATTCATTCTGAACCACCGTTGTTTGACCTGGTAATGTTTCAGTTCCAATTTCTTCAGCATCGACAACTTTAAGAATTCGTGATGGAGGACTTGCTGCGAAGAGTAGTTCCGTCTTATTGCGATGTCCACGTAGAAGCGCACTGGAAAGTGGTTCAGGTTTAAATTCCTTTGTAACATCCACTAAAATGAGGTGCTTCTGTGGTCGGGTGAGTGCGACATAAAGTAAACGCAAAGACTCTTCAAGTTCTTCGTGGTCTTGTTTGTATTCAACAATGGTTCGAAGCATATTTTTTTCTTGTGTGCGATAAGGCATTTGTATGTGATTTAAAGCGAGCCCAAGAGCATCATCAGAGACTAGCGTACTTGTATGGTCGCGTACTGTGTGTTTGCCAAGTCCCCACAAGAATACAATTGGAAATTGCAGACCTTTGGATTGATGAATTGTCATCGATGTGACGACATCAGCATCCTTGCTTAGGGGTGATGCTTCGCTGCTTGTATCGTCTTTGAATTCACGGATAAAGCGGATGAAGCCCAGTAGCGTTGGGGTACGTGAAGCCTGATATTGAACGGCTTTTTCAAGTAAAAAATCAACATTGGTTTTATCTTGCAATGATAATTGTGTTTGATAGGTGTTACGCATCACAATAATATCTTGAATGATTGAGACGACATCTTTAGTGCGCCAAGTTCGAATTGCATCATGAATTATAAAGTGTGTTTGGGGATCCATGATCTTAAGTGCTTCCTTAATGGAAACATGTCCGGATAGCTTTAACGCAGCAATCTGATCGTCTGAATATCCGATAAAGACTGATTTTAGAACATAGACAAGATAAAAATCATGGCGGTTTAGCGCATAGTTTAAGATGTGGATAATATCTTGAATAACTTCTGAATTGTAGAAACCGCTTCGATCATCAATGTAATGAGGAATGTTCGCAGCAGCGAAAGCTTCTTTTAGATACGCTTTGCTTGCATGAGAACGCACCAAGATGACCATATCTTTGAACGCATAGCCTTGCTTGTGAAACTTAATAATTTCCTGGGCAATATAATCGGCTCTTTGTTGGTTAACGGATGCCTCGAAATAACGATCACCACGTTCGATAATGTGAAATTCTACAGGATGAGAGTCTTCTGATTGTTGTGGAATTCCGACATTTACATGGTCATGTTCACTATACGATATCCCTAAAGAAAGGTTCATCAACTTATCAAAAACATAGTTGTTGTAATCTACGATATCTTTTTTGGAGCGATAATTAAAAGATAAAAACAAGTTCTGAGTCGTTGTATCTTTCATTAAGTCTTGCATGATATTCGGTTTTGCACCACGGAAGCGATAAATAGATTGTTTAATGTCACCGACACGGAAAATATTGGTCCCATTAGAGATTAAACGAATAATTTCATCTTGGTACTCATTGGTATCCTGAAACTCGTCAACCATAATCTCTTGATAGCGGGGTTGAATTAATGTTGCGATTTCAAAGTTATTAACAGTAAGAATTTCTAAAGCGAGGGATTCAAAGTCGCTAAAGTCGAGACAGTTTTCGGCAATTTTAATGTCATTGTAGGCGCTCATGAAATCTTGTGTCATGTGCAGCAAGTTGGCGACATCATCATATTGTTCGTGGAGTAGTGCAAACTGTGCTTCTAACGGACGGTGATATTCTAAAATTTCATGAATACTATCCCCAAGCTGTTTGCGGGCTTTGGTATAGGCTTCATTTTTAGTGTCTGCATGGAGTTTGAAGTTGAAAAGATCTTGGAAGGAGTCATAAAAAAGAATATCGTGATTTTTAACTGTAGCTTCAACATCCAATAACTTTCCAAAAACATCGTTGAGCATTGTTGATTGGTCAAAAAACTTTACTTGTTTCTTGTCGTTGGCATCATAGGATGCATCCGCTATTGAAACCAAAGTCTGAATATTCGCCTTGATTGCTTGAATAGCGTGTAAATATTGATGGAAAAAATAATCTTTAAATAGAGGTGGTAATGCATCGAAATTATCGGTTTGGTAGAGGTTTAAAGTACGTGCCGCTTCTGCAAGCGGATCTTTTTTACTCAATAACCAAGATGCGGTTGCTTGCAGCGCATCTTTCAACCCGTCAAAATCAATAGGATTCGTCGAAAAGATATCCAGTAAACGTTCAGTTGCTTCAGGATTTGTTTGCAACCAGGTATCCAACGTCGCATCTAAAGCACGATTTTGAAGCAATGTAACTGATGCATCGTCTAAGATGTTTTCAGCACGTTCAGGATTCATGCCAATGATATAACCGTAGTTTTTAATAATCGTCAGGCAGAAGGAGTGAATCGTTGATATTTGTGCTGTCTCAACGAGAGCGATTTGCTCGGCAATAAATGGTGTTGCATGCGTTTCATACTCTTGGTTAAGAGCTGCAAGTAATCGTGTTTTCATTTCCGAAGCAGCAGCTTCTGTAAAGGTCATAGCGCACACTTCATCAATACGAACGTTATCGTGGATGATGCGTTTCATTAATCGCGCAATTAAAACAGTTGTCTTTCCAGCTCCGGCAGAAGCAGAAACAATAACATTTTGGTTCAATGCATCAATGGCAAGCTGTTGTTGCGGGTTAAACGTTGTCATGCTTCATCATCCTTTCTAAGATTAAGATCTTTGTCGACTTCAATGGTGATGGCTTCCGGATCTAAGATACCCGATAATATATGAAATTGAATGGTATCGTAGACGTGGTGTAGGAGTGGTCTGATTTTGTCCATATCAAACGGCTTACGCCATAATCCCATACCAGCTTTCCCCAGACGCAGTCCTCCATAGTAGGCATCAGTTTCGAACGTGTCTTCAGGCAGATCAAACATCCAACCACTATATTTCTTTTGCTTTTTCCAAAGATCTTCCGCAAGTTCTTCATTGTGGATGACGCCTTTTGACATATTGTAGGAGAGTGGTGCAAGTGCAATATTACTGTTGCGCAGTCCAAAGTAAAAGACGCCCAGGACAGATTTACTAAATAATGTTTCGCAAATCATAGCGTACGTTAAGAGTTGGAGTTGCTGTCCCGACTGGACAGAACCTTGACTTAAAGATTGCGCTGTAGATTTGTAATCAACAATTAAAGCATGGTTATCATTCAAATCGATACGGTCAATAATACCGCGTAAGTGGATGTTCTTGAACAATGAATTAGCCTCAAACCACTTTTCAGTATCGGCGACATCAAACGACGATGTCGCAATTGATTCCTTCACAAAATCCATATTCATGGTCATTAATGCTTCATTACGACGCTGAATCATTTTAATTCTGTTAGAATCTTGCGGGAATACACGTCCGATTGAATCCCATGCATCATTGGGAAGTTGTTTATGCATCGTTTCCATAATGCGATGATTGATCGTACCAATAACACGAGGATCAAAGGTGAATTTTTCAGGTTCTCGTAATGCCAATCCACGTTCTACAAAAAATTGGTAAGGGTTGTTGATATACATTTGGAATGCCGAAATAGAGCCAACAATCTTTCCATCTTTCAAATAAATTTGTGGTGCGAGGTCAGGACTTAGGGCGCGGAGTACGGGTGTTCGTTCACTAATTTGTTTTAATGTCCACGGTTCAAGTTGAATGTTACGATCAGCACAGAAACGTTCAATTGGATAGGAGACTTCAATACCCTTTCCTTCATACGATGACGCATGGTAAGACAATGTAAGGTTCGTGCTGTGTGAAAAAATTATGTTTTGTTGATCTAAAAGATATTGTGTGCGAACGTCGAGGCTCGGGAAGTTGTGTATTTGGGCAACATAACTTTCATCCAAGATACCTGTTCGAGAAGCGATTGCTGGAAATTGCTTTGCGCTCAAACCAAGGACATAAAGATGCTGAGGTGCGAGATACGGCAATTCTCGAATATCAATCCATTGAATAATGTTTTGTGTTAATGCACGGCTTTGAACATTTTTAAAGTGATTGATAAAGAATAAATGTGTTGATGCGTCATAGAGATGCATGTGAGATTCGAGAAAAGACTTAATCGGACGAATATCAATGCGCGAATTAAGGGCAAGAGTGTCGTAGGCAAAGGCTAGGGCGCCAGCATAATCTTTGGTTGAAAGATCAAGCATAAATTGCTGTAACGTAAGTACGTCAGACTGAATATGCTCTTGAAGTCGATAGATTTGCGGATAATCAGGATGTGCTTGCGCATGATCAAACGGTTCAAACAATTGTGCGTACGTTAATTCAAAATGTTGAATGTAATAAACAAGGTCATCGATGAACTGTAATTTTAATGGATTCGCTTCAATAAGAGCTAAAACTGATTGAACTGAGTTATCTAAAGCAAGTGTAACCATTGCAAGAAATTGTGCTTTTGCAAGATCAAAGCGTTTATCTGAAAATTTTTGGTGCAGACCATAGCGTGCGAGTGTTGCCTCAATCAATGCATGATGAGCATTGAAATTTGGAATGGCAACGACAGCATCTTTAATGTCATTGTCGAGAATATCCTGGATGACACTCTCAATTTCAGAACGAATGTTTAAAGCAACTCGAAAACGGATGGAAGTAGGATCCATTGGTAAACGCGGGGTAAGGGGAATCTGGTGTCGCACTAAAAAGGCACGATGCGCATGCGAGAGGCCTTGGTCGTATGCAATATATGATTGCGGTCCTACGATTGGTTCAGGAATCATAGTGCGAACAATTGACATCACCTGTGCAATTTCAAGTTGTAATGGTGTCGTCTTGGGCAAATCACTCAAGGATACACCATAGGCGTCCATGTCATCCAAAAGAGCCATAAACGATTGGATCGTTTTGGGGTAATTCAAAACGTCGTTTAATTTTGTAAATGTGTGGTTTTTTAAGGCATGATAAATAGCAACTTCAATCGATTTACGGTCCAAAGAAGCTTCGCTAAATGCAAAGTTAAAAGGGCGAACTTGGACACCAAGTGCAAATTCGCGACCTTCTAAAAGTGCCTTTCGATAATCATCAACAAGATGAGAAGCAGTAATATAGGTTTGTCTCATAAATGCCTCCTTACACACCATTATAAATCATAATCACATTCGAGTGTGACACACTTTCATTTCTTTTGAGAATGTGCCAAAATAAGAGTACATGGGGGGAAATATATAAATGAGTCTGTACACTACTTTGAAGGAAATAAAAGATTTCCGCGTAGGTGCTAAAGACTGTGCTTTCAACGGATATGTAGAAGATTATCTGAACCGGGACACTGTACAATTTAGCGATACGCTGGAGGGCATTTTGGAAATAGATTCTGAAGTGCGTGTGATTGAGGCATTTAGTGTTTTTATTAATAAAGAAGTGATTGCCAATAAAATTATAAGTTACAAGGATATTCATAAAATTCCAAAGTGGTATATTAAAGCACCACTTATTCTTTATACGGAAATAGAAGGCCGCGAATTTGCGATGATTTTGGTCGATCGTAATTATTATGAAGCAAAAGGTATTTTCTTCAGTTTGACTGAGCGCGATGCATTACTCGAGCCGTTTGTTGATAATGTTATAGTGATGGATACATCCGATTCAGAACGAATCGTAGCCTTGTATTCCTTGCTGTTTGAAGGAAAGGCACGATGCTCAGTGCTCCAACGAGAGCTTGACCGTCGCTACTTTACGACACCGCAAGAATTGTTGGAACAAAGTCACGCTGAGAGTCAAAACATTAAAGAAACGCTCGAACTAAGTTTTGAAAATGATCCGAAAGGACGTGCACAACGGATTCATGATGCAATCGCATCATGGTATCTCATAAAAAAAATGGTCTACGTTCAATACATGATAGACCGCGAAACCTTAATCAATGAAAATGAAAATGATATTAAGAAGCACCGTCAGAGTGCTAAACAAATGAGTTCAAGCATTGAATTCAAACCATTTAGTGAAATGTGGAGGCAATAGACATGAAATTGGTATCTTGGAATGTGAATGGATTACGAGCAGTAATGGGAAAAGATTTTGTAGGTATTTTTGAAAGTTTAGATACAGATGTTTTGTGTCTTCAAGAAACGAAAATGCAGGCAGGACAATTGGACTATCATCCGGAAGGATATCACGCATACTATAATTATGCGGTGAAAAAAGGGTACTCAGGAACTGCTGTATATTCGCGACAAGAACCACTTTCGGTCAAATATGGCATTGGAATTTCTGAGCACGATCAAGAGGGTCGTGTAATAACATGCGAATTTGATGCGTTCTACTTAGTGTGTGTGTATACCCCAAACAGTCAGCAAGAATTAAAACGTTTAGAATATCGTATGCAATGGGAGGATGACTTCCGTGCATTCATTACAACACTGGAAGCAGATAAACCAGTTGTAATATGTGGTGACCTCAACGTTGCGCACAAAGAAATCGATCTCAAAAATCCAAGCACAAACCGTAAAAATCCTGGTTTTTCTGACGAAGAACGAGGACAATTTACGAATTTGTTGGATGCAGGTTATCTTGATTCATTCCGACATGTCCACGGAGATGTCACAGATCGTTACTCGTGGTGGAGCTACCGTGCAGCAGCGCGGAGTCGCAATGTAGGGTGGCGGATTGATTATTTTGTTGTTTCAGAGCGCTTGCGTGATGCGATTGTAGGTGCAGATATCTATGATCAAGTTGTTGGAAGTGATCACTGTCCAGTCATGTTAGAACTTCAGGTTTAGAGTAGGATTCCTACTCTTTTTTTATAATAAGTACAGAAAATGACAAGCGTTTCTATTTATGTTATACTTTAACGCGTGTACTAGAAAAGAAGTAGGAAAATAAATGACATTTTTAGAATTAGGATTATCAGAGGAAGTCGCTCGCGCGATAACGGAAAAAGGATATGAAAATCCAACCGATATTCAACAGCAAGCACTCCCTATTTTATTAAATGGTCATGATTTATTAGCGCAATCTCAAACAGGAACAGGTAAAACTGCGGCGTTTGGATTACCAATCGTGACTGCAGTTGAGCATGTAGACAAACAAACACAAGCTTTGATCTTATGTCCAACACGTGAACTAAGTATGCAAGTAGCTGAAGAAATTCGTAGCTTTGCAAAATACAAAAAACTTAGTGTCGTAAGTATATACGGAGGCGCACCGATTGACCGTCAAATTAAAGATTTGAAACGTGGTGCAGATATTGTGGTAGCAACACCAGGACGTTTGATGGATCATATCCGTCGTCGTACGATTCGCTTAAACCACACAACAAGAATTGTTTTAGACGAAGCCGATGAAATGCTGAACATGGGTTTTGTTGATGATATTCGTGAAATTTTCGAATATCTTCCTGAAGAACGTCAAATGGCTTTCTTCTCTGCAACAATGCCTAAAGAAATTATTCGCTTAAGTGATGATTTCTTAGTTGAACCAGAACGTATTGCATTATCACGCAATAACTTAACGGTTTCACGCATCGAGCAACGTTACTATACAGTTGAATCAAACCAAAAAATTAATTTAGTAACACAATTACTACAAATTCACGACGCAAACGGAATCATGATCTTCTGTAATACGAAGAAAATGGTTGACGAGCTCACTACAGAATTAAATAAAGCAGGATTCCCAGCTTTAGGATTACATGGTGACATGAAACAAGAAATGCGAAGCATGGTTATGGGACGCTTTAAGCGAGGCATGGTTAAAGTGCTTATCGCGACGGATGTTGCAGCTCGAGGAATCGACGTTGACAGCATGGACGTTGTTATTAACTATGATGTACCGCAAGAACTTGAATACTATGTACACCGTATTGGACGTACTGGACGTGCAGGTAAAGAAGGATTGGCAATTACACTTGTAACACGCCGCCAACGCTACGCAATTCGTCAAATTGAACGTCTCTCAAATTCAGAAATTAAAGAAACACCACTTCCTACTAAAGAACAACTTAACGCAGTATTGGTGCAAAAACTTGCAGCTGATATTCGCCAATGGTCATCGGCAGAACGTGGTAAACTCTTTGATATAGCATATGAAGGTCTTTCAAAAGAAGGCTTCACACAAGAAGAAATCATCATTGCATTCATCAATAAATCTGTTGCAGAAAATAACTTAGCAGCAATTAAAGGTGAAGCAGCAAGCAAACGTGTTCAAAACCGTGACCAATTCTCAAAAATCGCATTAACAATTGGAGGACGCCAAGGTATTTCGGCATCACACCTTGTTAGTGCAATTGCAACAGCCACAGGAATTCGTGGAAAAGATATCGGACGCATCATAATTGACGATACTGTTTCCACAGTTGAAGTTCCCCGTGAACATGCAACTTCAATAATGGAAGACTTGAAAAAAGTAACTATTAAAGGCAAAAACTTCGATACTGAGATGTTAGAAGTTGAAGCAATTCGTGAACCACGTCGTCGTGACCGTGGTGGAGATTCTCGCCGTCGTGATGGTGGTGGAGGCCGTGACCGCGGAAACCGTGGTGGCGATCGCCGTCGTCGTGGAACGGATTCGGATTCCAAACAAGCACGCTCACGTCGTTACGACAATGAACGTCGTAAAGATCGCGGAAAATAGTAAAATCAAAACTCATAGGTTCGCTATGAGTTTTTTTGTGGGAGTAATTCAGCGTATATTTATGAATACATGGTATGATGTGCATAAGTGATAAAAGGGGGAGTACTGTGGAAAAAAAACATCATAAAAAGTACAACAAATATCTCGAGCATCAAATATACAACTTGATTCGCCAAGATGAACATTCTGCACTCGCGAACGTCGTGGATGCCTTCTTAATGATTGTTGTCTTAGTCAGTGTTGTCGTCGCATTTATCAGCACATTTGATTTACCAACTCATTACACAACAGCGATTAATACCATGGAAATGGTATTTGTCATACTGTTTACATTAGAGTATGCGGTACGACTTTGGACCGCTGATTTAATGTATCCGGAACTATCACCTACCAAAGCACGACTAAAATATGCAAAGAGTGGCATGGCAATTGTAGATTTATTGTCGATTTTACCATTCTATCTGCCAATGTTTGGACTCAGTGCGGGAGCAATGCGTGGCATCAAGTTGCTACGTTTGCTACGTGTGTTCAAGATTAATCGCTATACGTCATCATTAAGTTTGATCGGAAATGTTCTCAAAACACGAGCATCACAATTGTTATCATCGATAATAATTATACTTCTGCTAATGTTTATTGCTTCAATGTTAATGTATGATATTGAGCATCAAGCCCAACCTGATAAATTCAAAAACGCGTTCTCGGCGATGTGGTGGGCAATGTCGACGATTACGACTGTAGGATATGGCGACATCTATCCAATAACAACGGCAGGGCGAATCTTAAGTGCAATTATCACCTTTTTAGGAATTGGTTTAACGGCCATTCCGACTGGTATTGTATCCGCTGGATTTATCGAACAGTCGCGAAAACTGGAAGCGCAAAAGGCACCAAAACTTAAAGTTGAACCACACCATAAATATTGTCCATGTTGTGGTCAGCCGTTACCTGATAGTGACGAAGCGTCTATAATTGATAATGTATAACAGAAAATGTTTGGTGTTTGCGGACCGCTTGTGAAAACCGAATTAGAGACACTGAATGAAATCTGAGATTTTATGAACATGAATTGAAAGTACACATTGAATTCGATGTGTACGAAAGCACTTAAAAATACCTTAGTAAATATTATGTATTTTTTCACAAGTTAGTAAAAAAAATGATGTAACTTGTGAAAAGTATAGGTATAACCTAACAATCTCAATAATATGAATTGACCGAATAAACATAAAATTCGTACAATGGAAGAGCAGACACGGGAGGAATATGCAATGAAAAAATTAGTTGCTTTATTATTAGTTGGCCTTCTTGTATTAACAGGATGTGGCGCATCAAAGCCAAAAGGGCAAGATGTAAAAATTGGAACTGCAGTTACTGTTAAGGCAAAAGCCGCAGCACCAGAAGGGGACAAAAAAGGAAACTTCGAAACAAACGTATACTACGGAACAGTTGTATTGAAAGATGACAAAATTGCTCAAGTGCAAATTGACGTTGCTCAAAACAAACAAGCATACAACGCAGACAACTCAATTGAACCATTCAAATTTGACGGTTCAAAAAAAGTTTTAGGCGATGAATACGGAATGGTCAAAGCAAGTAAAATCGGTCAAGAATGGTACAAACAAATGGAAAATCTTGAAACTTGGATGACAGGAAAAACAGTTGCTGAAGTATTAGCAATGGAAACAGTAGAAAAAGATGCAGCTCACCCAGCTGTACCTGCAAATGCAGATTTAACATCATCAGTTTCAATTGATGTTTCAAACTACTTGGAAATTGTAAAATTAGCAGTTGAAAATGCAGTTGACGTAAAGAATGCAGCAACAGTAGGAAATGTTTCATTCACAACAGGCGCAGCTGACAAACTTGACTTAACAACAACAGTAGCAGCAACAGCATACGATCCAGATGGAAAAGTTGTATACTCATTCATCGATGCAGCACAAGTTACAGGAAAAGTTGAAAACGGTGTTGCTACATTGAACGAAGAAGTTCAACGTACAAAAGGTCAGAAAAAAGACGAATATGGTATGAAGATTGCAAGTTCAATCGGTAAAGAATGGTACGAACAAGTTGCAGCATTTAACGAATATGTTATCGGGAAAACACCAGCAGAAGTCAAAGCAGGTGCAGATGCAGATCTTAAATCATCAGTAACAATGGGCAAAACTCCATTATTATCACCAATTGAAGTCAACAACGAAAAAGCTATCGCTATCGTTAAATAATTATAAAAAACAAGCCTTCGGGCTTGTTTTCCTAAATTCAAATCTCAACCGCACCACCAAGGTGAGGTTGTTTTTGTATAATAAAAGGAGCCCACCCGACTAAAAGGAGCTCCCATATGAAGTATAAGCAATTAAATAAAAAAATAAAAGACCAAATCGATATTTTATTGAGTGTAGGATATTCGATGCGACAAGTTGGACGCGAACTGAATATTTCGCATTCAACTGTTTCGAGGTATAAAAGCAATCATTATAAGAAAAGAAAAATAGATATTCAACATAAATATAACCACTTAATCGATTACCTCAATTCTCGTTATGATCCGAAAGTCCGTTCTATCGATGTCTGCCTCAACAACTATAGAAGGTATCATCCTCATAAACCCTGTGTATCCGTTCAACAAGTGTATAACTGGATCAACCAAGGAAAACTTACGATTGATCCTCTTAAGATGTGTTACAAGAGACGTAGACGAAAGAAGCGAATGAGCGGAATGATGAACCACTTTCAATGGAGTTTGGTAAATCGAACTGTGCTACCAATTAGTCTGAGACCCAATTATATAGAGGCCCGAGATGAAATCGGTCACCTTGAAATTGACTCAATAATCGGAAAGAAAAATGAAAGTGCAGCAATAATATCAATCGTAGATCGATGTTCCAGAATGAATTGGCTGATCAAGGCTGAGTATCGATTGGACTATTACACATCCTCATTAATTAGAAAATTTATAGAAGAAAACAAAATAGTGACGAAATCAATAACCGTTGATAATGGATTAGAGTTTAATACAATGGGAATTACTGCAAAACGACTCGGTGTCAAACTATATAAATGCGATCCTTACTGTTCTTTTCAGCGTGGTTCTAATGAACGAGCCAATGCGATAGTTAGAAGATTTATACCGAAAGGAAAGTCACTTTACAGCATTGGACAACAATATCTTGATGACATTGCCTTTAAAATCAACTCAATGCCGCGTAAAATATTTGACTTTAAAACTGCTTATGAGATAGAATTTTTAAAAATGAATAGTGGTGCGGTTGAGATTTGATAAAAGAAAAACAAGCCCGAAGGCTTGTTTTTACGTATTGATGATTTTTGAATTAGGTCTAGAGATTTACACAAATCGTCTATTACTAAAAAAAAGCTCCGTAAGGAGCTTTTAGTTTTTCTCAGGTGAAGGATATGTTACACCTTTAGTATCAACAGTAATTGATGCTATAACATTATCACTATCAGTTGTTGGACGATCACTGCGGTCACGATCCAGTGCAGCAATTTTATCGACAGCTTCTAAACCACTAGTAACCATACCGAATGCAGCATAGTCTTTGTCTAGGTGCGGTGAATCTTTATGCATGATGAAGAATTGTGAGCCTGCGGAGTTAGGGTCTTGCGCACGTGCCATTGAAAGCACTCCACGATTGTGTTTTAAATCATTCGGGAAGCCATTGTTTGCAAATTCCCCTTTGATACCATAACCCGGTCCGCCCATTCCAGTTCCATCAGGGTCTCCCCCTTGAATCATAAATCCAGGAATTACACGGTGGAAAATAACACCATCATAAAAGCCACTATTTGCCAACGAGATAAAGTTGTTGACGGTATTCGGAGCAACCTCAGGATACAATTCAGCGGTGATAACATCGCCATTAGTCATTGTAATTGTAGCAACTGGATTGGTCTCTTTACTATAATCAGTTTTTGATTCGGTTTCTGTTTTCGTTTCTGGCAATGAAACGGGTTCTTCCTTTGGCTTGGATGAACAACCCACCAACAAAATGCCGAGAATCATAAGTACACTCAGTTTTTTCATACATGTCTCCTCTTTGTACATCTTAGTCATTATAGCATTCTCAATGTGATAAAGCGGTTAAAAATTTGCGGATGTGGCTGCGAATCCCTCAGTAGTTAACGTAAAACAGGTATCAAAAATGGCTACCATCAATCCGCGATCGTGTGTAATGCAAAAGATTGCGCCAGGAAATGCTTCAAGCATTTCGGTGACTTCCTTTTGCGTGTCCGGGCTGAGGTTGCGAGTTGGTTCGTCAAGAATTAAGAGTTGGGGTGATTGATTCATTGCATGGAGCAAGGCAACCTTTGTGCGTTGTCCTCCCGATAGTTTATGCAAGGGAAGTGTCATTTCTTCACGCGAAAAACGCAAGTGTGAGAGTGCATTACGTGTTGATTCAAGGGCGTCACGCGTTCCACTTGGCGCACAATGATCCAAGGGACTTAACGATAAATCCAAGTTTTTCCAAATATCTTGATAAACAACTTGATATGCAATTGAGGTTGGCGCGAGCGCTTCGGTCCATAAATTAATGAATGTAGATTTTCCAATTCCATTTGAACCTGTGCAAGCAATTTTACTGGTGCTCGTCATCGAAAAATGAATGGGTGTGGCTATCATCGGGTGAGACACATCCACATCGACAAGATGACGCTGTGAAATCGGTGCGACAGTATCGAGTACAAAAGTACTCGGCGACTCAACAGTACGCTGTTCGATCTGCGGCTGTTTATCATAACGTGCTTTTTGGGCTTTAAGATTTTTCATTTTCTTTTGAAGTCCGGGGTCTGCCCGATTGACGTTTTGCAATTGATGTCCTACTTTTTGATATTGTTGTTGCCACGTATCAATTTGTTTTTTGTGTTCGCGTTCTTGACTTGCGACAATTTGATTATGATGGGCAATTTTTCGTTGGCGAATATCCCAATAATCTGAATAGGACCCTTCAAAGAGTGTAATTTGTTGCTTGGTCTTTTTGTTGAGTAACTCAAAGTGTATGATTCGATTTGCGGTATGAGTGATAAGTGTGACGTCATGTGATACAAAAAGAATCGGCGCATCTTGATCTAGCATCCAGGTTTCGAGCCATTGCAAGGTTTCAACATCGAGATTATTGGTAGGTTCATCGAGAACGTAAACATCGACATCTTCAAGCATGAGTTTGACCAACTGTAACTTGACACGTTCACCACCACTTAAGGTAGCAAGTGTTCGGTCAAAATCATCTTCCGTCAGATTGGGTAAAAGTTTATGGAACAATTTGAGAAATACGGCGTAACGATCCCACATATTATCTAATGCGAATTCGAGTACACTGAGATCAAGATCGCCCAGTGATACATCTTGGGATACGTAACCAAAAACAAGATTTGGTTGTGATATTGACCGTTGGATATCAAGATCCATTACATCTGGGTGATGGATGAGTGTTTTTAAAAAGACACTCTTTCCATTACCTTCTTCGCCGATGAGAGCGATGCGGTCATGTTGATTTACAGACATAGAAAAAGACGTGACAAGTTCACGTCCCTCTTTTGTCTTAGTGTTGAGACTAAAAGTAAACATTAGAAAACTCCTCCTTATTTAATATTTAGATTTAAATAATAAGAAATTGTCCCAATTGATTCACCAGTTTAGCGATGTGCTACCTCTCTAGTCAAATTAAGTGTACAAGTGGATAACGAAAAAGTCAAATCTCATACTTTTTGTTTCAACTTACGCAAATTATTCGTACGCTTAATCTTTTTAAGTGCAGTGCGATTGGCACTGTATGTTTTCTCGGCAGAGTTTTCATTACCAGGAATATAAAATTCTGTATCTTTGAGCTCATTTGGTAAATACTGGATTTTATTCCATAAATCGGAACGATCATAATCATACATATCAATCGGATCGACCCCGACAGCATTCAAGCGTAAGTACTTAGGAACTTGGTACGCGGTATTACGAACTGTATCTAAGGCACGATCAATGCCATGCTCGGCACTCTTGGATTTTGGTGATAAGGCGCACTCAATAACGACGACACTTAACGGAATACGTGCTTCTGGAAAGCCGATTCGGCGCGCAGCAGCTACGGCTTCAGCGACACGTGCACATAAGGCAGGATTAGCAAGACCGATATCTTCGTAGGCAATCGTAATCAAGCGACGTTCGATGGAATCAAAATCCCCGACTTGGATTAATTTAGCAAGATAGTACAAAGCGCCATCAACATCGCTTCCGCGAATCGACTTTTGGAAGGCGCTCAAAGTATCGTAGTAATTATCAGAGTCTTTATCCATTGAAATATTCATGGATAAAGAAAGGGCATTAAGATGCTGGGCTGTGAGGTGTGTATCTAATGTTGATTTGGTAAGAATCTCCAAGGCATTTAAAGCATAACGCGCATCACCGTTTGCACTTTTAGCGATGGTTGCAATGACATCATCATCAATCGATTTATCCGGGTAGTGCTTGAATGCACGTTTAAGAACAGATTCTAAATGCGCGGTATCAATCGGATTAAACTCGAATAAGTGAACACGTGAACGGATTGCTGGGTTAATCGAGAAATAAGGATTAGCAGTTGTTGCTCCAATCATCGTGATGAGCCCACTTTCAATATGAGGTAAAAGAACATCTTGTTTGTCTTTATTGAGGCGATGGACTTCGTCGATAATCACAACAAGTCCTTGACTCATCTCAGCCTCCACAAATAACTGATCTAATTTTTTCTTATTATCAGTGACCGCATTGAAAAGTCGAAACGGACGTCCTAAAGTGTTTGCGATTGCCATCGCTGTAGTGGTTTTTCCAGTTCCGGGAGGACCGAAAAAAATCATAGATGGAATTTCTTTGTTGGTGACAAGATTGCGTAAAATTTGACCTTCCCCGAGTAAGTGGTCTTGGCCTGCAATTTCGTTAATAGTTTGTGGTCTCACAGTATGTGCTAAAGGTTTATTCATACAAATCTCCTTCTATATATTGTATCATGATTCGTGTAAAATAAGGCATAGAGGTGACACCATGAAAATAGTAATTCAGAAAGTTAAAGAAGCAAAAGTTATCGTTGATTCGGAAAGCGTTGGAGCGATTCAAGAGGGTTTTATGCTACTGGTAGGAATTGAAGTAGATGATGGCGAACGTGATATCCAAAAGGCAGCGGATAAAATTGCACAAATTCGTCTTTTTGAAGATGCCGAAGGAAAGATGAATCGGAGCATTCAAGATGTCGGTGGAAAAATTTTATCAATATCACAATTCACACTTGCAGCTGATGCCCGCAAAGGGAATCGCCCCAGTTTTATTGGTGCAATGCGGCCAGAATTGGCAAATGAATACTTTGAACAGTTTAATGCGAAACTTAGAGCGCATGGAATTGAGGTTCAAACAGGTAAGTTTCAACACCATATGAACGTCATATTAGACAATGATGGCCCGGTTACCGTGATTCTAACTATCAAAGATGGTAAGGTCATTTAAGGTGTGATATTATTATGGGTGGAAATCGCTAAGGAGGGATAAGTATGAGTACACGTCTTGATGGTTTGCATGTTTCGAAAGAAATTCGAAAACAAATTGCACAAGAAGTTTCTGAGATTACGATGCAAGGAAACCGCGCCCCATCACTAACAGTTGTCTTGGTTGGAAACGATCCAGCTTCTGAAACCTATGTAAATTCGAAAATGAAGCAAGCGAGTGCTGTTGGGATGACTTCCAAGACTATTCGACTAGAAGAAGATACGTCTGAAGATGATGTATTACGTCATATCCATGCCTTAAACGATGATGCAGATGTTGATGGAATTCTCGTCCAGCTGCCATTACCAAAACATATCAATGAAGACATAATTGTGGATGCCATCAGCCCAAGTAAAGATGTTGACGGACTTCATCCACTTAATGTTGGTCTATTGGAAATTAACCGCCCTCAGTTCATTTCGTGCACACCCAAAGGGATTATACGCTTATTGGACTGGTATCATATTGATGTAACAGGCAAACGAGCGCTTGTCATTGGGCGAAGTCGTCTCGTGGGAAAACCCGTTGCGACACTCCTAACCCATGCGAATGCGACAGTTACCCTAGCACATTCTCGAACTCAAAATCTCGATACTTTGATTCAAGAAAGTGACATTGTAGTTGTGGCGATTGGGCAACCCAACTTTATTAAGGCATCTCAAGTTCAATCACATCAAGTATTGGTGGATGTTGGAATTCATCGGATTGATGGCAAGATTGTGGGAGATGTTGATCCAGAAGCATATAAAAAAGTTGCTTATGCGACGCCAGTACCGAAAGGTGTTGGTCCGATGACTATTGCAAGTTTATTGGAAAACACACTGCAAGCATACCGTGCGCATCATGCGCAAAAATAAGGAGACCCTATGATTAAAAAAGAATATGGCCTTGGTGATATCGTTCAGATGAAAAAAGACCATCCCTGTAAAAAATCACAATACTTCAAAATTACACGTATGGGTGCGGATATTAAAATAAAATGTGAAGGCTGTGGTGCTGTCATCATGATGGAACGCCACGAATTTGAAAAGAAACTCAAAAAAATAATTGAAAGAAATGAGGCATAAATATGGCATTAACAGCAGGAATTGTTGGTTTACCAAACGTTGGAAAATCAACACTATTTAACGCAATTACAAAATCACAAGTTGAAGCAGCGAACTATCCGTTTGCGACAATTGAACCCAACGTAGGTGTCGTTAAAGTAAACGACAAACGCTTGGAAGATATTCGAAGCAAAATTGAATCTGAAAAAATTATTCCAACAACATTTGAATTTACCGATATTGCAGGGCTTGTAAAGGGAGCATCAAAAGGGGAAGGTTTAGGAAACCAGTTCCTTTCAAACATTCGTGAAGTGGATGCAATCGCTCACGTCGTTCGCTGTTTTGCAAATCCAGACATCGTACATGAGCACGGGGTTGTCGGAGATCCAATCTCTGATATCGAAATTATAGAAATTGAATTGATGCTTGCTGATTTACAATCAGTTGAGAATCGCTTAAATCGTGTCGGACGTAAAGCCAAATCAAACGATAAAGATGCACAGAACGAACTTAAAGTGCTTGATAAGTGTAAAGCGGTGCTTGAAGACAACCGTCCGCTTTCTGATTTGTCACTAACTGATGATGAAATGAAGTTAATTCGTACATTCCACTTCCTAACAATCAAACCTGTCATCTATGTTGCGAACGTAGATGAAGACAGTATCGCAAATGTTGAAGAAAATGAGATGTATCAAAAAGTTAAAGCATATGCTGAGGCACGTGATAGTCGTGTTGTTACTGTATGTGCAAAAGTTGAAGAAGATTTGTCTAGTCTTGCAGATGAAGAACGTGATGAGTTCTTAAGCGAACTTGGTGTTGAAGAGAGTGGTCTCGATGTTTTAGTCCGAAACGCATATGATATTCTTAGCTTGCGTACATTCTTTACAGCAGGGCCGAAAGAAATTCGTGCATGGACATTTACTGAAGGCATGAAGGCACCACAATGTGCTGGGGTAATCCATACTGATTTTGAAAAAGGATTTATTCGTGCCGAAGTCTACCATGTTAATGATCTTGTGGAACTTGGTTCTGAACAAGTCGTTAAAGAAGCTGGGAAACTTCGTTCGGAAGGTAAAGAGTATGTCATGAAAGATGGCGATATTGTCCATTTCCGCTTTAATAACTAAACTTAACAAAAAATTCACCAAATATCGCAAGTCATTGACTTGTGATATTTTTCTTTGTGTTATAATAAACGTAATAAGAGGGGAGAATACTTATGAAATTAGTACTCGCAATTGTATCAAACGATGATAGTTCATCTGTTTCAACAGCGCTAAACAAAGAGAATTTCCAAGTAACACGTCTTGCAACGACAGGAGGATTCCTACGAGCAGGTAACACAACTCTAATTATTGGTTGTGATGATGATCGTGTTGATTCTTGTTTAGAGATTATCGGTCGCGAAGGTAAAAAACGCACCGAAGTGGTTCCTTCCACAGCATCTTATGACATCGGACGCTATGCTTCATTCCCAGTTGAAGTCCAAGTGGGTGGTGCAACAGTATTTGTTGTAGATGTCGAAGCATTCCACAAACTATAATCAAGTACCGCTGCGGCGGTACTTTTATTTAAGGAGACGCTATGAAAGCATTATTATTAAAAATGATTGAGGACCGAATGGATGAAATGATTGCAATACGTCGGCATCTCCATCAATTTCCAGAATTGTCATTCGCAGAAGTTGAGACTGCAGCATACATTAAAAACTTCTATGCGGAAAAACCCGTACAAATAGACACGATTTCAGAGCGTCACGGCTTTGTAGTTACGATTAACCCAGGAAAATCAGAACGTGTCCTCGCATTGAGAGCGGATTTTGATGCCTTACCAATGCAAGAGTTAGTCGAGAGTTCGTTTAAGTCTCAACATGATGGTATTATGCATGCGTGTGGTCATGATTTGCATACAGCAGCTCTTATGATTGCGGCTGATAGTCTCATCACACTTCGTGACCAATTACCGATTACTATCAAAATTATCCACCAACATGCCGAAGAAACACCTCCAGGAGGTGCTGTGGATTTCATGAACTCCGGACTTCTTGATGATGTAACCCGTATTTATGGAGCGCATGTGATGCCTGACGAAAAGCTCGGAACCATCCGTTATGCGAAGGCATCCATGATGGCCGGTAATGCCGCAATCACAGTTGATATTACTGGTTTAGGTGGACATGGTGCATCGCCACATCTAGCGAATGATGCAATTGTTGCTGCAAGTCAATTCGTTGTAGCGACCCAAAGCATTGTGTCTCGCCGTATTGACCCACAAAAACCGGCCGTAATTACAATCGGATCGTTTGAGGGAAAAGGTGCTGATAATGTCATCCAAGAGCATGTTCATCTCGCTTTAAGCACGCGTTATTTCGAGGAAAGTGTTGAAAAATGTCTTGAATCAGAACTTGAAGCGCTGTGTCATGGTATTGCCGCTATGTACAAGGTTGAGGTTCGAATGAATCATTTAGGAGGATACCCCGCACTTGTAAATCATCCTGAAGTGGTATCGAAGATTATTCCAGTTCTTAAAAAAGCAGCCTTTCTTGATACGGTTGAAGAAATTGAACCTGTACCATTCTCAGAAGATTTCGCAACGTATTTAAAAACAATTCCAGGTGCGTTTCTATTTGTAGGGTCATCTGCAGCACCATCTCCATATTTTTTACATAATCCTAAATTTGAAGCAGATGAACGGGTATTGGTTATGCTTGCGCAAACGATGATTGAACTAACAATTGCATATATTGATGAGCAATAACACATGAAACTTTGTGTATTTAGATGACAAAATCACAACATAACGCATAAAAAACAAACAAAAAAGGAGCAAAAGCTCCTTTTATTTATTATAAACACGTTTGTGGTGTTTGATTTCTTTAAGATAGAATGGTGATGTTTCGTGTGTTGTATCCAAGATTTGGTGCGAACCATCTTTAATTAACGATACATTATACATCGCTTCATAGGCATGAATCGATAGGCGTTTACGGGCATCAATCATGGTTTGATGATCCGAAACAAGATGGTC
Organism: Erysipelothrix sp. HDW6B; assembly: GCF_011301115.1. Taxonomy (NCBI): domain Bacteria; kingdom Bacillati; phylum Bacillota; class Erysipelotrichia; order Erysipelotrichales; family Erysipelotrichaceae; genus Erysipelothrix; species Erysipelothrix sp. HDW6B. The sequence goes on along the minus strand of NZ_CP049860.1, from coordinate 57,574 downwards.
TTTGTAACCGTCCTCAAGAACACCGCTGAAAAATTCTCCAACAGCTCCTGAACCGTAACTAAACAGTCCAATTCGAGAACCTGCGGCTAATGACCCTTTTTCAAGTAACGAAATAAGACTCAAATAGAGTGAACCTGTATAAATATTTCCAACCGTTCGGTTGTAATAAGTAGCGTGATTAAAATTCTCAAACAAATCAGGACGGGTCTCTATATCTGCGACCATACGTAATGATTTAAGCCCTAGCTTGGTATACGGAATATGGAATGTTAACGCATTGAAATCATCAAGTGTACGGCCGGTATCTTCCATGTAGCGGTTAAACGTTGCTTCAAAGAATCGTTGGTATTGTTCGTTCGAATACTGACCATCAACAAATGCATAATCGCTGTAGTTTGGTCGCCAGAAATCCAAAATATCATCAGTAAAGTATGCAGCGTCATTATCCAAACTCATAATGCGCGGATTTGCAGCAATTAAAATCGCGACAGCACCGGCACCTTGTGTCGGTTCACCACCTGAATTTAAGCCGTATTTGGAAATGTCTGATGCGATAATCAGAGCCTTTTTGGTAGGGTTTAATGCAATATGACCTTTCGCAAGTTGAATTCCTGCGGTTGCAGCATAACAAGCTTGTTTCATTTCGATTGCACGAGCATAGGGGTTAATACCTAATAAATGGTGGATTGCAGTTGCACCTGCTTTTGACTGGTCGGTTCCGCTTTCGGTACCTAAGATAACCAAATCGATTGCTTCTAAATCTTCTTCGGATAAGATTCCAACGGCAGCATTCGCAGCCATAGTTATGGTATCTTGTGTGATAGGGGGCATTGCCATTCTATCTTGTCCAAGACCAATGGTATACTTGTTCACGTCAGCGTTACGCGCTGTAGCTAAATCGGCCATATCCAGAAAATATCCTGGAGAATAGAACCCGATTTTATCAATACCTATTTTCATAAAGTACTCCTTTTAATAGTAAAACTATTATACGGAGATTTGCCCAAATAGGCAAAGAATACGAAAAGTTTTGTTTTTGGATTAAACAAAAGGTATAATATACAGGCTAACACTATAAAACAAAAAGGAGTGATCTATTTGCGCGACGTAGTAATTGTAGGCGCGGCCCGTACTGCTATTGGGAAATTTGGGGGAAGCCTCATTGGAACCACAGCCGTAGAAATCGGGACTGCCGTAATAAAAGAAGCGATGAATCGTGCACGAATCAAGCCGGAAGACGTCGATTATGTTGTTATGGGAAACGTGATTCAGTCGGGATTGGGACAAAACCCAGCGCGACAAGCATCCGTTCATGCGGGAATTCCATACAGCACACCAGCGATGACAATCAATGAAATGTGCGGTTCTGGGATGAAGTCAATTCATCTTGGAATGCAGTCAATTTTGCTGGGAGAAAGTGATATTGCAGTTGTGGGTGGTTTTGAAAACCTATCTCAGGCCCCACATATTGTAAAAAACGGTCGATTCGGTTCGAAAATGCGGAATCTTGAAACACAGGATACGATAACGGTTGATGGATTTACGGATGCCTTTACACAAGAATTAATGGGAATGACAGCAGAGCATGTTGCGGATCAATTCAATGTGAGCCGCGAAGACCAAGATGCATTTGCACTGGAATCTCAACTTCGTGCAAGCAAAGCACAACGCGAAGGTATCTTTAAAGCAGAAATTGTACCTGTAGAAACAAAAAAAGGGATTTTTGAGGAAGATGAATACATTCGTCATAACTCAACACTTGAAGGACTTCAAAAATTAAAACCAAGCTTTCGTGAGGGTGGTTCTGTAACTGCTGGAAATTCATCCGGAGTTAATGATGGTGCAGCTGCATTGGTTATTATGAGTCGAGAAAAAGCAGAAGCCATGAATCTTGAGATTCTCGCAACCATTAATGGATTTGCGGAAATTGGTATGGATCCATCAATTATGGGATATGCACCCTATCTTGCAGTTTCCAAACTCGTTGAAAAAACAAAAATTGATTTAAACAGTGTTGATCGATTTGAATTGAACGAAGCATTTGCCGCACAGTCATTAGCGGTTATTCGTGATTTAAATATTGATGCTAATAAAGTTAATGTGAACGGTGGTGCAATCTCACTGGGGCATCCAATTGGAGCGTCGGGAGCACGTATCATGGTTACACTAATCTATGAAATGCTTCGATCCGAGTCTAAACGCGGAATTGCGTCACTATGTATTGGTGGCGGAATGGGTGTTGCGATGCTTTTGGATCGCTAAAATGATAAATAAGAAAAGGTTGGTACAGTGTATCAATCTTTTTGTTTTCGCTAAAATATACAACCATATTACGTGAAAATACAAGGTAAACCATGTAAATGCACATACTTAAATTGTAGGGAAAACACAGAACGTGATATAATAAATGCAATGTTTTTGAAAAGAGGTAAAAATATGGAAAGAGTTCGAGTTAGATATGCACCAAGCCCAACAGGGTTTTTACATATCGGAAACGCGCGTACAGCGTTGTTTGACTATTTAATTGCAAAACACTATGGGGGAGATTTCGTATTACGTATCGAAGATACAGATGTAGAACGTAATGTTGAAGGTGGCGAAGCGTCCCAAACATATTTCTTAAATTGGTTAGGGATTGAAGCAGATGAGTCTCCTGATAAACCCAACCCGAAATATGCGCCATACCGTCAAATGGAACGTTTAGATATCTACCGAGAATATACAGAAAAACTTCTTGAAAGTGGACATGCATATAAATGCTACTGTACTTCAGAAGAACTCGAAGAAGACTATAATCGCCAAAAAGAAGCTGGCTATGCATCAACACGATACAATCAAAAATGCTTACATCTTGATGCAGCTACGAAAGCAGCTTACGAAGCTGAAGGACGCCAACATTCTATTCGCCTCCATGTTCCAGAAGATCAAACCTATACGTTTGATGACATGGTACGTGGTGAAATCACTTTTGAATCCAAAGATATTGGGGACTGGGTGATTGTCAAATCAAATGGTATTCCAACTTACAACTTTGCTGTTGTGATTGATGACCACTTGATGGAAATCTCACACGTATTCCGTGGTGAAGAACACATTTCGAATACACCAAAACAAATGATGATTTTTGAGATGTTCAATTGGGAAATACCACGTTATGGTCACATGACACTCATTGTTAACGAAAGTGGTAAAAAACTCTCAAAACGTGATAACTCTGTGATGCAGTTTATCAGTCAATATAAAGATCAAGGATATCTTCCGGAAGCAATGTTTAACTTTATGGCACTTCTAGGATGGTCACCAAAAGGTGAGAAAGAACTCTTCACGAAAGAGGAATTAATTGCTGAATTTGATGAATCTCGTTTATCAAAAGCGCCATCAATGTTTGATGTTACCAAATTAACATGGATGAACCACCAATACCTAAAAGAAAAATCAGATGCAGAATGGCTTGAATTCGTGAGACCTTATGCTGCTGCAAGTCATGATCTTGCATCAAAAGATGAAGCATGGGTCGAGAAACTCTTGTTACTCTATAAAGACCAAACACAATATGGTTCTGAAATTGGAAGTCTGATTGATAGTTTCTTCAATGAGCCGGTTATTACAGAAGCTGAAGAAGAAGTACTTGCATGGGAGACAACCAAAACAGTGGCTGCGTCATTCTTGAAAAACCTACCCGAAGCGTGGTCAGTTGAAGCACTTAAAGAAGCATTTAACGCAACTAAAAAAGAAACTGAACTCAAAGGAAAACCATTATTCATGGGACTTCGTGTCAGTGCTACCCATCAATCACACGGACCTGATCTTATGAGTGCGTTATACTTAACAGGTTATGATGTGGTAAAAAAACGTTTAGAAACTTATGTCAACGCTTAATAAACGCTGTGCTGAGCAGAAAGTGATGCGTGACACTGTTCACGGATATATTCATGTAAATTATCAAGTAATCTGGGATCTGATAAACGCACCAGAATTCCAAAGACTACGACGTATCCACCAATTAGGTGGTACTTACATGGTTTATCATACTGCAGAACATTCACGATTTTCGCACTCACTCGGAGTCTACGAAGTAGTGCGCCAAATGATTGAAAAAGTCAGTGGGCTGAAAGAAAGTCTGTCCGAAGAAGAGCAAATTGCCCTTCTTTGTGCAGGTCTTTTGCATGATGTTGGACATGGTCCTTTTTCGCATGCGTTTGAATCTGTAACCTCGGTTCACCATGAAACATTCACAGATCGAATTATCCGCGAACCGTCTGAAATCAATCGGATTCTAAAACAAGCAAGTCCCGATTTACCGGAAATTGTAAGTGATATTATTGCGCATCGTCATGAACGAACATTATTAACACAGATAATCTCAAGTCAGCTCGATGCTGATCGTATGGATTATTTATTAAGGGATTCATACTTTACCGGTGTTAGTTATGGAGAATTTGACCTACAACGAATTCTTCGAACCATGAAGTTGGAAGGCGATCGCATCGTCATGAAAGAAAGTGGTATACACGCTGTTGAAGATTACATCATGGCGCGTTACCAAATGTACTGGCAAGTTTATCTTCACCCAGCATCACGAAGCTTCGAAGGGATTTTACTTTCTATTTTCTCAAGAATGCGTGATTTGATGACGACCAATCCAGAAATGTTGGATTGCGTTGCATTCTTCAAGCCGTTTTTGAATAATACAGAAATCTCACTTGAAGACCATTTCAAACTTGATGAGCCAGCGGTTACGCACGGGTTCACAGTACTTACAAACAGTGACGATCCAATTTTAAAAGACTTAGCGTTACGTCTTTTAAATCGGGTTCTCTTTCAATACGAAGATTTAACCGGAACCAATCAACTCGAAAAAATTCGTAGGGCAACGACACAAAATGGATATGATGCGAGATACTATGTTGTGGAAGACTTCACAACACAGACTTTGTATCAAAAGCCATATCGCAAAGAAGACACAAACTCAGGAATTTATGTATCAATTAAAGGTGACCTTGTTGAGTTATCTGAGGCATCATCAATTGTAAGAGGATTTGTGCAAGGGGAAGATAAAGAAGACCGTAAGGTATTCTATCCAAAGGAGATTGTATATGAATAGTCAAACATACATCACAATTCGTGAAAATATTATGAACGCACTACCAAAAAATACTGTAACGTTCTTATTTAGTGGTAAAGGTGTACGCAAATCAGCAGATGCACAGTATCCATTTCAAGCAAACCGTAATTTCTACTATGCAACAGGGATTCAAGAACCAGAGGCTGTAGTTGTATTTGATAAGACAACACAAGCTGTGACGTTGTTCCTTCGTGAAATTGATCCAAATATGGAAAAATGGGTCGGTCACTACATGACGGAAGAAGAAGCACAGCTTATTTCTGGAATTGAAGATATTCGATACTTTGATGAATTTGATGCTTTTGTAAATTCGGTCATGGAACGAGACGTACAAATCGGTCTAGATTTTGATCACGACACAATAACAGAAGAGTTCCACGGATCGGGTTTAGCGTTTGTAGATTTTGTGGGTGAAGACCGCGTCGTTAATATCTTTGAAGAACTTGTTAGACTACGAATGGTCAAACTTCCGGAAGAAGTTGAAGCGATTAAGCATGCACTTGTTGTTACAAATGATGCCATTATGGGTGCTCTTGAAGAAGTGAAACCAGGGAACAATGAAAATGATGTTGCTGCACGTTTCTACTATGAAGGTATGAAACAACACGGTGACTTGATGTTTGATACAATTTTAGCTGGTGGAAAAAATGCAACAGTACTCCACTACATCGAAAATAATCAAGAACTACTGGATGGAGATCTAGTCTTATTCGATTTAGGAATCCGTGTTAATGGCTATGGTGGAGATATTTCTCGAACATTCCCAATAAATGGTAAATTTACAGATCGTCAACGTGATGTTTATCAAGTGGTCTTAGATACGTTCCATGCTGTTAATGAAGCAATTCGTCCAGGCATCAGCATCAAAACATTGAATGATCTTGCGAAAGAGTATCTTGCTGAGGGATGTATCCAATTGGGGCTCATAGAAGACCCTCAAGACGTCTCACGTTACTATTATCATGGTATAGGACATTCATTAGGGTTGGATACTCATGATGTCTGGATCGACCGTGAGGAGCCGCTCCAAGCAGGTAATGTAATTACAAACGAACCGGGACTTTACATCGCTGAAGAAGGCATTGGAATCCGTATTGAAACAGATGTCTTGGTAACTGAAGAAAGTAACGAAGATCTTGCCCCACAAATCATCCGTGAGGTTTCAGATATCGAAGCTTACTTCGAAAGCAAACAATAAGAAATGTGAATTCTGTATGAAAGTGCAACGATATCCGTGCACTTTCATTTTTTTTTGTTAAAATGTATTGACATTGTACCGTATTTTCATATAATGCAATGGTAAATAAGTAAGGGGGCAATCTATCCGTTTTGAAAATTACAGTTATACAAAAATCACGAGAAGCGAATGCAAAGACAGTTGATGAAAACGCAACACTACAAGATTTAGGTGTGTACAAGCGTATTAGTTATGTCGAAAAAAATGGCGCAGTTGTGATACTCGACATTACGGACCATGAAATTTCGCTCAAACGCCAAGACAGTTGGCTAACACAAGGTCTATTTCGTCGAGATGAATCGACAGAAATGCTCGTTAAAAACGAACATGGAACAATTGTATTTGATGTAAGTGTAGATGAAATGAAGATTGACAACAATGTATTTTATATTAGGTATCATTTAGACCAAGAAGGTCAACGTGTTGACACACTTGAGTTTGAATGTTGGTGGGAACCGGAGGTATAACATTATGGCATCTAAATCGTTAAGCGATATTGCATTTGATAAATTACAAAAGAAAAAGAAAGAAACTACTTTCCAAAAATTATGGGCTGAAGTTTCAGAAGAAGTTAAGCTACCCGAAGAAGCAGCTAAAAGAAAAGTTGCATCGTTTTACAATGCGTTAATGATGGACTCACGTTTCATCTCGTTAGAGGGAAATAAATGGGACCTTCGTGAACGTCATACCCTTGAAAGTTTACAAATTGACCCGGATCTTCTTGATGGTTATGATGACTATGAAGAAGAGTTTGAAGATTACCCAATTGAACTCAGCGTTACAGACGACGAGTAATTAATACAATAACCCAAACCTGCATTTTAGCGAATGCAGGTTTTTAAACCCTAAATGTAAATTTTCCGCTATATAAGTGGCTTTTTGTAGTGTCTCGATTTTTATGGTTGAATACCCATAACGAGTTTGATAGAATAATAAAGGGCAGTAGGCTTCCAGCGATGGGAGCTTTTTTATTTTTTAGAAGGAGATAATATGACAACAAAATATATTTTTGTCACTGGTGGTGTTGTATCAGGTATCGGTAAAGGTATCATTGCAGCATCAGTAGGACGTTTACTTAAAAACCGTGGTATGAAAGTGTTTATGCAAAAATTTGATCCGTACATTAACGTTGATCCAGGAACCATGTCACCATACCAACATGGCGAGGTTTTTGTAACCCGAGATGGTGCAGAAACAGACTTGGACCTTGGACACTATGAACGATTTATCGATGAGGAATTAACACGTAATGCAAGCATTACAACCGGACGTGTATATCAAAACGTTATTAATAAAGAACGTCGTGGTGATTATAATGGTGCGACTGTACAAGTTATTCCACATATTACAGATGAAATTAAAAATAAAATTTATGCAGCGGCTGAAGAGTCTGGTGCAGATGTTGTAATCACCGAAATTGGAGGAACAGTAGGAGATATCGAATCACTCCCATTCCTTGAAGCGGTCCGTCAAGTTCATGCCGAAAATGCTACTGAAGATGTTGTCTTTATCCACACAACTTTAATCCCAAAAGTACCTGCGAGTTCAGAGTACAAAACGAAGCCTACTCAACATAGCTTTAAGGAGCTAATGTCACACGGTATCAAAGCAAACATTATTGTTACACGTTGTGATGAGCCACTTACAAGCGATATGAAAAACAAAATAGCACTTTTCTGTGATGTTCGCGAGAATGCCATTATCGAATCACGTAATGTCGAAAATTTATACGAATTACCATTAATGTTCCAAAAACAAGGACTCGATGAGTATATTGTTCATAAATTTGGTATTACTGATTTACCACAAGCTGATATGACAGAATGGAATGAAATGATCGATCGTGCATCCCATCTTCAAGATGATGTTAAAATCGCGTTGGTTGGTAAATATGTTGAATTAAAAGATGCTTATCTTTCAGTTGCGGAATCATTAATGCATGCAGGATACGAAGTAAGCAGTCGCGTTAATATCGACTGGATTGATTCAACAACAATTACTGAAGAAAACAAAGACGATATGTTAGCTAAGTACGATGGTATATTAGTTCCTGGTGGATTTGGCGAACGTGGTGTTGAAGGAAAAATTACAGCCGCACGCTTTGCACGTGAGAATAATGTACCGTACTTCGGAATTTGTTTAGGAATGCAAATTGCAATGATCGAATTTGGCCGTAATGTTTTAGGTATGGATGGTGCCCATACTACGGAAATTAATCCGGATACAAAATTCCCAATTATCGATATTATGGAAGATCAAATTCATAAAACAAACCTTGGTGGAACGTTGCGTTTGGGTGATTATCCTTGTGAATTGCAAGAAGGTACCAAAGCACGCGAACTTTATGGGTCAGATGTCATTTTTGAACGTCACCGCCACCGTTATGAATTTAATAACAAATACCGTGAGCAATTTGAAAAAGCAGGTGTTGTATTTAGTGGCTTGAGTCCTGATGGGCAATTAGTTGAAGTTGTTGAGTTGAAAGACCATATTCACTTTGTTGCTTCACAATATCACCCTGAATTTAAGTCAAGACCGAACCGTTCGCATCCTTTATTCAAAGGATTTGTGGCAGCCTCTTTGCAAAATTCTAAAAAGAGAGTAAAATAGAAGAGAAATTAGGAGGAAGCATAACTATGGCATTAGTTTCAGCAAAAGAAATTCTGGAAAACGCACGTGATGGACATTACGCGGTTCCAGCAATCAATATCAACAACTTAGAGTGGACAAAAGCAGTTCTCTCAACAGCACAAGAAATGAACTCACCAATCTTGGTTGCAGTTTCAGAAGGTGCTGGAAAATATATGACAGGTTACAAAACTGTTGTAGGTATGGTTAAAGGTATGATGGAAGAAATGAACATTACTGTTCCTGTTGCATTACACTTAGACCACGGTAGCTTTGAAGGTGCTAAAGAAGCGCTTGCTGCTGGATTTACATCTGTAATGTTCGATGGATCACACTTAGCAATCGATGAAAACTTGGAAAAAACTCGTGAAATCGTTGCAATCGCTCATGCACAAGGTGCATCAGTTGAAGCAGAAGTTGGATCAATCGGTGGAGAAGAAGACGGAATCATCGGTACAGGTGAATTAGCTGATCCTCAAGAATGTAAAACAATGGCTGACACAGGCATTGACTTCTTAGCAGCTGGTATCGGAAATATCCACGGTAAATATCCAGAAAACTGGGTAGGTTTAAGCTTCGAAACATTAGATGCAATTAAACAAGCTACAGGAAGCATTCCTTTAGTATTACACGGTGGTTCAGGAATCCCTGAAGACCAAATCAAAAAAGCTATCGATTTAGGTGTTTCAAAAATCAACGTTAACACAGAATTACAATTAGTTAACGCTGCAGCACTTCGCGACTTCATCGTTGCTGGTAAAGACCTTGAAGGTAAAAACTACGATCCTCGTAAACTTTTAGCTCCAGGATTTGAAGCAATGAAAGAAGCAGTTAAAGAAAAAATCGAAATCTTCGGTTCAGCTAACAAAGCTTAATTGAACTTCCCAAGAAATCGCTTCGGCGATTTCTTTTTTTTTATGCGTAAGAAGGAATATATTCACGTAGATAACAACAAATATCGAGAAAAGAATGTAAGATACCTCAAAAAGACAGTCTTGTGATGAAAACATCTTGATTAAAGTGCGCCGCATGGATAAGATATCAAAGGAAAGTTTTTTGGAGGAGAATATGTATTCAATGGAAGAAACAGTTCAAAAAGTAACTGAACTGGGCCGTAAAAAAGTTGATAAACCATTTATGGCGAAAATAATTTTAGGTTTTTTGGCAGGAGCACTGGTTGCATTCGCATACTTAACCTACATAATCGTGACAGCACGTATCCCAGGATTAGTTGGGGTATTAATAGGTGCTTCAATTTTCCCAGTTGGAATCATTGTGATTCTAGTAGCTGGAGGAGAACTGATTACATCAAATATGACAATCGTTTCCACTGCACTCTTTAATAAAGAAGTGTCAATCAAAGAACTCTTAGGAAACTGGGCAGTAGTAACGCTTGGAAACTTCCTGGGTTCATTGTTTGTTGTTTTAGTTGGCGTACAAATTTTAGGTATGCTTAACCCATATGTGGATCAGCTGCATACGATTGCGGAAGGAAAAATGCATTATACTGCATTTCAAATCTTTGTCTCGGGCGTGATGTGTAACTGGTTTGTTGGGTTTGCATCGTGGATGAGCGTTGGTGTTAAAGATATGAGTGCCAAAATCTTCTGTATTTGGTTCCCGGTTATGTTATTTGCATTACTTGGTTTCCAACATAGTGTTGCGAACATTTTCTTGCTCCTTGCAAGTAATGTTATGGGTGGTGTTTCAATTGGAGGATTTATCTTCAACTTTACATTCGCATATCTTGGTAATATTATCGGTGGTGGTGTCTTAGTGGGTCTCGCTTACACACTTGCAGCACGCCATAAGCCAGTAAAATAAGGGTCTTCACAAAAGACTCTTTTATATGCGGTGCTTTGACTATAATTGTTTGACCATTTGGGGTATAATTACTATGACTAAAGGAGTTGTACAAATGGTAGAAATTATTAAAATCGAAGGTGGAAAACGTCTAAACGGAAAAGTAACAATTGGTGGGGCAAAGAATGCAACAGTAGCTTTAATACCTGCAGCAATCTTAGCGGATAACAGTGATGTCAATATCTATGGGGTTCCAAACATTTCAGATGTTGAATCATTGACTGAAATTCTTGAATCATTGGGAGTATCAGTTGAATCTCCGGAGTCTGGCCATTATAAAATTAACACTTCAAATATGAAAAATGTCGACTTAGACATTGATGCAGTCACACGTTTACGTGCATCGTATTACTTTATGGGGGCATTGCTTGGTAAGTTTAAGTCAGTGCGTATGATTATGCCAGGGGGATGCTATTTAGGGCCTCGTCCATTTGACTTACATTTAAAAGGATTTGAGGCTTTGGGAGCAACGGTTGATTACTCTCAAGGATACTACACTATTAAAGCAGATCATCTTGTTGGAGCAAAAATCTATCTTGATTTTGCATCAGTGGGAGCGACAATTAACATCATGCTTGCGGCTGTATTAGCGGAAGGTCGTACTGTGATTGAAAATGCTGCGAAAGAACCGGAAATTATTGATCTCGCTAACTTCTTAACCAAAATGGGTGCGAACATTCGTGGAGCAGGTACTAATGAAATCACTATTGAAGGTGTTACATCATTAAACGGAAAACCGCATGATATTATACCTGATCGCATTGAAGCAGGGACCTACATTATTATGGCAGCTGCAATGGCTGATGATGTGACCATTGAAAACATTATTCCATTACATGTCGAAGCGTTGACGTCTAAATTAATTGAAATGGGCGTCAATATGGAAATTGGTGTTGATTCGATTCGCATCTTGAAATCAGAAGATTTGAAGGCTGTTGACTTTACGACTCAAACCTATCCAGGATTTGCTACAGATCTTCAACAACCGATGACTACGCTTCTGACGCGTGCGGAAGGAGCTTCAACTGTTAAGGAAACAATCTATGCGGAACGTTTCAAACATACGGCAGAACTCCAACGAATGGGCGCTACAATTAGCGTAGGGACTGCGCAAGCAACCATTACAGGTGTTACACCGTTATTTGGTAACAAAGTAACGGCGACTGACTTACGTGCTGGAGCATCATTGGTAATTGCTGGTCTTATGGCAGATGGTATTACTGAAATTCATGATATTTATCACATTGATCGTGGTTACGATGAAATTGATAGTAAACTCAAAGCATTGGGCGCTAAATTCTGGCGTGAAACAATCTAAAACTAATTTAAAAACCTACATTCAATGATGGATGTAGGTTTTTTTATGTTTGAATGGAGGTAACGATACCGATAAGGCGTATTATACGACCACTAATGCATAGTTAATTGAAGACTACAAAAAACTATGTAAGGATGGTGATGTCATAATTCGACTAGGAGGTAAAATGAGGTTCAAACCAATGAGACTCAAACTAATTAAGATTGGATGTATCGTAATTCTTGTAAATGTGCTTAGTTTCAACATAAGTTTTTGGACGTCTTCACTGAGTCCACACCCGGGAAATGGTCCATTTCAATATGTTGTTCTACAAGAAAGTGCAACAACTATTTTGTACCCATTGATAATGTGGGTCACGATTGGTATTGCTTTGTATCCTATCTACGGAATATTTCATTCTCAAGCAGTATCGAGTATGGCAATCCGAATTGGATGGGAAAATCTGTATCGGAGTAGTATCGTAAAGATATTTTTAAGTGCGTGTATCATTCGCTTTCTAACTGAATTTCTAAACATCGTTGCAGTGCATTGTTGGAATCCATTTACTTTAGAACCGTTTCAGATTGAATCGCTATGGACGATGTCAGAATTAATTAATCATGCAAATACTGGTATTGTTTTTGCACATTGGATACTTGCGTCGGTGGGAACTGGGATTTATGTTGTATTCGTATTTCTAATGGCAGATTACATTCGCAATGCGTATATCTATATTCTTATACCAATAATCCACAAATTCTTGAGTGTGTTTATATACGTTGCTGCTTTTACATCCTTGGTTACGATAATCCCAACAATTGCTGAGAAAACACCGGTGAGAGCAATATTATCAATCGTTATGCCATCTTCAATCCTATCACCTGGGACACACTATGGCTATGTACTTCAAAGTTTCATATCAGCCTCAGTACTTTACGTTCTTGTGTCGTACATTCTCTATCGGTTTACATTGAAACGGAGAAGGCTCTATGGGTAAATCATGGATCAAAGTAAAAAAATCACGATACCTTGTTTGCTACGTGTTTGCAGTGTGTTATTCGATGTACGTCCTCTACCCTCACATTAGTACAATTCCGAAAGCAGAGGAAAAACTAAAGGTGGAAAGCTTTATTATGAGTGCTAATATTATTCCTATGTTAGTGACAACATCTTTTTTCACTTACCTAATCCACAATGCGCGGTTGATTAAACGAATGCGAGATTCTATTCAAATTCGAATAGGGAAGGATGCTTTGGATAAAGCGTTATGGGTACAAGCAGTTTTTGATACGATGATGTATTGCATCATTGGATTTGGTCCCCTCATCATAATTGGTTGTGGTGGGATTTATGAGAAAAAGCTTGTGCTAATATTCGTAGGGTGGATTGCGATATGTATGTTTTTATGGTGCCTCGTCATTAACGTTTCTATATTTTTCAAAGGGATTGCCTCGGGAATAGTGCTCGCACTTCCTATCGTGATGAGTCTAATGCTTCATTATTCGAATATTAATGTAAAAGTTGTTGAGTTTTTGTCTGGTATCACCTTGACATAAGAAAGGAAATTCAATGAGAAAAAGCGTATCAGTTAAATCTTTGAGAAAGTCGTTTAAGGGAACGATGGTGTTGGATGGGTTAAATTTAGAAATAAAGAAAGGGGCATTAGTTCATATAAGAGGTGGTAACGGTTCTGGGAAATCGACACTTTTGAAATTAATTGCTAAACTCATCGATCCTGATTCAGGCAGTATTTATGTAGAAACCTCTCAAAAAATTGGTGGTTTAATCGAAAATCCAATGTTCATTGAACATGAAACAGCTCTATTCAATTTACAGTTTTTGGCGGAGTTAACAGGAACTTTTGATTGGGAAAAAACCCGGAATCTTATGCAACAATTCGACCTTGAAATAACAAGCAAGAAACCGGTTAAGAGCTATAGTTTGGGAATGCGTCAAAAACTCGGGATTATTCAAGCAATTATGGAGAATCAAGATTTGATTCTTCTGGATGAGCCTACACGGGGTTTAGATAGAAAAAGCGTCGCTGCGTTTAATGAGATCATTGAGTCACTGAGAGATGCGAAAAAGACATGTATTATCTGTGCACACGATGGTGTATCGAGTATTGATTTTGACGCTGTTTATGAATTAGAGTACGGAGAAATTCGTGAGATATAAGTTTGGTAAGTATAAATCATATTTACTAGTTCTTTTAACAAGCCTCTATACATTATTCTCACCAGAGATTACTAGACAATTCCAGATGCTTCACTTTGGTATGTCGGAGCTGCCAATCGACACATTTGTCATCATTTGTACAATTCTGTTTGTAGGGTTATGTTATGCAGATACGGTATATCAGTATATTCAGATGGAAATTCCGTTAAAAATCAGATTAAATGAAGATGAGTATTTAGCACTGATTTTTCGAAGGAGTATAAAAACTCTGGTAAGTTTAGTCTTTCTTCAACTAGTTTTGAATGAGTTGATGATGACGACATTAATGCTAGTGAGAACCGTTCTGATGCACTGTGTATATTATGCAACGATCATGTTTTTAATGCGGATGCGCAAATATATGGGCAACTCGATAAGTGTAATCGTGATGGTTTTTACATTCATTATGTACATTTTTCGGATTGTAATCGTAATGATTGGATAAATAAAAAGGCACTCGACGAGTGCCTTTATGCTTATTGATCTTTAGCCTTAACGTTTTGTAGGTAACGGTAGACTGTGGGTTCAGATATTTTAAGAATGCGTGCAATTTCAGGAACGGCACCTTTTAGCAAGAAGAAGCCACTATCGTAAAGAACTTCGATGGTTTCAAATTTATCATCTTGTTTAAACTTATCAACGGGAATACCTTTCGCTACTGATAGCTCAAGGACTGTATTCTCGGCCATCTCTTCAATTGATCGAGAGAATGATTCGGGGATTGCGGATTGTTCTTCGGGTTGGTGTTGTTTATACGTACGAAGTAATAACTCAATAGCGTCCATACTTTGATTCAATTGCTTGAACACTGCTTCATCGGTGTTAACACAAATCATTCCGAATAGCTCACCATCTTTACGTAAGTAATACGATGCAGAACGTAATTGTTTGTGTTCACGGTTGCTGACTTCACGATAGTGGATCGTGTAATCGACGGTCTCATTAATACCTGCTTTCAGGGCGCGCAACACATAATCTGTTGCTGGGGCACCAATTTCGCGTTTCGTAATGTAATTGTTGCGGATTGCAACAACTGAAGAATCAAGATTGGTAAGATCGTGCAATACGATTTCTGAATTTTTTCCTAACAATTCAGCTAAAAAATCGATCATTGGAATAAAAGTTTCTAAATATTTTCGGGCGTCAACAGACATCGACACTACCTCCATTCATGTGCTCTTATTATATAAGAAAACGCTATCTGTGACAACACAACTCAATAAGCCAAAGTTTGTGATTTAGATATACAAGTGGATTGCATATAGGCGATAATATCCAGTTGTGAAGCGGTATCATCATCTTTCTGAACAAACATTGTGAAAATATAAACTTTATTATCAAATGCGTGTAAATCAAACAAAGATTTGATGTCTGATTATCAAAATAACGGAAATGATAAAAAATAATCATCAACACACGAAAAACCCATTATTCCTTTGGTAAGATAGGGGTAGAAACAAAGGAGATGTTACTATGACAAAAGCATGGAACGGATTTAAGCCAGGTTCATGGCAAGAGGAAATTAATGTTAGAGACTTCATTCAACAAAACGTTACACCGTATGAAGGCGATGACAAATTCTTAGCACCAATTAGCGATAATACAGATCGCCTATGGAATAAGAGTTTAGAACTGTTAAAAGAAGAGGTTAAAGTTCGCGTACTTGACATCGAAATGAACGAAATGTCAGGAATCGACAACTTTGGTCCTGGTTACATCATCAAAGAAGACGAAGAAATTGTCGGACTTCAAACTGATGCTCCTTTAAAACGTATTATCAACCCTTATGGGGGAATCCGTTTGGTGGACAATATCCTAGATATCTATGGCCGCAAACTTGATGATCAAACAAGCCATTTCTGGCATAATTATACGAAAACACATAATGCAGGTGTGTTTGATGCGTATACACCAGAAATTCGTAAATACCGTACAACAGGATTACTTACAGGTCTTCCAGATGCATATGGACGTGGTCGTATCATCGGTGACTACCGTCGTGTAGCGCTCTATGGTATTGACTTCTTAATCGCTGAGAAGAAAAAAGATTTAGCAAAAATTCGTAAAATTAATGCTGAAGGCATTCAATTACGTGAAGAAGTAAACGAACAAATTCGCGCATTAGCAGAAATTAAATCGATGGCTTCAAAATATGGTTTCGATATTAGTCAACCTGCTGTCAATGCAAAAGAAGCTATTCAATGGACATACTTTGCATACCTTGCAGCAATCAAAGAAAACAACGGTGCTGCAATGTCACTTGGCCGTACTTCATCATTCTTAGATATTTATATCGAACGTGATATCGCCGCAGGCGAAATTACAGAGATGGAAGCACAAGCTTACATTGACCAATTTATTATGAAATTACGTTTAGCACGTCACTTACGTACACCAGAATATGATGACTTATTTGCAGGTGACCCTACATGGGTTACGGAATCAATTGGTGGTATGGGACAAGATGGTCGTACTCTTGTAACTAAAAACTCATTCCGCTACTTACATACATTAACAAACTTAGGACCAGCACCTGAGCCAAATATGACAGTGCTTTGGTCAGAAGACTTACCAATCGGATTCAAACGTTACTGTGCAAAAATGTCTATCGAAACTGGAGCAATCCAATATGAAAATGATGATATTATGCGTCCAAACTTTGGCGATGATTACGGAATTGCATGCTGTGTTTCAGCAATGGAAATTGGAAAACAAATGCAATACTTTGGGGCACGTACAAACTTAGCAAAAGCATTACTCTACTCAATGAACGGTGGACGTGATGAAGTTAAGGGCATTAAAGTAATTGATGATGTTCCAGAAATGAATGATGAAATATTAGATTATGACAAAGTTATGGCAGTTTACGATGATGTCTTGAAAGAAGTTGCTGCTGTCTACGTTGATACAATGAATATTATTCACTATATGCACGATAAATATGCATACGAAAAAGGTCAAATGGCACTTCACGATACAAACGTAGAACGCCTCATGGCATTTGGTATTGCAGGGTTATCTGTTGCAGTCGACTCACTTTCAGCAATCAAATATGCAAGTGTCAAACCAATTCGTAACGAAGAAGGAATTGCAGTGGACTTTGAAGTTGAGGGAGATTATCCAAAATACGGAAATGATGATGATGCAGTTGACGCAATTGCAGTTGATCTCGTTGAGCGTTTCTCAGGATACCTCAAAGAACATGAGTTAATTCGCAATGCAAAACACACACTTTCAATTCTTACAATTACATCAAACGTTGTTTATGGTAAGAAAACAGGATCAACACCTGACGGACGTCAAGCTGGAGAGCCATTTGCACCGGGTGCAAACCCAATGCATGGACGCGATAGCTCAGGAGCACTTGCTTCATTGAACTCAGTTGCGAAAATTCCATATGCAGATGTTTGTGAAGATGGTGTTTCAAACACATTCTCAATCGTGCCTCAAGTATTAGGTAAGAGTGAAGATGAACGTGTCAATAACCTTGTTGGTGTAATGAATGGATACTTTAACCAAAAAGCACACCACTTAAATGTAAACGTCTTGAACCGTGAGTTATTGGAAGATGCAATGCAAAATCCAGAAAAATACCCACAATTAACAATCCGTGTCTCAGGATACGCAGTAAACTTCAACCGTCTATCGACAGAACAACAACGTGAAGTTATCAGCCGTACCTTCCATGAAACAATCTAGTCGTACAGGCTACATTCGTAAATTTGAAACTATGGGGATGGTGGATGGCCCTGGAATAAGAACGATAGCGTTCTTATCTGGCTGTCCCCTTCGCTGTCTGTTCTGCCACAATCCAGACATGTGGAAAACAGATCCAAAAGATGCAATCACAGTCGATGAGTTAGTCGATAAACTCAAACGTTATAAACCTTACTATGGAGAAGAAGGGGGCGTAACATTCTGTGGTGGAGAACCTCTTAATCAACCGGAGTTTCTATACGAAGCCATGAAAGCATGCAAAGCTGAGGGTATTAGCACATGTTTAGATACATCAGGATTTGGAAGACCAGATACATTTGATGATATTCTAAGTGTTACCGATACAATTCTCTATGATATTAAAGGTTTAGAAGAAAAAAAATATCGAGAAATGACCGGCGCGCCCCTTCGGGTAACCCAACAATTTCTAGAAAAAGCACAAGCCCACAATGTTCCTATTTGGATTCGTGTTGTTATTGTTCCAGGTTTCCATGATACATATAAATACATGGATGAACTTGCAGATTACATCGCGCCATTGAATAATATTGAGCGAATCGAATTATTGCCATATCATACAATGGGTGTAAATAAATATGAATTGATTGATAAAGAGTACCCACTTGATGGCGTACCTGCAATGAACAAAGATACTGCTATGGAGCTGCAAGAATATTTAATCAAGAAAGTAGCGACTATTCGTAGTAATTCATAAAATCAAAACCTCACAACATTTGGTCTTTTCCAATGTTGTGAGGTTTTTTATTTTTTCTTATTTTGGGGCAACTGTATCTAACGTATATTGACACTGTATATATACTGTGTATATAATGTATATACAAGGAGGACATCATGCAGATATATATTAAAAATAATGACAGTAGGCCCATATATGAGCAAATTGTGACGCAAATACGTGATCAAATTGCGAATGGATCGTTAGTGCCTGGAACGCTGATGCCCTCGATACGGCATTTGGCGAAAGAATTGAAAGTAAGCGTAATTACGACAAAGCGAGTCTATGAAGAACTAGAGCGTGAAGGATTAATTCGAACAGTTCCTGGAAAAGGGAGCTACGTTGCTGAACAAAACAAAGATTTTATCCAAGAGAAGTACCTATCAGAAATTCAACAAAAATTGGAAGAAGCATTAATTCTTGCGAAGACGGCAGCGATAGATTATAAGGAAGTTTATGAGATGTTGCAGATTTTAGAAGAAGAGATAGGAGAATAGATATGGCAGGCGAACTCAGTATTCAATTAAGAGAACGATGGGGAACAATTATCGTTCGTATTATCCTTTCAATATTTATCTTTCTTCGTACAATAAGTGGTAACAATGATTCAAGTTATTTTCCATTTTATATTGCATTCTCTGGGCTAACAACACGTTTGTTTAAAAAAGAAGGGCAATTATCATATTTTGCACTCCCAATAACACCACGTGATCGGACCGTGGTTACGGTGGGGATTGCACTAGTGGAAGCCTTATTCGTGTTATCGATACTATCCTTAGTAGGGAATAGTGCTACAAGTACATTCTTTATGACTGGCATAATTTTGGGGTGGTCCTTAGTTGAAGGATCATACATTAACATCAAAGGTGTTAAGAAAAAAGGCACCGAAAATGAAGTAGCATTTGGATTCGTCGCATTCTTCGTATTTGCCTTTCTGGGCATGGTTTTCAACAGTATTGTGATCTTTGGAGCGGGAGCTATAATCACTGTAGTGCTATACGGATTCTATTACATCTACAAAAGAAATAATTTTACAAAGTTTTTACAATAGAGGGGGAGAAGATAATGAGCGGGCAAATACAGTATTTACTTCAAAGTAAACATAAGTGGCGAAAAATAGTCATCATTGTTTTAGTAATCAATGTTTTGCATTTAGTACCCTTGTTCTTTGTGCAGGAAAGATCATTAATAAACTATTATACAAGTGCCGGAGAATGGTTGATTTTGTATGGTATATATATGACTCCAACAACTGATGATTTTTATGAAGTAATGCCACTTTCGCTTTGGGATCGCGTCCTAGGAACTATAGTATTTTCGTCGCTAGTTGCACTTGTTATAACATCCCTAATTGCGCTACCGTGGATCTACTTCGGATTTAATTACTACTTCAATTTTTTCAATCAATTATTCGTTTTCTTTGGTTATTTCTTTTTATCGATGAGTTTGTATAAAACTCCCGTTAAGAAAAATGATACTATAGGAAAAATATTGGAGGGGATATTTGCAATCGTAGCAATTATTGTGACTACTATGTATCTCTTCAATACTATGACAATGCATCTCCAGATGACACGTAATTATGTAATTGGGGCTTTAGCGCTAATTGTTGGAGTTTATATGCAATGGAAAGAAAATCGATATCAGGTTTGGAACCAAGGGGGAAACAAATATGAATAAGGGGCTTGTAGTACACGACATAAAAAAAGAATATCAATTACTTCAAATTGGACCGATATCTTTTACATTACCACAAGGAATCTTGGGCCTCTTTGGCGGTAATGGATCTGGGAAAACCACAATCATCAAGATGCTCATGGGAAATCGTGATAATAAACAAGGAAGTGTTGCGTTTGATGGAGTCGTGGATTTCAGATCAACCTTAGCGTATATACCGGACACATTTCCTTTTAACGATAATCTCACGGCCAATGCAGTCCTTAAAATTATGAAAGCTGTGTATAAAGATACATGGAACGAAGCAGCCTTTGAGTTCTATTCACAGAAATACGAGTTACGATTGGACAAGAAAATTAAAACGTTGTCCTATGGATTGCAACAGCGGTTCTTAATGGCCCTCGCACTATCTCATAATGCAAAACTACTTGTATTTGATGAACCGACGACAGGGATTGATCCAGCCACCCGGCTGGAGATCATGGAAGATCTCTATGATTATGTATTCGAACATAATGCCACCGCCATTATCTCAACACACCTCGTTCGGGAATTGAGTTCAATGATTGATTTTGTCGCATATGTAGAACAAGGTCAAATGCTAATGTTTACTGATATTGAATCATTTCAAGACCAAGCTAAAAATCTTTTGGAATTGAGAAATGTAAATTTTGACAAGATAACTGTAGAAAGTTTTGTTGAGCTGATGCAAGGAGGAATTCAACGTGATTAAACTAAGCGAACTAATTAAAGAAAGAGATGCTATTACAATTGGTCCCCTTAACTTTGCAATACATCAAGGCGAACTAGTTTTACTTGCGGGGAAAAATGGAAAAGGTAAGTCCACGACACTCAAGGTCATGGCAGGAATACTAGAGCCGAATGGTGGGAGCATTACATATGATGACCTCGCCTATTCAGAATATATAAAAAATCATACAGTTGCATATATGCCAGATAAAACGCCATTTCCAAGCGATGCAAACTCCTATACAATCCACGACATGCTAAGTGTAATCTATCGAACCTACGATAAAAAAACCTGGTATGAGAAAATAGCGAACTATAAGATACCAATCAATATCAAAGTAAATGACTTATCGAAAGGGCAATCTCGCATGCTTATGTTTGCGACTGTTCAAGCTGTAAATGCAGATGTTTGGCTTTTAGACGAACCAACGCTTGGTTTGGACACTAAGTCCTTAAATGACACAATTTCCGGAATACAGGATTACCTCATCGATGAATCAAAAACAGTCGTAGTAGCTACCAATAATGTTGAAGATTTTGAGCGGATTGCAGACCGTATCATCTACTTCAAAGAAGGTCAGATTCAATTCGATGCAGCTCCGATCGAAATTATCGAGCGGTTCAAGCTTTGGCAAGGAGATGCTGATGACGTACCTTTGGAAGGTGTTATTAATACATGGCGCCATGAATTCGGAACGCAAGCATTAATTGATACACATATAAATAATTCTCTTGATAACCTTGAACTATTATCTCTAGAGAAAATAATGTACTATCTTGAACGGAAACCAACACGTCGATTTATGACAAAATGACAGGAGGGAACTGTGATGTATTCTTACCTACGCATTCGTCATCCCTACAGCGTTCTTAGTATTATCCCTTTTACGGTTGTGAGTTCGATAACGATACAACTTTTGATTTTGATAAGTATACCTAGCGGACTTCCAGAAGACCATATAGCATATTTTGAGGTCCTTGGACAGGTTTTAGTCGTACCGTTTATTGTTTATGCGATGTGTGAAAATATACGTAACCGCTCACTGACGCTTGATATGCAGAATTACATAGTGGGGGCAGGTATTCCAAAAAAAGAAATCGTAGACGAGTTTCGGAAATATATTTATGTGCATGCAATGATATCGAGTGGATTTAACAGTATGCTCCTTTTATTTTCCTATGGCGGACCAGTGAGTGTTGTGCGAGTCATGCTTGCAGTGGCAATGTTAGTTGTTCAATGTATCGTTCACATATTACTGGCGAACGCAGTAATTGGTAATCTTATGAGTGTAGCGAGTGATGAGCATGCGAATCAGCGTAAATCTGTCATCACATTTCTAATGCTGGGCTTGATTGCACCACTCTTGCGCTACGCAAAGGTATCCCATCAAGACATAATGATATTCGTTTGGTTTGTAGCTGTTGGATATCTTATTTATTGCATGTTAAAGAGCAACGGAAATGGGCTGAATGCAAAGCAAAGCTATCTAGATGCTGACATTGGTTAAGGAAGGAAGACTGCGATATGAAAAAATATTTGAATATGAAGCATCCATTCTTACTTTTTGGAAGTAGTATTGGAATAGTGTTAATAATGATGGTTTTAAGATTGGGATCGAGTATGACTGTGGAACGAAGTTCGTTTGTAATGTTGTACATGGCCATTGTGATACCTGCGGTAACTGTGATGATAGCAAATGCACATGTTATATCCCAAAGTCTTACGTTAGAACTTCAGTCTTACCTAATAAGCGCGGGACACTCCAAAGAGGATATCTTTTCTGCACATCAGTGGCAAATGAATCGCTTACTATGGCTTTCAACTGCAGTCACTGGGGTATGTTTTGGATTACTCTATGACGTAGAACCGATGCTAAGAGTTAAAGGAATAATTTTAGTTGTTATTCTCTCATCATTATTAGGTCTTGTTTGTCTGTATTACGGAAGTAACGACTTATCTAATGGAAAAATAGCTAAAGATAGAATTTCAGGGCAAGATCGATGGCTTAGCATCACTGCATATATTGTAACTATGTCGATAATCTATGGCATAGATTTTCTGGTCGAAACGTATAACCTCAATAAGAACTTATTGGCTGTATCATTAATATTAATCATGTTGGTCATGCTAGTTGGGACAACAATCCACCGAATGACTCGAAGTTTAAACCCCAGAAAAACATATCTTGAATGTGACATCTCTTAAGGGAAAGGAAAGTGATATGAAACAATACTTAAAAAAATACCACATTGCTTTATTTGGTTTCACAGTAATCATGTCTCTAATGATTTCATTCGTATTAGGAATGGTATCAACGTTTAAGGACTATCAAGTTGTCGGAAATCACGTGGTTGAAGTTGAGGATAACAACTTAATTATGTTTCTATCGATTGGAGTTCCATTTCTATTAGTTCAAAGAGCGGCGGGTACTATTTTCTCTTCAAGTCTTCAACCCAAAATACAAGCATACCTGTTAAGTGTCGGGATGAAAAGAGAAGATATGTACCGCGCAGCCGAGGTATATTTAAAAAAACTTGCATTAGCGCTAATTCCACCAACAGCTTTGGGATTTCTATTGTTTTACAATGTACCGGTTCAACAACGCTTACTATCTGGCTTGGTGGTCATTATCTTATCAGCTATATTAGTATTTATGCTCATTCCATACTTTATGTTTGGAATAAAGGATGGGACTAAATCTGAAGATGATAAAACAACATTCGAAAAAATACTGCAAGTTGGGGTGGTGGTGATACTATTCTTCGGGTATGAAGTTTTGAACAGTCTTGGCAAGTTACTGAAATTGACAGATCTTCAACGAAATATAATGGTACCTCTAGTCTATGGCGTAATTATTCTGGCAATTGTCGTGAAGCTATCGATTCGAGGGAAAGTGTCGAAAGATGCGTTTGTTAGGATGGATGTAGATTAGGAGGAAATTATGGGAAAAGAACTAAGGCTTGCCCATTACTTTAACAGTGGAAGAGCCGGTCGAACGTCATTAGTTATGGGTATCATGTTTATACTTTCGTTATTGTTTGTTGCTTCCTTTCAAATTGTAGCTCCGACTGTATCTGCGTTTCCATCTCTGTGTATTGCAACCTTCATAGTGTTTGCTGTGGGATATAGTACTATTTCATCCTCTGTCGTGAGTTTTGGTAAAATACGACTGGCTGAAGGCATGCAAAACCTACTCGTCAATCAGGGATTCACAAAAACTGAAATTTACAGACAACTAAAATTAACTATCTATTGGCTTGAATGGGCGCAATTACTTTCTTTCATCATAACTACCTTATTATTTTATCCTGGCGTAGTTACAATACTCGATATTAAAATAATTGTGATAACAGTCGGCAGCATTCTACTACTACGGTTACTGGTGTTGCGTTGGATTCTCTTGTCGATTTTGGTGGAAGAGAAACTAATCCATATCTCCCCATTACATGTACTGATTGCAATTTCCATAGTACAGTATATTTTAGAGTTTATAATGGTGCGACAACAGATTTTAATTGTCATGATCTTAATTATGATTGCATATCTTCTTTATATAATTTCAAAATTGCGGCTTCGATACGATATTGAAGCAAACTATGTTTCTGAAAACAATTAACGAATATAGGGAGGCTATTGCGTCTATGGAGAAACATTTCAATCGATACATAAAAATACATCCAGTTCGTTTTGGAGTAGGGTTCTTACTGCTCCCGGCAGTGTTCACCTCAATCTTGATCTGGCCATTTCAAGTTTTCTATGACGATTTCAAAAGTTTTCAATATCTTGTGCCATATTTATTGTTGGGTGTGATAATAATCATGTATCTGATGTTAGTACGAGCAGTGAAGAATTTCATCGGTCCAAAGCTATCACTGGCAATGCAGGCATTATGGTTAAATCAGGGCGTATCCAAGAAAACGATGTTCTCAATGATGATGCGTTATGTGACACAGATAGAAATGGCATTTGGCATAACAATTGCAGGGACAGTGTGGCTTGTATTTCCAAAGAGTATGACCCAGGTCAAGATTTCATCAATCATCGTGAGCCTGATGCTGTTAGCAATTGTTAGAATATTCATTCGTGGTCGAATACAAATAATATTATTTTCAGAGAAAAATCCAATCTCGGGAATCACATTGTGTTTAATTCTAATTGCTGCAACATATGTTCTAAAAGTAGATAACGAGATACTTCGCAATAGTATTTTTGCAATAATAGGAGTTGCTGCTGTGGTTTACGTGAAATACACTATTGATAACACAGAAAGACCATTAAAAATCAAATTAAACTATTTAAACCGTGACCAACACTAAAAAAGAACGCCTTACTCAAGGCGTTCTTAATTTTTAACGGACAACGACAGACTGGTTAAGCCCATCGAGCTCAAGTGTTAATAAATTGTTCGAAGTGTTTTTAATAATTGGTTGTCCTGAACTGAAGAATCGATCCCGCTCTATTCCCGCTTGTTTATCTGAGAAAGAAGTTGCTAAACTCTCGAACGAGACATGATAGCCCAATTCACCAGTTGGATCAGCTATTGTTACTGTAGAGTTCATTCCATTTACGTCCATAAAGAGTGGTCGTTGAAATTCTGAAACTTCATTTTTGCTGTTGATACTATTTACTTCAGTACGACCAGAAACATTAAATAGAGAAACATCCAAATTCATAGCGTTCAATTCAGTTTTAGCATCAATGTTTTGAATTTCAACGTGAGTATTCAAGGCATTAATATCAAGACTTCTTAACGTCGTTAGTGATTGTGAGTGGACCGATACATTCTGTACGAGACCATTTACAGTAATTGAACCAGTATATGATTCAGGAAGATTCAATGTGATGTGATCAAAATTTGATTTGAAGCATCCAGTAAAAGTAATTGCACAAATATCACGTGCGGTTTGAATCGTCGTAGTATTTGATGATTCTGTGACTTTAAATTCGCTCAAGTCACCAGTAGCCTCTCCACCATAGGGCTTGGAGTCATCGAACGTTATCCAGACATTATTGATATTATTCGTTTTAATCGTAAAGTTCGAATCTAATGCATTGAGTTGGAAAGTTTCAGTTTGGAAATTGGTGTCAACAATTTCAGGTTTGAATGTAGTGTTTACAACCCCAGTAATCAGTGATGTCATCCCGATTCCTGTGAATATTAGTCCGACAATTACCATGACTACAGGAATCCAAAGACGTTTCGCAGAACGTTTCATCTATAACGCCTCCAAACTAAGTGAGAGACTTGAGTAGCCTTTGCGAATTAAGACTGTAAAACCACGGAAAGCGAATACTGATAGCCAAGCTGTACCGACACCGAGTAATGAGAACCCTAGGACCAGTAAAACAACATTAGCAAAAGACAATGGCATTGAGACAAATGCAGGTGCAAGAGGAGCCAAAACCGGTGCAAGTAAAAGTAAGACTGCAGCTATAATTAAGCAAATCCCTACGAGAATAAAAGATAAAATCAAGAGATAAATGCTCAAGATAAGTGGTGCAAGAAATAGTACTGCGAAAACAGTTATTAATGTCTTTAACCAAGATGGAATCGAACTTTTTGATGGTTGGGTATAGGCATAAGATTGTTGTTTCGGCGTTACACCAATGAATTGGCGGGCCATATCAACTGGATCGCCCAATTGTTTGGAAACTTCCTCCTCGCTTTTTCCTTCTTCCACCCCAAAGTCAAAATGACTTGCGACATCATTGATAATGTCATCAATTTCATCAATTGGGAGTGATTGTAGATTCTTTCTTAATATATATAAGTATTCATTTCGTGTCATACAATTTCTCCTTCTAATATTTCGTTAACGTGGCCCGTAAATGAGAGCCATTCGTTGATCATTGTTTCTGTATATGCCTGACCTTGCAATGTTAGTGTGTAGTATTTTCGAGAAGGTCCTTGTGTTGATTCAACAAGACGTGTCGTAACGTAACCATCATTACGTAAGCGCCGTAATAATGGATAGATTGTACCTTCTGAAACTTCAATTGTTTCCGAAACACGACTTACTATTTCATAACCGTAATGTTCCTTTTTCGATAATAAAGCAAGGACGCATAATTCAAGAACACCCTTTTTAAATTGTGTGTTCATATCATCACCGCCTTAACAACAATGTATCACACAGTACTGTGTAACGCAAGGTAGTTATTTAAAAAATATCAAAAAGTGTTAGAATAGCGGTAAGAAGAGGTGGATGGGATGAACGCATACGAAGAAAAAATGCTACTAGATACTTGTGTCCTTGCTGGCAAAATCCTCATGGAGAATGGTGCCGAAATGCACCGTGTCGAAGATACAATGAATCGTATTCTATCTGTAGAGTATGGCACAAACGAAGCGATGAGTTTTGTAATCCCTACAGGTATTTTTGTGACGACACATAAAGGTGAAAGCACAAAAATGAAACGAATTAGTAGTCGAAAACAAGACGTTGAGAAAATTGCTCAAGTTAACGAAGCATCCCGCCAATTTAGTAGCGGTATTTATGATGTGCCTCAGTTCTATGATCGGATGCAAGAAATTAGTACTACCGTTACAGATTTTCCTTTATGGTTACGGGTTATCGTTTCAGGTATTATTAGTGCATGCATGATGATTATCTTCCAAGGGTCGGCAAAAGATTTTGGACTAACATTTGTGATTGGTGCTCTTGGTTACGCTTTTTACTACCTGGCAAATCGGTATCTCAAAGTGCGATTTTTACAAGAATTTTTAGCGGCTTTTCTAGTTGCAACCGTTGCGAATGTATGCGCAAAGATAGGAATTGTTCATAATGTAGACACAGTGATAATTGGAAGTATCATCATTTTTGTGCCGGGAATCCAAATTATGAACTCGATTCGTGACTTCCTTGTCGGAAACACAATTTCAGGAACAATTTTCTTGGTTGAAGCTATGATGATTGCTGCGATGATTGGTGCCGGCGTTATGAGTGGGGTGGTGTTCTAATGGCTTTCCTAATTCAAGTAGTAACAAGTTTCGTAAGTTCATTGGGTTTTGGAATAATTGTTAATGCACCACGTCGTGTGCTCATCCACTGTGGAATCACAGGCATGGTTGGATGGATCGTGAATTGGTATTTGCTCCTTATAGGCTATAATACATACATTTCTGTATTTGCTGGTTCAGTAGCGGTTTCAATTTGTGCGATTATGTTCGCAAGAAAATTGAGAATGCCAACAACAGTGTTTAATTTACCAGGTATTTTTCCATTAGTTCCAGGTATTTCAGCTTACCAAGCAATCCAAAGCTTTGTAAGTGCTGAGTACATCCGTGGCGTTGAATTGCTGATGAAGACCTTTACAATCTCGATGACCATGGCCTTTGCGATCGTTATGATTGAGGTGTTCTATCGTCTTGTGATGAGAATTCTTAATGGCGAACTCAATAAGAAAACGTCATAAATCATGATAAATCAATCAATTGACTTCTTAACCAACGAAGCATTAATACTAGGGATTAGTAATATCGAACTAGAAGCTCAAAATTCAGAATATGAAGGTTTCTGTTTCCAGGCAGATGGAATTAGTTACCGGAGCCGTCTCGCGAAAAAGACCCCCAAAAAGAACGGTTACTTTGTAGTATTTTGGGAGAAAAATGAATCAAACACCAATCAGGCATATGCTTATGAAACGAGTCCGTCGTTTATTTGTATAATCGTTAGAGATAAGTATCAAAGTGGATACTTCAAATTCCCAAAAGAAGTGTTACTAAACCAAGGCGTTCTCCGTAGTGAAGAGAAAGCCGGAAAAATGGGAATTCGTGTTTACCCGACATGGGAAAAAGAACTGAATTCTAGCGCACAGAAGACACAAAAATGGCAAGCGCCATACTTTAAGCAAACATCAATATAAAGACAAGCTCCAATGCTTGCGTATTTACATGCTTTATGATATTATTACTACGCACTTATCTAAGATGAGCCAATCGTCTTAGGCGGAAGGAGACAAACCAAATGAAAAAAGGAATTCATCCAGAATACCATCAAACTAAAATTGTCTGTACTTCTTGTAATACAGAAATCGAAGTCGGTTCAACAGTAGCAGATCTACGTGTAGATACATGCTCAAACTGCCATCCTTTCTATACAGGAAAACAACGTTTTGCTAACGCAGCTGGACGTATTGACAAGTTCAACAAAAAATATGGTATGAAATAAGGGGCTCTCCCCTTATTTTTTTTGGGAAAATGCGATAGAATTAGAAGCAAGAGGTGACGGAATATGATGTATCATCAATATCAAGAGGGGTATATAGAAGTAATCGTAGGATGCATGTTTGCAGGAAAAACTGAAGAACTCATTCGACGTATTAACACGTTAAAATTTGCAAATAAGAATATCGCAGTATTTAAACCGGAAATAGATAATCGCTATAGTGATAATGAAGTAGTTTCCCACGCAGGAACACGCGTTCATTCTTATGTAATTAAAGATGCACGAGAAATTTTGGACATTGTGACACCAGAGATTGATGTCGTAGCAATTGATGAAGTTCAATTCTTTGATGATGAAATACTCAAAGTGTGTGAATATCTTGCGCTAAATGGGAAGCGAGTCATGGCAGCGGGTTTAGATATGGACTTCCGAGGCGAAGCTTTCGGAGTTATTCCCAAACTTATGACTACAGCAGAGTTTGTAACAAAACTCACAGCGGTCTGTACCGTATGCGGTGGTCCGGCGACACGTTCACAAAGACTTGTTAATGGAGAACCTGCATCGTATGATGACCCAATTGTAATGGTCGGAGCAAGTGAAGCCTATGAGGCGCGTTGCCGTCACGACCATATCGTCTACAATAAACCAGGAATTAATGGATATAGTAAAGGTGGTAAATAATGATTGATAGCGCGATGCGTGAAAGGCTTGAACGGATTAAAGCCCGAGACGCTGAAATAACAGAACTTATGATGTCTTCTGAAGTATTAGGGGATCATAAATTGATGGCTAAGTATGGCAAAGAACAATCTGGACTGCAACAAACAGTTCAAGCGTTTGCACAATACGAAGCTGCAGAACGTTTCTATGCAGAAGCAAAAGAAATGTACGAAACAGAATCCGAATCTGAATTAAAAGAAATGGCTGAAATGGAAATGGCCGAAAACAGTGAAAAAATTGAAAAACTAACGGAAGATCTCCGTGTACTTCTGATTCCACGCGATCCAGCAGATGATTTCGATGCTATTATTGAAATTCGTGGTGCCGCAGGTGGTGACGAAGGAAATATTTTCGCAGGAGACCTCTACCGTATGTATACACGATATGCGGAAAGTCTTGGTTACAAGTATGAAGTTGTGGAAGCATCTCAATCTGAAAATGGTGGGTATACTTTGATTTCATTTATCGTTAAAGGACAAGAACCATTCCGTCACTTTAAATTTGAATCTGGGGCACACCGTGTTCAACGGGTACCAAAAACTGAAACGCAAGGCCGAATTCATACATCAACAGCAACAGTACTCGTACTCGCAGATGTTGAAGAAGAAGAAATTGATATTGATCCAAACGATCTTGAAATCGATACAATGCGTTCCTCTGGAGCCGGTGGACAACACGTTAATAAGACGGACTCTGCTGTTCGTATTGTTCACAAGCCAACAGGTATTGCCGTTAAGGTCCAAGATGGTCGTTCCCAACATGCGAACCGTGATCAAGCAATGCGTATTATTCGTGCGCGTGTATTTGAGCACCATCAACAACAACTTCAAGCAGAACGAAACGAAAATCGTCAATCAAAAATTGGTCGAGGCGATCGTTCGGAAAAAATTAGAACGTATAACTATCCACAAAACCGTGTGAGTGATCACCGTATTGGATTAACTTTACAAAAACTAGATATTATTATGGAAGGTAAAATGGATGAAATTATCGCTGCACTTCTCGCAGAAGAGCAACGTGAAATCCTTGAACAAGGCGTATAATTAAATGACGTATAGAGACTTAGTCAATGAAGGTATTGATATATTAGAAAAAGCAGACATTTACGCGGGATTTTCTCGCGTTTTAATGCTTGAACTCCTACGTGAACAAGATATAGATATGTACGCAGAATATGAACATGAAGCTCAAGAAGCTATTGCTACAGACTTCAAACAGAAAATTCAAGAACTTGCGAAAGATATACCGTTAGGATATGTTCTGGGTTATGAATGGTTTTATGGTTATAAAATTATAGTTAATGAAGGTGTATTAATTCCACGTGGTGAAACTGAGGAATTAGTTGGCAATGTCCTTTCCGATATCGACAGTTACTTTGAAAATCCTGTGATTGCTGATGTAGCGTGTGGAAGTGGGGCAATTGGACTCGCACTCGCTAAAGATTTAGATACACATGTCTATGCAACCGATATAAGTGAAGAAGCATTAGTTGTGGCACGTGAAAATGCACAACAAAACAATGCCGATATGACAATTATGCAAGGTGATATGCTTCAACCGCTAATTGATAAAAATATTAAGCTTGATGTTCTGGTATGTAATCCTCCATATATTAAAAATACCGAACATATCCAGACTGCGGTTCTCAATAATGAGCCTCATGTTGCATTGTTTGGTGGCGAGGATGGACTGTTCTTTTACCGTAGCGTATTGTCCAATGCGCATAAAGTATTAAATGAAAAAGCAATGATCGCATTTGAAATTGGTTTTGATATTGGGGATGCAGTTGTGGCATTAGCACAGTCTTTTTTCAGCGACGCTACTGTTATCTTACGCCAGGACATGAATGGATTAGATCGTATGGTCTTTGTGTACAAAGGTATTAATCTTATTGAAGATTAGTATCTTTTTTTATGATAAAATAGTAAAAATCGAGGTGTTAAAATGATGAAAACAAACATATATGAACTAGAAGATTTAGAAGTGGTTGCGAATACGGTTCGTGAAGGTGGCTTCGTTGCCATAAAAACAGATACCG
The DNA here is from genome assembly GCF_011301115.1 of Erysipelothrix sp. HDW6B. Lineage (NCBI taxonomy): Bacteria > Bacillati > Bacillota > Erysipelotrichia > Erysipelotrichales > Erysipelotrichaceae > Erysipelothrix > Erysipelothrix sp. HDW6B. Next base: position 25,400 of record NZ_CP049860.1, on the reverse strand, counting down.
TTTATGGTCTGGCTGCTAGCAGTCACGATGATGATCTGTACGAAAAACTACAAATGGTTAAGGAACGTCCTGCTGATAAACCGTTTCCATTAATGGTTTCAAGTTTGGAACAAATTGAAGCAGTGGCTGATGTAACTGAGTTACAACGACACTTGATGCATACATTTATGCCGGGAGCTGTAACATTCATTTTTAAACGAAAACCAGACGTTTTCCAATTCTTAAAGGATCAAGATACTCTCGGAATTCGCATGGCCGATGATCCATGGGTACAGGCCATGATTGCGAAAGTAGGGAATCCAATTTGGCTTCCTTCAGCGAATCGATCAGGTCTCCCTACCGCAACATCATCACATATGGTTTTAGATCAACTTGACGGAAAAATTGATGGTGTCATTAATGGCGAAATAAGTGGTGGAATATCGTCAAGTGTGTTTGACCTAACAGGTGATAAAATAGTATGCTTAAGAGAAGGAATCGTCACACTTGAAGCGGTTCAAAAGGAGGCAGAGCAATGGAAAAAATAGCATTGGCAAGTGATCAAGGTGGATTTGAGCAAAAAGAAGCATTGAAACCTGTAATTGAAGCATTGGGATATGAGGTGGTGGACTTCGGTGTACCATCAACTGATAGTGTGGATTATCCAGATGTTATTTATCCAGCTGCGAAAGCTGTCGCAAATGGTGAATTCAAACGTGGAATTATCCTCTGTGGAACAGGAATAGGGGCATCAATCGTTGCGAATAAAGTTCGTGGAATCCGAGCAGCCCTCGTTACAAGTCCAGAAGTCGCAACATTGACTCGTGAACATAATGATTCAAACATCCTGGCAATGGCGGGACGCACAACACCTTTCGAAACAAATAAAGACATTGTGGAAGCGTGGTTAGGAACACCATTTAGTGAAGACGATCGTCATTCACGTCGTATTAATAAAATTAAAGATATTGAAACCATGGAGGGACGCTAATGAGAGATACTTTAGTATTTGAAGCAATTCAAAACGAACAACAACGTCAATTGGAAAATATTGAGTTAATTGCATCAGAAAACTTTGTTTCAGAAGATATACTTGCTGCACAAGGCAGCATTATGACTAATAAATATGCAGAAGGGTATCCCGGGAAACGCTATTATGGTGGATGTGAATATGTTGATGTCGTAGAAAATTTAGCGATTGAGCGATTAAAAGAACTTTACGGTGCTGAACATGCGAACGTACAACCGCACAGTGGTTCTCAAGCAAATATGGCAGTTTATATGACAATCCTAGAACATGGCGATGTTGTCTTAGGGATGGATCTTAATGCGGGTGGACACTTAACGCATGGACATCAACTAAACTTTTCAGGTGTCAATTATACATTCTTTGGTTACGGCGTCGATCGTCATACAGAAATGATTGACTACGAAACAGTTCTTCAAATTGCGAAAGAAGTCAAACCAAAATTAATTGTTGCAGGTGCGAGCGCATACTCCCGTACAATTGATTTTAAAAAATTCCGTGAAATAGCGGATGAAGTGGGCGCATATCTTATGGTAGATATGGCACACATTGCAGGACCGATTGCTGCTGGACTTCACCCAAGCCCAGTTCCATATGCAGACTTTGTAACATCCACAACCCACAAGACATTACGTGGACCTCGTGGTGGTATTATTCTATGTAAGCAAAAATATGCGAAAGCGATTGACCGTTCGGTGTTCCCAGGTACACAAGGTGGACCACTTATGCATGTGATTGCTGCGAAAGCAATTTGCTTCCATGAAGCGCTTCAACCAGAATTCAAAGTCTATCAGGAACAAGTGCTTAAAAACGTTAAAGCAATCGCGGAAGAATTTGAAGCAATGGGCTATCGTGTTGTAAGTGGTGGAACTGATAACCATTTAATCATGGTTGATGTGAAACGCAGTAAAGATTTAACGGGTGCCCATGTTGAAAAAATTCTTGAAAAAGTAAGCATTACACTTAACAAAAATGCGATTCCATTTGATAAAGAACGCCCTGCGGTTACAAGCGGTATTCGTATCGGTGCACCTGCAATGACAACACGTGGCTTCAAAGAAGAAGACTTCCGTAAAGTTGCACATTTCATTGATGATGCGATTACGAATCGTGATGATGATGCAGCGCTTGCACGTATCAATGAGACCGTTAAAGCATTCACACGTAACTTTCCAATGAGAGGGGAAAAACAATAATGATTACAGTACTTAACCACCCAATGATTACGCATAAACTCACACAAATGCGTAACATTAATACCGGAACTAAAGACTTCCGTCAAAACCTTGATGAGATTGCAGGTTTGATGGCTTACGAAATAACACGTGACATCAAACTGGAACAAGTAACCATCGAAACACATAGTGGCCCATATGAGACATTTGAACTTCAAAAAGAAGTGATTCTTGTTCCAATCATCCGTGCAGGACTTGGAATGGTTGAAGGAATCTTGAATCTTATTCCAACAGCAAAAGTTGGTCATGTTGGGGTCTATCGTGATGAGGAAACGCTTTTACCTCACGAATATTTTGCGAAATTTCCTGAGCATTTAGAAGATGCAGAAATTCTTGTTCTAGATCCAATGCTCGCAACTGGTGGTAGTGCTGACGCCGCAATTGAAATTGTAAAACGTCGAGGTGCTAAAAACATCAAACTTGTATGCCTTGTTGGAGCACCAGAAGGGGTTGAATTTATTAAAAAGAATCACCCTGATGTAGATATTTTCTTAGCAGCACTTGATGAAAAATTAAATGATAACGGATATATTGAACCAGGTCTTGGAGATGCTGGTGATCGTATTTACGGTACAAAATAAAAAAAGCTCGCCTTGGCGAGTTTTTTTATAGTAGTTTTAGATTTGTAAGGTATTTGCGAAGGATATCGGGGCTTCCGGTATAGTGGAAACCGTGCATGCCAAGTTTAGACGCTGCCTGAACATTCGCCATGGAATCGTCTACAAAAATACAATCAAGCGGACTGAGATTGTTTTCCTTTAGCACGTGCTCATAAATACCAGGTTTTGGTTTTGAGATGTTAATATCTGCTGATATTGTAATACTGTCAAATAATTCGAGGGCCTTGATTTTATGCTTGTAATCGTAGAAAGTATTTGCTGCATTTGAACAAAGGTGCAGTGAATAGCCTTGTTCTTTGAGATTTTCGATAAGATCAATCATCGCCTCGCGGCTAGGGGTATAGTCGGACCATGAATGTACGATTTCGTGAAGTGTTTCATGATAAAGTTCCGGTGCACGTGCTGCAATTTCAGAGTAAGCATCATCAATAGAGATATCACCGTTATCAAGTTTTAGCCAAGTATCGCCACCAAATACGTAAGATTTTAGCTTTCCGAGCTCGTGAATGTCTGTTGTAAAATGGGATAAAATATAATCAGGGTTGAAATCAATCAAAACATTGCCCATGTCAAAAATAAAATGTCTAATCATAAGAACTCCTTCTCTATATAACTTAATTATACCGAATAAAAGAAACAATACGATGTGGAATTAAGTGTTTCCATGAAACATTCTTAGATGAAGTACGAAAAAACGAGCTGCTGGATTGTGACCGATTCTTGAAAAACGAAAGAAACGCAATTATCAAACTGGAGAAAGTGATAAGATTAGCGTATAGAACGGAGTGGTAATATGACACTTAAAGAAAAAGCATTGAAGATTCATAAAGATTTGCAAGGTAAAGTTGAAATTTCGAATAAGATGCCAATTGACTCTCGTGAAATATTTGGATTGTTGTATTCTCCAGGAGCAGCGGAACCAACGCGGGAAATCCAAAAGAACCCAGAGACAGTATATGACTATACATGGAAACAAAATACGATTGCTATGGTAAGTAATGGTACTGCAGTTCTCGGTTTAGGAGATGTTGGTCCGAATGCTGCCCTTCCGGTTATCGAAGGGAAATCCATGCTATTTAGAGCGTTCTCGAATGTTGGGTCGGTTCCACTTGTACTGGATACTAAAGATCCAGATGAACTGATTCGAACCGTTGAAATTTTAGCGCCAACTTTTGGTGGCATAAATTTGGAGGACATTAAGGCACCAGAATGCGTGTATATTGAACAAGAACTTCAACGACGATTGAATATTCCTGTCTTTCATGATGATCAGCACGGAACCGCAATTGTGGTTTTAGCGGCATTAATGAATGCATTTAAACTTATTGATAAAGATTTGAAAACGGCTAAAGTTGTCGTTTCAGGAACAGGTGCTGCCGGAAGTTCGGTTATTCGAATGCTCCATCGTTATGGTTTAAGTAATATTCATGCCTATAATATTGATGGACCTGTGGATAATCGACGTGCGAAATTCTACGATCCAGTTGTTCAGGAAATATGCAACTATATTAAACCCATCACTGATGAAACGACATTGCATGACTTGATGCAAAATGCTGACATTTTCATTGGAGTGTCTACTGCAGGTGTTCTGACTCAAGAAGATGTTCGCGTGATGGCATCTGATGCTGTAGTTTTTGCAATGGCAAATCCGGTGCCGGAAATATCATATGATGATGCGATTGCGGCGGGAGCCCGAATCGCTGGAACAGGACGTTCTGATTATCCCAATCAAGTGAATAATGTATTGGCTTTCCCAGGTATCTTCCAAGGTGCCCTTCAAGCTAGGGCAACGGAAATTAACGAAGAGATGAAGATTGCAGCTGCCTATGGTATTGCGTCGATGATTCCCAAAAATGAGCTAACAGATACAAATATTCTTCCGTATATCTTAGATGCGGATGTTGCGGATGTGGTTGCCAAAGCGGTAGCTGAGAAAGCTGTTGCAATGGGCGTTGTAAGAGACTAAGAAAATTTACGGAATAGTGAGGAAATCACGATGGAAATAATAGAACTAGAAGTTACCTTGGATAGTCTGATTTCTGAGTTAGTTAAAACAGTAGAAATGATTCAGACCATTAACAGTGAAAATCTATCAGTATCTTCAAAAGAAGCTGCCTCATATGCAACGCTTGCATACATTTTGGACAAAGCAGCAGAACTTGGTTTTATAATCAAAAATGTGACCAAAGGGGTAGGGTATATTCAATACGGCGAAGGTGCTGAATCGGATGATTACATTGGAATATTCGGGAATGTTGGCACGAATGCCAAAACTGTAAATCATGTAACGAACTCATTGCCAACATTTACTGATAATACGAGTGCCATGATAACAAATCTTTTTTCGCTCTATGCACTCAAGCAACTTAAAATAACGTTTGACGTGCCTGTGCGGATTATTTTTACGATAGATAAAGATGGTGAATTTGAACATATTAAAGACTATCTCAGACTTGAGGTTGTACCGTTATTTGGATGGACACCGACATCAACGTGGTGTGTTACATATCCAACGTACCAACAAGCCAAGATAAGGATTCAAAGCAAACACTCGAAAGAATCCACGAATCACCAAGATACTGGATCAATAAGGGAGATCTTAGATCTAACGATGCGAAATCATAAGAGTTTGGAAACGGATGTACCAATTTATGGCATTAACATTACGAAGATTTATGAGGCGAAAGACCACATGAATGTCGAAATTTCGTATCCGGAAACAATTAAGAGTAATGATCTTAAAGTATTCATTGAAACAAACATGTTAGAAAATCAAGTATATACATTTCATTCGATGCCACAGCACGTTGTGGAGTCCATGCATAGCCATTATATCGAACCACTAACACAGAGTTATGCTCAGGTTACTGGCGAACGTATCGAACCGAGAAAAGCCGACATGTTAACCTACGCATCTTTGATTCAGAATACTGTGGGTTTTGGACCAAGATTAATTCGACGTAGCGAGTATATGGATACAAAAGATACACGAGAGTTGCTACGCCGTAATATGGAGATTTATACCCGTTCGCTTTTGATGCTTAGCGGTATAGTAGAAAGTACATAGAGGGATTTATAATGAAGATTAAAGTTGAAGTGTGTGCAGGATCGGTACAAGACTGTATCGTTGCTCAAGCACAAGGTGCCGATCGCATCGAGTTAAATAATGCATTGTTTCTTGGGGGATTGACGCCAAGTGTAGCGACACTAACCGAAGCAAAAAAGCATGTCGCAATTCCAATTATCACAATGGTTCGCGCACGTGCTGGTGGTTTTCATTACACTGATGTTGAAATGAAAACGATGTTTGAAGATGCGAAAATACTTATTGAGTATGGAACAGATGGGATTGTATTTGGTTTTCTAAATGCCGACAATACAATAGATGAAATTTGGACTAAAGTATTTGTCGATCTTGCGCATGAACACGGTATCGAAGCAATCTATCATCGTGCGTTTGATCGAACCCCTGATGCACAAGCAGCAATTGAAGCATTGATTCGGTGCGGCATTGATCGGGTGCTGACAAGTGGATTAGAAACAACAGCGGATGAGGGGATTCCAACGTTGAAAATGCTGCAAGAAAACTACGGTACGCAAATTGAAATTTGTGTTGGTGCGGGAGTGAATGCAGAAAATATCAATGAGATTCTTGATGAAACAAAAGCTACCCAAGTTCATTCATCATTCAAAGGGTGGTTTAATGACCCAACAACATCGAGCTCAAAAGTATCATACCGATACGATCAATCCGGAGATTATGAAGGCGTTGATGCGAAGAAACTTCAAACATTTATGGAAGTTCTTATGAAACGCGAAGGGTAAAGATATGATGAAGGAAAGTGTAAGTATTCATGACTATCAAAACTACCTTAAACAAAAGTACGAAGATGCTATCCACACACAAGCACTCTTTATGAAGTTGGTCGAAGAAATAGGCGAAGTTGCAGAAGCAATAAATAAAAAAACGGGAAGAAAACATGATGATGGCGAAAGTTCACTTGCAGAAGAACTTGTAGACGTCGTTCATTATGCGATAGCAATTGCAGCTGTAAACGATATCGATTTTGAAAAGACACTGCTTGAAAAGGATAAACAAGCTTCCCCAAAATACAAACAAACTCCAAACTTACAATCATTTATTAAATCTGCTATTTGAACTTGCACAGCATGAAATAACTTGATAAAATAAATGAAACGGCGATGGAGTTCGCCCAAACCGCAAGAAATTGCTGATGACTCCTACAAGTCTTTTTGACTTGTAGGAGTTTTTTTTATGGAGGAACTAAAAATGGCTTACGTACTCGCAATTGGAATTGGTCTATTACTAAGAAAGATAGCAATGAAACTCGAAATCCCTCAGTTATTATTCTATATGCTAGTAGGATTTGTTTTATCATACTTTACGACATTACCGTATGGTGATTATATACGTCATGTAGCTTTGGTACTGGTTCTGCTACGATCGGGATTGGGTATTAATTTAAGCGCATTGAAGCAAGTTGGAAAAGAAACGACACTCTTAAGTTTTGTTCCAGCATTATTTGAAGGGTTTGCTGTGTTGGTAATGGCATTATTGTTAACACAAATGAGTGTAGCAGAAGCAGGAATGATGGGATTTATGTTAGGAGCTGTGTCGCCTGCGGTTGTAATCCCAATGATGATTTGGCTCCAACAACGAAATATCGGAACCAAGAAACACATTCCGACTATGATTATGAGTGCAGCATCCCTTGATGATATTGCGGCAATAACCATCTTCTCGATCTTCTCTGGTATGGCAACACAATCGAATGAAATTCTACAAACACTAATCATGATTCCAATCGAGATTATCTTGGGTGGTTTGCTTGGTATCGTAGTTGCGAAAATCATACGACCAAAACAGACGATTTTGATTACATTAATTGCGTTGCTACTTGGCTATAGCGATTTGTTGTTGCCAGTATCGGCGCTTATCAGTGTTATGACATTTGGAATAACATTGAGTGAACAACAAGATACATTACAGGTTCAAAAAGATGCAGGATCATTATGGATTATCGCCGAAATATTACTATTTTCAGTTGTAGGTTCGATGATTTCTATTGAGACATTTGCTGCAGAAAACTTAGGGCTAATCCTTGTGATTTTATCAATAGGTATTATGGCGCGAATTGTTGGAATTAGGTTGTCGATTAAAGATGGCGGTTTTAATGCAAGTGAAAAAAGATATATCTCTATCGCTTATTTACCCAAAGCTACAGTACAAGCGGCATTGGCTTCGGTTCCCCTTGCGATGGGGATGCCATACGGAAATTTAATCTTTGTAACTGGCGTAACAGCAATCATTTTATCCACACCACTAACAACATTATATATGCGAAAAAGAACCGTAGATTTAATGGATTAAGGGTATGTGTGTGAAGTTCATGATAATAAAAGGAAATATTGGAAATTAATGATGACATTTGGTATAGTAATATAGGTGAAGAAAATGAGTGATTATCCAAGAATAATACTATATTTAATGTCTTTCTTTATATCAGCGTACGCATTATACGGTGTGGATTTTCGTAAGTTTACCCGTAAGGGAAAAGAAATGCATATGCAAGTGCTCTATATTCTATTGGCATTGGCATTAGGATATGCCGTAGCACAGTTTTTACTCGGATTATCAACTAACTATCTCATATAAAAAAATACCGGAGGAATACTTATGTTTTCAAAAGCAGTTGGAATTGACTTGGGTACTGCAAACATCCTCATCTATGTTAAAGGTGAGGGCGTAGTTCTTGACGAACCATCAGTAGTATCTATTGACGCAAATACAAAAAAATGCCTAGCAGTTGGCCAGTCGGCTAAAGATATGCTAGGACGTACACCAGGACGTGTTCTTGCAATTCGTCCATTAAAAGATGGTGTTATCGCTGACTTTGAAGTGACAGAAATGATGCTTCAATATTTTGTTCGTAAATTAAAACTAAAAGGCGTATTTTCACGCCCTACAATCCTTATTTGCTGCCCATCAAACATTACGTCAGTAGAGCGTAAAGCGATTAGTGATGCTGCATACCGTGCAGGGGCAAAACGTGTTTATATCGAAGAAGAGCCTAAAGTTGCAGCTATTGGTGCAAACTTGGACATTTCGAAGCCTACAGGTTCAATGGTTCTTGACATAGGTGGAGGAACAACAGACGTTGCAATTCTATCATTAGGTGAAATCGTTACAAGCACTTCATTAAAAGTTGCGGGTGACCGTTTGGATCACGATATTATCAAGTATGTTAAAGATACATATAAACTCTTGATCGGTGATCGTACTGCTGAGGAAATCAAAACCCATATTGGAGCAGCGAGTGTTGAAGCTGTGGACACAATGGAAACAAAAACGTTTGCAGTGAGTGGTCGTGACTTAGTCACAGGACTTCCAAATACAATTACGCTACGCGCAGATGAAACAGCAAATGCGATGCATGAAAGTCTTCAGGACATTGTGCGTGCTTGCCGTACAGTGCTCGAGCAAACGCCTCCTGAATTATCAGCTGATATCGTGACACGCGGTATTGTGTTGACAGGTGGTGGTGCTTTACTTCATGGATTGGATTCACTAATCTCACATGAATTAAGTATTCCGGTATATGTTGCAGAAAATGCGTTGACTTGTGTTGCTGAGGGAACAGGTATTATGCTTGAAAACCTTGAAGCAATGGGTCTTTAATTAAAAGAAAATCAAAGATAGACAGGCTTTATTGTGATTCACAATAAAGCCTGTTTTTTTCGTGTTTTATGTATAAGTGGTAAAAAAACGACGAAAAACAACGTTTTTTACGAAAAGTGTTAGGATTATTAAGAAAAATATCGTAATTTACAGGTAGGAGGTTGAAAAACACTATGAAATACAAAGAGTCGCTAACGAAACATCTTGAATGTCGGGAGGCACCTACCGATGAATTAATTCAAGAATATCTCAAGGAATATGAAGCGTTTATATTAAGTATGCCATTATCACAACAGAACCGAGAATGTGTCAGTGGATACAATCGGTTCAAGCGCATGAAATTTTGGTCATCCACATCTCTAGGTATCGATGTTAATATCGGCGATATTTGTTATATCGATTATGGACAAGCATATATCAATGAAGCAGGCTATCAACATTTTGGACTTGTGATTGCAACATACAATCATAAATTACTTGTAGTTCCAATGACATCCAACACTAATACAATCAGTCAAGCCGTTAACAAACATGATCCTACCAAAGGTCACTTGTATTATATTGGTAAGGTTGAAGGCTTAAATAAACCTTCGGTGTTATTTTTGAACGATTGTAAGTTTATTAATTCAGGTAGGATAATATCAATTAATGGTCATATTTGTCCAAAAGGTCCTATTTTTGATAAAATACGTACATGTGTAAAGGAAATAATCTTTGGACCACATATGATAGAATAATACATGGGTGAGGAGCATGGATAAAAAGAAACAATGGATAGTGGCTGTTTCAGGTGGCCCAGACTCAATGGTTTTATTAGATACACTGAGAACTAAAAAATATAAATTAGTGGTTGCACATGTCAACTACAAGAAACGACTAACAAGCGATCGTGACGAAGAAATTGTGGCGGAATACTGTGAGACATACGGTATTCCCTTTGAAACAATAAATTACAGCGATGATTCGAATGATAATAATAATTTTCAACATAATGCACGAGTCTTTCGCTATGCGTTCTTTAAAATGCTTGTAAGTAAGTATAATGCGAACGGAGTTGTAGTTGGTCATCATCTTGACGATGATGTCGAGACATATGTAATGCAGAAATCCCGGAACATGAAAAGTGCTTTTGTCGGGCTTGCTCAAAATGCTGTTGTTTTGGGAGTCTATGTATGGCGCCCACTCTTATCATGGCGTAAAAATGACATTTTAGCATATGCATCACAAAACTCAATAAAGTATGGAATTGATGAAAGTAATTTTGAGGATACATATACTCGAAATCGTGTTCGAAAAAATCTACAACAAAGTGATGCGATACAGTGGAGCAGTTTAATTGAAGAGCTCAATTATGAGCGCTCTTTAAATAATGATAAACAAGAGAAACTTAAGGAAACAGTAATGGCGTTGGGAAGTACGATTGATACGGCCCAAATTTTGGAACATCAATATCCTGAAGATGTATTACGCTATTGGCTAAATGCTCAAGGTGTTGATGTCCATGCGATGAGTAAAAAACATGTTGGTGCAATATTGCAAGGTATCGAAAAAGGGACCTATGAAGCAACTTTTGACAACTTAGAATTGTCAGTTAGTTATGGATATATGAATGTGAGTCCCAATGAAGAATACAAAATTCAAATCGATAAACTTGAGTTTAAGGCCTATGATAAATTTAAGATATCAAAGTCCGGAGAACGCGTTGAAGCAGTGTGCTTGAAAGATGATGATTTTCCCATAACAGTGCGTTATGCATTGCCAGAAGATGAAATAATGATGAAATATGGCACCAAAAAACTCAATCGATTCTTCATAGATCGTAAAATTCCGCGATTTCAGCGAAAAAAATGGCTTGTAATTGAAAATTCAGCGAAACATATTGTATTTGTCGTGGGATTGGGTTGTGATGTTCATCATTACGCTAACAATAACAATATTTTTGTGATAGAATTATAGTTATCGCAGGAGGATAGTTTTTAGGATGCATAAGGACGTAAAAGAAATATTAATTAGTGAAGAACAAATCAATGAAAAATGTGTGGAAATGGGCCAAATAGTCACTGACCACTACAAAGATGCACAAGAACCAATTGTACTTGTTGCACTACTAAAAGGATCAGTACCTTTCTTGGCAAGACTCATTAACCATGTGGATTTAGACATGGAATATGATTTCATGGATGTGTCAAGTTATGCAGGAACTGAATCATCACGCGATATTAAGATTTTAAAAGATTTAGATCGCTCAATTAAGGGCGTGAATATTCTTTTGGTCGAAGACATAGTCGATACAGGACATACAATTAAAGCGATTATTCAATTACTTAAAAACAAAGGGGCTAATGACGTCAAAGTAATTTCATTACTCGACAAGCCTTCACGTCGTGAGGTAGATGTTTACGCGGACTTCATCGGATTTGAAATCCCTAATGAATTTGTAATCGGTTTTGGCTTAGACTTTAACGAAAAATATAGACAATTACCTTACATTGGAATCCTTAAGGATGAAGTCTATCAGTAAGAGGAGTGGACAGATTGAAAAAAAATAATAAAAATAATATTATTCTGACATTAATTACATTGTTTATGGCAATTATGCTTATAAGATTTTTCACATTTCAAGGATCTGCACCGATTTCAAATGCTGAATTCTACGATGTAATCGAAAAAAATACCGTAACAGATTCATCAATGACAGTTCGTCAGTTTGTTATCGATATTAATGGTAAGTATAAAGATGAGAATGGACGTACGAAGACGTTTGAAACACGCTTCCCACGTACAGAACAAAATGTTAATGAATTACAGAAAATTATCGAAGCAGAAGATCCAAAGGTTACATATCCAGACATTACGGAATCAAACCTCTTTAGTGACCTTCTAGTTGTAGTTTTACCTTATGTACTACTTATTGGTGGTATGGTCTTTATCTTCTCCAAAATGGGAGGCGGCGGAAATAACAAAGCCTTCGAATTTAGTAAATCACGTGCAAAAATCCAATCAAACGTAAAAGTTCGATTTAAGGATGTTGCGGGTGCTGACGAAGAAAAAGAAGAAATGAAAGAGTTAATTGACTACTTGAAAAACCCTAAAAAATATGAAGAAATGGGTGCCCGAATTCCTAAAGGTATGTTATTAGTTGGCCCTCCGGGAACTGGTAAAACATTACTTGCTAAGGCAGCGGCTGGTGAAGCTGATGTACCATTCTTTGCAATCTCAGGTTCTGACTTTGTTGAGATGTTTGTTGGGGTCGGTGCAAGTCGTGTTCGTGATATGTTTAAAGAAGCTAAGAAAAATGCACCAAGTGTCATCTTCATTGATGAAATTGATGCTGTTGGTCGCCAACGTGGTGCCGGCCTTGGTGGTGGTCATGATGAACGTGAACAAACACTGAACCAAATGCTTGTTGAGATGGACGGAATTGAAGAAAATTCAGGTGTTGTTATTCTTGCAGCTACGAACCGTTCTGACGTTCTTGATCCTGCCTTACTACGACCAGGACGTTTTGACCGAACAATTACTGTTGGGTTGCCGGACGTTAAAGGCCGTACAGCTATTCTTGGCGTTCATGCCCGGAATAAACAACTAGCACAAGATGTCGAGCTTGAGAATATTGCGCGTCGTACACCTGGATTCTCAGGTGCTGACTTAGAAAACGTTCTCAACGAAGCAGCAATTCTTGCAGTTCGAGAGAAACAACCTAAAATTACAATGGAGCTACTTGATGAGGCGATTGACCGAGTCATGATGGGTCCAGCTAAAAAATCACGTAAGTATGGCGAAAAAGAACGTCATATGGTCGCAGTCCATGAAACAGGACATGCTATTATTGGATTGAAACTCGCTGCAGCTGATAAAGTTCAGAAAGTTACAATTATCCCTCGTGGAGAAGCTGGTGGATATAACTTAATGACGCCAGAAGAAGAAACATTTACACAAAGCGCAACAGATCTTAAAGCTAAGATTACTGGATTACTTGGTGGACGTGTTGCTGAAGAAGTATTCTTTGATGAAATTTCAACGGGTGCATATAGTGATATTCAACGTGCTACACGTATAGCTCGTGCAATGGTTACAACATATGGAATGAGTAATTTAGGACCTATTCAATATGATGATGGCCAAGGCGACAACGTCTTCTTAGGTCGTGATTATTCATCACGTTCAAGCTACTCTGGCGAAATTGCCTTTGAGATTGATAAAGAAGTACGTCGCATTATTGACGAAGCTAAAGAAGAAGCAAGAGTTATTATTGAGGCACAACGCCCATTAATGGAACGCATTGTTGCTGCTCTTCTTGAATTTGAAACAATTACTGCAGAACAAATCAACAATATTGTTGAAGGACGCGATGCAAATGATGTGGGGAATGAACCCGTAGAAGTAGAAATAGTAGAAGCATAATCAATGCCCCATTTCGATGGGGCATTTTAAACCAAATAGGAGATAAATATGACAGATCAAATCGTACGAGGGCTCGCACGTGGTGGCCGTGTTCGGTTCTTTGTGACTAAAACAACAAACGCAGTAGAAAAAGCAAGAGTAATTCATGATACCTATCCAGCAGCATCCGCCGCATTAGGTCGGGTTATGAGTGTTGCTATAATTATGGGATCAACCTTAAAAAGTGACAACGAAAAAATTGTCACGGAAATCAAAAGTAATGGTGTTCTTAACCATATTCTCGTTAATGCAGATAATGCAGGAAATGTACGTGGATTGGTTTCAAACCCTCATGCACATCAGGTAAATGAAGCAACTGGAAAACTTGATGTCGGAGGCATTGTAGGACAAGGGTCACTTCATGTCACTTATAAGTCCGGAAACTCAGCAACGTTTAGTTCCCAAGTAGAACTTCGCACTGGTGAAATCGGCGAAGACTTTGCATATTACTATGCTCAAAGTGAGCAAATTCCATCAGCTTTATCCGTTGGGGTATTGGTAAATGAAGACCTCAGCATTATGTCTGCGGGCGGGATTTTAATTCAAGTTCTACCAGAGGCAACAGAAGAAGATATTGTGGCTATCGAAACTGTGTTTTCACAGTTGCCACCAGTTTCCAATATTATGATTGATAAAGAGGCAATAGATGTTGCAACATCCCTTTTTGAAGATAGTGTTATCTTAGGGAGCCAAGATGTTCAATATTACTGCGGATGCAATCGTGAGCAAATGCTTGATGTGCTGCGCACATTGTCGAGTGATGATTTAACTGAAATTATCGAGGAAGATAAAGGGGCTACACTGAAGTGTCATTATTGCAATGAAGAATATCATTTCGAAGAAAACGAGCTTCAATCAATTATCAATGAACGAAGCTAAGAACGTAGTTAAATGAGTGAACGCGCTGCGTTCGCTCTTTGCATATTCGGTAAAAAATATCTAAGAAACGATATAAGGTGAATTAAATCAAAGAATTTGATAGAATAGTAAGTGATAAATTAATAACAAGGAAGAAGAGTGAAATTATGTCGCATGAATTAACAGAACAAGAACTTGTTCGTCGAGAAAAAATGGAAGCCTTACGCGAAAAGGGAATTGACCCTTACGCAAGTGGTTTCAAACCGAAGGAACGCTCAAAAGAAATCTTGGATGCATACGACCTGAAATCAAAAGAAGAACTCGCAGAATTAGCTGTAACTACATCTGTCGCTGGGCGCGTCATGACCAAACGACTCATGGGGAAAGCTGGATTCATCCATCTTCAAGACCGTGATGGGCAAATCCAAGTGTATATCCGTAAAGATACAGTAGGTGATGAACAATTTGAATATTTCCAAGATTTAGATCTAGGTGATATCATTGGCGTCGAAGGTATTATTTTCCGTACAAACCATGGAGAATTATCCGTAAAGGCAACAAATGTAGTCCACTTAACAAAAGCACTACGTCCATTACCAGATAAATTCCATGGATTGCAAGATATTGAAGAACGTTACCGTCGTCGTTATCTAGACCTCATTATGAATGAAGAGTCACGAAACACAGCATTTATGCGTCCTAAAATTATGCGAGCAATCCGTAATTTCTTTGATGATCGTGGATTAGCGGAAGTTGAAACACCTGTGCTAACACCGATACTTTCAGGAGCAGCTGCACGTCCTTTCGTAACGCATCACAATACGCTAGATATGGATTTCTATCTACGAATCGCTACGGAGTTACCATTGAAGCGATTAATCGTTGGTGGAATGGAAGGAGTCTACGAAATTGGTCGACTATTCCGTAACGAAGGAATGAGTCCGAAACATAACCCAGAGTTCACAACTGTTGAAGCATATGTAGCATACGCTGATATGAATGATATGATGGATTTGACAGAAGACTTAATGCTATATCTAGCTGACAATGTCTTGGGAACAACGGAAATTCACTATCAAGGAAAAGATATCTCCTTGAAAGGACCTTACCGACGTGTTCATATGGCAGAATTAATTAATGAAGTTAAAGGTGTTAATTTCTTTGATGTCAAATCAGATGCTGAAGCACTTGAGATTGCAAAAGCACATGGACTTCATATTGCTAAACACCAACAAACATTCGGTCATGTTGTGAATGAATTTTTTGAAACATTCTGTGAAGAAACAATTGTTCAACCGACATTTGTTTATGGTCACCCTGTTGAGGTTTCCCCACTAGCGAAGAAAAATGCAGCGGACCCTCGTTTTACAGATCGTTTTGAATTCTTCGTCGACGCGCGTGAATATGCAAATGCATTTAGCGAACTTAATGATCCTATTGATCAACGTGAGCGTTTTGAGAATCAACTTAAAGAAAAAGACCTTGGGAATGATGAAGCAACGGACATGGATACCGATTTTGTTGAGGCACTTGAATATGGAATGCCGCCAACAGGTGGAATTGGAATTGGTTTAGATCGACTTATTATGCTACTCACAGATAGTGCAAGCATTCGCGATGTACTCTTATTCCCACATATGAAAAACAGATAAAATGTATTTTACTTAATCCATAACAATTACGTGTTATGGATTTTTTGTCGTTACTCAGCGAGTCAACAAACGGGTATAAAATAAAAAATACCGGAAGAATCTTTGAGGGCGGACAATGAAAAAATACACGGCGAAAGAGGTTAAAGCTTTGATTCTTGATAGTGCAGTCAAGCAGTTTACGAGTCGAGGGTTTGAGACAACTCGAGTACAAGACATTATGGACCCATTAGATGGCTTGACTAAAGGTGCGTTTTACCATCACTTCAAGTCACAAAAAGAAATCGCTGATAAAGTTGTTGAACGAATGCTGCCTGACCGTAATGTGCTTGATTTAATGAAATTTCATTCTCTTAGTTGAGATAATGAACAATTAGTTATGCTCCTATGTAAAGCGATAAAAGAACTAAAACCCGAGTTTTCGGGTTTTTCTACGAAATTACCCGATAAACTTTATCTCGTAAATACAATATGTTAGAATAACTCAAAGGGAAATAAGAGGTGTATTATGAATTATTCAGTACTGTTAGTTGCGGCAGGTAAGGGTGCTGCAGAGGGTGAAAGCTATGAAAAGGCAATTGCATCATTTGATGACTCCAAAAGTGTTCTCGGAAAAACCATATCAATTTTCCAACGTGATGAAAATTGCCGTCAAATTGTAATCGTTACAAGCGCAGCAGATATGCAAAAATTTGTGCAAACTACAGGCAGTGGTAAGATTGTCTACGTTAAAGGTGGAAAAACACGTACCGATAGTGTGAAAATTGGGTTGATGGCGATTTCGGAAGATGTTGTCTTGATTCATGATGGTGTTCGTCCGTGGTTAACCCAAAGTCTGATTGATAAACTTATTCATCGAATGGGAACCGAAAAGGCATGTGTCCTTGCGATTGAACCACGTGCTGCAGTACATAGAGTCGTGAATGGATACATCGTGGAAACGGTAGATACATCAACACTCATGGTGTCTCAAACACCACAAGCATTTAATACATCATTTATCATTAACTGCTATAATAAAGCGCGTAATATTGATCATGAATTTACAGATGATGCGTCCGTTGTCCGTGCTGTAAGTGAAGTGAAAATTGCGGTAGAACACGGAGATGTTCGTAACGCACGCTTTATTTTAAAAAACAATAATTA
The DNA here is from genome assembly GCF_011301115.1 of Erysipelothrix sp. HDW6B. Classification (NCBI taxonomy): domain Bacteria; kingdom Bacillati; phylum Bacillota; class Erysipelotrichia; order Erysipelotrichales; family Erysipelotrichaceae; genus Erysipelothrix; species Erysipelothrix sp. HDW6B. The sequence continues at coordinate 7,740 of NZ_CP049860.1, read as the reverse complement.
ATAATTAGGAAAAGAATGAATCCTTGCGTATTTAACATTGATGGAATGTATTTACACGCAAGGATTCATTTGCTATAATGAATAAACGGATAAACGCAATTATCCTTGCTCATTATGAGCCATAGACCAAAAGGAGGTGTACACATGCGTAAATATGAATTAATGTACATCGTAAAACCTTCATTAGACGAAGAAGCACGTACTGCAGTGATTGAAAAGTCACATGCAATCTTAACAGATAACGGGGCAACTCTTGATAACGTCAATGAGTGGGGATTACGTGAGCTAGCATACGAAATCGAAGACTTTAAAAAAGGTTACTATGTTGTTACTACATTTACATCAGAAGACACAGCAATAAACGAATTCAATCGTTTAACACGTATCAATAAAGATGTATTACGTCATATGATTGTTCGTTTAGAAGACTAATCTAAAGGAGTGATTTAACTATGATTAACCGCGCAATATTAGTGGGTCGTTTGACTCGAGACCCAGAACTTCGTAAAACACAAACAGGTAAATCCGTTGTTTCATTCACTGTCGCAGTAAACCGTCGCTTTTCTCAACAAGAGCAAGCTGACTTTATTAACTGTGTCGCGTGGAATCAAACAGCTGACTTTATCTCAAACTACCTTACAAAAGGTGCTTTAATTAGTGTCGAAGGTTCAATTCAATCGAGATCGTATGAAGATGCTACTGGTAAACGTGTATATGTACAAGAAATTAATGCTGAAAGTGTTAATTCATTGGAATCACGTACACAACGTCAAGAGCGTGAGCAACAAACTCAACCGTATCAGTCATCAGGTGCACAATCTACACCTGCATATCAAGCTGATCCGGAACCATCATTCTCAATGGATGATGAACCAGTTCTAGATATTACTAGTGACGATCTTCCATTCTAACCAGAAAGGAGCTAGACTATGTCATTCAAAAAATTCCGTGGACCACGTCGTAAAGTTTGCTACTTTACAAAAAATAACATCGATACAATCGATTACAAAGATGTGGAACTCTTAAAACGCTTTATTTCAGCAAACGGTAAAATTATTCCAAGACGTGTAACAGGAACAAAAGCTAAATTCCAACGTCCATTAGCAACAGCTATTAAACGTGCACGCCAAATGGCTTTATTACCATACGTATCAGACAACTAAGATACATATGAATCCTCTCACGCAAGTGAGAGGTTTTTTATATAAAGGGGTGTACTTATGAAAACTACAAAACATCTAACAACCGGTGCAATGACTGTAGCACTTACAACACTTGTAATGCTTTTTGATCGTGCAACTGTGGGCGTATTTATGTCTTTTTTACCCGTTCCACTCATTGTGTATGGGTTCTATTTTGGACTTAAATCGAGTTTCCCAGTGTATATTGCATGCGTTGTATCGGCGCTCATTTTCACCGGATATTTACCTACAGTTCTTCTTATGACAGGGTATGGTCTTATTGGGCTTGTGTGTATTTTTGCAAATTCCAAAAACCTCAAAATGAAGCAAACCTATGCGCTTTTGGTGGTATCCGCAATACCCGTTTACGTTTTGATGATTACCCAGTTCGGTGCATTTTTTGGATTTGAGTATTCACTTGCGTATTCGGCAACACAAACTATGATGCCGTACATTGCGAATCCCGCGATTTACCATATAATAATTATTATAGGAATCTTAATATTGATTCTCATGGAAACCTTCATTATCAAAACAAGCTCGACAGTCCTTATTAATGTGATGCAACGACGCTTTAAAAAATGAGTCAATAGTCAGAAAGTCCTATTTGTGATAAAATTATATACGAAACCTTAGGGGGAATTTTATGATAAAAAAATTCGAAACGCTTAAAACGCAGCTCTTGATTATTGCGTTTGTGGAAGTAGCACTAATCGTTGTCTTTCAATTAGCATTTCCAGATAATCTCTATATCTTGCAGTATATCATTATTCTCGTAAATCTTATTATCATTGGTGTAATGTTTTACACAACTGTAAGCAGCACCCAAAGTCGTGTTCTCAAAGTATCCGACTTATTAGGATATGAGGCACAAGATGCGTTTGAGTACGGGAAAATTTCAGTCGTCACGATTACAGATGATGGAACCATAACATGGGTGAGTGAAAATTTTGAAGAATCGGATATTGGAAAGAACATTCGAACTGCATACCCTGAAGTTATGAAGTTGATTAATGGTAAAGAAAAATTTGTGCGATTAACAATTAAAAATAAAGAATATGAGGCGACCATTAGAAATAATGACAATATCATATTTTTTAAAGATGTTTCACGACTTACTGAGTTGGAACGGAATAACCGTAACAATTCCGTTGTTTTAGGAATTGCATATTTAGATAACTATGAAGAAACGACACAGTATGAAGAAGAACAAGTTATCGCGTTAATTGATATGAATATTCGGCAAGCGGTTGTACGTTGGGCGGATCGTCATAAAATGTATATCCGACGTATTCGATCAGACCGTTATCTTCTCGTGCTAAATGAAGAGATTTTACAAGAAATTACCCAAGAACGATTTACAATCCTCCATGAAATTCGAAAAGAAGCGGCAAAGATGGATGCAAGTATAACATTATCATTGGCGTTTGCTCGCCAAGCTGAGAGTTTTAGAGAGTTAGAAGACATGTCGAACCGTGCTCTTGAACTTGCTCAAGGCCGTGGTGGAGATCAAGTCGTTATTAACACTAAAGATGGGGAAATGACATACTTCGGTGGGTCAACTGAAGCGGTTGAAAAACGAAGTAAGGTGCGTGTTCGTGTCATGGCCCAAAATCTCGGAGATGTCATCAATAATTCGACAGAAGTCCTCATTGTTGGGCATAGGATGATGGATTTCGATTGCTTTGGGAGTGCACTAGGGGTAGCGGCGATTGCAGAAGTTTATGGCAAACGTGCTTCGATAGTCCTGAATCCAGATGATATCGAAGCAGATCTATCCGATGCAATACGAAAAAATCGTGAAGAATTTGAAAAAAATCATAATTTCATAAGTCATTCACAAGCACTCAGTATAATTACAGACAAGACATTAGTGATCATGGTTGACCACCATAGTCTTGAGCAGACACAATTCTTAGATATTATCGGAATGGCAAAACGGATTGCTGTTATCGATCATCATCGTCGAACTGGAGAATTTAAATTTAAACCGCTCCTTACCTATATTGAGTCATCGGCGTCATCAGCGAGCGAATTAATCATTGAACTCTTCCCGTACCATCGTAAAAATGTTGTGATTAGTAAGTTAGTTGCAACATATATGTATACAGGAATGATTATTGACACTAACCGATTCAGACACCGCAGTGGAAGTCGAACATTCCAAGCGGCAGCGGAATTGCGCAAATATGGTGCTGATCTAGCAGAAGTTGAAAATATGCTTCGTGATGATTATGGTGACTTTGAAACGAAAACAAAAATTCTTGCGACAAGTAAACTCTATGATGATTACGTTATCGCAGCATATAAACATGGAATATTACAACGAACAATGCTTTCGCAAGCAGCAGATGAAATTTTATCTGTAAGGGAAGTAGAGGCATCCTTTGTGATTGCATCAGTCGATGAAGAATCGATTGCAATCTCAGCGCGCTCTAAAGGGGAACTCAATGTCCAGGTTGTGATGGAGAAATTAGGTGGTGGTGGACACTTTACAGGTGCTGCTACCGTAATTCGAAATCAGTCAATGAATGAAATCGTTGAAGCTTTACAAGAAGCGATTAAAACAGTAAGAGAGGAACGTGACTAATATGAAAGTAATACTATTAAAAGATGTAAAAAAATTAGGAAAAAAAGACGAAATTGTAGAGGTAGCGGATGGCTACGCACGTAACTTTTTATTTCCTGGGAAATTAGCGGTTATCGCAAGTGGTGGAAGTCGTGAAGTTCTCAAAGATCAAAAAGATGCTCGCGCCGAGGAACATGCAATTGAAGTTGAAAAGGCAAAAGAAATAGCAAAACGTTTAGAAGATATTACATTAGAGTTTACAGTTAAAGTTGGAAAAGGTGGTCGTACATTTGGTTCGGTATCGACAAAACATGTAGAAGAAGCATTGCGTAAAGACTACGATATCCGTGTGGATAAACGTAAATTCAAACCTAATGGTCCCGTATCCCATTTAGGTATGAACCGTATTACGGCAACAATCTTCGATCATGTAACAGGTGAAATCAAAGTTCGACTAATAGGGGAAGAATAATCCATGCGTCAATTACCGTACAGTCATGATGCGGAGGTTGCAATTCTTGGTACGTTACTGGTTTATCCAGATTCAGTCAATCGTATTAATGAACATAACCTTGTAGTCGATGACTTCTACAACACTGAACATCAAAAAATATTCCGTCATATGTTAGACATAATAGAGGCTGGGAACTTTTTAGATGCAACGACATTAATTTCAAGACTTAGAGATCATCATGAACTTGATAGTATTGGTGGCGTTGACTTTCTATTCTATTTAACAGCGAATGCTGCAGCCCCAGCTACATTGAAGCATTATGTTGATGTCGTTCAAGAAAAGGCGCAAATTAGACGTCTTATTAGTGTTGCGCAATTAATCGTGGACCAAGGATTCGACTCAACAACCGAAGTTAAGAATCTTCTCGATTTTGCGGAAAAGGGTGTATTAGAAGTTACGCAAGATCGTCAAGTTTCAGATATGCTTTCAAGCCAGGAAGTTGTTGCTGAATTCTTAGCGAATCTGGCAAAAATACAAGAAAACAGAGATCGTATCACTGGTTTAAAGACAGGATTTGAAAGTTTAAACCGTGTTACAAACGGACTTCAACGTGGAGATTTAATTATTTTGGCTGCCCGTCCGTCGGTAGGTAAAACAGCGTTTGCATTGAATCTTGCACTTAATGTGGCAAGACATAACGATAACGGTAAAGGTAGTGTTGCGGTTTTCTCCTTAGAGATGCCAGCCACACACTTAATGAGTCGTATGTTAGCAGCACAATCTTCGATTAAAAGTGAATTTTTAAGATCGGGGAATTTAACGGATGAGATGTCAAATGATTTAAGTATGGCCGCAAGCGTACTGTCAAACACGAATATCTATATCGATGATAGTTCGACGGTAACGATGGCGGAGATTTTCTCGAAGTGTCGAAAATTAAAAGCAGAAGTTGGCTTGGATATGGTTGTTATTGACTATATTCAGTTGATTACAGGACGTGGCAACTCCGATAGTCGCCAACAAGAAGTTTCTGAAATATCCCGTGGTCTGAAGCAATTAGCAAGGGAAATGGAAGTTCCGGTTATTGCACTCTCACAATTATCACGTAACGTGGAAAAACGGGAAGTCAAGATTCCGCAATTGAGTGATTTACGTGAGTCGGGCTCGATTGAGCAAGATGCGGATATCGTAATGTTCCTTTATCGTGAAGAATACTATACACAGCACGAAGAGAATGATGATGTACCGAAAGGACCCAAACCCGATCTGCAAGAAGTTTTGGTCAAAATTAGTAAACACCGTAACGGTGCTCTTGCAGATATAACGATGCAATTCAATGCATCAATAACTAAATTTTACGATGTAGCAACAGGAAGGTAGGTGATGATCGATGAAGAAAAATTTTATTGTGATAGGAGTTGCACTAGGACTGAGTGTAATTCTTGGATTGCTCGGTAAATATCAATCAGACCAACAAAGCATTGAAGCAGCTATGCAAGTCATTGATACATCGAAAGCAAACTTCCCTCAAGAGGTTGTAGCGGTAAATGATCGGCCGGTTGAGATTACAAAACTTTATCATTCAGGGAAACTTGTCGGAATCATTCGCGATACATCTCGATTGGATACCATGTTCAATGACGTTTACGCTAATGAATATGCAGAAGAGTTTCCGGATTCAAAACTGAGTTTCATCGATGATATTTACCAAACCAAAGAATTGAGTTATAACATTTACGAAGACCGTGATGTAGAAATCTTTGGCTATATTCACGAGAAGAATTTATTTGCGATTGAAAGTAACAAAGTAACGTTCTCAAACGGTGCGGTCATCTATGTTAAAAATAGAGAAGACTTTAACACTGCGCGGGAAATGTTTATAAAAAACTTTGTGACAGAAGCAGGTTACGAAGCATTTGTTAATCAAAAGAAACCGGTAACTCCCGATAGTTCAGGAATGCTCGAAAAATCTCTGGAAATTAACGAAACAGTAAAAATTGAAAAAGGACTTGCAAGTAAAGAAGATATTCTCATGAATGAAGACCAGGTGTTAACGTTCTTAAACTATGGCTATGAACCTAAACTTGAGAATTATACAGTCCAAAAATATGATACCGTTGCTGGGGTGGGGTCACAAAATGGGATGTCCGCATCACAAATTGTATCCATCAATAGCGACAAAATTTCATCAGAACAACAAATTTTACAAGAGGGTATGGAATTGAACGTCAGTAAATTTGACTCACCATTTACCGTTCTTGTAACGAAGGAAATGAAAACGACTGAACCAATCTACCCAGAAGATATCGAATACGTTGAAGATCCAACAGTAGATGAGGGAACAGAGATTGTGGATGTGGTGGCACAAGAAGGAATTGCGGATGTTTCCTATAACATTCTATTTGTGAACGGGGAACAACAGCGTTCCGACGAAACATCTCGAAAAACAACCACTGAAGCGGTTCGCGGGAAAGTGCGAATCGGAACCAAAGAGGAGCCAAAAGTATCAAATATTGGTGTTGCTGGAACTGGTCGATGGCCGTTGGCGGATGGCCGTGTTATTTGTGAATTTGGATGTTACGGCGGACACCGTGGGGTTGATATGCAACCGTGGGGTGTCTACGGATCAATCTTCTCAATTGACCGCGGTGTTGTAAATGGTAAAGGATATGATCAATCTGGATGGGGTCATTGGGTGCGGATCAACCATGGTAATGGTTACCAATCGCTTTATGCGCATATGCCAGGACCTGCGGCAGTATCGCAAGGTGAAACGGTTGCAGCTGGACAGTATCTCGGTCAAGTTGGAGATACAGGTTTTGCAACGACACCTCACTTACATTTAGAAATTTGGGATTCTGGGGGGAATCGACTTAATGCATGCAACGGCTTTGTTACATGTAGATAGAAAGGATGTTTGATTTGAAAAAGCAGCTACCCGTTATTTTAGGAGCAGCTCTACTAAGTATTATTTTGGGATATTTGCTCAATCAAAGTGACTCCAAAATGAGAAATAGTGAGACTTATCAAATCACAGATGTTGCCTCAGCAATCATTCCACAAAATGTTGTCGCAACCAGTGATAAACCCCATGAGGTCGTTAAAATATATCAAAAAGATACCTTGATTGGAATCTTAAACAATACAGAATCGTTTGAAAGCAACTTTGATCGTGTTTATGAAGCAGAGTACAAAGACAAATTTGAAAACTCGAAACTAGGACCGTCAGAAGATGTCTACACAACAAAGGCACTCAGCTATAACTCGTACGAGAACAAAGACACAGAAATTTTCAATTACCTTTACGACCAAGGATTGTTGGCTATTGAAGCACATAAAATTGAGTTTTCGAACGGTGCGATTATTTACGTGAAAAACATTGAAGATTTCGAACGAGCACGTGAAGGATTTATTAAAAACTTTGTGTCATCGGATGATGTCTACAATGTATTAAAAAAAGGTGAAAAATTACCGCCGATGACTGGCTATGGTGAACGAGAGATTGCGCTAAGTGTTAAAGAGACGATTCAAGTTAC